>CAVQFW010000007.1:0-22043 GCA_963711875.1 uncultured Acidobacteriota bacterium
TAGAAATGGAATCGATCTCCGTAGAGCGGCGACGTTCCACGGAGTGTGCGGCGAAGCACTGCGAGCGAAGCGTCGACGAGCGGCAGGGCCGCCACGAGCAGCGGAAATAGCAGCCGTGATTGTGCCGGCGTCACGCTTGCGCCCCGGTAGAGCGCCAGCCCCAGAAACGCGGCCAGAAACCCAAGCAGCGCGCTCCCGGAATCCCCGAGGAATATTTTTGCGGGCGGGAAGTTGAAAAGGAGAAAAGCGAGGCACGCTCCTAGCAGGCTCCACGCGATGGCACTTGCGAGCTCGCCTTGCGCGCTGCCCAGCGCGGCGATGTAGCCGATCGCGAGCAGCGCTGAGACACCCGCGGCAATTCCGTCGGCGCCATCTAGAAAATTGAACGCATTGATAAAAAACACTACGAACAGGCATGTCGCCGCTGCGTTCCCCGCCGTATTGCCGAAGAGGGATATTCCCCAGCCCGCATACCAAAGCAGCGCCGCCGCAATGAAATGAACCACAAGGCGAAGCGCCGGATGCAGGGCGCGAAGGTCGTCAACCAGGCCGGAAAACCAGACGAGAATAAACGCTGCGAATAAAAGCCATGTGGATCGTGCAATCGGAGTGCGCACTGCGGCCACTCCTGCAATCAGCGCGAACGCGAGCGCGACACCTCCGAGCCGCGGGATGGGCCGCGTATGAATTTTCAGCGGCCCCGGGAAATCGAATAAATGAAGACGGGAGCAGAGAAATCGGACGACCGGAACGAGCAGCAACACCACTAGAAACGCGATCGTCCCCGCCAGCCACGGCACGGCGGTCATCCAATCACCCGGTGAACAAGCCGTCGAACGTGTCGCGTGCGGATACGGCTCACTTTTCGCGCGAGAGCTTGAATCCCGCCCGCACGATAGGCGGCCTTTACGTCGCGGGCATACAAGCGAAGAAGTCCTTGCGAAATATCGTGATAAAAAAGGCGCTCGCACGAGCCGTCGGCGATTTCGCCGGAGATTGCGCCGAAGCGTTCCAGAATCTCTCGCGCGACTCGCGGCGTTGGGGTCGCGCCGAAACCGTTCGCTCCCAGCACGACGGGTCTTACTTCGATCGAAGCCATTTCGCCGCGCCTGGTAATTCCCACCACGACGACTAAACCTTCCCGTTCGAGCGGCGACGAAGCGTAACCGGAAACGAGACTGCCCAGTCCATAAAAGCAGAAAGATGGCGAGCCATTGCTGCTGCCTCCGGGCTTGCCGTAACCGGCGATGCGGTGAGAATGCGATGCCGCAACGATATTGAAACCGAAATTCGCGAGCGAGTCCATAAGACGAAGTTGTTCCGGATCCGGGCGGCTCGTTCGCAGGCAGCCAGCATGCAGGAGCGCGATCGAGACGCGCGCGCCGAGTTTTTTCATCTCGGCGAGGGCTTTTCCGGCGCGGGTGAGAGTAGCAGGCTCGACGCCCGCTTTGCGGCGAGTCGCCGGATCGAGCGTAGCCGTGGCCGCGGCCCAGAAACCTACGCGAACTTCGCCCGGCCCTTCCCAAACGAAGACTTCGGGCGGGTCAGCCAAAGCGCGGCCGGCACCAAGCGGAACCATGGCGCGACGCGAAATGGCGGCCCGTGTACGTGCGACGCCCGCGTCGGCAAAATCGAGGCTGTGGTTATTGGCCATACCGACGGCAACCGCTCGAATGCTTTTGAGATAGTCGAGTGAATCGGCCGGAGCGGACACGACGTCGCCCAAGCCGGAGAGCGGGCGCGGCCGAAGCTTGCCGGTATCGAGACAGCACTCGAGGTTCACGAACGACGTCGAGATATCTTGGAAGTGGTCCGCGAGGCTTTTCGACATACCTCGCCAATCGCCGCCTGTAGCGATTTCAATGTTGCCTGCCGGTAAAAAATCGCCGCCAACTGCGATCCGCGCTACCACAGGCTCGCGCTCGGGCGATGTCCACAAAGTTGTCGTCGCGGAGTTCATGCAGGATGCGCTCGACTCATGCGGGCAACCTCGAGAACGCCCAGTTCGTCAGCCGCTTGCGCAATGGGTGAATCCACATCGGGATGCCGATCATTGCCAGAAGAACACCGAACGCCGCCGAGACTGCATGGATGGAACGCGGGTTCCACACGAACGCAGAGCAGAACGCCGGCAGAAAAATCAAAACTCCGGCGACGCTTGAAAATATGATTCCATTGCTTTCGTTCGGCACCAATATTCCGAACGGCGCCCCATTGTGAACGTGGTAGGAGACGAGAACAATGATGTAACCGATGGCGAGTGAAGCGGCCGAGACGGCGACGACGGCCACGCCACCAAATTGCTTTCCCAGCGCGAAGCCCAGGCAGGTGTTGACAAGTCCCGTGGTCGCACAGCCGACGGTGACCCAACGAAGCGCGCCGGTGCCGAGATCGAATACGTACGCGGGATTCGCAAGCACATTAATGAGCCATCCGCCCGCGAGGAGTGCCACGAAGCCGACAAAGACTGGTTCGTAACTGCCGATCCAGATGCGAGAGACGATCGGCGCCGCGATCACTAGAAATGCAAATGTAGGAATCGAAAGGAAAAAAATCAAGCGGTACGACTCGCGGTAAAGCGCCGGCAGAAACCTGGGATTCCTCGTCTGAAGGCTCGAAACCGTGGGAATCAGCACTTGATTGGCCTGCACAATGAGTTCGCGAAAGGATACGACCCATCGCGAAGCCATGTCGTAGTAACCCGTCATCGCGAGACCGCCGAATCGTGCCAGCAGAACTTTCGTCACCGGCTCGCGAATTGCCTGGCTCAGCGTGATGAACTGGAAATGCGCGCCGTAAGCGAGCATTTCGCGGAAGAGCGTGCGATCCCAGTGCCGCGGCGCCAACGGAAGTTGCGGGATCTTGCGCCGGAGAAGAATCCACGCGGCGAGGAAACAGGCGGCGGCCTGGGCCGTCTGCGCGTAGGCCAGACCGAGAAGCCCGCGCCCGGGCACGAACGCGTAGGAAAGAAGCAGGAAGAGAATCGAGCTTCCGAGCACGACGAAGTTGCGGTGGGTCACCTTTTCAAATCCTGCGAGGCCGGCCAGCAGAATGCTTCCCACGACATTGATCCAGAGCGAGATGAGCGCGAAGGGCAGCACCAGGTGAGCGTCTGCGAGGGCCGCTGGCGGCAGCAGGAATTTCAGTAGCCACCGGGCTGCGGGATAGAGTCCGATCGAAACTACGGCCAGCGCGAGTCCCGTCGAAAGCAGCGCCGTTTGGACGAGAGCCGATACGTGTTCAGGTCTTTCCTGCGCTGCGTATTTTGCGACGAACTTAACGATGCTTGTCGAGAAGCCCTGATTCGCCAGCGTAACCACCGACGTTGTGGCCAGCACGAGCGACCAGATGCCGAATCGTTCGATTCCGATGGCGCGAATCAGGAAGCGGTACAGCAGGAAAAGGACGGCCGCGCTGACAAGTTCCTGCCCAAACGTCGAGATTGCGTTCAGCAGGATTTGCTTTTGCTTCATTCGGGCTCGCGAAAGAGCGTCGCGCTCCCGGTCATCGAAGCGCCAGGGGATTCGCCCCTATCCGGTTCCCAACGACCGGAGGTACGCCCCGCCACGCATTTCATCGTACCGATCAGCGCAGCCAGATTAACAAGGCAGAAGGACAAAGCAAGCGACCACGGTGCCCGGAGCGCGCGCTTCCGCGGAACTAGCCCGGCGAAAGCGAGCGCGTAGAACGCGACTTGCAATCCCGTCAACCACCGATACGCGCCATGCGCCGATAAAAGTATGCCAGCGACAAATATAGCGATCAGAAAATAGGGAACGAACCAGCGCAGAAGCTTGTGCGACCAGAGCGAGACCGCCACCGCCGTCCGTCCGCGCCTGCATGGGTTGAGCACGCTCGGCTCGCGGAGCAGCGCGCGAAAATCCTTGCTCACGATTCGAATTTTCAGCCGCAGCATCGCCCCCGCGTTGCTTTGCGTCAGTCGAGTGCTTGCGATAGCCCGCGGCTCAAGCACATTCCGGAAGCCCGATTTCACGACGTGCAGCGGCACCACGAAATCATCGCCGAGGTGATGATCCAGCGGCTTCCAAAGGCTGCGCCTCACCGCGAAAAGCGAGCCCGACGCCACCGCGAGAATTCCGCGCGCGCTTTCCTCCACACGCAACCACGTCTCGTAGCCGAGATAGGAGCTCTCATTCTGCGTGATCGCGGTTTCCCGCTGATTCACATACACGGGACGTCCAGTAACCAGGCCCACCGCCGGATCGCGAAAGTTCGCAACGAGTTCGCTCAGCGCGTCAGGTGCGAGCAGGCAATCCGCATCTGTAAAAATCAAAATCGATCCCGAAGCCGCAGCGACGAGCCGATTCTGCATCGCGCTCTTGCCTTGGTGTTGGGGGAACGAGATCAGTCCCACTCCCTCCGCCGCGAGCGGCCGAATGATCGCTTCCGTGCGGTCTGAAGATCCGTCGCTGCCCACCAGAATTTCCATGCGCTCGCGCGGATAGCTCGCAGCGAGCAGGTTTTTCAATTTCTCCCCGATGCCCGATTCTTCATTGTGCGCGGCAATGATCACGCTCACCATCGGCGGCTCGGCTGGAGCCGCGGTTGGTTCGAGCGCGATTCGCCGCCCAAAAATCCCCAATCGCAGCGCGAGCGGGTACCCAAAATAAACGTACGCGACCGCGGTGAGCGAAACCCAAAATACCGCCGCCAACGCCAAACCGATCATCATGACGCTGCCGCCGTTGCACCCCGCCCAGGCCGGTGCCGCGCGAGCTCGTCGTACGAAATCAGGCGAATCTCATTCCGCTCGAGGACGGCACGAAGCGCGTGATCCGTCAGGCAATGGAGTTCCGCTTCGCGCTCCGCATGAATTCGGTCCGTGCAGGAAAACGCCGGATCGAAAATTCCGGGATGGCACGAGAGCTCATACGTTCCCGGAGGCAGATGTTCGAAAGCCGCCATCCAACGCTCGTCCAGCCCATCCGGGTCGCGCCGGTCGCGCGCGAGAAACGAAATTCGGCTGTCCGGGGATTTCAATCCTGCCAGGAAAGTCGTCTGGAGCAGCGAGCGATACGCCTGCACGGCAAGCCGCCGCACCATCGATCCCTCGTGCGGGCCGCCGATCGCAGCACGAGCCAGGCGCTCCTTCGGCCAGTGGCTGAACCGCGCCGTCCGCGCGCATTGAATCCCTTCTGCTTTCAATGTCCGGACAAATGGCCGCACTGCCGCTGGATAAATGTGCATGTGATGATGCGAATCGGCGTGCGTGGGATGAAGCCCGCGGCTCTTCATCCAGGATATCTGGGCGCGGAACTCTGCTTCGATTTCGCGCGCATCCACTTGCCATCGCCAGAGCTTACGAATCATCACGGGAGGTTTGTGAAAATAGCCTTCGGCATCGACGAGGCCGGGAACCTCGGCAGCGGGCAAAATCGGCCGTCCCTCGCAAATGTTCAGATGAACTCCGACACCGAGCCTCGGGGCGAGCGCCGCTAGCTTAGTCGCATACTCCGCAGCGGGCATGTTCGCCATCAGCGACGCACTCGTCAGAAAGCCGTAGCGGTGCGCGACGAGAATCGCGTCGGTGATGCTCGCGCTCATTCCGAAATCGTCGGCATTCACGATCACGCGCTTCTCGTTCATTGCGCCACCCGATTTACGATCAGCGGGATTTTTCCGCCGGGGCGCACCAGCGGAACGGGCGCCAGCTCCGCTGTCACCTTCATTTGCGCGCCGAGCAGCTCCTGAAGCCGCGCGCGAATCATCATGATCTCCGCGGCTGCGTTTCCGTTCGTTCCCACCGCTCGCACCACCACGCGCTCCGGCCGGTCATGAACGAACTGGCAGAATCGCAGCGAAACAGACTCTTTCAGCAACTGGTTCAGCGCTCGCGGAGAAAAAAGCCGCCCGTCGACAGAATGCAAAATATCGCTCTCGCGCGTGATCGTGGGCACCACCAGCGGAAACGCACGGCCGCATGCGCACGGACCGCCCGATTGCCACCTTCCACGATCGCCGATGCGGTAGCGGATCAGGGGCATCGCGCGATTTAAGAAGCCAGTCCACACGAAATCACCTTCTTCGTCCGCGCCGGCGGGCTCATTCCGCTCGTTGAGAATTTCGAGGAAGCCGTACTCCGGAATCAAATGCATTTGGCCGCGCTCGCACTCCTGAATCTGGCCGCAGTATTCCGTCATTCCGTAGGTATCGAAAATGCGAGCGTCAAAAGCGCGCTCGATCTTCGCGCGAAGATCGGCATAGAGAGGCTCGCCGCTGGTGAAGACCACGCGCATCCGAATCGCGCTGCCGGATTGCAGCACGAAATCCGCGAGCATGCCGAGCACGGAAGGAAAGCCTTCCAGCACTTGTCCCTGTTGACGCCGGAGGAATCGCAAGTAATCGGGCGCGGTGCTTTCAGAAAGATGAAAGATGCTCGCGAGCGCCTGCCTCTCGGGAAAATTGAATGTCCAGAATGGCGGCTTTGCTTGTGGCGCGGGGATCACCCGAGCGCCGAAAAAAGTGACGCGGCGTTCGCGCGGAGCGATCCCCGCCCAGGCCCACTGCCGAAGCAGGAATGCCCAGTTCTCGCGCGCGAGTTGAGATGTGTACGCCACCGTTAAGTTTGCGCCGGTTGTTCCGGTGGTTCCCGCGGGAATACGCAGACGCGCCGGCGTGCTGCATGAAAGAAAACGCTCCGGGTTTTGCCTCACCGTCTCTCGCGCGAGCACCGGAAGCCGGCGCAGGTCCTCGAGGCGCGCGATGTCGGTCGGCGGATAATCCTTATAGAAGGGAACCGTGCCGCGTGCGTGCTCGACAATCTCGCGAATAGCGCGCAGTTGACAATCGGCGATTTCCGCCGCATTCCAGTTCTCGTGCGCGCGCAACTGCGTGAGGAATGCTCGCGATTTTGGGGAATATCGGATCCGCGTGAGGACCCAGCCGCGAGCGCTTGTCAACAGGTCGCGAGCGGGCGCGGGAGCGCGATGGTAGAGCCGCTGCAAACCTTTGAAATTCGAGCGAATGAGAGGTTCGATCACGATTTCGAGCTCCCGCTCGCGGCCCTCGTTCGCGGCGCGGCGATGCGCAGACAAAAATCACGAAACTTGCGCGATTCCCGCTCATTGTTGAACCGTTCAGCAATCACGGTGCGGCCGCGTTCCGCCATCCGCGCCGCTGCGGCCGGGTGGTCGATCATCCAGCCGATGCAGAGCGATAGCGCCGCCGCATCGCCCGGCTCAAAAAGAAGTCCGGCGCGGACATTGCGGAAAAACGGCCGGATCGGCGGAAGGTCGCTCGCGATCACGGGAAGCCCGCAGGCCCAGTATTCAAATATCTTCACCGGAATATTGATTCGAAACTTGGGAATATCCTGCAGCGGGCTCACTCCAATTCGCGCGAGGCTCAATGTCTCCGCCATTCTTTCGTGTGCGATACGGCCTCGAAGTTCCACGCTCGGTTCGAGCCCCATTCTGCCAATGCGCTCTCGCAGCGCAGTCTCCGCCGCTCCATCGTCGAAGTAGCCGAGCAGCAGCAAACGAAGTTGCCGTCCCCGCATCGCCAGAAGGTGCATGGCTTGGAGAAGCATGGCCGTGCCCGCGCGGTCGGCGATCCCGCCCCGGTAAACCATATCAAAGATTTTCGGGCCGGGCTGGGGCGCGGGAAAAAAATCGAGATTTGGAAAGTTATAGAAGACCAGTTTTTCGCTGTGCCCGGCATGAGCCATGCGTCGCATCGTAATCGGATCAGCCGTCATCACGCCGTCGAAGCATTGCGCGGCGATGTGTTCGAGGCCGGCCACAGCTCTTGCTGCCAGCGGCCGAATGATGCGAGGAATGGAAGCGCTGCCCCGCGCCATTGACGGAAAATCCTCGTACGCGTCGTAAATCACCCGCTTGCGGAACGCCACTTTCAGCACAAGAGCGGCGGGGAGAAGCTCCGTGTCCTGGAAATGGTAGATGTCCGCGCGCTGCGACACCAGACTCCTCACGAGCGAGACCCCGGCGAGCACGCGACGTAACCGGCTGGCTCGCTTCGTAACCGGCACAAAGTCGATTCCGTGCTTTGTTCCGAAAATGGGCGCCGGCGAGAGGTATCGGATGCGCGCTCCCGACGCAGCCAGCGGCAGGCACTCCCGGTGGTAGGAACGGCTTTTGAGTTCGGAGTGCGCGGTCGAGAAATGGCAGAGAGTGAGGTCCTTGATCTCGACGCCGCTGCGGCTGGTCATGTAGCCGGTGGCCATCGCGGCCGTTTTTGCGATCGCAGGAGTGCTCACGCGGGCACCGGATCGGACGCTGTGAGGCTCGCGACGACTTCGTTCGAAGCTCGCCGGCGGACTTGCCCGACCACGAAAACGAGACTCACAAAAAGCCACGTGGAGCGGTCCGAATTGATATCGCCCGTATTCATCGCGTTCAGCACGCCGATCAGCAATAACGCGGACGCGACTTGCGACAATGTGAGGTCTGGCGAAATCCTGTCCTTTAGCTGGCGGAATGCTTCGCGTAGTGCCACTCCGAAAAGAAAGCAAACGGCCAGGCCGGCGGGAATTCCCAGCTCGCACGCAACCTCGAGAAAAATGTTGTGCGGCCACTTGTACACCGCCGCGTTCGGCGAGTAGTAACGGAAACCCTCGATTCCTGCTCCGAGGAGTGGATGCTGTTGGAGGAGTTTCCAGCCATAGTCGAGCAACTCTCCCCGAAAACTCAACAGCCCGCTGACGCTTCGATTCCGAATCAAGCTGCCCATATATTCGATCGAGGATTCGGGAATGTTGGCGAAGGGGAGCGCGAGAAGTCCCATGCCCAGAAGGCATCCGAGGTCAAGCAGCAGCCGGCGGTAGAAAATCAAACTCGCAAGCACCACGACTCCGAGCGCCACCGCCGGGCCGCGCGATCCCGAGCCGATCAGCGCGAGTCCGGGCACGATAAGGAGCGAATAGGTGAGCATGCGCTTCGGGAATGAAAATCGCGGCACCACTGTAAACCAGATCAGAACCACCAACGCGCACGCGATGTGGCCCAGGCCGATCGTGTTGTTCGTCGGCGTTGCCAGCCGCTCGGAACCGCCGAGGCCGGTGAGCGAATAGCCGCAGATGGCATACGCAGCGACGGCGAACCCGGCGAGAAAGCGTTTCATGGCGGCGGGCGTAGCCAGCACGAAAAACGGCGCGACGATCACGATCCCCGTAACAGTGAGAAACCGTGCCAGTTTCTCCGCTCCCGCTTCGGGAACCGGCGTATAGGCGAGGCTTGCGGTCATGAGTCCAACGAGCGCGAGGAACAGGAAATAAATCGGAGGCATCGGCGCCACGGGTCTTCGACGAAGAAAATTCAGCGCGATTCCCGCCAGCAGAATCGCCGCAATCACAATCGTGAGATCGATGGGGAAGAGAGCAGCCACCCGATCGTCTCCCTTGATATCCCCCACCACCACATAGAGTGCCAGTGCGAACTCCGGATAAATGAGAAGCGCCGCCGATACGGCCGCGGCAACGGCAATCAGCAGCAGCCGCGTCGGACTCAAGTCAAAGGCAACGACTGCAAATCCCGCTCCCACCGAAGCTGTGAGAATGGCAACACCCCAGGCCGTGAATTGCCGAGAGCTGCTGACACTGCCGATGGATGTGCTGGTGGCCATCTACTGAACTCGCTCCGGCAAAAACAAAACGTCGCAAACGTGTTCGATCGCCTCCAGGTCCACTCGCGTCGTGCCGTCAATCACGTCGCGCGCCGTGTACCCGTACCCGGCCATGTACTCCACAAGGGCGGAAAGAGTTGTGCCCATCAACGAATACGCGCGCGGCGCTATCTCGCAGACGATCGGCGGCCGAAACTCCGGTTTTTCAAACTGGCCACGGAGTCCTTTGAGGATGGGGAACTCGAAGCCTTCGGCGTCAATCTTGATCATTCCGATGCGGCTCAGGGAATGTTGCTCGATGTAAGCATCGAGCCGCACCACCGGAACCTCGAGTGCAAAGGTCACTTCTTCGTTCGCTTTGTAAGACGGAACCATCGTGTTCTGGCCGGGTTCGCGAGTCACATAAATCGTGCACGTGCCGGGCGCTTCCCCGGCGCCGCGGGCGTTCGCAACAATCGTGTGCTCGGGATTTAATTCGGCCAGCCGCTGCAAGCGGTAAAAGTATGCCGGCACAGGTTCGAAGCTGTGAACCTGCCCTTGTTTTCCGACCAGGCCCGCGCCCACCGCAGATAAATATCCGATGTTTGCGCCGACATCGAGAAACACGTCGCCCCGGCGCAGGAAGCGCTTCATTGCGTCGATCAGAACAAGCGCGTAGGAGCCAAAGTACATCGGCGCCGTGCCGTGGTAGTTGCTGATTTCGTACTCGAAGACCACGTCTTGAATTCGACGCCGCGCCGGAAGCGGCGGCAGGCGCCGCGCCGTGTTGATCTTGGCGAGCACCACGCGCCCGAAAAGCGCGGGCTTCTTGGCCAGGAGAGTCGCGGCTCGAGATGCGGTTTCACGCAGATGCATGGCTGGCCTCCTCTTTCTGGCTGACGTCCACCCTTACAGCGGCCTCGTCTGGAACGAGCGACGCGTGGGTGAACAGGCGTTGCAGTTTCGTCATGCGCTCAAAATCCGATTTTCGGATCACGTTTTCGCGAAAGTCGCGCCGGACGCCTTTCTTGAATCCATGGAGATCGAGCTTGATTGCTGTGCGTGGCTGGTTTGCGGGGTCGGCCCGATGCGTCCACGCTGGTCCTTTGTGAATGCCGTTGCCGTGAATCGCCGCGACGCTTCCGCGTGGAGTCTTTAACACCGCCCAGGTGTTTCGCGGGTAGATGCGCTCCACTTCTTCATCGCTCAGCCGGCCGTCATTTCCGGGGAGGCCGAGATCGCGGGAAAGCCGGGGGCGGCAGGAGCGAACGTCGTAGTGATTCGAGCCTGGAATATAAACGAGCGGCCCGCGCCGGTCGTCAATCTCCACGAGGTAGATGAAAATCTGCAGGGAGTCGGACTCGTCATTGTCCTTGTGAAAGTTGCTGGAATGCAGCGGGCGATTGTGCGGAAAATCGCGCACAACCGTCACTCGATAAAGCGGCGGTACGCAGCCGAGGAAATTCCCGGCGATTCTCAAAATACTTTCATGGAACGCGACGCCGACGAGTTCAGGAATGTGGACGAGCGGGTCGCGCAGCGCGATCACTTTTTCCGATGCCGCGATTTCCTCGTACGACAGGCCGTCGAGATTATCCCGCTCGCGCGTCTGGATGGAGTAGCACCGCGCCGCGTCAATTTGAAGCGCGCGAAAGAGCGCAGAAGCCTTTAGAAAAATCCGATCCATCAGGTCGTCGGGAAAAAATCGGCCGGCCAGCGCGTACCCATGGCTTCGCAGAGATTCCACTTGATGCTCTTCGAACTCGTTCATCGCGAATAGCTCGGCGTTCGCGCGGTAGAGGCCGCGCGCCGCCGCCCCTGCAATCGTTCGCGAATAGCGAAGGCGCGCCTTGCACAGCGCACTATAAATGTGGGGTCGCGAGCGGACGGCCCGCACCAGAAAGTGCGGCCTCGCTGCCGTGCCAGCCGATCGTTCGCCGATTTGCATCAAGTCCTTCCCGTGATCGTGGCTGCCTGGTGCGCCGGCCGGCCCATCGTCGTGGAGATCGCTGGCGTTGTGCGGAGCGGCGCCAGAACCACGAACGAGACGAAAAGCCGGTTCCCGAGCGTTGCCGCGTAGAGTTGTCTAAGCGCAGGCAGCATAAGCGGAATGCGAATTCCCGCCGACTTGACGAAATTGTGAAGCCTATTCCGGCCCACCTGCTCCCATCGGGAGCGAAGAAACAACTCGTCCTCGAAAGGAGTGCGAATATGCCGCTGAATCACGAATCCGTATTTCGCGCAGATGAAGTCCAGGGTCGTAAGGCCGAGAAAATGAAGGTCGTCCGGAATTCCCCAGTGAACCTGGTTCCACCGGCTCACGTTTCCGCTCATTTCGCTGGTTCGCAGGATCACCTTGCCGCCCGGCCGAAGCGCGGCCCGGATCGAGCGGAACATTCCGTCGAATGACGGAACATGAGAGAGCACATTGATCAGCGCGATCACGTCGAATTTTCGATCGCTGCGGAACTCCTCGAACGGCGTCTCGTAAATCGGCCGGCCGGAGACTCGCCGCGCGAATCGGGCGGCCTGTGCATTCAGCTCGATCCCCGCGGTATAGAGGTTGGGCTGGCTCGCGAGGCTTTGGAGCAGGTAACCGGTGCCGCAACCGACGTCCAGCAGCGATTCTGCGCCGCTGCACTCCTCGGTGATCTCTCTCAGGTGCCGCCGGTAGTAAAGTTGCTCGCCGCGGTAGCGTCGCGCACAATCCAGTATCTCGATTTCGTTCGACACGCCCGATGATACGCACGCGTGCTGCCGGCTTCCCGCCGGGTAGGGATGCACGAAAAACAGGCCACACATAGAACACATTTCGAGTGAGCGCCCGTTATCCCGAAACGCCCTCTTCGTTTTTTGGTTGGTGCAGAGCGGGCAGGAGGGTGCGCCTGGGGCAGCGCCAATTTCCGGCTCTGAGGCGCAGGGCCGCTCGGCTTCCGAGTCTCGAATGCGGTCTGCAAATGCCATTTGTGTTCTTCCTTGGCGAGCTAGCGGGCGCTCGCGCCTACGCGGGCGCTTCGAACGCGGGCCCTTTCGCCTGATGCGCTTTCAGAATCGGCTTGGGCGTAATGATCGGCGCCGGCGGCGAGAATTTCCCGCACGGCTGCGCACACTTCGCCTACCTGCTCTGCAGTCATCGAAGCGAAAAAGGGCAGCGCGATCGAAGTTCGAGAGGCTGCCTGCGTGTGCGGGAGAACGGGCCCGAGTTCCCGGCCGCCATCCTGCAAATACGGCTGCTCATGAATGGGCGGAAAGTACGCCTGGCAACCGATGCCGCGCTCGCGAAGCTCGGCAATCAGCCGGTCGCGAGTGTGCGGCGTACCGTCATCCTCCGTTTGAATCACATAGACGAACCAGCTGCGAGTGCCGGCCGCCGCCTCTTTCGGCAGACGAATTCCCGGTACCTCCGCGAGTTCTCGAGCATACGCTCGAGCCACGCGCGCGCGTCCCGCAAGCAATTCCTCGATTCGTTCGAGTTGCGCGAGGCCTAACGCACAGTGGAGGTCGCTCAGCCGGTAGTTGAAACCCACGCGCTCGTGCCGCAGCCACCCGCCGTCTTCATCGCGGCCCTGATTCCGCATACTGCGGCAAAGCTTCGCGACGTTTGCGTCGTTCGTTACCACCATCCCGCCTTCCGCGGTCGTCATTTGCTTGTTCGGATAGAAGGCAAAAGCGGCCGCTTCGCCAAACGTTCCCACTCGCCTGCCAACGCTCTCAGCGCCGAGCGCTTCGCACGCGTCTTCGATCACTCGCAAGTTGAACTCGCGGGCGATCGTGAGGATTGCACGCATATCGCAGGGGAGCCCAAACACGTGGACGGGCAGGATCGCTTTCAGGAGCCGACCCGTCCGCCGGTTCACGAGTTGCCGGTGCTCGCGATCCCAGGCGTAATCTTGACCGATGCACTCACGGATTTTCTTTGGATCGATATTCAACGTCGCGGGGTCAATGTCCACGAACACCGGCGTCGCACCCTCGTAGAGCAGGCAGTTCACGGAGGCGACGAAACTAAACGAGGGAGTCAGAACTTCGTCCCCCGCGCCAATCCCGAGCGCCCGCACACAGAGATGCAGCGCGGATGTTCCACTGTTCGTTGCGATCGCGAAGCAGGTCCCCGCATACTCGGCGAATCTCCGCTCAAATTCCGCGAGCGCGGGGCCGAGGCTCAATTGGCCGGTCTTCAACACGCGCGTGACGTACTCGATTTCGCGTTCGCCGATATCGGGTCGAGAGAGCGGGATTCTCATGCGGCACCCCGCAGAGCGGACGTTGCGGCGGTGGGCGGAAGCGGCGGAATATTCGAAGCGAACGGATGCTTAGGTTTGAATCCGGGAACCACGTTCCTCAAATAGGCGAGTAACAATCCCTCTTCGCCGCGCTTGACGAATTCCTCCATCGCGCTCACGTGGCGCAAGATCCCCTGCGATAGCGGATTCGGCTGACTGATTACCAGGATCCGGTCGGATCCGGTCGGCGCCGGGTGCTCCCAAGCTTCCCAGAGCTCCTCGGTGATTTTTTCACCTTCAGCCAAGCCGGTGAATTCGATCGACACATCCTTATCGGGCGTGCGCCCTGCAAAGAGCGCCATCGTCTTCGCCAGGCTCAGAATATTCACGGGTTCGCCCATGTCGAAAACGAAAGTCTCGCCGCCTTGGCCGAGCGCCGCGGCCTGCAGGATCAGATTCACCGCCTCGCGCGTGGACATGAAGTAACGAGTCGCTCGCGGATCCGTCACCCGAATCGGCCCGCCCTTTTGAATCTGCTCCCAGAAAATTCGCAGGACGCTTCCCGTGCTCCCGGCCACGTTTCCGAAGCGCACGTTCATGAATCGCGTCCGATGATTTCGGGCGAGCTCCTGGATGCAGAGCTCCGTCAGCTTCTTCGAAAGCCCCATGTAATTTCGCGGGCTTACGGCCTTGTCGGTGGATATATTCACGAAGCGGATCACTCCGGCTGCGAGCGCCGCCTCGGCGATATTCCGCGTTCCGATCACGTTGTTGCGAATCGCCTCGTCGGGATGAAGCTCCAGCAGGCCTACATGCTTGTGCGCCGCAGCGTGGAAAATGATTTCCGGGCGCTCGCTCTGCAGTACATCTCTCACGCGATCGCGGTTGGTCAGATCCACCAGCAAAGGCTTCACCCGCGCGGCGCCCAATCGCTCGCTCGCTTCCAGATTCACGTAGAACAAACTGTTCTCCGATTTATCGAGCAGCAATAACTTGCGCGGTCCGGCATCGGCGATCTGACGGCAGAGTTCCGAACCAATGCTCCCGCCCGCGCCCGTAACCAGCACAACTTTTCCGCAAACCACCAGCCGCGTCGCTTCCGCGTCGACTCGAATCTCTTCCCGTTGCAACAGATCTTCGATTCGCGGGCTTCGCAAGTCGCGCGGCGACACGGTTCCATCCACCAGCTCTGCGATCGACGGCAACGTTCGCATCGGAATCCCTGCCAGGCGGCACGCTCGCAAAATCTCCCGCATCTCGTCCGCAGACGCGCTGGGAATGCAAATCAGAATTTCCTCGGCGCTCGTATTCGCCGCGATCGCTGCCAGTTTTGTGATTCCGCCGGGAAACACAGGGACGCCATAGATCGTGCGGCCCCACTTCCCGCGGTCATCATCCACCACTGCGACGGGCGAGCAGCCCGACGAGGGGTCGAGCGCCAGCTCTTTCAGCAGCGACATTCCCGCGTCGCCCGCTCCTACGATCAAGACGCGCTTTCCGCCCGTTCGCGAAACCGCCTTTTGCGTCTTCAGCACGCGGGCGCCAAAATGCAGTCCGCCCCAGAACAGCTGCAGAAACGCCCAATCCACCACGAAGACAGCCGCCGGGATTCTCAACGGAGGGGATTTCAGCGAAATCAGCGCGCACATGCCGACCGAACTGGCGCTCGCTACTTTTGCGATCAAGATCAAATCCGCAACGCTCGCGTAACGCAACGACCGGCGGTACAAGCGCGCGCTGACGGACGCGGCGAATCGCACCAGAACGACGAGCCCGAGGCTCGCGCCCAAAACATTGGCCGTCCAGGATGTGCCCCGATTTTCGGAGAGCGCCCACACGGCCAGGATGTACGAGAGCGCGCTGAGAGAAATCTCGGCTCCCAGCACCAGCGGCGTTCGGAACCGTTCGGCTTCTTTACGACTCCGGGCAAAAATCGCTCCGCGACGCCAAACCGATCCAGATGTTTCCCGAGTGGTTTGCCCGATTGTGAGGGTGGCCATCAGATGACCCCATTTCTACTTGGATTTTGGAACGGGCTTCGAGCCAGCCGCCTTCCCTAAAGTCGGACCGGCCCGAAACGACGTTCCCTTGCCTGCGTGTGGCGCGCCTTAAGGTCCGGTGGACGGACCCGAGACAGACCACTCGCTCCTGTTGCGAGAAGACGTGCAATTCTCGCCGATTTTTGTCCTGCCGCTATAGTTTTCGATAGAGAGCTTCGGGGATGGGAAAAGTCCGCTTGTTCAGGACGGCCCCGAGGATCGGAATCTTCGCTGCTTCAATACTCTCTTTGGCGATGCGCGCCGGCTCCCGGCGGGTGGAATTCGACCCCACTACCAGCACGATGCCGTCTGCCATTTGCCCCAGCAGAATTGCATCGCTATAGGAATTGATCGGCGGGGTATCGATCAGCACATGGTCAAACTCGTTTCTTAATTCTGCGATGCGGGTTCGCAGGCGCGCGGGATTCAGCGAGCCGTTCGGTTCCCGGCCCACCGTGCCGGCTGTGATGAGCCAAAGATGCTGGCCGGAGGCGCGCCGGGCGAGTTCGCGCATCGGCCGCCCTTCTTCCTTCACGCCGTCGGCGAAGCCTTTGCTATTTTCAAACCGAAAATAATCGTGGAGCGAAGGCGTCCGAAGATTTGCATCCACCACGCAGACCGAGCCGCCTCCGTGTTCCGCCAGCATTTCCGCGGCATGGGCGCAGACCCAGCTGCAGCCGTCGCCCGAGGAAACTCCACAAAACGCCACAGCCCCCGGGCCGTTTTCTGAGCCGGGAAGAATGAAGACTCGCTGGACAAGCTTCATCACCTCGTCGTCGGCGAGCAAATGGCGGTCGCGCAGCGAGCGGGAATACACTTTCGGCGTTTCCATCTTCGGCGCCTGAGGCGGCGGCTTGAAACCAGCGACATCCCGTTGGAGCAAATCGAAATTGCGGCTCATGGATTGACCTCTCGTGTACTGACGGGCGCGATTCGTGCGGCAGGTTCCGCCGGGCTCAAGCTTTTCCGGCGCAAATGGACAGGAAGGCGAAGGTGTTGTCCCGTCTCGATGCGATCAGGACTGGCGATCGTGGGATTCAGCGCTCGAATTTCCGCCAGTGTTTTGTCATCGAACCGGTTCAGGTACTCGAGACTGAGATGGCGCAGCGTATCTTCTCTTCCGACGACGATCTCGATTGTGGAGCCTCTCGATGGAGGAGCACTGGCTGCGGCGCGAGCAGCGTCAACTTCTGCTGGTGCTACGTCTACTGCGTCGGGAGCCGAATCGGCTGCTGCGGGGGCCCTCTCAATCACCTCAATCGCCGCGTTCGGAATCATTCCGGCTGCCTCTGCGATGGGGAATAGATCGAGCGGCGGCGTGCGCAGTCCGGCTTTCCAGGAAAATCCGGATACGATCGCAAGGAACAAAATCGCGGCCGCGGACAGCGTTTCCGCAGCGATTCGCCATCCCCGTCCCGATTTCTTCGCAGGCAGTATCGAACTGAACGGCGCTGCGGCTTGAACACGAACGGGCATTCGCACCGGTGCCTTTACCCGAACGAGCGATTCGAGCTCGAGGTCGGAAGCTGCCTCTTCGACAATCTTCAAATCGATTTTCTTTGCGTTCATCGCATAGGCGATCGACATCGCATTGAAGCAAAGCGTGTTTATCGTGCGAGGGATTCCGCTCGCGTATTCCGCGATCGAGAGCCGCGCCCCCACGGTAAAGAGGTCCGGCCCGGAATATCCAGCGACCCAAAGGCGATGATTGATATAGGCGGTGGTTTCTTCCGGCGTAAACGGTTCGAGGCGAATCACGGAAGAAATCCGCTGGCGAAGTTGGGCCATCGAAGGTCGCGCCAGGCACTCCGCCAGCTGCGGCTGACCCGCGATCACGATTTGCATCAGCTTCATCCAGGGCGTTTCGAAATTCGAAAGCAGCCGGACGGATTCGAGCACATTCTCGCGGAGGTTCTGGGCCTCGTCAATCACGAGGATGAAACGTCGCCCGGCGCGCATCTCTTCGAGAAGAATCTGATTCAGCGCTTCGTGCATCGCGGCAATATCTTTTCCAGTGGTGTCGACGCCGAGGTCGGTGAGCAGGTAGCGCAAGAACTCCCGCGAATCGCAGTCGGTCTGAAAGATATAGGCGGTGCGCGTCCGGTTCCGCAGATATTCGAGATATTGAAGCAGCAGGGAAGTCTTGCCCATACCGGGCTGCGCGATCAGGGCCAGAAATCCGCGATTCGATTCCGTGCCGTAGAGAAGCGAGGCCACTGCCTCGCGATGCTTCGGGCCAAGATGCAGAAATCGAGGGTCGGGCGTCACGCCGAATGGCTGCTCGATGAGCCCGTAGTGGTCGAGGAACATGGCTTAGGGCCTCTCCTTCGCGTTTTCGGGAATCGAGGCCAGCACCTTCAAATCCAGATAGCGCCCCAGCTCGTCAGGGGTGCGGAACGAGGGGTCCAAACGATCGACTGCATACGCCGAGCCGGTGCTGAGGACGGTCGCGGCGAAGAACGCCCCGAGCAAAACCCAGGGGAGATGCAGCGTCGGTAGAGCCGGGATTGTCGCGGCTTCCGCGATTGATACGTTGACGATTCGCTTGCTGTCGAGTGCGTCCGATATCCGCGCTTCCTCGCGCTTGTGCAGGTAGAGCAAATAATTGTCTTCCGCGGTCTTCACATTGCGCGCGAGATCGTCCTGCTTCACTCCCAGCGCGTCCAGAGTCTGCGCGGCTCGTTCGTAGTGGTTCACTGCGCGCGCTGCGGAGGTGGCTCGCGCCTCAAGTGCGGCACGGTCGGTTTCCGCTTTTGCGAGTTCGGTTGCCATCCAGTCCTGCGCGGGCACGCGATCCGTCGTAATGTCCTGGAGCGGCGACTCTCGCGTAGTGGCGATGGCCCGGCGCGCTTCCGCGATCTGCTTCTCGACTTCCACCACCGGAGGATATTCCGGCGCGTACTTCATGGTCATTTCGCTGCGTTTCAATTCCAACGAGAGCAGAGACGCTTCGAGAGCGGCGAGCAGTTGCGCGTTGTCGATTTTTCTCTCTTGCGTGGTCTGCCGCTCGGGCGTTCGCTTTGCTTCGGCCTTCAGCGCCGCGGCGCGCGTGCCAGCTTCGCCGGCGCTCGCCTGGGTTTGCAGCAGTTCCGCTTCAAACTGGCTGAGTTGCTGCAGGACCAGTTGCTTCTGCGCGACGCCGGAGATGATTTTTGCCTGGCTGTTGAACTCCGTTAGCTCAGCTTCGGCCGCTGCCAATTCGTCGCGATAGCGGGCCGATTCCTGCTCGAAGAATTGAAACGTCCCCGCGGGCCGGTGGACGGCAGCGTGCTTTTCCTGGTATAGCGTCGCGAGCGTTTCGAGCACCCGGGCCGACAATGCGGCGTCGCGCGACGTGTACGCCACTCGAATCACTGTCGTCTTCTTCAGCGGATCGACCACCAGCCGGTTTTCCAGCGTTTGAACCGACCGCGCCAGTCGAGCTTCGGGCGTTGACGGCGTGACGCGCAGAAAATTGCCCACTCGTCCGACGAGTTGCTCCAATTTCGTCTCCGGCTGCGTGTCCAACCCGCAGGCGATCACCACTTGCTCCAGCAGGTCGCGGCTCTTTAATAGCTCCACTTCCGAATTGATGTCTTCGTCGCCGATTGCGGGACTGGGTTGAGCTCCGATCGGAGCATTGGGATTCGGCGTCACAACCGCGTCCACTCGATCCTTGTTCATCAAGAGCTTCATTTCGGCTTCATACTTCCGCGGCAGCAGCAGAACCGCCAGGATCGCGCCAAAGAAAATTCCCACAAAAATCAGCGTCGTCATGCGCCGGTGGCGGAATACAGGCATGACAACGTCACGCAGCGTCAGTCCCTGGGTGGTCTGGTAGTGATTCGATCGAGTCGGTAGTGGAGTCATTTTGTTTTGCTTTTGGTCTTTCTGCTAATACTGGTAGTACGCGCCCATTCCGGAGGACGGAATGAACTTCTTGATCTTGGAAATGAAATTCTGTGGCACGAACAGCAGGTCGCCGGGACGAATTTCCGGGTCTTCGCTTACGTCATGGCCCTGCAGGATTTTCTTCATGTTCAACGGCGTCACCTCGTACCAGTCGTTATCCTTGCGGCGGAAGAGCAGAACCTGCGAATGCTTCGCGGAATCTTCGAATCCGCCGGCCATCGCAACTGCCTGACTCGCAGTGGTATAACCGCGTAAATCGAATTTCCCGCCTTTGTGAACCTGGCCCGAGACCATGAAATAGGGCTTGTTGAAATCTTTCAATTCCACCGTGACGATTGGCTCGTGGAGAATCTTCGCGTAAGCGGCTTGAATCGCGCTCACTGCCTGCTCGGGCGTCAACCCTTCGAGAAGCACAGCTCCGGCGCCGCTCAAGCTGGCAAACCCATCGGGCTGGATGTTGACGGACTGATTGAATTCCGGCGTTAGCGGAAATTCGACGGAGATCACATCGCTGGGACAAAGGCGGTAACGCGCGCTCCGGTGTTCGAGGGCTGGGCGGCTGGAGTCCGAAGCGTTCGGCGCGACCGGCTTTGGAAACGCGGAGCTTATGTCCCGCTGCGTGGCCGCGCCGCTTTCTTGAGCGAACGCCGGCACCGTACAACTCAACAGCAGTATCGCAACCACAATCGCGATCCCGTTCCGATCACGATCAGGAATTAGCCAGCGCATAGGATCACCTGCTCGTTTGAAACCGCAAAACCAAAGCGAACGGAGCCATGCGGCTCGCGTCGCATATCTACGCGAACCACTCGGCCTTGCGCTTCCATGCGAAGAATGCGTCCGGTATCAATGGCGGGAGGGAGACTGATGCTGATTTTCACGGCGGAGCCCCGCGGCGGGTAGCTGGACGCGAGTACGTAGGCGCCTTTCTGGCTGACGTCGCGCGTCTGGCCGCGGCCGTCTTTCGGGGAGCCGTCATCGCCAGTCCAGGAAAACGCGACTTCGGTATGCAAGGCGTACCGCAGGGTCGCTCGCACATTTGAATCGACACGGCGGCGAGGAGTGGGTGAGGTCACTCGCTGCGCTGCCTCGAAGACCGATTTGGCGTTTTCATTACCGGACATGGCTGCGACGACACACTAGGCGGCGCGGGGGATTCCCGCAAGTGGCGGAAAGTTTTGCACAGACTGAGCTTAGCTGCTTCGCTGTCCGGCCGCGTTTTCGGGCGGTCCTTCGTGGACGCTTAATTCTTCGTATTTCTGCAGTCTTCGTTGGGCTCCGGAGAGACGAGCGACGGGCCGATTCGCCTAGAGATTTGTGTACCTGTGGTACAGGAACGAATGTCTCTGGCGCGGGCGCAGGCGGAGAATTGACGCGGACGGATAGAGGGAGCGCGACGCGGTCGCGAAGCGGCCTGAACGAAAGGGCTTACGGGCTCTTGGAGCGAATCGTGAAGTTACTCTTGTTGTGATTTTCCGGATTTCGGCGCCAGCATTCTGCGGCTTTCCAGACAAAAAGTGTGGAGTCTGCAAGCGTCGCCACGCCTGCATTTTTTGCTCGCGAGTTTGTTGAATTAGCGCGGCGCCAGACGACTTCTCCGACTCGATTCGCCCGGGGATCTATTAATCTATTGATAACGCTACGTAATTTAGTTGCTATTTTGGCATCACGAGGGCTATTATCACTGCACCCTTCCAGACTCCAAAGCAGCCTAGGACCCGATGCAAAAGGCGCTAAGCCCGCGGAGTCTTGTTCATATTCTTATTGCTGAAGCGAATCAGTTGAACTGCCAGCTTGTCGCGAACGCGCTGCACCCCAAGCGATTTCGCGTCGAAGTGGCGGCCAGCGCCGTGGATTCCAGGCGTGCTCTCGCTTTACTGAAAGAAATCAAACCCGAAATCGCGATCATCAGCGCCCAGCTGCAGGATGGTCCGCTCGCGGGCTTCACGGTTCTGCAAGATCTCCGCGCGCTGCAATCGAAGACTCGAGCCATCATTTTGCTCGATTCCCGGACGCGTGAACTCGTGGTGGATGCCTTTCGATTCGGCGCACACGGCGTGATTTTCCGCGACGAGCCGGTGGAAACGCTCAGCAAGTGCATTCACGCAGTGAGCGAGGGCCAGGTGTGGGCCAACAGCCTGCATTTAGGCTTTTTATTGGAAGCTTTGAGCCAGGTCTCGCCGGTACGGCTGCAGGACGCGCGCGGTACCAATCTGCTCACCAAGCGCGAAGAAGATGTAGCGCGGCTCGTTGCGGAAGGAATGTCGAATCGCGAGATCTCGCGTCATCTGAAATTGAGCGAGCACACGGT
>CAVQFW010000008.1:0-151897 GCA_963711875.1 uncultured Acidobacteriota bacterium
CCGCGAGAGGCTTGTCGAGCTGCTCCAGGTCAGGACAGCCGCGGCGCACGTGGATCTTCGTCTCGATTTTCTCTTTCGCATACGGTTCGGGGACTTGTTTTGCAATATCGGTCGCAAAGATTCGATAGACGTGCCAGTAGAGAAGAGGGCGGAGAATCTCCCGCACGCCCAAAAGCACGGTAACCCATAAACCCCGCCAACGTAGGTTTTCGGCGGTCCGACGCCACGGGCTGGGTGGCCGTGTGCCCATTTGCGGCATGATACCTGATTTTCGCATACCGATAATCACAGGTGAGCGGGAGCGCCACGAAATGAGGTAGGCCATCGAAGACGAAAAGCGGAATTGCGTAAGAGTCGGGCAGATCGACATCCCCGGTGCTTCGAGGGTCGTTAGCAATCAACGTCGCAGCCGGGTCAGGTCACCGCCAAGACACCATAGTTCGCGAAACACATTCCGAAACAAGAGTATTGTTGCGAAATCCTCTTCGCACCACCTGTCTCAAAATGAGATAGCTGGTGATAAACCCTGCTATCAACAGTTATCCAAACGTTTAAGGCGTAGGCGCTGCGCTCTTAGTTTCGATCGAACTCGTCGGCGATGCCAGTCCGTAGAACCGGTAGTCGCAATCCATGCACCGGAATGGGCGCATTGACAATAAGCTCAAGATCTTTGACTCGACGATTCCTCTTCGCTTCGATCGGCGAAGACCTTTACCGCGACAAATGGGACACACAGTAGGCACGGTGATTCTCCTCTTCGAAAAATCCCAAACGACCGGCCGTAGTCACGCCGGTTGAGCACTCTCACCGGAAATACGCCCAGAGCGATCTCACCGAGACTCCGGGACTAACTCAAGGTCCGTTTTCCATCGATTGGCGACAATCCCACTCTCGCGCTTGCCGAAAGCGGAACTTCGAAATGACGCGGAAAGGCGAAAGCACCCGCTCCCAGCCCGGTTGCAGGGTCTCGTAGCCCTTGCCGCGCCATTTGCGGACGCAGATTAGCGCTTGACGTCAAATTGAAGCTGTTCCGTTTTGCACACCACGGCAAGCTCGTTCTGGGAAGGGCCGACGAGCAGCGAACGAATAGCGAAATGCTAAATGTGTGCTGTACGGCACATCTATACAACTGCAGTGAGTGGATAGTGGAGACTCGTGGGATCGCGAGTCGCGGTCTGAAGCTCCGCCCGACGAATCGAGCACCTCGGTGAGTTCGAGTGCTACCGATTTGAATCTCTCGCGTGCTCCTGTCGGTAAATAGCTCTGAACAATCAATATCTTTGCAAGGGATCGGATTCGCGCACCGAAAGTAGCATTCGGCAAGAGTGCTGCGCCAGACAAACACCACCGAGCGCGGCACAAGACGGTACGGGAGGAAATATCATGAAACTGATTGGAGCTGTCAGCACGGCGGCATTGTTTCTGCTTCTAGGACTATCTGTGCCAGTTGACGCACGTCAGGACGGGCACGACAAATCACAGAAACAGGAACAACCCGTCAAACCGGCGAAACAAGACCAAGAGGCGAAGCCTCAACAGCAGCAGCATTCGCAGCAACAAGCAAAGGGCCAGCAGGAACAACAACAAAAGCAGCAGCACCAACAGGCTCAAGCCGAAAAGCAGCAGCAGCATTCGCAGCAACAAGCGAAGGGCCAGCAGGAACAACAGCAAAAGCAGCAGCACCAACAGGCTCAAGCCGAAAAGCAGCAACAGCATTCGCAGCAACAAGCAAAGGGCCAGCAGGAACAACAACAAAAGCAGCAGCACCAACAGGCTCAAGCCGAAAAGCAGCAGCAGCATTCGCAGCAACAAGCAAAGGGCCAGCAGGAACAACAGCAGAAGCAGCAGCACCAACAGCAAGCTCAGTCGGAAAAACAGCAGCAGCAGCGATCGCAACAAGAAGTGAAAGGCCAGCAGGAACAACAACAAAAGCAGCAGCACCAACAGGCCCAGTCCGAAAAACAGCAGCAACAACGATCGCAGCAGGAAGTGAAAGGTAAGCAGGAAGAACAACAGAAGCAGCACCAGCAACAGCAGGCCCAGTCTGAAAAACAGCAGCAACAACGATCGCAGCAGGAAGTGAAAGGTAGGCAGGAACAACAACAGAACCAACACCAGCAACAGCAGCAGCAAGCGAAGAACCAACGAGATTTGGAACAGCGCTCAGCGCAGCAGGCCCACTCGCAGCACGTGAAGATGCAAACCCAGCAAGAGCAGCACCGACAGCAAACCGCACAGAGGAGCGCCTGGCAAGACCGTCGCGCGCACAACTGGAAGACCGAACACCGCGACTGGCAGCAACGCGGCGGATATAACGGCTACCGGATTCCTGAGGAGCGTTACCGAGGATATTTTGGACCATCTCACGCGTTCCGCATCTACAGCTATCCCGTGGTGGTGGTCGGCGGATATCCCCGCTTCCAGTACGGCGGTTTTTATT
The DNA here is from genome assembly GCA_963711875.1 of uncultured Acidobacteriota bacterium. Lineage (GTDB taxonomy): Bacteria > Acidobacteriota > Terriglobia > Acidiferrales > UBA7541 > Palsa-295. The sequence goes on from CAVQFW010000008.1 coordinate 2,441, forward strand.
TCAACGTTGTTGACCCATGGCCGGAATATTGGCCGAACAACTGGTACGCGAACGACGACGTTTATGTCGACTACTCCGGGGACGGATATTATTTGTACAACCGGCGCTATCCGCGGGATCGAATCGCAATCAGCGTCAATGAAGGCGACGTAGCGCAGAATGGCGCGTGGGGAAGCGCGTGGCAGGACCATCGCGCAAGCAACTGGCAATCCGAGCATCGTGACTGGCAAGAACGTGGTGGTTACAACGGCTATCGGATTCCAGAGGACCGCTATCGCGGATATTTTGGTCCTGACCATGCGTTCCGAATCAGTACTTATCCCGTCTCGACGGTGGGTGGATTTCCCCGCTTCCAGTATGGTGGCTTCTCATTCAGCGTCGTCGACCCGTGGCCCGAGTACTGGTCAAACGACTGGTACGATAACGATGATATGTACATCGATTATTCCGGAGACGGCTATTACCTGTACAACCGGCGGTATCCGCGGGATCGAGTCGCGATCACCGTTTATGCGGGCTAGCCGCTCCTCGATTGCGACGTGATCGAAACCTCTGAGTCGGGCGCGATTACTCCGAGCTACGAATCGCGTTATCGGCACAGACGCTACCGCTCAACAAGAGGTCTAGCCTATTCGTATCAAGCTGAAGTGAAAGGCCATTCCATTAAGTCGAGTAATCCGAAAAGGCATTCGGCAGGCGGATTCAGACGTCCCGGTCCGGATAGTTGTTGAGAAATCCTCTTCCCACCAGCTATCTCGAAATGAGATAGCTGGTGACAATCCCTGTTCTCGACAGTTAACTGGATACGGTCCAGTTTCGGAGAGCCGAATGATCTCATCCGTGAGTTCCACGATGCGGTAATGCGAAATGGTCTGGCCAATCAGGGACTGGGCGTCCGGCATGTGCGGCTAATCTCATGGTGCGACCTGCGTTCCGTCAACGCGAGGGCGAGCGCGGAGTTTGCGAAACGCAAATTCGGAGTAGAATCCAGCGCTACCGTTCCGATCGGCATTTGTCGCGATCATCCAACGTAGCCGCGAGACGCCGTGTTCACCGAATACTCCGACATCCTCGACAAAATTCCGGAACCGCCGCAGTGGTGGGATGAGCATCGCGTGCCGCGCTATGTGGAATTCGCGCCGCATCGCGTCGCCGATATTTACGCCGACGAAGCGGCCCTGGCGGAGATTGCCTGCTTCGGCTGCCTGACCATCTACAAACTGGCCTGTTCCAGCCTCGATTTCGAAGCGTACGAACGCGCCGGTCTGCCCCTGGCCGCCGCGATTCGCCGCGGCGATCTGCAGCTCTGCGATCCTCCCAATCCCGGTTGCTGCCGCGACGGCCCCTCCACCGGCTGCTACAACCTGAAAATCCTACAATATTGGTGCCGCCGCAACGATGCCCGCACCTGGACCCGCGACCCGAGCCTCGAGATCGATCTGCCCGAAAGAAAAACCTGGCGCGGAGCCTGGTAGTTACAGTCTAGTACCGGAACGATTGTATTTCGTCCCAGTTTCGATACTTGACAAGACTTCACCTAACGGCTAGCTTATGCCGCGATAAGGAGCTGCCGGTCGCGGCTTGGGCGGCGCTCCTGTTCCCACAACTACACCCAAAGTTGTAGAGGGAGAGTCCCGTGCGCACCTTGAACCGTATTCTGCTGGCACACGCCTGCGCGGTCGTACTGTTTTTTGCTGCGGCAACTTGCTCACGGGCCCAATCGTCCGATAGCGCGTCTGCGCCAACGGCACCAGCGTCGCCGCTGACCAAGCCGTCCGCAGCGCAGCACTATGGTGATCTGCCTCTGGCTTTCGAACCAAATCGCGGGCAGGCCGGCGATCCGGTTCGGTTCCTGTCACACTCGACCGGCCAGTTGCTCCTGCTGGAGCAGAATCAAGCGGTGCTGCGCGTGGTGGCCAAGCCGCGCGCGAAGGATGGCAAGAATCCCGCCGGCCAGCGATCCGACGAACTCAAGATTCGCTTTGTGAACGCCAATCCGACCGCGGAGATCCTGCCGCTCGATATTCAGCCGGGCAAGAGCAACTATTTTCTGGGCAACGATCCCGCGAAATGGCGGACGAACGTCGAGAACTACTCGCAGGTTCGCTACAAATCCTTGTACCCGGGCGTCGACCTGCTTTTCTACGGCAACCAGCGCATGCTCGAACACGATTTCATCGTGCAACCGGGAGCGGACTATCGTGCCATCGCGCTCGACATCAGCGGCAGCCGGAAAATCCGCGAGAATGCCGACGGCAGCGTAATCATTGAAGTTCTCAGCGGCAGCGGTACCGTGCGTTTTTCGGCCCCGCGAATTTATCAAGTCCGCGACGGCCAGGATATCGACGTCAGCGGCGGTTACCGGCTAAAGAAAAACGAGCTGGCCTTTAACGTCGGTTCCTATGACAAAAAGCTTCCGCTGATCATCGACCCGGTGCTCAGTTATTCGACTTACGTGGCTGGAAGCTCGACCGATGCTGCCGCCGGCATCGCGCTCGATTCGGCGGGCAACGCCTACATCACCGGCTATACCTTCTCCACCGATTTCCCGACAGCGAACGCGTATCAGGCGGCGTGCGACAACTGTGGCAATAGTCCGGATGTGTTTGTCACCAAGCTGAACGCCACCGGCACCGCGTTGGTTTATTCGACCTATCTGGGTGGATCGAGTTACGATCAGTCGACTTCCATCGCGGTGGACGGCGCAGGCGATGCGATCGTGACTGGTTGGACCTATTCCACTGATTTTCCAACCAAGAACCCGGTACAGACCTTGACGAATGCGCAGACTGAAGCCTTCGTTACCTCGCTCTCACCAACCGGGTCTGCGCTGAATTTTTCCACCTACTTGGGCGGCTCGAGCGGATCCTACGGTTCCAGAGTCACGACAGATGCCGCCAATAATGTCTATGTTTCCGGCCAAACCGACTCAAGCGATTTCCCGGTCACGCCCGCCACGAACGTCATCGGTGTTGCCCCGACCTATGCGACGTCCGCTCTCTTCGTCGCCAAGTTCAGTTCTGTTGGCGCACTGAACTTTGCGACCACCATTGGCTCCGATCCGCAACAGCAATTAAACGGAAGCTCGACGTACTTCCAGGTGAACGCGACGGGCATCGCCGTCGATTCAGCTGGTGACGTGTATCTGGCTGGAGCCGCGAGTCTGGGACTGCTCGTTACTCCCGGCGCATATCAATCCACGTACATCGGCCCCGCACCATACTGCGGCGGATGCACGATGGGTTTTGCCAGCGAGATCAAGCCCGATGGGTCGGCGCTGATCTTTTCGACGTACCTGGGAGGATCTCAGGGAGATCAAGTTACCGGATTGGCGCTCGATTCAAACCGGAATCTTTATATGACGGGTAATACTTGGTCGCCCGACTTTCCCACCACGCCTGGGGCATTCGCCACGACTTTTCCAGGCAATCAACCGAGCGGCCAGACTTTCGTGACGGAAATGAATCCGACCGGCACTGCGCTGGTTTATTCGACTTTTCTCGGCGGCACGACCAATCAAAATCAGAACACAGCCACTGGCATCGCGCTCGATGGCGCGGGGAACGCAGTGGTGACTGGCTACACGGCCAGTTCAGAATTTCCGCTGTTGAACCCGCTGCAGAGCACGATTGCGCCCGGACAATACGGGAATGGTAGTTCCACCTACGTAACCAAATTCAATTCGACCGGAACGGCGCTGCTTTTCTCGACGCTGTTTTCCGGATCGATCGCGACTCAGGCTGCCGGAGTCGCGGTGAATCCCGCAACTCCGAGCGACATTTACATTACGGGGACGAGTTACGACGTTGATCTCCCGACTACCAAAGGCGCTTTTCAGACCTCCGTGACGCCGCCACCGCCGTACAACGAAATCGGACACGCGTTTGTTACCAAGTTCGATCTGAGCGTGGCGGCGCCCGGGGCCTGCCCCAGTCCCGCTTCGCTCCAGTTCTATTCGGAAGTGAATAAGAATTCTCCGCCGTCGGTTATTACGCTGACGAACTGCGGGAATGCACCGCTAAATGTTATGCATCTCGCCGTCACTGGCCCATTCAAGCAAACGAATACCTGCCAGACTGCGGTTGCGCCGGGGCTGTCGTGCACCGTGAGTGTTGTTTTCCGGGGTACGGCGCGAGGCCCTTTCACCGGAACTCTGGCCATTTCGGACAACGCACCGATTACGCCATTGGTCTTGCAACTGTCCGGACAAGCGGTCGCACCGGTGGTGCAGTTCGAGAGTAATCCGCTGCAGGTCGACGACCAACTGGTGGGCCAGACCGGTCTTCCCGCTGCGGAAATCATTTTTAATCAGGGCGATTATCTGTTGCAGATTTCCTCGGTAACGATCAGCGACACGGCAGATTTCACGGTGAACAAGAAAGGTTGCAACGCCGCTGTACAGCCGCAACAAGCGTGCGTCGTCTACGTCACGTTCCATCCTACCGTCGCCGGACCGATTACTGGAACCTTAACCTTCACCGACAACGCGCTGGATAGTCCGGAGACCGTAACCGTCATGGGCAACGGCCTCACCGCCTATCCGCTTCCCTCGACCACCGGAGTCAGCCCGAATGCGATTCTGCAAGGATCTCCGGCGCAAGCCATCACGGTCTTCGGCACCGGATTCTTCCAGACCTCGCGGATCAGCGTTCAGGGCACGCAACTCGCGACGACCTATCTTGGTGAATCGGCGCTATCCGCCAAGATTCCAGTCGGCATGCTGAAAAACCTGGGGGAACTTCTCGTTCAGGTAGTCACACCGGCGCCGGGCGGCGGAATTTCGAACAGGACGCCGATTTCGGTGTATCAGGACCTGCCGATCAATGCCAACGGCTTGGTCTACGAACCCTACACTCAGCAGCTCTATGCTTCGATTGGCTCGTACGCAACGATAAATCCCAACACCATCGTCAGCATCGATCCGGTAACGCAGGCGATGGGCACACCGATCGCCGTGGGCGGCGGACCTAACCATTTGGGTCTTTCCAGCAACGGCACGCTGCTGTACGCCGGGTTGGATCAAGCCGATACCGTTCAGCAAATCAAAATCCCCAGTGGCAAACTGGGTACGTCCGTATCTCTGGCGGCGCTATCAACAGGCTATCCGGAGACCGCATCTTTCATAGACGTGGTTCCCGGAAAGCCGCAGCAATATGTCACTAGCCTGGGTACGCCGTACGGTCAGTCCGGCGTGGCTTTGGTGGAAAACGGAAGTCTTGTGTCCACGCTGGGCCAATACCCGATTCAAGTAAACGTCTCAAGTCTCTGCTTCCTTTCCGATCCCAAAACCTTTTACGGCTCGAACGGCCAACAGCTTTTGAGGATGGTTATTCAGGAAAAAACATATTTGGAAGTGAACGTAGATTCGTCCGCGCCCCAGGGCTTTGCCAGCCAGTTCAACTGCGACGGCAAGTACATCTACACCTCGTCAGGGTTGGTGTTTGATCCGGTCGCGAATCAGACGATCGGAACCTACATGCTCCCGCAGGGAGGCTCTTTCTATGACTTTCTTCCTGACTCGGCCGTCGGACTCAGCTACGGCCTTGCGTACGGAGCGGGCGCCATCCTGGTGTTTGACCAGCACACGTTTGCTCAGGTGGGCTCGATCCCGCTGCCGTCGAACATCACAACTGCAACCGCGCTGTTGCGCTGGGGCGCCGATGGTTTCGCCCTGCTCTACCAGAACTACCAGACCAACACGAACGATTTGGTTTTGCTGCGCAGCAGCCAGACTCAGCCTTCGGTGGGTCCAAATCCGATTCCGGTGGCGACGTCAGCCATTCCCGCAGTTAAAGCTGGAAATGGGAATTTCCAATTGACGGTGGAGGGCAGCGGGTTTGTTCCGGGCGCAGTCGTGCGCTGGAACGGAGTGGACCGCACCACGATCTTCCAAAGCGACAGCGTCTTGATCGCTGATATTCCGGCGTCGGACGTGGCCGCTGCGGGAACCGTGGCAGTCACGGTATTCAACCCGCCGCAAGGTGGCGGGACTTCGAAGAAGGTGAACTACGTGATCGCGGCAAAATAGTCCTCGCAACTTGCAGTTTGGAGCTCACGGGCAGCGCAGCTCGATTCGCTGCCCCTATTTCTTGGGCCTTGATTCCGGCGGCACCAGGCCGTTGATCCGATAGTAGACCACCAGCTGGCCATAGTGTTCGTTCGAATGCGCGATCAGGCCGTAAGCTAGATCGTACAGCCGGTCCAGATGCGGCCCGCCATCATCGACCGTTTCCATCAGGCCTTTGTCGCCTTTGGCCTTGATCTCCGCGGCGCCGTCTTCCACGCACTTCGTCACAAAGGCCACAAGCTCCGCCCGGGTCTTCACGCCGACGTCCTTGGGGTCGTCGGCGTAGCTTGACGGCCGCGGTTTCTTCCCCGCGGCGGTATCCGTGAAGAAGTACATGGACGCCGAAGCATGCACCAGGTTCGCGACAAACGTCCGAGATTCCGCCTGCGGCTTGTACGAAAACTTGTCCTCCGGAAAATCCTGCGCCATGGCAATCAATCTCCGTCCGATGTCATTCCACGCCTCCAGCACGCCTTCCGACTGGCTGGGAGCCGGCCCCGGGGCTTTTTTCGGGGCTTCCTGCGCCCGCAGGGGAGCCAATGCAAAACCCACAGCCAACCATACCAACGCAAATCTGGAAAAACGCTTCATCTCTTTTCTCCTTTGAGCGCTGAGGCGAAGGGCTTCCTATCCCCCTTCAGACGTATCGCCTCTCCGCATGTTTCACTGAAATGGGAAAAAGGCTGGCCAACCGGCCCCTTGCCGAATGCGCCCAGCGACCAGTGTCTACCGGTCTCAATATTAGTCCTGCGAAACGCGCTAGTGTTACCGATTCAATTCCACTTGCCTGATAAGTCGCGTAATCGGAAACTAGGTTTTGCAGATGGGCCCGCCGGGACGGCTCGGTCCGGATAGATGTTGATAAATCCTCTTCCCACCACCTATCTCGTTTTGAGCTAGCTGGTGATAATCCCTGTTCTCGACAGCTATCTGAAATGAGGCGTAAGATGCATGCAAAGTGAAACCTGCAGAAGAGCCGGGTCGAATTCGCGCACTAGGCCGATGTGTCTACTCGGTTTTCGTGTTCCTTCTGGTCTTCTCCGCGATCGCGTGCCACACCTCAGGAGACCGGTCAGAAGCTGGCCCGGTTAAGCCGCAGAGGGCCGCGCTAGCTCCGGAGAGTGCGGAAGCTGTAGGCGGCGCGCTGCGTCCCCTGGTCGCCTCCGGCAAACTTGCGACTCTTCGCTGGCCCGATTTTCGTGACGTCAGTGGAGATACCACGAAATTCTATGTAGGCCGCGGGTACGCACCGGCCTGGGTTGACGGAGCGGGGCCGACCGCGCAAGCGAAACTTGTCGTTTCAATTTTACAAGAAGCGGCACAGAAGGGTCTGAACGCCGAAGATTACGATGCCTCGCGGTGGCAATCCCGCGAGGAAGCTCTCGCCGGTAAGCCAACACCGGACGAGATTGCTCGATTTGATCTAGCCCTATCGGTTTGCCTGCTGCGGTACGTCTCGGCACTGAATGTTGGACGCATCGACCCACGGCACCTTAAATTTGATCTCGACTTGAATCACAGGAAAACGGAGTTGCCGGGATTTCTTTCGCAACTCTCTCAAGCATCAGACATCGTGCCGCTTTTGGACCAAGTAGAACCTCAGGAAGACGGATACTCGCGAACTGCCCAGGCGCTGCGAAAATATCTCTCACTCGCGCCGGAAGTCTCTTCAGAGAAGCTTCCGATTCCAGAAAAACCGGTGTCGTCGGGCGGCACGTATGCCGGGATGGGCTTGCTGGTGAACAAGCTGAAGCTCCTGGGGGATTTACCCCAGAGCGCGACGCTAGCCGAAGGATCAGTGAAATATGAAAGCGATGTCGCCGAGGCGGTGAAGCGGTTTCAACTGCGCCACGCGCTGGCGGTAACGGGAAGTCTGGGGCCGGAAACGGTCCGGCAACTCAATGTGCCGTTCGCAGAGCGCGTTCGCCAGCTTCAATTTTCACTCGAACGCTGGCGCTGGCTACCTCACGATCTCACTACGCCGTTAATCGCCGTAAACGTGCCGGCATTTCGCCTTTACGGATTCGACGAGCCGCATCACATCAGTTTGAAAATGAATGTAGTGGTTGGCAAGGCCATGCGCTCGGAGACTCCGGCTTTTATAGGGAAGATGACCTACCTGGTTTTCCGGCCCGATTGGGGTGTTCCTCCCACCATCTTGCGCAAGGAAATTCTTCCGCCGTTGCAAAAGGATTCCGCTTACCTCGCCCAAAACGGATACGACCTCATCGATGCAAATGGCAAGGTCATAAGCGGCGCACAGGTAACACCGGAACAGATTCAGCTACTGCGCGCGGGAAAGCTATCCGTTCGGCAGCGTCCTGGCCCCAAGAATGCCCTGGGCAGCGTGAAATTCATGTTTCCCAATACCTACTTGGTCTACCTGCATGACACGCCCAAAACCGAATTGTTCTCCCGGTCGCGTCGCGATTTCAGCTACGGCTGTATTCGTGTTCAAGACCCTCCCGCGCTAGCCGCGTGGGTGCTGCAGTCCAAGCCGGAGTGGACTCAGGAACGCATCCGGGCGGCGATGAATGGTGAGAAGAGCGTCCAAGTGAACTTGAGCTCACCGATCCCCGTGCTGATTTTGTACGCCACCGCAAGAGTGGATGAAGATGGCCTTGTGGATTTCTACGATGACATCTATGGGCACGATGCAAAGCTGGCGCTAGCGCTCGCCAAGGGATATCCCTATTGAACCAATCGTCCGCTTGATTTTGCGGCAGTGCTGAATATCCGAGAACGGCGCGCGTGATAGGATGCGGAAGCGGTTAGACCGAGACAAGATTCCGTGTTGCTTCCGGTAGTGTTAAACGCGGCCAGGTTCCCGGAGTGGAAAGTGCAACCATCAACAGGAGGATACGAAGATGAGATTTAGAATTGCGATTGCTGGAGCTCTCTTGTTTGCATCAGGCCTTGTGCCCGCCAGCTCATTTGGCCAACCCACCGATGATAATCCCAGCGTAACTGCCCAACTGGAGACGGTAAAGCCGCTGGTGGCAAAGATCAAGAAGGATGCCACCGAAATGCAGTCCTTCAGCTTAGTAAGCGGACCGAGCTGGAATACCCACACCGCGACACTCACAAGAATGAAGGACGACGTAAACAAGTTGCAGGAAAATACACGCGGGCTGCAATCACATCGAACAGTGGCCAGCCCCTGGCAGCAAGATGCGATCGATCGTATCACCGCGCTTGCAAACGATTTGGCGACGAACATGAACAGCGCTATCGATCATCTTAACAAGAACAAGACACGTCCTAGCTCTCCACCCTATCCTGAATACTTGAAGACGAACACGCGACTCGTTACCGCGCTCGGCGATGAAATTAACGCGACGATCGACGCGGGTGAGGCAAAGGCAAAGGAAGAGGCACTGACGAAACAGCTTGATGATTCAGCAAAGTAAACGTGTGGGAATAGTGACGAGATCTGGGTGATGGTTCCTGTGCAGGCCGTCGTGGGACAGTTCCTCATGACGTTCAAAGAATTCCCACAGCGCCAGAAATTAGCGGCCTTCAACGTTCAACAGGTTCTGGATCAGATGAAGCAGCAAACCGACTGACGCACTCTGCGTAAGGCACCGTCGCATTTTCTCGTTAGTGGGAGATTTCGCTCTGCGGCTGAAGTGTACTGTCAAATGTGAATTGGACGGCCGGGCGTTCTCGGCCCAAGGAGACTCTAGCGTGAAATACCTACTCGCTGTGCTGGCTTTGTTGTTTGTCGCCCTACCTACCTTCGCTCAAGCCCCAGCGGCTGCGCCGGCCTGGTCGCCTTCCAAAGATATTGGCGTATTTGTGTTCGGGAAAAACGGCCAATCCCCCGACCAACAATTAAAAGACGAATCAGACTGCTACGGCTCAGCAAAGCAATATACCGGCATCGATCCAAAAGCGCCTCCTGCGGCAGGCAAAACCGCCGAACAAAAACAAGCTGAACAAAAGGCCGCGGCGGACAATGCCAGTACGCCGAGCGGTGGCCGTGCCAAAGGTGCCGCTCGCGGTGCCGCTGGCGGTGCCGCCGTTGGGGCCATCGCCGGGGACGCGGGAAAAGGTGCGGCCGCGGGTGCTGTTGTCGGTACCATGCGCGGTGGGGCGAAGCAGCGGGAAGCCAGCGCGGCAGCGAAAAAAGATGCGGCCGCGAAGACGGCCGCCCAACAAAAGGCTGACGATGATCGATTGAAGATGGCCCATGCAGAAGGCCTCGACAGTTTTCAGCGAGCATTCGGCGCTTGTATGGAGGCGCGCAATTATTCCGTCAAGTAAGCGGGTTAGCGACGGGCCACCACGCGACGCCCTAGGTCCTTGTAAAGCGCGTTACCGAAGAAGTGAAATCAAATAAACCGGCGTTTCGTCGCGGTGGAAAGTTCAATAGATGTTGATAAATCCTCTTCCCACCACCTATCTCGAAATGAGATAGCTGGTGACAATCCCTGTTCTCGACAGCTATCCGGAAATACGTCGTCCCCGATAACCGCATTTATCGGCCCTAGCCCAGTGATCCAACCAATGTAAAAGAGTGGATGTCACTCCGCTTGGGAAATTGTTCGAATTTGTCCGACAGCCTTAAAGCACCTAGCTTGTGCGACTTGCGAAGCGTAGACGTCTCAAGAATAGATTATTTCTGATCCAGTGTAGTAATTCTGTTGACAATGCGACAGCATACGCACAGTGTGATTACGGACCTGGGATTCTTCAGTTCACCTACAACCCAGCGCAAGTTAGCTGGATTACCCCTCGCCAAGACAACCAGCAGGCCGTTCAAGGAGATTTATGAATACCATTACACGTCGGGACCAGTCCCGTGGTTTAACGCTGCAAGACGAAGTCAATCGTCTATTTGAGGACAACTTTACTCGCGAGCGCTCGGGTCATGCTGACCTGGCAACGTGGGCGCCATCCGTAGACATCTACGAAACCGAAAATGAATTGGTCGTGAAGGCCGAACTGCCGGACTTTCAAGATAAGGACATTGACGTCCGCATTACAAACAATACATTGACCATCCGTGGAGAGCGGAAGTTCGAGAAGGACCTCAAAGAAGAAAATTACCTCCGGATTGAACGCTCCTATGGTTCGTTCATGCGGAGCTTTTCCCTCCCGAATACGGTTAGCTCCGAGAACATCCGGGCCGACTATCGCAATGGGATTTTGACCTTACATATGGCGAAGCGAGAAGAGTCCAAGCCGAAGCAGATCAAGATCACCGTCTCAGCAAACGGCAAGTAGTTCGCCGAGATCACATGCGAGGGGCAGCACTTGCCCCTCGTGCCCAGAACCAAGGAGGTTGCCATGATCGAACGCATAGAACTTTCCAAAGAACGAGTTGCGCGTCGAGCTTACGAGCTGTACACGCAACGTGGTTGCAAACCTGGGAAGGATGTTGAGGACTGGGTCAGAGCAGAAAAAGAGTTAGCCGCCGAATCTGACATCAAGTCGGCAAAAACGAGAGCGGAACATCCCGGCCAATTCAACTAATCCGACCCGAAGGTAAGGGGGCGGATTTATTTTCCTCCCCCTTCACTCCTTCGATCTGGTATCGCCATTCTGCAGGGGATTGCGTCCTTCTTGTAAGTAGTGACAGCTCGCGCTTCCGATCGCGCGCCGACGCCGGCCAAAGCCGCGGTCGTCAGCCCTGCGGTCGATTCTTCATCTCTTACTTTATTTGCTGCGTCCACTGGATCGCCTGCTCTTTGTGTCTTGTACTCCTGAATACCTAACACGGCTTTCCGCTTGCGATTGGAACCGAGAGCTACGATGTTGCCACCGCCCGAGCCACCTCTGGTTCGGCGACCAGCTCCTCAAAAAGAGTCCGGTAGTGAATCATGGCCTGGCGCAAGTCTTCGGTGCTGGCCTTCCCTTGTGCTTGCAAAAGCGCGGTCCCGTGCGCCGCACGGTAATTTTCGAGAACCATTGGATGATCCACAGAGAGATCGGCGGCGCGCTGTTCAAAATCGCTTACCGGATAGCCGCGAGTGGACATCACGTCACCCAGGAGTTGGTCGGCCTCGGTTACTGCCCCGCCAGGGCTGTCAACGAATCGTGCCTGCACTCTGCTCCACGATTCGACAAACCGCGAGCGATCACCTTGTGCTAAAGCTCGAATGTGAAAGCCCTCCACTCGGTCTGCACGCTCGTCGAGCACAGCTTCTGCTTTCCGCCGACTGCCGCCTTCTTTCACCGCTCGGGCATATTCGGCGCCGCCAAACTGATCTTGTAATCTTGCGGTTCGCCGTTTGCGAATAAAAAACAAAACTGAAATACCTGCGACCACTAACAGAGCGACAGCAATCACGATCGCAATTTGTGTCGAGCTTACGGTCGAGAAGTTCATGACCTACCTCCAGTTTTTCGATCGATTCCTTGAGTCCAATCAATAATCCATTACGGCTCGGCTGTGAGCGCAGGACCAGACCTACAACTTTTCGATGGCCTTTTCTGTCTGGCCGATTTTGGTTTGGATTTTCCCGCCAATCTTCTCAACGATCCCCTCGCCTTCCAGATCGGGATCGTTCGTTAATTGTCCGATTTTCTCCTTGATCGTGCCTTTCACTTCGTGAACCTTACCCGCCATCTCATCCTTTGTGCTCGGATTCATCTTGTTGCCTCCCTTGAAACGATTTGAGTTATGGAACTGATTGGTGCCACGCCCGATAGTCGATTTTCCCTGCCAACTACCGGCCATTCCATTCGTCCCTGCCTCTAGGCAGGACTAGCGAAGCTTTTCTAGCGCGGGGCCGATGCAAGTCTCGTCCGGTATGTCCAAATCCCCTTTGCTACTTCGTACAAACCCTTTGCGACGGCAAAACAAGTGAATAGGAAAATAAAAAGCGCAGAGTACCCGACCAGAAAAATCACGAACGCGGCGACCGTTTGTAACGCGACATTAAACGTCCAAGCAAAAATCATCGACGACCTTCTCGTGAGGGACTACCTGCCACAACCACCAGACTGGCCGCGTTCGACACGGGCGTCTGTACCGTTGTGAACACTTTCGCGTTTTGGTGTCAGATTTCGTTCTTCGCGCAGCATGTGCGTATGCAGGATGGAACGAAACTGCGGCTGCGGGGGCAATGGCACTAATCCTCCGCTTTTCACAACCTAGTCTAGCTATTTACAGTGGGCCGCTTCAGAGTGGTTTCCTTTTCCCTGGGTGTTACCAGCAGCCCGTGCGCAATCTCTGGATTATCACACCGCGAGCAGAAAGCTCTCCAAGCAATTCCACCACTCCTTGAGAAGGTTCACGGTCTCCCGGGACGATGACAGCCCATTCCAGATTCTCTCGAAATTCTTTTGACCGAATCTCCCACTGGCCGAAAGATGGAGATTTTGTCTCGCCGATTTGAATGATTGACCAGTGCCGCGCCAACGCCAACGCCACAGCTTCGTCGGGCACGGGCCCGGACAGGATGAAATGGTTGTTTCCATGGACTAAAATGCCGACCATTGGTTTTCAACCCTCCAGGCGCGGATCGGAAACCGGGTAGCCAATCGCAAAATGGTAGACGACTTGTCCTAGCTCGGGGGACAAGTTCAGATATCGATTCACTCGCTCATCAAAAAACGCTCCGATGCCGGTTGCTCGCAAGCCCAGCGCCTCGGCGGCAAGATACATTCGTTGACCGATGGCGCCCGCCTCGAAATGCACGTAGCGATATCCGCGATTGCCGTAGCTGCGAGACGCATTCTCGAAATCGCCGATCATAGAGACCGCCACACAAGCGTTACCCGCCAGCTCTTGTCCCAGACTGAGAGCTGCCGCGGCTACGCGTTGGTCTCCTTCTTTGATTCTTTCCAACTCTGCGTGCTCCGGCCAGTAGCGGTACACTCCCGGCTTCAAGCCGTCGACGCGGTGGACGTAAAGATGCAGTTGGACCATTGGAGCGGTAGCGAAATCGGCGAAGAGACGTCCCTGTGCGGCGGCGAGGAGTGTTGCAAGTTGTGAGAGCGAAATCGATTCTTCCCCACCCCTGAAGTCGAGAGCAGAACGCCGGGCACGAACGACATCGCCGAAGCTACGGCTCGTGGAAGAGTTAGTCGACAGGCTGATTTCCCCGCGCCCGGATGGCTTTGCCTGGGCGAGAACGGGGGCGGCGGTTTGCACAGTGAGCTTCGTTGCGGCGTGAATTCTCTCAATCAATGGATAAGCTACTTGTTCCTCCGACAATCGGTTGGGCTGACCTCTGAACAAAATTGTCTCGACTGGTTCCAGCGGCCTCACGGGAATGGATGGGCCTTGGAGCTCGACGATAAGCATCGGCCACTCATCCTCATTCAGGAGACACTGTTCCGCAACTCTGTCATCCAGAAACTGGCCAAACGCAAAACTTTCGCATCCGATCGATCGAGCAGCGAGAGTGAGAGCCTGCCAGGCATGCCCGACATCGTGCAAGCAGTACCGATAAGCTCGATCCCGGTATTTCCAGGCTTCGCGCCAGGCAACGCTCGTCAGGATGAAAATGAGCGGGGCAGAGATACCGATCAACTTCCCACCCCAATCTCCGATGGCGCGTTGTTCCACCATGTGGGATGAGGGACGGTAATGATAGAGGCCATCGGGCCAGCCGACCAATCCTTGCGCGCAAAAGTGAAATTCGGTGGGATGGAGATTGCCGGAGGAAGGATTTACGCGCAGAGAGTAGACGGCTCCGGTGGACGAGACTCGCTTGGACGCGCTAATCGAAGCGGAATAAAACATTAACTGCGAGAGGAATTCCGCACCGTCCCGAGCCAGGGTAGTTCCTGTCTCGCCTTCGAGTACTGCGAGAGCTGAAATCTGTGGAACTGGTGGGTCGGCCGGCAAGTCCAGGATGGGGACGCCCTCATAGTGTCGAAATGGATTGGGCATATTGGCCCAATCGAGATAGTGCTGAGTTCGCCGCAGCGATTCGACACTGTGTTTCGTAAGTTCATGGTACTCGCGCCAGCCCATGTCGGTTGAATCCTGAGGATACTGTACCGGCAATCCAGGCGTCCGGGAATTGTCTCCGGAAGGAAACTATGTTCGGCGGGCTAGTTGAAATGTTCCGGTCCGGATAGATGTCGATAAATCCTCTTCTCACCAGCTATCTCGAAATGAGATAGCTGGTGATAAACCCTGTTATCAACACCTATCCGGAAACATCCCAGTTTCCGATTCATGCGTCAATCAGGAGTTGGGACTAGAATCGGCTGTCTCATGCTGACGAGGAGGCTCGCATCGGGTTGCAGGACGACGAACTATATTTCAGAATTCTTCCAGTGAGCCACGCTATGCGCCATTTAATGCCGATCGTAACGCCACGCCTGATCTTGCGTCCGCCAACGCTTGACGATTTGGATTCGATCCAGACCGCTAAGGAAGAAGCGTGGAGCGATTTGCAGCTTTGGATGAGTTGGGCCTTCGACAACCAACGGTCGAGGGAAGCGATGGAAAATTCGATTCGCCGCGTGATGGACTACCAGAATCAGGCAGGAATCGCTCTGGCCGGATTCCATCGGATCAACGGGGATTTTGTTGTTCGAACCGCATTGGACCTCACCGACGAGCCAGATGTCTATGAGACAGGATACTGGGCAGCGCCGAAGTATGCCGGGCGGGGCATGGCGACAGAGGCGGCAAACGCAGCTATCCGGTACGCGTTCGGGCACCTTGGTGCAAGGGCAATCAGTACCGGATTCTTCGACGGCAACGAGTCTAGCCGCCGCATCGTGGAGAAATTGGGATTCCAGAAACTACGCGTTGCCCATAATGCAGCGACACGTTGTCTCGACGGCACGAAGCTCGATCGTCATGAATATATACTCACCAGCCCCGATCCACTACCCGCTCTTGACGTCTCATGGGGATGAGGCCGCATGGCCACAAGGGATGGGCACGGTGCTTCTAGAGCGCCGCATAGATCAGTCCGGCACCTGCTGCTGCCGGGACAACCGAAAGGATGCGAATCACGAGAGGCGTAAGCCGCTTCACCCACCACGTCCCATAGGCACCATGCCACCGGATCGGGGCGACCATGATCAGCAGCGAGGTTACAACCAAAAGCCACCCTGCAATCTCGAAGACCAGCGGCAGCTTAGAGGCCGGTGCCCGCGCAATCAGCGCCACACCAGCTAGCACGCGCAATCCCTGCTCAGTGAACTGAAGCCGCCAGTTCGAGCGCTCCAGCAAATCTGCGCTCATCTTCTCGAACAGGTGAAGGCTGTAACGCGGGCGCAGAGCCATCAGGAACGCGACACCGACGAGCCAAAGGCCCGCTGCGGCCACAACGATCAGAGCGATTACCTGCAAGCTATTCTGGCGAATCGTGATATCCACCGTGGGTTCCTGTCGTGGCGAGTCCCGCCAATTCCCACAGTGTCTCACAGCGTCCCTGCAGGACGTGGCGCAGGATTTGGGCATCTCGACTGCGATGGCAGGGAGAATCAGAGGGCGGCGGCGTCGCGAGCCGGGTGGTGAGGGCTAAGTCTAATGTTGCGTCTCACTGTCTCAGAGACGGGGTTTTTGAGAGTGAGACGCTTTATTGGACTTACGGGGATTCGATAGTGGTGTTACAGGCTAGCTGCTGTACCTGTCGGCGCGGACGGAAGCAAATTAGGTGGTGATAATCCCTGTTCGCAACACCTATCCGGTTTTTGCTGTAGGATGGTGCGCTAATCAGCCCAACGCGATGCGGCGGAGTTCGATATTGGCATTTTTACAATCCAGTTTTGGTGGTCGCAATGTACCCGCTTCTCGCATACCTGCTTGGCGATCCGGCAGCTTTCAAATGGGGGTTGGACCATGGAGCGGAGCCGACGCCGGACGTCGCTGAGCTTCGCACGCAAGCGCAATGGCCGCCTTCTCTGGATTCTACGGTATGCAATTCTATCCGTCTTACGTACTGCTACGGCTATGCGGGTGACTTCTATCCCCAAAGGCACCCCGATCCAGTCAGCCATCGTGGGAATCATTGTGGGAATTGCGCTAGTTCAAGTGCGGCTCTTAGGCATCAAGGTGTGGCCAGACCTTCGTTTTGCCAACGCAGCGCACCCGGCGTTACGAGGGCCAATTGGTGTGTGGGCAGCCATCATTGTAGTCGGTGGGTTTTCTGAGGAGCTGTGGCGCGCTTTTTGTTTGGTCTCGCTTCGGCGAGTTGGTGTTGGCATGGATGCTGCAGCCCTCGGTACATCCGTGGTATTCGCGTTGTCGGAATTGGCCGGACGACCGAGCCGAATTTCGTCAGAGCGCGAGGAAATAGTTTTCACCGTGCTGGTTGGCGTGTGTCTGGCAGGACTGTTTCTAACATTCCGTTCTCTGACGATGATTATTTCTGCCAATATTATCTACAACGGCCTGTCGTTCTACAGATTGCGTCGGGATGAAGGCTTCGCTATCGGCAAACTTCCACCCGACAATGCTTGATGCGATAGCCGATAGATGCTGAGAAATCCTCTTATCACCACCAAATCGCGGACAGTGAATTTCTCGTCAACTGCGGTGTGTGCACGCACCGCGCCGACCCCACCCGTAAGTCCAATAAAGCGTCTCACTATTCCAAAGGCCGTCTCTGAGACAGTGAGACGCTTTATTGGACTTAGCGCTCACGAATCGGCAGCTGCCCATTCGAAAGTGGGGGACCACTGGTCATCTTCCTGTTCATCTTCGATGTTCAAGGGGCGGGATGAGTCTTTTTTCAGGCCTCATTCGTAGTGCGGATATGATAGGCAGCTTGCACATGACGTAGGAGATGACCGTGGGCGTGGAAAGGGAAGTGGCCCGACTTTGACGAGGCGACCCCGACGAGGCGACCCTGCTGCGCTCGCAACAACATTCGCTCCAATGAGGTCAATGTGAAAAAAGAACGCCTGACGCAGATCGTCCTGGTGATCGTGGGGCTGATGAATGTGGGCATCATTTATTTTCTATTCAAGGATCTGTGGCATTCCAGCTGGCTTTTGGAGGGGAAGGACGAGGTCGGGCCGATGTTTCTGAGCTTCTTTATTCCGGTCGGGGTCTTTCTACTCATCGCCGCAAGGAGACCATCTGAGCATCGCTCGATGATTGCTCTAGCGGCTTGGTGGAACATCACTCATGGCACGGTGATGGGTATTCAAACCGTCGAAGCGCGGATGCACGGCGTCCACAGAGACTTTGGCGATGTGGTCTTTTTCATTGTGATCGGAGGCGTCTTGTTAGCGCTTCTGCCAGCAAAACGAGAGGCGATGGCGTCGGGCGTTTCGTGAACGCGGAAATGAGAAGCCCGATCACAAGGTTTGCCCTTCTCTTTCGTCCCCAAATCCGTTTATCGGGCATTTGCATCGTCCACTCCGAATTGTGGTTCAGATAAATTGGGCAAAGAATTGGGAAGCCACGACGATGGGGCACAAAAGTGGGCACAGCTCCAAATGCCTACAGTGCGCCAATTTCTCAACTCATTGAGAAGGTTGGCTCCCCGGGCTAGATTCGAACTAGCAACCCTTCGGTTAACAGCCGAATGCTCTACCGTTGAGCTACCGGGGAACCGTGGTGATGAATGCAGTGACAACAATCTTACGATACGGCCGTTTCTTCCGCAATCGCGCCGCGCGAATTTGCGCGCCTGATTTTTATTGCCGCTGAACTGACGAAACGGGCGCAGGCATATAGACTGGAGCGAATGGCAATCCGCCCCAGCGGCGCTCGTTCGAGCGTGCTCCCTATCACCTACGGTCACCTGGCCGTTGCGCTTCTGTGCGGGATTGTGTTGAGGCTGTTCTTCGTTACACGGTTTCCCTTTCATGCCGGCGATACCAAATTTTACGAGGAGTTGGCGCGCAACTGGCTCGACCACGGCGTGTACGGACTTTTTATTCAGGGGCAGCTGACGGTCGTGGATCAGCGAATGCCGGGCTATCCGGCGTTTCTCGCAACTGTGTATTCGATTTTCGGGCGCACGAGAAGTGCCGTCATGTTCGTGCAGGCGGCGGTTGATCTTGCGACGTGCGTGATCGCCGCGATGATCGCCGGGCGGATCGCGCCGGCGGGCAAAAAATCTCTCGCCACGGCGATCGCTCTCTGGCTGGCCGTGCTGTGTCCGTTCACGGCGAGCTACACGGCTGCCATCCTGACGGAAACTCTCGCTGCTTTTTTCACGACGCTTGCGCTGCTGGTGCTCGTCTGGGGGGTGACCGCTTCGGCGACCGCTTCGGCAAACGATCCGTGGCAAGTACGAGCTCAGGATCCGCGCGGCACTCTTTGGCTCACACGCATGTTCCTGCTCGCAGGTCTTGTCGCGGGACTCGGGACTTTGGTTCGGCCGGAAACGCCGCTGGTGCTGGCGGCCGCGGGAATCGTGATTTGCGTTTGGTGGCGGCGGCCGGCGGATTGGTGGAAAGTCGCGCTCGCCGGTTTGTGGATGGCGGTGGGATTGATCGCGGCGCTTACTCCGTGGGCCGCGCGGAATGCGCGAACGATGGGTCGCATCGAATTTCTCGCGCCGCACTATGCGGAGTCCGCAGGGGATTACATCCCGCGCGGCTTTTACGCTTGGACGCGAACGTGGATGGTCCGCTATCGCGATGCGTACGGCGTGACGTGGGCCGTCGGAAAGAAGCCGATCGCGATGGACGCGATTCCCAGTGCGGCGTTCGATTCGGATGCGGAGCGCGTGCGCGTGGCGAACCTGCTCGCGACTTACAACAGCGATTCGAGAATGACGCCGGCGCTGGACCGCCGCTTCGAGACGCTGGCACACGAGAGAGCCGTAGCGCATCCGCTTCGAACTTTCTTTTGGATTCCGGTCGAGCGCGCGCTCGTGATCTGGTTCACGCCGCGAGTGGATGTGCTGCGCTATTCGGGAGAGCTGTGGCCGCTCGCCGAAGAGCGCCGCGCGAATCCGGCCGAGTTTGACGTGACATTGTTTTTCGGCTTGTTGAACTTTGTGTATGCCGGCCTTGCGCTTGCGGGCGCCTGGCGATTCAGGAGCAATCCCGGCTGCGCGGTGCTGATTTTGTATCTTCTGATTCGCACGGTGCTGCTCACGCAACTGCCGACCGTGGAGCCGCGCTACGTAGTGGTGTGTTTTCCGGCGGTGGCGGCGCTGGGCGCGCTGGCATTCGCGAACTCGAAACGGGATGATGGGCAGTGCGAGCGCGGTGATTCGTTGGCCGCCAGCGGCGTCTACGATCGCTGAGGCTAAGCGACAAAGCGGTATCCCACTCCGCGAACGGTCAAGAGGTGGCGCGGCTTCGCCGGATTTTTCTCGATGTATTTCCGCAGGCGCACGATGAAATTGTCGATGGCGCGCGTATCGGTATCTTCGGAGAGTCCCCACACATCTTCCAGAATCGACTTGCGTGAAACGTTGCGACCCTTGTTGCGGATCAGGTGGCGCAAAAGTTTTGCTTCCATCAGCGTTAACTGAATCGTGTTCCGCTCGGTGCGAAGTTCGAGCGTACCGAAGTCGATTGTCTTCCCTTCAAAGGAAACGGTTTCGCGCTCGTTCGCAGCATTTGACGCGGCTTCTTTCGCGGATCGCGTGGCCGGCGGTTTGCTGCTGCGCAGCCATTCGTTACGGCGTAGAAGTCCTTGAAGGCGAGCGAGAAAAATGGGCAGCTCGAAAGGCTTGGAAAGATAGTCGTCAGCGCCTGCGCCGAAACCTTCGAGCACGTCCTCGGGGCGGCCTCGCGCGGTGAGAATCAGAACGGGGATAAAATTTTTGGCTTTGCGCAGTGAGGAAACGACTTCGAAACCGTCGATCCCGGGCAGCATCACGTCGAGCACGACGGCATCGAAGCGGCCATTGGATTCGAGCAAGCGCTTGAGCGCGGACTCGCCATCGCCGGTGACTTCGACTCCGTAGCCCTCGGCCTGTAAGTTGAACCGAAGGCCCTCGGCGAGGTGGGCTTCGTCTTCGACGATGAGCACGCGACTCATTTTCCTGTCGTCCTCCGCGGTATTTTTTCTGTCGTGCTCACCGGAATTCTTCGTGCCGTCCTCGCCGGACGTTGTTCTGCCGTCCTCGCCGGATTTGTTCTGCCGTCCTCGCCGGACTTTCGTCTCTCGTCCTGGCTGGATGTTTTTTTCTCGCGCTCGCCGGGCTCATCCGCGGCTCCGGGGAAGTTCGAGCGTGACCGTGGTGCCGCGTCCTTCGCCCTCGCTTTCGGCGAAAACTTTGCCACGATGCGTTTTCGCGATCGAGCGGACGATGAAAAGTCCGAGCCCCGTTCCTTTCACGCGAGCCGAGGTGCGTCCGCGGACGCGATAAAAGCGGCGGAAAATTCGTTTCAATTCTTCGGATGGAATTCCGACGCCGTGATCGCGGACTTTCAGCGCCACGTGCTTTTCGTCCGGCGTTTCGAGGCTCACGGTGACGTCCACGTTGCCGATGGAATATTTGATGGCGTTGTCGAGAAGGTTGGAGACCGCGGTGCGCAGTTCTTCGGGATCGCCCTGGATTTTAAATTCGGCGCCGTTGGCGACGGGCTCAAGGCGCAACCCGGCGGCTTCGAGGTGGTGGCGGGA
Organism: uncultured Acidobacteriota bacterium; assembly: GCA_963711875.1. GTDB lineage: Bacteria > Acidobacteriota > Terriglobia > Acidiferrales > UBA7541 > Palsa-295. Next base: position 23,971 of record CAVQFW010000008.1, read on the forward strand.
GCGCGCCAGATCAATGCATTCGCGAACGAGATTCTCGAGATCAATATCCGTGCGATAGGTCGGCAAGGATTTGTGGCCGCTTTGCCCGGCGGCAAGCACCTGCTCGACGGTGCCAAGCAGGCGATCGGAATCGAGCAGCATGAGTTTGTAAAATTTCTGGCGCTGCTCGTCATCCAGTTCGCGGCGCTGCAGGGTTTCCAGATAGAGGCGGATCGAAGTGATCGGCGTTTTCAGTTCGTGCGTGACGGCATTGATGAAGCTATCGTGCTGTTCGTTGCGGCGAATTTCGCGGACGAGGAAGCTGGTGTTGACGATCATTCCGCCGATGATCGCGGCAAAAAAAATCACTCCGAAAAAGAGCAGGACCGCTTCGCGGCGATTGAGGATGATCCAGCCGACATTCAGCGCGACGGCGAGCGCGACGAGGCAAGCGCCCAGCGTGACGAAAAAAGCAATTGTCTTCCGGCGGCTCGCGATCGGCATGGGCGCTCGCGTGGATTGTACTGCGGAATGAGGCGTGAGTCGTAGTGCGCGGTGGGGGAGCTTCCGATGAAAAAGGCGTTCGGCAACGAGGGAGGCACAAGTCGGTTCGCATTTGCTGTTTGAAGCGGAAACTATTTTCTAGGCTGCCTGGAACCAGCGTGCGAGACCAGGTCTTTGCTTTCGAGCCATTGAAGCTGAACGCTGCGAGACCAGGTCTTTGCTTTCGAGCGATTGAAAGGCCGAGGCCGGCAAGTAGAAGTCTGTGAGTTGAACGCAGGCATTAGCCGGCGGCGGATTTTGCGGCGAGCGGGGGGACGACGCCGAGTTGCTGGAGCATGCCTAGTTTGTCCCAGTGATCCCAGGCTTCGATGAATTTGCCGTTGGCCATTTTGACGAGAGTCATGCCGCCGAAGGCGACGGGCTTGTTTGTGGCGGCGATGCCGAGTGCATCTCCGGTGTGGCGCATGGTGGCCGTCCAGCGGATGAGGACTTTGTCGTCCTGGGCGATGGCGTCTTCGACGGTTAGTTTCATGTCGGGGAACGCGGCGATGAGACTTTCGTAGAGGGCGAGGAAGGAGGCAGGGCCGCGGAGGTCGGACCCGTCTACGGCGGCGCCGTGGGAGATGCCGTTGGGCGCGAAGATTTCGGTGATGGTCGCGATTCGGCGCTGGTTCCAGACTTCGTTGAACCAACGTTTGGCAATGGCGATATTAGCTTCGGACATGGTTGGCTCCTGTACGGCTGTGAGGGGGATGGTACCACTTGGTTAGTTAACGGGGAAGAAGAAGGCCGTTGCAATGCTGGAAGTGCGGCGGTCTTGTCCGGGTCGTATATAATCCGCGCGTGTGACTGAGCGCTTGCGATATTCGAGGAGAGCTTCCACATGCACAGATTATTGGTGGCGATCTTTTTAGTGATCGCAATGAACGGAACGACCGCTACGACTGCAATGGCGCAGGGGGGCGCGGCTCCGCCGAAGAATTTTATTCGAGAAAATGCGCCTGTGATTGCTTTGACGCATGTGGAAGTGATTGACGGCACGGGGGCATCGCCGGCCGCGGATCAGACTGTGGTGATCGATCACGGGAAGATAGCGGCGGTGGGAGCGGCGGCGAGCGTCGCGGTACCCGCCGGCGCGAAGGTGATTGACGGGACCGGCAAGACGGTGATTCCGGGGCTCGTCGGGATGCACGAGCACCTTTTTTATCCGGCGCCTGTTAACGGGCCGCTTACCGGCATCGAGGAGTTTTATTCTTTTGCGCCGCTCTACCTTGCGAGTGGAGTTACGACCGCGCGCACTACAGGCACGATGGACCCCTACGGCGACATCAACGTGAAAGCCCAGGTGGACAGCGGCAAAATGCCGGGGCCGAATTTGTATCTGACGACGCCTTACCTCGAAGGAAAGCCCAGCTTCATTCCACAGATGCACGAATTGAAAGACGCCGCGGAGGCGCGCGAGTTTGTACGCTACTGGCATTCGGTGGGGTTTACTTCGGTGAAGGCCTACACGAACGTGACGCCGGATGAATTGCGCGCCGGAATCGACGAAGCGCACAAATTGAATATGAAAGTAACCGGACATTTGTGCTCGGTGGGATTCCGCGAAGCAGCCGAGATGGGAATTGACAACCTGGAGCATGGGCCGTTTGCAGCGCCGGATGGGGACCTCTATTCGAAGAAGGAGCCGGGGGCGTGCGGCACGAATTACATTGCCGTGCTGGTGGACATCGTCAAAAACGTGGAGCCGGACGGTCCTGCGATCAAGGAATTGATTCAGACACTCGTCGAACACCGCGTGGCGGTGACTTCGACGCTGGCGGTTCTCGAGGGCGGGTCGCGTCCGCCGATGGATGTCGACGGGCTCGTGGGAAGGACTCACGAACTGATGGTTGACGTGGCGTGGTCGCACGCGATGACGGCGCGGGCGATGAGCCAGAGCTTCGGTTCGCTCCTTGAGATTCTGATCAAGAAAGAGATGAAGTTCGAGCGGGAGTTTGTGGCGGCGGGAGGCCTCTTGATGGCGGGATGCGATCCCACAGGCGACGGCCACGTGCTCGCGGGGCTCGGCGATCAGCGCGGAATCGAACTGCTCGTGGAGGCGGGTTTCACGACGCCGGAAGCAATTCATATTGCGACGCAGAATGGCGCTACGTTTTTGGGAGAGGCGGAGCGGAATGGGAGCGTTGGTACGGGGAAGCAGGCGGATCTGGTGCTGCTCGATGGGGATCTGGCGAAGGACGTGAGTGTGATTGAAAAGCCGGAGATCGTTTTCAAGGGCGGCGTGGGATACGACTCGAATGCGATTTACGAGAGTTTGCGGGGAAAGGTGGGATTGCAGTAGACGCGGGCGGACGCGTAGAGATCGGTGGGCCGGAAGGCGGCTGCTACAATTTGGAAGGAGCCGGGAGCTACGCGCTGACGAGTTTCGTTGCCGCGGAGGCTGCTGCAACTACCGCGGGCGCGTTGGCTTCCTCGTGATCGGGAGCCGTCATCGTCTTGAGCGCCGAGAGCTTGACGCGATAGATGTCGCGGGCGAGCCCGAGCTTGTTCATGAGCCAGATGCCGTACCAATTGAAATCCACCTCGTACCAGCGGAGGCCATGGCGCGCGGACACCGGATGCGCGTGATGATTGTTGTGCCAGCCTTCGCCCCAGCTGAGAATCGCAACCCACCAGCTATTCGTCGAGAGATCGCGCGTCTGAAAGCGGCGAGTGCCCCAGGAATGCGTGGCGGAATTCACGAGCCATGTGAAGTGCAAGCCCACGACCGTGCGCAGGAAAATTCCCCAGAAAACAAACGGCAAGCCGCCAACGAGCAGCAGAATCGCGCCGAGAACGCTGATTGGAACGTAGTGGTATTTGGTGATCCAGACGTGAAATTTGTCTTTGGCAAGGTCGGGGACATAGCGCGAAAGAGTCGTGGTGTCGTGGTGCATGGATTTGCCCACGAGAATCCAGCCCATGTGCGCCCACCATTTACCGTCAATCGGTGAGTGCGGATCGCCCTCTTCATCGGAGTGCTGGTGATGGATGCGGTGCGTCGCGACCCAGAAAATGGGGCCGCCTTCGAGAGCGAGCGTGGCGCAAACCGTCATCGTGTATTCGAGCCACTTGGGAGTTTTGTAGCCGCGATGAGTGAGCAGGCGGTGGTAGCACATGCCGATGCCGACGCTCGTCGCGATCCACCAGAAAAACACGGCGACAAAGAACGCTTTCCAGGTGAAGAAAAACAGGGCCGCGATGGCGCCGAGATGGAAGAGCATCATGAACGACGCAGTGATCCAATTGATTTCGTTGTCGGCTGACTGCTTCTTTTTCAGGTCTTCGAGTTGGATTGCCACTGTCGTCTCCCGGTCCCAGTGCTGGCCTTAATTCGAGATTAGACTAACAAGGATGCGCCGGCGTGTTTGTAATACTTCTGTAATACCGGATTTCGACGCACCTATCAGTAATGACGACGGAAATGGGCGGAAGCGCGGCGCGAAATTCGAATGAAATCCGGTCTGTTGCGAATTGAGACGGGCGGCGGGCGGGACGGGTGCGGCTCTGTGCGGAAGCTACTGCAAACGCTGGGTTGTGGAATCGTGGCAGATAAGATTTTCAAATATTGCGAGAACGTGCTGCCGGTATTGAACCACACGTTCCAGGATCGAACGGAGCTGCGGCTGGCGTTCCGTTTCGCGATCCCACTTGGCGAGAACGGCTGCGGGGACGCGGATGTCGCGGCGAAGCTCGTCGGCCGAGTGACCGCGGAGAAAGAGGCCGTAAAAAAACGCGGCTTCACGCTGCGGGAACTGAAAGTCCTGCAGAGTCTCTTCGAGCGGGTTGGGCGTAGTGGCCATGTGCGAAATCGCAGTTTACAGATTTCAGCGTCGGCGTCAAGAGGGTGCGGTGCGTAAGCGAAAATATCAATTCCAACGCAGCTGGATTGGACGATTGAGGTGGCACGAAAGTTGCAGGGGAGGCGGGCCGCTCGGGCCGGTGCACGCGCTATCCGCTTTGTTTCCCGGCGAGGCTCTCAAGGGGCTCATTAGAGGCTCATAAATTGTGGAACTTTTTGAGTGGCTGCGGGTTAGGTGAGTGTAACAGGCAGCCCGGCGCGCGATGGGACTCGCCCCGGGCAACTAAGCAGCGGTTATGCCGCTGCCGGTACCTCAGAGAGGAGGCTCCGCCGCACACGGGCCTCCTCTTTTTCTTTTTAGGCCTCGCGGTCCGGCGCGTGTGAGCGCTCGCGTGCCGCAGCCGCCTGAAACTGCAACCACTTAGGGAACCGCTTGCGACGAGTTGAAACTTTCGGGCCGGCGCGGCGTAGTTTTATTCAGGAGGCATTTCGATGCCCAATAAATCAGCGGTAAAAATTCTACTCATAGCAGCGGCACTCTTAGTTGGAACGGTGGCGGAAGCCCAGGAACAATCCCAAAAGACCGGACGCGACCAAAGCGGAATGGCGGGAATGGATATGAGCGACGCGCGACAGGAAACGACGGAGAATCCGGTTGCGGCGCGGGCGGCGAACGACGCGATGTCCAGCATGGCGGGGCACGACATGGAAATGAACGCGCACATGTTCATGACCGATCTGCGTCCCGCGAATGCCAACGATGAAAAGAGAGCCGCGGAGATTTTGAGCGCGTTGCGGCCGGCGATCGAAAAATACCGGGATTATAAAGTGGCGCTGGCGGAGGGCTTTCAGATCTTCCTCCCGAACGTGCCGCAGGATCACTATCACTTCACAAATTACCGATACGCATTTGAGGCGCAGTTCGCGTTCGACGCGGCTCATCCCACTTCGCTGCTCTACAAGAAAACGGCGGACGGGTACGAACTCGAAGGCGCGATGTACACGGCGCCGAAGCGCGCAAGCGAGGAAGAATTAAACGAGCGCGTGCCGTTGAGCGTGGCGCGGTGGCACAAGCATGTGAATTTCTGCATGCCTCAGAAGGGAACTGCGTGGCAGCAGGTGAATTGGAAGCAGTTCGGCATGCGCGGCACGATTGCAACCGAGGCAGCTTGCGAGCAGGCGGGCGGCGTATGGCGGGCGCAGGTATTCGGTTGGATGGTGCACGTGTATCCGTACGAGACGGATGCAGCGAAGATTTGGGCCCACTAGAGAGGGACGCAGCTAAGACAGAGGGTGCGCGAGTTCCTCTTCTGACGGAACGGCGCGGGCGCCGAATCCACTGACAATGGCGGCGCCCAGCGCGATCAGCAAGCCGATCGAAAAAACGACAAAGCCGAAGAGCGGAATCACTTCAAGCATCGAGAGCGCGAAAATTCCGGCGAGCGTGGCGCGCATGGAAGTAAGCTGAGGGAAAGCGACTCCGCCGACAAGCCGGCCCAGTCCCGTGGCTCCTCCCGAGCCAATCACAACCAGGATCACAACCAGCAAAGTGTTCGCCGGAATTTCCGCGGGCCCCAAGTGTTCGCCGAGAGATTCGATTCCCCAGGCGATCAAGAGCGCGACGAATCCAGTGACGAGAACCATATTCTTGCGATTCCAGATCGTCCAGGCGGTGTTGTCGACGCGCTTGGGGCGCAGAACCAAACATGCAATCGCGACGCCGAGAAGATTTGCGATCACGAGCAAAGCGATGCCGAACTCCGTGGGACGATATTGTCCGGGGACGATTGCGTAGGACGCCGAGAAGGAATCGCGATCGATTTTTCCTGTGCCGGTGGTCGTCGCGTAGCCGCCGACAGCCGCGGCGTGGCCGCGCAGCTCGCCGCCGGATTGAGATTCGATGTGGCCACCCACCGCGAGCGCGTTTCCGTCAACCAGACCCGAAATATATATGCTGCCGCCGACCGTGAGCACATCGCCGGTGACGTGCCCGAGGACGTGGACGTTGCAGCCGAAACATTGCACGACGTTCGCAGTGCCGTTCGGGCCGACTACGACATCGCGAAAAAATTGCGTCCTATCCTGCGGATTTTTCGGCGGAGCCTCGAGCGCAGCGGCGGGAAGCGCGCGCAAAACGAGAAGAAGCAGGAGGACGGAAATGGCGAGAATATGTTTCCAGTGCAACCTTCGAGCTCCTTTGCGCCTGCTGCCGGAGAATACCAAGGTGGCGACTACAGATTTCTCGAACGCAGCACGTTAGTTCTATCCGAAGAGGCGAACCAGGTCAAATCCCGCAGGATATTTTTTGCCTACCGCGCGAAGAGGGAGCCGGAGCAGACCTACCCCGGCGATTTCAACCGGGGCAGATCCGCGCGATGCTACGAAATGCGATGCGGGAGAGCTACTTCCTGGCGTGAGCGAAGTTTTCGGCCACTTGCGCCCAGTTAATGGTATTCCACCAAGCCTCGATGTAATCGGGCCGGCGGTTTTGATATTTCAGGTAGTAGGCGTGCTCCCAGACGTCGAGGCCGAAGAAAGCTTTGCCGCCGTCCATGATGGGATTGTCCTGATTCGCGGATGATTCGATGACGAGCTTGCCGTCGCGGAAGAGCAGCCAAGCCCAGCCGGAACCGAAACGAGTGGTACCTGCGGCAGCGAGTTTCGTCTTGAAATCGGCGAAGCTGCCGAAAGCAGCGTTAATGGCGCTCAAAAGCTCGCCGGTAGGTTCGCCGCCGCCGCCCTTCTTCATAATCTTCCAGAACATGGAATGGTTCATATGGCCGCCGCCATTATTGCGAACGGCGGTGCGGATGTTTTCGGGGACTTTGTTGATCTGCGCGAGGAGTTCTTCCACGGACAGCTTTTGAAGGTCGGCGTTACCTTCGAGAGCTTTGTTCAAGTTCGTGACGTATGCGGCGTGGTGCTTATCGTGATGAATCTCCATCGTTTTCGCGTCGATGTACGGCTCGAGCGCGTCGAAAGCGTAAGGCAATGGCGGCAATGTAAAAGTCATCTGGGGAGCAGCTCCTTGTCCAGAAGTGGCGGTCATCGAATCTACCTCCTGTTACTTCCTTCCAGCCTCATAATTATACGCGCCTGAGTGGCGACAGCGGTATAAGTCCTATACTGTAGGCGACCGCGGGAGGAGCGAAGCGTGCCATCCACCGAACACGTAGAAAAACACTTCACAGCGACGGCAGTCGTGCGCGACATCGTGATCGGAATGTCCGACGGCCTTACGGTGCCCTTCGCGCTGGCTGCGGGATTGACGGGCGCAGTATCGGTCATGGCGAAAGGGACGGGGATCATCGTCACCGCGGGACTCGCCGAGATTGCGGCGGGCTCGATTGCGATGGGGCTGGGCGGATATCTCGCCGCGAAAACTGATACGGAACACTATGCGTCTGAGCTCGATCGCGAATACCGCGAGACGGTGGAGCTGCCGGAAATCGAGACGGAAGAGGTGGCAAAAGTTTTCCGGGACTACGGATTATCCAACGAGCAGATGGCGCCGGTGGTGAACGCAATCACTGCGAATCAGAAAAGCTGGGTGGATTTCATGATGCGCTTCGAGCTGGGCCTGGAAGCTCCGGACCCGGCGCGGGCGGCGCGAAGCGCGGGAACGATTGCGGCGTCGTACATCGTGGGCGGGCTGGTGCCGCTGGCGCCCTATATATTGATGCACGAGGTGATGGCGGCGCTTTATGTGAGCGTGGCGGTGACGCTGCTGGCGCTTTTCGTCTTTGGCGCGATCAAGGGACATTTCACCGGGTTGAAGCCGTTGCGAGGCGGATTGCAGACGGTGACTGTGGGCGGATTGGCTGCGGCTGCGGCATTTCTGATCGCACGGCTGATTAGCTAGATAGTTGTCGCGAGGCTTGAAGAAAGTTGTCGCGAACTTGCGACGCTTGAAGAACGATGTCGCGATGGGTGCTGGTGTGGCGCGATTTGTGGTGCGTGTTGTGTTGGCACAGGCTGAAGCCTGTGCCACTTACATGCGGGCACTTGCGGCAGCCGCCCGATTCTTGATCGCTGGAAATGGCGGCTGCCGGGAAGTTTTCTAGTCGTTGTCCAAGTCGTTGTTCTAGTTCTTGTTCTCCTCGTCGCTGCCGAGATTGCCGAAGGGCCAGAGGCCGAACATCTTCAGGAACACATCGTCGTGCTTCTCGGTAAGCATGCGCGCCGTTTTTTCCTTCGGCCAGGGACTCGCAAAACGGTCGGGGCGATCGGCAATCCAGAAGCCGGTAAGCGCCATCACGGTCGCGTTGCGATCGATCACATCGGCTTTCACTTTGTCGAAGGTGTCCACCGCGGAGTGGTGCGTGTATTTATAATCGGGCGAATCCTGATTCAGGTTGATACCCGGCAGGCCCTCGAGAATAAACGGACCAGTGTCGGTGCCGAATTCGGCGTCGTCGTCGACTGCGAGATCGCCAAACGCCTGGAGCGACGCCGCAAATTTCTGCATGCCTGGAATCAAGTCTTCGCGCCCGCCCATCTGAAAGCCCGTCACGGGGCCTTGCCCAAAATCGAGAACCACAGCGGCCACATGATTCGCCATCTCGCTCTTGTGAGTCTTAGTGTAGGCGATCGAGCCGAGCAGTCCTTCTTCTTCCCCTGTGAATAAGACGAAGCGAATCGTGCGCCGCGGCTTGAATCCGGACTTCATAATGGCTTCGGCCGCGCCCAGTGTGGTGCTTGAGCCGCAACCATTGTCCGTCGAGCCCGACGCGAGATCCCAGGAGTCGAGATGGCCGCCGACGACCACGATCTGCTCCGGATTCTGCGTGCCGCGAATTTCGCCGACGACATTTGCGGACGGAACCGGCCCGTCGGAAAAGCGATTCTGCACGTTGATTTTCAAACGAACCGCTTTGCCGCGCTCGATGTACCGCTCGATCTGGTCTTGGTCTTCGGCGGCCATGCTGACGACGGGAATGTCGTAGGAGGTGTCGAAACCGAGCGCGCCCGTGTGCGTGAGATGCATGCCCGCAGCTTTTTGGCCGCCCTGTCCGCCGATCACGGCGACGGCGCCGGCTTGATGAGCGGTCTTGAGAAAGTCGCCGAACTTCATGAAGGCGGAAATCCCGTCCTTGGGCTTGTCACCCTTGTGAACAATGAGCAGGACCTTGCCGCGCCATTTCGCGGAATTGTCTTTCACCTCCTGCTCGAGCTGGTAGGCGTTCACTTCGACGACATCCGCTTCCGCGCCTCCTGGCTGGGTCGAGCCCACCCAGCCCATCGCGTCAACCATCACGCGGCGGTGAATCGGCGAGATAATTTCGGCGTCGGCGGAAATGCGCGTCCATCCGCGGGAGAGTTGCCAGGGCTCGGCATGTACGTTCTCGAGGCCGATGGCTTTCATCTTTTCAATGCCCCATTCGATCGCGCGGCCGGCCTCGGGCGAACCAGTGACGCGCGCGCCGATATCGTCGCTCAGCTCTTCGAGATACTGGTAGGTATGCGTATCCATCGTGCCTGCGCCCGCAACGGCCGTGAGCGCTTTGAGGGTGCCGTCCGTGGCCGGAGAAGAGATGTCGCTAGGGCCGGTAGCGCCGGCGGCCAGCTCTACGGCCACGAAGAGAAATGCGCTCAGTCCGGCCAATGCGAGAGTTCGATGAGTCATTCGAGATTTCTCCTTTCACTGCTGATGCAACCCGAGCGAAGAGAATAGGATGGAACCTGGTTGGGTCCAAATGATTCTTCGACGCGTTGAAAGCAAAATAGTTAGGGAAGGATTGGCCTTCGAGGTCCGGGAAACTCAGAAAAGTCGGGCTGCATCATACACTGGGACGGCGCAGTGGGCGGTGGGCGAACCTTCCTTTTCGCTGCGGCGGAATAGTTTGAGGCAGCTTTAATGGCGAAGCTTGCGCGAAACTTGACGCTTTCCCCGGCATTCGAGTGCTTGGAATCATTCCAAAAAATGAGCTGGGCGGCGCGAGCGGACACAATAACGAATCGCCGCGACGCACGTCTAATACAGACTGTAATCGCATAAAATAACCACTCGCGCGCGAATTCGGGTCCAGGCCCGGAGCGAGAGAAATCAAAGGAAAAGGTCAAAGGAGAAGAAGAGACAGCCATGAAGAACGACACAATTCATATTCGCCGATGGGCCGCGACGGTGGTTTTGCTCGCGGCGCTGGTGGGCGGAGGGCTCCTCGCGTCATCGGTCAAGAACTGGACCGGTCATGCTGTGGTGGGCGCGGCTCCGGTAACGGTGCCGATGGCCAAGGACGCGCTGCCGATCAGTCTGGGTGCATTCACGAATGGGTTTTCTTCCGTACTCAAGCCCGCGCTTCCCGCGGTCGTCAACATTCACACCTCTAAAGTCGTGAAGCAAAAGCAGGGAATGAATCCGTTCGGGAACGATCCCATGTTCCGCCAATTCTTCGGCGACCAATTCGGCCCACAGGGCAAGGCGCAACCGCAGCGCGAGCAGAGCCTCGGCTCCGGCGTCATCCTCACGCCCGACGGCACGATCGTCACGAACAACCACGTGATTGACGGCGCTTCGGACATCCGAGTGCAACTGAGCGACAAGCGCGAATTTCAGGCCAAGCTCGTCGGCACCGACCCGAAGACGGACGTAGCGATTCTTAAGATCAACGCCAGCGGCTTGCCGACGCTTCCTCTCGGCGATTCCTCCGCGCTTCATGTAGGCGATCTGGTGTTCGCGATCGGCGATCCATTCGGTATCGGCGAGACCGCTACGATGGGAATCGTCAGCGCCACAGGACGCGGCGGACCTGGGCATCGAGAATTATGAAGACTTCATCCAGACCGACGCTTCGATCAACCCCGGAAATTCCGGCGGCGCGATGATCGATCTGCACGGCAATCTGGTGGGCATCAACACCGCCATTTTGACGGGCGGAGGCGGCGGCAATCAGGGCGTGGGCTTCGCCATTCCGATCAGCCTGGCGAAGAACGTGATGGATCAGATCCTCACGCACGGAAAAGTGGTCCGCGGTTATCTGGGCGTCTACATTCAAGATGTGACGCCGGAAATGGCGCGAGCGTTCGGACTCGAGCAAGCGGGTGGAGCGTTGGTGGGAGATGTTTCGCCCGACACGCCTGCCGCGCGCGCGGGATTGAAGAAAGGCGACGTCATCCTCAAGCTGAACGGCGAGCCGGTGGATTCACGCAATCAGCTTACCCTGCACGTATCGCAGACGCCCCCGGGAACAACGGTGAAACTCGGCATCTGGCGCGATGGCAAGTCGCAAGACGTGAACATCACGCTCGGTGAATTGCCGGAGAAGGCCGCGAAGGCCGAAGGCGAAGAGGCCAGCAGCAACAACGCGCTCGAAGGAGTGGACGTGGAGAACATCACTTCGGAGATCGCGCAGCAGCTGAACCTGCCGGCCGGCACGCACGGCGTCGTCGTCAACGATGTGGATCCCGCGAGCCCCGCGGCGACGACGGGACTGAGCCGCGGCGACGTGATTCAGGAAGTGAATCACAAGCCGGTGCACAACGTGGACGAATATAATCAGGCGATCACCAGCACGGGTAAAAAGCCGGTGCTCCTGCTTGTGAACCACGGTGGCCGCACGTCGTACATCGTGATCGAGCCAACGCAGTAACCAACTCTCACATCACACTATCGAGGGCACGGCGAACCAGCATCCGTGCCCTCGATTTCTTCTTCCCAGTCCGGAGTTTCGTGGTGGTTTTCCCGGTGCGGTTCTGGATGATTTCATGTATTCCGAACGCAGGCCGATTCCAACACCATGCCAAGCTCATGCCATATCCATCGAACTTCGTGTATCGATCGAGCCTCAGCTTCCCAGCGAACCGAGCGTTGCAACCAATCGTGCTAATTGGGGTTCAATCTTCGAGGCTCAGGAGCCTATTTCCACACAAATTCCCAATCTGAGACGCGCGGGAGCTAACCAATCCGACAGCACCAGTGATTGGGTTATCGCTTTCAGCACGACTGGGGATAGAATAGTACTTGAGTCCCATTCCACCCAGCCCCGCAGTCTAGTACTAAAGTAGGGTCGCCGTACTTCTGTCTTGACGCATCGAAGTAGGAACGGTATCCGGAGAGAGGGTCATGGGAAGGGTCACAAATCGAGCGGTATTCAACGAATCGCTGCTCCCCGAGGGTCAGGCCCGCTGGGGATCGTTTGGCGCGGGATTTGGCCTGGAATGCATTGCCTTGACGCTGATTGTGGTGATTCCGCTCCTGATGCCGCAGAGGCTCGAGTTGGTGCAGCGCTATTGGACGACGCCGATCGAGGCGCCCGTTGTAACGCCGTGGAAGCCGCAGCCACCGCAGCCGCAACCGAAGCCAAAAATCGTCGCGGTGAAGCATGAAGCCCCCAAGATTGAGCCGAAGCCGCAACCGGTAGCCGTAGAGCTACCCAAGCCTAAGATCATAAACCCTGTGTTTGCAACGCCCGTGGCGAAGCCTGCTGCGGCGCACAAGACCGCTAAGGCGCCGGACACGCCGGAAGTCGCCAAGGCGTACCCGGATCAGACTGTGCCCTCGATGGGCAGTTCGGCAATTCCGACGCTGCGGAAGCCCCGGGAAGACGTACAGACGGGCGGATTCGGCGATCCCAACGGTGTGCCGGCCAACGGGCAGACGAGTCGCGCGCCGAACATCGCCGCGAAGGGCGGCTATGACATGCCGACCGGACCCGGCTCCGGGAACGGAACCGGCGGAGCAAAAGGCGCGAAGGGCGTGGTAGCGAGTTCAGGATTTGGCAACGGAGTTGCCACGGGTTCTGGCGGGAGCGGCGGTCATGGGGCGGTTCGCCAAGGCGGTTTTGCCGACGAAGCTACGGCAGCACCGACGCCGAAAGCGAAGCCGGTAGCGGTTTCCACGGCAAAGACAACGCCGGTGCAGATTTTGTTCAAGCCCAAGCCGGCTTACACAGACGAGGCGCGCTCGAAAAAGATCGAGGGTGACGTTCTGTTGCAGGTGGTTTTCACAGCGGGCGGTGACATTCAAATTCAGCGCGTAGTCCAGGGATTGGGCTACGGACTGGATGATTCAGCGCAGGCAGCGGCGAAGCAGATTCGCTTCAAGCCCGCCGAACAAGAGGGCCACGCGGTGGATTTTCCGGCCATCGTCCACATCACTTTTGCATTGGCTTACTGAGAAGGAAGAGGGGGAAAGGCAATGCGCACGTCGAAAAAATTCATAGTCGCATTATTGCTTTTGGGCGGAGCAGCAGGGATCGCTTCTGCGCAATCCGCTACACAAACAGCCGATCAAACTCGGCCGCAAGCCGGCAACACCACGGCCGGGCCGGTGACGACGGTTGACCAGGCCATCGATCGCGTGATTGCACGCGAACACGACGAAATGGCCACCATTCGTCGTTACAACCCCATCATCGAAACGTACGTGCAGGACATGAAGGCGGACGACAAGATGGGCGCGATTCCAGTTCGCGACCACTACTTCCTCGGCCAGGCCGATCTCGCCAAGGGCGTGGTGGACAATTCGATGCTGTCGCGGAAGAAGGGCAAATTCGACAATGTGAATCCGCTCGCGCACATGGGCGGGTGGTTCACCTCTTCGTACATTCCCGAAGGCTTTTTGCAGATGATTTACATCGACACGAATGGATTCGACCGGCAGCACTACCAAATCGATTATGTGCGCCGCGAATTCCTGGGCGAAGTTCGCTGCCTGGTGTTCGACTTTACTCCGCTGCCGAAGTCAGGCAAGGGCCGGTTCAAGGGCCGCGTGTGGGTGGAAGATCAGGCGTATACGATCGTCCGCTTCAACGGCGTGTACACGCCCGTAGCGGGAATTAACGGTTTCAATCTGCACTTCGATAGCTGGCGGTTGAACGTCCAGCCCGGCCTGTGGTTGCCGGCGTACATTTTCAGCCAGGAATCCGATCTGAAGGATTTCCTGGGCAGCCATGTACGCTTCAAATCGCAGACGCGCCTCTGGGGCTACAACCTGAAGAACGTGGGCCGCCAGGAAGAATTCAGCGAACTTACCATCGAATCGCCGAACGCCGTGCAAGACCAGGTGGCGCAATCGCAGGATCGTTCGCCGATTGAAGCCGAGCGCGAATGGCAGCATCAGGCGGAAGTCAACGTACTCGATCGCTTGCAGCGAGTTGGTTTGCTCTCGCCTCCGGGAGACGTGGACAAGATTCTCGAGACGGTCGTCAACAACCTCGAAGTCACCAACAACCTCGACGTGCAGCCTGAAGTTCGCTGCCGCGTCCTGACCACAGGCACGCTCGAAATGTTTTCGATTGGCCACACGATCGTGTTGAGCCGCGGGTTGCTGGACGTGCTGCCCGATGAAGCGAGCCTCGCGACGATGCTAGCGCAAGAACTTGCGGACATCGTCGTCACCAAGCCCTCCACCGACCAGTGGGGCTTCAACGACATGACCAACGTTTCGACCGTCGAAGCGCTCAGCCACTTCACTTTCAAAGACAGTCCCGAACAGGTGAAATTGGCCAGCGAGAAGGCGCTCGAATATCTCAAGAATTCTCCGTACAAAGACAAGCTCGGCAATGCCGGACTTTTCCTGAAGCAGATGGACGCGCAATCGAAGAATCTTCCGGCTCTGATCAATCCGCGCCTGGGCAACAAGGTGTATCTCGCGTCCGGGCTGATGAATGCAGCGCCGAATCTTGACTCGGCAAAGCTCGATCAGATCTCAGCACTTCCGATCGGCGCGCGCGTGAAGCTCGATCCCTGGAGCGACCGCGTCGAATTGCTGAAAGCCAAGCCGATTCCGCTACTTTCCGCTCGCGAAAAGATGCCGTTCGAAGTCACACCGTTCATGCCCTACCTCACGCGTTACCAGAAGCCGGGCGTAGGCGTGTCGGCAGACGCCACAAAAGCTGATGTAGCGAAGCAACAGGATCAGCAGCCACAACAACAACAGCAGCAATAATTTTTGGCTGCAAAAAAATTGCCCGGCGCAGAGTGACCTCCCTCTAGCCGGGCATTTTCTTTTTAACGCGGTTACATTTTCACGGTGGTCAAAAACTCCGGGGCCTTCCTCGCTTTTGCCGCCTGTTCAAACGCATAAGCAATCCGAATGAGCGTCGGCTCGCTCCAGGCCCGCCCAAAAAACGATATCCCCACCGGCATCCCGAGAATGAATCCCGCCGGCACATTCATATTCGGATAGCCCGCCACCGCAGCCAGCGCCGAGCTGCCGCCCGTATCGTGATCTCCAGTCACATGGTCGGTCAGCCAGGAGGGCCCAGCCGTCGGCGCAACGAGCGCATCGAGTTGATGCTTGTCCATCACGGCGTCAATCCCCTCCTCGCGCGTGAGCCGGTGATTTTTCGCCAGCGCATCGAGGTAGGACTGATCGCTCAGCGGCCCTTTGGCTTCGGACTTCACCATGATGTCTTGCGCGAAGAACGGCATCTCCTTGTCGCGATGCCGCTCGTTGAACTCGATGATTTCTTTCAGCGAGTGGACAGGCACTTTGGGGCCGGCGGCGGCGAGGTACGCATTGAGATCGGCCTTGAATTCATATTGCAGGACTTCAAATTCGGATTTTTCGAATTTTCCGATCGAATCGATCTCTACTGGATCCACCAGCACGGCGCCCTCGCGCTTCATCAAGTCGAGAAGCGTCTCCATCAAGGGACCAAATCCGTCGCTGAAATCAAAAAATTTCCTTACCACCCCAATTCTCGCTCCGCGCAATCCGCCACGATCCAAAAATTTCGTATAGTCCGGCTGCGCTTTCCCCCGCGAGGCTTCCGTGGCGGAATCAGCCGGATCCATCCCCGCCATCGCGCCGAGGAGAATCGCGGCGTCGGCCACCGTGCGGCAAATCGGCCCGGCCGTGTCTTGACTATGCGAGATGGGAATGATTCCCGAACGGCTCACCAGGCCGACTGTCGGCTTGATTCCCACGACGCCGTTGGCCGATGACGGACAGACGACCGAGCCATCGGTTTCGGAACCGACGGTGACGGCGCAAAGATTGGCAGCGACCGCTGCTCCCGAGCCGGAACTCGATCCGCACGGATTGCGATCGAGCGCGTAGGGATTGCGCGTCTGGCCACCGCGACCGCTCCAGCCGCTCGAAGAATGGCTCGAACGGAAATTCGCCCACTCGCTCAAATTGGTCTTGCCCAGGATCACGGCGCCTGCTTCGCGCAGGCGCCGCGCTACGCCTGAATCTTTTTCTGGCGTAAAGCCGAGCAGCGCGAGCGAGCCGGCCGTCGTCATCATCTTGTCGGCCGTTCCTATATTGTCTTTGAGCAGCACGGGAACGCCGTGCATCGGGCCGCGCGGCCCTTTCGCCTTTCGCTCCGCGTCCATCGCGTCCGCAATCTCGAGCGCATCGGGGTTTAGCTCGATCACGGAATTGAGCGCCGGGCCGTTCTTATCAACCTCATTGATCCGCTCGAGATATTTCTGCGCGATCCGCCGCGCCGTCCATTTTCCCGATTTCATCCCCTCTTGCAAATCCGCCACGCTCACTTCGTCGAGCTCAAACGGCTTCACATCATGCCGCGCCGTTGCGAACACGGGCTCTCGAAGTTCCGCAGCCAGCACCGCAGGAAGCGCAAGCGCCGCCGCTCCCGTCCCAAGGAATTTCCGCCTGCTTACGGCATTCCCGTCCCGTTCCTCACGATTGAAAGCCAATGGAATTCTCCTCGTCTCGAATTGATCTCACCTGGGGCACGCAGTGGGATGCCGTTTTTCGCTGGAGGCACGCGCTCGCCATCCACTTCGCCCCTCGCGCCACTTTTCTTAGACTCGCAAGGGCGGCGATTGTATCCCAGCCATTCCCAAATCCTACCGGAATAGGCGACACTAATCGCGGCATGCCCCGCGAATCCCTCCTCGAATATTTCCAGCCTGATTCGCGCCCGGGCACCGAAATCACCGTCACCTGGCGCCGCGGCTACCGCACAATTCGCTGGACCTACGCAAAACTTCTCCAAACCGCGCACCACTTCGCCAACGACCTCGCCGCGCGAGGCATTTCGAAAGGCGACCGCATCCTCCTATGGGGCGAAAATTCGGGCGAGTGGCTGGCAGCTTTTCTCGGCTGCCTATTCGCGGGTGCCGTCGCAGTGCCAATGGATGCCATCGCTGACAAAGGTTTCGCCGCTCGCGTAGCCCATCAAGCGGGCGTACTCCTCGCCGTGGTGAGCCGCGACCTTTCTGCCGGAGCCTCACTTGGATCGTCCGTCCCAATCGTCGCGCTCGAAAGCCTCGGCGAAACTGCCACCGAGCAAACGCTCGCCGATAATCCGTCTCCGCGGATCTCGCGTAGCGATCCAATCGAGATCGTCTTCACGTCCGGCACTACGTCGGAGCCGCGCGGCGTAGTCCTAACGCACGGCAATCTCCTCGCGAATCTCGAAACGCTCGAAAAGGAAATCAACCGTTACCGGCGTTGGGAGCGTTTTTTCCATCCGCTGCGATTTCTCGACCTTCTCCCGCTCAGCCACGTTTTCGGGCAGCTTCTGGGAATTTTTCTCCCGCAGATTCTCGGCGGCACGTCCGTGTTCCTGGATACGCTCAACCCGGCCGAAGTGATTCGCGCGATTCACGATGAGCGCGTATCCGTGCTCGTCACGGTGCCGCGGCTGATCGAATCGCTCGAAGAACAGCTGAAGCGCGACCTTGCGGCGCGCGGCGAACTCGGAAAATTCCAGCTCGATTTCGAAAAGGCGGAGGGCCAGCATTTCCTGCGCCGCTGGTGGCGATTCCGAACAATCCATCGCCGCTTCGGCTGGAAATTCTGGGCCGTGATTTCGGGCGGAGCGGCGCTTCCCGCTCGCGCCGAAAAATTCTGGGGACGGCTCGGGTACGCCGCGATTCAAGGATACGGACTCACCGAAACCACTTCACTCGTCAGCGTGAATCATCCCTTCAAGCTCGGCGAAGGTTCTATCGGTAAAACGCTTCCAGGGCTTGAGGTGAAACTTTCCGAGACGGGCGAAATTCTGGTGCGCGGTGAAAACGTCGCGTCGGGATATTGGAAGGAGTCCGGCGTCGCGTCGGTGCTCGATGCGGACGGCTGGTTCCACACGGGCGATCTCGGCGAGCGCGACGCTGCGGGCAACCTCTATTTCAAAGGCCGCCAGAAGAACGTGATCGTCACTCCCGAGGGCCTGAATATTTATCCCGAGGATCTCGAAAAGGAACTGCGCAAGGAGCCGGAGGTGCGCGATGCGGTGGTGATCGCGCTCGAACGCGACGGGAATGCGGAGCCGTGCGCTGTGGTGCTTTTGCGTGTGGCGGCGAATTCCGCCGAAATCCTGCAGCGCGCGAATACGCGCCTTGCGCCATTTCAGCAGATGCGCCGCTCGATCGTCTGGCGCGGCCAGGATTTTCCGCGAACGCCCACACAGAAGCCGATTCTCGCGCGCATCCGCGAAACGGTCCTCGCGGAGCTTGGCTCAGGCTCCGAGCGCGCCGCAGCCTCGGGAGTGGCGGAAGGCAGGGCGACGCCGCCCTCCGCGGTGGCGGAATTGGTCCAGCAAATCTCGCGCGGAGCGGCAACCGACGCCGCGAGCGGCGCAACTTTGCAGCTCAGCTCAATCGAGCGCGTGGAATTGATGAGTGCGCTCGAAGACCGCTACCAGGTGGATCTGAGCGAAGCGGAATTTTCAAATGCGCAATCCGTGGCCGATTTGGAACGGCTTCTGGGGCAGGCTGGCACGGCCGCGCCGTTGACAGCACGTGCGGCCGAAGCAGCGCCGCGGTCGGCTTCCGGACACATAAGTGAAAGAGCTCCTGAATTTCGCTATTCGCGATGGCCGCGCTGGTGGCCCGTGCGGTGGATTCGAGCTCTCGCGTTTTACTGTCTGGTGCGGCCGGCGATGCTACTGCTGGGATGGCCGCGAGTGCGCGGGCGCGAAAACTTGCGCGGCGTTACGGGGCCGGTGCTGATCGTTTCAAATCACATTACGTACATCGACCCGGGGTTCGTGCTTACGGCTCTGCCTGCCCGCCTGCGTTGGCGCACAGCCGTCGCGATGGGGGGAGAACGCCTGGCCGCGCTGCGAAATCCTCCGCCCGGCACGAATTTCTTCCGCGCGTGGCTGGGGCGTATCCAATATCCGCTCATCCTCGCGATCTTTCACGTCTTCCCGCTCCCGATGCGCGCGGGCTTCCGCAAAAGTTTCGCCTTCGCCGGCGAGCTTGTAGACCGCGGCTGGAGCGTGCTGGTATTTCCCGAGGGCGAACTGACGCCGGACGGCTCTATCGCCCCATTCCGAGGCGGCATCGGCATTCTCGCGACGCATCTCCAAATTCCCGTGGTCCCGATTCACCTCGAAGGCCTTTTCGATCTTCGCGAAGCCAACAAGCACTGGACCAGTCCAGGCCACATCCGCGTAACAGTCGGCGGCGCCGTCACTTTTCCCGAAACAGCGCAGCCCGAAGAAATCACGCGAGAGCTTGAGCGGCGCGTGAAAGCACTCGGCGAGAATGATTCATCGAAGGCGAATTCATGAGACCATTTCGGCCGGCAGCAGTCGAACAGGCGAAAGGAGCGAGGATGAATAACGTTCGTCGAGAGCACGGCTTCAGGTGGTTTGTCTGTCCGCTTGTTCTTACGCTTACTGCACTCGCGATTGGAACTATTGCAGAGGCGAAGAAGAATCCCAGCCCGGGTCAACAAGCGTCGGGACAGGACTCCGGAAAGGCTGCGGAAAAGACATCGGGACAAAATGCAGCGCCCGCGGAGCAGGAAAAACTCGCAGCGAAGGACGATACGCGGCCTGCGGAGCAGGTCTACAAGAACATTCAAGTCCTGAAAGGGATGCCGGCCGATCAGTTCATCCGGACGATGAAGGGCTTCACGAATGCGCTGGGCGTGCGATGCGAATTCTGCCATGTGACGGCGCCAGGAAGCGACATTCCTGGGTTTGGCGCATTCTCGAAGGACGACCTGGAGCAGAAGCGAACCGCGCGGAAAATGATTCTGATGGTCGGCGACATCCGCGAGAAATATTTTGGCGATAAACAAGCGCCGACGTGCTGGACATGCCATCGCGGAAATAAACAGCCGGAGTTTGCGCCACCGCCGAAGCCCGCAGCGCCAGCGGCGCCCGCAGAACAGAAATAATCAGCGCCGCGGTTAGTTATTGAGCGGCAAGCGAAGGCGAGCTTCGCATCCGCGAAAGCCTTCGCGATTCTCGAGCGTCAAGGTGCCGCCGTGAGCCTCAGCGATTTGCCGGCTCAGAACAAGGCCGATGCCCGAGCCGCCCGGTTTGGTGGTGAAGAACGGAACGAAAAGGTTGGTGGGGTTGGGGATGCCGGGCCCGTCGTCCTGAACCCACACATCGATGTACGCCTCGTCCTGATCCCATCCGACTCGCACTCCTCCGCCGGTTTCGAGCGAAGCGTCCACCGCGTTTCGAAGGAGGTTGATGAGCAGCTGGTCGAGTTGGTCCGGGTCGGCTTGAATTCGGATTTCGGGGCCGGTTTCGAGTTTCACATGGAGGCGCGATTCGAGTCCGGTAACGCGTCGAATCCAAACGCCCACGTCCACACCCTGGAATGTGGGCGGTGGCAATTTTGCGAGACGCGCGTAGGCGCTCATGAAGCGCGCGAGTCCGTCGGTACGGGCGGCGATGATGTTGAGGCCGCTGCGCATGTCCTCTTGCCAGTCGTCGGCGCGATCTTTGCGGCTGAGGACACTGCCGAGATTTTCGGCCACGGATTTGATGGGAGCGAGCGAGTTATTCAGCTCGTGGCCGAGCACGCGAATGAGGCGCTGCCAGGCCTGGCGCTCTTCGTCGCGAAGCGCGCGGCTCAGATCGGTGATGACGAGCAACTGGTGAGCAAGCCCCGCTTCGCGAAAACTTCCGCGATGAATTTCCCAACGGCCGGATTTGCCCGGAAACGCGATCTGCTCGATGCGCGGGGTATCGCCGCTCAGGCATTCGGCGAGGCCGAGGTCGCCGGCGTTCCCGCCGAGTAAACGCTCTTCGGGCTGATTGAGAATGCGTTCACCGGCGCGATTCACGAGACGGAGCGCGCCGCCACCATCGAAGGCAAAAACCGCGACGTCGATTTCCTCCATCACCTTGCGGAGCAGAGCGGTGGCTTCGAGAGCGCCCAGCCGCTGCTGGCGCAGCGTTTCGCCGAGCGCGTTCACTTCGCGCAGCACTTCACCGAGCGCGTCTTCATGACTTGCGCCGCGCGCTCGAATCGAAAAGTCGCCTTCGCGCAAAGCAGCGAGCAAATTGGAAAGCGTGCGCAAAGGGAACACGACGCGGCTCTGCGCCGTAAATGCGAAACTGAGCCACGTTAAAACCATCAGCACGGAAAGCGTCCACTGAAGTTTCGACGAGTAGCCGCCGGTCCAGAGAAGGATCAGCGCGACGATCGTGCTGCCCAGCCCGGCGGCGAGCGCCAGGAGCAGAATGCGGCGTTCGTACAGGAGGGGTTTCAAAGGCTATATTTTTGCAGCCGGCGGTAGAGAGCACTGCGGCTCAGGCCGAGTGCTTTGCTCGCGTGGCTCACATTGCCCCCGAATCGCGCGAGTGCTTTTTGGATGAGGACGCGCTCGACATCTTCAATGCTCATTTCATCGAGCTTCAAAGACGCCTCGCGAGCGGGGCGCAAGCCCAGATCGCTCGCGCGAACTTGCGAGCCTTCCGCCATCAGCACGGCGCGTTCGATCGAGTGATCGAGTTCGCGAACGTTCCCGGGCCACGGATGATCGAGAAGGACCTGCAACGCAACCGGCTCGAATCCTTCGAGTTGCTTGCGGTAGCGCTGAGCCGACTGGCGCAGGAAATGGTGCGCGAGAAGCGAGATGTCTTCTTTCCGTTCGCGTAGCGGCGGGAGATGAATTTCGATGGTGTTCAACCGGAAAAGCAAATCCTCTCGAAAGCGCCCGGCGGTGACTTCCGCCGCGACGTCGGCATTCGTGGCGGAGAGTATGCGGGCGTCCACGCGGCGCGTGGTGGATGAACCGACGCGTTCGAGCTCGCCGGTTTCGAGCGCGCGCAAGAGCTTGGCTTGAAGATTCATCGGCACGTTCGCAATTTCATCGAGGAAGAGCGTGCCGCCGTCGGCAAGCTCGAAGCGGCCGACGCGATCCGATTTTGCGTCGGTGAACGCGCCCTTCACGTGGCCGAAAAGCTCGCTTTCGAAAACGCCCTCGGGCAAGCCGCCGGCGTTGACGGTGACGAGCGGCCGGCCGGCGCGGGAAGAGAGAGCGTAGAGCGTGCGCGCAATCACTTCTTTGCCGGTGCCGTGCTCGCCCGTGATCAGGACGTTCGCATCGGAGGGGCCCACGCGGGCGATCAGGTCCAGAACAGGACGCATGGCAGCGGATTCGGCAATTAAAGTGGGGCGTCCATCGGTGCGCAGCAGGCGATTTTCGGCTTCGAGACGCTGACCTTTGCGCAGCGCTTGCGAAAGTTCGATTTGTGTTTTGAGGATGGCGAGAAGCCGCGCGTTCTCCCACGGCTTCTGGATGAAATCCTTGGCGCCACGGCGCATCGCTTCCACGGCGAGTTCCAGGCTGCCCCAGGCGGTCATCACTATGATGGGAAGCGTGCTGTCTTTCGCGCGGATATTCGAAAGCAAATCGAGTCCTTCCTGGCCGGACGTTGTGTCGCGCGCGTAGTTCAAATCCATGAGCAGGCCGTCGAACTCGCGGGCTTCGAGCGCGGAAAGAACGGCGGCCGGCGACGCGACGGTCTCGACGTCGAATCCTTCGCCTTTGAGTAGCAGGCGCAATGCTTCGCGAATGTCCGGCTGGTCGTCCGCGACCAGGATTCTTGTGCGGTTGGAATGTGGTGTCGTCATGATGCGTGGAGAGTCTCCCTGTATTTTACCGCCATTATTGTCGCGAATGCTTTCGGATGTGCTGTTCATATGTTTTTACTCGTACCTCAGCGCAACGAGCGGATCGACTTTTGTGGCGCGGCGCGCAGGCAAGTACGACGCGAGCAGGCCGACCGCAATAAGGATTGCGCCGACGGAAATGTAGGTGATTGGGTCGAGCGCGCTCACGTCAAAAAGAAAACTGCGGAGGACGCGCGTGAGCGCAATCGACGCCACGCAGCCGATTCCGACACCGAGGAGCGCGAGGCGCAAACCCTGTCCCGTGACGAGCTGAAAGACCTGGCGCGGCTGAGCGCCCAGCGCGATGCGGATTCCCATTTCGTGCAGCCGCTGCGTCACCGAGTAGGACATTACGCCGTAAATCCCGATCGTCGAGAGCAGCAGCGCGAGCGCCGCGAAAAGTCCGAGGAGCCAGGTGCGAAAACGCGGCTGCGCGACGGAAGTCGACATGCTGTCTTCCATCGTGCGTACGTTCACGAGCGGCTGATTCTTATTGATTTCATTGAGAGCCCCTCGCAAGGCCGATGTTTCACTTTTCGGATCGAGCCGGGTGCGCAAAATAACGGAAAGCTGAAAAACGGGCAGAAGCGCATCCACCTGCCGGTAAGGAATGTACATTTCGGACTGCGGTTCGGTGCCGAGGCCGGGACGAACGTCGCCCACGACGCCGACGATTTCCATCCAAGGAATCTGCGGATCGGGCGGCGAGCCGATCTGCATGCGCTTGCCGAGGGGCGAGCGGTCGGGAAAATATTGTTTAGCCATGGATTGATTGATGATTACGACGTCCGGCGCTTTCTCGCGATCGTTCTCCGTGAACATGCGCCCGGCAATCAGTGGTACGCCAATCGTCTCGAGATAGTTCGGAGTGATGAAGCGAAATCCTACGGCGGCGTATTCGCTCGCGTCCTTCGGAGGCCGATCGTAGATATTGAAGCGAATGATGCCGCCATTGCCGTTCATGGGAAGAAACGAGGCGGCGCCGGCGGAGCGAACGCCCGGAAGAGTGCGGGCGCGCTCGAGCAGGCGATCGAAAAACTGGAAGCGCTGCTCGGGCTTGGGATATTCGGTTTGCGAGAGCGGAATGTCGGCAGCGAGAAGATGATCGGTCTGAAAGCCCGGCGCGACGGACTGCATGCGCTCGAAGCTGCGGAGTAGCAATCCCGCGCCGACGAGCAGCAGCATCGCGAGCGCGATTTCCGAGACAACGAGAATCGAACGCAGGCGGTGGCTTGCAGCCGCGCCGGTGGAACCTCGGCCGGATTCATTGAGCGTCTCGCGAAGGTCCATTTTCGCAGTGCGGAGAGCAGGGACCAGGCCGAACAGAATTCCGGTGAGAAGCGAAGCCGCAATCGTGAAGAACAGTACCCAGCGATCGATGTGGACGGCTCCCACATCCGGAACGCTTCCGGCCGCGAGCCGCAGCAGCGGCGCGAGCGCCAGGTTCGCGAGAAACAAACCGAGCGTGCCGCCGAGCAGTGCGATGACGACGCTTTCGGTGAGCAGTTGACGAACGACGCGGATGCGCGATGCGCCCAGCGCGGTGCGAATCGCTATTTCCTTCGAGCGAGACGCGGCGCGAGAGAGCAGGAGGTTCGCCACGTTGGCGCAAGCGATCAGCAGGATGAAGCCAACCGAGCACAGGAGAACAATCAGCGCCGGCCGGACGTTTTGTACCACCTGATCCTGCATGTGAACCACGTCAGCACTCACGGCAGCGTCTGCTTCCGGATACTGTTTCGCCAGGCGAGCCGTAATCGTTTGCATCTCGGCGCGGGCTTTTTCAATCGGGACGCCCTGCTTCAAGCGCGCCGTGGGAATAATTCCTGGATGCCAATCGCGATCGTCGGGAAGAGTTTTCGCCCAAGGCTCGAAGGGAACGAAAATGTCGGCTGCCTGAAGATACTGGAAGCCCGGAGGCAGAACGCCGATCAGAGTGTAGGGCTGCGAATCGAGCGCGATCGTCTTTCCGAGCCAATCGGCGGAGCCGCCAAAGCGGCTTTGCCACAGTGAGTAGCTGATCATCGCGACGGGCGGGCCACCGGCGCGGTCTTCTTCAGGCAAAAATCCGCGGCCGATGACGGGAGTGACGCCGAGAAGCGGAAAGAGGCCGGAAGTGACGTAGCGGCCTTTGAACCGTTCGGGCTCGCCGAGGCCGGTGAGCGTTAAATTAGTGAAGCAGGAGGCTTCCATGGACTCGAAGGAATGGCTCTGATCGCGCCAGTCCTTGTAATTCAGATAGGAGGTGGTGATTGTCGCGAACATCGAATTGCGTTCGACGACGAGCATGACGCGTGACGGGTCGCGATAGGCGAGCGGACGGAGCAAAACGCCGTTGACGACCGTAAAGATCGCCGTGTTCGCGCCGATGCCGAGAGCGAGCGTGAGCACCGCGATGGTGGTGAAGCCCGGATTCTTCAGGAGCATCCGGACGCCGTATTTGAGATCGTGCATGAAACTTTCCATCAGTGATGCCTTTCCCGCCCCGTAATTTGTCGCTCGTTCACTAATCGTGCCGTAATGCGGAAATCGGATCGACCTTGGTGGCGCGTCGCGCTGGAAAATAACAGGCAGCAGCGGCGACAGTCGCAAGGCCCAGAGCGACTCCCACATACGTAAATGGATCCGTCGTCTTGATGCCGTAGAGCTGGCTCGCGATAAAGCGCGTGAGAAGGGATGCGCCCACGATGCCGATGAGCAAGCCAACCAGGGCGAGTTTCATTCCGTCAGCGACGACCATCTTAAGCACGTCGGAAGGTTCGGCGCCGAGTGCCATGCGAACTCCGATTTCGTGGAAGCGTTGCGTAACGCCGTAGGCCATGACGCCGTAAATTCCGATGGCCGCAAGAATCGTGGCGATGGCGGCAAAGACGGCGAGCAAAAGCATATTGAGTCGGCGCTGCGCCACCGCCTGCGAGAGGAATTGGTCCATGGTGCGGATCTCGGTGACGGGCTGGCTCGGATCCACGCTTACAACAGCCTGGCGGACAGCCGGAGCCAGCGCGGACGGATCGCCCGTGGTGCGGATCACAAGACGCATGATGCGCGAGGGATTCTGCGCGTAGGGCAGATAGAGCTGGCCGACTTTTTCTTCGCCCCATTCCCATTCGCGAACATCGCCGACGACGCCCACGACGGTTAACCAGGAATCGCGAGCCACGGGTTGCCACGGAGTTTTTGTGGGAGAAAATTTCAGGCGAATCTGTTTGCCGATTGGATTTTCGTCGGGCCAGTAGCGTCGAGCAAGCGCTTCGTTCAAAAGAACCACTCCCTCGGCGTCGGGGCCGTCCGCTGCGGTGAAATCGCGCCCGGATTTCAATTTGAGGCCCATCGTGTGGAGGTAGCGCCAGTCACCGACGCTGTAGTGCGCCGTGTCCGGCTTGTCAGCCGGCGCGATCGGACGGCCGGCGATATCGAAATTGCAGAAATCACCCCAACCGCTGAGCGGAAGAAAATTCACGGCGCTGGCGGATTTCACGCCGGGCAGCGCGCCGACCCGGTCGATCGCCTGCTGATAAAAATTCATCACCGGCGGACCCGACGCATAGTGCGATTCCGGGAGCCAGATTTGCGCCGTGAGGACGCGGTCTGGATCGAAGCCGAGATCCTCCGACAGCAAAAGATAAAAGCTGCGAATCAATAATCCGGATCCGACCAGCAAGAGCAGCGAGAACGCAATTTCGGAGACGACGAGCGCGGAACGAGTGAACTGGCTGCGACGCCCGCCAATCGAGCCGCGGCTGCCTTCTTTCAGGGATTCGTAAAGCTCGGAGCGCGAAATCTGAACGGCTGGGGCGAGGCCGAAGAGCATGCCCGTGATGATCGACGCGCAGAGCGTAAAGGCGAGCACCGCGCCGTCAATTCCGAGCCACTCCGAATGCGGAATTTCGCCGTAGCCGCCTTCCGATGGGAGCGCGAGGCGGAGAAGATGAAGTCCGCCGTACGCGAGGAGAACTCCGAAGACGCCGCCGATCAGGGCGAGAAGCGCGCTTTCGGTGAGAAGCTGGCGCATGATGCGGCGGCGGCCAGCTCCGAGGGTGGCGCGAAGCGTGATCTCGCGTTCGCGTGTGGCGGCGCGGGCGAGAACGAGATTGGCAACGTTCACGCAAGCGATCAGCAGAACGAGAAAGACGGCGCCGAGCAATAAAATCAAGCCTGGCTTCAAGTTTCGGGCCAGATCTTCGCGTAAGGGAACGACGCGGATGCCATTCTGTTGATCAACACCGGGATATTGAAGCTTCAGGCGGGCGAGAATCGTTTCCATTTCAGCCTGTGCCTGGCCCAATTCGACGCCTTTGCGGAGCCGTCCAAAAACGTATACGGAGTGATTCTCGCGATGAAGCCGGGCGCGATCGAACGCCATCGGCATCCACACATCAAACTGCCGGCTGGTGCCGAAAAGCGAAAACCCGCGTGGGAGGACACCGACAACGACGAAGGGTTTTTCGTCGAGCAAGATGCTGCGGCCGACAATTCCGGGCTCGCCGCCGAAACGGCGTTGCCACAATCCGTACGTGATGATGGCGACTTGATCGTGGCCGGGCGTTTCTTCCTCGGGAGTGAAATCGCGGCCGAGGATCGGGGTGACGCCGAACAGGCGAAAGAGATTCGTGGAAGCGTTGACGCCGAATACCTGCTCGGGTTCGTTCGTTCCCGTGAGATTGTAAAACCAGGTGCGCCACGCGGCGAGTTCTTCGAAGGAATGATTCTGATCGCGCCAGTCGAGAAATTCGGCCGGAGACGGAACGCCGCGCGTCACGTTGCGATTCGGGTCGGTCTCCCAGAGGAGCACGATTCGCTGCGCATCGGGAAATGGTAGCGGCCGCAGCAGCACGGTATTAATGACGCTGAACATGGCTGCGTTCGCGCCGATCCCGATCGCAAGCGTGATGATAGCGACCACCGAGAAGCCGGGGCTTCGCCGGAGCATTCGCCAGCCGTATTTAATATCCTGCCACATGGTTCCCATTGATTCGCCCCTGAGAGATGCAAAGAAGAGCAGCTATATTACTTCTTAACTGCCGTCTGTCCACCCTTCAGGCATTATTCGTAACGCAACGCAATCATCGGATCGGCACGCATGGCGCGGCGCGCGGGAAAATAGCAAGCGAGCAGCGCAACCGCGAAGAGCAACGACACAACCGCGCCCAATGTCGCGGGATCACCCGCGCGCACTTCGAACAGCAAACTCGAGAGCAGCCGCGTGAGCGCGAGAGCGCCGGCAAGGCCAATCGCGATGCCGGTTAGCGCGAGTTTCGCGCCGCGGCCAATAATCAGGCGCCGGATGTCGCGCGGTTGCGCGCCGAGCGCCATGCGAATGCCGATTTCGCCGGTGCGCAGGCTCACGACGTAACTCATAACGCCGTAGATTCCGACGGCGGCGAGCAGGAGCGCGAGCGAGGCAAAAATTCCGAGCAGCACGGTGGAGAAGCGGCGAGGAGCCACGGTGCGGGAAAGAAGGCCGTCGAGAGTCGTGACGTGAATCACCGGGAGATTCGGATCGACCGTCTGAATTTCTTCGATCGCGGCGTGAGCGAGCGCGGCCGGATCGGAACTGGTGCGGACCACGAAGTTGGGAGTCCAGCCGCCAGCCGCGTAGACGTCAAACGTGGGCGCGGCATCGAGCCCGAACTGGTGAACATCACCCACGACGCCGACGACATCGAGCCAACAAGGCTGGGGATTGAGCGAGCAAACATTCAGTCGCTTGCCGATGGGATCGATGCCGGGCCAGAAGCGCTGGACGAGGGCGGAGTTGACGAGCACATGCGAGCCGCCTAAATCGGCGGAGATGAAAAGGCGGCCTCGTACCAGCGGTATGCCCATCACGTCGAAATAGCCGAGGCTTGTGGCGCGAATTTGCGCCACCGGCCGCGCGCCGGCTGCGGGCACGGGCTGGCCTTCGACGAGAAAACGGGTGGAGGAACGCTGCGCGCTGGCGAGAGGAAGAGCGTCGATGCCTCCCACGGCCGCGACCCCGGGAAGATTCCGGATTCGCTGCGCCATTTGCTCGAACTCGCTCGATTGCTTTTGCGCGAGCGCGATTTGCTCATCGTTCGACAGCTTATTCAGCACTTCGGCGGGCGTTGACGGCTGCTCGACTTCCATGGTGAGGATGTGATCGGGGCGGAAGCCGGGGTCGACGCTCAGCAAGCGCTCGAAGCTTCGCAGCAGCAGGCCCGCGCCGACGAGCGGGATGAGAGCGAGCGCCACTTGAGAAACGATGAGAATGCTGCGAAGCCGATTGCCGCTGCGCGCGGCGGATGCGCGGCCGCCTTCTTTGAGGACGGTGTGAAGATCCTGGCGGATCGTTTGGATAGCGGGGATGAGTCCGCAGACGATGCCGGAGAGAAAGCAGATTGCAATCGTGAAGGCGAGGACCCAGGCGTTGAGGCTCGTTTCTTTCACGACCTCGAGATCGGCAGGGGCGAGCTTGCCGAGCGCGCCGAGGCCTGCCGCGGCGAGAAGCACTCCGCCGATGCCGCCGAGAAGGGAGAGGAGGACGCTTTCGGTGAGCAACTGGGCGATGAGGCGCGAGCGGCTTGCGCCGAGAGCGATGCGGAGCGCGATTTCTTTCTGACGAGCGGCGTTGCGCGCGAGAAGCAGGTTGACGATATTGGCGCAGGCGATGAGAAGGACGAGACCGACCGCCGCGAAAAGAACGAGCAGCGCCATGCGCAGCTTGGCAGCGGAAGGATCCTGCATTTCTTGAATCTTGACGCCCCAGTTTCTGTGCGTATCGGGGAGAGCGACTTCGAACTGATGGTTCAGGGTGACAAGTTCTGCGCGAGCTTCCTCGAGCGTGACGCCGGGCTTCAGGCGCGCGAGCACGGTGTAAGGATGGTGAATGCGACCGGTCAAGTCGTCTTGAAGTTTGCCAACCGGCAGCCATACATCGGCCCACGGGGAAAGATCGAGGCTTCGAGGAAGAATTCCGACGACGGTATAACCTGAGCCGTCCAGCCTGAGAATGCGTCCGACGACGGAGGGGTCGGAGCCGAACTGCTGCCGCCAAAAACGATCGGAGATGAGCGCGACCGGTGCGCTTGCGGCAATATCTTCTTCCGGCCTGAAGGCGCGGCCGGCGGCCGGCAAAACGCCGAGCAACGGAAAAAGATTCGAATCTGCGTAGGCGGCTTCGACGCGCTGCGGGCCGTTCAATCCTGTGAGGTTAAACCCCTGCGGAAAATCAACGTATGCCGCGATTTGAGAAAAGCTGCGAGCCTCGCGACGGAAATCCTGAAAATCGCCGGGGGAGACGCCGAGCTGAGGCCAGGCGGGGAGATAGGTGTTGAACACCTGCACGAGCGATTCAGGCTGCGAATAGGGCGGCGGCTGAAGAAGGACGCGGCGGACGACGCTGAAGATCGCAGTGGTCGCGCCGATCCCGAGAGCGAGCGTGATCACAGCCACGATCGTGAAACCGGGATTGCGCGCCAGCATCCGAATGGCGTATCGAACGTCTTGTACGAGCGCAGCCAACAGTTCCTCCCCGTTTGCTTTTTTCTTCGCGTGCGACAGCCCGTTATTCGTAGTGCAGCGCAACCATCGGATCCACGCACATGGCGCGCCGCGCCGGAACGTAACACGCGATGAGCGCGACGGCGGCGAGCAGCAATGCGACAGCGGCGAAAGTCGCCGGGTCGCTCGCGCTCACGTTGTACAGCTGGCTCTTGAGAAACCGCGAAAGTATCAGCGCGCCGGCTGCGCCGATCCCGACACCGCACGCTGCAATCCAGAGCCCCTCGCCGAGCACGAGGCGCAAGATGTCGCGCTTCTGAGCCCCCAAGGCCACGCGCACTCCGATTTCCTGAATGCGTTGGCCTGTGGAGTATGAAATCAACCCATAGATTCCAATCGCCGCAAGAATCAGCGACAGCGCCGAAAAAATTTCCATCAAGAGCATCAGGAAACGCTGCGGGCCGACGGAGACATCGAGCAGCGATCGCTCGGTGCGGATCTTCCAGACGGGCTGGTCTTTGTCCACGGCATAGACGGCGCTGCGAAGTGCACTCGCGTGCGACGTCGGATTGCCCTGGACGCGCACAAGCAGCGTAGCGAAAAGATTCGGGCTTTGAGCTTGCGGAACGTAGATCTGCGCGACAGTGAGATCGTCGAGATTGAATTGCTTCACGTCGCCGACGACGCCGACGATTGTGGCTGTGACGTTACCTTCTTCCGGGAGGCGAATGGCTTTGCCCACCGGATCGGCGCCATTCCAGAATTGATTGGCCATGGTCTGATTCACGACCACCACTTTGGGGGAATCCGGCGTGTCTTCATTCGTGAAATCGCGGCCGCGCAAAAGCGGAATCTCCATAGCGCGGAAATAGTGCGGGTCGCAGGAATTAATCTGCGCGCGCGGTATTTCGGCAGGAGGCGGAGTGGGACGATCCGGGAAAACGACCGCCGTCTCGCCACCGTTGCCGCTAATCGGCAAGCCGAGAACTTCGGCGGCGGAGACGACTCCGGGCAGCGCGCTCGCACGTTCGACCACCTGGCGATGGAAATTCCACTGTTGCGATTTCTCAGGATACTTGTTGCGAGGCAGGCGATATTCGAGCGTCAGGAGATTATCGGGATTGAAGCCGGGATTGACGCCGGTGAGGCGGGCGAGGCTTTTCATCGTCAGGCCGGCGCCGAAAAGGAGAATGAGCGCGAGGGCGACCTGCGAAACGACGAGCCAGCGCCCGGCGCGGCTCGAAGCGACACCGCGGCCGGCGGCGCGACTGCCTTCTCTCAACGAGCCCACGAGGTTGGGAGTTGAGAAGCGGAGCGCGGGAATCAACCCGAAAGCGAGGCCGGTGAAAATCGTGATTGCGAGCGTGAAAGCCAGAACCGGCACATCCAGTTCGCGCGGGAATTGCGCCCAGGCATCGGCGGGGCGGATTCGCGCGAGACCGTCGAGCGCTAAGCGCCCGATGGCAATTCCGAGTGCGGCGCCTGCAAACCAGAGCAGCAGCGTTTCGGTGATCATTTGCCGAATCAGACGACCCGGCCCGGCTCCCAGCGTCGCGCGAAGAGCTATTTCCCGGTGCCGTCCCGAAGCGCGCGCGAGGAACAGGCTGGCGACGTTCGCGCAGGCAATGAGGAGAACGAACGCGACTGCCGCAGACAACACGAGAACCGCGGGACGAATTTCCTCGGTGACCACATCCTGCACCGGGACAACCTCGGCGCCGCGCAGCGCGTTCGTATCTGGAAACTGCTGTGCGAGGCGGCGCGTGATAGTGTCCATCTCGGCTTGCGCTTGTTCACGGCTGGCGCCTGGTTTGATTCGGCCGATTACACCAACGGATTCCTGTGAACGCTCGCGAGAGAAATGAGGATCGTTCGGTGCAGGAATCCAGGTATCGACAGAATCGATCGGAAAGTGAAATCCCTGCGGCATCACGCCGACGATGGTGAAAACTTCCCCATTCAGCGTGAGCGGCTTGCCGAGAATCTGAGGATCGCCACCCAGCAGGCCTTGCCAGAGGCTGTAGTTGATGACGATCACGCGGGCGGCGCCGGGTTCATCATCACCGGGCTGAAAGCCGCGGCCGAGATCCGGCTGTACTCCCACGACGCGAAAGAAATTGGCGGAAACGAATCCTCCGCGCACGCGCATCGGTTCTTCGCGCCCTGTGAGATTGACGCTGCCGGGAGAAAACGCGCTGATGGCGTCGAAGACCTGAGACTGGCGCTGCCAATCCTGCAAATCGGGATACGAGACTCCCCAACTGCGCTCCTGATGCACGTTTTTGCGGAAGACGACCGCGATGTGGCGGGAATCCGGAAGCGGAAGCGGGCGCAACAGCACTGTATTAATCACGGAGAAAACGGCGGTGTTCGCGCCAATTCCGAGAGCAAGCGTAAGGATGGCTACGAGCGCGAAGCCGCGATTTCTCACGAGCAGCCGAACGCCGTAACGGAGATCCTGAAGAAACGCGTGGAGCATGTTCGCCATGTACTCGAGCACCTCTTGCGGCTAGTTCGTGGCCGCGGGTTTCGATTTCGGATTTTTTACGCCGGTCTTGAGCTTGTTCGTGACTTCACGAAGCACGAGCGCGGGCAGCACATCCTTGCGGGAGGCCAGATATTTGCGCACAGCGCGAGGATCGCGCTTCGAGAGTTCGCGCAATGACCATGACATCGCTTTTGCGACCATCGGATCGCGGTCGCGCTCGAGCAGCCGGCAAACTTGCAGCGTGCGATAGGTGTCACCGCTGCCGCCCTGCGCTTTGCTGTTGAGTGGGACCGTGCTCACGAGCGCAGCACGACGCCACCAACGGTCGGCGGAGCGCGCCCATCCATGGATCAAGCTGTTCGGCACGCGGCGTCCGCGCCAGACGGGACCCGCCAGGTAAACCGCAAAACAGTCCACCGCGCCCCAACTCGAGATTCCGCGGCCAAGCTGTTCCAGTTGCCACGCATTTAAATGCGAGAGAGCTGCAGGATGGTAATGAATCAACTCGTAGGCGATGAAGCGGTACTCGATGCGTGGCACGTCGATCAACAAGCCGGCGAGCTCGATGACGACGTGCGGCGCCGCGTCCTTCAGGCGCGCGGTGAATTCGCGGCGGACTTCGCGCAGGTCGGCGGTTGTCGCACCGCCCCGGCTCGAGAGTTGCTCGTCAATTTCATCCGCCAAAGCCGGGACGCCAACGCGGCTCGGTTCTTCCAATCGCCGATCGAACTCCTCCATTTTTCTTGCCACCAATGCCCCTTGCCGATTTGGCGCGAGGGCGAAGCCTTGCGCCGGTAATTTTTTCTGACGAGCGCGCGAGCGAGAGGCTCGTCGCGATGAAACTGGAACCCTGCTGGTATGCCGCAGACTTAGACGCGAGCGCGGTGACAACGGCGCGTCCGGGTTCTCGGTTCCTATTTTTCGTACTTCTTCCGATTGCGGAAGAAAATTCGGGGCCGCGCGGTCCGGTGCTGCGGGCATTCGAGCGCGTGACGAGCCGGCCATTTTTTATTCGTACCGTAGCGCTACCATCGGATCCACGCGCATCGCGCGCCGCGCTGGGAAATAGCAAGCGGCGAAAGCCGTGGCGGAAAGCAGCGCTGTTACCGCCGCAAAAGTGAGCGGGTCGGCAGGCTTCACGTCGTAAAGAAAGCTCGACATCCAGCGCGTCAGCGCGACCGCCGCCGCAAGCCCGATCGCCAACCCGACCAGCGCGAGCCGCATTCCGTGGCCGATGATTACGCCGAGAACATCGCGGGGCTGCGCTCCGAGCGCCACGCGAAGTCCAATTTCGCGCGTGCGCTGGGTGACGAGATAGGACAGCACGCCGAAAATTCCCGCCGCTGTAAGTACGAGAGCGATGGCTCCGAAAGCGCCAAGGAGAAGCGCGTTGAAGCGATCGCCCGCGGCCGAGATGGAGACGACGTCGGTCATGGTCTGGAATGCTGCGGTGGCTTCGTCGGGGTCGACGGCGAGGACGGCTTCGCGCACCGCCGGAGCCAGTGCCGCCGGATCGCCAGCGCTACGAATCACCACGTTCATGCGCGTGCGCGGCGCCTGTGCGAAAGGAACAAACACTTCGGGCCGGAGCGATTCCTGCAACGCAAAATGCTTGTTGCCGCCGACGATGCCGACGATTTCACGCCTCGTGAATTCCGGCTTGCCCTCGAAAAGTTCCAGGTGCTTGCCGATGGGGTTTTCCGAGCCGAAAAAACGGCGCGCAAAAGGCTCGTTGATTACGATTACGTTCGAGGACGCGGCTGAATCCGCTCTTGAAAATTGCCGTCCTCCGAGTAGGGGTATTCGCATCGCCGAAAAATAGTCGCCGCCCACAATCCGGTAGTCGGCATCTTCGCGATCGGTGGGATCGGCGGGAGGGCGTTCGGTGATGGTGAAGAAAGTGTCGTTTGCCTGGCCCGCCATGGGCAGCTCCGTGATGAATCCCGCGGATTCAACGCCCGGTGCGGCCTTGAGCCGGTCTTGCAACTGTTCGAAAAAGGCGATCCGCCGGGCGTCATCTTTGTACGTCTGATCGATCAAAGATATCTGCGTGGTCAGAACATTTGTCGCGTCGAAACCTGGACGCACGTGGATGATTCGCCAGAAACTGTTCAAGAGCAAACCCGAAGCAATCAGCACGACCAGCGCGAGCGCCACTTCGGCCACCACCAGCGCATTGTGAGCTCGATGCTTTCGACGCGAATCTCCGGCGGCCCCGCCTTCTTTCAGGCTCAGCGTCAAATCGCGGCGGCTAGCCTGCAGCGCCGGCCCTAAGCCAAATAAAATTCCCGTGATGAGCGCAACCGCAGCCGTAAAGAGAAGCACCGGCCCATTCACACTCACTTCGTTCAGCCGCGGGAGAGCGTCCACCCCGGCCCTGGAAAGAATCGCCACACCCCAACCGGCAAAAAGAATTCCCGCTGCGCCGCCTGCCAGCGCGAGCAGCACGCTCTCCGTGAGCATCTGCCGCACGAGGCGGAAACGGCCGGCACCCAGCGCCGTACGGATTGCAATTTCACGGCCGCGGACGGAATTGCGCGCGAGCAAAAGGCTTGCGACGTTGGCGCAGGCGATCAAGAGAACCAGTCCGACGGCGCCGAGAAGCACGAGCAGCATGGGACGAGCGTCGCCCACCAGGGCATTGCGCGCGGGTTCAAGGCGCAGGTTCCAATCCTTGTTCGTATCCGGAAAATCGGCCGCGAGCTGTGCGGCAATGGTATTCAAATCCGCTTGCGCCTGCGGAATACTCACGCCGGATCTCAGCAAGCCGATCGGCCGCAGGAAATGAGTGCGGTGCGACGACATGCCTTCGTTTTGAAAGGGAGCGGGAATCCAGAGTTCCGCGTCGGAAAAGAGCGGCAGGTCCGCGGACAGGACACCTACGATTGTTTTTTGCGAAGCGTCGAGCCTGAGAGTTTTTCCAAGGACGCCCGGGTCGCCGCCGAATCGCTCGCGCCAGAAGCGGTTGCTCAGGATGACGGCGCGCGGTTCGCTTTCTTTTTCGTCGGCCAGCGAGAAGCTGCGTCCCAGGAGCGGGCGAACGCCAAGAACTTCGAAGAACCCTTGCGTGACGAGCGAAGCTTTCACTTGTTGCGGCTTTTCGTTGCCCGCCATATTGAAAAGGCTCGATCCGAAGCTGATCGCGCCAAACTGCTCGAACACGTGATTTTGCTCGCGGTAGGCGAGGAAATCGGGCGGAGAGACGCCAGCCTTGTCGTAAAGCGGAAAATTGCCCCAGGCTCTGACGATCCGGCTTTCATTGGGAAACGGTAGTGGGCGCAGTAGAACTGCATTCACAACGGAAAAAATCGCCGTGTTGGCGCCGATACCCAGCGCGAGCGTAAGGACGGCAATCAGCGTAAAGCCGGGACTCTTCGCCAGAACGCGAACGCCGTAGCGAATATCCTGTAGCAGCGCGCCCATTTAAATCCTCCGCGAAAGTTGATGCGTCGCAATGCGACAGTTATGCGGCGCCGGCTTGCGTTTGGCCGTCGACAATCCAGCCGTCGGCAAGCTGAATGATGCGGTTGCCATAAGCGGCCCAGGCGTCGTTGTGCGTCACTTGAATGATCGTGGTCCCGTCGTCGTTGAGCTTCTTGAGAAGGTCCATGATCATTTTTCCCTGGCTCGAGTGCAGGCTGCCGGTAGGCTCGTCCGCCAGAATCAGCTTGGGCTTTCCAATTACGGCGCGCGCAACGGCAACGAGCTGTTGCTGTCCGCCGGAAAGTTGATTCGGATACAGCGCCTTTTTGCCGACGATCTGAAAGCGATCCAGAATGTCCGCCACCATTCCTTCGCGTTCGGCTTTCTTGATGTCGCGATAGGAGAGCGGCAGGTCGAGGTTTTCCGCCACCGTGAGATTGTCGAGCAGGTGATACTGCTGGAACACGAAGCCGATGTATTTTTTGTGCAGCTCAACTCGGTGGCGATTGTCGAGCTTGTGGACAGCGTGCTCAAGCAAGTGGTACTCACCTTTCCACGCGCCGTCGAGCATGCCGACGATGCCCATCAGCGTGGACTTGCCCGCGCCCGACGGCCCCATGATCGTGACGAAGTCGCCTTCCGCGATGTCCAGATTGATGCGGCGCAGCACCCACGTCTTCCCCGCGCCAGATTCGTAAACCTTTTCCACGTTCGCCAGTCTGATCACGTTGCCTCGCTCTCTGCTTTCTATGGAAATTCGGCTGCGGCTAATCGACGGTCAGTACGATCAGCGTCGCATCGTCGGCCCAACTGCCCCGGCAGAATTCGCCGACCGTTCTGAGAATTTTTGCCTGGGCTGCCTCGGAATCCGAATCGTGGCATTCCTGGAGCAAGCCGAGCAGGCGCGCATCGCCAAATTCTTCGCCGCCGGCATCATGCGCTTCCGTTACGCCGTCGGTGAAAAGCAACAGGCGATCGCCGGCCGCGAGGTCGATCGTCTCTGTGACGAACGACTGCTCCTTGAATATGCCGAGAACGCCGCCACCCGCATCCAGGCGCTGGTGCGTGCCGTCACGATGCAGGACGAACGGCGCGTTGTGCCCGGCGTTCGTGTACGAGAGGCGGCGCGAAGCGCCGTCGAGATGCGCGTAGAAAAAAGTGATGAAGCGATCGGCGGCGATATTTCTGTTCACAAGGGAGTTCAATCGTACGCAGAGATCGGCTGGCCCGACCGTGGGCGAAGCGAAGCCGCGGACTCCGGCTTGAAAATTCGACATGAGCATCGCCGCCGGCATGCCTTTTCCGGCCACGTCCGCGATACAGAGGCCCACCGCGTTGCCGTCGAACGGAAGCACGTCGTAATAATCGCCGCCGACGATCCGTGCCGGCTGCCACGCTCCCGCAATCTCGAACCCGGGCAGCTGCGGAATTTCCTGCGGCAAAAATCCCTGCTGGATCGCGCGGGCTTCCTCCACTTCGCGTTCGCGCTCATGAAACTGCTGGGCTACCTCATTCTGCTCGTGGGACTGCTTGATGGCTTGCTGCTTCGCGGCCCGACGCTCGCGGCCCAGATCAATTTGCTTCTTCAAAATTTCCAGCAGCCGGACGTTGACCCACGGCTTCTCGACGAAATCCCCCACGCCGCGCTGCATCGCCTCGACGGCAAGGCCCACCGTCGCCCAACCGGTCATAACCACGATCGGCGGCGCGCCTTCCACCGCCTGCAACTGCGCGAGAAGGTCGAGCCCTTCGCGGCCGGAAGTTGTGTCGCGCGCGTAATTCAAATCCATGAGGATGAGGTCGAATTCCTTGGTGGCGATGGCTTCGAGGAGGCCTGCGGGAGACGCCACAGACTCCGTCGAGTAGCCGTGCCCCTTCAGCAGCAAACGAAGGGCTTCCAGGACGTCTGGTTGGTCGTCGGCTATGAGAATTCGCGGCAGCTGCGTCTCGGTCTCGTGCTTGATTGGAATCGCCATAGTGGCCATTGGTCGCGACTCCTGCCTCGGAACGAGAGGCGGCGGTGATTGGGAGTCTCCCAAATATGGGCAGGTATGCTTCCAGCCTCGATCTATTATAAGATTCTACTAATCAATAACTTACGAGCATATTTGAGGATCGCAAGCCTCAATTCTGCCCAATTGCGGGAATGCCCGTTGCGAATTCGGACAGTCTCCGATTCCGGCTCAGCCTTCCAGTTACTGGCGCGCCTATTCGTACCTCAGCGCCACCATCGGGTCAACCCGCATCGCGCGCCGCGCCGGAATATAGCAAGCGAGGACAACGACCGCGAGCAGCGTGACCACGACCGTCGCGAATGAGATCGGGTCTGTTGCCGTGATGCCGAATAGCAGGCTCGAGAGGAAATGCGTGAACGCGAACGCCGCAATCAAACCCAGGCCCACGCCGTAGACCCCGAGACGGATTCCTTGCCCCACGACGAGGCGCAGCATGTCGCGCGGTTGTGCGCCGAGCGCCATGCGAATGCCGATCTCGTGCGTTCGTTGCGCCACCGAATAGGAAATCACTCCATAGAGTCCAATGGACGTGAGAACCAGCGCGAGAACCGCGAAAATTCCTAGCAGCACGGTATTGAATCTCGGAATGGCAATTGTGCCGTCGAGATATTCTTCTATGGTCTTGATGTGATATGCGGGCATATCCGGATCGATCGAACGCACAGTCTCCGCAAACGGACGCGACAGGCTCGAAGGATCGCCTGCGGTGCGCGTGACGATCGTGAGCATGCCGATCGGAATCTGCGATTGCGGCATGTAGGAGGTAGGCATCGATTCGTCCGCGAGGTCTTTGAATTTCACGTCGCCCACGACGCCAATGATTTCGCGCATGCGCGAAGGCTTGTCGTCCACGGAAATTCCCAGGCGAATGCGTTTACCGATCGCATTCTCGCCCGGAAAGAATTGCCGGGCGAGCGATTCGGTGACGATGACGACAGGGTTCGAGTCGGGGCCGTCCTGCGCGGAGAAATCGCGTCCCTGGAGAAGCGGGATTTTCATCGTGCGGAAATAGTCAGGCGTGACCGAGAAAATAGTGGAATGCTCTTCATCGCTTTTCGCCACCGGCCGACCCTCAATCTCGACGGTCGTCCGCATTTCGCCGCCGCTCATCGGGAGCGGAATGACGCCTGCCGCAGATTGGACTCCGGGGAGGGCTTGCAGCTTTGAAAGCAAATCGC
The DNA here is from genome assembly GCA_963711875.1 of uncultured Acidobacteriota bacterium. Lineage (GTDB taxonomy): Bacteria > Acidobacteriota > Terriglobia > Acidiferrales > UBA7541 > Palsa-295. The sequence continues at coordinate 63,652 of CAVQFW010000008.1, forward strand.
GAGCGAACTGAGCTTGCCGGGCGTTAGAGTATTTCGGAGAGGGGAGATCGAGATCCGCCGCCAGGACGTTATGCGGATCGAACCCTGGATTCACATTCTGCAGCCGGACGAGGCTCCGAATCAGAAGTCCTGCACTCACAAGCAGCACCACCGCGAGCGCCATTTCAACAATCACGAGCCAGTTCCGAAGTTGATGGCGGCGGCTTCCCGCAGTGCTGCTGAGCGACCCCTCCTTCAGCGCATCCACTAAATTCGATCGCGTAACCTGGACCGCGGGCGCGAGACCGAAGACAACTCCCGTGAGCAGGGAAATCGCAACGGTGAAAGCCAAAACCCAGCCGTCGGTATGAATCTCCGCGGCGCGCGGCAGATCTTCCGGGCTTAGCTGCACGAGAAATGCGCTGCCCCAGGCGGCAATTATCACGCCGAGTATGCCGGCGAGCCCGGCCAGCAGCAGGCTTTCCGTAAGCAGTTGCCGGATCACGCGTGATCTGCCTGCGCCCAGTGCGGCGCGAATTGCAATTTCGCGCCCGCGAGTGGTGGCGCGCGCGAGGAGCAGGTTCGCCACGTTCACACAGGCGATCAGCAGCACGAGCCCCACCGCTGCCATCAGCACAAGGAGCGCTGGACGAACCGATCGCGTGATTCTTTCGCGCTCCGGGTCCAGTTGCACTCCGAAATACTTGTTGGTGTCCGGGTATTGTTGCGCAAGCTGTGCTGCAATCACGTCCATCCCCGCCTGCGCCTGTGCGATCGAAACTCCGGGCTTCAGGCGAGCGATCACGTCCATAAAGTGTGCGCCCCGCTGCTTCGTGATCGGAGGAGTGTTGTCCACCGTTGACTGGGTCGACGAAAATGTAGTCCACAGGGAAACGGGCTTGCGCTGAAGGGGAAATGCGAAACCGGCCGGCATCACGCCGACAACCGTGTACGCCTTATTGTCGAGAGTAATCGTGCGCCCGATGATGGAGGGATCGCCGCCGAATTGGTCTTTCCAGAATTGGTGCTCCAGAATCACGACGTCGTGATTCGCTTCGTCCTCGACGGGAAGAAACGTGCGGCCCAGCGCGGGCGTCGCGCCGAGAAGCGCGAACAAGTCCGCGGACACAACCTCGCCTTCGAGGTGAGCCGGGCTGGCAACGCCCGTCAGGGTGAAGTTGTTCTCGAAATAAGCGGCGATTTTTTCGAAGACTTTGTTCTGCGAGCGCCAATCGTTGAAGTCGGGGTAGTCGGCCGAGCCAAACTTCCAACCCGTGCGCGAGTTCGTCACTCCCACGCGCACCAGCCGGCCCGAATCGTGAAACGGAAGCGGCCGAAGCAATTCGGCATTCACAACGGAAAAGATCGCGGTGTTTGCACCGATGCCGAGAGCGAGCGTAAGAACGGCAATCGCGGTGAAGCCTGCATTTTTCGTCAGCATCCGCAAGCCAAAGCGAATGTCTTGCAGTAAGGATTGCATCAATTCCTCCGCATCCAGCCTACTCGTACCGCAGCGCAACCATCGGATCCACGCGCATCGCCCGCCGCGCCGGGATGTAACACGCGAGAAGTGCAACGAGAGCGAGCAGCGCAGTTACAGCGATGTATGTGGCGGGATCGGTAGCGCTGACGATGAAAAACTTGCTCATAGCGCTTGAAACCGCGAGTGCGGCTGCCAGCCCGAGGACCAAACCAATCGCCACGATTAAAAGTCCCTGCCCGAAGATCAATCTCAGCACGTCGAAACGCTGCGCTCCCAGCGCCATGCGGACGCCGATTTCATGCGTCTTCTGGCTCGTCGCATAGGAAATCACGCCGTAAACGCCGACCACCGCGAGGACCAGCCCGAGCGCTCCGAAAACAGCCGCGAGTCCCGCCGCCAGCTCGAAGAACAGCAAGCCGTTCAGGGTATCGAGTCCTTCGAGCATCGTCTTCACGTCAAAGTAGGGAAGATCGGGTGCCAGCGTCTGCAGCGTATGCTCGATCGTAGGAATCATTTGCGCTGGCGCGCCCGCCGTTCGGACTTGCAGCGTAGCGAGCGAGTTGAGCGTGTAGGACTGCTCCATCGCGATATAGAAATAGGGACTGATCGGTCCGGTCAGCCCCGTATATCGCGCGTCTTTCGCGACTCCCACGATTTCAATCGCGTGCTTGGCGTCGGAATTCATCGTGAATTTTCGGCCGATGGGATCCTGATTCGGCCAAAAGCGCTTGGCCATCGCTTCGTTGATCACGGCCACGCGGGGAGATGTATCGGTGTCGGCCTCGGTAATCGTCCGTCCTTCAACGAGCGGAATGCCCATCGTTTTCAGGTAATCGGTCGAAATCTGGTTGTAACCGAGGACTGGCACGGGCGACTGCCCCTGCGGCGGTTGATAACCCTCGATGTTGATTCCTTCGGCATTTCCGTAATAGCTCATCGGAGACGCGCTTGCGATCGTGGCCGATTCGATTCCCGGCAGCGCGCGGATGCGATCGAGGAGAGTCCTGTAAAACTCGCGCCCCTGTGCGTCTTTGTATCCGAGTTCATTCGGATCCATCGAAACATTCAAGATATGGCTGGGATCGAAACCGAGGTCGGACTTCTGCACTTGTCCCAGGCTGCGCATAAAAAGCCCGGCGATGATCAAAAGCATCAGCGACCCGCCCACTTGTGCCACGACGAGCACATTGCGCAGCCGGTGCTTGCCTCCGATCACACCGCGTCCGCCTCCATGAAGGATCGCGGAGAGATTACCTCGCGAAGCGCGGATCGCCGGGACGATGCCAACGATTACGCCCGTGACCAACGCGGCCCCGAAGGCGTACGCGAACACGCGCCAGTCGAAGCTGAAATCAAAATTCAGCGGAAGGTCTGTCTGAATCGGAACGGAAGCGAGTGTGGCGCTGCCCCAGCGGCCCACCAAAATCCCCGCGAGTCCTCCGACCACGGCGAGAAGAATACTTTCCGTGAGCAGCTGGCGGATCAGACGCGAGCGCCCCGCGCCCATCGCCGCTCGAATCGCCATCTCTCGTTCGCGCACTGTCGCGCGCACCAGCAGAATATTTGCGACGTTGGCGCACGCGAGCAGCAGCACCAGCCCTGCAAGCCCCAGAAAAAAACCCGCGACGATTGGAACCGTATTGTTGGTCGTCGGATTAGGGCGCGATTGAAGCTCGGGATAGACCTCGAGGCTCCAATCCTTTTCTTCCTCGGGATGCTCTTGCGAAAGCCGCTGGCCCACCACTGCCGCGGCCGCGCGGGCTTGCGCTAAATTCGTCTGCGGGCGCAAGCGGCCGAGCACAATCGTGTTTCGGACCCGCCGGCTGGCCATGAAATCGGCTGGATAGCCTTCGAGGAAAGCCATATTCATTGGCAGAAAGGCTTCCGCTCCGATCAGCGCGTGAATGCCGTGAAAACCTTTGGGGCCAACGCCCACGATGGTCATCGGATGACCGTCCACAGAAATCTTTCGGCCTACGATTCCGGGATCACCGCCGTAGCGTCTTTGCCAGTACGCGTAACTCAAGACGACAACAGCATCGGTGCTCCCAGGTTCACCTTCCGCCGGCAAAATCAGCCGGCCCAACGCGGGTTGAAGACCGAGCCCGGTGAAAAAGTTTCCGGAAACGTAAGCGGTGACGACGCGATCCGGCCGCCCATTCTCGCTAAATCCGTCCATGCCGATCTGGTAGCCGAGCACATCGGAGAACGAGCTGCTCAGCTGGTCTCGAACATCCCGATACTCGGCGATCGAAAATGTATTCTGCAAGAATCCAGCGTGCCCTTGCTGAAACGCGAGATCGGTCAATTGCTGCGGATCCTTCACCGGCAGCGGGCGCAGGAGAATCCAGTCCACCATGCTGAATATCGCGGTGTTGGCGCCCACGCCGAGCGCGAGCGTCAGCACGGCCACCGCCGTGAATCCCGGATTCTTCGTCAGCATGCGCGCCGCGTAGCGAATGTCCTGCAGCAGTGTTCTCATCTGCCCACTCCTTCTAAATTTCCCGGCTTACTCGTACCGCAGCGCGACCATCGGATCCACGCTTGCCGCTTTGCGCGCGGGGAGCCATCCCGCCAGCATCGCCACCGTCGCGAGGGCCACCGCTGCCACGACAAAAACAACAGGGTCGCTCGCCTTCACTTCAAAAAGTTGCGACTCCACCAGCCGCCCGACTGCATAGGCGAGCGGCAAACCGATCGCGAGCCCGACGGCCGCCATGCGCACCACTTCCCGCAAGATGAGCCATCCAACATTCTCGCGCGTGGCGCCGAGCGCCATGCGGATGCCAATCTCGCGCGTCCGCCTCGTCACCACGTACGCCATCACGCCATATAATCCGATCGCCGCGAGAAGTGCCGCCAAGCCGCCGAGGCACGCCGAGAAAAACATCAGCAGCCGGTCGTCGAACTCCGTGTCTGCCACTTGCGTTGCCAGAGTCCTCACGGCAAATACCGGAAGATTCGAATCCAGTCCGGCGACAACCGCCCGCACCGGACCAGCGAGCGTCTCGGGATTCTGTCCCGTGCGAGCGAAAAACGTTACGCCTCCGAGATCAGGGTCCTGCGAGTACGGCAGGTAGACCATCGGATGAAACTGCTCGTGCACGTCTGTGGTCTTGCTGTCCCTCACGAGTCCGACGATTTCAATGTCGGGATGTTCCTTGTTCTGTTTCGGCCCGATTCCGAGGTGCATGCCCACCGGATTCCGTCCGCCGAAAAATCGTCGCGCGATTCCTTCGCTGACGATCGCAACTTTGGGACTTGCGGCCGTGTCACTGGCAGTGAATTCGCGGCCGGCAAGCAGGGGAATTCCCATCGTCGCGAAATAATCTTCTGCGATCCAATCCTCGTGAACGTGCGTGTCTTCGGATTCTTGCGGGACGTATCCTTCCGCCACCATATCGGAGCCGGCGGTGTTTCCTGCAAGCACGGACATGCGAGAAACGCTCACCGAACGAACCCCCGGCAGAAGCGCTACCTGATCGCGAATCTTCTTCACCAGAGCCGCCGTTTGCGCGGGCGAATACAGGTTCAAATTGGGCGCCACCGCGAACTGAATCACATGGTCGGTGCGCAATCCCAGATCCTGGTTTTTCAAATTCAACAGGCTCTTGGTAAAGAATCCCGCTCCGGCCAGGAGGATCACTGTCAGCGCCACCTGCGAAACCAGCAGCCATTTTCGCAATCGCACGTTGGCCTTGCCGCCCGAGACGTTCGCGCCCTGGTCCTTCAATGTGCTTTGCAGGTCGGTGCGAGTGGCGCGCAGAGCAGGCGTCAAGCCGAAGAGAACCCCCGTGACGATCGAAAGCACGATCGCAAATCCCAGCACCCGGTAATCAAGTCTTGCGACAAGCCCGTCGACCCCTTCGCTCTTCGGGATAGCTCCCACAAGCCCGCTGATCGTCCACGACGCAAGCGTAATCCCCGCCACGCCTCCGGCAACGGATAGCAGCAAACTTTCCGTGAGCAGTTGCTTCACCAGCCGCATGCGGCTGGCTCCCATCGTCAGTCGCAACGCGATCTCGCGCTGACGTGCTTCGCCGCGCGCCACCAGCAAACTCGCCAGGTTCACGCACGCGATCAACAGGATCAGCGCTACCATCGCACTCAAAATCAATAGCGGCGCTTTCGTGCCGGCCTGCACGATCGGCCTGCCGTTCGCCGCGGAATCGAGCAGAAGCTTCTTCTGCAGAAATTTCTGCCGGGACTTTTCCGAACCCTCAATCAAGTGAGCGTCAGACTCCAAAATTGCGTGGTAAGTAGGCGCGAGCGCCACTTCCGCTTTGGCGCGGTCGATTCCAGGCTTCAAACGGCCGATCAGTGCCACCCAGAAGTCTTTACGATTGTCGAGACCGTTCCAGTTCGGCGTCATCTGCGCTTTCATCGTGATCGGAATGAAAAAATCGGGAAGCTGGCCGATTTGAATCCCGGTGAATCCAGAGCGTGTGACTCCCACCACCGTGAGTGATGTTCCGTTCACGACAATTTGCTTGCCCACGATCCCCGTATCGCTGCCGAAGTGGCGGGTCCAGTAGCCATAGCTCAGCACCGCCAAAGGATTCGCCCCGGGCACAGTTTCATCGTTCGGGCTCAACACGCGGCCCAGCGCCGGCTGTACCGCGAGAACTTCAAAGTAATTTCCGGAAACGAGTTCTGCGGTCGCAAGCTCCGTAGCGCCATGACCAGAAACGCTGACCGCCGTCGGAAAGCGCGCCAGCAAACCCGAAAAAGCCTGATTCCGGTCGCGCAGGTCTTTGTACAGAGGATAGGAAAACATCCCCGAATCATCGCTGCTATCGCTCCACGCGTGCCCTTGATTCGATCCCGTCGCCCGCAATAGCACCAGTTGCTCCGGATGTGGAACCGGCAGCCGCCGCAACAAAATTTGATCGGTGAGCGAAAAAATGGCGGTGTTCGCGCCAATGCCTAGCGCCAGCGTCAATACAGCGATGGCGCTGAATCCCGGATTTCTTGCCAGCATTCGCAGCCCGTACCTCACGTCCTGCCAGAACGATTGCATCCGTGCCTCCGTTTACTCGTACCTGAGCGCCACCATCGGATCCACGCGCATCGCGCGCCGCGCCGGGATGTAACACGCAAACAGCGCGACTCCCACCAGCAGCGCTGCGACTCCCGCAAATGTGACCGGGTCGGTGGTGCTCACGCCGAAAACCATCTCCGTCATCAGCCTTGTGAGCGCGAGCGCCGCCACAAAACCGATCGCAACTCCGAGCATTGTCATTTTCAGGCCTTCGCCCAGCACCAGCCGCAGTACGTCGGCGCGCTGCGCGCCCAGTGCGATACGCACTCCGATTTCGTGTGTGCGCTGTCCCACGAGATAGGAAATCACGCCGTAGATCCCAATGCTCGAAAGCAGCACGGCGAGAACTGCGAACACGGTCAGCAACGTCATTGCGAATCGCTTTGCCGCCAGGGAATTGGCGATCGTCGTCTCCATTGCTTCAAATCCGAATGCCGCGCTCTCGCTGTTGTGCTTGCGGACCGCATCGCGCATCGCTCCCGTCATCGCCAGCGGATCGCCCTCTGTGCGCACAGCGACCGTGCCGCCCAACGCCCCTTGCGCCAGCAAATCATCGGGCACCTGCATGTAAGGGAGATACATTTGCGCGAGGATCTTGCTCTGCGCGTCGGTGTCGAGGCCCCAATGCTTTACGTGCCCCACAATTCCCACGATTTCGGGCGTGGACTCGATGAAACCCAGATGCAAGCGCTTGCCGATCGGATCGTCGTGTGGAAAATAAATTCGCGCGAAGTCTTCGTCAATCACGACCACCGGATTTCCGTGCTCTCGATCCTGATCGTTCAAGAAGCGGCCGCGCCGGAGCGTAATTCCCAGCGCGTTCAGGTAGCCGGGCTCGACCAAGTAGAAGAGCGATTGGTTCATATCCTTCTGGAGAGCCGGTTTCGGTTGCCCGTCAATCCAGAACGGAAGCTCCGAATCACCTTGCATCGGCAAACTTCCAGTGGTGAGGGACAGACTTTTCACTCCCGGAATCGCCGCCAACTCGTCGTGGAGCGAGCGAATCTGGGCGCGAGCTTCGTCTGCCGTGGGATTCTTTGCGGCCGGAAAAGCCACGGAAAAAGTCAGCAAATTCCTGGGATTGAATCCGGGATCGATCGTCCAGATCCGCGCGAGGCTGCGAATCATCAGTCCCGCACCGACCAACAGAACAAGAGCGGTGGCCATCTCCACAATCACGAACACGGATTGCGCGCGATTCCGCGCTCCGCTGTTGCCTCGCCCGCTCTCCCTCAGCGTATCTTGCAGATTCGACCGCGCCGCCTTGATTGCCGGAGCCAGCCCGAATATCACTCCTGCCAAAAGAGAAATTCCCAGCGTGAACAGCAGCACGCGCCCGTCTACTCCCACGTTTTCCGAGCGCGGTAGCGCGGCGGGCAATCGCGCGAGAGCTGCTTGCGTTCCCCACCCGGCCAGCAGCAGACCCAGCGCCGCTCCGCCCAGCGAAAGCAGAATGCTTTCCGTCAGAAGCTGGAAAATCACGCGCGTGTGGCTCGCTCCCAGCGCCGTGCGAATCGCGAATTCGCGCGCGCGGCTTGTGGATCGCGCAAGCAGCAGGTTCGCCACGTTGACGCACGCAATCAACAGCACAAATCCAACCGCTCCCAGCAGTACGAGCAGGAACGGACGAATCTCGCCCACCATTTCTGACTTCAACGGAACGACGGTGATGCCGTTTCCCTGATTCGCATCCGGATATTCCGTCGCGAGCGCTTGCGCCACCGAATCCATGTCCGCGCGCGCCTGCTCGACCGTGACGCCCGGCTTCATCCGGCCGATTCCATCCATCCCCATTCCGATTTTCCGGTCGTGAAAGAGCGGGCCATTCCATTGGCCCACCGGAACGTACACTTCGCTCTTCTCGGGAAATCGCCGGAAGTTCTGCACGGGCAGATCAAAGTCCGTGGGAATCACGCCGATGATCGTGTAGTCCTTGCCGTCCATCGTCAGGCGTTTTCCCACAACGTCGGCAGTCGATCCGAACTTGCGTTTCCAGTAGCCTCCACCCAATATTGCGACGGGAGTAGCGCCCAAGTGGTCGTCGTCCTCGCTGAACAAACGCCCCGCGACTTGTTTCACTCCCAGGGTCTGGAAGAATTCGGCCGAAACCATTTCTACCGACACTCGCTCCGCCGGTCCGTTTCCGGTGACGGTGAAATCGTCTTCCCGATACGAGGCGATCGAGCTGAACGCGCGGTTGTTGCGCTGCCAATCGAGGAAATTGGGATAGGAGATCGACGCTTGCTCGAATCCCATCTTCCGTTCGTAGAGCGTGACGAGCTGTTCGGAGTGGGGAAACGACAAAGGGCTCAGCAACACGCCGTTTACGACCGAAAACAGCGCGGTGTTTGCGCCGATGCCCAGAGCAAGCGTAAGAATCGCGATCGCCGTGAATCCAGGATTCTTTGCGAGCATCCGGACGGCGTATCGAATGTCCTGTAAAAGCGTTCCCATTCTCAGTCCCCTTCGGCGAGGCCGATCATTCGCTCGAACTTAAAACGATCGAAACGCCTCATTCGTGCCGCAGCGCCACCATCGGATCCACTGCCATCGCGCGCCGCGCCGGGACGTAACATGCGATCAGCGCAACGGCGGTTAACGTGAGCATGACGACGGCAAACGTGAGCGGATCGTTGGCGGTGACGCCGTAGAGCAAGCTTCCGAGCAAGTGCATCGCCGCAAGTGCTGCGATCATCCCCAGCGAAACCCCCACCAACGTCAGCCGCATCCCTTGGCCAACCACGAGCCCCAGCACGTCGCGCGGGCCCGCGCCCAGCGCCATGCGGATTCCGATTTCGTGCGAACGCTGGCTCACCGAGTAGGAAAGCACGCCGTAAATTCCAATCGCGGCAAGCAGCAGTCCCAATCCGCCGAGCACTGCGGCAAGCGTTGCAGCCGTGCGGTAGGCGAAGAGCGAGACGGATAGAAGGTCGGAGACGGAATCGGATTCGAGAACCGCGACGCCGGAATCCAGCGCGCGAACCTGTTCGCGCACCTGCGGCAGCAGTTTCAGCGGATCACCTGACGTTCGAATCAGAATGTTCGCGTCGCCGCCGGTGTCCTGCCAAAACGGAAAATAAAGAAACGGTTCGGGCTGTTCGTTCAGGCTGTGGTACTTGATGTCTTTCACTACGCCCGCAATCGTCCACTCGTGTTCCCAGGTGCCCACGCGCCGGCCGACCGGATTTTGTCCCGGCCAGAAACGCTCGGCCATCGTTTGATTGATGATGCAGACGCGCGGAGCGTCGCGACGGTCCTGCCCGTTAAATTCACGGCCAGAAAGAACCGGGATCCGCATCAGCGAGAAATAGTTCGGTCCCACAACGTTGTAATCGATGAGATTCTTTTCTCCCGGCTTCGGCGTGTAGCCTTCGAGTTCGGGAACGGTGTAGCTCCGGCCGGTAAACCACATTGGAACGTAACGCTCGAGGCTCGCACCCTCCACGCCCGGCTGCGCTATCAAGCGCTCGGTCAATTGCTCGAAGAACGCAGCTGCCTTGTCGTCCGAATATCCGTTGCCGCGAAGATCGAGCGCCGTGAGCAGAACATGATCGGCGCGGAATCCGGGACTCGAAGTCACGGCCATGCGCAGGCTGCGTACCAGCAATCCAGCCCCGGCAAGCAGCACCACGGCGAGGATTGTCTCCGTGACGACCAGAAGATTTCGCAGGCGATGCTGCCCCGCGCTGCTCGAAGCGGTGCGGCCACCGTCCTTCAGCGATGCGTTTACATTGGGCCGCGTAATCTGCAGCGCCGGAGCAAGCCCGAAAATAAGCCCCGTGCAGACCGAAAGCGCCAGCGTGAACGCGAGAATCCGGCCGTCCACCCCGAGCGGCAATCCAATGGGAAGATGCGCCGGAGGCATGAAGACAGTCAGAAAATTCGTGGTCCACAGCGTCAGTAGAATTCCTCCGCCGCCTCCGATGCCCGCCAGCAGCAAGCTCTCGGCGAGAAGCTGGCGAATCAGCCGCGCGCGGTTCGCGCCCAGCGCCGAACGGATGGCGATTTCCTTTTCGCGCACGGTGGCGCGCGCCAGAAGCAGGTTCGCAACATTCGCGCAAGCAATCAGCAGCACCAGAATCACAACCACCATCAAAACCGCGAGCACCGGCAACAGAAACGACTGCAACCCGTAATGCGCCTGCCAGACCGGGCACACGTACGAGCCGACGTTCCGGTTCGTGTCGGGATATTGCTGCTCCAGTTGCCGCGCGATCGTCACCATTTCAGCGCGCGCCTGCTCGAGCGTCACGCCGGGTTTCAGGCGGCCCATCATGTGAATGAAAGTGGGATTGCGAATCTCCAGATCCTCACCCGGGAGCGCCTGCGGCTGCATCATCATGGGCACAAAATATTCGGCAGCAATGCCGACGATCGTGCCGCCAAAGCCGCGCGGAGCAATGCCGATCACGGTGAACGGATGCTGATTGATCTCGACGGCTTTGCCCACGACTTTCGGGTCAGCCCCGAAACGCCGGCGCCACAGCCCGTCGCTTAGCACGATGTAGGGATCGGAATTGGGGCCGCGCGCGTCATCGGCGTGAAATGTTCGCCCTCGAGCGGCATTCACACCGAGCAGGTCGAAATAATTCTCGGTGACGATCAATCCCCAGTTGCGCTGCGGCTGCGGTTCCTTCTCGAGTTTCAGATTCGTGCCGATCAGCTCGAAGCCGATCATGCCGCTGAAAACGTGATTGTGATCGCGATAGTCTTTGTAATCGGGGTAAGAGCTCGTGTGGTAGGCGCCGTCGGGCATCACGGTTTCGACGGCGACGAGGCGGGTCGAGTCCTGGACGAGCGCGAGGGGATGAAGCAGCACGGCTTCGAGCCAGCTGAAAACTGTTGCGTTCCCGCCGATGCCAAGAATGAGCGAGAGAATCGCTACCGCAGTGAATCCCGGATTCTTCGTGAGCATCCGGATGCCGTAACGAACATCCTGCAGCAGTGTGCCCATTCCGCTTCGCCCCTTCGCATTCCGCTGCCGCGAGTTGCTATTGGAAAAATTCTAAAAACACCCGTGCGCGAAAGCCGGAACGAAATTGCCGGCTGATGCTTGCGGGAAATTTTTGAGATTCGGTTTTAGACGCTTGCCGTCCGCGTGCCGATTGTTTCTTCCACGATGCGCCCGTCGAAGAGATGAATCGTGCGGTCGGCGATGCTGGCGTAGCGCGGATCGTGCGTCACCATGCAGATCGTCGCGCCTTCGCGATGCAGTTGCCGCAACAAGTCCACCACCGCTTCGCTGTTCTTCGAGTCCAGGTTACCAGTCGGCTCGTCCGCCAGCAGGATTGACGGCTGGCCCACCAAAGCGCGGGCGACAGCGACGCGCTGTTGCTGACCGCCGGAAAGCTGAGAGGGATAATGTTTCATGCGGTGTGCCATGCCGACGCGCTCGAGAACTTCCTGCACGCGCTTTTTGCGCTCCGCCGAAGCCATGCTGCGATACGTGAGCGGGAGCTCGACGTTTTCGAAAACGGTGAGGTCGCCGATCAGGTTGAACGCCTGAAAGATGAAACCGATCTCGCGATTGCGGATGCGAGTGCGGTCGGAAAGCGACAAATTCGCCACGGCCTGCTTATTGATCCAGTAGTTGCCGTCGCTCGGCGAATCGAGCAGGCCGAGAATCGAAAGCAATGTGGATTTGCCGCAGCCCGAGGGGCCGGCGATAGAAAGGAATTCGCCGTTCTTGATATCGAGGTGCACGCCGCCGAGAGCGTGAGTTTCCACTTCGTCGGTGTAGAACACCTTGGTCACGCCTTCGAGTCGGATCAGGGATTGCGCTTCGCTGTTCATTGGTGCTCCTTCGCTATCCAGAACTACGGATGCCGGGGCTGAAATGTTCCCTGCCTACTTCAGTTGCACCCGGTCAAAATTGTCCCAGGCCGACATATCGGAAAGAATCACGGTATCGCCGACCTGCAAGCCCTTCTTGATTTCAACTGTGTTCACGGAGGTGCGGCCCAACTCCACTTGAATGCGGGCGGCATCTGCGCCGTCAATCACTTTGAAGAGGCCGACCGTGCTGTTGGCTTCGCCATGCACCGGGCGCCCGACATACAACACGTCAGTGAGGCGCTCGATTTCGACGGTGCCTTCAACGCTCAGGTCAGGCCGCGCGCCGGTGGGCAGCGCTCCATCGAGAGCCACATCCACAGTAACGGTCCCGTTCTGCACCGCGGGATCGATGCGCATGACGTGGCCCTGGATCACGCCGTTGTGCGTATCCACGGTAGCTTTCTGGCCGATTTGAATATCTTTCGCCTGGGTCTCGGCGATTTTCAGCGCGGCCTTCAAGTGCGTCGGCTGCGCAACTCGCGCGAGAACTGTTCCCTGGACGACTTTTTGCCCCACTTCCACATCGAGCTCCTGCAACACGCCGTCAATGCCGGGACGAATGTGGAGCTGTTCCATTTGCGATTTTTTCAGGTCATACATCGCGCGCTTCTCGTCCACGTTTGCCTGTTGCACGGCGAGCTGCGCGGCAATCGAATTGGCGAACGTTTCCACCTGTTTTTCGGCGATGTCGTTCTGCTTCGCCAGCTCTTCCGCCTGTACCGTGGAAGTCTTCACGATGAAATCCGCCACCAGACCCAGCGCAAAAAGTTTTTCGTTGTTGTCTTTCTGCAGCGCCGCGGTGTGATACGCGGAACGAATCGAGGCCGCTTGCGCGCGCTTATCCATCAGCTGGTTTTCCAGCTGTGCCTTGCTGTTGTTGAGTCCCGCTTCGGCGCCGCGCAGCTGGTATTCCGCATCGAGAGCGCCCTGCTGCAATTCCGGATTCCGCATGTCCAAAATTACGGTATTGGCTTTGACGAGCGTGCCGGGAAGTAGATAGCGCGTTTCGACGGTTCCGTCGGTGGCCGCGGGAATCAGGCGAATCGTTTCGGGTACAAGGGTTCCGAGGCCGCGCACTTCGCGGAGCATCGGGCCGCGCTTTACGGTGTCAGTCCAGACCGTCGCGCGATCAACACTCGGCGCGGCCGGTTTCAGCCGGGAGAGCGCGTAGGTAACGAGCGGTATCAGTACCACGGCCGCAGCGATATAAATGGTGCGGCGGATCCGCTTTTGTCGTTTAGCTTCGGGGCGTGCTATATCCACGGGAGACAACCTCGCGTATATGTAGGGCAACTCAAATTCCGGTGTCGAGGGTACCGTAAGTCGAATGTATTGTTATCGATACCGGAGATTTGCAGGCGCGGAATCGGGCCTTTTTGCCCGGTCATGGGAATCGCTCGTCCCGTAACCGGACAATCCGACCGCGCTCGGGTGTTCATCAGGAAGCTGCTTCGGCACTCGCCTTAATTTCCTGCCAGCGCTTGGGGCGCCGCTTGGCGTCGAGCACTTTCTTGCGCAGGCGGATGGATTTCGGAGTGATTTCGACAAACTCGTCGTCGGCAATGAACTCGATGGCTTTTTCGAGGGTCATCTCGCGGGGCGGGATCAGGCGGATGGCTTCGTCAGCAGACGAGGAACGCATGTTGGTCTGTTTCTTTTCTTTGGTGACGTTGACGTTCATGTCGTCTTCGCGCGCGTTTTCGCCGAGGATCATGCCTTCGTACACTTCGATTCCCGGCCCCACGAACATTTCGCCGCGCTCCTGAATTCCCCACAGCGCGTAAGCCACGGAAACGCCAGCGCGATCCGCGACGAGCGCGCCAGTAGGACGCATGGCCATGTCGCCCGCGTAGTCGGTCCAGCCTTCGAGGAGAGAATGGATGAGCGCGGTCCCGCGTGTGTCGGTGAGCAATTGGCCGCGCAGCCCAATCAATCCGCGCGACGGGATGCTGAATTCCATGCGCACGCGGCCGGAATGGTGGTTGACCATTTTTTTCATTTCGCCGCGACGCGTGCCGAGAAGTTCCATAACGATGCCGATAAAATTTTCAGGGCAATCGATGATGAGAAGTTCGAGCGGTTCGACGCGCTTGCCGTTTTCCGTGCGCACGACGATCTCGGGTTTGCCGACCATCAATTCGTAACCTTCGCGGCGCATCGTCTCAATCAGGATGGCGAGCTGCAATTCGCCTCGGCCGAGAACGCGGAAAGCGTCGGTGCTGCCCATATCCTCCACGCGCAAAGAAACATTGGTAAGCAATTCCTTCTCGAGGCGCGAGCGGAGATCGCGCGAAGTGACGTATTGGCCCTCTCGACCGGCAAATGGCGACGTATTGATGGTGAAAACCATCGTAAGGGTGGGCTCGTCGATGGTGAGCGGTTCGAGCGGCGCGGGATTTTCAAGGCTGGTGATGCTTTCGCCAATCTGAATGCCTTCGACGCCGGCGATGGCGACGATGTCACCCGCGGTAACTTCCTCCGCTTCGTCGCGTTCGAGGCCGCGGAAGGTGAAGAGTTTGGTAATTTTCGTCGGGAGAATTTTGCCGTCCAGCTTTGCGATGCCGACTTCGGTACCGCGGACGAGAGTGCCCTGAAACACGCGGGCGATCGCGAGGCGTCCCAGAAAATCGCTGTAATCAAGATTGGTGACTTGAATCTGAAGAGTCGCCGCCGGATCGCCCGAGGGAGCGGGGATCGAAGCGACAATTTCCTCGAACAGCGGCTGCAAGTTCGTGGAGGAGTCGCCGATTTTGCGGTGAGCAACGCCGGTCTTGGCATTCGTGTAGATGACCGGAAAATCGAGCTGGTCTTCCGTGGCATCGAGGTCAATGAAGAGATCGTAGATTTCATCGAGCACTTCGGCGGGGCGCGCGTCAGGCCGGTCGATCTTATTCAGAACCATGATGGGCGGAAGCTTTGCCGCGAGCGCTTTCTGGAGGACGTAGCGCGTCTGCGGAAGCGGGCCTTCACTCGCGTCGACAAGCACCAGGACGCCATCCACCATGCGGAGTGCGCGTTCCACTTCGCCGCCGAAATCGCTGTGACCGGGCGTGTCCACGATATTGATTTTCGTGTCGTGATAGGTGAGCGCGGTATTCTTGGCGAGAATGGTGATGCCGCGCTCGCGTTCGAGGTCGTTCGAGTCCATCACGCGGTCAACCATTTCCTGATTGGCGCGGAAGATGCCGCTCTGGCGGAGCATGGCGTCGACAAGGGTCGTCTTGCCGTGGTCAACGTGGGCAATGATGGCGATATTGCGGATCGGGGTGGTCACGACTGGAGGCCCCGGCTGTGGCTGGAATTTGAGATAAAAAATCGCATTTTCTTCGCGATTAGAACTGCTCGCGGTCCTTTATTTTGAATGAGTTACGGTGATTTCTAATCGCGGATTCGCGATTAGAAATCGAAGGCTCCTGGGTGACCGGGAGCCAAAGAAAAAGGGCTGCAAGTGCAATCCTGCAGCCCCGGCGTAATTCCTGGGAATTTTCAGGAGCAACGAATGCGTATCTATTTTAGCACGGATGAGGCGGAAAGCGGGGGAGTCGTGGGCCGCTGGGGTCCGGATGGGGGTCCGGATGGGTGTCGGGATTGAGTTTTGGGCCATGGCGTCACTTTTCCACATTTAGCGTGGCAGAATGCGCGGGTAAATTCAACTGATTGTTCGCGTGAGGATCTGAGGGCGGCGGAGACGTAGTTGAAATAGATCACGTGATTTTTTCCCGCGCGCCGGAAGGCGCTGCGAGGAATGCGTCGAGAGCGATTCGTTGTGATATTCTCGCGGCGTTTTGCGGGAGATTTGGAATGATTCCGGAGACGGGGCGATGAAAATCTGGAGGGCGGCGCGGCTTGCTGCGTTCGCGGCGGGCGGGATTTTGGCGATGGGCGCGAGTGCTCGGAGCGCAGGGATTTCGGGCCATGATGCGCAAGAAGGGGAGAAGGCGGCATTCGGCGCTCTGTTCGTGAAGACCGACGTGATGATTCCGATGCGCGACGGCGTGAAATTACACACGGAGATTTACGCGCCAAGAAATGCATCGGAAAAGCTGCCGCTGTTTTTGACGAGGACGCCCTACGGACTGGGCGATGACGATGCAGGATATTCGCGGCTGTTGGGACTTTACCGGGAAATGTTCGCGGACGGCTATATTTTCGTGATGCAGGATATTCGCGGACGCTACGGATCGGAGGGGCAGTTCGTGATGGCGCGGGCGCCGCGCGACCGAAAGGATCCGAAGTCAATCGACGAAGGGACGGACACGTACGACACGATCGACTGGCTGGTGAAAAATGTGCCGGGCAACAATGGGCGCGCCGGAGAGGCCGGAATTTCCTACGGAGGATGGCTGACGGCGATGTCGCTGATCGAGCCACATCCGGCACTGAAAGCAGTGTCGGAACAGGCCACGCCCGCCGATATGTTTCTGGGAGACGATTTTCATCACAACGGAGCGTTCCGGCTGAGCTATGGATTTGAATATGCGGCGATGATGGAGACGGGAAAAACCAATTTTCAATTTCAGTTCGACAAATACGACACGTTTGAATGGTACCTCGGGCTCGGTCCGCTTTCGAATGCGAACAAACTCTACTTTCACGGGACGCTGCCGACCTGGAATGATTTTGTGGCGCATCCGAATTACGACGCGTTCTGGCAGAAACAGGCGTTTGCACCGTACTTCAAGGATTTGACGCTGACGGTGCCGAACCTGAACGTGGCGGGATGGTGGGACCAGGAAGATTTCTTCGGGCCGATGAAAGTATACGAGCTACTCGAGAAGAACGACACGAAGCACAATAATTTTGTGGCGGTCGGGCCGTGGAATCACGGCGGGTGGGCGCGATCGGACGGAACGAAACTTGGCAGCGTGGATTTCGGAAGCAACACCAGCGCTTATTTCCGCGAGAGGATTCAAGCGCCGTGGTTCGCTTATTGGCTGAAGGACAAAGGAACCCAGCCGCTGAAAGCAGCGATGACGTTTGAGACGGGCGCGAACAAATGGAGGACGTGGGACGCCTGGCCGCCACGAGAAGGCGTGAGCGCGAGGAAACTTTATTTCCGCGGAGACGGGAAGCTTTCCTTTGAAGCGCCGGGGGAAAAGCGCGAGGCGTTCGATTCCTACATTTCCGATCCCGCGAATCCCGTGCCGTATCGCACGCGTCCGGTGGAAGAAACGTATTCGGAAGGCAGCCGGTGGTACACGTGGCTGCTTGAAGATCAGCGGTTTGTGCAGCAACGGCCGGATACGCTTTCGTGGGCGACGGAACCGCTCACGGACGATGTGACGGTGGCCGGGGATATTGTGGCGCACCTGTTTGCGTCAACCACCGGGACCGACAGCGACTGGATCGTGAAATTCATTGACGTGTATCCGGAACGGTTCGAGCCCGACCACAAGATGGGCGGGTACGAGCTGATTATATCGGATGAAGTGTTTCGCGGGCGGTTTCGGAAAAGCTTCGAGAAACCGGAAGCGATTGTGGCGGGCGAGGTGACTCCGTTTACGATCGATCTGCACACGAACGATCACGTGTTTTTAAAAGGGCACCGGATCATGGTGCAAGTGCAAAGCACGTGGTTTCCCGTGATCGACCGGAACCCGCAGAAGTTCGTCCCGAATATTTTTGAGGCGACGGCGGAGGACTATCAGAAGGCGACGCAGAAGATTTGGCGGACGGCGGAGTATCCGTCGAATGTGGAATTGCCGGTGGTGAAATAGGGCGAGGAGGAAAGAAATGAACGTTAGCGTGAACATTAATATGGTGACTACCGCGTTTGAATTGCCGGGGTATCGCGTGGTGAAGACGCTGGGACTCGTTCGCGGAGTGACGGTGCGGTCGCGCAGTATTTTCGGGACGATTGGGGCGTCGCTCGAGACGCTGGTGGGCGGGAACATTACGCTCTTCGAAGAGATGTGCGAGAAGACGCGGGAAGAAGCGCTCGAACTGATGATGCAGCATGCCATGGAGCACGGCGCGAACGCGGTGATCGGCGTGCGGTACGACGCCACCGAAGTGATGCAGGGCGTCACGGAAGTGCTGGCGTACGGGACCGCCGTGCAAGTGCAAGCTGCCACGTAGGCGCGAGCGAGCGAGATTTTGCCCGCGGGATCTTCGATGGCGCTCTGTCGTAGGGCGGACTAGAATGTTTCCTTGGGGCGATTCGCGGTTATTTATGGGGAGGAGCAATCATGGGGGTTGGGAGTTTGAGGTTTGTTCCAAGGGACGGCGCGGAGATGAAGCGCGCCGGCCGAAACTTTTTAATGGCCGCGGCGATAGCGCTTTTGGCTTGCGCCGGCGCGATGGGAGCTGCGGATACTAAGGCGAAGACGGAGTCCGTGACGTTCAAGAGCGGAGACCAGACGATCAGCGGATTTGTTGCTTTGCCGGATTCGGCCGGAAAGCATCCCGCGATGCTCGTGATTCATGAATGGTGGGGACTGAACGATTGGGTGAAGGAGCAAGCCGAAAAATTGGCGGCCGAAGGTTACGTGGCGCTGGCCGTGGATTTGTACCGCGGGAAAGTGGCCACCGATCCGGCGGAGGCGCACGAGTTGATGCGCGGTTTGCCGCAGGACCGCGCGATCAAAGATTTGAAAGCCGCGTTCGATTATCTGGAGGCGCGCCCAGACGTGAAAAAAGAGAGCATCGGCGTAATCGGATGGTGCATGGGCGGTGGCCTCGCGATGCAACTTACCGTGCACGAGCCCCGGATGAGAGCGTGCGTGGTGAATTACGGTGCGCTGCCGAGCGATCCGGGCGACATGCAGAATATCGGCGCGCCCGTTCTGGGAAATTTTGGAGCGGAAGACAAAGGGATTACGCCAGACGACGTGAAGGCGTTTGAAAAGGGAATGACCAAGCTGAAGAAATTCGTGAACCTGAAAATCTACGACAACGCAGGACACGGATTCGAGAACTCGAACAATACCGCCGCCTATCGGCCCGAAGCGGCCGCGGATGCATGGAACCGCACTGTGATGTTTCTGAAGACGGTGGTGAAGTAGCCAGAAACGGCCGCGATCAATCGCGCGCGCACCGCGCATTCGCGTATTCGCAGTAACCTACAAGGCATCTTCGACGGCTTCGACAACATCTATCGTATTGGGATGGACCTCGTCCTGCGCACTACCCGGCCTTAAGTACAGATAACTTCGAGGACAATTGGGACGCTGATTCAGCCGTTGTGCCGTTGCGAATCGCGGCGCATGTGCGTACTCTGGAAAGACGCAGTGCAGGTGAGGAAGTTGACCGAGAATTTCGACAAAAAGGCGATCGAACGCGCGCGCTGCGAGGATGGCGCGCCGCAGGATGCGCCACGTATTGCACCCGTGGATGCCCAACCGCGACGAATTGGCCGCGCCCTGCATCTCGCGATTGTGTCGTCCGTGCTCGTGTTACCACTCGCGTTCTTCCTCGCGCTCAAGCCGACTTCGGCGCGAGCGGTGTGGGAAGAATTTGCCCGGATCATTGAGCTAAAAAACGGACCGGCGGCCAGCCATGCGAAATTTTCGAGCGCGATGAACGAACGGCTTGCAGATTTGCCGCCGCAATCGCAGGCGGAAGAGCTGGTGGCAGCGGCGGCCAACGATTACGACGGGGCGAGCGAGCAGCTTTCGCTGCGGATGGATGGGTGGCGCGGGCAGTTGACGATGAGCCCGCGGCTTACGAGCGGACTCGACGCAGCGCTCAACTCCAGTGATAGGCGCGTGCGGGCGTCGGCCATCGAGATGGAACTCGTGGCCTACAATCTTCCGAAAACGCGGGAGAGCGCGGAAAGTTTGGCCTCGCGAATCGAAACCGATCCGGCCGCGCGGCCATGGGCGCTGTGGATGCTCGGCGCTATCGGCAATCGCGGGATCGAGCCGGAGCGGGCGCTCGTGACGCTCGAGAAATATTCGCACGATCCAAACCAAACGGCGCGCTACTGGGCGGTAGAAGGGCTTGCACTGCTCGGAAGCGATGGAACGATCGCGCCGCTGCTGGAAATTTTTCGCAACGATCCGGCCCTCGAGGTACGCGAGCGGGCTGGATGCGGACTGGCACACTCGGGAATGCTCACCAAACAGCAGCGTCTCACTGCCGTCCCGGCCCTCATGAAATTTGGGGAAGACCCGGCGCTCGATTCGAATACGCGCGATTGGGTCTATCAGGCGCTACGGGAGATTACCGGCGCGCGTTACGGAACGAATCCGACCGATTGGCGCGAGTGGTGGGCAGAGAACGCGCCGCAGCAAGTTCCTTCCAACTAGCTTCCATTTCCTCTTAACTAATATTTGGTAGTTGAGCGGCCTAGGATGGTTTCGGGCCCGTGCCAGGCATATCGCTTCCTCGCCCCGTGTTGAGCTCCGCGCAAATTACATTTATTTCCGCGGCAACGGAGCCGACATACTCTGTGGCGAGCGTTTGAAGTCTCTCGATATTTGCTGGGTCAGCATCGTCCATCTCCGCGGATGCATTCTGCAGGTGCGGAACCTGCAGGCGGTGGTACGTGCACTCCGGCAAAGATTGCAATTCGTAGTCAACGGCCTCGGAAACGCTGTCCATCAGCACCGGCACAATTTCCTTCGCCCAGCCCAGCAGTCCCCAATCTTTAGCCGACGCGTAAGCGATGTGATCCTGGCGATCACCCGTGCCCACCGAGACGACGGTGATGTGCGGCGCGGTGGGATAAAGCGTTCGCGCTTCGGCGTAGGCCGCCATCGAGGGATTGTTGACGAACACCCCGCCGTCGATGAGCGCGTAATCCTGGCCGCCTTGCGTCAAATGCGCCGGCGAAAAAAACGTCGGGGCGGCGGACGTAGCCCGCGCGATATCCGTTAGTTTCCAATTGAACGTGGGATCGCGGGCGATTCGGTGGCTCTTGAAGAAGAACGGAAGCTGTCCCTGCAGATCGTAGCTCGAAATCAGCAGCGGAGTAAGCGCGGTCTTGAACTCGGCGTTTTTGAAAAATTGCGCCAGCGCAGCTTCGAGCGCGTCGGCGGAATACTTCGGAAGGACGACCTCGCGCTCCGGCGTGAGCAGGCTCTTCTTGAAAATCGCTGGCCCGTTTTGAACGTACAGTTGGACGAGAGCATCGGGCGAATACGGCACGCCGCCCTGGCTGGGAGTGCCGATACCGAGAGCGATGATGCCGCCTGTGGAAGTTCCCGCAATTAGATCGAAAACCTTGTACAAGTCCTGGCCGACGCATTTCTGAATCGCGCCGAGGATAACCGCGGGAATAATTCCGCGAATCCCGCCGCCATCGATTGCCAGGACTTTAATGGAGGGCACGAGCGATTCTCCTGGGGAAGTGTGGGGACTCGCCGACTGCAGGCCGAGGGTATAGGCGACGCGGTACCTTGTCAAGATTACAAAAATGGCAATCTGCGAACGGATGCGCGCCGGGCAGTAGAACGTCTCTCGGGAAATTGATATTCCCCGGTGAGCCGGAGTCCTAGTACGACATCGTTTACACTTCGATACAGGCGGCCCGAATTGTTACTGACAACCCTCGCTGCCTGGAGGATTTTGTTGGGTCGCGAACCGGAACTCAGAGGCCGGCACCCACGACAATTCAGCGGCAGTTTCGCGAAGCGTAGCGATAGCTTTGCGCGAAGGGACTCGCATGGGCACTCCGCCAAGTATGCAGATTGGACCTTTTGAAGTGAGCGCACCGATACAAGCAGCCGTGTCGACTGCGAAGAAGCGCGGCGAGCACCAGTTCCCGGGAAAGCTCTTCGTGGTGGAAGGAATCGACGGGTCGGGAAAGTCGACGCAGCTGAGCTTATTGCACAAGTGGCTCGAGTCGAGAGGCTACGGGGTCGTGTTTAGCGAATGGAATTCGTCACCGCTGGTCAAGGACACGACGAAACTCGGCAAAAAGAAGAAGCTGCTGACGCCGGCAACATTTTCGCTGATTCACTCGACGGATTTTGCGGATCGAACGGAGCGAAGCATTCTGCCGCTGCTGAAGGCGGGCGCGGTGGTGCTTTGCGACCGCTACATGTACACGGCATTCGCGCGCGACGTGGCGCGCGGGATGGATCGCGAGTGGGTGCGCGATCTCTACGGGTTTGCCGTGCAGCCGACGGTGGCGTTTTATTTTCGCGTTCCGCTGGAAACGGCGATCGGGCGGCTGCTCGACGCGCGCGACGGATTTAAATTCTACGAAGCGGGAATGGACCTGGGCCTCAGTGACGATGCGGAGGAGAGTTTTCGCCTGTTTCAAGGCCGCATCATTGATGAGTACGAAAAAATGATCCCGGAATTCGGGCTTACGGTGATTGACGCCACCCTGCCAATCGAAATTCAGCAAACTCGCGTGCGACAGATCGTGAAGTCGCATATCGCCCATGCAGCGGAACTGAGGATGCAGCCATGAGAGAAACATACGGAAAGCTTTTGCCCGGAATGGACCTTTCGCACGTGAGCGGAAAACTGATCGTGATTGAAGGAACGGACGGCGCCGGACGTTCGACGCAGATCGAACTCTTGAAGCCGTGGCTCGAAGAGCTGGGGCACGCCGTGCTGGACACGGGGATGACGCGTTCGACGCTCGCGGGCGAGGGAATTCGCCGGGCGAAGGAGGGAAACAATCTCGGGCGCGTGACGCAGTGCCTTTTCTACGCCACCGATTTTGTGGACCGGCTGGAAAACGAAATCGTGCCGGCTCTGCGCGCGGGCTTCATCGTGCTCACCGACCGTTACGTGTATTCGCTGATGGCGCGGGCGATCGTGCGCGGCATGGACCCGCTATGGATTCGCAGTATTTTCAGCGTGGCGCTGAAGCCCGACGCGGTTTTTTATCTGCGGCTGGGAATCGAGCAGCTCGTTCCCCGCGTGGTTTTTTCGCGCGGTTTCGATTACTGGGAATCGGGGATGGATCTATTCCCGGGGCACGATATGTACGATAGCTTCTGCAATTATCAGGCGGCGCTGCTCGCGGAGTTCGACCGCCTCAGCGCGGAATTCAAGTTTGAGACGGTGGACGCATCCACGGATGCGCGAACTGTGTTCGCGCAATTGAAGGTGAAAATTTTATCTCTACTCGAGAGCGATTCGCGCAAGACATTTCTCTCGATGCTGGCGATGGGAGCGGCGGGCCGTTCAATCCCGAGAATGGACGAAGACGCGATCAACGCCGCTGCTCGGCAGTTTTCGGTGACGCGCGATTTGGAACTGGTTTCGCAGCCCTTTGCGGCGCCCGCGCCGAATCGGAATGGAAATGGACACGGAGCGCTTCAG
This sequence comes from uncultured Acidobacteriota bacterium, assembly GCA_963711875.1. Classification (GTDB taxonomy): domain Bacteria; phylum Acidobacteriota; class Terriglobia; order Acidiferrales; family UBA7541; genus Palsa-295. The sequence continues at coordinate 87,216 of CAVQFW010000008.1, forward strand.
AATTGGAAGCCTTGAACCGAAGGAGTCAGCGCAGGTATCCCCAGTTGTGCAGGCGGTCGCTATCTTCCTCCCAGCGGTCGCCGATGTCGGTGCGGTAATACATGTTGGGAATCAAAACATTCTTGATGCGCGAATAAACCTGCGCCTGCGCTTGTTTCATCGTTTGCCCCGTGCCGATGACGATCAGAATGACCCCGGAAGTTCCTGCGATCAGCCACTGGCCGTTGATCTGCTTCACGTCTTCGATGTGAATTTCGTCCGCCGGCGGCTTCTTGAAAATGATCGCGGAGTTCTTTGAAAACGAGTCGAACGTTTCGTCGTCGTCGAAAGGAAACGGCGGCACCACGATTCGCACGCCAATCTGAAATCCGCTGCGAACTTTGAGCTTTGGATCGGTGCCATTCGCAAGGTCCCAGAAAAACTGGCCGATCGGAGTGATCATGCCGGCTTGCTGGATGCTGATTGTCGGATAGCCGAAGCGGGCCGTGAATTCGAGGGGGTAGATGCCGTTGTTGTTCACGATGCAATTCAGATCCATGTAGCCGACGTAGCCCTCCTCGGCCAGCTTCGCTTCCATCTTGAGAAGCGTTTGATTGAAAAGATGATTGGGCGCGCTCCAGAACATCGAAGTGCCCATTTCGCCCGTAGGCGGCCCGATATCGCCGGGAAATAATTTCTTGTGCTCGAAGTTGATATTGATCGGGTAGATGAAATTCTTTCCGTTGAAGAACCCTCCGACCGCGACTTCCACTCCCACCATGCGCCGCTGCAGCTGAAACACTTTGATCTCGTCTGAAAACGCCCTTTTGTACGCTTCGAGCATTCGAATCACGTCCTGGCCGTCTTCTTCTTCGCCAACGAACAACCGGCGCTTCACGTTCTGTGCTTCGCCGCTGGGTTTGATGACGTAGCGGCCCGGATTTTGCGTCACGTGATCCACTGCGTCGTCGAACGATTCGAATTCGCCATAAGGAATAATGTTCACGCCTGATTTTTTCAATTCCTCCTGGCCAAACGAGCGGTCGTCTTCGAGCTTGTCGCAATACGCCGTGCCGCCGACGACCGGCTTGCCTTCTTTGCGTAGCGCCGCCGCCTTCTCGCCCTGGCCCAGCGTGTCGTCGAACACGATAATGTCGGCCCAGTCTTTATCTTTTTCCCAGTCTTTGGATTTGGCGACGAACCCGTCAGCGATATCGCGCTCTTTTTTGTCGCCGATGAAATAGCGGACTTCGTGGCCTTCTTTCGAGACTTGCCAGGCGATATCGCTGATCAAGCCGGTGAGCGAGACAAACAGGAAATTCTTCTTGTCCATGGAACGCCAATTTTACATGAGCGAGCGGCAAGGAAGATGTTGCTATTGGGTTAAATTCGCCACCCCGCGGGTCGCGCGTACGGCCCAGCGACGGAATGAACGAGTGGTAGGCCCGAACGGGCTCGAACCGTTGACCTCTACCGTGTCAAGGTAGCGCTCTAGCCAACTGAGCTACGGGCCTATTGAACTGCAACAATCTTAGCACAGGGCGAGCAGCCGGAGCTTGCGCGCGAGAATCACCTCCAGCGCATACCGCCAATGTGCCGTCAAGGCCACGCCAGGCCACGCCGCCGTTCGTGCCCGCGCGTGCCCATCATCGCGCAGTTAACGACGGCGTCCACCGCCACCGCCGCCACCCGAGCGCCCTTGTCTTCCGCCGCTCCCGCCGCTTCCGCCGCCGAAACGACCGCTTCGATTCTGCTGATCGAGCTGGTCGCCGCGAGCGCGGGAATGTGCGTCGTTGTTCAGTTGCGAGCCGACGCCGGAAGATTCTGCGCGGTTCGCGTCGGCGTGGCTGGGAGTTTGAGTCTCGCTGGGACGATTGCGCGCCTCGGCACTCGGCTGTGTTCCGCCTCCGCTGCCGCCATTCCCGCGCGCGCCGTTTCCAGCGTTCGCGCCGGACTGTTGGCCAGAGCTGGGCGAGGTGGAAGGGTTCCTGGATTGAGATTGAGATTGAGATTGCGACTTGTCCGTGGCGCCGCTCAGGTTTTTCTGGTTCTTCGTCTGCTGCAATCCGGTGGAGGGATCGACGGGCTGCCAGCCTCCATTGCTCCACTTGCTCCAATCGCCATTCGAGTCCTTTTTGTAAACGTTGCCATCAGCGCCGGCGTACACATTGTTATTGTTCGCGTCTTTCGCCACGAATCCGCTGTTTCCATTCTTGCCGCTGAAGCCCGCTCCCTCGCTTCCCTTCGAAGTTTGAAACGAGCCCACGGTTCCGTTCGCGTTGGTATAGTGCTGCGCTTCCGCCCAGTTACTGCCGTTCGTCACGACGCTGCTTCCCCACTGCGCATACTGATTGTGGCCTTGCGAAGTGGCTGCGTACGTTCCCGTCCACGGATTGTAGGCTTGCGCATAGGTGTGGCCGCCGTAGGCGTTCTGATATGTCACGGCCCGGCCGTACATTCCCGTCGCCGGGTTATACCAGGCGGCTGTTCCCGCTGAAGCGTACGGCCCATACACGGCGTGGCCCACGGCATAAAATCCCGTGTAAGGGTTGTAGACGGCAGCCACCCCGTACGAATAAGGATACGGATAGTAGATCGGATATCGCGGACCGTAATAAATGTACGGCGGGTAGTAATAACCCGTGCCGTACACCACCGCCGCGCCCACCGCCGCTCCCAGGACAAATACTCCCAGATATCCGCTCGTGTAACTTGTCTGCACTGTGGTCGGCGTGGGATTGGAAACAATCACGTACGTGACGTTGTACACCGGCGACGTGGGAGGAATCGTGTAGATCACTTGCGGCACGCTGTCCGCCGTCTTCCACGGGCCGCTGGGATTCGCGGCGATAAACCACACGCCCTGGAAGCACAGATAGTAAGCACTCCCCACGCGAATCACTTTGTCTTGCGTGTTCACCGCGTAATACATCGTGGTCGTTTCGATCGGCACGAATTGCGGCTCGCCGGCATACGTCACTTTTACAGTCGCTTCGGCAGCGGCACGATTCACGATGGCCGTCGTCGGCACCTGCGCCAGAAGCACGGCGTCGTTTGCGCTCTCCGTTCCCGGCACGGAAACACGAACGCTCGAGTAAGGTTTTCCCGGCGGGATTTTTGCGAAGTCAGCCGGGAGATTGTTTCCCGCATACACCCAGGGCGCGGTGACGTTGCCCGCGCGGAACCACCGCCCGGAAAGTAGCGCGTACACCTGGTTATCGGGCTTGTGCAGGAAGACGCTGTCGTCCGTGTTCGTCGCGTAGGAAAGGCTCGTTCCCGGAATCGGCGCGTAGTTCGGAGCGCCACGAAACACAATTAATTCCGACGGCCGTTCCGTGAAGAAAACTTTCGGCGCAGGTCCTGCTGCCGCAGCGGGCGGCACTTGCTTCTTCACGCCATCCCAGTTTTGGCCCGCCGGCAGTTTCGACAACGCGCCAGGCAGCTTGGTTGTCGCAATCCACGGCCCGGCCAGCTCTTTCGATTTGAGCCACGACGTGCCCGACAAAAGATAGTAATCGCTCTTGTCGTAGAACAAATCCCAGTTCGTATTCACCACGTATTGCAGTTCGGAGCCCTCGATCGGCACCAGAACGGGCTTGCCGTCCACCATCAACACAATCGCCGGAGTCGTGCTCACAAAAATCGTGGGGACCTGCGTGCTCACCGCGGCGGCGGGAACCGGCGCTTTCGCTTTCTCGAGGCTCGCAATCATGTGGTTCAGCGAGGTTGTGAACGTGAGCGTGGGATAGACATGGCTCACTTTTTCCTGCATTTCAGCTTCGTGCGCCGGATCGAGCGTCGGAAATCGCGAGCTGATCACCTCAATCCCGCTGATGACCACCGATCGCGTGCTCACATCCGCAATCGTATTCGCACGCCATGAAATCACGCCCAGGATCGCGCTTCCTCCGCTCGGAGTGATGGAGATGGCCGTATCAGCTACGAGCGTGCGATATTTTTCCCAGCTCTTCAGTTGCGGCTGGTACACGATTACGTGCGCGCCGTCCTTCTCGATGATTCTCGGCCACGCCGGAACTGCAGGCTCGGACGCCGCAGCGGGGTTTGTCGCGGGCGAAGCCTCGAGCGGCGCAAGCGGATACGCACCGGTCAGAAGGCTAACCGCAACCATCACTACCAAACCCGCTTTGATTCGTCGCATCCCGGACTCCTCGCAGAAGTTTTTACTGGCCTGCATGAAACCTGACCACAATTCGAGCCGTACGCCTACCCACGCGAAGTAGCGCGTTCCCGGCAAATCCTGCGCGCGTCGAGCGCACCGGTGACGATTGGGCCGGAAGTGCGTCTGGGATTTTCGGCGGCGCGCGAAAGTATACTCCTCCCGGCCAACCGCCTTCCCACAATTTTTTCGCACGCGAATCCGTGCAAAAATAAAAACGCACGGCTACCCTCCGGTCGCCGTGCGCTTTTTCCCACTCGAGTTCCGTCCGCCCGCCATCGAGCGGCCCGAAACAAGCGGGGACGATTCGTCAGCGCTTCTGATAATTTGCGTTCTGCGTCGCCACCGTCAACTGCTTGGCCACTCCGTCCACCATCAGGTTCGACACGTGATTCGTCCCGTCCGGCAGCTTCGCAAACTGCACCGTCAAATTCATTCCGTCGCTCGGCCCATCCATATAGGACGCGATCTGAATGCTCTCGAGCGACTTCTGCTCTTTGCTGATCGTCAGCGTCATCGAATCGCCTTGCTTCAGGTAGTTCTTGATGACGAGTTTCAGCCCGCCCGGCCCGGGCGTCATCGAAATATTTCCCTTCGCGTATGCGGCCTGAAGCAAATCCTTGTCCGGAGGCACGTACTGTCCCGCGAGCGCCTTCATCTGTTCGGCGTAATCCTGATACTCTTCTTTTTTCTTTTCGACGACGCGCTGCTTCAGCCGCCCGCCGCGCCCGCTCGACGCTTGCTGCTGATCCGCAGATGGCGGAGGATCCAGTGAAGTTTTCTGCGGCTTGCCGTCCGGCCCGTTTTGCACCTGGAAGTGCTGCTGCTTCTTCTCCTCGCCTTTCAGGCTGATCGTCACCGTTTCCACCCAGGTGTACTGCGCGAGCGCCTGCTTGTTCTTCGCCATGGACGCTTTCAAATCCGCGAGGTTCTTCTGCATCTCGGCGTCCTGCGCATACAGCATCGGAATCGAAAGCCCCAACGCCAGCACGCACGCGCCCACAGCGGCAAAATAACGGCTGCCCCTCGCATTCATTTTAATCCTGCGATTCATAATTCTCCTTTTGCTGCATTCGTCAAACCGAAGTTGCCGGCCACCATCGCCGCCGCAGCCCTACCAGACTCCCAGCGAACGCGCACAACTTACGCAGAGATGCAATGATTGCCGTTTCCGTGCCAACCACGCGCAGAACTGTTTTTCACGATCCGCGTACGTGCCGGCGCAGGCGACCTGCTCCTGCAGCTCGATTTTCTCCGGATACCCCTCGCCTTCCGAATACGACACTAACCAGCACGCCCACTCGAGACATTGTGCGGGCTTCTTGTACGGTATCGAATTGCACACACTCAATACTTCGTTCCGCATTCTCGGACGCTGCTCTCTTCCCTGGAAAATTGTCGAAGAAAATTCAGTGCGGCGCTATGCGAGCAGAAACTTGCGAATGAACTCGTAAATCAAAACGAAGAGGAAAAGATCTCACGCGTACTCTAGCGAATCCCCCGCACCTGGTTCTTCCGCTTCGACGCGCAAGTCCCGGATCCTATCCTCGATCGGATACTCATCCAGCGTTCCCTGCAAATTATGTTCGTGGATTTTTCGCGCCACCTTCACAGCAGTGGATGACGTGGTAGCGCACTCGTGGCAGAACCGCCGCTGCGTCGCAAAATCCACCATCAGCGCTGTCACTTGCGCCAGGCACGTCGGGCACGTTACCAGAGGTACCGAAGGCATGCGGGCATTCTAACAAGCTCCGAAATTACAGTCCATAAGTTTGGTTTTCAAACATCGATTCACAATCCCCGGGCTCGCGGCTTCGGTGGCTCCACCGCCCGCTACTTCGGCAGCCGGAAGACGAGCTTGATATCGTCCTGCACTTTAATGCGGCGTCCTTCAAACATGGTTGGAGCGTACCGCCATTCGCGAACTGCAGTTAGCGCGGCTCCCACAAGTACTTGCGGACCATCTGTCGGTTCAAGATTCCGGATTCTCCCATCCTCATCAATCACACCGTGCAATCGCACCGTTCCCTCAATCCCTTGTTCCCGGGCCTCGACAGGGTAGGAAGGCGACACCCGATTCAGAAGTTTCCCGACCGCCAAATTCTTGACGACTTCTACTTGCGAGTTGTAATTCGGAGGCATTGCGACAAACCGCCGGGAACTGATCGCAACGGACGCCGACGCGCTCACTGCCTCTTCCGGCAATGCGAGGACGGAGGCCACTGGCGCTTCGCGGGCCGGGCTCTCGGGCGTTTTGCGTTCGGTGCGGGGAACTGGTTGCGCCTTCGGCGTGACTTGAGCTTCTGCACGAGGCGCCGCGATTGCCGGAGCAGCCTGGCCGGGCGAAGATGGTTGCGACGGAGTGGGCGAAGCTTGAGGCGGTTTTGGCGAAGGTTCAGACGGTCTTGCTGAAGGAGCAGGAGTGGCCGCAGGCGGCGCGCGCTTTGCGAGTTCCATCTCCCGCTTGGCATTATTCGCGGCAGTTATCTCATCCGGGGTCGCCTCGACGATATTCCGAACACGAATTGTGCCCGTAAGACCGTCGTAGCCTCCGGTGATCAACACATATTTCCCGAGGAGGTTGCCGGCTTTCTGCTGATCATCGATGTGGTACCACAGATCATTGTCGTAGTCCTTCAATACAAACCGCACACCATTCTGCGAAACGATTTTCCCGCCGAAAGTTTGAAGCGCAGCCTCCTGCGGTGTCACGGCCGGTTGCGGGACCGTGGATGGTCGCGCCGGGGAAGTTAAAAAGGCTCCGCACGCCACGAGCGACATCGCTGCCACGGCAGCAGTGGATTTTTTCATTTCGAACCTCGCGAGGGGCGCTAAGCGCAGGAAATGCCTGGTGAGCAGGTTCAGGCCATATCATCGCCGCTCTTTCCTCGATGGAATGGCCGGGAACTCAACGGTAGCGAACTAATTTGCGAAAGTAAATGGACCTATGCGCCGTCTCAGCCGCCGGATGGAGGAAATTAGGGCCCAGCACCTGAGCCTCCGAATCTCGAAATGGATTGCGTGACGGCATCGGCCATCCTCGTGAGACACTATGGACAGAGGAGCCATCCCCATGCGATTTGAGAAACCGAAGAAATCAGGACGTCCGGACTTTGCCGTTGGGCGCATAGCCGAACTCGAACGGCAACTCGCAACCGAAACGAACGAAATCAGGAAGGATGAGTTGCGAACCGAAATCAGCGAGTGGCAACGAAGCCGGCCGCAGCCAAAACGCGACGACCGCAGGTAGCGACGCGAGGCCGCAAATTCTGAATGATGCCGCCCGGGGCTTCCGAAACGCTCGTCGTTTCCGAGACAGCTTCCGAAACGGGCGCCTAGCCTGTCTTTTTCCGGGACGCGCTTCCGGGCTTTTCTTCCATGCGCGGTGACGTGCGGCGCAAGTGTCTTATGAGCTTGTCCGCCTGATTGCTGTACAGGAAGTAGTCCGACGATGGATCATTCGCAGCGAGTTCCTCAATGCGGTTCATCGCTTGTGCAAGGCCTTCCACCGCTTCGAGCCAACGCGGACTTCCCGGAGGGTCGTCTTTGAAAATTTCGTACCGAATTGCATCTTGCATCGCACATCTCCCGCCGGACCGACGGGCTGGATTATCAGAACGTAGTCCGTTGTAGCGGGCACTGTCAAGGGGCTAGAACAACCTTCCGGCTCCGAAAACAAATCAGACGACAGCCCAAGGTTCCGGTACAATCTGAGTCTGGATCCCAGCCCACTCTAACCCTGTCCATTGAAACCAGAGTCTTGCTGTCACTTCTGAATTCGGAGGTCTGCCATGACCGAAAAGATTGATTCCACCGCCGGCTATTTCCTGGCCGGACTGACGATCGGAGCGCTCGTGAGTCTCCTCTTCGCGCCGAAATCCGGCGAAGGAACGCGCAAATTTCTTTCGAAGAAAGTGCAAGAGGGACACAAGCATGCCCGCAAGGCAGCGCGCGAACTGAAGGACCGCGCCGATGACTTGGTCGACCGCGGTAAAGAAATGGTCAACCAGACGAAAGAACAGATCGCAGCGCAATTGGACGAAATCAGAAAGCCTGAGCCGCCCGAGAAATCGAAAGCAAAAGCCGTCTAGCGTCGCGCCTGGCTCGGTTTCCTTCGGCCCGATTCGCTCGGCGTCACGCGGCCGGATTCGCGCCGTGTCAGATAAAATGCTTTCGAACCTCGGCCGGGTATATACTTTCGCCGTACCGTTAAATTTCTTCCGTCGCGCGTTGCGACGGTTTTGTTCGCAACCGATCAGCCCAGAACCGGCTTGAATTTTCTCTCCCCGCCCTCGATTTGAACCGGTTCCGAGCGTTTCACATATCACGCACACCCAGCCCTCCGTGCTTATCGCAAGTAGGAGTTCGAAAAATGTACACCTACATTTGCTGTCGCTGTACGAATTGCACCGCCCAGGTTGTGCTCGAAGACCAGGGCGGCTCGGAATCCGGTCTGTCTCGCAGGCCGCCCCGCCCGCGCGCAGGACGCGAGGCCTGTCCCTACTGTCGAGCGGTTTTTGTGCCGGCGAGCTACTACCTCACGGAAAGTGGGACACCTCTCTTTCAGAGAGCGTAATCGGGACGCGCGCAAAACGAACTCGGGCGATACGCGCGATACTTCACGTCCCAGTGGAATTACAGATGTGTGCCAGATCCTCAGCTCGCGCGGGGCGTATCGCCTTTCACGTTCATTTCCCTTGCGGAATGAATCCGGGAATGCCGGTTTCCACCACTGAATTCAGCCTCTGCCGAGTCTGAATTCCATTGATCTCGTCAATCGCGTCGTCCGGAAGCGCGGAGATGTCAAAATTTTCTCGCGCGCGGTCCGCGCTCCTCGGCGTGGTAAGCAAAGCTGTCCCGCGCTGCACCGCCCAAGCCAGCAGCACTTGTGCCGGCGTCTTTCCCACTCGCGCGGCGATCGCCACGATCGCTGGATCTTCGAGCGGCCCCGGCCTCATCCCGTGACCCAATGGTGCAAAAGCCAAAAATACGATGCGCTTCTCCTTGCAGAATTCCAAAAGCTCGGTTTCCGGCAGATACGGATGCGCTTCCACTTGGACTACAGCCGGTTTGATTCTCGCCGTTTCATAAATGGGCATCACTTCCTGCAAGCCGACGTCCGAAAGTCCAATGGCCCGGCACCTGCCATCGTCCACCAGACTCTCCATTGCCCTCCAGGTGTCTGCCAGCGTCACGCCGCGATCGTAGATGACGTTTCCACCTTGATCCCGCGGATCCTGCTCGTCGCCCGGTTGAAATGCGAACGGAGTATGAATGAGATAGAGATCCAGATATGTAAGCCCGAGTCTTTCGAGACTCCCCTCGAAAGCCGGTTTCACTCGCTCCGGACGATGATTCGAGTTCCACAACTTTGTGGTAACAAAAATGTCTTCGCGGGCGAGCCTTGCAGCCGCAAGTCCTGCCTGTATCCCCGCGCCTGCCTCGCGCTCGTTCCGGTATCGTTCCGCGCAATCGAAGTGTCGAAATCCGGCTACCAGTGCGTCTCGAGTCGCACTGATCGTTACGGCTGCGTCAGGAATCAGGGTGCCAAAGCCGAGTGCGGGCATTTGGCCGCCGCCATGATTGAGCGGAATTCTCCTCATCCGAAGATCGGAAGACTCAATCATGGTTACCCTCGACGCGCTTTCACGCCCCGCATCACCGCACGGATTCAAAAATTAGACGCCCAGCTCCGAAAAAAAGCAAGGAACGGGCGGGTGCGAAGGAATCGGCGGGTAGTCCGCACGATTGGCGCAGCTCGGTGTGTGGATCTTACGGGCGCCCCATCCTTCGCCGCGATTTTTGCGAAGGATGGGGTTTCATGAGGGCACGCGACATTGGCTCAGGGGGCTCGATGGACTCAATGGGTCAATGCGGTTAATGCGCGTGCAAAGTTCAGGGGTTCAATTTTACGCGGCTGTGCTCGACGCCGTAAAAAAGTGCACGACGAGCGAAATAACCGCAAAGATCAACAGAAGGTGAATCAGGAATCCGGCGGCGTGAAAGAACACGAACCCGCCAATCCACATCACGAACAAAACCAGCGCAATGCCAAGAAACGGACCGAATCTCATGCTCTCTCCTTCTTTCCTGAAATTGCGGCCCTACGCATCGCGGAGGCGGGCTATGCGAATAGCCCGCCTCCACAACGATAGCAGCCGCTGACTGCCCTGCGTTTACGCCTTGGCCGCCGAAGCTTCGCCCGTCGAGGAAATATCTTCCGCGTTTGTGTTCTTCATCACTTCTTTGGCTCGCTTGATTTCGTCCGAAGTGTCGCAGTGAACCGCCAGGAGAATTCCTCCCTTTTGGATACGGCCTTCGTAGCGCTTGGCTTCATATTCAGGAATTCCCAGCCCAATCAAAGCTCCTGAAAGTCCGCCCACCGCGCCGCCAACGCCCAGCCCCGCGAGCGCTGCCATGATCGGTCCCGCCGCGATCAGCGGACCAACGCCGGGGATCGCCAAAGCGCCGATACCGGCTAGCAGCCCCAAGGTTCCGCCGAGCACAGCTCCCGTTCCAGCTCCCGTCGCCGCGCCTTCCGGAGCCTTTGTCGATTTCTCCGTCGCGATTGGCTTCGAACCTAGATTCTCCGGCAGCAGTGCAGAAACTGCGGACGCCGGAAAACCTGCGTTCACCAGGGCATCGGTCGCGCGATCGGCAGCCGGCACGCTGGAGTAGATTCCCAACACGGATGTTTTCTTGTTATCGCTCATCTTTTTATCTCCTTTTTAGTTTCAGATCGGATTCAGTTCTTACTGCTTGGCGGGCGCTACCGTCAGTTTGTTCGTTACGTTTGTCGCACCCGCAATTTCCTGCGCCTTCGCTGCAATCGCCGTTTTCTCTTCCTCAGTCCGCACGGGCCCTTTCAACGTGACCATGCCGTCTCGCGTGATGATCTTTATGTTGTGGGCGTACGTCGAAAGCGACTTGTCGTCCATCAACGCGCTCCGAATTTTCTTGGTCGTCTCGCGATCCGCCGGGTTCATCTTCTGCTGGTCGGCCGTGGCCGCTCCCGCGTTCGCATCGCCTTTATTTGTTTTGGTATTGTCTGGTTCAGCCTGCTGGGCACGCGCCGCAGGGCCGGCCAACATCGAACCTGCAAGCATTAACGAGCATGCGAAGATCGAAACATAGCTTCTCACTCTCATCTTTTCTCCTTGGCACCGCGTCGTTCCAACTTCCAATCGAGTGCGCACTTGAACCACACGATAAGACTCCATTCAGACGCGCCCCGCCATACAGAGAACGACTTACGTGGGCACAAACAAACGTGTACGACGACGCGGCTCGGTGCGGGAATCGAAATATGCGACGCTCGTGCGGCTCGCGGCAGCCTCGACCGAACAACCGCGCTGTACCGGAATTCGCCCGCGACAATACAGGACAAGTGGCATATACGCCCCTCCCTTCCGAGCGGTACGGTGGAGTTCGATTTCAGAAACTTTCCTCTAGGAGAAGACGAAATGGAACACAAGGCATTGAAAGAACTCTACGTCGATGAACTCCGCGATATTTACAGCGCCGAGAACCAACTCGTGAAAGCACTCCCGAAGATGGCGAAAGCAGCTACTTCGCCGAAACTGCGCGCCGGATTTGAAGGCCACCTCGAACAGACCAAAGGGCACGTCCAGCGCCTCGAGGAAATTTTCAACTCGCTGGGCGAGAAACCCACCGGAAAGAAGTGCAAAGGTATGGAAGGGTTGATCGAAGAAGGGGCTGAGATGATTGATGACGACGAGCTTGAAGCCGAAGTCCTGGATGCCGGACTTATTTCAGCGGCGCAGCGCGTCGAGCATTACGAAATCGCCGCGTATGGCTGCGTCCGCACGTACGCGACCATCCTCGGCGAAGAAGAAGCGGTCTCGCTGCTCGAGAAGACTCTCCAGGAAGAAAAAGAAACCGACGAGAAGCTCACAGAGCTCGCCGAGAATATCAACGTCGAAGCAGTTGGATCGGAGAAAGCGGATGGTCCCCGCGATTTCAAGGTAACTTCCGGCCGGAAGGTTAAGGCGGCCCGGGCTTAGCGCTTCTCCGGCGTTGCAGAAAAAGTGCGGGCGAGTAATTATTCCTACTCGCCCGCGCTCGCTTAACCCTCGCTGTGTTGTATGTGAAAACCAGTTACGGCTTCGCGGCCATGGATCGCGAAAGAATCAGCGGCATAGTCGCCGTCACGGTTGTACCATTTCCATTCGAATGGATCTCGAGTGAGCCGCCCAGCTGCGCCACTCGCTCGCGCATCCCGCGCAGTCCCAAGCCACCTGCGTCACTCGAATTAAGCGCGCCTTGCGTTTCTTGCTCAATGCCCCGGCCCGCATCTCGCACTTCCAGTTGAATTTTCTCACTTGTCCGGACAATGCTGATCGCAGCCGTCGCGCTTCCGGAATGCCGGTGGATATTCGTAAGACACTCCTGCACGATTCGGAACAAGGATGTCTCGAGGTCCTGCGACAGCCGGTCAAAATGCGCGGGTATCTCGAGCGCAACCTCGATCTTGCTGCGTTTCACAAATCCTTCTACGTACTCTATCAACGCGGACTTCAGTCCGATCTCGTCCAGCAACGGAGGGTGCAGCAAATGGGAGAGTGTCCGAATCTCCTGCGAAACTTGCTCGACAAGGCGCGAGTTTTCCTCCATGCATTCAGCTCCACGCACGCTGAGATTCCCGATTTCGTGCGACACCGTCGAGATGTTCATGTTGATCGCTGCCAGGAGCTGTCCCACGCTGTCATGCAGCTCACGGGCGATGCGCCGCCGTTCGTGATCTTGCAGTTGAAGCAATCGCCGGGATAATCCCCGCATCAGGTCGGCTTGCGCTTCCGCTTCCTTGTTCTTCCTCCAAAGTTCAGCGGTTCGTTCCTGCACTCGCTCCTCGAGCTTCTCGCGAACAGCCTTCAGCTCGGCTTCCGTCTGCTTGCGCGCGGTAATGTCCCGCGCGACTTTCGACGCTCCCACCACCCGCCCCGCGACATCCCGAACCGGCGAAATTGTGAGCGAACAATCGAATATCGTGCCGTCCTTGCGTATCCGCAAGGTTTCGAAGTGCTCCACGCGCTCGCCTCTCCGCAGCCGCTGAAGAATCGTTGCTTCCTCGTCCTGGCGATCGCGGGGAACGATCAGCGTGATGTGCCGGCCCACTGCTTCTTGCGCCGTGTAGCCGAACAATCGCTCCGCGCCCTTGTTCCAACTTGTCACGAACCCGTCGAGGTTCTTGCTCACAATCGCGTCGTCCGAACTATCCACAATGGCAGTCACAAGCGAGCTCATCCGTTCCGCTTGCTTTAGCTCGGTAATGTCATGGAACGTGAGAAGAATCAGCGCATCTGCGTCACGCGCCAACTCACGCGCGTTCAGCAGAATCGTCCTGCGTCCCATGCCCGGAAACTCGCGAGAAATCTCGATCGCTGTAAATTCAGTGTGGTTCGAAAGACTTGTTTCCATCGACGTCCACACTGCGGATGTTTCCCACTCGCTGCTCCCCAGCTTGCGGATGGAAACACCCTGAGCCCTATCCCGCGAAACCCCGAACATCGCGTGAAATGCCCGATTCGCCGTCTGCACTCGCAATTTCGAGTCGAGCACAACCAACGGATCGGCCACCGCATTCAGAATCGCCTTCGAGGATTCCCGTTCGTAGATCGCCTGCTCAATACTCGCGCGAAAAGCCGTCACGTTCGTAAACGTCAGCACCGCGCCGGCGATCTCGCGATCGCTTCCGGTGTACGCGGCGATCCGAAGCAGAAAAGTCCGGTCGCCATTCCGCGTTTCCATGCGACAGGGTGCTCCGCCCGCGATCGCTTGCGCGCAAAGCCTATCCAGGTTTTCGACGCCGGCGAGAATTTCGCCCGGAGGCCGGCCCACATCCGCGGTCGTGAAGCCCAGCGCCGCTGTAGCGGCGAGGTTGATGCGCGCAACTCTACAATCGCGGTTGATGATGATTGCCGGGAGATCGATCGCATCGAGCATGCCGGTATCGTCGCTGGTAAGCGCGGGCAAACTCCCAGCGTCGCCTCGCGCAGTGCGAGCTCCGCTGGGTTTGTCCTTCTTCGCCATGGGCTTGGCTACGGGCTTCGCCACGAGATGTCTCCGTGCTTTCAATGCGGGGCTTGATACAGCGTTCGACTTCGACGCAGCACATCATCCGCCACGAGTGGAAGAGTCTGGCGTAACGCCAAGAGTAGCGCCTGCGATCGAGGCATGTGGAATGGGCCGGGAAAGCGCAAAAGGAGTTCGACTTCGAGCACCCTCGACTCGTCCGGGCCTACTGTTTCTCGCAACGCGTCAGTCACCGCCCGCTCAAACCCGGCGTAATCTTCCACGGGAATCAGATGCGAGTGATTCTCCCCGAGCCTCGGCAGGATTCGGGCGTGCACCTCTCCATCGAAATTATCCATCAAAAACGAGCAGAAGACCGCCATATTCTGCTGCTGTGCGACCTGGTCGAACAAATCTTCCAAATTCATGCTCGCGGCAATGTCACCCCGCTCCCAAAGAAGACTCACCATCTCACCCCACCAGCGCACTTTCGGGTAGCGACCCTCTCCGCGTGCGCGTGAGACGACATTCGCAGCCAAGCCGAGGAACACCGGCGAATCCGGCATGCCGTCGCGCAGAAACGCGGGAAGGAATTCGTCCGCGTTTACAATCGTTAATTGTCCGCGCTCCTCCGCCGCTTTTACGTCCACCTCATCTTTCAGGCGAGACTTGAAAGCATCCCAATGCGCGATCGTCGGAATCAGAATTACTCCTTCGCCATTCGCAATCGCCGCAGCCGCAAAGCGACAAACAGCGCGATTCAAAAATTGCTGATCCTGATACAGCTGCACGATGTGATCGCGCGGTCCCGCGCCGGTCAGAACACTCGACCACGCCTCCGCCAAGCCCTTCTGAACGCGCTCCCCGCCCGCTACCTTGCGATCAGCGCTCACTCCGCGCCCGTCCTCTACAGCCCGAACCGACCTGGATAAATAGAAGCTATCCGGCAGGGAACGATCGTTGCCCCCGACTCTTTCCATCATGTCTACCAAATCCCGCGTCAGGTCGCCTTTCGCGATATACCCGTACGCACCGAGTTCGGCTGCGTGACGGCGCACGACATCGGGATCGTTTTGGCTCACGATAATCACGGCAGTGTCTGGAAATTCTGCCCGCAAAATTCGAATGGCTTCTGCTCCCCCCATTCCTGGCATGGAGAGATCCATGAGCACCACGTCTGGCCGAAGCTCTCGGGCCTTCTCCGTTGCTTCGAGTCCATCTTTCGCTTCGCCGCAAACCAACCAATCCGTGCGCTTGCCCAGCAGAGATCGTATCCCCCTTCTCACCAGTTCACTGTCATCAACAATAAGGATACGCATTCTGAATCACCATCCCTCAGTTCCCCAATCCAGGCCACTCCTAACTCATCGTCATTTCGCTGCGCGCCAAAAGCTCAGCAAATCACCGGAAAAGCCTGAAGCTCACGCACCGGCGGAAAAGCATTAAGTGGTTTTCAGTGTATGTCCCGCGCCACGCGTACTGAATACAGAGTTCCCTGTATTACGGTGAGGAAACCCCAGTCGAAAAGCTAGCTAATCTCCCAAGGGCCACCGCGCTTCGAAACTCGGGGCTCCACTTTTTCCCTGCTTGCTCCGGCTGCGGCTTCACGTTAGCCTCGACCTCCGAGGAAGTCGCATGCCGCCACCTGCTTCCACGCGCGCCCCTGATTTGCGCGAGAGCATGCAGGAAACTTTCGCGGTCAACGACCGCATCCACCAGCTCGTCCTCGCGCATCTCGATCCTCGCGCGTGGCGCGCTCAGCTTCCCGGCGGCAAAGGACGCACCATCGCCGCCATCTTTGCTCACGTCCACAATGTTCGCTGCAAGTGGCTTCGCCTTTCGGCGCCGCACTTGAAACGGCCGCCTCAGTTGCACCGCTCCCGCTGCACGCCCCAGCAGACCGCAAAGGCGCTCGCAAAGAGCGGCGCGCTTTGCTCCGAGATGCTGGCTGAGGCTCTGGCTCCCGGGGGCCGCGTCAAAAAGTTTCATCGCGACGGTTGGTTCCGGCCCTGGTCGCCGGGTGCGGCCATGTTCGCCTACATGCTTGCGCACGAAGCGCACCATCGCGGGCAGGTTTGCATGCTCGCCCATCAATTGGGTTTCAAGCTTCCCGCCAAAGTGAATTACGGAATCTGGGGCTGGGAGAAACTCTGGAAACAATGCGGATTAGGAGCTCCCGAGTGAGCCACGGCGTGCGCAAGAGATTCGCGTCGCCGGTGGGCCTCCGCCGAAGCGGCTCTGCAATCGCAAGCGTGAGCGTTCTTCCACACAAGAATAAATTTTTCGCCCTGCTCGCCTTGTTCTTTGCCGTTGCCCCGTGCCCGCTCCGGAGGCTCTGTGCTCAAAGCCTCGCCCCGCGCGCCTACGTCATTACGCCGCTGCATTGGAACGCAGTCGTTCTGACCTCGTCTTTCTACGATGGTGGCGCAAATTTCAACGGAACAATCCCGATCACCGGCGCCTCCGGCATCTACAATGTGCCGATCTTCAGCTACTACCATTCCTTCAGTTTCTTTGGCCGCTCCGCCAACTTTACCGGCTCGTTGCCCTATGGCGTGGGCACTTTCCAGGGTTCGGTGCTCGGTGCACACAAGCAGGTTTACCGCTCCGGCCTCCTCGATGCTGACTTTCGATTGTCCGTCAACCTGCTGGGCGGCCCGGCCATGCCGTTGGGGCAATTTGCGAAGTGGAAACAGAAGACTCTCCTCGGCGTCAGCTTGAAAGTGATCGCTCCCACCGGTCAATACGATCCCACCAAGCTCGTCAACTGGGGCATCAATCGATGGGCATTCAAACCGGAGGTGGGCTATTCGCGGCGGTGGGGCAGGTGGCTGGTCGATGGCTACGCGGGCGTGTGGTTGTACACGATCAATGAAGCCTCCTACTCAATGCCCACTCCCGAGCCGCAGACGGAATCGCCCATCGGCTCCTTTGAAGGGCATCTGAGCTATGACATCGGCAAAAATCCGAGGTTTTGGGCTTCGCTCGACGGCAACTTCTGGTTCGGCGGCGCCACAGGCTTCAAGGGCACAACGAATCCAGCCACGAAGCAAACTAGCTCGCGCATCGGCGGGACCGTTTCGATTCCCGCGACGAAACACCAGTCCATCAAGATCAGCTATAGCGACGGAACGTACATTCGCTTTGGCGGAAATTATCAGAACGTTTCTGTGGCATGGCAATATGCCTGGTTTGGGTGGCCGAAGTGAGTCCGGTAACGGTGTCGATCCCGCTGTCGGCGCCGCCACTAAAACCGGGCGCTTGAAGTCCCCGTGATCGCGACTACTGATTCTTAATTACCTCGCCGCCCTTCATCACGAAGCGGACGTGCTCGAGTGTGTGGACATCGGCGATGGGATCGCCGTCCACGGCCACAAGATCCGCGAATTTTCCCGGCTCGAGCGTGCCGACGCGGTCGGACCAGCCGAGAAGGTCAGCTGCGTTCACCGTGGCGGACTGGATGGCGGCGAGGGGCGGCAGGCCCATTCTCACCATCGTCGCAAATTCTCCCGCGTTCATTCCGTGCGGATAAACGGCTGCGTCGGTGCCGAACGCGATTTTGACGCCCTCTTTAAACGCGTGCGACACATTTTGCTTTGCGATGGGAAGCACCAGATTCATTTTGTCGGTCATGCTCGGGGTAAAGCCGAGCCGCTGGTAATTGGCGTAGAGCCAATCCTGCAGAAAAACGGTGGGGCAAAGATAGGTGCCGCGCTGTTTCATGAGCGCGATGTCTTCGTCATTGATATAGCTGCCGTGCTCGATCGAGTCGACTCCCGCGAGGACGGCATTCTTGATGCCGAGCGCACCGTGCGCGTGCGCAGCGACTTTTCGCCCGAGTCCGTGAGCGGTATCTACGATTGCTTTCATTTCTTCCGGACTGTATTGCTCGAGCTCCGGGTT
The DNA here is from genome assembly GCA_963711875.1 of uncultured Acidobacteriota bacterium. Lineage (GTDB taxonomy): Bacteria > Acidobacteriota > Terriglobia > Acidiferrales > UBA7541 > Palsa-295. Next base: position 105,307 of record CAVQFW010000008.1, read on the forward strand.
GTCGCCTTCGGAAAGAACGCCTCCCGTCGCCATAAACTTGATGAGATCCGCGCCGTACTTGATGTTCTCGCGGACTTTGGCGGTGACGCCGTCCACTCCGTTCGCCACGCCGTCCTCGGAATAGTTGAATTGCGGCGCGAGGAAATTCTGGTCGCCATGACCGCCGGTGATGCTGAGCGGCGGCCCGGATGCGAGCATGCGCGGGCCGGGAATGTCGCCTTCATTGATCGCGTCGCGCAAAGCGATGTCTGAATACCCGCCGGCGCCTACGTTCCGTACCGTCGTGAAACCTGCTTCAAGAGTGACGCGGGCGCTGCGCGCCCCAATCAGCGCCGAGCGCGGATACGACGTGTGCAAACCGACGAGGCCCATTCTCTCGGGCGACATCGTGAGGTGCGTGTGGCAATCGATGAGGCCGGGAAGGACCGTTGCGCTCGAAAGATCGATCGTCTTCGTGCCGGGAGGGAGCTGCTTTTCGATGTCCGCGGCTTTGCCAATCGCTTTAATTTTGCCGCCCGCGATCCAGATGACTTGATCGGAGGCGTAGTTGCCGGTGCGAACATCGAGGACCTTTCCAGCGCGGACGGCGACGTCGGCCGGTGGCGCAGGTTTCGATTGCTGAGCGCGCGTGGCCAGCGCCGAAAAGCTTAAGACCAACGGTAAAAACGCCGCCAGCAGGATGAACGACAGCAGAAAGCCCAACCGCTTCATGAATGCCTCCCGAGACTCGCGATTCCGCACCGTTTGCGTTTTCACATGGCAGCGATCGCGCGGCGCATTGTATCGCTAGTGCGGATGAATGCTCACGGAAATTCTCGGTTGCGCATTTGCACAACTACGGCAGCGGCGGCGATGATTCCCGCTTGACACCCGGTATCGCTCTTGTATGATTATGCAGTGCGGTGCATAATCACGCATAAGGTTCCATGGGCGTACAAAAAAGATACCGGCAAGGACAGATTTTGAAGCTGCTCGCGGCGCGGGCCGTGGCGAGCCAGGACGAACTGCGCCGCCAGCTCGTGCATCTGGGCATGCGCGTGACGCAGGCGACGCTTTCCCGAGATTTGCGCGAGCTGCGGCTCGTGAAGACCGCGGAAGGTTACCGGCCGCTTTCGGCTGCGGCGGCGGAAGAAGCGGTTCCGCAGAATACGCTTGAGCGGGCGCTCAAGGAATTTTTGCTCGACATTCGCCCGGCGCAGAACATGCTCGTGCTAAAAACTCCGCCGGGCGGCGCGCAACCGCTGGCGGCCGCGGTGGACGCCGAGCGCTGGAAAGAAATTGCCGGCACGCTGGCCGGCGACGATACCGTTCTTCTGATTACTCCTTCCCGCAGCGCGAGGGCTGCGATTCAAAAGCGCGTGGAGGAACTGCTCCGATGAACGACCCGTTACGGGTCGCCGTCGTCGGAGCAACGGGCTACGCAGGATACGAGCTGGCCCGGCTCCTTCTTCGGCATCCCCAAATCGAAAAACCGACATTTTATCTGCGCGACGCTCACGCCGACGTGCGCTGCCTCACGGAACTCTATCCGCAACTCCGCGGCTGGGGCGAAGCGCCGTGCAAGCCGCTTTCGGTGGAGGCGATTGCGAAGAGCGGAGCGGACGTTGCGTTTCTCTCGACGCCGCACGAAGCGTCGCTCGAGCTCGTGCCGAAGCTGCTCGATGCGAATCCGAAGCTGCGCGTGGTTGACCTGAGTGGAGCGTTCCGCTTTCACGAGCCGGGAACATTCGAGAGTTGGTACAAGCTCGAGCCCGCGGCGCGCGAAATTCTGAGCGAAGCTGTGTACGGCCTGCCGGAACTGTATGGAGAAGCGCTTCCCGGAGCACGGCTGGTGGCGAATCCGGGTTGTTATCCGACGTCCGTGATTCTGGGATTGCGGCCACTCGTGGAAGCGGGCTGGATCGATCGGGCGCGCGGGATTGTATGCGACTGCAAGTCGGGCGTGAGCGGCGCCGGAAAAGAACCGAAGCGCGAAACGCATTTCGTTGAGGTAAACGAGAATTTTCGCGCGTATGGCCTGTTTACGCACCGGCACACTCCGGAGGTGGCTGAGCATCTGGGCCTCGCGGGCGGAGATTTTGTCTTTACCACGCACTTGCTTCCGCTCGAGCGCGGAATTCTTTCCACTTTGTATGTCTGGTTGAATCCATCGCGAAAGGCGGATGAGATCGAAGCGCTGTATCGCAAGTTTTTCGCGGGGCGGCCGATGATGCGGCTGCTGCCGGCGGGGCGATTGCCGGAACTGCAGCATGTGGCGCACACGAATTTCTGCGACATCGGATTCGCGCTCGATTCTTCCGGCGAGCGGTTGGTGATTGTCTCCTGCCTCGACAATCTGGGAAAAGGCGCGGCGGGGCAGGCGGTACAAAATCTCAATGGGATGTACGGATACCCCGAAACGGCGGGATTGCTATGAGATTGCTGGTGAAAATTGCGGGCGCGCTGCTAGAGCGCGAAGAGACGGTGCGGGGAATCGCGCGGCAGATCGCGGAACTCGCGCGCGCGGGGCATGAATTGTTGGTGGTGCACGGCGGCGGAAAGATTTTTACTGCGACGCTGGCGCGGATGGGAATCGAGAGCCGGTTTGTCAATGGATTGCGCGTGACGGACCGCGAAACGCGCGACGTGGCCGTGATGGTTTTTGGCGGCTTGCTGAACAAGCGGATGGCCGGAGCGATAACCCTTGCCGGACAACCGGCGGTGGGAATTTCCGCCAGTGACGCGGCTTGTTTTTTGGCCGAGCCGATGCAGGTGGACGATCGCAGCCTCGGATTCGTCGGTTACCTCACCGGCGTAAATCTGGATTTCCTGCGTGCGCAGTGGCGAGCGGGGATTGTGCCGGTGGCGTCGTGCCTGGGCCTCGGAGCGGATGGAGAGGTTTACAACATCAACGCCGACCACATGGCCGCGGCAGCGGCTGAATTTATTCGCGCCGACCGGCTGATTTTTCTCACAGATGTGGCGGGTGTGCTGGACGGCAACAAAGTGCTTCGCGCGGTGCGCGGCGGCGAGATTGAGGACATGATCCGGCGCAACAAAGTTTCCGGGGGAATGATTTTGAAACTGGAAGCGGCCAAGCGGGCGCTGGCCGGAGGCGTAGCGGAAGTGCGGATCGTCGGCGGTACCGGCCCTCGGGCGCTCGTGAGTGCTGCCAATACTTCCCGGTGCCCTGGAACGCGCGTGTTGCCGGTGCTGAAAGCAGCGGCGGCAAAAGCAGCGCAGGGAATGGCGCAGTAGAAATGGCGAAAAAGAAAATAGCGGCGAGGGGCGGCGTGTCGGCGGCGAGAGTGCGCGCCGAGGAAGCTCGCCATCTGATGAACACGTACAAGCGGCCGCCCATGGTGTTCACGCACGGGCGCGGATGCCGCGTCTACGATTCCGACGGACGCGAATATCTCGATTTTCTCGCGGGCATCGCCGTGAACGCGCTGGGACACGCGCATCCGCGGCTTGTTCGCGTGATTCGGCGCGAAGCCGGGCGCGCGATTCATACTTCGAATCTTTTTCACAATCCTTATCAGGGGCCGCTCGCGCAGAAACTGGCGCGATGGTCGGGGCTCGACCGCGTGTTCTTTACGAATAGCGGCACGGAAGCGATTGACGGCGCTTTGAAACTCGCGCGCGGATATGCAAATGCGAAGGCGGGAGGAAGCGGCGGCAGCAGCAGCGGCAGTGGCGAAACGAAGAAGAAGATGCGATTCCTGGCTCTCGAGAATTCGTTCCACGGGCGCACGTTTGGTGCGGTTTCGATTACGTACCCCGCGAAATATCGCGAGCCGTTCGCGCCGCTCGTTCCCGGCGTCGAATTCGTGCGGTTCAATGATGTCGCGGACCTCGAGCGGAAGTTTGACAGCTCCGTGTGCGCGCTGGTAATCGAGACGATTCAGGGCGAAGGCGGAATCTTCCCCGTGAGCCGGGAATTCTGGCAGCGAGCGCGAGAACTTTCGACCGAAAACGACGCGATGCTCATCGCCGACGAGATTCAGTGCGGGCTCGGACGTACCGGGCGCTACTTCGCGTATCAGGCGTTGGGCGCGCTTCCCGACGTCGTGGCAATAGCAAAACCGCTGGCCGGCGGATTGCCACTCGGAGCGTTTATCGCCAACGAAAAATTCGCGGCCGCGTTTGTGCCGGGTATGCATGGAACCACATTTGGCGGCGGCCCGCTTGTCTCCGCGACGGCACTGGAATTTCTAACGGTAGTCGAAGAAGAGAAGTTGCTCGCAAATATCCGCGAGCGCGGCGCAGAACTCCGAGCGGGAATTGAAAAGCTTGCCGCCACCTTCGATTTCATCCGCGAAGTGCGCGGCGAGGGATTGATGCTCGGCGTTGATTTGGCGGTGGACGGCGCGCCTTTCGTGGCGGAAGCGCTGCGAAGCGGACTGATCATCAATTGCACGCACGACCACATTCTGCGGCTGCTTCCGCCGTTCATCATCCGGCGGCGGGACGTAGCCGAATTTCTGCGGAAATTTGAGGCAGTGCTCGAACGAGGGTCGAAAGCGCTCGAGAAATCCCGATCGAAATCAAAAGCAACCGAAATGCAAGCGCAGCCGATGGCCGTGGCTGCAGCGAGGTAAAACATGCACGCAACCGCAACAACGTTAACGCTCACGAACGACCTTTTGACAGGGATGGAATGGAGCCCGGCGCAAGTACGAGAGCTCTTTCATCTCGCAGCCGATATCAAGGTGCGGCCCGACCGGTATCGAGGCGCGCTGGAAGGGCGATTCCTGGCGATGATTTTCGAGAAGCCCTCGCTGCGAACCCGAGTGACTTTCGAAGTCGGCATCAAGAGCCTGGGCGGCGCTTCGGTATTTCTCGACCACACGGCGTCGCGGCTCGGCGAGCGCGAATCGGTTCGCGACGTGGCGAAAAACCTCGAGCGAATGGTTCACGGAATTATCGCGCGCGTATTTTCGCAGGAGTCGCTTGACGGGCTGGCGGCGCACGGACGCATTCCGGTGATCAATGCGCTGTCGGACCGCTACCACCCGTGCCAGGCGCTTTCGGATTTCTTCACGCTCGAGGAACGGTTTGGCGGATTGCGCGGGCTGAAGTTCGCGTACGTCGGTGATGGGAACAACGTGTGCCATTCGCTGCTCTCAATCGGAGCGCGCGCGGGTGCGCATATTCGCGTAGCCACGCCCGCGGGATACGAGCCGGACGCAGCAGTGGTGGCGGAAGCGAAGCGCGTGGCGCGGGAAACACGGGGAAAAATTGAGATCGTGCGCTCCGCCGAAGATGCAGTGGCAGGAGCGCAGGCGATTTACACGGATGTGTGGGCGAGCATGGGCCAAGAGGAAGAATCCGCGGCGCGCGAAATCGCGTTTACAGGCTATCAGGTGAATGACGCCCTTTTCTCGCAGGCTGCCGCCGACGCGGTGTTTCTGCACTGTTTGCCGGCGCATCGCGGATCGGAAGTGACCGACAGCGTCATTGATTCGGAGCGCTCGATCGTATTCGACCAGTCGGAAAACCGGCTGCACGTGCAGAAGGCGATCTTGCTGACGCTCCTGAACTAAATTTCGACATTCGAAACCGACGAGGAGAACGAATTGGCGAAGAAAGTTGTGCTGGCGTATTCCGGAGGGCTCGATACCTCCATCATTATTCCCTGGCTGAAAGAGACGTACGGCTGCGAAGTGATCGCCATGATTGGCGACCTGGGGCAGCGCGAGGACCTGGAGGCGGCGCGAAAAAAAGCGCTCGCCACGGGCGCGAGCTCCGCGTACGTGGAAGACCTGCGCGAGGAATTTATTACGGGATACATCTGGCCCACGTTGCGTGCCGGCGCCGTCTACGAACACAAGTATTTGCTGGGGACTTCGTTTGCGCGGCCATTGCTCGCGCAGCGGCAGGTGCAGCTCGCAAAGAAAGTGGGCGCGGACGCGGTAGCGCATGGCTGCACCGGAAAAGGCAATGACCAGGTCCGCTTCGAGCTTGCGGCCAAGGCGCTTGCGCCGGAACTGAAAATCATCGCGCCGTGGCGGGAGTGGACGATCAACTCGCGCGAAGAAGCGATTGCTTACGCGCGGTCCCACAATGTTCCCGTGGAGCAGACCACGAAAAATATTTACAGCCGCGATCGCAATATCTGGCATTTGAGCCATGAAGGTGGGGTGCTCGAGGATCCGGCGAACGCGCCCGAAGAAGCGATGTGGCAGTGGATTGTTTCGCCGGCCAAAGCGCCGGATCAGCCAACGACTGTCGAGATCGGCTTCGAGGAGGGCGTTCCGGTTTCGGTAAACGGCAAGCGACTCGGTGCGGTGGCGCTGATCGAACAATTGAATGAAATCGCGGCGGCGAATGGCGTGGGGCGGATGGAGATGGTGGAGAACCGCCTGGTGGGGATCAAATCGCGCGGCGCGTACGAAACGCCGGGCGGCACGCTGCTGATTGCGGCGCACCGCGAACTCGAATCGCTGTGCCTCGATCGCGAGACGGCCCACTACCAGCAGATGCTTTCGCTGCGCTACGCCGAAATGGTTTATTACGGAATGTGGTTCACGCCGCTGCGCGAATCGCTCGACGCATTCTTTGCGAAATCGCAGCATCGCGTTACGGGTGAGGTGGGCCTCACACTTTTCAAAGGCAATTTGAGCGTCGCATCGCGCCGGTCGCCTTTCTCGCTCTACCGCCAGAATCTTGCGAGCTTCACGATGACCGGCTACAACCCGAAAGACGCCGAGGGTTTCATCAATCTTCTAGCGCTCCCGATCACGGTTCCGCAGGAAGCCGAGCTTCTCCGCAAAGCTGAGGTGGGATGAGCACCCACCCGAAACAGGAAAAAGATCAGAAGATGTGGGGCGGGCGCTTCGAGCGCGGGCCCGATGCATCGTTCTACGAATTCGAGCGCTCATGGCGATTCGATCGCCGGTTGCTGCCGCAAGAACTCGCTCTCGACCGCGCCTGGGCGCGCGCGATTGCCGCGGCCGGCATTCTGAGCGACGACGAAGGCCGCCAGATCGTCAAGGCGCTGGACGAAATCGAGCGGCGAGCGCAAGCCGAGCCCGCGGGGCTCGATGGATCGAAGGCGGAAGACGTTCATCATTTTGCGGAAAGCGCGCTGATCGAAAAACTCGGCCCCTTGGGCGCGAAATTGCACACTGGCCGTAGTCGCAACGAAATGGTTGCGACCGAGTTTCGGATGTATGTGAAAGACGCAGCGCGCGAAATCGAAAATGCGATCGGAGCGCTGGGGCGCGCGATTGCCGGACAAGCCGAGCAGAATATTCGCGTGCCGATGCCGGGCACGACGCACATGCAACACGCGCAGCCGCTGCTTTTATCGCATTGGCTGCTGGCGCACGGCGAATCGTTTCTCCGCGACGCGGAACGATTTCGGAGCGCAGCGTCGCGAGCGGATTTGTGTCCGCTGGGTTCGGGCGCGCTGGCTGGTTGCGCGTTTCCTCTCAATCGCAAGGCGCTGGCGGACGATTTGGGATTTTCCGGAATTACGGCGAATAGCCTCGACGCGGTGAGCGACCGGGATTTTGCGCTCGAATTTCTTTTCGCGGCGGCGACGTTGGCAATGCACCTCTCGCGCCTTGCGGAAGACATGGTGCTTTTCGCGACGCCCGAATTCGGGTTCGTCGAGTTGCCCGATGCATTTTCGACGGGCAGCAGTTTGATGCCGCAGAAGAAAAATCCGGACGCGTGGGAACTGATACGCGGCAAGACGGGCCGGATCTACGGCTCGCTCTTCTCGCTACTCGCCACTTGTAAAGGTCTGCCTTCGAGTTACCAGCGCGACTTGCAAGAGGATAAAGAACCGCTTTTCGACGCGCACGATCAGTCGCTCGCGACGACACAAATCGCGGCGGCGACGCTTGCGGCAACGAAATTCAACGATGCCAAGCTCCGCGCGGCTGCTCAGGATCCCGCGCTCGTCGCCACCGAAGTGGCCGATTACCTCGTCGCGTTCGGCGTGCCGTTTCGCGAAGCGCACGAAGTGGTGGGTAAGGTGCTGCGCGCGGCGGAGCTCGAAGGGAAATCGATTCGCGAAATGCCGATGGAGCGGCTCAAGGAATTTTCGCCCGCATTCGGGCGCGATCTGGGAACCGTGCTGACCCTGGAGTCGGCGCTTGCGCGGCGAGCGGTCGCGGGCGGCACCGCGCCGGGAGCGGTTCGCGCGGCGCTCGATGAATTCAAAGCGCGACTCGCGAAGCTCGAGGAGGCCCGGTGAGAGCCCGGAGAGCGAAAATTTCCGACGCGGGCGCCATTTTTGGATTGATCGCCCGGTACGCGGAACAGGGCTTGCTCCTGCCGCGCACCGAACAAGAGATCCGGCGAAACATCAGCCACTTCCTCGTGCAGGACGAAAAAAAGCGCGTGGTGAGCTGCGTCGCGCTGGAAAATTACGGTGCGGACCTGGCGGAAATTCGATCGCTCGCCGTGCAGCCCGAAATGCGCGGGCGCGGCGCGGGCGCAAAGCTTCTGGCTTTCGCGCTGGACGAATCGCGCCGGCGCGGCATCGCGCGCGTCTTCGCAGTGACGCATGCTCCGGACTTTTTTCTCCGCCAGGGATTTGAGCCCACCTCGCGCCAGGCATTGACTGAAAAAATCGAGCGGGATTGCCGGACGTGCGCAAAACGGCGGTCCTGCGAATTGACCGCGGTGGTCGCTACCGTAATCCCCGAACGAATCGTGCTGCCCATCTTCGGCGGCGATTCGCCGACACCTGTTTCCGCCGCATGAACGCTCCCGTAAAGGCCTCGGATGTCCCTCGCGGTTTTTCGTTTTCGTCACTCGCGTGCGGATTAAAGAAATCCGGACTCGATCTGGGATTACTCGTGAGCGAGACGCCTGCGGCTGCGGCGGCGATGTTCACGTCCAATCGCGTGCAGGCTGCGCCGGTTCGCGTGTCGCAAGCGCACCTGCGAAAATCGCGCGGCCGAATGCGCGCGATCGTGGTGAATTCCGGAAATGCAAATTGCTGCACCGGTTCGGACGGGCGCGCCGCCTCGGAAGCCACAACAGAGAAAGTGGCGGAGGAGTTGGCGCGGCTTCATTCTTCGCAGATCCTGGTGTGCTCGACGGGGGTGATCGGCGTGCCACTGCGCGTCGAGAAAATTCTAAATGCTGTCCCCGCCCTGGTGCGTGCAGGCAGTTCCAAGGCGGAAGCGTTTGCGAAATTTGCGCGGGCCATCATGACCACCGATACGCGCCCCAAATGGGCCGGCGCGAGCTGCCGGATCGGCGGGAAGTCGGTGCGAATTCTCGGTTGCTGCAAAGGCGCCGGGATGATTCAGCCGAATATGGCGACGATGCTCGCGTTCCTTGCCACCGATGCGGCGATTTCGCCCGCGCTGCTCGCGCGCGCACTGCGGAGCGCCGTTGCGGGCACGTTCAACTCGATTACGGTGGACGGCGACACTTCGACGAACGATACCGTCGCGATTCTTGCGAACGGCGCGAGCGGAGCGCGGAAAATTTCGAGCGAAGGCGCCGGTTGGAAGGCGTTCCAGGCGGCGCTCGAGAAAGTTTGCCGCGCGCTGGCGTTGAAAATCGTGGAAGACGGCGAAGGCGCGCAGCGCGTGATCGAAATTCAGGTGCGTGGTGCGCCGTCGGACCGGGCAGCGGATCAAGTGGCGCGCACGATTGCGAACTCACCGCTGGTAAAAACGGCCCTTGCCGGAGCCGATCCTAACTGGGGCCGCATCCTCGCCGCCGCCGGGCGCGCAGGCGTAGCATTTGACTTCGAGCGCGTGGATATCAAGCTCGCCGGAATCCTGGTCTGCCGGCGCGGCGGCGAATATCCGTTCTCCGAACGAGTGGCGCACAAGAAGATGCTGGCGAAATATGTGCCGATCGTGGTGGACATGCGGGCCGGAAAAGGCTACGCGCGGATGTGGACGTGCGACTTTACGGGCGAGTACATCCACATCAACGCGAGCTACCGCACCTGACCCGCGCTTCCTCGTTTCATTTACGCTTCCCAGTTCCAGTCTGCGTATTGCTCGCGGAGCTTCAGCTTCAAGAGTTTGCCCACCGCCGAGCGCGGAAGTTCGCCGGTGAATACGAACGCGTCGGGAAGCTGCCATTTCGCGAATTTCAAAGCGAGAAACTCACGCAAATCCTGCGCCGCCACTTGCACTCCCTCTTTCACCACAACGACAGCCAGCGGTCGCTCCTGCCATTTCGGATGAGCGACGCCAATCACGGCTGCGTCGCGCACGGCCGGGTGCCCCATCAATTCGTTTTCCAAATCCACTGAGCTGATCCATTCGCCGCCGGATTTGATGAGGTCTTTGCTGCGATCCACGATTTTGACGTAACCCTCGGCATCGAGCGTCGCGATGTCGCCCGTCTTGAACCATCCGTCGCGCGTCCACCGGTCAGCCGTCTCCGGCGCTTCGAAATAACTCGCAGCCACCCACGGCCCGCGAATTTCAAGCTCGCCCGCGGTGACGCCGTCGCGCGGCGCCTCTCCTCTTCCTTCCGGTTGCAACACGCGCACTTCGATAAACGGAGCGGGCAGCCCTTGTTTCACGCGAATTTTGTATTTTTCATCCTCGGTGCAGCCGGCCAATGTGGACTTGAGAGTGCCGGTGGTAGCGAACGGAGTTGTTTCCGTCATGCCCCAGAGGTGCGTGATCTGAAACCCGAAGCGGTCCATGCGACGGAGCAACGATTCCGGCACGGCAGAACCGCCGCACGTGATGCGGACGGGATGATTGAGTTTCCAGCGTCCGGGATCTTTTTCGAGCGCCATCAGCACGGTGAACCAAACGGTGGGAACCCCCGTCGCAATCGTGACGTTTTCCTTCTCAATCAAGTCGAGCAGGCTTTCGGCATCGAGATGCGGCCCGGGAAAAACGAGTTTTGCGCCCACCATCGTCGCAGTAAATGGAACTCCCCAGGCATTCGCGTGGAACATGGACGATGCCGGCAGCACGACTTCGTTGTGGCTGATTCCAAAGCTGTCGGCCAGGCACTGCGCGAAGCTGTGCAACACCAGCGCGCGATGGGAATAGACCACGCCCTTCGATTTGCCGGTGGTGCCGGAGGTGAAACACATCGCGGCGGCTTCGTTCTCCTCGAGCGCCGGGTATTCGAAGTCATCATCGGCCGCGCTGAGAAAATCCTCGTAACTTTCGTATTCCCGCGAAATCGCCCGCCCGCTGAACGGCACCACGAACACGCGCTCGAAGTGAACTTGCGCGCGAAATGATTCGTAAATGGGCAGGAGGACATCGTCAACGATCAAATACCGGTCGCGCGCGTGATTCACGATGTAGGCAAGCTCGTCGGGATGCAGCCGCAGGTTCAGCGTGTGCACAACGCCGCCGGAAGCAGGAATTCCGAAATACGCTTCCAGATGCGCCGAATGATTCCACATCAAAGTGGCGACGCGATCGCCCCGGGCGAGGCCCGCAAGCTCGAGGGCGCGAGACAACCGGCGAGCGCGCCGGTACATCTCTCCGTAGGACGTGCGCACCACGGAGCGGTCCGGCCGGCGCGAAACAATTTCGATCTGGCTGTAAAGTTTTCCCGCGCGCTCGAGGATGGGCACGAGCGTCAAAGGAAAATTCATCATCGTTCCAAGCATGGAAATCTCCGGAGAGCTTGGGCGGATGGTATCACCGAATGCGGTGGCTCGCTCTCAGGCGATTGCTCCGCGCCGGGGCGTCTCGCCCGACGCGGTGGTTGACTGCGGGGGGTAGTTGCAGCAAGATGCAGGTGCGTTCCTGGGGACGCCTCGTCCGCGCCGCAAAAGCCGATTTTTCGCGGCCTGGTGGCGGCTGGCGAGCCGATCCTTCGGTGCGTGGAGTGTCCCAGCTTTGCGGGGACCAGGAGAACGGTCGTGAAGAAATTGTACGTTGGGAACCTCTCATTTAAGGCTACAGAAGAGCAGGTGCAGGCACTATTCGCCGAAATCGGCGTACAACCGGATTCTCTCACGCTGCTTCGCGATCGTTTTACGGGACAGCCGCGCGGCTTCGGATTCGCCGAAATACATGACGACGCCGAAGCGGAGAAGGCGATTGCAGGCCTCAACGGCAAGGATTTTCTTGGCCGCGCATTGGTGGTGAATGAAGCCCGGCCGCAACGAGAAGGTGGCGGCGGTGGTGGTGGCGGTCGCGGCGGCGATCGCGGTGGACACGGCGGAGGCGGCGGGGGTGGACGCGGTGGACAGGGCGGTGGCGGCGGACGTGGCGGCGATCGCGGTGGCGGCGGTCGCGGCGGGTACGGCGGCGGTCGCGACCGGTAATTTTCTCTCCGTTCGATATCTTCCACTTAATTGAAGTAGAGAAAGCGCGCGCAGCGAGCGAGCGCCGGGGATTTGTGTGCGCAGGCTCCGTGGCAGGTTACGCGATCGCGGTGCGTTCCTGTCCGGCTTTCGGCGAGCGTGGTCTGGGCGCAACCGTTTCCACCTGTCCGCCCCGGTAGTGGAAACGTTCGAGCGTAGTTTCGCGCACTCCCTGTTCAATGAGCGCGGGCACATCCAGCCTCGATTCCGCTTCGTCCAGATCGGCAGCACTCGCGTAGAGCGCCGGCGTGCGCGGCATGAACACCGGGCAGCAATCGTGAAACGGCTCGGAAGAAGTATCGTAGGTTCCGATTTTGCGCGCGGTGGCGATGATGTCCATTTTGTCGGTACCGATGAGCGGACGAAAAACGGGCATCCGCGCGGCTGCTTCGACGGCGACGAGATTGCGAAGCGTTTGCGACGCCACCTGCCCCAGGCTGTCGCCCGTAATCATCGCCAGCGAGCGATCCCCCTTCGCGAGGCGTTCCGCAATCCGCAGCATCATCCGCCGGTAGAGCAGCACTCGATAATCTTCCGGAGCGTAGCGGACGATTTCGCGTTGAATCGCTTCGAACGGAATCCGGTAAAGCTTGGCGTGAAATTGATACGGGACGAGACGGCGCACCAGCTCGCTCGCGACGTGCACGGACGACTCGCCCGGCCTTGCGCCCGTGCCGTAGAAATGCGCGAAGCTCAGGTGGGCGCCGCGCTTCATCATGTGGTACGCAGCCACCGCCGAATCGTACCCGCCGGAGAGCAGGCACATCATTCGCCCGGCTGTATTCGCGGGAAGTCCGCCGGTGCCGGGAATTCGTCGCGCATAAACCAGCGCAGGGCCCGGCGTGATTTCGACGTAGCAGGTAAGCTCCGGGTCGTTGAGTTTCACGCTCACTTTGCGGCCCTGTTCTCGCAGCTTCTCGAGCAGGTAGCGGCCGATCGTCGAATCGATCTCGATGGAAGTGTGCGGAAACGATTTGTCGCTGCGCTTGGCCCGCACCGCAAAATTTGAAAATTCGAGCGGCGCGACTTCTTCCCAGGCAGCGCGGCAGAGCGCTTCCATCGAACGCTCCACGGGCTTCGCCACCGCGTAAAAAGCAATGCCCAGCACTCGATTCACGCGCGCGACCGCTTCTTCAAGAGAAGCGCCGTCGCCCAGGCGAACGATAAAGCGATCGCCCGGCTGTTCAATTCGCTGCACCGGGACTCCCTGCAGCGACTGGCGCAGCGCCGTAAAGAGTTTCCCGAGAAAAAACCGGCGATTGCGGCCCTTGAGCCACAATTCGTGGTAGTGAACGACGATGACCGGATTGCTCATTTTTTCGTAATGTCGCGGTGCCGCAATGCTGCATTCACACGAGCGAGCCACTTTTCTCTATCGCAGCGCGTTTCACAAAGTATAGCAGCGGATTCGGGCCTCGTGTAGCGAACGGCAACCGATGCGCGCCCGCCACGGGATACAGCGAATCCCCGATGGCGCGGTCGCCTAAAAAGCGATAACTCAATGGATACAAACGATGTTCGGGCACGACTTTCCACTACATGTGGGGTTACTATCAGCAACGCTCTTGTCCCCGGAGCGAGACCTCGGGCCGGCAGAAAATGGGAAGCGACCGAATGCATCGGCGCTGCATCCATATCTCTGAACCCGGGGCGCACGGGAGGACGTCATGTGGAATCGTAGGGATTGGGACGACTTCTTCGACATCGTAAGAAAGCGCTGGCATAACCATCGCCCGCCGCGACCGCTCGATCGCTCGGGCCGGCGGCTTACCCCGGCGGAAGGCTACAGCCTGGCGGAGCTCGATGATGCAGGTGTGAGCATCGAACAGGCGGAAATGCTCGGGCTGCCGGTAGACGCAGGCCGCGTGGGCGCCTACGGGCCCAACGTTTCCTCGCTTCGCGAGTTTCTTCGCGCCACTCGTTCCCGCTTCTAAGATCGCCGGGAAAAATTTCGAAATCCCTGGAGCGGCCTCGCCGTTCCGGGGATTTTGCATTTAGGGTGGCGAAGCACGCCCCACAGAGGCCCGGCTGACCGCGTGGCGCGAATCGTTCGTATTCGCTCTCGTCACGAGCTGAAGCGGCTCATCAAAAATGAAGTGAAGCCGGCGACGAGTCCGCCACCGATTACGATCGCTTCCCACGCAATGCCGGCCGCCACCGAAAGCACTGGCGACGCGCCGAACGGCAGCAAAAGCGCTGCCAGCGCAGCTTCCCGCACTCCGATTCCTCCCTGCGTGATTGGCAGCGCTGCGGAAAGTTTTGCCAGAGGCCACGCAAACAGCCACACGCGGAACGCGAGGTGCAAACCGCAGGCCTCGGCGAGTGCGATGTTCAAACTGATGAAAATGATTTGCGCGGCGAGGGCGAAACTCAGCGCCGCAGCCACCGCGCCCGGTTGGCGCGCCATCGAACGAGCGGCTCGCCGCAGCCGCACGAATCGCCGCTTCATGCGGTAGGAAAATCGCCGCACCGGCAGAAGCGCCACGCTCGCCGCTACAACCACAATTCCCAGTGCCGCAATTCCGCCCACCAGCATCAGGATTCGCCGGTCCTTCTGGTCGAGCGCGCCGGGCACGAGCAGCGCGCCCACTCCCGCCAGCAGCGCCAATGCCGCGAGGTCAATGCTTCGATCCACGAAGCTGCCGAGCAGCACGCCCGCCTTGCTTCGCCCGATTCGCAGCGCCATCCCCGCCCGAACCAGGTCTCCGCCTATCAGCGACGGAAGAAACAGCGATCCGAACAATCCTGCGAAATAACAGCGCGCGGCTTGCTTCCACTGCAAGCCCGCGTTGGCAAGATTGACCATCAGCCGCCATTTCGTCACGCCGATGCAATGCGCGCCCAGATATCCCGCAAGCACCAGGAGCCACAAGCCTGCCGGAAGCGATTCGAGCGTGTGCCAAACCTTGCGGCCGGGAAGAAAGTGGAAAATCAATACGAGGACAAGCGCGCTTCCGCCATAGTGCAGGAGCGTTCGCAGCGCTGTGCGCGGCCAGGTTTGCCGGGATGTTCGTTCGTCGGATGGAGAAGTCACGGAAAGTTGTCGCCACATTATGCGGCGCTGCGGCGAATGCGACAAGCATCGCAAATCTGGTTGCAGTCGAGCGGGTAACCCATTAACGTAGACGCCTCGCTCTTCTTGCGCACTTTCTGGCCTGGGAGATATTTCAGAGCTGTCCTGAAAAAGTTCATCCCGATTCGAGGAACAACGTGAAAAAGAAAGTTCGGGTGGTGCAGTTCGGAGTGGGACCGATCGGCGCGTCCATCGTGCGCCTGATGCGCCAGAAGGCCGCGCTCGAAATTGTCGGCGCGATTGACAAGGATCCGGCAAAAGTGGGGCGCGATCTAGGCGAAGTGGTCGGCGCTGCCGACGCTCCCTGGGGCGTTTTCGTCGCCACCGACGCAGCAGCCCTCGCGTCAAAGCCGGTAGACGTAGTGATCCACTCAACTTCTTCCTACCTCCCCAACGTCATGGACCAGCTCCTTGAATGCCTCAGCGCGGGCTGCTGTATCGTTTCCACGTGTGAGGAATTGGCGTACCCCTATCGCAAGCATCCGGATCTTTCCGCGAAACTGGACGCCGCCGCGAAAGAAGAAGGTGTCGCGCTCGTGGGCACAGGCGTGAATCCCGGTTTCGTGATGGACAAGCTCGTTCTCACGCTCAGCGCCGTCTCGCAGCGCGTGGACTGGGCGAAAGCTGTGCGAGTGGTGGATGCGTCGAAGCGGCGCCTGCCGCTGCAGAAAAAAATCGGCGCAGGAATGACGCCCGAAGAATTTCGCCAGCAAGTGAACGCCGGCGTAATCAAGCATCATGGCCTGCCGGAATCCATCGCGATGGTTGCCGATGGCCTGGGATTTGAGCTAGACGATATTTCCGAGACGATTGAGCCGGTTATCGCGGACGAAACGGTAAAAACCGAATTCCTCGAAGTCGCGCCAGGACAGGTGGCCGGCGTGCACCAGATCGCGCGAGGCACCGCCGGCGGCAAAGAGAAAATCTACATGGAGCTGAAAATGTACGTGGGCGCAACGCAGCCCGCCGATTCAATCGAATTAAAAGGCGAGCCGAATCTGGCGCTCACAATTCCCGGCGGCACGCATGGCGATGTAGCCACGGCAGCCGTCGTCGTCAACGCGATTCCTTCAATCCTCGCTGCGCAATCCGGTCTGCGCACGGCTCGCGATCTTCCGCTCAGCTTTTTCCCGCCGGTGGCTGCGCCGTAATTCCTGCGAATCAGGGTTTATTCCAGAAGCGCGCCACCGCAGCGTAGTCGGGATCGTCCTTCGATGATTCTTTTACCGCGCCATATGTTCCAAACGCAGCCGCAGCCGCCGGTAGCGTGATTCCTTCTTTGCTGGCGAGCTCGAGCGCCAGGCGAATGTCTTTGTGCATCAGCCGCAGCGGGAAGCTCGCCGGGAATTCGTTTTTCAGCATCGAGGGCGCCTTCACGTCGAGAACTCCCGCGCGCGCCATGCTCGACTGCATCACTTCCACCAATTTCTCGCCGGCGATGCCCGCCTTCCCGACCAACGCCAGCGCTTCCGCCAGCGCTTCCACTTCGAGCGCCAAGATCAGATTCATTGCGAGCTTCACAGTTTGCCCCGCGCCGTTCGGCCCGAGCAGGAAGAAGCGTTTACCCAGCGCCTCGAACACCGGCTTCACGCGCTCGAACACTTCGGCCTTTCCGCCGATCATGAAAATGAGCTCTCCCTTTTTCGCGCCCCAGTCGCCGCCCGTCACCGGCGCGTCGAGATAGTCGGCTCCCTTTTCCGTGCACGCCGCAGCCGCGCGACGAGCTAAGTCCGGCGAAATCGTGCTCGAATCGATCATCGTGCTGCCGCGCCGAAGACCCGCGAGCACGCCATCCGCTCCCCACATGATTTGTTCCACTGCAGGCGGGTCGCTGACGATTGTGATCAGCACGTCAGCCTGCGCAGCAACGTCGCGAGGACTTGCGCCCAGCCGCGCACCTTCATGCACAAGCTCGTCCGCGCGCGCCTTCGTGCGATTCCACACGACAACCGGAAATCCCGCCTTCAGCAGGTTTCCAGCCATTGGCTTGCCCATCAACCCCAGCCCGATAAATCCGATCGTCGGCTTCATGTGTCCCCCCTCAGCGAGAGATGCAATATACGCGGGCGGCGACGCAGAATCGTCAAGAAAAGTTTCGGGAGGCGGCGAGCGCGAAAGCGCGAGGCCGCGCGGGGCTAGCGCGAGGTCTTGCGGCGAGGGACCGGGGCGGGAGCTGACGATTCGGAACTTCGCGCGGCTTCAGCAACGCCAATCACATATTCGTAGGGGATTTCGACGCGCATGGTTTTTTTTCGTCCGCCCTGCGAAAAATGCTCTTCAATCGTGATGGAGTGGCCGTTGTCGGTCACGAGTGTCCCGACAGAGGTTTGGCGGAACTCGGCGACGCGATACTCCGCCTGAACCCGCGTTCCCACGAAAGTAGAATAGCGATTCATCATGTACCATCTCACGCGACGTTACAAAAGCGGTCAATGGTACCACCGTTTTATGTACGGAAATGTACATTACTGGGAGTGTGTACTAATGAGAATGCTGCTGCCCGGGAGCGCCGTGAGCCTCAGGAGCATGATGTAGAATCGGCGCCGCCTCCGCCGCTCTCAACTGCAAGTCGGCCGCGAGCGCCAGTACGATCGGCGCCACGATGCTGAGCGCAAAATAACTGAACACGATCGGCAGTACCCACGCGAGCGCCCACGAATCATTTGCGTAATGTTTCGAAGCGTACCACCACACCACCACGGCCGCCCCGAGCCCTGCGAATACCGCTATGTACCGGCTCAGCGCGGAAATTTCCAGTGGCTTCCCGCACTGCGCGCACACCAGGTCGTTCGAATACGCCAGAACTTTCCCTGCCGAGAGCCTCGCGAGGCAATCCGGACATACGCGTGCCGCCATTCACCACCTCCCAAATTCGGCTGCAAGATACACCACACCGCCCGCGCGGAAAAGGGCCCTCCTAAATCAGAGAAAACTCCACGCGGTGCCGCATCGGATCGATTCGCTCGGCTCGGACCCGAACGCGGTCGCCCAGCCGGAAAATGCGCTGCGCGCCCCGTCCGCGTGAACCGCGGTACGGCTCGGCCACAATCACGTGGTCGCGCTCGCGGAACGCGCATCGCATCCCTGTAATTTCCTCCAGGCGATCGATGCTCACCAGCCCTTCCACAAAAATCTCCACCAGCTCCACGAAAAATCCGAACTTCTGCACGGAAATGATCAGCGCCTCGTACTCTTCGCCCAGATGGCTCTCCATGAACTGCGCCGTCTTCCATTCCATCAATTCGCGCTCGGCAGATTCCGCGCGCCGCTCGGCTTCCGAACTTTCTGACGCGATTTCTTCCAGCTCGATCCGGCGATACGGCCCCAGCATCGCGACCGATTGCTCTCTCCCGGGCTTCGCGTCCTCCACCGTCGCACGCATCGGCTTCACCTCCGGATGCTCCAGCGCCCATTTCAGCGCGCGATGAACGATCAGGTCCGGATAGCGGCGGATCGGCGAAGTAAAGTGCGTGTACTCCTTCGTCGCCAATGCGAAGTGACCGAGCACTTCCACGGCATAGCGCGCCTGCTTCAGCGAGCGGAGCATCAAGTAAGAAAGAATTCGCTCCTCGGGCTTGCCTGCAATTTTTTCGGTGAGCCGCTGGTAGTGCTGCGGCCGGATATCCACTTCCTCTGCGGCTGGAACAGTGACGCTCATGGGACGCATGCGGCCGCGGCCCTGGCCATGACCATGACCGCCCGCGCGGCCGCTCTTCGCCGCTGGACGCACCTGTCCGTGCCGCACGGCCACGCGGCGCTCTACGATATCTTCCACACCGAGCGAATATCCGAACGCGTGCGCCAATTCCTCGAACTCGATAACTTTTTTCGGATCGGGTTTCTCGTGCACGCGATGGAGCGATGCCACGGCGCGTTTTTCGAGGTACTGCGCCACAGCCTCATTCGCCGCGAGCATGAATTCCTCGATGATCCGGTGCGCTATATTCCGCACGCTGCGGACGATACTTTGCATTCGTCCTTGCTCGTCAAATTCAATGATCGGTTCGGGAAGATCGAAATCGATGGAACCTCGAGCCACTCGCTTCTTGTTCAGCAGCAGCGCCAGCTCTTTCATGCGGCGAAAATGGTCCACGAGCGGTGCGTAGCGCCGAGTCGCTTCCGCGTCGCCCTCGAGAACCTTGCTCACGTTCGTGTACGTCATGCGTTCCGCGGAACGAATCACCCCCGGCGTGAAATCGGCGCGCACCATGTTGCCGCTCGCGTCCATTTCCATGATCGCGCTCATCACCAGCCGGTCAACTTTCGGATTCAGCGAACAGATACCGTTCGAAAGCTCCTCCGGCAACATCGGCACGGCGCGATTTGGAAAATACACTGACGTCCCGCGCAGGTGCGCCTCGCGATCGATCGCCGAATTTCGCGCCACGTACTGCGCGACGTCCGCAATATGCACCTGCAGCTCGAAGTGCCCGTTCGCGAGCGCGGTCACGTGTACGGCATCGTCGAAATCGCGCGCCGTCTCGCCGTCAATCGTCACGATCGGCAGATCGCGGAAATCGCGGCGCCCCTCGAGATCAGCCTGTGATACTTGCTGCGGCGTGGCCCGCGCGTCGGCAAGCACGTCGTCGGGGAAAACGTGCGGTAGATGATGCTTGCGAATAATGATCTCGACGTCCACGCCGATTTCGCCGGGGCGTCCGAGAATTTCAAGCACGCGGCCGATCGGAGCGAGCCCGCCCTTGGGGTAGCGCGTGATCTCGACGTTCACCACGGCGCCATCCAGCTCCGGCAAACGCAATCGCCGCGAACTGGCACCGCCACCGCTTTCTGTCGCGCCTGTTTTAGCGCGCAATTCAGGAGTCAGCTCGTCGCCCGGCGGAATCGTCACCTCGTGCTGGATTCGCGTGTCGTACGGCAGCACGACGTTGCTGTGAGGTCCATAGCGAAAGAGTCCGACAATCGTCGGATGTTCGCGCTCGACGATTTGCACGATGCGGCCTTCGGCACGGCCGTCGGCGCGCCGCCTCTCGATTCGCGCCAGCACGCGATCGCCATGCATCGCGTCCGTCATGTGATCGCGCCCGATAAAAAGATCGCCTTCGACGCGTGGGATGGGCTTGTCCGGCACCACGAAGCCGTAGCCATCGCGATGCGCAACAAGCCGTCCGGCAATTAGATTCGGATCGCTGCTACGCCGGGCCGCCGGCGCCGGCGCTCGTCCGGACGCCGACGCTACTGCTGGTGCTGCGGTTGACGAGGTTGCCGATACTTCCGCCGTTTGCTGTGCATCTGCGCGCGCCGCTCTCCCTTTCTTCGCCGCAGCGCGCACGGAATGTTTTGTCTCCGCCAGTTGATATTGCCCGCCGCGAATTTCTTCAATGTCGCCGCGGCTTTTTAAGTGCTGAATGATTCTCGGCAGGAACCGCCGGCCGTGATGCCGCAATTCCATTCCATGCGCAATCTGCCGAACGCTTTCCGGCCGCGCGATCGACGAAAGGTAAGCAATCACCTGCTCTTCGGTCACATGGTTCGGATTCGGTTCTTTGTCGGGGTCTTTGGGCCCCTTGTATTTAGGAGGATGCTTCATGGTGGGCGAATGGCGCCATGCACAGGCTAACGGAATTCAAGCCGCGTGGCAAAGAGTGTTCACTCGCAACGCGAGGCGCAACTTTCGCGGATTATTGCTGAGGTTGCCGCGCCACCGGCAGATCCACGACGCCGATTTTGCCGTCCGGCTGGCGTTCGAGCGCGGGCGCGTACGGCCCCAGCAGTTCACGGCGCCACCAGTCTCCCGTTTCGCGTTTGGTTTTTTCGTCCGTAAACCAGTATTGATAGATGACGGCGCGCACCGCCACCGGTGGCGGCCCGCCCGCGAACGGATCACCGGCGAAAAGATTCAGCACGTCCGGTTCGCCCTTGATCAGCCGTTCCTCTGTCCAAACGACGAAACGATTCTCGCGCCACGCTCCCAGCGACGCGAACCACAAATTCCAGTCAAAGCGCGGCTGATACGGCGCGTAAATTCCCGGCGCTTTCTTTACGTCCTGCGGTTTGTAGCGGAATGGATACGGAATCCACGTCTTGCCATCGCTCGTGCCTTGAAATTCAATCTCCAGGCGCGCGGGCGTCATCACCGCAAACAGCCCGTATCTGTTCGCTATGCGAAAAGGTTCGAGCGCCGAGACGGGCGACATCGGCAGCGGAAAAGTTGGCAGAAACATCCAGATAAGCTGCGCTGTCGTCGAGTAGAAAATCAGGCCAAGAAACGCTCCGGCGATCGCCATTCGCATCGGATGCAGCCGTGCGCGCAAGGCGGCGCGCCAGCCTTCTTTCTGACCGGGCCGAACCGCGGTCGCTCCGCCCGCCGCTTGCACGCTTTGCGAGCCTCCAAAAATATCGCGAAGTTTCCGCGGCGCTATCCATTCGACAAACCGATCGTCGAGCAGCAGAAAGCCAAGCGCAAGGACAAGATAATTCAAGAAAGTGTAATTCGCCGTCAGGATGATTCCGATTTCAAATGGCGTCACAATCCAAAAGCAGATGATCCGGAATCGCCGGGGAAGAAACATCATCCACACCAGCACAATCTCGACTCCGAGCGTGATTCCAACCGTCGCCGCGTGATACCAGTGCGGTAGATGCTGCGCGTACCATCCGATCCACGTCGGCAGCGGGCCGTTCTGATAATAATTGTCCATCGCCGTGAAATTGCGCCACGTCGGATCGCCGCTGCGGAGTTTCGCCACACCCGATTCGAAGTAGATTCGGAACCATTCCCATTGCAGCAGGAAGCGGCTGGCGCGCGAGGGCGGATTGCGCCGCCCCAACCCCGGCCAGAATCCCGGCGGCGCAAAGAACAACGAGATGAATCCCGCTTCGAGGAGCATTCCGTCCGATTGGTAGCCGGCAAAGTCCTGCGCGGCGGCGACGAACGAAAGAAAACACAGGAAACAGATCGCGAGCATCGCCCGCGGCCACAGGTTCAAAACCAGAAGCACCGAAGCGACGAGCCCCACCCAACAGATAGCCATCAGCGCCTGATTGCTCGAATCCATCCACAGCAGCGTGGGCGCGAACCAGAAACGCGCAACGCCTTGCACCGCGGAAGTGATGGCTTGCAGATAATCGGCTGCGGGCAGGAGTCCGTTCGGGCCGAGCAGTCCCTTGATTTGAAACAAGAGCGAAAAAAACGCGGAGAAATAAATCAGCCCCAGCGCCCGCAGAAATATCCAGCGCGGCCAAAGATGCCCCGGACGGCTCGCCTCGACCGGTTCCGGCCCGAGAAGCCAATTGACGGCGGACTGAAGCCGCTCGACGCCTGACGGCGCATCGAAGGTGCGCGCGTATGCTTTCGACTGAAACATGCCGCATCAGTCTACGGCAGCTTGCGGATTTTGCGGAACTAAACCGGCTTCGAAATCGGAACGCGAAGAGAGGAAGCCTTGAACGGCCGCTCCGCCTCCGGCACTTCGCTGAAATCTTCTCGGCCTTCCGCCACGCCGATCAAAAATTCCTGTACGTTGAACTCGAACCCATTTTTCATGTGCAGAAGCTTGGTGGCTTCGCGCGAACGGACATAGCGGCCATCGGACATGAGGAATCGCGACTTGGCCGTGTCGGCAAGATACGGCTGCAGCACTTCCGTAAAAATCTGATTGCACAGATCGGGGTCGCGCAGGTGGTACATCACTTCCACGCGCTCGTAAATATTGCGATGCATCCAGTCGGCGCTACCGAGATACGTTTCGGTTTTGCCGCCATTGCCGAATACGAAGACGCGGCTGTGCTCGAGGAAACGGCCGATCACGCTGCGCACGCGAATCCGGCTGCTGATTCCGCGCAATCCGGGGCGCAAAGCACACGCCCCGCGCACCACCAGCTCGATTTTCACTCCGGCCTGCGAAGCGCGATAGAGCGCCTGAATGATTTTTTCGTCGAGCAGTGCATTCACTTTCGCGAAGATAAACGCGGGCCGGCCCGCGCGGGCGTGAGCCGCTTCGCGCTCAATCAAGGAGAGGCAGCTCTTGCCCAGATTCAACGGCGCCACGAACAGCGGCGTATAGCTCGCGCGCTCGGAATACGCTGTGAGGTAATTAAATACGTGGTGTACGCCGGACGTAATGTGCGAGTCGCTCGTGAGCAGGCTCAAGTCCGTGTAAAACCGCGCGGTGGACGGATTGTAATTCCCCGTTCCCAGATGCGCGTACCGGCGAATCTGCCCATTCGATTCCCGCCGCGCCACAAGCGCCAGCTTGCAATGCGTCTTCAGCCCCAGCAAGCCGTGAAACACCTGCACGCCGGCTTCCTGCAAATTTCGCGCCCAGCGAATATTGGAAGCTTCGTCGAAGCGGGCCTTCAGCTCCACCACCACCGCCACTTCTTTCTTCGACGCTGCGTCAATCAGCGCCCGCACAATCGGCGAATTTTCGCTCGTGCGATAGAGCGTCTGCTTGATCGAAAGCACGTCCGGATCCTGCGCCGCGCTCTCGATGAACCGCACCACCGCCGAATAGGAATCGTACGGGTGGTGCAGCAGCAGGCTGCGCTTGCGGATGAGTTCGAATATCGAAGAGGCGCCCGGCTTCAGCGCCAGCTCGCGCGATGCGAACGCCTTGAATTTCAGATCGGGGCGCGGCGTCTGGTCGTACATGTGAAACAGCCGCGAAAGATTCGTCGGGCCATCCACGTGAAACACTTGCCAGGGCTCGAGCCGGAAATTCGCCTGCAGGCGATCGACGATCTCGCGATTTGCGCCCGCTTCGATTTCCATACGCACCGCCGCGCCTTTGCGCCGCCGGTGCAGTTGCGTATCCACCGAATCGAGAATGCTCCGCGATTCTTCCTCTTCCAGATAAAGATTGCTGTTTCGCGTCACGCGGAATGGCGCCGCCGAGAGAACCTCATATCCGTGGTACAGCCGTTCGGCGAACGCGTGGACTACGTCGTGAAGGAATACGTACTCGACTTTGCCTTCGGCCGACGGCAGAAGCACGAGACGCGGCAGCGCGCGCGGCACGGTGACGACCCCCAAAAATGTCTGTGAGCTGCGGCGTTTTTTCCGCAGCAGAAATGCGACGCACAGCGCTTTGTTCAACACGTGCGGAAACGGATGCGCCGGATCAACCGTCACCGGCGTGAGCAGAGGCTCGACGCTCTTCGCGTAGAAATTTTCGATGTACTCGCGCGCCTCCGGGCCCAGCTCTTTCTGGCTGAGCACTCGAATGGATTCTTTCGCGAGCGCCGGAACGATTTCGTCGCTCCAGCATTCATATTGCCGGCCCACGAATTCGTGAATTTTCTCGGAGAGTTCTTTCAGCACATCTTCCGGAAGCTTGCCGTCGGGTCCCGGCTCGCGGCTTCCATGTTCCACCTGTTGCAGCAGGCCGGCGACGCGCACTTCGACGAACTCGTCCAGGTTGCTCGCCGTGATCGCGAGAAATTTCACGCGCTCGAGGACGGGATTGCTCGCGTCGTGCGCTTCTTCCAAAACTCGCTCGTTGAACTGCAACCAGGAGAGATGGCGATTGAGAACGTACTGCGGGTCCGGCACTGCATTGTTGCTGGTCATTGCAACCCCTGAGGCGCGCGAGCGTACTGCGCGAGTGTTACAGCCATGTTACGAATCGTTCTCGTAGCGTGGTTCATGTGCTTCCTGGAGCGAACGTGGCTCATTGTCCAAGCAGCGATGGCGCACCGGCTCGCGGCGTTATCTCTTTTCCGCTGTGCCAGATCGAAAGCATTTGCCGGGTATTGCTGATGCTGGATAGCGGGCTTCCTGCGAGCACTACAAAATCGGCGCGTTTGCCGGCTTCGAGCGTTCCTAGATCGGAAGCGCCGAGCACTTTGGCGCTTCCCGCTGTGGCGGCGCAGATCGCTTGCATCGGCGTCAGGCCGGCGCGAACCATCAGCTCGAGTTCGTGATGTTCCGCCCAGCCGGGGATGCGAACTGGGCTCGCGCCCGAATCGGTGCCAAAAGCGATCGTCACGCCGGCGTCTTCGAGCGTCTTGAGATTTTTTCGCGCCATCGCGAATGCGGCTTTCACACGCGCGAGATTCGGATCGCTCTCCACTTTTTGGCGGTACTCCGGGCTCTCGAGTTGCAGCTGCAGTTCGGGGCCGACGGCCAGCTTGAAGAACTGGTCCTGCATCAGCGCGGGATTTTCGGCGAACACAAACGCCGATTCATCCACCGTCAACGTGGGGATGTAGATCACCGAATGCGATTTCATCATCGCAATGAATTCGTCATCAACGGGCACATCGCGGATGCTGTGCGCGAGCACGTCCACGCCATCTGCGATCAGTGCTTTCGCATCGGCAAGATAGAAAACGTGCGCCGCGACGCGCAGTCCCTGCTTGTGCGATTCCTCGATCACCGCTCGGTAGATCGCCGGATCCATTTTCGGATACTTGCCGTACAGGTCGTCGAGCCAGAGCTTGACGATGTCCGGATGGTGCGCCGCGAGTTCGCGAACCTGCGCGCGCGCTTCATCCGCGGATCGCGGCCGGTAAAGTTGATCGGGCGCAGCGGCGATGGGCGGCATGCCGTTTTCGATTCCGAATCCGCGCCCGGCAGTGAAAATCGTGGCGCCCGGAAACGCGCCACTGCGTTGCTCGTTGCGCAGCTCGTAGATGAGATCGCGATTCAGGCCCAGCGACATCACGGACGTGACGCCGTACTGTTCGTACTGCACGAGCGCGTTTTCTATGTTTTCTCGCGAGTAGGCGTCCGCGCGATTTTGCCCGCCGGTCACGAGCCCCACGTGCCCGTGCGCGTTGATGAGCCCCGGCATAATCGTGCGGCCTTCAACGTCAATCACTCTCGCATTCTTCGGATAATGAACTTTGCCTTCTTTGCCGACACCCGTGATCCGGTCGCCCTCGACCACGAGCACGCTTTTCTTAACCGGCGGTGCGCCGGTTCCATCAATGAGCTGCGCGCCCTTAAATACGATTACGGCGCTCGTTTGAGCGCCGGCCGCAGAAGCGGCTAACAGCGCGAATAGTAATGCGAAGATTTTTTTCACGGCGAAGTGAAATCAGCTCCGGCTATTGGCCACCAGAATGGTTCGATTCTGCGCGGGCCGGGAAAGTTGCGCGACTGCGTTGACGCCTGCCATCGTGACGATCGCCGCGATCGGCACGAGCAATCCCGCGCGAAGCGCTCCGGTGTGAGTGGACACAGCGCCGACCATCCACGGAAGTGTAGCGCCACCAAGGCTGCCGATGGAAAAGATGACGCTGCCGAATCGCCGGACGTGCGCTCCGAAAATTCCCACGAGCCATCCCACCAGGATCGGATAGACGCACGCAAGGCCGAGGCCCGCGATCGTCGCGCAAACGAGCGCTTGGCGATAGGTGCCGGCGTAGAGCAAACCGCTCGTCGCAAGTGTTGCAAGCACCAGCCCGCACGCCATCAGGAATTTCTCGGGATGAATCTTCGCGGCGAGCCCGCGGAGGAACGCGGGCGCAAGCGCCCGGCCAATCATCAAGCCGGCCCAGAAGAAAGCCGGCGTGAGCGCGGACATCATTGCGGAAATTGATTCGACGCGATTCGCGTAGGCCGCAGCCCATCCGCCCACCGCGCTCTCCGTGCCCACGTACAAAAAGAAAAGCACGCTCAGCGTGAACGCCGCCGGGCTGGCAAGACTTCGCGGAGTAGCGGGACTCGCCGCGTCGCGCTCGCCCGCGGGTGCGTCCGGCAAATTTTCGCGCGGCTCGATGTTCCAGGAAACGATCAGCAGCGCGCAGATCGCCATTACGACCGCCACGCCCACGAGAAATTTAGCAAGCATGTGAGTCCGCTCGGCCAACATCACGAGCGGCCCGCAGGCGATGGCGCCGATCGTCCATGTAACATTGAGAATGCTCACGGCCGTAGCGCGCCGCTCAGGAAATACTTCTGCAACCCATAAATTTCCGCCCGTGAGCCCCAGGCCGAGGCCGTAACCGTAGAGCGCGGTTCCCACGAGGCCCGTATGCACATTGCCGACGGCGAGCGCCGCAACGCCCAGCGCGATGAAAGCGAACCCAATCGCAAACGTGAGGCGGTAGCCCTTGCGGCGCAGCGGAATCAGTAACCCCGTCGAAAGGCACCCGGCAAGCTGGCCGCAAAATTGTGTGGTGAAAAATAACCCAGCGCGCTCGTCGGTCAACGACCAGCGGCTGATGAGAATCGGCAGGATCGGCCCAAGAAGAACCGTCACGATTCCGGTAGTGGCGAACGCGGCGTGAATCACGAAGTTCGCGCGAGCGTGGTCCGGAGCAAGCTCACGCTGCGACCGGGCGATCCCTTCGGAAGCGCGCTCTGTAGGGCCTGAAATGTGCGTATCCATCCTGGTTCGAAAGCTCTAGGACTTTTTCGCGAGTCGCGGCGGCCGCAATCCCGCCGCCCAGCCGTCCATCGCCAAAACTCAATCGTGAAGCTAGCAGACTGCGAAGACCGAATCAAATTCGCCAAAGCCCCAGCCGCATCGCGCCCCTGGTGACATCGCCCGAGCTTCCTGGCGCGCGAGCGACGCTCCCAGCGTCCCGTAAAATCTAGCGCACGAATCGAAGGCGGCGCGCCTGCGAGAAACCAGTGGCCAGCAGGCGTCACGAGATAAGATGGTCGTCAGCTAAAACGACGGAAGACAGCCGGAGCAAATTCGGCATCTCAATTAAAATGGGAGCAAGTAACACAAAGCCGCATTCGTCGCCGATGCTCGCATCCGCCAACCGCAATATTCGTCAAATCAAGCGTTCTGCCGTTCGCCAGGGCACGGCTTCAGCCGTGCCAAAAGCCCGAAACGAAAACGCGGCTTTAGCCGCTGAGGCCAATCTTCCCGGAGGCATACCATGCCAACACAACACGATCGAATCGAACTCAAAGGCAGCGCGCGGCCGCCGCTTCCCGGCGCAAAAGATATCGGCCCCGCCGATCCGCATCAACAAATCGAAGTCAGCGTCCTCATCCGGCGCGGCTCAAACCCCCGCGAATTTCCCTCCGCCGATGAAATAGGCGCTCAACTCCCACGCGACCGGAAATATCTCACCCGCGAAGAATTCGCAAAGCTGCACGGCGCCTCGCCGCAGGATTTCGAAAAAATCCGCGCGTTCGCAGCCCGCTACAGCCTGAAAATCGCCAGCGAAGACCGCGCGAGCCGTACCATAAAACTCGCAGGCCCTGTCGATGCCTTCAGCAAAGCCTTTGGCGTGAACCTGCGCCGCTACCAGCACGCCTCGGGCGCGTATCGCTGCCGTACGGGCGCGCTAACGATCCCGGCCGACCTCGATGGCATCATCGTCGGCGTTTTCGGACTCGACAATCGTCCGCAAGCAAAAACGCATTTCCGAATCCGCAAAGAAAATCCAGGCGCACAAGCCCGCTCCACGGACGTTTCGTTTTCGCCGCCGCAAGTGGCCCAAGCTTACAATTTTCCCGGCGGCGCAACAGGCTCTGGCCAGTCAATCGGCATCATTGAATTGGGTGGCGGGTACCGCGCCGCCGATCTTGATTCATTTTTCAAGAATCTCGGAATTGCACCCCCGAAAGTAACCGCCGTCTCCGTAGACAGCGCGACGAATTCCCCCACCGGCGATTCCAGCGGCCCCGATGGTGAAGTGGAGCTCGACGTAGAAGTCGCCGGAGCAATTGCACCAGCGGCGCAGATCGCCGTTTATTTCGCGCCGAACACGGATCAAGGCTTCATCGATGCGATTACCACGGCCGTGCACGATTCGACGCGGAAGCCTTCAATCATTTCGATCAGCTGGGGCGGCCCCGAAGATTCCTGGACGGCCCAATCGCGCGACGCGCTCAATTCCGCGTGCCAGGACGGTGCGACGATGGGCGTCACGGTTCTGGCCGCGTCGGGCGACAATGGATCGTCGGACGGAAGCACGAGCGGAAATCCCACCGTGGATTTTCCCGCGTCGAGCCCGTTCGTGGTCGGTTGTGGCGGCACGAAACTCAAGATTTCCGGCGGCGCGGTGGGAAGCGAGCAAGCCTGGAACGAACTCGCGTCCAACGAAGGCGCGACGGGCGGCGGCGTCAGCGAGGTGTTCGCGCTGCCAAGTTTTCAGACGAGCGCAAAAGTTCCCAAGGCGCCAAACGGATTCGTGGGTCGCGGAGTGCCGGATGTCGCAGGCGATGCCGATCCCGCAACTGGATATAACGTCGTGGTGGATGGCGCGCCGTCGGTGATTGGCGGCACGAGCGCGGTAGCGCCGCTGTGGGCGGGATTGCTCGCGCTCGTCAATCAATCGCTGGGCGCGAACGTCGGGTACATCAATCCGCTGTTGTACTCAGCGAAAGTGGCAGCCACTTTTCACGACGTGACTTCCGGAAGCAATGGAACCTACTCCGCCGGTAAAGGTTGGGATGCGTGCACCGGACTGGGCAGTCCGAACGGCGCGGCATTGCTGGCGGCGTTGCGCGCGATGTGAGAGCGCGGCGTCACCGAAATCGAGACGCGCACAGGCGCGCAATAAATTACCCGAAAGGTTCAGGCCGGGGACCGAATCATCCCAACCGCGCGCTCGCGAACGTCAGGAGGCAGCGCCACGGACTTTCGGGCGGCGGTGTCGAAATAAACCGTCACGAGACGCGTGATCGCGGCCACTTCGCCGGTCTCGTCGTTCGTCATTTCGTGCAGGAAGCGAATCACTTTTTCTTTCACCTCGAGCACGGCCGAGCGGACAGTGACGACGTCGCCCGCGCGCAACTCGCGTTTGTATTCAATGTGCTGCTCCACGCCAACGATCCCGCGATTTTCATCTCGCAGCCGCGACGGTGCGAGGCCGAGGCTCGTCAGAAGCTGCCAGCTCGCTTCGTCAAACTTGCCGACGTACCACATCACGTTCATGTGTCCCATGTGATCGCACTGCGAGGGATACACCACTCCGCGATAGGTAATGGGAAGTTCCGCCATACGCGTCTCCGGTGAAATGCGGCATAAATGGTGCCCAAGAGAGGACTCGAACCTCCACTCCCTTGCGAGAACTAGCTCCTGAAGCTAGCGCGTCTGCCAATTCCGCCACTTGGGCATTTCCTGCGGCAGGAAAACTACAATTCATATTGCCGTGCGATCACTGGATTGTCAACGAAGCTTCCGCCAGTGAACGGAAGAACCTACGAGCCACGCGCCGGCCATTCCTTCGATGAGGAAGCCATCGCGTTTTTTCGCGGTGCCTTTCGCGAGCGCGCCGAATCTCGAGGCTCTCCATCAAGACGACCCGCTAGCCCGAAACCGGCGCGCTGCGTTTTTCGCTGGACCGAATTACTGCGCTACATCAGAAACTGATCTTCACGATCTGCCCGTTGTTGCCCACAAACCACCCGGCTTGCGGATTCGCGAATGCCACCGCCCAGTTGCCGCTCACTCCCGCGATCGGGAACCACGTGCGGCCTTCATCGGGAGTCCACGCGGCCGGCCCTGAGCTGAAGTCCGGCGCCGTCTCGGCCGTGATCACGACGGTGTGCTCGAATTCGAAATCGTCGTCGCCTCCGCGCCCGCGATCGCCGTCCTGGCCCTGAGAGTTGTTACCTTGGCCTTGGCCTTCGCCGTCGCCATTGCCGAAGCGATTGCCGCGAACGTACGCCAGACAGAAAATCGCGCCCTCCACTGGCGGCTTGTTCGTCATCGTCCACGTCTGCCCGCCATCGTTCGACGTTGCAGCATCGGCGCTATCATTCGACGCCAAGTCGCCGCCACCCAGAATCCCGTGACGCGAATCGCGGAACGCCACCGAGATTCCGCCCGCGCTGGGCGAACTCACCAGCGGAGTGTCATACGCGTTCCATGTGCTGCCGCCATCTCGCGTGGCAAGAATTCGCGCGGTCGCTGAGCCGCCCGTCGCGATCCATGCATTCGTGAATCCCTCCGTCGTCGCGCAAGTTCCGCTGGCCGCGAACGACGCTTCGCCCGCCAGTGCCGGCGGCATTCTCGATGAGATCGATTGCCAATGGATTCCATCGAACGTGCGCAGGTCGGGAAACACTCCGTTCACCGAATCGCTGTGCGCGATGCCGCGGTTCGGGCTCCAGAACGCGAAACAATCGTAGAAAGCGTTCGCCGTCTGATTCGTGAACTCGATTTTCCAGTTCGCGCCGCCGTCAATCGTTTTGTAGATGCGAAAATCGGTAGGGTTTCCCCCAATTGACAATAGATACGCCTCTTTGTCGCTCACGCCGTACACGTCGCGGAATTCGAGCGCTTCGGCTCCCGGCACCACCGCCGCTTTCCACGTCTTTCCGCCATTCGTCGTCACCACATAGGTGCCGCCCTGTCCGGCCGCCCAAACGATTTGCGAATTTACCGGGCTGACCGCAATCAGTAGCTGCGTCGTCCCGCTCGTTTGGGGCGTGATCTTGGGTTGCTGAACTTTTCCGTTTTCTCCCGCGAATCCGACAGACGCGGACGCGGCAATCAGAATAGCGACCAGCGACAGCTTCAACATTTGAGTCCTCTCAGGAGGGAAAGTCTGGGCACGCAGAGTATAGAAACGCCGCACCAAGGTGTCAAACCTCTTTCAAAGTCTCGTCCGAACGAGAGGGCAATCACGGCAGCTGAAGATGACGTCTAAGAATCAAGACTTCATTGAGAAGTCATGCACCAAGGGTCCGCTCTCCAGAACATTCCACACTGACTCTCCTCGAGTTTTCATTGACCCCAATTCTGTTTTCTTCGACATTGTGCCTATTGACAGAAATGGTCTGATTGAATTGGGCATCGTAGGCTGTTCCCAACTGCATACGCTCAAGTTGATTCAGCGAGGCGCTAACTGTGGCGAAATCCGCTTACCAGCACCTATCTCAGACTGAGATAGATGGTGATAATCCCTGTTCGCAACAGCGACTTGGAAAAACGAATCGATGAACCGCCCTGAAGACTTCGGCGCCTCGTCGTGACGGTGAAGCGCCGAAGTCCGAACGGGAGATACGTTAGGGATTAATCGGCTATTTCGGCATGCGGAGCCTGGAACTTGCAGGATTTTGCCGAAGCATATTGCGAATCGAATCGGGCAAGGGCACACGCCGTGCAGAAAGGCCGCGAATTCCGGCAGAATGCGGCCCGATCTGACCGTTCGGATGACTAATCACCGGAATCGCGACGAAGGCCGGTGCCGTCTGCGTTGCGTCGTCGAAGGCCTCACCGACAATTTCCCCGCGATCATTGATGTAGTTGGCAGTGAACAAGAATGGGGGCGCATCGCCGCTGATGAGGTCATTCAAGTCCGACATGACGCCGTTTTGCCAGACGAAGGCGCGGCAATTGAAGTCCGCATCGCACGAGATACCGACCACCTGATCGCTGTTGTTAAGACTAATGCCCAAGCTGAAGGTATCTCCCGGAAGCGTTCCCAAGTCGATCATGTGGCTATTGCGCCACAAGAAGGCATGGAATGTGGAATCAGCCAGGCTGGAGACGCCAGCCACGTGCCCCTGCTTATTGATATCGAGGGCTGCGTTATTCGAAGAGCTCCCCAGGTTTCCCAGGTCCTCGGGCTTATCGTCATTCCAAACAACCGCGCGAGTATTGAGGTCTTTGCAGTTACCGGACGCGCCCGAAGCCTGGCCTGCGTCGTTGATGGAGATGGCCAACGCGTCAACGTCGCCTGCGAGCGGTTTGAGTTCGTGGATGTCGCGCCGGGCCACATGCCAGAGGGCCGCCCTGCGTTCGGGTTGTCCCTGAGGATCGCAGGAAGGATCGGTGGTCTTGTTCTCGGATTGACCTACGGCATCGCCGCGGTTGTTGATGGCCTGGGCGTATGCGTTGTTGCCACCGAGCGTCGGCAAGAGCGTTTTGTGTCCGAACTGCCAAATAAACGGGTGGCAGATCAGCTGCGTACCGAAACCGCAGAAGTCAGTGCCGAGCGGATCTGGAGTAGTTGTGTCGGCGCCGGAAGCAATCTGCCCAAGATCGTTGGGGGCCAGGTTGACAAAGCTATTGGGGCCACCCAGCGTGCCAATATCGACTTTCGAACCAAAGAACCATGCCGTCGCGTGGAAACTGGTATCACCTGGGAGATTCGCGTTGCCGGCCGCGAGGCCAAAATTATTGATTCCGTTAGCCACACTGCAGCAACCGCCCAATGTGTCCAATAGATGGACGGAATACTGTTGCAGCGAAGTGTTGCTTTGAGCGGCCAGCCCACCGACCGCGGCCAGCGCGACAATCATTGCGAACGCAATTGCAAAGACGTACCTGCTTCCTGGGTGACTCATTGGATCCCTCCTATAGGCTCCTCCGCCGACGCTAAGTTGGGTGAAGCAGGCGAGCGAAGCAATGCAGTGAGGGTGGCATCGCCATGGCATTTCTATGACATGCGATAAGCCATTTAGATTTCGAAAGTTATCCGACCGTTGAATGTCTGCTGTTCAAGTGGTAAATTCCTGTCCAAGGAATCCCTCCATGGACCAGGGTGTGCGGTGCGTTCTGCGCTTCGGTGAGTTCGAGCTTGACCTGCGGGCGCGGCAATTACGGAAGAACGGATCAAACACCGGCCTGCCTGAGCAATCCATCAAGATTTTGGAGATGCTGCTCGCCAATGAGGGCGATGTCGTGCTGAGGGATGAAATTCGGAGCAGGCTGTGGCCGGATGGCATCGTGGTGGAGTTCGACCACAGCATTAATGCAGCGGTAAAACGCCTGCGGCAGGCTCTGGGCGACGGCGCTGAAACGCCTCAGTTCATCGAAACCCTGCCCCGAAGAGGCTACAGATGGAAGCCGTCGGCTGAGCATGCAGTGGTTCGTTCGGAATCCGGTGCACCGTCGCGTTTGTCGGATTCGAGGACGAACGGAAACAGCGGAGACGAGTGCCTTGAGTCCGCCGCACAGCCGAATCCCGGCGTCGGCTTCAGGGTTTTTCCCCGCAACTGGCTCACATCGCTGGCTACCATCGGGGTCGCCGCAAGCAGCCTTTTGCTATTCACGAGCCCGCGCCCGAAGCAACCTCTCGTCCGGCACCAGATCAAGCAGCGGCAGTTAACTGCGAATCCGATCGATAACTCGGCAACCAGCGGATCGATTTCTCCGGATGGCAAGTTCCTGGCCTATGGCGACTCGAAGGGAATCCATGTGCATCGCCTCGGAACCGGCGAGACTCGGGATGTTCCGCAGCCAACGGACCTTCCGCGCGAAGCGGCCAGTTGGTGTGTGGGGCAATGGTTTCCAGACGGAAGGGGATTCCTGGCCAACGCGCTAGCGGCGGGAGCGATGCCCTTCGACGAGCGGTCCAACGATATGAGCGTGTGGATTGTCCCGGCGTTCGAAGGGTCGCCTCGGAAACTGAGAGACCGCGCGATTGGCTATTCCATTTCTCCGACCGGGGATTTTGTCGCGTTCAGCACATCTGCGGGACGTGTTGGAGACCGCGAGATTTGGTCGATCCGGGCGGACGGAACCGAAGCTCGAAAGGTGGTTGAGGCTGACGATGACACTGCGCTAGCTTCGTTCGTGTGGGCGCCGGACGGCCGTCACGCCGCGTATCTGGCGAGAGACAAATCGGGAACGAGGATTTTGACGCGCGATCTGCAGAGGAGAACGAGCGACATTGCTGTTGCGTCCAGCGCAGAAGACGCGATCATGGACCTCGTATGGCCTTCGGAGAGCCGCCTGCTCTACGCGCGAGAGGAGCCGAGCAATTTCGGAACATGCAATCTTTGGGAGTCGCGAGTTGAGCCTCGGAGTGGCAAGCCGGCAGAGCCGCCGAACCGCATCACGGCCTGGGTGGGTTCCTGTCTGCGGGGCATCACGGCCACTGCCAACGGCGAGCGCGTAGTATTCACAAAGTGGGATGCCCATTTCACGGCCCTGCTAGCGAACCTGAAACCCGGGGCGTCGCAGTTCCTTGCGACACGTCGGCTGACGACGACGCAGAGCGCGGATTTTCCGGCCGACTGGACCCCGGATGGCCGCTCTGTAGTCGTATGGTCGAACCGCACTGGCCGGTTTGCGGTTTACCTGCAACCTTTGAGCGACGAGGCTGCCCGACCGCTGGCGGTCGGCAACAGCGATTATGGATTTCCGCGCGTCGCGCCGGATGGTTGGGTAATCTTCGCTGAAGCCACAAAGGCGCTAAACTCGCCGCCACTCCGAACGATGCGCGTAGCCTTCAACGGAGGCGAACCTCAATTTGTCGGTTCCTCCAAGCCGGATGACCAGATTGTATGTTCAAGGGAACTTCGGAATGCTTGCGTCCTCAAGGAGCTTTCTCTGGACTCCACGCAAGCAATCTTTCGGTCATTCGACTCAGTAAAAGGAGCGGGCGAGGAGCTCCTCAGGCTGCACGTGGACAACGCAAACTATTTTGGATGGGACCTTTCGCCCGACGGGACGAAACTGGCGATTTGCAAGAGCCCAAGAGGACCCGTTCAGATATTGTCGCTCGACGGAAGAGTCTTGCGCGAAATCGAGTCGGCTGAACTTCAGAACATGCGGTCGCTCGACTGGGCCGCGGACGGGCAGGCCTTCTACATCGCCAATTCCGCACAGCAAAGAGTGGACCTCTATTACGTCGACTTGAGTTCGAGAGCCCGGAAGATCTGGAGCCAGCAGGGTAGCAAAGGCACATTTGCGAGGGAATCGCCGGACGGACGACACCTGGCGCTATTGGGCTTCACTGCGGATACCAATGTGTGGAGCCTGGAAGACTTTTGAGCTGAACGCTGAATGGCTCGGCTAACGTCCAGCAAGACGCGAACGGTGTGGCCGGACAGCACTCAGGTTCCCCGCTGTGCTTCTAGGCGTTGCAGTCGGCTCAGACTTTGGCGCGTCAGACACGTTGGTCAAACCCGACACGCCAATGTCGGCGCCTCGGAAGTAATCCGAGATGAATCCTGGCAGAAAATTGGATAGGTGTTGATAAATCCTCTTCTCACCATCAATCTCAGCTTGAGATAACTGGTGATAATCCCTGTTCTCAACACTTATCCGGTTGTCGTTCGATGAGCGAGAAATCGGAACGATGTCGTGGGGAAATCGAGTGCGTTTATTGGGCGACCTGGATGGGTGGCGGTTGCCAAGTGCCGGAACCGGGCGGAAGGATCGATGGTGGAGTTTCTTTCGGCCAGTACAACCGCATAACCATGTAAATCGGGCCGTCCGGAGCCGGAAGCCAGTTAGCTTTCTTGTCGGCTGCTGGCTGGTCCTTTTGGATATACAGCGTCACCGAACCGTCCTTGTTTTTCTTCATCTCCGGCAGCATCGGTGAATTGATGAGGTAGCGATTGATTGGATTATCGATGAGGAGTTGCGTTTTGCCGTCGTACATGGTGACGGACCAGAACGCATTCACCGGAGGAAACTGGTTCGCCGCAAAGGTAATCGTGTAATTGTGCTTGCTGCCATCCAGCGCTTGGCCAGCCGAGTCGTTCTTTGCCAGAGGGTACACCGCCTCTTCCGCGCTGTTGCCGTAGATGCCCGCCAGCGCACCCGCTGCACGCAGCAGCCAATCGCCATGAAAAAAGGCACGGTCGCCTAAGGCAGAGCCGACCAGCCAGCCGTTGATATTTTTGCCGATGTTGTCTTTCTGTTTTTCAATCGCTTCGTAGCCTTCCTTGATGCCCAGAGCCATTTCCGCCTTTTGCGCATCGGGTAGCTTGTCAAAATCGAATGGCTTGCCAGCCTCGATACCGATCGTGGCGAATTTTGCCCGCAGAGGCTTCTCCTCTTCCACGGGCGGGCAGAATTGAAGGACGAAGTTCAGGAACGAAGCGAACGGTGTCTTCATGTCATCTTTCGTGAAAGGTGGGAAATTAATCGCAGGGGCCGCTGGTGGCGCTGGCTGATGAGCGAACGCCGAAAGCGGTTGCACTTTGTAGCCCGCCTGCACCTTCACGACATTCGGCATGTCCTTGGGTCCAAAAAGCTGTGTCCGGAAGCCTGCCAGACCGAACTGAGTCTCCGAGCGAAAGACCTTTTTGATTCCAGCGGGCGTCTCCCCCTTCCAATCGGGACCGGCGATCATAAAGCAACCAGCGTCATTGCCGGTCGTGCGGCTGCCGATGTATCCATAATTGA
The DNA here is from genome assembly GCA_963711875.1 of uncultured Acidobacteriota bacterium. Lineage (GTDB taxonomy): Bacteria > Acidobacteriota > Terriglobia > Acidiferrales > UBA7541 > Palsa-295. The sequence goes on from CAVQFW010000008.1 coordinate 142,601, forward strand.
AGGTGTACATGTCCACGAGCTGCACATCGTAGTATCGAGTCTTCTCTATCTTGGGCACGCACAGCACGATTGGCTCGGCCCGCAGGTCCAGCCCGACAAATGAATATGGCGTGTCGCTGTTCGGCGTGACGATGGCCGTGTCTTTTGGTGTGAACACACGCGCTTCATTGAAAATCTGGTTGAACGGAGCCTTAAATTGGCCAGAGTTGCGGTCCACGAAGTATGCATGCATGACGCCGTAGTTCATCACCATCGGGAAACCGTACACGTAGGCTTCCTTCGCGGTGTCTTTGTAGGACACTGCCTCGCGAACCGGGCCTTTTTGCTCAGTGCATGAGATGGCCCCCACCGCAACCGTCGCTAAGACGACAAGGAAAGCCAATCTGCTCTTCATAAATCCCCCTTTCAACAGCGGTATTGTCTCCTGTGTTGATCGGATAAGGATAGTGTCAAAAGTGACAGGGTTCCCCGCAATAAGCCTGGCGCCCAGGTGAGGATAGATGCTGTTAACGAGGTATACAGGCGTTACTTCCCGGCGAATCCTCCTGCTCGAATCTTTATCAATGTTCCCGCTTGGTATGGCGGGTTTGATATTGAAGTGGATTGTATTGCCGCCGCTTTATAAGACCATTTTAGTTAGGTATCGATTCTCGGATCGTTGGCGAGCGTCCACGAAGGCGCTCTGTGTGATGGCACGGTGCGCCTTTTCGCATTCCGCTTCACCTGACAAGCACTGCCACTCCTTCGCCCTCACTGCTTCGCGGAACTCGCCGCCGTAGAGTGCGGCTCGCCGAAATAGGGAAAATCCAGGCGCATCAGCCGCATATCGGGTGCCACCCCATCGCCGAGGGCCGTGTTCGTGGCCAGCGTGAGAATCACGTCCATCACATCGTCGCAGAGGCCACGGCCGTTGAAGGCGGCAAAGGAGAATGAGGCGGCCGTGTCCAGTTCATACGGCAAGACCGACGGGCAGAGACGCGCGAGGAGTTGCGTAGCGTAGGCGGATGGGTCGGTCGCTGAGTGGGCGAGGGCGGTGACTTTTTCCACGAAGTCGCGGATCGGTTTGGAGAACAGCGCCACTTCGTCCGCCGGGACCGCGCGGTTGTAGTTTTCCGCTGCGTCGTGCAGCGAAGGATCAGAGAGCAGGATGTGGGTGATCATCGGCAGGCCCCAACGCGATACCTGCACCTCCGCCGCGTGCCCGTAGAGCGATGCTGTGGCCCAGGCGTGCACCACACCTTGGCCGATCAGGCTGCAGGGGACCTCGAGCACGATGGCGGTGACATTCTTGCCGCCGAAGAAGCTTTGGCGATTCTGGAACGCCTCCGGGGCAAACCGGTTTTCGGACCACAGAGCTTTTCTGAAGTCACCGAAACCGACGCCATCGGTGGCGAACAGATCGGGCGCGAGGCCTGCGTACGCTAAGCAGCCCGGATCCCCTTTCACCACGCCTCCCGTGTTCCCGGAGATGATGATTTCGCCCGCGGCACCCTTCAGAGCGTCCGCTCCGGTGGCGCGCCGGACCGCGAAGGTTTGAACGTGCTCGCCGCCATCGGCGTGGGCGGGCGCGCCGAACTGGACCTTGAAGGCGACGTCTTCGCGAAGATCGCGATTCGTGTCGAAGCGAAAGACGTAGAGACCTTCGTCGCGGAAGGTGTCGGGCGCGCCGACGCCGGCGTTCGGATTCACGGTCAAAGCCATGACCGTTGTTCCCGGGCGGCCGCGAAACAAGTAGAAGTCGCAGACGTTAATGCGGGGGTCTTCTTTTGCGGTAGGTGTATCGAAATGATGCGACATGGCGAATCTTCTCCTAAAGGGTTAGACGCGAGGCCAAAGGGTCGATCGCTTCGATGCGGGTCGATGGGGCGATCATCCTTGACATCCTCAACCTCATCGGAAGATTTTTCAAGTTTGGAATGGAAACGAAGCAATTCCCAAGTCCTGATTAGTCGCGTAACCGGGAACCAGGTTTGCAGATGGGCTGGGACCGTTTTGGCCCGGATAGATGTCGAGAAATCCGCGTCCCACCACCTATCTTAGAGTGAGATAGATGGTGATAATGCGTGAGGCAAGAAAATGACACTACTCAGGAGGCAGCTATGAGCACGAATGCAGTCCGCGGTATCGACACCAGCGTCGCGCCAGTCGACATGAAGTTCGAGATCGTCGTCATCCCGGTTTCGGATGTCGACCGCGCCAAGGAGTTCTACGCGAAGCTCGGGTGGCGGCTCGACGCCGACTACGACAACGGTAAAGATTACCGCATTATCCAGTTCACGCCGCCCGCCTCTGGGTGCTCGGTCATCTTCGGCAAGAATGTCACCCCGGCGGCGCCCGGCTCGGCCCAGGGTCTGTACCTGATCGTCTCTGACATCCAGGCCGCCCGCAAAGAGCTGCTCGATCGCGGCGTTCAGATCAGTGAAGTGTTCCACAACGAAGGCGTGTACGCGGGCACGGACGAGCCCTTCCTGTTTGGACGCGTCCGCGTCAGCGGTCCGGATCCCGAGCATCGCAGCTATCGTTCGTTCGCCTCCTTCCGTGATCCCGACGGCAACGGCTGGCTGTTTCAGGAAATCACCACGCGGCTGGCCGGTCGCATCGACCCTGCGGGGACCACCTTCGCCTCGGCGAATGATCTGGCGAACGCGATGCGGCGCGCCTCGGCCGCCCACGGCGAGCATGAGAAGCGCATCGGCGCGGCCGATCCGAACTGGCCCGACTGGTACGCGGCGTACATGGTGGCGGAGCAGGCCGGCACTGAATTGCCGATGTAGCGCCGAACGTATTCCCAATGCGCTGTAGGATTTTCTCCTGTAGCGCATTGGCATTTTCCCGAACAAATTCCACGTGGACGTATAGTCGGATAATCGGAACCTAGGCTTTGCAGATGGCCTGGACGCCTTGGCCCGGATAGTGTTGCGAAATCCTCTTATCACCATCTATCTCGAGCTTGAGATAGCTGGTGATAATCCCTGTTCTCGACATCTATCCTGCCCTCTGCAAAATTCCGATAGATGCGCATCTTCTGTTGCGTGGCTATCAGTAAGGTGGTTTATTGCATAGCGTGAAATGGCACCTTGGATTTCCGTCGTATTTGATTGCAGACGGTGCTTACCCGGAATTGTCGGTTGGGCAGGATTTCGAATGTTTTGCATTGGAATTCCACCCTCGCGCATTGAAGGTTGTGTCGCCTAGACCGAACGAGACACGCCTCGTGATAGGTTGTGACTATTCAGTTGTGGCTGAGATTCTGCACGTTTCTGACAAAGCTTGCTTAATTGATTTTGGTTTGCGGGCTGCATGTTCTTTGCCGGGTCGAGACGTGCCGAAGCGCGCCAAAGTCGGGGATTATGTTGAGGGCGTCATCTACGTTGGAATTCCGCTGTGGATCCCGCGGATACCCGAACATTTCATGCCTACGATCCGACACAAATGGCATATCGGCGGTATCAGCGCAAATATCACGCCTCTGATTGAATCAAAATCAGTTTGGTGGTCGGGCCAAAAACTTCGACAGTATGACAAGTCGAAAATGGCCTTCAAGGAAGTAGGCTCCACGAATACCGGCGCTATGGATTATGTACTCCACTGCGACCTCATAGCCGAACCAGCACTCGGATAGATGTTGATAAATCCTCTTACCACCAGCTATCTCGAAATGAGATAGCTGGTGATAATCGCTGTTCTCGACACCTATCTGAAAAAGTGCGCCTTGCTCAGACATTGAGAGGTTTCTTCCGAGTGGCGCGTCACTCGTCCGCGGTCGGAGAGCAATGCAGTTAGCAGCGCTGAGGTCCCCCGGCTCACTGAGGTTTGATCCCAGCGGCTTTGGCGATGCGCGCCGCGTTTTCATTCTCGCTCACGACAAAGTGCGCGAACTCAGGCTGGGTCATGTTCATTGGATCGGCCCTGTGCTTGGCGAACCAGTCGCGCAAATCAGGCGCCACTAGCACACTCGCGATGTCCTTCGCTAACTTGTCGACCACTGCGGCAGGAGTACGGGCGGGCACCCAAACTCCGTACCAAATTGCATAATCGAATCCTGGCAAGCCAGCCTCCGCGATGGTCGGAACCTCCGGTAGCAAGAGTGAACGCTTCTTAGTGGTCACGCCTAGTGCATGGAGCCTACCTGCACGGATATCGCCTAAAGCGAGTTGGATGGGCGCCATCATGTAAGTCGTACGTCCTGCGATCGCGTTGGCGATGACGTCAGTGATCGCGTCGCCCGGCCGCGGGGGCACGTGTACCGCCCTAATACCGGCCTGTAAATTAAATTTCTCAAGCCCCACGTGCGTGCCAGTGCCAACGCCGGTCGAGCCGAACTTCATTCCACCTGGTTTTTGTTTCGCTGCTGCAATAAGCTCACGCACAGTGGTGATGCCGGAGGACTTGCCTGAGACCAGCACATAAGGCTGACTGGTCAGCGGAGCGACGGGGATGAAATCTTTCAACGGGTCATATGGCAGGTTCTTCACGAACACGGCGCTATACGCCTGAGCGCTGGTGTTCACGAGCAACGTGTAACCGTCGGCCAGCGACTTCGCAACCAGGGCGGGGGCCGCCGTACTCCCTGCGCCGGCATGGTTCTCCACCGTCACGGGCTGACCCCACAGTTCAGAGAGCTTCGGGCTGACTGCGCGGGCTATCAGGTCAGGTCCACCGCCCGCCCCGAAGGGCTCAATCAGGCGAACGGGCTTTGTAGGATAACCTTCGAAGCTTTGCATCACCGCCAGTGAAAAAACAAACCCCAACACCATTCGAGTCGACATGCTTAACTCCCTGAGAGAGCGCACTTCCGGCGAGGATATTCTCTTCTCACCTCATGCCGCATGGCAACGCAAGACCAAGGAACTTTCTCCCGGTTCCGAGCGGATAGTCGGCAACTCGGAAGTTCCCCTTGGTCGATTTCTGGCAGAAAGTTGGATAGATGTTGCGAAATCCTCTTACCACCAGCTATCTCAAAACGAGATAGCTGGTGGGAATCCCTGTTCTCGACAGTTATCCGAAAGCTCGCTAATTTCCAATTGGCCCGATTGGCCCCCTGGCGTTCGACGCAGACGAGAAGATCCTCTTCTCACCGCCAAAGTGGGGACCACGGCGCCCGGAGGAATCGCTGGCCAGTTTTACTAGGATTTTGAATCATCTGCGGAGACGCTTCGTGTCACAGCGTTCGCTTTGAAAGATCTTATGGTCAGGAAAACGCATTGCAGTAAGAACACCCTTAGCGATGGTGTCGATACCGAACGTCCGATTGGCTCTGATACAAGGCAGAGGCCAACCGTTCTCGTCCTCGACAGAATTCCCCCAGTGGCCGTACACAACGCTGATTTCACCTCGATATTCATCGGGGAATCCCAGCATATCCCACGGAATCGTTACCTGCTCCGGGGCCAGAACTAAATCGAGAGGAAAATCACCGTGGATGCATGCAACATCTGCGGTGCGATGGTAGAACGCAAGATTCAGCAGAAATTGTAAATGAGTAGGGGGCAGAAGGTCGAAGAACAGTTCGTAGGGAAGTGGCGCCCTTTCGAAAATCAAAGCCTCTCCGGCGCGTTCTGCCTCGCGGCGCAATGCGCCCGCGGCCTCAGACGAGTAGCTTGCAATCGTCTCAAAAGATTCCATTCCGAGGAGCCAGGAATGGGAAGAATGATCTCGGAATGCTTTTAACATCCAGTTTTCGTGATTGCCTTGCAGAGCGACGACCTGAAACGGAGCTTGTTCACGAAGCTGCACAATATGTTCCAGGCACTCTCGACTCTGAGGTCCGCGATCAATGTAGTCACCGAGAAAAACCAAGCAATCGCTCGGACGCAACTCCGGCACGACCTTACTTAGAAGGTCAGCCAGCGCAGCGAAATTGCCGTGAATGTCGCCGATTGCGACCGTTGGCATTCTTTTGAGCTCAGGTTGGATTATAGATGCTGATAAATCTTCTTCCCACCACCTTTCTCACTCTGAGGTAGGTGGTGATAATCCCTTTTCTCGACATCTATCTGAAAATCACTGTGCCGAAACCGCGTTAATACCGTGAAGACCGTATTGCCGCAGTACGGACCTGTGGTTACGCTACTTAGGGTTGCATCGGACTTCTTCGACTTGAGGTTTTGATGTCTAGGGGCATTCTGATCGCTGACGACAGTGATACCGTTCGGAGGATTGTCCGCACCTACCTAGCTAAGCGAGACTTTGAAATTTGCGGGGAGGCCGTTGACGGTCGAGATACGATAAAAAAGGCCAGGGAACTCAAGCCTGCATTGATCGTTTTGGACTTGAACATGCCGGACATAAATGGAGTAGAAGTTGCGTCGATTGTGAGAGATATCCTGCCCAATGTGCGGATACTCGTCTTCACGCTGCACAACGAATTGCTGAGTTGCAAGCCGCTGACCACCGCGATCGGCATCGACGCAGTAGTTGCAAAGTCTGACGGCATGAGTGCTCTGGGGGAGTCAATCCTTGCACTCCTCGGCTCCTAGCATCGCGTTAAATCCTCTTCGCACCACCTATCTCAGACTGAGATAACTAGTGATAATCCCGGTTCGCCACACCTATCTGATCTAGTGTCCGGTTACCGCGTTTATCGTAGCTCACTGCTGCCTCGGATTGCCCGGATTACTGTGCCGCCAGGTTGACCTGCCTGGCTGTCTCATTCCATCGCTTCTGGTCGTCGGCGCTCATCGTTCCAGGTTTCAGGTTGATTGTCAATTTCACGAGCTTGCCGGTAAAGCGGAACGGAGGCTGGTAGTCGTTGTCGTCCACTCCAGTGCGGGTATCCACGCCCACGTCGAAGGATTCGTCGATTGTCATGATCGCGGGGATCGTGTGAGGCATCGCTTTGCGGGCAACTTCCCTGCCGTCCACCGACAATACGCCGGTGCCGCCCTTGGCCATGCCGGGGCCATCGTATTTGAAATCAAACACGATGGTGTGTTTGCCCGACGCGAGTGCCTCTTGCCCTTCCCAGCGAAAGCGTTCCAGCGCGAGAAGGTTGTATGTGAACACGGGCTTGCCTTTCACCAGGTAGAGGCCGTAACCGCCGAAGCGGCCTCCGAGCGTGTTGAGCATGCCCTCGGCTCCACCCTGGGGTATTTCAACCTCGGCGGCTATGGAGAACGATTTGCCGATGATGTTGGGTGCGTTGCCTTCGGGCAGGCCGGAGATTTCGCCCGAATAAGTGAATTCGGTTCGTCCGGCGACTGCGCTCGGCCGCGGTGTCAATATCCGCGCGATGATCGAATTATCTAGTGGGAACACCTGATATTTCTGCGCCTCGACCAAAAAGAGTTCCTGCAATTCCTTCAGCTTGTCGGGATATTTTGCCGCGAGGTCGTTGTTCTCCGAGTAATCGTCAGCAATATTGTAGAGTTCCCATTTGTAGCCATTCAGCACCTCTGGCATTTTGGCTGTGCCCATGAGCCACGGTGGCTGTGGAGGCGGCGTGGCGGCGACCCAGCCATCATGATAGATGGCACGGTTGCCGAACATCTCGAAATATTGCGTCGTGCGTGTAGAGGGCGCGTTCGCGTTCGCCTTATCCCACGTGTATTTCATGCTGATGCCTTCAATCGGTTTCTGCGCGATGCCATTCACCATCACGGGCGCTGGAATGCCCGTAGCGTCAAGTAACGTTGGTACGATGTCAATCATGTGGTGGAACTGCGAGCGGATGCCACCCACATCGGTGATGTGGCCGGGCCACGACATCACCATCCCCTGCCGTGTTCCGCCGAAAAACGAGGCCACTTGCTTTGTCCATTTGAAAGGAGTGTCGAAAGCCCAAGACCACGCCACTGACATATGCGGTGTGGTCTGTGCGGAGCCCCACACGTCGTAGAACTTCAATTGGTCATCGACGGGAATATCGATGGCTTGAATCGCCGCGAGGTCAAACGGCGTGCCGATCGTGGACCCCTCGGCGCTCGTGCCGTTGTCGCCGCTGATGTAGATGATCAGTGTATTATCGGCCTTGCCTAGGTCTTGCACGGACTGGATCACGCGGCCAATCTCATGGTCGGTGTATGCGACGTAGGCGGCGAAAACATCCGCTTGGCGCACGAAGAGTTTTTTCTCATTGGCATTGAGCGTATCCCATTTCGGCAAACTATCGGGCCACGCGGTGAGCTGAGTCCCTGGCGGAATCACCCCGAGTTTTTTCTGGTTCGCGAAAATCTGCTCGCGCAGTTCGTTCCAGCCCTTGTCGAACAGGTGCATGTCGCTGATCTTCGTAATCCATTCCGGCGTCGGCTGATGCGGAGCGTGCGTACCGCCGGGAACGTAGTAAAGGAAGAAAGGCTGCTCTGGCGCAGCGGCATTCAACTCCGTCAGGTACTTAATCGCCTCGTCAGCCAGATCGGTGGTTAGGTTGTAACCGGGCTTCCCAATCTCAGGGAAAACTGGAGTATGGTCGCGGAATAGAAAGGGTGTCCACTGGTCAGTCTCACCACCCATGAATCCGTAGAAATAGTCGAAACCCATCCCGCTGGGCCATTGGTCGAACGGGCCAGCCAGACTGTAGAGATAGGTCGGGGTGTTATGGTTTTTGCCGAACCACGATGTCGCGTAGCCGTTCTCGCGAAGAATCTCGCCGACGGTGGCGCTGTTCTTATCGATGATGGAATCGTATCCGGGATACCCTGTGGCCTGTTCCGAGATCACGCCGAAGCCAACCGAGTGGTGGTTGCGGCCTGTAATCAAAGCCGCGCGAGTCGGCGAGCAAAGCGCCGTGGAGTGGAACTGCGTGTAACGCAAGCCTGCTTTTGCGAGACGATCCATGGCTGGCGTAGGGATCACACCGCCAAAGGTGCTTGTGATGCCGTAGCCCTGGTCGTCCGTCATGATCAGCAGTACGTTCGGCGCGCCCTTCGGCGGAACGATCTTGGGAGGCCAACACGGCTTGGAATCCGTCGCACTCAAGTTGATCGTGCCCGCGAAACCCGGCGTCGGTGGCGGCACATACTTCCCGTCGACCGTCGTAGTGGCACTCGGCGAACACGGCACGCCGGTTGTCTGCTGGGCTTTAGCACTCAGCGGCGCGAGCACAAGCATCAAGGAGACTGCGACCAGATTTAGCAAACTCCGCACACACGTGTTCTTGTCCATGTGTTTTGCACCTCCCTCAGTATTCTCGAAGACAAAGAAGTACAGCCGGACGATACCCACTGAGTTCGGTGCAGTCAAGTGTCAAACATAATATGGGGCGAAACCGATTGGCCAAAAAGTCTTTAGCACGGCTAGGGGCATACTCGATAGCGATAGCCACCAGAAACGCGACCGAGCTAGTGCGTTTTCAGCGAA
>CAVQFW010000009.1:0-144537 GCA_963711875.1 uncultured Acidobacteriota bacterium
TTCGCTGAAAACGCACTAGTTCCTTGGTCTTGCGTTGCCATGCGGCATGAGGTGAGAAGAGAATATCCTCGCCGGAAGTGCGCTCTCTTTAGGGAGTTAAGCATGTCGACTCGAATGGTGTTGGGATTTGTTTTTTCGCTGGCGGTGATGCAAAGCTTCCAAGGTTATCCTACAAAGCCCGTTCGCCTGATTGAGCCCTTCGGGGCGGGCGGTGGACCTGACCTGATAGCTCGCGCGGTCAGCCCGAAGCTCTCCGAGCTGTGGGGTCAGCCCGTGACGGTGGAGAACCATGCCGGCGCAGGGAGTACGGCGGCCCCCGCCCTGGTTGCGAAGTCGCCGGCCGACGGTTACACGTTGCTCGTGAACACCAGCGCTCAGGCGTATAGCGCCGTGTTCGTGAAGAACCTGCCATATGACCCGTTGAAAGATTTCATCCCCGTCGCTCCGCTGACCAGTCAGCCTTATGTGCTGGTCTCAGGCAAGTCCTCCGGCATCACCACTGTGCGTGAGCTTATTGCAGCAGCGAAACAAAAACCAGGTGGAATGAAGTTCGGCTCGACCGGCGTTGGCACTGGCACGCACGTGGGGCTTGAGAAATTTAATTTGCAGGCCGGTATTAGGGCGGTACACGTGCCCCCGCGGCCGGGCGACGCGATCACTGACGTGATCGCCAACGCGATCGCAGGACGTACGACTTACATGATGGCGCCCATCCAACTCGCTTTAGGCGATATCCGTGCAGGTAGGCTCCATGCACTAGGCGTGACCACTAAGAAGCGTTCACCCTTGCTACCGGACGTTCCGACCATCGCGGAGGCTGGCTTGCCAGGATTCGATTATGCAATTTGGTACGGAGTTTGGGTGCCCGCCCGTACTCCTGCCGCAGTGGTCGACAAGTTAGCAAAGGACATCGCAAGTGTGCTAGTGGCGCCTGATTTGCGCGACTGGTTCGCCAAGCACGGGGCCGATCCAATGAGCATGACCCAGCCTGAGTTCGCGCACTTTGTCGTGAGCGAGAATGAAAACGCGGCGCGCATCGCCAAAGCCGCTGGGATCCAACCTCAGTGAGCCGGGGGCCCTCAGCGCTGCTAACTGGATTGCTCTCCGACCGCGGACGAGTGACGCACCACTCGGAAGAAACCGCTCAATATCTGAGCAAGGCGCACTTTTTTCAGATAGGTGTCGAGAACAGGGATTATCACCACCTATGTCGTTTTGAGATAGGTGGTGATAAGAGGATTTGTCAACAGTTATCCGAGAACGAATAGCGGTCAATTGAGTTCCGCTGAAATATTAACAACATCCACATGCCCTGCCACGTATCGCTTCTTTGCCCTCCCAAACAATTAGAGGCGTGATTGCCAGTGCAGCGACCGGATCAGCCCAAGTCACATGCCAAACTGCATTCACGGCGAGTCCCACTAGGGCAATTATGGAAAGATATGCACACAAGCCGGACTGCGCGGCATCCGCTCGCATCGCAGCACTGCCTGTGGTGGCCGACAGTTTCCGTTTTTCTTTGGCAAGCCATGGCATGACCGCAGCCGCAGCGATAAGGATTCCGATTCCCAAGTAGGTTGGCCTGGGTACGTTGTGACCGAGTAGACTCATCATTGAAACGACGGTCACATATACGGCCAGCGCAAAAAGCAAAGCTCCCGCAATGCGCGACGCGATCCTTTCGGCGTGGTCAGTTACAGCGTGGGCACGAAACCGCCACAGTACAACCGCTGCCGACAGGAGTTCAACCGCACTGTCACCGCCAAATGCGAGCAGCGCGGGACTGCGAGCAATCCAGGCCGATGAGAGTGAGATAACAGTCTCAACACTCATCCAGACGATTGTAATAGCCTGAATCCGTTTAACCCGGCGGAGCGTGTTCTGTCCGGCGATTTGGAATGTGGAAACCATACCCTGGCATTATCGCATCGCGGAACTGAGGCACCATAATGATCTAAGTGTTGCGAACAGGGATTATCACCATCTATCTCATCCTGAGATTGCTAGTGATAAGCGGATTTATCAACAGTAATCCGGATCAGAGCACCTCAGCCAATGAGTCCTGAAAGTAAGTTCGTTGAACAATAGCGATTCTAAAACTCTAGGCGCAATTGAAAGGCGATCATGCGAGGCGTGCTGTCGCCGCCGAGGCCTACGCCGAGGAGTCCCGTTGGCGGAGAGGTGGTATAGGTGAGGGCGCCGAAGCCGGTCTGTGTGGTGGGCTTGCCGGGGATACCGGCGAGCACCAAGCTGGGCAGGCCGAAGTTGGGGTGGTTGAATACATTGAAGAACTGGACGTCGAAGCGCAGCTTGACGCGCTCGGTGAGAGCGAACCACTTGGTGAGGTAGAAATCGCTCCAGGCGAAATCGGGGCCGCGCAGGGCATTGCGCCCGAGAGTGCCGAACTGGCAATTCGTGGGGCTGTCGCCTCCAGCGCATGCGCCGGTGCTGGGGTCGACGGCGGAGACGAACGCGTCGGGATTGAGCCACTGCACCGTGCCGGGTTGCGTGACGCCGGGAATCGGATTGTGCTCGTACAGCGGTTGGCCGGGGACGACGCTCGCGAATTGCGGGCCGCTGCCGTTGACGATGCCATTGCCATTGGCCGAATACGGACTGCTCAGGACGGAGAAGGGAATGCCACTGTGCCAGAAGGCGGTGCCGGAAACCTGCCAGCCGTTGAGCGCATAGCCGAGAAGCCGGTTTTTAAACTTGGCCGGAAATTGATAGGTGTACTGCGCGTTGAGATTGTGGCGAATATCGTAATCGCACGGACCGTAATCGCGCGCTAATTCCCCCGGAAGCGGCGACAAAATTCCTCCCGCGGAAAATTGAAGAAAACCGCCGTTCGACACGGTGTCCATGCAGCGGCTGAAGGTGTAGTTGATTTGTCCCATCAGACCGTGGCCGAGACGCTTCGACGCAGAGGTTTGCAACCCGTTGTAGTGGCTGTTCGCGCCAGTGGAAAGTTGCGTGACGGCGCCGAATCGCGGATCGGTAGATTCCGCGTAGGGAAACGGGGCGAAGCAGCCGTTGCAGACGGTTTGGTAGCCATTCACCTGGGTGAGATATGGCTGATTCACGGCGCGCGTGCCAACGTATTGCAGGTGGACGCTACCTGTGGTTCCGAACTGGCGCTCGACTCCGAGGCTCCACTCCATGAAGTAGGGCGCGTGAAGTTTGCCGCTGGGAACGGCGGTGATCGCGACAGGCGGAAGGCAGTTCGCGGGATTCGCTTGGGGTGAAGCGCAAGAAAGCTCGCCCTGTGGAAAGCCCGAGCTGAAAGTGCTGTTGGCTGCGATGGTTGCGTCCACCGCGCTATTGGGAACGCCCGGTGCGATCTCGGCGCCACCGACCGTGCCAAGAAGCCCACCCTGGAAAGATTTCACGTAGGGCGGATTCACGCCAACCACGTCGGCAACGCTGCCGGGCAGAATGTCACTGAAAATTCCGAAGCCGGCGCGCAGGACGGATTTGGGATCGAATTGCCATGCGATTGCGGTGCGCGGCTGAAGAATCGCAAGCGGCGTCGAAGAAAATATATTGCCGAGGCCGGTTTGAATCGCGGCGTTGAGCGGTTGATTCACGTCGTGCGAGATGGAATCGAATGAGCCGAGCAGGCGCGCGATGTGCTGATGCGGATTCAGGGGATTGGAGTTCAACGTGTCGCGGAGCCCGAAGGTCCACGTGAGCGTTTTGGTGACTTTCCAAGTGTCCTGTGCGTAGAGATCGAGGTTCAGGAAATTAAAGGGCTCGTTGGGCGAGGTGGGGAAAGTTTTGGTAGCCGTCGAGGCGACGCCATAGATGAATTGCGGCAGCGTAGTGTAGGTGACGGTAGGAACAGTGCCTTCGCCGAAGTCAAAATCATTGAGGCGAAAAATGCGCGTATTGGTGCCGAAGCGGAGTTCGTGCGCGCCGTGGCTCCAGGCGAGATTGTCGTTGATGAAAAAGCGCGAAGCGCGGCGGCCCTGCACCCAGGTGTTGTCGAGACCGCCGACGGTGGTAAACGGAGCATTCGCGCCGAGTCCTTGGAGGACGATGGGAAATGCGGCGAGCGTTTTGTCGAAATCGCTGGGGCCGAAGAGGCTGCCGTACCAGGAGAAGGCGGGATTGAAAGAATTGACGAGGTTTTGCGAAAAGACGTGCGTGTAGCCTGCGGCGAAGGAATAGAGCGGTTGGGGAGAAATTGCGTTGAAGAGAGGATTGATCGGATCGGTGTATGCAGCTTGGAGCCCGTTGTCGGTCTGGAAGCGATACCACGTGGTGTTCTTTTCGTTGATGTTGTAATCGACGCGGACGGTCTGGACCTGCTCGTGATCGTCGCTCGAATGAGAGACGCTTTGGCGATTGGCGCAGCCGTTTCCGTCGTTGGAAATCGCGGGCGCGCCACCGCCGGAATCGAATGGGCAGCCAAGAACGGCGAGAGGCGTACCGTTCGTGTTGCGGTAGAGCGAGAACATTTTTTGATAGAACGGCACCGATTGCGGCGACGGCTGGTAGATCGAGCCGGTGACGGAATCTGTGCCGCCGAGGGGAAGCTGCTGCAGGACGTGATCTTGGAACGCTGAAGTGGGAACCGTGGCGGCTGTGACGATGGGCAAGGCGATGCGAACCCATTCGCTATCGAAGAAGAAAAAAAGTTTGTTGTGAATAATGGGGCCGCCGACGCTACCGCCGAAATGGTTTACCGTCGAGCGCGGCTTGTGATTGCCCGGCGTCGCATTGGTGAAATAGTTTGCGGCGTTGAACCGGGAACCGTTCCACAGCTCGTATAGGTTGCCGTGAAATTCGTTCGAGCCGGACTTCGTGACGTAATTCACCTGCGATGCCCCATACCGTCCTTGATCGACGGCGTAGGACAGCGTGTTGACCGTCACTTCTGAAATCGAGTTCAAGCCGAGAACGAGATTTGTGGAAAGACCGCTGTTCAAATTCGTGAGCGGGTCGTTTGTTTCCAGGCCGTCCACAATGTACCCATTCGAGAGAGCGGGTAAGCCATTGAACTCGACATTGCCGTAGCCATTCGTGCCTCCAACAAAGTCATTGCCGCTGCCCGCAGTATTGATGAGCGCGCCGGCAGCGAATTGCAGCGGGTAAGTTAAATCGCCGCCCGGATTGGGAAGATTTTCGAGAGCGCGCGCGCTCAGGGTGGTGGATGTATTGGCGTTCTCCGGATTGAGGATCGCCGCGTCGCTTCGGATTTCGATCGTTTGCTTCGACTGTGCGATCTTGAGGGTGAAATTGACGGTTTGCTTCTGACCAAGGGCAGCTGTCACGGCGTCGTTCTGTTGCCACTCGAATCCTTCCGCCTCGACTTTCACGGAATACACGCCCGGCTTGAGCTGCGGGAAGTTGAAATATCCTTCGTTATCGGTCTTCCCGTTTCGCCGAAGCCCCGTGTCCTTATTCACGACGGTCACGTCGGCGTGGGGTACCGCGGCGCCCGTGGCGTCGCTAACCTGACCGACAATCGCACTGGTAGTTTCACCCTGGGCGGAAGTCGTCGCAGGCAACCACAACAACAACACAACAAGAACAAACATCGAAAGAGTTGGCCGCAGCATTTTCGGACCGCGTTAGAGGGTTAACCTTACTTAATATAAGTTATTAAGGCAAGTACATATGGTTTGGAGGGTAGAAACCCGATGGAGAATTTGCTACGCCCCCGTGGGGTTGCGCAACCGCACCTCACCCTCTTGTGGGTTCTGTAGAATCAACGCAATGCTCGAGAGTTTGATTTGCTTCTTGATAGGTGTCGAGAACAGGGATTATCACCACCTATCTCACAATGCGACATTCCGCAGATTAATGGTAGTAACGGGATCTCACTTTTCCCCGCCCTATAGCTTTGC
Source organism: uncultured Acidobacteriota bacterium (assembly GCA_963711875.1). Taxonomy (GTDB): domain Bacteria; phylum Acidobacteriota; class Terriglobia; order Acidiferrales; family UBA7541; genus Palsa-295. The sequence goes on from CAVQFW010000009.1 coordinate 5,853, forward strand.
ACTCGGTTTGTTGACTTCGTATCGAGCTAAACCCTAACATGTGGCACTCATGTCAGATTCCTCCGCTTCGATCGGCCAAACCTTCTCCCATTACCGCATCATCGAAAAACTTGGTGGCGGAGGCATGGGTGTCGTCTATAAGGCGGAGGACACGCGCCTTCACCGTTTTGTGGCGTTGAAGTTCCTCCCGCAGGATGTCGCTCGCGATCCGCAAGCGCTCGCACGGTTTCAACGCGAAGCCCAGGCCGCATCGGCCCTCAATCATCCCAACATCTGCACGATCTACGATATCGGAGATACCGGCGACCAAGGTGGACAGGCGTTCATTGCGATGGAGTTTCTTGATGGCATGACGCTGAAACACCGTATCAATGGAAAGCCGGTTGAGACCGGCGATCTGCTCGCCCTCGCCATTGAAATTGCCGACGCGCTCGACGCCGCGCACACCGAAGGAATCATTCATCGCGACATCAAGCCGGCCAATCTTTTTGTCACCAAGCGCGGCCACGCCAAAATCCTCGATTTCGGTCTCGCCAAGGTGACGTTCACCGGCGCCGGCTCCTCCGGCGCCACCGTTAGCCGCCAAATCACCGAAGGCGCGAGCGCGGAACATTTGACGAGCCCGGGAAGCACTCTGGGAACTGTCGCCTACATGTCTCCCGAACAAGTTCGCGGCAAAGAACTCGATGCGCGCTCCGATTTGTTCTCGTTCGGCGCGGTCCTCTACGAAATGGCGACCGGCACGCTCCCGTTCAGGGGCGAGACCTCCGGCGTGATTTTCAAATCCATTCTCGATGCGGCGCCCACGCCCGCCGTAAGGTTGAACCCCGAACTGCCGGCCGACCTCGAGCGCATCCTCAATAAGACTCTCGATAAAGACCGCACGCTGCGCTACCAGAGCGCCGCTGATCTGCGTGCGGACCTTGCCAGGCTGAAACGAGAGCAGGAATCGGGACGTTCCACGAATTCTGAAATTTCTGCGAGTGTTGCTGCCGCGACGGCGACTGCTTCATCGTCAGGCTCGTGGTCGGTCGCTGGCGCTACCGCGGGAGCCACGAGTTCGCGAAAATATTGGGCTGTTGCCGCTGTGGCTGTACTCGCTCTAGCCGCAGCCGCCGGCGTTTATTTTCTGCGCGGCCGGGCAGGAGGCAGCAAGATCAGTTCGATCGCGGTCCTGCCGTTCGTCAACGCCACCGCCGATCCCAGCAATGAATACTTGAGCGATGGTTTGACGGAAAGTTTGATCGGCACGCTTTCGCAACTTCCCAACGTCAAGGTAATGGCCCGCAGCACCGTCTTCCGCTTCAAAGGCGATCAGCAGGATCCCCAGCAGATTGGGAAGTCGCTCGATGTCAATGCTGTGCTGATGGGACGCGTCACACAACATGGCGATGAATTGGGCGTCCAGGCGGACCTCGTCAACACTTCGGACGGCGCCGAGCTCTGGGGCTCGCACTACACTCGCAAACTCGCGGACATCACTCAGGTGCAGAGCGACATCACCCGCGACGTCTCCAAAAAATTGCAGCTTCATCTAAGCGGAGCTTCTCAGGAAAAACTCGGAAGCGCCGGCACCTCGAATCCCGAAGCCTATCGCCTCTATCTCGAAGGCCGGGAACAGTGGTACGGTCGGACGCCCGCCGGGATATTGAAAAGTATTACGCTGTTTAAACAAGCGATCGCCTCAGACCCGAACTACGCCCTCGCTTACGCCGGGCTCGCGAACAGTTACAGCGTGTCGAGCGGTTACGGCCAGTTGGTGCCCCCCAAGCAAGCCCTGGTTCTCGCCGAGGAAGCTTCCCGCAAGGCCTTGGAACTCGACAGCTCGCTACCCGAGGCACACGCAGCGCGTGCCATAGCACTCACCAACGCATGGAAGTGGACCGAGGCCGAGCAGGAGTTCCGCCGCGCGATCGAATTGAACCCCAACGACGCCACGGCTCATTACTTTTATGCGTTCCTTCTCCTCATGCCGGTAAACCGCACTCGACCAGGCTCTCGATGAATTTCACATCGCGCTGTCGCTCGATCCGCTTTCTCCGATCGTGAACGTGAACTACGGATTGACGCTTGTAATCGCACGGCGCTTCCCCGACGGAATCGCCCAGATGGATAAGGTGATCGAACGAGATCCTTCCTTCGCGCCGGCTCATTTTTATTTGGCGCACATCTATGCCATGCAGGGTCGTTTTGCAGACGCGGTGAATGAAATGAAAAAGGTAGGCCCTGATCCCAATTCGTACAGCCCGGACGCGCAAGGGCTACTGAAGCAGATGCTGAGTCCCGTTCACCGCCCGCTTCCCGCGAACACCGCCCTTGTGTATGCGCTCATCGGAGATCGCAACAAAGCGTTTGAGTCTCTCGAACAAGCTTTTTCCGACGACGATTCTGAATTGCTCGCCGTCATCCGATTCCCCGGATTCGACTCTCTCCATTCCGATCCCCGCTGGGCCGACTTGCTAAAAAAGCTCGGCCTGCCCCTCTAACAATCAGATCGCAGCTGCTTCGTTCGCTCCCGCACCCTGGTCATGTCCCCTCCCGCACTCTGGTCATGTCCCCGAAGTTGCGTGCTGGTCTTGAGGCGCCCCGTGGCACTGCCCTCGCGCTTTCAGCCATAAAGAAAACTTTCACTTGACGCCACTAGTACGCCGGTTAGAAAATCCGCTTTCGCTGCCCCCCGCCCGCACCCCGCCCCAGGTGAGGAGTTCCTGAGGGCGTTGCTACCTCGGAATGCGATCGCTCAAGCTCGCAGGGTTGGCTGCATTTTCTTCGCGGGCGGCGCGGTCCGTTCCCGGCCAGCGCTTTCTCATAAGTGTTTGCTGTTCGGTTTCGCAGTTGCACTAGTCATTCTGTCTGGGTGTGCATTGCAAATTGACCATAGCTCTGCTCCGGCTCCTAAGTCTCATCCAGGCAAGATGATGGCAGGCGCGGAACCGGCGACGCGATGGCGCGGCGAAGCGGATGGACAAGCCCGATGGGCAAACTTTTTCTCGTCTGACAGCTATTGTTCCGGCAGGAGGCAGTAATATGAAGTCCGTAGGCCGTACCCTCTCGCTCTTCCCTTTCCTTGTCATCGTTGCTTTTCTTCCGCTCGCTCCGCCCCTCATCGCGCAATCCACCTCTTCGGCTCAATCCAGCGCCGCCTCCGTCGCCGTCCACGGCACCCCGAAGTCGCCGGTCGCACCGAACCCCATCAACCTGCCCTTGTTCTTTGAAGCCAACCAGGGTCAAAGCGATCCGCGCGTTCGTTTTCTCACTCGCAGCTCCGGGTACTCCCTTCTCCTTACTCCCACCGAGACGGTGCTTGCAGAAACCACAACGCGAGCAGGCGCGCATCCCAATAAGTTAGGCGGTGTTCGCGAAATTCAACCGGCAGCCGGCGCCGTGCTCCGCATGCAATTGGTGGATGCGAATTTGGATCCCGCCATGAGCGGTCTTGAAGAACTCCCCGGCAAAGTAAATTACCTCATTGGCAACGACCGCTCTCAATGGCACACCGGAGTTTCACTTTTTTCCCGAGTGCGCACCGCGCAAGTCTATCCAGGTGTGGATCTCGTTTTTCACGGAGACCAGAATCAGCTCGAGTACGATTTCGTCGTCGCGCCCGGAGCAGACCCTTCGAAAATTAAATTTCGCATTCGCGGCGCCTCCCGAATCGAAATTGATTCTCGCGGAGACTTGGTGTTGCACACACCCGGCTCCGGCTTCCGCATGCACAAGCCCGTGATTTATCAAACGATCGCATCCGAGCGCCGCCCGGTGGAAGGCAGTTTCGTGAAGACGGGCAAGCGCGAAATCGCGTTTCGGCTCGCCGCCTACGACCACACGCAGGCCCTCGTGATCGATCCCTCGATCAGCTACTCCACATTCCTCGGCGGCAACGGAGTCGAGCAGAGTTTCGGGATTGCGGTAGACGACACCACTCCGAGCAGCCCGAAGTTGTACCTTGCCGGGTTCACCAGCGACTCCACCACTTTCGGCGGTCAGGCTCCCCTGCCCTTCAAGGTTATCGGCTCGGGTACTTCCACCACTCCTCCCGTTGTGAATGTGGTCGGCTTTGTCGCCAAGATCGATCCCACCGCCACGGGCGCTGCATCGCTCGTCTATCTCACTTTTATCGGTGGCAAAACGCCTTCGATAACTTCAGGCTACAAGTTGTCTCTCCGAATTTATCTGGTTAACTCTGGATAAGTCTCAAGCCCCATCCGCCGTTCAGCCCGTTATCGGAGGCCAAACGACTTGCAGCGACTTCCCTTCGACGGTTGTGCTCAACCCCGTCACTGCCACCACCGGCAATGGTTCCAGCGCCTTGGCGACGCGCCTCACGGTTACCGGCGCCGCGATCGATAAGTCCGCATTGCTCGGCGGCAACGATAGCGTCGAAGGAGGATTTATCGCCGTCGATACGGCGGGGAATATTTTGATTTCCGGCGATACCGAAGCGAATAATTTGCCCGCGAAAAATGCGTACATCAGCACTTTTAATAACGGGTCGGCGGGCTTCGACGATTGCTTTGTCAGCAGGCTCAATCGCGCGGATATGAGTTTAAGCTACCTGACCTATTTGAACGTGGGCGCCGGCAGCACTTCGTCGGATAACGCCGGCTGCGGCGCCTTTCTTGATTCTTCCGGAAATATTCTCGCCGGTGGAAACACCTTCTCCGCCACGGCTTTCAACTTAGGACCCGGCGGCGCGTCCCTGGCCAACGGCTTCCAGCCCACTTTCCAGGGGACGGAAGATACATTTGCGATGAAGCTCAATACGAGCCTGACCGGCCTCAACCAATTGCTCTATGCCACCTATTACGGAGGAGGAGACGTAACAAAGGCTGGGAACGGTTCCCTGGATCTGGGCAATGGTGTGATCGCGATCGTCGGCAGCACCACTTCGGGTTTTGGCGCGAATGCCTCGATTCCTACGAAGAACGCATTTCAGACCACGAACCTCTCCAAAGCCGGCAGCAACGGACAAACCGGCTTTCTAGTTCTCTTGGATTCGACGAAGACCGGATTAAACAGCCTGCTCTGCTCCACCTACTTCGGCGGGAGCAGCGGCAACGATTTCGTTCATGCCATTGCTGATGACGCGTCGGATCCCACTTCGTTCCGCATTGTTATCGGAGGAGAAACGCAGTCCCCGGATTTTCCCACTTTGAATAGCCTTCAGCCGTTTGTGGGCACCGCGGACGCCTTTCTCTCCGTACTCAGAGTTCCGCAGCCGAGCCAGACTCCATTCAACGCCAGCCTGTACCTTTCTACCTTCATTGGCTCTGGTGTCACGACTGGCGGAGCCGGAATCCTAGCCGGCGAGAACATTGCCGGCGTCGCCGTCGACGTCAATCACGTCATCTACGCAGAGGGCCACGCGCTTTCCTCGAATTTCTTTCAGAACACCACCCCAGCCACTGTCGTCAATGGCTTCCAAACAACCTGTACAAGCTGTTCCGTTGCGGCGCCTTTTGGTGACGTGGTCATATTCAGCCTCGGGACCGCATCCGGCGCGACACTTCAATCCATCACCGTTTCTCCCGCCTCTGCCACCATCGGTCTGAACGGATCGCAACAGTTCACCGCGCTTGGCTTCTTCAGCGATGGAACTGCTCAGGACGTGACCGCAACTACCGTCTGGAAATCCTCGAACACAGGCGTCGCCACCATCAACACCGCGCCTCAACCGAGTCCGGGTTTCGCTTCCGCCGTAGCTGCCTCTCCCACTCCCGTCACGATCACCGCGACGTCCGGAACCGTTTCCGGCACCGCGAGCCTAACCGTCCAGGCCGCCGATTTCGAAGTGGTTCTCGAGGGCAGCGCCTTCGGCACGGTCGTCGACAATCTCACGCCCCACCAAATCAATTGCACGAACATCACTGACCAGGGCGCCTCCGGTACCTGCTCCACCTTTTATCCCGCCGGGACGCAAGTGACGCTCACCGAAACGCCCGGTGCGGGCTCGCAGTTTGGTGGCTGGGGTGGCAACGTCAACCCCACTCAGTGTCCTGTCACCTCCACCACTTGCACGATTACAGTCGCTGGAATCGACCAGGTCACATTGACCTTCAACAACGGCCCCGGCACCTTTACATTGACGGTGCAGCCGGCTGCTGGCGAGACCGGCGGCGGCATTGTCGGGGACGGCCGCCTTATCAGCTGCACCTTAACTGGAGCCACGACCTCCGGCGTTTGCTCGGACACAGTGCCGAGCGGCTCGATCCTCAGAGCCACCGGGGAAGCTCAGCAGAATTCCACTTTCGCCGGCTGGAGCGGCGCGGGATGTTCCGGAACCGCGCCATGCTTCATCACCATGAGTGCCGACCAGAATCTGTTCGCGAATTTCCCGATCATCCAGTTTACGTTTACGGCCGGAGTCACCGGCACAGGCTCCGTGTCGAGCACTTCCACTCCCACGATCCCGACCGAACTCAATTGCGCGAATCCACCGGCGCAAGCCAATGTCTGCTTGGCCACTTTCAACGCCGGCACGCAAGTCACACTTACAGCCAACCCAGGCACCGGCCAGCTCTTCAGCGGTTGGACTTCGGGACCGTGCAACACGTTCACGACGAATCCGTGCATTTTCACGCTAACTCCGGGCTTCACGCTCCTCAACGCCGCCGCCACTTTTGTTCCCAATACGTTCCTGCTCACCGCTCAATTGGCAGGCACTGGAACGGGCAGCGTGTCGAGCAATGTTGTAAATGGTCAGGGCGGCTCGATTACGAATTGTCACAATGGCTCACCAACCGGCTGCTCCGTCCTCGCCACGTTTGGAGGCTCGGTGATGCTCACCGCAACGCCGACCACGGGCGTCTTTGCCGGTTGGAGCGCCACACCCACCGCGTGCAACGCCACCGGAAACAGCTGCACATTCAATATGCCCGCGGCCGCAGAAACGGTCACCGCCACCTTCAACACATCCGGCCCCGGGCCCGCGCTCAGCATTGTGAAGGCCCACACCGGTAATTTCACCCAGGGCCAGCATAGCGCGCAGTACACCGTCACAGTTTCGAACGGCGCAAATGCCGCCGCCACCAGCGGCACCGTCACCGTCACCGATACCACCTTGACCACCGTCGCTCAGGACATCGTCACAAGTTTTTCCGGAACTGCGAATCCCAACGGCGTCTGGAGTTATGGTCAGTACGTCGAATCCCCGGCGGCGTTTTCACTTCTTAACCGCCCAGAATGCTGGCTTCCCCACTTGCGGCCTTCCGTATTGGTCGGGCGCAGGTTACCCCGACGTGATCGCCAATAACTCCGGCCTGACCCAAAGTTGCGGCACCGTCACCATCCCTACCGATGAGCTTTGGTTGCATCCCACGAATACCGGCGGCACAGATGCCGACGTTCGCTGGACTGCTCCCGCGGATGGAACTTACGAAATCACCGGAAGTTTCTCGGCGCTTGATTCCACCAGCACCACCGACAGCATTCTCGTGAATGGCACTCCCGTGTTTTCCACATTCATCTGTAATCCCGGCAACGGCAAGACCTGCACCACGGTCAATACCCGTGCGCCGTTCTCCGTCGCCGAAACGCTCACGAAGGGAAGCACGGTTGACTTCACAGTGAACTGCTGCACCCTTCCGGGTCAGAATTTCCTTTTCGATTCCACCGGACTTACCGGCGCGATCGATTCGAATCTCACCGGTCTCTCGCTCGCCGCCATATTCGGCCAGGGCTGGACTTGCGGCGCTCCCAATCCCGCGAACACTTGCACGCGCAGCGACGCTCTCGCCCCCGGCGCGAGCTATCCGCCCATCACCGTCCTCGTCAACGTCGGCGTAAACGCCCCGTCGCCTCAGGCGAACACCGTGAATCTCACCGGGGGCGGCTCAGCGCCCGCCAGTTCCACCGACTCAACAACGATTACTCCCATCGGTGCGCCAGTTCTCTCCATCACCAAATCGCACACAGGCAATTTCACGCAGGGACAGCAGGGCGCCACCTACACGGTTGCGGTCTCAAATGCCGCTGGCTCGGGACCGACCAACGGCTCCGTCGTTACCGTCACCGACACGATTCCCACCGGCCTCACCCTCTCCGCACTTTCCGGCACCGGCTGGGTTTGCACCGTAGGTTCGGCCACTTGCACCACAAGCAACGTGATCACCGGCGGCCTGAGCTATCCGCCCATCACCGTTACCGTAAACGTCCTGGCTAACGCCCCCGCTTCCGTCACGAACGCGGTGACTGTAGTCGGCGGCGGCTCGGTACTCGCACGAGCCTCGGACCCGACGACCATCGCTGCCACCACCACGTCGCCAGTGCTCGCCATCACGAAATCGCACGCTGGCAACTTCACGCAAGGCCAGCAGGCCGCCAACTATACCGTCACCGTTTCGAATGGCGCGAATGCTGGACCTACCAGCGGCACGGTCACCGTCACGGACGCGATTCCCGCCGGACTCACCCTCGCCGGAATTTCCGGTACGGGATGGACGTGCGGCGCTCCGAATCCGGCGAACACTTGCACGCGTGCGGATGTTTTGAACGGCGGCGCGAGCTATCCTTCGATCACAGTCACGGTCAACGTCGCAGCCAATGCCCCAGCGCAGGTCACCAACTCCGCCACGGCCTCAGGCGGCGGCAATGCTGCCCCTGTCACCGCGACGGATCCCACCACCATCGCACCTCTCGGCACGCCTGTACTCAGCATCACGAAAACGCACGCCGGAGATTTCACCATCGGCCAGAAAGGTGCGCTGTACACCGTCACCGTTTCCAATGCCGCGAGCGCCGGCCCCACAAACGGCTCGGTCAACGTCACCGACGCGATTCCCGCCGGCCTCTCGCTCGTCTCCATGACCGGCACCGGCTGGTCGTGCGAAGGCAACGGCTGTTCGCGCAGCGACGCCCTCGCCGCCGGCGCAAGCTATCCTTCCATCACCGTCACAGTAAACGTAACGGCAACCGCCGCAACGCAAGTCACCAATTCCGTCACCGTCACCGGCGGCGGTTCCACAGCAGCCACAGCCAACGACCCGACCAACATCGCCGCCGTCCCCTTCACACTCGTGATCACGCCGCCCGCCGGAGGAACACCGGGCGCCCCGGTGCCGGTTTCGCCCGGAGGACAAATAGCCGTCGGCCTGATCCTGACGCCAATTCCCGGCTTCAGCGGCACGGTCACATTCACTTGCACAAGTTCCGCTCCGCAATTCATCACCTGCAACCCAGATCCCAAGCAGGTGACGTTGTCACCCGGCGGCACCCAGGTAGCAGTAGTGGTAAACACCTTCTGCTCAGGCGAACTCCCAGCAGTGCCGGTGAACGGCCCCGGAGTTCCAGCGAGTCTCGCGAAGTTGCTCCTAACAGCCCTCGCGATGGGAAGTTTTGCTCTGGCGTACCGCCGCCGCTCCCGCTGGCTCGTTTCGTTCGCGGTTCTCGTGCTGATAGCCCTGGGCGGCGCAGCCTGCAACAGCCTCCCCAAAGGCCCTAGCGGCGCAACGCCTCCCGGCAACTACACCCTGTTCATCACGGCCACAGCCAACGGCCAAAGCGCAACAGTCCAGCAGCCAATCCAAGTCCTGCCGTAATCGCCACCAAGGGCCCGTCAATCGGGCCCTTCCGTCACGCCCGGCCGAACCCATTCGTCAGTGCACGGTAGTCGTAAGGGCACGCCATTCGTCAGGGCACGGCTTCAGCCGTGCCAAAATTCCCAAAACGCGCAAGCGGCTTCAGCCGCTCGGGCCAATCCCAATCCCGCACCCCCGTTTTCCACAGCTCTACGTACTTCTACGGATTTTCAAAACCCCGTTTTCGCGCTACCATTGCCTGTTTTTATATGATGACGCTGACGACACTACGGGGCGCGGGAACAACGCAACGCCGAATTTCCACCCATCTCGCCGCTGATTCCCCGGCACTTACACGCAAAATTCTAATCGCGAATCCGCGATTAGAATTTCGCCTAACTCATAGAAAAATCAGCCCTCTAATATTTTCTAATCGCGAAGAAATTGCGATTTTTTCCGAAAAATCGCTTACGGGGTACCCGAACTCGTCGGATTGAACTTCGGAAGGTTGGGCGTAAACTTTCGAACCACAAACTCCTGGAACAAATTGGCGGCAGCGTTAAATCCAAACCCAATCCCGGCATTCTCAAACACCGTCGCGGCGCTGCGATTTTTCGACGGGTAATAGGTCGTGGAAATGGCACCGGACGCAAAAGCTCCCAGAATGCCCGAGTATCCCGGCTGCCAGCGCCCATTGTCGCCCTTGCAGATCACCGCGTTGGCGATGGCATAGAGCGCGCGGGAAGTCTTGCTTCCCGTTCCCTTGTAAAAATATCTGGGGTCCTGTTTAAAAAGCGACGGCAGGATCGCGCCGCCGATAAACGTGTTCGTGAGCGAGTCGCCCAGCCCGGCGCCGAATCGCCTGCCGTAGCCCGCGGCGCCCTGCCCGTATCCGCTCGGCTCGTTCTGCGCTTGCCCGATGCCGGCGGCGACGCCGATGAAAAGGAACGTCACGGGATCAATCGTCGTCTTCCAGGCGAGCTCGAATTTCTGCGTCGAATTGAGCGGCGCGGCGTGCGGATTGTAAGTCACGTAAAAATTCGGCATGAAGCCAAGCACGCGCTGCTTCATCTCTTCGTCGAGCTGCACTTGCGCCAGTTCCACGGTCGAAAGCGCGGCGACGTGAACTTCCGTGACGGCGGTGGCGACTTCGAGCTGAACCGTCGGAATCACATCCACCTCCCCGGGATGCAGCTCGCCCGTATAGGTTTGCGCCCCGAAACTTGCGGCCGTGATCGCCAGATGAAACGATCCGGGCGGAACATTCACGAAAGAAAATTGACCTTGCTCGCCCGCGAGAACTTCCTGGCTCGGGGATCCGTCGTCGCGCACAAGCTTGATGTGAGCGCCCACCACTGCGGCCCCGCTTCGATCCATCACTTGCCCGCTGACAGTACCCGGCGACCCCTTACCCGAGTCTTGCTCGGGATGCGGTGCATCGGGGAGATTGCTATTCGTTTGATTCGCGGCGGGCGGCGGCTGAGATTGAGCCGCGGCAAGAACTGGAAAAACAAGAAACGAGAAAAGCAAAGCAGCGCGCCTCGACCGGCGAAACGATGCCAGGCGTTCTCGGCTCAGAAAACTTTCCATGCGCTGTTCTGCCTTCGCGAGTTCCACGTTCTAAGTTTATCGTGTCCGGCCACTCTTCCAAAAATCTTTGACTGCAAAGAGTTGCATCAGGTTGCACACGGATTTTCGCCGGTCGCCGCGAGTTTCCATAGCGCTCACGATCGGTGAAAATCGCACATTCGATCATCTGTTCGAGAGAGAGCAAGGGCCGGCCGTGCCCGATCGGCGGCCGGTCTTGTTCGCTCTCAGATACTCGAATGCTAGTTCATGAAAATGCGAACGTGCGATTGGAGATGGATCGAGGCGAGGATGTCGGCGGTCGGCGCGAAGGTGGCCATGTCGTCGAGCGACGCAGCGGATGCGCGATCGTATTCTTTTTCGGCGCCCGCATTGATTTCAAATAGCAGGGCCTGCCCATCGAGATAGTTGAGCTTCATCAGCCGCAGCGCGGCACTGAGCATCATCGTGGCGATGCCGTATTGATGGGCGGCGAATGCGTGATCTTCGGGCTGGTTCAATAGCGCGAAAACGAGTCCAAGGGCCACGGGAAACGTTCCGGGCGTCTCGCGGAGTTGAATGCGGCGAACCCAGTCGGCAGCGAGCGGGGCGTGAAGAATGTAATCGGCCATTTCGCCCAGCTTGCGGCCCATGCGCGACGTCATCGTGCGCATTTCTTCATTCAGCTTTCGGTTGTTCACGGCCCAATCGGCGCGCACGAGGCGAGGCCGGTCCGATTCGCGGGCGGCACGGTGCGCTTCGAGCAGCGCGATGCCGTCTCCCGTGGCCGCCTGATGCACGGCGGTGAGAACGAACTCGCGCAGCGTCGCGAGATCGTGAACGACATTCTGCTGGATGGCGGATTCGAGGCCATTCGAAAACGAGAACGAGCCGACGGGCAAAACTGAATCGCCAAACTGCAAAAGGCGCATGCGATCGGTGATGGAAGGCTCGGATTTCATGAGTGAGTGTGAGGCTCCGCGTGGGAGTGGCCCGCGTGAGCCGCATCCGCATGCAGGTGCTCGTGAACGTGCGAGTGCGGCGTCGAGTCCGCTCCACCGAACAAACGCCGTGACTCACCGGGCGCGAGATACGGAATCACTTCGGCGCCGGGAATGAATTTGTACTCGACATCGCGAAAGGCGTGCGTGCGCATCACGGCGGCCATCACGTTGCGGTCGACAGTGAGCGGAACGAACACCTGATTGCCTTTCACGACCGCGGGCCAGTGCTGGTTGCCGAGAGCGTGACCCAGTTCAACGCAGGTTCGAAGCATCAGTTCAGGCGATTGGCGCAGAAGTTCGGCGAGCTCGATGACCATCACGTCGTTCAGCTGGATGCGAGCGACGACGGCTTTGCGCGCACTCTCGTCCCAAACGAGGACGTCGCCTTCGAGGAGATGCGTATTGCGGTCGAGGGAGACGGCGAGTTCGAGGCCGCCTTCGGTCGTCTTGCGAAGCCGATTTTTCTGCGCTTCCCATTGATCGAGGCGCAGATTGTCAACGTGAGCGGTTTCGAGGCGCTCTTTCCAAACGGGATCTTGCAGATTGCCGTAGACGCGTTCGACGATTTGCATCAGGTTTCCTTCCATTCCGCGAAACTCGGGCAACGGCTAGCTGAAAAAGTAGAGCTGATTCAGCGCGATCGACGTGGCGGGCGGCACGGTTGCGTGGACGCCGTCCACCTTTACCGCAAATGTTTCCGGGTTCACTTCGATTTTTGGCGCTCTGTCGTTGCGCACCATGTCGCGTTTCGTCAGCTTGCGCGTGCCGGCGATGGGCATCACCTTGCGGCGCAAGCCGAGTTTTCCGGCAATCCCCGCATCGAAGGCGGCGCGCGAGACAAACGTGATGCACGTCTCCGGCATCGCCGTGCCAAAAGCACCGAACATCGGGCGGTACATCACGGGTTGCGGCGTTGGTAGCGAAGCGTTGGGGTCGCCCATGAGCGACCAATTAATGATGCCGCCTTTGATGATGAGCTTGGGCTTCGCGCCAAAAAATGCGGGCTCCCACAACACGAGGTCGGCCATTTTTCCCGCTTCGATGGAACCGAGAACGTGCGAAATGCCCTGCGTGATGGCGGGATTCAAGGTGATTTTCGCCACGTAGCGGAGGACGCGGAAGTTGTCGTTCCCCGGCGAATCTTCGGGCAGCGGGCCGCGGGCTTTTTTCATCGCGTCGGCGGTTTGAATCGTGCGCAGCCAGTTTTCGCCCACGCGGCCCATCGCTTGCGAATCGCTGGACATCATGGAAATCACGCCGATATCGTGGAGAACGTTTTCGGCAGCGATCGTTTCGGCGCGGATGCGGCTTTCGGCAAAGGCGACGTCGGCCTGAATTTTGGGATTGAGGTTGTGGCAGACCATGATCATGTCGAAAAGCTCGGCTTGCGAACCGATGCCGTAAGGAAGAGTGGGGTTCGTCGAGCTCGGCAAAACATTCAGTTCACCGGCGACCTTAATAATGTCGGGGGCGTGACCGCCGCCAGCACCTTCGGTATGGAACGTGTGGATTGTGCGGCCTTCGAAAGCGGCGATCGTGTCATCGACGAACCCGGATTCGTTAAGCGTATCGGAGTGAAGGCTTACCTGAACATCGAATTCGTCGGCTACTGTCAGCGCGGCCCGGATGACGGCGGGAGTCGAGCCCCAGTCCTCGTGAATCTTGAAGCCAGCGGCGCCGGCGAGAACTTGTTCCACGAGCGGCTCGCGACCGGCGGAATTTCCTTTGCCGAGAAAACCGAAATTCACCGGAAGCCCTTCGACCGCTCGCATCATCATAGCGAGATTCCAGGGGCCGGAAGTGATTGTGGTGCCGTTGGTCCCGTCGGTGGGGCCGAGGCCGCCGCCCCAGAACGTGGTGACGCCGTTGCTGAGCGCTGCATACACTTGTTGGGGCGAAATGTAATGAACGTGGGAATCAATGCCGCCAGCGGTGAGGATGCAATGCTCGCCTGAGATCGCGTCGGTAGCGGGGCCGACTTCGAGCCCGCGCGTGACGCCTTGCATGATGTTGGGATTTCCGGCTTTGCCAATGCCGACGATCTTGCCGTCCTTTACGCCGACATCTGCTTTCACCACGCCGACGACGGCATCGAGGATCGTCGCGTTCGTAATGACGAGGTCGAGGGCACCGGCGGCGCTGGTGAGTTGATTGTTCATGCCCATGCCGTCGCGGAGCGTTTTGCCGCCGCCGTAGACTGCTTCATCGCCGTACACGCGGAGATCTTTTTCTATTTCGATGAAGAGGTTCGTATCGCCGAGGCGAATTTTGTCGCCGACGGTGGGACCGTAGAGGTCGGCATACTCCTTGCGCGTCATCTGGCTCATGAGGCTTTTTCTCTCTTTGAAAAACGCCGCACTGCAATTCGCGCGGAATTATTTCTTCGTCTTGAACCCGCGCTCGGTTGCGCGCGCGAGAGCGGCCGCTCGCTTCTGTTGATAGTCGGGCTTGGAGGAAGTCGTCGAGCCGTCCACCAGATTGTTGAATCCAAAGACGCGCTGATCACCACCCATAGGAACGAGCGCGATTGTTTTCTGATCGCCTGGTTCGAAACGGATGGCCGTGCCGGCGGGAATGTCGAGCCGCATTCCGAACGCAGCCTCCCGATCGAACGCGAGCTGGGGATTTGACTCGAAGAAATGAAAATGCGAACCGACCTGAATGGGGCGGTCGCCGGTGTTTCGAACTTCGAGGGTGACGGTGGGACGCCCGGCGTTTATCTCGATCGGAGAATCCGCGAGCACGTACCCGCCGACGGATGCCGAAATTTTTTCAGCGGCGCTTCGAATCGGACCGTGCTCCGGTTTCGACATCGAACTTGCTCCTCGCGCGGCTACTGAATCGGCTGATGAATCGTGACGAGCCGGCTGCCATCGGTAAAAACCGCTTCCACCTGGATGAATGGAATCATCTCCGCGACATTTTCCATCACGTCGCCGCGGGTGAGCACGCTGCGGGAGTCCTTCATGACGTCTTCGACGGTCTTTCCTTCGCGCGCGCTCTCAAGGGCCGCAGCGGCAATTACGGCGACGGCTTCCGGGTGGTTGAGCTTCAGTCCCTTCGCCTTGCGGCGCAGGGCGACTTCCGCCATCGTGTGAATCATCAGCTTATCGATTTCTCGCGGCGTCAGGTGCATCGAGACCTCTTGCACATCTCGAAGAGTGAATTTTATGAGCGCTGAAGGACGAGACTTTATACTCCGGAACGAATTCGCGTCAACCAACCATTCGACTCGCTTCAGCCGGCAGCGGCGGCGCGGGCCGTGCGAAATTTCTGCGGCACTTTTGCGCCCACCACTTCTTGCCGGACGATGGACCAGAACTCGCGCACCTTGGCTTCGACCGGTTCGCGCTCCATCCCCAGAACCTTGAAAACGAGACCGGCGTCGTTGGGCAGGCGGCTCATGCCAGCAGCCAGGTTGCGCGCGGGGTCCATCATGGCATTCGTCTGCGCGGCCACCCGATTAAACTTTTCTTGGGGAGACATCAGCAAAACGTTTGCGAAAACATGGAAATCGCCCATCACTGCTTTGCTGCGAAGAGCGTAGCGCTGGGGCTCGATAATAAATTTCTCGACGAACAACTCCGCGCCGGAGGGACGCTCGGCGCGAACCGTGGAGGAATAGAGATCGTATTGGAACAGCTCGCCGTCTTTGTAGTATTTCCGCCCGGGCATAAGGATTTCGGAATAGAGCAGAGTGGCGCTGGGAGGAATTACGATGCGGGTGCGGGAGATAAATCGCGAATTTTTGTAGGGAATAATCGGATCGGGAAGATATTCGAGATAGGCGCCTTCACCGAGAACGAATTCCTGGGTTTGCGACGCGTAGTTCGCGTCCATTTCCTGGATCTTGGTGGCGGATTGCGTGGTGACATGCGCTTGCGAGTGCGGAGCGAGATCGATCTCGATCGTATGCCGGTCGCCTTGCAGGATTCCGCCGGACGTGGAAATCATCATGACGCAGGGAAGCGTGGGGATTTCCTCGTCGAAATACAGCGCCTGCTGTGCGAGAAGCGGTGCGCGGCGGTGCAAATGAATGAGCGCGGTTTTTTCGCCTCTACGCTCGAAACCCAGGCGCAGGAAGCCGTTCTTTCCGGGCGCGCCGCTCGGGAGCTGCAGCGGTTCATCCTGATACGGCGTCAGCTCTGGGGCGGAGTGAATTGGCTTCATCGTTCAAATCCAGGTCGAACAGAACATTTTGGCGAATCAATCGCACGAGTTCCGTGATGCCTTCGCCCGTTTTACAATTCGTGAAGACGAAAGGCTTTTTACCGCGCATCAGGTTCGAATCGCGATCCATCACTTCGAGACTGGCTCCGACGTAGGGCGCGAGGTCCGTCTTGTTGATGACGAGAATATCGGACTGCGTGATTCCGGGGCCGTTCTTGCGCGGGATTTTGTCGCCGGCGGCAACGTCAATGACATAAATGAAAAAATCCACAAGGGCGGGGCTGAAGGTGAGAGTTAGATTGTCACCGCCGCTTTCGATGAGGACGATATCGCTCTCGGGAAATTTTGCTTCCATGTCCTCGACGGCGGCGAGATTCATGCTGGGATCCTCGCGGACAGCGGTGTGGGGGCACGCGCCGGTCTCGACGCCGAGGATGCGGTCTTCGAGCAAAATACCTTTGAGGGTGCGCTGGACGTGCTTGGCGTCTTCGGTGGTGACCACGTCGTTCGTGATCACGAGGATTTTTGCGCCCATGGCAATCAGGCGAGGAGTGATCGCTTCGACGATGGCCGTCTTGCCCGAGCCGACCGGGCCGCCGATGCCAATACGAGTGATTTTTTTCATCGTGGGCCCTGCGGGCACGTCCTGGTGACGCCGACGAGCCGCGCGTGTAATCGCGAATCCTAGCGTAACGCGACCCCGGAGAGTAGCAGTTTCCGCGGAGGGCCGAGTGCGCGAGAGGCTGGCCATGCGAATCGCAAACACGCCAACATTTTGGGATGGCACTCATCAAAATAAACCATTCTTCCATCCAACTGTAATTGAAATGTAACAAGCTTCAGCCAGTCTCTCGCGCAGCGTTAGCAATAGCCCTGCCCATTCACTAAAACATTGGAGGAAATACATGGCACGTGTGTCTGTACGAAGGACGTGGAGAGAGCGCGCAGTTGCAGGCATGCTCTTTGTCACGCTTACGCCGTTCGCAGCCGGTCCCGTTTCAGCACGTACGCCCGGTCAGGACGACGACAAAAATGATCATCAGAAGACCGAAACGCCCATCAAGCACGTGATCGTACTCATCGGAGAGAATCGCACCTTCGACCATTTGTTCGCCACCTACGTTCCGCAGAGCAGAGATTCGGTGAAAAACCTTCTTTCAGAAGGGATCATTAAAGCGGACGGCACGCCGGGAAAGAATTTCGGGAAAGCGGCGCAATTTCAGGCCATCGCACCATTCAAAACGAAGTATTACGTCAGCCTCGATAGCGACGACAAGGCTCCCTACAGCATTCTTCCCGAGCCAACTCTAAACTTTTCACCCAGCCCTGCGACGGGCGAGCCACCTCCATTTCCTGCCGCATTTCTCCCAGAGCTGGGAGCCATCGAGCCGTCACTTGAAAGCACCGATCTCGTCCTGCTGACAACTGGGGCGTCCGGGGCGGCACAAACAGCTGAGCTTCCCGATTTTGATTCGCGCATACAGAACTTCAGCCATCTGCCGAACGGGCCGTTTCCGCTGAAGGGCGCGAATCTCCCGTACGATTCCTATACCGGGGACACGACGCACAGGTTGTACGAAATGTGGCAACAGTCGGATTGCAGTATCCGCAACGCAACCTTGCAGAATCCGTCGGGTTGCTTGAATGACCTCTATCCTTTCGTGATCACCAGTTACACCAGCGAGCCCGATCCTTTCAGCTTTCCTATCGCCAACGAAGTGGATGACAACGGCGGCGGGAATTCGATGGCGTTCTACAACATGCAGGCGGGAGACGTCCCTATTCTGAAGAGCCTCGCCGACCAGTACTCGATGAGCGACAACTACCATCAGGCGGTGATGGGCGGCACTGGCGCCAATCACGTGATGATGGGAACGGGCGACGCCATTTTCTGGAGCGACGGCAAAGGCAATCCGACCGTGCCACCGTCGCACATTGCCAACCCCGATCCGCTGCCAGGCTCGAACAATCAGTACACCGTGGACATCGGGTTTGACGGGAACTTCACGGAGTGCGGGAATCCATCGCAGCCCGGCGTAGCGGCCGTCAGGAACTATTTGGCCACACTGTTCTATCATCCCAAGCCGAATTGCCAGCCGAATACCTATTACATGGTGAACAACGACAATCCGGGCTTCCTGCCGGATGGTACGGTGGACACGGCTGGAATCGCGAAGGGCGGCTCGGTGCCTCCGACGAACGTGCGGAGCATCGGCGAGGCGCTGAATGCAAAAGGTATTTCGTGGGCTTACTACGGCGGAGCGTACAACGCCGCTGTGGCGCTCGAACAGGATCCGACGAGCACGAATCCGGCGGTGCAGATCGGGAGGGCGTACTGCAACATCTGCAACTTCGAATCGTACACGAATGCGATCATGGGCAATGCGGCGCAACGCACGGCTCATATCAAGGATGCGACGGACTTCTTCGCGGCGATCGGCAACAGCACGCTGCCTGCCGTATCGTTCGTGAAGCCCGACGGACTGCTCGACGGGCATCCGGCTTCCTCGAAGTTCGATCTCTTCGAAGGCATGGTGAAAAAGACCGTCGACGCACTGAATGCGAACCCGGAGCTATTCGCCAGCACTGCCCTAATCATCACAGTGGATGAAGGCGGCGGATATTACGATTCCGGTTACATTCAGCCGCTCGATTTCTTCGGCGATGGTCCGCGGATTCCGATGATCATCGTTTCTCCGTTCACGAAGGGCGGGCATATCAGCCACAATTACGCCGATCACGTATCGATATTGAAGTTCATCGAGCGCAATTGGAATTTGCAACCATTGACGGCTCGAAGCCGGGACAATTTCCCGAATCCGATTTCACTCCCATTCAATCCATATGTGCCGCTGAATAGTCCGGCTATCGGGGACCTGTTCGATCTATTCCAGTTCCCGCACGGACATGGTCATGATGGCGGCGGCGATGGTGGAGGAAATGGCGGCGGGAACGGCCACTAGAGCGAGAGAAACAGCGTAACCTGGTTCGGTGAAGTGAGCCTGTGTGAGACGAATTCTCACACAGGCTTTTTATTTGCGGGAGGAAATAAAGTGAGAATGTTAAACTCACGCGTTTTCATTCGGAGGCGGTGAATGTATCGGTTCGCTCGCGTTAGGATCTTCTGGGCGCTGTCGGTTGCGCTCATCATCGTTTGCATCGTTGCAGAACCGGCGCGGGCGCAGTCGTCGGCTGCGCCTGCGAAAGAGCTTACGGTCGAGCGCATCTACAGCGCTCCGAGCCTGAGTGGACAGCTGACCGAAGGAATTGAGTGGGCGCCGGACAGCAAACGGATTTCGTATCTTGCGCGCAACGGAGCAGGGCCCGACGCGGCGGTGGAACTCTGGACGATGGATGCCGCGACGGGCGCGCGAAAAGTTCTGGTGTCGGCGGAAACTCTTCGCACCGCGATGCAGCCGGAAAAACAGCAGAACATCCAAGCGACAGGGCTTGGGCGGGTGGCGGCGGAAAATTATATGTGGGCGCCTGACGCCAGGTCTCTGTTATTCGCGGGGAGCAGCAATCTTGTTCTTCTCGATCTGGCGACGATGAAGGCGAAAGCGCTGGTGACGGGCGAGGCGGATGTGGAAGACCCGAAATTTTCGCCTGACGGCAAATGGGTGAGCTTCGTTCGCGATTCGAATCTGTGGGTGGTGAACATCGCGAGCGGCGAAACGAAGGCGCTGACGACGGGCGGCAGCGAGGAAATTTTGAAAGGCAAGCTCGACTGGGTGTATCCGGAAGAGCTGAGCGCGTCAACGGCGTACTGGTGGTCGCCTGACTCGACGCGGCTCGCGTACTACGAGATGGACGAGCGGCCGGTGACGCGCTATCCGATTATGGATATGAGCTCGGTGACCGGGGCGCTGCAGTACACGAGATTTCCGCAGGCGGGCGAGCCAAATCCGATTGTTCGCGTGGGCGTGGTACCCGTGACGGGCGGTGAAACGAAATGGATGGATACCGGAACGAACACGGACGTGTATCTCGCGCGGGTGAATTGGCTGGCAGATGGACGGCGGATCGCCATACAAAGAGTGAACCGGGCGCAGGACAGGCTCGATTTGCTTTTCGCTGATGCTGCGACGGGTGCTTCGCGAACGATATTGACCGAGTCCGACAAATACTGGGTGAACTTGAGCGACGATCTGTATTTTTTCTCGGACAACAAGCGATTTTTGTGGTCGAGCGAGCGCACTGGATTCCGGCACTACTATGTTTACGATCTATCGGGCAAAGAGCTTGAACAAGTGACGAGCGGCAACTGGGGGATCAACGGGACGGGCGCGTTCGGCCCCGGAACCGCGAGCCATCCGCAGGTGGATGAAGCGCACAACTGCATCTATTTTATTTCGAACAAAGATAACGTCGTCGAGACGCAGGTGTACCGCGTTTCACTCCGCGACCACGGCGTGACGCGGATCAGCCGCGAAACGGGGACTCACCAGCCGACTTTTGCCGCGGACAGTTCAGGATACGTGGATGGTTTCTCGACGGCGATGACACCGCCGAGGCAAGACCTATTTCGAATCGATGGCACGCGCGTGGCGGTGGTGGACGAAAATAAATCCACCGAGCTTGCCGAGTATCATCTGCCGCGCGTTGAGTTTCTGAATGTTCCCGCCGCTGACGGCACAAAGCTCTACGCGATGATGATAAAGCCTCCGAATTTCGATGCGTCGCGAAAATACCCTGTGCTCGTATTCGTTTATGGCGGCCCGCAAGCACAAACGGTACGAGACATCTGGGGCGGCGTGGAAGCACTGTGGCTCGATGTGATGGCGCAGAAGGGATACATTGTCTTCGCGGTCGATAATCGCGGTTCTTACAATCGCGGGCACGCGTTTGAGACGCCGGTGTACCACCACCTAGGAAAAGTGGAACTGGAAGACCAGATCGCCGGCGTGAACTATTTGAAATCGCTTCCGTATGTGGACGGAGCGCGCGTCGGCATCTGGGGCTGGAGCTATGGCGGGTTCATGACGCTCGACGCGATGTTTAATGCGGCGGATGTTTTTAAGACAGGAATTGCCGTGGCGCCCGTGAGCGACTGGCGGCTCTACGACACGATTTACACCGAGCGATACATGGGGCGGCCGCAGGACAATCCCGAAGGCTACAAGCAAGCATCACCCGGCTACGATTCCGCAAAGCTGAAGGGGGAATTGATGCTTGCGCACGGCACGGGCGACGACAACGTTCACTTCGCGAATACGGCTGAAGTGTTAAACCAGATGATCGAGAACGGCCGCTATCCTGCTGCGTTGATGATTTTCCCTGGACGCGGACATCCTATCGGAGATGTGCCGGCGCGGATCGAATTGTTCAAACGAATGACAGAGTTCTTCATGAAGAATCTCTAATACGATTGCGATCTTGAAAACACATTCGGATACAACCGCGGGGAGTGCGATCGGTTCGAATATACTGGCTTTGCACAACGGGGCAAAAGCCGCTGGTGCCGCGCGGATTCGGAGAATCTTGAAACCCACATCGAAAATGCGAGTGAATCAATGTGTAGCCCTGTGTCTTGGCGTGGCGCTGTGGCCTGCGGCACGAGCCGGCGCTCAGCAGGCACCGGCCGCAAAACATGAGCCCGTGATCTCCGCAGACACTTCCTCGCTCTTCCTCGAAAAAGGATTCAAGAAACTGTACGGACTCGACTTTGAAGGCGCGCGCGCGGAATTTCTCGAGTACGAGCGAGTGCGCCCCGACGATCCGATGGGGAAAGCGGCGGAGGCGGCGAGCTATCTGTACCAGCAGTTCGATACGAAAGGCATATTGTCGTCGGAATTCTTTTTGAACGACACGAGATTCCTGGGAGGGATCGAAGGGACTCCCGCGCAGAATCGCAACGAGCCGTTTGAAACTGCAGTTCACCAATCTCGCGACATGGCGAAAAAGCGAATCAAGGCCAATTCGCACGATATCGAAGGCCTGCTGGCGCTTACGATCGCGGATGGAATGGAGTCGAACTACGACGCGTTCATCCAGAAGAAGCAAATGGCGGCGCTGAGCCTGATGAAACAGGGAGAGGTGGAAGCAAATGCGGTGCTGGCGATTTCTCCTTCTTCGCAGGACGCCTATGTGGCGCTGGGGATGGCCAACTACGTGATTGGATGTCTGCCCAGTTACAAGCGCGCTTTTTTATGGGTGGGCGGAGTTCACGGGGATCGCTTGAAAGGCATCGATTTGATGCAGACTGCCGCGGACCATGGGCAGTATCTGAGCCCGTTTGCAAAGATTATGCTCGCGTTGGCCTATGAGCGCGAACACCAGCCGGAAAAAGCACGCGTGATTCTCGCCGAGCTATCGGAGGAATTTCCGTCGAACCGGATATTTGCGCGCGAGCTGGTGCTGGTGGAACAGAAGCACGCGCGCTGAACGCGCGGCGAGCACGCTACCACCTTACGCGAACGCGATAATCGAGCGTCGCCGTCCCGTCCTTCTCCACTGGAATTGAAAACGCAAGAGTTGTGGAATCGAGTTTCGTCCACTTGAAATTCGAGTTGAGCACTTCCCAATCCCCGCCGATCGGTTCGCGCACTTCGACCGTCACGGCCGTGTCCTTGTGATTCCGCAGAGTGATCTGATATTCCATTTCCACGGAGCTGCTGGAAATCTTTTTGTAGTCCATCTGTTTGCGCTCGCACACCACGTCGAAAGCGTCGCCGACATGAATCTTCAGTGATTCGTCCTTGGGCGTGTGATCGATGCGATCTTCGCCGACGAACTGGATTCCTCCCTTCGAATCAGCCTGGTAAACGCGCACGGTTCCTGCCGGCAGCGGCATCCCGAGTCCGCTCTTGTCGCTATTTTTGAAGCGGTAGAGCACTTTCACCGGCTGCGGGAGCGGGTTCCCGATTCCCTGCGGATTGCGGAACCAGTATTGCTGGCCTTCGACGAGCAGGTATTTTTCGACGGGTACTCCGGTTCCCGTCAGCAAGCTGATCTGCTTCGATTCGTTGTTTTGAATCGAGGTGCGGCGTCCGAGCGTGTAGAGGTGATACTCGGAAAACGATTCCTGGCCAAACTGCTGCGGGGCTGCCTCGGCCTGCATCATCATCGCTTTCGCCGCACGGGGAACGGCAGGCTCGACGCGATTGAGTTGTCCTGCGACGAGCTGCAGCCTGGCGTTGGAATAGGTGACGCCGCTGTTATTCACGAGCGTGACCCAGCCATCGAGGTCGGCGGTCTTTTCATCGCGTCCCACGGTGAGGACGTAGTCCGCGCTCCAGTTCATATTACTGGTGAGGTAGGAAGCTTCGACGCGCTGCGAATCGGCGCCACGATTCTCAAGCATCCAGACGAGCGTCGGGCGGCTGTACAAATTTTCGGGAAGATCGGGAAAGCGGTAGGAATCGACCGGCATGCCGGTGACGATCTCGTTTCCGATTTTCCAAACGGGCCCGCCGTTGTTCGCGAGAAGCAGCGCCTTGGTCTCGACGAATCTCGTGGAACCGGCGTCTTTTTCGGCGCGCACGAGCGTGATTTCCTTGCCGACATACTTTTGCAGAAGCTTTTGCGGGTCGAGGAGATCGAATTCGTAATTCTGCTCGATCACGTTCAATTTCGCCGGGTCAACGAGCGAACGGAAGTGCACCGTGGCGGGATTGATGGAGGCAGCGACGTCCTCGAAGTGCAGCGGGAAGATTCCGGAAGGCAGATGGATTTGGCGGACGTCGCGGACGAGGGCGATATTGGAGTTGTAGACGGTGACGGAGAGATCGACCTGGTCTTTTTCCGTGGTTGTGGAGGGCTGTTTGCGGGCGGCTTCGTCTTTTTCCGTCTGTGCGGCTTGCACATTTCCGATTTTCCCGCCGAGGGGGAGAATCGTGAGAACTACTGCCGCCAATCCGGCACGAATCATTTTTTTTGAGGGCACGCGCATGGGCTGTCTCCTTAGCTTGAGAGTCGTCCAGTTAGAACGGCTGAGATCGAAAAACTTGCACCGTTTTTGCGGCTAGTCCACGCCACTCCCCCGTTAATTCTCGGGGTTCCAAGTCTCGCCGCGATCGTGAGTCGACCACTGCTTTCCGTCGCCCGTCGTGACGGTTGCGGAGAGAGCGTCCTTTGCCGAGACAGATGCGAGGTCGGAGGCGGCCGGAGGCGAAATGGTTCTCCAATTCTTTCCGTCGTCGGTGAAAAAGATTACGCCCGCGCGTCCGACGAGCCAGCAGACGTTGGGCGCGGGTGCAGACCCGGCGGTAAACTCGGCGGCGGCATTCACGTGCTGCCCCTGCCAGGTGACTCCGGCGTCTTCCGAGCGTTCGATGTAGCCGCGACTCGCGATCCGGTAGAGAACGTTGGAATCAGGCGATTGAATCACGATCGGGGCGGAGCGCGGACTTGCGGATTTCGCCTTGGGAGCAGAGTTCGCTCGGCCTCCGGCGGCTGTTCCGGCTGCTCTTTTCTGGGCGAGACCGAAGCTGCTCACCGATCGGGAAGTTTCCGAATGAGATGCGCGCTCCGCGGGTTTCATGGCATCCGCCGACTCCGTCGCGATCTCGGCACTGGGCATCGAAGCTTTCATTTCCGGCGGAGGAGCCGCTTGTACCGGCTCGGCCTCCGCATTCTTATCGGCGAATTCCGGAGCAGCACTTTGTGCTTCCGCGGGCGCGGTGGGTGACGCTTCGGAGGCGAGCGCGGGTTTTGGCACGGTGCCGCCACGCCCCGCAGTAACCGTGGCCGCGCGACCGTGCATCGGGGCAGAAGTTGGCTGCGACGGTCGCCCGGCCTTCGCGGCGGACGGAGCGCCGGTCGCTTTCTTCACGGGCTTCACAGGGGCAGTGCCGCCAGAGGCTTCGGGCGCGGCTCGAGCGGGCTCTGGTTCGCGCTGTGGTTCGGGCGCGGGCGGCTGCTGCGACATCGCGGCGCCGCTGTTGATCGCAAGATTCGCTTGGCGCGGCATGAAACGCACGTAGACAACGACGGCGAAAATAATCACCGCAGCAACCGGTGCGAGCCAGCGCAATTCGAGCATCTTCGGACGGCGGCGGACTTCGACCTGCGCGCGGCTCTCCGCTTGCTTCGGACCTGCGGCGCCAGCCAGGACGGCTGCTTGTCGAAAATCGATTGCGGGCGAGCCTGCGAATACCGGTTCGGCCGGAATTTCGACTTCGGCTACCAGGGCGGCATCGGCGCGAGACATCGCTGCGAGTTGTTCGCGGCAGCGCGTGCACTGCGAAAAATGGAGGTCGTATCCGGCGACTTCGTCCGCTCCGAGCGAACGCTCGTAGTAAGCCGCGAGAAGCTCGGCGTCCGGGCAATCGGCTTTCGCCGCGGTGTCGCGCGCGAGGCTTCGCCGGAGGAGGCCGTCCATCGCCTTTTCGTGATCCTGCGAAGCCATGACGCTATTCTCCTTCCTTAGTACGGCCGAAGCCGGGTTTCTTGCACCGTTGGCTCGTCATCTTTTCCTCATTCCCTCTCCGCAATTCTTTCTCCGCCATTCCCGACATCAATCGCGAGCCGAGAGGGCGCGCGTCAAGTCGAATGGCCACTGTTCGCGAGCGTATTCGAAACAGAGCCGCAATTGCGCTTCGCTCAATTTTTTCTCTTCCCGCAGCGCCACCTCGACGCAGTGCCGCAGCTCCGCTCGTGTCCGTTCGAGTTTGCGTGAGACCGTCGCCTCGTGTTCGCCGAGAAGCTTCCCAATCTGCGCGAGGGTGAGCTCTTCCACATAATAATAGGCGAGGCGCAGGCGGTCGCGCGGGATCAGTGCGGCAAGCGCAACCGTGACGCAGGCTTGCAACATCGCGAGATAGGAGTCGCGCTCGGGATCGGGAGGCGCGATTCTGGTTTCGGCGAACTCCGGCGGATCCGAGCCATCGTTCCCGGGCTCATCGAGCGATTGCGTTTTCTGCGTGCGGCGGAAATCGTCAATGTGGCGCTGGGCAAGGATGGCGTGCAGCCACGTGGTGAGTTTGCTGCGGCCGTGAAAGTATTCAAAGAGCGAGCGACGGGAGCCGTCGGACGCTTCGCGCAGGCCGTACAAGTCACCGTACAGCGAATCGGCAAGCTCGCGCGCGCGTGGGTCGTCTTTGTCAGATCCAGCGGGGCCTGATTTAGAAGCGCCGGATTTCCATGCAATTCCACACGCGGCCCGGTACAGCTCCCGCCGGTAGCGTTCGACGAAATATTCCCAGGCGGCGCTATCGCCGGCGGCGCACGCGCATGCGAGGGCCAGGTCGCTCAGGTGAAGGCTTTCGAGATATCCGGCGACGATCCGGTCATCCGGAAGCGAGCCGGGGAAACGGTGGGCAGCGCTACGTTCGAGCGCGCGCTGAAATTGTTCTCGCGTCAGGCTCCAGCCGGCGGGCGCGGCGGCCTTTTGCCAGCAGCGCGCGACGACAGTGCTGAGCGCGGGAGAAAATCGCTGAGATTTATCGGCCGACATCCTTCGTCAATCGCCTTTGACCGCGGCAAGAAGCGCCACTGGTGGAGAATGATACCTGAAGCGGGCGGCTTGGTTGCACCTTAGGCTTGCAAGGTGCTTGGGGCCGAACGTAGCGGGTCGTAATGGCGCGGCTTGTAATGGCGCGGCCACTTCGCCTATAGTCCCACTCGAAATCCTGAAATGGATGTTCAACTTTGTGAGTGCGTGGGAGGGTTCGATGGCGCGTCGCGTGGCGGTTTTTGTGGCAGTGGTCCTGTATTGCATTTCCTTGAACGCGCAGGCACCAAAGCAGGCGCCGAAGCGAATCGCGGTGCGCGCTGGAAAGTTAATCGACGGGAAAAGCGAGCAGCCGATATCGAACGCGATGATCGTCGTGGAAGACGGCAAGATTGTTTCCGTGACGCCGAATGGCACGGCGCCTGCGGGTGTGGAGGTGATCGATCTCTCGCACGCGACGGTGCTTTCGGGATTCACGGATGCGCACACGCACGTGCTGCTGCAAGGTGACGTGACCGCCGCCGATTACGATGAGCAACTCCTGAAGCAATCGATTCCCTACCGCGCGATTCTCGCTGCTCGCAATGCGAAGATCGCGCTCGACAACGGTTTCACGACCCTGCGCGACCTGGAAACGGAAGGCGCGATGTACGCGGACGTGGACGTGAAGAAGGCGATCAATCGGGGAGAAATTCCCGGACCGCACATGTTTGTGTCGACCCGCGCGATGACGCCGACCGGTATGTACCCGCTGCTCGGTTATTCGTGGGAAATCGAGGTTCCGCGCGGGGTGCAGTATGTGGACGGGGTGGACAACGCTCGTCTCGCGGTGCGCGAGCAGATTTCGCGCGGCGCCGATTGGATCAAGTATTACTCGGACCGCGCTTACTATTTCGGTCCGGACGGCGTGCTGCACAGCCACGTGAATTTTACGGACGAGGAAGCGCGCGCGATCGTGGAGGAAACGCACCGGCTGGGGCACAAAGTGGCGGCGCACTCGATCGGATCTGACGGCATCGCCGCTTCGTTGCGAGCGGGCGTGGATTCGATCGAGCACGGCGACGGATTCACGGAGGAGCTGCTCGACAAAGCCGTGAAGCAGGGCGTTTACTGGTGCCCGACGGTGATGGTGGGAGCCTACGTGGCGCCCGGACGCGGCGGAAATTGGAAACCGATGGTGGATCTGGAGAAGAAGGCGTTCGGACTCGGCGTGAAAAAGGGCGTGAAGATCGTGCTGGGCACGGACGCCGGCGGGTTTCCGTGGACGGACCCGGATTTAAATGAAGCGCGCGAGTTTCACTATTACGTTGATTACGGAATGACGCCGATGCAGGCGATCCGCTCGGCGACGACGGTTGCGGCGGAGATGCTCGGCTGGAGCGATCGTTCGGGAACGGTGGAAGCCGGGAAATTTGCGGACATCGTCGCGGTGCCCGGCGATCCTCTTGCAAATATTGATGAGTTGCTGAACGTGAAATTCGTGATGAAGGAAGGCGTCGTGTATAGGAACGAATTTAAGTAAGTTTGCCGCAAGGGTAGGTTCCATTTTTGCCGGCGCGAATCGGCTACTTTCGCTTTGCCGGGCGGTGCTGCCGCCCCGGTTCCTGCTAAGATTGTATTTCGATGTACACCTGCCGGGAATGCGAACAGACGATTAATTCAGCGAGCGAGATCTGCCCGTACTGCGGCGCAGATTTGACGGCTCCGCAGCCCGCGAGCGGATTCGGCGAACCGGTTCCGCCTGTGAAAAAGTCCGGGGCGAAGCGCGTCTTGATTGCCTGCGGCATTCTTCTCGCGACGCTTGGAGCCGTGGGCTGGTTCGCGGTTCCGTGGCACATGTCCGGATCGAAGTCGGAGTCGGAGGCGCGCGCTCGCGATGCGATTTCGACGATTCAGGCAGCGCTCGGCGCGTACGAATCTTCTGAAGCGGCTTTTCCTTCCTCGCTCGAAGCGCTCGGTGATACGGCGCGAGCGGCGGCGCAGAAAGCGCAGCTGGGTCATTACACGTTGCAATACACGCCGGGGAAGCCGGACGCCGACGGGCGCGTGAAGAGCTACACTCTGATTGTGCGGCCGGGAAACTTCGGCTTTCAGAGTTATTACACGGATGAGTCTGGCGTTCTTCGCGCCACCACCGAGGACCGCGCCGCGACGGTGCAGGATTCGCCGGTGAAGCCGAATTTGTAAGCAGTAATCGCCGGAGCGTGACAACGATTCGGGTCGTTTGCGAGTCTAACCACGCGGGTCTAACCACGCGAGTCTGACCACGCGAGTCTAACGAGACTGAATTAGGGAGCGGCGACGTCGTTGCGACGATTACCGATTGCGCTGGGCGTGATTTTTCTGGTTTCGCCAGTGCTGGCCGGCGAGATTGCCGGGCGCTTGTGCGATTCCGCGGATTGTTGCACGTGCGTGTCGCTCGTCACACCATCTGCCGCGCCAATTCGCGCTGCGTTCGGCGCGACTCCGGTAACTGCGGCCACGCAACAAGGTGGCCCGCATTCCATGGCCGGCATGAACATGGATCATCCGGGCTCCCTCATCGACGTGATCCTCTCTCACGGCAGCTCGGGGACCAGTGTCGAGCCGATTTCGACGCCGCACGACATGCTGATGAAACAGCTGGGCGCGTGGACGCTCATGTTCCACGGCGTCGCATTTGTGAACTCACAGCAGCAAACCGGAGCGCGCGGCGGCGACAAAGTATTCGGAACGAGCTGGTTCATGCCGATGGTGCAGCGCTCGCTGGGCCCCGGAACTTTCACGGCGCGCGTGATGTTGAGCCTCGATCCCGCGACGATCACCAGCCGTCGGTACCCGGAACTATTCCAGGTGGGCGAAACCGCGTTTGGAAATCCGATCGTTGACGGGCAGCACCCGCACGATTTCTTCATGGAGCTGGCGCTGCTGTACGACGTGAAACTCGGCGAAAATACGCTGCTCTCGTTTTATGGCGCGCCGGTGGGCGACCCCGCGATGGGGCCGACGGCATTTGCGCATCGCGCGTCCGCGAGCGAAGACGATTTGGCGCCGCTCGGCCACCATCTGCAGGACTCAACGCACATTGCGAGTGACGTGGTCACGCTCGGGCTCACCTACAAAATCGCGCGCGTGGAAGCCTCCGCGTTCCACGGCCGCGAGCCGGACGAATATCGCTGGAACATCGATTCGGGCGCGATCGATTCCTGGTCCGCGCGGCTGACCGTGAATCCGGCAGCGAACTGGAGCGGGCAATATTCAATCGCGCGGCTGAAAGGCCCTGAGCAGCTTTTCCCTGCCGAAGACACGTTGCGAATGACAGCGTCGATTACCTACAATCGCCCGCTCGCCAATGGAAATTGGGCGACGATGCTGCTCTGGGGACGCAATCGCGACCTTCCGGACGGGCAGGTGTACAACAGCTATCTCGCGGAAAGCACGCTGCGCTTCGCGAAACACAATTACGCGTGGACGCGGATCGAAAATGTGGACCGGTCGAACGAGCTGCTGCTCGGCGAGAATCCGCTGCCGCCGGGATTTAACGAGCGTTTCCTCGCGCGCGTGCAAGCGTACACATTCGGCTACGATCGCGAATTCAATTTCATCCCGCACGTTTCGAGCGCGTTCGGCGGACAATACACGCTGTACACGAAGCCGTCGTTTCTCAATCCCATCTATGGCACGAACACGATGGGCGTGCTGATGTTCGTTCGCTTCCGCGCCATTCCATCCGGGAAGTAGCTTGATGCTATACTGGGCGGCGCAGGCCGTCGCCCCATCCACTTGAAATTCACCGCGGAGAGGTGCTGGAGTGGCCGAACAGGGCTGCCTGCTAAGCAGTTACACCCCAAAAGGGTGTCGGGGGTTCGAATCCCCCCCTCTCCGCCAGATTTCGCGATTCGTTTTCTCCTCGGCTTCGTCCTCTTAACGACACTCAGTAATTAACTCATGAGATATGGGTACGACAACGCCCCGCCCACCTGCAACCGATCCGCGTGGTCTGTGATTGATTCGATTTACTGGGACGCGCGATGCGATTCCGGAGCGTCTTCCGGCCACTAAAAAGATCTCCCTGAATGAAACGATTCGCGCCGTGGGTTCACTACTTCCCGTCAAGCGGCGAACGCGACTCGACTCTTGGCGTGGTGCGATCGATGCCAGCACCTTTCTAAACGCTTCCCTAAATTAACCGCCTCAAATTCGCTGACGCAGGAGGTTATCCAATGAGCGGAAGACACGGCCAGCCGTTACGCGGGCTGATGACCACGAATTCCTCCGAGCTTTTCCAAGGACGATTCGGGCGGATGTTCCGTTCGCTGCGCCCGGCCACATTCGGCGTGGACGAAACCGAGAACCACAAAAATCTCGCCAAACTGGGCCACAAGATGTGCAACAGCCTCGACCGTCCGAAAGATGGCAAAGACGACGAGGAGAGCGGTATACCCGCGCTCTACACATATCTCGGCCAGTTCATCGATCACGACATCACCTTCGATCCCTCCAGCAGCCTGCAGAAGCAAGATGATCCCGACGCGCTGACCGATTTCCGCAGTCCGGCGCTCGATCTCGACAACATTTACGGGCGCGGTCCGGACGACCAGCCCTATATGTATGACGGCGACAAATCATTTCTGCTCGGAAACGCGATCGAGGGTGGGGATCCGGGAGCGAGAGATCTGGTGCGCAATGGCGCACACCCAAGCCGAGCGCTGATCGGCGATCCCCGCAACGACGAGAACAGCATCGTCTCTCAACTTCAGGGGCTCCTCCATCGATTCCACAACAGAATCGTGAAGGATCATCCGCGCATAGACTTTCCTCACGTGCAGAAGCTCGTGAGATTCCACTACCAATACGTCGTGTTGAACGATTTCTTGCCGCGCATCGTAACCGCGAGCGTGTTGAACGACCTCAAAACCGACGGCCATTACGACCGCAAGAAACTCGAATTCTTTCGCTGGAAAAATGGCCCATTCATGCCGGTGGAATTCTCCGTTGCCGCGTACCGCCTGGGCCACTCGATGATTCGGCCGGGCTATCGGCTCAACGATCACACCTTGAAGCCGATCTTTCCGATTCGCAACCACCCCGATTTGAAAGAGGGACTCACAGGTTTCGAAGCGATGAATCCTCACTGGGGAATTGATTGGGGACGCTTCATCGACATTGATATCCGCGGATATGACGGCGCGGAGGCGGTTAAGAAACGGCGGCTCCAGTTCGCGTATCGCATCGACACCTCGATCGTGTTTCCGCTATCCGAACTCCCGGCGACCGTAGCCGCGAATCCGTCATCGTTGCCGGAGCGGAATTTGCTGCGCGGATGGCGCCTCGGCCTTCCGAGTGGGCAGAGCGTGGCACGAGCGATGAACGTCACGCCGCTCGCGGACAAAGACATCTTGATCGGCCAAGGTGTTGACAAGCCGGACGCACCGTTGGGCAGCGTCGTGGATGTGGACAAAGTGTTCGAGAACAACTGCCCGCTGTGGACGTACATCCTGGCGGAGGCCATGCGCAACATGGCGACCGTTGATATTCCAGTGACCGAGAAAATCTCGGTCACAACGCCGCAGTTGGGACCTGTCGGCGGACGGATCGTGGCCGAAGTGCTCCTTGGCCTCCAGTTTGCCGACAACCATTCGCTTCTGAACCTCGATCCGAGTTGGCAACCGGAAAAAAGTCCGGGATCGAAGGAAAAGAACCCGAACTACAAACTCAAGGATCTTGTCAGCTACGCGCTAGGACGATGACCGTGCCGCTCGTAACTCGCGAAATGGTGAACGCATGAGTACAAAAAGCTGCGTCGTGATCGGTGGCGGCCTGGCGGGCTTGGCAGCCGCCTATCGTCTTACGGGACATTGCAATGTCACGATACTCGAGGCTCGGGACCGCTTGGGTGGACGCGTCTTGACCCACCGCTTTTGCGAAGCGCCGGAATTGAATTGCGAGTTGGGCGGGGAATGGATCGGCCAGAATCACGTGCGAATGCGAGAGCTTTGCGACACGTTGGGGCTGGGGCTGCAAAAGCACCAGTATTCGAATTCGTTCTGGAACCAGATTACCCCCGCAAATTTGATCCCGCCGGGCCAGTGGTGCATGTCGCCAGAAGCTCTTGCGATCTGGGAGCAGTTCCAGAAGGACTTCAAAAAGTTTGGCACCCAACGCCTGAAGAAGATGGACGAGATCGACTGGTGGACGCAACTCAAACAGCTTGGTTTTGCACGGGAGGATTTGCTGCGGCGCGACATGATGGATAGCACCGATTTTGGCGAAACCATTCGTATGAACTCCGCTTACACCGCAGCCACGGAATACCTGAGCAGTAAGCACGAGAAGGTGGACGATAGCGATGAGATGGACTACAAAGTCCGCGGCGGAAACTCCCGCCTGGTAAACGCGCTGGCGCGGGAAATAGGACTCAACAACATTCGCACCGAGCAGGTGGTGGTCACGATCCGCCAAATTAACCGGCGCGTACACGTGGAGGTCAAAGGTTCGAGCACGCCCGTCATCGCGGACTATTGCGTCTGCGCGATCCCGGCACACTGCATGATTGATATTGATTGGGGAAAACAACCTCCCAGGAAACACCTGGAAGCGGCGGCACAGCTGCAGTACGCCCGCATCACAAAGACCGCGGTGCTGTGTTCCAATCGCTTCTGGCCCGAGCCCGCCGAAGGCGGCTACTCCGTGTGCACGAACCTCGCTTCCGATTTTTGTTTTGATAGTACGTTTGGCCAGCGGGGCAAACGGGGAATTCTTTGCAGCTACGCTGTGGGTGACAAAGCCGTTGATATCGCTTCGTCGCCCCCGGACGAACTCAAGTACTGGATTGTGGAAGACGTCGCCAATGCAAACGATTTGAACTGGAAAGCGGACCAAAGTAAGGATGTCGCGCTCGCTCTCGAGCAACAAGCCTGGCAGGCAGATCCGTTCACTCGCGGAGCGTATGCTTTCTATCGTCCAGGGCAATGGTTCACGGTAAGGAACGCGCTGCAAAAGCGTTTTGGCCACGTGTTTTTCGCCGGCGAGCATATTGCGGACTGGCAGGGTTTCATGGAAGGAGCGGTACAAACGGGCTACGATGCTGCGGAAGCGATCTTGAAGGCCTGAAATTGAGAAGCGAGTCGAGGGTCTGATTGGCTATAATTTACTCGATTGGCAATGTCGACGCCCGGCGACCCGAACCGCAAACCGTATTCTGGATTTCGCAATCCCCTTTTGTACACCTCTGCGCTGCTCTTTATCACAATGGTATACGTCGGCGGGACGTTTTACGTGCGCCAGC
The DNA here is from genome assembly GCA_963711875.1 of uncultured Acidobacteriota bacterium. Lineage (GTDB taxonomy): Bacteria > Acidobacteriota > Terriglobia > Acidiferrales > UBA7541 > Palsa-295. The sequence continues at coordinate 39,768 of CAVQFW010000009.1, forward strand.
GGGACAATCGAGAGATCGAACAGCGTGCTAAGGATGCCGCCGCTGCGCGAGAGCGCACTGATGACGCCCGCACCGTCGAAAACCTCGGCGGTAACGAATTCAAGATCATGAATTTCTATGCCACTCCTTCGGTCGTCCACCCAGGCGAGCCGGTGCAATTATGCTACGGCGTGTCGAACGCAAAAACGGTAAGGCTCGAGCCGCAAACAAGCGCCGTCTGGCCGTCATTTAGCCGCTGCGTAGAAGTGGCTCCGAAGAAAACCACGGATTACACACTGACCGCCGAAGACGGCAACGGAAACTCGAAGACTTCGACGGTCACCGTGCAAGTTCGCTAACAGGCCGGCGCTATGCTCTTCCCTGCGCCGGACGCGGAGCGAATTTATCCGCCCAGCGCAATCGAGCCGTCATTTGCATCGCGATGAACAGCGTCAGGATCGCACCAATCGTGATCGCGAGGCCGGTGAAGCCCTCGAAGAAGAACGCGTAGGAAAACAGCACCAGGTAGATCATCTGCGCCATCCCCGCTTCCAGGGCCGCGAATCGCATTCCTACGACGAGCCGCAAGTAACTCACCACCAGGAAAACGGAAATCACCGAGCAAATCGCAAATGCGGCGTGAATCGAAATGTGGTCAACGAGATAGGCCATCAGCAGGTGAAACGAAAAAAACGCGCAGGCCAGAAAAAAATAATTCATCGGATGAAGCTCGATACCGCGAATCGTCGTCAGCACGAAGAGCACGAAGAAGAAAAACAGCAATGACACAGGCGCGAACGCGCTGATCCGCCCCGCAAGTGGTCCCGGTTGCAGCTTTTGCGGCAGTGCCAGTCCGATCTTGTAGCCGGAAACGAGATTCTTGTAACCCCACACCAATTCCGCACCCTGCGGGGTCTTGTTCTCCCGGGTGGGCGAAAGTGTGTTCTCAGGAAAATCGAAACCGTTGAAGTCCGTCGCCACCCGTAGCTCGAAATCCCGGACATGGCTTACCGAATCGCCGAAACTGTAGTGCCAGCTATCGAGCCCTTGCGAGCGGTAGCCTACGTTCAGCGACGCGGTCTGGTGGGGCAATACCGTCATCTTGCCGTACGTTTCATCTTTCACATTTTCGAGGGCGAGCGGAGCGCCATTCACGGTGAAGACGACGTCGTCATAGATCGCCTGTTGCGCAGGCAGATGCAGGGTGAACGTCACCTCGCGTGGCTGGTCGTCGGGATTTACAAATTCATAGGCTCCGGCGAATCGCACCTCATACGTGCTGTACCAGAGCAATCCTTTGCGCCGGTAGTCCGCGTGCAGCGCCGCATTTACGCGGCTCTTCTGCAGATCGAGGGAAACATTGCGGCGGTCATCGACCTTGCGCACGACTTCCTCTCCGTTCTTTTTCGTAGTCACATCTCGAACGGAGCCTTCCACGTAACTTGCGGTGGGCGGGGACTGCTCTTGAGGCGCGCCCCACGAAGAGGCTACCTTCCCTCGAAGCTCTGAATCGGAAGAATACGTGCGATAGAAAATGGTGCCGGCAAGTACGGCCCAGGCGATAGCGGCGGACACGAAAATGAATGCGATTGCGACGATGCGTTTTCCCATGACCCTTCTCTCCTTGGAGTGCGAACAAGTTTTGGCCCGCCGCACCCACAGCATGCGGAAAAGAATTTATTCTGTCAAGTACTTTATATTATGAAGTACTATCGCCTGGCAAGCGCGGGCTCGGCCGGGAACACAGCGGCGCGTATCCGTGAGGATTTTGCCGTGTAATTAAGTTTGATGGGGGTACTGCGAGCCGTTCGCTTAAGCCCGTAACGGAATTTAGTGCTGACTGCCTCCGCCGAGTTCCCGCACGATGTCTCCCACAAACGACTTGGCATCGCCGAAAAGCATCAGCGTCCGATCGAGGTAATAAAGAGGATTATCAATTCCCGCGAAGCCCGGACTCATCCCGCGCTTGATCACCATCACCGTGCGGGCCTTGTCTACATCGAGGATCGGCATCCCGAAAATCGGACTGTTCGGTTCGTTGCGCGCCGCAGGATTTGTGACGTCGTTCGCGCCGATTACCAGAGCCACATCCGTCTGCGGAAACTCCGGATTGATTTCGTCCATGTCCATCAGCTTGTCGTATGGAATATCCGCTTCGGCTAGCAGAACGTTCATGTGCCCCGGCATGCGCCCGGCTACCGGATGAATTCCGAACTTCACGTCCACGCCGCGTTTCGTCAAGGAATCGTACAACTCGCGCACCTTGTGCTGCGCTTGCGCCACAGCCAAACCGTATCCCGGCACGATCACCACTTTACTTGCGGCTCCGAGAATCGCCGCCGCTTCTTCCGGCGTCGCGCTGCGCACCGGCTTTGCTTCCTGCCCTGCCGCGCCTTTCGCCGCTTGTTCCTGCCCGAACGCTCCGAACAGCACGTTCGAGAATGAACGGTTCATCGCTTTCGACATGTTCACCGACAGGATGAATCCGGAAGCGCCGTCGAGCGCGCCAGCAATGATCAGCAATTTGCTGTTGAGCACAAATCCCATCGCCGCGGCGGAAAGGCCTGCGTAGGAATTCAACAGCGACATCACCGTCGGCATGTCCGCGCCGCCAATGGGAACGATCATCAACACGCCGAACAGCAGCGAAATTCCCAGAATCGCCGGGAAAAGATGCATGTGCTCGGGATGGTTCACCAGCACCACCGCTGCGGCGATCGCAATTCCCAGCACCGAGAGATTGACGAGGTTCTGCCCCTTAAATGTGAGCGGCCGCTGCGGCAACACTTCTTCCAGCTTCCCCGCCGCCATCAGGCTTCCCGTGAACGTGAGCGAGCCAAGAATTACCTCGGCGGAAAGCACCGCCATCATGAACGGCGGCACGTTCGGCGCGCGCAGATAAAATTCCGACGTGCCGACGAGCGTCACGCACAGGGCTCCGAACGCGTGGCTCAGCGCCGTCCGCTGTGGGACGGCCGTCATCTGCACCATTCCCAGCGGCACGCCGATGATGGACCCCAGCACTAAGCCAATCGCAATCCAGCGGTAATCCACGATTCCGTGGTGGAGCAGAGTTCCGCAGATTGCCAGCAGCATTCCTGCTTCGCCGGCCCACACGCCGTGCCGCGCCGTGCTCGGCGAACTCATCCACTTCAACGACAGGATGAAAAGAATCGCCGCTACCAGGTAAGTAATCTGAAGGAGGAGGTCCGAACCAGCGACAAAATTCATGGCTTCGAGGGCCGGCTGGTCTTGAACATTTTCAGCATGCGGTCGGTAATCAGGAAGCCGCCGACGATGTTGCTCGTAGCAGCGACGATTGCAATCGTGCCCAGAATTGTCGCGAGCCTGCTCTTGCCTTCTCCAGCGAGAATAATCGCGCCGACAACTGCAATCGCATCGAGCGCGTTCGTCAGCGACATCAGCGGCGTGTGCAGCAGCGGTGAAACCCGGCGGATCACTTCAAATCCGATGAACGCCGCCAGAATAAATACATACAGATCGGTCAGCAGGTCCGCCTGCACCATCAGCTTGCCCCCTTATTGGCAGTCGCGAGCGCCGGCAGCGACAAGAATTCGCGCACTCGCTCATTCACGATCTCGCCGCCGCGCGTCAGCAGAGTGCTTCGAACGATCTCGTCGTCGAGTTTGATCTGAAGCTTTCCGTCCTGCACCAGATATTGAAGGAACGCCGTGATATTCCGCGCGTACATCTGACTCGCGTGGTACGGAACCGTGCTCGCAAGATTAATTCGGCCGATGATCGTCACGCCGTACGCCACCACTTTCTCTCCGGCACGAGTGAGCTCGCAATTTCCGCCGCGCTCCGACGCTAAATCCACGATCACCGATCCCGGCGCCATCCGCGCCACCATGTCGCTCGTCACCAGCACAGGCGACTTTTTGCCGGGGATTACCGCCGCGGTGATCACCACATCGCTTTCCGCCACCACGCGTCCGAGCAACTCGCGCTGCTTTTCGTAAAAATCCTCACCTTGCGCCTTCGCGTAGCCGCCTGCATCCTGCACGTCTTTCGCTTCAATCGGCAGCTCAACGAATCGCCCGCCGAGGCTCTGCACTTGCTCCTTGGCCGCCGGGCGCATGTCGTACGCCGAAGTCACCGCACCGAGTCGGCGGGAAGTCGCGATTGCCTGCAGCCCGGCAACACCCGCGCCAATCACGAGAACGCGCGCCGGCGTAATCGTGCCGGCCGCGGTCGTCAACATCGGGAAAATGCGCGGCAGCGTGTCAGCGGCGATCAACACCGCTTTGTATCCGCAGATTGTTCCCATCGAAGAAAGCGCGTCCATCGCTTGCGCGCGGGTTGTCCGCGGTATCAGCTCGACGGCAAACGACGTCACTCCCGTGGCCGCAATTTCCTCGATGGTTTGCAATTCGCCGAGCGGCCGCAAAAATCCGATCAGCAACTGGTCGCGGCGGAAGAGCGGCAGGTCCGCCCTCCCGGTCTTGTCGTTCGAGCCGTGCGCCAGAACCTGCACGATGATGTCGGCAGCGCGAAATATTTCTGCGCGATCCGCAATAATTTTCGCGCCCTTCGCGGCGTAGTCGGCGTCCGGATAGCCTGCTTCGATCCCCGCCCCCGCTTCGACGATCACTGCGAGTCCGGATTTCGCAAGGAGGGGTACCACCGTGGGCACCAGCGCCACGCGCCGCTCTCCCGGAAAGGATTCACGCGGTACACCGACAATCATCAACGCCCCCAGTCAACCGCAGACACGCGCGCGACGCTTTAAACTTGGAAGACGCGACGGCCACAATTTTTGCCGCCGCCGAACCATTTATTCTATCTGCAATCGTGCGGAAGTCTACCCGAACATCCACGTCGCACTTGATAAATCGGCGCTGCTGCGGAAAGGTTTACAGCTTCCCCCAGAAAGCAAACGTCACGGCGCCCACCAGGAACAGGCCCGAGATGATGTGATTCCACCTGAGGCTCTCGCCCAGGTACAGCCACGCAAACACCACGAAAACGCACAGCGTGATCACTTCCTGGATGATTTTCAGCTGAAACGCGGTGAACTCTCCATAGCCAATCCGGTTTGCCGGCACCTGAAAAGAGTATTCGAAGAACGCAATCAGCCAGCTCACCACGATCGCAGCGATCAGCGGAGCTTTCTTGTATTTCAGGTGGCCGTACCAGGCAATCGTCATGAAGACGTTCGAGCACATGAGGAGCAGTACAGTTTTCATAGCCGGAAATCCTAGCACGGCGAACGTTCGGCGGGAAATCGGGCGACACCGGTAAACGGAGGCGGTTCGGCTGGAATGTTCCGCGCCGGCCGATTTGCGGTATTCCGCGCAAATCCTCTATAATCCCTAAGTAATCGTGATGAAACGAAAAGGGAGCTCGCCCAAACCACGCCGCTCCCAAGCGCCGCCCGCGGCCCCAATGATCGATCTAACCGAAAAAATTAAAAAGAAGCTGAAGGACGAGATCGCCGCGCTCGAGCATGAGCTCCATGACGAGCTTCCGAAAGAAATCAAAGTCGCGCGCGCGCACGGCGACCTCTCGGAAAACGCCGAATACAAGTACGCGAAGGAACGCCAATCCTTTGTCTCGCTGCGCCTTGCGCAACTCCACAAGCGCATGGCGGACCTTTCCATGCTCAATCTCACCAATCTTCCGAGAGACCGCGCCGCCTACGGCTCCCGCATCGTCGTTCTCGACATTGCGAAGCGTGCCGAAATCGAGTACAAACTGGTGACGGTCGAGGAAGCCGATGCGCCCAACGGCCTGATCTCTACAAGTTCGCCCATCGGACGCGCGCTGCTCGGCAAGAAAGTCGGCGATGAAGTGCAGGTCACCACGCCGGCCGGCCTGAAAGCGTACGAAGTGATCCGCTTGAATACGATTTACGACGAGGAATAACTGGGTGATCCGCGGTTCATGTTGAGTCGTACCATCGGCGGGTATCTTTCCTGGCCCATCAACCGGCTTGCCGGACTCGTCGCTCCCACCGGCATTCCTCCGAATTGCATCACCTGGGCCGCACTCTGCCTGAATCTTTGGGCCGGGATTTTGTTTGCGCAGGGACGCTTCGCGGCAGGCGGCGGCATGATGATTCTCGCCGGGCTTTGCGATCTTTTCGACGGCCCTGTGGCGCGACTCCAAAATCGCGTTTCGATTTTCGGCGGCTTCCTCGATTCGATTCTCGACCGCTACGCCGACCTGATCCTGTTTCTCGGCCTGCTCGTTTACTATGCGAGCGTAAACCGTTTCGGCTATGCTTTTCTTGCGGGCGCCGCGATGGCGGGCGCTGTGATGGTTAGTTATGCAAAAGCGCGCGCCGAATCGCTCGTCCCGGGTGAAGACGTCGGCTTCTGGGATCGGCCTGAGCGCCTCGTTCTGATGATCATCGGCGCGCTTGCGAACCGCATGCCGCCCGCGCTTTGGATTCTCGCGATTGGCCCCAATATCACCGTGATTCACCGGATCCTGCACACCTGGAAGCGGACGAAAACGGTGGCGCCGGATTCCAAGTCCGTTCCCGGTTCGGCTCCCTCTCCTTCACCGATTCAAGCGAACATTTCTCAGCGGCGTTGGCAGACCTTCGCCCCAGTTTTTCTCGCGCACCGCAGGGCGCGGGCGGTAACCATGCCGAAGCTTCTCGCCATCATCGGCGCGCTCGTTATTTGCGCTGGACTCGATCTGCTCTGGCAGTCGCGCCATGAAATCAAGTTCTGGCTCGCCGCCTATATTCAAGTCTTTCGCTCGATTCTTCGCCGCCAGGAAGCGCCGGTTCGCGGACTTCCATCCGCCGTGCCCGCCGCCAAACGAAAACACGCGGTGCGCTTTCTCCTCGGTGTCGGTTTTGCATTCCTCCTGGGCCCGATGCTGCTCGCGCTCAGCGTCACGCTCCTGCTGTACAAGAATCTCTGACGGTCCGCGCCCTTGAAGCCTTCTCTTATCGTTCACGGCGGCGCCTGGAATATCCCGGATGAAGCGGTGGAAGATTGCCGCGACGGCATCCGCCGCGCCCTCACCGCGGGCTGGAAGATTCTCTCCTCGGGCGGCGCGGCTCTCGACGCGGTGGAAGCTGCGATCGTAATTCTCGAAGACGACCCCACATTCGACGCCGGCATCGGCTCGCATTTGAATCGCGATGGCCGCGTTCAGCTCGACGCCATCGTCATGGACGGCGCCACCTTGAAAGCGGGTGCAGTCGCCGCCGTCGAACGCGTTCGCAATCCCATTCGCCTGGCCCGCCGCATCCTTGAAAAGAGCGAGCACATGATGCTCGTCGCGTCCGGCGCTGAAAAATTCGCCGCCGAAAATGGCATCACGCTTTGCGCTCCGGAAGATCTGATCGTCGACCGCGAACGTTCCGCCTGGGGCCGTTGCCTGGAAGATTCGCACGCCGCCGAGCATCACATTGACCACGAATTCGGCACGGTCGGTGCCGTCGCGCTCGATTCGCACAATCACCTGATTGCCGGCACTTCCACCGGCGGCACGTGCTGCAAATTTCCCGGACGCGTGGGCGATTCCCCGCTCATCGGCTGCGGCTGCTATGCCGACGCCGAATCCGGCGGCGTCTCCTGCACCGGCCACGGCGAAGGCATCATGAAAATCGTGATGGCCAAGATGGCCGTCGATCTTCTTGCCGCCACGGAGGACCCGTCGTCGCCAAAATCCGTTGAGCGCTGCTCGGTGATCGGCTGGGGCCACTCGAGGATCGCCACGCCCAGCAAGCCGGTTGACGCTCAATCCGTCGCCGATTCTTGCGTCCAGAAACTCGCGCATCGCGCCCACACCACGGGTGGCCTCATTCTCCTCGATCGCAGCGGCAACCCTGCCGCCTCCTTCAACACCTCGCGCATGGCTTACGGCTTCGTTAACCCGGACGATTCCTTCACGATCGCTCCGTAGCCTCGAACTCCACACCGACGAGCGTCCTGCTCTTCGTCCTGACTTTTCGCTTCACTTCATTCAGCTATCTCGGCGCAAAATTGCGGCACCCCAGATTGGAGGAGATCGCAATGGCAATCCGCGACGCATTTCTACCCGAATTCGATCACGAAATGGCGACGACTCGGAAATTGCTCGTGCGCGAGCTCGCTAATCAAGCGAGCACCAAAGCGTCCGTCGCCACCAATAAAAAACGGCTGGCAGGTTGAACCTGCCAGCCGTCCGATCTGATCCAAGCTACTTGCGATTACCTGTGGCCGCCACTGTGTCCGCCGCCACCGCCGTGGAACCCACCGCCGCCGCCTCGTACTGCGCCGCCGCCATGGACTCCGCTGTTGCCTCCGCCGCGGACTGCACCGCCGCCGTGGAAGCTGTTACCGTTGCGCACTACAGTCGTGTTATGGAATCCGCTACCGCCGCGATTCCAGACTCCTGGACGACCCGGGCCATATCCCGGACGACCCCAACCCGGCCGGCCGTAAAACCCGCCGCCGTAAGGATGCCCGTAGAAGCCGTGGAACCAGGGGCCGGCGCCGATGAAGACTCCGCCGTTGAAATATTGCGGTCCCCAGTATCCGTAAGGAGCGCAAGCATACGGCGCGTATGGATAGTAACCGTAGGCGCAAACCGGCGCGGGGCCGATGCCGATCCCAACAGGACCCACTCCGATTCCAACGCTCACTTGCGCGTTCGCGGCACTGCCCATCGAAACCACTAAAAGTCCAAGCACTGCTGCATATTTAAGGTAACGCATCTGAGACCTCCCTGCCGTTTCGCGCGATCCTTGCTCGACCGTGCTAGCAGCGCTGAACTCGCTTTTGAAGCCCACGTTCAACTGTCTAAAGCGGTTCATGCCTATCGAGTAGTGCAAGGGGGGTGCCAAACCCAGGCGAGAAGCAAGAGAGCCATAAGACGCTTATAATCAGAGAGATGCGGGGTGGTCGCACTGCGAGGAGCGTTGTGGCTTCGCGGCGGCGCGGTCGCCTTCCACCACCGGTGCTGCTTTTCAACCAGTTAGCCGAAAGTGCCAAGACCACGCCAGAAATCTCGTTTTTCCAATTCGTTCTCGTCTGTTGAACCGCAACCAATCCGTGTGCTAGCATCCCGGTTCCGCAGGGTCACGCGCAACCGCCGGGGGGCGGCGTCGTGATGTTTCCCGTTTCTCACAACTCGGATTCGCGTTTCAAAATTTCCCGCCACGAAATGCCTGTTCCGAGCCGCCGTGTTTGCCGCTTCCATTTTCCAGTTTCGAATTCCCAATTCTCCAACCGAGGTGAAGCATGAAATCCTACAACACCGAATGGATACGCAACGTGGGCATTGTCGGCCACGGCGACACGGGGAAAACCCAGCTCGTGTCGTCGTTGCTGTATACCGCGGGCGATGACGCCGCGACTGGGTAAAGTGTCCGACGGCTCGACCGATCACCGACTGGGACGAAGAAGAAATCGCGCGAAAGATTTCGATCAACACCGGCCTCGCCTATGCGGAATGGCAGGCGCCCGGGCAGCCTGAAAAAACCAAAATCAATCTGCTCGATACGCCCGGCTATTCGACGTTCATCAATGAAACAAAATCTTCGCTGATCGCCGCGGACGCCTCGCTGATCGTCGTGGACGCGGCCGCCGGCGTTCAGGTGGTCACCGAAAAAGTCTGGGACTACGCCACGGAATACGATCAGCCGCGCGCGTTCGTGCTGAACTGGATGGATCGCGAGCTGGCGAGTTTCGAGCGCGCGCTCGATTCGCTCCAGCAGGTTTTCGGGCGCGGCGTGGTGCCGATCCAGCTGCCCATCGGCTCGGAAAAAGTCGTTCCGCGGCGTGGTCGATCTCGTCACGATGAAAGCGCTGATCGTACACGCCGGATGGCGATGGCAAAGCAAAGATCGAGGAAATTCCCGCCGACACTGGCCGAAGAAGCGAAAGCGGCGCACGAAGCGCTCGTGGAACTGGTGGCCGAAGGCGACGACGCGCTGATGCAGGAGTTTTTCGACGAAGGCACGCTTCCGGTCGAAGACTTGAAGAAGGGCCTTCGCGATGCCGTCGCGCGCCAAGCGCATTTTCCCGGTTCTGCTCAGCTCCGCGCTGCACAATATCGGCAGCGACGCGATTCTGAATTTCCTGGTCGAGATTTTCCCTTCGCCGGCCGCGCGCGGAAAAGCGATCGGCCACAAGACGCCGGACCACAAAGGCGAAACGATCGAGCGCAAGATCGCGGACTCCGAGCCGCTTTCGATTTTTGTGTTTAAGACGCTTGCCGATCCCTTCGCCGGCCGCATCACCTATTTCAAGGTGATGTCCGGCGTGCTGAAAAATGACGCGACGCATCACAAATTTCAATCGCGACACGCAGGAGCGCTTGCAGCACGTCCAGGTGATGCAGGGAAAAACAGCGGTCGCCGTGAACGATTTGCACGCCGGCGACATCGGCGCGATCGCGAAATTGAAGGACACCACCACCGGCGAAACGCTCGGCGACAAGAACGCGCCGATTTTCTATCCGCCGGCGCGCATTCCTGAGCCTTCGATCACGTTCGCGATCGAGCCGAAGACGCGCGCCGATGAAGACCGCATCGGCGTGGCCATCCACCGCATTCTGGAAGAAGATCTCGCGCTGCGCTTCGGGCGCGATCCGCAAACGAAGGAATTCCTGCTCTCCGGCGCGGGCCAGCAGCACATCGAAGTCGTCGTCGCGAAACTGCGCAAGCGCTACCACGTGGAGCTGACGCTGCATCCGCCGAAAGTTCCCTACCGCGAAACGATTCGCGGCAAAGCCGACGCCGAGGGCAAACACAAGAAACAAACCGGCGGCCACGGCCAGTTCGGCGTCTGCCGCATCAAGATGGAGCCGCTGCCGCGCGGGAAGGGGATCGAATTCGTGGACGACGTTTTCGGCGGCGCGATTCCGAAGAACTGGATTCCGTCGGTCGAGAAGAGGCATCCGCGATTCGGCCGAGCGCGGCTACCTGGCCGGATTTCCGGTGGACTGATTTCCGCGCGATCCTTTACGACGGCAAATATCACGACGTGGACTCGAGCGATATGGCGTTTCAAGATCGCGGGCTCGCTCGCGTTCAAGGAAGCGATGAAGCAGGCGCGTCCCGCGCTGCTCGAACCGGTGATGCACGTGGAGATCTACGCGCCCGATCAATATTCGGGCGACCTGATGGGACACCTGAGCGGACGGCGCGGAAAAATCAGCGGAAGCGAATCGCGCGCCGGAAGCGTGGTGATCAAAGCGCAGGTGCCGCTTTCGGAAATGCTCAGCTACGCGAACGAACTGACTTCGATGACGCAGGGGCGCGGCAGCTATTCGATGGAGTTCTCGCACTACGATTACGTGCCGGCCGAAATCGCGGAAAAAGTGATCGCCGCGCACAAGCCGCATCATGGCGCGGAAGAAAGCGAAGCCGCGTCTGCATAGTGCTCGCACATCGAAGACTTGAAAGGGTTGCGGGAATCAAAGGTCCCGGCGCGCGAAGCTGCGGGGCCCGTTTTCAGGCGAGAATTCTCTAGCGCGTGTCGCGGCTACTGGCCGTGCGTGATGTGCAGCCGGTTGGCAAGGCTGCGGTGTTGTGAAGGCGCATCGGTATTTGCCGCTTGAGCTTGGTTTTGCGGAGCGGGCGCGTTCGAGGCGTTCGCCGTTCCCGGCAGCTGGCCTCCGGCGCCCGATGGGCAGGACGTGCCCACGCAAGGCGGTCCCGCAACATGCAGGAGCGAACATCCTCCGAGCCATATCGCCGAAGACAACAGCAGCGACGCGAACAGGGCGTTTTTCTTCATGTTGCGCTCCCCTCAGTGCTCCAACCGCGCTTTAGACGGGCTGGTTCCTAATTCTATGGTGGCACACAACCGGGGAAAGGCTTGGCGGAATCTCGCAGCCTCTTCCGCATGAGTAACAGAGAATAGAAAGCGAACCGGAATTCTCAGCGTGGCAGGAAAAATCCTGTCTGGCGACGATGTTCGTCGAACGCGGGGCCAAACTGGCTTGCGAGTAGAGACTCCTCCCGCTTCGCCTTGTATGTGAATCCGATCAAAATAACCGCGAACGCCACGATCGCGCGATACTCGCCGATCACAATCGCGGTGCCGGCAACGGCGAGCAGCAATCCCGTGTAAATCGGGTGGCGGATGCGCGCATAGGGCCCGGTGCGGATTAGTTCGTGCTCCGCGCGGATCGTTACCTGGGCGCTCCAGTTTTCTGCGATGTGCCGCCGCGCCCAGATTGCAAATGCGATGCCCGCCACTGTCAGCAGCGCGCCGAGCATGGCGATCCACTCGCGATCGGGAAGGAAGCGGCGGTTGAGCGCGTCGAAACGCGAACGTGTCGCGTAAAGCAGAACGAAGCCGCAGGCCATGAACATCACATGTAGCAGGCGCGCGAGCAAAGGTTCCCTGCTCTGCACCCTTTTCTGTGTGCGCGCGGCCCAGAACCAGTACGCAGCAAACGCGATCCATGCCGCTTCCATGATCTGAAATGGCCTGAACATTTCAGGAAAACCGGTGGCAAGAGAGGTCGTCACGATTACCTTTCTCGATCCTGCGTACGAGATCGGCACAACTTTGTTCCAGCGGAGACGAGGCTGTCAACTGGGCGCTGACAAGGCACGCGCTCGGCGAACCGCGAGCATCGCGACGATCCATGAATTTTCCGGTGCGATAGCCAATTTGGTGCTTGCGATTCCACGCCCGGATGCCTGAAGCTGCTGGCGCCATGAAAAAAATCGAAAAGAAGAAACGCTGGGGCGACGCAACAATCGCCATTCACGAAGGCCAGGAACATTTTCGCAAGGGCGGGCCGGTGGGGCCGACGGTCGAGCGCACCGCGAACTTCACTTTCGAAAGCACCGAGGAAATGAAACGCTGGGCCGAAGGAAAAAGCTCGGCCTACATTTACACCCGTTACGGGAACCCCACGCTCGCAGTGGCGGAAACAAAACTTGCGGCGCTCGAAGGAGCGGAAGCCGCGATTGTGACTGCTTCGGGAATGGCCGCTATTTCGAGCGCGCTGCTCGCCGTATTGAAGGCCGGCGACGAAGTGATTTCCACGCGGCAAACCTACGGCGGCACGTACCGGTTGATGCGCGACAATTTCCCGCGCTTCGGTATCGTCGTGCGGCACGTGGAATCGGACCTCGCGGGAATCGAGCAGCTCGTGAATCCGCGAACCAAAGCGCTGTACATCGAGACGCCCACGAATCCGACGCTGCGCCTCGTCGATTTGCACAAAGCCGTCGCCTTCGCGAAGGAGTGGGGCCTGATTTCGTTGATTGATAATACATTCGCGAGCCCGCTATTGCAGAAGCCGATCCCCATGGGTTTCAACATCGTGCTGCACAGCGCGACGAAATATCTTGCGGGACATTCCGACCTGATCGCAGGAGCGGCGGCGGGCAGCCGCGCGATCATCAACGAAGTGCGCCACAATATTATTAACCTCGGCGGATCGATGGATCCCGAAGCGGCGTACCTGCTGATCCGCGGAATGAAAACGCTCGGAGTGCGGATGGAGCGCCAGTGCGCGAGCGCGATGAAAGTGGCGAAGTATCTCGAAAAACATCCGAAGGTAGCGCGTGTGCACTATCCAGGGCTCGCGTCGCATCCCGATCACAAACTCGCCAAGCGCCAGATGAAAGGATTCGGCGCGATGCTGGCGTTCGATTTGAAGGGCGGGCTCACGGCGGCGCGGCGCTTCTGCGATCGCGTGCGGATCTTTTTGCTGGCGGCGAGTTTGGGCGGCGCGGAGTCGCTCGTCGTGCTGCCGATTTATTCCTCGCACTATAATATGTCCGAGCCGGAGCTCCGCGCGGCGGGAGTGGGCGCGGGGACGGTACGCGTCTCAGTGGGACTGGAGGACGCGGCTGACCTGATTGAAGATTTGCGGCAGGCCCTCGCGTAGAAAACCTACAAGACCCCTTCGAAGCTGAGCGGGCATATCCGAGAGTAAAGCGTCAGTTAAATTTTAACAAACGCGCTTCGCCACGGCTTCGCAAACGCTCGCGGAGAGATTCATTCCTCGCGCAACGCAGTGAGTGGATCAACGCGAGTGGCGCGCTGGGCCGGAAGATAGCAGGCCACGAGCGCGACAGACGCGAGGATCGCCGCCACCGAGAGAAAAGTAGTTGGGTCGGCCGGGCCCACCTCGAATAGCATGGAACGGAAAACCCGCGTCACAATGGCCGCGCCAATGAGGCCGGCAGCCAGCCCAATTGCCACGATTCGCATGCCTTCTCGCAAAGCCATGCGAAGTATGTCCAACTGCTGGGCGCCCAGTGCTACTCGGATTCCGAATTCGTGCGTGCGCTGACTGAAGGAATACGACATCACGCCATAGATCCCGATCGCAGCGAGAAGCAGCGCGAGCACGGCAAAAACGCCGAGAAGCTCAAGAGCGAAGCGCCGGTCGGCCACGGATCGCGCAACGATTTGATCCATCGAGCTGATGCTGTGGACCGGCACGTTGGGATCGATCGATTCCACTTCCTGCCGCACGCTTTCACCGAGATGCGCCAAATCCCCTGTGCTGCGTATGAATACCACCGCGTTGATCGGAGCGAACTGTCCCAGTGCGACATAAATGTGCGGCACGCTTGGCGCCTCAAACCCGTCGGACTTGATATCGCCGACGACGCCGACGATCGTGAGACCCTCCTTCCCGCGCCCAAAACCGAAATTGACTTCTTGCCCAAGCGGATCGCCGTCGTGCCAATACTGTCGTGCGAGGGTTTGGTCGATCACCGCTACCGGTTTTGTCTTGTAGGTATCGAGCGCGCTGAAATTTCGGCCCTTCACCACGGGAACTTCCATCGTGCGAAAATAATTCGCGTCCACCACCGCAATATCTGCAATCGGGCCGCGGGCCGATTCCGCTGCGCGCCCTTGAATCGTGAAGGGCGAGAAGTTCCGGCCGGAATTCATCGGCAAAGTGTCGTTGCCCGATAGGGACGAGTGTTGCACACCCGGCAGCGCAGCCACGCGCCGCGAAATCTCCAGAAGAAAATCAGCGCGCTTTTCTTCCACACTGTACGGATCCTTCGCAGGGTCGTTCGATTGCGGAATCCAGATTTGCACAGTCGCGAGATGGTCGGACTTGAATCCAGGATTCACTTCGAGCACTCGCCAAAAACTGCGCAGCAGCAAACCCGCGCCCGCGAGCAAAATGATCGAAAGCGCTACTTCCGAAACCACAAGAATCCGCGAAACGCGCGTGTGGCGCCGCCCCACTCCGGAGCCGCGTCCGCCTTCCCTCAAATTCTCAATGTGGTCAGCCTTCGTAGCTTGCAGGGCCGGCGCCAGGCCAAAGAGTACGCCCGTGATCAAGGAGATCACGAAAGCAAAAAAAAGCACACCCGCGCTAATGTCAATTTCATTGAGCCGTGGAATATCGGCGGGAGCGAGCCTTACAATCGCCCCCTTCAAGAACACCACTGTAATTAAAGCGACGATTCCGGAAATCGCCGACAACAGCGTGCTTTCGGTCAAGAGCTGGCTCATCAGGCGCCCGCGACTTGCACCCATCGCCAGGCGAATCGCAATTTCGCGGCGGCGTCCGGAAGAGCGCGCGAGCAGAAGGTTCGCGATGTTCACGCACGCGATCAACAGCACGAATCCCACCGCTCCGAGAATCAGAAACAATTCGGCGCGCTGCGGACCCACGAGATCTTCCTTTACCGGTACCAGGCGGAGGCTCCACTGTGCGGCAGCCGGATAATCGGCGGGATACTGCCGGGTGAGTTGCGATGTGTAGGCATCCAGCCGAGCTTGCGCCTGCGCAACACTGAGCCCGGGCTTCAAGCGGCCCATCGCGGCGGGGATAAATCTCTGCGACCTGACGGGCGGGACCGGAAACGGAAGGCCGTTGAAGCCGGTGCCGATCCAGACCTCAACGTCAGTATCGAGCGTCGGCCCCGGATGTCGAAACCCCGGGGGCATCACTCCGACAATCGTGTACAGGTCATTATCAAGGCGCATTTTTCGGCCGATTATTTTCGGATCGGAACCGTAATAGCTGCGCCAGAAGCCATCGCTGATTACGGCGGCTTCCAGAAATCCCGGCACGGCATCCTGCGAAGTGTAGACGCGCCCGAGCTCCGGCTTCGCGCCGAGCAGAGTGAAATAATCGGGGCTGGTGACGAGGCTTTCCGCGCGAACCGTGCGATCTCCACCGCCGACTGCTGAATTGCTCGGCGCGAGCGCCGTTATTTCCTGAAACACCCCCGCGCCGTCCTGCAAATCCCAAAGCTCCGGCGCCGACATTCCGACGTCCTGTTCGTTAGTGCCGCGCAGATCGTCGAAAACGCGCACGAGTTGTTCGGAATGCGGGAAAGGTAACGCCTTTAGCAGAACGCCGTAGACAACGCTGAAAGTGGCGACATTGGCGCCAATCCCCAACGCGAGTGTGACAACCGCAACGATGGTAAAGCCGCGGCTCTTGAGCAACATGCGGAACGCGTAGCGCAGGTCTTGTACGAATGAGGACACGGGTCCCCTCCTCGCGTGCGCCCGTCAAGCGGCGGACGTGATTACGCCTTGGCCATAGGACGGGGAAAGAGCGCGATTCGTTAGCAGGAGGGTCGCTTCCGAGGGGGGCCTTTTCACAATCGTCCCCAAAGCGAAGCCGATCTATTCGTAGCGGAGCGCCACCATGGGATCCACGCGCATCGCCCGCCGCGCCGGAATGTAGCAAGCGAGTAGTGCCACAATCGTCAGCAATGCCGACACGGTCAAGTACGTCACAGGATCGGTGGAACTGACCGTGAGGAAATTTCCCACCACTCTCGCGACCGCAAGCGCTGCGATCACGCCGAGCACCAGGCCAACCGCCACAATCACAAGTCCCTGCCGCAAAATCAGTTTTAGAATGTCTTCCGGTTGCGCGCCGAGCGCCATACGCACTCCGATTTCGTGCGTCTTCTGGCTCGCGGCGTAGGAAATTACTCCGTACACTCCGACGACCGCAAGCACCAGCCCCACTACGCCGAATACGGCCGCGAGCGCCGCTCCGATTTTGTAGAAGAGCAGGCCGGCAAGTGTGTTCAGTCCTTCCTTCATCGTCTTCACGTCGAAGACGGGCAGCTCCGGCGCCATATCACCCAGCACGCGCTCGGCTGCGGGGATCATCGATTCGGGAGCGGCAATCGTGCGAATCTGCAGAGTCTCGAGAGTGTTCGCCGCGAGGTGTTGCCACACCGGCACAAGCAAGTACGGCTGGATCGGTCCCGTGAGTCCCTGAAATCGTGCGTTCTTCGAAATCCCGATCACTTCAATCGAATGGGTTGGGTCGGAGCCAAGTCGCAGGTGGCGCCCGACCGGGTCCTGATTGGGCCAATAATCTTTGGCCATTGATTCGCTGACGATCGCGACGTACGCGGCGTTTTGATCGTCTCGTTCTGCGAACGCGCGGCCGCGGAGCAACGGAATGCCGAGTGTCTTCAGAATATCCTGCGAAGCCGCGATGTAGGTCATGAATGGAGCGGCCTTCCCCGGAGGCGGTTCGTAGCCCTCGATCAGGATAGAGTCCTGATTGCCGTAGACGCCCATGGGAACTGAGCTCGCGATGTTGGCCGATTCCACGCCAGGTAGCTCGTGGATGCGGTTGAGTAAATTCTTGTAAAACTGGCGCGATTGCTCCGCGTTGTACCCGATTTCATTCGGGTCCATGCTGAAGTTCACCACGTGGTCGGTGTCGAAGCCGAGATCGTTCACGCGCTCGGTGGCTTTGAGGCTGCGCGTGAAAAGCCCCGCGACGATCAGCAGCATCAGCGACGCGCCTACTTCAATCGCGACGAGCGCATTTCGCAGCCGCTGCTTTCCGCCTACCACCGTGCGGCCGCCTTCGTGCAAAATCTGCGCCAAGTTGCCGCGCGACGCGCGCACAGCCGGTACGATCCCCACGATGATCCCCGTGGCGAGCGCCGCAGCAATTCCGAACGAAAAAACCCTCCAGTCGAAACTGAATTGCAGGTCTTTCGCAATGTCGATCCCCAGCGGAATCGACCCGATCGCCAGCGCTCCGATTTTTCCGAGGATCAGGCCGCAGAGTCCGCCGCCGAGCGCGAGCATCACGCTCTCGGTGAGAAGCTGACTGATCAAGCGGCTGCGTTCCGCGCCGAGCGCGGCTCGAATCGCCATTTCGCGTTCGCGAATCGTCGCGCGCACCAACAAGAGGTTCGCCACATTCGCGCACGCCAGTAGCAGGACGAGAGTTGCAAGTCCCTGGAAGAGCACGGAGGCCACCAGGATCCGGTTTTTCGGATCGGGCCCGACGCGGCCGCGAACTTCCTGAACAGCCTCGATAGTGAGGTCCTTGTTTTCGGACGGATACTGCTCGGAGAGTCTTCGAGCGATCACGTCGAGTTCCGCCTGCGCCTGCTGGATCGTCGCCCCTTGCGCAAGCCGCGCCATCACAAACACGCTTCGGTTTTGCCGGTTGGTGATAAGGTCGGCCGGATATCCCGCGATGGGCACCATCGCGAGCGGCATGTAACCTTGAATCGAGACGAACGGATTGAGCCCGGTGAATCCTTCCGGTGCCACTCCCACAACCGTCATCGAGTGGCCATCCACCGACACCTGCTTGCCAATCGCTCCAGGATCGCCGCCGAAACGCGTCTTCCAATACGAATACGACAGCACGATCACCGGATCGGCCATCGGCGTTTCGCCTTCGGAGGGAAGCAGCAACCTTCCGATCACCGGTTTCAAGCCGAGCATGGAGAAAAAATTACCGGTCACATATTCGGTCACCACGCGATCGGACTTTCCGTTCACCGCAAACCCGTCAATTCCATAGGTGTGCGCGATGACGTCGGAATACACCGCGGTCGACTGCGCGCGGATGTCGCGAAAATTGGGGATGGAAAACTGGACGAGCGGCGTACTGTCGTCTTTCTGCTGGGGGAACAGGTCGTAGATCTGCCCGGGATCCTTCACGGGCAGCGGCCGCAGCAGGAGCGTATTCACCATGCTGAAAATGGTGGAGTTCGCGCCGATTCCCAGAGCCAGCGTCAGAATCGCCGCCGCAGTGAACCCGGGCGATTTTGCGAGCATCCGCAGGCCGTAGCGCACGTCTTGAGAGAGATTGCTCATCCCGCGATTCCTCTTTCCATTTTGTTCCTACGGACGGCCTCGTTTCGAAGTTTCACTCACCGGGTCGATTATTTTCGCGCGAGCCGCGTCGAGCGCCTTGCATCTCCCCGAACCGCAAACTCTTGAAAATTATTCGTGGCGCAAGGCCGTCATCGGGTCGACGCCCATGGCGCGGTGCGCAGGAATGTAGGACGCAGCGAGCGTGACGAGAGCCAGAAGCACCGCGACGCCGGCGAACGTCGCGGGGTCTGTCGCAGTGATGCCGAAAAGGAGACTCGACAGCAGGCGAGTAACGGCCAGCGAGGCGCCAACGCCGATCACCACTCCGATCGCGGCCATCCGCGCACCTTCACCCAGAACCAATCGCAGAACGTCCGCTCGTTGTGCGCCGAGAGCCACCCGCACGCCGATCTCCTGCGTGCGCCGCGTCACGGAAAACGCGACGACTCCGTAGATTCCGACGGCCGCAAGTGCCAGCGCGGCGGCGGCAAATAATCCCACCAGCAGAAGCAGGAATCGCCGGTCCGCGAGCCAACCGCCCATTTCGTCCTCGAAGGTCGAGAACTTGACCGGAACATCGGGAGCGAGCTCGCGAAAGATACCTCGCGCCGCGGAAACGATTTCTCCGCTGGGCCCGGCGCTGCGTACGAGAATCGTGGGCGATGCATTCGCATTCATTCCGCGCTGGCGGTAGTCAACGTAAACGATCGCAGGCGACGGAGAATCGAGTCCCGCGGCGCGGACATCTCGAACGATGCCCACGATCGTGAGCGGCTTCAGGTTGCCGTCCATGTTGCCGAATTCGATGGTTTGGCCGATCGGATCCTGGTTCGGCCAGCGCTGGCGTGCCAAGGCCTCGCTGATCACAGCGACGTGCGGTGAATTCGCGTCGTCCTCATCGCCGAAGATTCGTCCGCGGAGGAGCGAAATGCCCACGGTGCGGAAGTAGCCCTCGCTCGCGACGCAATAATCGGCACGGCCGAGAATCGAGGGATCCTGCGCCATGCGACCGAAATCGTCAAAATTGGCGGGCGGCTTTTGTCCATTGAGAATCAGGAAACCGCCGTCAGCAAGATTGTCGCCTGCCGCGACCGGAAGCGCGCCTGCCACACCGGCGCTTTCGGCTCCCGGAATCGCTCGAACACGGGCCACCAGTTCGTCCGTCAGATGAATTTGCCGCGCGATCTCGGCTTGGCTCAGGCTCCAATCCAGCGGAACGGGAAGCGAAAATTCCATGACCACCAGGTTCTCCTGGCGAAAACCAGGACTCGTCGAAATCAGCCGCAAAAAGCTGCGGCCCAGTAGCCCCGCTCCCACCAGAATCACAAGCGTCGCGGCAATTTCGCCGATCACCAAAGAGCCGCGCAGGCGCTCGCCCCCGCCCGAACCCGTGTAACTCCGGGACCCCGAGCATAAGGCTTCCTGCAGATCCGCTGCACCGGCGCGCCAGGCGGCAAAGAGCCCGAGCGCAACGGCAACAGCCACGGTCGCCGCCAGAGCGAACAGAAGAACCGAAGCATTGACAGCGATACCTTCCTGCCGCGGCAGATTCGTCGGCAGAATTGCCGGTAGCGCTTTCACCGTCCAACTCGCAATCAGAATTCCCAGTGCTCCGCCGGCAAATGAAAGCACAAGCGATTCAGCAAGGAACTGCTGAATCAGACGGCCGCGCCCGGCGCCCAGCGCCGCGCGGACCGCCAGCTCTTTCCGGCGCGTGGAAGTGCGCGCCAGCAGCAATCCCGCCACGTTCGCGCCGGCAACCAGCAGCAACAGGGCCACAGCTCCCAGAAGCGTGAGAAGTCCAGTCCTCACGTCTCCCACGATCGCGTCGGCCAGCGGCACCACCGCGACGTCGTTCAGATCCACCTTCTTTCCGTACTCATCGCTGATGCGCCGCGCAATCGCGCTCAGGTTCGCGCGCGCCTGGGCGACTGTAACGCCGTCGCGCACGCGGCCAAGACCTCGCCAGTTATGCCCGGTGCGGGTGGGAGATTCCGGCGAGAGCTCGCTCGGAATCCACGCGGCAACGCCATCGGGAAAATCGAATCCCGCCGGCATCACTCCGACCACGGGATACACGCGCCCGTCGATCGCCAAGTGAAACTTGGACAGCTCGGTTGTGCCGCCGAGGTATTGCTGCCAGTAGCGGGAGCTGACGATCACTGCCGGCGTACCGTGCGGGCGCAGCTCGTCGGCTGAAAACGCCCGGCCGCGAAATGCTTCTACGCCGAGAGTTGGGAAGAATCCGCTCGAGACCACGGCGATGTTGACGCGCACAGGCTCGCTGCCGCCCGCAACGGATGAAAGGCTGACTTCGTAGTCTGCCAGGCTTTGAAATGTGCTGTTCTGCGTTCGAAAGTCTTCGAAGTTCGAATTGGCAAGATTCATTCGCCGGCCATTGGGCGCCTGTTCCCACACGCGAACGATCTGCTGCGGATTCGGATACGGGAGAGGACGGAACAGCACGGCGTCAGCAACCGAGAAGATCGACGTTGACGCTCCGATCCCGAGCGCCAGTGTGAGCACAGCGATCGCCGCGAAGCCGGGCGACTTCTCCATCATCCGTAAGCCGAAACGCAAATCCTGCCAGAGAGCCTGCATGGATGCACCCCTTCGAGCCGCTGAACCTCGAACAGATAGACGTCCGAACGCAGCGTTCGATCGCCAGGCAGTCTATAATATTCAAGCCAGTCGAGTTTTTATACGAGGAATCCTGGCGTGCCACAAAATCACACTCTATAATCGCTCGTTGCTCCGCAGCCAAATTCATTCGGCACGAGGCGCATACGGCGAACCACCCGACAGAGGGGAGTGCAGGTTTGCGACGGGGAAATATATCTGGCGGTCGAGCGGATTTATTGAGCAAGGTGCCGCAGGTGACGCTGGCATTCTGGATTGCCAAGATACTTGCCACCACCGTGGGCGAGACGGGCGGCGACGCGCTCTCGATGACTCTGAATCTCGGGTACGCCGTCAGCAGCCTGATCTTTCTCGGATTTTTCATCGTCACGCTTGCGGCGCAGATCGCTTCGAAGCGATATCACCCTTTATTCTATTGGGCCGTCGTGGTGGCTACTACTACTGTGGGCACCACGACGTCCGATTACCTCGATCGCACCGTTGCACTCGGGTACATAAAATCGTCGGTGATGCTATTTTCCGTCGTGCTCGCCGTCCTGGCCGTGTGGCACTACACGACGGGCGAAATTGCTGTCGATCACATCACCACGCGCACCAACGAGATCTTCTACTGGGTAACGATCTTGATTTCGAACACGCTGGGCACCGCGCTCGGTGACTTCGTCGCTACGACGACGGGGCTTGGATTCGAGCGCGGCGCCCTTGTATTTGCAGGACTGATCGCGCTCGTGGCGGCAGCCTATTTCTTCCTGAAAATTCCGGAGAGTATCGCGTTTTGGGCCGCTTACGTCTTGACGCGTCCGCTGGGCGCGACGCTGGGAGATACGTTGACGAAGCCGCGTGACGAAGGCGGGCTGGGTATTGGGCGAATCACCTCGTCTCTCGCAATCGCGGTAGCGATGATAATTGTGATTGCCGTCACGTCGCGTCGCGAACGGCGGTCGGCGGCCTGAACCGCCGGCAAGATGAAGTCGCGGCAAGATGAATTGGCGGCGGCACGAATCGCGCCGGGTGATACGGAAACAACGAGGAAAAGTCCCGCCACCGCGGAAGCCCACTCACTCTAGGAGCTAAACCGTCACCGGCGGGCAGAAATGATTGCTGCCTGGCAGGGAGACGCAAAAGCAGGACCGCCCCGCAAAGTTTAAGATCCGCTCGAAATTCCTACGCTGCGGAATCCCCCCGCAAGAAAGTCCAACGGAAGGAACGCGATTCGTCTCCATCCTAAAGTCACTGCAGCGCCTGCCGATTGAATGAGTGTCCGTTGTGCGCGAGGGCGTGCATGACGTGTAAAAAATGACATGGAAAGCATGAAGTGGATCGTACGACGTGAAAAAGATGCCGTCGAAAGGATGACTCGGTGCAAAGCCTGAGAGCTTTCGCGTACTTGTGTCTTGGCCTGGCCGCTGCGTCACCTGTTTCCAGCGCGCAGACAGGACACATCACGGCGAGGGAGGCGAGAAATCACGTGGGGCAAAAAGCCACCGTGTGCGGGAAGGTCGTGGGGATTCACTTCGTTTCGAGCGGGAAAGGCCAGCCCACGTTCATCCACTTCGACGAGCAATACCCCAATCAGATATTCACGCTGGTCATTTGGGGAAGCGACCGGCAGAAATTCGGCCGTCCTGAAGACGCCTACCGCGATAAGGACGTATGCGTGACCGGGAAAATCGAAACCTACCTGGGAATCCCGCAAATCGTAGCGACAAACCCGAATCAGGTCCAAGTGCAAACCTACCCGCCCTCGCAGCCGAAGCCGCCCCGTTCACCCTAATACGTTCACCCTGATTCGTTCAACCAGATCGGTTCAACCAGAGTCGTCCACCCTGGCTCGTCATCATGGGAGACCGGGCGACACTTCACGCGCAACCCAGGCGAACGGGCCGTCGCCAGCGAATAGTAGTGCGACTGCAATCGCGGCGCGGGCTTGCGTGTCCTCTTTTCATAACCTCGCCGGAAGCGAGTTCCATTGACCGGGGCGCGGGTAATTCGTAAGATTTTCGCTGTGTCACGCGTGCCTCGATGCCAGGCAGCGAGCGCGCGTCGGTAAGCAGCAGAGCGACCAGCTTCAGTGAGCAAATGGGGGATATTGCCTCGGTAACTGGCATCCATAAAGGGGATATGCCTCGGTAAGAGGCATGCACATAAATGACTTCGTGGAAGACAAGTCGGGCGTTCGTGGCGGCTGCGGCGCTGGCCGGCCTGCTCGTGATGTCGCTCGGGTTTGCCGGTTGTGATGACACTTCGAAAAAGCAGGTGAAGGCGCGTCCGCCGGCGGCGACGCCAGTGGCTGCGGCGGCTCCTGATGCTGTTCACCAGGCGCTTCCCCTCACGGACCAGGTCCCCGATTACGCCGCGCTTCAAACTCCCGTGCGGCCGGCAATCGATATCCTGGTCGAGAAGGTTCAGGCGGCCTACGACACCGGCGAGAAGGAAATGAAAGCCGGGGACTTCGAGAAGGCGGGGGCGGAATTCAACCGGGCCGTGGATCTGATCCAGACGAGCGGGTTTCAGGTGCAGTCCGATGCGCGGCTTTCCAAGCTTTTCGACCAGATTGGCGAAGCGACGGCGAGTTTCGAGAAGGCCCAAGCGCAGTCGGCGGCCCAGGAAGATGAAGAGAACCCCGGCGTTCCAGCGCCGATTGAAGAAATCGCCGATTTGACGCTTCCTCCGGGCGACCCGCGACTCTATGCCAAGGCCGAGCAGGAATTGATCTCCGTCTCGCACGATTTGCCGCTGACGGTGAATGAATCGGTGCTGCAGTATTTGAGCTATTTTACGAGCGCGAGAGGCCGGGCGGTGATGGAGCACGGGCTCGAGCGGGCCGGTCGCTACAGCGACATGATCCGGCGAACCCTGAAAGCCGAAGGCGTGCCGCAGGATCTGATTTATCTGGCGCAAGCGGAAAGTGCGTTCCTGCCGCAAGCGGTTTCGCGGGCCGGAGCGCGGGGAATCTGGCAGTTCATGCCCTTCCGCGGCGAGGAGTATGGACTCGAGCGCAGCTACTGGATCGACCAGCGCAGCGACCCGGAAAAGGCCACGCACGCAGCGGCGCAACATATGAAGGACCTGTACGGGATGTTTGGCGACTGGTACCTGGTGATGGCGGCTTACAATTCGGGCCCGGGCAACGTGGCGAAAGCCGTCCAACGCACCGGATACGCCGATTTCTGGGAATTGCAGAAGCGCCACGCGCTGCCGAAGCAGACGCAGAACTACGTGCCGATCATCATCGCGATGGCTCTCGTGGCGAAAGACCCGGTGCTTTACGGAGTTCATGTCCTGCCGGATAAGCCGCCGGCAATCGAAACGGTGAAGCCGGGGCATCCGGTGGATTTGCATCTGGTGGCCGACGCTACGGGAGTGGATCTGGACGAACTGCACCTGCTGAATCCGTCGCTGCTGCGGAGCTCGACGCCGAACGACCCGAAATTCCTTTTGAACCTACCGAAGGGGACGGCCGGGAAGTTTGAGGAGAACATCCAGCGCGTGCCCACGGATAAGTGGACGAGCTGGCGGTTGCACTCGGTCGAATCCGGCGAGACGCTTACGGAAATCGCGCGGCACTACCGGGTGACGGTGCCGGCAATCGAGAACGCGAATCACCTCGAAGCGCACGCTACTTTACCCTCGGGCTTTCTGCTCAACGTTCCGACCGCGCCGCCGGTGGTGAAGCTGGTTCACTACCGCGTGCAGAAGGGCGATACGCTCGAGGGGATTGCGGAGCGTTTTGATGTGACCGTTGCGGAATTGCGGCGCTGGAACCATATCAGCGGAGCGAAGGCGCCGCGCGGGGCGCGGCTGCGCATCTATGCCGGCGGCGAGCCGGTCGCGGCTTCGCATGTTACGCCGAAATCGAAGCAGGCGGCGCAGAAGGGCGCGGCAGGTTCGAGCCCAGTTGACGCCGGTGCGGCGGTCGAAAACGTTTCAAGCGCGCACGCGGAGAAGGGCGAGCCCGTGCAACATCGGGTGAAGAAGGGCGAGACGCTCTACTCGATCGCGCGGGCTTACGGGACCACGGTGACGGCGCTCCGCAACTCGAATCCTTTTCTGGCGGACCGTCCGCTCGCTGCTGGAGATGTGCTGACAATTCAGCGATAAGCAGCCGAAAACCACCCGCAGGCCCAAATATTCGCCCACCTCCAGCACTTCCCGCAGCGGCCGAAACCTTCATTTCAGACTTCCCCTAAAAGTTTTAGTTTCTTATGGATAGAATGCGCCGGCAATTCGGCCGGAAGGCCTTTTCGATGTGCCTCCCCCGGGCCGCCATCTTTTCGGGCGCTTGCGTCTTGACAAACTTCCGAGACTCCGTTTATATGCGCGAGGTAGC
This sequence comes from uncultured Acidobacteriota bacterium, assembly GCA_963711875.1. Taxonomy (GTDB): domain Bacteria; phylum Acidobacteriota; class Terriglobia; order Acidiferrales; family UBA7541; genus Palsa-295. Next base: position 65,733 of record CAVQFW010000009.1, read on the forward strand.
GAAAAGCCGTCCGGCAATCCTGAGGCACAACCACGGAGGTCCCATGTTCTATCTGAAGTCGCACGACGAGGAAGACGACGAACTGCCCCGATTCGAAGAGGAAGAAGAAGACACCGAGCAGCCGCTGGGCGGGGTCGTCGAGGTGGAAGAAATTGTGATCGAGGAAGAGCCGGAAGAGGAAGAAGAAGAAGCTCCGAGGGCGCCCGCAGCGGCCCCGGCTCGCCGTGCCAAACCTGCGAGGAAAGCCAAGAAGGCCAAAGCTTCGAAAAAATCGAAGAGCAAGAAGAAGCCCGCCAAAAAAGCCAAGAAAGCTGGCAAAAAGAAAAAGAAAGCCGCAAAGCGCAAGCGTCGCTAGCGGCGGCCAGTAGCCAGGTCACTTTGCTCGGACATTTCGGACCGCACGGACCGGGATGGGAACTGCTCTTGCCTGGATGCAGGCGCAGTTCCCGCTTTTTGGCATTTCAGCTTTGGTGTTTTTCGGCGGCAAGTTGATATGCGCCGATCGCCGGCGCTGTTTCATTTTGGGTGTGCGACGCTGCTATTTCCTTTGCGCACGCCACAGTTCCCTGCTCGAGTTCCCTTTCACTGAAATTCCGAACGGCGATTCCCGAATTGATATGTTCCACTTGCGGTACTCCCCTGTGGGCCGCTAGCATGTCTGCCGATGACGCTGGCCGTCGAGCAGGTTCGCAGAATGCGGGGAGGCGCGCAGGCGCATTTGATGCGCTGCGCGATGGGCAGCCCGGCTTTCGACAGCAAGCCGGGCAGCAGTCAGGGTTCGAGCCCCGGCGCGCGCCCGGGCCGGGAGGCCAGCGAATACTACGTGGTGAAATTTCAGAATAATCCCCAGGGCGCGCGGATACTGGCGAACGAATTGCTTGCTACGAGACTGGCGGCGCGGCTGGGACTGCCCACGCCGCCCGTGGCGGTGGTCGAAGTGGGGGCGGACCTGATCGCGCACACGGACGACCTGGTAATGCAACTCGGGCGCGGGCGCGCGCCCTGCCAGGCCGGCCTGCAATTCGGTTCCCGGTATCCCGGCTCACCGGCCGAAACGACCGTGTACGACTTCCTCCCCGACGAGCAGCTGCGCGAGGTCGAGAACTTGGGCGATTTCTGCGGCATGCTGGTCTTCGACAAATGGACGTGCAACACCAACGGGCGGCAGGCGATTTTCTTCTCCGCCGCGGGCGAATCGCGGTACCGCGCGCAAATGATCGACAACGGGTTCTGCTTCAACGCCGGCGAATGGAATTTCCCGGACGCGCCGCTGCGCGGGATTTACGCGCGCCACCGGGTCTACGAAGGAGTGCGCGGGATGGAAGCGTTCGAGCCCTGGCTCGCGCGCCTGGAAGAGAAGGTCGGCGAAGCGGCGGTCGAGGAAGCGGCGAGCGAAATCCCTCCGGCCTGGTACGGCGACAAAGCGGAGGCGCTCGAGAAATTGCTCGAGCAGCTTTTGCGAAGGCGCAAGCTCGCGCGGGAGCTGATCGTCGCGGCGAAGAAATCGTCGGTCGAACCGTTTCCGAATTGGAAGTGAGTGGCGCGCGTGCGGAGCGCGAGTGCCGGACGCAAGTTCAGCGCGAAGGAATCAGATTGCAATGCGCCGGGTGAGCTGATGGCTTTTTCAGGCCACGTTGCAGGAGACGTTCCAGGAGATGTCGCAGTCGTCGGGGCCGTGAACTGCCGTGTAGGAAGTTTGATTCGAAGGAGATTCCGATGAATACGATTCGTTCCGTGAACGAAGCCCCGCGGACGACCCTTACGTACCGGATTCTGCGCTACCTGCCAAACCTTGTCCGCGATGAGTGGGTGAACATTGGCGTGCTGCTCGAAGATGCGGACGGCGCACGGCGCGCGGTAAAGCTGATCGAGGAAGATGCCGAGTTCGCGCGTTTGCGGCGCCTCTGTCCTGGCGCGGACGACGGTGTGCTGCGCGCGCTCGGAGCGGACTTCGATGCGCAGCTGGGAGCGCCGGCGGAGGCCGCCTCGCAGTACCTACGAAAGCTCGAGCAAACGCTTTCGAACGCCGTGCAGTTCAGCCCCGTGAAAGCGGTGCTGGCCGAAGATTTTGACGCCGAGCTCGATCGCCTGTATCGCGATCACGTGGCGCCGCCGCTCCGCGCGCGCGGGGGCATCATCGAAAGCACGCGCGGGTGGATCAAGGCGCGCTTGAACGACGTCTTCCGCAGGCGGCGGGTGCCGCGCCTGGAGCGCAACATTCGCGTCGAAGAGTTCACCCAGCCGGGCGATCCGCTGAAGCTCGATTACGGCTACACGAACGGTGTGCGCGGCTACCTGCAGGCGGTGGCGCTTGGCCGCGACACGGCGCAGGCCAAGGTGCTGGCGTACACAGCGGAGCGGGTTCGCGCGCGCGTGCCGGCGGCAGAGTTTACGGCCATCACCGAGATCGAGCCGGCGCGGGACAACGTGCGGCACCAGTTCATGGTGAAGCTGTTCGAGGAGCAGCGGATCGCGATCGTGCCGCTGAACCGCGTGGAGCGATTCGCGGAGGACTTGCGCGTGCGGTTGCAGTGAAGCGGCGAAGGGGCGCGGCCGTTCGCGATGGAGCAATCCAATTCCGGGGGGTCGAAGATTGGTCCCGGAGGCACGCCAGGCGAACATTGGCCTCAGCGGCTGAAGCCGCCGTCCGCTTCCGCGCGTTTGGCACGGCTGAAGCCGTGCCCAGACGAATGGCCGAAACCGTGCCTGACGAATCGCTGGAGCCGTACCTGACGAATGGCCGGAGCCGGCTGGCGAGCCGGGGGTGCGGAGGTTGGCAAAGTCGGCGCTACCGCGCGATTGCGCCCCAGCTTGGGAGCGGGCGGCGGCCCATTAGTGCTTCGGCGGCCCAGGCGCCCAGGTAGACCGATAAGGCTACGCCGTGGCCGGCGTAGGCGCCGAGGACCAAGGCATTTTCGCTGCGCGGGTGGCGGGTGAAGACCGGGCGCCAGTTATCCGCGATCAGGATCGGACCGCCCCAGCGGTGCGTGAATTCGGTTTTTGCGAGGGCCGGGTGGAGGTCTCGGATGCGGCGCTCGATTGCGACGAATAGCTCCGCGGCCCTCCCGGTTGCGACATTCACGTTCGATAGATCGCCCGTTTCGTCCGCGTCCACGAGACCGGCGCCGAAAATTACGCTGCGGTCTGTGCGGACTCGGCCCCAGAGGTAGGGAAGGTCGACGGTGTAGAACGGGTTTCGACCGGCGAGGCCGATGGCCTGGAGTTCGGATTCCCCGAGCGGCTTCGTGGCGATCGCGAGCGTGAGTTTTGGCTCGGCGCGCCCCGCGAGAGCTGCGAGTTCGAGCGAGAGAGCGTTCGTCGCGACGAGGATTTTTTGCGCCGAACAGTGCGCGCCGCCCGCCTCGATTGTGAGAGTGCCGTTCGATTTCGCACTCCACCCGATTTTTGTGACCGGATGATTTTCGAGAATTATGGCAGCGTGCTGCTCAGCGGCACGGGCCAGACCGGCGACCAACTTTCCGGGGTCGAGGGTTCCTCCCGGTACTTCGTTTACGACGAGCAGCGTGCCGGAATCTTTCCATTCGATTGGCGAAGACTTGATGCCGCCGGTGCGGGCGATTTCCCAGGCGCCGGGAAGCGCCAGGTCGCAGTCAATCTGCAAATCGCGGGTGATGCGCGCAAAACCAGCGAGTACGTCGCCCAGGCCCGGCAAGTCGCCCGCGGCGGATTCGGCGAGAGCCATGCCTCCGGTGCGGCCGCTTGCGCCCGCGCCGATTCGGTTCGCTTCGAAGACGGCCACGGATTTTTCCGGCGCGATGTGGCGGAGCCACGCCGCGGCGGCGAGGCCTGTGAACCCGGCGCCGATGATGGCGATGTCAACGGAGTGCGGAACGGGCTGAGGCTTCGGCGAGAAATTAATTTGCCAGGGAGGCGTGCCCCAGTTTGGATTGGATTTTGCGGTTGGCATAGGCTCTGGATGTGGCCGGGGACGGCCGGGCGAAAACCGGAGTGAGACCTTACTTAATTCGCCGTGCAAATCCTGGAGAAAAAGACCTCAGGTGAATTTCGGCCAATATCACCTGGCCCAAATCTGGCAAGCGTCTGGCCAGAATGGGGCCTGGGTCACGAAATTGCGCGATCGTGTTTCGACTGCGCTACAGAATGCTTTCGGTCCAGTTTTCCAGTGTGTGCTTTACCTTACCCATGAACTGGTGGGCGACGGCGCCATCTACGACGCGGTGGTCGTAGCTGAGCGTCAGATAGACCATCGAGCGGATGGCGATTGCGTCATCCACGACGACGGGGCGCTTCTCGATCGTGCCGAGACCGAGGATGGCTACGTTGGGCTGGTTGATGACCGGGAGGCCGAAGAGGCCGCCGAAAACGCCGGGATTCGTGATTGAGAAAGTGCTCTCGGCCACTTCGTCGGGCTTGAGCTTTTTGCCGCGGGCGCGTTCGGCAAGGTCGTTGAGCGAGCGAGCGATGCCGAGGAAATTTTTCTCCTCGGCGTTCTTGATCACCGGAACGATCAAGCCCCAGTCGAGCGCGACGGCGATGCCGATATTGCACTCTTTGTGAAGGACGATGTTCGTGCCGTCAACGGAGGAATTGACGGTGGGGAAGGCGCGCAGCCCTTCGACGGCGGCGCGAACGAAGAAAGGCATAAACGTGAGCTTCGTGCCGGTGGTTTGCTCGAACTTGTCTTTCATTTTCGAACGCAGCGCGGCGATGGCGGAGACGTTGACCTCATCGACGGAGTAGACGTGCGGCGACACGCGCTTCGAGAGGACCATGTGCTCGGCGATGCGCTGGCGCATCACGGACATGGGCTGGACTTCGTAATGGCCGAAGTACATTTTCTCGCGCGGGACCGCGGTTTCGAGCACCGCGGACGCGTGGGCGCCACCAGCAGCGGGTGGCGGAGCGGATGCGGTGCGAGCCGGAGCCGCGCCCGCGGCAGTACCTGTAGAAGTGCGTGAAGAAGTACCCGACGACGCTCCTGAAGACGCGCCGCCCGCGATGGCCGCGCGAATATCCTGCTTGCTGATGCGTCCGCCGGCGCCCGTGCCGGGAATTTGCGCGAGGTCCACATTATTTTCGCGCGCGATGCGGCGTACGAGCGGCGAGCTGCGAATTTTTTCACCGCTGGGCCGTTGCGGCGGCGCGGGGGAGCCAGTGGCGGGAGTGCGAGGCGCCGGTGCGGCCGGAACGGGTTTCGATGACTGCGACGGCGACACTTGTATGGTTTCGTCTTCCGGCTCGTCCGGTGGAGGAGCTTGCTTCGAAGCGTCTGCTTTTGCCGGAGCGGGCGCGGGTGCGGGCGCGGACGAAGACGCGGCCGTTGCGGCGCCGGCTCCTTCAATTACGGCGACGACCGTGTTGATGGGCACGGTCTGGCCTTCGTTGACTTTGATCTCTTTGAGGACGCCGGCCGCAGGTGAAGGAATTTCGGCGTCCACTTTATCGGTCGAGATTTCGAAGAGCGGCTCGTCGCGTTCGATCTTGTCGCCCGCCTTTTTCAACCACTTGGTGATCGTGCCTTCGAAAATACTCTCGCCCATCTGCGGCATGATGACGTCAGCCATGTCACTCTCCCGTGGTCAATTTCGGTGAATCAGAATTTCGCCAGTTGAATTTTGCGAACCGGCATTTCGGCGTCAGTATTTTGCCAATTCGCGCGCAGCCGCGGCAACTTTTTCCGGATTCGGCAGATAGCGCTCTTCGAGAGGCGGCGAATAGGGCACGGGCGTATCGAGCGCCGTGACGCGCATGATGGGCCCGTCGAGATCTTCGAACGCACTCTCGCAAACGACTGCCGCGATTTCACCGGCAATACCGCCGGTGCGCGTGTCTTCGTGAACGATCAAAAGCTTGTTGGTCTTTTTTACCGATCCGAGAATTGTTTCGCGGTCGAGAGGCATCAGCGTGCGCAAATCGATCACCTCGGCGTCGATCCCCTCTTTTTCAAGCAGCGCGGCGGCTTCCATCGAGGTGTGAGCCATCGCCGCGTAGCTGAGGATCGTCAAATCTTTCCCCTCGCGGCGCACGGCGGCTTTTCCGATGGGGATCGTGTACTCCTCGACGGGGATTTCTTCCTTGATCCGGCGATACAGAAATTTGTGCTCGAAAAATAGGACGGGATTGTTATCGCGGATGGCGGATTTCAGCAGGCCCTTCGCGTCGTAAGCGGTGGAGGGATAAATAATTTTCAATCCCGGCGTGTGCATGAAATACATTTCCGGGTTCGCGGAGTGGAACGGGCCGCCGTGCACGCCGCCGCCCGAAGGCCCGCGCAAAACCATGGGCACGGGCGCGCCCCAGCGGTAGTGAGACTTGGCAACGAAGTTCGTCACCTGATTGAAGCAGCACGCAATGAAATCGATGAACTGCATTTCGACGATGGGACGGAGGCCCAGATAGCTCATGCCGCAAGCGGCTCCGACAATGGCCGTTTCGCTGATGGGCGCGTCAATTACGCGCTCCGGTCCGAAGCGCGCCAGCAAGCCTTCGGTGACTTTGAACGCGCCGCCGTACACGCCGATATCTTCGCCGAGGGCGACGACTGCTGGATCGCGGTCCATTTCCTCGAACATTGCCTGACGAATTCCTTCGAGCATGGTGATCGCGGCCATTAGCGTCTCCCTCGCTTGTCGCGGCGGGATTTTTCTTTTTCCTGGCGTTCTTCGCGGAAGGCTTTGTCCTTGGGCCCGCGGCCAAAGGGAACGCGGAGGGCGGCGGCCGTTTCGATGGCTTCTTTGTCCTCGGTCGACGCGGCAACAGGCGAAACGACAGGCGACGCGGGCGGCTTCGAGAATGATTTCTGCGGAGTTTTCGGTGTGAATTTGGAACTGGGTAGCGGAGGCGCTCCGTTTCCGCGTCCGGCGGCGGCCGGCATGGCATTCGGTTTGCCGGTGGGCTTGCCGACCGGTTTCGCCGTCGAGTCGGATACAACCGAAGCTTTCATTTCGGCCGCGGCATCCGGGTCCATCGAGCCAAAGGATTTTACTTCCCAGACCGCGGCGACACTGCACTCGGGCGGCGTGAGTTCCTTCTTCGAGCGCTGCCAATCGGCTTCAATCGTGTGGCAGCCATCGCAGTAGACACCCTGTTCGGCCAGCTCGGGCGGCGGGAGGGGCGACTCCTCGGCGAATTTTTGATCTTTGTCGAGAAGCGCTTCGATGCGCGCATCGATTTCCGCTTTCGTTTTGGCGTCCCAGATTTTATTTTCGGTGAGGAATTTTTCGTAGCGGACGATGGGATCGCGCGCTTTCCAGTATTCGACCATTTCTTTGGGCACGTACTCGGCCGGGTCGTGCTGGGCGTGGCCTTTCATCCGGTGGGTTTTTACCTCGATCAGCACCGGGCCGTGGCCGGCGCGGCATTCGTCGACGGCCTCTTTCGTCGTAAGGTAAACGGCGACGACGTCATTGCCATCGACGATCTTGCTGGTGATTCCGTAGGCGACCGCGCGGTCGGCGAGATTCTTGATCGGCACCTGGCGCGCAACGGGAGTCGAGTAAGCCCACTGGTTATTTTCGACGATGAGAACAAAGGGCGCGCGCTGAGCGGCGGCGAAGTTCAGTCCTTCGTGAAATGCGCCGGTGGAGGAGCCGCCGTCGCCAATCCAGGTGAGCGCGACGATATTCTGTCCTAGGTAGCGGCCGGCCATGGCGACGCCGGTCATAACGGGAATCAAGTCGCCCAACATCGAAATCGGCGAAACGGTGTGGCGGACTTTCAGATCGCCGAAGTGGCTGGTGCCGTCCTTGCCGAGCGTCGGCGAGGTGTATTTCGCCATGTGCTGGGTGAAGATATCGCGCGGCTGGAAGCCTTTGACGAGGAGCGCGCCGATATTGCGGATCATGGGGGCGAGCCAGTCTTTGGGCTCGAGCGCGTAGGCGGTGCCGACGGAAACCGCTTCCTGGCCGAGGCTGGAGTAGAGTCCGCCGACGATTTTATTCTGGCGGAAGAGGCGGACCATGCGGTCTTCGAGCTGGCGATTCAACTGCATGAAATAGTAGAGATCGAGATATTGCTCGCGTGTGAGCTTTCGAGCGGTCATTCGTGTTTCCTTGTCCGAGTTTGCGAGGTGCATTCGATTTTTCCCGTTTGCCGCCGATCGATTCGATGGTTTCGACCGATGCGACCGATGCGATCGATTCAACCGACGAAAATCAAACCGCGGCCGCGACGCTGTCCGTGATAGCGCCGCCCGTGACTGCGTCCGCGACGCGATGCCGAGCCTGTTCGAGTATCCCGCTGAGATCCTCGCGCGACTTCGCTTCGAGCGCGCAGCCGAACACTTCGCCGAAATGCGCGACGAGCCTTGACTTCGCTTCGCTCGTCGCGACGGCGCGGCCGAGAACGCGCTCGAGCGATGTAGCGCGCGCGTCCGGTATGCCGCACGGAACGATCCAATCAAAATAGCGCAAGTCAGTCGAGACATTGTACGCGAAGCCGTGGGAAGTGACCCAGCGGCTGAGATGAACTCCGAGCGCGGCGAGTTTTTCCTGGCTCGCGGGCGCGGCGAGCTTGACGAGGTTCGCAGGCGTGCTTGCCGAAGAATCGGCCTGACGATTCACCCATACGCCGTGCCGGCCCTCGACGCGAAAGGCTTCGACTCCGAAGTCGGCGGTTGCGCGGATCATCAGTTCTTCGAGCTGGCCGACGTACCAGCGTACATCGCGGCGATGCTCGGCGAGATCGAGAATCGGGTAGCCGACAATCTGGCCGGGGCCGTGATAGGTGACGTCGCCGCCGCGATTGGTCGCCTCGACATCGACGTTCCTTCCGGCGAGGAAGCGATCGGAAACGCGCAGATGCTCGCGCTTGCCGTTGCGTCCGAGGGTGATCACGTGCGGATGTTCGCAGAGGAGCAGAAGGTCGGGAACGCGATTCGCTTTGCGCGCTTCGACGAGTGCACGCTGGAATTCGAAAGCGGGGACGTAGGGCACGAGTCCCAGATCGAGAACCCAACAAGTTTTTTGAATTGAACTCACAATTCCTTCGAGAAATTTTCCTGGCGCGGATTGCGCCTGCTGCTGGTGCTTAAAAATTGATCGCGAGGCCGCGGACGGCGTTAAACGCGTCACCCATCGCTTCCCAGACCGTGGGATGCGCGTGGATGGTGGCGGCCATATCGTCGAGCGTGGCTTCCAGGCCGAGCGCGGCGACCGGTTCGGCGATGATTTCGGTGGCCAGCGGACCAATCGCGTGAACGCCGAGAATTTCGCCGTACTTCGCGTCGGCCACCACTTTGATGAAGCCTTCGTGCTGGCCGAGAATCGTAGCCTTGCTATTGCCGAGGAACGGGAACTTGCCGATCTTCACGTCGAAGCCGGCTTCGCGCGCCTGCTTTTCCGTATAGCCAATCGAACCGATCTGCGGCTCGCAGTACGTGCAATTCGGGCAGCGCTTGCGGTCGAACGGCAGAACGTCTTTGCCCGCCATGCGGCCGACGGCGATGATGCCTTCCATCGAAGCGGCGTGCGCGAGCTGCGGGAGTCCGGCAACGATATCGCCGATGGCGTAGAGTTTTGGCTCGGCGGTTTCGAGGAACGCGTCGGTTTGAATGAATCCGCGCTCGACCTTGGCCTTCGTTTTTTCGAGGCCAATATTTTCGGTGAGCGGCCGGCGGCCTACGGCGATCAAGACTTTCTGGGCGCTGATGGTTTTCGATGCGCCGGCTTTGTCTTTGTAGGCGACGGTAGCGCCGTTCGCGTCTTTCTTTACAGATTCCACTTTGGCTTCGAGCTCGATGCGCATGCCTTTTTTCGTGAGGATTTTGAGAAGCTCGGCGGAAATGTCTTCGTCTTCGAGCGGCACGATGCGGGGGAGGGCCTCGAGCAAAGTGACGTCAGTGCCGAAAGTCTTGAAGATCGAAGCGAATTCGACGCCCACGGCGCCGCAACCGACGACGATCATGGACTTGGGAATTTCCTGGAGGCCGAGAATTTCGCGATTCGTGAGGACGACTTTGCCGTCGATTTCAACGCCGGGAAGCGAACGCGCTTCGGAACCGGTGGCGAGCATGGTGTAGGTCGCTTCGATTTCGGTGGTTTTGCCGTCTTTTTCGACGGAGATGCGGCCGGGGGCGGAGATGCGACCCCAGCCCGTGATGGATTCGACTTTGTTTTTCTTGAAGAGCGCGCCGATGCCGCCTGCATGTTTTTTGACGATTTTGTCTTTGCGGGCGAGGATGGCGGGCCAGTTGATTTTTACGTCTTTCACTTCGAAGCCGAATTCTTCGGCGCGCTTGAAATGGTCGTAAATATCCGCGTGATGGAGGAAAACTTTCGTGGGGATGCAGCCGACGTGGAGGCACGTGCCGCCGAGGAAGGAATCTTTCTCGATGACGACGGTTTTCAGGCCCCACTGCGAGGCGCGAATGGCGGCGACGTAGCCGCCCGGTCCGCTGCCGATGATCGCGAGATCGTATTTAGCCAAACTGGTTCTCCCCTTCGGTTGGTATTTCCGCCGGAACCTATAGATGCGTGGAAGGGTGGTTACGACTGCGGCTCTTCCAGGGCGCGCAAACTAAAGATTTTAGCAGCCGCGTGGAGATGCCGCAACCGTTGCGGAGAGAGCTGGGGGCGGAGCGGCGAGCTGCGCGGCCGGGGGGGCAAGGCGGGGGTGCGGCGCGGCTATCGAATCGGCGGCGGGGGCGTCTGACGGCGTAAGCGTTCTCCCGTTCCCTGACGAGCGGGAAAATGGTTGAAACGGGCGCAACTAATATCGACGCGCATTCGTATAGACAGCGAGAGGGGTTCGGTCGGACGCGCGGATTGCAATTCTGGCGCTGATCCGGGCGCATGCGTCGATCCCGAGCGAGAAGTGCGATAGAAATAGCTTTCTGACGGAACGCGATTCGAGATATTGTTTGGCGCAACAGGATTCGACACACCGACTGTAAGCCCGACAACAATTTAGAAGACGAGCTCGACTGAAACCTCAACGAGCAGGAGGAAGTAGAACATGGCGGAAGAATACGGTGCAGGCGAACCGCTCTCGCAGCCGGTCGAGAACCGTGTGGCGGAAAAGCCGTCGGCAATTCACACTATTTTCATCGGGCCGAATGGACTTCGCGCGGGATGGCGGCTGCTGATTTTTCTGCTCGTCGTTTTCGTGCTGTCGAGAGGATTGACCTTTACCGTTCGCCATATTCCGGCGCTGCGGAATTTCCTGAGCACGCAGACCGGGGCGGAGTTCTCGGCGACCGGACTCATCGTGCAAGAGGGACTGGGTACGATATTGCTGATCGTCGCTTGCTGCGTGATGTCGTTCATTGAAAAACGTCCCTTCGGCGCGTACGGAATGCCGATGAATGAAGCTTTCGGAATGCGATTCTGGAAGGGCGTACCGCTCGGGTTCATTATGCTTTCGCTGCTGCTGGCGATGATGGCGGCGCTCCACGGATTTTCGTTAGACGGCGTCGCAGTGGGCGGCGCGGAAGCGTGGAAATATGCCGCGCTCTATTTCATCGGATTCATTCTGGTGGGAATTTTTGAGGAGCTCTCATTCCGAGGCTATCTTCAGTACACGCTCGGATCGGGCATCGGATTCTGGCCCGCGGCGCTCATCCTGTCCGTTTTATTTGGCGCCACGCACCTCAGTAATTCCGGCGAAAAGTTACTGGGCGCCATCATGGCGGGAGCGTTCGGACTTGTGGCCGCGTTTGCGCTGTGGCGGACGGGAAATTTGTGGGTCCCGATCGGTATGCATACGTCGTGGGATTGGGGCGAGACTTATTTCTATGGCACGCCGGACAGCGGCATCCTCGCGCGAGGGCATTTCCTGAATTCCACACCGCACGGACCGCAGTGGCTCTCCGGCGGAAGCGTGGGACCGGAAGGAAGCTACCTGGTATTTGCAATCCTGATTATCTGGGCGATCGCGATTTACTTTCTGTTTCCGGCTAAGACGAAGGCAGCAGTCTAGCGTTACTTCAGGGCTGCCGCTGGTCGGGAGTATGGTCGGCTTCGAGGCCTTGCGCCCGGGAACCTTGCGAGCTGAAAGCGCGAAAAGAACGGGCGAGGCGCGCCGCCGCGGACCCGCTCTGCATCTTTCCTCGCGCCCAAAGCATCCAACCTGTCCGTTTCGATGCGAAGGCTGAATTGACATCGTGCGGGCGTGCCAGTAAACTTGCCAGCTTTGGGTGAGGCATTGGGCCTCACCATGGGACCGACCAATGGACAAAAAGCGACTCGACTACTACAAGAAGAAACTGGTGACGCGCCGCGAAGAGCTGGTGCGCGGCATTGCCCGCACCGAGCAGGAAGGCCGCGAAGCGGACGAAGATCCGACGGTGGATCTCGCCGACAAAGCCGCGAATTCCTACACCAAGGAATTCCTCTTCGGCCAGACGCACAACGATCGTTCGCTGCTTCAGCTGGTGGATGACGCGCTGGCGCGCATCAATAAAGACAACGGCTTCGGCGAATGCATTTCGTGCCACCAGGAACTGCAACAAAAACGGCTCGAAGCGGTGCCGTGGACTCGCTACTGCATTACCTGCCAGGAAAAAATGGAGCAGGGGCTGCTGTAGGCCCCAGTTTCATCTTGTCCGCCCCGCCTGCCGCCGGAGTATTCGAGCCCGGCCGCCGCGTCGCAATTCTCTTCCCTCTGTGACTGAATTAGAGTAATTTCAGGATACCCCTTACAGCAGATAGCCGAATTGTGACCTTTCGAGGCGTACTCGATGCGGTTGCGTCCGTCCTCTTGCCGGCGCCGTGCCGGATTTGCGGAGCTACGCTCACAAGTGCCAGCCGGATTCCAATCTGCGCCTCATGCTTCGGGTCGATTCAGCCGATTGTTGATCCCATGTGCCAGTCTTGCGGAAGGCCGTTCGAGATTGCGCCGCAGTCGCAGCCGGCCGCGCTGCTTTGCCGGCTCTGCCGCTCGAATTTCTACGCCTTCGAGCGAGCGCGAAGTTTTGCGTATTACAACGAAGCGCTGGCGGGCGCGATCGTTCTGCTGAAATACGAGGAAGTGACGCGATTGGGGCACTGGTTCGCGGCCCGACTCGCCGAACTGGTTCAAAGCGCAGGAGAAGACTTTCAGGTGGACGCGATCGTGCCCGTACCGCTGCACCCGGATCGCGAGCGCGAGCGCGGCTACAATCAGGCGGAACTGATCGCGCGTCCACTGGCGCGGCGGCTCGGCTTGAAACTCGGAGCCTATTTGCTGATGCGGACCAAGCCGCGGCCCGCTCAATTGGTGCTCTCCCGCACCGAGCATTGGAAGTCCGTACGTGGCGCCTACGCGACGCGCGAAGGGGTGCGAGTTGACAAGCTGCGCATCTTGCTGGTAGATGATGTATTGACGACCGGCGCGACGCTGGATGCGTGCTCGAGGGCCCTGAAGAAGGCCGGAGCCGCCAGCGTCGTCGGAGTTACGGTGGCGCGGGTCGTTCCGGGCTCATCGCTCACGGCTTCTAGGCCGCAGTTACCAAAGACGCCAGGCGTTTGAAACCACCGGGGTGCAGCGAGCATCCTTAGTTGTAGGGAATATCGTCGAGCGACGCAAAGGCGGCGCCAATGGAAAACCGGCTGAAGAACATCCTACGTCCGCGGCCTAATCTTGGCATGGCCAAGACTGCCGCAGGAGCCGGCGCGCCCAAGGCGCAGATTCCCGCTGCCAAGCGCCCTTCGTTGATGCAGGCGCCCGTGCTGGTCCTGAACGCGACCTTCGAGCCGATCAACGTCACCGCTGTTCGTCGCGCGCTCGTGCTGATGCTGAAGGGCGTAGCGCAGGCGGAAGAAACCAATCACGCCGAAGTGCATTCGACGTCAAAAGCGATTCAGGTGCCGTCCGTAATCCGCTTACTGACGTACCGGCACATCCCGCAGCAGAGCCGCGCACTCTCGCGCAAAAATATTTTGCTGCGCGATCGGAATACCTGCCAGTTCTGCGGCGAGTGCGTTTCCCGCGGCGGAGCTGACACTCGACCACGTGATGCCGCGTTCGCGCGGCGGCCGCTCTTCGTGGGAGAACCTGGTGGCGTGCTGTTATTCGTGCAACAACAACAAAGGCGATCGCACGCCCGAAGAAGCGGGCTTGAAATTGCGCCGCCGTCCTCGTCCGTTCACTCTGCATACTTCGCGCCAGCTGATGCGCCTGATCGGACATCGGGACGAGAAGTGGCGCAAGTATCTTTTTTACTGATTTTTTCGCGGCAACCTTTTTCCGGGAGTTGCCGTCTAATCTTTCAAATCACTTCTAGGACACACCCCGGGAAGTGGCACCGGATCTAATCCGGACCGCTTCCCTTCTTTTTTGCCCGGTCACTGCCGGAATACAACCTTAATTCCCCTGCGCCAGTTTTCGTTTATGCCGATACGGCTGATCTGAATTTCCGGGGATAAATATTTCAGAAGCGTGTCGGCGGCCGGATGGAATCTCAATCCCGGCGCCACGAGCCAGACGAGCGGGGGTTTGGGGTCCAGCTCGATTCCAGGGAAATATCCGAAGCGCTGAAAATCTCCTTCGCGCTGGTGCCTCCGCACTCGCAGCCAATAGTCCACCGCCTGCATCGGCATTTGGATGTCTTCGGAGGCTTTCAATTCGATTACCACCAGGCGGCCGCGGCGCGTGACCCCGAGAAGATCGAGCACGCCGCGATCACCGGCAGCGAGCGCGGGCACCTGGGAATAGAGAAACGCGGGATCGAGTTGCGCGTCCAGCCGCGAGGGATCGGCGAGCACGAGCGTCTCGAGCCAGCGCTCGGGAGCGGCGCGGTAGAGATAGTGCTTCGTGTCGTCGGCGAGAGAGCTTCGATGCAGATCGAGCTGGCGAATGCTTCGCTCGAGTTCCGGTTCCTTCACCGACGTAAGCGGCTCGGTTGCCTCGCCGACGCCGAACAGAATTCCCTCTCGCGTCCAGCGCGCAAATTCCAGGCCTCTGAAGCTGAATGCCACTTCACTCTTGTTTGGCGGAACGCGCGATTCGATTGCTTCCGCAGCGCCGGGGACCATGGTGCGAATTCGTGCCAGCGCGTCGCGAGCCGCCGTGAGAGTGGATTCCACGTCCCGGCGCGCCACCAGACAACTTTCGAGGTTTCCTGCGTCGGCGGGATCCACTTTCTGCATGCGCGAATCCATTTCGTTGAATTCGTAAGCCTCCACGCGCGCGGAGGACGAAAGCGCCAGCGCACGCTCGCGAAGAAGCCGGCTCCTCCCGTTGGGGACGAACAATCGCAGCCCTTCGACCGCGCGTTTGCCGGCATGGTTGCGCGTCCAGTCGAGCCAGAGAAGCCCGAACGCGAGAATGCCGTCAATGGCCGCCGAGTTTTCGGAAGGCGACGCAGCCAGGAAGGCCCATTCGCGCGTTCCTTCGTGCATGCGTCCGCGGACGTAAATTCCCGAAAATGAATGCTCGAGATCGGGGGCGGCCGAAAGTGACTCGGCGCGAGCATCGGGGAAGCGCTCCGCGAGCAGGCGCTCGAAGCGCGCTCGAAATTGTTCGCGCGTGATCCGGCCGGCGGGCCTTGGCGAATCGGTACGCAGAAATTCGAGCTTCCCCGGCTTCGCGCGACCGAAGCGCCGTACTTCGAGGACGATCCGGTCCGCCGACTGTTCTTTGACTCGCACGACGCGCCGCGTGAGATTTCTCTCCTCCGACCACAAATGAACGAGCGGGTCGTTTCCGGAGAAGCGCAGCTCGCAATGCAGGTTCACGAGTTCGGCGAGCCACTCACCGTCTTCGCGCACTTCGACGCTGCCGGAGCACACCATCTCGCTCAATGCGCGATCGAGTTCCGTCCAGTCGTTCACGCAAAACCACCAGCTAGCCAAGTTTTAGCTGAAAGGGGGTGAGTGTCAGTCGCCCAGGAGCAGGCCGGTCACTCGTATGGAAGGATACTGCTGATTCCATTCTACGGGAACATGTTCGAGCGTAATTTGGAAGTCGCGCCGCTGGCCTCCGCCAAGCGACTGGTCTTTCGGGCCTATGAGTGGATCGGTCTCCCGCAGGATGATCTGGTTGAACGGATCGTGGAATTCCAGGGTGACTTCGAGCGCGCGAATGGTTCGCGCGCCGTCATTTGAGATCGTTCCTGCCACATAGGTGAACTCTTGATTCAGGAAATTATTGGCCTTTGCCATCTGGATATCTTTGAAGTGAATGTGCTCGGCGTAAGTTTGCTCGGTGGGGCCGAATGGCAATTTCACCGCGGTTCCGGGTCCCGCCGGATGCGATCCTCGCGAAAGTAAAATCACCCCGCCGAGCATCAGCACCACGATCACAGCGCCGGCTGCGAATGCGGCCGGGAATTCCCGGCGCTCCTGCCTTTGGGGAATTTCTTCGGGTGACATGGCGGGGGCCTGCCTCAGCGGCCGAACTGCAATCGCAGGATCAGCGGCTCGGGAAGATTCGCCGCTGCCATGCGCTTCTGCACCGCTTCGATATCGTACGGAACGCGCCAGAATTCCACGACGTTGTTGTCGAGATCGGAAATAGCAAACGCGGCGCGCGTGTCTCCATCGCGCGGCTGGCCGATGGAACCGGGATTGAGCAGGTACGTGGTGCCGTGTTCGATGGTGAGCGGCGTGAATTTATTATCGCCGCCGGGCTTGAAATGGAGAACGGCGACTTTGTCGTCGCGCAGCATGAAGCCGCCTTGCAGGTGCGTGTGGCCGAAGAACGTAACCGGCGAGGGCGCGTCGAGCAGGCTATCGAGAGCCTGCGCGGGCGCGAATACGTATTCGTCTTCATCGCGCGTGGCGCCGTGAACGATTGTAAAACCGTTCACCGTGGCGGGACCGGTGGGCAGTTTTTCGAGATATTCGCGGAGTTCAGGACGAAGCTGGTCGCGCGTCCAGAGAGCTGCATTGCGGGCGACCGGATTGAAATCCTCGGCATTCGCGAGGCCGCTGCCGGCTTTGTCGTGATTGCCGCGGATGGTGACGGCGTCAAGCTCGCGGATGCGGTCAATCACTTCGTTCGGATCAGGCCCGTAGCCGACCACATCGCCCAGGCAAACAGCTTTGTCCCATTGGCCTTTGGCGGCGGCGAGAGCGCTGTCGAGCGCTGTGAGGTTGGCGTGAATGTCGCTGAGAATCAGATGGCGCATTAATAGGCCCCCGGTGGGCAGGCTGCGGATTATAGACGAACGCGGCGCGGGTTGCACGAATCTCGCGCTATGAATCCCGGCTGCGTCTTTCGGCCGGTGGCCGTTAGCGAATCAGCATACAGTCGCCATAACTGTAAAAACGATAGCCGGAAGCGACCGCGTGACGGTACGCGCTGAGCGTATGGTCGAGGCCGGCAAAGGCCGCGACCAACGCCAGAAGTGTGGACTGCGGAAGGTGGAAATTCGTTAGCAGCTGATCGACAACGCGGAAAGATTTTCCGGGCAAGAGAAAGATGCTGGCTTCGAATTTTCCCGGGGCAATGAGCTTTCCGGTTGCGGAAGCTTTGTCAGCGGCGTCTTCCAGGGCGCGGACAGCCGTGGTTCCGATGGCGAGCACGGGGCGGTGTTCCCTTTTTGCGCGCAGCACCGCTTCCGCGGTTGCTTCCGGAATTTCGTAAGACTCGGCGTGGATTTTGTGCTGTTCGAGATTTTCGGTACGCACCGGCTCGAATGTTCCGAGGCCTACGTCGAGAGTCACCTTTACGATCTCAACTCCGCGCCGGCGCAACGATTCCAGAATGCCGGGCGTGAAGTGTAGCCCCGCTGTGGGCGCCGCCACCGCGCTTCCCTGCTGGGCGTAGACGGTCTGATAGCGCTCGCGATCGAGCGGTTCATCGGCGCGCTTGATGTAGGGCGGCAGCGGAATATGGCCCAGGCGGGCGAGCGCGTCGTGGAGTTTTGACGCACCTTCGAGGCCGTTCTCCGATGACGCGAAACGCAGGACGCGCAATCCGAATTCCCCTCGGGCTTCGACGGACGCTTCGAGTTCGCCCTCGCCGAATAGTATCCGCTCGCCCACTGGAATTTTCCGCCCCGGACGCACGAGCGCTTCCCAGGTATCTGGCGTGAGCTGGCGTACGAGCAACACTTCGATCGCGGACGTCAGAAATTCAGGTCGCGCGGGATTGTTCGCACCAGGCGGCTCGGCCCTGAGACCGGCACGACGCCCGAAGAGACGGGCCGGGAGCACGCGGACGTCGTTCAGGACCACAAGCTCGTCGCCGCGCAAGAGCACCGGAAGCTCGCGAAATTGGCGGTCGTCCCAATGGCCCGTGGCGCGATCGAGCAGCAGCATTCGCGAAGCATCGCGTTCGGCGAGCGGCCACTGCGCTATACTTCCGGCCGGAAGCTCGTAATCGAAATCACTCAAATTCATTGCATACCCGTGCCAGCATTGTAGCGAACTGCCCCACGATTTGATTCGTCGAGGATTCGGCGGCAGCGGCGGAAACGAGCCGGAAACGAAATTCGCGGCAGAGATATTGCAGGCGAAGGTACTCGCGGTCGAGGTATTCGTGGCGAAGAAACTCGCACCAAAATCAACCGCGACGGAAGAAACCGTCGTCATCAGCCCGCGAGGCGTCGACCGCCTGCGCAACGGGCACCTGTGGGTGTACCGCAGCGACGTTCGCAGCGCGAACGCGGCGGCGGGAGCCGTGGTGCGCCTGACGGATGAACGCGGCAATTTCCAGGGCCGCGCGTTCTATAGCGACAAATCGCAAATCGCGATTCGTTTGCTCACGCGAGAGGACGTCGCGATTGACCGCGAATTTTTCACCGAGCGCGTGCGCCACGCGGCTGCCTATCGAAAGATCGTAGTCGAAAATACGGACGCTTCTCGACTCGTCTACGGCGAATCCGACCATTTGCCCTCGCTCGTCGTTGATCGTTATGGCGATTACCTCGTCATGCAGACGCTGAGCCAAACGACCGACCGGCTGAAGCCGCTTTTTGTCGAGATTCTCGCGGAGCTTTTCTCACCCAGGGGAATTCTCGAGCGCAACGACCCCAGAGTGCGTCTGCTCGAAGGGCTCGAACAGCACGTGGGCGTTGTGCATGGCGAGATCCCCGAAGAAATCGTGGCCCAAGAAAACGGGATCTCGTTCGTCTACGATCTGCGCAAGGGGCAGAAGACGGGCTCGTTCCTCGACCAGCGCGAGAACCATTCGGCAGCGCGACGGTATGCTTCCGGCGAAGTTCTCGATTGCTTCAGCTATCAGGGCGGATTCGCGCTTACCGTCGCAGGAGCTTGCGAGCACGTGGAAGCGACGGACATGGCGCCGGCGGCAATCGAAGCTGCGCGCCGGAATCAAAAGGTGAATGGCATCGCGAACGTCACTTTTCGCGAGGGCAACTCGTTCGACATTCTCAAGGAATACGACGAAGTCGGCCGCAAATTCCAGATGGTGATCCTTGACCCACCCGCCTTCGCCAAGAATCGCGATAGCGTTCCTGCAGCCCAGCGCGGTTACAAGGAGATCAACCTCCGCGCTTTGAAGCTGCTGAAGCCCGGAGGATTCCTGGTCACCTCCACCTGCTCCTACCACATCCCCGAAGCCCTGTTCCTACAGATCGTCGCCGAGGCTGCCATTGATGCCCGGAGAAGTGTCGTGGTGGTCGACCGGCGCACGCAGGCGCAAGATCATCCGATTCTTCTCACGATGCCGGAGACGCACTATCTCAAGTGCCTAGTAGTAAGAGTATTAGAATGAGTCAAGTACAACAGGAATAGTATCCGCCGCGCGGCTAAAAAATACTTGACAAGTAGGGACGCATATTTTATTATTACGTTGCGCTATAGCGCAATCCCTATCTTCGGAGATTAACTATGAACACCATCTCTCGCTGGACCCCATTTCACCTCTCGACCCTTCAGAACGAGGTCAACAGGCTCTTTGAGGGCTCCCTGCCCGCTCGCGGCGATAATTCCGCTCTCACCGCCTGGACCCCTTTCGTAGACATCTACGAGACGGAAAACGAGCTGGTCATCAAGGCCGATCTGCCCGATATGAACGAAAAGGAGTTGGATATTCGGGTTGAAAACAACACTCTTACAATTCGCGGCGAACGAAAATTCGAACAGACCGTGAAGGAAGACAACTACCTTCGCATCGAGCGCAACTACGGCTCCTTCAGCCGCAGCTTTGGTTTGCCGAACACGGTCAACACCGAAGCGATCAAAGCGGACTACAAAAACGGCGTGCTCACAGTCGAGCTGCCCAAGAGCGCTGAATCGAAGCCGAAACAAATTAAGGTCAACGTCACAAACGGCAAGAACTAACCTGGCAGATCGCCCCGGGGGCCGGTCCGTATCGCTGGCCCCCTTTGTGTCTCCGCCGGAAAGTGAGATGATTCGCCCATGGCAAGGCTCGACAAACTTACAGTGAAGGCCCAGGAAGCGATGCAGGCCGCGCAGGAAATGGGCGCGCGCTTCGGACAGCAGCAGATCCAGCCGATCCACCTGCTCTGGGCATTGATCGCGCAAGGTGACGGCGTTGTCCCGCCCCTGCTCGAAAAGCTGGGTGTGTCGCCGACTCAACTCGCCGGGGAAGCCGAGAAACTGGTCGAGCGCCTGCCGAAAGTTTCCGGAACCACGGAACAATACCTCAGCCCCGAGACGAACAAAGTTTTGGAGCGCGCCTTCGAAGAAGCGCAGCGTTTGAAGGACGAATACGTCTCGACCGAGCACATCCTGCTCGGCATCGCCGCCGCCAAACGCGATTCCGCGGGTGAACTTCTGGCGCGCCACGGCATCACCCACGAGGCAATTCTTCAGGCCATGGCGACGATTCGCGGCAGCCATCGCGTTACATCGCAGAATCCGGAATCCACCTACCGGGCGCTGGAACAGTACGGCCGCGACCTCACCGAGCTCGCGCGCCGAGGCAAACTCGATCCGGTGATTGGCCGAGACGAAGAAATTCGCCGCGTGATGCAAATCCTCGCGCGCCGCACGAAAAATAATCCTGTTCTTATCGGCGAGCCGGGCGTGGGCAAGACGGCCATCGTGGAGGGCCTCGCGCAGCGCATCGTTGCCGGTGACGTTCCCGAAGTGCTGCGCCCGAAGCGCATTGTCACTCTCGATCTCTCCGCACTGGTGGCCGGCGCGAAGTACCGCGGCGAATTCGAAGACCGTCTCAAAGCCGTTCTGAAAGAAGTCACCGAATCCGATGGCCAGGTGATCCTGTTCATCGACGAGCTGCACACGCTCGTGGGTGCCGGCGCGGCCGAAGGCTCGATGGACGCGTCCAACATGTTGAAACCGGCGCTGGCTCGCGGCGAACTGCGCGCCATTGGCGCCACCACGCTCAATGAATATCGGAAGTACATCGAAAAGGATCCCGCGCTCGAACGCCGCTTCCAGCCGGTGTTTGTCGGCGAGCCTTCGGTGGAAGATACGATCGCGATTCTGCGCGGCCTGAAAGAACGCTATGAAGTGCACCACGGCGTGCGCATCAAGGACGCTGCGATCGTTGCCGCTGCGATGCTGTCGCAGCGCTATATCACGGATCGCTTTCTGCCCGACAAAGCGATCGACCTGATCGATGAATCCGCCGCCGGTTTGCGCATGGAGATCGACTCCCTTCCCTCGGAAATCGACGAGATTGAGCGCCGCATCATGCAACTTGAAATCGAGCGCCAGGCTCTGAAAAAAGAATCCGACGCGCACTCGAAGGAGCGGCTCGGCCAGATCGAAAAGGAACTCAGCACGCTGCGCGAGCAGTCCAACACCTTGAAAGCTCACTGGCAAACGGAAAAAGACGCCATCGCGCGCATCCGCAAAGTGAAAGAAGAAATCGACCAGCTCAAGACCGAAGAGCAGCGCTACGAGCGCTCCGGCGAACTCGCAAAAGTTGCGGAAATCCGTTATGGCAAGCTCTCCGCCGCGGAAAAACAATTGAAAGCCGCGCAGGACCGCCTCGCCGAGCTGCAAAAAGATCATCCGATGCTGAAAGAAGAAGTCGGCGAAGAAGAGATCGCCAAGATCGTCAGCAAGTGGACCGGCATTCCTGCCGGCCGCCTCCTCGAGGGCGAAGTCGAAAAGCTGATCCACATGGAAGAGCGCCTGCGCCGGCGCGTCGTAGGCCAGGATCCCGCTCTCGCGGCCGTTGCCAACGCGATTCGACGCAGCCGTTCGGGCTTGAGCGATCCGAACCGCCCCATTGGCTCGTTCCTCTTTCTCGGCCCCACCGGCGTGGGAAAAACCGAACTCGCCCGAGCGCTGGCCGAATTTTTGTTCGACGACGAGCGCGCCATCATCCGCATTGATATGTCCGAGTACATGGAGAAGCATTCCGTCGCGCGAATGATCGGCGCGCCTCCCGGATATGTCGGCTACGAAGAGGGCGGCCAGCTTACCGAAGCGGTTCGCCGCCGGCCCTACTCGGTGGTGCTGCTCGACGAAATCGAAAAGGCGCACCCCGACGTGTTCAACATTCTTCTCCAGATTCTCGACGAGGGCCGCCTCACGGATGGAAAAGGCCGCACCGTTGATTTCCGCAACACCGTGATTATCATGACCTCGAACGTGGGCTCGGCAGCCATCTTCGAACTCGCCGAAAAAGACCCGAAGAAAGCGCGTGAGCAGGCGATGGCCGCCTTACGCGAACTCTTCCGCCCCGAATTCCTGAATCGCATTGACGACATCGTGATGTTCCGCCCGTTGGGCAAGGATCAGATCGAAACCATCATCGAGTTGCAGATGCGCAACGTCGTGAAGCTGCTGGCCGACCGGAAAATCACGCTCCAGCTCACGCCCGCCGCGAAGGCGCTGCTCTTCCGCGAAGGATTCGATCCCGCCTACGGCGCTCGTCCGATGAAGCGCGCGATCCAGCGGCTGATTCAAGATCCGCTGGCTCTAAAGCTTCTCGACGGCGAAGTTCTTCCGGGCGATGCAGTGAAAGTGGACGCCGACCCGCGCAGCGACGAAATGAAATTCACGCGGCAAGCGGCGAAGGCCGGCGCCGCCTGATTCGGCGCGCCGTCAGGGACACAGCAAAATGAAGACTCTTAAAACAGCATTCCTACTCACGGCCCTCACGTTAGTGCTGCTCGGGCTAGGCGCAGCGTTCGGAGGCCCGCGCGGCATGACGCTCGGGCTCGTCGTAGCGA
This sequence comes from uncultured Acidobacteriota bacterium, assembly GCA_963711875.1. GTDB lineage: Bacteria > Acidobacteriota > Terriglobia > Acidiferrales > UBA7541 > Palsa-295. The sequence goes on from CAVQFW010000009.1 coordinate 88,714, forward strand.
TTCTCATGAACGGCACCGCGTACTTCTTTTCGGACAAGATCGCGCTCATGTCGAGCGGTGCACAACCCATCAGCGGAGAAGAAGCTCCCCGGCTCTACGCCGTGATGGAGCGCCTGGCGGCGAAATCGAATTTGCCGATGCCGAAAATGTTTTTGATCCCCCAGGCCGCGCCCAATGCGTTTGCCACGGGCCGCAATCCGAGCCACGCGTCGGTCGCCGTCACCCAGGGCCTGCTCGAATTAATGGACGATGAGGAGCTCGAAGGCGTGATCGCGCACGAGCTTTCGCACGTCCGCAATTACGACATCCTCACCTCCTCGATTGCCGCCACGATCGCGGGCGCAATCACGTGGATTGCGAGAATGGGATTCTGGTTCGGCGGTGGCGGCGATCGTGAGCGAAGCAGCGGAATCACGGGGCTCTTGATGCTGATTCTCGCGCCGTTCGCGGCGCTGATGCTCCAGATGGGAATTTCTCGCCAGCGCGAGTATCAGGCGGACGCCTCGGGCGCACAAATGGTCGGCCACCCGTACGGCTTGATCCGGGCGCTTGAAAAACTGGGTGCGTACAACCAGCGCATTCCAATGGATGTGCCGCCCACTACGTCCGCCCTGATGATCGTGGCGCCGCTCTCGGCCGGGCAAATTTTCTCGAGCCTTTTCAGCACGCACCCGCCGCTCGCAGATCGAATCGCGCAGTTGCGGGCGATGAGCGTAGCCCGCTAACCGCCGAGGCCGGAGTCGAAATCGCGGCGGTAAGAGTGCTCGGTTACCCTTAAATCAAGGCACGAGCCCTCGAGGGCCGTGTCCCACCTGCCACGAAGAAATCATTAAAATACGGTAAAAATTGCAGGCCCAAGCACCCTCTCCTGCCCGTACTCCCCGTCCTAGAAACTCTTCAAGCCTAGTATTATCAATGTAGTACGGAAAGGCGGCCCCCCTTCCCGCGATTGGCTCCCCTCTTGCTCTTTCCCATCCCGCAAGGGCGTCCACGGAGGAAACGAGCATGAGTATCGACGAGAAGCAGGAATACGTAGCGACCGAAGCCGCAGCACCGCGCTGGATGGGTATCGTGGTGATAGCGCTGGCTATCGTCTCGCTGGTAGCGCTGGGAACCGGTTGGACCGCTTCCACACGCTCCAAAGAACTCGCGCAGAACCTCACAACCGCGCAGCAGCAGGAAAAACAGCAGGAAGACGTGCTCAGCCAGCGTCTCGCCAAGGCTGAGGACACGAACGCGCAGCTCCAGGGTGAGCTGAGCGTCGTCACCGACAAAATGAAGCTCACGCAAGGCGAGCTTTCGAAGGCCCGCTTGCAGGCCAAGAAGATCAAGGAAGACGACGCGAAGCAGCTCGCGGACCTCGAGAACAACGTCAACGGCCAGCTCGCCACCAAGGCCACCGTTGATGACGTTAACAAAGTCGGCGCCGACGTCACCGGCGTAAAGACCGACCTCGAATCCACCAAGAACAATCTGAACATGACGCGCGGCGAATTCGGCACTCTGATCGCGAAGAACCATGACGAAGTGGAAGAACTCCGCCGTCTGGGCGAACGCGATTACTACGAGTTCACCATCGATAAGAAAGATCAGCGCCAAAAGGTAGGCGATTTGATGATCGAACTCCGCGGCGTCAACACCAAGAAGAACATCTACACCATCGCGATGTACGTGGACGATGCCCGCTACGAGAAGAAGAACCGCTCGGTGAACGAACCGATCTACTTCTTCACGCGCGGCACTCGTGCACCGATGGAGCTGACGGTGAATTCAGTAGGCAAGGATAAAATCGTCGGCTACCTGAGCGTGCCGAAGTCGGCTTCGACCAATCACGCGCAGGCTTCCGGAAACTAAGCACGGCAGTCACTTGGGCCATCGCCTGGCGGGGGATGGCTCCTCTTCGAAGGGGCGCGCAATGCGGCGCCCCTTTATTTTTGTCCAGCGTTTTTTAGCTGGCGCGTTTGAGCGCGCGCATCTTGCGGCTCAGGAATTTCTTCGCGAGGGCGGGAAGCTTGTCGTGCGGGAGTTTTCCCTGCTCGTAGAGATGCATCTTGGCCTTGGCTGTCTTCCGGCGACGCCTCTGGCGCTTCTGGGCTACGTACCGCTTGTCATATGCCATTCAGTTTCCTCCACATTTTCGTTCGCATTTTCCCACGCATTAGGCGCGCTTCGATTGTAGCGGAGAAGGAAAAGGATGCAAGGCTCGGTTGTGTTTTTGCCTCTCAGTTCGGGTAGCATGAACGAGCCATGGCCCCGACCGCCATTTATGCCAGCCGCATCCTCACGCCGCACGAGGAAATTCTCGATAGCGTGATCGTCGTCGAAGGCGGCAAGATCACCCAGATCGGCCATCGCGACGAAGTTCGCATCCCGGAGGATGCGGAACATTTTCCGGCGGGCGACAAGATCGTCGTTCCGGGTTTCGTTGACGTGCACATTCACGGCGCCGGCGGCCACGACGTGATGGAAGGCACGGCGGAGGCGATTGCAAGGGTCGCTTCCACAGTCGCGCGGCGCGGCACCACGTCGTTTGTAGCCACCACCGTCACTGCGCCGCCGGAAGAAACTTCGCACAGCTTGCGCGGCATCGCGCGTTACATTCGCAGCCCGCGCAATACCGAGTCGCGATTCGCGGCGGAGGTTCTCGGGATCCACCTCGAAGGCCCGTTCATCAGTCCGGCCCGCCGCGGCGTACACCCGCTCGATGCCATCACTCCGCCTTCGCAAGAATTATTCGAGGAATTTCTCTCTGCGGCAGAGGGCTTCATTCGTATCATCACGCTTGCGCCCGAGGTGGATGGCGCGCTCGACCTCATCGAACGCGCCGTCGCGCAAGGCGTCGTCGCTTCGATGGGCCACACGGACGCCACCTACGAACAGGCGCGCGCTGCGATCGCTCGCGGCGTCACCCATGCCGCTCATATGTTCAACGCCATGCGCCCCTTCTCGCATCGCGATACGGGCGTCATCGGCGCCGTCCTCACCAGCCCGGAAGTCACCGCCGAATTGATTGCCGACGGACGCCACGTGGATGCGCCCGCAATGGAAATTCTGCTGCGCGCCAAAGGACTCGAGGGCGTGCTGCTCGTTAGCGACGGCACGGCGGCCACGGGAATGCGCAACGGAAATTACCGCCTCGGAAATTTCGAAGTCAGCGTCGCGGACGGTGTCGTCCGCAATTCGGAAGGCAAGCTGGCCGGCAGCACGCTCACTCTCGACCGCGCGCTGCAACACATCGTCGCGCTAGGAGTTCCGCTGATTGACGCGGTTCGTATGGTGACGCTGCTTCCAGCACGCCGAATCGGCCTCGGCGGCAAAAAAGGCGTAATCGCCGTAGGCGCCGACGCCGACATCGTGATTCTGAATCCGGACCTTCGCCTGGCGGGAGTGATGACTCGCGGCGCCGGCCTGTCTTCGAATTAACGGAAACCCCGAATAAACGCCGTCATCCGCAAGGCTCGCGAGCAGAATGCGTAGCAGGAAAAATCTCAGCTAGTAAACCTGCGGGAGTTTTACTTATTCAGCGGGATTTTCAGTTCTTCGGCCAGCAGGTAAGGATTGAACGGGCTGCACGCAAAATACCGGCCATCCACTTCAAGCGTGGGAACCTTTCGCAGGCCATTGTTCGCGCGCAGAATCAGCTCCTCCGCTTCCGGCTTGTCGTCGATGTTGACTTCCTTGAAAGCGATTCCGCGCTCGCGCAAGAACTGTTTCGCGCGCCGGCAATCGCAGCACCAGGAAGTGGAATAAACGGTTATTTCGCTCATTTACGCCCCAAGTTCTACCACACTTCCATTAGATGCTGTGGCAGGCGGGACGGTGCGGTGTGCGGCAACCGTTAACACCAGAAGAATCAGCTACTTGGCAGCCGCTTCCACGCGCACTTGCGCCCTTTCGAGCGCCGCGTACGCTGCCTGCCAATTTGTCTCCGGCGAACCGCTCGCCTTCGCCAGCTCTGCCTGCGCGCGCTCCGCGGCCGCGCGCGCCCTCGCGACGTCAATTTCTTCGGCTCGCTCAGACACTTCTGCCAGCACGATCACCCGATCCGGCAGCACCTCCGCGTAGCCATTCACCACGGTCAGCCGACGAATCTCCGCACCCTTGTGGTAGGTGAGAATTCCTACGCCCATTTCCGTTAAGAGTGGCGCGTGGCCCGGCAAAATTCCGAGGTAGCCGTCTTTGCCCGGCATCTCGATCGATTCCACCATCTCATCGAGAACGTGCCGCTCGGGCGTCACCACTTCGAGTTCGATTTTTTCCGGTAGCATTTTTCCTGTGCGCAGCGAACCGCGCCGCGTGATTCCAGCTAAGCCGTTGCGGCCATCTTCTCCGCTTTCTCTCGCACTTCTTCGATTCCGCCCACCATGTAGAAGGCCTGCTCGGGCAGATCGTCGTGCTTTCCTTCCACGATTTCCTTGAAGCCGCGCACCGTGTCTTCGATCTTCACGTATTTCCCCGCGAGCCCGGTGAACTGTTCCGCGACGAACATCGGCTGCGACAGGAATTTTTCGATTTTCCGCGCGCGCGCCACTGTCTGCTTGTCGTCGTCGGAAAGCTCTTCAATTCCGAGAATCGCGATGATGTCCTGCAATTCCCGGTAGCGCTGCAGCACCGACTTCACGGAACGCGCCACCGTGTAATGGTCCTGTCCCACGATGCGCGGATCGAGAATGCGCGAGAAGCTGGCCAACGGATCAACCGCCGGAAAAATTCCGCGCTCCACAATCTGCCGGCTCAAGTTCGTCGTGGCGTCAAGGTGCGCGAACGTCGCTGCCGGCGCGGGATCGGTATAGTCGTCCGCCGGCACGTAAATGGCTTGCACGGAGGTGATTGATCCGTGCTTCGTCGAAGTGATGCGCTCCTGCAACTCGCCGATTTCCGTGTTCAGGTTCGGCTGATAGCCCACGGCGGACGGCATGCGGCCGAGCAGCGCCGATACTTCCGAGCCCGCCTGTACGAATCTGAAAATGTTATCGATGAAGAGCAGCACGTCCAGGTGCTCTTCGTCGCGGAAATATTCCGCCACGGTCAATCCGGTCAATCCCACTCGCAGACGCGCGCCGGGCGGTTCCGTCATCTGGCCGTAAATCAGCGCACAACGCGATTTTTCGGAGTTCCCCGGCACCACGACGCCCGATTCCTGCATTTCGAGCCACAGATCGTTTCCTTCGCGGGTGCGCTCGCCCACTCCAGCGAAAACAGAAACGCCGCCATGCTTCATCGCGACGTTGTGAATCAATTCCTGAATCAGCACGGTTTTGCCGACGCCCGCTCCACCAAAGAGCCCGATTTTGCCGCCCTTCAGGTACGGCTCGATCAAGTCAACTACCTTGATTCCCGACTCAAACATTTCGAGCGTGGTGGATTGATCTTCCAGGCTCGGCGCCGGACGATGAATCGGATAGCGCTTCTCGGATTTCACAGGGCCGAGATTGTCCACCGCCTCGCCCAGCACGTTCATCACGCGGCCCAGCGTCGCGCGACCCACCGGCACCGAGATCGGCTCGCCCAGATCTTCCACCTTCATCCCGCGCACGAGGCCTTCGGTCGGCTTCATCGCGACGCACCGAACACGCCCCTCCCCCAAGTGCTGCTCGACCTCCGCCACGATATCCAGCGGCTCGGGAACGTTATATCCCTCGCTCGTAATCCGCACCGCGTTGTGAATCGCCGGCAGATGGTGCTCCTGAAACAGCACGTCCACCACCGGTCCGATGACCTCGACGACGTGCCCGATTTTCGTCTGATCCTGTGCCATCTCTTTTTCCCCTTATTTTCTCCGGCGCAAAAGCTACGACATCGCGGACGACGCGCCGCTGACAATCTCGATCAATTCCTTCGTGATTCCCGCCTGCCGAATCTTGTTCATCTGCAATGTCAATTTGTCGATCAGTTCGGATGCGTTTCGCGTAGCCGAATCCATCGCCGTCATCCGCGCCGCGTGCTCCGCAGCCGCCGATTCCAGCAGGATGCGGAATACTTCCGACTCCAGATAGCGCGGCACGAGGCCGCCAAACAACTCCGCCACCGGCTGCTCGTAAATGTAGTCCACCAGATTCATCGAACCGTCCGGCGCGGGTTTTTTCGGCAGAGCTTCGCTGCGCGCTTCGTGTTCGAGATCGTCAGGCTGCTCTTCAGCGCCGGGCCGTACGACAGCCGGATCGATCGGCAGCAATTTTTCCACCGTCAGCTTCTGCACCATCACGTTCTTGAACTCATTGTAAATCGCGTATACCGCGTCAACTTCGTCGTTCGAGTACATTTCCGCAATCTTCGCCACGATTTCTTTGGCCTTCGAAAACTCCACCAGGTTCGACACGCCCAGATACTCCGCCGCGAAGTTCCATCCGCGCTTTCGCAGCGTGTCGCGACCTTTCTTGCCGACCACCGCCACCTGGATTTTCTTCGACGAGTGCTCCCGGAAAAACTCCATCGCCCGCCGCAGCACGTTGGTGTTGAAAGCCCCGGCCAAACTGCGGTCCCCCGTCAGCACCACCACCAGAATCCGTTCCTCCGGACGCCGCTCGAGCAGCGGGTGCGCCGGCGTTTCCATGCGCGCCGCCGCGGAACGCAGCACGCGCTTGATCTCTCGCGCGTACGGCCGCGCGGCAAACACGCCTTCCTGCGCCCGCCGCAGTTTCGCCGCCGCCACGAACTTCATCGCGCGCGTGATCTGCTGCGTGCTCTTCACCGAACGTATGCGTCGCCGATAATCGAGAAGTGTGGCCATGGATCGTCGTTATTTTTATGGATCCTCTTTGCTATTAATGCGCTGGAGCCTTTTCGGCAGGTGAAGGTCCGGGCGCAGCCGCTTCCGTAGCAGCCGTCTTCTCCGCGCCTGCCGCGGCGGCCTTCGCAGCTTCCAGGCTCGCCACGAAAGTTTCCTTGAACGCGTCCAGCGCCTTTTTCATCTCCGCGCGCAACGAATCGTCCAGCGCTTTCTTCTCGCGGATGGTCTTCATCACGCCGGGATAATTTGTCTCGATAAACGGATACAACTCCCTCTCAAACCGGCGCACTTCGCTCACTTCGATATCGTCGAGATACTTATTCGAGCTCGCATAAATAATCAGGATCTGCTGTTCCACCGTCAGCGGTTGGTACTGATCCTGCTTCAAAACTTCCACGAGCCGCTGCCCGCGCGCCAGCTGCGCTTGCGTGGCCTTATCCAATTGCTCGGTGCCGAATTGCGCGAATGCCGCGAGGTCGCGATACTGCGCCATGTCCAGCCGCAAGGTTCCGGCCACCTGCCGCATCGCCTTGATCTGCGCGTTGCCTCCCACGCGGCTCACGGAAATACCGGCGTTGATCGCAGGCCGCACGCCCGCATTGAACAAATCCGCTTCGAGATAAATCTGCCCGTCCGTAATCGAAATCACGTTCGTCGGAATGTAGGCTGATACGTCGCCCGCCTGCGTTTCGATCACGGGCAGCGCCGTCAGCGAGCCGGCGCCCAGCTTGTCGTTCAGTTTCGCCGCGCGCTCGAGCAGCCGGGAGTGCAGGAAGAAAACGTCTCCTGGAAACGCTTCGCGTCCCGGCGGACGGCGCAGAAGCAGCGAAATCTCGCGGTACGACTGCGCGTGCTTCGACAAGTCGTCGTAAAAGCACACCGCATGCCGCTTCGTATCGCGGAAATATTCACCCATGGCGCAAGCCGCAAACGGCGCGATGTACTGCATCGTCGCAGGTTCCGAAGCCGACGCCGCCACCACGATCGTGTACTCCATCGCTCCATTGTCGGTGAGCGTCTTGATCACCTGCGCGATCGTGGACCGCTTCTGCCCGATGGCGCAGTAAATGCAAATCATGTCGCCGCCGCGCTGGTTGATGATCGTGTCCAAAATGATCGCGGTCTTGCCGGTCTGGCGGTCTCCGATGATCAACTCGCGCTGGCCGCGCCCGATCGGAATCATCGAGTCGATGGACTTGATTCCCGTTTGAATCGGCTCGCGCACCGGCTGGCGATCGACCACGCCCGGCGCCAATCGCTCGAGCGGCATCCGCTGATCCGTTTGAATCGGCCCTTTGTCATCCACTGGATTTCCCAGCGGATCCACCACGCGCCCGATCACCGCATCTCCCACCGGCACGGACATGATCTTGTTCGTCCGCTTGACGACGTCGCCTTCCTTAATTTCCGTGTAGTCGCCTAGAAGCACGCAGCCCACCTGATCTTCTTCCAGGTTCAGCGCGATCCCGATTACATCGTGAGGAAACGCCAGCATCTCGCCCGACATGCACTTCTCCAGGCCGTGAACGCGCGCGATTCCGTCGCCCACCGAGATCACCGACCCGATCTCATCCACCTCGACGGTCTGCTTATAATTTTCAATCTGCTCGCGCAGAATTTTTGTGATTTCGTCCGCTTTGATATTGGCCATTACGGCTCCTATTCCGTCTCAAGCTTTTCGCGCAGCCGGTTCAATTGGTCCCGCACCGAGCCGTCGTAAATCGTCGAGCCCAGCCGCACAATCGCGCCGCCCAACAGCGCTTCGTCTTCTTGAAACCGCGCTTCCACCTTTTTGCCGGTGCGCCGTTCGAGCACCGCCGTCAATTCTTTCTTTTCACCGGCGCTCAACTCGCGCGCCGAGGTCACTTCCGCTTCCACAATTCCCAGCCGCGCGTTCAATTCACCGCGAAACGCCTGCTGAATCTCCCGCAGCATTTCCGTCCGGCGATGGTCCGCCACCAGGTAAATGAAATTCCGCACCGCCGCATCGAGTTTCATCTTGGCGGCGATTTCCTCGATCACTTTGCGCTTCACCTCAGCGCTGATCGCGGGGCTCTCGAGCGCGTTCCGCAAATCCGCCACCGAGAAAAATGCTTCGACGAACGCTCCCAGGTCGCGGCTCACCGCCTCGCCGTTTTTCCGCTCCGCGGCCACATCCGCCAGCGCCGCTGCATACCGCTGTGCCACCGCGCTCAATTGACGCTCCTCTCGAGCTCAGCCACAAAGGTTCGAAACAGCTTCTGCTCGGCGGACAGCGTCAATTCCTTCCGCAGCAGGGCCTCGGCGCGCTCCACCGCCAAACGCGCCCCGAGCGCTTTCAATTCCAAACGTGCCGCGCGCTCAGCCGCTGCAATTTCCGCCAGCGCCGCCTTCTCAATTTTCTTCGCTTCCTCGAGCGCAAGCGCTCGCAACCGCTGCCCTTCCTCATCGGCGTCGCGCTTTGCTTCCGCACGCATTGCCGCGATCTCGTTGGGCAGGTTCGCAAGCCTCGCTTCCATTTCCTGTTTCTGTTTCTCGGCTGCTTCGCGCGCTCGCGTGCCCTCTTCGATCTTCCGCGCAATCTCCTCGGCGTTCGCGCGAAATCCCGGGCCGCCAATCTTCACCGCGAAATAAGCAATCGCGCCAAACACGATCGCGAAGTTCAGCCAGCGGAACAACCAACCCGCGGGACTATCAGCGGACGCTTCGCCTTCCTGTGCAAATACAGGCAGTGCAGCAAAGAAGAAAGCCACCGCAAGAATGTTCAGTCGCTGGAGGATTCGCGTCATCGCGGCCAGCCTCCGGGCGAAGGAGCCGGCGGCTCGAGAATCAACCGCGCGATTTCGCCTGCCAATGCAGGATATGTTGCGGTCCAGTTCCTCGCGCGCCGCAGCAGCTTCCGCGGCAATTTTCTTTTTCCCGTTGGTGACGTCTTCCTCAGCCCGCGAGCGCATCGCTTTCAGCAAACGTCCGCGCTCCTCGAGAACCACCTGCCGCGCTGCCTCCTGGTCCGCATAAATCTCGCCGCGCGCTTTCCGCAGGGCGTCGTTATACGTATCCAGTTCCTTCTTCGCTTCCGCTTCCGCTCTCGCCGCTTCCGCTCGCGCGCCTTCGATCCGCGCGGTTCTTTCGTCCATCGCTTTCCGAATCGGCGTGAAAAACGCCCAGCGCATGAAGAAATAAAAGAGGAATACGATGATGGCCGTGGGCGTAGCTTGGAGAAACAACTCGCCGAGTTGGTGAAGTATATTCATCTCTTATGCTTTAGGGTCGAACTGGTGCCGCACTCCCAGTCACTTGGGTCTCTCTGAATGTCCCGTTTCCCAAACGGAACACACTTCTAGGACTTCAAACAAAGCCCGTGATTATTGCATCCCCTCCGCACGCACGTCAACGACTCCCCGCCTCCGCCTGGAATCCGAACTCACCGAACCGCTATAATCAACGCCATGTCCGAAATCGTCTCGCACTACGAAAAAATCCCCGAAGACCCTCGACTCCAAATCGGGTGGGGCCCGCTCGAATTCGCCCGCACCCAGGAACTGATCCTCCGCCACCTTCCGCCTCCGCCGCGCGAAATCCTCGATGTCGGAGGGGGCGCAGGCGTCTATAGCGCATGGCTCGGCTCGCTGGGCTATGACACGCATCTCCTCGATATCGTACCGGCTCACGTCGAAAGTGCGCGCAAGTCCGCGGGCATCGCATCCGCCGAAGTCGGCGACGCGCGAAAACTCAAAAACGCGGACGCCTCAACCGACGCTGTACTGCTGCTCGGCCCCTTATATCACCTCACCGAGCGAGCCGACCGCCTCGCCGCCCTTCGCGAAGCCCGCCGCGTCCTCCGGCCCGGCGGCTTCCTCTTTGCCGCCGCCATCAACCGCTTCGCCTCGCTCCTCAACGGACTCGTCGCCGGCGCCATTGACGACCCGCGCTTCGTCGCCATCGTCGAGCAAGATCTAAAGAACGGCCAGCATCGCAATGCGACGGGCAACCCCGAATATTTCACGACCGCCTTCTTCCACCGCGCCGAGGAACTCCGCGCCGAAGTCGCCGAATCCGGCTTCGCCGTCCTCGATGTCGCGCCAATCGAAGGCCCCGGCTGGCTGGCCGCAAACTTCGACGAGCGCTGGTCCGATCCGCTTCGCCGCGAAGAATTACTGAAATTAATCCGCCAGGTCGAGCACGATCCAGCCCTGATCGCCTCAAGCCTCCACTTTCTGGCGACCGCCCAAAAATCCTGAACCTTCAGCGGGAGCTTCAACCATCTAGCCTCCAGCCCGCAGAATCGCTAGAATGTTGGATTGCCCGGCGCGGTGAATTCGCACTGGCTCCCTTCCGCCGCGCGCGCCCGAACCAACAAGGAGAAATCGGATGCCATCATTCCCCGGAGTCGATTACCTCGACTTCGATTCCGTCCTCACCGACGAAGAAAAACTTGCCCGCAATACCGCGCGCCAGTTCGTTGACGCCGAAATCATGCCCCTCATCGAGCAGTACAACCGCGAAGGAAAGTTCCCCGTGCAGCTCGTCCCGCAGATGGCCGAGCTGGGACTCTTCGGCGCGAGCCTCAAGGGCTACGGCTGCGCCGGGATGTCGAATGTCGAATACGGCCTGGTGACGCAGGAGCTCGAGCGCGGCGATTCCGGCCTGCGCAGCTTCATTTCCGTGCAATCGGCGCTCGTGATGTATCCCATCCACGCCTTCGGCTCCGACGCGCAAAAAGATAAATGGCTGCCGCTATTGCAGCAGGGCAAGGCCATCGGCTGCTTCGGACTCACTGAACCGCAATTCGGCTCGAATCCCGGCGGCATGCTTACCCGCGCCGTGAAAAAAGGAAACGAGTACATCCTCAACGGCGAAAAAATGTGGATCACCAGCGGCTCGCTGGCCGACGTCGCCGTCATCTGGGCCAAATGCGAAGACGAAAAAATTCGCGGCTTCCTCGTCGAAAAGGGCACGCCGGGATTCAAAGCATGGGACGTCCACGGAAAATATTCGCTCCGCGCGTCCGTCACTTCCGGCCTGGCTATGACTGACTGCAAGATTCCGGCGGCCAATCTCCTCCCCGGCGTCGAAGGCCTCAAGGGTCCGCTCTCTTGCCTCAATCAAGCGCGCTACGGAATCGGCTGGGGCGCCATCGGAGCCGCCATGGCCTGCTACGACTGCGCGCTTAATTATTCCAAGCAGCGCAAGCAGTTCGACAATAAGCCCATCGCTTCGCACCAGCTTGTGCAGGAAAAATTGGTCTGGATGATCACGGAAATAACGAAAGCGCAATTTCTCGCCCTGCAAGTCGGCCGCCTGAAAGATCAAGGCAAAGTTCATCCCTCGCACATCTCGATGCTCAAGATGAACAACGTCTGGATGGCTCTCGAAACCGCCCGCAGCGCCCGCTCGATCCTCGGCGCCAACGGCATCGTTGACGATTACCCCATCATGCGCCACATGAACAACCTTGAATCCGTGATCACCTACGAAGGCACGCACGACATTCACAAACTAATCATCGGTGAGCGAATCACCGGCATCGCGGCCTTCGAATGACGCCATCTCAAACAAATTACCGCCCGCAGCAAACGACTTTCGTGGCACAGGCACTCTTGCCTGTGCTCTTTCTCCTGACTCTACCCCTCACAACCCAAGCCGCCCACCCCAGCCCCAACAAACCAAAAATCCGCGCCATCACAGCTTTCATCCAACTCGACCCCGCCACCTACGCAACTCAAATCCAGGACACTCTAAAATTCCTTCGCTCCGCCAAATCCGCCCTCGAAAAATCCGGCTACGAAGTCGAAGGCGTCCGCATCACCACGCAACCGTTCCCCGAATTCACGAAAGGCATGTCCGCCGCTGACACACTCGCTTTCTTCCGCGCCTATGACGCGCTCGCCGTCAAAGAAAATTTCGATGCCTCCATTGGCCCGGCCTTGATGAAAGATTCCGACGACCCGGCCAATGCCCGGCTGCTCGCGGAAATCATCGCCAATACCAAAATTCTCGAAGGCAGCGTCTTCATCGCCGGCGAAGACGGCATCCACTGGAAATCCCTCCGCGCCGCCGCCGCCGTGATTAAATACCTCGAAGACCACACCCCCCACGGCCAGGGCAATTTCAGGTTCACTGCCTCTTCCTTGGTCCCCACCGGCACGCCGTTTTATCCGGCTTCCTACAACTCGGGTCCCGGGAAAGAATTCGCCATCGGCCTCGAATCCGCCAATGTCGTCGCCGAAGCGCTCACCGAAGCGAAGTCCGCCGACGCTGCGGAAGACCGGCTCAAAACGCTTCTCGGCCGCTACGCCCAGGAAATCGAAAAAACATCCGAACAGGTGGCGTCGGAAACAGGCTGGAAATACGGCGGCATCGATCTTTCACCCGCGCCGCTCAAAGATATTTCGATCGGCGCCGCGGTTGAAAAATTTTATAGCGCGCCGTTGGGCTCGAGCGGCACGCTCACCGTCGCCGCGCTCATCACCCGGGCCCTGCGAGCCATTCCGGTCACTCACGCCGGCTACTCCGGCCTCATGCTGCCCGTCCTCGAGGATACCGTCATCGCGCAGCGCTGGAGCGAGGGCCGCCTCACCATGGACGAGCTGCTCGCTTACTCCGCCGTCTGCGGCACCGGCCTCGATACGATACCGCTTCCCGGCGACATCACCGAGGAGCAGCTCGCCCGCATCCTCGGCGACGTCGCCAGCCTCTCGGTGAAATGGCACAAGCCCCTCGCCGCGCGCTTGCAACCCGCTCCTGGCCGAAAAGCCGGCGACATGACCGAATTCGATGATCCATTCCTCGTCAACGCCAAAATTCAGCCGCTGCCGTGACAATTCCGCACTCGACAACGGCCGCCGCGTTCGGATATATGGTACGCACGCACCGGGACGCGTCCTCGCCCCGAGCTAACCTCGCTTTTCAGGAGCCGTAATGGAGAAAGCTCTCAGCCTGGAATTTCTGCGCGTCGTCGAACGCGCCGCCATCGCTTCCGCCCACACGATGGGCCTCGGCGATCGCCACAAGTCCGATCAAATGGCCGTCGAAGCGATGCGCTCTGAAATGGATAACGTGGGCATGGACGGCACTATCGTCATCGGCGAGGGCGAGCGCGACGAAGCTCCGATGCTTTTCATCGGCGAAAAAGTCGGCGCGGCGGTAAAAGACAAGTCCCGCAAATATCCCGAAGTCGTCATTGCCGTCGACCCCCTCGAAGGCACAAATCTCTGCGCTACGGGCGAACCGAACGCCATCGTCGTCCTCGCAGCCAGCGAGCCCGGCGGACTGCTACACGCTCCCGACCTTTATATGGAGAAAATCATCGTCGGCCCGTCCTGCAAAGGCGCCGTGGAGCTTGACGCGCCCGTCGCTGACAATCTTCGCGCCATCGCCAAGCGCCTCAGCCGTAAAGTCGAAGACCTCGTCATCATCGTTCTCGATCGCCCGCGCCACGAAAAATTGATCGCCGATATTCGAGCCACCGGGGCCCGCATCCGTCTGATTTCTGACGGCGATCTTTCCGCCGGAATCAGCGCCGCCGTCATCGGCACCGGCGTCCACGCCGTGATGGGAACTGGCGGCGCGCCCGAAGGCGTTCTCACCGCGGCCGCTCTGCGTTGTCTCAACGGCGAAATCCTCGCGCGTCTCGTCGTCTCCAAGCCCGAGCACCACGAACGCATCGCCCAGATGGGAATTAAGGACGCGAAGCGCATCTACAAAACCGACGAACTGGCACCCGGCAAGAAAATCATTTTCGCGTGCACCGGCGTCACCGGAGGCGGCCTTCTACGCGGTGTCCGCTTCTTCGGCGAAGGCACCCGCACGCACTCGCTCATCCTCACCTACGACGATCGCCAGGTCCGCTTCATCGACACGGTTCACCTGGAGAAGCGCCCAGACGTAAAGGTGGTTTTCTACTAGCTAGCACAGGCGTCAGCCTGCGCCAACAAAGCCCCACGCCGAAACGCCCGATGCTCAGCAGATTCTTGTACCGCCGGCATCCTGCCGGCGGTGCGAAAAGCGGCGAAGCCTGTGCCTCCTAAAACGAAACATTTCGCGTCCATTCCGCGTATCTTGTACCGAGCACCACGCAAGGGGTGAAGTATGTCAACCGCACCAAGTGGCGCGCCTTTCGGCGCACCCGTCCCACCGCAGCAGCCTCCTCCAAGGCGCAATGACGCGCTGCTCTGGATTCTCGCGATCGTCGGCGGGGGATTCGTCGTCCTCGTTCTCGGCGGCCTGCTCGTCGCCAGCCTTTTCATCCGAAAAGTGCACGTCAGCGAAACAGGCAATCAAGTCGAAATCGAAACGCCTGCAGGCGCCTTGCGCGTCAATAGCGACCAGCTTCATTCCACCGGCCTTCCCGTCTATCCCGGCGCAAGGGAAGTGAAATCGGAAGGAGCCGCGGTGGAACTCTCCGCAGCAAGCGGTGCGGGGCTTGGGATTGCCACCGAGAAGTACATTGCATCCGGCGATCTCGATGCCGTTTCCCAGTGGTACACGCAGAAACTCGGCTCGAGCTACGAGCGCTCGGACAAGGGCTCGAGCGCCCATCGCGAGCACGTCAGCTCCGACGCCGACGTCGCCTACATCTATCAAAAGGGCGACAATACGCGCATCGTCGCGCTGACGAGAAAATCCAACGGCGTCGAAATCGAGTTAGTCCGAATCGGCAAGAAAGAAGTGCAGTAGCGATCCGCCGTGGCCGATCGCCGCTCGATCACACAGCTGCGCGTCGCCACAGGCGCATGGGAGTGCCCCTGCGCCACTACGCTCCGTGCGCATCCTGAGCGCGACGCGCCCGCTCTCAATTTGTCTTTGGAATTGGTGCGATCGCTGCCGTTCGCCGTTCGAGGCTCGCCCCGCGATCAGAGTCGCCCGGCTTGTCGCCCACGGAATCGCCATCTCTCCGCGAGCGGGGTTGGGCCGGGCTGACCCAAATCTCGTTGTGCGCGTCTGTCATACGCGCCTGTCGTGCCTGCCAATCGGGCGTGCCTGTCGTACGTGCCTGTCGTACGTGCCAATCGTTCCGCGAGTCTCGGCTAGCCCTGCGAGTTTCAGCTACCGATGGATCGCCGATGCAGAATGGCCGGGGTGCTGCTGTCGCCGGGGCATTGTATGGGGCATCCGGTCTGACGACTGCGCCGCCATCGGCCGCACGTTGTTCGTATTCACGTGCTCGCTGATCGCTTGCAGCCTCTTCAGAATGCCTTGCCACTGCGCCCAGTCCAGCTGCCGCAGGAATGGCCGAAGACCCTGAATGAACGGATCCTCGAGCACCGTCTCGCCATTCGTCTCCGGAACGAAGAACCGGTTCAGCCCTACTCCCAACGCTTCGGCTATCTTTTCGAGCGTGCCGAGGCTGGGCGTCATCTGACCGCTTTCGATCCGCGACAAATACGAGCGGGAAACGCGCGAGCGCGCCTGCAGTTGGCTCTGCGTCATCCCACGTGACTCTCTCAACTGCCGAATTCGCTGGCCGATGTTTTCCACAGTTTCGCGGTTCGGCCAGTTTTCGAACAGTTGACGGTCGTCACCCGGTAGGTCCTGCGGCGACGGCGTCGGAATGACGAACGCCACCTTAGGAGGCATTAAGCGCAGGCAACGACGGCAGTTACCTGTGCGTGTGCGGTATTGCACCAGCCCGCATACCTGACATCGAATCACTTCTCGATCGAGTTCCATACTGGTTGCCATACCTTCTTTTTCTGCCACCGGATCTCCTCGCAGACTATTCCGGCGATGCGTAGGGGAGGAACGTAATTACGTAAAGCAGTGGGAAGGCAGGACTGGCGCGCGAGGCATTGTCACTAGCGTGCCACTTCTTGTCAAGCCTTATTTATTCCCAAACGCCCACAGAATATTTTAGCCACGCCGCCGACCACCCACAAACAAAATGACTTCACACATGTGCTGCACTTCCGAGCCGCTTCTAAATTTCTTCGCCTGACACTTCGCGGCCTGTTCGCCGCCGCGCGAGCCGACAATATTCAGCACTGTGACACTTTTCGCGGATTAATTTTTTCGACATCCGCCTTCGCATTTCTCGTCGCCGAAACATTCCTCGACAGTCAGCCGCCCGAACGCGCGAATCGTCCGTACACCAAACGCACCGCGCGGCCATCAACCCACGTTGTAACTCATCCAAATCTCGATCGCGCTGTTTCCATCCGTTTCACCCGCATTCGCATCGTTTTCCCCGCTCAATCGCTCTGAAACCCGTCTACATCCGAATTGTGTTCAATCCATGACGAGAACAAACGCCGAACTCACATTGCGACACCACATCCGCGCGCCATCCATCAATGCCAATCTGACTCATCATGAACTACCAATTTCACTGTACCGTTCTGAACTCTCGCCCGCGTTTCTTTTCGCCGCACCGCAAATTCCGCCATCGTCGCAATTGTGCGTAATCAATGACGAGAACAAACACCGAACTCATTTTGCGACATGGCCTTATATTGTCTATCGGTCTTAACTCAGCAAACCATCAGACGCAATTTAGCCCCTCATCTCGCCTCATCCGAAAGATCCCCGGTAGCCATCACGAACACCACACCTCGTCGCAGGCCCCTTCCTCGTCTGTCCTTCGTCTCGGGCTCTCCTTCGTAGGGGGCCTCCTTCCGCACCTTGCACGCGCCCTCACATGCATTAATATGTTCCCAGGAGCCCCCATGCCCAATCGAGACGATGCCTGGAACCTTCTCTGCGAGTACACACAGGGCGAAAGCCTCCGCAAACATGCTCTCGCCGTTGAAGCCTGCGTGCGCGCTTACGCCCGAAAGCTCGGCGGTGACGAAGACACCTGGGGTCTAGCAGGCCTGCTCCACGATTTCGACTACGAGCGGTGGCCCAATGCCGAACACCATCCCACCAAGGAACATCCCTACGAAGGCTCCCAAATTCTCCGCCAGCGCGGCTACTCCGACGAAATCATCCACGCCATTCTCGGCCACGCCGAATATTCCGGCGTCGCTCGCGTCTCGCTTCTCGATCACGCTCTCTTCGCCTGTGACGAACTCGCCGGTTTCCTCACCGCCTGCGCCCTCGTCAAACCCTCGAAAAGCATCCACGAAGTCGAAACCGCCTCGGTAAAAAAGAAACTGAAAGACAAAGCCTTCGCCCGCGGCGTCAATCGCGACGACGTTTACAAGGGCGCCGAAGAACTCGCCGTCCCTCTCGATGACCACATCGCCTTCTGCGTCGAAGCCCTTCGCGGCATCGCCCCGCAGCTCGGCCTGAACGGCGCCGCAAGCGCGAGCGCCGGCTAATAACGGCTGCCGGCCGGTAACCGACAAATGCAAGATCCGCCCGAACGCGTCTTTCTCTCAACCGAATGGCGCGACCTCGTGATGCTGAATTACGAAATCGATCCAGCTCTCGCGCAACCTTTCGTTCCGCGCGGAACCGAGCTGGACTCTTTCGATGGCAGAACGTACGTCAGCCTCGTCGGCCTTCGCTTCGCTCGCACGAAACTCTTCGGCTCGATTTCAATTCCCTTCCACGCGAATTTCGATGAGGTCAATCTGCGCATTTACGTCCGACGCACGCACTCCGGTGAAATCCGTCGCGGCGTAGTCTTCATCCGCGAAATCGTAGCTCTGCCCGCGGTCACATTCGTCGCGCGTGCCGTCTACGGAGAGAAATACATCTCGCTTCCAATGCAACATTCGATTGCCCTCAGCGCTGAGGGAGGTTCCGTCGAATATCGCTGGAATTTGAAGCACAACTCGTATCGAATCCGCGGGGAAACCGCCGGCACTTCCTCACTCGCGCCACAAGGCAGTCTCGAGCAGTTCATCTCCGAGCACTATTGGGGTTACTCAAGCCGCCGCGGCAGCTCCATCGAATACCATGTGCAGCACGACCCGTGGCGCGTCTGGCCGGCAACAAACGTCTGCGTCGAGGGCGACGCCACCGCGCTCTACGGCCCGGCTCTCGGCCGCGTCCTCGCCCGTACGCCGGACTCCGCCTTCATCGCCGACGGCTCGCCCGTATTCGTCTTCGCAGGAAGGCGCATCGCATAACCGCGACTCTTCGACCGCCGAAGCTCTCTGCGGCCATCCTCTGAATCGAATTCGCAAAAATTATTTTCCGCGCGCGATTGTGCTAGAATCCGCAAACTCCAATGGACAAGGCCGGACAAGTTCTCGGCGGCGCATTGCGGCGGCTTCACCGCCCCGAAGCCGCACTCGCATGGCTCACAAGCTCCTGGCCCAAAATCGTCGGCAAAGCTCTCGCCGTGCGCACTCGCCCGCTTCGCTGCCACAAGGGCTGCCTCGAAATCGCCGCCGACAATAAAGCCTGGCGCAAGCAGCTCGAAGACATGAAAGCCGAATTCTGCGCCCGCATCAACGAAGCGTGGGGCGGCAACCTGATCCGCGAAGTTAAATTCCTGGCCGCAAAGCCCGGCCCTGGGCACATCTCGCACGAATTGAACAACGAGCACACGCCCTTCGTCCGCCGCAAAAAGCACTAGAACGGATCTCACCACTCCGGCAGCTCGTTCTCATTCGCGCACGAAAAGCCTCGCCCTACTTGACGTAATCACTTGATGATTGAATAATCGCCGCCGTGAAACGCATACCTGTGGCGAACAGCCGAAGGGCACTGGTCCTGGCTTTTTTTGCTTTGGTAGTGTGTCTGTTGAAATTTACTCAGGCTCAGGAAAAACCCATTCAGCAGGGCGAGCGCGAAATGGCTCGCGCGATGCTCAACGAAATCCGTCAAGACCTCGCCAAGAACTACTACGATCCGAAATTTCAGGGCCTCGACGTGCAAGCACGCTTCAAAGAAGCCGACGACCGCATCAAGCAAGCTACCTCCTTAAACCAGGCATTGGGTACGGTCGCGTGGGCGCTCGAAGGCCTTCACGATTCTCATACGTTCTTCATCCCGCCTCCCCGCCCCTTCCGGCTGGACTACGGCTGGCAAGCGGCCATGATCGGCGATAAATGTTTTGTAATTGCCGTTCGGCCGGGAAGCGACGCTGACCAAAAGGAGCTGAGGCCCGGCGACCTGGTTGAAACGATTAACAGGATCGCTCCCTCGCGCGAGAATTTTTGGAGCCTCAATTACATCCTGAAAATCCTCAGGCCTCAGCCCGGATTCGAACTCGTCGTCGTCAATCCGGCCGGCAATCGAAGGACTGTGGCAGTGGCCGCAAAAATTCAACAGGGAAAAATCACAGCGCACTACACGGCCGCCGATTTCGGAAACGATGTTCGCGAAGCCGAGTCCGCTTTCAAACGGAATCAGCGCCGCTCCTATGTCGTCGGCAATGATGTAATCGTATGGAAGCTCCCCTCATTCGAACTGGACGAAAAGGGCGTCGATGCAATGTTTGCCGAATCGTCGAAGTACAAGGGAATGGTGCTCGATCTTCGCCAGGATCCCGGCGGTTTCGAATTGTCGGTCTTGCACATGATCGGCAGTCTGTTCGATCACGACGTGAATGTCGGCAGTTCGCAGACGCGCAAAGGCTTGGAACCGCTCGTCGCCAAATCTCGCGGCGATAGGGCTTACAAAGGCAAGTTCGTGCTTCTCATCGATAGTGCCTCTGCTTCTGCGTCTGAAATCCTTGCTCGCGTGGTTCAGATGGAAAAGCGCGGCCCAGTCATCGGCGATACCAGTTCGGGCAGTGTAATGAGCGCACGCGTTTATTCGCACGTTTTCGGCATGGACACAATCGTCTCGTATGCCGCCGAAATTAGCGCTGCCAATCTGATCATGGCAGATGGAAAGAGTCTTGAGAAAAGCGGCGTCGTGCCCGACGAAACGATTCTGCCAACAGGCGCAGACCTCGCCGCTAGTCGCGATCCTGTTCTTTCTCGAGCGGTCACTCTGGCCGGCGCAAGCATTTCACCCGAGGATGCTGGGAAGCTGTTCCCTGTTGAATGGCCAAAGCTGTAGATCCGCCGCGCGATTTTTCTCTCGCTGCGGCTATCGCAAACTAAAACTTGGCCTCGAACGCAGCAAACTGAACTTCTTCCTTCCACTCGAGCCGCGCCTTCTCGCTGCCGGCCAAAAACTCGCGGCATGACGCCGACGTCACCTCGCCGCCCAGCTTGTCCGCAGCGCACGCCGGCACAACCGTAAAATTCTCAGGCGCCACCCACAAACTCGCGCCCGGCAAAAACGCGTGTTCCAGACTATCCCGCACCATCCGCTTCAGCGTCACATAGTCGATGTTGTAGCCTTCCACCGCCCGCCGGAAATACCACGTCAGCTGCGACCGCACGATCGCCTCATCATCCGTCGCCAGCGACACCGGCACGCCGCCGCGCAAATAAATCGGTAGCACGTTCTCCCGCCCCTTCATGTCGCGCACCAATTCGTGGCTGTACAAACAATCCTCCACCAGAATATGCCGCGCCGCCATTTCCGCGATCAATCCCACCGGGTCCTTCTCGTACACCACGTCGAGCCCGTGCCCAATCCGCTCCGCGTGCCCGATCTCAATCGACCTGCGAATATGCGAAGCCGCCAGCTCGTAGGGCGGCACCTCGCCCGGCGTCAACTCTCCCGCATGCAGCGTGATGTGCACCCGCGGATACACTCCGTGCAGATAATCGAGCATCCGCATCTGCAAATCGAAATCATGTAGCGCATTGAACTCATCCTGCGATTGCACCAGGTTGATCCCCACCACGCGCGGATCGGCGCTCGCCAGCTCAAATCCCGCCACCATCTGCGCGAACACCTGCTCCTTCGGAAACGCGCGCAGCACTTGATTCAGGTATCGCAGCGTCACGCCGCAACCGACATCGGGCTGCGGCTCCATCGCACCCCAGCACCTGCCGCATTTTCGCTTCGCCGTCATCCAGGTTCCGCCGCGCGTCCGCCACCGCTTTCGCCATTCCGCCGGCGAGTAGCTGCGATCGCATCGCCGCGAAATCCTCACTCCACGCAAGTGACCGTCCCAGCTGGATCGCTTCGCCTTGATCCGGCGTCAGCATCGTCTCGAGATACACTTCCTTCTGCGCTCCGGCGCGATGCGTCACTTCCGCCAGCATCTCGCCCCAGTGACGGTTCGTCACCAGCTCGAATTTCCCGAATGTCGCGAAAAAATGCAGCCGCACGTCGCGATCCTCGGCCGTCGGATGAAAATTCCGAATCGACCACGCGTCAATCACGAGATTGCGAAACACAAAATCGCCAATCGCCCTTGACGCCGGATCTGCTCCCCGCGCCGGATCGCAGGGCGGCGCCAAAATCTTGTACGTCACCCGGTCAATGCAGTCTCCGTCCTCGACCGCGTAGTTGATGTAGCTCTCCGCGTACACCGCACCCGTCAGATGATGATGCAGGTCTCCGCCCTTCGGGAGCCCCTCGAGAAATCCCATCAGCTCTGCCGGCTGTCCGCGCACTGCATCCAAATGTTTCGACGTGCGCTCCTCCGCAGCCGTCACAGGCGCCGCGGTCTGCGCGCGCAAACTCCCGGCAATCGCCGCAGCAAACAACAGCACAACGTCAATTTTGGATTTCAGCTTTCTCATGAAATTTACTCGCAGATTCGCGCGCCGCCTCAGGTAACCACAGCGAGCGCATTTCTCGCCGTGAGTGTTTTCGCCGGCGGGCTTTCGTTGGTGCTATCTCGGCGGCGCGGTCTCGGCGGGCGACTTCTCGCCGCGGGGCGTCTCGACTGAATTCGCCCTACCTCTTAATCGTCACAATCGACGCGTCCGCCTCGTACCCCTCATCCTGAAGCGCCGTCATCGCCGCCGACTTCAACGCCGCGTCATCCGCATTTTTCGACGCGTCCAAATGCCGCCGAACCACTTCCTCCCCCACAATAATTCTCACCAGCCACTTCGATTTCGCCGCATCCCACGAAACTTCCACTCGATCCGCTCGCATAGCACCTCCTAAGTGCCCCGGCGGCGCATTGTAGTCCAGAGCACGCCCCAAAGAACATCCTTCTGCTCGCCCAACGCATGCACCCCTCGCGCGGCTCGCAGCCATCCTCGCCACCACTCCATCCCTCGCAATCGATCGCTAGCCGCGCCAATTCATCACTTCCCCCGCCAGTCATCACCTTGACTTCCGTCGGGCTGCGTCCGTACACTCGATTAGCTCACCCGAAACTTCCAGCCCACGCAACTTCACAATCAACCCTTGGAGGAACAGATATGCAGCTTCTTCGCACGGCATCCCGCTCGATTCTCTTGCTCCTCTTGCTTTTCGTCAGCTACTCCGCAGCCCACACAGCGCTGGGAGGCGGAAAGTGGGTCTATCTCGGCTCCTCTCATGTGGATGGACATGCAGACCACGACCGCATCAAAGTCGGAGGTGGCGAAGGCCCGTTCCGTGCCCTGCGTCTCAAAGTGTCCGGCGTTTCGGTGAAGTTCGACCACGTCATCGTGCGCTACGGCAACGGGAAGGAGCAGCAACTCGCTGCGAATTTCGTCGTGGCCCACGACAGCAGCAGTCCGCCCATCGACCTGCCGGGTGACTATCGCAACATCGAGTGGGTCGAAATGTGGTACGAGCGCGGCAACTGGGGGAAAAATCCCAAAGTCTCAGTCTACGGCCTGAGATAACGCCGCTGTCGCACAAAAACCAGCCGCAATAGCGCGGGACGGATTAGCGCGCGCAACGCCTCTCGTGCGCCCGCGTGAGCTCTTGCAATCGCCCACACAATCGCCTGCGCAAGAGCTTGCGCGACGCGTGTGCATCCGAGATTCCCTATGCTTTGCCCGAAGCGCGAAGCATGCGGCATGCTCAAAACATAAACCTGCGAAATCGGAAGAAGTGCCCCGCCCGACTGCTGGCAATTCCGATTCTGTTAAGTTATCCTCTTGCCCCGTGCCTCGCATTAAACTTGCCCTCCTCGCTTTCGCCTCGACGCTGTCAACGCTCAGCACTCCGGTCTCAATCCGCGCTCAGAATCCACCCGAAACCGGAAAAAATCCCCCGCCTAACGCCTATGCCAGCGAGCCGTACATCTACGAGCGCTTGGAAACCCGCATGCGCTTTGAGAGTGACGGCACCGGTTGGCGTGATGTTCGTGCCCGACTTCGCGTGCAGACACCCGCCGGCCTCGAGCGAGCCGGCCAGCTCGTTTTCGAGTACAACGCGGAAAACGAGAGCGTCGATATTCGCAGCGTTCGCGTCACGAAGCCCGATGGCAGCGTCCTCACCGCCGGGCCGGATTCGGTGCAGGACTTGAGCTCGCCGGTCACGCGCGAAGCCCCCATGTACACCGACGCGCGCCAGAAACACGTCACCGTGCCGGGCCTCGCCGTCGGATCAATCGTCGAATACGACGTGGTGACCACAGAATTTAAGCCGCTTCTCGCCAATCAATTCTGGCAGACATGGAATTTTGCCAGCGATGCGATCTGCCTCGAGGAGCAAGTCGAATTGAACGTGCCGCGCGACCGCGCTCTCAAGATCAAGAGCCCCTCGGGCGTCGATCCCACAATCCTCGACGAAGGCAATCGCCGGATGTACCATTGGACGACTTCGACCCTCCAATATCCCGCTCTGCACAACCAAATGGCCCCTTGGAAATTTGATCCGGCCGCTTGGCTTCGCGCTAACCAACCCCCGCCCCCCCGTCGAATCCTTATATCCACATTTCAAAGTTGGTCCGAAATAGGCCGCTGGTATGCCGGCCTCGAACGCGACCGACGAGCTGTCACTCCGGAAATTCGCGCGAAAGCCGCAGAGATCATTGCCGGCCAGACCACCGATATTGCTCGCACCCAGGCGCTCTATGAGTGGGTGTCGCGCAATATTCGCTACGTGAGCCTCTCCTTCGGAATCGGCCGCTATCAGCCCCACAATGCCGGCGAGGTCCTCTCCAATCGTTACGGCGATTGCAAAGATAAAGCCACCCTGCTCGAATCACTCCTCGAAGCAGCCGGTCTCAGCGCCCAGGCCGTCCTCATCAATTCCGGAGCGGACATCGATCCCGACGTCCCCACTCCTCATCAATTCGATCACGCCATCACTTTTGTCCGCGTCGCTGGAGAAGACCACTGGCTCGATTCCACTCTCGGCGTCGGTCCCTTTGACTACCTCCTTCCACAACTCCGTGGCAAGCAAGCGCTCGTCGTATTTACGAGTAGCGATCCCGAGCTGAAATCCACTCCCGCCAGCCTGCGAATTCCCAAACTCTATCGCCTCGACGTCAAAGGCCGCCGGAACGCGGACAATACTTGGAATGCTTCGCTCCATTTCTCCACTCGCGGCGATCTGGAAGTTTTTATCCGCGCCACACTCCTGCGTGTTCCTCCCGCTCAGTTCAGGTCGATTACCCAGCGCGCTCTCGCGGAAGCTGACAAATCTGACTCGGACGGTCCTGTCTCTTTCGATGACTTCAAAGCGGGCGATCCCACCGACACGCAGAACCCGTTTCAAGTGGACCTCGAAATCCATGGCAAAGCCCCGCAAGGTGGCGCCAAGAAGCCTCCGCCCTTCGATCTCGCCACGATTCTTTCGATTCTGCCGGCCGTCGACGCCTCCTCCGGTGCTTCCTTGAAATCGGACCATGCTGCCGTGAAGCTCGGAGGCCCGGAAGAATTCGCGTTGAACATCGAACTCGAAATGCCCCCGTCCCCCGAAGCACCTCCCTTCAAGCCCGCCCATGTTTCGGTGTCGAAGAGTTTTGCCGAATTCGAATACTCCGCCGCTTGCGACGGCCAGCTCTCGCGCACTTCGCTTCGCCTCAATCTTCGCGTGCCCGAAGTTCCGAAGTCCGACGAATCCGATTATTCCGCATTCCGGCAGCAGGTAATGGACACGTTGGATCAAACCCCATTCTTGGCCGGTTTGAAAAGAAAAGATTCCGGGCCTGCTCCGGCAAAGAATGGCAGTTCGTCGCGGCCGACTCATGTCCCTCTTCCCGAAGCTGTTGCGCTCTACGACAAAGGCCAGGCGGAGATCAATCGGAGGAATTGGGCGAATGCCGAAGCGGCCCTGCTGGACGCGGTCAAACTCGATCCCGAATACGTGCAAGCATGGGCCAATCTAGGCCGCGCGAGAATGTATCTGCGAAAGCTCCCCGAGGCGGAGGCGAATTTTCGCAAGTGTCTGGAGCTGGCCCCCGGCTACGCCTACTGTTATGCGGAGCTCTCCTGGTCACTCACTGCGCAGAGAAAATACGACGACGCAGCTGCCTTGCTCGAATCTCGCATCGCCGATGCTCCCAACGACGCAGACGCGCATCACCGACTCGCCGGCGCTTACCTCAATCTCCAACAACCGGCCCGCGCCGTCACGGAACTCCAGAAAACTGTTACTCTCGAGCCGAAAAATGCCTCCGCGCATTTCGATCTGGGCCGCGCCTATCTCGAGGTTCACGAGAATGACAAAGCTGCCGCCTCTCTCGAGCACGCACTATCGCTTAACGACGGCGACCTCTACCTGAACAATGCGGCCTACCTTCTCTCCGAGCACAAAACTCATCTCGAGACCGCCGAATCATGGTCGCTAAAATCCATCGAGAAAGTCGAACTCGAATTGAACCAGGCTACCGTTTCGCGAATCGCCCCCCGCATCACGCAGCTCGTCTCGAGCCTCGCCATGTATTGGGATACTCTCGCGTGGATTAAATTTCAGAACAGCGACTTCCCCGCCGCGGAAAAAATTCAGCGTGCCGCTTGGGCGCTCTCCGACGATCCCGTCATGGGCCTCCACATGGGCCGCATCTACGAAGCCGAGCACCGTATGAACGACGCGATGGACGCCTACGCTATGGCCCTCGCCGCCATTCACGATCCAGCCACTCAATTCAAGGACCTCCAAATCGAGGCGCGCAGTCGCCTCGCCGCATTTCTCGAGTCCGAAGCCCTCGCCGACCAGCGCATCGACCAGGCCCGCTCTCAACTAAAGCAACGCCGCTCCGTCACCATCCCGAATCAGCCGGGAGTCGAAGGCATCGCTCAGTATCTTTTGATCGTCGGTCCCGATTCGAAAGTCCTCGAGATGGAAGCTGTGAATGCAGACGAGTCCGTCGCTGCGCTCCGCGACTCGGTTCGGGCCGCCACTCTCCCGCTCTATTTCGCCGACACCACACTTCAAAAACTTCCCGCCACCGGGGTCCTCTCCTGCCCGCGTTCCGACCATCCCTGTACCTTTACTTTGCTCTCCTCGAGCGTCAGCTCCCGCATGCTCCCGCCCTCTACCGCGGAATCCACTACTCCCTAGACCACATGAATCGCTTCCGTTTCTAATCCGTAGCTCTACCTCGCCGGGAGACTTGCCCCCCGCTGCGCCACGCCGCTTACGCGAACGCCCGCTTGCACTCCACTTCGCATGTCCCTAAAATCTCTCCGTGCGATACATCATCACGACTGACGATTCCGGGACTCCACGACTAACGAGTGGCCACCTGCGAAGAAGCCGCCGCGGCTCTCTCGCCGGAGACTGCAAGCTTCGCGTGGAATTCCGTCGCACGGCGCTCGACACCCATCACCCGCCACTCATCAATAATGATTTTCTAATATACTGTTCCGCGATTAGAAATCTCTCTAACTCCTTTATTTGCAATAAAAGTTCGTGTTCTAATCTACTGTAAAATGGGTGGTTCATGACGCCGCAAATCGAGGACTTAAAGTGAAGATCAGTCGAGAGGACGTGCTCCGCGTCGCCGAGCTCGCGCACCTCGAGCTCACGCCCGAGGAGATCGAACTGTATCGCGGGCAGCTCGACGAGATCCTCGCCTACGTTGGCAAGCTCGAGAAGCTCGATGTCTCAAACGTCGAGCCGATGGCGCAAGTGCTGTTCCCGGTCGCCCCCGGCGAGCACCCGGAACTCCGTGAAGACGCCGTCGCCCCGTGCGACGTCGCCGACGCCGTCCTGGCCCAGGCCCCCGACGCCGCGAAGCCGTTCTTCCGCGTCCCAAAAGTGATCGAGCGATAGAATAATGGCCGCGACGAATCCAAACTGGACAGCCGCGAGCGTCCGCGAGGCGCTGAAGACGAAGAAGGTCTCCGCGCGGGAGCTGGCCGCTGATTTCTACGCCCGAATCGAGAAGCGCAACCCAGAGCTGAATGCCTATCTCGCGCTCTCGCCCGACCGAGCCTTTGCTCAAGCCGACCGCATCGACGCTTCAATCGCTAAGGGAGCGGCACTTCCTCCCCTCGCCGGGGTCCCGATCGCCATCAAGGATGTGATCAGCACCCGCGGCGTCACCACGACCTGCGGCTCGAAGTTCCTTGAGAGCTATGTCCCGCCATATGAGGCGACTGCGGTCGAGCGCCTCGAACAGGCCGGCGCCGTGATACTCGGCAAGACCAACTGCGACGAGTTCGCCATGGGCAGCTCAAACGAGAACTCCGCGTACGGTCCGGTACGGAACCCCGTGGCGCTCGATAGGGTCCCAGGAGGCTCGAGCGGAGGCTCCGCCGCGGTCGTAGCGGCCGGACTGGCCGTAGCGGCCTTGGGAACTGATACCGGGGGCTCCATTCGGCAGCCCGGAGCTTGCTGTGGCGTACCGGGGATGATGCCAACATACGGACGCGTATCCAGATATGGGCTCATCGCTTTCGCTTCATCGCTCGACCGGATCGGTCCTTTGACACAAAATGTCCAAGACGCTGCCGTATTGATGTCGATCGTCGCTGGGCGCGACCCAAACGATTCGACCTGCGCAGACGTTCCCGTGCCTGATTACGCAGCCGAGATCGACCAGCCAGTCGAAGGCCTGAGAATCGGCGTCCCTGAGGACTATTTCGGCGAGGGGCTCGACCCCGAGGTGCGGGAAAAGGTGCTGGCCGGCATCGGCCTCCTCGAAAAGCTGGGCTGCCGCCGAGTTCCGCTGCAGATGCCGCACACGGACTACGCGATTGCCACCTATTATATTGTCGCCACGGCCGAAGCCAGCTCGAACCTGGCCCGGTATGACGGGGTGCGGTACGGCCTGCGCGTCCCCGGAGCGACCCTCGGCGAAATGTACTGCAAGACGCGGGAGCGCGGCTTCGGCCCGGAAGTGAAGCGCCGGATCATGCTCGGCACCTACGTGCTCTCCGCCGGTTATTACGACGCGTACTACCTTCGAGCGCAAAAAGTGCGCTCGCTCATTGCCCGCGATTTCGCAGACGCGTTTCAGAAGGTAGATGCCATTATTACGCCGACCGCGCCCACTCCGGCGTTTCGCCTGGGCGAGAAAACGGCCGACCCTTTGCAGATGTATCTCGCTGATATTTTTACCGTTACCGGATCTCTCGCGGGTGTGCCGGGAATCTCGATTCCCTGCGGCAAGACGAAATCCGCGCTTCCGATCGGCATGCAAATTTTCGCCCCGCACTTCGGCGAAAGCCGCATGCTGCAACTCGCGCGGGCGTTCGAAAAAGCAGGCGGATTTGCGATATGACCCTCGCTGCGAAGCCACAAACTCGAGCCTCGGCGATAGGGTTTTGCCGGGCGCCTGGGAGCCGGGCGGCGAAAGCTCTTCCACGAACTGTAGAAACATTCCGCAGATGTCGTCTTTCTTTCCGCTCGATTCGCCAAAATTCAAGCACCGCTGCGGAGCGAAGAGAATGCAAACCGCAGGCAAATCATAGTATTTACGGGGGTTCTACTCCGCGCGTAGCCATTTGGTTTTTGCTTGATGGAACGGAAGGACTATTGCAAGTAATTCGTGCGGCATTTAGTCTGACGTCAACGCCAAAGGGTCCAGGAGGCGGCAAAAGTGGTTCGAATCAAGTCGAGCCAGAAGCTCTTCACGGAGGACGAGGTATCCCGCCTCACCGGGATCTGCCTCGACCACCTGCACACCCTGGCTCACAACAAGCACCTCGGAAAACTGGCGCGGGCAGCGGAAGCCGCCGGCGCGGAAGCCGAGAAGTGGCTGTTTACGAACACGGACTTGATGATACTCACGGTTCTGCACCCGCGCTGCCAGCACTAGTCTCCCCGCCTGCGAAATTCCCGCCTTCCGTTTTCGCGACAGCTCAAATCTGCATCTCAAATCCTGGGGAATAACCAGGCTGATGCCAGCACGTCCAAAAACCGCCGTCGCATTTTATCGGCGAAAACTTTTTGCGCGGCTGATCCCGTTCGCTGTTATCGCGATCTTTCTCTCGTTATCGAGCCACGGCCTTGCCCAGCAATCTTCTCCGTCATCTCAATCCTCGCAATCATCTCAGGCGCCGCAATCGCCCCCATCGTCGAAATCCGACCCGGCCGCAGCTCAAAATGCTGCGCCGCAGAACCAGACGGCGCCGCCGGAACCAAAAAAGCCGCCGCTGCCGCGCGGGAAAAAACTGATTCTCAAAGATGGCAGCGTGCAACTCGTCCGCGAATATCAGGTAATGGACGACCGGGTCCGGTTCTACAGCACCGAACGGTCGCAGTGGGAAGAAATGCCGGCGGACCTGGTCGATTGGAACGCGACGCGCCAAACGGAGGTCGACCAGAAGAAAGGCGACGCCGCGCTGCTGGCATCGGTCCACAAACAGGAGCAGGTTCGGCGCGTGATGGCTCTCGACGTGGACGCCAGCCTCGAAGCAGCTCCCGGCGTGTTCATTCCGCCCGGCGAAGGCCTTTTTGTTTACGACGGGAAGTCCGTGCTGCGCCTTACCCAAGCGCATGCGGACAACAAATTGGACAAGGGGATGGCGGTAAAACAAATTCTGGTGCCGATTCCAGTGGTTCCGTCGCGCCACAATATAACGATTCGGCGGCCGCATGCCGAGGTACGCGTGAAGAACGAACAACCTGAATTCTACATGCGCACCGCCGATGCGCGCGACCCAGAGATGCTGCTGATTCACGCGAAAGTTCACGGCGATTCCCGGCTCATCGAAAACGTGGACACTTATTTCCAGGCGATCGAGAAAACCAAACGGAACGAAATCACCGCGGAGAAGTGGCCGATCGCAAAAGGCGTCTATCGCTTCACGATCAACGAATCGCTCGAGCCGGGCGAATATGTATTCACTGAAATCGTAAAAATAGAAGGAACGAATCTGTACGTCTGGGACTTCGGCGTTGACGTGCCCCCCAAACCGGCCGATGCGGAGAAGAAGAAGGCCCCGTAGGCCGGCGAGAGCTGCGGTTAGTGCGTTCGGACGGGGTGTTCCTGTAACAGTTCCGCGAGCAATGTCGCCAGCGCCGCCACGTGAAACGGCTTTTGCAAAACGTGAGCGCCCCGCTCGGTGAAAGAGGCGATTGTCGAAGGATCCAGCAAATCGCCGGTCATGAAAACGAATCGAGGGGTTGAAGCGCCCGCTTCCGCGCGCAAGCGCTCGAAGAGTTGGTCGCCGTTTAGTCCCGGCAAATTGAAATCACACAATATGATTTCGTAAGTATTGGACGCGAGGAAGGCCAGCGCCTCTTCGGAACTGCCGGCACTTTCCACATTCATTCCGCGCGCCGAGAGCCCTTCCTGCACGATTTCGCGGATGCTTTCCTCGTCATCTACGATCAGGAGTTTGCGTCCTCGCAGCGCCGACGAAACCTGAGGCACATTCCTTTTCGCCGGGGCGGGCTCTAGCGGCTTCGCTACGGCTGCCGGAAGCATGATCTTGAATGTGGCGCCGGCGCCCTCCTGCGTTTGCACTTCAATCCTGCCGCCATGATCTTTGATCACGCCGAGACATATCGTGAGTCCCAGCCCCGAGCCACCTCCCGGCCGCTTGGTGGTGAAGAAGGGATCGTAAATTTTGTCGACGATTTCCTGCGAAATGCCGGGACCGTCGTCGGCGAAAACAACCAGCAAAGAATTCTCGGAGTGTGAAATCGAAATCCTGATGGTGCCCCGGTCGCGCACAGCAGAAATGGCCTGTTCCGCGTTCAACAGGATATTCGTGAAGACTTGCGACAAAAGCTTCGAATCTCCCTCGACCTCGGGCAGAGGACCCGACACGGCGACGTCCACAGCGATCTGTTTCTGGTGCAAGGCAGCCTGGTGAGACTCGATCACCTGGCGGACAAGGTCGTTGATCTTCACTTTGCCGCGCTTTTGGCCGGAAGGCACTGCGAAAGCCAGAAGATTTTGTACGATGGCGGCGGCGCGGCGAGCCTGCTGCAGGACGATGTCAATCTGGCGGCGGGAAGCGTCGTCGGTGGCGCGTTCGCGCAAAAGGTCACTAACGCCCAGGATGGCGGTGAGCGGATTATTCAATTCGTGCGCGGCGCCCGCCATCATCTGGCCCATGGAAGCAAACTTTTCTTGCTGCTGGAGCTGTTGCTCGAATCCTTTTGTTTCGGTGATATCGCGCACCGAAGCGACTGTGCCGCTGATTTTCCCGTCGGCGTCAAAAAGGGGACCGGCACTGGCGCGGAAGATTCGCCAAGATCCGTCGGCATGGCGCACGCGAAACTCCATCTGGGCGGACTGGGATTGGCCGGAAATCAGCTGCTGAAATATATCGTGGCTTTTTCGCTGGTCTTCCGGGTGCACGCGGAAGTGATTCGGCTGCCCAACGAATTCCTCGGGCGAAACGCCGAGAACTTCCGTCACCAACGGACTGACGTAGGTGAAGCAGCCGTTGCGGTCAAACACAACAATCATGTCCGGGAAACAGGCGATGAGATGGCGCACGAATTCCTGTTCCTGGTGCAGTCGTTTTTCAATTTCGCGGCGTTCGGTGATGTCCACGAGCGTGCCCTGGAGGCGGACGACGCGGCCGAAAGTATCGCGAATGGCGAATCCGGAAGCCAGGCAATATACGTGGGAACCATCTTTCCGCCGCATGACGATTTCGCGATCCTGCACCGAGCCGCGCGACTGCAATTCGCGAATCAGCGCATCCCGCTCGGAGGGATCCGCGTACATTTCGCGAAAATTCTGTGTTTGCAGGTCGGCTTTGGTTTCGTAACCCAGCATGCGGACGAGCGCGGGGTTGGCATCGAGTACCTGGCCGTCGGGCGTGGAGAAGAAAATCCCTTCGCGCAGAGATTCAAAGAATTCATTGAAGCGAATTTCCGCCTGGTGTTGAGATGTAACATCACGCGCCCAGCCGCTCACTCCTGTGACGACTCCCTCTTCGGTTACGGCTTGAATCCAGCAATCGAAGTAGCGAAGCTCGCCCGTCTTCTTCAAGCGCAGCGCGAGACGGCCGGCACCCGAGCCGGATTCGAGGAATCGCGGGAGCCAGCGCTTCGCTTCTTCGAGGGTGGGGGATTCGACGAACTCATCGAGACGATGGCCAATCAAATGGGGAAAATTCGCGTTGAAGACTTCCGCAAAGCTGCGATTCGCGACGCGAATCTCGCCTTCGAGCGAAAGTGTAAAGACGGCCTGATCCAGGCTGTCAATCAGCTCGCGATAGTTATTCTGCGAGCGCGAAATCACTTCGACGAGCTTTTGAAACTGCTCCCCGGTGAAAGGCGCCCGCGCGGACGCGTCTTTCAGATTCGTGTCCGCATCCGTAATGGATTTCTTGGTCGATTCAGACAACTTTCAACCCGCCCTCGTCGTGAAATAACTTCCAGGAAGCGCGCCCCGCGCATGGATCCCCACCTAAAATTTTACAAGCGGAAAGCGCCGCGGCCCACATCGAAAGCGGATTCGATTTCCAAGTTGCATAACAGGCGGAATCGAAGGAGGGGAACACGGACTGAACAGCAAAAAAAAGGGCGCCCTGCTTTCGCAGAGCGCCCGTAAGAGGTGTCTCGAGGTTGTTTAGCTTTCGCTGATGGCGTCCGTATCCTTGCGCAGGAAATCGAGCGCCGCAGCTTCTTCCGGCGAAAGATCCGGACCGCCTCCTGGGAACCCAGCACCCATTCCGGCTTCGCCTTCTTCCGGCGGCGGCAATTCGGTGAGGAGCTTGATATTGCGGTAGCGCTCCAGACCTGTGCCGGCAGGAATCAGGCGTCCCATGATCACGTTTTCCTTCAAGCCGCGGAGATAATCAACCTTTCCGGAGATGGCCGCTTCGGTAAGGACGCGGGTGGTCTCCTGAAAGCTCGCCGCGGAGATAAAGGAGTCGGTGGAGAGCGACGCCTTGGTGATACCGAGAAGCAGCGGGCGGCCGGTTGCGGGACGTCCACCATCGTGAATGATGCGATCGTTTTCTTCGCGGAAGCGGAACTTGTCCACCTGCTCCTCGAGGAGGAACGACGTATCGCCCACGTCTTCGACTTTCACCCAGCGCATCATCTGCCGGACGATCGTTTCGATGTGCTTGTCGTTGATGTTCACGCCCTGCAGACGGTAGACCTCTTGGATCGAGTTCACCAGGTAAGCCTGCGTGTACTTTTCGCCGAGGACGGCGAGGATGTCGTGCGGGTTGAGCGGCCCGTCGATCAAGGGTTCGCCGGCCCGAACGCGTTCGCCTTCCTGCACGTTGATGTGGACGCCGCGAGGAATGGAATATTCCTTGGTCGTCTTTCCATCTTCGCTCTCGACGTAGATTTTGCGCTGGCCCTTGGCGATTTCGCCGTATTTCACAACGCCATCGATTTCGCTGATGACGGCGGGATCCTTGGGCTTGCGAGTCTCGAAGAGTTCGACAACACGCGGCAGACCGCCGGTGATGTCTTTGGTCTTCGTGGTCTCGCGCGGGATCTTCGCGAGCACGTCGCCGGGCTGCACTTCATCGCCATCGACGACCATCAAGTGAGCGCGTGACGGCATGAGGTATTTCTTGGTGCGGCCGGCAGCGCCACGGATGTTGATCGTGGGCTGGTGCTTTTCATCACCAGGCGGCAGCGTAACGACGAGCTGCGAAAGTCCGGTAACTTCGTCGACTTGTTCCTCGATGGTGATGCCGGGCTGCAAGTCCTTGAACTGAA
The DNA here is from genome assembly GCA_963711875.1 of uncultured Acidobacteriota bacterium. Lineage (GTDB taxonomy): Bacteria > Acidobacteriota > Terriglobia > Acidiferrales > UBA7541 > Palsa-295. Next base: position 123,104 of record CAVQFW010000009.1, read on the forward strand.
CGGAACCTGCGGTCTCGGTGAGAATCGAGAAGGTGTAAGGATCCCACTCGACCATCACCTGGCCCAGCGTGACGGGCTGTCCGTCTTCGACCTTGAGGCGTGCGCCGTAAACAACGTGGTGCCGTTCCTTTTCGCGGCCCTTTTCGTCGACGACGGCGATCAAGCCCGAGCGGTTCATGGAAACGATCTGCTTGCCGCGGCCCTCGACGACCTTCAAGTCGATGAACTTCACGAAGCCGTTGTTGCGGGCCTCGACTTTCGACTGTTCGGTGACGCGGGTGGCGGTTCCGCCGATGTGGAAGGTACGCATCGTGAGCTGAGTGCCGGGCTCGCCGATGGACTGCGCGGCGATGACGCCGACCGCTTCGCCCATCTCGACGAAGCGTCCGGTGGCGAGGTTGCGGCCATAACAACGTCCGCAAACACCGCGTCGGGATTCGCAAGTCAACACCGAACGGATTTTCACGCGTTCGATACCGGCCGCTTGCATCGAATTGGCCAGCTCTTCGGTGATCTCCTGGTTGATCTCGACGATCACGTTGCCTTCGTAATCTTTAATCTTCTCGAGTGAAACGCGGCCCACAACGCGGTCGCGCAACGGCTCGACTTCGACGCCGGCTTCGAGAATCGGCTCGACGAAAATTCCGTCGGCGGTGCCGCAGTCAAACTCGTTAATGATCACGTCCTGAGCAACGTCGACCAAACGCCGCGTGAGGTAGCCCGAATCGGCGGTCTTGAGCGCCGTATCGGCCAGACCTTTACGAGCGCCGTGGGTCGAGATGAAATATTCGAGCACGGTGAGGCCTTCGCGGAAGTTCGAGGTGATGGGCTGCTCGATGACTTCGCCCGAGGGCTTGGCCATCAAACCGCGCATTCCGGAAAGCTGACGAATCTGCTGCTTCGAGCCTCGAGCGCCGGAGTCTGCCATGACGTAGATCGGATTGATCACGCCCTGCTTGTCCTGCTCCTCGAGAGCCTTGAACATTTCGTCGGCTACGCGCTCGGTGACGTCGCTCCAGATGGCGATGATCTTGTTGTAGCGTTCGCCGTTGGTAATCGCGCCATCGAGATACTGCTGCTGGACCTTGACGACTTCGTGCTCGGCGTTGCCAACGAGCTTGGACTTGACGTCGGGAATAACCATGTCGCTGATGCTGATGGAAACGCCGGCTTTTGTGGCGTAGAGGAAGCCGAGTTCCTTCAGCTTGTCGAGCATGAGCACGGTCTTTTCGAGGCCGAAGCGCAGGTAGCAATACTGCACCAGCGCCTGGACCCCCTTCTTCTTGAGCAAGCCGTTGACGAACGGCATATCCGACGGGAGGTGATCGTTGAAAATCACGCGGCCGACGGTAGTATGCAGGAATTGCTTGTGGAGGTTAATCGGCTCGGTGTGCGAGACGTCCTGGTCGTCGTATGCGTTCGTGAGGTCAATTACTTCGCCGGTGTAACGCATGCGAATCGGAGTGAGCAGTTCGACTTCGCCGGCTTCGAGCGCCATGACGCATTCATCGCTCGAACCAAACGCGCGGCCTTCGCCCTTGGCTTGCGGCTTGGCCTTCGTCATGTAGTAAATGCCGAGGACCATGTCCTGTGTAGGCACGGCGAGCGGGTATCCGTTGGCGGGTGAAAGGATGTTGTGCGAGCTGAGCATCAACACCGAGGCTTCCACCTGCGCTTCCGGCGAGAGCGGAATGTGAACGGCCATCTGGTCGCCGTCGAAGTCCGCGTTGAACGCGGTGCAGACGAGCGGGTGAATGCGAATCGCTTTCCCTTCGACGAGGACAGGCTCGAAAGCCTGAATGCCGAGGCGGTGAAGAGTGGGAGCGCGGTTCAGCAGAACCGGATGTTCGCGGATAACGTCTTCGAGGATGTCCCAAACGATTGATTCCTGCGCCTCGACGAGTTCCTTGGCCTGCTTGATCGTGGTGCAGTGGCCGGCGGCTTCGAGCTTGTGATAGATGAACGGCTTGAAAAGCTCGAGCGCCATTTTCTTCGGCAGACCGCACTGGTGGAGTTTCAATTCCGGGCCGACGACGATGACGGAGCGGCCGGAGTAGTCCACGCGCTTGCCGAGGAGGTTCTGGCGGAAGCGGCCCTGCTTGCCCTTGAGCGTGTCCGAGAGAGATTTGAGCGGGCGGTTATTCGTGCCGCGCAGCACTCGGCCGCGGCGGCCGTTGTCGAAGAGCGCGTCAACGGCTTCCTGCAGCATGCGCTTTTCGTTGCGGACGATCACGTCGGGCGCGTGCAATTCCATCAGCTTCTTCAACCGGTTGTTGCGGTTGATGACGCGGCGATAGAGGTCGTTGAGGTCGGAGGTGGCGAAGCGGCCGCCGTCGAGAGGCACCAGGGGGCGCAACTCCGGCGGAAGCACCGGGATCACGTCGAGAATCATCCACTCGGGCTTGTTGCCGCTCTTGCGGAACGCTTCAAGAACCTTCAGGCGCTTCGCGAATTTGATCCGCTTCTGGAGGCTCGGATCAATTTTCATCTTTTCGCGGAGCTCTTCGGAAAGCTTGTCCACTTCGACGCGCCGCAGCAGTTCCTTGATCGCTTCGGCGCCCATCCCGGACTGGAACTTTCCAGGATATTCCTTCTGCAACTCGCGGAGTTTTTCCTCCGGCAGAATTTCCTTTTCCTTGAGGCCGGGGACTTCGCCCGGATCGATGCAGACGAACGTCTCGAAGTACAGGATGTGCTCGAGGTCGCGCATGGTGATATCGAGCAGGTAGCCGATGCGGCTGGGCAGGCCCTTGAAGAACCAGACGTGCGAACAGGGCGAAGCCAGCTCGATATGGCCGAGGCGTTCACGGCGGACTTTGCTGAGCGTCACTTCGACGCCGCACTTGTCGCAGATCACGCCGCGATGCTTCATGCGCTTGTATTTTCCGCACAAGCATTCCCAGTCGGTGACGGGGCCGAAAATTTTGGCGCAGAACAGGCCGTCGCGCTCGGGCTTGAAGGTGCGGTAATTGATGGTTTCCGGCTTGGTGACTTCGCCGTGCGACCACGACCGGATTTTTTCAGGACTTGCCAGGCTGATGCGAATCGAATCGAAATCCGCAATCTGGCTGGCGCGATCGTAAGGACTAGATCGATACAATGGCTGACCCTCCTCCCTGTGCGATCCAGGGAAAATGCAAAAAACGGTGAGCGCTCCCGCGGCGATCGTCTGAGACGACCGGCGGGAGCGCGAAAATTAATCCGCTGCTTCGGTCTTCTCGAGCTGCGGCTTCTGGCGCTTCATCAATTCAACGTCGAGGCAGAGCGATTGCAGCTCGCGCACAAGGACGTTGAAGGATTCAGGCACGCCCGGTTCGATTCCAGGCTCGCCCTTCACGATGGCCTCGTAAATTTTCGCGCGGCCGTAGACGTCGTCCGATTTCGCCGTGAGCAGCTCCTGCAGAATGTGAGCCGCGCCGTAGGCTTCGAGCGCCCAGACTTCCATTTCTCCGAAGCGCTGTCCGCCGAATTGCGCCTTTCCGCCGAGAGGCTGCTGCGTGATGAGCGAGTACGGACCGATGGAGCGCGCGTGAATCTTGTCGTCCACCAGGTGAGAGAGCTTGAGCATATAGATGTAACCGACCGTCACGTTCTGCGCGAATGTGTCGCCGGTCATGCCGTCGTAGAGCGCGATCTTGCCGCTTTCCGGCAGCTCGGTGAATTCGAACAGGTGGCGGATGTCGTGTTCACGAGCTCCGTCGAAAACCGGCGTCGCAAACGGAACGCCTTCGCGGAAGCTGTGCGCCAGGTCGAGTAAAGCCTCGTCGTCGAGTTCGGAGATGGTCTTCCAAACCGATGTGGGGCCGAACGCGTCCTTGAAGAATTTGCGGGCGGCATCCGCACGCGAGCTGGTGTCGTCGAGCATCTTGCCGATCCGCGCGCCCAATTCCTTCGACGCCCAACCGAGGTGCGTCTCGAGAATCTGGCCGACGTTCATACGCGAAGGAACGCCGAGCGGATTGAGAACAATTTCCACCGGCGTGCCGTCCGGCATGTACGGCATATCTTCCTTAGGAACGATGCGCGCGATCACACCCTTGTTTCCGTGGCGGCCTGCCATCTTGTCGCCGACGGAAAGCTTGCGCTTCATCGCGATATAGGCTTTCACGAGCTTGATGACGCCCGGAGGCAGCTCGTCGCCCTTCTTGAGTTTCGAGATGCGCTCGTCAGTGATCTTGCGGAGAACGTCAATCTGCCGCGAGGTCATCTCTTCGATCTCGTCAATCTTCTCGATCAGGAGCGGGTCCTTGTCGTTGAGGCGCAGCCGCTTCAAGTTGCGCGTGGTGATTTTTTCGAGAATGTCGCGCGTCAACTCGGCGCCCTTCGTGAGCAGGCGTTTGTTGGTGCGCTCGTCGTGCAGGTCGGCGGTGAGCTTCTGTCCGCCGAGCAAGTCGGTCAAGCGCTTCAGGCGCTCGTCGGTGAGAATGCGGATTTCATCGGCGAGGTTCTTCTCCAGTTTTGCCACTTGCGTCGCTTCGATGGCCTTGTGACGCTCGTCCTTCTCCGCGCCCTTGCGGCAGAAGATCTTCACGTCCACAATCGTTCCCTCGATGCCCGGCGGGCAGTAGAGAGAAGCATCGCGAACGTCTCCGGCTTTCTCGCCGAAAATTGCGCGCAGAAGTTTTTCTTCCGGCGTGAGCGTGGTTTCACCCTTCGGCGTGACTTTGCCGACGAGGATGTCGCCCGGTTTCACGGTGGCGCCGATGCGGATCACACCGCTTTCGTCGAGGTTGCGCAGGAAGCTCTCGTTGATGTTGGGGATGTCCCGCGTGATTTCTTCGGGACCGAGCTTCGTATCGCGCGCCTCGATTTCGTACTCCTCGATGTGAATCGAAGTGTAGTAATCCTCTTCGACCAGCTTTTCGCTGACGAGGATGGCGTCTTCAAAGTTGTACCCGCGCCAGGGAACGAACGCTACGAGCACGTTGCGGCCGAGTGCGAGTTCGCCGCGATCCGTGCACGGCCCATCGGCCAGAACCTGTCCCTGTTTCACGCGGTCGCCCGCGCGAACCAGCGGCTTCTGGCTGATGCACGTGTTCTGGTTCGAGCGCTTGAATTTCGTGAGCAGGTAAATGTCCGAGCCCACTTCGCGGCTCAGCACGCCGGACTGGTCGGACTCGACGCGCACGATCACGCGCTCGGAGTCCACCTGGTCAACGATGCCGTCGCGGCGGCAAACGATGACGGCGCCTGAATCGCGCGCGGTCACGCGCTCCATCCCGGTACCAACAAGCGGCGCTTCGCCCTTAATTAGCGGCACGGCCTGGCGCTGCATGTTCGATCCCATCAACGCGCGGTTCGCGTCGTCGTTTTCGAGGAATGGAATCAAGCTGGCAGCGACCGACACGAGCTGCTTGGGCGAAACGTCGATGTAATCCACTTCATCGCGGCTCTTCAAAACGAAGTTGCCGGCCTGGCGGCAGTTGACGAGTTCGGTCGTGATTTTCAGCCGCTCGTCGAGCGAGGCGTTGGCCTGCGCGATGACGTAGCGATCCTCTTCCCACGCCGAGAGGTAGAAGCAGTGCGGCTCGACGACCACGCGCCGGCGCTTCAGTTCCTCGTTGGTATCTTCCACTTTTTCTTTTTCGACGATTTCGCCGGCTTTGAACTCGCTGTCGCCCGCGTTGATGATTTGAACGAAGTCGATGACGCGGCCGCCCTTCACACGGCGATAGGGCGACTCGATGAACCCGAATTCGTTGATTCGCGCGTAGCAGGAAAGCGAGCTGATCAAACCGATGTTCGGACCTTCCGGCGTTTCAATCGGGCAGATACGGCCGTAGTGCGTCGGGTGAACGTCGCGTACTTCAAATCCAGCGCGTTCGCGTGAAAGACCGCCAGGCCCGAGAGCCGAAAGGCGCCGCTTGTGAGTGATTTCGCTCAGCGGGTTGGTCTGGTCCATGAACTGCGAGAGCTGCGAGCTGCCGAAGAACTCGCGAATCGCCGCCATCACGGGCTTGGCATTCACAAGGTCGTGCGGCATGGCCGTGGACATTTCCTGGTACACGGACATTTTTTCCTTGATCGCGCGCTCCATGCGGACCAGGCCGATGCGGAACTGGTTTTCGAGCAACTCGCCCACCGCGCGGACGCGGCGATTGCCGAGATGATCGATGTCGTCCACCGCGCCGATATTCTTGCGCAGTTTGAGCAGGTACTTGATCGCCGCGACGAAATCCGAGGGATCGAGCGTGCGCTTGTCCAGCGGCGTCTCAAGGCCCAGCTTGATGTTGAACTTCAAGCGGCCGACTTTGCTGAAATCGTACTTGCGCGCGTCGAAAAACATTCCATTGAAGAGCGCGGTAGCGGTTTCAAGCGTCGGCGGATCGCCGGGGCGCAGCTTGCGGTAGATTTCGATCAGCGCTTCTTTCGGAGTGCGGATGGTGTCCTTCTCGAGCGTGCGGCCGACGATTACGCCCACGTCGTCGCGGTCCGGAAAGCAAACATCCACTTCCGTGATGCCCGCTTCGGCGATCGAAGCCCACATTTCGGGCGTGAGCGCCTTATTCGCTTCGAGCAGCACTTCGCCGGTCTGGCGATTCACGAGTTCGCCGACGGTGACCGCGCCTTCCAGATCTCCCACGCCCACTTCCACCTGGTTGACGCGAGCCTTTACAAGTTCCTTGTAGAGCGGTTCGGTGATGCGCTTGTGCGCGCCGACCAAAACATCTTCCGAGCGCGGATGCTTGATTTCTTTCGAGAGCTTGCGGTCAATCAGGCTTTCGGAAACGTTCCAGTAGAGATCGCCGTCGCGGAGCGAAATGCGCTCCACCTGGTAGAAGGTGCGGAGGATGTCTTCATTCGATTTCATTCCCAGCGCGCGCAGGAAAATCGAGCCGAGGAATTTCCGCTTGCGGTCAATGCGGACGTACAGAATATTCTTCGTGTCGTACTCGAATTCAACCCACGAGCCGCGGTAAGGAATAATCTTTCCGAGGAAGTAGCTGCGATTGTTCGCAGTTTCGAAAAACACGCCCGGCGAACGGTGCAACTGGCTGACGATGACGCGCTCGGTCCCGTTGATGATGAAAGTTCCGTTTTCCGTCATCAGCGGAATATCGCCGAAGAAAACTTCCTGTTCTTTAATATCGCGGATGGATTTCGCGCCAGTGTCGGGATCCTTGTCGTAAATCGTGAGACGGATCGTGACCTTGAGCGGCGCCGAATACGTCATGCCGCGTTCCTGGCACTCGTTCACGTCGTACTTCAGCTGCAGAGTGACCGGGTCGCCGCACTTGTTGCAGAAAGTCGGCGTGTTCTTATTGAACGTGCCGCACTTCGCGCACAGCACGTCGCCCGTCTTGTACGGATTGGTTACAACCGAAGCGCCGCAATTCCGGCAAGTGGCGCGCAAGTGGTGCAGGCCGCGCAAATGGCCGCACTTGCACTCCCAGTTGCCGATGGCGTAATCGACGAAATCGAGCTGCGAAAGCCCGCGAAAATCCTGGATCGGGAACACGGACGTGAACACCGACTGCAGTCCCGTATCCTCGCGCTCGCTCGGCAGCAAATCCATCTGCAGGAAGCGCTGATAAGACTTTTTTTGCACGTCAATCAGGTTGGGAATCTGGACCGCCGTCTTGATCTTGGCGAAGTCCAGGCGTTCCCGTTCCCGCGTGACGCGAACACCATTGCGATTGCTCATTGAACCATCCTCATCAGGGCAAAGCCGGAAGGGACGGCGCGGATAGACACCCGCCCCGCCAGTCCGGGAAGGACATTTTTTGAAGTTTTAAATTCGAAAGGAGCGCGCGCGTACGCGAATTCCCTTGCAGCCACGGCACCGGGCCGCTCGCAGGCTGCTGGCACTACTTGATCTCGACCTTGGCTCCGGCGTCTTCGAACTTTTTCTTGATCGTAGCAGCCTCGTCCTTGTTGATGCCCTCTTTGACGGTCTTGGGGGCGCCATCCACCAGGTCCTTGGCTTCTTTCAAGCCGAGGCTGGTGACTTCGCGGACTGCTTTGATCACGTTGATCTTGTTCGCGCCAACTTCGGTGAGAACGACGGCAAACTCCGTCTTCTCTTCCGCTGCCGCGCCGCCCGCTGCGCCACCGCCGCCCGCCACCATCACGGGAGCTGCCGCAGCCGCGGAGACGCCGAACGCCTCTTCCATCTTCTTCACAAGGTCAGAAGCTTCCAGCAGCGTCAGTCCCTTGATTTCTTCCAGAATCGATTCCACTTTGCTTGCCATCGCCGTGTCTATCCTCCTCGAAATGAAAAGCCGTTACAGAACCCCGTACCGAAATGCACTAACCGGAAAACCCGTGCCGAAAAAACATTGCCCAGAAATTTTTTGGAGCCGTTTTCTACTGTGCTGCTTCCGGCGCCGGAGCGCTGGGCGCCGGCTCCGCGGCAGCCGCCGGCTCAACCGCAGCAGCCGGGCCGCCGAACTTTCCTGCTTTCACCGCTTCGCTCGTAACCACCGCCAGATTCCGCGGCAGTGCCGCAAGCGCCGTCGCAATTCGCTGTGCCGGCGCGTTGAGCAGGAACATAACCTTGCTGATCAGCTCTTCCTTGCTCGGGAGCAGCGCCAGTTGATTGATCTCTTGAATCGAGATCACGCGGCCTTCGACGAATCCCGCGCGGAATTGAAATGCCGGAACTTCCTTCGCGACCTTCGTCAAAATCTTCGCCAGCGCCACGGGATCGGTCATCGTGTAGGCGATCGAGTTCGTGCCCTTCAGATTCTTCAGCAGGCCTTCCGCCGGAGTTCCGGCAGCGGCGCGCTCGGCAACCGTGTTCTTCACCACTTCGTAATGGCCGCCCGCGGCTTCTACCGACCGGCGCAACTTCGTATCCTGCTCGACCGTGATTCCCTGAAACGTCGAGAGGATGACGGTTGAAACAGTCGCGAGCTGGCTGCGAAGCTCTGCGGACTTGCTCAGCTTTTCGGCCTTCTTCTTCATGCCGAACTCCTTCGTTCGTAATCCGTGTGGTAAATCGTGGTAAATCTCGATCTGTGTTACGCCGCTACCGCTACAGCCGCTTCCGCTTCCGCATGGTCAATCGGCACGCCCGGCCCCATCGTCGAGGTCAGCGTGATTTTCTTGATGTACTTGCCTTTCGCCGCCGCAGGCTTGGCTTTGATGATGGCGGAGAGCAGCGCGTGCGCGTTGTTGGCGAGGTTCTGCGCCGTGAAACTGATCTTGCCTACCGGCGAATGAATGATGCCGGTCTTGTCCAGCCGGAATTCAACTTTACCGGCTTTCACTTCCTGCACTGCTTTCGCGACGTCAAATGTGACGGTTCCCGTCTTCGGATTCGGCATCAGACCGCGCGGCCCGAGCACTTTGCCAAGGCGGCCGGCGGACTTCATCATGTCCGGCGTCGCAATCACGGCGTCAAAGTCCGTCCAGCCTTCTTGAATCTTCTGCACCATATCTTCGCCGCCAACAAAATCCGCGCCTGCGTCCTGGGCTTCGCGCACTTTATCGCCGCTGGCGATTACGAGGACGCGCTTCGACTTGCCCAGCCCGTGCGGCAATACGACCGTGCCGCGTACCATCTGGTCTGACTGCTTCGGATCGACTCCGAGATTCAAAACCAGCTCGACTGTCTCGTCGAATTTTACGAAGTGCGCCTTGCGAAGCAGCTCGGCGGCTTCTTCGAGTTTGTAGGGACGCGCCTCGACAAGCTTGCGGGCGCGATCAATATTCTTACCGCCATCTTTCGAACTGCGACCCATTTCGCTCTCTCCTGCTTGCTGAACTCGAAATCTTTTTGATGAAACCCGGCTGCGAAAATTTATGCTTCGACTTCAATGCCCATGTTGCGGGCCGTGCCCATGATCGTGCGAATTGCCGATTCGAGGTTCGTGGTGTTGAGATCGGGCAATTTCGTTTTTGCGATTTCGTCAATCTGCTTCTGCGTGACTTTTGCCACTTTGTTGCGGTTCGGCTCAGGCGAACCTTTCACGATTCCCGCGGCGCGCTTCAAAAGCTCAGAAGCTGGCGGCGTCTTCAGGATGAATGTGAAGGTGCGGTCGCTATAGATCGTGACCAGCACGGGAATGATCATTCCGTCCGGTTCTTTGGACGTCTTTGCATTGAACTGCTTGCAGAAATCCATGATGTTCACGCCGTGAGGGCCGAGTGCCGTGCCTACGGGCGGCGCCGGAGTCGCCTTCGTTGCCGGCAACTGCAGCTTCACCATTGCTTGAACTTTTTTGGCCATGATGGCTTGCTCCCCTGATCAGTTCCTGTAACGCCCAGTGGTGCCCCGTGATGCTCAGTCGCCGAAAGCGCGCGCTAGGCGACCTTTTCAACCTGCGCGAAATCCAGCTCGACCGGAGTCGAGCGGCCGAATATCGTGACCGATACTTTCAGCGTGCTGCGATCGGAATTCACTTCCTCGACGACACCCGTGAAATTCGCGAACGGGCCTTCTCCGATGCGCACTTTCTCGCCGCGGTCGAAGGAAAGCTTCGGCTTCGGCTTTTCCGCCGTCGTGGTCGCGCGGTTCAGAATGTTCTGCACTTCTTCTTCGGTGAGCGGCGAAGGCGTCTGGCCGGAGCCGACGAACCCTGTCACGCGCGGCGTCGAACGCACTACGTGCCAGGTGTAATCGTCCATATCCATCTCGACGAGCACGTAGCCGGGATAGCACATGCGGGGCGAAATCACTTTCTTGCCGCCGCGCACCTCGACGACCGACTCGGTCGGGATAATGATCTGGCCGATTTTGTCCGTGAGCCCGAACGCCGCCACGCGGCCTTCCAGGCTCTCCTTCACCTTCTTCTCAAACCCCGAGTAGGTGTGGACGATGTACCACTGCTTTGACATTCCGGTTCCCGTTACTTGAAGTATTTGAGCACCCGTTGAATGAGCCAGCTGAATCCGCTATCCACCACGAAAAAATACATTCCGAAAAACGCCACGGTTACCGCAACGACCATCGTCGTTGAAATCACATCCGAGCGCGACGGCCAGTTCACTTGCTTCATTTCCACGCGTACGTCGTGCAGAAAGCTTCGCAACCGGCGCGGATACGCGGCCAGCTTTCCCACCGGTTCGAGCAGCGCGAATCCGCTTACGTGCTCGTTGGCTTCTTCTCGGTTCATTTTTGCCGCCTGTGCCATCAACCCAACCGCCTTTGCTTACCCGATCTCACTTCGTTTCGCCCGCCAGCTTTTGCCGCAGCAGAGCTGGCAGGGGAGGAGGGATTCGAACCCCCACTCTCGGTTTTGGAGACCGATGGTCTACCGTTGAACCTACTCCCCTGAAATTTGAGCCCGCGGCTCAAATTTCACCCTGAGCCCGCCGTTCAGGGCGAAGGGTGAAATTGCCTCTGGTATTTCTCGATCAGCCCGGCGCTGCCGGTCCTCAGGGTGATTCCGCTTACAGCGGAATCACTTAACTTCTTTGTGCGCGGTGTGTTTCCGGCACGTATTGCAAAATTTCGAAGTTTCCAGCCGGTCCTGATGCTTCTTCCGGTTCTTCGTGGTCGTGTAGTTCCGGTTTTTACAGTCGTTGCACTGCAATGTGATGATTTCTCGCATGGTCGTTTACTCGATGATCTCGGCGACGGCGCCGGCGCCCACGGTGTGGCCGCCTTCGCGAATCGCGAACCGCAGCCCCTTCTCCAGCGCTACCGGCGTGATCAGCGAGATCTCCACTGAAATGTTGTCTCCCGGCATCACCATCTCCACTCCCGGCGGCAGCTTCACGTCTCCCGTCACGTCCGTCGTCCGGAAATAAAACTGCGGCCGGTAGCCCGTGAAGAACGGCGTGTGCCGCCCGCCCTCTTCCTTCGTCAACACGTACGCTTCCGCCTTGAACTTCGTGTGCGGCGTGATCGATCCCGGCTTGCACAGCACCTGCCCGCGCTCCACTTCATCTTTTTCCGTGCCGCGCAGCAGCAACCCCACGTTGTCGCCCGCAATCCCTTCGTCCAGCAGCTTGCGGAACATTTCCACGCCCGTCACCGTCTTCTTCATCGTCGGACGGAATCCCACAATCTCGATTTCCTCGCCCACCTTCACTTTCCCGCGCTCGATTCGCCCCGTCACCACCGTGCCGCGGCCCGATATCGAAAAAATATCTTCAATCGGCATCGCGAACGGCTTGTCGATATCCCGCGGCGGCAGCGGCACGTTCTTGTCCACCGCTTCCATCAATTCCAGGATCGACTTCTCCCACTTCGCGTCGCCTTCCAGCGCCTTCAGCGCCGATCCGCGCACCACCGGTACCGTGTCGCCCGGAAATTGATACGTCTTCAGCAGCTCGCGCACTTCCAGCTCCACCAGTTCGAGCAGCTCCGGATCTTCCACCACGTCGCACTTGTTCAGAAACACCACGATGTACGGCACGCCCACCTGCCGCGCCAGCAGAATGTGCTCGCGCGTCTGCGGCATCGGACCGTCCGTCGCCGCCACCACCAGGATCGCGCCGTCCATCTGCGCCGCGCCGGTGATCATGTTCTTGATGTAGTCCGCGTGCCCCGGGCAGTCGATGTGCGCGTAGTGGCGGTTCGCCGTCTCGTACTCCACGTGCGACACCGCAATCGTGATTCCGCGCTCCCGCTCTTCCGGCGCGTTGTCAATCGAATCGAACGCCCGGAACTGTACCTTCGGGTTGTTCTTCGACAGCACTTTCGTGATCGCCGCCGTCAACGTCGTCTTGCCGTGGTCGATGTGCCCAATCGTCCCCACGTTCACGTGCGGCTTACTGCGCTCGAATTTCTCCTTCGCCATCTCGCCTCACTCGTACTGGAGGTTCGCGGCCACTGCCGCGCTGAATCCAATTACTGCCGCTTCAAGATTTCTGAATTATCCGCCTGCCGCCTGCGCAATTCCCTGGAGCGGGGGACGGGACTCGAACCCGCGACCATCTGCTTGGAAGGCAGAGACTCTACCACTGAGTTACCCCCGCTCATTCCCACTTCGATTCCTGCCGCCCGCTACAACGTGGAGCCTGGGACCGGGATTGAACCGGTGACCTCGTCCTTACCAAGGACGCGCTCTACCAACTGAGCTACCCAGGCCCGAACCGGCTTTCCCCGAAACTTCCCACAAAATTCGTTCAGCAGAAGCAACGCCGGGGATTCTTCGCTTCGTAATTTTCTCTGCTGGCTCGTTGAGCATCCATTTCAACCAACAACCACTGCGGACCGAGCTCTCGTTCCGTTCAGTTCCTACGAGACGCTGGTGGACGGGGGAGGATTCGAACCTCCGTAGCCCGCAAGGAGCGGCAGATTTACAGTCTGCTGGTTTTAGCCACTCACCCACCCGTCCCGCGAAACCATTCGGGACGAAAATTCATGTCCCGGAAAAACCATCGGGACACAGCTTCATCGTCCCGTTCAAACCACCAGAACATGACCGGACTGCTGTACGGGGTACTTCGCAATGCAGAAAGGGCTCGTGTCCGAAGACACCAGCCCTAGCGCTTTTGTCGCGAGGAATCCGTCCGCATCCCCTGCCGAAAAATCCCGGTCCCTCAAAACTCAGCTGGCGGAGGGATTTGAACCCCCGACCCTCTGATTACAAATCAGATGCTCTACCAACTGAGCTACGCCAGCACTGCTCAAACCGAGCAAAATTATCACACAGGCAATCAAATTGCAAGCAAGTTCTCGCCCCCGGCAAACCCATTGCCAGGACAGCACTTATTCGCGCTCCCAGCCTCGTGCGAACCCTACGGGCAGCAGGCTTCGAAAATTCTGAGTCGTCGATTCCAGATTATGGTGCACTTCGCTGATCGTAATCGTGAACGTCGGTTCGGCAATCGACTGGTGCACCATAAACGGCAGCTTGATTCCGTCCACGTCGCGATAATCCTCCAAATCTTCGTGAAGGCGGAGACGCCCTCGGCCTGTGATGATGGCTGATCCGCCGCACCAAGTCCAGTCTTCGTGTCGAAGAACATTTTGTCGGCTCCCCCGTCCGCGCTGCTTCTACAACGTAGGCTTCACGTTCGCCGATTTTTTCCGTGCCGATCACGGTGAACTTTGCGTACAGCTTGCGCAAATCGAGCGGGTGAAGAAAATCCGCGTCGCGCGCGTGTCTTCCAGCTCAGCGCCGGTTTGCTGCGCAGACCATTCTGGGGATCGTCGGTCCAGCCGTGGTCCCATCGAAGCCCTGGCGGAATGTAGCGCCATTGATTGTGATCCGCGCAAGAAACGGTTGGGCGCCTTCTCGTGAAATGTCCCGGTGCCGCTGATCGCATTTTGGGCACTTCGATTGTGCCGGTGGAAACGCGCGAGGTCAGTTTTTTCCACGCCTCGCGCCCGCCGATCGCCTTCACATAACGATCAAGGATCTGGTCCGCCGTCGGCATCGCCGTCGCGTTCGCTGCCGGTGCTGCCTTCGAAGCAGGAGGTGCACTGGAAGGCGCCTGTGCAAAGGCCGCGAAGGTGGTAGCGAGCGCCATCGTGAGTGACATCACGAGAGTGATCGCCCCCGCCGCAATCAATCGCCTTGCCTGTCTGACGAAACTCAAACCAGTCTCCCTGAAACCGCCTCGCGCGTGTTCGGTCTTGGACGCACCCGCCGAGCATTTAGTTGCCGCGGCCAAAACTGGTTGCCGTGCAGTTCTCACACAGTCGCCGCGCCCAAAACCTGCTCCCAATCCGCAGGCCGCTCGCTCAGAAAGTTCCACAGTCTCCACCACCCTGCGGGGGCGGAAACTTTACACCAACTCGCCATAAACCTATACTCGCTTCTTCTCGTGACTCTCTCTTCGACGAACCGGGCCTGGATTGTGGTAGCCATCCTTCTTCTGTTGGCTGCCGCCGCGATCGGTATTTACTTCCTTCACCAGCATCGCCCGCTCCCTGCGATTCCAGGGACGAGCGCCGTTGTAGCGCCCGATCTGCTCAGCCAGTTGCCGGCCGACGCGCCCATCGTCGGCTATATAGATGTAGCCGCCCTACGCGCTTTGCAGAACTCTCCTCTGGCGGCTGTTCTCGGGCTTACCTCGCCCGGCCCGGAAGCGGATCGCGAATACGCCGAATTCGTGCGTCAGACCGGCTTCGACTACACGCGCGATCTCGACAAGGCGGCCATCGCATTCTGGCCTCAGAGCTTCGGCGTCGCACCGGGCGGCGGCATCGGCGAAAATCGAGTGCTGGCAATCGCGGACGGGCGTTTCGACCAGCAGAAAATCGAAGCGTACGCCCTACGCACAGGAAAACTCGATTCAGCTGCGAAGCCACCTGTTTACGAAGTTCCCGGCAATCCACCGGTTTCCTTCGAGTTTCTATCCGCCACGCGCATCGCCATCGCGAGCGGCAAGGACACGCGCGAACTCCTTGCCCAAGGCGACCAGATATCGCATCCCGCCCCGCGCGAAGCCGCGATGAAGGCTCGCATCGAGCGCGTCGCCGGCGCGCCGATCTTCGCGGTTGCCCGCACCGACAATCTGCCGCGAGCGTTCTACTCTAATTTCGCCAACGCCCCGCAGCTCGAGAGGCTTGTGCGCAGCGTCCGTGGACTATCGCTCGCCGGCAAACCGCAAGGCGATAACATTGCCGCTGCCCTCGACGCCGAATGCGATACGGTGAAAAGCGCGCTCGAAATTTCTACCTTGCTCGACGGTTTCCGGCTCGTCGGCTCAATGGCGCTGTCTGATCCCAAAACGCTTCGGCAAATGACCAAAGAACAAGCCGCGTTCGTCCAGGCCCTGATTCGCCAACTGAAGATCACTCGCCAGGACCGGTGGGTGCGCCTGCGTCTCGACATTACCCCCGAAATGCTGGGCCAGCATCCGCCTCTCCCCTTGCTCATTGACAGGAGCAGTGATAGTCTTCCTGTCATGCACTGAGGGGAGTACCGCGATTGAGCAAGCCGACCGACCTCGTCCAAGGCACCGTTGACCTCTTGATCCTCAAGACTGTCGCACTCCATCCCATGCACGGCTGGGCTATCGCCCAGAGGATTCGCCACGTGTCCGACAACGTTCTCCAGGTGAACCAGGGCGCTCTATACCCGGCGTTGCATCGTCTCGAGCATCAAGGATGGATCCGCGCCGAATGGGGGGAGTCGGAAAATAATCGCCGCGCAAAGTATTACTCGCTTACCGCCGCCGGCCGAAAATACCTTCGCGAAGAGGAAGCCAATTGGGGAGCGCCTTTCCTCTGCGATTGGTTTGGTGCTTAGGACTTCCTGATGCAGCCACCTGTTTATACGCGTTGGCCTGCGAAGATCATTCATCGCCTGCGTTCCCTTTTCTTGAGTGACCGCCTGGATCAGGAACTCGCCGAAGAGTTGCGTTTCCATTTAGAAAAGCAAATCGCCGAAGACATTGCCTCGGGAGTGAATCCCGAAGAAGCGCGGGCCAACGCCCTGAAGAGTTTAGGCGGCGTCGAACAGCTTAAAGAAGAGTGCCGCGATTCCCGTGGCGTGCGCTTCATTCAAGAATTCGTCCAGGATCTCCGCTACGGCTTGCGCCTTATTACCCGAACGCCGGTGCTCTCAGCCGTGATCGTTGCGATCCTCGCGATTGGAATCGGTTCGGCCACGGCCGTTTACAGCCTGATCGACGCTTGCTTGATCTACAGCAAGTATCCGGTAGTTGACCGCTGGGATGTTGTCCACGCCTACTCACCGCGCCAGAAGATGTTCGTCAATTATCTTTCGGTTCCGGAAGTGCTCGACGTAAAGCGCCTGACCGAAATTTTCGAGACTGTAGGGGCAATCCGCGGCGACAGCTTCAATCTAACGAGAGGCGACTATCCGGAACGCGTTCTCGGTACCCGCGTCAGCGCCGATGGGATCTCGATGACCCAGGTTGCGCCAATTCTTGGCCGCAGCTTCACGGAGCAGGAGGATCGTCCTGGCGGACCACCCGTCGTCGTCCTTAGCGCGGAACTTTGGAAGCGAAGCTTCGCATCAGACCCAAAGATTCTTGGCCAGCCGATTCGGCTGGACGGCGTGGCCTACACGGTAATCGGCGTGATGCCTCCCCATTTCGATCTGTGGGGCGGAGAGTTATGGATTCCCCTCCAGCTCAATCCGTCGGATTCAAATCGCACGGATCGGCGCAACTGGATTATCACCGTCCTTCGCAAAGGAGTCACCGAACAGGCGGCTAATGCGCGTCTGGCTGTGCTCGCAAAGGAACTCGAAGAGCAGTACGGCGCCACGATGCCGGATTATCGTGGCTGGGATCTGCGTGTGTGGAATGTAAAAGAAGCCGTCAATGGCAGCGTGAAGCCCGCATTGCTGGTGCTCGCTTTCGCGGTGGGACTGTTGATTCTGGTTTCCTGCGCCAACGTCGCCGTCCTGTTGCTGGCGCGCGGCACTGTGCGAATGCGCGAAATCGCCGTGCGACAGGCGCTCGGGGCGGGCCAACGGCGCGTGCTGCGGCAAATTTTGACCGAGAGCCTCGTGCTTTCGCTCACCGGCGGGATTTTAGGGGTTCTCGGAGCAATCGCGTGTTTGCCTCTCCTCGTCCATCTCATCCCTGATGAATACCTCGACGTCGCACCGGAACTGATTCGTATCAACCCGGCCGTGCTCGCGATTGCCGCGACGGTTGCGGTTGCGATGGGTGCGCTTTTCGGAATTGTTCCGGCGTGGCAGGCGTCAAAGCAAGATCTCGTCGTGGCGTTAAAGGAAGGAAGCGGCAAGATCGGTGGCGCTCGAGCAGGGCGTTCGGTGCGCGACCTGATGGTAGTGGTTGAAATCGCGCTCTCGCTGATTGTACTGGCAGGCGCGGCTCTGATGGTTCAGAGCTACAAGCATCTCGAAGGAATCGATCTCGGCTTTCGGCCGGATCATGTGCTGAGTTTTTCGATATCACTCCCCGAAACGAAATATCCGCGAGCCGAACAGATCGCAGAATTCTTCGATCGCGCGATTCAATCCATCAGTTCTCTTCCCGGTGTGGAAAGCGCAGCCGTTGTCTCCGGGCGACCGATGATAGATCGCACCGAAGACCTCACGTCGCAAGACTTCGTGATCGACGGCCGCCCGGAGCAGGATGCTCGTGGGGCCGAGAATGCGAATTTGCGCGTCGTCAGTCCCGGATATTTCCGCACTATGGGGATTCGCCTGCTTCAAGGGCGTTCACTATCGGAGCAAGACGGCCGGGATGCCCCGCGCTCGGTTGTGATTAGCGACGCGCTGGCTCACCTAAATTGGCCAAAGGGAGACGCCATAGGTCACCGGATCAAGCTCGGTCAAGTATTCGGGCGTCGCGATGCTTTTACCGGCACCCCGACGCGCAGCGCTTCACTCGAAATCGTCGGCGTGGTTTCAGATGTGAAGCAAACGCGTGTCCTCGAGGCACCGGTGCGGCCAGAGATCTATCTTCCGCTTGACCAGCAGGAAACCGCGCCACGAATTATGGCGGTCGTGGTGAGAAGCACAACGGACCCCGCCCAACTGACGCCCGCGGTCCGAAAAGCCATCGCTTCGGTGGATGCCGAGCAGCCGATCTACGATGTCAGCACGATGGACGAAGTCGTCGCCGACTCGTTCGGACCCAAGCGCCTTACTCTGTTTCTGCTTCTGTTTCTCGGCTGCGTGGCGCTCCTGCTTTCCTCTATCGGGCTCTACGCTTTGATTGCATATTCCGTGAGCGTTCGCCGCCATGAGATCGGTATCCGCATCGCTATTGGAGCCCAGCCCGCGGATATTCGACGCCTGATATTGCTGCAGGGTCTCAAACTTACAGCCATTGGAGTGCTCGCTGGTCTCGCCGGCTCCTTGGCAGCCACTCGGCTGATGCAGGGCATCCTTTACGGGGTCAGCCCCACAGATCCGCTCACATTGCTTTCCGTAGCGGCTGCTCTCTTCGGTGCAGCCGTGCTCGCCTGTTACGTTCCTGCCCGTAGCGCTGTTGGCATCGAGCCGATCATCGCACTTCGACACGAGTAAGGGCTGACGGCAATATTTCTGAAAGCTGGCACACAATCTGATTCGTTTCGAGACGAATTCGACGGGAAAATCGGGCGAGTCTAACTCGGACTAATCTGCAGCGGCTACCGCGGTGGGTATATTCCGTAGATAACGCCACGGGTTCACAGGTGTGTTATAGATGCGCACTTCGTAATGCAGGTGCGGGCCGGTGGAACGGCCGCTCGCGCCTTCGTAGCCGATCACGTCTCCGCGCTTCACATGCATGCCCACTTGCGTATTGAAATTCGACATGTGTCCGTACCACGTGGTGACGCCAAATCCGTGATCGATGATCACCAGTTTGCCGTAGCCGGCGCGCCGGTCAACCACCGTGACCATGCCGTCTGCCGAAGCCCGCACTCCGTCTCCGTAATGCGATGCAATGTCCAAACCCGCGTGGAACGCGCCCTCGCCGCTGAACGGATCGAGACGCTCGCCGAAATGTCCGGTGATCTCACCGACCACGGGCCAAAGTGTGGGCACAATTCCCAGCGCGCTCAGCTGCATCGAAGGCATCAACCTCAGCCCTCCGCCTGAAAGCGCTACCGCCGAGGCGTTCTTCTCAAGATAGCTGAACTCGTCCACGGATTGCTGGAACTCCGCGGTCGTACCCTCGTTTACGTCGGTAATCCCGAAAGGAGTCTGCTGGAAGCGCGTCAGGCCGTAGGCCATGGCGACTTCACTTGCCAGGGATTGCAGCGAATTCAAGCGCTGGTTCGTGTCTTTCACTTCGGTTTGAAGCTGCTTGTACTGCTGCTTCAGATTGTCCTGCTCGCGGCGCAGCGAATTGTAGCTCGTAGCCTTCGGCAGCATGTGGGAGTCAAGACCCGACCCCCGCCAGAATCGTGATTCCGCCACAAGCGCAAGGGCCACAAGCATATGCAGAACGTAAAATGGCACTCGCAGCCTCCATACCGCCGGAAGCGTTCGAGGCAATAGAACGTGTATGACTTGCCTTTCATTGTCTATTTTTTGTCCTGAATTAGTTTTGCGCCCACTGGCCGAACACCGCGCGCCCCATACCGCGGCTAGCCGTTCCCCTCAAGAATCTGAACCGAGAGTTTTGGTTCGAGACCGAATGGATTGTAGTGACCATAGCCACCCATAAGCCCAATCTTCCATTTTGCATATCGGCGTCCGGTCGCTTCCTTATTTGATCCAGCTTACAATGAATTTTAGCCGCTCCTTACGTTACCTTATGGGCGTGCTTTTCGACGACTGTACGAAGGTTCAGGTTGGACAGAGAAGGTCAACTGGTCGAAAAATATCGCTCGCGCGGTCCCCTCCGTGTCTGCGCGCAAGAATTTCCGCGGCGTGCCTCTCGGAATTGGCGATGATGCCGCAATCCTTTCGCCCCATGGCCGCACCGACTGGGTATTGAGCTGCGATGCTTTTTAGAAGGAGTCCATTTTGGCCAACGTCATCCGCCGGATTCCGTCGGCTACAAATCGCTTGCTCGCGCCACCAGCGACCTTGCCGCGATGGGCGCGACACCCCGATACTTCGTCCTTACTCTTCTCGCTCTTCCGTCGTCTAAAGTTGGAAAATGGCTCGACGCCTTCTCGCCGGATGCGCCGCGCCACTCGCACTCTAAGAATGCGGCTCATCGGCGGCGACACCACCCGGAACAGCACGGTATCCATCAGCGTCATCGTTCTCGGGGAAGTTCCACGCGGACGAGCGCTCACTCGCTCCGGAGCAAACCCTGGCGACCTTGTATATGTTACCGGCCGCCTGGGACGCGCTCAGCTGGGCCTCGATTTGATTCGCAATAAGTCTGCCCGCGCGAGCGCTTCAAAACTTACTGACCGCCCATCTCTACCCCCAGATTCGCGTGAAGCTCTGGCGAGTGGCTCGCACGGAAATCGCATCCCCTCGGCCACGTGGACATCTCCGACGGCCTCTCGACTGACCTCGCCCGGCTCTGCTCCGGCGAAGCGGAACTGGCGCCCGAATCGATTCGAGCCACGTGCCCCGGGTTACGATTCCGGCAGGGCTGGGGTCCGTTCGATCAAAAAGCTGAAATTGAATCCACTGCAAATGGCGCTTCATGGCGGCGACGACTACGAGTTTCTTTTCACCGTTCCGCGCAGCCGCGCACAGCGGCTTCGCCGCGTGCGTCGATTCGGAAAATCACCGCGATCGGTGAGATCACTCGCAGCCGGCGAATCCTGCTCATCGGTGACAACAGCACCGCCTCGCCTCTCGCTTCGGGCGGGTGGGAGCCGTTCAGCCACAAGTGAAGCTTTCAACGTGCTAGAGTTTCTTCACAAATTTTCAGCAGAGAGTGCCGCCATGGCGTGCCCTCCAGCTGAACCACCGAAAATTTTCGCGCTTCGCACTATCGTGTTCTCAAGTGCCGTCTTTCAATTGTGGTCCTCGGCTCGCTCTTTCCTCTTGCCAGGCCCGCTCCGGCGCAGTCGAAATCTCAACCGCCCGCCACCACATCAGCGTCGAGTGCAGAGCAGCGCGCCGCCCGCGCCCTCGAATCCGTTCGCCAGAACCCGCTCATCGTCCACGAATTCCTTCGCCGCATGCCGAAAGGCGCCGATCTTCACAACCACCTCGCGGGTGCGGTGTACGCCGGAGTCC
>CAVQFW010000010.1:0-94785 GCA_963711875.1 uncultured Acidobacteriota bacterium
GCGTGACGTCAACGCGTGCGATATGGGTGGAGATCAACTTCTTGTCGTTGAGTGAGGGAGAGAACGGTGCTTCGACCTTGTCGTTCGATTGCACTTTGAGATGTTTGCGCAAGGCACCAACGATCAAAGCCTCGATCTCGGCGGCGGGGACCCGATTGAGCGTCGCTGCCTTTTCCGCCTGCCCCTGAATGAGTACAGACGAGATATAGTAACGATAGCGCACGCCATTCTTGACAGCATGCGACGGCGTCATGCGGTTGCCACGCGCATCAAAGATGCGCCCTGTCAGGAGTGACTGAGATTTTTGCCGGGCTTTGGCATGATTGGTCTGCTGGCGGTCAAGTTTAGCTTGAACCGCGTCGAACAGTGCCCGATCGAGAATAGCGGGTTGCTCGCCTGGAAAAACCTCGCCCTTGTAGCTGACCTCGCCGATATAGAAGCGATTGCGCAGGAAGGCGGCGAGCGATCCACGGGCGAACGCAATGCCCCCAATGGTCCGGCCATTCGATAGGGGACGGAGCTTGGTCTTGACGCCGGTCCGTCTCAGGTCAGCGAGAAGAAGGTTCAGGCTGCCGAGGTCCAGGTAGCGGCGGAAGATATGTCGAACCGTTTTAGCGTCGTGTTCGATGACGGTGATCTTCCGGTCCTTCGCCTGATAGCCCAGCGGCACCACACCACCGACCCAGAGGCCTTTGCGTTTGGAGGCGCCGATCTTGTCGCGGATGCGCTCCGAGGTGACCTCCCGCTCGAACTGGGCAAAGGACAGCAAGACATTGAGAGTGAGCCGCCCCATCGAGGTCGTGGTGTTGAACTGCTGAGTGACCGAGACGAACGACACCCCATGTGCATCAAACAGTTCGACCAGCTTGGCGAAATCGGCCAAGGAGCGTGTCAGGCGATCGACCTTGTAGACGACAATGATATTGATCCGGTGGGCGCGGATGTCGTCGAGGAGCCGCTGCAGGGCGGGGCGGTCGGTGGATCCGCCAGAGAAACCGCCATCGTCGTATCGGGTTCGAACCAGTGTCCATCCGGCATGTGCCTGACTGCGGACATAGGCCTGTGCCGCATCATATTGGGCATCGAGCGAGTTGAAGTCCTGATCGAGACCCGAACTCGGTCGAGACCCGGGTATAGATGGCGCAGCGGACTGATCTTCGAGCGATTATCGACATGGCTTGCTCTCGTCACCGCTTTTGTCCCGCAGACCAAAGAACCGCGGACCGTTCCAATTGGTACCGGTGATGGCGAAAGCCACTTTGGACAAGCTGTCGTAGGTCTTGCCATTCCAGGCAAAGCCTTCGTCCACCACCATCACCCGATAGGCCTGAGCGTTCCACTCGCGCATCAGGATCGTGCCGGGCTTCAGCTCAGCTCTTCTCCGACCGAACTCATCCGTCCTGCGCGAGACCTCGAATGGGTCGCCACTGGTTGCGATTTGCTTCAAAAACCGAACGGTGCCGGGATCGAGATTGCCCAGCTCATCGGCCTGGAGCCGGTAGGCGAGAACGGCAAACAGCAGATGGCGAGGGAGATGGGGAGGCGGTTGTTGCCGGAACATGCTCTTCCAGCGCGCCCGCAAGCCATGGAGATCGAGATCGCGCAGATGCGCGATCTCGTCGTCCAACGACAGTCTGGTTGCTTTGTTTGCAACAGGTCGTGTTTGCCGCACTGAACTACGCCGCCGCTGACGCTGTGCGATCCGTGATCTGGTAAACGCGCCCATGATCGCCGTCTGCCGAGACGAGAGTGAGGCCGAGCTTCTTGCGCACGACGCCGGCGAGGAAGCCGCGGACGGAATGGGGTTGCCAGTTCGCTGCACGTGCCATCGCTTCGATGGTCGTGCCACCTGGCGCTCGCAACATTGCAATGATGCGAGCCTTTTTGCTTTCACGGCTTGCAATCGGCTGTGGCGCGGGCTGGGGCTGCTGATGAGCCGCCGGTTTTATACCGCGCTTGAGTTGTACGGCGGGCGCGACCGTTCGCTTTACGCTGTTACGGGTTTTGGTCTTGCTGTCGTTTGCGCGTGATGCGGGTTTGCGCTTCGACTTTGCCTTAGTCATCGGAATCTCCTGCGGTTGTACGGCGACCAACGCCGCCACCACCGAAGCCCCACCTCAACTAAGAAGCCGGCGGGGCAGGATTCCGAGGCGCAATCAGTGCTCGGAACTGGACACACTACCGCTCTGTCTGCGGGCAGAAGCCAGTCCTTTTTGGATAATCTTATTGCTGGTTGAGGGCGATCCTGAGTATGCAAGATCAAGCTCGCAGCGCCAAGATCGCTCACAGGCGCGGACGAATGTCGGCTTCCGGGGGTAAAGCCGACATGGCCTACTGCAGTGCAGATGTCCGCTTATGACCCAAAGCGGACATCGCCCCGTTTTACGCTTCGACGACCGGATGAATCATCCGCCCGACAGCGTATCCCGTTGTCGTGAGTTGATAGCGGTAGCGGTTTCGCAAATCGATGGTGATCCAATTGTTGGCGACCGCCTTGTTAATGCCGCGTTGGAAATCACTGTCGCGCACTTCAAAAAAATAATTGCGTTGCAGCGTGCCGGTCGCAGGAATCCGATGACGCATGAAAACGCCAAGGATTTGACGGCCAACATCCTCGTCGGAAGGTCGGTCAAGCATAGATCGACAATAGGGTTCCCTCGCCATCACTCCTATGGCCGCGCGGCAACAGTGGACAAGATTGCACAACCGATCGGCAAGCTTTGGCCGCGGGAGGACAGCTGCCAGTCGCTTCCCGCTTTCGAGGGTAAGCGGACATCGAATGAGCCACAGGGTGCCTTCGATTCCTAGCGTCGCTGAAATCTTCAGCCCATTCGGGCCGCAAGTTCAGTTTGCGAGTTTTACGTTCTTTGCCGGTTTAGGCTCGGTCCAACGCACTGCCAGAGGCCATCCAAACGCGAGCACAGCGAAGAATAACGTCAAGGACACCGGCAAACTCGCCAAGGGGAAAGTTCGATCCAAGGCCAGACCGATTCCGACCACGACGGATTCACCAACTACGACAATCAAAATATAGATGATCAAAATCCACATTTGCTTGCCTTGCTGTCGCCCCCCGCTGCACAGACTAGATAGGGTATCGGACGCAGTAGCAAGTTCGCTCATACGCTAAAATTGTCGGTCTTTGCTGCCCACGAGGACATAGCGAAGGGCCTGCCCTATGAGAAAAACGACAACGGCGACAAGTAGCCCTAGATAAAGAGGCGCTCCGTCGCCCGCGTGCCAGGTCATCAGGCCCCAGACGGCAATTATCAACGCGAGACCAGTGCCCACCCAACCGCATACTTTGCCGAGACGTTCCAGCATGAATTAGATCCACCCAAGCTACGGTTTTAGGGCCCGGGACAGAGATCTAAAGCAGTGCAGAAATAAAGCGTGTAGTTCGCTGCGGTTCCGCTTCCCGCTATTTCCAACGCCTCCTCTTGCGCGGCAAGTTGCTCAGCAGCTGATGGCTAAAGATGCCTTGACCACTCACGCACGCGATGAGCTGGGGATTTCGGAAATCACCACCGCGCGTCTCGTGCAGGCCGCATTGACCTCGGCTGCGACGTTTTCGGTCGGTGCGGCCATGCCCTTGCTCATGGTCGTCATATCGCCTGCCTGGGCGCTTATTCCGATAGTGTCCGCTGCGTCTTTGGGCTTTCTTGCACTTCTAGGTGCAATCGGAGCAGGGGTAGGCGGCGCAAATGTTCTGCGTGCCACGGCTCGAGTGACTTTCTGGGGTGCGTTGGCGATGGCGCTAACCGCAGGTATCGGAAAACTGGTCGGTACGGTTGTGTGAAGATCGAAAAGCGAATGTCCGCTTTCGAGGGTAAAGCGGACATAAAATTCTGGGCCGTCGTGTCCGCTAATGACCCAAAGCGGATATGGGTTCACCCCCTTTCATTCGGCGCTGGACTAATGGTGTTGGACACCCCACATAAGGTCATCACCGAAACGGCCTATCAGGCGTCGGTGGCTGAGAGTTCGGTAGCGCTCCCGCCTGAGTAAGGAGTGCAGATGTCGAATTTTGAGTTGCGGGAAGTGCTCGCCTGTCCGCGAGTAGACGAGATGCCGATTCCGTCCACGCCGTCATTCAACTGTGAATGTGAGCAGTGCGGTGCGCGTGTTTGGGTTGCGTACCGCAGTGCAATAGAACCCATCCGCATGTGTGTAACTTGTAGCGCGGCGCACCACGACCGAATCCAACAGTCACACTAACCATCGCCCGTAAGCCAGACTTCACCGAGGCAATGCTCGCGTTATTTTTACTGAACCCGCATCCGCGGATGCCGGATATGAATTTATCGCGAAGCGAAGCGGCTGATTTAGCAGCCTATGGCCCTGTAGTGGTCGAATATTGTGCCGCTGTGGGACTGGCAACGCCACACAATTGATATGGGTCAAAGATTGTTAAGCCAGGAGCCGCGACAATTCGTGCCTCACTATCAGACACGGTGCTGCACGCCGCGCTGCTCTACACTAGTTCGTTCCTCTTGGCTTATTAAGGACGCTAAATGACGCGCGAGGAATATCGTCCGGGCCCCGGTCAGCGAACCATCTTAAAGTGCGAGAATCGGCCTCAGATTTTCCGCATCGTTTTGATCGGAGGGGCGTTGATCGAGGGCACTATTTTCCCGAACGCTCCGCTCGTCATAAAACACGGAGATGGCCGCGCTATTGTCGATTTCAAACTGAATGCTCCCTAGAGAAGACCTACGGAGCGTGCAATGTTGCTACTGCCCATACCTCTTACCTAGGCGGCGGTTGATACTGGAGACCGCCGCCTTCCCCCTTAGGCCAACTGAAGCGGGAATGTCCGCTATTGGCCCAAAGCGGACAGACGAAACGCTCGGCCGAATGTCCGCTTTTGAGTGAAGAGCTGCATTGCAAGTCGTCTACCGCATATCCGCTTTACCCGCGAAAGCGGACATGTGCAGTGCAATTAGGGATGTCCGCTTTGGGCCAGAAGCGGACATTCGATTGCGCAATCGCGTGACCGATCAAGGGCCCTCGACTGGCTCCAAGGGAACAAGCAACGCGAAATTGGTGCCGGTGGTCGACGTCGGCCGTGTCACCTCCGCCCCCAGCTGTTTCGCGAGTGCGTTGACCAAACGCGTCCCAAGACGCTTGCTAGTCAGCGGGTCAAAGCCAGCGGGCAGGCCAGCACCTTCGTCGCGAACCGAAACTAAAATCGAACTATTTTCGGTTCGAACGATACGCACCCAGATCAATCCCTCAGACGAGTTTGGATAGGCATATTTGCCAGCGTTCAGAACTAATTCGTTGATGACCAGAGCGACAAGGATCGCACGATCCGCTGCGAATTGAATTTCGTCCGGCGCCTCCAGTTGGATCTTGCATGGGGTAACCGCCGTTTCCAGGTCATCGATGACCTCGCGCAGATAGGAAACAAGATCAATTTTCTCATAGTCTGCATTGTAGGCGAGGCGCTCGTATGCGCGGCCGACCGCCGATATGCGGGTAGACGCTTCGTTCAGGCGATCACTCAATTCCGGGTTACCGACGGCGTTCGCTTGCAGATGAAGCATGCTGGAGACAACCTGAAGACTATTCTTGACGCGATGGTTGACTTCTTTAAGCAGGATTTGATGACGGGCAAGGGCCGCTTGTAGTTTTCGCTGGTATTGCTGCTGCTCTATCGCCATCCCAAGGATGTTCGCAGCGCCTTGCAAAAATGCGATGTCCTTCTCGCTGAATTCTCCTTCGGATCGGCTGTCGACTTCGAGCACACCGAATGGCGAGTTATCACCTTGTAAAATGACGTTCATCGCGCGGCGAATACCGTGCTCCACGAGCAGTTCGGGTGTGCGAAATCTTTGCTCATTTTCCAGATGATTGGAAATCACCGGCTTGCCAGTGTGCAATGCATATCCCGCAGGCGAGGCCGAATTGGCGCCGACGGTGGCATGCCCAACCACACCCTCGCCCCAGCCGATGCCCGCGCGAACGAGCAACCGTTTCTCCGCTGGAATGTATTCCAGTACTTTGCAATATTCCGCTTCCAATCCTTCCGCGGTCACCCTGGCCGTATGATTGAGCATTTCGATGAAGTTCGTGCCTTGAAGGGCCAGGACACCGAGTTCAGCGAGTAGTTCTTGTTGGCGAATGCGCATACGGAGTGCGCGAGCGCTCAAGTCGTCTGATTGACCATCGTTGGGTTTTTGCTCAACGATCGGTTTTTTTAGATCAGAAGGACCCATGACCCGATGCGTTACCATTTGGCGAACCTAAAATCATAAATATCCTTGGAACTTGGAACTCATCTCGGTGCAATGCCGGCCTCGTTCCCGTCGCCCTCCTTGTTCGTTCGGCGCGTTCAGCCATTTCCCGCCACAGCTGAGCGATTTTTTCATACGACTGCCGGGCGCGGAAATCGACCGATTTCCGCGCCAGTTTGTCGGCTTCTTCCGCCTTACGGCGGCATGCTTCGGCACTTAGCGAACTGGCCTCCTGAAGGTATGCGCCATTATTCTGGCTTGAACCCACGAACCGACCATTCCGCAACTATTCCGAATAGCAAAAGGGCTATAGGGGGGCCAATCAACAGGACCGGTATTGCGAGCAAGTCATTAGAGCTTTGGAATCCGGCCCGTATCCCATAAATAATCAAATAGACAACCCACCCCATAATCCATGCGGCGGACAATAGCAGCCAGATGCGAAATAGCCCGCGCCGCCAATTCACCTGCATAACTTTATTTGCTTGCTCATCGGAATTTCTGGGGACCGGCCATGACAATACTGAGCGATCAAAACCGACATCCCGGATTTTTGCAAAGCGGTCAACTAACGCTTTTAGGTGGGGCGATAATCGTGCTCCTAATTTTCGCGTGGAGCTTTGTCGCGTATTGGCGCCGCCGTAGGCCTCGTATGTTGCGATTACTCTCCGCAATTGGAGGAAAGCGGGCATCGCGTCGAACGGCCTCTATGTGGGGGGAATGTCGCCGCGTGCAGCGCATGGCGACCGGGCGCCGCATGCTCGAATTGCCCTTGGTTAAGTCGGCGACGCTACCTATGTCCGAATGCTAACCCAGGCATTCCCCGGTGTCCCCACCGCATGACCTGGGCGGTTGACCGCGGCTCCCGGTTCCACAGAACGGGAGCCGTGCGTTGGCCTGTCGATCAGTGATGACATGACGTTGCGCGGTGAAATCGAAACACGGATCGAACGCGCGGCGAATGTCGGCTATTGGCACTTAGCGGACATTGCGTTGACTCGTCAGCATGTCCGCTAGTGACCCTATTTAGACATTCCGCGAATGCGGGTAGGTAGAGAGCAGCTCGATGGCCTGTTGCTCTCACCGGCTCGCAAGGCGTATCAACCCAAACAGCTCTGATCAGAGGCACTTAATTTTGTTCAGACAAATCAGCATTAGGAAGCACGATGGCCAGCGACGATAAAAAAACTAAAACTAGCCCCGCGCCCGAAAATGAGGCTGCTGTGAAAAAAGAGGCCACTGCGAAGAAAAAAGACGAGGGCCGGCCGAAAAACAAGATCACGTCAGATGCAGACTTATCCAAGGCTGAGGGCAGCGAGAAAGCTGCCGACTCACCTTCAGGTTACAGCCGGGGTGAAGGCCAAAAACCGGTTTCAAAAGCTTATAAGGATAACTGGAACACGATTTACGCGAAAAAGAAGAAACGATAATTGGGTTCGGTCGACCTCGGCAAATATGGCTTCTATGTCCGCCGCTCCATGTCCGCTTTCGGGGTAAAGCGGACGTTGCCTGAAATTGTCGCCATGTCCGCTAATGACCCAAAGCGGACATTCAGACGGATTGGAACAATGAAATGGCCCGGCATTTCGCCGGGCCAATCTTGCTTATCTCTGTTGCTGACTTTTGCTATGCGCATCCGACGATTGCTTGTGCGCTTTTTCGGAATGCCCTTGGGCCATTTGCGAATGTTCTTTGCCCTTGGCGTGATCGTTCTTGCCGTGATGTTCAGCCGCAGTCCGATGACTTTTGGCAGCGTTTTCGTGATGTTCAGCTGCCTTCATATGTCCTTCTTTTGGCATAATAGGTCCTTGGTTTGTTGACCCCGGACCGACAACGAACGGCACTCGTAAATAGCGAATAAAAGCGAAATTATTTTTTCGCGCCCGTTTGTCTGACCCAAGAGCGGCCTGTACTTCTTTTGACACTGGACAAGCTGGGTTGGACACCCCATCTGAGCGCCATCACCGGCACGGCCCTATGGCCCAGGCGTCGGTGGCTGAGAGTTCGGTAGTGCTCCCGTCTGTATTGGGAGCACATCTATGACCTCTCATACGATCTCCCTGAATGTAGTCATCGCGCCATCAATCGGTGTCGTTTTGGAAGCTCCGCCGGTGCTTATGCCGAGCGAACACTCTGTGGATTATACCTGTGGGCGTTGCGCCACCATTCTGCTGCACGCCGACGAAGGCCAAGTTCACGGGGTCCTGATCCACTGCAGAAACTGCGGATCGTATAACTCGACTGACGCCTAGCCCGCCTCAGTGGCGCGGCTTTTTTCATTCTCAAAACACGCGTGCACATACCGCTGGGATGCCGTTGCTGGTGATACCACTATGGATGGACCCAAAATAGCTGTGCCAAAAGTGGAAAGTGATCTGTTTGGATCAGTCTTCGTCTTCTCGCGTGACTAGCCTGATTTTATCACCGAAGGGGATTCGAGCCTCGGTGACTGAGAGACGCTCCTGCGCTCCCGCTCGTGCTTTTCGGGAGGTGCCTATGACTATCACTCCGATCAAAAACGTTTGGTTCGACGACGCCGCAACCTCGGCCATGGGCGAGGCTTTCGACCGCGCCTGTGCATCACTCCAAAATTTCGGGTCTGCGCCTACGATTATCGCGGATCGGATCATTGCAGTCGCGAAAAATGGTGAGCGCGATCCCGTCCGCCTCTATGAGCAAGCATTAAAATTCTTTGGCATCGATGTTACGTCGGTGCCGGTTGTCAGCGTAGGCCGAGACCCTGTCCCTTCAGCCTACGCTTCGGTCACGCACGCAGCGTGATCTTAAGAGAGCACGGTTATCCCCGTAGCTGCGCTCTCGGTCCTTCTGGTTGCGTATTCAAACTGTCGTCCCCTCGGCATTTGAGATGCCAGATACCCCGGCAGACGAAGCCGGGGTTTTATTCGCGAGAAGTCCGCTATTGGCACTTAGCGGACATTCCGACCAACATATGACGGCGAGCCGCCGGGTGGCGGGGTTGGGGGTCCAACACCCTTCGGCCCCGCAGGAAAGTAGAGCGGGCCGTCCGCGACGCGACTAGATGGACCGAGGTCCATGGCGGGCTCAGCGAGAGCAGTCATGGAACTACGCCCGCGAGACTGCGATCCAATAAAATATATTCTGAATAAAATCGGATGCGGGGCGACAGCCAGAAACAAATCTGCCGTGTCAAAAGACTAGACGGATTGTAGTCTAATGACGCGGATTGCCCCTCAGTCGCCCAAATCAGGCAAACCGCAGGAGGGGCCGACCGAAGCAGGCAACGGTCCCTCTTTTGTTGAGCGTAACTATCACTTAGGAATTTTGCGCGACCATCGCGACATGCGAACGATGATCTGGATTGTCGGCCTGCTGGCGCTAGTGACTTCACTGGACTCATCGCTCTACGGCGGTCTGTACACGCGCGGTACAGTCCGAATGTTTTCAGAGATGGCCGCAGGCTTCGGCTTTTAGTCCCAACAACCAGCGGTCCCGATTACTCTAGTCGAGACACCAGCTTGCTGCTTTCCGAAAAATGAAATTTGCAGCCAGCGTTGTAACTACAAACGCAAAGACCACCGATCCCTCAACCGCACTCATGCGGTAGTAGTCGCCTGCAACAAAAAGTCCGCCGGCAACGCCGAGACCTACCGCAACAAGATCAATCAGCAGCCCAACGAGCCAGCTGACAAGCCGCTCCAAGTCAGTAATTCTTTTTTCTAAATCGGCTGTCCTGCGAGCGGTATGGATTTCCAGATTGTCAGCGAGCATGGCTGATCCTCCCTGGTTAATAATGGGGCGGACTGTAGCGAAGGAAGGCGTGGAGGCGCCATTGCATTTGACGTGTTTCTCTACAGCGGCAAGTTGCGTTACACGGATTTTATTTTGTTGAGCAGTCAAACCCGGAGCAATGAAAAATCCCCGCGCAGCAAATGACTTAGATTTCAAACCAGACAGCTAGATATTCGGCACTGCTAAGAAACTTGAATGACGCGATGTCTACCGCCATCTAATCCGACATAGCTGTTTCAAAGAGTGAAAACCTATACCAAGGTTTAGGACAGTTACGCGTTTCGATAACGCCAACCATTTCCAAACTGCGATCTAACAAAAGATAGCAAACACTTGGCGCGTTCTCACAAGACGCGTGCGGGCCTTTCGCTGTCTAAGACGAAGCAATCGACCAATGGTTGGGCGATGGATTGCGGGTGCTAGTCGGCGCATGATGGAAAAAATGGTTGCTAGGCGCGTTACAGAATCTTACCTGGGCCTCTTTGTCACCACTAAGCGCGATGACGGCTCACGCGCCCTTGCAGTTGGGAAAATTGGGACGTTCGAGGTTCTCCTGGTCGAGATACCATCGGTCAATGCATCCGAAGAAATGAGCCTTTGGGTTGAATTGTATGATCGAGACCTTCAATTCGGCGTTGATAGCCGTAAATGTAGTGATTTAGATGAAGCGATCGATGCGGCGCATTTCCTGATAGCCCAAGCCGAGCTCATCAGCGAGGCCGGGAAAGCCGACTGCTAGAACGTTCCATCCTTCGCCCGCGTTGCTACTGGCGACTTCGGATTTCAAGCATCGAGCTGGCCCCAACCAACAGATGGTTGGCAGGGTCTAACAAGACTAGACTTTCACGCCGCATCTAATAAGCGAGGATGGCCAACAAACATCGCACAAGAAATTTCACGCCGGCAGACGATGCGCTGATCTCGGAGCAATCGGTCACTGGCATCGGCCTCAACGCACTGGCAACAATGCTGCATACTAGCCGAGAGATGATCATACGTCGGGCTAGCGAGCTCGGCGTTTCTCTGGACGTCAGTGATGATCATGACGAGCCCGCCGACACGCGAGCGTTCAGTTGCAGGGATAAAAGGCTCGTCGACCCGCTGCTGGAACGGCTGAAGCAAATACATGGCGAGCGGGCGCAATAACCGCGAGCCGAAACAATAAAGTCACAATTCCTTGCAGGAATGGTGGCCCCGACCTTCGGGGACCATGGGGACGGAGAGAAAGTCGGGGCCGCGCTCTTCTCGGGGAAGAAGGAGCGGCCTCGAACTCTATAAATCCCGCGCAAAACAAACCTCGATTTAAGCTAGCCAAGCTATACGCGCGTATATGCCGCCGCCCGATACCGCAATGGGCAATATCCCTTGCTAGAATGTTCCATCGGCAGCGCGGGTGGCTGCAGGTGACTTTGGATTTTTGATTTTCAGCCAGGCCTTCGACGGTCCCGATCGATAAACGGACGTGAGTTTCTTACTCACGATGCCCTCTAGGCCGAGCTTGCAGACGGCCTTGAACATCTTTTCTCCGTCGCCCTCGGTATGGTCGACGTACTGAATGCCACCGCGCGACTTACGAAGTACCCACTTCAACGCAATCTTGCGCTCGATCAGTGGTTGCCGCCGGATGTCGTCACCCGAGTGAAGAAGATCGAAAGCAAGGGCTATGGCTTTATCATCGACTGTGCGGCTATGCAGGGCATCGAAATCAGCGGCGCCGCTGTCCGATAAATGCACAACCTCGGCGTCAATAATGATCGGCTCTCGGAGCCGCGATGCTTCCTGGACAATGCGAGGATAACGATTGGTCCAGTCGGCACCGTGCCTCGTATAGAGGCGCACGCGACCGTTACGCACATGGATCTGCAGCCGATAGCCGTCATGCTTCAACTCGTGCGCCCAACCAGGACCACTCGGAAGCTTGGTCACTACGGTCGGACGGCAGGGCTGGATAAAGGAGACAGGACCACTGCGCACGCCATACATGCGTGAAATATAGGAAGCTCACGGGACCATTACAGGATGCCGACGTTGGTCTATTGCGGGAAGCCGAAAGGCCCTCAAGATCCCAAGGTAGCTCGTAGGGGCCGCCGTATCTTGGCAACCGGCGGTCCTTTTTAATCGCGACAAAATAAGTGGGGC
The DNA here is from genome assembly GCA_963711875.1 of uncultured Acidobacteriota bacterium. Classification (GTDB taxonomy): domain Bacteria; phylum Acidobacteriota; class Terriglobia; order Acidiferrales; family UBA7541; genus Palsa-295. Next base: position 12,150 of record CAVQFW010000010.1, read on the forward strand.
CGCCAATCCGGGAGAATGACAGCCCCTAGAGAGTTTAGCCTACGGATTGGCATCGGGGAGATGGCAAGCAGCGGCGGTTAACTAGCGCGCTATTTCCTAGAATGTTCCGTCAGACTGTAGGCCCGCTTTTTGTGCTTGTTCGCGCGTTAACCGCGACCGTCTGTTGCGACCGCCACACACTTGCCGGCGCTTTGGTAAGTATGGGACGTTAGGCCCCATGGTGCCGAGGAAATCTGATTGGTATCGCGACAGGGCCGATGAATGTGATCGCAAGGCGGTCGCTTCGCGCACGCCGACTACACGCGCCAACCATCTCAAGGACCGTGACGGCTGGCGGGCGATTGCGGACAGTATCGATGCGAAAGAGAGATCTGCAAAAAGCAAAAGATTGAGATAGCTCTAGGGCGCTCCATACTCTTTTTCGAATAGCGCCGCGATTTCTGCGTCAGCAAACACCATCGAATGATGTCGCGTGCGTTCTCGTGCCGGCTCTGGCCACGCCAAGCAGTAATGTTGCGAGCGTCGTGCCAGTCGTGCATTGCATTTAATCGACTGCCGAAACCGCCCTCCGGCACCATCATGTCAACGTGATGCGGGAATTTGCTCTCTATAACTTTGAGACTGGCGCGGCCTTTGTAGCGGGTCATAGTGAAGGATGAGGTCAGAAGAAGACTTGGATGCAGAGCCCAAGGGCGCAGATGAATACTATGAGTGTCAGCGCCGCGACGGTACCTCGCAGACTTGGATCGGAATCGTCCATGTCAGAGTTACTGCCTGCACTCTGAAACCATTTCTACTTTGCCTTGCGGAGTTCGGCGACCGTCGTGCTGCCAACATACCAGTCCTCGGCCGGGATATCTTCAAAAACCTTTCATCTGCGACGACCGCCGTGCATCTTCACAATGGGACAGCGTCTGATCGTGCCGAAAAATTGCGGTAGATGCGCTGCGCACGCAGCGCGGCATCCACAAACTTTTGCGCTTCTTCTGGCGTTTTGAAGCGTTCCGAATAGACCACATCTTCGACCGCGTTCGGATACTGCCGTTGATAGACGACGCGGAAATGTGCGCCCGCCTGCCGAATGGAAACGTCCAGCCCTTTGGGCATTGTTCACTCTTTCGAAACGGTTGGGATACTCACCAGTAGCGGACTAACGCGAGCTAGCACTACAATGCCATAAAGTACCAAAGACCCATAAAAATCACTGCCACGCATATCGTGCTTACTGTGAGCACGACGACCATGCTTGGCCCGCGTTCACCGCCACGGGCTTCTTTTGCAGTTTCAACGATGCGGCCTTGGCCTGTCTGCTCTGGCATCACGTACTCCTAGATTTTTCGGGGGACGTGATTCTTAACGCGAGCGGTAGTGGCAAGTTCCCTTATGATCGGCCGCGTACACCGGCTCCAAGAGCGCATGGGGTAAACCGGACATCAGACGGACACGATCAATCGCGCGCTAATATATGTCCGCTATTTGGGATGGAGCGGACATCGCGTCGCGGGGGCCCCGGGGGGTATGTGAAAAATCAATATCGAACGGCGTGCGACCGCACCTTGATTGATCTTCGCTAAACCATAACAATTTTCAAATTCTGCCCCACAGTTTTGGGATTGTGTTGCCGGTAAATGTCCGCTTTCGGGAGCAAAGTAGACATGGCCTGATGCACTGCACATGTCTGCTTTTGACCCAAAGCGGACATCGAGCAAATGGAACCTACGCCGCTTTAATCCTTCCTGCCTTCTAGCAGGAGCCGCTACAATAGATGCTCCTAAGGCTAGGGGCGGACATGCGGCGGCGGCAATTTATCGGTCTCCTTGGCGGTTCGGCCGTGTTGTGGCCTCTGATCGTTCATGCACAGCAAGCGAAACTGCCGATCGTTGGGTTTCTCAACAGCGCATCTGCCGAGGGATATGCATCGATGGCGAGCGCCTTCAGGCAAGGCTTGAAGGAAGCCGGCTTTATTGAGGGCGAGAACGTCGCCATCGAATATCGATGGGCGAACAATCAATATGATCGTCTGCAAACTCTCGCCGCAGATTTAGTGAGCCGTGGAGTAAACGTAATTTTCGCGAACAGCCCTTCGATCAGTGCGGCCAAGGGGGCGAGCACTGTTATCCCCATTGTCTTTTCGAGTGGTGATGATCCCGTTCGGCTCGGCTTTGTCGCAAGTCTCAACAAACCGGGCGGCAATATCACTGGCGTGGCTATTCTCTCCGGCGAACTGGCAGCGAAGCGGCTAGCTCTACTTCATGATCTTTTGCCGAATGCAAAGCAAATAGCCGTACTGATTAACTCGGACTTTGGAGCCTCGGGGCGGTTTCAATCTGATATCGAATCGGCGGCGCGTCCACTCGGGGTGGCGGTTCGCTTCCTGCAGGCGAGCAACGACCGCGAGGTTGAGGAAGCCTTCGCGAATTTAAAGCAGGTTACCGCTGACGCACTATTGGTGGGCCCCGGACCGTTTCTGGACAGCCGGCGCGAGTTGCTAGTGGCGCTTGCTGCGAAGATTTCCATTGCCGCCGCATATGAAACGCGGGCAAGCGCGGTGGCAGGCGGTCTCACAAGCTATGGAGCAAACGTCGGTGATGGATATCGCCAAGCTGGGATCTACACGGGACGCATATTGAAGGGCGAAAAGCCGGCCGACTTGCCGGTAGTGGTGGCGACCAAGGTTGAATTTGTCATCAACCTTAAAACCGCGAAAGCACTTGGCCTTGAAATCAATCCCCAAATCGTCAATGCCGCCGATGACATCATCGAATAGGTGCCAATGTCCGCTACTGGCACTTAGCGGACATCGGCTTGTGCGCTGCGCATGTCTGCTTTTGACCCAAAGCGGACATTCTGAACCTTTCCAATTTGCCGAATTAGATTGGGGACTAACGTCCTTCCCGAGAGATGATCTGATCGTTTAGGCTGAGGCCTCACTGCACGTCATTATTAAGTGGAGTTTAGTCCGGGGGCAGCCTGATGAGCGACGCTAAAACACAGATCGTCTATTTTTATGATCGACATCCAATTTCGTCTGACATCATTCTTGCGAAGCTACGTGCAAGTCGTGGTCATCTTGATGGTGTGCGCCCAGATGAACTGTTTCCGTATGACCAGGATCATTATGGGGGTCTAGCAGCAACCGATGAACTGGCGCGAGGAGCGCAGATCGGCAAAGGGTCGCAAGTGGCAGATTTTTGCGCTGGGTTAGGTGGCACTGTCCGATATCTTACATACAAATATGGAGCTGATGTCACCGGCATCGAATTGACTCCGTCGCGCGTTGCAGGTGCGCAGCATTTAACCGAGCTGGTTGGACTTCAAGAAAAAACGCGAGTTGTCGAAGGCAATGTAATGAGCGTCCCGCTCGACAATGCGGCTATGGATGCCGTCGTCAGCCAGGAAGCATTTTGCCACGTGCCCGATCCGGCGAAGGCACTCTCTGAAGCTTTTCGAATTCTCAGAAAGGATGGCAAGCTGGCCTTCACGGATTGGATCGCCAACGAGCCGCTTTCTGCCGAGGATGCGCAACTGATGTGGGACGGAATGGCAATTCAGCCGCTTCGATCGATCCCTGATTATCGCCGGTTGGTTGAGGGCGCTGGCTTCAAAATACATTCCGCCACCGACTTAACCGGCGAATGGGGTCCGATTCTCAGAGAGCGGCTGGCGATGTATCAGCGGCTTCGTGAGGAAGCCAGACAGGCCGGCACCCCGATGGGACACGACGCTTTTCACAAATCTTACATCCGCTTTGTTGAACTGATTCAACAGCGCAAGATGGGAGGGGTTCGAATTGTAGCTTCGAAGTAGGCTGCTGGGCCCAAATTGTGTGAGTGTCGTATGTCCGCTTGTGGCACTTAGCAGACATCAGCTTGTGCACTGCACATGTCTGCTTTTGACCCAAAGCGGACATTGCACCTAATGACAGCCCTCATTCTCCGGACCTAAACTTTACCCTCCGAAGGCGGCCTTGTTGCAGGGCGATTAGCATATGGAACGACGGCTCGCAGCTATTCTGGCGGCAGACGTTGCCGGATATAGCCGGCTTATGGGGATCGACGAGGAGGGCACGCACAAGGACCTGAAAGCCCATTGTCATGAATTGGTTGAACCGAAAATCCTGCAACATCGCGGGCGGATGATCAAAAACACGGGCGACGGATTTCTGGCAGAGTTTACGAGCGTCCTAGACGCCGTTCGGTGCGCCACGGAAATTCAGCAAGGGATGATCCTGCGCAATGCAAAGACCCCCGACGAGCGGCGAATTGAATTCCGAATTGGTGTTCACCAAGGCGACATCATCACCGATAGCGGAGACATCTTCGGCGACGGAGTGAATGTCGCTGCGCGATTGGAAGGCATAGCTGACCCGGGTGGCATCTGTGTATCCGCTCGCGTGCAGGAGGATGTACGAGGTAAGTTAGACCTCGCCCTTGATGATATCGGTGAGCAACGGCTCAAGAACATTGAGCGACCGGTTCGGGTGTATCGCATTCTGTCGGAAAATAAAGCGACTAGACCGCGGCCAGCACTGGCTCTGCCCGATCGACCGTCGATAGCCGTGTTGCCCTTCCAAAATATGAGCGGCGACCCAGAACAGGACTACTTTGCCGATGGCGTTGTGGAAGAGCTCATCACGGCTCTCTCGCGTTTTCGCCAGTTGTTCGTCATCGCTCGCAATTCCAGCTTCACGTACAAGGATCGAGCCGCAGATGTGAAAGAAGTCGGCCGTGAGCTGGGAGTACGTTATGTGCTTGAGGGTAGTGTGCGCCGGGCAGCAAACCGTGTGCGTATTACAGCCCAACTCATCGATGCGCAGACTGGTGGGCATATTTGGGCAAACCGTTTCGACGGCACACCAGAGGATATTTTCGACTTACAGGATCAAGTAACTACCAGTGTAGTCGGGGCAATCATACCAAAACTTGAGGAGGTGGAATTTAATCGCTCGAAATTCAAACCAACTGAAAGCCTCGATGCATACGATTATTATTTGCGTGCGATGATGTACTTCAATCAGTGGACAGACGAAACCATCGGTAAGGCGTTGGACTTGTTTTATAAGGCAATCGAGCTCGATCCTGAATTCGCGTCAGCTAATGGATTGGCCGCATGGTGTTACGTCAGGCGAAAACTTTCCGGTTGGATGAAGGATCCCCGTGAGATGGCCGAACTCGAACGCCTCGCTCGCCGCGCGATAAAATTGGGGAATGACGACGCAGTCGCTCTTTACTCAGGGGGCTGGGCATTGGTCCAAGTGACGGGCTCTGTCGAAGAAGGTGCAGCCGCGCTCAATCGAGGTTTGACGCTCAACCCAAACATGACCTCTGCTTGGCTGCTGAGCGGATGGACAAAAATTTACATAGGTGAACCCGACGAGGCTATCGAACACTTGGTTCACGCTATGCGCCTCAACCCGCTCGATCCGCTCTTCCAAAGAATGCAGACGGGTGTTGCAGCGGCGCATTTCCTTGCTGGTCGTTATGAACAGTCTTCATCGTACGCACATGCTGCTCTCCAGCAGCACCCGAATTATCTGCCGTTGTTGCGCGTTGCGGCGGCGAGCCACGCACTTGCTGGAAAAATGACAGAAGCAGAAAAAGCTGTAGCGCAGATTTGCCGACAGGACCCAACGTCGCGATTGTCAAGGGTGACACAATTTGCCCCGTTTCGTCGGCCTGAAGATATTTCTAGGTACCGAGACGGTCTTTACAAAGCTGGCCTGCCGGAGTGAGAACGTTAGATGTCCGCTATTGGCCCTTAGCGGACATGACGATTGCGCTGCGAAACCGGCCGGACTGGGCGGCTTGTCGCCAATCGTCTGGGAGAGAGACGACATGAAGGTCATACTCAGGCGTGCTACAGAGGCCGATGCAAAACACGCAGCTTCGCTGTTAACCGAACTCGGTTACCCGTCGACCGAGGCAGACGCGCGAGACCGCCTCGTTCGTTCCCTGCGTAGCGCGACCAGTTACTGTCTCGTCGCGGAGTTGGCAGCAGAAGTAGTCGGCCTGACCAGTGCCGAGCTGGTTTTCTATTTTCCCACGGGTTCAACGATTTGCAGGATCACAAGTCTAGTCGTTTCATCTCAGCATCGCGGCCATGGTCTTGGTCGGAAGCTGCTCACGGCGGCGATCGACTTCGCGCGCGAGCATCATTGCTCGGGCCTCGAGCTCACCAGCGCCGAGGGGCGCGTTGATGCGCACCGCTTCTATCAGCGGCTCGGGCTTTCCCGGACGTCGTTTCGATTCTTCCAAACAGTATGACGCGAACTTGGAGCGTTCCTGGGCCTGTGCCTGGTAGTTGGCATTTGATTGCGCTCCGCGGCCCGTAGTACGAGAACCGGACTTGGGCGCATTCTTTTCGTAGCGTCCGATGTTCCCGATTTCCGCTATTGGCACTTAGCGGACATCGCGTAGTGCACCGCACATGTCTGCTTATGACCCAAAGCAGACATTAGTGTGCCAATTGGCGCGGCAAAACGCAGCGAATGCCGCCGCTTGGCTCCGCAACATCACCGGTGTAACGCGGAATGAGATGTACGTGGACGTGCATGCGCGATTGACCCGCCGCTTTACCGATATTGACACCGATATTGTAGCCGTCAGGCGAGTGCTCTTTTGAAATGTCGGCCTTCGCCTTGTCTAGCAATGCAAGGATTGATGTTTTCTCAGCCCATGTCATTTGAAAGAAGTCGGCCACGTGCCTCCGTGGAATTATCAAGACGTGCCCCTTACTGAGACTGTTATTGTCGTAACGGACAAAGGCATTTTCGTCGCCGAACAAGGCCATTTCAGCTTTACACAGTTCGCAATCCATCGGCATAACCTCCGCGTTTCGTCCAGTGAGCGCTCGCTCAGGCTAACGGCGACCCAATGCAAACAAAATGGCGCAATGTCCGCTATTGGCCCTTAGCGGACATCCCATTGTGACGCATTGGATGTCGCTCTCGGGGATAAAGCGGACGTGACGATTGCAGTGCTGAATGTCCGCTTATGACCCAAAGCAGACATAGTCGAGTGCAGCGCACATGTCCGCTTGCGCTCAGCCGAAGTGATGTCAGGCCGCCTCATTAAATCGAGAATCTGCAATCCCCGCATCCTTGGCATAGCGCTGAACATATTTAATCTCTTCGAGAGTCTGCGCCTCCGTCGCAAATAACTGCGAGGACCGAGCGATTACAAAGGAGTGGGCTTTCAGAATCCAACGCCATTGGCCGCTGCCCTGATCGTGATGCGTCGAATAGTAAACTTGTGCCGTATTCATAGGACGCTCCCGTGAGTAACTGTTCAGAGCACACTAGATGTGTAGTCATCATGCACAGTGACTGACGTCACAAAATTATCGAATGGTGCTGAACTACCAGCGGCTTAGCGAAGGATTCACCGATGTCCGCTTGCAAACATCCGGCTTTAGCGGAAGGTCCGCTATTGGCACTTAGCGGACGTGACTTTTTGCAACGCACATGTCCGCTTTTGACCCAAAGCGGACAGGCTTAAACCACAACGGTTCATTCTGTTTGAGCTGCTGAGGAACTTCTTCCGCGTTTAAAAGGTAATTTGATGCGGTGTGGCGAATAGATCGCAGCGTCGGATTATTGATACGACCGCCTTTGAGATCGGTAGTTCGGTAGGTTGAACGGTTCGCGCTTCAATTGCACGCGTGATAATTTTGCGCCATCTCGATTCTTGATTGGGGGGCAAGAGAAAAGGCGCGAAGTCATGCGAACAAAAGACCTTCAAGCTTCGGACGAAAAACGAGCTTACTACCGCTTGCTCCGCTACCTCGTCAGTAACGAGCTCGTGGCCTCCTACAGAGAGAATCAAGCGCGACCTTTAGAACTTGCGGACCTCCTGAATCTTGAACATTACGAGCCGTCTAAAATTCACTAGACGCTCGCCTTTGAGGAGACGAGCCATGGACGACGCACAAGTAGGCTGGATCGCAGCCATCGTCATCGGCGGAGTTGCAGGCTGGCTGGCAGAACAATTCATGAAGAGTGAAATGGGGATCCTGATGAATGTCGTGCTCGGTGTCATCGGGGCGGCGGTTGCCAGCGCCATTTTGAGCTTCTTTGGAGTCCACCTAGGAGGATGGATCGGCTACCTGATAGCCGGTTTTATCGGGGCGGTCTTGCTGATCTGGATCGTGCGGGCGGTACAAGGGACACGTCGGACAGTTTAAGACCAACCAATCGCCCAGGACGACAAGTACGCACCGTTCCGCATCTTGGCCGTTGCGGGCCCATCGAACTTGCGGATCGAAGGAGTGATCTTTTAGGTTTGCGGGGCCGCCTCGGTTGGCGGCCTCTTTCATTTCAAACCAAGCGTGCGATGTCCGCTATTGGCACAAAGCGGACATCGGCTAGTGCACTGCACATGTCCGCTTTTGGGGCAAAGCGGACATGACTTATTGCAGCGCAAATGTCTGCTTTTGACCCAAAGCGGACATCAGGGTCATCCCTTAACGAGACTCGTTTGAACCGCTACGATGGCTCTGTCCTGAGCCTCGGGGGCCACAATGAGGCGGCGCGAGTTCTTGAGCCTTGCCGGCGGTGCGACGGTCGTAATGCCGCTGGTCGTGCACGCGCAGCAGCTGGCGCCGGAGATTGGATTTCTGGGTAGCGATTCGGCTGACTTATATGCCGAACGACTGAACGCGTTCCGCTCGGGGTTGAAACAGGCTGGCTATGTCGAAGGTCAGAATGTAGCTGTCGAATATAGATGGGCTGAAGGACGCAATGATCGTTTGCCGGAATTGGCGGCAGATCTGGTGCGTCGCCGAGTTGCGGTGCTCGTTGGGTCAACGACGCCGACGGCAATGGCCCTCAAGGCGGCGACGACACAAATTCCAATTGTTTTCTTTGTCGCGGGCGATCCCGTCGCGCTTGGCCTCGTCGCCAGTCTCAGTCGGCCTGGCGGCAACCTGACCGGCACAACATCAATGACGTTGGAGGTTGGGTCGAAGTGGTTGCAGCTGCTGCACGAGATCGCCCCGACCGCGAGCGACCTCGCGGTGCTCATCAACCCCACGAGTCCGGTACTCGCGAAATCGCAAACGAATGACCTACAAGCGGCAGCGCGCACTCTCGGACTTCGTTTGCATCTGCTGCAAGCCAGTAGCGATAGTGACCTGGACGTCGCTTTTGCGAAGTCTTGGCGAGCTTAAACCCGCCGGGCTCGTGATCACGTCTGATTCATTTTTCTTCACCCGCGCCGAGCGACTCGCCGCGTTGGCTATGCGCTACAAACTGCCGGCGACCTTTGGCTTCCCCGAATTTGCAAAGGCCGGCGGCTTGATTAGCTATGGCGCCAGCGTTACGGAGCAACATCGCACGATTGGCGTCTATGCCGGCCGCATCCTCAAGGGCGAAAAACCCGCTGATCTGCCAATCCAGCAATCCACAAAAGTCGAACTGATCATAAACCTCAGGACTGCCAAGGCGCTTGGCGTCACCATCCCCAACACGCTCATAGGTCGCGCCGACGAGGTGATCGAGTAAATCGCGTGATGTCCGCTAATGGCCCTTAGCAGACATCCGCAGTTGCACCGCACATGTCCGCTTCCGAGGGTGAAGCAGACATGGACTATTGCAGCGCAAATGTCTGCTTTTGACCCGAAGCGGACATCCGCAGGGTGGGTTTAGTGTAGTGTTGCGAGTACTATCATTGCCCCGGACCATGGGTTGGGGCGGTAATGAAGCGTCGCGAATTCATCACAGTGGTCGGTGGTCTCGCCGCTTGGTCGCTCGCCGCGCGCGGCGAGAAGGCAACACCTAGCCGTATCGGCTTTCTGCGCGTCGGACCACCACCCCCCACTTACATCGGGGGCTTCCGGGAAGGACTCCAGGAACAGGGACTCGTCGAAGGCCGCGACTTCGTCATTGAGTACGCGTTGGCGCAGAGCGCTGTGCAAATATCGGAAACGGCAATCCAACTCGCACGCGCCAAGCCTGACATTATTCTTGCGGCTGGCACACCTTCTGTCTTCCCGGCCAGAGACGCCGCTGGCCATATACCTGTAGTGTTCGTAGCAACCTTCGATCCAGTTGCGACGGGACTGGTCCCAAGTTTGGCTCGGCCTGGTGGCAATGTCACCGGATTGACCACGATCAGCAGTGACCTTATCGCGAAACGTCTAGAGTTGGTCAAAGAGTTTTTCCCAGCATTCACGAAAGTCGCAATCCTAGTCCGCGACTCCAGTCCGACTACTCCGGAATACATACAGCAGTCGCGGTTCGCAGCGGAGAAGCTGGGGTTTGAGCTGCAGGTCCTTACCGAGCACCAGCCCGCTGATCTTGAGAGGCTACTCGTCGCTGCGCGTTCCTTGGATGCGCTGGTGGTAGGAGATGACACCGAGTTCACGACGTTTAGAACCAAAATTGCGGAACTTGCGATCAGCAATAAGGTACCGACCATTCACGGATTAAGGGAAATGGTGGATGCGGGCGGTCTGATAGCATTTGGAGCGAGTTTTCATGATCTCTACCGTCGTGCCGCGAGCCAGGTCAAAAAGATCCTCCAGGGTGTTAAGCCTGGCGATCTTCCGATTGAGCAACCGGCGAAGTTCGAGCTCGTTGTGAACGTTCGCACGGCCCAGGCCCTGGGGCTGAAGCTTCCGCCGATGCTCGTGGCTCGCGCCGACGAGGTGATCGAATAGAGATCCTTTTTGCTGCAGTGCATGAGTCCGCTATTGGCACAAAGCGGACATGTGTTTTTGCACCGCACATGTCCGCTTTTGGGGGTAAAGCGGACATCGCGCGGGACCTATTAAGATTCACACATTTCCCTATGAGTCAGTTGCCTTGCGGCTCTGTACCCTTTAGGCAAAGTCCACGTTAGATGTTTTGGGAGGGGCCAGGTTCGAAACACAGACGCGTTGGCGATATAGCATACCGTAGTTTGTGCCAGCGATATGCTCCGCGTTCAGGTTGGTGAATAGATCTTTTTCAGATCATCCCAGGCAGCTGGATATTGGCCATCTAGTAATTTCAAGTTTGATGCATAGGCCGTTGGACTGAGCGGATACCGGGTCTCGAACATGAAGGCCATGGTACCTGAAAGTTTTTCCGGTTCTAATTTCTTGTTCGACGCACGCTCGAATGCTTCGGCATCCGGTCCGTGCGGCACCAATGCATTATGCAAACTCATGCCGCCGGGAACAAAGCCTTGCGGCTTTGCATCATAGACGCCGTATATCAGCCCCATGAATTCGCTCATGACATTCATGTGGTACCAAGGTGGCCGGAAAGAGTTTTCCATTACCACCCAGCGCTCCGGAAAAATTACGAAGTCGACATTGGCTGTGCCGGGCGTATCGGAAGCTGACGATAGGACCGTATAAATCGACGGGTCTGGGTGATCGAACAACACTGACCCCACCGGTGAAAAGCGACGCAAGTCATATTTGCAAGGGGTAAAATTGCCGTGCCAGGCGACAACATCGAGCGGCGATTGGCCGAGCTCTGTGACGTACAGCTTACCCAGCGCCTTTACGAATAGCTGGCAGGGCTCTTCTCTGTCTTCGAAAGCAGCCACAGGGGTCAGAAAGTCCCGCGCATTTGCCAAGCAATTGGCGCCGATCGGGCCGCGTTCCGGTAGCGTGAAATAGGCGCCGTAGTTCTCGCAAATATACCCGCGTGCGGGGCCATCGGGCAGGTCGACCTTGAACTTCATCCCCTTGGGTATCAACACGATTTCGCCCGGCTCGGCGTCTATCAGTCCACATTCTGTGAACACGCTGATCGTGTTTTCTTGTGGAACCAGCAACATCTCGCCGTCCGCGTTATAGAAATATTTGCGGTCCATGGAGGCATTTGCCACGTAGACGTGGCTTGCCATACCGATTTGTACGTGAACGTCACCGCAAGTGGCGATGGTGCGCAGCCCGCTTACGAAATCGCACGGTTCATTCGGAATCTGGATCGGGTGCCAGCGCATCTGACCGAGGGGAAGATCGGATTCATCACGGCACGGTCCTGTGCGCACCAAACAACGGTCGACGAGTTTAAACCCGCGCCCGTGTTTGACCGATGGTCGAATGCGGTAGAACCAAGTTCGCTTGTTAGACCGCCGCGGTGCGGTGAACGCCGAGCCGCTCAGTTGTTCGGCATATAGACCACGCGGCGCTTTCTGCGGCGAATTCCGTCCCATCGGGAGTGCGCCGGACAGAGCTTCAGTCGCGAACGAGTTCTCGAACCCAGTCATATAGCCGCCCGTTCCGGAAGTAGAACGGACAACCTCGCTCTCAAATTTGTCGACGACATTCATGACGACGCTCCATTAGCACTCGAACAAAAAAACATCCGCCAACACCTTGTTCGGCCCGACAGTCGGATTGCACCGTCTTCAGCCCTTGATAATCCTCTGATCAATAGCCCCAAATATAGTTAGTCCGGCCTCGTCGAACATCTCAATTCGTACTCGGTCGCCGAATTTGAGGAAAGGCGTCGATGCTTTGCCGTGCTCGATTTCCTCGTTGGCGCGTATTTCGGCGATGCAGGAGGAGCCCATGGCCTCGTCACTGTTGGCGACAGTGCCGGCGCCAATGATTGTTCCGGCCCCAAGCTTGCGGGTGCGCGCGGCATGGACGATCAGTTGGGGATAGTTGAAGTACATATCCTTGCCGGCATGCGGCGCGCCAATACGCTTGCCGTTCACAGTTGAGATCAACGGCAAATTAAGCTTCTCTCCGTCCCAATGTGATAGTTCGTCGAGCGTCACCGCGACGGGTGAAAAGCCACTGGTTGGCTTCGCTTGCATAAATCCAAAGCCCTTCGGCAGTTCGGTCTTGGTCAGGGCCCGGAGCGTATAGTCGTTGAGCAGCATAACCAATTTAATATGTATGGCAGCCTGATCGGCTGCCACGCCCATCGGCACGTCGTCGACGATGATCGCAACTTCGGCCTCCATATCGACGCCGAGTTCATCGGTAGGGAGCGGCATGTCATCGAGCGGGCCAATAAATCCATCAGACACGGCCTGATACATCAGCGGCTCGGTTTCAAAATTCGCCGGCATCTCAGCGCCGCGCGCTTTGCGTGCTTTGCGCATGTGGCTGAGATAGACCGACCCGTCGAGGAATTGAAAGGCGCGCGGCAGTGGACTTTCGGCTTCCTGCGGCGAGAACGGCTCCGCGTTCGTCTCCTTGCCGGCATTAAGCTGACCGTAAACTGTCTGAAGTTTTGGAGCGATCACGCTCCACGACTTTATCGCCTGTTGCAAAGTCTGCGCGATCTGTGGAACGCGCGTACAGGTCTCGAGCTTGCGGTCGACGACAACCAAGACGCCATCGCGCTGGCCATTTTTCAGGGATGCGAGTTTCATTGTTGCCTTTTTGTTGCGCGCCGTTCGGAAACGGTTGGCTTACTTTACGACTTGCGCGGTTTGCGCCAGGAACGCTTCGGTCCTGGTCACAAAATAGATTGGCGTCTCCAGCATGGGGTAGTGTCCGGAATTACTGATCTTCTCGATTTCCGCATGGGGGAGAAAGACCCCGGGATATACCGCCCTCACCATCCCTTCACTGACGCCGTTGTCATGCTCGCGTTTAGCTTCTCTTGGAGCAGAAACCGGTATTGCTTGATGCCAGCCGATGCGGAGGGGCGGAACGTCGACCGTATGCTATGGCGAGCGCATCTAGTAACACTTCCTTGAGGATTGAAATCGCTCAGACAGGGCGCGATGGCAAGGTGACACTTATACCGGAAACGCGGTATTGAATGGTGCGCGTAAGAGGGTATTGTCGCTCCGAGACGACTGCAACGTAGCGCGCAGGAGCAGGGGAAACCATGACCGCCAAATACGACATTTTCAAAAAAACTCCTGATAATTCCGTCGTGTGGATTGAGGAAGCTGAGGACCTAAGCCACGCGCGGAAGCGCCTACTCACATTGGCGTCGAGTGTGCCGGCTGAATACCGGCTTTTCGACCAGTCCCGGCTGCAGTTTGTGGAACCTTTTGACGATTGCGCATAGTTCTCCAGCGGACCGCGTCTGGTCGAAGCTCTAAACCGGTTGGTAAGGCGGTTAAACCAAGGCTCAGATGGGTATCTCGTTTAGAGCTGAAGGCCATTTCAAGGCCGCAGCAGCGCAGGACGTCTTTGGACCGGAAGTGATATGAACCAAGAAAACCCACTTCTTTTGATCGTAGACGATTTTGAAAGCGTGCAGCGCCCGTATCGCTATCTGCTGTCGCTCGAGGGTTTTCGAGTCGAATTTGCAATCAACGGACAAGAGGCTCTGGATAAGGCGCTGAAACTCCAGCCGGACGTGATCTTCATGGATCTATCCATGCCCGGAATTGACGGATGGGAGACGACGCGACGGCTGAAGGCTGACGAAAGAACCCAAAAGATTCCCGTAGTCATGCTCAGCGCGCTGGGACTGGAACCTGAATCGGATGCGATTGTTGGAGGTGGGTTCGACGGGATACTTTCCAAGCCCTGCGCACCGAAAGCAATCCTCGCCGAGGTCGCTCGGGTTCTGCATTCCTGCCCTGTCTCGATTCTGACCCCAACCTCGCGGATTCACCGTCAGATCCATGTGAATGCATCTGAGCCCGAGGCCAGCCGCCTATTAACTAGCTGCAGGAGTTGCTCGCCACTAGACTTCGACTTCCTGACTTGCCCAAAGCTGCACTATTTTCGGTCCATACGAGGTGCGAATACATTAAACACTGTAGGTTGTGTCGAAAACAACTGTGGTATCAATGCGGGTGTTTTTTCATCGCTCGAGGTCAGATCTTGATTTTTTATGTCCCATCAATTTCGACATCTTAAGCAGGTCACGATCGCAACAAGTCTGATCGCAATTGTAGGCGAGCCCTCGGCCGAAGACAGAAGTGTACCCGGAGATCAGGATGAGAAGAACTGACCACGGAAGTAAAAGTAATCAGGCAATCGCAAATGCGAAAGTAGATTCAGAAGGCAATGGGCAGGCTGGCGTTCATTCCCCGGCAGCGTCGGTTGATTTGGCGGTAGTTCTATCCTGTTTGCAAACGATGCGCGACGGCGACTTTTCCGTGCGCCTTCCGGGCAATTGGACCGGGCTGGGTGGGAAAATCGCAGACACGTTTAACGAAATTGTCGCAGCCAACCAACAGATGGCAAAAGAACTCAATCGCGTGGGGCAGGTTGTCGGAAAAGAAGGGCGAACGCGCGAACGCATGCGGTTTCATTTGCCCAAGGCCGCTTGGGGCGAGATGGAGATGTCGGTGAACAACCTGGTGGATGATTTGCTGCGGCCCACGACCGAGGTTACGCGCGCGATTGCGGCGGTTGCGAAAGGCAATCTAACACAGACTGTGCAACTCGACGTTGACGGACGACCGTTGGAAGGTGAGTTCCTACGGTCGGCCACAATCGTGAATACGATGATTCAGCAGTTGGGCGTGTTTACATCTGAAGTGACGCGCGTTGCTCGCGAAGTCGGGACGGACGGAAAACTCGGCGGTCAGGCAAAAGTACCGGGCGTTGCGGGAACCTGGAAAGATCTCACGGACTCCGTCAATTCCATGGCGAGTAATCTAACGGGCCAAGTGAGAAACATTGCCGAAGTTGCGACCGCGGTGGCAAGCGGCGACCTCTCGCGCAAGATTACCGTGGACGTTCGTGGGGAGATTCTGCAACTTAAAGAAGCCATCAATACGATGGTGGATCAGTTGCGATCGTTTGCATCAGAGGTAACGCGCGTGGCGCGCGAAGTGGGAACTGACGGGAAACTTGGCGGACAAGCCGTAGTGCCCGGTGTGGCCGGAACCTGGAAGGACCTCACGGACTCTGTAAACGCGATGGCCGGAAACTTGACGGCGCAGGTGCGCAACATCGCAGAAGTCACGACCGCCGTAGCCCGAGGCGACTTGTCTCGCAAAATCACGGTCGACGTGAAGGGCGAAATTTTGGAATTGAAAGATACGATTAACACGATGGTCGACCAGTTAAACGCTTTCGCAGGCGAGGTCACGCGTGTCGCGCGCGAAGTCGGTACGGAAGGTAAGCTCGGCGGCCAGGCGCAGGTTCCAGGTGTCGGCGGGACTTGGAAGGACCTCACCGACAATGTGAACTTCATGGCCAGCAACCTGACCGGTCAGGTGAGAAATATTGCCGAGGTGGCGACTGCAATCGCGAAAGGCGATCTTTCACGCAAAATCACCGTGGACGTTCGCGGCGAAATTCTTGAGCTCAAAGAAACGCTGAATACGATGGTGGACCAGCTAAATCGCTTCGCGGGTGAGGTAACGCGCGTTGCTCGAGAAGTCGGCAGCGAAGGAAGGCTGGGCGGACAAGCAAACGTGCCCGGCGTTGCAGGAACATGGAAAGATCTCACCGACTCAGTCAACTCGATGGCCGGAAACCTCACAGCACAGGTTCGCAATATTGCGGAAGTCACGACCGCGGTGGCGTTGGGAGACTTGTCGCGCAAGATCACGGTGGACGTGAAAGGCGAAATTCTCGAACTAAAAAATACAATTAACACGATGGTTGACCAACTAAACGCGTTTGCCGGTGAGGTGACTCGCGTTGCTCGAGAAGTGGGCACGGAAGGCAAGTTGGGCGGGCAGGCACAGGTACCTGGCGCCGGCACTTGGAAAGATCTGACGGACAACGTGAACTTCATGGCCAGTAACCTGACTGGCCAAGTGAGAAATATCGCCGAGGTTGCGACCGCCGTAGCCCGAGGCGATCTGTCTCGCAAGATCACGGTCGACGTGAAAGGCGAAATCCTAGAGTTAAAGGATACGCTCAACACGATGGTGGATCAGTTGCGGTCGTTTGCGTCTGAGGTGACGCGCGTCGCTCGCGAAGTCGGTACTGACGGAAAACTCGGCGGGCAGGCTCAAGTTCCGGGCGTCGCCGGCACCTGGAAAGATCTCACGGATTCGGTCAACTCGATGGCCAGTAACTTAACTGGGCAAGTAAGAAATATCGCCGAGGTAGCGACGGCCATTGCGAGCGGTGACCTTTCGAAAAAAATCACCGTCAACGTAAGCGGTGAAATTCTGCTCTTGAAAGAAACCATCAACACAATGGTGGACCAGCTTAATGCTTTTGCCGGTGAAGTGACGCGCGTCGCGCGCGAAGTCGGCAGTGAGGGCCGGCTCGGAGGCCAGGCTAACGTGCCCGGCGTTGCTGGAACGTGGAAAGACCTCACCGACTCTGTGAACTCGATGGCTGGAAACTTGACGGCTCAGGTTCGAAACATCGCCGAGGTTACGACCGCCGTTGCTCGAGGTGACTTGTCACGCAAGATCACGGTGGACGTGAAGGGCGAAATTCTCGAGCTGAAAAATACGATTAACACGATGGTGGACCAGTTAAACGCCTTCGCTGGCGAAGTCACACGTGTCGCGCGCGAAGTCGGCACCGAAGGCAAGTTGGGCGGGCAGGCCCAGGTTCCCGGAGTAGGTGGAACGTGGAAGGACCTGACAGACAATGTGAACTTCATGGCCAGCAACCTGACTGGCCAGGTTCGAAACATCGCTGAAGTGGCCACCGCCATCGCGAGCGGCGACCTCTCACGCAAGATCACGGTTGACGTTCGCGGCGAAATTCTTCAGCTCAAAGAAACGCTCAATACGATGGTGGAACAGCTTCGGTCATTTGCGGCTGAAGTCACCCGTGTCGCTCGTGAAGTGGGCAGCGAAGGTCGGCTTGGAGGTCAGGCGAACGTTACGGGCGTGGCCGGGACGTGGAAGGACCTCACCGATTCCGTGAACGCGATGGCTGGTAATCTCACGGGCCAAGTGCGAAACATCGCTGAAGTAACTACGGCTGTAGCTCGAGGCGATTTGTCGCGCAAGATCACGGTGGATGTGAAAGGCGAGATTCTCGAGCTCAAGAATACTATCAACACGATGGTGGACCAGCTAAATGCCTTCGCCGCTGAAGTTACCCGCGTTGCTCGCGAAGTCGGCACGGATGGAAAACTCGGCGGTCAAGCCCAAGTGCCGGGTGTCGCGGGTACCTGGAAGGATCTCACTGACAACGTCAACGTAATGGCGGCGAACCTTACAGAACAGGTTCGGGGAATCGTAAAAGTCGTGACTGCCGTGGCGAACGGCGAGTTGACCAAGAAATTAACTGTGAATGCAAAGGGCGAAGTGGCGGCCCTAGCGGACACCATCAACAACATGACCGATACTCTCGCGACTTTCGCTGATCAGGTAACCACCGTCGCTCGTGAAGTAGGCGTGGAAGGCCGACTGGGCGGCCAGGCGAACGTACCCGGAGCCGCCGGCACATGGAAAGACCTCACCGGAAACGTGAATTTGCTCGCCGATAACCTCACTAACCAAGTCCGCGCAATTGCCGAGGTGACTACCGCCGTAACGAAAGGAGATTTGACGCGATCGATTCAAGTGGAGGCCAGCGGAGAGGTGGCGGAATTGAAAGACTACATCAACACAATGATCAACAACCTTCGGCTCACGACGGACCGCAACAATGAGCAGGATTGGTTGAAGACAAACCTCGCCCGCTTCACTGGAATGTTGCAAGGGCAGCGCGATCTGACGACAGTCGGGCGAATGCTTTTGTCGGAATTGGCACCGCTTGTGAACGCCCAGCAGGGTGTGATCTATCAAATGGAGACTGAAGGCTCCTCGAGCATGCTTCTGCTCTCGGCCTTTGCTGACAACGAGAAGGGCGGACACCCCGATAGCTTATTAGTAGGAGAAGGGCTCGTCGGGCAGTGTGCTTCAGAGAAGCGACGAATGCTTATCACGGAGGTTCCTCCCGAAGCCGTGCCGATTCGATCAGGCTTGTTCTCCGCGGTGCCTCGGAACATCATCGTTCTGCCGATCCTTTTCGAAGATCGAGTAAAAGCAGTGATCGAACTGGCGTCGCTGAGCTTTTTCACTGCTTCCCACCTGGCGTTTCTCGAGCAACTAACAGCTAGTATCGGAATCGTGCTGAACAGCATTGAAGCTACGATGCAAACCGAAGGACTTTTGAAACAGTCTCAACAGCTTGCGATTGAGCTACAGACCCAGCAGACAGAATTGCAGCAGACCAATGAGCAGCTCGCTCAAAAAGCCCAACAACTCGCCGAGCAAAATGTGGAAGTGGAGCGCAAAAATCAGGAAATCGAACAAGCGCGGCGAGCCGTGGAGGAGAAAGCGAAGGAGCTCGCGCTCACCTCAAAATATAAATCCGAATTCCTTGCCAATATGTCGCACGAGTTGCGTACGCCGCTGAACAGCATTCTTGTCTTGGGTCAGCAGCTTGTGGATAACCCGGATGGTAACCTCACGCCGAAACAAGTTGAGTTCTCGCGAACGATACACGGTGCGGGGACGGACTTGCTCAACTTGATCACGGACATTCTTGACCTGTCAAAGATTGAATCCGGCACGGTTTCAGTTCAAGCGGAAGAGGTGTTCTTCACCAGTTTGCTTGAAATGATCGCGCGTCCCTTCCGCCACGAGGCTGAAAGCCGGCACCTGGATTTTGAAACGCAAATCGATACACAGCTTCCGCGCAGTTTCGTCACCGACTCAAAGCGTTTGCAACAGGTGTTGAAGAATCTTCTGTCGAACGCATTCAAGTTCACAGAGCATGGCGGCGTACGTCTGAAAGTGTTTGCGGCCGAAAGCGGTTGGAGCGAAGAACATCCGGTCCTCGGGAAATTGGCCACCGTAGTTGCGTTTGAAGTGACGGACTCTGGCATCGGCATTCCCGCCGAGAAACAACGGATCATCTTCGAAGCATTTCAACAGGCAGACGCGGGCACGAGCCGCAAGTATGGTGGAACCGGATTGGGACTCGCAATCAGCCGCGAACTTGCGGGATTGTTGGGCGGTGAAATTCAACTGCGCAGCACTCCAAACGAAGGAAGTACGTTCACACTCTACTTACCACAAACATATGTAGGCCCCTCAGCAACCGGAGGAGGTATAGATGCCAAGCCGTTGTCGGTGCCGTTACCGAGAAATTTGAGTTCGGTTTCGACAGAGCGTACGACCGAGCCACTCCCGATCAGTGACGACCGCGAGATACTGCACCCGGACGACGCAGTCCTGCTGATTGTGGAAGACGATCCGTATTTCGCCACGATCTTATGTGACCTCGCTCACGAGAAAGGCTTCAAGGTGCTAGTCGCAACGCGAGGTAGTGAAGCTTTGACGCTTGCTCAAGAATTCCATCCCACGGCAATCTCGTTGGACGTTTTCCTGCCCGACATGCTGGGCTGGACGGTGCTAAACCATCTGAAGCAGGACCCGACCACTCGACACATCCCGGTTCAGATGTTGACTTTGGATGAAGACCGGCAACATGGACTGGCCCGAGGCGCTTTTGCGTATGTGACTAAGCCGACCACGCCAGAGGAACTGAACAAGGCGTTTTCGCGCATTAAGGAATATACGATGCCCCGCAGAAAGCGCTTGCTGGTCGTGGAGGACAACCCAGCGGAGCAGTTCAGTATTCGAGAATTGCTTGGATACAGCGACATCGATCTTGAGGTGGCCGCTACAGGGACGGAGGCGCTTGCAGCTATCAGCGCGCAGCCGTTTGACTGCGTGGTGCTCGACCTTCGCCTTCCCGACATTTCTGGCTTCGAAATATTGGAGCGCTTCCGCGATACGCCTTCGCTCAGCGAACTGCCCGTCGTCGTCTTCACGGGAAAAGATTTGTCGCCCGATGAAGACGCTCGCCTGCACAATCTGGCACGCAGTGTGGTGGTAAAGGGAGTCGAATCCCCAGAACGGCTCCTAGATGAAACGGCACTGTTTCTGCATCGCATCGTAACGGACCTTCCACCCGAGAAGCAAAAAATGCTCGATTTGTTGCACCACTCTGACGAAGCACTTGTTGGAAAGAAAGTATTGGTCGTGGATGACGACGTCCGCAACATTTTCGCGCTTAGCAGCGTTCTCGAACGCCGCGGAATGATCGTTCTCACTGCCGGCACCGGCCGAGAAGCAATCGCGACTCTTGAAACGACTCCGGATGTAGCAATCGTGCTGATGGACATCATGATGCCGGAAATGGATGGATACGAAACGATGCAGGTAATTCGTCAAAATCCATCTTTTCGGCGTTTGCCAATCGTGGCCTTAACGGCCAAAGCGATGAAAGGCGATCGTGAGAAATGCCTTGAAGCCGGGGCATCGGAGTATTTGGCAAAGCCCGTCAATACCGAGCAACTGCTGTCCGCGCTGCGGATGTGGTTTCATCGTTAACTTCAACTCGTCGATGCGGCCGACGCGATTCGGGGATTGACCGGCGTCACGGCATGCTGAGGTGAACCAGATATGATGAACGAGCACCAAAAGGTCAACATCTTGCTGGTAGATGATCAGCCCGGCAAGCTGCTGAGCTATGAAGTCATCCTGAAGGAGCTTGGCGAAAACCTGCTGATGGCTCGTTCCGCCCGTGAAGCACTCGACCATCTGTTGAAAACCGATGTGGCAGTCGTATTGATGGACGTAAGTATGCCCGAAATTGATGGTTTCGAACTTGCGGACATGATCCGCCAACATCCACGCTTTCAGAAAACCGCGATTATCTTCATATCCGCCGTGCACTTAACCGACATGGATCAGCTCAAGGCATATCAGCGAGGGGCGGTGGATTACATTTCGGTTCCAATTGTTCCCGAATTGCTGAGGGCCAAAGTAAGTATCTTCGCTGATCTGCATCGCAAAACACGACAGATGGAGCAGCTGAATGCTGACTTGCGTAACCTTTCTGCAAGGCTGATAGCGATGCAGGATGAAGAGCGCCGGCGCATCGCTCGTGATCTGCATGACAGCGTTGGACAGGTGATCGTTGCGCTTTCGATGAACAATGGAATGGCGCTCACGGAGGTCAGCAACGCTTAATTCCGTAGCCGCAGATGCCCTTCGCGAGAATGAGCAGCTCATCCAGCAACTTTCGACGGATATCCGAACAATTTCTCACCTACTTCATCCTCCATTACTCGACGAGATCGGCCTCCTGCCTGCGATCAAAATGTTTGCGGATGGTTTTGCCGAACGCAGCAAGGTAAATGTGTCGGTAGACCTCTCGCCCGAAATCGGCCGGCTTTCACCTCACATGGAAATATCTGCATTTCGAATCGTCCAGGAGTGCCTTACAAATGTTTACCGGCATTCGGAGAGCAAGACTGCGTTCATAAATCTGTCGGTTGCTGACGGAAAGGTTTTGGTCGTTGAAGTTCGCGATGAAGGAAGAGGGATGTCCCCCGGCAGTATCCGTCCTAAGTCGCAAGACTCAGGGCCCGGGGTTGGCGTGAGTGGAATGCGAGAAAGGGTGCGAGAACTGGGAGGCACACTCTCGATCCAGTCCAACGGCAACGGAACGTGCGTGATCGCACGCTTTCCGATTTCCACAGCATCGGCGATGGGAGTCTGAGGTAACAGCGCGGACAAACCGCCGAACATTTGTCTGGATCCGTTCTTATTGTTTCGATTTCTCGAAGAGGGGTAGATGCCAATACGGATTTTGATCGTAGATGACAGCGAACTCGTTAGGAAAGGATTGCGCAATATTCTACGTGCAAAGCCTGATTGGGAGGTCTGCGGAGAAGCGTCTGACGGACTTGACGCGATTGCGATGTTCAGATCATTGAGCCCAGACGTGACAATCATGGATTTTCAAATGCCGGGCGTGAACGGCGTCGATGCAGCGGCAAGAATCCTTCAGATGGACCCGATTGCAAAGATCGTGTTATTTACCCAGCACGCAAGCCCAGCGTTGGAGCAGCACGCACTTGAAGTCGGCATTCGATTTGTCATTTCAAAGACCGACACAACTACAATGGTCGGAAAAATTGATGCGCTTTTCGTACCGGAGAATTCCGTGCCCAGGACGGGCATCTGAAGTGAATAAAAAACGAACCGGCATCTCACCGGATGCAACAAGACGAACACTGGTTGCGGTTGACCTGATGCTGGTGGTCGAATGGATTTTAATCAGGCTGCGAAGCATTCATGGTAGCTACGATGCTGTTGCTCGCCAGGTGCATTACGCGGATTTCGTTCGTGGTTTGAGCGGCTAGTTCTTGCAGCTTCAGAATCGCGTTTTGATGGCCCTCTACGGCGGTCCTCCAAACGGGCGCGCCGTCAGGCATGATTTCGAAGATGTCGTAGTGACGTTCCATTACGGGGCCAGACTATCCTAATTTGGGAATGCGCGGGTGTCTAAATTTAGACGGACGCGCTGTTTTAGGGTTCAGCTCAGGGAGAGTCGGCGCCTCTACGGTTACCCTTTTTTCAAGCCCGCCTGATATGGATTTTGCTGAGACGCCGGGGCAAGCTTGACAGTGCGAGCCATCCGTCAGCGTAACCTTTGCTGAGACACTTCGCCATCCGGCGTCGTTTTCCTACTCTTTCCGATGCACGTTGTGCTCACTGGTCCGGTCGGTCTTCGTGCATCCTCACTCGCTTAGGGCTTAGCCTCAGGCTTCGATTCATGCGTAGCCGCTGGTTTGGATTCTGCTCGTGGCTTCGCTTCAGTCTTGGGTTCGTGAGTCGTTGTTGGTTTTGATTCTGTTCGCGGTTTTGTCTCTGTCCTCGATTCATGCGTAGCCGCTGGTTTGGATTCTGTTCGTGGCTTCGCTTCAGTCTTGGGTTCGTGAGTGGTTGTTGGTTTTGATTCTGTTCGCGGTTTTGTCTCTGTCCTCGATTCATGCGTAGCCGCTGGTTTTGATTCTGTTCGTGGCTTCGCTCTCAGTCTTCGGTTCGTGCGTAGTCGTTGGTTTTGATTCTGTTCGTGGCTTTGTCTCCGTCCTCGATTCATGCGTAGCCGCTGGTTTGGATTCTGTTCGTGGCTTTGCTCAGTCTTCGGTTCGTGAGTCGTTGTTGGTTTCGATTCTGTTCGTGGCTTTGTCTCCGTCCTCGGTTCGTGCGTAGCCGCTGGTTTTGATTCTGTTCGCGGTTTTGTCTCTGGCTTCGATTCGGTTCGAGACTTGCTTTCTGTCCGCGCTGAGCTTCCGGTCCGCGGCTTCGACGTCGCTTTAGTTTCGGTGCGACCGTTGGTTATTCGCTCCGAAGTCGATGCTCTTGTCTGGACCAAACCTGGACCTTTGAATTCGTCGGGCTTCTGCGTTGCGACGACCGCCGGATGCCCATGGTTCACAGAGGCAAACTGGCTGCGATCGGCACGTGCCGTACTCTCGTGCCGCTGCTGCATAGTCGTTGGCGCAGTGTGCCGTTCGCGGAGGAACGTTTCTTGCACCGCAGTGGGTCGCGCACGGACCCCACCCCGACCACCGTTGAAGCTGACATGTGTCGAGTTTACGACGACGACATTTTTCTGGTACACGTTGTGGACAATATTCACGTCGACGTTGTTTACCCGGCGGTTGTAGTAAAAGTTGTTGCCGGACCAATATCCTCCTGCGTAACCTGTGCCAACGTAACCGAAGCCATAGTTGATTCCACCGTAGAAGCCCACCTGAGGCCCCCAGTACCCGTCATTCCAGACATAGGCACGGTCGTTCCAACCCCAGTAACCCGGCGTCCAGAGCAAACCAACTTCGGGGGCTTCCACCCAAGTCCCAGGGACCCAGAAATATCCTCCGTCATCACTGTAGCCCCAATATCCGGGAGTCCAGATAAAACCTTCTCCCGGGCAGATGGGCTGCGTGTAAACGGGCAGCGCGGGGGGAGCGATTGCTACCGAAACAACTACTTGCGCTGAGACAGTCGACGATGTCGCCAAAATCGCGAATAGGAGTGCGCCCAGGAAAATCAAAGTCGAAGCTCTCAATGATTTCAGGGAACCACGGGCGTTGAAATATTTCATTTGCGTCACCTCGCGTCACAAGTCCTGCTACGAAAAAGGATATGCGGAGCGCCGCGAAGAGACGATTCAGCAATGCCTGTAGAGATCCGGCGAACTTGTATTAGGCGAAAAAAGGCACCATTGACACAACACCTACAGGCTTTGCCTGATTCACATTACCCCCAGAAAGCGCAAATGTGGGCATGACGTCGGACTGATTCTGGATCTTGTGATGTGACGGCTGAATGGGAATCGTCGGCGCAGAGAATTTACTTTACGGGTTTCCGACCACGATTATTCCAACGACCAGCCGCCACGAGGCGCGAACGATAACTCCGAAATTGCCGCCCGCCAGTGTTAGTAGCTTGCAATCATGAAGAGTTTTTCATGCTTTGTTGGCGGTGCCATTCCAACGGACTACGTTCTTGATCGTGAGATGAGTAATGCTCGATACGATTAGATATGAAGTTTTTAAAGCCGACCCCCCGCGCAACCCAAGTTGGTTGGAAGCTGTTTATGGTCTAGAGGAAGCCATGAGGCGCATAGAGGACCTGGCAGCGAACGACCCGTACTCCGACTTTTACCTGTACTGCAATGAGGCGGACAAGCTTATAAGGCATTTGCGTCGTACACTAGCGCGACCTGACGATCAGCGAGGAGATACTTCCCAGAAAAAGACGGGTTGAGGACGAAACGCGAGAATTTTTAAGTCAGATTTCTTCCGTCTTCATGGCAATACCAAAGAGTGAGAAACAGTCTTCCTGAACGGAGACTTCATCGTGGCGCTGAATCGTACTAGAACCAAGTAAACACGGTATTGCGGACCCATGTACATATTGTTAGCGTAAATCACCCCGCCATCGGTGGTTCAATTGATCGCCAAACGGATTTTAGTGGCAGACGATAGCGACACAATTCGCAATGTCGTTCGTTCATTTCTCACCCAACGAAATTTTGATGTTTGTGGTGAAGCTGTAGATGGCCAAGATGCGATCGAGAAAGCCTGGGAACTCAAGCCCGATTTGATTCTCCTCGATGTAGCGATGCCTCGGACGAATGGCATCGTTGTAGCGTCCGTCCTGAAAGAAATGATGCCAAACGTCCGGATAGTTCTATTCACGATGTATAAAGAAGCGATCGCCAATGCATTCCCTCGCAAAGGGCTTGCTGTTGATGCCGTGGTCGCTAAATCGGACGGCATGATAAAACTGGCACAGTGTGTTCAACTCTTGCTTCATTCGTAGGGACGAGAGTCCTAAATGAGCCGCTCTGCTGAGAGTCGTTTTTGGGACGGTGTTTGGTACTAGGGAATTAGTACTATTGGGACGGATTGCCATTCGCTGTAGAGTTGCACAGCAGTGACGGGTGTTGAGGGTGGCTCCTCCGGGAAGAGGACCACCCTTTTTTTGCGAGCCAATGTTGACCCCGCCAGGTACTAAGAACACCCGATTCAAGTTCACACCCGTTCCCGTAAAATTCTAAAAGCCAGCGGTTCCATTCCTAATAGAGTTAGCGGCATTGGAGGTAGGCATGCCTCGAATTCTAGTTGCTGATGATAATGAATTTTTCAGAAGTGGTTTGAAAAAGCTTATAAAGCAACATCATGATTGGTCGGTGTGCGGTGAGGCCGAAAATGGAAGAGAGGCTATAGAGAGAGCGAGTGAGCTGAAGCCGGATGTGATTTTGCTGGATATTCGAATGCCCGGACTTGACGGTTTAAGCGCTTGCCGACTCATTCGACAAAAAGTTCCAGCTTCAAGAGTTCTAATTCTCTCCATGTATCAATCGCTGGACCTCGCACAAATCGCTGCAGATGCGGGCGCGTGGGGTTACCTCTCTAAGAATCTTGTTTCCAGTGAACTAACTTCAAAAATTGAAGCGATGATGAACCATCGACTGGTGCGTAGCATTTAGAATCCGCGAGAAGAATCTCGTCAGAGCGTTTTCACTGCTATCGAATACCTGGGTGCTTCCAGATAACAGGGATTATCACGAGCTATCTCCGATTGAGATAGCTGGTGCGAAGAGGATTTATCAACATCTATCCGGACCGGAACCTCCGGGAACGGGTAAGCGGATCTTCCGAGTCGCCGAAGATGCGTTCGCGGCGAGGCCAGATCTAGGGGGTCAGCCCTGGCGCACCCATCAACAACAAATCCACCGAGCCGACTAGTGCGTCGAAGGTCGAGCTGGTGCCCAAGACGTAATTGTCGGCTCGAGCCTTTCAGGCCTATCCTTTTCTCAAACGATCGATAAGGGATGCAGGCAGCTGATTCAGCAGTTCGAGGAAGACGCCGTTCGTCCAGCCGAATCCGATTACATTCTGGCTGTAACCTTTTACGATGCGAGTCTCTGAGGTCCGCTTCACGACATTGTATTTTTCTCGAATAAATTTATCCGTCACAAAGTCCTCCACTACCATGCTGAGGAAATTATAGGCAACGCGGTCCGCTTCTGCGGCAAACCCGTAGCGGCGCATCCCTTCCACAGCGAGCAGTTGAATCGGAGCCCAGCCGTACGGGTAGTCCCATTGTGCCTGCGACTCCACTCTGCTCATGGCAAGGCCACCCGGCTGCTCGAACATCGAGAGGTTCTTGAGGATCGCTTCCGCTTGCTCTTTCGACGCGAGCCCCACCCAAAGCGGATAGAAAGTAGTGGCGTACTCATAGGAGGAAAGAGTGTGGGTCGTGAAGTTGTAATCGAAGTAGAGGCCTCGCTTCTCGTCCCACAGATATTTCTGAATCCGCTGTTTCCGGTCGGCGGCTTTCTCCTTCCATCGCTCAGCATCTTTTTGCTTGCCGAGAAGCGAAGCCATGAGTGCAAGGTCATTTTCAGTTTTGTAAAGCAGGCTATTCAAGCAGACGGGCGCATAGTGATGAGTTTCGGCGCTGAACGGGCCAAAGCGAAAAGAAACATCGAACCCCGATTCGCGCATGCTGCGATCGCCCTTGTAGAAGTCGGCGGATAGAGTGACCTGTTCTTCCGGCACATTGTTGCTATTCTGCGCACCCTGCTCCCCCGCATCATTCCCGAAAACCGGAAAGAGCGGTCCTATCAAGGACTGGACCGGATGGCTGCTGTCTACCAAAACGAGATGGGGATCTTTCGCGCCATCCTGAAACAAGAAGAATTGAGCCGCGCCGCGATAATAATCGCTCGGGTCGCCAATGATTTCAGGTACGGGGCCTTCGCCGTGGTCGAAATAGCGTGAAAGGCCCGTGTCACCTGCCAAATGAGGAGGGCGAGTCCACTGTTCGTAATCCCTCACCGCGAATTCATATGCTTTCTCGAGCCAGGAATTGTTTTTTGCGTCGATAGCGGCTTCGGCGTCATACACCGCGAGGATCATCGACGTAAGGAACGGCGGCTGGGAACGAGTCAGGTAATACGTGCGGTTGGCGTTCAGGATTGAACCGTAGTGCTGAATCTCGAAGAAAAAGTTTTCGACCATTCCTTTGGCCATGCCCAACCGATTTGCGCGAAGGAGGCCAAGAATAATGAAATAGCTGTCCCAGCCGTACATCTCGTTGAACTGCCCGCCCGGTACGACATATGGATTGGGAAGATACAGGAGCCCCGCCGCAGGAATTCTGTTCAAATGCACGTCGTCAGGGCTTGTGATGATTTCGGGAAGGCGTTCCACTCGTACCTTGCAGTTGTCACCGAGATCCTGAACGCTTGGCAGGGTCTTGTAGTCAGCCGGGAAATAGAGAATGGGCCCGTCGCCTATTTTGTCGTCCTCATAGGTTTTGCATTTATCTAGCGAGCGGGTAAGGTGATCCCAGCTCACCGAGATGTACTGAAGAACATTTTCCAGATGCCGCGATTTGGCCCTCTGTGAATCAATGTTCATAGTAACTGCGCGCAATAGAACCCTCGGATAGGACGCTCCTAGCATCCGCGTCGGCGCAAGAAAAATCGCCAACGCCGATACAAGGCACAGCGGCTCGCGACGCATGCTCCCGCTGAGCGTTCGCCGCGATTTCAACGCCCAAGACATTTCAAGTCTCTAGCAATACGGCCAGGAATGTTAATCAAATCTCAAGAACAGTCCTGAAGTTAATAAGGTGAATCCTGCATTTGAACGGGCGTTCGGCCGCTTGCTGACAGAATCGAAACGAGAGTTTGGGCTTCTATGGCGATTCTACAGGGACTCCGCACTTTCTCCGCGCACTGGCCCAAGGCCAGTCTCCTAAGTCCCGTGCTGTGAGTACGAAAATGGGCCCCGGCTGGCACCCCGCGTGCAGCGTTATCCGTAGAGGTATGCACCCGCGTACTGGCTTCCTGGTATTTCGAATCCGCTCAGATAAGTTTCTAATCCGAGCGGGAGATTAAAGTGAAATTAAGCATACGGCTGATCCTCTTCCTCGTCGCAAGCATAACGATCGTCACCTTCATTGTCTCGAAGGGGGAGGTTCGTTCGGAGAAGCGCGGTTTGCGCGCTGATCTCGTGCGCCGCGCTGAAGTCCTGTCCGAGAGCTTGCAGGAAATTGTGGAACCTGCTCTCGAAAAAGGTTCCCGGGACCAGTTACGCCGGATCGTTGAGCGATTTAGCAATCGCGAGCAGCTCGCCGGCGTCGTCGTTTACAACAAGAACGGCGAAGTGCTTGCCGAGAGCACTAATTTGCGGCGTCGATTTGATCCTCCGCCCGTTCCCGTTGGAACGAGTGATCGCGAGTGGCACCGGTCTTAGCGAGTTTCTGAATCTAAATTCCGAACCGATGCATGCCTACTATGCACCGCTTCACGATGGAAATTCAGTTACTGGCGTACTCGCGATTTTTCATGATGCAGGCTATATCGAAACGCAGAGCGCGAGAATGTGGCGAGCTTCGCTCTGGCACGTAATTGTCGAAGTCCTGTTGATCGTTCTAGTCTCTGTTCTGATTATCCGGTGGACGATCGTTCTCCCGATTTCACGCACCGCACAATGGATGAAGGACGTTCGCCGTGGCCGGCTTATGCCAGCTCCCCCTGGTGCGAAGGAAAGCTTTCTTGCTCCCTTTACGAGTGAAGTAATGAATCTTACCCGGAGTCTGGCCGATGCTCGGTCGGCCGCGGAAGAAGAGGCACGCCTCCGCGAATCGGGTGAGTCTGTCTGGACGGCCGAGCGGCTGCGAGTGAGCATAAAGGGCAAAGCTCAACAAGGCTCGCTTTTTGTTGTTTCGAATCGCGAGCCGTACATGCACGTGCGCAAGGGAAAAGGTATCGAAATGCTCGTGCCGGCAAGCGGATTGGTCACGGCACTCGAGCCAATTCTTCGCGCTTCCGATGGAATCTGGATCGCCTCGGGATCCGGCAGTGCGGACAGAGACACCGTCGACGATCGTGACCATATTCGCGTGCCCCCCGACAAGCCCGAATACACTTTGCGCCGTGTCTGGCTGCCCAAGGAAGTGGAGCAAGGCTACTACTACGGATTTTCGAACGAAGGTCTGTGGCCGCTATGCCACATCGCCCACACTCGTCCAATTTTTCGCGCTTCGGACTGGCAAAGTTACCAGACTGCGAATCAGGAATTTGCAAACGCAGTTCTGCAGGAAATGGAAGGCGTCGAGCGGCCTCTCGTGCTGGTGCAGGACTATCATTTTGCGCTGCTTCCGAGAATGATCAAGGAAGCCCGTCCCGATGCGCGCGTCGCGATTTTCTGGCACATACCGTGGCCGAATCCAGAAGCGTTCGGCATTTGTCCGTGGCAGCGTGAACTTGTTAGCGGTCTGCTCGGCGCGGATTTAATTGGCTTTCAGATACAAGCCCACTGCGATAATTTCCTGGAGACTGTCGACGCCGCTTTGGAATCGCAGATCGAGTGGGAACGCTTTGCGGTAAAAAAAGGCGGACACGTCACATTCGTTCGCCCATTTCCGATCAGCGTGGATTTCCGCGAATCGCAACGCGGGCTTGAGTCCCAGGCGTCGCCTTATGTGCTTCGCGCCGAGTTGTTGGAGACATTGGGCATCAAAGCAAATTTTCTTGGAGTGGGAGTGGATCGCGTGGACTACACGAAGGGATTGCTCGAGCGGCTTCGCGGCGTGGAACGATTCCTCGAAAAGCGGCCTGAATATCGCGGAAAATTTACTTTCGTGCAGATTGGCGCGCCCAGCCGTACGGAAATTCAGCGTTATCACGATTTCCTGCAGGAAGTCGAAGCCGAAGCGGCGAGGATTAATGCCCGTTGGCAGACCGCAGATTGGAAGCCAATCGCTTTACTGACGCGGCACCACGGCCACGAAGAAATCCTGCCGTACTATCGGGCGGCGGACTTCTGCATGGTGACATCTCTTCACGACGGAATGAATCTGGTGGCGAAGGAATTTGTTGCGGCGCGCGATGACGAAGGTGGAGCGCTAATTTTAAGCCAGTTTACGGGCGCTGCTCGTGAATTACGCGATGCGATAATTGTGAATCCCTACGACGCAGAACAACTCGCGGAGGCGATTCAAGTGGCACTCGAGATGAATACGGAAGAACGCCAGGCTCGAATGAGATTACTACGGACAAATGTGAAGCATCACAATGTCTATAGGTGGGCGGGCAACTTGATTACTGAGCTATCTGAGATTCGAATTGGGGAGCTGGAGCCGGAATTGGGTCGCTCTCGATGAGTACAACGCTAAAAGCCGTGCAGCTGGAGCGCGAAGCGGACGGAACTGAAGATGGTGCGACCGGGAGCACCCGTACCCATTGGATTCCGCCTCCTGCCGGAGGCAATCGCGCCGCTCGTTCACCGCGCTATCTGTTCCGCGTGTGGAGTGAAATCAAGAGCCGGATTCGCGATGCGGAGCTTTGCGCTTTGCTACTGGATTTCGACGGAACGCTAGTAAGGATACAGCGACGGCCGTGGGAAGTCCGCGTACCGCAGCGAACAAAGCGGCTACTCGAGCGGCTCTCGCTCAATCCGAAGTTATTTGTTGCCATTGTGAGTGGCCGTAGATACCAAGACCTGCGAACGCGAATCGGAATCGAAACTTTGCGTTGCGTAGGTCTTCACGGAGCCGAGGAAGACGGGAAAAGCATAACGATCGGTACTGAGGCTGGAAGAATTCTTGCAGCGGCAAAACGCGAAGCGCAAAAACAGATCGCCTCCATGCGAGGAATTCGAATCGAAGACAAAGGACTGAGCTTTGCGGTTCACTATCGGGAAGCAACCTCGCCAGTTGCGGGCGCTGCAAGAGCTTGTCTGCTTCAGATGGTCCTGCCCTTGCATCAATCCCTCAAGGTTTTCGAAGGGGCAATGGTGTGGGAGGTTCTCCCTCATGAGATTCAGGGAAAAGGCGCTGCGGCGCGTGCTCTGCTAAATACACTCCCTCCGGACACCCCCGCAATCTACATTGGCGACGACCAAACCGACGAATCCGCGTTCCGTTCGCTGAGCGACCAAATCACAGTACGCGTGGGACGTGCGGAAGGCACTCATGCGAAATACTATCTGCGAAACCCCAGCGATGTGTACGATTTTCTTGTGCGCCTCGAATCACAAATTGTCTAGAGCCTGGCCACTAGGTAACTGTCGAGAACAGGGATTATCACCAGCTATCTCGTTTTGAGATAGGTGGTGATAAGAGGATTTATCAACACCTATCCAAGCTTGACGTCCCCGGCCACGCGCAAATCTGGTGTCCAATTGTTTCAGTCATTGTAAGTTGAGCGCGTGGCTGTCACGCATACCAACCAAGGCATTCCTCTCCGGTGGTAGGATCTCATCCATGCGGCTTCGTGGTTCGGCAGCCTGCGCCAGCGCGGCGATCGTAAGCGTATTTTTATGCTGGCATCTCTCGATTGGTGCCGCCGAACCGACCACACTGTTTGATCCCGATCCGCAAAACGTCGCAAACCGGTTGTACCTCGAACTGCACGTGCGCACCGATCCCAGCGGGAATCAGTACGGATTCGATGCTTTGGACCCACTTCTTTGGAGCGAAACGAATTACCTGCTGAGCGGAAAATCACACAAACGAGCGATCGCTCTGGCCGATGAATTCCTTCGAACTTACGCCGAGCGCCGGATCACGGATCCGGTAAAGCGCGCAATTCTCCAACGGGATATTTGGGCGGTTTTCGACTGGGCGGATCAGCCGGATGTCCCGCACCAAGCCGAACGCCGAGACCTCATGTCGAGACTCGCTGCCATAGTCTGGCGTCTCGCGCTTCCGCCGGATGAGCTTGCCACATTGCCCGACACCTACGCCCGCTCGCTACAGAACCACGAATTTCCCTCAGCATACAATCCCGCCAGTCCTAGTCAGGCATTCCTTCCGCCGGACTTGCTCGACCCGAGCGGGCCGTGGGTTTGCCTCGGCGCGCCGGACCATGACTTAGCCGCGCCGCTCCACGATTCATCTTTCACCGCGCGTTCGGTGTTCCTTGTCTTCGTCCGCCTACCCGGAGGTCGCAACACGACGCTGGCATACTTCAAACAACTGGCGGAAATGAAAATTCCACTGTTCATTCACATGCAACCCCCAGGTTGGCTGCAGCCGATGGATGTGTGGAACCCGCAGGTTCCACAATTCCCGGCGGGAACCGAACTCCTTCTAGTTCGGAAAATGGCCCTGCCAGACCGGGACGGTCATTTGCGTCTTACACCCATCACGGAGAGTGCTCAGATCCGCCGCTACACTGATATTCCCAGTGTCAATCCAATGGCTTCGCGCGATGTCGAACTCGCCCGACGTTTTCAAGTGCCATCTGAGGTCGTGCTCAGCCGCGTGTTGTTTTTTTCCGAACACTACAGCGGGCTCCGCGGCGTGACCGCAGGCGACGAACCGTTTCTAATCTTTCCTGCGATGTCACAGGGCTTCGATCAGGTCGAGGACGGACGTATGCGCGCCCTTTCGCCCTTCCTCGAATGCACGAGTTGCCACCTCGGCCCCGGTATTCAATCCATGATGAGTTTTTCGTTTCGCGGAAACCCGAACGAAGGGCCTGTACTCAGCCCGCGTCTCGCGGAAACCACGCCGAGCAAGGAGGCGGGGAAAGTAATGCAGTGGGCGCAAACGCAGCAGAAGTGGAAAGACTTGCTTCAACTGCGGTCTTCCCAGAACCCGAACTGACTTCGAAACGTGTGCAGATAACTGTCGAGAACAGGGATTATCACCAGCTATCTCAGCTTGAGATAGGTGGTGCGAAGAGGATTTCGCAACATCTATCCGGCTCGGTCCCATTTTTGAGGCCCAAGTTCTAGCAGTTACGGCAGCTTCGCGTACTCGGCCTTGGCAGCGAGGAAGATCGGAATGCCGGGGTCGGCGTCTTTCCAGAGCGCGAGGAAATCCTGGTATGCGGCGCGGGCTTTGACGGTGTCGCCCTGCAAGGCGTAACTACGGGCTAGGCCGAGACGGGCGAGCGAACCGATCGGTTCCGTCTGTACAATCCCACGATGGGTGAGAATCTTCTGAAATTGAATGGCGGCCTCCTTGCCTTGTTTCGCCGAGAGATACGCCAGCCCTCTGACATAAACGGGATACAGACTAAGGCTCATCGAAATATTGCTGGGGGAACCAAGCTCATAGGGACTTGCTGCTTCCAGGATCTCGATAGCCTTGGCCGGATTTTTGAGGTTTATTTCGATTACAGCTTTGATCGTCGGCAAGTAATTGAACTGAACCACCGTATCCTCTGGAAAACGATGAGCCAGATCCTCCGTCAGTTTCGTTATCTGCGCCTGCGAACGCTTATTTGCATCCGTTAGTGCCAATGCGAGGGCGATTCCATACTCAACATCCCGTGGAGTGGCGAGTGCCAAAGCCGCGGAGGCGCGTTGCCGTGCTTCGGCTGGGTTACTAAAGAGTGCTTCGCGTAGAGCGGCGTTGGCTTCATATCCCGATGCGGTTTCCTTTTCGTCCGCTTTCAACGCGGATGCCACTGCCTTGCGCGAAAATTCACGGGCTTTGCTCAGTTGACCGGAAAAAGCGGCGGCGTCCGCCTCGGCAGCCAGTAGGGCATCCTCAATTCCAGCTTGGCCCATCGCCCAATTTACCTGCTTGGACATCTCTGCGGCGTCGTTTTGCAGAAAGCCGAGCTGGTACGATCCTAGCCGTAATGGCGGTGAATCAAGTTTTTTCGTTCGCGCCTCCTCAGCCAGGCTACGGGCATCCTCGAAGCGGTTCGTTTCCAAGTAACTTGCAAAAAGATTGGTAATGGCCAGCGCACTGCCGGGGTCTAGGCGCATGGCCTCTTCCGTTGCTGCCTGAGCCTTTTCATATTGCCCGAGCGTACCGTAATTGGCTCCTAGGTTATTCCACGCCCCCAATTCACGTGGATAGTTTTGCGTCCACAGTTCCAGAGCCTGACGCGCCTTCTCCAAATCGCCCGTAGCAAACAAATGGTACTGGGACTCGATCGATAGTTTCTCCCGTTCGCTCACACGATCGCGCAGGTCATAAGCCCTCTTCGCATATTGAGCCGCTTGGGAGGACTCTCCGAGGTCGTAGTAACAGATCGCGAGTGCTGCATAGGCGAGGGCGAAATTGGGATCGAGTCGCACTGCCCGCTCCAGCTGGGGAATTGCCGCGGTGAAATCGCTTTTCCCCATCATGCTGATCTGGCCGCGGCTGTATGCTTGCAATGCTTCCAGAGAAGGCGTCGTTACCTGCTCGAGCGGGGTGTCAAATTTCTCGGCCGTGGCAATGGATTCGCCCAGCTTCTCGCGCATCTTACCGGCTGCCAGGCTCAATGCTTTCAGCACCCGTTCCTTACCCTCCGCCGTAGCTTCCTCTCGAGCCAACGTATCGCCCGTATGGCAATTCACCGCACGCAACTCCAAGACATATTGTTGGCCCAGGCTGGCAATGGAGCCGTCCATAGCGGCAACACTCCCTACGCGCTGGCAGAGCTCGCGCGCAATCTCGGGGGTAAGACTCTTGTCGGGAGACTGGCCCATGAGTCGCAGCGTCTGTTGGATGCGTTGTTCGGAAACGAGGCTCAAGAACGGCGACTGCTCGAGTTGCACAGCTAAACCCTGCCGAAGCGTTTCGTCAAAAACAGGATCGCCGGTCCTGTTCGCAAAGTCGGCGAGGAGAATAGTATCTTTCGCCCTCAACGCAGCTGCACGCCGTGGGTAAAAATGAACACCCAACCCAACGATCGCGATCGCCAAGAGTGCCGTCACACCGAATCTCCAGCGTTTCCGCGCGATCCGCTTGAGGCGCCATCCGGTCCGGCTTGCGGCGTCTGCAGATCCTGATACATATTCCGCAGTGTCTTGCCTGAGTCTTTGCAGATCCGCGCGGATATCCGCGGCTTTCTGGTAGCGCAGCTTGCGATCCTTTTCCAACGCAATGCTGATGATTTCTTCTAAGTCCGTAGGAACCTGGTGGTTAAGGCGCACGGCAGGGGTCGGCGATTTGTTTAGAATCGCCTCATGAACAACCGCCGCCGTGCTGCCCGGAAATGCAAGGTGGCCGGTAGCCATCTCATACAGCACCACTCCAAATGAAAACAGGTCAGTGCGCGTATCCAACTCCTCGCCCCGCGCTTGCTCGGGTGACATGTAGGCAATCGTGCCGACAGTAGATCCTGGGCTGGTCAACATTGCCGTCTCTTCCGCAGTCGGCATACTGGAAAGGCCCTCGTCACCGGAGACTCGTTTGACCAAACCAAAATCGAGAATCTTGGCGTGTCCTAGCTTTGTGACAAAAATGTTGGCCGGCTTAATATCGCGGTGGATGATTCCTGCGGAATGCGCCGCGACGAGGGCATCGGCAATCTCAATACTCAAGTCCAGCAGCTGACCGAGGGGTAGCGGTTTGCCGGAAATGCAGTGCTTCAGGGTTCGGCCGTCGAGAAACTCAAGCGCAATGAATTGCTGGCCGTCTTGTTCGCCGATGTCGTAAACGGTGCAAATGTTCGGGTGATTCAGCCCCGATGCTGACTCCGCCTCCAGCCGAAAGCGGCTCAGTGCCTGCAAATCT
Organism: uncultured Acidobacteriota bacterium; assembly: GCA_963711875.1. Taxonomy (GTDB): domain Bacteria; phylum Acidobacteriota; class Terriglobia; order Acidiferrales; family UBA7541; genus Palsa-295. The sequence continues at coordinate 48,782 of CAVQFW010000010.1, forward strand.
CCGGCTATATTGTCCGGGAGAAATTTCAACGCGACGAAGCGGTGCAGGCGAGTGTCTTCGGCCTTGTACACAACACCCATGCCGCCACCGCCGAGCTTCTCGATGATGCGATAGTGGGAAATTGCGCGTCCGAAGATGGACGGGACATCAGTCACATTGCGGGCATCTTACGCCCGCTTCCGGATAACTGTCGAGAACAGGGTTTATCGCCACCTATCTCGAAATGAGAAGGGTGGGAAGAGGATTTATAAACAGTAGAGCCAGTTCGATGCGGAGTGTAATCTCCACGAAATCGCACAGATCGCAGATCGCCCCGTTTCCCTGGTGGTCCGGTGCTGCCTGACGTAACTGCTACGAAATCCGACGCACGTTCTTCTTGAAACATCTGCGATAAGGAATAAGAATTGCCGCAAATCAATGAAGTTCCGACCATGGCTTGTAGCCACTATATTCACAGTCACTGCAACGGTTGCAGCCGTTCAACAGAAATCTGACTCCGCATCGAAGTTCGTCGCGCTTGAAGCAAAATGGAACGACGCGTATAAGCGGAGCGACATTGGCGCAATGAACAGTCTCATCACGGACGATTTCATTATCACTGTTGAAGACGGTGCCACCTACAGCAAGGCGGGGTACATAGCGCACTTGGCCGCCACTACCGAACACGTCGAAGTTGCTGAAATAACCGATGTTCAGGTGCGCGTGCATGGAGACGTCGCCGTGGTGACTGGAGCGTACTACGAACGAGGGACATCGAAGGGCACCCCCTACGAATACCGTGACCGGTTTACTGATGTCTGGGTCGGAGCGGAGAATAAGTGGCGAATATTAGCGTCACACTACAGCATTCCCATGAAGTAAGCACTGCAAGCGGCATCAGCCAATTCAGGGAGTCAGGCCGCTCTGTCCTGACTGTAATGGCGAGGGGAAAACTACTTTGCCGAGATAACTGTCGAGAACAGGGATTATCACCATCTATCTCAGCCTGAGATAGGTGGTGAGAAGAGGATTTCTCGACAGTTACCCAAAATCTCTGAAGTCAAAGCACTATTGCCGCATGTGGTTTCCGTTCGTGCGTTTTGAGGGCGAAGCATGCGAACTACGAACCCACCCAACGTTGAGGTCAGCTGCTCAAGCAGCCCGTCTTGCAACTTGGCGGAGAATTGCTGTGCGTGCCTAGTTGATTGCTATCGCTTGATCGCGTAATAGATTACGTAAAACCAACTCACAATGCCGTGAAGGATCATCCATAAAATGGAGTGGTTGACGCTCCATGAGAGGGTGATGGCGAGCATACTTCCGAAGCCCCAGAAACCAACACCTGCTGTCCCGCCGCGATTCTCCATGACTCACACTCCGCTCGTAGGCAGCGCAGTTTCCGGATTGCCGCCGATCCGCTGCGAACTCACTGTGCGTTCAACGCCTGACCAAGTCCACGCCTGCCAGATGATGACCAAGGTGCATACAGTTTCGATCGTCGCGAAGAACACGTACGCTGGAAAAGTGGGGTCCCGAAAGTCACCGTTCGTCAGAGGCAGAACGAAGGTGAGGAAACCGTTTATAAGCGTCAAAATGACACCCGAGATGATATTCGCCAGCCGGTTCGCTCTAAACGGAAGCAGCCGAGACGCCAGAATCATGGCGATGGGTATTTCCATCAAGACCGCTGAACCCAGCAGAGCCCATTGTGGTAGATGTGGGGCTGTATTCGGCGAGCCAACGAAAGCGAACAGGGCAAGGACGTCCGCATACAGATAGTTTAATAACGCGAAGGTCCAGAATAGAGACAACCGCTCTTTCGTGTCGTGCATATCACCCTCCTACGGAAATACAATGCGAGATCTGAGATGCCGCTTGGAGCTGCCAAACGGTTGATACCGCATGAGCAGCGCAGAAAGCGCACTGGGGTCGCCTCGTCGAAGCTGGGCAACCTCGCTTTCCACCTCACGCTCGCCTTCTACGTCGTGAACAAGTGGCCTGTCCATATCCGTCCTACGAACGGACCCTGGAAAAAGACTCATCTCTTGAACGTCGAACTGGTTGTAATTCGGATGTATGGGACAGACTCTGACCGGGGTTTTTCCATGCCGAAGCAAACTTGACGGACAGAGCAAGGTTTCCTGTCTGCTGTAAACAGGGATGATCACTACCTATCTCGTCTTGCGACACATTTCGAACCATCGACGTTTCAAAGAATGACTGACCAGCCGACTGGTGACCGCCCGAAAAGTCGCTGAGAACCGCAGAGAAACCCTCGATGTGAAGTGTTTGGAAAACGAAGGTTCTCAGGTCGCAAAAAGACTGTGCCCCATTTTTGTGCCCACTCTAGATCAAGAACCATCGCACCTGGTAGCAATGACACGGAGGCACAAACCGCCCGTACTGGTGTGGGAAATCAATCATATAGCAAACCCTAGCACTCCATCTCAAATGGCTCGGTGACAACTGATAAGGGTGAGGTCGGTGGTTCAAGTCCACCCAGGCCCACCAGCCGTCGCTCGGCGTACCAGAGCGGAGGCTGCGGAGGCGGGTGCCGAATTCACGAAGTTCGGCAGCGAGCCAGCCGAGGCCGGATCTTCCTCACCTGCGTGCACATCCTTCAAAGCACCGCAAATCCAGAACGCCACTACATCGGAGCTACAACAGACTTACGGCCGCTTGGAAAAGCACAATGAGGCAAAGTGTCGCATACCTCAAAATACTCGCCTTGGATCATCAAAACTTAGGTCGCATTCGCTGACAAGGAACGCGCGTGTACTGCTGCGGTTGAGCAATGAGGAAGTCGCAATCCAATGATATGCAACGATTTGCACGTTGGATTCGGAGAACATCCAAGCGCTGCCGGCAAGGCGGTTATCTGTCAATAACTTAGATTTATCCGACCCGACATGCCCTGTGGCTGCAGATTTGCATGGTGAAACGCGAACCACACTACAATCTAGAGGAGTTTTTATGCGAGCTGAAGTTCTTATGCGCTCAGCGTTGCTTTTGGCGCTCGGCGTGTTCTGTCTGAGCCCAATACCGGCCTTCGCGGACAACGTCAACTTCACCGACAGCACGTTCAACCTGGCGAATTACACGGAGACGGCTGCCTTTTTGTCCAGCGGCGGAGATTCTCTCAGTTTTGACCAATGCTCCAGTTGTGGTAATCCCGGTAATGCCCTCCAGATCAAAACTTTCATTCAGAACCAGAACGAGACGACGGCTATCGGATTCATCGGCAACACCTTTACCATCAATACAGCGGTACAGGGCGCCATTACGTCCATCGACGCTTCCGTGGACAAGAACCTGACCGTCAGCCCAGCGGATATCGGCGGCGGAAACACCTTCCACCCCTTGATCGAGCAAGATGGAATCATCTACATGGCGTCCATTTCGGGCCCAACCATCCCACCGCCTGGTTTCACCACAGGTTACAATACGATCTCTGCAACCGGCTTGCAGGCCACCGACTTTGTACAGTATGACTTCAGCACCGGAACTTTCGGCACAGCTCATCCCAATTTCAGTGGCGATCCCATGTCCTTCGGCCTCGGCCAGATCTTTGGCAGCGGAGGTAATACCAATTTCAATCTGGATGCGGACTACGACAATCTCGATATCGGCATTAACACCGCGGCCGTACCGGAGCCGGGGGCATTGATGCTGCTGGGCGTCGGTCTCGTTCGGCCTGGTCGGTTTGACGGCCGTGCGCCGCCTCCAACTAAATTAGCTCCGATCAGGGTGACGTGATCGGTCAGCTAGAAAGAGGCGTTTAGGTCCGACCTAGATCTCCTTCTGCTGGCTCTGAGCGGTGGGCAAATCTCCGGATTGGATGAGACGGCTAAAGTTTATTGAGGCCGTCGAGCGCCGCTACCTTGTACGCTTCCGCGAGCGTGGGGTAGTTGAAAACCGTGTCGCGGAAATATTCGATCGAGCCGCCGTAGGCGAGGACCGCCTGGCCGATGTGGATGATTTCCGTGGCGCGCTGGCCGATCGCGTGAACGCCGAGCAGCTTGCGCGTGTTGCGGTCGAACAGCAGCTTCAGCATTCCGCTCTCATCGCCCAGCATCATGCTCTTTGCCAGCTCGGCGTATTTCGCGATGCCCACTTCGTAGGGAACTTTTGCGGCCGTCAGCTTTTCTTCCGTCTGCCCGACCATCGAAATTTCCGGAATCGTGTAAATCCCGTAAGGAAATAGCGCCGACAAATTTTCCGACGGCGCTCCGAACATGTGGCAGCTCGCGAGGCGCCCCTGCTCCATCGAGGTGCTGGCCAGCGCCGGAAACCCGATCACGTCGCCCGCGGCATAAATGTGCGGCACCGTCGTCTGGTATTCCGCGTTGACGGTTATTTTGCCGCGTTCCCCCGGCACCAGTCCGGCGGCTTCGAGACGAAGCTGGTCGCCATTTGCCTGGCGGCCTACCGCGTACAACAATGCGTTGGCCTGCACTTTCTTGCCGCTCTCGAGTTCCGCAAAAACGCGATCGCGCTCCTCGTCAACACCGACGCGCGTCACTTTCTCGCCCAGTCGAAACGTAGTGCCCATCTGCCGCAAGTGGTACACCAGCGCCTCGATGATTTCGCGATCCACGAAATCCAGAAGCTGCGGCCGCTGATCGATCACCGTTACTTCCACGCCCATCGCCGCCATGAACGACGCATATTCGAGGCCCACCACTCCCGCGCCCACGACGATGAGTTCGCGCGGCAAGCCTTCCATCCCGGTGAGTTGATCCGTATCCATCACCCGTTTGCCGTCGAACGGAATATTCGTGTTGCCGGCCGGGCGAGTTCCACAGGCGATCAGGAAATGCTCGCCACGAATCGTGGTTTTTTCCGTATCGCCGTGCACTTCGATCGTGTGCGGATCCGTGAATTGCCCCAGGCCCTGATAAATCGTCACGCCGTTGCGCTTGAGTTGCGCTCGAATCACGTCGGTTTCCCGCGCCACCACGCTCCGCACGCGAAAAGCGAGATCCTGGACGGAAATGTCTCCATTGCCGCGGTAGGCGTTTCCGTAAAACGATTTCACCGCCGATCCAGTGAGCTGAAAGATCGCCTCGCGCACGCTTTTGCTCGGAATCGTGCCGGTGTGGACGCACACGCCACCCATCATCACCGTGCGGTCGATCACGGCCACGCGCTTGCGCAGTTTGGCCGCGCAAATCGCGCCCTTTTGCCCCGCGGGGCCGCTTCCGATTACGACCAGGTCATACTGCTGTTCGCTCATAGCAGGTGGTTACTCTATCTCCGAAAAGTAGGAAGCACAACGCCGCGCCGCAGCGCTCGTGCGATTTAAAGGGAACTATAATCGCCTCTTTGGAAGGGGTGGGGCGAGGCATCCCCGGAAGAAATTCTCCTACGGCTAGTTTACAGGAGTGTGAACGCGCGGCTGCGAAAGATTGCTGACGACTGTTTCATTCCGGGCAGGAGCGAGTGGCCCGCCCCGCCTGCCCGGAATCGTGCTTTGCGTTGATCTAATTAGCGTGGATTTACGCAGCGTTGTCGGGCCCGTTGGTTGATCGGACAATATTTTCGCCGGCGACCGGTTATTTCGCGTTCGTGTCGGGTTGGAGCACGCCGAACACGTTGCCTTCCGTGTCCGTGCAATACGCCAGATAGCCTACGCCCGGAATCGGCATCTTCGGCATGGCGATCTTGCCGCCATTCTTCGTGATACTCGCGAGCGCAGTCTCCAGCGAATTCACTCGGACGGTGTTGCAGGTTCCGGCGCCGGGATGCTGCCGGCGCAAAATTCCGCCGTTAATTCCCGGCTCGCCGTCGGGGCCGGTGGTCACGAGCCAGTAGTCCTGCGGGCCCGGCCATTTCTGAATCTTCCAGTCGAAAACCTTTTGATAAAATTCAACTGCGCGCTCCGGATTGTCCGCGGGTAGTTCAAAATGAACGATGCGACTCATGCGAGATCCTCCTTTTGATTTTGCGAATGGAATGTCCTGCAAAGCAGTCCGAATTTACGATCGCGAAGCGGAAGCGACTCCCCCGCCGCTGCCGCCGTATTTCTGCGTGGCGTAGCCGACGATCAAGCCGACAAGCCCGCCAGGCAGCATGATTTCAAAATAATATTTGCCCTGCATGTGAGCGACGAAAAACGCCAGCAGGAGCCCGATGCCGAGCCCGAAGAGAATGCCCAGGGGCAGCGAATGTACTTTTCGCGCGAAGTAGCCGATCAAGATTCCGGCGATAATCCCCTTGATCGTCGAGCCGATGATGATTCCCATGATTTGCGTCCGCACGTCGGGAGTGAACCACGCGGTCATCCCATCGAACGCACCCAAGACGCCGCCAAGGATCAATCCCAATACGATCTTGTTCATCGCTTGTCTCCCGGCCGCTTGAATTCGCGGCTATATCTTCCTATTAAACGCCGCGGCGGATTCCTTTAACGCTTCAGCCACACAAGTAGCAGCGCCCGCACCACGAGATACGCGAGCACAAGGCCGATCGCCACGCGATAGCGCGTCGTCCAGCGTGCCGCGCGCTGAAAAATATTCTCGGGATAGGCCGAGACGGGCCAGCCGTCGAGATATCGCCCGACATCTTGCACCAGATCGCTTACCGATGCATAGCGCCGGTCAGGTTCCTGATCCATGGCTTTTCTTGCGATGGCTGCCACTGCGTTCGGCGCGGGCTCGCCGCCTTTCGACGGCGCTGTGAGCGCGGCGCCCGCTACCGAAGCGGTCCCCGGCGCCTGCGCGGACTCGCGACTGGTGACGAGGAACTCGAGAATCGCGCCCAGCGAATAAATATCCGCGCGCGCGTCGAGCCGATCCACTTCGCCGCGCGCCTGCTCGGGGGCCATGTAGCCCGGCGTGCCGAGAATCGTTCCGTGAGCGGTCTTCGGTGGTTCGGCGCGGTGCGTGATTTCTCGCGGAGCTTCGGAATCATCGGGCGCTTGCCGCTCGCTCCCGTTCGGAACTTCATGCAGGATTTTTGCCACGCCCCAATCCATCACGAGCACTTCGCCAAACGGGCCCACCATGATGTTTTCCGGCTTCAGGTCGCGGTGCAGAATTCCGCGCGCGTGCGCAAACGCCACCGCCTCGCATACCCGCTGAAAAATGCGCAGACTGTCGGAGAGCGCTTCCACACGCTTCGCCAGCACGTCGAGCCGCTCGCCTTCGACGAATTTCATCGCATAAAAGACGCGGCCATCCGCAAGCGTGCCGGCATCATGAACGGGAACGATCCCCGGATGCTCGAGCCGCGCGAGAATGTGGGCCTCGCGGAGAAGCCGCGCGCCCAGCTCGCCCTGTGCGTCGGCGAGATCGAGAACTTTCAGCGCGACGCGCCGGCCAAGAATCGAGTCCGTCGCAAGGTACACGGTGCCCATGCCGCCGCTTCCCACGCGCCCGATCAGCGAATAGCGCGTTCCGGAAAGGTCCGGCAGGGCGCTCGCCGTTTGCAGCCGCGCGATAGCTTCGTCGGATAACCAGTTCATTGCGGCTCGACTCCGAGGAGCGCGCGAGCTTCGCGACGGAACTCTTCTTCGGAGCCGGTCATCTCGCGAAGCCTTTCGAGCGCGATGCGCCGAAACTCACGACGGGCGTAGGCGAGATGGTTGGTCACGTCCGTGGGCGCAATCTGGAATTCCCTGGCGAGGTCCGCGTAGCTCACCGCCGGCTTGCCGTCACTTTCGAGATCATACATTTCGAACAGGCGGAAGTGGAGTTGCTTCCCGCGACTCGCGCACAAATCGCGCAGCTCGTCCACCGCCATCGCGAAAAGGCTGCGAATGAATTCCTTTTCAAGAAAGTCGTCGATCGATTCCGGCGATGCGATGGATTCGAGATCCGGCTTTGCCCGTCCCAGCTCCGCTTCCGCGGCGTCGAAATCCAGCGAAACGTGCAATGCTCCGCCGCCGCGTTTCAGGCGCGTTGCAGCTTTGAAATCGTTCGCGACGAAGCGGTCGGCGCAAACGCGCAAGAACGTGCGGAGCCGCGCCTTCGCGGGATCGAAATCGTTCAAGTATTCTTTCTCGAATAGCTTCGCGAAAAATTCTTGCGTGAGATCTTTGGCGTCCTCGCTCGATTTGCCCCAGCGGATGCGGAGGTATTTGTAGATGGGCTTCCAGTACGCACCCGCGATGGCTTCGAGGGCGCGCGAACGCTCGGCGGGATCGTCACTACGCGAGGCCAGCACGGCGGACCAGCGAGTAGCGGGAAACTTCCCGCTCGGTCCACCGATTTTCGTGTCTTCCATCATGGGACAGCGTTTGCCGCGTTTCGGAAACTACGCCAGCGCAATCATGTCGATTTCCACGCGAAAGTCGCGCGGTAAGCGAGCGGCTTCGATCGTCGTTCGCGCCGGCGGATTCGAAGGAAAATATCGCGCGTACACTTCGTTCATCGCCGCGAAATCATTCATGTCTTTCAGGAACACGCCCACCCGCACCGCGCGGTCGAGCGACGAACCTGCCGCTTCTACAATGGCTTTCAAGTTCTCGATGCAACGCGCCGTTTGCTCCGCCACGCCGCCTTCGACAATTTTCCCGGTCGCGGGATCGCCGGCGCCCTGGCCGGAAATAAAAATGAATCCGTTCGCTTTGATCGCTTGCGAATAAGGACCGATTGCCTTGGGTCCCTTCTCGGTGGAAATCACTTCCCTCACGGTGCCTCCTGGATAAAGTCGGTTGAGAGACTGTTGGATGATTACGGGTGCGATTCGTTAGCAGGCGCGTACTTCGAACGAAAATCTTTGGGAATTCCTTTTTCGTACAGCCAGGTTCGGAAAGTTCCCGCGAGGTCTTTTTTGCCGGCTTCCTCGATCGCGGAACGAATCTCGTTGTAACCCACTTCCTGGCCGCGAAGCACGGTGACCACTCGCTTGAGCCCTTCGCGCACCGGAGTTTCTCCGGATTCGTCTTCGAGAGCGATGAAAAAAAGCGGCGCCTTCGCCAGGCTGATAGCGCGTTGCTCCGGGGGGTCGGACATTTTCGCGATGCCCAGCGGAATTTCCACCGCTTTCCCGGAAGCTTCGTCATACGCGCGCAAATATTCCGCAATGCGCCGGCGGCGCGCCGCCTCGCCATTGCTCGCTTCGTCGATCACGATCGTCGCGTACGCCGGAAGTCCTTCGCCGAGGCCGAGCGCCGCAAACGGCGCCGGATAAATTTGTTCCCCGAACCAATCGTGCGCGAGCGCGTGCTTCACTTTGTCGAGAAACTCGCCGCCGCCGATTCCGAGGGCGAACGCCGCAGGGCTTGCGAGCGCGCCACCGGGAAACGATACGGCCGCCGGCCCTGCCTCGCCGGTGAGATGGTTGCGCAATTCCGGCGATTCGACGACGCGCGGAGCGCGGATATTTTTGTCGAGCGGACCGAAATCCGTCTCGAGCGTCTTCCAGGCCGCGGCAATTTGCTGCGCGCTCGCGACGGTGTCCGCCGTCAGAGGCTCCAGAGTCCAGAAATCGACTGCGCCGCGATCGCGCCCGGAAGCCGAAGACTCAACGTACTGGCCTGCGACGGCAAACGGCGGGAGATCGGTCGCGCGCAAAACGTAGCGATACTCGATTTCGCCGCCGATGTTTTTCTTTCCGTTTCGCGTTCCTCGCGCCATCAGCAGGAAGTTGGAAGGCACCCGAATTGAAATGAGCGTGCGGTCCGGCCGCGTCGGAAACGGCGCCAGTGCGTGGTTCGGAGGCTGAAGCACCACAAACCAGCCGCGGAACCCAAGGCTGAATGTTTTGGTTCCCAACGTGATGCGAGCCCCGGAATCGTCCGGCGAGCCGAGCGCATATTCGACATCCAGTTGCCGCTTTTGTTTTCGGTCCCAGACGGGATCGAGGGGAATCCGCAGCGTGCCCGGATGATCGGGCTGAAGTTCGGCGGGCAACGGTGCGGCGGCCACGTCGCGTCCGTCCACTCGAACGCGAAAGTTCTTCACGCCGAATGTTTTTGCATCCGGAACGAGAACGTCAATGAATTGCAGCTGGGAGTTGCCCGAATTCACAAGCGTGAAATGCCCGCGAATCTGGAGTTCCGGCGTGGCGCCTGAAACGAATTGGATCTCGCGAGATTCCTTGCTGATGCTGTAACCCGGAGCGAGCGGAACTGTGCAAGCGGAAGCGCCGATCAAAATAGCAATCGTCGCGAGAAGGGCCAGGCGCGAGTGAAGTCCGGTGCGGGACAAGATGAGAGATTCTACCGGGCCAGCGCCGCTGAGAGAAGTCCGAAACTCGCGAGGCACGGCGCGCGCTATGCCCCGGGGAACCGGCGAAGGATTTCCGCGTCGGTGGCGCGGTGCCGGCGAAGCGCGAGAATTTGATCGGCGGAAGAATCGGGAATGCCGCGGCGCACGAGTTCGAGCAGCGTGGATTCGCGGAGCCCGGAATTTTTCAGTTTGCCGAGCGAAAGGCCCGTGAGCGTCGGCTGGCCCGCCGCTTGATGCTTTGCCGTTTCGAGGATGATCGCGTCGGAAAGCCCCGCGAGCCGCATCACCTGAAATTCTCCGGCGCTGATTCCCAGCTGGTCCATTCTTGCGAGCTCGATAATCGTGTCCTGGCTCACGGACGCTTGAACGAGTCCCGCCACGTTTTCGCCGGCTGTAAACGGCTTCGACCGCTGGTGATAAATCTGGACGATGGCAACACAGTTGTCGTCCGAAAATCCGGCCGCGCGCATTTTCGCAATTTCGGCCACTTCCTCGGGCGTAACGTTAAGCGCTACGAGCTTCTTGATCGAGTCGTAGCCTACTCCGGCGGCGTCGAGCGGCTTCGTATCGAGCGGCTGGATGTGCTTGCAGCCCGCGGCGAAAATTACGAGCGCAGCCGCGAACCAAACGACAGCACGGAGCCGATTTTTGCGGCGTACGATGAATCCCGGCATGGGGCTAAACATTATAGACGCGCTCGATATCGAAAACGCCGGGAATACGTTTGATGGACGAGAGAATGCGCTCGAGCTGTTTGCGGTCGTGCACGTCGAGCGCGACTTCCATGCGCGCGTGCAATGCCTCGCCGCCGCTTTCAAACGTGCGGATGTTGGCGCCCGTGTCGCTGATCGCGCTGGTAATGCTGGCGAGTATGCCCGGACGATCCTCGGTGAAAATGCGCAGCCGCACCGGGAACGTGGCCTGCGTCGAGCCCGCCCACTCCACCGGAATGCGGCGCTCGATTTCGTACAGAAGATTTTGAACGTTGGGACAGCTCTTGCTATGAACGGCAATTCCACGGCCGCGCGTGACGTAGCCGATAATGTCGTCACCGGGAATCGGATTGCAGCACTTCGAGCGATACACCATCAAATCATCGTGCCCGCGAACCACGATCGCGCCGTCGTTCAGTCCCAGCATTCGCTTGACGGTGGATACGATCTTGGGCTGTTTGTCTTCGCTCGGCTCGGCCAGCGGCTGGCCGGTGGCCTTCGCCAGCACCTGGCGCGCTGACCATTTTCCGTAGCCGAGATCGGCGTAGAGATCTTCCACGCGGCCGCAGCCGTAATCGGAAGCGACGCGCTGCCAGTCCTCGTCGGAGATTTTTTTTAGCGTGATATTCGCCTGGCGCGCCTCCTTTTCGAGCAGGCGGCGGCCCACGTCGGTGGCTTGCGCCCGTTCGTGAAGATTGATCCACTGGCGAATCTTGCTGCGCGCGCGGGAGGTGTGAACGAAGCTCAGCCAGTCGCGCGAAGGCTCGTGGCCTTTTTGCGTCAGAATTTCGACCACGTCGCCATTCGCGAGCGCGTGGCGAAGCGGAACCATTGCGCCATTTACTTTCGCGCCGCTGCACTGGTGTCCCACCTCGGTGTGAATCGCATAGGCGAAATCCACGGGAGTGGCGCTGCGCGGCAGCACCACCACGCGCCCCTTGGGCGAAAAGGTGTAGACCTCTTCGGGATAGAGGTCGACGCGAAGCGTGGACAGAAATTCGCTGGGCTCCTCCATTTCCTGCACCCATTCGATCAATTGCCGCATCCACACGATGCGCTGATCGTCGGCCTGCGAGACGGCGTGGCCATCCTTATATTTCCAGTGGGCCGCCACGCCTTGCTCGGCGATGCGATGCATTTCCTGCGTCCGGATCTGAACTTCGAAAGGCTGCCCGGCATGAATCACGGTGGTATGAAGCGACTGGTAGAGGTTGGGCCGCGGCATCGCGATGTAGTCTTTGAATCGGCCGGGAACGGGCGGCCAAATCTGGTGAATCACGCCGAGCGCCGCGTAGCAATTTTTTACGGTGTCGGTGATCACGCGCAGCGCGAGCAAGATCGAAGACCTGGTCGAGCGTGCGCTGCTGCTTCTGGATTTTCAGGTGCAGCGAATAGAGCCGCTTGATGCGCGCCTGCACTTCGGCGGGGATGCCGCTTTCGATCATTTTGCCGCGGACGGCGTCCTGCACTTCGTGGAGGAACTTGTCGAAGACTTTTTGCTTCGTGCTGATTTTTTTCTGGATGTCGAGGAACGATTCCGGCTCGAGGTATCTGAAAGCGAGATCTTCGAGTTCGCCGCGAATCAATCCCATGCCGAGCCGGTTCGCCACCGGCGCGTAGATGTCCAGCGTCTCCCGTGCGATGCGCTGCTGTTTTTCGGAATCGAGAAATTGAAGAGTCCGCATGTTGTGGAGCCGGTCGGCCAGCTTGATCATCACCACGCGCACATCGTTGACCATCGCCAGTAGCATCTTGCGAACGTTCTCCGCCTGCCGCGCTTCCGGTGCCAGAAGATCGAGCCGGCTGATTTTCGTCGCGCCTTCCACCAGGCGCGCTACGTCCGGGCCGAACAGCTCTTCGATTTGCGACAGCGGAATTTTTGTGTCTTCCACCACGTCGTGTAGCAGCGCCGCGCACAGAGCCGTCACGTCCAGGCGCATATCCGCGAGAAGGTGCGCCACCTCCACGGGATGCGAGAGGTAAGGCTCGCCCGAGAGCCGCGTCTGCGTCTTGTGCTGCTCGGCGGCAAAATCGAAAGCGCGGCGAAGAAGTTCGAGGTCGTCACCCGGACGGTTCCGGCGCACTTTGTCCATCAACTCGACGAAGCGAAGATCGACGGCCCGGCGCGCTGCCGGAGTGATGGAAGATTTTGGTTCGGGGTCCATAAATTTACGTGAGGCTATTCTAATCGAGGCGGGCGGTCCGGACCCTGGATTTGTGAACTTGTGCCTTACTAGAACCGGGACTGGCGGCGCCAAGATTCTCGAGCCGAATGCCGGAGAAGAAGGGCCGGAGCGGCGATACCAGCGCGTCCTCAATGCGCTCCGAAGTTATCTTCGCGGCGTTAACTTCGCGACGTTTACTTCGCCGCGGGAGCGGTCGGCGGCGCCGATGATGTCGTTGCGTCGAATACGTAGCGCACCGTGACGAGCCCCGTGTGCGTGTTGTCGAGGCGAACGGATTCGATGAGCTGCTTGCCGTCGGGAGTCAGTTCGTAGGTGCGGGTGATTCTGCCGCCGTGCACGCCCTTTTCTTCCGAGACGAGCCGCGCGCCCTCCCAGTGAGCCGAGGATTCGCGATAGTTTTCGTTGTTGGATTTTTGGGGCTTGCGGCTATCGGTGAAATTCACGCGCTTGCGGCCCTGATCGTCGGTGACGTCCACTTCATTTTCTTTTTGAGTGATGGCGAGCGACGTGGCCGGCTCGATCAGATCCTGAAGCTGCTGGCGATCTTCGTACGTCGTCGCGTTGGGATTTCCCGGCTGCCTCCGGGAGGGCCCGTTGCCGGGATACGTGGAGCCGCCGCCCGGATACGGCGAGCCATTACCCGGCCGCCCGTAGGGTCCGTTACCGCCGCCGTTGCCGGGATAAGGATTGTTTCCTCCGTTCCCTCCGTTGCCCGCATTCGGATTACTACCGCTATTTCGATCGCGCGCTTGCTCGATTTTCTGGTGCGCGTCGTCGCTTTCGTCGGGATTAATTCTAAACGAGCCGACGAGATTTTCTTTTTTCTGCGGCGGATACTGTTTCGCCGGAGCAATCGGGCGCGAGACGGGAGCCTCGGCGGAGGAATCTGATGGCGCGGCGGGATGAATGGGCCCGGGCGCGGCCTGCGCGTGGAGCGCCGCGGGAAACGCGATGCAAGCCCAGCTCAGGACGCCGGCCGCGATTCGTACATGTGTGCGCGGTGCTTTCATTCGCTCCTCGAGCTGCGGAATTCGATCCATTTCAGACCAGGGTTCAAACCCCGACCTGCCCAGGCTCGTCACCTAAAGGGCGAGTCGCCGGGAGGGTGCGGCAAAGAGCCGGCAGGATGCCAGCGGTACGAACGGCGTGCCCGCTCCAGTGTAAGGGATGCGGCGGCCCGGGGAAAAGATGTCACTGCGCCATGGCGCGCTTCAGCGATTTGCGTTTGAAAGTTTTTCCGCGCCCTTCTCCACGGGATATCCTTTTTCCACCCAGTCTGTAGCGAAATCGTGCGGGAGAAGCAGCGCGCGCAGGTGCGCAAATCCCATATCGCGAAGCTCGGCGAAAGCGGGGCGGAGATTGGGACAATGCTCGAGCGGGCAGCAGCCGCAATATACGACGATATTCGCGGAGCGCGGCACGCCCTGCGCCCATTTCTTCAGGTCCGCGAGACCTTGCTCGGATTGCGCGGCGCCGTGGTAGACGGCTCCGGGAACGTGCGCGCCCATGTAGAGCGGGCGAAAGCCTACACAAACGACCACCGGCCGATTTGCGGTTTTCGATTCGCCCAGCTCTTTCATCAGGTCGGCGGGCTGAACCGTTTGCGCGGCGGACCAAGGCTCAGCCGGAGCTTGCGACGCGGGCGCAGCCGATCGAGCGGAGAGGCGTTCGAGCGTTGCCGGAATCGCGGCGGCGCAAAGGATGGCCGCGCCGAGAAATCGAAGCGAACGCGAGTTCGTCGGATGGATCATTGATTAGCCCCGCAGCGATTGTCTCCCCAAAACGCCGTGTGTGAACCAAAAAAAACGGCGGGCCTTTTGAGCCCGCCGCGTCAATTGGAAACTTTTTCTTTCGCAGATCCAGACGAACCGCCGCTTTTAAGATGCTGGCGGCGCCGTCATTTTCTTCTGTTTGATCGCTTTCACCTTGTCGACCAGATCGTCGGCCTGTTTCAGGTCGTTGTCGCGAGCGTCGGCAGTGAGTTCCATGTCGGCCTTCTGGCGATAGAGCAGGTTCAGATACGCCATGGCGTCGTCGTAATCGGGGCGGCGGTCCATAGCCATCCGGAGGTTCTTGATCCCTTCGTCCACGGTCGGGCCAAACTTCTGCTGGAACTGCGTGGCGAGCGGCGGAGGCATCGGATCGGTGTCTTTAATCTGTTTCTTCGCCGTCTTGTTGTATTCCTCGCGGAGGTCTTTGTTGCCGCGATACGCGAGCGACCAATCGATTACGCCGATCCAGTAATAGGGTTCGGGATCTTCCGGTTTCAGCTGGATGTGGCGCTGGTGATACGTCTTCGACTCTTCGAGCTTCTTAGCGTCGAAAGGTGTGCCGCCCATGTTGTAAATAATCGAGCCGATGCCGTCGATCGCGGAGAGATTGTCCTTGTCCTTGTCGAGAACCTGTTGAAATTCAGCAATCGCTTGCTGGCCCATGCGGATATTGTCGTCCGAAGGCGCTCCAGGAATGTACTGATTGGCGTAAGCGGTGGCGAGATAGAGGCGGGCGTTGGTCAGGTTGGGATCGAGATCCTTGGCCTGCTTGAAATCTTCCACTGCGAGATCGAACTGGCCGCCTTTGAACGCCTGCACGCCTTTGTTGAGTTTGTCGCGGGCCCGGAGTTTGTCGCAGCCCGCTCCTGCAACGAGCGCCGCGAGAACAACGGCCAAGAGAATACCGGTATGGGGCTTGCGATGCATCCCTATCTCCTTGACGATGGCTGCGCCGGGCGAGCGGAGAATCGCGGCCCGGCCCGGCTTTAGACGTTCACGAGGAAACGAACTACTGGCCCGCTTCGACCTTGGCGGTGATCAGGCCGACCTTCTCGATTCCCGAACCGCGCATGATGTCGATGGCACGCGCCACCTGGGCGAATTCGACCGAGTCATCGCCCTTCACGAACGCCACTTTCTCGGCGCGCTGCTTGAAAATATCTTCGAGCCGCGGACCGAGCTCATCCCAGGAAGTTTTATCCTGGTTGATCATCACGTCTCCGCCGGCCGTCACCTGTACGACGATCGTCTTCGCCAGCAGCTCAGGATTTTCCTTCACGTTGGGCGGCGTGGGCTGAGGTACGAGCGCGTCGAGGCCGTGCGGAGTCGTCGGCGTAATCACCATAAAGATGATGATGAGTACGAGAAGCACATCGATCAGAGGAACGATGTTCGGTTCCGACATCGAACCTTTATTTCCACCTACTGCCATCCCCATAAGAAACTCCTTGAAAGCCCCGCGAAGCTAGTCCGTGCCGCCCGTCGCCCCAGGTGGCGGCGGAGGAGCTGCCCCGCCTTTTTGATTCTTCTCGGTCAATAGACCGAGGTTGTCCACGCCGGCCGAGCGAACTTCGTCGACGGCCTTCACCACATCGCCGTATTTCGCGCGGGCGTCGGACCGCACGAACACGGTCTTATCCAGCCGATTGGCGATCTGGTCTTTGACGGCGGTGGTGATCTCGGAAAGCACCACCTGCTTGCTTCCGAGATACATTTTGCCGTCACGCGTCACTGCCAGGATGACGGCATCGTCCTTGTCGGCGTTTTGCATGTCCTCGGCGTTGTTCACCTTGGCCATGTCCACCGACACGCCCTTCTGCAACATGGGCGTGACCACCATGAAGATGATCAGCAGAACCAACATGATGTCCGCCATCGGAATCACGTTGGGTGATGCCATCACCGGCGGTGCTTTAGGTTTGTAAGCCATGAGTTACTTCTTTCCGCCTCGACGAGTAATGAAGTAGTTGATCAGCTCCATCGAGGAGTTGTCCATCTCCACGTCGAATGCTTCCACTTTGTTCGTGAAATAGTTGAACGTCCACACGGCCGGCACGGCCACGAGAAGACCGAGAGCGGTGGTGACGAGGGCTTCAGCAATACCGCCGGCGACCGCCGAGAGGCCGGTGGCCTTCGAAGCAGAAATGCCTTTGAACGCGTTGATGATGCCCATCACCGTGCCGAAAAGACCGACGAAGGGAGCCGTCGAGCCGATCGTCGCGAGACCGGAAAGGCCGCGCTTCATTTCGGCGTGCACGATCGCGACCGAGCGCTCGAGACCGCGCTTCGCCGCTTCGATCACTTCTTCATCGCTCACTTGTGCCGAGGCCGCCTGAAATTCCGAGAGGCCCGTGGCCACTACTTTCGCGATGTGGCTCTTCTTGTTCCGCTCGGCAATCGAGATCGCTTCGTCGAGCTTGTTATCCTTCAACGCGCCGGCCACCTGCTGTACGAATACGCGGGACTGCTTGCGTGCCGCGCTGTACATCAGGGCCCGGTCAATCATGATGCCCACCGACCACGCGGACATAATGAAGAGAATGGCGACGACGGTCTTCGCCGGGTAGCCCATGTTGTGCCACATGGTCACCAGGTCCCAGCCCACTTCCGGCTGGCCTTGAAACATCACTGCATTGGCCCACAGTAAAGTCGCAAACATAGAGTTGCTCCTCCTCCATTTCCACACTCGATCGCGGCAGCCAGATTCTGCCGGTCGGCAATTCTCTTCAAACCGGCTCCGTCCCCCCACGAGCAGGGCTGAGCCGCGCCCTGCTTAACCGCCTAAGGTAAATACGACGGAAATCGTTGTATCCACTTCTACCGGATCGCCGTTGAGCTGCGTCGGCTGGTAGCGCCACTGCTTCACGGCGTCCATCGCTGCCTTCATCAGCAGCGGGGGACCGGAGACGTACTGAAGATCCTGCACGGTGCCGTCTTTGCCGATCACGGCGTGAAGAATCACGGTGCCGGAAATGTGCGCGGTCTTCGCGATAGGAGGATAGACCGGCAGAATCTGGCGGATCATTTTCGCGGCTTGCACGTTTCCGCCTACACGGATGCGCGCGGGAGTGGCCTTCGGCGGAGGCGGAAGGTTCGAGCCTACGCCGCCGATAATTCCGCCCAGGACGCCACCCGCGGAACCGCCCGCGATACCGCCGGGAACTCCGCCCGTCACGCCCACCGAACCAACGTCCGGCGGCAACTCCTCTTCCTTAATCATTTCCACTTTCTTGGGGATCACGGTCGGCGCCATCATCTGTCCATTGTGGATCAGGCGCACCACCGGCTTCACGATTCTCTGAATCGCCGCGGCCGGCGGTGGAGGCGGTGGCGGCGGCGCCGGAGCTACCAGGAACGTAGTGAGCGTTTCCTTGGGCAGCGCTTCGGTATAGATCAGGGGGATCAAAATGAAGACGCCGAGGATCGCGGCCTGCACAATCGAGGAAACCATCATCGTCCACGACGTGTGCGTCTTCTTCGGATTCGCACTCGAGACTACGAGATCGTCAAACATACTTACCTCCTAGCTACTGCTGTCACGCGCGCTTCGCGGCTGCGGATCCGGCGCTTATGGCAGCTCCCTGACCCCGATACTTCATCCAAACCACGACGATTGGGGCTGCGATTCCGAAACTGGAGTACGTTCCTACCACAACTCCCACCACCATGGCAAAAGCGAAAGCTCGGAGAACCTCCCCGCCCATGATGTAGAGAACCACCACGGTCAGGAAAGTTAAGCCGCTGGTTAAAATGGTACGCGATAGCGTCTGATTGATCGACTTGTTCACGATGTCCGGGAAGGGCTCTCGCCGCATCAACCGGAGATTTTCCCGCACGCGGTCGAAGATCACGATCGTATCGTTCATCGAATACCCGACCAGCGTCAGCAAAGCTGCGATCACCGTCAGCGAAATCTCGTAATGAAAGAGCGAGAAGAAGCCCAGTGTGATCAACACGTCGTGAAACACCGCGATTACCGCCGCAGCGCCGTACACCCACTCGAATCTAATCGCAATATATACCAACATGCCCGCCAAGGCATAGAGAGTTGCGAGCACGGCCTGGCGTCGCAATTGTGCTCCCACCTTGGGGCCCACGATTTCGACGTTTCGGATCGTGAAATTGCCAAGCGAGAAGCCCCCGCTCAGCGCCGCCACCACTTGCGGCGTCGCACCATCCACATTTTTCAGCTCGTCAAAACTCGTGACGATTCCGCCGTGATCCTTGTCCCGCGCATCGGTGAGTTTCTGCGCCAGTTGCTTGTAGCGATCACCGGCGTTCGTGCCCAGAGCCAGCGGATCCTTGATCGTAAGATAATCGGCGAGAGCGGCTGCGGTGATGGAATTAAAATCCTGTTTGCCGGAACTGTCGGTGCCAAATGTCTTGTGCAGCACGTTCAGAATCGCGTTCTTGCCGGCGTCCAGCGATTCGTCGCCCGTGCCTTGCTGCTCGAGCCCGATCACCACATCGCGCTGCGAATCCGCAGCCCCCACTTCGCTGCTGATCGACTGAATCGAGCTATTCGGCAATCCCGCCGACTGCAATCCCTTGCGAATCTCGTCAACCGGCGCAGGACCCGCGAACCGCACGTACACCAGCGTCCCGCCGCGGAAATCGATTCCATAGCGCAGGCCGCCATTCTTGATAATGGAAGCCCACCCGACCGCCAGCAGAATCACAGACAGGGTGACGAAGTACTTCGCCTTCCCCATCCAGTCGACGTTTACGCCTTTGAAGAATTCCATCGAGTCCTATCCGTCTTTATTGGACACCAACCACCCGGGTTTGTTCCCGCCCGGCCCTTCGAAATACCACCGCCCCAATACCCGTCAAATGCTCAATTCGGCCTGCCGCTCCATATGCGCCAGGTGATAATCGAAGATCGCTCGCGACACATAGATAGAAGTAAATACGTTAGCGAGCAAACCGATGACCAACGTGATCGCGAAGCCTTTCACCGGTCCCGTTCCGAACAGGAACAGGAAGATGGCCGAAACGATCGTCGTCACGTGCGTATCAATAATCGTCAAAAACGCGCGATCGAAGCCCAACGCAACTGCAGACGCGGGCGCCTTCCCGTTTCGCAGTTCTTCCCGGATGCGTTCAAACACCAGGACGTTGGAATCGACTCCCATGCCGATCGTCAGAATCACGCCCGCGATCCCCGGCAGCGTAAGCACCGCGCCGGCATACGCCATGAAGGCGACCAGAATGATCAGGTTGAGAATCAGGGCCACAACTGCATTGACACCGCTCATCCGATAATAGACCACGAGAAAAATCATCACCACGACGAGGCTCGCAATTGACGCGCGAACCCCTTCGCGAATCGAATCGGCGCCGAGCGATGGCCCCACCGTGCGTTCTTCCAGATACTTGATCGAGGCTGGCAGCGCACCGGCCCGCAGCACGAGAACCAAATCCTGCGCCGCGTCCTGCGAAAACGATTCGATCATGCCCGAGTCGTCAATCCGTCCGTTGATCGTCGGCGCCGTGAATACCTGATGATTCAGAACGATCGCCATCCGGTGCCCGATGTTCGTCTCGGTGAACGGTCCGAAGCGGCTGGCCGCGGCGGTGGAAAGTTTGAAATCCACCTGGTATTGGCCGGGGAAGTTCGAGCTGGGACTGATGCTTTCGGCCCGCAGATCTTGTCCGGTGACGATCGGCGCGCGGTTCAAAATGTAATAGGCCGTCTGAGACGGCTGGCCCGGCTGCTGCACGCTTCCCTTGCCGGGAACAATTTCAGTGCCCGGAGGCAGCACGCCGCCCTTGGCCGCGAGTGCCGCGGCTTCGGAGGGATAGGGCGTGTCGTCAACCACGAGGTTCAATCCCAACTGGCCCGTCGCCTGAATCACGGATTTCGCGCGCGTGGGATCGGCTTCGCCCGGAAGCTGAACGAGAATTTCGTTGTCGCCGCGGCCCGTGAAAGCAATCGTTGGCTCGGTGAGGCCCAGGGCATTGATGCGGCGCGTAATCGTATCGAGCGATTGGTCCATCGTGTTGCGGCGAATATCGGCGACGATCGAAGGCTTCAGCGTCAGCAGGTAGCCGTTCTGTTCGCCCGTTGCCGGCGCCATGGTCCAATCGATGAACTGATTGGTGGCGATGTCGCGGAACGTTCCCGAAGTCGAGGGATCGATGTTGCGCACCAGGATGTGCGTGTCGTCCACGCGGCGAATTTCGCCGAACAAGACGTTCTTGTCGTGGAGCGCTTTCGTCAATGCGTCGATGGTTTCATCGCAGCGTTGCCCGATCGCTTCGTCCACCTGCACCTGCAGGACCAGGTGGCTGCCGCCTTTCAGGTCCAGCCCCAGCTTGATGCGTTCGGCCAGGTTATCCTTCAGCTGCTTGGCGGACGTGGGAAACTCCGGCAGGCCCACAATCCCGAAAATACAAAACAGAATGATGATCACGATGAAAATGAACTTCCACTTGAGCTCGGAACTCATGCTGGCTGGTTAACTCTCCTTCGGTGGTTCGGCCTGCAGGCCCGCGATGGCGCTGCGCGACACTTTGATTTTTACCTGCTCGGCTACGCGCAATTGGACGGAATCGTCCTCCAGCCCGACGATCGTCCCATAGATGCCGCCATTCGTGATGATCTTGTCGCCAGTCTTCAGATTACGAAGCATTTCGGCGACCTTCTTCTGCCGCCTCTGCGCTGGCATGATCATTAAAAAGTAAAAAATGACCATTATGAGGATTAAAGGGAGAAAAAGTGCTATTCCGCTGGGCTGCGTCGGGGCTTGCGCCCAGAGGAGCGCCGTCCCCGAAGACATCAATCCATATTCCGCGTTCATTTGCGCCTTTCCCGCCCAGGCGGGCCGTCACCTGCCGTGGCCGGCAGGCTCTAATTCATCCACCGAAGATGCTGCCCCGCTTCTTGCCGCGCCCAGCCCCGTTTATTTTTGCCCAATGAGGCGTGCCTGAAGGTCAGAGCGGAATCTTTCCAGACTCCCAAAACGGATAGCCTCGCGAATTTCCCGCATGATGTCAAGGTAAAAGTAAATGTTGTGGTGGGTGTTCAAGATGGCTGCCAGCGGCTCACCCGCGGAATAAAGATGCCGCAAATATGCACGGGAATACCTGCGGCAAACCGCGCAATGACACTTTTCGTCAATCGGGCGTGGGTCATTTGCGTAGCGCGTGTTCTTGATCAAGAGGCGCCCCTGCGACGTAAAAAGGCACCCGTGGCGCGCGCTGCGCGTCGGCAGCACGCAGTCCATCATATCGATCCCGAGGCTCACATAATCAGCGAGCTGTTCCGGTTTTCCGACGCCCATCAGGTAGCGCGGCTTCTCGGCGGGCAGGCGCCGCGCGGCCACTTCTGCGATCGCGCATGTGGTTTCGTGCGGCTCCCCGACGGCGAGCCCGCCGATCGCGTACCCGGGAAAATCGAGCGCGACGAGCGCGTCGGCATTTTCGCGGCGCAGCGCCGCGTGCGTTCCGCCCTGCACGATTCCGAAAAGTGCCTGCCTCTCTGCGATCGCCGTGCGCGGCGAAATAATCGCGCGAGCGTCGCGCCCAATCGAGCGTGCGCGCCGCCGCATCGCGAGCGCGCTCTTCCGTCGAAGGCGCTTCGATGCATTCGTCGAGGACCATAATAATGTCCGCGCCGAGCGCGATTTCGATCTCGATCGCTTTCTCCGGCGAAAGAAAATGCTCGGAGCCATCGAGGTGCGAACGGAACGTCACGCCCTCGTTCGTCACCTTGCGAAGCTCACTCAAGCTGAACACCTGGTAGCCGCCTGAATCCGTGAGGATCGCGCGTGGCCACGCCATGAATTTGTGCAGCCCGCCCATCGAGCGAATCAGTTCGTGGCCCGGCCGAAGATACAGGTGATAGGTATTCGACAGCAGAATCTGCACGCCCAGTGTTTCCAGATCTTCCTGCGTCTGCCCTTTCACAGTCGCCTGCGTGCCGACGGGCATGAACGCGGGCGTATCAATCACGCCGTGGGGAGTGGTAAGGCGCCCAAGCCGCGCGCCGGTGGGATCAGTGGCAAGAACTTCGAACTTAAAACTCATCCGCGAGAGTGTATCAGGAACGCTTCGAGCAACTTCGCCGGTTATCGCCGCCCCTTCCCCGTCCTCCCGGCATTTTTCGTCAGATGCCATGCTTCACACCACAAGCAAAGATACGCGCGAAGATCTCTCGGGGCATTCGTGGTTGCGATCTGGTGCGCGGCCGTCGCCAGCGCTTCCGCTTCGCTTGCATACTTCCTCTTTCCACTCACCGGGCACTTCGAATCGTTTTCCACCGGGCGTCCTTCGCGGCCTCTCGCTACGCTCTCAAACCCGTATTCGCGCTTACCATGCCTCCATTTTGCCCACGAAATCCAGATTCCGAACTTTCTTTTTGCGTTCCGCCGAACCGCTCGCCCGGGGAACCACATACCCGATCCACAGTATTTTAATAACCCTTTCATTTTCTTACTCTTAGAGGAGCTTTCGAGGGTAACCGCACCCCCCGATTACGCATCTTATATACGGGGCCAAATGTTGCCGACTGGCGACCATCCCGGTAGCCGGCGACGGCGCAAGAAGCTCCCGCTGCAACTCTCAGATCTTGAGGGAAAGGGATGAAGCAATGCGAAGCCTGACAAAAGACAAAAATCTAATACGCAATCGTTCCATCAAGCTGGCAGCAATCCTGGCGGTAATTCTCGGAATGTTTTCTGCCTCCACGCCGGCATCCGACGAAAAATCGGATTCGTCCAACGAAGTGCCCGTGCGCATGGTCGTCACGGTGAAGCCACGCCACAACGGTCCAGCTCCCGCAGTCGGCCAGAATGACGTGAAGGTCTATCAACGCGACCAACTCAACAAAGTAACCGGCTGGATTCCGCTGCAAGGAGATCGCGCCGGATTAGAGCTTTTCATTCTGATCGACGATAGTTCCGGAAGCAGTTTCGGCCTGCAACTCGACAGCATCAAGAAATTCATCGAGGAGCAGCCGCCCACCACTGCGATCGGCGTCGGTTACATGCGCAACGGCACGGTCTTCACCGTTCAGAATTTGACGACGGACCATGCACTCGCCGCCAAGTCGCTCCGCTTGCCCATTGGGTCCTCGGCCGACAACAGCCCCTACCTGTCGGTGACCGACCTGATGAAGAAATGGCCGGTCAGCGAAAACCGTCGCGAGATTTTAATGCTCACCAGCGGCGTGGATGCCCTGAATGGCAATCCATTCAGCAATCCGTATCTCGACGCGGCTGTCGAACGCGCACAGAAAGGCGGGTTCATCATCTATTCGATTTACACGCCTCGAGCGGGATTTGCCGGCCACGGCCGCTTCCGCTCCAATCTGGCGCAATCCGGTCTCGACATACTTTCGCAAAAGACCGGTGGCGAGACGTACTATCTCGGGCTCGGAGCTCCGGTTGACATCGCTCCGTACTTGCGCGAGGTGAGCTTCAGCCTCAAAAACCAGTATCAACTCACCTATCTGACCAAGGGCGCAAAGAAGCCGACTCTTGAGCCGGTGAAAGTGAAAACAGAAACACCGAACACCGGTCTGATCGCTGCCCAAGCCGGCTACGTCGGAACCGGAATGTAACACCAACGCCCCGGCCGGACATGTGGACGCTTTGAAAACCACATGTCCGGCGCCGGTGCTGGTCGGGTCCGGCCCTAGAAACTCCCCGCCAATTATTCAGCGCAGCCGCTTTCAAATCCAACGTCGGGCGTGAGGAAGGCGCGTGCGCAGTTTTCAATGCTCCCGCTGGAATGCTAATCTAGCTCCATCGAAATCGCGGCATTGATTTCAACGAACTTATTCGGCTGAATTTACGCCCGAAGGAGAGTACGCATGTCGTCCGAAGCGAAGTGCCCGTTCCACCACGGCAGCAGCGCCAATCCAAATAATCGTGACTGGTGGCCGAACCAGTTGAATCTCAATCTCCTTGCTCAGCACTCCTCGCTATCCGATCCCATGGGCCAGAATTTTAACTACGCGGAAGAATTCAAGAGTCTCGACTACAACGCGCTGAAGAAAGATCTCGCTGCGCTCATGACGGACTCGCAGGACTGGTGGCCCGCGGACTTCGGCCACTACGGTCCGCTTTTTATCCGCATGGCCTGGCACAGCGCCGGAACCTATCGCATCGGTGACGGTCGCGGTGGCGGTGGCCGCGGCCAGCAGCGTTTCGCTCCCCTCAATAGCTGGCCGGACAACGTCAACCTCGATCGCGCCCGCCGTCTGCTCTGGCCCATCAAACAAAAATATGGCAAGAAAATTTCCTGGGCCGATCTGATGATTCTCGCCGGCAACGTCGCTCTCGAAACGATGGGCTTCAAGACTTTCGGTTTCGCCGGCGGACGCGCGGATGTCTGGGAACCCGACCTCGACGTCAACTGGGGGCTTGAGACCACCTGGATGGGAACGGATAAACGTTATTCCGGCGATCGCGATCTCGCCAATCCTCTCGGCGCCACTACGATGGGACTCATCTATGTGAACCCAGAAGGCCCGGACGGCAAGCCCGATCCGATCGCCGCCGCCAGAGATATCCGCGAAACCTTCGGCCGCATGGCCATGAACGACGAAGAAACTGTCGCGTTGATCGCAGGCGGTCACACCTTCGGCAAGACCCACGGCGCCGGTCCCGGCACTCAGCTCGGGAAAGAACCCGAAGGCTCGCCGATTGAAGAGCAGGGCCTCGGATGGTCCAGCGCCTACGCCACCGGCATCGCCGGCGACGCAATCACCAGCGGCCTCGAAGTCACATGGACCAGCACGCCCACCAAATGGAGCAACGACTTCTTCGAGCACCTGTTCAAGTACGAGTGGGAACTCACGAAGAGCCCGGGCGGCGCGCACCAGTGGAAACCGAAAGGCAATGTCGGCGCAGGCTCCGTTCCAGACGCCCATGATCCCTCCAAGCGTCACGCGCCCGCGATGCTCACCACCGATCTTTCGTTGAAATTCGATCCCGTCTACGAAAAAATCTCGCGACGCTTCTACGAAAATCCAGCCTTGTTTGCCGATGCTTTCGCCCGCGCGTGGTACAAGCTGACGCACCGCGACATGGGACCCCGCCCGCGCTACCTCGGTCCGGAAGTTCCCAAGGAAGAATTGCTCTGGCAGGACCCCATCCCGGCGGTAAATCATCCATTGGTGGATGACAAGGATGTCGCCGCGCTCAAGGCAAAAATTCTCGCCTCCGGCCTCACCGTCTCGCAACTCGTTTCAACCGCTTGGGCATCCGCCTCCACCTACCGTGGCTCCGATAAGCGGGGCGGTGCCAACGGCGCCCGCATTCGCCTTGCGCCTCAGAAAGATTGGAAGGTCAATCAGCCCGATCAGCTGCAGAAGGTGCTGCAGTCGCTCGAAAAAATTCAGAGTGACTTCAACGCCGCGCAATCCGGCGGCAAGAAAATCTCGCTGGCCGACTTGATCGTCCTCGCCGGTTGCGCAGGTGTGGAGCAGGCCGCGAAAAATGCCGGCGTCACCGTCACCGTTCCCTTCGCTCCCGGGCGCATGGACGCTTCGCAGCAGCAAACCGACGTGCAATCGTTTGCCGTGCTCGAACCCGTCGCCGACGGCTTCCGCTCCTACTTCAATCGCGGCGCCGAAGCTCCCGCCGAAGTCGAACTTCTCGACAAAGCCCAGCTCCTCACTCTCACTGCGCCCGAACTCACCGTGCTCATCGGCGGAATGCGCGTTCTCAACACCAACTTCGGCCAGACCAAGTTCGGCGTCTTCACCAAAAAGCCCGAGGCGCTGACCAACGACTTCTTCATCAACCTGCTCGACATGCGCACGGTATGGAAAGCCACCTCCGGCGCGAACAATACCTTCGAAGGCCGCGATCGCAAGACGGGCGAAGTCCGCTGGACCGCAACGCGTGCCGATCTAATCTTCGGCTCAAATGCCCAACTCCGCGCCCTCTCGGAAGTCTACGGAAGCTCAGACGCTCACAAAAAGTTCGTCCAAGATTTCGCCGCCGCCTGGAACAAAGTAATGAACCTCGATCGCTTCGACCTGGCAGCCGCCCGCAGCGCAGCACCCCCGCGCTGAATCGCCCGACGTCAGCGCACAGTATTCATCAGCGCCCAGCTCCAGCCGTTCGTCACGGCATGGTTTTCGTAGGGCACGGTGTTCGTCAGGGCACGGCTTCAGCCGTGCCGAAACCGCCGCGGAAAAATGCGGCTTTAGCCGCTGAGGGCATTTTTCTTCACGCCTCACCTGCCGCCGTTCGTCACGCCGCACGTTCCGCCGTTCTTCACGCCTCACCTCCAACCGCCCATCCCCCGCACTGGACGCCAACCGCGATCCGGGTCTACCATCCTCCCCACGCAAGGCCGCTCCTACACGCCTGGCGCGGAGGGCAACATGCGCGATGACGAAATCCGCGCGGCACTCAATCAACACTGGGCCGCGTCCGACGCCAACGATTTTGAAACCGAGCACAACATCTATCTCGACGACGCCGTCCTCGAATACCCGCAATCCGGCGAGCGCATCCTCGGCCGCCGCAACATACAACTCACCCGCTCGATTCAACCCAACAAGAAGCGTTTCACGGTCGCGCGAATCCTCGGCAGCGGCGATCTTTGGATCACCGAATTCATCCTCACCTATGACGCCAAGCCCTCCTACACCGTCAGCATCATGGAGTTCAAAGGCGACAAGGTCGCGCGCGAAACCCAATACTTTGCCGATCCCTTCGAGGCCAGCCCCATGCGCGCTCCCTATGTCGAACGGATGGACGCGCAATCTCGAAGCGCGGGAACTCCCTGACTCGACCCTCGACTGCGTCGAACCCGGATTTTCGTGCGGCCCACTAGGCGGGATGTTTCTCGATCCAATTGCCGATTGATTTTGCCGCGTACTCGCAGAGTTTCTTGTCGCTCGGCCCGAATGCTGCCGGAAAATGGCTGTCGATGTCGAGCTCTCCCACGACATTTCCATCCACAAAAATAGGAACCACGATTTCGGATTTTGTTTCCGCAGAACAAGAAAGGTAGCGCGCATCGGCGCTCACATCATCCACGATCACTGTCTTTCCGCTCGACGCCGCGGCCCCGCAAATGCCCTGATTCATCTGTATGCGCGTGTGCGGAGTCATCGATCCTTTGAACGGGCCCAGTATCAGGACTTCCCCGCCCGCGGATTCTTTCTCGATCATGTAGAAGCCAACCCAGTTGTATTTCAAAAGGTGTTTATGCAGCAGCGTTGCCACGTCGAGCATGAACCCTTGCATCGAGGTTGCGGCGGAAGCGAGTGAATCAATCTGAGGAATCAATTCGGTCGGTTCAGGATTCGGGTTGAACATATTCGCATTAAATCACGGAACCCCGCCCCCAGGTAGCACAGGCTTCAGCCCGTGCCGCACTCGCTTCACGTCAGGGCACGACTTCAGTCGTGCCGCCAGCCGCAAAAAAATCCCGCGGCTTTAGCCGCTGGGGAGGCCGCAGCGCAGCTTGCTTGAGCTCCGGATTTTTCGCAGCCCACACGAGGAAGCGCAGAAGAAAATATTCTCTATCTCAACCCGCAAATCGCTCCGGAAACGGAATCTCCAGCGCATCCACTTCCTGAAGCTCGTGCCCCCGGAAATTACTGATCTCACCGCAATGCGGACACGGATGCTTGAAAATCTCTTCGTCCGGTTTGACTTGTTCGATCTTCGCAGGAGTCGTTCTCGACTGTCGCACCGAAGATAACGTCCTGCACTTTCGGCATTCAGCCGCCCAAACCCGCATTTACAAACCTCCATCCCTCGAACCACATCGGTACAAATTTTACCAAGGGTTCTCTCATGCCGGCCGCGATTCGTTTCATTGTGATACAGGGATGGTAAAGGCCTATTCCCGATCCGGCTTCGAAGTCCAGCTCGAACCGCGCCTTCAACTCGGCTTGAATTCGCTCAACAGAAAGTTCCGCAGCGTGCCGTAACCCTCGATGTCTGCCGTTATGTTGAGATTCTTTCGATTGTCTTTGAACTGGAGTTCCAGCCATTCCCTTCGGTTGCCCTGATAGGTCCGCGATTTCTGCGTCAGCAGCAGTATGTCGCTCCACGCGGCTGTCGTCCATTGCAAATCTCCACGCCCTCGCGCGTAGGAGATGCCATTCGCGTCGACCCGCACTGTCAACACTGATTTCCCCGTGAAGTATGCCGTCGCGAAGGCGATCACCGCTCCCAATCCCAGAACAATGTAAATCCCCCAGACAATCGAATGGCTAATGAATCCATCGTAGGCCGACGTCACCGCCAGGATGCTCGCCACAAAGGCCGCCACTCCCATCAAAATCGTCCACATCGTCCACTCCAGGACGGGATTGGGATAAAAAGTGTGCGGCAGCTGGGAATCTTGCGGCGGCAAAGCCGCCATACACAAACGCTTTTCCTTCCTCAATGGAAAAATCCAGAAGATGCAGTGCAACAGAATCCCCACCGGCAACCCGACGGCCAGCGCGAATAAAAAGCGCGCAGCGGAGAGACCCACTCCGCTTTGATACGCAGTCACCTCGCGCAGAACGTAACGGTCGCCGTTCTCCTTTTGATAGCCTCCCGAATGCAACGTTAAGGTTTTTCCCTTCATCCACGGAATTTCCGGGAACTGAATGTAAATGTAACCATGCTCGCCATTCGCGGAATCGGGGCGTGTATCCCATTTCAGATGCGCGGCCAGGCCCGCGCCCGTCGAAGTAATCGTCGTGCGGTTCTCGTGCCACGAGACGTCCTTCGGCGTAATTTCCACGCTCGACGAAAGAATCCGCACCGGCCCTTCGGCCGCGAAAGTAATTCCCTGTTCCAACATTGTGCGGAGCCGCGGGCCGATCTCATACGTGTGATTGCTGTCGGCGTCGATGGTGAATTCCAATTTCGACGTCTCGTCCACCGCTTTTCCGCTCAGCGTTTGCGATTCCGACGCGAACCGCATCGTGGACGCGGCAATCGTGAGCACCAGAACGATCGTCGCCAGCGTCCCAAGATATTTCTGAATCATCGGCGAACCCTTTTTAGACAGTCGAAGCGGCCCGGCCTGAAATTCCCCACGCAAGCCGTTCCGTCACGCAACGCTTCCGCGTCGCCCGGATTTCTGTATCGTTCGCAGCACATGCACAAGGCATTGCGCAGAGGAACCCGAAAAACAGTCATGCCCCTCCGCAGGTGTCCGGATTTGCGACATTCCCATCCTGAAAACGAACACGCTTCACTCCACCCTGTACCCTAAGTAACGTCCAATGTGATACTTAATTATGGTACTCGTGGTGCTGCTTTTGCCTTTCACGATTGGGGAGGAACTATGTCATTTTTCCGTGATTTGAGAGTCGCCTTCCACTCCCTCGGCCGCGCCAAGGGCCTCTCAGCGATTGTCATCCTCACACTCGCTCTCGGCATCGGCGCCAACTCCGCCATTTTCACTCTCGTGCGCGGCGTCCTCCTCAAGCCCCTCGTCAATCGCGGCGAAAACAGGCTGATCTATATCCGCCAGAGCGCTCCCGGCATGCGCGCCGACAACACGGCCTTCTCCGTGCCGGAAATTAAGGACATTGAAGGCAGCGTCCACTCCGTTTCAGAGTTTGGCGACTTCTCCGCCATGGATTTCACCATGATCGGCCTCGGTGAACCTCGCTCGGTGACGGGTGGCGTGGTAAGCGGAAACTATTTCGACGTCATGGGCCTTCGCCCTGTCCTCGGCCGTCTTGTCGGTCCCCAGGACGACGGCCCCAACGCCGCCGGCGTAATCGTACTTACTTACCGTTTCTGGACCACCGCTCTCGCAAAAGATCCCTCCGTCATCGGCAAAACCGTTCGCCTCGGCAGCATTGGCGATCGCATCGGCACTGTCATCGGCGTCCTCGAACCCTCCGTCCCGTATCCCCAGGAGACTGAAATCATCGCCAATCTGGTGATGAGCCCGCACCACCTTTCCGCCACCATGGTCGCCGGCCGCGTCCATCGCATGACCGAACTCTTCGGCCGCCTCGCTCCCGGCGCCACTCTCGACCAGGCCCGCTCGGAATTGCGCACCTCGTATGCCAGCATGACAAAGGACCATCCCGACGCCTATCCCGCCGAGGGCCAGTACACCATCAGCACCCGGATGCTCCGCGACCAGATTACTTCCGGCGCGCGAACCGTCCTTCTCGTTCTCCTCGCCGCTTCCGGCCTCGTCTTCATCATCGCTTGCTCCAACGTCGCGAATCTGATTCTCGCGCGCACGGTTCGCCGCGAAGGAGAGCTGGCTCTTCGCGCCGCACTCGGCGCCACTTCCGGCGCCCTACGCCGCATGTTGCTGGCGGAAAGTCTTCTGCTCTGTAGCGCTGGCGCCGCTCTCGGTGTGCTGATCGCGCAGCCGCTCGTGAGTATCCTGGCCCGCTACGCTTCTCGATTTTCGGTTCGCGCGCTCGATTTGACCGTTGATTCGAGCATGCTGTGGGTGGGTGCCGCGCTGGCCGTCATCGCCGCCGTAATCCTGG
This sequence comes from uncultured Acidobacteriota bacterium, assembly GCA_963711875.1. Lineage (GTDB taxonomy): Bacteria > Acidobacteriota > Terriglobia > Acidiferrales > UBA7541 > Palsa-295. The sequence continues at coordinate 80,045 of CAVQFW010000010.1, forward strand.
CGTTTGTTCCGCGCCTGCCATCAGCGGATGCTTCCAACGGCCTCAACATCATGAGCGGCGGCGTCCGCATTACCAGCAGCACCAATCGCCGTCAGCGGATCTTCGCGATCACACAAATCGCCGCATCCTTTGTATTGCTGGCGGGTTCCTGCGCGCTCGTCGCCACGCTCCTCGCCCTGCAAGCGGTCCGGTCGGGTGTCGATACCCGGCAGGTGCTCGCTCTTGACGTTCCGGCCATGTCTTACGGCAAATCGGATCAGCAAGTCGTTGATTTCTACAAGGAATCATTGCGTCGCATCAACGCTCTTCCCACCGTAACCAGCACCGCGTTTGCCGTCACGGCTCCCTGGCGCGATACCGCCAACTTCGTCATCGGTCTTCAATATGCCAGTGACGGCCACCCTCACGGCAAAGATGACCCTCGCGCTCAGATGCGCACCATCTCCCCGGGCTTCTTTTCTGCGGTTGGCGCGCCCATTCTCGCCGGCCGCGACTTCAACGATCTCGACGACAAGAACACCGATCCCGTCGTCGTCGTCAGTCAAACTCTCGCGCAGCGCATGTTCCCTGGGCAGGACGCAGTCGGCAAGCACGTTTTCTGGACGGATCCCGTCCTCGAATTCCTCCCCGGTACCGACAGCGAAAAGGCTCGATTTACCTCGCCGCACCGCATCATTGGCGTAGCGGCCGATGTTGACGACCTGCATATCGTTCCCGAACCCACACCCACCATCTACGCCACTTTCACTGACGGCCTCCTCTTTGGCGGCCACATTTTCATCCACACCAGCGGAAATCCGTATGCGCTCGTCACTCCTGTCACTCGCATCATTCGCGATCTCTCCGCCGATCAGCCCGTCGAGCACGCTGCCACCCTCGAAGACATTCGCGCCAAAGTTCTCGCGCCCGACCGTTTGAACTCGCTCGTGTTCGGCGTTTTCGCCTGTGTCGCCCTTCTGATCGCGGTCGTGGGCGTCGCGGGTGTGCTGGCGTTTTCCGTCAGCGCGCGGACGCGCGAATTCGGCATCCGCATGGCGTTGGGATCGCAGCCGGAACGTATTCTGAAGGCGGTTGTTTCGGAAGGTGCGCTGATGGCTGTCGCGGGAGTCGTCGCCGGCGCCGCATTCGGATTCGCAGCGGCGCGTCTGGCAGGCGCCTATTTCGGCGACCTGCAGATGCCGTCAGCCCTGCCCATCGTCATCTCTGCGTTCGTGTTGCTCACGGCCGCGGTGGTAGCCTCGATCCTGCCCGCAGCTCGCGCCGCCCGCGTAGACGTCATCCAGGCCCTGCGCTCGGAGTGACTTGCGCGAAGTTGCCCGGCGATCGAGATTCTCCGAACGGAAGGTTCGAGCTCGGAACGCGGCAAGAGACCTGATCGCCTTGATCGTTTCCGGGTGTACGGACGTCAGCCGCAGCGAAGTGGTCGCCAATCGCGAGGGAGCTCAAAACAGCTGCGCAACCCCGAACTCACTCCTCACTTCGGAGCCGCTGTCCCATCCGACCACGTAGACACAGGAATCATGAATTCGGTGATCGGTTCCGGAGCGCCGTTAAATTGCGTGTTTAACATGACAGGCGACCCAGTCAAGTCCGCTCCCCACACCCCGGAATCCGTCAGCGGAATGTAGAACATCAAATGCGGCACCCAGTGCCCGGCTGTGTCGTTCAGATACCCTTCGGGCGACATCATGAACGACATCGCACCGGGTGCAAGTGCCGGCAGCTCTTTCGCGTCGAATTTTTTGACGCCTTCGATAATTTGAGCTTTCGATTCTCCCGCCAGCACCAATTCCGTTCTTTTCAACGTGAGCGGCAAAATCGACCGCACCGCCGGCGGGTTAAAGCAAATCGGACCGCGCATCTTCGGGTTCCAGAATTGCGCAAAGTCAAACGGCGACATCCACGATCGTTCCACCAGGCACACGAAACCGTTCTTGCCCTTCACCGCCGTTTCGTAGCCCTGCCGGCCGAGAACCCGCACTTCCGCATCCGCTGAAATCGACGCCGGCGCCGCGCTACGGGCCATAGCGATCTCAGCGTTTCGATCCGTCATAAGATACTGCTCAATCGGCGCCATTTTGGGATACGACGCAGCAGTTTCCTGCGGCCGCACAGCGGAGGGCGCACCTGCATATACAAACACGAACAACGCCGCGAACAAAATTCCCTTCGCGAAGCTCCCATCTTTGTTCATCGTCCCGTCTCCTTTCCAAATCCGCGCCTCGGCATTCCGCACGCCATTCCATACGCACCGTTCGCAACCGTCGCGGCAGCCAGAAGAAGAATCGCGAATCGTCGATGAGCTCGCGCGCAATCGGCTCGCATCGAACGGCACACCCTCCCCCTCGGATTCACATTGCGCCAATAAGGATGTGTAAGCGCAAGCCCGGCAATCCGCAAATTGTCTCGAACAGGCATCACAGGGCGTCGCGCCTTCCAGTAGCACAGGCTTCCGCCTGTGCGTCACCGAACGCCGTGTTCTCCCTGGCCGCTGTCATTTGCGGCAGAGTTGTCAGCGTGCGTCAGCGCGCGTCAGTAGTCCCAGGGGTTCAATATAGTGAGGTCTCCACGTCCAGCATCGCCGGCACAGTGAGGAGCGGCCGGGTCGAATTTGTAAATGAACGTGAAATCGTTCGAAGTCGGAGAAGAGGGCACCGCGATAATCCTTACTTTGTTTGTCGTATCGCTCACGTCAAACGCGTCACCCAGCGCTTGCCCTTCGAGGGTCATGGAAACGCCGCACGGCCAGTTCATTACGGTGGCGCTTCCCGTTAAGGGTGGATCGCCGTCGGTGAGCGCGAGTTGGAGCGAAATCGTCGGGGGTATCGGCAGCGGATTCGAAGTCGAGTTGAACGTCCCGCTGAAGTCATAGGGGTTTGGTGCCGTAGGGTATGGATAGGCCGCAACGGATCCAGTCCAGGTCCCGGAGCGCCCCAGTGTGTCGGTGTAGGTTCCTGACAGGCTTCCTGCCTGGGTTCCTGCTGTCACAGCACCAACCAAAGTGACGACATTCGCTCCCGCCGGGTCTGGAAAAGAAATCAGGATCGTGACGTTCAGATCGCTGATCGTTCCGGTAGGCGCGATCGAAGCGTCCACACATTGCGAGGGATCATTCAATGGGCAGATGAGTGTGGCCGCTGCTGCTGTAAGTGTCGTGTCGGTTTCCGTCAAGACGGTGTAGATATCGGTGGTTGCCGGGACCTGCCCACTCGCAGCTGTCAGCAGCAGATTGTACCGCCCGTCAACAGTTGTAATGTGCGGGAACGAATTGCCGGGAGGTGTAGGTGTTTGATAACTGTAGCCTCCGCATCCAGCGAAGGTCGCCACCAGGCTCGCCAATAGAGAAACGCCGAGGATCTCTTTCAATCGTTTCATGCAATCGCCTCCAGTATCCCCGACGAAGACGAACTCCCCCTCGCCCCACGCTGACCGTAGCTTGAACGGACGAAGAGTGGCAATGGCCGGAGCATGGTCTCTACATGTTCTGGTTCTGGCCGTCCAGGCCTCTGAATTCAGGTGACTTGCGACCTTTTCTGGGACGTATTCAGAGACGTTTTCTGAGACCTATGCTGAGCCCTATTCTGAAAAAGCCGCGGCGAATCGCGAGTCGGAGGCTCGGGCTCGCTCTCACTTCGGTTTGATGTTCTGATTTACGCGGAACAGGTTCGCAGGGTCGTACCGCTTCTTGATCTTCGCCAGCCGTTGATAATTTTTGCCATACGTCGCCCGGATTCTCTCGTCGCCCTCTTCCATCATGAAGTTGATATACGCGCCGCCGGCGGAGTATGGATGAAGGTCGCTCCAATATTCCTTCGCCCACGTCGAAATTTTTTCTCTGTTCGCGGGATCTGGATCGACTCCTGCTATCACGCAAGCCCACATCGCGTCGCGGTAACACCACGGCGTGCTACTGTTCTTCACGCGACTCGCGGCTCCGTTGATCGGGTACATGTGCATCGTCGAATGCATCGTCGGCAACTTCGCCGCATGCTTCAGATGAAGCGCAATCGCTTCGTCCGAAAGCGTGCGCACGAAGTCAGCCTTCCAGTACCATTCGAGGCCCGGCGGATAGAAAGCATCGAACAGACTTTGCAATGCCGGATGCGGAATCGCCCCGACCATGTCCAGCGCTGGAGCCTTAAAGCTCCGGATCGGCTGGAACACCTTCTCCGCCTTCTTCATCGGTCCGGTGTAGCACCACACGATCCCGCACATCTTGTGGTTATGCAGATGTTCGGGGAACGGCGCCGCTGGTGGTACGGTGAGGAAGGCAAAGAATCCATAGACGTCATCCGGCGCCTTCGCGATGAAGCTGCGATACCACCGCATGATCTCCCCCGCGTCTTTCATTGACCACAGCATCGGCCCGCCGTAGTCGGTGTGCACAGGCCGCGCCTTAAAAAGAAACGACGTCACCACCCCAAAGTTGCCGCCTCCTCCGCGTACCGCCCAGAACAGGTCGGGATTCTCCTTGGCGCTCGCGGTAACGAACCGCCCGTCGGCCAGCACCATCTCCACTTCCAACAAATTGTCGATCGTCAGGCCGTACTTCCGCGTCAAGTATCCGAGCCCGCCGCCCAATGTCAGCCCGCCCACGCCGGTTGTCGAAACGACGCCCGCGGGAACCGCGAGACCAAATGCATGCGTCGCATGGTCCACGTCTCGCCACAGCGCGCCTCCGCCGGCCAGCACGTTCCTCTTTCTCGGGTCCACGCGAACATAGTTCATCGGCGAAAGATCAATCACCAATCCGTCGTCGCACACTCCCAGACCGCCCGCGTTGTGCCCGCCGCCGCGAATGGCCACCAACATCTTCTGCTCCCGGCCGAAGTTCACCGCTTTCATCACGTCGGCCACGTCGGCGCAGCGCGCAATCAGTCGCGGCCGGCGGTCAATCATTCCGTTGTACACTTTGCGAGCCGCGTCGTAACCCGGATCGCCCGGCTCGATCAACCCTCCGCGCAAGCCGGCCCTGAAAGCTGCAATCGTTGATTCGTTGAGCATGGTTCCTTCGACCTCGGTGAGATTGACATGTTTTACCACGGTTTGACGCGCCCCGGCCATACGGCGGCTCATCGGCCACGCATAACGAATGAACGCGAGAATCGGAGAGCGCGGTTCCCCTGAATCCTACCGACTAGGCCGGGCTCAGCCGGCGGGGTGTACGAGGAGGAAAACTCGAGAGGACGAGCGCGTCGCGCTTGCGGATTCGTGCGCGCCCAACAAACAAAATCGAAACCAGCACAGAGCCTTCGATCAAGCGATGCCGGATCGCCTCGCTCTCGCTATTTGAACAGTTCCGCGGACTTGAGGATGACGCTTGGAGTGGACTTGCTCAATCCGCCTGTAACGAGCACGTCGCCATTGCCCAAGTTTGTGGCAGTGTGAAAGTAACGTCCCGTTAACAGCGACCCAGTAGCTGTGAACGTGTTCGTCGTGGGGTCGAATATCTCGGCGACGGAAGAACCGTCCCCTGGTGGATTGGGATTCAGCAATCCGCCGGCCACAAGTACAGTCCCGTCATTGAGCAAAGTGGCTGTGTGAATATTGTGCGGGGCTTTCATAGAATTGGCCGCCGAAAAGGATCCCGTCGCCGGGTCGAAAAGTTCCGCGCTCGACGTCAAATTTCCATTTATATCGGTTCCCCCGGTCACCAGCACTTTCCCGCTGTTGAGCAAAGTGGCAGCGTACCCAGAGCGTGCCACGGTCATGCTGCCGGTTGCCGCGAAGGTTCCCGTCGCGGGATTGTACAGCTCCGCTGTGATGATCGGAGAGAGCATCGAGTCGAACCCGCCCGCGATTAACACGGTTCCGTCCTTGAGCAAAGTCGCTGTGGCTTCGGGGCGGCTGGTTGTCATCGTGCCCGTGAGGGTGAACGAATTTGTCGCTGGATCATATAGCGCCGCGGCTGGTCTCGGTCCCCCTGCCACGAGAACCTTGCCGTTCGCGAGCAGCGTCGCCGTAAGCTCGCTTATCGGCCCAACGGGCGTCCCGGTGGCCGTGAAAGTTCCAGTCGCAGGGTCGTAAAGTTCCGCGTTGTTAGCGCCGCTGTTCCCTATCAGCAGAACTTTGCCGTTCGAAGCCGCTGGCCCGTTCGCGAGCAAAACGGCCGCGTGCGCGGTGCGCGCGCTGATCATACTGCCGGTAGCCGTGAACGTTCCCGTGGCGGGATCATACAGTTCTGCCGTGGCCAGCGGGTTGTTCGTCATGTCCACCCCGCCCGCGACAAGTACTTTCCCGTTTGCGAGCAATGTGGCCGAATGGCCTACACGCTCGTCTCCCATGTCTCCCGTGGCCTGAAATCCGTGCAGAGCCGCGCTCCCGGTCACCTGAACGGAATTGGAAGTGCCCGTAATTGCCGCCGTCACGGTATCCGTCGCGGTGATTGTCTCCGCGCCTACGCTCGTCAGCGTTACCGGAAAGCTTTTCGTGCCGCTCGTGAGCGTTGAATCTGCCGGAAGCACGGCCTGGCTATCGCTGCTCGTAAAATGTACGGTTCCAGAATACCTGGCGACCGTCGCGTTCGACGCGTTCATCGCCGTTACGGTGATATTAAAAGCCGTTCCGGCCGTCGCCGCCGAAGGGGCCGTTACAGAAAAATGCGTCGCGGCTCCCGTGCCACCTCCGCCCCCGCCGCCCGGGTTGCCGCTCCCGCCACCACACGCACCGAGCACACACAGAGCAACGGTCGAGACCGCGAACGGAAGCGCACGTTTCATATTTGGAAGACCCCCAAGTGCGCGCGAGTATCACGCTCGAAAGTGATATAAACAAGTGACCTAAAAGACCAGTTCACTCGCCCGGCCAAAAGAAGCAGGTGTCTCGGATGATTCGCTACAGCTCACTACAACTCGAGGACATTTCCACCTGCGTCAAGATTATCGCAGCCGATCCGGTGCTCGGACCGAGGTATGGATCAACTCTAAGTCATCTCGAGTCAGCATGGCGCCCCCTCCTCCATTCAGATGGTTTCTTCAGTATGGTCAGTAAAGAATCCACTCCTGGAGGCTCGAAGACGCTCGGCGTCCACGTCACTTGTTTCATCACCGATGAGTTCGCCACTGCGATTGCCACGCCGCCTTTAAAGTGGCTTGGACAGGAACTTGTGAACCGCGCCCTGCACGGACCCTATCCGATTTTGACTGACGCGCAGGTACGGACCGCCAATTCAGCGGATGGTTTGAACCTGATGGTCTGGCCTACCAGCTTTATCCCTGAATTCGAGACCAATGCAGAGTATTGGCAGGCGTCCCAGGCGGCCTTTTTCGAATTTTTTCGTGGCTTTCGCATCAAACGGATGCAGACTCAAGCGCCACGCCCGATGCTATTGGGTATCGCCGTAAATAGCGGGGCGTGGTATTTGATGGGTGAAGATCCAAAACACTCTCAGGATCTCGGCAAGGCTGAGTCGGTAGTGCTACAGCCACATCTGATCGAGGTCACGCGTGCCATGGCTTCCCAGCAGCCCGGCACGTGGGTCCATCAATTTTTCGCCTATCGCAAACCTGAAATTGGCTTTTCGCGAAGCGAACAGCGCTTGCTCTCTGCCGCCCTTGAAGGCGGCACGGATGAGGAGCTAGCGCAGCGTCTCGGAATTTCCCTCTCTGCCGTAAAGAAAAGGTGGGCCTCTGTCTACCTCCGTATTAATGCTCGCAAGCCCTCCCACCTGAAGTTCGAGCGCAACGAAAATCCTCAGGGCGACCGCGGCAGAGAAAAGAAGCACAAGCTTTTGGCCTATCTCCGCGAACACCCCGAAGAATTGCGTCCTTACTCGATGAAGCTCCTCCATCGAGCCGCCCCATGAACCTCACGAAGCGACCGCAGCAACGATAGCTATCCCGTTCGAGGAAATGCGCGTCGGCAAATCCTCCCAGCTAGCGCAGTTTTGCATACTCGGCTTTGGCTCGCTTCAGGTTGGGAATTTCGGCATCAGGACACAGGGATCATCACCAGCGATCGCACTGTGAGATGGCTGGTGGGAAGCGGATTTCTCAACATCTATCCAAACCAAAGTGTCTCGGCTCGTTTGGTGAGCCTAGTTTTCGATTACCCGACTAATCGGGGGTTGACCTGCGATTCTGCCACATTCTTCCCCGTGTGCCAGGCTGAGCCAGCGTGCGCGGTGGCAGAAACGCTGACAGTCTTTTAGGCCGATTTCTTGTTCGAAAGTGATTCGAGCTTGGATTTGGCTCGGCGTATTGCCTCAATGAGCTTCGTGTTGCGTTCCTCGGAAGGCAGAGAGGCGATCGCCTCTCTATCTTTATCGCAAAGTCCGAGTCGCGTAATGATTACTTCATCATGCGGCAGATGCAAATCGTATACTTGCCCCGTACGTTCGCCGCAAATCACACAGTTCATTTCCATTGCCTCCACGCGATTCAGTTCCATTGTGTTCTCCTTTGAGCGAGAGTTACTTCCCTGCCTTGCGCTGCAACAAGTCTGCGTTAGCTTTACTTGCTTGCATCCACCATCGGAATGTTTGCGAACAACTGCTCGTTGATCAGCAAATCCAGGCGGCGTTCGATCTGATACCACCTTGCAGTCTTCTTGGGCGAGATTACCGTCTCGAAGATCGGCACATACTTCTTCAGCAGGGACGCAAACTGCTGGTCGATGGCCGCCGAGCGATCGATGAAATTATTCGCCTGGGCATCGGTCATGGTGTCGTAGCTCTGCACGTATTCCTTGATCAGCGCCACGCGGGCATCGCCGGTTTTCCAGGCTTCGGCTGAGTATTGGTCATAGATAGGCCAGAATTTTGTTGCTTCCGTGTCGGTCAGGGTTAGGTTGGCGGCGACGAGCTGTTTCCTTTCCGACCGGACGTCTTCCCGCAGCAGCTTGATGTCTGTCTCGATGGCAGTCTTCGAACTGGCATTGGCATCCTGGGCGAAGAGCGGCACGCTCGACAGCAGCAACCCGCCCACCACCATAAGAACGGCTACTACGCTTTTCTTTTGCATCGCTCTCTCCTTGGAACTGATTACCGCGCCTATCTGCGCCGATAGGAACCCGATCCAGGACCATCCGGACCGCTTCCCGCAGAAAAGTTTCCGAACCGTTTTTTTTTGCTGCGAGGCTAGAAATGGAACCGTAGTCGAAAGATGCGAGATGAGAGCGCGACACTAAGAACAAAGCCCGTAGTGCAGCCTGTCGCAATCGCGCCGCAATATGGTCGATCGCCGAGAACGCGAGTCAGATTTGAGGGCCCCATGCGCTTTTTCCTTATAGACTGCTCCGTAGCTACTTTTTGTTCAGGTCGTTGTCCTTGTAGTACTTCGTGCCCTGCAGGGTCACCTGTAGAGCGAGGCCATTCTTGGTGATCTGGTAGACCCATACTCCCGGGGCAACTTCAGCCGCTCCCGAGTAAGCGCCGCCCTTCTCGCCCGCTTTGGCTGCAGCGTCCGCTTGCCCCGAACCGGACCAGCCGGAGTCCAGAAAATGTGCCAGGGCCTTAGCGGTCTCGAAGACGAACACCACGTCATAGTCTTTCACTCCCATGCCCAGACCGGCACCGACCGAGCCCATCTTCATGAAGGTTTCTTTCTTGGTCTTGTTGTTGACGGCCAGTCCTGAACCGCGTGCCGTGCTCAACAGCAGTACGTTCACCCCCATGTTGTCGAAAACAGCGTACCCCGCAGCCTTATGGATAGCTGCTTGAGCAGGAGGGTCCTCCTTATACAAATCCTGCAAGACCTCGGCAGCCATCTTGCGGGTTTTATCCCTTTTTTTCTCGTTGTCATCATCTGCGGCGATGCATAGCACTGAGGAGAGCATCGTTATGGCCAGAATCGAGGCGATCATCTTGATTTTCATCGGAAGCCTCTCTTGCGGAAATTCAGAAACCGAGGCGCTGAGAAATTGGTCCACTCAGGACGCAAACCGTCCCGGTGACGACTCCGGTAGACCGATTCTAGGCTGATTCTAAGCCGAGGACAACTAGGGAAAACCCTAATCCCGAAGTGGGGACCTCACTCCACTACTTGCTTGCCAGTTGGAACTAACCACTCGATGATCGCAAAACGCAGACTTTCAGATAACTGTCGAGAACAGGGATTATCACCAGCTATCTCACGTTGAGATAGCTGGTGCGAAGAGGATTTCTCGACATCTATCCGGGACAGGAACGTCTCGGTCGTTCTTCACGATTTTTTGACCAATCAAGGGTCATAGTTTTTTTCGGCCGGGACCTGCTTGTCAATTCTCTGCGCCTCTCCTATCGTGGGTAGACTACGGTCTTCAAGCGATGAGAACTCTTTGCTTCTCGGTGATTGTGTTCCTGAGTTCGAGTTTTGTGATGAGCCAGCCCTCGCAGGCTGTTACACCGCAGACTGTTGAGATTTCGAGCGGCGCTCTCCACCTCAAGGCTTTCCTCTGGGTTCCGCCGGGCCCGGGTCCTTTTCCTGCAGTCCTGTTTAATCACGGTTCAGGCGATACTGATGCCGGGCATACGGCGGGTCTTCCGATCACAGAAGCGGCCGAAAAACTCGGACCACTCTTTGTTAAACACGGATACGCCTTTCTCTATCTTTTTCGTCGCGGTCAGGGCCTCTCCGCGGACCAGGCTCCCTTCATGCAAGATATCTTGCGACGCGAGGAGACATCAAAAGGAAAAGAAGCGCGCCAGCACCTGCAATTCGTGCTGCTGACCACTGAACAACTCGACGACGTGACCGCAGCTTTGTCTTTCTTGGAAAAGGTGCCAGGAGTCGACGCCGAGCGTGTTGCGATCGTGGGGCATTCCTTCGGTGGGCAGCTCACTCTACTTGCTGCTGAGCGGAGCAAGGTGGTGCGGGCTGCCATCACCTTCGCTGCTGCCGCCGGTTCTTGGGAACGCTCGCCTGAACTGCGCGAGCGACTGCTGACCACCGTCCGCCAGACAACCGTTCCGGTCATGCTTATACACGCGGAAAACGATTACAGCACGGCTGCGGGCCGTGCTCTAAGCGCGGCAGCTTGAACGTCTGCACAAGCCGCATCTCCTGGAGATATACGGAACGGTTGGTCAGACACCAGACGATGGGCACAATGCTGTGTACCTGGCTATTCCGATATGGGAGCCCGACGTTTTCCGATTTCTGGATGAGTACGTCAGGCGATGATATTTCAATTCGACGCCCGCTTTTCCGGACAACTGTCGAGAACAGGGATTATCACCAGCTATCTCAGTCTGAGATAGCTGGTGCGAAGAGGATTTATCAACAACTATTTCGACCGACACTTGGATCGAACAACTAATTGCTCGGATTAGTGCCCTTGAAGGGACTGCACGAGACTAATTAAATTCTGAGGGTAAACGCGAATAGTGCCTCGGCGGGGGCTGTCAATGTCTGCAATTGCGAAGAACGCGATGCATAGAACAGACGGTAGAACCAGCAGTCGAACGCTTGCTCTCGTGCCGTGCGAAGAATAGCCGATCAAGAGATTGGAACAGATGGCAACCGCCATCATCAGAAACCATGCCCCGTGTGGGATTCGGTTCCACCACGCGGCCTGCGTGTATCCCTGCGAGTTCAGCACATCGTTCATGCCTGAAGCGACCAGCGCGAGAACAGGCGTCGGCTGCTTGACGGCCGGAACCTCGACTGCGGACCATAGTTCGGTCTGCAGATTAGCTGTCGTGGCATCGACCTGCCCAAGCGCATTCTCATTACGGGTTTCGTAGAACAAAACACGCTGATCGAGATATTTTCTCAGCAGTGCACGGACATTCGCTGCGTCGGTGGAGGGCAGCATCTCTGCCCGAAAGTATTCTGTTCCGATTGCGTTGGCCTCTCCCTCCTCATAGGTTTTGCGCTGATCGTACCGACTGATGGCCATCGAAAAGCTGAACCCAATGATGAGGCCGAGGCAGTGTCAGAGTGGCGGGCACAATCAAATCAAGATCCTTGAGCGTATCTTCATCTAGATTGAACCACTTGTGGCCGTAAGCACCGATCCGCGCCGAGATCCACATAACGAGAAAAGAGACAGCCAGAACAATGAGCGGGGTTTGAATCAGGTTTCTCATGATGTTCTCCTATTCCTCTTCCTTTTTGACCGAGAGCAATGGCGCTCGGCTAAGACGAACCGACCGCGTTCACGCAACGCCCGACGCCACCGCCTCTCGTCTTGCTGGCAGAAGCGCTAACAGGACGCCTCCGATCACAATGAAAAAGACCACATCGCCAAAGTCTCTGTGGACACCCTTCGTGCATCCGCGCTTCGACGGTTTGAATACCCATCACCACGCCATGAGTGATGTTCCACCAAGCCGCTGAGCGATCATCGAGCGATGCTCAGACGGTCTCCTTGCAGCTATGAGTAGGAAGACCCCGACCGGAATAAAGAAGCTCAGAAACATCGGCCCGACCTCGTCCCTCCCCTCCAGAAGCCAGCTGGAATGCCACAGATCTTTAAATAGAAAATAAATTATGGCCACATTGAGCAGCCCCACGATCACCAGGACGATCTGCGTCAGGCGTTCTTTTTTCACATTGACCTCATTGGAGCGAATTTTGTTGCGAGTGCAGCAGGGTCGCCTCGTCGAGGTCACCTGGTCGAAGTCACCTCGTCAACGTCGGGCAACTTCACGTTCCACGGCCACGCTCATCTCGCACGTCATGTGCAGGCTGTCTATCATATCCGCACTACGAATGAGCCTGGAACTGACTCCATCCCTTTCCGCTGACGTCTGCTAAGTGGCAGCTTTCAGGCGGCGTTGTCGTCCTGCAGCGACGCTGTGAGACACTGTGGGAATTGGCGGGACTCGCCACGACAGGAACCCACGGTGGATATAACGATTCGCCAGAATAGCTTGCAGGTTATCGCTCTGATCGTTGTGGCCGCAACGGGCCTTTGGCTCGTCGGTGTCGCGTTCCTGATGGCTCTGCGCACGGTTTCAGCCTTCACCTGTTCGAGAAGATGAGCGCAGATTTGCTGGAGCGCTCAAACTGGCGGCTTCAGTTCACTGAGCAGGGATTGCGAGTGCTAGCTGGTGTGGCGCTGATTGCGCGGGCACCGGCCTCGAAGCTGCCGCTGGTCTTCGAGATTGCAGGGTGGCTTTTGGTTGTAACCTCGCTGTTGATCATGGTCGCCCCGATCCGGTGGCATGGTGCCTATGGGACGTGGTGGGTGAAGCGGCTTACGCCTCTCGCAATTCGCATCCTTTCGGTTGTCCCGGCAGCAGCAGGTGCCGGACTGATCTATGCGGCGCTCTAGAAGCACCTGTGAATGACGGAGGCGGCTCTCCACGTTGCCGAGGAGAGCCGCTTTATCGTCTTTCAGCAAGTCGTCAGTCACGGAGTTCACGTACTGATTCGGCGTGATTATGCTGCAGCGACCTTTGCCGCTACCTTGGCCGCGACGTAGTTCCTGATGAGACGTCGCGTTCTTTTCCACAAACGCGAGCTCTTGCCAGACAGCTCTCCAGCAGAACACCAACCGCATAATGACCGGTCACATCCGCCGCTGCTACCAGCGCTACGTACTCGGCGATCCGAAGATGGATCAGGTGGTTAACCTTCGCCAGGATGAAGATATGCTTTGCGATCGGGTTCTGTAGCTCTGCCAATTCTCTTCGGAAGTCCTCAACAAATACTTCTTGAAGACGGCCGCTGAGCTTTACGGGTTGTTCGCCGATCATCCGAAACACCGATCAATCGCGCTCAAGTCTTTTTCCGAGATCCAGGCCCGCGATTCCAGTGCTTCTTTAATGTCTGGATCCTGGGCTGCCTGGCTGATCTCCTGATAGATCTTGGCCGACCGCTCGGTGCTCTGCCGTGCGTCGCTACAGCAGCATCACGAAAAGTTCCTTTGGGTTGTCTACTATCATAGCTTTTCTCCTCTGCGGCGTGTGTTGTTCGCCGGTCCAACGTTTGTCGTTCTCCGAGAATTTGAAATCGGCTTCTGAGGTTTGGGCTTACGCCCTGAAGTCAAAATCATCAGCTTGACCGACAACGGCTCGGTCTCTTGTCGGGCAAGGCTTATTGCGAGGTCAGTATCCAAGGTTAGCGCCTCACAATAACGCATCCATTGTCGAAACTACCTACCCACCTCTTTCATATCGCAAGGAACAGGCAGACACAGTGATGCGGGTCACTGATCGAGGTGAGAAGCATCACATCGAGCAGAGGGGCCACACTGCACGATTGACGAATCTGCTTCCATCGTTGAGGTAGTCCACTGCCTGATAAGGCGCGCCGGATATTGAGGGTGAGATAGGTGTTGCGAACAGGATTTCTCGACATCTATCCTGAGCGGTAAGGTCTTGGCCACTATCGAGCGTGGTATCACTATCGCCTGCGACTAAAATGCTGTCCAAGGCGGAACCGCGCCGGATTTCGTTGGGGTAACGGATTCTGATTGTGAATCAACAAAAGTCCTCCCTGAAAGAGAAGGCCATCAGCGAAGCTACCAAGAAATTCGCTGTGATCGTAGGATACCTTTGGGTGCTTTTCGTCCTATTTGGAATTCATAAAGTCACGATTTGCGGGGGCAGAACCCAGCGAGCCCTCTTGGTTTCCGGGTTGGTTTCGCTCTCATCAACGCGTTGATACTGGGGAAGATCATCCTGATTGCAGAGGCCTTCCACTTTGGAGAGAAGTTCAAGGATAGGCCGGCTCGTCTACGCAATCCTATTTAAAGCAGCGGCTTTCTCCCGTACTGTTGTTGTGTTTCGACATTTTGGAGGACGTGATAGTCGGACTGTTTCACCACAAGACAATCACCGAAAGCATGCCAACGCTGGGCGGAGGAGGGGTGGA
>CAVQFW010000011.1:0-6097 GCA_963711875.1 uncultured Acidobacteriota bacterium
CGACGCAGACACGATCCGAAAAGTTCTTGCGGAATCACAGCAGAATAATTGAGCGCCTAGCGCGGCACACTGCGTACGGTCGCGGCTCAATGGAATCTGGCCTACAATCAGCCCCGCGCAGTGACGCCCTAGTTTTCAGTTCCGACTTTGCCACCGCGTCTCAGACGTCGCATCGCACGGACCCGGAAACCGATCAAGAATTTCATCACCATCTCGCGAGCGAAATGTCCGTGATGGCCATTCGTGATTGTCATAATTCTGACGCCAGCTCCAGCCCGCGGACTTCGTCGATGCCGGCACAGTCGCCCGAAATGCATCGCGGTCGGTCGCGATCAAGCACACGAAACATGGACGAATGCGATTCGGCGTGGCGTGCCTCGTCGCGGAACGGAGGCAGCACCAACAGTGTTTTCCGACGCGATGGTATCGGACGCGGCATGTGCCGCTCGCAGAAATGCGCCTTCGCAATCTAGACCTTGCGGGTCGTAACGCCGAGATCTTCCAAAATCTTGTACGCGATTCGCGCATCCTTCCGCACCTGTAGCGAATGACGAATGGCTTCGATGGCATCCGGCACCAAGCCCCAAAATTGCGCCCGCATTTTTTCGATGAACGCGGGCACTTCCGAAGCGGGAACGATTTTGGCCTCACGAGCCCGGATTTCCGTGCGCACAAAATTACGAAAACTCTGGCCCAGGGCGTGCCGAGCCTCGATTCGGGCAACTTGGGCGGAGGTTTGCGGTTGCTGATTGGTACCAGCTCCCGGTCCTGAGTGCCGACGTGTCGTCGGCATTTGCTTCGAACGCGAGCGCTGCCGCCGCGCGTTCGTGGAAGTCCGGAAACTGGATTTCTCAGAATGGTATCTGGCTGGAAAAATATTTCGTAGCATTGCACGCTCCGAATGGTTCGTCGTCGACTGCGTTGAACGTTCTAGGGTCGCAGCGTGCTATGTCGACATTGTAGCATTTTTAGCTCGCCGAAGAAACTTCGGCGCATAGCGAATTGGCCCGGATGCCGCCGGCGAAGCGAACCATCGCATCGACATCCTGCCGTGATCCACAGCTGCGGGAAGAATGCGGCTCCCGAGCCGGTTCGACGCTCGGATATCTCGTTCGGTCGAGATGCTAACTATCTCGATCGCCACGCAATCACTCTCGAGATCAGCCAAGCGGCAGCGAAAAATCTACGCGCGCTTCGATGAGCTGGCCTGGGCGCAAAACCAGGTTGCGCAACTCGGCCCAGCGCGCGGGGCGGCGATTCATGAAAAGTTGCTTGACGAATCGCACGTGCGGGAATAGCATAGTGATGTTGTTGGTACGAAGAGGCCGGAAATGTTTTCAGCCGCGACGAAATTTTGGTCGCGGCTTTTTTGTTTTGGGACGCTAGTTTTCGGCATCGGATCCGGATCGCGGTAGAAACCGATTCTCACGTAGGACGAGGCATTTCCGCCGCCCGCACAGTTCGCAGCCGAGCACGAGGACACGAAAGAGCACGTCGTCATGGAGTGCAATCCCTCTCGAGGGAATCGAAATGGCGAAATCGACGGGACCGCGAACGCCGCGAGGAAAAGCGCGTTCGTCTCAAAATGCAGGAAAGCACTGGCTACAATCCGGAAGAATTCTTCCGGGAGAGGAGGACGAAGCAGCGATTCTCCGCAATGGGATTGCAGAGGAATTCAATCCGCAGGGCCTAATCGAGCAGGAGATTGTTGATGATCTCACATTGAATCGCCTGATGAAGCGGCGTTGCGACAAAGCCGTTAGCAGAGAATTCTCGAAGGCGAGCATCGAAAAAACGCTTAAATTGGAGGAAAACCACCAACGATCCGCTGTTCAATACCTGCTGCGGGTCGCAAACATCTGGACGATAAATGGGACGAACTCGCAACAAGCACCGCGATTGCGCCCGGACGCGTGTATTGAGTGCCTCGAAGGGCTCAAGAGCCGAATCACCGACCGCGGGCCACAGCCGCACGACTTCCAGTACCTTCGCCAAATCTACGGCGACCAACCGACCGAACATGCGGCACTAGCAATGCGTGAGCTCGGATCTATCGCGACACAACCGACCGCACAGGATGGGAGCTCGAATACTGCAGAGAATCAAGATCTGAAGAAGGAAATTTTGGAATATCTTACGACGGAAATCCAGCTGCAGCGCGAGCGCGAAAAGCTGGAAGACGAAGTCTTCGCAATCGAGTCCGCACCGGAACCTCAAGAGCCTTCTGGTACGATGCTGGACACTTTGCAGCGCTACCGCTCGGCAACTATTCGGGAGTTTAAAGACTTGATAAGCTGTCTTGAGAGCGTGCGCCGTTTGAAGCGGGACGCCAATTAGCCAGCGTGCGCCCGTACTGGGTATAGTTAGTTGAATATATACTACGAGTGTAGTATATATTCAGACGAGGATCGCGGCCGCTGTTTTACGGAACGAACTGGTATATGTTGCTTGTAATCAATGAGATGATGTTTGTGAAAAGCGCTACATTGAGAGCGAATCATGCAAAGCTTGCGCGAAGCACGCGAGTTCCAACCAGCACGGGAGTAGAATGCGCGTGAACGATGGACGCGAAGACTAAACAAAAAACGCTGCGCCTTTTCACGAACGGAATGTTCGTCATCACCTCCCGCGGCCGCGATCGCCTAGGTGCCGCCACAGTCACCTGGGTCTCCCAAGCTTCCTTCAAGCCACCTCTCTTGATGGCCGCGATCCGCAAGGACAGCACGGTTTTCAGCTGCCTTTCCGAAAGCCGCGTCGCCGTCCTCCACATCCTCGACAAGCGTCAGAAGGACATCGCCCAGAAATTCTTCTCCCCCACAAAGGAGTCCACCGGCTCGCTCAACGGAGAACCATATTCCGGCGGCAAGACGTCCGCCCCGATCCTCAAGAACTTGCACGCGTATGTGGAGTGCCGCGTGGTCGACATCCGCGAGGAATACGGCGACCACGCAATCGTGATATTGGAGGTCGTCGAAGCCGCCTTTCACAAGCCTGTCCATCCCCTCACGATTGCCGATTCACCCTGGGAATACGGCGGTTGAGCTCCCCTGAGCTCGCGGTGAGAGCCCCGCTCGACCACTTAACTGACTTGAGAGACACGCCGGAATTCATCTATACTTGTAAGGTTTCGGAGTCGAGAGAGGGCCGCGCAGAGCCATGTTGAAAAGTATTCAGCAGCGAGACTTGGATCGCAATCGTTGGATTAAGGTCACGATGACCGTGATCCTGGTGGTCATCTGCCTGAGCATGGTGATCACGCTCATTCCCGGACTGATGAACACGTCCGCAACGAGCAGCCCGGACGCCGTCGCCACCGTCGGTGGCACGGATATCAGCTACCTCGACGTGCAGCGCCAACTGAACCAAGTCACCCGCGGCCAGAACATCCCTCCCATGTTGAAGGGCATGTACACGAAACAAGTCCTCGACCAAATGATCTTCCAGCACGCGCTTGAACTCGAAGCGCAGCGCCTCGGCTTCCCCGTCACCCCGGAAGAAATGACGGAACGCATCAAGCAGATTCTTCCCACGGTCTTCTCCGGCGACACGTGGCTGAAGGACCGCTACGCCACCGAAGTTCAGATGCGCACGGGCGGAATGTCGGTCAGCCAGTTTGAAGAGTTCCTCCGCAATGAAATGCTGTTCGAAAGGTTTCATCAGCTCGTTACCGCTGGAATCACCGTCAGCCCAGCGGAAATTGACCAGGAATTTCGGCGCCGCAACGAAAAAGTTCAGATTCAATATGCCGCAATCAGGCCCGAAGAGCTCGCTCCTACAATTCATCCTTCGGACGCAGAGCTCTCCGCCTATTTCACCAAGAATTCTTCAAAGTACCAGGTACCTGAGAAACGCTCCGCCCGTTACGCGCTTCTCGATGTGGACAAACTCCGCGCGCACTCGCAAGTCGGCGACGACGCCCTCCGCGCTTATTACAACGCCCACATCGACCAGTACAAAGTCGAGAATCGCGTTCATCCGGAGCACATCCTCTTCAAGACCATCGGCAAGACGGACGCCGAAATCGCTGAAATTCGCCAGAAAGCGGAAGACGTTCTGAAGCAGGCGCGGAAGGGCGCAAATTTCGAGGATCTTGCGAAGAAATATTCGGAAGACGACGCCACCAAACCCAAGGGCGGCGATCTGGGCTGGATCGTCGAAGGCCAGACGGTGCCCGAATTCCAACAGGCCGCCTTCAGCCTGCCGAAAGGCTCGATCTCAGACCTCGTCAAGACCCAGTACGGCTTTCACATCATCAAAGTCCTCGACCGCGAAACCGCCCACACTAAAAGCTTCGAAGAAGTCCGTGACACGATTGTTCCGATCGTCCTCGACGAAAAAGTCCGCGCCGATGCGAACAACATCTCGAATCAAATGGCCGGCGCCGTTCGCCAATCAAATCGCCAGTCCATTGACGACCTCGCGAGGAAATTCAATCTCGAGCTTGGCGACACGCCGCCTGCCTCCGTCACGGACCCCGTCGGCGATCTCGGCAACTCGCCCGACCTTCATCAAGTTCTGTTCCAACTTCGGCCCGGCGAGTTGAGCTCGCCGCTGCAGTCTGAAAAGGGCTTCGTCATCCTTACGGTGAAAAATATTGAGCCCGCGCACCAGGGCACTCTGGCCGAAGTTCGCGATCGCGTCCTCTCCGATTATCAGCAGGAGCAATCCATCCAACTCGCCCGCGCCAAAGCCGACGACTTGGCCAAACGAACCACGGCCGGCGAACCCTTCGACAAAGTGGCAAAGTCGCTCGGAATCGAGGTCAAGTCTCCCGACGCATTCTCGCGCACAGGTTCAATCCCCGACCTCGGCTCAGGACGCCAGCTCGAGGCTGCGTTCAGCATGCCTGTCGGACAGTCGAGCGCCCCGCTGCAGATGTCCGGCGCTTGGGTTGTGTACAAAATCGTCGCCCATCAGCCCGTGATTCCCGAAGATCTCGCGAAACAGAAGGACCAAATCGAGCAGCAACTCCTCCAGGCCAAGCAAGGCGCCGCCTTTGACGCCTTCCGCACCGCTCTCGAAGACCGTCTGAAGCGCGAAGGCAAGCTCACGATCAACAACGACGCCCTTAAGCGCCTCAGCAAGACGAGTTAACCGGCGCCATTCCAGTTACCCGCCCGACCCTTCGAGGCCCGAGGCCACAACCTCGGTAACGCACCACCGGTAAGCTCGCAAAGGGCTGCTTCTCGGCCTAAGTATATGAATACAATGCACTTATAAATTAACAATCTCCTCCTTGCCTACCAATCGCCGCTTTCGTTAGAATAATCGTATCCGCAGAGCCTAACCTCGAAGCCAGCGAGGCGACCTGATCAGGACCTCCCCGACCTGACTATACTCGGCAGCAGCGAAATGAGACACAGGAGCGCACTATGTCCGCGAGAAGGTCTAAGGCGAACCGAATTGCACCGCTACCCGCTCGTCGCGGTCGATGTCGCCGCGCCATTCTTAGGGTACCGGTATCACAGGCAAGACTGAGGACTCGAATGCCAGCAAAAAGCACGATGACTGCGAACGAATATCTTTGCGCCATCGAAAAGACCCAAAACGGCAAATATAACGTCCGCGTCCGGGCCGCTTTCGGCCGCGGCGCCTGGTCACTTCCGGTCTACTTTCTCGCTTCTTCCTTCAACGGCGCGATGAAGAAACTCGAAGAGTCGCTCCGGATCTTACAGAAGAACGAAGAGCGCCTGCGCTTCTGGACCGTGGAGCATTCCGACGATCCGGCTATGGCCGGCGATCTGCTCCAGGAAACCGGCCTCTGGTTCGACCGTCGCAAGGACTACCCGCGCAAGTATGCCGAAATTGAAGTGCCGCGCGAGCGCGCAGTTCCCGCGGCTGTGCTCGCTCCGCTCCGCCGCACTCTGGCCGATTCTGTCGCCCAGGAGCGCCCGGCTTCGAGCGCGCTGGCTGGCGACTAACAACCGCTTCTAGCAGACGACTGCCTCAAGGCCGCGCAGTCGCGCCTACATGTCGCACTTGTTGGCGGGCGAGATAAGGCACAAATCCCCGAACGTTTGTCCGCAGCGAATACACGGAAGTCGTAGCCGTGATGTAAAGCGTCCCGTAATCAGCGTCTCCCCAAGCGATTCGTCGG
>CAVQFW010000012.1:0-174014 GCA_963711875.1 uncultured Acidobacteriota bacterium
CGCCACTGATCGGTCGTTCATCTGCGCCGCTACGTTTCGTGCGGCATCGCGCCCGCGAGCAGAAGAATCGCGCCGCAAAACATCAAAGTATCCAGCACATAATTGAGGCCATTGCCGAGGCTCGCGCGATCTACTACTCCGATCGGCACGTACACCATCAATTCCACTAACAGCACGGTCAATCCCACACCCGTAGCGGCTGCGCGGGTTTTCTTGCCGATAAGCAACATGGCGCCCCCGATGGCATAGCCCACCGCCGCGAGGTACGTCCAAATCGCGTGGCCCAAGATGTAATCGGGTGTCACACGTTCCAGCGGAACGGCCGCCACGCGATCGCCATGCGTGAATTGCTCGAAGCTGTAAAACAGCAAGGTGATTGCAACGAAGTATCGCGCAATTGTGGCAAGGATATCGGTGCCGCGCTCGCCCCTCCGCTCGCTGAGACTTGCTGCCAGGGCGAGAGCGCCGGCGCCGAAAGTTAATTCCCGCAGTGCCAGCGTCAACGCAATCCGGTCTCGCGGGTTTTCGATCCAGGCGGGAACGTCCATCAGCACCACAAAAAGGAAAAACGTCAGGGCCAGCAAACTCGCCGAAAGGCGCGCCTGAATCCTGGTCACGATGCTCAACGCCGCTGCTATAAAGCAAGCGCCTACGAAGTAGGTCCAAAACAGATGCCACGGAATCCATGCCGGCACGATCGACGCGACGCCCGCGGCCAATGTGAAATGTTCGGTGCCGAATGCCGCGAGTGGTGCCGCGTAGAAGAGCGGCCCGAAGAGTATCAGCTTGTCGAAGCCGCGCGCCTTTTGCCAATCGCCGCGAACAAAAAGTGCGGCCAGCCCGATCGCAAATACCACTCCACCCGCAGAATACGACCAAATTACCTCGCTGGGAATCGCGAGGAGAACAATCGCCGCCGACGAATGCACCAAGTTTCCGCTCACGATCTTTCCTTTCTGCCCCGTTGCGCCCTAGGCCAATCCTATGTCTCTAGTAGACGCGCTCAAGCGCCACAAGGGTAGCCACCCGGCTGCGCAAAGCTGCGTAAATCCTGGAGATTTCCCCCACTGAAGGAAGGGGTTGCCAGCTCCCCCCGAACTCAGCCGCCGAAGTATTGCCAAATTCTGCGCCAAGTGTTCGACGAGCGGTTAGTTTATTTGACGCACAGCATCTCGCGAAGCTCGCGCCGGATCGTGCGCCACTTGGAATTCTCACGCAGCGATCCTAAATCTTGGGATGGGTAACGCTCGGAGGCCTGGAGGTACCTATATCTATTTCAGAATGCGACGATCTGCGGGTTACCGGTGATAACCGGAGAGTCCGAGCGAATGCAAGGGCAGCCTTAGGACGGCAACAATTTGAATGCCTACAATAACCACTGAAGGCAGCGAATTACGCGAAGAACAGTTCGCCCTCTCGACTCGCCCCGCGGCCGGCCAGTCTTCAGGACGCGCGTCGAACGGCGGGCAACTCAACTCCGCGAAACAATTCATGTCGCAGCAGGCGAGTGACCGTAGGACGGGGAGCGGTCTCTAGTGCGGGCCGATTCGCCATCAATTCTCGCAGTCGCACTCGCAAACGCGATATCGCCGCCGTGTGAAGCTGCGACACTCTGGATTCGCAGATACCCAGCGCGGCTCCCACTTCCTTCATCGTAAGAAATTCAAAGTGATGCAGAACGAGCACCTCTCGCTGCCGCGCGGGAAGTTCGTCGGTTGCTCGCGTCAATAGATCCTTCATCTCCGAACGTAACATCGTGTGATAGGGGTCTTCTTCCTCGAATCCCGGGCGGGATTGAACGCTCTCCACACCTTCGCGTGGTTCATCCGCGTCCGCCTGCAGACTCCCGATATTGAGGCCGCGAAGATCTCCTCGAAGGTGCTGCAACTGATCGAGGCTCATCCCCAGTTCCGTTGCCAATTCGATTTCGGTCGGGTCCCGAGCAAGCTTCCCCTTGCAATCCACGATCGCCTGTTCCAGGCGTCTTCCCTGGCGCCTCAAAGTTCGCGGGCTCCAGTCCACCTGTCGAAGGCTGTCGAGAATGGCGCCGCGAATGCGAAATTGCGCGTAATACTTGAGCTCAACTTTTTTGCTCGGATCGTACTTTCGGACCGCGTCCATCAGGCCCAGGATTCCGGAGTGGATGAGATCTTCCAAAAGGACCTGTGGCGGCAGACGATTGTGAATGCGCCGGGCGATCCACTGCACCTGCGGAAGATGCTCGAGCACCAGGTGTTCACGCCGGGCTGCGTCTCGCTCGGATGCTGCGCTTAAGGGGATGGGCTGTGTTTGAGTCACATGCGCTCCTTTGGATCAGTCGCCGTTGCTTGCACTGCGCCGCTCGATCGTTGCTTTTCCGCTTGCGGAGCCGGGATCGAGCTGGTATCCGATACCGCGAATCGTGCGGATCAGTTTCTGTTCCGCTCCCGCATCTACTTTTTTCCGCAGATAGTTGATGTAGACGTCCACAACATTCGTGAGAGTGACGGGTGGCAGGTTCCAAACTTGCCCGATGATCTCGGAGCGCGTCAGCTGTTGGCCGGCGTTGCGCATCAAATACTTCAGCAGAGAGAATTCCTTCGGCGTCAGCTCAATCGTTCGGTTCGCGCGTTTCACCGAGTGCTCCAGGCAATTCAGCTCCAAATCCAGAACGCGCAACATGCTCTCGGGCGAGCGCTCGGCTCTCCGCAGCAATACTTCGACGCGCGCCGATAATTCCGCGAACGCAAACGGTTTGAGGACAAAATCGTCCGCTCCCATATCAAACGCTTTTCCAACGTCGAGCACTTCGCTGCAATTGGTTAGGATCAGGATGGGCAGGTTTTGCTTCGAAGCTCGCAAATGCTGGAGAGTCGCCAGGCCTTCTTCTTTCGCCGAACTTAAATCAAGAATCGCAAGGTCGTACGCGCGCTCCCGGAACATGCTCTCTGCTTGCTTGCCGTTCTCCGTGAGATCCACGGCGCAGCAGTCCGTGCTGAAGCCTTTCTGCAGAAACGCACCGAGAGAAGTATCTTTTTCGACGACGAGAACACGCATCGAAACTCCAGTGGAAGGGGGACAAAACCACGAGAGGAAAGTGAAAGGGGAGTTTCAACTTAGCGGGGAGTCATGCGGATGTCAAAGGAAATCGTAAGCAGAGACTAATATTTCTCAAGAAGTAAATATTATGCTCCGGTATGAACCAATGCTTGTTCAACAAGTGTCACGCTCCCACTCGTCCGACCCGCCGCTGCTTCCGTCCTTAAACAGTATCGAAACATTTCACGAGTTCCACTTCGACGCAATCCGGTTCGACCCTCGGCGCGCTTCTCTCTTGCTTTCAACATCTTGGAGCGAACCGGTTGGCGGCGCGATTGCTAGCAACAGTCAGCGCTATGTGCGGGTACCGCTGCCGCGCGAGTGTGTTCGCGAACGAGACTTCTCGAGGCAATGCCAAGTGAAAGAATCGCGTGCCGACAAAGATGTGGGAACTGGCAAGACGAGTTTCCAAAGGCTGGAGAAGCGCGAATGGTGGCTTTGGATGGCGACGATCCTCGTCACTTTGTTGCTGACGCTCGGTGTGGTGTCGTTCATCGTTCCCGAACTCCGCGCGGGCAAGGACGTATTTTCCTGGTCGATGTTTCCCCAGGCGATCCGGGGCCTCGTCGGACTCGTCCTGCTGTTCGACGTCTACGCAATCTATCAGCAACTTCAGATTCACAGCGTCCGGCGAAACATGCTCGAACGCGAAGAACTGTTTCGTTTGATCAGTGAAAACGCCGCGGACATGATTGCCGTCGTCGGAACGGACGGTCGCCGTATCTACAATAGCCTTTCCTATCAAAGAGTCCTCGGTTACTCGCCCGAAGAGCTGCAAAAATCCTCCTCTCTCGAGCAGGTGCATCCCGAGGACCGCGATCGTGTAATCAAGGCGGCTTCAGAAGCTCGTCGAACCGGAGTCGGCCAGACGATCAGCTACCGGATCCTTCATAAAGACGGAACGTGGCTCGTATTCGAATCTACCGCCAGCGTTATTTTAGGAAGCACCGGAGTCGCTGAAAAACTCGTGATCGTAAATCGCGACGTCACCGAGCGGTTGCGCGCCTCGGAGGCGCTGCGGCGATCGGAAACTGGATTTCACAAAGTGGTCGAGGATGCTCCCTACGGCATCTACCGCGCGGATGGCAAAGGCCGTTTCGTTCAGGTAAATCCTGCGTTGCGGACAATGCTGGGGTATGCGAGTGCCGAGGAATTGGCGGAAGTGAACGTTGCGACCGGCGTTTTCCGCGAAGCAGGCGAGTTTCAAAAAGCGAATGAGCTGTTCGCCAGCGAAGACAATTCCACGGGCGTGGAAGTGGGATGGAAGAAAAAGGACGGCACTCCGCTCACCGTGCGTTGCAGCGGTCGAAACGTCGAGGACGGAGGCTCGGTTTACTTCGACGTCTTCGCCGAAGACATCACGGAAAAGCGAATCCTGGAGCGCCAGTTGCAGATGGCCGCGAAGATGGAAGCTGTCGGAAGACTCTCCGGCGGAATCGCGCACGACTTCAACAATCTTCTGGGCGTGATCATCGGCTACGCCCAGGTCCTCAAACGCAGCCTGGGACCCGCCAGCCCGCTGTTCGAGCATTCCGAAGAAATCGAAAAGGCCGGGCAGCGAGCGGCATCCTTGACGCGTCAACTGCTCGCCTTCAGCCGGCAGCAAATATTGACTCTGACGAATCTCGACTTGAACGCACTTGTCCTCGACATGCAAAAGATGCTGCCGCGGCTTCTCGGAGAGGACATTGCAGTCACCACAATCCTCGAGCCCAAGCTCGGCACCGTAAAAGCCGACCGCACACAAGTCGAACAAATTCTGATGAATCTGGCCGTCAACGCGCGCGACGCGATGCCGGAAGGCGGAAAACTAGCGATCGAAACAGCGAATAAAGAATTCGACGCGCAATACGTACGCCACCATCCAGGTGCAAAGCTCGGACGCTACGTGATGCTTTCCGTGAAGGACTCGGGCTCCGGAATGGACCCGGAAACACAAGCGCACATCTTCGAACCATTTTTTACGACGAAAGAACTCGGCAAAGGTACGGGACTTGGTCTCGCGACCGTTTATGGCGTCGTCAAGCAAAGCGGCGGCTACATCTGGCTCGATAGCGCACCGGATAAAGGTGCGTCGTTTCAAATATTTCTGCCCTGTGTCCAGGAATCGGTCACCGTCGCGGCTGCTGCGCCTCAAGAATCTACCAGCGCGAAGCGCACGGAAACAATTCTCCTCGCCGAAGATTCGGAACCTCTCCGCAAACTCGCCAAGTCTTTTCTCGAAGGCCGCGGCTTTACCGTGCTGCCCGCTTGCGACGGCGCGGATGCTCTGCATATTGCGGAGCGCCACTCAGGTCCGATTCACTTGCTTGTCACCGACGTGGTAATGCCGGGAATGAACGGCCGGGTGCTCGCCGAGCACCTGCTGCCAAAATATCAACGCATGAAGGTCCTTTACATTTCCGGCTATACGGATTCTTTCATCGCCGGCCACGGCGTGCTGGAAACTGGGACGAGCCTGCTTCACAAGCCATTCACGGAAGAGGAACTCACCGGAAAAGCGTGCGAAGTTTTGGACAGCGATCGAAACCAGAACCTCGAAAACAAGCCGGAAGCAACACTCGTCCTGAAAACTTGAAGTGGCGGCGCCGAAAGAGCCCGCTAACCGGGAGAAAAGTGAAACATGCAAAAGGTGCTTGTAGTTGACGACGACGATTCGATGCGCGGTCTGATTCGCCTGAATCTCAAGAGCGCCTATGAGGTAATCGATACGGGCGAGCCGGAGCAAGCTCTCGCACTGGCGCTCGAGCATAAGCCCGACGCGATTCTGCTTGATCTGCGCATGCCGAAATATTCCGGCTTCGACCTGTGCCGAACGTTTACGTCCTTCGGCGCGACGCAATTAATCCCCGTTTTCGTGATCAGCGGAGAAGCGGGCACGAAGACGAAGGACTTTTGCCGCGAGCTAGGCGCCGTGGACTACTTCGAAAAGCCGGTGGACTTCGATCGTTTGCTCGCATCGCTCGCCGATTTTCTGAAGAGCTGTCGCAAGGAAAGGCGAGCCGAGGTGCGCGTGCGCTTGCGCGTGCCGCTGAAGCTGCGCGGAACGGATGCGGCTGGCGTTGCCTTTCAGGCGCTTACCACCTCGGAAAACGTGGGACGAAATAGCTTCCTGTGCGCGTGCGCGGTGGTTCTGACCAAGGATTCAATCGTAAATGTAAGCATGGTTGGCTCGGACGATGAGCTGATCGGAAAAGCGAAAGCGGTCCGCACCGAAGCCGCCGATACCGAATATCCCAAGTACGCGCTTCGTTTTCTCGAGCCGCCCGAAGGCTGGGTGCTCAACTAGAATTCGACGCTCGAAGATACCGGGTTTCCAGTTCGAACGATTGGAAGCGGCTATAAATGAAAACCACATCCGAACCAGTGGCCGCAGAATGGGCGCCCGCCGCGCCGGTTTCCGCCGAGGTTGATCCAGCCCTCATTCGCCTCCTCATCGTTGACGACGACGAACCGATGCGCAAGCTGATCGGAACGGTCCTCGCCGACGCAGGGATCGAATCCATCGCTGCTGCAAGCGGCCACGAAGCGCTCCGCGTTCTCGCGGGTCAACGATTCGACGCAGTAATTTCCGATCTCGCGATGCCCGGCATGTCGGGAATGCAGCTTCTCGAAAAAGTTCGCCGCCTTTATCCACGCACCGCGTTCTTGATGCTCTCCGGAGCGGGCGATATCCGCGCAAGCGTGCAGGCCATGCGCGAAGGTGCAGACGACTACATCGTCAAGCCCTTCCATGCCGATGCTGTGATGGCTGCGGTGGAGCGGGCCCTCCGAAAGCGAAGCCTCGAACAGCAAGTCGAAAACTACCGCGTGCATCTCGAAGAGATCGTTGTCGAACGCACCTCGCAGCTGCGAACCGCACTGACGGGAATTGAGCAGGGCTACGAGGATACTCTTGGGGCTCTCGGCGCCGCGATCGAGCTCCGCGACAATGAAACGGGCGACCACTCGCGCCGAGTCTGCCTCTATTCCATTCAGATCGCCAAGGCATTGTGCCTCACCGAAAAGCAAATTGGCACGATCGCTCGCGGCGCGTGCCTTCACGACATCGGAAAGCTTGCCATTCCCGACGGAATTCTTTTGAAGCCGGGCCCCCTCACGCCGGAAGAACGTCGCACGATGCAGACGCACGCAGACATCGGGTATCGTCTCGTCAATCAAATCTCATTTCTTGCGGACGCAGCCGCAATCGTCTTGAGTCATCACGAGCGCCACGACGGAAGCGGATATCCCCAGGGCCTCCGGGCGTACGACATCCCTCTTGGCGCGCGAATTTTCTCGGTGGCGGATACCGTTGACGCCATGACCTCCAATCGCCCCTATCGAAAAGCGCTTCCGTTCGAAGTCGCCGTAAAAGAAATTGAATCCGGCGCCGGACAGAAATACGATCCCGTCGTCGCGAAAGCGTTTCTCGAAACTCCGCAATCGATTTGGGACGCGATCCGCAAAGGCGACCTCGAAGCCATCGGACCCTAACCGCTCCGCGATCCATTGGGATCCATCGCCTCAGGACATCTCATACCGGTCGCCGCAATCGACTGACCCGATGCACCCCGCCGCCTCTCTACCTCTTCGCTGAAGTTTTCCGACTCTATGCTAAAGTCGAAAACTCAATGAGATATACCGGCAATTTCCACGCAAGGCTTAACACGCCGTTTCGGCGAACTCGTCGCAGTCGAGGACGTGAACCTGCGCGTTGCCCCCGGACAATTCTTCGGCTTTCTCGGGCCCAACGGCGCCGGGAAATCCACCACCATCAAAATGCTCACCGGCTTGCTCGCTCCCACCGCCGGGCGCATCGAGATCCTCGGTCTCGATCTCGCCGCCCAGGGAATCGAAGTGAAGCGCCAAATCGGCGTCGTGCCCGAAGGCATGGCGCTTTTCGGCCGGCTCACCGGCGCCGAATATCTGAATTTTGTGGGACGCATGTACGGCCTCGATCGCGAGACGGCCGCGAAACGCGCCGCTGAGCTCCTCGATTTTATGCAGCTCGCGGACCAGCCCAAAAAGCTCGTCACCGACTACTCGCACGGTATGCAGAAAAAACTCGCCCTCGCCGCCGCCGTGATCCATGGCCCCAAGATTCTTTTTCTCGACGAGCCGTTCGAAGGTGTGGACGCCATCGCCTCCGGAACCCTCAAAGCGATGCTCCAGCGCATGATCTCGCGCGGCGCCACGATTTTTCTCACCTCCCACGTACTCGAAATCGTCGAACGCCTCTGCAGCCATCTCGCGATCATCCATCGCGGACGTCTCGTCGCCCAGGGTTCTCTCGAGGAACTTCGCGCTGGAGTGGAAGCGCAAGCCGCTGCCGCGCTTCCCTCGGCCGGCGCCGGCGGTGTACCCGCGGAAAAACTCACGCTCGAGGAGATTTTTCTCCGCATCGTCGGCGGCGCTCGCTCTGCCGACCAGGAACTTTCTTGGTTGAGCTGAACTTCACGCCGGACGTCCGTGCGCAGCTCGCGGCCATCGCGCGCGTCCGCTGGCAGCTCTTCGTAAACTCACTCCGCACGCTTCGCGGCCGCCTCGAACTCATCTCCCATATCTTCATTTCTCTCGGATTCGCGATGGGCGGAATCGGCGGACTCGCTGTCTCTGCGGGCGGCGCCTGGTATTTGGTCTCGCACGGGGAAGCGCAATGGCTCGCAGCCATCCTGTGGCCGATTTTTCTTTTCTGGCAGTTGTTTCCGGTCCTGGCCACCGCGTTTACCGAGACCTTCGATTCGTCCAATTTGCTTCGCTTCCCGCTCAGCTATCCGTCCTTCTTCCTGATTCGCGTGGCATACGGTTCGCTCGAACCCGCCACGATGCTTGGCTCGCTTTGGCTTCTGGGAGTCGCGATTGGAATCGGAATCGCTTCGCCTTCCTTGTTCCTGTGGACCGCGTTCGTGTTATTTGTCTTCGCCGCTTTGAATATTCTTCTCGCGCGCATGATTTTTTCCTGGGTGGAGCGTTGGCTCGCTCAGCGCCGCACCCGCGAAATCCTCGGCGTGTTCTTTCTCATTTTCGTCATCAGCTTTCAGCTCATCGGTCCGCTTATGACTCGCTACGGCGACCGCGCCCATCCCGAGGCGAAGCAATTCGCCGAGACTGTCTTGCCGCTCCAGCGCCTCTTGCCTCCCGGCGCAGCGGCTTCCGCAATCAGCAGCGCTGTAGACGCAAAGTTCACCGCCGCCCTCGGAACCCTCACAATCCTCGTCGCGTATTCCGTTTTGATTTTCTCGCTCCTGAATGTCCGGCTGCGCGCTCAGTTTCGCGGAGAAAATTTAAGCGAAGCGGCCGCTGCTCCGAAATCCTCCCAGGATCACGCCGCTACCCAACTCGGCTGGAACCTACCCGCAATTTCCGGTCCCGTTGCGGCGGTCTTCGAGAAGGAGATTCGCTATCTCTCGCGCAGTGGGCCTATGCTTTTCACGCTGATCATGCCGGTCTTCATCCTCTTCATCTTCCGGCTTACGCCTTCTCACTCGGGTAGAGTCTCGGGTTCTTTCCTCGGCCGCTCATCCGACATGGCGTTTCCCGTCGGCGCCGCCTACGCTCTGCTCATTCTGATGAATCTTGTCTACAACAATTGCGGCGCCGATGGTGGCGGCATTCAGTTGTTTTTCACCGCGCCGGTGCCATTCCGTTCCGTTATGTTCGCAAAGAATCTCGTCCACAGCAGCGTCCTCGCGCTCGAGATAATTCTCGTCGGGATCGGCGTCTGCCTGCTCTATCAGCCGCCGTCGCCGGCGATTGCTCTCGCGACGATTGCTGGAATGCTTTTCGCGTTGCCCGTCAATCTTACGGTCGGTAATCTCCTCTCGATATCTTCGCCGAAGAGAATTGACTACGGCACGTTCGGACGGCAGCGCGCCTCGAACACCACAGTCTTCGCGAGCTTCGGCGTTCAAATCGCCGTAGTGGGCCTCGCGGCATTCACGCTGCTCATCGCGCAGTCCCTCGGCAGGATCTGGGTCGCAACGCTCGTCTTTGCCGCTCTCGCTGCGATCGCGTGGGGAATCTACTTCCAGGTCCTGAAGTCGCTCGACCAAAAAGCTCTCGCCCGCCGCGAAGATATGATTGCGGAACTAACCCGCGCGTCCTGAACGGCCTTTGCGACAATTTGAGATATCTAAAATCATTCCGCGGAACAGCATCGCAATCATCTAGGATGTCTAGATTGATCGTCCGGAAATTTCAAGGTGTTTGGGGATTCGAAATGAACTTTCGCTGTACCGCCATATTCTGGAGTCTGGCTTCGATTCTGTTTCTATCGTGCGCGGCGCCCGCCCTCGCTCAATCCAGCGAGTCCGAACATCTGCAAGAGCTCCGCTTCGCCAACTTGAAATCGCTCGAAGAAGTTCCTGCCGTTTCCGGCTACGAAAAGCCGCTCGGCGACCAACTCGCCCTGCGGCTCGCCGCTTTTCATCCCCAAATCGACAATCTCGGCGACATCGTCATCACGCTCGGAACTGGCTCCCCGCATCGCCTCCTCGTCACCGGTATTGACGAGCCCGGCTTCGTCGTCAGCGCCATCACGGATGACGGCTACCTGCGCGTGCAGCGCCTGCCGCAGAACGGCCTTACCCCAATGTTCAACGAGTTGTACTCCGCGCAGCCGGTGAAAATCGGGACCTTGCCGGTTTACTCGACAGGCACCTCGCCGGGTAACTCGATAAGCGCTTCGACCAGTACGCCGCCCGGCACGTCGGCCGACGCGTCAATCTCAGGATGGCTCGACGGCGTCGTCGCCGGTCTCTCCGTCCATCTCGAGCCGGGTCGCACGAATCCGCCAAAATCAAGCGACCTCGACGAAATGTACGTAGATATCGGAGCATCTTCCGCCGCTGAGGTTCGCAAAGCAGGCGTTGACGTTCTCAGCCCCATTGCAATCAATCGCCGTCTCTTCAATCTCGGCGGCATTGAATTCGCGGGCGCCGTCATCGGCGACCGTTTCGGCGCTGCCGCACTTCTCGAACTGCTCTCGAAGATCGATCCCGCAAAATTAAAAGGTACGCTCACTCTCGCTTTTGTCGTCCAGCAGCGCACCGGCGCGCGCGGCCTCCAACGCATCCTCACCACTCTGCAATCCGACGAAATGATCTACGTCGGTCGCCTCTTTGCCGGTGGCCCCATCACAGGCTCGGAAAATCTGCGCCGCGCCCCGCGTAAAGAACCGGGCAGCGGCGTTCTACTCGGCGCCGGCGATGGCGACGGCCGCGCATCTCTCCCCGGCTTCGCAGCTGGCCTCAAGCAGCTCGCCGACGCAAATAAAATTCCATTCGCGACGGACTATTCCGCCGCCGTCGTTCCTTCGAGCTATCTTGCAGAGCCTCCGATGCCGCTCAATTCGGCCCACATCGGTGTGGCAACCGCTTGGGCAGACACGCCCGCCGAACTCATCCATGCAGCCGACTTCGACAACCTCGTAAAATTTCTCGAAGCCTACACGCAAGCGTCAGGTCCATCCCCATTCAAGCTAGACCAGAATCGCGCCGCTCCCAGCTCCCCACGAGAATCCAAAAGTACCGCGAACGCTTCCTCCGCCATCGACCTTCTGCAGCATCTCACCGAAACCTACGGCGTCAGCAATCACGAAGAACGCGTTCGCGAAACGATTCGTCCGCTGCTCCCCGCATGGGCGGCTCCTGAAACCGACGACGCCGGGAATCTGATCGTACGTGTCGGCACGGCGCCTCCCGGCTCAAAAGCGCCTCGCCTCCTCGTCGTCGCGCACATGGATGAAATCGGCTTTGAAGTGAAATCGATCGCGAAAGACGGCCGCCTCGAGGTCGAATGGCGTGGCGGCGGTGTGCAAAGCTATTTCTCGGGTCACACGGCTCTCGTACATACCGGAACGGGGGATCGCGACGCAGTCGTCGAACTGCCCGAAAATTGGGACTCGCCAAAATATCAATGGCCACCCGACTCGGCGGAAAGGTTGATTCGTGTGGATGTTGGCGCGCGTACACCCGAAGCCGTCGCGAAGCTCGGCATACGAGTAAGCGACTCGATTACGATTCCGAAAACCTACCGCCCGCTCCTCGCCTCGCGCGCGAATGGCCGCAGCTTCGATGACCGCGTTGGAGACACCGCATTGATCGCGGCGCTCTGGGCTCTCGGCGGCCCGCTGAAAGACCGCGACGTAACCTTCGTTTTCTCCACCGGTGAAGAACTCGGCCTCGTCGGCGCAGGCGTTCTCGCAAAACGTCTCGCAACCGAAGACCGCGCACCCGATTTCGTTTTTGCCGTGGACACTTTCGTCAGCTCCGATTCGCCTCTCGAATCGCAGCGGTTCGGCGACGCCCAAATCGGCAAAGGTTTCGTCGTCCGAGCCATCGATAATTCCAACATCGTTCCCCGCGCGTTCGTCGAAAAACTTCTGAAGCTCGCCCGCGCCAACCAGATTCCCGTTCAGTTCGGCGTCACAGGCGGCGGCAACGACGGCTCCGCTTTTGTTCGCTACGGCTCGATCGACATCGCCCTCGGCTGGCCGCTCCGCTATTCCCACTCGCCCGCCGAAGTGATTGACACGCGCGACGTAACGGCGCTCAGCAGCATCGTCGCCGCAATCGCCCGGTCTTGGTAAACGCCTCCCGCACTCGCAGATCACGCACCGATCGCTCACCGATCGCTCACGAATCGCTTGCCAATCGCTTCCCTAACAATGATGCCTCTCACACAACTCTTCTCCGCACCGCCCCACCGGCCCGTCGCATGACTTTGCTATAATCCCGCGCCGTGACCGGCCCCAAGTTCAAACACCCGCGCTACATCGTCGTCGAAGGCCCCATTCGCGTCGGCAAATCCACGCTCGCCCGCGTCCTCGCCGAGCAGATGCACGCCCGCCGTATTGTCGATTGCGAGGAGAATCCCTTCCTCTCCGAGTTTTACAACGAAAAGCCCGGCGCCGCCTTTCGCGCCCAGATGTATTTCCTCTACGAACGCCACCGCCGCTTGATGGAAGCGCACCTCGAAGATAGCGCCGTCCCCGTCGTCGGCGATTTCCTTTTCGAGAAGGACAAAGTTTTCGCCTACATCAATCTCGACAATGAAGAACTGAAGCTCTACGAGCGTTACTTCGACATGCTCGCTCCCTCCGTTCCCGCGCCCGACCTCGTCATCTATCTCCAGGCCAAGCCCGACGTCCTGCTGAAACGCGTCTCCAAAAAAGGCGTTCCCTCCGAAACCGAAATCTCCCCCGATTATCTCGAAGCCGTCGCCAACGCCTACGAACACTTCTTCTTCCACTACTCCGCCTCCAATCTCCTCGTAGTCGACACCTCAGAAATCGATTTCGTCGAGCGCAACCAGGATCTCCAGGAACTCCTCCGCCGCCTCCGCCAACCAGTCAAAGGCACCCAATATTTCCTCCCCCTGGGCCAAGGCTAACCCGCAGCCTTCCGGCGGACTTGAATTTCACCGGCATCAGCAACGTGGCGGTGGGGCAATCCGTCCTCGTCAGGGCACGGCTTCAGCCGCTGAGGGAATGAATGTCAGCACACAAATTTCGCCGCGAATCAGCGCAGGGTCTCAAAGGAAATAAATCGCACGCACCGAAGGAAGGCACCACAAACGAAGCATCCCGGGACGGACAACCCCCGCCAGGTCATCCGTCCCGGCCAGCTCTGGAGAAGACCGATCCCAAACTCACCGCGTCAGGCCGCCTTGTAGGGCCCCGACAATTGATGCCGCCATTTTCCCAGCGCCCGATTCACCGGATGGCTCCGATGAAGGAACGTCAGCACCGGCTGCCGCCGAACTCCAATTCTCTCGAGCGCCCGACGTATCCGGAAATCCCGCCCCGCCGATACCATCCCTTTCTCGAGCGTCTCAATCGCTTCCGACGTCCGCCCCGCCTGGTGGTACACCTCCGCCAGGTTCAAATACAGCTGCGCGTGGTTCACTCTCATTCCCAGCGCTTCGCGGCACAGCGATTCGGCGTCGCCAAACCGCTTCTCAGACACCGCCGCCAACAATCCCGTATAAGAAAGGTAAAACGGATTCTTCGGAGCCACTCCCAGCGCGCGCCGGGCATGCAGTAGGGCTTCCTCTGCTTGCCCGTCGCGTAGATGCTTCAAACATTCCTTAAAATCGGTCATTCCGGCGTCGGTTGGGGACGTGGTTCCTATCCAGTGGGACATAGGCTCCTTCCTTTCCCCGCCAGTACTTCGCGAGGACGTTAACCAAAGCCTACAGACCCACTCCGCCGTTGCATATAGAACGCGCGGCCAGATTTCGTTCCAGTCCGTCAGCCTGTACGGAATGACAGGCGAAACCTTTGCCACCCGCCCCATCCCCTCCGCCCCTTACTTCGCCCCCAGATACTCCCCAAACCACGCCACGCTCCGCTCAATCACGTCCCGGCTATGCACCGGATTCGCAAACAAATGCCCCTCATTCGGATAAATCACGAACTGCGTCGGCACGCCCAGCGTCTTCAGCGCATGCCAGAATTCATACGACTGCGGCGATGGGCATTCCCCGTCGCGATCGCCTACCACAATCAACGTCGGCGTCTTCGCCTTCTTGATGAAATTAATCGGCGAGCTCTTCGCATACACTGCCGGATCGTCATACACGGTTGCGCCAAAGTACGGAATCATCCACTGGTCGATTTTGTTCTCCCCGTAATAGCTCGTGTAGTTCGAAAGTCCTGCCCCGGCCACCGCCGCCCCAAACCGGTTCGTCTGCGTCACCGCCCACATCGTCATGAACCCGCCGTAGCTCCAGCCCGTAATCCCCAGCCGCGCCGGATCCACGGGCGCCTGTTTGATCGCTTCGTCCACCCCCGCCATGATGTCGCGGAAATCGCCGTATCCGAAATCCTTCACGTTCGCCCGCGTGAACTTTTCTCCCTGCCCGTAGCTCCCGCGCGGATTCGGCTCCAGTACAAAATATCCGTGCTCCGGCAGCCCAAACGGATATTGCCACCGCGTCGGAAATGTCGGCGTAATTGCCCAGGCCGGCCCTCCGTGCACATACACGACCATCGGATATTTCTTCGCCGGATCGTAATCCTGCGGATAAATCAACCACCCCTGCACCGCGCCAATATCCGTCGTCCACTGCAAGCTCTTCGCTTCGCCCCATGCGGGCTTCACTCCCGCATTCACGTTCGTAATCTGTTTCCAGTCGCCCACTGGCCCGGTCCACACTTCGGGCGGCTTCGCGAAACTTTCCTTCACCACCGCCGTCGTTTTTCCGTCATCTGCAAACGACACGTACGGCACGAACTCTCCGCGCGCGAGCGTTTCCGCGCCCTTCCACACCAGCGTTGCTGTGTGATCTGCGTCCAGCCGCGAAACAAACACCTGCCCGTCCGCGATCCCCGTAATAAAAATCGCGCCCGCGTTCCCCCAAGTCAGCTGCGTCGCCGTTGATTTCGATTCCGGCGTCAAATTCTTCGCCGCCCCGCCCTCCACGGGCGTCGAATACACATCGCCTCCGGGAATCGGCTCATCGCTCATCAGACCGCCGATATAAATAATCTGCTTTCCGTCCGGCGACCACTTTGGCCCCGCGATCTGCATCCCCGGCTTCGGCTGGACATCATGGATCGTGCCCGACGCAGCCTCGATCGCAAACAATCCCGCCACGTACCAATTGTTGTCGCCATTTCCTTGCGCCGCCGTGATCGCGAGCTGCTTCCCGTCCGGCGCCCAATCAAATTCGTAAACGTACCAATCCTTCGGCGAAATCTGCCGCACCTTTCCCGTCGCTGCATCCACCAGCGTCAGCCGCTGCTCCAGAAATTCTTCTGACACCACTCCCTCGTCCGGAGTCTCCGCCACCAACGGCCCCGCCGCCCGCGTCGCATTTTCCGTGAACAGCACCGCGATCGTCTTCGCGTCCGGTGACCATCCCGGCCCCGCCAGGAATCCGATCAAGTGCGTAAGTTGCTTCGCCGCTCCGCCTGCCGCGTCCGCGACGAACAGTTGCAGCTGTCCTGCCTTCGGCGCGTCCGAAAGAAACGCGATCCGCTTGCTGTCGCCCGACCACGCAAGATCGTGCTCCTCATGCGCCGCCTTTCCATCGCCGGCCGTAATCCGCTTTTTTGCCCCTGGCGCGGAAACATCCGCCACGTAAATCGCCGAATTCGACGAAGGCGCGCCCCCCGCCCCCGGCAGCGCCTCCGCCCAAGCCACTCGCTTCCCATCCGGCGAAATCTCCGCCTGCAAAAATCCGCGCACCCCGAACATAGCCTCCACAGCCGCATCATGCCCGGCTTTCGCTTTCGGCGCCTGTGCAACGTGCCCCGTCTGCGCCGCAGCGCACAAACTCAGCGCAAAGATCCCAGCCACCACGGCCAACGCCTTCGCCGCCCGATTCATTTTGAATTCCACGCTCGCTCCATTTCGCCGCTCACGCCAGCCATCCCGCCCCTCCGCCTCAGCCCGCGCGCCCCATGCGACCCGCCATATTCCCCCACGCCCCCCCGAATATCAACCGCCTTCGAATTGCTCCGCGCCTTTCGTACCGCCGGCATCCTGCCGGCTCCTTTCCCCCAATGTCGCGAAAGCCCCGCACAAGCAATCAAATCCCAATCGAAGCCGAACCACCCATACCCCGAAACACCCCACCGCCCCCCACCAACCTCAAACTCCTCCCCTCCCAAGCCACAACACGCCACCCGCCCCCACTCCCGCCTTGCGACGAATCAAATCCCCAGCTATCCTCCGCTGTCACTCTTCGGAGCAAAAATGAACCGTCGCCAAATCATCCCAGCCCTAATCGCACTCTCGTGCCTGCTTCCGCTCGTCCGCCAATCCAACGCCCAATCCGAAGCCGCCCCCGCCGTAGTCGAACGCGGGAAATTCATCCTCCACAAAATGGAGCAGCCTCTCGGCGAAGAAACATTCGAAACCACGCGCGACGGCCAATCCCTCGTCACCAAAATCACCTTCAAATTTGTTGACCGCGGCGCCGCTGTCCCCCTCGCCGTCACCTTCCGCACCTCCGGCGATCTCACTCCCCAATCCTTCGAAATCAAAGGGAAAACCGCCCGCCCCACCACCATTGACGAAGCGGTTGAAATCCAGCCGGAAAAAATTCGTCTCCGCAATCGCGACAAGTGGACAGAAGCTCCGCGCCCCAAACAATTTTTTACGATTGCCGGCTACGCCCCGGCAACGATGCAGATGCTGATGGTCCGCTACTGGGCCTCCCACGGCTCGCCCGCCGAACTCGATACTCTCCCCACGGGTCGAGTCAAAATCGAGCCGCGCGGCAAAGACACCGTCGAGATCAACGGCAAAGAAGAATCCCTCGAGCGCTATACCGTCGAAGGCCTCATCTGGGGACGCGAAACTCTCTGGTTCGACGCGAGCCAAAACCTCGTCGCCGCTGTTTCCATTGACGCGGAATTCGACCACTTTGAAGCCATACGCGAAGGCTACGAAAGCGCCCTCGGCAAACTCGTCGCCATCGCCGGCACGGACGGCATGGCCGCCCTTGCCGATATCTCGAAAAAAATCTCCGGCAGCCGCGCCGATACCCTCGCCATCGTCGGCGGCACGCTAATCGACGGCTCCGGCGCCGCTCCCGTTCCCGATTCCGCTGTCGTCATTGAAAAGGGCCGCATCGTCGCCGCCGGTCCGCGCTCGCTCGTGAAAATTCCGCACGGCGCCACGAAAATTGATGCGCGCGGCAAAACAATTCTTCCCGGCCTGTGGGACATGCACGCCCACTTCGAGCAAGTCGAATGGGGCCCGATTTATCTCGCCGCCGGAGTCACCACCGTCCGCGATTGCGGCAATGAATTCGAATTCATTACCGCCGTTCGCGACGCCATCGCCAACGGACGCGGCCTCGGCCCGCGCCTGCTACTCGCCGGAATTGTTGACGGCACCAGCCCGCTTTCGCTCGGCGTCGAGCGCGTGGACACCCCCGAGCAAGCCAAGCTGTGGACCGACCGCTACCATGACGCCAATTTCCAGCAGATCAAGATTTACAGTTCCGTGCAACTCGACATGCTGAAGATAATCACCGCCGAGGCCCACCGCCTCGGCATGTCCGTCACCGGCCACATCCCCGAAGGCCTCAATGCCTATCAAGGCATCGACGCAGGTATGGACCAGATCAATCACATCGAGTACGTAGACGAAATCATGTATTCACCCCTGCCCGCCAGTGCTTCCCGCCTCGATCGCCTCAAAGCCCAGGGCGATTTCGACGTGAATTCTCCCGAAGCCAAAAAAGCGATTTCGTTCCTCGTGGAACACGGCACCGTCATTGACCCCACTCTCGCCCTGTTCGAGCTGTATTCGGCCAGTTCAGCAAGGCCCGTCTCCACTTTTGAGCCTGGCCTCGCAAAAGTTGCTCCCGAACTCATCGAAGAGCTTTCCTTTGACGCTCCTCCCACACCGCGCACCGCTCTGATTGAGAAAGTCACTCAAAAGGGCGTCGAAGTAGTCGGCGCGCTCCATCGCGCAGGCGTTCCGATCGTCGCAGGTACTGACCAGGCCGTTCCTGGCCACAGCCTCCACCGCGAAGTAGAGCTGTACGTTCAGGCCGGTTTCACCCCGATGGAAGCGATCCAGTCCGCCACAATCGTCCCGGCCCGGGCCATGGGCGTAGACAAAGAAGTCGGAACCGTGGAAGCAGGCAAGCGCGCTGACCTGGTCATACTGACCGCGAACCCGCTCGAATCCATCCACAATATCCGCACGGTCGAATTCGTAGTCACCAACGGCACCATGTACAACACAGCCGAACTCTGGCGCAGCGTAGGTTTCAAACCCTGAGCCCGTCCCCAGCGCCGCTTTGCTTTAGGTAGCGCTGGCATCGCTGTTTGCTCGCGGGCCGGCGTCTCGCCCGATCTCTCGACTTTGCTTCCTCCAGTCCCGCGGCCACTCGCACTTGCATTCGCTCCCACTTGTCGTACTATTTCCCCCGCTCTCCAAACCAAGGAAGACAAAATGCGAAAATACTCCCGCAGAAAATTTTTCTTCTCCACCCTCACGGCCGGACTGGCCGCCACCACCTCTCGCCTCTTCGGCTCCGCGCCTTCGTTCGCGCGCGACGTTCTCCCCACGCCTCAAGGTACTCGTCCTCTCATCATTTCCTCCGCCAACGGCCTTCATTTTCTCGATGACGGAATGGCCATCCTCAAATCCGGTGGCGACACGCTCGACGCCGCTCTCGCAGTCGTCACAAAAGTAGAAGACGACCCCAATGACGATTCCGTCGGCTACGGCGGCCTTCCCAACGAAGAAGGCGTCGTCGAACTCGATGCCTCCGTCATGCACGGACCACGCCGCCAGGCCGGCGCCGTCGGTTCGATTCAAGGCATCAAGAA
Source organism: uncultured Acidobacteriota bacterium (assembly GCA_963711875.1). Taxonomy (GTDB): domain Bacteria; phylum Acidobacteriota; class Terriglobia; order Acidiferrales; family UBA7541; genus Palsa-295. The sequence goes on from CAVQFW010000012.1 coordinate 19,361, forward strand.
TCCCTCGCTCGTCGCCAAAGCCGTGATGAACAAGACGAATCACGTTTTCATCGTTGGCTCAGGCGCCCAGCGCTTTGCCGTGGATGAAGGCTTCGAGACCATGAACCTCCTCACCGAACGTTCCCGGATCGCATGGCTCGCTTGGAAAGCAAAATCATCTGAAAATTGGCGGCCGGGACTCGACAGTCCCGAATGGAAGGAAACACTCGCTCAGCTTTTGGACACGCCCGAAAAGCTCGCATGGCGCGAGCACATCGAAGACGTGGTCATGCACCCGCTCACGGGCACGATCAATTGTCTCGCCGTGGATGCCAAAGGCGACGTCTCCGGCACCACTACCACTTCGGGCCTCTCCTGGAAAATCGCCGGCCGCGTTGGCGATTCGCCCATCATCGGCGCCGGCCTTTTTGTTGACAACGAAGTGGGCGCCGCCGGTTCCACGGGCCGCGGCGAAGAAAACATCAAAATCTCCGGTGGCCACACCATCGTCGAGATGATGCGAAAAGGAATGTCGCCCACCGACGCATGCCTGGAAGCTCTCCACCGCGTCGCAAATAACTACAAGCCCTTCCCCGAACGCCTCAAGCGCTTCCACATCCAGTTCTACGCCGTGAACAAAAACGGCGAACACGGCGGCGGCTGCCTCTGGCAAACCTCCGCCATCACCGGCCGCCGCGTTAGCTACGCCGTCCACGACGGCACCCAGGCGAAGCTGGTCCCCTGCACCCCGCTCTTCGATCAACCAGGCGGCGACTACTAACCTCAGCTACTAACCTCAACTGGCACAACCATTCCCGCCCGCATGCCTTCACGATCGCGGGCTGCCACCCTATCCGGTTTCCACGCCCCCGCGCATGGCGATGCCTAAGAATTGCGTATTTCTACGGATATCATTTCCACAGGCATTCGGCGTATCTTAGGGAGTTTTATGATGACCGCCAAACCAACAAGGTACAACGAAGGGGAGCGCCACTCATCCAATCGCTTCCATACCGGGGACCAACTCGCGGAGACGGGCCCTATCCAGACCACTCCAGGCCCTCAAAATTCTAATCGCGAATCCGCGATTAGAATTTCCTCTAACTTGCCCTGAATCAGCTACATGCGATTTTCTAATCGCGAAGATTTTGCGTTTTTTTTTGCCGTTTTTTCACTTTTCCACCACAAAGCTCCCGATGACCAGCGCATCCATTCCCGAACTGAAAAACGTCCGCACCGCATCCGTCGGAGCACACACAATGGGCTCACCCCGCAAATTGAAGGAGGTATTCATCACCACCGGCACTCCCGTACGGTTCCCAAACTCGCGAATCAGCCGCCAATATAATGGATTCACGTCCTGCTCCACAGTCTGCGGCCGCGCGCTTCCGTCCACATGCGTCACCGACGGGATCACGCTTCGCTTCTCCGGCCTCACTTGCGCCGTCAAAATCATGAACGGCGAATCCGTCGCCGACTCGATATACTCCCCCGCCACTTCCGCCAGCATGGACGGCGCGAACGGCCGCCACCACTCGCGAAATTTAACGGCGTTGTTTACCTTCGCGTTCATCTCCGGATCGCGAGGGTCGGCAAGAATCGACCGAGCCCCGAGCGCGCGCGGCCCAAATTCCATTCGCCCCTGGAACCAGCCAAGAATTTTGCCGCTCGCCAGCATTTCCGCCGCGGCCGCCGCCGGATCGGCCACGCGAGTCGCTCGCAGTTTGTACGTGCGAAGCGTCTTCTCAATTTCCTCGTCGCTGCTTGCCGAGCCCAGATATGCATGTCGCATTTTCCGCATCGGCAATTTTCCGCCGTTGTCGAGATACGGAGCGAGCGCCGCGCCGAGGCATACGCCATCATCGCCCGCCGCCGGCTGCACGAAAATCCGATCCACCAATCCCGAAGCGGCGATTTTCCCGTTCGCTTTCGAGTTCAGCGCCACTCCTCCCGCCAGGCAAAGATTCCGCGAGCCCGTTTTTTCCACCGCCGCGCGCGCCAGCGTCATCATTGCTTCTTCGCAAGCGTCCTGCACTGCGAACGCAAGGTTTTTGTGCCGCGCGTCGATTTCCGATTCCGGCTCGCGCTTCGGTCCCAGCCGCGCCGCGATGCCGGCCACCGGCGCCGCATTGCTTCCCAACAACAGTCGGGTCGCCACCTTGTACGGACTCTCGTGGGGAGAAATGAACTCGCGCAAATCGATTCCCGCCTCGCCGTAAGGAGCCAGCCCCATCACCTTCCACTCGTCGGCGTAAGGTTGGAAACCGAGATATTGCGTGAATTGTGCGTAAAAAAGTCCCAGCGAATTCGGCCACGGAATCGTCCACACATGTTCGAGCCGCCCGTTGCGCCCGTGCCACAACGAAGTCGCTTCCCAGGCGCCTCGTCCATCCAGCACGAGCACGGCCGCGTCATCGAATCCGGAATACGAATACGCGCTGATCGCATGCGCCAGATGATGGTCCACAAATCGAAACTTCGCTTTCGTCGCAGCGAACCGCTCGAGGAACGGTCGCTCCCCATTTCGCTGCCGCGTGAAGCTCACGAAACGCCGGAACAAACTCGCGACGCTCACGTAGTCCACCGGATGCATTCCGGTGAGCATGCATTTCAAATCGTGCCGCGTCGCCGCGCCAATCGGAGGCCACCCAAAACAAACGCTATCAATTTCGTCAGGGCGCACTCCGGCGAATTCGAGGCACGCGGCAATCGAGAGCTCCGGAAACCGCGCATCATGCTTCAAGCGGCTCAGCCGCTCCTCCGCGATGGCGAACAACACCTCGCCATCCCGAACGATGCAAGCCGAAGAATCGTGCATCAGCGAATAGTTGATTCCGATCGAGATCATCCTAGACGGTTGGCCTTCGCATCAGATTTTCTGGGCACAGCACCACGCCATCGGCGTGTTCACTCCGCTCAGCTCGAGCACCTTTCCACCGTTTTCGCTCACTGTTTGCGCCACGCGCTCCGATGCGACGCATACGCCGTGCCAGCTCTTGCCCGCCATTTCCGGATCGAGTCCCAGGAGCTTGGCCACCGACCGGCTCGCCCGCTCGAGGCGCATCGCCCACAGCCCGTCCACCACCGACCAGGCGGCGCGGCCCTTCCAGTTCATGCTTGTCTCGGGGCTTCCATTGAACTGAAACAAACAAATTCCGCCCGAGGAGAGCACACGAAGAATTTCCCGCACATAGGAATGAACCAGCCGCTCGTCGGGCAAATGCTGCAACACGAGGTAACTGAAAACAAAATCGACGCTGCCCGCAGGCACGCCGTCAAGATCGGTTCCGTTCCCAAGTCTCCACTCGATCCGTTTGTCCCCATTGTCGAGCGCCCTCGCGCGGCTGAGCATTTCTGCCGAAACATCAAACGCAATCACGCTCGCGAATCGCTGCGCGAAGCTTCGCGTCATCCGTCCCGCTCCACAACCGAGCTCGAGCATGGTCTTTCCGTGGGGCGAGAACGCGCAACGCTCAAGCGTTTGAGCCACCAGCCGCTCGTAATCTTCTTCGCCCGAGCGCCAGAACGAAGGTTCATCCCAGTCCTTGCGCCACGATGCGATGTAATAGAACGCGTCCTTGCGCGCCCGCTCGTCCCAATCCTGCCGCATCGCTTCAGCCACTTGTGTCGTATCGCGTTTCATTGGGGCCCTGCTTGATTCAATGGGCGGCCTACGACCTGAAACCCGGACTGCCGGAGCCGCGCCAAAATCGCTTCGCTTCGTTCCATCGGCGCAGCCAGCAGTTCGCTCGATCCCGAAGAATCCGCGTCCCGGAAAGGCCGCAAGGTCGTACCGACGAGCTCAAAAAGTTCGTAATCTTCGCCGCGGAGAATCTCGGTGAGTTCGAGCGCAGAAGAATTGGCCTGGCGGAGCACCACGTCGTTTGCTTCGATGATGATCGCCGGTTTCGCTCGCTGCAGAAAGTTCCTCGCGCCCTGGAGAATGCTCACTTCCGAGCCCTCCGCATCCACCTTCATCACCGATACGTTCTCGATTCCATTTTGCTGCGACCAATCATCGAGCGAAATCGTATCAATCGAGAAATGCTTGCCTTTGGCCAGATCGCGAACCGCCGCCACCGTGCCCCATCCAGATTCGCCGGGTTCAGACGAGCGCTCGAAAATCACTTTTCCGGTAGTGGACCAAACGGCAACGTTCATCGCTGTGGCCCACGAAAATGGACGAAGGTGGTCCGCCAGGCGCGCGAAATTGCCGGGGTCGGCTTCAAAAGCGAAAACCCGCCCGCGCGAACCGACGAGCGATGCGCCGAGCACCGCGTGATAACCGACATGCGCGCCGATATCAACGAAAGTATTTCCGGGAGCCAACCAAGCGCGAAGAGCGCCCTGCACATGCGGCTCGTAGCAGCCGCCCCACATTTGCCGCTCGATGCGATCACTCAGATTCACGCGGAGCGTCGCGCCAGTTCCCAGCGCGCAAGTTCCCCATCCGCCCCCGGTAATCGAAGCGATGCGAGCGAGCGCGTCCGTAACGCGGACCTTTCCGCGAAACGGGGGCATGCTTCGCAAGGCAACCGAGCAGATATCGGCGCCCGGCTTGCTCGATGCCTGGTGTTTATTTCCGGTCATTTTGCAGAAGCCCAGGAGGTAAATTCTCGGTGCCCAGTTCGGCCTTGCGCACGTCCGCTTTTGGTTTTGGATCGCCGAGCCAGGAACGGTACCGGCGCATGTCGCCCTCAGCGTAAATTCTGCGCAGGTTGTAATAGACGCGAGGCGGAAGAACGAGTGCGAGTAGGAGTGAAAGCTGTTTGTAAACGCGATAGCCGGCGGTCACGTGATGGTAGGAATGCTGAAAATCCTCCCGCTCGACGCGATACGTTTCCCACGGCTTTCCGCCGTCCAGCGAGAGTCTCATGCGAGCGGCAGCGGTGCGTATCGGTTCGACGATGATCGCGACGGCTGAACGGGCGATTCCTGCGCTCACGAGTTGTGCGGGCAAGGCGGAGGCCAGAGATTCGAGGACGTTCAGTTTCCGGCGAATGCGGACGGGATCGCCGGAATCAAACTGGAAGAGGTTGCCGCCATGCAGCCTGTAAAACGTGAGAGCGTCGGGCAGAAGGAACGCACCGCCATGAGCGACCGCCATCGTGGACATGAATTCGTCCGCTTCGATCACCAGGGCGTCCGGGATCGGAAGCACTTTCGCGAGGACGCTCTTTCGGATGGTGACGCGGCTCGTTCCAAGAAAGGCCATGAAGTTGCGAAAAATTTGCGCGCCGTCATCGCTGATCAAATCGAAATAGCCAGTGATCCCCGGCGCGAGAGCGGTGTTGCGATCGGCCGCACTCTCGACTTCGACGATCCCGTGCCCGACGGTTCCAACGCGGGGATTTTTTTCGAAGACATCCATCACCGCTCGGAGCTTGTGAGCCGCCCACCAGTCGTCGCCATCGAGGAACGCGACGATTTCACCCTGCGCTTGCGGGATGCCGAAATTGAACGCGGAGGCTTGACCGCCGTTTTCCTTGCGGAGATAGCGAACGCGCGGCGCAAATTTGCGCACGATTTCAGGTGTGCCATCGGTCGAGCCATCATCGACAACGAGGATTTCCATGTCCGCAGCCGGAAAATCCTGCTCGAGGACGCTCACGATCGCTTCTTCGACGAAGCGTTCGTGATTGTATGTGTCGATTAAAACTGTGACGGTTGGTTTAGACGGAACCGCTGGCACGAACAGCCCCCTCCGACTGCCGCTGGAACCAGTCAATCGTGTTTCTGAGTCCCGCTTCAAGCGGTGTGCGAGCTTGCCAGCCAAATTCTTTCAGCGCGCGGGAGGTATCGAGGCGGCGGCGCGGCTGCCCGTCGGGCTGAGACGCGTCCCACTCCGTCGATCCTTTGTAGCCGACGAGTTCAGCAATCATCTGGGAGAGATCTCGAATTTTAATTTCCTGATTGGCGCCTAAATTAACGAGATCGGGCTTGTTGTATGTTTCCGCCGCGGCGATGATGCCTTCGGCGGCGTCTTCCACGTACAGAAATTCGCGCGTCGCGTTCCCCGTGCCCCAGGCAGTGACGCTCGGCGCGTTGGCCCGCGTGGCTTCCACATACTTGTGAATCAATCCCGGAATCACGTGCGAGCTTTCCAGATCGAAATTGTCTCGCGGGCCGTAGAGATTTACGGGAGTGAGATAAATTCCGTTGAGCCCATATTCCTGGCGGTAGGCCTGGAGCTGCACGAGGAGCATTTTTTTGGCGAGCCCGTACGGGGCATTCGTCTCTTCCGGATATCCATTCCAAAAATCGTCTTCGCGGAAGGGGACCGGTGTGAATTTCGGATAGGAGCAAACGGTGCCGACGCACACAAATTTCTCCAGGCTGTGAATGCGTGCGCATTCGATTGCGTGAATCCCCATGATCGCGTTTTCGTAGAAATAAAGGCCGGGATGACGGCGGTTCGCGCCGATGCCGCCGACGACAGCTGCGAGGTGAATGAAAATATCGGGCCGCGCGGTTCGAAACAGGCGATCGACGTTATCTTTTTCGCGCAAATCAAAATCCGACTTGCGCGGGATCGCAATCTCCGCGCAACCGCGCTTGCGAAGACCCTCGACGACGAAGGAGCCGAGAAAGCCGGCCCCGCCCGTGACGATAACGCGTTTTCCCGTCCAGAAGCTCATCGAGTCTCCACTACTCCGAGGCGCGGCCTTGCACGGCCGTAAAAACATTCGTGACGGAATTGTGCCACTGGTGCCAATCGCCAAGCTTTTCCTCGAGCACTTTTCGCCCGTGGCCGGGAGACTGGAGGCCGAGGGCTTCCATGTCCGCGTCGACCATAATCTCGACGAGATCCCGAAACGTGACGCGAGGCGACCAATTCAAATCTTTTTGCGCCTTGGTGCAGTCCGCGCGAAGCGAGTCCACTTCCAGCGGGCGGAAGTACCGCTGAACCGTCTTCACATGTTTTTGCCAGTCGAGTCCGGCATAACCGAAAGCCAGCTCCACAAATTCGCGCACCGAGTGCGATTCGCCCGTGCCAATCACGAAATCGTCCGGCTGGCCGTGCTGAAGAATTTGCCACATCGCGTGGACGTACTCAGGCGCGTAGCCCCAGTCGCGGCGGGCATCCAGATTTCCGAGGATGAGTTCGCGTTCCTTCCCCGCCACGATCCGGGCGATGGCGCGAGTAATCTTGCGCGTTACGAACGTCTCACCCCGGCGCGGACTCTCGTGATTGAAGAGAATCCCGTTTGAGGCAAACACGCCGTACCCTTCCCGGTAGATCCGCGCCGTCCAGTAGGAATAAAGCTTGGCGATAGCGTACGGGCTGCGGGGCTGGAAGGCCGTGGTTTCGGATTGCGGAGCGGAGGCTCCTCCATACATCTCGGAACTCGAGGCCTGATAGAAGCGGGTCTTGAGTCCGCTGTGACGAATCGCTTCGAGGAGGCGCACGGTCCCAAGCCCCGTAACCTCGCCGGTAAATTCGGGCATTTCGAAGCTGACCTTTACGTGGCTTTGCGCGGCGAGGTGATAAATTTCGTCGGGCGCGTGGTTATTCAGGATGTTGTGAATCCACTCCGAACTGGTCAAGTCTCCGAAGTGAAGAAGCAAGCGCGCGTTCGGATCGGCTGCGCTCTGGTAGATGTGATCGATGCGGCTCGTATTAAAAGTGCTCGCCCGCCGGATGATTCCGTGCACTTCATAGCCTTTGGCGAGGAGCAGTTCGGCAAGATAGGAGCCGTCCTGCCCGGTGATGCCCGTGATCAGCGCGCGTTTCATTTTCCCTGTTTCCTCGACTTCGCAATCCGATGTTTGGCCGGCCGCGTGTCTGGTTTTATTTTAATCTTTTGCTCGAGAGGCAGCGACCTTCGATTGTTTCAGCCCAATCGCGTGACGGATCGAGCGGGTTCGATTCAGAAGGGCGAACCAGGCGTTGTTGACGGCACGGGCGGCGGCGCGACGACTGCGCGCAATCCAGCGATAGTGGTTCGCGCCGATCCCCGAACGGGTCAACCGGTGAGCTGCATCGTCAATCCTTGCGAAGCGACGTCCGTCGTCGAGGAATTGACTGTTCCACCTGGCTTCTTCTCCGTACCAGAAACCCTGCTCGCCTTTTGGGACGTGCGAGTGGTCATGATTTTGATGCACCGCGACGACGACGGGAGAGGCATCTATCACCGACGCTCCCGAAGCGCCCGCAAACCAGATGAGCCAATTATCGAAGCCGGGCCGCCCGGCGGCAAAGGGAGGAATTTTTCCCTGGAACAAGCCGCGCCGGAAAGCAAAATAATCGATAAATTGCGCCGGGCGCTGCCGATTGGCGGCGAGAGCGCGCCGGCGGATGCGCGTTTGCCAGTCGGGCTGCCCGAAATCAAGTGCGTCGGTGACGTCTGTATCCCAGCGACGGCCGACCATCAGAAATTGGTTGCGCCACGCCGTCGCGCGTTCGAATGCGTCTTTAAAATCTGCGGTGAGCACGATGTCGCAATTGATGTAGCAGAGGAGATCGTGGCGAGCCGTCTCTTGCGCGCGATCAAAAATTGCATTCAGGTAAGGCGTGTGAAATTCGTTGCATGGGACGTCTCGTTCGAAGCGAGCATCGAATTCGTTTGCCGCTTCCGCAGCGCCTTCTTCGTTGCCGAACACGATCACTTCGACTTCGGGATGAAGTTGTTTCCAGCTGGCGATGGCATTGCGCTGGGTGATGGCGAGATTGCCGCGGAAGGCCTTCGGCGTGGTGAAAAATGTCAGCATCCGCGTGGCCTCGGTACTTGACCCGCGAGACTTGAAAATAGCGCGTGCGCTCGGCGCAGAAGGGGACGCCGGTCGCCGGCCTCCTGAAGCTGTTCTCTTGATGCGCGGCTCGCAATTTCGGAGGAGCCCAAGCCGAGTCGCGCCGATTTCATGGCATGAGCTTCGTGCAAAAGAGCGAGCGGTTGTTCCAGAAAAAGTTGGCGTAGCTTTTCGTCCTGCCAGCGAAGCGCTTCCGCCTGAAGCTGAGGCGACGACGCCAGGCGCTTAACCGTGGCCGGCAATTGAAGCAGATCCGGGCACAGGCAGTCCGGGTGACAAATCAGGCGGTGGTAGGCTTTGCGAACGTCACCGATGCAGAGACAACCGAGCGCTGCGGCGTCTCCCAGGCTGGCGCCGGCGCCGTGAATCAGGCCCATCCCGACGTAGTATTTGCAACGCGCGAGTGCCTGAAGGTATCTCGCGGGATCTCCCCACAGCGGCGGATCCGTGAATCCAAACTGGGATTGGTTTCCGTTGCTCAGGCAAACGGCGGGCATGCCCAGATAATCTTCGAGACGTTTTTTTGCGGCCGCCCATGCTGCCTCGTCGTCACTGAGCGACAGCGTGCAAAGTAGCCGCCAATCCACCCAGGCGGCATTTGCTTTTTCTTCTGGAAACGCGGATCGCGCAATCCGCGGAGCGCGCATATACGGGAACGCGACCGGCTGCGGAAGCGTGGAAAGTTTGGCGGGAGCTTCGAGCAAGTGATCGAGGAACAGATCGTAGCCGGCGAGCGGACGTTTGCGCGATTCGGTGTAGAGAGCGTCCCAATGTTCCTGCATGTAGTAAGCGAAGAGAGTCGTCGAGTTTGTGGGGACCGGAAGGATTGGATCGATGGAGATGACGAGGTCATATTCGGAGAACGGAATTTGATCCGGCGATACGATACCTTGCGCGTGGCGGAGGATCGCTTCCTTGCGGCCCGGGTGATTAAGGACGGCTTGGCGCGTGTAGCCGTAATCGAGCACCTGGGGGACGATGTACCAATCCGCTTCGAGCAGGCAGGTCATTTCCCACATGAAAGCTTTGCTTGGCCAGAAGTCGAAAATCCGGCGCGGATTGGTGTCGGTCCAGCGGAGCGATCTCCACGGTCCGAAGACATCGAGCACCTGTTTGACGATCGCTGTCCTCATGTCCTTCGCACCGCTAGCGTTGGATACGCGGGATGGGCGGGCTTGGCCGCTACAATCATACCCTCGTAGGTTGAATCCACGGGACAGAGATCGCGACCACGCTCGTCGGGAGCAGAGGGCCGGCGTGACGGAGCCGAACCGAAGAGCTCGTAACCACATTCTTGCAGGCGCCACATGAACTCGACGGGATGGTAGCCGAAGCTTCGAGTGGCGGCAGCGGAGGAGCGGATAAAAAGCAAGGGAGCGTCAGCGTCGTGAAGCAGGCGGCTCGAGCCTTCGAGGATTGCCATTTCTGCGCCAGCGACGTCAACTCGCATTACGGTGGGCTTGGGAATTTTCCGGCTGGCTATCACATCATCGAGACTTGGCCATGCAGAGGAAACTTCTTTCGCTATCTCAATCGCGCAGGTTTCCGGCAGGCCATTGAGCCGGAGATTGGCGCACAGTAGCTGACGATTCGAGTGGGCTGGCTCAAGGGCCGATACCGCACCGCCAGCGCCAAGCTTGCGTCCCGCCGCAACCGCGAAAAGGCCGGGGCCTGAGCCCACGTCGAGAAAGTTCTGGCCCGGCTGAAGCAAGCGCAGGAGTAAATCAAGCTCGTCACGCACCTGCCCAGCGCCTGCCCATACTTTCAGAACAACTTCGCCGGCAGGCAGCATCTGGAACGTGACGCCATTGATGTGGAAGCGAATCGGGCGGTGACGGAGGAGCAGATTGCGCGCTTGGAAGCAAAATTTCGTTCCGTTGTCGCGCAGCTGATTGCGGGTGCGCACGAATTTCAACCGCGCGCCCGTGCTCAGATGTTCGAGTTTGCCCTTGAGGCTTGGTCGTCCTGTCATGACCCCGGAGTCGAGCTCACCTTTTCTCGCTGACGATTTCCGTTGCGCCTGGTTCGAGCTAGCCGGCTAAGAAGCGTCGCGATTCGCGGAAAGCGGTAGCGAGAAGAACCATACGGGTGCGAGAGATAGGAGACTTCCGGGGCTGGGGTGAGCGCCGGATTATCGAGAGACGTGTTCGAGGCGAGCAGAAGTGTCCGTACTGGTTTGCGCCAAAAACTTCGCTGAAAATCAACGTGATCGGGGGCCGAGCGAAAGCAGTACACGTGCGCGAACCCTGCGTGCCGAAGCATTTTCACGAGGGCCGTCTCCGATGGGTAGATCGCTACATATTGGAGTGCTTGATCGGCGAGGCGCCCCTCCTCGAGGAGATGCATTTGCGCGCCTTCTTCAGGAATGCACATGCTTTCTACCAGGAGCATTTTCCCGGTGATGCGATAGAGATTGCGAATCGCTCGAAAAGGATTTTCGAGGTGGTAGAGCAAGCCAAAACAAAAGACGAGGTCGAAAGTTCCTAGAGACTCGCGGTCAAGCTCTTCGACGTTAGCAACCCTGAATGGAATCGAGGGGAGGCGCAACTGAGCGGTGCGTACGTTTTCCTCGCGACCGTCAACGCCTTGCACCTGAATGCCGAGTTCAGCCAAGAGCGCGGAGAAATAGCCCGCACCGCAACCGACGTCGAGGGCGGTTTCGAGATGCAGGCGTTCTCGCAAACCCGGAAGGACGCTGCGCAGGACGGACGTCAGCGCCGCGTTGCGGCGTTGGTAGCTCTGCTCATCAAAAATGGTGGAGTTAGCCAACGGTTGCGACCCTGACCTGGTTCACGTCAAACGTAAACGGAAGATTGAGAACTCCGTTCCATTGGTCGAGCTGGTGCTGATGTACTTCCGTTGAGACGATCATCTCCGGCAGACAATCCCAAAGATCGAGCAAACCTTTTTCTCCGCCCCACAAACTCACTTGCCAATAGTATGGGCCGGGGCGAAGCGGAAGCATAGGAAATGTGAATTCCAACTCGTGGATGCCTGGAGCGAGATTGACCGGTTCGATCGCCCAGCCCCACAAGACCTGCCGATCGGCGTTGAAAAGCGCAATGCCGTGATGACCTTCCTTCACGGGCTCGTGAACCTTTACCGTGAAGACCACGGTGACGCGACCCATTGTGGCGAGATTGTTCGGTAGGGTTGCCGGGGCCTCCCGAATGGCCCAGCTGACAAAACGCGTTCTCTCGCCGCGAGCGGTAGAGGTGCCCGTTGCCTCGCCTGACGACATCTCGGCCTCATACGCAGCCACCACTTCGCTGGCAGAACCATCGCGAGCTACGCCGCCTGCGTCAATCCAGATCACGCGCTCGCAGAGACGGCGGATTTGATTCATCTGGTGGCTGACGAAGACGATCGTGCGACCTGTTTTGGCTACTTCTCCCATTTTGCCGAGGCATTTTTTCTGGAATTGCATGTCGCCGACGGCGAGCACTTCATCCACGAGAAGAATTTCCGGTTCGAGGTGCGCCGCGACCGAAAAGGCGAGGCGCATTTGCATGCCGGTGCTGTAGTGCTTGAGAGGCGAGTCGAGAAAGCGTTCGACGCCGGCGAATTCGACGATGGCGTCATGCTTGGAAGCGATTTCGCGTTTGCTCATTCCGAGGATGGCGCCACTCAGATAGACGTTCTCGCGGCCGGTCAGCTCCGGATGAAAGCCGGTGCCTACTTCGAGCAGGCTGCCGACGCGGCCTCGAATTTCCGCAAAACCCGACGTGGGCCGCGTGATGCGTGAAAGCAATTTCAGAAGCGTGGTCTTGCCGGCGCCGTTGCGGCCGATCAGGCCCACCACTTCGCCTTGCTTCACGTCGAAGTTGATGTCCTCGAGAGCCCAAAGAAAATCGATGGGGCGCTTTCGTCGGAACGGCGACGCAAATGCGCGCGCGAGCACATCACGCAACGCGTGATAGCTTTCGCGCTGACCTACGCGGTAGCGCTTGCCGAGGCCTTCGACGTGAATGACGACTTCGCTCATCGTTTGGGTAGCGCCCCGTTCGTGTTGCGAATCTGCAAGTGCGTCGTGTTCATACGACGTCTGCCATCGTGGTTTCCATCTTCTGGAAGTACGCCAGCCCGCTCAGCAGAACCACCAAGACGACCGCGGAGGAGACGACGATCAAACGTACCGGAGGCGCGCCACGGCCCGCCAGAGACCATCGAAATCCTTCGATCACGCCGGCCATCGGGTTGAGTCCGTAGAGCCAGCGCCATTTTGCCGGGACGAGGGAACTGGGATAGGCGACGGGCGACGCGAACATCCAGAATTGAACGAGAAAGGGAACCACATAACGGACGTCGCGGTAGATCGCATTCAATGCCGATAGCCAGAGGCCGACACCGAGCGCCGTAAGAACCGCGAGCAGCAAGAAAGCAGGAAACATCAAAATGGCCCAGCTCACGTGGATTCGGTAATAGAGCATCAACACGATGAACATCAGGAAAGAGACGCAGAAATCAACGAGACCGGAAAGCACCGAGGCCAGCGGCAGCGCCAAACGGGGGAAATACACTTTCGTGACGAGACGCTGGTTTTCGACGATCGTGGTGGTGGAATTCTGCAACGCTGCCGCGAAGTACATCCAGGGGAGCAGCGCACTGTAATAGAAAATCGGGTAGGGAAGCCCTTCGGAGGGGATGTGCGCGAGCCTTCCGAAAAAAAGGCTGAAGACAATCATCGTCAGCAGCGGCTGCAAGACAGCCCAGGCGGCGCCGATGGCGGTTTGCTTGTAGCGCACTTTGATGTCGCGCCAGACGAAAAAATAGATCAGCTCGCGATACGCCCAGAGCTCGGCGAGCGGAAGAATCCACCATTGTCCCGGCGGCGTGATACGGACCACGGGGGGCTGCGAGATTCCAGCGGAATCGGCGATGGAGGAAACTGTGTTCATTGGGGATGACTCGGCGGATGCGCCTTGAGCTGCCGCACGTCCTCATCTTCGATGTTGCCCATCAGTTGCTTTCGACCTGTCAGATATCGTTTCACGGTGCTGGCCACTCGAACCGGCACGACCGCAACTTGATTGTAACCCGCATCACGCCAGGAGATGGGCCCGCGCGCGGGAATGAGATGCGTTCCCCACTGGAAGATGAGGCCCCAATTCCACAAAATCAAGACGGCCGTCGCCATCCGGGCAAGCAGCCAGCTTCGGCGCTCGTTCCAGGCGAGCCCGAAATAATCAAGAAAGCTGGCATACCCGAGCACGAAAAGAACCGTTAGAGAGAGGAAGAACCGGTTGCCGAACGAAGAGAGGCCATGCCAGTACTCGTAGCAGCCAATCAGGAAAAGGAACGCCGCGAATGCGAACACCGAATACGTGCCGAGAGCCCAGTCGCGCTTTCGCAGAAGCAGCAGTCCAATTACCGCCGGGATCAGGATGGGAGTCCAGCTGAAGAGTCCGTGGTCCGATGAAAAACACACCCTGAGAATGGCCGGCGAATTCCAGTACCAGAGGCCGCTGTAGCCGAATTTCAGATAGCCGCCGTAAATTGCTTTTCGTGTAAGGAAGGTTGGCAGCAGCGCGAGGAAGATCATCCCGGCGAATAGAGCGTTCTTCAGGAACAGCGAGCCGAAAGCGGCCGCGTCACGACGCGACAAGGACTGCCAGTAGAGAGCCAGCGATTCGAGCAACGGATAGAGAAGCAGGATTCCATTCGGATAGTAAACGTCGAGCATCAGGCCGCCAATCAGTCCCAACAGCAGCCACTCGACCGTGGAGCGCCCGCTGCGGGTGCGATCCCAATACCAGAGAAACAGGGCGACAACAAAAGCGGAATGCGCGTGAGACCAGGACGGATTGAAGTACATGTAAACGGGGAGGGAACTCGCGAACCAAATTCCGACGGTAGCGAGAAACGCCCAATGTTCGGGAAGATATTCCCGGGCCAGCCGGAAAGACAACCAGAGCGCGAGAAAACCGTAGAGCGCGGTGCCGAAGGCCATCGCCAGCACGTAGGGCCTCGAAAATCCGTCTGCGGCGACGTGGCCTCCCATAGCGTCGTAGGAGAGGACGCCTAGATGAGCGGCAACCAGAAACGGAGACCAAAGAATCGCGGGCCCGACTGAAAAATGGTTATCGAGATGGCCGGTGGCCGTGTACTGCTCGGCGAGAATGTTTCCGTCGGCATCGATTCGGCCCATGCGGAAGCTGGAGTTGGCCATGAGCCAGTCTTGCTTAAAATCGAGATTGTGCTGGATGAGGAGAGCGCGGGCGAACGAGTAATATCCGACGCCATCGCCGCGTACCCAGGGATTGATCAGCGGCAGCGAGAGAACAAAAATCAGAATCAAAATTTTTTCGTACTGCGAGAGCCTAACCAAGCGAAATCGTCCTTCGATGGCTTCTAGTTTTTGGCAAGCCCCGGTATCTCCATGCGATTGCGCTACGACGCGGCCTTGGCGTCAAACGAGAGCATATGGTCCTGGCGGGCCTGTTTCCGCAGGATCGCGATAATCGAGAGCGGTGGAAGCGGAAGCCACGGGTCGATCTTTCGAAAAATCGGCGTCAGTATATTCAGCAGCCGAATTTGACCCATGCCAAAAGTTTTGCGCTTCAAAATTTTTCCGTTGAGCCACCAGGCAGGCACACCGGGGCGGTTGAACTTCAGAATCTGCTCCACCTGAAACCCGGCCTGCTGCGCAACACCGGCAAGCTGCTCCTCCGTGTATCTCCGGCAATGTCCCAGGACCTCGTCCAGGCTTCCATAGAGGTTCGGGCCGAAGGGAACCAGAATAATCGCTCTGCCGCCTTCCGCTAAATTGTCGTGAATATTTTGGAGAGCGCCCACGTCGTCCGGAATGTGTTCGATTACATTGAGGCACACCACCGTGTCGAAATCGTGTCCTGCCGGGAAGGACTCTGCTTTCGTGCCATCCGTATATCCGACATTCATGTAGGGCCGCGTGGGGCGAAGCGTTTCGAGATAGTTCAGGTAGAACGGATTCACGTCGGTGGCCCAATACGTGGTGCGCGGCATCAGGTTTACCGACATATTCCCGATTCCCGCGCCGATCTCGAGGACTCGATCGCCCACGTAGGGCCGGATGAAATCCGCCATCCATTTATTGAAGCGCGGGGCGCGATTAATTCTTTCGAGAATTTCTCCGCCGTGAGCATCTTCGGTGTAGATGCGGCTGGACGCGCCATAACGCAGGATGGCCCAGAGGGCGCGAACGCCGTCCTTCCAGCCGATTTTCTTTCCTTCGCGATACGTGCGGCCCGAATAGCTGATCGGCACCTCGAAGATCCGGGCGCCGCGCTTGGCGAGCTTGATCGCAAGCTCGGGTTCGACGTCGAAAGTGGAACTTTCGAGCGGAATGCTCTTCAGCAAGTCGGCGCGAGTCATTTTGTAGCAGGTTTCCATATCGGTGAGATTGAGGTCAGAAACCACGTCGCACAGGAATGTGAGGAGCTTGTTGCCGAGAGCGTGACGGAAGAAAAGGGCGCGCTTGTGCCCGCCAGACATGAAGCGCGAACCGAACACCGCGTCCGCGTCCTCGTAAAGAAACAGCTCGACCATTTGCAGGAGATCCCGGGGATGATATTCGAGGTCCGCGTCATGGATGACGACGAGCTCGGTATCCACGTACGCGAGCGCGGTGCGAATCGCCGCGCCCTTTCCCTGGTTCTTGTCGTGCCGCAGCCATGTCCATTGAAATTTGCTGCTCGGTCCTTCCGTTTCCAAGGACCTGCCAAAGCGGGCGATGGCTTCCGCCGTGCCGTCGGTCGAGGCGTCGTCCACGACGAACACATGCACCTGATGCAGCAGGGGAGATTGTTCCAGGATTTTGAGCCGCTCGAGGCTCGATTCGACGAGATACTGCTCGTTGTACGCCGGAACGATCACCGAGAGACTTGTGCTCACTCGCTTTCGATCCGAGTCGTCCATGGGAGAAGCTCCGCCGGTCACACGCCGCAGCCGCGATGTGTTTTCCACGCGGCCTGCCGCCTCATTCGATAAGTGTCTTGTTGTATCCTCAGTCATTCCGGAATCAATTCTACTAGAGATTTACACGGAATTTACGGGTGGGCCCATCAAGAAATCAAATCCCGCCGGTCGCGTCGTAGCCGCTGGTTCGGCGTCCCCGAAAGAAGCGGCGACGAAGCGCGACGAAATC
This sequence comes from uncultured Acidobacteriota bacterium, assembly GCA_963711875.1. Classification (GTDB taxonomy): domain Bacteria; phylum Acidobacteriota; class Terriglobia; order Acidiferrales; family UBA7541; genus Palsa-295. The sequence goes on from CAVQFW010000012.1 coordinate 36,216, forward strand.
TTCAGTACCTAGTCGGAAGCTGCCTGAGCCGCCAACCGGTCCCGTGCCGGCGCAAGTCTCGCGTCGTTTCGCTTTTTACAGTGATCTGCCACGCGGTCCACAATTTCGACCAGCGTCGTCGCGGGGCGAAAGCCCGTGAGGCTTTCGAGTTTTTCAAGAGACGGAACTCGCCGGGGCATGTCTTCGAATCCCGGCTCGTAGGCCTGATCGTACGGCACATAGGTGATGGGGGAGTCGCTGCCCGTGCGTTCTTTCACAACGCGCGCCAGGCCCTCGATCGAAATTTCTTCATCGGTACCGATGTTGACCACTTCTCCGATCGATCGGTCGGTGGCCAGGAGGCGCAGAATTGATTCGACGCAATCGCGGACGTCGCAGAAGCATCGAGATTGCTTACCCGTGCCGTACACGGTGATTGGCTCGCCCGCAAGCGCCTGCTGCACAAAACCGGGGAGCACCATCCCGTAGCGACCGGTCTGGCGCGGCCCCACGGTGTTGAAGAAGCGCGCGATTTTTACGGGCTGTTTGCGCTCTTTCCAGTACGACAACGCCAGGAATTCGTCGAGAGCCTTGGAGGCCGCGTAACTCCAGCGCGCTTTCGTGGTGGGCCCGAGCACGAGGTCGGCATCTTCGTGGAACGGGACTTTGTCGCTCTTGCCGTACACTTCGGACGTGGAGGCGATGAAGACAAGTTTCTTTTTCTTCGAAGCGGCGTCCAGAACGGACTGCGTGCCGTGAATATTCGTCTCGAGAGTTCGCACCGGGCTTTCGACAATCAGCCGCACGCCGACAGCAGCCGCCAGATGGATCACGACGTCCGATTCATCCACAAGCTCCGCCAAGAGATGTTTGTTCTGAATGGTATCGAAGAAGTGATGAAAATGCGGATGCGACTTCAGATGGCGAATATTCTCGACGCTGCCAGTGGAAAGATCGTCGAGGATAAATACTTCCGAGCCCTTTGCCAGCAGCGTTTCCGATAAATGAGAACCAATGAACCCAGCCCCGCCCGTTATGAGATAGCGCATGATCGCTCCCGCGTTTTAAGTGTCACTTGCATCATTCGCGCCCGGGCCGGCTGGGAACCGGGACGTTTTTGCGACATCTTCACCGTAGCCGTATCCATACGCGTACGGATAATAGCGATAGGAGTAGTAATAATCGGGCGCGCTGGAATCCACGGCGTTCAACACCACGCCGAGCAGCCGGCATTTCACGGCGGCCAGGAGATCGCGCGTCCGGGTGAAAGCTTCTTTGGGAGTCTCGCCGCTGCGGACGACGAGCAATACACCGTCGGTGAGCGCCGAGAGGATGACTGCGTCGGTGGCCGCCATAACCGGCGGCGAGTCGATCACGATAAACTTGAAGCGCAACCGCAACTCCGCAATCGCCTCGCGCATTCGATGAGAGGACAGCAAATCCGCGGGGCTCGGAGGAACCGGGCCGGTGGTGAGCGCTTCGAGATTGCTGATCGTCGGATGCGGAACCAATACGTCGTCCAGCGTCGAAACGCCCGCGAGATACGAGCTGAGGCCCGCTTCTTTTCCGATGGTCATATTTAACGCGCGGCGAATACCAGGTTTGCGCAAGTCAGAATCCATCAGCAAAGTACGATCGCCGAGTTGTGCCAGGGTGACGGCCAGGTTCACAGCCGCGGTGGTTTTTCCCTCACGAGGCAATGCGCTGGTCACAAGAATCACTTGCGGAGGATGATCGGCCTGCGAGAGCAAGAGCGAAGTGCGCAGCGCGCGGAATGCTTCGGAGATTTGCGACTTGGGCTGCACGTAGGAAAGCAGCTCGACCCGCGGGCCGGCTGCGGTTTGCAGCGGAGCTTCTGCGGTCCGGCGGCTGTGATGTCCGTTCAAGCCGGGAAGAGAAGGCACGACGGCCAGCGACGGCAGGCCGGTGAGTGCTTCGATGTCGTCGGGAGATTTCACGGTGTTGTCGAGATACTCGCGGAAAAGCGCGAGCCCAATTCCGCCGACGAGTCCGACCAGGAACGCGAGCATGATGTTTCGCGCCTTCTGAGGCCGCGACGGATACGACGGGGTGAGCGCGGGGTCCACGACGCGGATATTGCTGGATCTCAGTCCGGCCGTAATTCCCGCTTCCTTCAATTTCTGGAGGAGACCGTCATAGAGCTGCTTGTTCGATTCCGCGTCGTGCGCCAGGATTTGGTATTGGACGAGCTTTTCGGCCAGGTCATTGGCTTCGGCCTTTTGCCTGTCGAGGTTCTGCTGCAGAAGTTCGACGCGGCTGCGAGCCGTGTTGAAATCTTGCTCGACGCTTTCGATCAGCGTCTTTCTGGCTTTATCCAGATTCGAGTTTAATTCCTTAATCTGAGCTTCGAGGCGCAAGACCTTCGGATAGTTCGGACCGTATTGGTCGACAGCGACGAGATACTGCTCGTCCAGCTCGGTTTTGTGTTTGAGAAGCTCTTGCATGACGGAGTTGGTCTGCGCGGCAGGCAACGCGTCAACGTTTCCTCCGATGGCCATGCGATAGAGCGCTTCCTTCTCCGCCATTCCGGTCTGCGCGTCGGTGACGGCCTTGCTCAGATCTCCGAGTTTTTCGGTGGTGATGTCCTGCTTCTCGTCGGTGCGCCAGATCTGGTTCTGCCGCTCGTAAGCGATGCGCGCGTCTTCGGAGCGCTCCACCTTGATGCGTAGCTCTTCGAGTTCTGCGGACAGCCAGTTCGATGCTTGCGTCGTGGCGTCGTATTTACTGCGGAAGTTCTGTTCGATGTAGTTCTGCAGATGCGAATTCACCACCTGAGCGGCGAGTTGCGCGTCCTCCGCTTCGAATTGAACCTCGATCAAGCGGCTGGTCGGCACTCGTTTCACGGACAAGCGGCCAAGAAACGCGCTCAGGATCGCCGGACGCTTCTGCGCGAGACCGCCGTGAGTCCAGGCCAAAGCATCGGACGAGCCGCCGAATTCGGGATAGCGGCCGAGATCCATGGACTTGATCGTTTGCAGTGCCAAAGTTTCGCTCTGGAGAATTTTGGATTGCGTCTCGATGTAATTCTCCATGTCCATGGCTTCGTCGTAGGAGTTGGGCCCCTGGAAAGGGAGTACGCTCTGTGATTCGCGGTCCACTTCCACGCGGGCAGCGGCCTGGTAAACGGGCTTCATCTTGAACGATGCGATCGTCACGACGGTAACGACGGTCAAGAGAAACGTGAGAACGAGCCATTGGTGCTTGCGGAGAATGATGAAGTAATCGAGCAGGTGCGGCTCCCGGGGCATTTGGTCCCACGGGAGAACAGACGGAGCCGGGATCACCGTCAGCGGTTCGGCCTTGCGGTCTCGAGCTACGAGCCTGGATGCTTCTTCCATTCGCTGGCAATCCTTATGGTATTAGTGGCCTGGGCCTGCGCGATAAACCAGAACGCCGGTGCCGACGCTGACGGCTGCCTCGGCAGCTTTGACAGCGATCTTCGCGGCGAGATTATCGGGCACGAACAGAATGTCGTTCGATTTCATATCCACATCTTCGGAGGTATTTTTTTGGATTTGCTTGATGTGAACGGGGATGCCTTCGCGCGTTCCCGTCTTCGGGTTCATGCGATAGATTACGGCCTCATCCGGTTTCGCGTAGCCGCCCAAGCCGTGGGCAAGCGCGACCGCTTTCAACACCGTGAGTTGTTCTCCATGGCTTTGGATGATGTAGCCGCCGGGCTGCGAAACGCCGCCGCCCATCACGTAGACAATTCCGGCCGAGGGCACGTTGACGACGTCGCCGCCGTACACCTGAATGTTGAAAGCCGTATCGCCGGTATCGAGGAGGTCCTGCAATTGAATTTTGATCGTTTGCGCGCCCAAGTCGGTGCGATCGTCTGACGTGGCAGAGACCGACTTCACCGTTTCCTTCTGAGTCTGGCGCGTAATCAGGATCACCGTTCCGGCGTTGTCGGTGATGCCACCCGCGTTCGCGAGCAGCTCGAGCAAAGTGGTGGGGCGAAACAACTGGTAGGTCATCGGGCGTCCGACCGCTCCGAGAACCGTCACCGGCTGGCTGTTCTGCTCTTTGACGAAGACGGAGACCTGCGGGTGCGACACCAGCCCGTTTTCAATCAGCATTTCCTGGATGGTTTGCTCGAGTTGGAACGGGGTAACGCCCGCGGCGCGAATTTTTTCGTGGACCAGCGGAAAGCTGATGTCGCCGCTGACGCTGACGCGGATGTCGCGGGATAGCTCGGGGATGTCGAAGACTTCGACGTGGACTACGTCGCCGGCTCCGATCGGGATATCGGTATAGCTTGGCTTACCGACATTGGCCAACTGACGAATTTTGTCATTCGTCTGCTGCGTTGTTTCGTCTTTGGATTGACCGTAAGCCGCCTGCCAGCCGAACGACACCAATAAGAGCGCTATGAAAACAGGCTTCCGCAGCCAGTCCATTGCCCAACGGACTGTCAAAAACATAAGATAGATAACCCCGCTAAATACTATGCCTAGCGTGGGCAGTCATGTCAACCAAGAGGATTTAGGCGCTCGAAGGGTCCGTTGTGGACTTTCGCCCTTTCGCTAGGCGTCATTCGCGGCGAAAGCGTGTTCGCGCTTGCGACTGTGCCGGCGCGGCGCGGCGGCTTCCGAGGGAAGTGCCGCCGACGTAGCGATGCACGTTTGGAGCAGGAAGAGCAACGCGTTCGAGGGAATGTGGAGATTGAAATCCACAAGGCTGTGGAGCAGGAACCCGCAGGCGGCAACAATCGCGCCGGCATGTAGCGCGCGGGAGAAATGGCCCTGCTCCGCCGTGAATGATTTTCGCGCGTCGCGGAACAGCATCCAAAGAAACGCAAGCCCGCACAAACCACCGAGAATCCCCGTTTCGGCCAGCGCCTCGATGTAATCGTTATGGACATGGTCCACAACCAGCCCGTCATAACTGGTGTCGTAGCGCGGGTACACGCTCACAATGGCGCCGAGCCCGATACCCTTTACGGGATGATCGAAGAAAATGTGTTCGGCGCCCTGGAACATGGAGGCCCGGCGGCTGAGCGAGACGTCGCCAAGCCGCGTCTTTGAAAACCGCTCGATCGCTTTTCCCGCGCCCAGCCAGGCGATCAATGCGAACGCTGCCAGGGTGATAAACCCGATCGCGATCATAGTGGGACCTTCCGGGCCTTTTCGCGTGCGCGCCAGAAGGGCGAGCACACCCACTTCAAATGCGAAGCACACAATTCCGCCTCGAGAGCCCGAGAGGATGAGCGCGCCCACTGGAAGAATCGTCAGCAGCCCGGCCAGCGGGAAGAGGTCGCGGCGGAGTCCGCGGAATACGAGCAGGCCCATGCCGACGGGAGCCACCAGTTCCACAAATCCGGCGAAATGGTTGCGGTTCACGTATGGTCCAAATACATCTCCGCTCTGTGGCAGGTGGCGGACCCAGTAGATCGTCCCTTCCGAAGTGAAGTGCTGGATGATTCCAAGCAAGCTGACGGAAAATCCGAGGAATATCAGAAACCAGGCGAGCTTCACGAGATCCGATCGTTCCCGGAACGCCTGCGCGGAGAGGAAGAAAATGATGAAGTAGGCTGCGAGCCTCAGCAATTCGGTTCGTGTGAGAAATGGATTGGCCGTCCAGTGAAATGCCAGCTGGACCACGCCGATACCGATGAACCCCAGCAGCGGCCAGTTCAAAGGACGCCATTCGATCGCGGTTCCCGAATCCCGGTATGCGATGGCGGCCCAGTAAACGAGAAGAATCGAAGCGCCAACCTCGAGCACCGATTCCGACCACACTTCGACTACGCCATGCGCAAACACGCTAAAGGCGAAAAGTACGCAAAGTCCGATGCGAATGGTTTTCATCGGGCGGGCGGGGGTGTCTCCGCGTCGGGCGGCGTGAGCGATACATTCCCGATCCAGGCAGTTCCGCTGAGGCGATTGTCAAACATGCGGCTCGGAACCCGGCGCAGCTGAACCAACAAGAAATGTGTGTCCGGTCCGGTGCTGAAATCCGCGTCGGCCGCCACCCACACGTGCGAACCGGTGAGATTTTCAGTCAGCACGTTAACGGCGTTCGGGTGATTGGGGTCGGAGATCGCAAATAGAATGCCGCTCTCCGTGGTAATTCCTTCGGTTCTTAGCGCCGCGTGAAAATGATACCGCCGCGCAGGTTCGACGGGGACATACTGCAGCGGATACGTGAGATTCATATTCGATCCCCCGCCGAATTCGAGTCGCACGGAACGGCCCCCGCCGGGAGGCGGGGCGTCGAAATCGATGGAAGCGCCGAACGCCGTGTTCCATCGCCAGTCCAGGCCGCCATCCAAAAAGTCTCTGGCGAAATCTCCATTCCAGATCAAGGAGTGATTTGCCGGCTCCTCGTGAGGGAGTCCTGCCGCACCAAGCGCCTCTCGCCAGACGCGGCTGGCATCCTCGGCATGGTCGGTGTGGATCAATAATTCGAAAAGGGGAAACGTACGCGGCAATGGGACGGGTTTGCCTAAAGTGAGAATTCGCTTCCAGATGACGAGGGCGGGAGCGGCTTGGCTTGCAGACGCCATGAAGTCGATCGCTTTGAAATAGGCATCCGCATCGGCTGGCAGCACGCGATCCAGCAGTAAATTCACGTCCTGACCGGAGTGCCACGTGCGAGAAATTGCGAGCGGGAGGAGACTCGGATCGCCACGCACCGCGCGATTGATCTGGGCAAGACCTTCGTCACTTTCGTTCTGGCGAAGCAGGAAATTGCCGTAGATCCAGGCTACTTGCGCCGACGCGGGATAAACCGCTCGGGCGCGATCGAATGATTCGCGCGCGAGCGGAATATTTCCTGTGGTCTCATAGGCGCCGGCGAGGTCCATCCAGTAATCCGCGGACAGCGGATCGAGCGCGACGGCCTTCTGAAAATCTCGAACGGAGCCGGCCGGATCGGGATTCTCGAAGTCCGTTATCCGCACGCGTCCCAGGCGGTCCCATGCCGAAGCGTTTCCGGGTTCGAGGGCCGCTCCTCGTTCCATCCGCTCGATCCGATTGCTGCGAAGACGATAGTCGGCCAGGCAAAGCCGTACCGCCTGAAACGAAATGATCGCAGCCACCGACACCGAAACGATCAGAAGTGCCGTTCGCGGGCTTGCTTGTTCAGCCGAACCATCCATAACCTGCGTAATCTCCTACGGAATTCGGTCCAGCGGCAAGCGGTATCTGAAGTCAATCGAGCGAGGAACGTGCGAGCATTTACTTCGACCCTGTTCCGAATTCAATTACCAGCAGCAGACTTCCAAAAAAACCAGGCGATGCGCGAACGTCGCCTACTTTTCGCCAATGTGATAGATGACCCCCACAGAAAAGCGATAGTTGCCTTGCGTGGTGAGCGTCGCATTCGGATAGTTCGAGAAGCGCGTTTGCTCGTAATCGAATTCAATCAGACGAATGGCCCACTTCGGCTTGACTCTTACCTGCACTCCGCCGCCGCCGGCCCAAGCGAACGCAGCGCTGCTGAATGTAGTCGCAGGAAATCCAGAGTTCAGAGGATAGTGCAGCCTGTCGTATCCGCCGCCGAATAGAACCTGACCATACGGGATCAATTTGTGCCGGTGCCCGAAGGGATAAATCCGAGGGCCCACCATGAATGTGTAGACTTGGGTGTCGCCGTTTACGCCTCGATTCCGGTAGCTACCGGTGAAGTCACCCGCCACACCCAGCCAGCGCTTCACGTTGTGATCGAGCGACGCGTTCCATCCGTTCATGCCGAAGCGCGATGAATTCGGCGGATAAAAAGAGCGGTAGAGATAACCGCCTTCCAGATCGTAGGAAGGCGTCTGTTGTGCTTTGGCTGGCAGGCCAAAAATGAAAAGTAGTGCGAAAAGGCCGAACAATCGCTTCATCCGCAACATCCTCCTCCGGAACGGTTTCCCTTGAGCCCACTATGATGTCGGCGTAAGACAAAGGGTCTCCTGCCGCACACCGGCACGCAAGAGTAATGGGAAACCCGTCTGGATGGAAGAAATACGTGTGGCTGGCCGCAAAAAGAAAAAGGCCGGGCTCCGAGGTGCCCGGCCTTTCCTTGAAAGAAAGTAACTACTTCAAGCCGAAGCGATAGATGACACCGGCCGAGTACTTGAAGTTGTTCTGATATGGCGCGCCGTTGCTGCCCGATCCGAAGAAACCTCCGCGCTCGTAGTCGACTTCTGCCACTCGAACCGCCCAATGGGTGGTCAGCGACACGTCGATGCCCGCCCCGAGGGAGAATGTAAAGCTGTTATCCGTCTGGGTGACTGCCGGACATTGGGTGCCTCCCTCCCTCTGACGCCTCGCGATGGCGGTACAAACGAACGCGGGTGAATGTGCGTTCACATGCCCGCCCCCGAAGAGCGCTTCACCGAACGGCGTAATCTTGTGGTGCCCCAGGGGATAGATCCGAGGACCAAAGGTGTAGGTGTAGATCCAGGTGTCGACCGGGGGAAATTGGTTCACCAGATCAGCACTTTGGTGGTTGTACGCCCCATCTACGCTTCCGGCAAACCCCAGCCAGTGGTTGAAATTGTAGGTCGCCCCCACGTTCCATCCGTTCATATTGAACCGGGGGGAATCCGGTGTATCCCACGAACGGTAGGTATATCCGCCGTTGACCTCAAACGTGGGCGTATCCTGCGCAAGCGTCGGTAGGCTGAACAGCACAATCAAGCCCAAGAGAACTATTAGCCTCTTCATCTGCCACTTCCTCCTGTAATTGAATATCTAAGCTCTTTATTTTGTTCTGATTGCGGGCCCATTTGATGTGCTGCCTTAGCTAAGACTATTCTGGCACAGGGCTGGAATGCTCGGGAACCCCGAAAAGGGTCGAGTGTGCCGAACAGAACAAGGGGGCGGGACAAGCAGGCAGAGCAACCGGAAGCGGGGTCTTGGGCCTAATCGATCGATTGCGCTTGAGCCCTGAACACGATGTCGACGAGCTGTTCAATGCGCGCAGGGTCGACGTGGGGCTCGAGACGCCGTACTGGTACGCTCGGCAGCATCCTTCCAAGAAAATCGAATTCGCGTGCCCGCATTTCCGTGTCCAGCAGGCTCGTCGCGTAGGAGTTCACAACCAGTGAAATCATCGCCTCTTGCGGAGTCAATTCGGAGGCGTATGGGGCCTCCGGCGCGGAGCTTCTCTCGCCCAGAATGTATATCGCGCGCAGGGGCAGCGGGTGTTCCTCGAATCGGATCGAATTACCTGCCAGTGAGAGCAAGCGCTTTTCCCAATTGGAAGAGAATTGAGGAAGAGACTTCTCTGGCCCGTAAAGCATCTCGACGGAGTCCTGCCACAGAGAGAGGTAGGGATACGCGGGGAGCACGCAGAAGGCGCCCTCCTGCTCGACGAGAGCGACAATGTCATCGGAAAGAACGCCGCATCCTCGGCGCGCAAAAGCCGCAGCCGTCGTTGATTTTCCGGCGCCTTCAGCCCCAGCGAACGCCACCGCCCACTTCCCCATGCTGATTGCGCTCGCATGCAGGCAGTTAATTCCGCGCGCTCGCAGCAGGAACCCAAGGACAGGACCTAATAGGTAGCTGGCGGCGTCCTCGAGCGAGGAAGTCTCCGGCCATTTCGTCCAGATCCTTTGAGCTTGCCGGTCGATCCAGAATTCAACGCCGTCGTAATATGACAGATGCGTCAGGCTTCCGTCCTCCGAGCGCCAGATCCGGAGTGCGGGCTGGCCATCCTCTCCCAGATGGGAACTGGTAAACGTGAGCGTCTCTTGATGGCTGGAGAAACCTGGAGGAGGATCGGGTGCGTTGCCCACACAAATCTCTACGTCGGATGGACGGGCGGGAGTTTCTACAGTTTGGAGTCCGGGCAGGGGTGAATTCGAACGAAAAGACAAACCGAAAACGGAGTAGTGATATTCCAAACGCGTTTAACGCAAGCTAGTTCGGATGCGAGGAAATCTCCCGCCATCGCGGGCTTTGAACGCGCCGACCTTCTGAGTGAGTTCCTGCACAGTCCCGTAAACGGTGAGTACAGGTGCACTGTACGGTTTCCTGGGAAGAATCCGTTTAAAGGACTTAGCCATTACCCGCCTCCGACGCACTTAAGTTATACCGGACTCCGCGAGCGGACTGCAACCAAAAGTTCAGACAAAGCGGGCGGACAGCGGAAGATAACTCTTCGAGTTGACCGTCGCCGCTCAAGTGGGGAAGCGAACTGCGATCAATAAACCGCTCGATCTCCGGCCCCCACTTTGCATCATTCATCCAATTCGACTCGGGACGCTTCAGCCATTCCGCCAACGGATCGCCCGCAAGCGGCGTTTTCGGCCGTCGCCGGACACTTTCGGGCAGTCGCCCGGCCATTGCCTCGCGCAGCAGCGATTTCTCAAAAAACCACGGGTAAGGCGGAATCGCCAGGAGATAGTTCACAATCCTCAAATCCAAAAAAGGATGTCGCATCTCCACGGGACAGCGCGTCACTCCTGGACTTTCATGTTCGAATAAGTACGACCAGTTCGGCAACGACAGCGATGCATGCGCCTGTGGAAGAATCGGATGTCGTTCGGACGCGGAATGGTTGTTCTCGTCTTTCCACCGTTCTTTCAATCCGATGCGGCGCGAGAATTCCGGCGAGATCCAGCGCGGAAATCGAGGCGCGGTACGATCTTTGCCAAGAATTCCCCGCACTCGCCGGCGCACTCCGGGCCAGGGCGAGGGCCGGCGCCATGCGTACCGCGGGAGGTTTGTGGCGACATTCGCCCATTCACGGCGATGAACGAGATCTTTCACATACGGCCACATTTCGAAGTGCATCAAGTTGTCACTGCCCTCGCCTGAGAGCGCCACCCGGCAGTCTTCCGAAACCATGCGGAACTGGCCGAAAAGCCCCGCGAAGAATGGGTCTTCCGCGGGTTCGGGCCACATCCATTCGGAATCATTCCAGCCGTCGAACGGCCGCAGGTCATCCATTGCGAGGTAACGAATCGGAATGTTCAGGAACTCCGCTGTTTCTCTCGCGTGCGCTCCGTCGCGGTCGGGAATCAGCGACTCGTAAACGATCGTGTACGCGCGAAGATCGAGATGCTCTCCGCGCTCTTTCGAAAGTGCCTGCGCGGTGGAGGCGATCGCCGCGGAATCCAATCCGCCGCTAAGGAGAATTCCGGCGTGGTCCGTCCGAAGACGATCTTTTACCGCTGCTTGCAGTAGAACCTTGAAGTGCTCGATGTAATCGTCCGTATGCCGGTAGCGAATGTTCCCATCCGTCGGAGGCGTCCAATACCGTTTGAGATGGAACTCGCCGTCCGAAATCGTGAGCGAGTGCGCGGGAGGCAAACGCCGCACATCGCGAAAGGTCGTGGTGGCGTTGTCGCAGTTCAAGCCGAAAAGCAGGAAATCACCGATGGCCGTCTCGTTCAAATCTTCGGACACATCCGGATGCAGCCGCACGCAATTCAAAACGCTGCTGAAAACGAAAGCGCTGGGGAGGTCGGCGTAGTAAAAGGGCTTCACTCCAAAATGATCGCGAGCGCAGAAAAGAGTTTTCCGGCGGCGGTCCCAGATCGCGAATGCGAAATCGCCCTGCAGGTGCTGGACGCAGTCGGAACCCCACGCGGCATAGGCTTGCAGAATCAGACCGGGATCGGTGGCCGTGCGAGGATCGAATCGGCCCGCTTTCTTAAGCTCGGCTTCGAGTTCTTCGCGGCAATCGAGGCGCGCGTCGGCCGTGATCCACAGTTGCCCCTGGAGATCTGCCGGTTGCCGTTCGTTGAGCGACTCTCGGGTGGTGCGCAGCAAGGCGTGACCGAATCCGATCGGGCCTTCGTTCCAGATATCGCGCCAATCCGGCCCGCAATACGCCAGAAATTGAGTGAACGAGCGGACGAACGCCCGTTCCACGGGAGCTCCGGTGCGATCGAAGATGCCGACGATGGCGCTCAATCTGTTTGCGTCTCCATGGATTCGCCGCGACTCCTGAACGGCACGAAATGCGGGTGCGGTGCTTCCCCGGCTTCGAGAGCGGTTCCGTTCAGTTCCACCCACGCGTGCGCTTCAAACTGGTTTGCTTCTTTTCTTGCGCCGATGCAAAGCACGGGAGTCATCCCGCGGCGCCGCAGCATCCAGCGAAGTACGAGCGACTGCTCGAGGCAGGTGGCGCGCAGGAAAAAATTTCGCGCGGTCGCCGCTTGCAATCGCGCGATTCTCTGTGCCTCAGCGAGTTCGCTGGAAGCGTTTGATCCGGCGGCAGTCGCGCTCGCATGAAAGCCCGCACGGGCGAGCGCGGCCTTGCGGATGCCGGCGCCTGCGATCCGCAGCGCGATCCACGCCACAGGCAACGCCGCAGCGGCTTCGAGCACGATCCCGCGCTCGTTTGCATTCAAGCGGCGAAACTTGCGCCACGTATCCATCATTGGTTCAACCCATGACCTCAGAAATAGTCGTGCGTCACGCACAAGGACGGCCCGGGGCTGGGGTGAAAGCCTGTCCTTGAGGGCCACAAGGACTTCCGATGAAACTTTCCGCTCTATTTCACGCGGCGGAAAAAACTCTTACTTCGACCAATCCTTCACTTCGCATCTTTTCGAGAAGGGCCAACAAATCCCGCTCGCACTGCGCTGGCTCGACTTCATACTCAGCGATCAGCACGTCTCGCAACTCGCCGATACTGCGCGGCTCCTGCAAGAGCGTCCAAATCCGGGCGCCAACCGGGTCTAGACCATAATACACGCTGTTTTTCAAATTCAAGATGGCCGATTCTTCGCCGAGCGGGCAGGAAACCTGCTCCCGAGCCATCACGACAACTGAACTCGTACGAAGAGACTCGTCCATTGTGACGGTTCCTACCCCTTGGCGGTTACCGCTGCACCCCCGGTGAGGATGCCCGGTAAGTTCGGTGAGACTGGAAGAAAATACCTATTACTGCGGAGGGCCGCTCCGCAGGTCCCGTGACCCCTGTCTGTCCGACACGCCCTGGAGACATTCTACCCGCGACTGGCAGTCAACTTCAACGACGGAACTGGATTCGCCCTGCCAAAGCAAGTATAACGGGACGCGTGACTGATTCGCGCGCGATTGCCGTGGCAGCCCTCGAAAAATATTTCCCTCCGGCGCTTTCCGGATGGCGAGCCTTGCTTCACCCGGTTGCGAAGGCTACCGAACGCGCCCTCTCTGGGGTTTCGTTCACAGTCGGCGCGGGAGAAGCGGTCGCGCTGATTGGTTCGAACGGCGCCGGCAAGTCCACCCTCCTGCGAGTGCTCGCCACACTGATCATCCCCACGCGCGGCCGCGCAACGCTCGGCGGAGTGGACGTGGTAAGCGACGGAGCCGGCGCGCGAAAACTATTCGGCTATCACACCGGCGGTGATGAAGGTTTTTACACACGGCTCACCGCGCGCGAAAACCTCACTTTTTTCGCCGCGATGAACAACATCAGTGGTTCCGCCGCGAAGGAACGAATCGCGAGAACTTCCTCCTGGATGGGTCTCTCGGAAAACCTCGATCGCCAGGTCCGCACGTTTTCGACGGGAATGACGCATCGCCTGGGCCTCGCGCGCGCCTTGCTCCACGGCCCGGGAATTCTATTGCTGGACGAGCCCACCCGCAGCCTCGATCCGCTGGCTGCTTCGGAATTTCGCCGTTTGTTGAAGGACGAGATCGTGCGCCGCGCGGGCACGACCTTGCTATTTGCTTCTCACACGCTCAATGAAGTGGAGGAAATCGCCGACCGCATAGTTCTGCTCGACGATGGGCAGGTGGTCGCGTGCGACTCGCCGGCGGGAATTCGCGCCTCGACCGGAACGAGGACGCTCGAGGAAGCGATCTCGCGCCTTGTGCGCCCCTCCGAGCCGGTGGAGTCGCTCGAATGAGCGTCGCTCTGGATGTTCGCAAAATTGCTGCTTTCTTCTGGCGCGACTTCGCCATTGCGCGCGGTTACCGCGGCGCGCTGATTCTCGAAACGCTCGAGGCGCTCTTTGGCGTTGCCACCTATTATTATCTTTCGCGCTTCGTTGATTCTCCGGAGCTTGCTCGCGCCCTGCCGCCCGGCAGCAGTTATTTCGCGTTCGCGCTCGTCGGTTTCGCGTTCTTCGACTATCTGAATGTTTCGATCGACGCTTTCGATACCAGCCTCGACGAAGCGCGGCAAAATCGCACGCTCGAAGCATTGCTCGTTACGCAGACGCCGCTTCCGCTGATTCTCGCGGGATCGGCGGTGTATCCTTTCGTCGCGCTGGCTTTGCGAACCTGTGTGTATCTCGCCTGGGGCGCGTTGCTTTTCGGTTTTGCTCCGCGTTCCGCCAACTGGCCCGGGGCGATCGTGATTCTGCTGGCTTCGATCCTCGCATTTGCAGGGCTTGGAATTCTCTCGGCGAGCTACCAGATCCTTTTCAAGCGCGGGAATCCGGCGAAGTGGATCGTCCTCGGAATCTCCGGACTGCTCGGCGGAATGATGTATCCGATTGCGGTACTTCCCAGGCCTCTTCAGTTGGTCGCGCGATTGATCCCAGTCACTTACTCTCTCGAGGGGATGCGCGCCGCTTTGCTGGACGGTGCGGGCTGGAACCAGATAGGCCCTTCGATTCTGGCCTTGCTGATCTTCGCCGCGATTCTCCTTCCGCTCTCTTTCACGGTTTTTGCGTGGGCGCTGCGCCGGACGAAAATCACCGGCACGCTGACGCATATCTAGCGCGGAGTTCCCGGGTTCCGGCAGTCCTTGTGAATCCCCGCCGCGTACAGTAAAGTTTTTGCGGGCTCGAAGGCGCCTCTCGATGAAAGTACCGCTCCTTGATTTGGCAGCCGAATACGCGGAACTACGCGACGAAATTCTTCCGGCGCTCGATCGCGTCTGCCAGAAATCCGCATTCGTCCTCGGCGAAGAAGTGGACGAGTTCGAGCGCGAGTTCGCGGGTTACTGCGGCGTCAAGCATTGCGTCGCCCTCAGCTCCGGCACAGCAGCTCTCCACCTCGGCCTGCTTGCTCTCGGAGTTCAGCCCGGCGACGAAGTAATCACCAGCACGAACACGTTTCTCGCCACCGCCGAGGCCATTACGTACTGCGGCGCGCGTCCGGTTTTTCTTGACATTGATCCCGCCACTGCGAATCTCGATCCGGCGGGTCTCGAGCGCGCCGTTACTCCCAGAACGCGCGCCGTCATTCCCGTGCACCTCTATGGCCGCCCCGCCGATATGGACGCGATCCGTTCGATCGCCGAGGGTCACAAACTTCGCGTTCTCGAGGACGCCGCACAGGCGCACGGCGCGCGGTATCGCGGCCAACGCGTGGGCGGCCTCGCGGATGCCGGTGCGTTCAGTTTTTATCCGACGAAGAATCTGGGCGCCTACGGCGAAGGCGGGGCTCTCACCACGAACGACGATTCAATTGCGAACTACGCGCGCGCCGCCCGGTCGCACGGCCAGACGGCCCGCTACGAGCACGAATTCGTCGGCTACAACTATCGCATGCCGGGATTTCAAGGCGCCGTTCTGCGAATCAAACTGCGCTATCTCGATCGCTGGACGGCGCGGCGCCAGGAAATTGCGCGCGAGTATCGCCGTGCGTTTGCGAATGCGCGCCTGAAAATGCCGGTCGATCCGCCGCAGGATGAATGCGTGTACCACCAATTCGTAATTTACGTGAGCAACCGGAGTGCGGTGATTTCGCAGCTCGCTGCTCGCGAGATCGAAACCGCGATTCACTATCCCAAGCCGCTGCACCTGCAACCGGCGTATTCGTCGCTCGCTTACCCGCCCTGCACGTTTCCACTCGCGGAGCGCGCGTGCGAACACGTTTTGAGCCTGCCGATATTTCCGGGCATGACTGCGGAGCAAGTCTCCCACGTTGCCAATTCAGTTGTAGAGATTGTAGGAACGAAGTAGGACTGCGAAGCGGCTGCGAGTTACCGCGCCGGTAGAATCAGGCGTTCGAACGTTTGCTTGCGTCATTCCGCTGCGAAGACGGCTCGCCCGTTTCGCGGTTGGGCGGTTGAACGAACCCGGCTACGCCCGACGCATTCGCCGGCGCCCGCTCCCGAAGCAATTCCGACATTCCGTCGAACACTTTCGCGAATGAATCGCGCAAGGCCTGGTCGGCGGAACGCATCAAGGATTCGATTACGTTTTGACCGTGCTCGTTGAGCCGCCGCACGGACGATACGCTCCAGGAGTCGGACGCGTTCTCAAGCCGCTCCTGAAATTTCCCTTCCACCGCTCCGCTCAACTCGCTCAGTCTCGCGACCCACTGCTCGTGGTGCGCTTCTCTCTCCGCGCGATATCCGTTCATCTCGATGTTGAATTCCGACGCGAGCGCACTGCGTCCTTCCTCGATGCGGCTCTCGAGCTGCGCCCCGATCTGCGAATGGAATTGCTCGATTGACGATTGTGCCCGGCCTTCGAGGTTACGCAGAAGATCGGCGGATGTTCGCTCGAATTCCTGCGCTCGCTCCTGCACCGCGGTGCGGCTTCGCTGGCCGAGGAAGTCCACTTCCTGATCGGAAATTCCGCGCACCACCTGGCCAAACGATGCAGCCGCCGCTTCCGCCGCAGCCTCCAGCCGAGTGCGCGTTTTTCCTTCCAGGTCGTTGCCCAGCGCTTCCAGGTTTTGGCCCGCTTGTGCGACGCGGTCGCTCGCTTGTTCCGCCAGGCGTATCTCAAATTTTTGCGCGGCTTCGCCTGCTCTCGTATCCAGGACGGCGCTCGCGCTCGCGAGTGCCTGTTCTACAAGCACCTGCATCCGCGACCGTGCCTCCTGCTGAAACCATTCCGAAGTGCGGCTCAAAGATTCAGTGGTGGAATGCGAAGCCCGCACGCCGCTCGCGTCCAATTCCTCGTTCCATTTCGCCAGCGCCTGCGTTCGCGCCGCCTCGAAATCCCGGTGAAGCTCAGCGAGAGTGAAAACCATCCGCGAAGCCAGGTCGCGCTGGGTGTTTTCAGAAGCCTGCCGCAACCTCTCGCGATGCAGCCGCAGTCCTTCTTCCACCTGCACTTCGCGCGCCGCCAGCTCCCGCAGCAACGCGGGGACCCGTTCGAGATGCGGAGCGAGCCTTGCTTCCATCTGCGCCATCGCCCGCTCCACCTGCTGGTTGCCCATCGACTCGATTGCCGGAGAAATTCGTTGCGACATGCCCGAAGCGAGCACTTCAATCCGCCGCGCCATCTCGGCCGTCTGCGCGTCCAGTACATTTTCCAGGCGACGGTGCAATTCGTTCAAGCTGTCATGCCCCGCTGCTTCAAACTGCGCCGAGTTCTCTCGAATGCGCGCCGCCGATCGTTCGATGTCTTCGAGCGAAGCGCGAGCAGCTGCAATCTGCTGTTCGAGGCCCGCACGGATCTCTGTGAGCGTCTCTCCCGCTTTCGCAGCCGTCTGCGTCACGGGCTGGATCAAGTCGGCGAATCGCTCGCTCAATTTGTGCTCGGCGCCCTGCTGCACTTCCTGCGATCGTTGGGACAACTGCTCGACGAGCCGCTGCAGGCTGCTATCGAGCGATGATTCAAGCAGCTCGTTCCATTGCGCCTGGGCGTGATTCATTTCCGACTGCAAACGATCGCGCCAAGCCGCGAGCTCGCTTTCCTTCGCGTCCGCACGGTCGTTCGAACTGTCCGTCGTTGCCTTCGACGCACGCGCTGCTTCCGCGCCTTCCATTTGCAGCCGCGACTGCGCCATCCGGCTAATCGTTTCCTGCGCCGCTTCGGCTTCTTCGCGCAGAGCCCTTATCTTCTGCTCGAACTCCGCCATCAGTTCGCGCGCACGCCCGAACTTCTCCTCGAACTCACCTTTCACTCCCAGGAGCGATTCGCGCTGCCGCGCGGCAATTTCTTCCGCAAATTGGTCGCGCGCTTCCTCTTGCGCCTTCTCAAACTCTTCCTTCCATCTCCGGAACGAATCTTCGCCGGCCGAGCGCCGCTGCTCGTCCCACTCGCTGGCAGTCTGGTGAATTTTTTCCTGCGCCTGAGCGGTCGCCGTTTCAACGGCTTTCGCCGCGTGCCGGTCGAGTTCCGCGCGCAGTTCTCGCAGGAGAGGACTATCTGCCGCGGGCGTGAACCCCAGTCCCGCGCCCGGCGCTTCTTCTGAACCTTCGAACGACGTGTCCTTCATATCGGCCATGAGTTTTCCCATAAAAGACGCAAGCGTGGTCGGAACGGAGCCGGCACTAAGCTCCGCCTGCGTCCGGAATTCTTTTTCGGCGGAGGAGTCCGCCGCCGAGTGATGCGACTGCGGTTCGATTGCCCAGTCCGCAGGCGGAGCCTCGAGTCCCCAGATGTTCTCCGGGCTCTCCAGCTCCACTGCAATCTGAAAAAACTCGCGAACCGAATGTGGACGCTGAATCCATGCCACACGCGCCCGAACGTTGCGCCGGCCCGAGTTTTTCGGCAGCTCGATCGTGAGCCACGTATTTTTCGGGAGGTGATGCTTGGAAGAGTAGCGGCATCCGTGCAGGTTGAAATTTAGTGTTACCGTGCGCTCTTCAAAAGGCTGCCCGAGAAGATCGCTTCCACGAATCACGAGCGGAAGAGATTCGGACACACGCACGCTACGTCGCCGTTCGGTGTTGGATTGCGTTTGTTCCACTGCCGGCACCACATTCCCTGAAGATTCGACTACGCGAGCATAGCACCGTCGGGTGAACGGGTCGAGAGCGGAGAAAGAATGTCGCGTGAGAAATTCCGCGTCGCCGATCTTCGATTTCGCAGCTCCGCCGCTCTAGGAGTCCTGTTACCAGCGACTCTCGCACCGCTTCGATCTGAGCTTGCTATTTCTTTTTCGGTTTCTTCGATGAAAGCGAAGTCGCTTCGCCTGATCCCATTGCCGCGAGCCCTTCGAGCATCTGTTTCGCCTGCTCGGCGTAGGGACCCGTGGGCGCCGCATCAATCGTCTTCTGATACGCCTCCGCGGTTCCTGGCGGAATCACGTAGGTCATTTTTTCGCCTTCCTGTTTCGGCTCAATCATCGCGGAGTAAGCGCTTCCCAGGAGGAACCACGCTTGCGCATCCTTAGGATCCGCTTGCGTCGCCTTCGTCAGTGGCGCCACCGCTTCCTTCTGATGATTCTTGTTGCTGAGAATAATCCCGATGTTCTTCCAGCATCGCGCGGTAGAGGTGGGATCGACGGCCGCCGCCTTTTCGCACGCCGAACCGGCCTCTGCCAGTTTCGCTGCGTCGAGCGTCGGCTGCGCTGCCGCGGCGTTCGCGAGATTCGTGCTCAGGTGTTCGTAGTACGGCGCCAGCGGTTGCAGTTCCACTGCCTTCGAGAACGCGCTCGCTGCCTCGTCGTAGCGTCCTGCGAATTCGTACGCTTGCCCGAGGTTGGACCAAACCACCGCATGGCTCTTGGCGTCCTTCGCCGGCACGCCTTGCTCTGCCTGTTGCAGTTCCGTGATCGCCGTTTGGTAATCGGTCGCCAGTTTCTCCTTGATGGTGACGAGCTGATCGGCAGGCGCCGTCTTCAATTGCGGGCGCAGCGTTGCGGCGTCGTCCATCGCTGCTTTTCCGGCGTCGAAATGCTCCTTCATGTGCGCGAACTTGTTCGATTCTTCCTCGCGCTTCTTTAATTCTTCGGGGCTCGGGCCCGATTTGGCCATCACCTCTTTGAGGTTGAGCTTGAATGCGTTGGCCTGGTCCTGCTGCACTCGGAATTGCACATCGAAATTGAGCTTGTCCTTCTCGTTCGTCACCGTGACGACATACACTCCGCTCAGCAGGCCCAGCTGCGTGAATCGGCCGTTCTTGTCCGTCTTGGTCGTATAGACCTGTCCCGTGTCGGGATTTTTGATCTGCACATTGACGTCCGGATAAGGCTTCCCGTTCAGATCCAATATCTCGCCTTCAATCCGGCCTGTGCCTTGCGCCGCGGCGATCGTGGCAAATGTCAGAGCCAGGGCCAGCATTGTCGCGGCTCGAATCAGTCGTCTCATGTGTTCAAATCCTCCTGCTGTTATTTAGATGCCGCAATCTACCAAGCCGTAGCATCGCGGCGCAATTCAATTATCGCGTGACCGAGGTCCGGCTGGAGCCTGAAACGGCGGCCCGGTACGCGA
Organism: uncultured Acidobacteriota bacterium; assembly: GCA_963711875.1. Taxonomy (GTDB): domain Bacteria; phylum Acidobacteriota; class Terriglobia; order Acidiferrales; family UBA7541; genus Palsa-295. The sequence goes on from CAVQFW010000012.1 coordinate 56,160, forward strand.
CCCGATCTCGAATATCTCGGAACATTCACCAGGAAACTCTCAGCGTCCCGATTCGGCGCTGGCCTTCGGCGCGTTCTGCCGTCGAATCAGAAAGATCACCGCTGCCGCCGCGATCACCATTTCCACTCCCGTAACGATCGCAGCGAGGCGCCAGCCCCATCCAAACCAGATCCAACCGAAGGAAGTGGCGAAGGCCGGAACCGCGATAATGTAAAACGCTCGATTCATTTTTACCTGGCGCTCCACCACAGGCCCGTTCCGAGCTTAGTTCACGGCCGGTACGTCGCCGCTGTCACGTCTGATTCCCACACCGTGATGCTCGCCACCCCTGCGCCATTCGCCGTCTGGCGCAACTGCTTCGCCGTCTCGTCATATATATGTCGCGCAATATTCTCGGCCGAAGGATTCAGCACATCGAATGGCTTCAGTTCGTTCAAATACTTGTGGTCGAGCGACTTGATCACGCCCTGGATCACCTGCTTCAAATGAACGAAATCGTAAAGCAATCCCACCGAATCCAGCTCTTTTCCCGCCAGCGTGACGCGCACTTTGTAGTTGTGGCCATGCAAATTCTCGCACTTCCCCTTGTACTCGCGCAGGTTGTGCGCCGCCGCAAAACTTTCGTCAACATAAACCTCATACATGATTGATTCCTTGAACGTCGCGCCGGCCCGCCTACTTCGGATGATTTTCCATGAAGCGCGCCACTTCGGCCAGATCCTGCGTGGTCTTGTAGGGAGGCAGGGACTCGAGAAAAATTCTACCATACTGCATTCTCCGGATGCGGTTATCGAGGATCGACAAAATCCCGCGGTCCGTCTTCGATCGAATCAGCCTGCCGAATCCCTGCTTCAGCGCCAGCACGGCCTCCGGCACTTGATATTCGGCAAACGGGTTGCGCCCGTCTTCCTGCAGGGCGCGCACCCGCGCGGCCACAATCGGATCGCTTGGCACTGCGAACGGCAGCTTATCAATGATCACGCACGAGAGCTGCGCGCCCGGCACATCCACGCCCTGCCAGAAACTCGACGTCGCGAAGAGCACCGCATTCGGCGTTGACCGGAAGCGGTCGAGCAGAATTGTGCGCGGCGCCGTACCCTGCAAAAGCAACGGAAAATTCACCCGAGCAGAAACTCGCGCGTGTACGTCTTTCATCTGCGCGTAGCTGGTGAAAAGACAAAACGCACGCCCGTCCGAAATTTCGAGCAACTGCGTAATCTCATCGGCCGCGCTCGCGGAAAATTTCGCGTCGCGCACGTCCGGCATCGTCTGCGGAATGTAAAGCAGCGCCTGCTCGCGGAAATCAAATTCCTGCGGCAGCACTTCTTCTTTGGCCGGCAGAATTCCGAGCCGCTGCTTCAGATAATCGAATCGGCCTCCCACGGCGAGCGTCGCCGACGTCAACACCACCGTATCGAATTGGTCGAACAGCTTCTCGCGCAGGATCTGGCTCACGTCAATCGGCGTCGCCGCCAGGAACACGCCTTTACCGCGCCGCTCGTACCAGTAGACGTAGCTTTTCTCTTCGCTTTCCAGCAGAAATTCCAGCTCGCGCCGAATCTCAGCGGCGCGCCGCGCCAACGTGAGCACTTCTTCGGGCTTCGGTGAAAGCGCCGAGAGCTCCGTTTCCACTCGCTTCACCGCTGCCGCCAGCGCCTCGTATGCCTCGAGGTTCCGTTCCAGAAAAGATTTCCGCTCCGCCGTTTCAAACGGGAAGCGCCCTTCGCGCTCCGGAAAATTCTCGAAAAAGCTGTGCCCGCGCTCACGCAACCGCCCCAGGTGACGCCTCAATTGCGGCGCAGGAATCTGCAACGTTCGCAGGGTATTCTCGGTGTCGCGCGCCAGCTCGTCGAAACGGTAACTCGAAATCTGCCGCCCGAAGTAATCGCTCGCTACATCCTCGATTTCATGCGCCTCGTCGAACACCACCGCCGAATATTCCGGCAGTATCGATCCGAAATCATCCTGCCGGATCGCCAGGTCGGCAAAAAACAGCGCGTGATTCACAATAATAAGGTCCGCGTCCTGCGCCCGCCGGTGCATCGCCGTCACGAAGCAGCTTTCGAACTCGGTGCACTTTTTTCCCGTGCACAGATCACTGCGGGCGTCGATCCGGTGCCAAAGTTCGGCGTCATCGGGCAAAAAGGTCAGCTCGCTCCGGTCGCCCGTTTCCGTCAGCTTCTCCCAGTCCTTGATCTGCGAAAACCAATCGACCTCGTCCAGTCCTTTGAGCACGGGCTGCCCGGCCATCTGATGAACTTTTTGACGGCAAAGGAAATTCGAGCGCCCCTTCATCAACGCCGCTTTCAAATTCGGCGCGAAATGTTTCTGCAGGAAGGGAACGTCCTTCTGGAAAAGTTGCTCCTGGAGCGACTTCGTCGCCGTCGAAATCACTACGCGCCGCCCGCTGCGAATCGCCGGAATTAAATACGCGAGCGTCTTCCCGGTGCCCGTCCCCGCCTCGATTACTACATGCTGGTGTTTTTGAAACGCGTCATCGGCGAGTCTGGCCATCTCCAACTGCGATGCGCGGTATTCGTAACCCGGATGCCGCTTCTCCAGCAGGCCGCCGGGCCCAAAAATTCCTTCGACGGAAATCGGTTCGTCCGCCTGCACGGCCGTTGGCTTCGCGCCGCCCGCGGCAGACTTGACCGTTGCGATTTTTTTGGCTGTTGCCATTCGGAAGCGCTCACCTTTGAAGCGCTCACTCCTGAGGAGTTCTCAAGGATAAACCAAAACCGCCAACCGCACGGCGGAATCGCTCGCAGCGGCCCGGCCCCTAGGTCGTCGCAAACTTGAGAGCAAACCCCGCCACCAGCCCGCCCAATATCACCCACGCCGAATTAATCTGATACCGCCGCAAAATAAAAAATCCGATCACCGCTTCCGCGGCCGTAAACCCATCCAAAATCGCCCCTCGCGCAAGCTGCCAGGAAACTGCCGCCATCAATCCCACCGTCACCGCATTAATCCCGTCGAGAAATATCCGCGCCCACGGCGATCCTTTCAGCTTCGGAATAAATCGGAAAATAATCGCGATATAAACAAACGACGGCAGAAAAATCCCCAGCGTCGCCAGCAACGCGCCTTTCAATCCGCCGGTCAGATAACCCACAAATGTCGCCGAAGCAAAAACGGGTCCAGGCGTAATCTGCCCCGCCGCAATCGCATCCAGCAGTTGCTTGTCCGTCAGCCAGTGCAGATGCGCCACAAAATCCGCGCGCAAAAACGCCAGCAACACGTACCCGCTCCCATAGCTCACCGCGCCAATTTTCAAAAACGTCAGGAACAGTCGCGCCATGCTGAACGGAATCGCCTTGGCCGCCACCGCTGCGGCCCCAGCCCCCATTCCGAGCAAGGGAAAAAACCCCAGCTTCCGACCCCCGCCTCTCGTTTTCGCGTATCCCACCACCGCCGCGAGCGCCGCAGTGCCCACCAGTATCGCCACAATCGATACACCCTGAAAATAAAGCGCCAGCGATGCGGTCGCCATCAATGCGAGCCACAAAGTCTTGATCGCCGTCCGCCCCAGGCTCCAAAGCGCATCGGCCACAATCGCAATCACCATCGGATTAATTCCGTAGAGAATCCACTGCGCCGCTGGAAGCGTTCCGTAACGCACGTAAGCCCACGAAAGCCCCAGGATCATCAGCATCGAGGGCAAAATAAAAATCGTCCCGGCCAGAAATAGTGCCGGCCATCCCGCTCGCCAATACCCGAGCGCAATCACCGTCTCTGTGGACGATGGCCCCGGAATCAAATTCATGATTCCGAAAAGATCCAGAAATTCCTGCTCGGAGATCCACTTCCGCCGATCCACCAATTCGCGCCGCATCATCGCAACGTGTCCGGCCGCCCCGCCGAACGCCAGAAGTCCGAGCTTCAGAAAAAACGACGCCACCTCCCGCAGGTTTCCCCGGGCCATGCTCGGCGCAATTGGATTCGTTTGTTCCACCATGATTTACTTTCGTCCCACTCTCGGTAACGCACGCGTGCCGGCATACCGCCGTGAATCGGATCGCATCCGGCGCATGCCATCCAGCTATGACGCCGGATGGAACTCAGCCCCAATTGCCGCCACAACAGATTCGTCGCGCCTCGGCGCTTCCGCTCTCCCCTTCCCGAAAAATCCGCGCCCGAATCAGCCCGCGCTAAAGTATCATGTCTATTCCGTCCCGTAGACCGCACCCTGTGCTCGCTCGAAGCGCATCGCGTACGCTCTCCCGGATTTCAACGCCATGGCTCAAAAATTGCCGTCCATCGTAATCGTCGGCCGCCCCAATGTGGGCAAGTCCACGCTATTCAACCGTCTCACCGGCTCGCGCCGCTCCATCGTCACCAACGAGCCCGGCATCACCCGCGACCGCATCTACGGCACCGCGCAGTGGGACGGCCGCGCCTTCGAAGTCGTGGACACGGGCGGCATCGTTCCCGACGACAAAGCGCTCATCCCCGCCGAAATTCTGCGCCAGGCCAAAGTCGCAATCGAAAACGCCACGCGCGTCGTGCAAATCGTTGACGGCCGCAGCGGCCCCGTCCCTTTGGACGCGGAACTCGCCCAATTGCTTCGTCGCGCCGGCAAGCCGCCCGTCATCGCCGTCAATAAAGTCGACTCGCCCAATCAAATCGCGATGGCGGCGCCCTTCTACGAACTCGGCGACGAAGTCTTTCCGATTTCCTCCGAGCACGGTTTCGGCATAGACGTCCTGCTCGATTCGCTCACCGCCGATTTTCCCAAGGGTGAATCCACCGAAGCCCGCGCCGATATTAATATCGCCATCATCGGCCGCCCCAACGTGGGCAAGTCCACCCTCCTAAATCAGCTCGTCGGCGCCGAACGCTCCATCGTTTCGCCCGAGCCCGGTACCACGCGCGACATGGTCGACACCGTCGTCGAGCGCCACGGCAAAACGTATCGCTTCCTCGATACCGCCGGGATCCGCCGCAAAGGTAAGACGAAGCTCATCGCCGAAAAACTCAGCGTCATCATGGCTCGCCGCCATCTCGAACGCGCGGACATTGCCGTGCTCGTTGTCGACGCGTCCGTCGGCGTCACTTCGCACGACGCCACCATCGCAAGTTACGCCGAACAATCCGGCCGTTCGGTGATCATCGCGATGAATAAGTGGGATCTCGCCATCGCGGAAGCGGAGAAAAGGGCCGCCGCGGAAAAGAAACACGGAGGGAAGGGCGCGGGCGCGAATCCCAGCAAGCTGCTGGCGGACTATGAGCCGATCGTGCGCGAAAAACTGAAATTCCTCAGCTACGCTCCGATCGTGTTTCTCTCTGCGCTCACCGGCGATCGCGTCGAAAAACTTTACACTTTGCTCGACCGCGTCGCGGTAGCGCGCGATCGCCGCATTTCTACCGGCGAACTGAATCGCTGGCTCGCCAACGTCGATCTCGAGCGCGGCACATCACCCGCCGATCGCGAAGTGAAAATCTTCTACATCACGCAGGCCACCACCGCTCCGCCCACGTTCGTGCTTTTCACAAATCAGCTCAAGCCTCTGCACTTCAGCTATCAGCGCTTCCTTGAGAACCGTCTCCGCGCCGCATTCGATTTCACCGGCACCCCGCTGCGCTTCAATCAGCGCCTGAAGAAGCGCGCCCCACGCGCCACGCACATCGCGCCCAGAGGCGAAGACCGCGAGAAACGCCGCAACGAGAAGCGCTTTGGCGAAAAGCGCCGCCAGGATAACCGCGGCAGCCGCCGTGACAAGAGCCGCACCAAAACCCGCGGCAAGCGCCGCGACCGCTAGCTTCGCCTCTCGCAAGACCGGGCGGTTTCCACAGCCTGGCGCTCGACCTGGCCCCTGATCTGGCCTCGACCTGGCCTCGACCTGGCCGCCCGAGACTTGACACGCCCCAAAATCAGCCTACGATAAGCAAAAGACATGGCCAGTGCCGCGCAAGCTACGTCTGAAATTCCGGAAAAGAGTCTTTTCCGCATCGGCGAAGTCAGCCGCCTGACGGCCACCAAGACGTTCGTCCTTCGCTACTGGGAAACTGAATTTCCCACGCTCCAGCCCGTGAAAAGTCCCAGCGGCCATCGCCTCTATCGCCGCGACGACATCGAAACCGTTTTCGAAATCAAGCGCCTCCTCTACGAGGAAGGCTTCACGATCGCCGGTGCCCGCAAACATCTTGCCGACCTTGCGAGCGGCCACAACGGCGGCGGCGCCGTTGCCTCCGCCACCGTAGGCGAACACGAAGCTCGCGCAGCAGCGCCCGCCGCCCACGCCCGTCGCGAGCCAGCTTCGCGCGCGCATCGCAAATTCCTGCTCGATCTGCACGAAGAACTCCTCGCCGTCTTGACCCTTCTCGAACGCGAGTGATACGCTCATTAGCGCCGTCCGTCGGGACGTGGCGCAGCCTGGTAGCGCGCACGCTTGGGGTGCGTGAGGTCGCTGGTTCGAATCCAGTCGTCCCGACCATTTAATTTTTCCGTCCCACCAGCGATACGTTTCTGCCGCTAACTTTCTAGCTCACGCCCGTACCGTCGCGCCATTCTCCTTTCGCATTCAGTGTTACACTCGTTGCTTGACTAGTTCCGCCGCGAATTCCCCATGCATCGCATCCTGATCACCAACGACGACGGCATTCACGCCAAAGGCCTCCGTGCGCTCGTTGACGCGTTTAAAGACATCGCCATCGTCACCGTCGTCGCTCCGTCGCAGGAGCGCAGCGCCGCCGCGCAATCGCTCACGCTTCGCCAGCCCATCTACTGCGATGAAATCGCTGAGCGCGAATACGCCGTCGAAGGCACTCCCGCTGACGCCATGATTCTGGCCTTCCACACGCTGCTCGACGAAAAGCCCGACCTCGTAATCTCCGGCATCAATCGCGGCGCCAACATGGGCGAGAACATCTACTATTCCGGCACCGTCGGCGCCGCCCGCGAAGCGGCCATCAACCGCGTCCCGGCGATCGCCGTCTCGCAAACCTACCGCCAGAAGGAAGTGGATTTCGAGCCGGCCGCGCGATTCACCCGCATCCTGGCCCCGCTCATTATTAAGGAGGGTTTGCCGCCCGGCGTCTTGCTCAACGTGAATTTCCCGCAGCCCTGGGGCGGCAAAGTCCGCTTCACGCGCCAGTCGTCAAAAATCACGCGCAATCTCTTGAAGCCCGGCACTGACCCGCGCGGCCGCCGCTACTATTGGCTACACGAGCAGCATCTCGTCGAAGGCATCGAGCCCGACACCGACATCGCCGCCATCCGCGAAGGAGCAATCTCAATCACTCCGCTCGTGCTAGACCACACCGACGTCCCGTCCCTGAATCACCTCTCCCACTGGGCCAAACTCCTCGAAGATTCCGCGAAAATATAAGCGTACAGGCTGTGCAACGCGGCGCAGCAGTCAAACCGCACAGGCTGAAGCCTGTGCCACCAAACCCGCCCACGCCGCTTTCTGCCGGTTTTCGTACCGCCGGCATCCTGCCGGCTCTTTTGCCGTAGCCTGCGAAGTAAAATGTCGCATCCCGTGCCGTTCCACCGCGATTTCTACCCTGCGCCACGCAGCCACAGCCCAAAGCCTCCGCTACCCAACCTCCCCCACCCACAAACCAAATCCGCCCGCCGCCACATGCTTCTCGCCGCCAACCCGCGTCTCCACCTCAATTTCGTAAATCCTCAGCGCATCGCGCAGCGCCTCCGCGCAAGCCGGCATCGCGCCGCCCGCGCTCACCAGCAGCGCGAGCGCAACCGATTCGCCGCCAGGAAATTCCGCAGCTTCCGGACCGCTCACGTCCCACCCAATCGCCTTGAATATCGCCATGAAATCGAGCGCGTAAGCCCTTCCGTCGCTGGCGGCGGCTGAATAGACGATGGCCACGCGTTCGTTCGGAAACGTTCGCAGCACCTGAATCAGCACAGTAATTTGGTGCGTCGTCAGCTTCCGGTGAGCGTGTTCCACCGCGACCCTCCCATCTCCGAATATCCCGCGCTCGGCGACTACCCGAATTCCAGCCCGGCGCAACGATCCTAACCGCCAGTCATTCGCCACGCAATCGGTCAATCCCTCTACAGCTCCGGCACCAGACAAATCGCTCGCGTCGTGCTAGCTTTCTCAAATCGAAATGCTCAAATCCTGCAAATGCGATCTCCGGCTTCCGAACCTCATCCTACTCCGTGTCGCAGCGGTTCTGTGCCTAATCGCTCTCGCGGTCCCCATCGCTGCCGCCGCACAAATAATTCCGCCTGCCTACGCCACCATGAAGCGAGTTCCAGCGATTATCCCCATGAAAGACGGCGTTCACCTGGCCGTCACCCTCTACATGCCGGAAGGCGCGAAGCCGGATGAAAAATTTCCGGCGATTCTCGAATATCTGCCCTACCGCAAAGATGATTGGACTCTTTCGCGCGACTGGGACCTGCATTCCTACTGGGTGCGGCGCGGCTACGTCACAGCGCGCGTGGATATCCGCGGCACCGGCACAAGCGAAGGCTCGCCGCCCGATCGCGAGTATTCCGACCAGGAACAGCAGGACGGCCTCGAAGTAATCGACTGGCTCTCGAAGCAGCCGTGGTCCAACGGCAACGTAGGCATGATGGGAATTTCCTGGGGCGGCTTCAACGCGATTCAAATGGCGCAACGCCATCCGCCGGCGCTGAAAGCAATCATCGCGCTGTGCGCCACCGAGGAACTGTTTCACGACGACATTCACTACATCGACGGCCTGATGCACGCTGACGAATACGAACTGGGCATGGACCTCGAACTCGGCCTCACGCGCCCTCCCGATTTTCCAACCGATGAGAAATCCCTCGCGCCGCGCTTCGACAGTTCTCCCTGGTTTCTCCTCTATCTCCACCACCAACGAGATGGCGCTTTCTGGCGGCGCGCCTCGGTGGCCCCGGATCGCTATGGCGACTACACCGTTCCATCATTCATGATCGGCGGTTTTCTTGATGGTTACCGCGATAGCCTCCCTCGCTTCTTCGAAAAATCAAAAGCTCCCATCAAAGCGCTGCTCGGTCCCTGGAACCATACTTTTCCGCACGACGCCACTCCGGGCCCGTCCATCGAGTGGCGCGAGCAAGCCACGCGCTGGTGGGACTACTGGCTGAAGGGCAAACAAAACGGAATTATGGACGAGCCGCGATTCGAAGTCTTCATGCGCCACTGGTACGCTCCCGATCCCAATATCGCCGAAGTTCCCGGCGAGTGGCGCGCCGAAAAATCCTGGCCGCCGGCTGGTCTGAGCACCGAGACATTTTGTTTTGAGTGGGGCAAGCTCGCCGCTAATTCCTGCACTCCGGGGGCGATTGCAGTGAAGCAGGATCTGACCTACTTCCCATCGATCGGGATCGAAGCGGGTTTCTGGTGGGGCGATTTCACCACAGATCAGCGTCCCATTGACGCCTACAGCCTCGTCTATGATTCCGAGCCGTTGCACGACGACGTCTCAATACTCGGGCGTCCCAACGCAATCCTGAGCGCTCGCTCGACTGCGCCCCTCGCTGACTGGTTCGTGCGTCTCTCCGACGTGGCTCCGGATGGGACCGTGACTTTGGTTACGGGCGCTGGTCAGAGTGGAGCTCAATCGGCGTCGGCAACGAATCCCGTCGATCTGGAAGCGAATCGTGATTACCGCATTCCAATTGAACTGCACCTCACAAGCTGGGTTTTTCAGCGCGGCCACAGAATTCGCGTTGCCGTCTCGAATTCCCTGTGGCCGATGATCTGGCCCACGCCGTATCCGATGACAACTTCGCTTTTCCTCGGCGGAGCGAACGGCTCGCGGCTCGAGCTTCCTGTCCTGACCAGCGCTTCAAACTTTACCCGGCCAAAATATGCGCCCGTCGAACCCGCGCCGCCGATGCCGGAGCCGGTAATATCCAAAGGCGAGGCGTGGCCGCCGCAAGATTGGACCGTTACGCACGATCTCATGAACGGAACGACGCGCGTTTTCTGGAAAGGCGACGATTCGACCGAATTTCCCTGGGGCCGCGAAAAAGACCACGAACAGATGAGCTACGAGGTGCAGGATGCCAAGCCCGAAGCGAGCAAAGTTCACGGTGAGGGCTCCACCACGGTCGAACTTCCCAATCGCACCCTGGTTTGGAGCGTCGTTCTGGATCTCCACAGCGACACAAAAAATTTCTACTACCACTTCGAGCGCCACCTCACGGAAAATGGCAAAGAAATCCGCACCAAATCCTGGGACGACACAATCTCACGGGATCACCAATAAAGTAATCGATCAGCTGAAGCAATCCAACGCAGCAATTCAAAAGAAGTTCCACCACCAAAAAATATTCTACCCCGCCGCGACCGCTCGCGAGTCCCTCAAATCCGCCGCCAGCAGCCGGTGAAACAGATGCTCTCCGGCCTCGCGCCGAACCGAGAGCCGCCCCGCCTGATACGCTCGTGAACTGAGCCCGCGCTGCACGCCATCGCAAATCGCCACATCCTCAATTTGCACGCGATCGCTCACCTCGATACTCTGCCGAATATACGGCATTTCCGACGCGTCCGTATTCCCGAAGTAGAAATCGAAAATCACTTCGCAGCGATCCACCTCGAGCGGAATCACCAGGTTTGTATCGAGGTAGCCCTCATACCAATTCAACATGAAATTCGGATACTGCCAGAAGTAATACGCGCGGTCGCCTTTCCGCGTCGCCGCGGCGTTCGCTTCCGAGCTGCTGTCCACCGTCACCGGACTCGACTGCACGCAGCAGCGATCCACATTTTCAATCGTGTAATTCGTGTAGTCGAGAACGCTATTCAATCCCTTGTGCATGTGCGGTACGTGATAGCCGCCATCCAGAAAATTGTCCACGTACACTTTCCAATTGCAATTCAGCGTATAACTGCGGCGCTCGACGAATTTCAATCCAGAGAATCCCAGCGGCTGCGCGAGTGCCACCAGCTTTCCCAGAAACTCCTTCAGCGGCGCCGCCTTCGGATCCAGATTCACAAAAACAAAACGCTCCCAGATCTCGACGCGGATCGGAACCAGGCCATTCTTCGCCCGGTCGAAATCGCATACGCCTTCAAATTCCGTCATCCCGCGCAGCTCGCCTTCCAAATTATACGTCCAGCCGTGATACGGGCATCGCAGGTGCGGCGTGTGACCGCACGGCTCGTTCATCACCGTCATCGCGTGATGCCGGCAAACATTAAAGAACGCGCGCAGCAGGCCATCGCTTCCGCGCACCACCACCACCGCCTCTCCCGCCACCGTCGTCGTAACGTACTGGCCCGGTTTCTCGAGCTGCTCGGTCCGCCCGGCGAATTGCCACGTGCGCGAAAGCACGTTCTGTCGCTCGAGCTCCGCCACTCGCGCGTCGGTGTACCACGCTGCGGGAATCGTATGCGCTTTCGCCAGCGGCGCGTTCGCGTCATACGACGCCAAAATTTCCTGAATCGGCCGTTCCATGCTTTTCACTCCCCGAATTCAATCTCGAAATTCTTCAGACCCCGATCGCGCCGCGCAGCACCTGCAAAAATTGCGTGATCCGCACCTGATTCTTCTCCGGCTCCGCCGGATGCGGAAACAATCCCGGATCGAGTTCTTCTGTCAGCAGCGCATCCTGAAATCGTTCCATCGTCCAATCCAGAATCGAAACGATCAGCGCCGTGTCAATGTCCGACCGTACTTCGCCCCGCGCAATTCCAAGCCGTACGAACGCCGCGCTGCCGTAAGGATCTTCCGCCAGCAGAAATCGGTTGATCTCTCGCTTCAAACTCAGATCCACTCCGTAATTTCCAAGCAGCGCCACGCGGTAGGGAATCCAGTCCTCGCGCACCAGTCGCTCCGTTCGCATCAGCCAGTAACGCAAAATTTCGAAAAATCCCTTCTCTCGGACATTCGCAGGACAGTCGAGATACGCCGGAAAGGACCGCACCGCTTTCTTATACGCTTCGAGAAAAAGTCCCGCCTTGCTCCCGAAATATTGAAAGATCGACCCCTTCGCGAATCCCAGTTGCGCCGCCAAATCCTCAATCCGCGCCGCGTGGTAACCGTGCTCGGCAAATTGCCGCAGCGCCGCATCAATGATTCGAGTTCGTTTGGCTTCCAGTCGCGGTCCAGGCTCCGGACGAAATCGCACCGGGGGCTCAAGCAACGCTCGCCGCGACCGCACCCGCGGGCTTGACCCGTGGTCATCTACAGAAGCTGTCATTGGTTTTCTTTCCCTCTTATGTTATTTAGAGCTGGTAGTAGGCCCGCTTGACCAGCGGTCAGCTTAATCGAACATGCCTCCTCTCCGCAAGTCCTACGACTCAATCGTAATCGGCGCCGGCCACAACGGCCTGACGGCCGCGGCCTACCTCGCCCGCGCCGGACTTTCAACGCTCGTGCTCGAGCGTCGCGCCATCGTCGGCGGTTGCTGCGTCACGGAAGAAATTGCTCCCGGTTGTCGCGCTTCCACCACCTCCTACGTTGCCAGCATGCTTCGCCCCACCGTGATCCGCGACCTCAATCTCGCCGCGCATGGTCTGAAAATGGTGCCCTGTGACCCGGCGCTGCTGGTTCCGTTCCCGGATGGCCAGGTTCTTCCGTGGTGGGCCGATCGCGATCGCACCGTCACCGAGTTTGAAAAAGTTTCGCCGCGCGATGCGGCTACATTCGTCCGCGTGGACGACCAGCTGAAAAGACTCGCCCGCTACCTTCAGCCCTTTTTTCTCGAGCCGCCCCCCGATCCCGCATTTCACGGCGCCGAAGGCTGGTTCGAACTTTTGCGCGTGGGCAATCGCTTTCGCGGCATGACGGGCGCCGAAGTCGGCCAGCTCGTCTCGTTTCTTACCGGCAGCCTCGGCGAATTTCTCGATCGCAACTACGAATCCGAAAAAATTAAAACGATGTTTCTCGCGAACAATGTTTACGGAAAGCACGGCGGCCCCTACGACCCCGGCTCCGCTCTCGGCCTCCTTTTCCATTTGCTGAGCGGCGGCGAGGGCGAGACGCAGGGCTTCTACGGCCACGTGATGGGCGGAATGGGCGCAATCACGCAAGCGCTCGCCTCCGCCGGCCGCAAGTTCGGCGTCGAGATCCTCACCTCCAGTCCCGTCGCGAAAATTGATTCGCGTGGTGGCCGCGCGCGCGGCGTCGTGCTCGAAGACGGCTCGGAAATCGCCGGGCGCATCGTGCTCTCGAACGCCGACCCCAAGCGCACGTTTCTCGGCCTCGTCGAATCGAGCGAGCTGCCATCCGATTTTCGCGCTTCCATCGCAGCGATCAAAATGAACGGGCCCTGCGCGAAAGTGAATTTCGTTCTCAGCGAAGAGCCGCGCGTCAACGGAATGCCCTCCGATTGGACGCTGCCGCAACGCTCTCTCTTCACTCTCGTTCCGTCGCTCGAATTCGCCCAGCGCTGCTACGACATCGCAAAATTCGGCGAAATTCCCGAAGAGCTCTGGGTTGATTGCGTCGTCGCTTCGAACGTCGATCCCACGCTCGCGCCCGCCGGAAAACACATCATGACCACGTTCATCCAGTACGTTCCCTATAACCTGCGCCGCGGCACCTGGGACGAAAATCGCGAGCTGCTCGGCGATCGCGTCGTGAAAAAAATCGCCGAATTCGCTCCCAACGTTCCGAAATCAATCGTCGCTCGCCAGGTTCTCACTCCTCTCGATCTCGAGCGCATCTACGGCCTCACCGAAGGAAATATTTTTCACGGCGATCTCTCGCTCGAACAGCTTTTCTTCATGCGCCCGGTCCCGGGCTGGTCTCAATATCGCACGCCCATCAACGGACTCTATCTCTGCGGCGCGGGCGCACATCCCGGCGGCGGCGTCACTGGCGCTCCCGGTTACAATGCAGCCCATCAAGCTCTGCGCGATTTGAAACGAGGCCGGGTAAAGAAAGCAGTCGCATGATTGTCAATCGGCAGCGAATTCCATGGAACGAGAGGTGCGGTCGTGACTAACGAAAAGAAAAAAGGAATCCTCGAAAGGCTCGCCGCCGGCCCCGTTCTCGGCGACGGCGGCTACCTCCTCGAACTCGAAAAGCGCGGCCGCGTTCGCGCCGGCCCGTTTACGCCGGAAGTCGCGCTCAACAATCCCGAAGCGCTCCTCGAACTGCACCGCGAATTTCGCGACGCCGGCTCCGAAGTTCTCCAGTCGCTCACCTTCTACGCCAGCCGCGATAAACTCGCCACCGTCGGCATGGGCGACCGCGTCGAAGAACTGAACCGCGCCGCCGTTCGCATCGCCAAGCAAGCCGCCGGCGATCGCTGTCTCGTCGCCGGAAACATCAGCCTCACCTGGATGTACGAGCCCAACGATCCGGCCGCAGCCGATCGCGTCCGCAAAACTTTCGACGAGCAGCTCGACGTGCAGGTCTCCGAAGGAGTGGATTTCATCATCGGCGAAACTTTTTCCTGGCTCGGCGAAGCGCTCCTCGCCGTCGAACGCGCCAAACGCACCAATCTCCCGGCGATGGTCACGATGTCATTCGAAAATGAAGATGTCACGCCCGACGGCAAGTCCGCAGCCGACTGCGCTCGCGCCCTCGTAGACGCAGGCGCGGATATCGTCGGCCTCAATTGCCTTCGCAGCCCGGAGCACACGCTCCCGCTCGCCGCCGAAATGCGCCGCGCCGTAAAAAGTTTCATCGCTTGCCAGCCGGTCGCCTACCGCACCACGCACGACCATCGCGATTTCACCAGCCTGCCCGCTTTTCCCGACCAGCTCGATCCCTATCAACTCACGCGTCGCGAAATGGCCGACTACGCCACGAAAGCCCGGGCGCTCGGCGTCAATTACATCGGCGCCTGTTGCGGTGCAGTCGCATCGCACATTCGCGAAATGGCTCGCGCCCTCGGCAAAATTCCCGCCGACGATCGCCTATGGAAAAAGGGCGGCGAAAAACCAATGTCCGCCTACGAATATTACGACCACGACAAAAAAGCCAAAGCCTGACCGCCGGCTCTCGCTTTCGTCGCGCACTCGATGCATCATGACCCACGCCATGCGTCAGCCAGCATCCGCATCGCCGATGACTGAATCCGCCGCCCCGCCCAATCGCCCTCGCCGCGCGATGGGTTTTCGCGACCTGGTCCTCTTCTACATCGTCACCGGCATCAGCCTGCGCTGGATCGCCACGGCCGCCACCGTCGGCGCAAGTGCCGTTGTAATCTGGCTGATCGCCTGGTGCGCGTTTTATCTTCCGCTCGCGCTTTCCGTGATGGAACTTTCTTCGCGCTATCCGCAAGAAGGCGGCCTCTACGTCTGGAGCAAGCGCGCCTTCGGAGAATTTCCCGGATTCATCACCGGTTGGACTTACTGGGCCAGCAACCTCCCGTACTATCCCGCCGTCCTCTATTTCGCCGCGAGTAACGCGCTCTACATCGGCCCTGCGCGCTGGCAATCTCTCGCCGAAAATAAAACTTACTTTCTCCTCTTCGCGCTTCTCGGCCTCGCTCTCGGCACCTTTCTGAATCTCATCGGACTCTCCGTCGGCAAGTGGTTGCACAACGTCGGAGCCATCGCCACATGGCTTCCGATCGCAATACTCATCGGCATCGCGGCCATCGCATTCCACCGCTTCGGTTCGGCCACGCACTTCACAGCCACGAGCATCGTCCCGCACATGCACTTCCGCGATGTTCTTTTCATCGCCACAATTATCTTCGCGCTCGGCGGCTCGGAATCCGCCTCCTTCCTGGGCGACGAAGTGCACGACGCGCGAAAAAATCTCCCGCGCGCACTTCTCGCCGGCGGAATCTTCGTCACGATCGGCTACATCGTCGGCACTATCGCCGTACTCGTCTCGCTGCCTGCGAGCGAAGTCAACGGCCTCGGCGGAATCATGCAGGCAGTTTCGAAATCGGCGGAGCGAGTCGGCTTCGCCGGAATCGCGCCTCTCGCTGCACTTCTGATTACAATCAGCAATCTTGGCGCGCTCGGCGCCTGGCTGGCAGTTTCCGCCCGCCTTCCGTTCGTCGCCGGACTTGACCGCTACCTCCCTCCCGCGTTCGCCCGCATTCACCCCAAATGGGGCACGCCCTACGTCGCGCTTCTCGTTCAGGCATTCTGCGGCGTGATTTTTATCGTGCTCAGTCAAGCTGGCACCAGCGTTTACGGCGCCTATGAAGTTCTCGTCAGCATGGGAATTATTTCCTACTTCATTCCCTACCTTTTTGTTTTCGCCGCTCTGATTCGCTTTCAACGCGAGCCCGCTCCGCCCGAAGTGATCCGCATCCCGGGTGGCAAACCGGTAGCCATCGCCCTCGGCGTTCTCGGTTTCGCCACCACGCTAGTGACGATCGTTTTCTCGGTGCTTCCTGCCGCCGACGAGCCCCACAAATTTCTAGCCGTAGCCAAAATCGTCGGCCTCACGTTCGTCCTCCTGGGCGTCGGAGTCGTAGCCTTCCTCTGGGGAAAATCTCACCACCGCGCCGCCCAGTAGCGGGAGCTCGAAGCCACTCGGTGGCTCGCGCGTCGGCGCAATTGCTTCCGCCCTTCCGAAGTTACATTTTCAGCAAGCCCGCCACGCCGCCCGAATTTCGCATCCACAATCCAAGTACACTGGCGCCCTGAGGTTTGAGTATTGACCACCCAATCCAAAGCGATCGCCGCCGAAAATTCTGGTTTCGCCACGCCCGCTACGTCCCCGGCAAGCCCGTGGATCTACCGCCCCTGGCTCGACCTCCTCGTAGGCTGCGGCGCCTGGTCCGCACCGCTTCTCGCGATTGCCGCATGGCTCACTCCGTCGCACACCCACGGCTGGGCCGTCGGCTTCTATCTCCTCGCCATCATTTTCAATTACCCGCACTTCATGGCCACGATTTACCGCGCCTATCACACGCGCGAGCAGTTCGAAAAATACAAATTCTTCACGCTTCATCTCACGCTCCTCATGGTTCTCACCGGAATCGTGCTCCACGCTTCCTACCGCCTCGTTCCCTGGGTCTTCACGCTCTACATTTGCTGGAGCCCGTGGCATTACACCGGGCAAAACTACGGCTTGATGATGATGTTCGCCCGCCGCGCCGGCGCCACGATCACGCCGGCCGAACGCCGCTGGCTGCACGCCGCTTTCGTCGCATCCTACGTGATGCTGCTGGCAAGTTTCATGACCGGCGGCTCAAACGATCCGCTCGTTCTCTCGCTCGGTCTCCCGCAGAAATTGACGCTGCCGGCGCGGCTCGTCCTCGGAATCACTTTCGCAGCATTTGCGTTCGTCGCGTTCCGGCCATGGATCCGCCGCCACGGAGCGCGCGCCATGGCCGCGCCGCTCACGCTCGTCATCACCCAATTTCTTTGGTTCGTTTTGCCCACGCTTCTCGA
The DNA here is from genome assembly GCA_963711875.1 of uncultured Acidobacteriota bacterium. GTDB lineage: Bacteria > Acidobacteriota > Terriglobia > Acidiferrales > UBA7541 > Palsa-295. The sequence goes on from CAVQFW010000012.1 coordinate 73,406, forward strand.
GTTGCACTCCGCCTATCAGGTTCCGCAAACGCGCTATAGCAGCGGCATCCTCGCCGTGCTCCATTCCGCGCAATATTTATGGATCACAAGTTACTACCAGCGCCGGGAAGCTCGCGCCGCGGGCCAGTCCACCTGGCGCATGGCCGGATATTTCGTCACGCTCATCGCCGGCGGTATCGCCCTATTTATTCCCGGCCCGTGGCTCGTGAGCTACATTTTTCATTACGACTTCACCACCAGCTTCCTGATTTTCACCGCGCTCGTGAACATCCACCATTTCCTGCTCGACGGCGCGCTCTGGAAGCTGCGCGATACGCGCATCGCGTCGCTCCTGATCGACCCCAGCACAAAAGCCGAACCGGCAAAATCAGCATCCGCCTCGCCGTCAGCCGCAGCAACGGGTAGCGCTGCGAAGCCCTCCGCCAAGCCCGCCGCTACGCAGCGCAAATCCGCCGCCGCAAAGCCCTCTCGCGCGCGCCGCCTGCTCGCTTCGCCCGCATTTCAAATCGCACTCGTCGCTCTGCTTTTCCTCTGGGGCGGCATGGACCAGCTCCACTTCGCTCTCGGCACCGACGAATCGAATCTCCCCGCGTTGCTTCGCGCTTCCCAAATGAATCCGTACGACGCGATGCTCGAAGCCCGCATTGCCTCCGCCGCAACCAAAGCGGGAAATAAGGACCAGGCCGTTGCCGCTCTCACCCGCGCCGTCGCCATCAATCCTCATAACGCCGGCCTGCAGCACGCCTGCGCCCGCGCGATGATTGAAGACGGCCGCTACGCCGACGCGTACGAGCACTACCGCAAAATGCTCGAGATTTTTCCGCGCGATCCCGATGCGCTCATAAACTATGGTTTGCTCGCCGCGAAGCTGGGACATCCCGAAGTAGCGATTGACTCGTGGGAAAAAGCAGTGGACATCGCGCCCAACCAGCCCAACGCGCAGCTCTATCTCGCCGAAGCGCTCGACCGCAAAAACGAACCGGCCGCAGCCGCTCGCCACTGGAATCTCTTTCTCGAGCTAGCCGCCAAGCACACCGATGATCCAGTCGTTACTTCCGCGCAAGTGAATGTCGCCACGCTGCAACTCGCCGATGACGAAGCGCGCGTCAATCGCAAAGAAGCCGCCTTGGCCGGCTACCTCTCCGCAATCGCCCTCGCCGAGCGCGACAAGAACATCCAGCTAGAAAGCCTCGCTCTCGCTCATCTCGGTGATTACCAGGAAAAAATCGGAGATCCCGCCGGCGCCGCCCATTCCTTCCAGCGCGGCCTTGCTCTCGACGCCCAATTAACCGACTCCCGCAGCGAAGCCTTCGACTGGTTCAACTACGGCCAGTTCCTCCGCCGCCGCGGCGTCCCTCTCGAATTAGCCTACGCCTGCTACCTGCAAGCGGAAATTCTCCTCGCCGGCAAAGGCGGCGAAAACCTCGAAACCGTCGAAACCGCCCGCCACGAAGTCGAAATTCTCCTCGGAAAGAAAGCGGTCGCCGCCCAGCAAAACCTGCCCGAACTTCTCAACCGCGCCGCGAATCTTCCCGCGAATTCCTTTTAGCGCCGCTGTCACCCGCCGCAGCGCCACGCCGCCCGATTCCCGACGCTCTAACTTCTTCGCTCCGTTCGCGTCTAATCCATCCGGGGCGTAGGAGTGGTTCGATGCGTATCCTCTGCTTACTAGTGTCTCTCCTCGGAACCAACTTCGTCACAGCCGCACAAACCGAAACACTGAAACCAGCCTACGATTTCTCCCTTTCACGCGAAGCGAAAATCAAACTCGCAGAAAGCGCCGCCCCTCCCGAAATTTCCGGCCAAGCCACGATCTACATTCTCGATCGCACCGGCTACGCAAAAGTTCGGGAGGGCTCAAACGGCTTCACCTGCTTCGTTGATCGCCAGGATCCCGCCAATCTCGAACCCACCTGCTTCGACGCCGAAGGCAGCTCCACCACCCTTCCAAGCCGCATCTTCGCCGAAGAACAACGAGCGCAAGGGAAATCCGAAGACGAAATCAAAGCGGCAATCGAGGCAGGCTACAAAAGCGGAAAATTCAAGGCCCCCGCAAAACCCGGCATCGTCTACATGATGTCCGACCAGGGCTTCCTGCGCATCCCCGGCACAAACAAAATGGTCTCCTTGCCCGCGCACCTGATGTTCTACGCGCCCTACGCGCAGGACAAAGACATCGGCTCGCCGCCTCCCGCCGCCAACATGCCCCACCTGATTCGTGCCGGCCAGCCCGACGCAGTGATCATCGTGATCCCCAGGGAAAAATCGGCACACAAATAGCGCGGCTGGTGATTTCCGTTGAAAAATTCGCTGAAAAATCCGCTGAGAAATTGCGCCTGTTAATCGTGCAACACGACGCTCAATAGCGAATTATTAATCTGCAGCCCGCCGTTGTACTTGATGAACCCCAGCTTGCGGAACTTGTTCATGAAAAAATTCACGCGCGACCGCGTCGTCCCCACCATCTCCGCCAGCATCTCCTGCGATACTTTCGGGAGCACATTCTGCAGGCTGTCTTCTTTTCCGTAGCGCGCCAGCAACAGCAGCGTCCGCGCCAGCCGTTTTTCGCTCGAGTTGAACAGCTGATCCACCAGATCCTCTTCGATTCGAATGTTGCGCGCGAGCATAAAGGAAATGAAGCGGTCGGAAAACTCGTGCTCGCTGTGCAGTACCCGGATCATTTCTGTCTTCTCGATCACTAACGCCGTGGTGTGCAGGATCGCGGTCGCCGTCCCGATCCGAATCGGTTGGCCCGCCAGGCATCCCTCGCCGAAAAAATCGCCCGGCCCCAGCACTCCCACCACCGCCTCTTTTCCCATTTGATTTACAACCGAGAGCCTCACTCCGCCCTTTTGCAGATAGAAAACATTCTTGCAGGGATCTCCCTGCGAAAAAATCGTCTCTTTTTTCTTGAACTCGGTGACCTTCCGCGCCAATCCGGCCGAGTCCAGAAATTTCTGGGCATCGAATGCGAGCTTGGGAATTTGCTCGGAACGTTTGGAAGTTTTCGAGGATTTCGAGGCCACTGCCATGACCTTCCCTGTTAGCTCCGTATTTTAGCACGCAAGCTCCGGCGCGCAACCAACTTACAGATGTGTGCACAACTGAACAGATACTGGTGCTGCTTTCCTTCTAGGATGCTCTTGCGTGAGTGAAGCCACAGGTCCTGGGCGAATCGAGGGCCGGCGGTTTCTCCATGCGCTGGAGCAAGCTCGAAGTCGCAGGTTCCTTCTCACTCCATCCCCCTTAGTTTTACAAGGGTGTAACAAGGTCTCGTACAGAGATTTTGTGCCATTCCTACAGGGTCGGCCGGAGTGTCCTCCTGCGGAAAGAAGGGAAAAATGCCTTTGATGCAAGTACTGACGGTTCTCATCGTGGTCGGGGTCCTACTTTGGCTCGTCAACAGTTTCATTCCGATGCAGGGACAGATCAAATCGATCTTGAACGGCGTCGTAGTCATCGCTGTCGTCTTGTGGCTTCTCAATGTTTTCGGTCTTTTTCACTCGCTCTCACACGTTCGCATTGGCGCCTGATCGCCGCGAATGAATTTTCCCGAAAACGAATGGTAGTCACGTAACGGCACGGACCACCGCAAACGAAAAACCGCGCCAGGCGATCAACGCTTGTCGCATGAAGTTTTCTTAATGGAGGCAATACGCATGAAAGTATTTGCAATCGTCAGCACGGCAGCACTCCTCCTCGCTCTCGGAGCTGCTGTTCCTGCCTTCGCGCAGGAGGAACACCACGAGCAGGAAGCTAAGCCCGCCAAGCAAGAGCCCAAAGCGGAACAAAAACAGGAACCTGCAAAACAAGAACAAAAGGCACAGCCTGCAAAACAGCAAGCGCAAGCCAAGCCGGCCAAGCAGCAAGAAGAAGCCAAGCCCGCGAAGGCCGAACCGCGCCAGCAAGAGAAGCAGCCTCAACAAGCCAAAACCCAGCCACAGCCGAAACAGCAGCAACAAGCCAAGTCTGAAAAGCAGCAGCCTGCCAAGCAGGTTAAGCAGGATGACCGCGGCAAGTCCGCACAACCGCAGCACGCTCAGCGCACTCCCGAGGAAGAGAAGCGGCAGCGCGCCGAGCCGGCTCTGCGCTTGAGCGTCCGAAGCAACAGCCGCATTCCCGACGATCGCTTCCGCTCCAATTTCGGGCGTGAGCATTACTTCCGCATCGGCAGCCCCGTCATGGTCGGCGGATATTCGCGCTTCCAGTACGGCGGTTTCTGGTTCGGGTTCGTTCAGCCATGGCCGTCCGCTTGGTACTACACCGATGACGTCTACGTGGACTACATCGACGGCGGCTACTATCTGATGAATCCCGAATATCCCAGCGACCGTATTTCGATCAGCGTCGTAATCTAGCCCGCTTACCAATGCGCCCGCCGGGGCGGCTGCGATCCGCTGGGATCGAGTCGCTCCGGATGCGCCCGGGAAACGGTCGAGCAATCTTTTCGAATCGGTTCGCCTGAGAAATTGGAAAAGTGGAAGAAGTTGGAGAAGTTGGGAAGTAGCAGCGCGGAGGAAACAATGCTGGGAACAATCTTACTCGTGATTTTGATCATGGCGCTTCTTGGCGTTTTGCCGAGGTGGTCCCACAGCCGCAACTGGGGATACGCGCCCACCGGAGGAGTCGGGCTGATTCTCGTGATCATCGTTATTCTCCTGCTTCTCGGCCGAATCTAGCCGGAGCAGGCGTTGGGTTTCTGGCGGAGCCCCTTCCGTCCACGCATTTGTTCCAGGTTGAAACGTTGGAATGAGCTGGGGCTTTCCAGGGGGATGAGTCCCGGTTCTTTTCAATCGCAACGATCGGTCTCAGTCCCGAGGTGAAGAAATGGATGAATCCAAACGCCAGGCGGTCGAATTTCTCGAAAAGGAAATAAAAACGTACATAGCGCTGGCTCTTTTCCTGTCGAAAGAGGGAATCAAGGAGCGCGTGCAGGTCGGAAACAACAAAGTCGTCATCAGCTCTACGTACTACAGGGAAAGAATGCGAGAGGCCAGGAAACTCGTCAATGAACTCAGGAAACCAACTTAGAACGTCCGCGGTTCGAGGCGCGATACAAGTCCGCTCGCGCCTTTTCCGCGCACGTTTTCTCGCCATACTCCTGATCTTTCTCTTATCCGGGCTGCTGTCCAGCCTGGTGCCCGGCCTCCTACCCGGCGGCCGCACGTTTGCCTATTCCGTCCTCACTCATGAAGAAATCGTCGATCTTCTCTGGAAGGACGCGCTTCGTCCCCTTCTCCTCAAGCGATTTCCGGAACTCACCGAAGAACAGCTCACCGAAGCCCATGCCTACGCCTACGGCGGCGCCGTCATCCAGGATCTTGGCTACTATCCCTTCGGCAGCGCGGAATTTAGCGACCTCGTCCACTACGTGCGCAGCGGAGATTTCGTTCGCGAGCTTCTGCTCGAAAGCCAGGATGCCGACGAGTATGCTTTCGCTCTCGGCGCCCTCGCGCATTACGTTTCCGATACCGACGGCCATCCCGCCGTCAACGAGTCCGTTGCGATTCACTATCCCAAGCTGCGCGCCAAGTACGGCAATTCCGTCCGCTACGCGCAGGATCACACCGCGCATTTGAAAACGGAATTCGGATTCGACACGGTGCAGGTCGCAAAGAACCGTTACGCCTCGCAGCAATATCACGACTTCATCGGTTTCCAGGTCTCCAAACCCCTGCTCGAGCGCGTTTTTCCGGTGGTGTATGGTGTCGAATTGAAAGACGTCCTCACCCACGAGGATCTCGCCGTCGGCTCCTATCGCTTTGCCGTCAGCCGCGCGATTCCGGAAATGACCAAGGTCGCTCTCGAGACTCACAAGAACGAGCTGGTCCACGAGACGCCGGATTTCTCGAAGAAAAAATTCCTCTACCGTCTCTCGCGCTCCGAATACGAAAAGAATTGGGGAAAAGATTACGAGAAGCCGGGATTTCGCGTTCGTTTTCTCGCCGCAGTTCTCCGCCTCATGCCCAGGATCGGTCCGTTCAAAGCGCTGGCGTATGTCAGTCCCACCCCGCAGACCGAAGACCTCTATTTCAAGAGCATAAATAAAACCGTCGACAACTACCGCATGGCTCTCAAGCAGGTTGCCGCAGGCACCTTCGAGCTTTCGAACAACGATCTCGATACCGGACTTGAAACCAAAGCCGCCGAATACACGCTCACCGACGAGACCTACGCAAAATTGCTTTCTCAATTGGCCGCGCGCAAATTTGACCAGACTACTCCCGAGCTTCGCGACAATATTCTCCATTTCTACGGCGATCTTTCCGCTCCGTTCGAAACGAAGAAAGACCCGGGCCAGTGGCACGCCGTGCTCGTATCGCTCGATCAGCTCAAGCTCGTCAACTCAACCCCGGCTCCTACCGTCAGCGCGGCAAAATGAGCCGCTGTTTCAATTTGGGTCGTGTGCACAAGTGAACAGAAAACTTCACCGATTCTCGCTAGCATTCTGTAGTTCTCAGCACGCCGTCCCGGGGGCGGGACGATCCTCTCGTAGTTTCGGAGTCACGAAATGAAATCAACGTCACTCGCTGGAATCGTTTTGATTATCCTGGGCGCGATTGCTCTCGCGTATCAGGGATTCAACTACACCCATCGCGAAAAGGTTCTCGATGTGGGTCCGATTCACGCCACCCGCGACGAGCACGAACACATCCCCGTTCCGCCGATTCTCGGCGGCCTGGCGCTCGTGGGAGGAATTGTGCTCCTCGTCGCCGGCGCGAAGCAGGGCTCGTAAGGCGCAACGCGCCACAAAAAGTTTCAGTCGTGCAGCCGTCGAAAGACGTTGAAAGCCGTCGGGGGACGCCGAGTGACGCGGAGTAACGACGACCGCGATGCTCGAGCTTTCTCGGCAAGCGGCGTAGCTCGAAGCGCCGTGATACGGGCTTCGGAAAGAACGAATTTCCGCAGCCGCAATTCTGATCATGGAGGTCAGCGATGATACGTAAAGTCATATTCCTGGTTTGTTTTCTCTCGATAACCGCAGTTCTATACGCCGCGAATAAAGAACAAGAGCGTCTGGAAAATTGTGGCGTCGTAATGCAGGAAATTATGAACGTTCCCGACAACATTCCGCAGGATGTGATGGAGAAAGCCGAGTGCGTCATCGTGTTTCCCAGCGTCTTGAAAGCGGCGTTCGTCGTCGGCGCGAGCTACGGCCGCGGCGCAATGGTGTGCCGCAAGGGTGAGCATTTCCGTGGACCGTGGGGCTCGCCGGCGATGATGGCGCTCGAAGGCGGCAGCGTCGGATTCCAGATCGGCGGACAAGCAACCGATCTCGTTCTGCTCGTCATGAACGATCGCGGCGCCGATTCGATTCTCAATAGCAAAGTAAAATTGGGTGGAGACGCTTCGGTCGCAGCCGGTCCCGTCGGCCGCGACGCTTCCGCTAACACCGATGCTTACATGCGCGCGGAAATTCTCAGCTATTCGCGCACGCGCGGTCTTTTCGCCGGCGTCTCGCTCGAAGGTTCCACGCTGCGTCCAGACAACGACGCTACCGAAGACGTCTACGGCCGCAAACTTTCCGCGCGGGAAATCGTCCTCGGCGACGCAGTCGGCGTTCCGGAATCCGGCCGCCACCTCGTCCGGGTTTTGCAGAAGAATTCACCCCACGACGAATCCGCAAGAAAGTAACAATGCTTCTTCTGGTCTGGGAGCCCGAACCGTTCGACAACGACCGGGCTCCCATTCCAGTTCCACTCGCCTCGAAAATACGGATAGCTTCCGCGACTGATTCTACCGAACCGCGTCCCGCCCCCGCCCCGCAATACTGGAAATCTCCCAAGTAGTATTGAATTCAGCCCGAAATACAGCCCGGTGAGCAGAGACCGATACCATTAATCACTCGTAGCCGAATAAAAATTAATAACAATTTTATAGAACCAATAATGATTGCGGATTGGATTTGGAAGTGGTAGCTTGCGCCACAGAAGTCCCAGTCGTGCCCTCTTTGTCCCGCCGACTTCGGCGGCAGCCAGTCCCAAGGAGGAATGAGTATGAACCGCTCCAATCTCAAGAAGGTAGTCCGCTCCGTCCTGCTAGCCGCGCTCGCGATTGCGTTGTTCGGAGAGAAGGGATAAAAAACTCGCACTTCTTCTGCATTCAATACTCAGCGCATCCTCGGGGGAACCCATGGACATGCCTACGAAACACCCACGCACGATCACCGCAGTAACCCGCAGAGACTGGATGAAAGCGAGCTTCGGGAGCGCGTTAGGACTAGCGGTCGGCGGCCTGATTGACGTCGCAGCCGTAAGGGCGGCCACCAAAGAGTTCAAGCTCTCGAAAGTAAGCGAGTTTACGACTTCCTGCAATTTCTGTTCGTGCGGCTGCGGCATGATCGCCGCCGTGCGCGATGGCAAACTGATCTCGATGGAAGGCGATTGCGATCACATCGTGAATCGCGGCTCCTTGTGCGTAAAAGGCATCTCGATGTTTGCGACGCACACTTCGCCGCAGCGCCTCTCCATCCCGCGCTACCGCGCTCCCGGCAGCGACCACTGGGAAGACATCACCTGGCAGGATGCTGCGGAACGCGTCGCCCGGAAGATTCGCAAAGTTCGCGACGAGAACTGGGTCGCTACCGAGAAGCTCGGTGACCGCGACGTTCCCGTCAACCGCACAGATGCAATTGCCTTTCTCGGCGGCGCTCAGAACACCAACGAAGAGTGCTACCTCTTTCAAAAAGCCGCCCGCCTCTTAGGAATGCCGTTCGTCGAGCACCAAGCTCGACTTTGACACAGCCCCACGGTCCCCGGTCTGGGGGCCGCCTTCGGCCGCGGTGCGATGACCAATCATTGGATTGACATGCAACACGCCAAGACCGTCTTGATCGAAGGCAGCAACGTCGCCGAAAACCATCCCATGGCGTTCAAGTGGATTCGCAAGGCGCAAGAAAACGGCGCAAAAATCATCCACGTGGATCCCCGCTTCACCCGCACATCAGCCGGCGCCGACATCTACGCGCGCATCCGTCCCGGTACTGACGCCGCCTTCCTCAACACCATGATCAACTACATCCTCGTAAACAAACTCTACGACGAAGACTTCGTAAAGATTCACACCAACGCTCTTTTTCTCGGCGCCGCGGATTTCGACTTCAAGGACGGGCTCTTCTCCGGTTTCGACGAGCAGAAGCACGCCTACGACACCAAGACCTGGGGATACCAGCTCGGTCCGGCCGGCAAGCCGCACATGGCCACGAGCCTCGATGATCCCCATTGCATCTTTTCACGCCTGAAAACTTTTGAATCACGCTACACACTCGAGATGGGTGAGCGCATCACCGGCGTCCCCGCGGCGCAAATCCAGGAAATTGCGGAGACGATGGCCAGGAACCGCCCCGGCACGATCCTCTACGCTCTCGGAATGACGCAACATACGACCGGTGTGCAAGGCATTCGCGGATTCACCATCCTTCAACTCCTCCTCGGCAACATGGGCAAGCCCGGCAGTGGCGTCAATGCGCTCCGCGGTGAGCCGAACGTGCAAGGGGCATGCGACATGGGCGTGCTCAATAACTATTTGCCGGGCTACCTCGACTATCCCGCGCACACGGAACCCACTCTCGAGGCCTACACACAAAAGAATGGCACCGGTGATCGCCGCTTCCTCATCAACATGCTCAAGGCGTTTTACGGTGATGCGGCCACACCCGAGAACGACTTTTGCTACGCCTGGCTGCCGAAGAGAAGCGCTTCGAAGAGCTACGACACGTTCGGCATCTTCGATAGCGCACTCGCGGGATCCCTGAAGATGTTGTGGATTGTCGGCCAGAATCCCGCCGTCACCACTCCGAATCTCACCGTCACCTTTGACGCATTAGCGAAGCTCGAGACGCTCGTCGTCCAGGAAATCTGGGAGACGGAGACAGCCGCGTTCTGGAATCGCCCCGGTATCGATCCAAAATCGATCTCGACCGAAGTTTTCCTGCTGCCCGCCGCTTTTTTCATGGAGAAGAATGGCACGATCACCAATTCCGGCGGCCTCGTGCAATGGCGCAATGCCGCAGTGAAACCGCCGGGACAAGCCAAACCCGACGGCGAAATCGTTGACTACATTTTCCGCCGCGTCCGCGATCTCGTGCACGACACCAGAGATCCCAAAGACGAGATCATCCGAGAAGCCTTCTGGACCTATCTCTCCGCCGAAGACGTCCTCCGCGAAATGAACGGCTTCGCTCTCCGCGACAATTCCACTTCCGGCCTGAAGGCGGGCGACCTCGTCACAAAGGTCGCGGACCTTCAACCTGACGGCTCCACCTCTTCCGGAGCCTGGATTTATGCGGGCATCTTCGCCGGCGGAAAAAACTTTTCCAAGCGCCGCGACTCGCAAACCGATCCAGGAGGACTCGGCCTGTATCCCAACTTCGCCTGGACCTGGCCGAACAATATGCGCATCCTCTATAACCGCGCTTCCTGCGACCGCCACGGAAAGCCCTATCCGGGTTCGAAGCCCATCGTCTGGTGGGACGAGAAGGCCAAGCGCTGGACAGGTTACGACGTCCCCGACGTCCCCAGTGCCACGCAAGGCCCCGATACTCCCAACGGTCAGCGCGCCTTCCACATGAATCCCGAAGGTGTCGGCCGCCTATTCGCCGCGGTTTACAAGGATCCCGACCCCGCAGCTAACACTGACATGAAAGATCGCGATAGCCCCGTTCCACGCGACGTAGGCTACGTTCCCAAGGACGGTCCGCTACCGGAAATGTACGAGCCGGTCGAGAGCCCCGTTGACAACGTCCTCCATCGCAACGTGAAGAGCAATCCAACTCTCAAATATCCGCGGCTGAAGACCCACCAACCGATTGGCACGGTCAAAGAGTTTCCCTACGTTCTCATGACCTCCACCGTCGCCGAGCACTGGTGTGGCGGCTCCTCCACCCGGAATATCCCTTGGCTGAACGAACTCGTGCCCGAGCCTGTCCTCGAATTGCCCCTAAGCCTCGCCAAAAAACTCTCGGTGAAAACGGGGGATTGGGTGAAGGTGCGCTCGGCGCGCGGCGAAGTCCAGGTGAAAGCGCTCGTCACGCCTCGCATGCAACCGCTCAAAGTGGATGGGCAGGAGGTCACGGTCGTCTGGATGCCGTACAACTGGGGCTTCCAAGGACTGTCGAAAGGCTCGAGCGTAAATCACGTCACGATTGACGCAACCGATCCGGTCGCGGGCACGCAAGAGACGAAAGCTTGCCTCGTGAATGTAGTCAAGATGGATCAGAAGGCCGCGCAGTCGTCCGGGCGAGAGGTGAGATCATGACTCCGTCAACGAGTTCGACTTTCACCAAGACAACGCTGGTCGATACGACCAAGTGCATCGGCTGCCGCGCCTGTCAAGTTGCCTGCAAGCAGTGGAACGATCGCGAAGGTGAACAGACTCGCTTGCAGTTTGGTGGGCTCGATTTTCAGAATCCCGCTACGCTCAGTTCCAACACTTACACGCTCATTTCCTTCCACGAGCTTGTCAATGAGAATGCGCCCGGCGGTTTGAATTACGTTTTCACGATGCGGCGTTGTTTGCATTGTTTGGAGCCTGCTTGCGCCTCCGCGTGTCCCACCACCGCGCTCGCGAGGCTCTCCGACGGCCCCGTTAATTACGACGCCGACAAATGCATTGGCTGCCGCTATTGCGAGTGGGCCTGTCCATGGGGCGTTCCCACCGCAGAATGGGATTCGCTCGCCCCCAAAATCCAGAAGTGTACTCACTGTACCGACCGCTCCGACCAGCCGCTCCCCTTAGCCCGCAACGGGCAGCCGCTCAGCGAAGAAGAAAACAAGAGTTACCGCGCGAACATCGTCATCCCCGCCTGCGTGAAGGCTTGCCCGGCCGACGCGCTCGACTTTGGAGATCGAGAAGAGATTCTTACCAAGGCGCGCGGCCGTATTTCGAAGAACCCTGAAAAGTACGTGGACCACATCTACGGAGAAAAGGAAGCAGGCGGTACCACTGTCTTGTATCTCTCTGCCGTCCCTTTTGAAAAAATCGGATTTCCAGACGTCGGCAAAAAGGCCTATCCGGGATTTTCCCGCCTGGCGCTCCACGCTGTTCCCCCGGCGGTGATCGCGGTCGGAGCGATGCTCGGTGGCATCTACGCTTTCTTGAAACGTCGAGCATACGTTCCCGCCGGCGAGCACGGCGCCACATCGTCCGCCGCGTCGCACGCGTTTGACCACCATCCCGAGTTCGCTCCGATCCAGAATAAATTCCTCACCCCGTTCAATTGGATCCTTCTGGCTCTCATGGTCTTCGGAGCCATTTCGCTCGTCGCTCGCTTCGCATTGGGTTTGGGTGGAAGCACTCACCTTTCAGACACCTACGCCTGGGGCCTTTGGATTGTCTTTGACCTGGTGTGGATCGCGGTCGCAGCCGGAGCATTTGCGACCGCCGGAGTGATCTACGTCTTCCAGCGCAAGGACCTTTATTCCATGGGCCGCTCAGCGGTATTGATGGGGCTGCTGAGCTACTCCTTCGTCATGATTACGCTGGTCGCCGACCTTGGCTTGCCATGGCACTTCTATCAGTTGGGCATGCAGGCGCCGGAACAATCGGCCATGTTCGAAGTCTCCTGGTGCGTCGGACTCTACGTCACGATCCTGCTGATGGAATTTCTGCCTGTTCCCATGGAGCGATGGGGCCTGAAGCGGCCCATGGAAATCTGGCAGCGTTGGTCCGGTGCCTATGTGGCCCTGGCAATCACCGTCTTCGTCTACTTGCTCTCGCGCAACTTGATTTACGCGGCGATCTCGGCGGTTTCCTTTTCATTTCTCGCCTGGATCTTTCGCGCCAAAGGAAAGAAGTCTGAGCCAATCATGCTGGCAATCGCTGCGGTCACGCTCTCGACCATGCACCAGAGTTCGCTCGGTTCCTTGTTTCTGCTCATGCCCGATAAACTTGCCCCGCAGTGGTGGTCTCCCGTCCTGCCGGTTTCTTTTTTCCTTTCCTCGATTGCGGCCGGCACCGCTCTGATCGTCGTTATCGAAATGTGGATCGCGAAGGCGTGGAATCGCCAGCTTCGAATGGCTCAACTGGCAGCCATGGGACAAATCACCTTCTGGTCGCTCCTCGTGTATCTGATCTTTCGTCTAGGCGACATGATTCTCCGCGGCCAGTTCCCTGAAGCATTTACGGGAGAACATGCCGCGCTATTCGCAGTCGAGATCATTCTGGGTGGCGTCGTGCCTCTCGCGCTCCTCGCGCGCGCTTCACTGCGCCGCCAGCCAAGGATTTTGCTCCTCGGTACTCTTCTTACCGTCGCCGGCGTAATTCTCAACCGCGTGGATGTCGTGATTCTCGCCATGACCTTGAAAGGCCCCATGCCCCAGATTGCGCCCGCGAGCTATACCCCCACGATTTTCGAATGGGGCGTCTCCGTCGGCCTTATTGCCGCGAGCATTTTCCTGTTCGGCCTGGGCGTTCGACTCTTGCCGATCCTCCCGAAGGAAAATTTGGCGGAGGAATATTGATTCCATGATTCAGGATGTTTGGCTCAGGCAGCACCCCTACTTAGGATCGCTCGCGGCGATTCACCGCGAAGTGGAGCGAGCCGCAGCCGCAACTCCGATTCCCGCTCCACCCGTTCCAGACTTCAACGATTACACAGAAGATTTCGCTGCCGGCGTTCCGCTTCTGATGAGCGCAAGCTCTGCAGCCATTCTCAAGTCAGCCGAGCCAGCCGTCGTAGCGCTGGTTGACTCGCTCATCACAAAATCTCTGCCCGAAAAGTTAATGGCGGAGTGCCAGGCTTTGTCCGCAAACCTGCATTGCGATGTGCGTGAAGATGCCCACGCTCCCCAACGTGCGGTCGCCTGGTTGCTAACCAACGAAGGATTCACGCCCGAGCATCCCGGACTTTTGCGTTACCTCGGATGGATAGCGCTCGCACGGCACCTCTCGCCCGTAGTCGCTGCGTTCACAAACTGGCGCGACGAGGACCGTTGGCTCCGCCGCTATTGCCCCACTTGCGGTTCCCGCCCCGCGATGGCCCAGCTCGTCGGCAACGACCCCGAACGACAGCGCTTCCTCTCCTGCGGCTGTTGCGGCACTCACTGGCGCTTCCAACGAACCGCATGCCCGTTCTGCGAAAATAAAGATGATCGCAGCCTGGCCGTATTAAGTATCGAAGGCGAGGCCGGCCTCCGCCTCGACTACTGCGAGCACTGCGATGGCTACCTGAAAACCTACAGCGGAATGGGCAACGAGCCTCTGTTGCTCGCAGACTGGACCTCACTTCACCTCGACATCCTGGCCCGCGATCGCGGCCTCAAACGCATGGCCACATCCCTCTACGATCTCTAGCCTCCCGTGCCGCAGCCGCCCGCACTAAAGCGGCTTTAGCCGCTGAGGCCAATGTTCGTCCGCTCCCGCTCCCATCCGCGCCAAAACTCAAAATCCCCCGCGCCCCACCCCAACCCGCTCGGAACCAAAAACACATCTCGAACGCGACGCCCGCCTATGAACCAAGAATGCGCCACCTCAAAATGCTAGAATTTCACCGGATGCCCATTTGAGGTCTGCATGCATAAACCTTCAAACGCCCGCTTGACCGAACCGCTTGTCCGCGAGAACGGTTCGCATCGTCCCGCTTCCTGGGACGAAGCCCTGGACCGCGTCGTTGCGGCCTTCCGCAAATCCATCGCCAGGAACGACCCACGGAACTTCGGCATGTTCAGTTGTTCCAAGACGACCAACGAACTGAATTACGCCGCGCAAAAATTCGTCCGCAGCATCATGCGCACCAACAACATTGATAGCTGCAACCGGACTTGACATGCCCCCAGCGTCGCCGGTCTGGCGGCGGTATTCGGAGCAGGGGGAGGGACAAGCTCCTATAGCGAAATTGAAGACACCAACGTCATCCTGCTTTGGGGATCGAACGCACGGGAAACGCATCCGATTTTTTTTCATCACTTGCTGAAGGGCGTGCGTAACGGCGCTGAACTGTATGTGATTGACCCGCGCCGCACGAGTTCCGCCCGCTGGGCGAATGTCTGGCTCGGCCTCGACGTCGGTTCCGACATTTCACTCGCCAACGCCATGGGCCGTGAAATCATCGCCGCCGGCCTGGCCAACGAAAAATTTATAAGCCACGCCACCAGCGGATTCAACGCCTACAAGGCGCACGTCGAGAAATACACGCTCGAGCGAGCCGAACGCGAGACGGGTGTCCCTCGGGAGGCCATTCGAAGGATGGCGCATGCGTACGCCAAGGCGCCGCGCGCACAACTCTGCTGGACTCTCGGCATTACCGAGCACCACAACGCCGTCGACAACGTCCTGGCGCTCATCAACCTCGCAATTCTCACCGGGCACGTTGGCCGCTATGGTAGCGGTGTGAATCCGCTGCGCGGTCAGAACAATGTTCAGGGCGGCGGCGATATGGGCGCGATTCCTGATCGCCTCACTGGCTTCCAGCATGTTGAGAACGACGAACTGCGAGCCAAGTTTGAGAAAGCGTGGGGCGCGAAGATTCACCCGAAACGCGGGTGGCACTTGAGCGATATGTTCGAAGCCATGGAGCACGGTCACCTGACAACGCTCTACGTGCTTGGCGAAAATCCCGCGGACTCGGAAGCCGACAGGCTGCAAGCTCTGCACCGACTGCGCGGTTTAGAATTCCTCCTGGTCCAGGATCTGTTTTATACCAAAACGGCCCAACTCGCCGATGTCGTACTGCCCGCCGCGGGCGGCGCGTTTGAAAGCGAAGGCACCGTAACTTCCAGCGAACGTCGGGTGCAGCGTGTCCGCCGCTCGGTGCCGCCTCCGCCTGGCGTTCGCGACGACTTGGACATTATTTTCGAGCTGGCTCGCCGCCTTGGCCATGACTGGGGCACGCCCAACCCCGAATCTATTTGGAATGAGTTGCGCGAGTTGAGCCCCATGCACGGCGGCATGAGTTACCGTCGCCTCGAAGAAATGGGCGGCATTCAATGGCCGTGCTATGACGAATCGCACCCCGGAGAAATGTTTCTTCACGGGCGTTTTTGGAGCGAGCCGTTGATTGGCCCGCGCGCGCCCTTCAGCATGGTGGAATTTGAGACTTCGGTCGACCGGCTCGACGAACACTATCCCATTCGTCTGACCACGGGACGCCGTCTGGATGATTTCAATACGGGCGTGCAAACCAGAAGGTATCCGTCGCCCCTGCGGCGCAAAGACGCGCTGGAAGTTTCTCCCGAAGATGGGCTGCTCTACAACTTGCAGGAGGGTGACGAGGTCCGCATCACTTCGCGGCGTGGTTCACTCGTGGCGCCGGTGCGTTTTGATTCGGCCTTGCGCCCAGGACTCGTGTTCTTATCAATCCATGCGCACGACCAGATACCGACCAATGACCTGACGATTGACGCCGTCGACCCAAAATCAGGCACAGCTGAATTCAAGGCAACCGCCATTCGTCTGGAAAAGGTATAAGAGGATCCGCTTGGACCTTCATCTGACCAATGCGCAGGCAACATCCGAAGAACGCGCCGCGGTTGACTCTGAACTAGGCGCGCCCGAATCAAGCTGGCAAGGCGGCCAGCGCCAATCCGCGGAAACGCGCACAGTCGCGAACGACCTCACCCGCGGCACCCGACATCTCCTTCTCCCCGCGCTCCATGCGATCCAGAATCGCGTCGGGTGGATCAGCCCCGGCGCTGTCAACTACGTCGCTCTGAGATTGGACGTTGCACCGGCTGAAATTCACGGCGTGGCATCCTTCTACGGAATGTTTTCGCTTGAGCCGCGCCCCAAGGTCGTCGCTCACGTCTGCGACGACATTGCTTGTGTCACTCGTGGCTCGAGCCAACTTTGTTTGGAGCTGGAAGGTGCTCTCGGTCCGGCAGGTGCTCCGTGCTCCGGCGGACGAGCCATCTGGCTGCGCAGTCAGTGCCTCGGCCTATGCGAGCGCGCACCCGGCGTGTTGATCACTTCGGCTGGCAAGAAATGTCTCGAACGTGTTCTCGCTCCAGCCTCCGCCGAAGCCGTGCAGTCCCTCGTAAATGATGCAATCCACGATCGACTGCCCGCCGAGCCGGACGAATTGCACCTTCAACTAAGCGTGCCTCAGGCTCTGCAAAAAACGGAAGCCTCCCCGTTGCGACTTCTCCATCGCCTTAGCCAGGGCGGTGCCCCCACGTTGGACGCCTACCAAAGGCTCGCCGGCTATGCGGGGCTGCGCAAAGCCCTCGAACTTGGCCCCGAAGGCACGTTGCGGGAATTGGCTGCTTCAAAATTGTTGGGCCGCGGCGGCGCGGCGTTTCCTACGGCCAGGAAATGGGAAGCTCTTTTCCAGCAGCGGGATCTCCTCCAGCAAGATTCCAGCCGCGCGCATTATGTCGTCTGCAACGCCGATGAATCAGAGCCGGGGACGTTCAAAGACCGCATCCTCATGGAAGGCGATCCGTTTGCCGTTCTTGAAGGCATCACGATTGCCGGTTTCGTTACCCACGCACGGAAGGGTTACATTTATTTGCGGGGAGAATATCCGCTGGCCGCGCAACGCATGCAACACGCGATTGATTCGGCCCGTGATAATGGTTTCCTCGGCGACAATATTCTCGGCAGCGGTCTCGAATTCAACGTCGAAATTCGCCGCGGTGCTGGCGCCTATATCTGCGGCGAGGAGACCGCGCTGTTCAACTCAATCGAGGGCTACCGCGGGGAACCGCGCAATAAACCTCCGTTCCCCACGCAGTCTGGGCTTTTCCGCCAACCAACCGCGGTGAACAACGTCGAAACGCTCGTAAACGTTCCCGGTATCATCCGCGGCGGCGGCGCCGCATACGCAAAGCTGGGGACGGAAAGATCCACCGGCGCCAGGCTCTTTTGTCTTTGCGGACACGTAGCACGTCCCGGCGTTTACGAAATCGATATGGGCGCAACGCTGCGCCAGCTCATTGATCTTGCAGGAGGCGTGGCTGGTAGCGGCGAATTGCAAGCCGTTCTGCTGGGCGGCGCGGCTGGCACTTTTGTCGGGCCAGGGGAGCTCGATACACGGCTCACGTTTGAAGGCACGCAAGCCATCGGCGCCACTCTCGGTTCCGGCGTGGTCATGCTGTTTGACGACACGGTTGACCTTCGCCAGATCCTGCTGCGCATCGCCCGTTTCTTCCGCCACGAAACTTGCGGTCAATGCGTTCCGTGCCGGGTTGGCGTCGTGCGTCAGGAAGAAACCGTCGAACGCCTTGTGAACTCGAAGCCGCTTGTCTCGGTAGCCCAGGAAATTGCTCTCCTGCGCGAGATGGGCCAGGCCATGCGCGACGCCTCAATCTGTGGTCTCGGCCAGACGGCCTCGAGTGCGCTGGAATCTGCCTTACACCGCTGGAGCATATTTTCATGAGCGAACTGCCGTTGGAAAATCCCGCGCTCGACGCCCCTCAGACGACGATTCCTCTGCCTCGCGGTCCCATCCCGCACGGCGCCCCCGTGCCCGAGCGTCGCGCCATCGAAATTAAAATTGACGGCAAGCCCGTTTCCGTCGCCGAAGGATCCACAATTCTTGATGCGGCGCGGAAACTCGGCGTTGAAACCCCCACGCTTTGCTTCCTCGATAGCCTCACTCCCGTCAATGTCTGCCGCCTTTGCGTCGTAGAGCTGGAAGGCTCACGCACTCTCGTTCCGGCTTGCTCGCGCAAGGTGGAAGCCAATATGTCCATCCAGACGGATTCTCAACGCGTCCGCTTGAGCCGCCGCCTGGTGCTCGAATTTCTCGCTTCGTCCGTGGATCTTTCGACAGCGCCTTCGATGCCGGCGTATATGGATCGTTACGACGCGCATCCGGAGCGTTTCGGCTCCGCGCGCGCCACCGTCGCTCAGCCGCCAAAAATCGACAACGATCTCTACGTCCGCGACTACTCCAAGTGCGTACTCTGCTACAAGTGCGTCGAAGCCTGCGGCGTGGATGCGCAAAACACTTTCGCAATTGCCGTCGCAGGCCGCGGCTTCTCCGCCCACATTGCCACGGAATTCGAAGTGCCCCTCACGGATTCCGCCTGCGTGTACTGCGGCAATTGCATCGCTGTCTGCCCAACCGGCGCCCTGATGTTCAAGAGTGAATACGACATGCGCCAGTCCGGCGCCTGGGACGAAAGCCATCAGACCCAGACCGACACCATCTGCCCCTATTGTGGCGTGGGCTGCGACCTCACCGTCCACCAACAGGATGGCCAGATCGTTCGCGTGACCTCACCATTCGATCACAGCGTCACCCACGGCAATCTCTGCATCAAAGGCCGCTTCGGATGGCAATACGTGCAGATTCAGCCACCCGCCAAGCCAGAAAAATAGCGTCGCCGCCGTCGCTCGCAGCCGACACTTTCGTTGCAATCTCAAAATGCCCGGTTCTGTTCGCCGCTCATCGGTCAACGAGAACCGGAATTTTCGAATGCGTGAGCACCTTGAAGGTTTCGCTGCCCAGAACGATTGCCGCGACTCCGCGCCGCCCATGGGAAGCCATCACAATCAGGTCGCAACCCTTGCTTCGCGCCGTATCGATGATGGCCCGGTAGGGATGGTCATGTTCGATCTGCACCGTGTCGCACGCGACCCCATCTGCTCTGGCCGCGCTGGCAATCGTGTCGAGCAGCTTCGCGGCATGCTTTTGCATGCCCTTTTTGTACTCCTCGGGAGTGCCTTCCACGGACGACGCATTAAAGGTGAAGACATGAAACGGTTCCCAGACCGTCAGCAATGTAACCTTGGCGCCGAATTCCTTGGCCAAGGAAATGCCGTGCTGGACAGCCTTGCTGGCAAGTTCTGAGCCGTCGGTCGGTATCAATAGGTTCTTGTACATTTCTCCTCCTCGCCTGCCTTCCAGCGCTTTTCGTTTCGACCGGTTGTTTCGCGCTGAACTCTAGAACCACAGGCTGCGGGAAATCCGTATCCGATGTCACCGCGGCACGTGACTCGCGTCACTGCAGGATTCGCACGACTCGCGTAGACAGGAAGGCGATGAATCTCGATACAACGATCCGATCGGTCGTCTCACGAATTTCGATGACGAATATACTTTTTTTGACGGACTTCTCGGGCCCGTCCGAAGCAGCCCTCCCGTTCGCTACCAGTATTGCTCGCGGGTACGGCGCCAAAGTGTTTGCTCTGCATGTCTACTCACCGAATCCCGCTATTGGTAGCGCCCCATCCAAAGTCGCAATCGCGGCCCTTGAAGCAGAAGAGCAAAGCGCCAAAGACCGCGTCGAATCCCAACTTACCGGCCTCGAGCACGAGACAATTGTGGCGTGGAATACCGGCGTCTGGGAGGCCGTGAAAAAAACGATTCACGCGAACAATATTCATTTAATTGTGTTGGGCACGCACGGCCGCACCGGCGCCGACAAGCTGCTCATGGGTTCGGTCGCCGAAGAAATCTTCCGCCGTTCGCCGGTGCCCGTGCTTACGATTGGGCCGGAAGTCCGCAGCAGCGTCCACCGCGCCGGACGGTTTCGTCGAGTGCTTTTTGCGACGGATTTTAAGGACGCTTCAGTGGCTGCCGTTCCCTATGCCGTTTCTCTGTCCCGGGAAAATAATGCGCGCCTCCTCCTCCTCCATGTAATGCGGCTTCCTCACGAGCGAGATGCCAGTCATCAGCAGCAGTTCGAGCTTTCCGTGGCCGAGGCCTATTACCATCTTTACGAAACTGTCCCGAATGATGCGCACCTCCAGGTTCGTCCCGAGGTGGTGGTGGAATACGGAGAGCCGGCTGAACGGATTCTTGCACTCGCGAAAGAGTGCCGGTCGGATCTGATTGTTCTCGGCGTCCGCGATGCACAAGGCCACATCGGCGCGGCCACCCATCTGGAGCGCGCCACCGCACATAGAGTCGTGTCGCACGCGCAGTGCCCCGTTCTCACCGTGCGGCAGGGAAGCGAACCAACGTAACTCGACGCCCTCCGGGCCCTTATTCACTTCCATGGCGATTTCCGTTGGTACGCAACTACTGCGCGTAGATTCGTCCGGCCTCGTCCTCTTTTCCCGTGCTGAAAGAGAGCTGCAACGGGGGTTGCGAATCGTTGCCAGCCGTCACTGCGGCCGGTGACGCACGTCACTGTGCCGCTTCGTCCTCGGGGCGATTCTGAGTGTGGTGAATGGGTGGTTGATACACCCACCCCGAAGCGGTGATGGCGGCCGACGGGAGGGCAAAATGCACAGAGCGACGCACGCATCCGCAGCGGAGGGGTCGAAATGGCCGCTCGGGATTTTGTTTTTTCTCGTCCCCAGCTGCCTTGCATTTGTTTGGGCATCGGCACTGAAGCACAACGTGACTTCCGTTTCCGGCACGTGGTTCCTGTATGAGGTATCGCGGCTGATCGCCTGCGTGGGAATCGCAATCGCCACCGCGGTTACTCTCGGTATTGCCATTCGACGCGCAACCTCGGCGCTTTTTCTGGCGCTCATGATTCTCTCGACGGGCGGCGCCGCGCTACTCCTCTGGTACACGGCCCACATTTTTCGGAGTCCCTGGTGAGAGGCGGCGAGCTCATGAGACAGAAGCTGCGGACGGTGCAACGGAAAGTAACCACTCGAAAAACAGCAAAGCGCCGCAACCAGCGAAGAGCCGGTGAGGCGGAGCGGCGCGCCGCTCGCAAAGCGAGTCTGAGATTAACGAACTACTTATTGGAACCGCACCCGGAATTGGGTACGTGAGTCGACCCGGCATTTTGTAGTGGCCGCTCAGTTACCCGAAGGGAGAACGAATATGAGAGTGCAATTTCGAGATCGAGAAGAAGCAGGCCGCCTGCTCGCGCAGAAGCTGGCTACCTACAAGGAGCGGCCCGACGTGATCGTTCTTGGCCTTCCCCGCGGCGGCGTCGCCGTAGGGTGCGAAATCGCGGAAGCGTTGGCCGTGCCGCTCGACGTTTTTCTTGTCCGAAAGCTCGGCGTTCCCGGATTTGAAGAACTGGCAATGGGAGCAATCGCAATGGGCGGCGACCGGCTGATTGATCCAGACGTCGTGGAGGAATTTGATCTCACCGGAAGCGTGATCCGCCAGGTTGTTGCTGTTGAAAAGCGGGAATTGAAACGCCGCGAACGCGTGTACCGCCGATCTCGTCCGCCGATCGACG
Source organism: uncultured Acidobacteriota bacterium (assembly GCA_963711875.1). Taxonomy (GTDB): domain Bacteria; phylum Acidobacteriota; class Terriglobia; order Acidiferrales; family UBA7541; genus Palsa-295. Next base: position 95,440 of record CAVQFW010000012.1, read on the forward strand.
TACGCAATAAGGTTGTCATCCTTGCCGACGACGGCATTGCGACGGGCTCAACGATTCGCGTCGCAATCTCCGCTTTGAGAAAGCTGAATCCCGCGCGCATCATCGTCGCCGCGGGCGTCGCGCCGCTTTCCACTTATCTGATGCTCGGCGCAGAGGCCGACGAGGTCGTGTGCTTGCTCACCCCCAGAGAATTCCGCGGTGTCGGTGAGTTCTTCGCCAACTTTCCGCAGCTTACCGATGCACAGGTATGCAAGCTCTTGGATCAGGCCAACATCGAATCTAATTTAGTCGCGCCGCACTGATTCGATCAGCGCAATTAGGCGGAATCGGTCCGCGCCACTACGGTACTCCGCACTCGGCGGGCGGATCGGGGTAGAAGAACTTCAGCAGTCCACCTCATGCTTCGCGGAGAACGAGACCGACCCTCAGCGATGCCCGCCGGCAGCGATATCGGCACTCAAGTCGCTTGCGGCGAGAAGTTTGTTACGAGTTCATCGGGTTCAGCCGCGCGCTACGCCGCCGCGGTCCGAGTCCCTACCTGAGGGAGCTGGGGACCGTAGACTGCCTTCAGCGTTTCCACCACCTCGTCGTACGAGATCCCGCTCGTCCCTTTTCCGGTTCGAGTCTCGGAGTGCATCGCGACGTCGTCCATCGACAAAATTCCTTCGAGCTTGCCGCCCGCCGACAGAACCGGCAAACGCCGCACCTTCGCATGCGCCATCGAAGCCATCGCGGTTCGGATATCGTCCTCCGCGGCGCACGCAATGAGCTTGCCCGACGTTACTTCGCCCACTGTGATTTCGCACGCCGGCCGATTTCGCGTTCCCAGGGCAATGCATAGATCTCGATCCGTCACCACGCCGATCACTTTCTGTTCCGCGTCAACGATCGGCAGAATCCCGCAGTTTCGCTCCCAAAGAATTTCCACCGCCGCTCCCAGATTCGTTTCAGGACCGCAGCTCGCTGCGGACCTCATCATCACATCGCTTACTTTCATGACTCTCCTCCTCGACTCCTCAGTTTCACCGGCAGCAATTTCCAAACTAACCGCGAATCGTCAGGACCGGACACCTTGCGTGCGCTACAACCTTGTGCGCCGTCGTGATGGGCAAATGGGTTGCCGCACCCGGGAAGCCGCTCGGTTGGCGAACTCCGAGAATTATGAGCTCTGCTCCCGTGCGCGCCGCGACTTCCAGGATTTTCTCAGCCGGATTTCCCTTCTCTACGAGATATTCAGGAACGCACCAGAGTTCTGCCTCAGCGGGCACGAGCTTGTGCAACAGTTGGTGGAACGACTGAGCCAATTCTGGCGGCTGGATAAGTCCGCCGAATTTTGGCTCTGCTGTCACGTGCAGAAGGGTTAGGTGCGCTTCGCACTCCTGGGCGAGCGACACGGCGTACGGCGCCGCGGCGCTGGATGCCGGGCTAAAGTCCGTGGCGAATAGGATTTTCTTGATTTGCCCAGCTCGCTTGCCTGCTGTTGCCGCGTCAGGCCCGACCGTCATCACGGGGCAGGGCGCCTGCCTGAAAATTTCTTCTGCCTCGGAACCAAGCACGAACTTTGCGATTCCCGACCGGCCTCTAGTCCCGATAACAACCAAATCAACATCGCGTTCCTCCAAGACGCTGGCGAGACTCGACCAAAGGCCTCCTTCTCTGATCAACACTTCCATCTGAATTCCCGGGAAAGTCTCCGACAGTTCTTTTGTATGCTGCATGTCTTCATCCAGCGCCGCTTTCTCTAGACTTCGCCATGTACCAGGCGGCGTCATCGCGTTGACCACCGGCGGCCTGACGTGCAAGGCATAGAGCTTCGCCTCATATCGCCGTGCCAATTCCCCGGCAAACGACGCCGCGGCCTTCGATGCCGGAGAAAAGTCGCTGGCAAACAAGACATTCTTGAACTGAACTCGGGTGCAGGCTTCCTTCGGTTTCATATCTCACCTCGCTGGCATTCATTGAATGCCAAGTCCACCTTCCTCGCCGTGATATCTGTCACCGCGCCGTGTGATCCCTGCCGCATACGCCGCAGGACGATGCGAGCTAGCCTATGGCTTCAATCGTGGGCGTCGTTCTGGCGGGTTAGTGCCCAGGCCCACAGTGTGAACTGCATTTCGTTCACCGCAAGATCATGAATGTTCGATATGCGTCATGGTGTTTATGGATCGCCGCTGGTTCGGGTCTCGCAGCCGAGATCGCAGCGACGGTACCGTCTGGTGCCCAGACCTCCCAGGACGCGGGCGACACTGCCAAAGAGCAATCGTTGATCCGCTCGTTGGAAGGAGTGGATTTGTATCGGGCGTACTGCGCTTCGTGCCACGGGATAGATGGTCAAGGGAACGGCCCAGCGGCCCCGGCGTTAAAGGCTACCGTGCCGGACCTGACGCTAATTTCTAGAGCCAACGCTGGATCGTTTCCGAAGGCGCGGGTGCAGCGGATTATTATGGGGGAGGGAACGATCCTGTCACACGGGTCGCGGGAAATGCCGGTGTGGGGACCGATCTTTCATCAAATCGAGCGGGACGTGGACAGAGGAAATGTGAGGTTAGAAAATCTCACCAAATACCTTGCGTCGATACAGACGATCCAGTCCTCGAATGAAAAGCCGGCGAGTAAAATTTCCGCCGTCACCGCTACCTCCGGCGAGAAACTGTACAAGCAAAATTGCGCCGTCTGCCATGGAAATGATCTCAAGGGAAACGGGCCCGCTCCCTACCCCTTCGACGACGTGCCACCCGACCTGACCACGCTTGCACAGCGACACGGCGGCAAATTCCCGGACGAATATTTCTCGAATGTTATGCGGAACGGCGTGGTGCTACGTGCGCATGGCCCGCCGGAGATGCCCACTTGGGGTCAGGATTTCAGAACCAGAGATAAACTCGATTCGGCTCAAGTGGATCTGCGGATTGCAAACCTGAGTGACTACATCAAGTCTCACCAGACAAAATAGGACGAAGAAAACACCGCGAATTTTTTGTGTCAGAACTCTGAGGGTAAAAGGTTTTGAAGTGGTCGGGGCGAAAGGATTTGAACCTTCGACCTCCTGGTCCCGAACCAGGCGCGCTAGCCAGGCTGCGCTACGCCCCGACCGTAAGCCGCTCGAAAGAGGAAACGCGAATCGAGCGCACATGAAAGGATAACACAGCTCCCGAGGCACGTTCAGCGGTTCGTTTTTGCGGACGTCGCGTCGCGCGCTGGCGAAGGGATGGCGGCGCGGCTGGGGGCATGATTATTGGTGGGGCTTGGGGGCGTCGGGTAGGTGGACTAGGCGGGCTTCGGTGATGGAGGGGATGGCGCGGATTTTTTCCAGGATTGCGTCGCTGACGGAGCCGTCGAGGCGGACCATGGCTACCGCTTCGGCGCCGTGGATGGGAGAGCGGCGGCCGAGTGCGAACGTGGCGATATTGACGCCGAGATTTCCGAGCGCGGTTCCGATCTGGCCGATGACGCCGGGGACGTCGCGATTTCGCGTGAGCAAGAGAGTGCCTTCGAGCGGGGCTTCGAGGCCGATGCCGTCGAGCGAAAGGATGCGGGGAGAGCCGTCGGAGATGACGGTGCCTTCGACGGTGAGTCCGCGGGATTTTTCGTTTTCGACATCTGCTCGGCCGGCATGCCCGGTTTCATGGCTGTCATTTTGGCCGCCATTCCCGACGGAGACTTCGACGGTATTGGGAAAGCCGCGCTCGCGGCGCTGCGATCTTTCTTCCACGACGAGTCCTCGTTCGGCGGCGGCGGCCGAGGCGTTCACCAGATTCACTTTTTCCGAGAGCACGCAATTCAGAACGCCGCTGAGGACTGCGCTGCGAACGACGTGCGAGCCAAGCTCGGCAGGTTCTCCGGAGTAGCGGATGCGAATGCGGCTGAAGCTGGGCGAAGGCGCAGCCTGGGCGATGAATGCGCCGAGGCGTTCGCCCAATTCGATGTACGGGCGCAAGCGGCGATACTGCTCGGGCGAAAGCGCGGGCATGTTGACGGCGTTGCGGATCAGCCCGTCGGCAAGGTAGTCGCGGACTTGCTGAGCGACGGAGGTGCCGACTTCTTCCTGTGCTTCGGCGGTAGAGCCGGCGATGTGCGGCGTGGCAATCAGATTTGCGATTCCGATGAGCGGCGAATTTTTTGGCGGCTCTTCGGCGAAGGTGTCAACGGCGGCAGCGGCGAGCTGTCCGGATTTCAGAGCTTCGGCGAGCGCGGCTTCGTCAATCAATTCGCCGCGCGCGCAATTCACGAGTCGCGCGCCGCGCTTCATTTTTGCGAATGTGGCCGCGTTGAACATTTTTTCGTTGGCGGCACTCAGCGACGTGTGCAACGAAATCACATCCGATTGCTTGAGCAAATCCTCGAGCGACACCAGCTCGACTTCCACTTCTCGCGCGGCGGCGGGCGTTACGTAGGGATCGTGCGCCAGAATTTTCATTTCGAGGGCGCGAGCGCGGCGCGCGACTTCGGTGCCGACACGGCCAAGTCCGACGAGGCCGAGAGTTTTGCCGCGCAATTCGGTGCCGGAAGCGCCGGATTTTTCCCAGCGGCCAGCGTGAATCGCGGCATTCGATTGCGGAACGGAGCGCGCCATCGCGAGCATCAGCGCGAAAGTGTGTTCGGCGACGCTGACGGCGTTGCCGCCGGGAGTGTTCATGACCAGGATGCCGCGATGAGTGGCGGCTTCGACGTCAATATTGTCAACGCCGACTCCGGCGCGGCCGACGACGCGAAGTTTCGGAGCGGCGTCGAGCAATTCGGCCGTGACTTTTGTGGCGCTGCGAACGACAAGCCCGTCGGCGGTGGAGATTTCTTTTACGAGCGTGCCGGCGGCGGGCGTGACAACTTCCCAGCCCGCTTCGCGCAAGAGAGCGAAGCCGCGTTCGCTGATTTTGTCCGCGACGATTATTTTCATGTTGCGCCTGAGCCTCTAGTCACCCGGAGCCACCCTTAGTCACACTTTTCCCTGGCCGTCCTTTTTGAGGGCGGCAATTTCATTATATCGAGCGTATCGGCGGCGGAGCCTGGTGTCAAACGCCGGACGCGCTCGAGTTTCTGACGGTCGCACGGGCGAGAGGAGCGAAATTCCGGATGGCGGAAATTCGTACCCCCCGTTTACCGTAGATTAGACTGGGTCTCCGCGCATTGTTTTCAACGACTCACAGCCTTTTCTAAACGCGTCACCGTAGATTAGCTTCAGGGATTCGACGGAGGGACGTTCGGGCAATGGGTACTTTGCGTGAGCCTCCTTTTCAGCCTGCAATTGGGCCTGCCTTCGGATTTGAAATTGGGTTTGTGGAACTTGCGCGAGCGCCTCTTGCGGGGTTTCGCCTGAGAGAGTGTCCGATGCTCCGGGGTCGGCGGGATCTGAGTCGGCTTCTGTCTCTGAGTCTTCGTCTGCTTCAAATTCTACTTCTGGCTCGGGATCCGGTTCCGGCTCGGAGATGTCGATTACGGTGGGGGATTGCGCGGCCGGTTTGGCGGGGCGGATCGCCCGGGCGGAGGTGAAGCTTACCTGGGAGGGGATTTCGGTCCAGCGGCCGTGGCGGTCGATGCAGGAGTAGGCGCGGATGGCGCGGATCACGCAGTCGCCGGTGACGCGGGCTTCGGCGGCGGCTTCGACGATGGAATCGAGAGCAGAGTGGAAATTTTCGCGGCGGGTGAGGAGGATGCCTGCGGCGCGGGCGTGGCGGTAAAGGGTGCGGTAGTCGGCGATTTTGTATTGGAGGGCGAGTTCGTAGGGGCCGCGCCAGTGGATGAACTCTTCCTCGATGGCGTCGCGATCGGGGTGGCGGCAGACGACGCATTTGCGGCGGTGGCGGTCGAAGGCGATGGATTGTTGTTTCTTGCTGAGGGTTTTGGTGGTGTTACCTGTGGTGCTTCTTGTTGTGTAGGCTGGCGCGGCGGCTGTGGATTTTCGTGCGGGTCGTCGTTTCGTTGCTCTTGTCATGGCGTATCTCCCTAATTTTGATGGCGTTCCCGTTTTGGGACGCTTGTGTGCGCAGGCGTCTTGTGGAACCCCGCGCGATGCGGGGTTCGCGTGGTGGCGCGGCAAAGCTGGCGTACCGACGCGGTGTCGGTACGCAGATCTGCGTAGGCCTCCGATGCCGGGGCGCACACAAATAATTATTAGGGTATGTTTATTGTTTAGCCATTATACCACGGTGTGGAGGAAATTTCAAGCGGGTGTTCGCGTAACGACTATAACGGTGGCGTGAATATTTCCATCCATCGGGATGTCTATCGGACTTAGGAAGCGCGAACACCCGGGATCGAGCGTGAAGGCGGCGGCTTGGGGAGGTGCGGGTGGATTCGGGTTGGGTTCGGGTGTATAAGGGGCGCGTGCGGGCGATTTAGATGGGCGCATCGGATTAGAAATTCCTCGCGGGCTGGGACGATGAAGACCTACCAAAAAGCGATACTTGGGGTTCTTGTTGGGCTTCTGATTTTGTCGGTGACTGCGGGGTTGCTGACGCGCGGGTGGTCGAATTATCGCGAGCGGTTGCGGGCGATGCGCGTTGTCGCGGGGAACTCGGCGGAGCTGGTGGATACGCATACGCTGGAAACGGCGAGGCAGGTGAGCGCGCTGGCCGTTACCGACACGGAGCGGGAGTACGGGCAGCAAGCTTTGCGGCTGGCGGACCATTCGGTTGACCTTGCGTTTGCTGCGGCGATGAAGGATGCGGCGGAAAATCCTCCGCCGTCCACGCCGGAACTTCGCCAATCCACCGCGCGGATCAGTGCGGCGGAATCGAGCGTGGCGGCGGACCAAGGGCTCGTCGCGCAACTTACGCAGCAGGTGGCGAATGCGCACGGGAAAAAAAAGCAGTCGCTGCAGGACGAGCTCAATCTGGCGCAAGCGCAGTTGTCGCTTGACCAAGACGAATTATCGGAAGCGCACCAGGATCTGATTCGCGCCGGCGGCGACAAGCAAGCGATCATCCAGAGACAAATCGATGAGCATGAGGCGTCGGAAGCGCACCCGGCGAAGACTTCTTCGCCAGGTAGCGGAGCTGCGGCAGCGATCAGCGCGGCGACAAGCGGGGCGGCGAACGCGGCGACATCGATTGAAATTACAAAAGCCAATACTGTGTGGGCGCAGCTCGATGCGCTGCTTTCACTTCGTGCCAAGGAAAAATTTCTCCGACAGGCGGAAGAGAATGCCGCGGCGCGTTCCGCGGCGCTTTCGGCTTCTCATGAAGCGCTGCAGAAGAAAGTAGGAGAGCAGAAGGCGCAGAAAACGACGGCGGGTGGCGCGGCAGGCGTGACGACACCTGCGATTCAATCCTCGAGTGCCGGCGCGCCGACTGCCACAGTGACGGCTGCTACCGGGCCGGCTGCGACTGGCTCGACGCCGCCAGCTGACGCGCTCTCGTATATGCGGCTGCTGGGCGGGGACCAGAAAAACCTGATTTCACTCAGCAAACGGATCGAGGTGGAGAAAGAGCTCGCGAAAGTGTATTCGAACTGGATCGTATATGTGACGGTGAGGGAAAAGGCGTTCGTGCACGGATTGCTGGTGTCCACGTCGTGGGTACTGTTGATTGGGCTGTGCGTGTTTTTGGCGAGTGCAGGAGTGCAGCGATTCTTCGGGGACCTGAAGCCGGAGCGCCGGGACCTGCATACGATGCGTGCGGTGAGCCTGCTGGCGCTGCAAGTGATCGGAGTGGTGCTTATTCTGTTGGTGATTTTCGGGATGCCGAGCAATTTCGCAACCGTAGTGGCGCTGACGGGCGCCGGCCTGACGGTGGCGCTGAAGGATTTCATCGTTGGATTTCTTGGATGGTTTATTTTAATGGGCAAGGACGGGATTCGCCCCGGCGATTGGGTGGAGATTAATGGAGTGGGCGGAGAAGTGATCGAGGTGGGGCCGCTTCATACGGTGCTGCTCGAGACGGGCAATTGGGCGGACGCGGGCCATCCGACGGGGCGCAAGGTGACGTTCGTGAACAGCTTTGCGATTGAGGGACACTACTTCAACTTTTCTACCTCCGGGCAGTGGCTGTGGGACGAAATTGAAGTGCTGGTGCCGCCGGCATCGGGCGCCTATGCCCATGCGGAAGCGCTTCAGAAAATTGCGGCGGACGAAACCGCGGCCAACGCAAAGCTGGCGGAGCAGGAATGGGACCGCGTGTCGCCTACATTTGCGAAGCGGTCGTTCTCGGCGGCACCCTCGATGAGCGTTCGCCCGACGCCTTTCGGTGTGAACGTGGTGGTGCGTTATATCACGCGAGCGAACGAGCGGCACGAAGTGCGCGCGCGGCTTTATCGCGCGGTCGTCGAGCTCTTGAATATAAAACCAACTTCAGTAACCACGGCGGAAAAATCTTCCGCGCAATCTGCCAGCACGCGAATTTAGGCAGCCGGTGATGCAGCGGAGCCTGAGCAGACTCCGGATGAGCGCTCAGCTGCGCGGCGTTGCTCTGCGCCGCGTCGCGGCGGGGCGCGGCGGTTTAGCGCGCGAGTTGGCCGATGTAGTAGCCGAGCCGGTTTTCGACATCGCCTGGCTTGTGGAAGCCGCGCGCGATCAGCGTTTTGATTCCGTTCTGCGCGGCGGGGCGGCCGAGCGAAGCGATGCAGGCGTCCCAACCGGCGCCCAGTTCGACGTCGGGCGGCAGGCTGGTATTGACGAGGCGCTTGGTGTTCGCGATGGCCCATTTGTCGAAGCCGGCGATGCGGGTGGCGAGCGCTTCGACGTAGGCGTCGAGATCGGCGTCGGGAAGCGCGCGATTCACGTAGCCGTAGGCTTCGGCCTGGTCGGCGCGGATATCTTCCGAACTCAAGAGAACTTCGAGGGCGCGGTTTCGTCCGATGAGATGAGGCAGGCGAGCCATCGGGCCGCCGCCAGCAACCATTCCGACGCCGACTTCCCATTGAGAGATGATGGCTTTTTCGCGGCTGGCGAAACTCATGTCGCAGGCGAGAGTGATTTCGCTGCCATTGCCGGTGGCGCGTCCGCGAATGAGCGCGATCGAGGCGAACGGCGCGCGAGTGAGACGCGCGAGAAAATCCGGCCAGGGAGGCAAGCCGGTGGGGCCGTTGGGCATGGAAGTGAGATCTTCGAGCTTCGCGAGGAAATCGGAGTGATTGAGGAAATAGTCGTCGACGGCGCTATCGAAGACGACGACGCGTACGTGCTCGTCGGCCTCGAGAGCATTGATGACATCCTGGAATTCGCGGACCATTTGCGGGCCCATTACGTTGATGGGCGGATTGTCGATGGTGACGCGCCAATAAGCGGGGGAGCGGCGGGTGATGCGAAGCTGTGCGGGCTTGGGAACTGCGCTTGCGGTTGTCATGGCGTTCTCCTGTGAAATTTTATGGCTTGGAAACGATTGATTGCTTCGGTTGATTGCTTCGGTTGATTGCTTCGAGTGATCGCTTTGATGAACCGCAGCGGTGGTTTCTCGACCGCTGGATTATTTTTTCGCCGCCGGGAGTTGGTTGATTATTGCCGCGCCTGCTTCGCTGACGATCCCGTCCTGAGAATCTGTGCCGCCCGAAACACCGATCGCGCCGATGATCGCGCCTTTCTCGATGAGAGGAATGCCGCCGCGAGAGGCGATGACTCCGTCGAACGCGAGTAGATAGTTGAGATGCATCAGGTTGATACCGTCCTCGAAAATTTTGGTGGGGCGGCGGAAGGTGGCGGCTGCGCGTGCTTTGTGCTCGGCAATCTGGATCGAGGCGAGCATCGCGCCGTCCATGCGTTGAAAGGCGACGAGGTTGCCGCCGGAATCTACGACGGCTGCGTTCATTTTCCAGTCACGCTTCCGGGATTCGGCGACGACGGCAGCGATGACGGCGAGTGCGCGGTCGAGCGAGATCGGCGGGCCGTAGGGAACGTCGAAGGGAATTGTATCGGGCACAAAATCGAGAGGATTGGTTTCGGCGGGCTCGGGCGCGCGACTGGCACTGGCGGCGCCGGCCGATTTCTCGTTGGACATACGTTCTCCTTGGATGGTGCGAGTATCGATCGCCGATCGTGAATGAACGGCAACTCGCTTTGACTGGCCTGCTCCCCGCGGCGTGTGGGATTTTCGCGGCCAGGGCGGGGAAGTCCCAAGTGCCGCCGTCAACGGCAAACACGATGAACCGATGCGAACGGAAACTCAAGTGGAAGCTTGAGCGGGTGTTGAGATTCGTGGGCGGCGTGGCGTGACGTGACGGATTGCCCTCAGCGGCTGAAGCCGGTTTCGTGTTTCGGGGTTTTGGCACGGCTGAAGCCGTGCCCTGACGAACGGCGGAAGGCGGGCGCTCGCGAACGGGGAACGTGCCGACTTGACGGGGGCGCTGAAATGTACTGGCGCGGAATACGATCGGCGGTATTCGAAACACAGTTCGAGAGGCAGGAAGCTATTCCTTATTTTCCTGCAGTAGCCGTCGCTATTTTCCCGCAGTAGCCGTGGCTGAAACCGTTTTGTAGCCGCACGTCGCCGCCTTTTTCAGAATGTCGAGTCCTTCCGCGGCTGTCATAAGGCGGGTGGTTTTGGTGGCCCTCAACGAGCCGCCCGCGGCAGCCGCGACTGCCAAAGCAGCCGCACTGGTTTCATCGGGCATCTCGGAAATCACGACAACGTCGTAATCGCCAAAGGCGAAGTACGCATCGACGATTCGCCCACCTAGTTTCTCAACGGCTGGACGGAGAGCCTGGAGGCGGTCGTGCGGATTGTGTATTAATGTGCTCCACGATTCGGAAGTATACGAAGCTTGAGTCAGAAAAAACGGCATATAGCTCTCCTATTCGCGGGGCAAACGCGAAAGGTGCTGTCGCACACCGGAGCATCCGCGCTGCCGCAAGTTCTGGGTTACGTTCCCGGCAAGCCTGCTCCTCGTGCTCCGCGCTGTCAAGTACGCGGAGGTGCGCAGGGGTGTTTCCTGCCAGCCGATGATTGCTACTTGTCCGGTGAGGCGAGAGCTGCCTCTGCGTCTTTTACAGTCGCGAAAATCTTCAGGAACTGGCTCAAACGCGACGTGTCAGTGACGGCTTTTACCCGATCGTTCATTCCCGCAAAACCGAGTTTGCGCGATGCTTTCTTCGCCTGCACGTAGGCCGCAATCATTACGCCGAGGCCGGCGGAATCCATGGACGGGACTCCGGCCATATCGATGATCAATTCGGGAGCGTTTTCTTTCCTGATCGCGTTTTGAAGACCAGCAACTGTCTCAATGGTGAGCCTGCCTTTCAGCACCAGAATGCGCAGGCCATCCCGTTCCCCGGGGCTTATGACAATTTCCAGCGCTTCGTAGTTCATGTTTTCAGTTCCAACGTACTGCCTGGGTGCGAAAACTCCAAGCGGAATGTGGTTTTCTCCAAGCCCTGACGAATGCCCTAACCTGACATCATCCTGTTTCGTCATGTTACGTGTCTCCTCGCGCGATTATTCGTAGCGGAGGGCGACCATGGGGTCTACGCGCATGGCGCGGCGGGCGGGGATGAAGCTGGCGAAGAGGGCGACGGCGATGAGGAGGAGGGCGACGGTTGAGAAGGTGAGGGCGTCGGTGCTTGTGACGCCGAGGAGCATGCTGGTGAGGAAGCGAGTAACGCCGAAGGAGAGAGCGAGGCCGATGGCTACGCCGAAGAGAGTGAGGCGCAGGCCGTGGCCGAGGACGAGGCGGAGAATGTCGCGCTTACTTGCGCCGAGGGCCACGCGGATGCCGATTTCGTGGGTGCGCTGGCGCGTGGTGTAGGCGGTGACTCCGTAAATTCCGACGGCGGCGAGGACCAGGGCGAGAAGGCCGAAGGCGCCGACGAATGTTCCGGCGACGCGCTGGGGGAAGCTGGCGAGTTGCTCGCGCAATTCGAGAGTTGTGATATCGAAGACGACGAGGTCGGCGTTTAATTCGTGGATGGTTTTTTCGACTGTTTTGCCGAAGGCGAGCGGGTCGCTTGTGGTGCGCGCGGTGACGAGCACAGAAGCGCGATACACCTGGTAGAGCGGCAGATAGAGGAAGGGAGTGGGCTTTTCGTTCAGGCCGTTTACTTTGCTATCGCGGGCTACGCCGATGACAGTGAACCATTCGTGGGTCAGGTCAGAGTTCAATTGCTTGCCGAGGGCTTCCTGATCGGGCCAGTAGCGATTCACGAAGGTTTCGCTGACGATTACGACCCGCTGCGAAGCTTTTGTGTCCTGCGGCGAGAAATCGCGGCCTTTCACGAGGGGAATTCCAAGGGTCTGGAGATAGCCGGGTGAGGTGACGGCGACCTGCGTTTCCATGGATTGATTGGCTTGCGGTACGTAGCCTTCCGGCTTCACGCTGGTCGAGCCGCCGCCAAAACCGAGGGGCACACGGCTTCCCAGGGCAACGGACTCGACACCGGGCTGCGCCGCGAGCCTGGCGAGGAGTTCGCGATCGAATTCGACTCCGGTTGCTTCGGTATAACCACCGGTGAAGAGATCGTAGGAGGCGATCAAAACGTTGTGCGAATTGAAGCCGGGATTAATTTTTTGAGCGCTCATGAAGCTGCGAATAAATAGGCCGGCGCAGATGAGGAGAAGCAACGAGAGTGAAATTTGCGCGACGACCAGGCCGCTTGCGAGGCGCGCTTTGCGCGTGCCGCCGGAGGCGCTGCCCGTGTCTTCTTTCAACACGGCGATCGGTGCTTCGTTGGAAGCGCGCAGCGCGGGCAAAATTCCGAAGATCACGCCGGTGAGGAGCGAGATTACGAGAGTGGCGAGCAGCACGACGCGGTCGGCGTGCATGGCGAGCGAGATGGGGAAGTCGGTGGCCGGGACGAAGCGCATGAACGTGCCCGCGCTCCATAAGGTGATGAGGAAGGCGAGGACGCCACCAGCAAGCGCGAGAACAAGACTTTCTACGAGCAATTGCCGGACGAGGCGCCAGCGACTGGCACCGAGCGAAAGGCGGATAGCGATTTCGCGGCGGCGGGCGAAGGAGCGCACGAGCATCAGATTGGCTACGTTGGCGCACGCGAGCAACAAGACCAGACCGGCAATGGTCATCAGCATCGGCAGAAGAGCGGAGAGAAACTGATTCGCGCCGAACGGGCTGCGCCAGAGCGGGTAGACGCTGACGCTGTCGTGGCCGCGGTGTTCCTCGGGATAATTTTTCGCTTCGCGCTTCAGGCGGAGCGTCATCTCCTCTTGCGCCTGCTCAGGTTTCACGCCGGGCTTCAGCCGTCCCAGCATGCCGAGCCAGAAATAGTGGTGATCGTGAATCAGGTCGCCCTGCGGCATTACCTGCTCGGCCATCATCACCGGAATCCAAATTTCCGAGCGAATGCCGGTCTGGCTGCCCTGAAAAACGGCCGGGGCGACGCCGACAATTGTGTAGGGATGCTGATTCACTTCGAATGTCCGGCCAATTACGTTGGGATTCGCGCCGAAGTGCGTTCGCCAGAGACGGTCGCTGATGACGGCTACGGGAGCGCCACCGGGTTTCAAGTCTTCTTCGGGCAGAAAGCCGCGGCCGAGGGTGGGGCGGACGCCGAGGAGATCAAAATAGTTGGCGGAGACGACTGCTCCCCACGCGCGCTCGGGCTTGCCTTTGCCGGTGAGGCTCATGGGAGTGATTCCGGTGCAGACAAGGCCGCTGAAGCTTTGCTGGCCATCGCGCATGGTGTCGAAATCAGGATAGGTGAACGGGAACGGAGCGTCGGTGCCGCGGCCGAGCGTGAGTGCGACTACTTCGTTGGGACTGGCGAGGCCGGGGATCGGATTCAGCAGCGTGGAATTGATCCAGGTGAAGATGGTGGTGTTCGCGCCGATGCCGAGAGCGAGAGTGAGGATGGCGATCGAGGCGTAGCCCGGCGCCTTGGCGATCATTCGCAGGCTGTAGCGCACGTCTTGCCAGAATGAGGTCACTGGGCACCTCCGGGGGAAATTTGGAATGATTCGAAGCATTTCGCAGCCCAGAGGTGGGAGTGGCTAAGCGGCTGGCATCTGGGGCTTTAGTGGCGAGGCGTCTTTTGGGGATGGGCGCTCGCGTTCGATTGTGGGACGGGCCGCGGCGAGAGCGGACAGCTAGCTTGGTTTTGATTTGGCGGCTTGGATTTGCGGGAGGAGGATGTCGCGGAGATAGTGCCAGTAGGGGACGAGAACGAGGGCGGCGCGAGCGTCGCGGTCGGCGGCGGCGAGATCCGGGGTGGTGCGATTCTGGTTGGACCAGGCGAGATTCATCAGGAGTTCGGGCTCGCCCCAGGATGGATCGAGGGGATCGGTTGGGGCGGATTTGTGATCGCGGATATAGGCGAGGCCCTGGTCGTACATTTTCATGGCGACTTCCTGGCCGCCGCCGCGTTCGACGGGGATGTACCATTTAATTCCGCCGAGAACCCAGAGGAGGCGGGGATTGTCTGGGGCTGCGGCTTGAGCTTCTTTCAAGAGCGTGGTGGATTGCGCGGTGAGTTCGCGGATGCGCGCGGGATCTTTTTCGCCGAGGCCATAAGCGAGGATCGTGAGGCAAGAACCGGCGCCCACTTTCGCGTCAACGAAAGAAGGATCGTTCACGGCGGAATCGGCGAACTCTTTTACGGCTTGATTCAGATCTTGTTGCTGCTCCTTGGCGTCAACTGTTTCGTTGAAGCCGTTGATGGCGCGGCGCCAGAGGGCGAAACCACGCCAGTAGCGGATGCGGGAGATGAGGATTTTGTCGGCGGCCGAGGGAGCGGATTTTTCTTCGAGGTAGGGAGCGAGCGCGGCGTAGAGGCGCTGGAGGGCAGGGCGGTCGCCTTCGTAGTCGGCGCGCTGGATTTGGGCGACGATTTTGATGATGGGAGTGCGGTCGGGTGCAGCGGGCGGCGGGGTGGATTGAGCGGCGACGGTTGCGGGGAGAGCGAGCGCTGAACAGATGGCGAGGGCGAGAAGTAGGAACGAGTGGCGGGAGATGTTATTGGATTGCGTCATCGGGTCGGTCCTTGCGGAGCGCGATTTTTGGAAGCGTTCGAGATTACGGGATTTGGACGGAGGAGATGGAAATGCGTCGCTGGGAAATTTGAGGCGGAGGGAGAGGACAGGCGCGCGAGGGGAATTGGCCTCAGCGGCTAAAGCCGCTTGCTTTTGCTGAGTTACCGGCACGGCTGAAGCCGTGCCCTGACGACGCTTAGCGGCGGGGGCAGAGGAACGTGGCTCGCGTGATTTTGGGGAGGATTGCGAGTTGGGCGCGAAGAGTGCGGGGGGCGTAGCGAGCGGCTTGTTGGGTGAGGGTCGCGATTGCGGCGGAGTCGAGGGGCGTGATGTAGAGGTCGGCGCGGTGGGCGTAGGAGTAGTCGCGATAGGTGGGCGGATTTTGGCGCGCGAGGTCCATGAGTGCGTCCCACAGGCTGCGAGTGCGGAAAAGGCGTTTGCGAGCAGCGTCGGCGCGCGTGAGGCGGAGGGTGTGTCGAGCGGGAGTGCCGGAGGATTCGAGAATTGTTTCGGTGCAATCGGCGGGGCGGAAGGGGCGCGCGGGTTGCGCGTCGGGATATGTGGAGAGGATGGAGGCGAGTTCGGAGGGAGCGGGGTCGAGCGAGTCCCACCAGTAGCGGTAGGAATTGAAGACGATGGTGCCGGAGCGAAGGATTTGCTGGACGCGCGCGGGATCTTTTCCCGTGACGCTGACGATCATGTCGATGAGCTCGGCGGGGAGGAAAGATTGGCGGACGAGCGGGCGCATGGAGATGAATTGAGCGTCGTCTTCGGAATATTTGACGGGAATGGAGGCGGGGAGAGGCACGGCGAGTGTGGCGGTACCGGTTACGATTTTGGAGTCAGGCGATCGCGGACTTTGTCGCTGAGGGCCTTGCCGTCAATGGATTTGCCTTCGAGGAGGGAGCGGGCGGCTTTGATCACGGCGCCCATTTGTTTCAGGGAATCGGCGCCGGCTTCTTCGATGGCTTGTTCGATGGCGTGGTGGAGTTCATCGTCGGTGGGAGCGGCGGGGAGATAATTTTCGATGTAGACGATTTCCTTTTTTTCTTTTTCGGCGAGATCGGGGCGGCCGCCCCGGATGAATTGTTCGGCGGATTCATGGCGCTGCTTGACGAGGGTTTGGAGGATCTGGAGGGATTCGAGATCGTCGAGCGGGCGCATCTTTTCAATTTCTTTGTGCTTGAGGGCGGATTTGACCATGCGGAGGACGCTGAGGCGGAGCTCGTCCTTTTCCTTCATGGCGGCGGTGAGATCGGCTTGAATGCGGTCGATGTAGGACATTTCGCTCCTCGAGTGATTGGAAAGAATAACACACGAGCTGCGCGGGGTTGAGTAGATGTGGCGTGGGGAGTGCTTGCTTGGGTTTAGTTCTGATGCTAAGTTGCCCGCGAATGTGACGGGCCAAATTGGATGGAGCGGTTTGGGGATGGCGGACTTGGCGCGGCGGGAAGCGGCGGGAAATCGAGGCGCGCGGAAAGAATTTTGGGAGGTGAGGCTTGGCGATTGTGAATAAGGCTTGGAGTTCGACGGCGCCGCCGGGGGAATTTCGGCCGTATGTGCCGGCGGAGGAGACGATTGCCGAGTTTACGTTGCGCGCGGTGGTGCTGGGGGCGTTGTTCGGATTGCTGTTTGGGGCGGTGACTGTGTACGTGGGACTGCGGGCGGGATTGACGGTGTCTGCGTCGATACCGATTGCGGTGCTGTCCATCAGTATTTTGCGGGCGTTTGGGCGCTCGACGATTCTCGAAAACAATATCGTGCAGACGACGGGATCGGCGGGGGAATCGCTGGCTGCGGGCGTGATGTTCACGATTCCGGCGCTGATCTTTTTGGGATTTGGATCGGAATTTACGTTCTGGCGGATTTTTCCGCTGGCGCTCCTGGGCGGATGGCTGGGCGTGCTGTTCATGATTCCGCTGCGGCGGCAGCTGATCGTGAAAGAGCACGGCAATTTGACGTTTCCGGAAGGGACGGCTTGCGCGGACGTGCTTGTGGCGGGAGAGCGCGGCGGATCGTTTGCGGGGCGTGTGTTCTGGGGGCTGGGGCTCGGCGGGGCGTACACATTTTTGATGAACACCGTGCAGGCGTGGAACGCGCAGCCGGAAGCGCGGCCGAAGTGGTTTCCGGGCGCGTCGTTTCGCGCGACGATCACTTCGGAATATCTGGGAGTGGGATACATCATCGGGCCGAAGGTGGCGGGAATTCTTTTTGCCGGAGGCGTGATTTCGTGGCTGCTGGTGATGCCGGCGATTCAATTTTTCGGGCAGCTGGCGGGGAACACGCCGATTTATCCTTCGACGATTCCGATTCCGCAAATGACGCCGGACGACATGTGGCGGCAATACATTCGTCCGATGGGAGCGGGAGCGGTGGCGGCGGCGGGGCTGATCACGCTGCTGCGGACGCTGCCAACAATTATTTCTGCGCTGCGAGCGGGACTGAAGGATGTGCGAGCGGAAGGCGCGGCGGGCGCGGCGGAGAAGAGCCGGCTGGAGCGCGACATTTCGCTGCGTTTCGTGATGATCGGGTCGCTGGTGATCGTGGTGATGATGTGGGTGATGTTGACGTTTCATCCGATGAAGGGCGCGGACACGACGTGGTATCAGAATTTGCTGGCGGGGATTTTTGTGGTGGTGTTTGGATTTTTGTTCGTGACGGTGGCGGCGCGGATCAGCGGGTTGCTGGGAAATTCGTCGAACCCCGTGAGCGGGATGAGCATTGCGACGCTGATGGCCACGTGCGCGATATTTTTTGTGGCCGGGTGGACAGCGCCGAATTACGCAGTGCTGGCGTTGATCATCGGAGGCGTGGTGTGCACGGCAGCGGCGATTGCCGGCGCGACATCGCAGGATTTGAAAACGGGGTATCTGGTGGGATCGACGCCGGTGCGGCAGCAGTGGGGGTTGCTGATCGGCGTGACCGTGTCAACGATTGCGATCGGCGCGACGCTGAATTTGATGAACACGGGCCTGCAGAAATATATTCCCACGCAAATTCCGTTGAACGTGCAGGAAATGCCGACGGGCGTGAAAGTGGAGCGCGCGTCTTACACGTATCAGGGAAAAAATTACGAGCTGATTAATGCGCTGGGTTCGCGCGTGATTCCGGACGGAGAATATTTGTACGATCCGGCGACGAAGCAGATTGAAATTCAGTGGGTACAGGGAATTGGAAGCGATAAAGCGCCGGCACCGCAAGCGCGTTTGATGGCGACGGTGATCAACGGAATTTTGAATCAGAGGCTGCCGTGGCGATTGGTGCTGATGGGCGTGGCGCTGGTGCTGGCGGTGGAAATTCTCGGCGTGCGGTCGCTCGCGTTTGCGGTGGGCGCTTATCTTTCGATTGGAACTACGGCGACGATGTTTGCCGGCGGGCTGGTGCGCTGGATGGTGGAGGCGAGTTCGAAGGAATCGAAGGAAGAGGGCGAAGCGAGTCCGGGAGCGCTGTATTCGAGCGGATTGATTGCGGCGGGGGGCGTGTTTGGTTTGCTGGGGATTGTGATTGCGTTGCTGCAGGATCCGGAGATTTCGACGCGCGTGCCGGGCTGGGTGACGTCGGTGCTGCGATTGCCGTGGCGGCCGGATTTGTTTGCGTTTGGGCCGAAGCTACTGGGAACGCTGGCGACGAGCAATTTATTTGGGTTGGTGATGTTTTTGTGCCTGGCGGCGTCGCTATTTTATTTTGCGCGGAAGAAATTGAATTGAGCGGGGGCCGCGGCCCTCGTTCCGTGGCTGCGGGATGACGGTGTATCGGATGCGCTTCGCTTGCTGAATTTCCCCGGATTGCCAGATTGCTGGCGCTCACTTTTGAAGTCGCCTACCAGTTAATCCCTGTTACAGCACGTCGGCGGGCCTAATTTTTGACGGGCGCTTCGGGACGGCTCAGATTCAATGGGTTGGATTCCGGAGGTGCGCGCATGCGAAAGACGGTGCGGTGGTGTGTGGCAGCGGCGATGATTGCAAGTTTGTGCGATTTTCCCGCGATGGCGGCGGCAGGAGGGGCGAGCGAGAAGCCGCTGGGAGTGGTGGTGGTGGCGGAGCACGCGCGTTTTGCGGGCGCGAATGCCGCGGCGGGAACCACCGTGTACGCGGGCGACGCGTTTGACACGGAAGATAAGGGCACGCTGTGCTTGCGCGTGGGAACGGGGCAAGTGTTTTTGCTGGCCGATAGCGCGGCGGAGTTTGGGCGGGATGCGGGGATTGCGCGCCTGGTGATGACGCGCGGGATCGCTGTGTTTTCTGCGCCGACGTCGGGACAATTTGAAGTGGAGACGCCGGCGGGAATGCTGCGCGGAGTGGACGGGAAGCCGCTCTCGGGGCGCGTGGAACTGCGAGGGCCGCAGGAACTGGTGATCGCGGCGAGCGGCGGAGATTTGGTCCTCGATAATGACGGCGAGCTGCATACGATTGCGGCGGGGAAAGCGGTGCGCGTGGTGATCGAGGATGCGGACGCGAGCGCGAGTGTGGAGCAGGACAATCCGCCGTCGCCGCAACGCGCACGCCGGCGGCGCAAGCTCGCGTTTTACATTATTTTTGCGGGGGCGGTGGGCGGAATCAGCGCAGGGATTTTTTACAAATTGAGCGAGAGCCCGTATCGGGTGCAGTAAGTTTGGCCGCGCCGCAAACGAATGGCTCGCGATGCAAGGCTGTACCTTGAGCCATTGCCAAACGCGAGCGATCGCTGCTGCAGGACTCTTTTTGAGCAGCTTTCTGATCGCGTGTCCTCCCGCATCATTCGCTCAACAAACTCCCTCGCCGGAAAATTCTTCGGACTCAGGATAAACAACTCGCCGGCGTCGCGGGAAGCGTTACCCGCCTCGGAACAGAAGAACCACTCCGAAAGGCCCGGATTGTCCTCAGGAATCAAGAGGAACCGTCTGCGGATCCTTATATCGCCATCACGGGTGCCGACGGCCGCTTCTCAATCGCAGCCATTTTGCCGGGTAAGTACAACCTTGAGGCTGAGCATGACGGCTATGTCTCCAAGGGACACGCGGAGGACGCATCCGGCAATTCGCTGGAGACACTTTCTCTGATAGCGGGCCAGCAAATCTCTGACTTGCGTTTCCGCCTGCAGCGCTGTGGAGTCATCACCGGCCGCGTCTTCGACGAAGATGGCGACCCGGCACAAGGGATCGAAGTAGAGGTTGTAGGCCGAAGCACCTCTCGAGGACATGTCAGCACGTGGGTCGGCCAAATCGCTAATACAAACGATTTGGGCGAGTATCGACTATTTGGGCTTCACCCTGGTCACTATTTCATTCGCGCGCAGCCACCGGGGGGAAGTGGAGCGATCATCGGGAAGGTCCTCCTGGAAGACTCCATCCTCAAATCCGCGGGCGGTTATGTGCCCACGTACTACCCAGGCGTCCCTGATATTTCGCGAGCATCGGCGATCGAAGTGAAATCCGGCGACGAAATAGCGGGAATGGACATAACGCTCTTGCGAGGAAGCTCCTATAAGATTCGGGGAGTGGTCGTTAATGCTGTGACCGGCCATAGGGGCGGTCACGTCTCGGTTGAGGTAATCCCCAGGGACATGGAATCCGCCTCGGAGTTTTCTCGCAGCGGAGAGGTTGACGAAAAAACTGGTGAGTTCGAAATTGATGATGTACGAAATGGAAGCTATCTCATTTTTGCCTCCTATCGTGACGCCGCGGTCAAATTTGGCTAGTCGTTTCGCGCTCAAGAATGTGGTACCCGGGAAATATCATGCGTTCGCCTGGGAAAAGGTTTCCTGGGACGATTTCACCGACGCGGATTTCCTGCGAGAGTTCGAATCGCAAGGCGTAGCGGTCTCGGTGGGAGAGAATGAAAAGAAGACGCTAGATCTCAAACTAATTCCTGCAACCGGTAACAAGTAATAGTCACAACCTGGATCACTATTGCGAACAAGGATAATCCAGCAATCTCGAGGGGAACATCCACACCTCTTTTCGCGTATCTCACCCAGCGGGGGAGAAAACATGAGCAACCTCTGGCAAGACCTGCGCTACGGCCTCAGGCTGCTGCGCCTCAATCCCGGCTTCACCGCTATTGTGGTGCTTTCGCTCGCGCTCGGCACCGGCGCAAACACCGCCATCTTCCAATTGATCGATTCGCTCCGCCTGCGAACGCTGCCGGTCGCGCACCCCGAGCAGCTTGCCAACGTACGCATCGTGGACCGCTCCTGGGGTTCCGGCCGTGTCCATGGCCGCTACGCCGACATCACCAACGCGCAATGGGAGCAGATCCGCGATCATCAGCAAGTTTTTTCGAGCATGTTTGCCTGGGCCACCGAAGGAGGATTCAACCTGGCCCGAGGCGGCGAAGCACGCTACGCCGAAGGTATCTGGGTAAGCGGCGATTTTTTTAAGGTGCTCGAAATCCCCGCACTGCGCGGCCGCACGCTAACAGCCGACGACGATCGCCGAGGTTGCGGCTCGCCGCCCGCTGTGATCAGCTACTTCTTTTGGCAGCGGGAATACGCCGGCCGCCCGGACATTCTGGGTCGGATCATCTCACTCGAAGGCCATCCCTTTGAAATCGTCGGCATCACTCCGCCAAGTTTCACGGGCATCGATGTTGGCCGGAAATTCGACGTGGCCGTGCCACTGTGCTCGGAACCGCTCATCCACGGCGAATCGTCCCTGATTGACCTGCGCAATGGCTATTGGCTCGCCGCCGTGGGGCGTCTGAAGCCCGGCGTGACGATCGAGCGAGCCAACGCGGAAATGGCAGCGCTTTCGACGGGAATTCTGGAAGCGACCACACCCCCTCAATACGATGCGGACGCGCAAACGCACTACCTGCAATACAAGTTCGGCGCATTTCCGGCAGCTACGGGATTCTCGAATCTGCGCGGGAGCTACGAGACACCCCTGTGGATGCTGATGGGCATCGCCGCCATGGTCTTGCTGATCGCCTGCGCCAATATCGCTAATCTGTTGCTGGCGCGCGCCAGCGCCCGTGGACGCGAGATCGCCGTGCGGCTTTCGCTCGGTGCATCCCGCGGGCGCCTCATCCGGCAACTGCTCGTGGAAAGCTTTTTGATCGGTGTTGCCGGCAGCGTCTTGGGCGCGGTCTTGGGGCAATGGGTCAGCCGTTTCCTGGTGGTCTTCATCGGGACGAGCGCGCCCGATGTCTTCGTCGATCTTCATCCGGATTGGCTCGTGCTCAGCTTCACCCTGGCCATCGCGCTGCTCACTACAATTCTCTTCGGCCTGGCTCCCGCTTTCCACGCCACGCGAATCGCTCCGGCAGCAGCGCTCAAATCCGCGGGCCGGAACCTCGCTGGCGGGCGCGAGCGTTTCAGCCTCCGCCGCGGGTTGGTTGTCTCGCAGGTGGCGTTCTCGCTGGTCTTGCTGGTGGGCGCGATCCTCTTCGTGCGCAGCCTGAAAAACATTCTTTCGGTGAACGCTGGCTTCCAAACGGCCGGCATCATGGAAGCCGATCTGGACTTTCGCCAACTCAAAATTCCCGCGTCGCAACGCCCGAGCTACAAGCTGAACTTGATTGACCGCTTGCGCGCACTTCCCGGCGTCGAGGGAGTGGCGGACGCCAGTGTGGTCCCGCTCAGCGGCTTTGGCTGGCAGGAAAACATTCTCTTGGCCGGCGACCCAAAACGCGCCGGCGTGGCACCTCTTTTCAACCGAGTGAGCCCCGATTTTTTTAACACAATGGGAATCCGCATCATGGCCGGACGCGCATTCAACGAGCGAGACTCGTCCAACTCGTCGAAGGTGGCTATCGTCAACCAGAGTTTCGTGAAGAAAATCCTCAACGGCGCCAATCCCATTGGCGCGCACTTTCAAATTGAGGAGGCGGTGGGCCGTGCGCGGCCGGTCTATGAGGTGGTGGGATTAGTTCGCGACACAAAGTATTACAACTTGCGCGATGAATTCGCGCCGGAAGTCTACGTGACTACCGCGCAGGATGACGAGCCGGACGAATCAGCGGGATTGTTGATTCGCTCGAGTCTCCCCATGGGAACGCTGACGCAAGAACTGAAAAGCGCGCTGGCCGAGGCCAGCCCCGAGATCGGAGAGGAATTTCACGTGATGCAGACGAACATCCGCGATTCGCTGCTGCGCGAGCGTTTGATGGCCGCTCTTTCCGGGTTTTTCGGCGCGCTGGCTACTTTGCTGGCCATGATGGGGCTGTTTGGCGTGATGTCTAATTCCGTCGCGCGCCGTACCGGAGAAATCGGGTTGCGCATAGCGCTGGGCGCGCAACGGCGAAATATTTTGGGTATGGTGCTGGGCGAAGCCGGCACGATGCTGGTGATCGGCCTGGCCGTTGGCGCCGCGCTGGCGCTGGCCTTGGGCAAAACCGCGGGTGCGATGCTCTTCGGCCTCAAGCCTTACGACCCGCTGACGATTTTGCTCTCCGCCATTGCTCTAGCCACCGTGGCGATTCTCTCCTGCTATCTGCCGGCGCACCGCGCGGCGCGGCTCGATCCCATGGTCGCCCTCCGCGACGAATAAAATCCTTCGGCTGGTCGGTGCGCGAGGTGATCGAGGCTTGGCGGCCATCTATCTCAGATTGAGATTGATGGTGATAATCCCTGTTCGCAACACCTATCCGCGCTTTAGCTCCTTTAGGGATTGGCCGGTGCCGAGCTCTTTGGTGTGAAAAAGACCACTTCCATATCCCAAACTGCTTTCATGTTGGCGAGGCGCGGGTCATCCGGGAGCTTCGGGAACTCCGCCTCCGTCAGGTAGCGCCGGGCGTCGGGAACGAACTCAGCATCCCCTGAGAGCACTTTCATGTTCTTCACTTTGCCATTATGTCCCACCTCAATCTTGATATGCACAATCGCGTCGATTCCCGGCCCTTTTGTGTCATTGTCGAAAGGCCTCAGCTTGAACTGTCCGTCCATCAATGACCTGCGGCGGAAGCGACATCGGTCCTCGGGTCGCGTTCAGCCCTTCTGCCCAGGAATGGATACGTTCCGCCAATCATCCGAAATCGGCCATCAAGATAGACAAACGAGCTCACCCAAGACGGATTGCCGAGTTTCGGATTCGGTCACTGTTGAAACAAACCGATAATTCTCTACTTTCACGGCATCTTTAGGTCGCGGCACGAGCCCTTCGAATCCGACGTCCGAAAGCGGCCTCGCATTCTGCGATTCCTCCACTTTCAAGACAAACTCAGGATACTTGCCGAAGTTTCCAGTTACCCACCACACGTGAGATTGGAATTTTTCGTGCTGCCGATAGGATTGTTGCTCTTGCGAAACGCGTTCGGCGGGAAAATGCGCGGCGATCCACTCATTCGCATCGGGTATGCTCAGCGTGTCCAAGGCTTTGTGAATCGAGGCCTCGTCACTCGTGCGTACGACCTGCAGTATGTCTGCAAATTGCTCTTCGATACCGCTCCGTGAGTCAGTGTAGGTTTTCGCGCCTTGCGTTGCGCCCTTGTCTAACGTTTGCGATTTTAAGCCAACCGCAAAGGTGATCCCGCAGAACACAACGCATAAACTCGCTCGTTTCGCTGACGTCATCGCGGCTAACCTCCGAATCAGATGATTTAGCTTACTAGTCTTGTTAAGGTGGCAAACTACCATAATTCGGAAACCGCTTTCGGAAGGCAGGCCGGGACGCTCTGGCCTGGATAACTGTTGATAAATCCTCTTATCACCAGTTACCGGGTCGAAGAGACGTAAACTTACGAACGGTTGATTCGTCGATGCGATGTTCTTGTCGCAGAATCCTCTGGATTCCTTCGAGTTCGGCCGTACTCACTAGTTTTTCTTTATTATCGTCCCAAACCTCGGCGCTGCGCTTGTTCACACTGAAATACCCTATGGTGACCGAGCCTTCGACGTTCGGACGCCTTGAATTGAATACCCAAAACGTGTAGAAGTCCTGTTGGTTCAGTTTTGGACTAGTTTGAAGTTCCCACCCGATATCCATTCCCTGATTTCTGAGTTCTTGCCCCTGCGGCAGCACATACATAAGTATCTCGGCCTCGTAACGAGCAAGTTGTTCAGGCTTAGCGGTCTGAGGAGCTTGGCTGCGTAGCTTGCCTGGAACCAAGACGAAGAGTAGCGCCGAAGTGCAAATTACAACTAGGGTCCGATTTTTGTTCATCGATTTCACCCGCATCGAATCAGATCTTCCACCGAATCTACGGGAGTTGAGGGCGGGATTCAATAACCAGCTACTCGGGAGTTCGGCCTCACCAACGGCCGGGTAGATGTTGATAAATCCTCTTGTAACCATCTATTTTCGTTAGGCTGGAGCACTCATATTTTTATTTTTCGATTTCCGAGGGATATAAACTAAATTGCGAAAGAAACGCTTCAAAAGTATCGAAATGATAAAGAATATAATTGAATTGCACGAAGTGTGAGCGCGCGGCTACTTCATTAAGGCCGCTCCGAATGTTCCGTCCAATGCTCAGGCGCGTAAGAAAACATGCCCGCAGGTGTATCACTTTTCCCCGCGCTGTAACCTTACCCATCGCGGCTTTGACTCGGGTGGGCTGAGCCTTTAGACTTGGAGGCTGTGAGCCCCGTATTCCGCCGCGGATATGGTTACCGGTTTGACCTCACTGAGTATTTTCCGCCTGCCATCAAGACGATTTGCATCGCGTGCGTTTCCGTGTTTGTGCTGCAGGAACTTTCCGGGCTGCTGTTTGGGACCGCGGGGACGAATTTCTGGCTGGTGTGGTTCGGACTGGTGCCGCGGTCGGTGGTGCACGGATTTATCTGGCAGCCATTCACGTATTTGTTTCTTCATGGCGGCGTGCTGCACATCCTCTTTAATCTTCTGTACCTCTGCATGTTCGGCGCGGATCTGGAGCGGATGTGGGGAAAGCGCAAGTTCTACACTTACTTTTTTCTGTGCGGCGTGGGCGCGGGGCTGATCAACGTGATCGTGAAAGTGATTCTCGACCCGCATCTCGACGGCACGGCGCGACTGCCGACGATCGGCGCATCGGGCGCGATTTACGGAGTGCTGCTGGCGGTGGCTGTGGTGATGCCGGAACGGCAGGTGTGGGTGTTTCCGCTGCCGGTGACGGTGTCGATGCGGATTTTTGTGGCGGTGATGGGCGCGATCGAATTTTTCGGAACGATTGGCGCGAGCGGCGACAACGTGAGCCACGTCTGCCATTTGGGCGGAATGCTGGTGGGGTACATTTATTTGCGCCGCGGCTCGTATTTGTATGGGTTCCGGAATACGGTGTCGGATTGGCAGAGACGTCGGCTGAAAAAGAAATTCGAGGTGTACGTGCGGGAGAATAAGGAGAAGCCGCCGTCGAATCCGGATAGCTGGGTGAATTAACGGAGCGGAACCCGGCGAGAAGCAAAGGCGATTTGAAAATTTGAGATTTCAAATTTGAGATTTGAAGTGAAAGTGAAAAGCACCACCTCCGCAGGAGCAAAAGCGCAATTTTAGCGCAGCCTTCTTTGCCGGAGCGAAAGCTCCGATCCCCTAGCGAACGGCGCGGCGCAAAATATCCGGGGCAATATTAGCGCCGGTGACGAGCAGCACGACGTTCCTACCTGCAAATTCCTTTCCAGATTTCAACAATGCGGCGGTAGCGGCTGCGCCCGCGGGCTCGGCGACCGTCTGTTCGTTGAAAAGCAGGTGTGCGATGGCCTGCAGCATTTCATTGTCGGAGACGAGGCGAATGTCGTCCACTAGCTCGGCGAGCTGGCGGACGTTGTTGTCGGTTGTGGTGCGGGTGGCGAGGCCGTCGGCGATGGTGTTTGCGGAATCTGTGCTGAGCGAGCGGCGCTCTTTCCAGGATTGATAGTAAGCCGGCGCTCCTTCCGCCTGCACTCCAACGATCCGAATCGCGGGGCGAATTTGTTTGGCGGCAAATGCGACGCCGCGGATCAGATTGCTATCGCCGACGGGAACCACGATCAGATCGGTGGTGGGCGCTTGCTCCAGAATTTCGCACGCAATCGTGGCGGCGCCGGCGGCGATCGAGGGATCGTCCACGTCAACGATGAGCGGCCAGCCGCGCGCGCGGGCAAACTTCGCGGCGTGCTGGCGGCTTTCCTCGAGGTCGCGTCCCGCCTCGACAATGTCTGCGCCGATTCGCGCGATGCGCTCGCGCTTCACGGGATTGGGATTTTCCGGCAGGTAAATGCGGGCGCGGATATTCATTTCGCGGGCAGCAAATGCGATGGCGGCGCCGTGATTGCCGGTGCTGCTGGTGACGACGCCTTCGGGGCGCGTCTGATCCGCACGGCGGCGAACGGAATTCAGCGCGCCGCGGACTTTGAACGTCCCGGTGGGATTTTCGATTTCGAGTTTGAGAGAAACTTGAGCGCTCGACGCGGCTTCGAGGGAAGCGGCGCGAACGAGGCGCGTGGGCGTGAGGTAGCTCGCAAGGAATTGACGGGCGGCGAGGACGTCCGGCATTTCGAAGCTGGTGGTGGGCACCGGGAGATGGTAGGCGGCTTGTGCGGGGGAATTCAAGAGAGAAGCGAAACGCCTGAAGCACGCATTCTTTCGCTTCCTGGTTTCGCAAACACAAGCTCTCAGACACTTGTGGCACAGGCTGAAGCTTGTGCCACTGAAAGACCGCGCGCTAGTCGCCGATGCGGATCAGGCGCATCAGGTTTGTCGAGCCCCGCGTTCCCAGCGGAGTGCCGGCGATTACGCCGACGATGTCGCCGTCTTTCACGAGGTGCTCTTGTTTCAAGCGGCGCTCGGCGGTTTTCGCGAGGCGGTCAATATCGTGGACGCGCGCGATGCTGCGCGGGAGCACGCCCCAGAGCAGGCTCATCTGGCGGCGGGTGTTCTGGCTGGGCGAGAACGCGATGATGGGAGCGCGCGGGCGATATTTCGAGACGAGGCGCGCGGAGCCGCCCCCTTCGGTGAAGACGGCGATGGCTTTCATGTGAAGGTCTTCGTCGGCGTGGCAGATGGCTTCGGCGATGGTTTCGCTGATCATCAATTCGCCGGAGCGCTTGGGGCGGAGAGCTCCGTTGGCGTTGGCTTCGGCTTCGCGAATGATGCGATCCATCATCACCACGGATTCGAGCGGGTAGTGTCCGGCGGCCGTTTCGCCGGAAAGCATGAGCGCGTCGCTTCCGTCGAAAATAGCGTTGGCAACGTCGGAAGCTTCGGCGCGCGTAGGGCGCGGATTCTCCTGCATGGAATCGAGCATCTGAGTGGCGGTGATGACGGGAACGAGCGCGTCGCGTGCCTGCATGATGATTTGTTTTTGCACGACGGGAACTTTTTCAGGGTTCATCTCGACGCCGAGATCGCCGCGAGCGACCATGACGCAGTCGGCGACGGCAAGAATTTCGGCGAGATTATCAATCGCTTCGGGCTTTTCGAGTTTGGCGATGACGGGAATATCCACGCCGTGACGGCGGATGGCCGCTTTGCCGGAGCGCACGTCGCGCGCGGTGCGCACAAAACTGAGCGCGACGTAATTCACGCCGAGAGTGAGCGCGAAGGCGAGATCGCGGCGGTCTTTGGGAGTGAGCGAAGGAATCTTCAAGCGAACACCGGGAAGATTGATGCCCTGATGCTCGCGAAGTTCGCCGCCGTTTTCCACCTGGCAAACCACTTCGCTGCCGCGAGTGGAAATCACGCGCAGAGAAATATTGCCGTCGCTCAGGAGGATACGATCGCCTTTGTGAACGGCGTGCGGGAGTTCGCGGAACGTGGTGCTGACGCCTTCCGACGTGCCTACGATTTTCCGTGTGGTGATGGTGAACTTTTGCCCGAAATGTAATTGCACGGGAACGCCGCGTTCGAGAGCGCCGGTGCGTATTTTGGGGCCCTGCAGATCGGCGATGATGGCAACGGATTTCTCGTAGTGCGCTGAGGCGCGGCGCACCGCGGCCACGCGGGCGGCGTGCTCTTCCCGCGTGCCGTGCGAAAAATTCAAGCGCGCGACGTCCATGCCGGATTTGATGAGACTATCGATCAGCTCCGGCGTGGAGCTGCTTGGTCCCAGCGTGCAAACAATCTTGGCCCGTCGTTCCATGGATAGAGTTTATCGCGAGACCGCGAAATCGTTGACGATGGTGTAGAGAAAATCGACGCCCTTGCGGAAGGATTCAAGCGGGATGCGTTCGTCGTCAGCGTGCATCCGCAGGAAATCATTTTCGGACAGCGGGAAAGGCATCAAACCGTAGGCCTGCACGCTGCGCATGCGCAGCGGATAGGAATCGGTGGCGCCGGGCGACATAAACGGAATTGCGGCCGCCCCCGAAAATTGGGCTTTCGTGGTGCGCGCGATTTCGGCGTACAGATCGGTGGTGAGCGATGACGAGGGCGCGGCTTCTCCGGCGCCGGGCTGAATTTCGAAACGGATTTGCGGATCGGCGACCAATTGCGTGAGCTTCGCGAGGATGGCCGATGACATATTGCCGGGCAGCAGGCGAATATTAATGACGCCGCGCGCTTCGGAAGGAATCACGTTGGGGCGAATGCCGGCCTGGAGCATGGTGGGCGAAATCGTGTCGCGCATCATGGCGTTCCAGAGCAGATTTTCGTTCGATAGATAGCGCGCCGCATGCTCTCCGCGATCGGAACTTTCGAGCGAGCGCATCCACTTGGCGGTTTCTTCGTCTTCCACCGCGGCCAACCCTTCGAAATAGCCGCGCGTGACGGAGTTCATCTGCACCGGAGCTTCATACGCGGCGATTTTTGCGATGGCGGCGGCAAGATGCGTGACGGGATTATCTTTGCGCGGCAGCGAACCGTGGCCGGAAACGCCGGTGGCGATCACGTCCACGCTGACGGAAACTTTTTCGCTGGCTTGCACGGCCATGTATTGGAGCTTGTTGTCTTTCCAAACGTTGTAGCCGCCTTCGTTGATGGCGAAACCGGCGGCGATTTTGTCCCAGTATTTTTCGACCGCGACCTTCATCCCGTTCACGCCGCCCGCTTCTTCGTCGCCTTCGGCGAGATAAATCACGTCGCGATTCAGGCGCGCGCTGGAGCGTTTCAGCGAGATGAAGACGGCGAGGTTCGCAACCGTCATCGCTTTGTCGTCGATCGCGCCGCGGCCATAGAGGTAGCCGTCTTTCACCACCGCGCCGAACGGGTCAACGGTCCATTTCGTTTTATCGACGCCGACGACGTCGAGGTGGCCCATCAGCAAGAGCGCGCGCGACGGATCGGGGACAGCGGTGGCCGAAAGGCGCGCGACGAGGAAACCGCGGCCGGGAGTGGTCTCGATGATTTCAGCTTTGATGCCTTCGCGTTGCAGAATGTCGGCGACGTATTTCGCGGCGACGAGTTCATTGCCCGGTGGATTCGTGGTGTTGATGCGGATCAGGCCTTCGAGCCAGCCGAGAGCGTCGCTTTCGAGCTTGGGAAGATCGAATCCCGGCGCGCCGGGAGACTGCTGCGATTGGGCGGCCTGCGCATTCGAGGGAGCGGACGCCGGGAGAGCTTGCTTGCGATTTTGCGCCAAGCTCGCGCCCGGAAAAAAAACGAATCCAGCGAGCACCAGTAGAGAAATTCGAGCAGCCGTCCGCGCCATCCGCTTGCCTCCGAAGAAGTTTGAAACCGCCGCGTGAAATGGTGAGTCAGTAATCTTAGCATGCGGGCGGAGCAGCTCCGGAACGCGGCTGAGAGACGGTTTTCTGGATTGCAATTGACCATCCAATAAGGCCCATGGCAGCATCCTACGGAGACGAGAGAGGTCGTTCTATGCGACGAAACGGACCACACGGACGAAACGGATGGTTGCGCTTATTTTTGATCGGCAGCTTGATCGCGGTGCTAGGCGTGCCTCCGGGCGCGTGGACGGCGCACGCGCAGCAGCAGGAAGGCCCCGCGAAAGCTCCGCCTGCACAACAGCCGGAACCACCGAAGCCGCCCACCGGCCAGCAGAATGGTCCGCAAGCGCCGGCGCAGCAGGCGCCGCAAGTGGCGATCGCGGTGGAATCGAACGTGGTGAATGTGGATGCGGTGGTGACGGACAACGCCGGAAATATCGTCACGGGCCTGAAAAAAGAAAATTTTCGCATTCTGGATGAAGGCCAGCCGCAGCAGGTAACTAACTTCGCGCCGACCGAAGCGCCCATCACCGTGGTGATGGTGATGGAATTCAGCGCGCGCTATTTCGGGTTCTTCGGGTACAAAGGCGAGACGTGGGCGTGGAATTTTCTCCAGCACCTGAACCAGAACGACTGGGTGGCGTTCAAAACATTCGACATCAAAACGGAAGTGACCGTGGATTTCACGCAGAACAAAGCTGAAATCCAGCAGGCGATTTCGCAATTGTTCGTCCCCGGATTCCACGAAGCGTGTTTGTTCGATGCCGTGATCGAGACACTCGATCAACTTCGCGGAGTAAAAGGCAAGAAGGCGATTCTGCTGCTCGCGACGGGTTTTGACACGTTCAGCAAGCACACGCTCGATCAGACGTACAAGCGCCTCAAAGAATCGGACGTGCCGATTTTCGCGGTGGGCATGGGCGAGGATATCGATCTGCGCAGTCCGACGGGCGGAGGCGTGAGTTATTTGCAGGCCAAGAATCAATTGACGCAGTTCGGCTCGATGACCGGCGGATATGCGTGGTTCCCGCGTTTTCAAGGTGAAATGCCCGAAGTGTTCGGGCAGGTGGCGGCCTTCTTGCGCAGCCAGTATTCGATGGGATTTGCGCCGACTACCCCGCCGGACGGAAAATTTCACAAACTGAAAGTGGAAGCGGTGGACGACAACGGCAATTTGCTTCAACTGCCCGACAAAAAGGGCAAGATGAAGAAAGTGAATGTGTACGCGCGGAACGGCTATACGCCGAGAGTGAGTGCGGGAACAGGCGGCGCGAGCCAGTAACGATCGGCGCGAGCCAGAACGGGTCAGCTGCGGGGCGCTATCTACGCGCAGCACGGCAATGGCTGCGGAACCACGCGCTTCTTCTAATATCCGCGCTCGAGATCGACGCGATTCAGCAGTTCGCGCCCTGCAAACCATCGCTCGAGATTTTCCATCAGCAAATCCGTTTGACGCTCCCACAAGTGCTCGCTTACGGCGCTCATGTGCGGGGTGATGAACGCGTTGTCGAGCTTCCATAGCGGGTTTTCCGGCGGCAGCGGTTCCTCGGAAGCGACGTCCAGAGCGGCGCCCGCGATTTTGTGTTGTTCGAGCGCGGCAATCAGCGCCGGCTCGTCCACCAGCGCGCCACGCGATACATTCAGAAAATAAGCCGAAGGTTTCATCCGAGCGAATTCGCGCGCACCCATCAGCTCGCGCGTTTCCGGTGTTTCGGGCGCGGCGAGGACGACGAAGTCCGCTTGCGGCAGCGCTTCGTGCAGCTGCGCCGCGGGAAATGATTGCTCGACGACTCCTTCCTCGGCGCGGCCCGAACGCGTCACCGCCCACACGCGCATTCCGAGCGGCTGCGCGACTTTCGCGACTTCGCGGCCGATAGCGCCAAATCCGATGAAAAGCAGAATTTGTCCGCGCAGCTCGCGCGGGCGCACCGGCGCGTTCCACAATTCCTGCTGCGCCCAATGCGCCTGCTGCTGGTAGCGGAAGCAATCGGGGAAGCGATGGGCGAGCGCGATGAGCGTGCCCAGAATGTGCTCGGCCATGGGAATGCGGTGAACACCGCTGGCGTTCGTCACTTCGATGCCGCTTTCGCGCAGCGCGGGATACATGAGCTGGCCGACGCCGGCGGCGGTGGAGTGGAGCCATTGGAGTTTTCGCGCGAGCGCAAATTGTTCGGGGCGCAGCGAGAAGCCGACGAAAATGTCGGTGTCGGGCAGCTCTTCCGGCATTCGATCGTATTTCGGCAAATGAACGACGCGCATCGCAGGCCAGCGCGCGCGAATGCGATCGGGCATGTCCGCCGTCGGGTTCCAGAGGGTGAACGGGTGCGAGACGCAGATGAGAAGTTTCGTTTGTGCGGGCGCGGTGCGCGTCATCGTGCGTCATCGCGCCCTTCATCTGGAAAGAACGCGCAAGTCGCGGCCGGTCATTTCCGTCGGCGACGAGAGGCCGAGGACGCCGAGCAACGTGGGCGCGATATCGCGAAGCGAACCGTTGGCGCGGAGTTGGAGCTTGCCGTCTTCGGTGACGAGAATGAAGGGAACAGGATTCGTGGTGTGATACGTGTGCGCGCCGCCGGTCACGGGATCGATCATCGTTTCGGCGTTGCCGTGGTCGGCGGTGATAATCCAGGCGCCGCCGCGGGGACGAAGCGCCTGAAAAATCCGGCCGAGGCAGGCGTCCACCGCTTCGCAGGCTTTGATCGTGGCTTCGAGTTTGCCGGAGTGGCCCACCATATCCGCATTCGCGAAATTCATGATGATGGCGTCGAAATCGCCTTTTTCGACGGCGTGAATCACGGCGTCGGCAACTCCGGCGGCGGACATTTCGGGCTTCAGATCGTACGTGGGAACTTTGGCCGAGGGCACCACGATGCGGTCCTCACCGGGGAAAGGTTTTTCGACGCCGCCATTGAAGAAATATGTGACGTGCGCGTATTTCTCGGTTTCGGCGACGCGCAGATTTTTGAACTCCTGCTCGACGAACACGTTCGCGAGGATGTGCTCGAGTTTTTCGGGCGCGATGATATAGCGCAGCCACGGCCAGTTTTTTTCATATTGCGTCATCGCGACGAAAAACAGATTTTCAGGGCGCGCGGGATCCTTGAAATTGTCGAAGCCGGGCTCGGCGAGGGCGCGGGTAATCTGGCGAGCGCGGTCGGCGCGGAAATTAAAAAAAATCACGGCATCGTCGCTGCGAACGAGGCCGCGCGGCGCGGCCGGCGCGCCGGGCGCCGCCTCGGTGGTAATCACGGCGGGAACGATGAATTCGTCGGTGACGCCCTCTTCGTAACTGGCGCGAGCGGCGGCAATCGGATCGCTGAATTTTGCGTCGGAATGGCCATGAACCATCGCGCGATACGCTTTCTCAATTCGCTCCCAGCGATTGTCGCGATCCATCGCGTAGTAGCGGCCGATCACGGTGGCGATCTGGCCCACTCCGTACTCGCGCATTTTTTGGTCGAGCTGGCGGAGGAAATCGATGCCGCTGTTCGGAGGGGTGTCGCGGCCGTCCATGAAGCAGTGGACGAAAACCCGCGTGACTTTATTTTCGCGCGCCATGCGCAGTAGCGCGAAGAGATGCTGGATGTGCGAATGAACGCCGCCATCGCTCACCAGGCCGATCAGGTGCAGTTGGCGTTCGCGGCCGCGCTGCATGGCTTCGAGAAGCAGCGGCTGGCGAAAGATTTCGCCACTCGCGAGCAGCGCGTCCACGCGGGTGATGTCCATGTGCACGATGCGGCCTGCGCCCATATTCATGTGGCCCACTTCACTATTGCCCATTTGACCTTCGGGCAGGCCGACGAATGGGCCGGAGGTGTGAATCAGCGTATTGGGAAAATCGGCGAGGAGGCGGTCGTAATTCGGCTTGCGCGCGAGCGCTACGGCATTGCCCTTCGTTTCGGCGCGGAAACCCCAGCCGTCGAGAACGGTGAGCACGATTGGCTTCGGACGTTTGGCCATAGGAACGACCGTAGGCTAGCACGGGAGCAGATGAATGCAAGGGCCGGGGAGCGGCGCTGAATTTTTCGGCGATGCTTACGGACAGGCGCGTCGCTGCGTCTAAGCGAATCAGCGGATGGCGGCTCGCGCGAACGCGTGTGCTTCTTTGCGATTTTTTGCGGCGTGCGGCGAGTGACGCCAGGCGAGGGCGGGCGCAGTTATTTCGAGAGGAGATTCCAGTGAAGAGAAATGCATGCATCGGTCTGCTTCTGGGAATTTTGTTCGCTGTGCCCGCGAGCCGCGCGCAATCGCTCGTGGTGGACCTGCCACGGCAGAGCCAGCACGCGGTAATCACGCAGCGCATCGGGATCACCGACATCACGATCAATTACCACCGTCCGGAGGCCAAAGGCCGCAAAGTGTTTGGCGGACTCGAACCCTACGGAAAGCCCTGGCGCGCGGGTGCGAACGAGAACACGACCATCACGTTCACCGATCCCGTCACGATCGAAGGGAAACCACTCGACCGCGGCACTTACGGCCTGCACATGATCCCGGCCGAAGGCGACTGGACCGTTATTTTTTCGAAGGCGAACACTTCGTGGGGGAGCTTTACGTACGATCCGGCCGAAGACGCATTGCGCGTGACCGTGAAGCCGCAGGCAGCCGATTTCCACGAAGCGCTCACCTACGATTTCGACGATCTCACACCCGATTCCGCGATCGTGACGATGCGCTGGGACAAAACCGCCGTGCCGTTCAAAGTTTCCGTGAACGTGAACGAGGTGGTGGAGCAGAGCTTGAAAAAGCAGCTCCGCGGATTGGTGCAATACGGCTGGGACGGCTGGAACGACGCAGCCACGTGGTTCGTGGACAACAAAGTGGATCTCGAAACCGCGGTGAAATACGCCGACAAATCCATCGCGATCGAGGAGCGCTACGAGAACTTGATGACGAAATCGCGGGCGCTCGCTTTGCTGGGCCGCAAGGACGAGGCTGCGAAGTATCAGGCGCAAGCGCTCGACAAGGCGAACGCGATTCAGGCGTACACGTATGCGAGGCAATTGCAGCGCGACAAAAAGTTGGACGAGGCCTGGGCCGCGTACCGCGCGAATGCGAAGAAATACCCCGATGCCTTCATCACGCATTTCGGGATGGCTCGCGTCTATAGCGCCCAGGGCGATTACGACAATGCGATCAAGGAAGCGAAAGCTGCCATGGTAGGAGCGCCCGACGATGGAACGAAGCCGTTCCTCGAGGGACAGATCAAGAAGCTCGAAGCGAAGGAAGACATCAACAAGTAGGGCTCACGCCGATGCCGCCAGGTCGCGCATCGCGTTTAGCAGGCGGTCTACTTCTTCGGCTGTGTTGTAATGCACCAGGCCGATTCGAAGCAGGCCGCCTGTTTTTTCTACGCCTAGGCGTTCGGTGAGATTCAGCGCGTAGTAGTTGCCGTCCCAGGTAAAGATGCCGCGATCGCCGAGGAATTTCGCGCAGACGAGCGGCGCGAGATTTTTCACGCGCACGGCGACGGTGGGGCAGCGCTCGGCGAATCGCGCGGGGTCGGAAATTCCGTAGAAGCGGACGCCAGGAATCTCGAGCAGACCGGCGATCATGCGCGCGGCGAGCGCCATCTCGTGCTGACGAATTGCGACGTAAGCGCTCTCGAGCGCCGCACGGCGATTTTCCGGCGCCGCTGAACCCGAGTGCCGGCCTACCTCTGCAAGATAATCCACCGCTGCGGTTACACCCGCCAGCCCTTCGTGGATTTGCGTGCCTGTCTCCCAGCGATCCGGCAGGTACGCCGGAGCCGGACGGACTTTGTACGGGCGGAAGCGCAGAAGAAGATCCCGCTTGCCGTAAATGCAGCCCATGTGCGGTCCGAAAAATTTGTAGGGCGAGCAGGCGAGGAAATCGCAATCGAGAGCGCGAACGTCAATCGAGCCGTGGGGCGCGTAGTGAACGGCATCAATAAACGCGAGTGCGCCGGCATCGTGCGCGAGCCGAACAATTTCAGCGACGGGGTTAATGGTGCCGACGGCATTCGAGGCGTAACCGACGGCGATGAGTTTCGTGCGCGAATTAATTTTGCTCCGCAGGTCGTTCATGTCGAGCGTGCAGTCTTCTTCGCGAATGTCCACCTGGCGAATGACAATGCCGGTATCTTCGAGCGCGCGCCAGGGTGCGACGTTGCCATCGTGGTCGAGCGTGGTGACGATGATTTCATCGCCGGGTTTCAGATCGCGGCCGATGCCGCGGGCAAGTGCGAATGTGAGCGTCGTCATGTTGGGGCCGAAGTGCACTTCGTCCGGCGTGGAATGAAAAAGGTCGGCCATTGCGAGGCGGGCCGCGGCGATCACGTCGTCGGTGCGGCGGCTGGTGAGGAACTGGCCCACGTTATTCGCGTTCGAGGTTTCGAAGTAGCCCCGAAACGCGTCGATCACGCGCTGCGGTACTTGCGTGCCGGCGGGTGCGTCGAGAAACGCGACGGGATGGCCGTTCATTGCAAGTTTCAGCGAGGGAAATTGCGCGCGTACCCAATTCGTTTCGAGTGGAGCGCTGGATGCCGGTCGCGTGATCGGTGCGTTCATTTTGGCGCTCGTAGTTTACGACGGGTTGGCGACCGCGCGAATGAAATCGCCGAGCAATCCATAGGCGGTGGCGATCACGGTGGCTTTATGCTCGGTGATCGTCAGGCCGAAAACGTCGAGATCGAAGCGGACGGCGGACGTGGTGCCGTCAAGAAGCGCGAGCGGGTCTGTGAGCGGCAGCGGCTCCGGTTTCACACTCGCGCGAACGCCCGAAGGGGTGCGTTCGGCGCGGCAGATTAATTTGTAGCGCATGCCGGACTCGCGCGCGGAGCGCACTTGATCGGTCGTGAGATTGCGAACGCCGGTGCGCTCGATCTGGTCGAGCTTCAGTTCCACGCCCATCAGCACGATTACGAGTGCGGCAACTTTTACGGCGGCGTCCCAGCCGTCGAGGTCGTCGGAAGGATCGGTTTCCGCAACGCCGATTTCCTGCGCTTTTTTTACGGCTTGCTCGAGCGTGAGGCCCCTTTCCATTTCGGTGAGGACGACGTTGGTGGTGGCGTTGAGGACGCCGCGAAAGCCGCGAAGTTCGGTGGCCGGAAGCGAATGAGGAAACATCGAGAAAATCGGCGTGCCGTCCATCACCGTGGATTCGAAGAGAAACCTGCGGCCTTTCGCTTTCGCCAGTTCGCGCAGCTCGCGGTAGGCGTGAACGATGGGCCCTTTATTGGCGCTGACGGCGTGCGCGCCTGATTCGAGCGCGGCTTTCAGATGATCGATCGCGGGTTGGCCCGTGCGCCAGTCGAGGCTGGAAGCTTCGAAAAAAACTTGCGGATCAGCGGTGCAAAGCCATTGGCGCAGATCATGCGGCGTTTTCCACGCTGGCATCGCCGGGATCTGTTGAGCGAGCAGCGCGTCGGGGTCGAGACCGTTGGGCTCGGCGATCCATCCAATGCGGCGCGAAGCCAAGCCTGTGATGCGCCATTCGATATCGTATTTGTCGCGAAGTTCCGCGCGCTTCGCCACCAGCAGGCGCACAAACTCCCTGCCCACATTGCCGAAACCGATGATTGCAAGATTGTAAGTGCGGATGGCCCGGCTCCTTCGCGATTCTCTTAGTGGACTGCCAACGCCTTGCGACCGGGAAATCGGGCGGCGGAGCCGAGTTCTTCTTCGATGCGCAGAAGCTGGTTGTATTTCGCAATGCGATCGGTGCGCGACGCCGAACCCGTCTTGATCTGCCCGCTGCCCATCGCGACGGCAAAATCCGCGATGAAAGCATCTTCTGTTTCTCCCGAGCGATGCGAGATGATCGACGCGTAGCCGGCTTTCCGCGCCATTTCCACGGCTTCGACGGTCTCGCTGACGGTTCCAATCTGATTCAGCTTGATCAAAATCGCGTTGGCGATTCCTTCCGCTATACCGCGAGCAAATATTTTCGGATTCGTCACGAACGCGTCGTCGCCCACGAGCTGGATTTTCTTGCCGGCGTCGCGCGTGAGGATTTTCCAGCCGTCCCAATCGTTCTCTGCGAGACCGTCTTCGATCGAGACGATCGGATACTGCCGCGCCCAATTCTCCCAGAATTTCACCATCTCTTCGGAGCTGCGCTGCGATTTGTCGGATTTCTTGAAAATATATTTCTTGCTGGCGCGATCGTAGAACTCGCTCGAAGCGGGATCGAGCGCGATCGAGATCTGTTCTCCGGGCTTGTAGCCGGCGGCGGTGATGGCTTCGAGGACGCGCTCGAGCGCCTCTTCGTTCGATTTCAAGTTGGGCGCGAAACCGCCTTCGTCTCCCACGGCCGTCGAGTAGCCGTTCTTTTTAAGCACTGCCTTCAAATTGTGAAACACTTCGACGCCCCAGCGCAGCGCTTCGCGAAAATTCGGCGCGCCCAGGGGCATCACCATGAATTCCTGGACGTCCACGGAATTATCCGCGTGCGCGCCGCCGTTGAGGATATTCATCATCGGAACAGGCAGCATATTCGCGGAAGCGTCGCTCGAATAGCGCGCCAGATATTTGTAGAGCGGCTGCCCGGCAGCCACCGCAGCGGCGCGCGCGGCAGCCATGGACACCGCGAGAATCGCATTCGCGCCAAAATTCGATTTGTTCGGCGTCGCATCTGCTTCGATCATGCGGCGATCCACCGCGCGCTGATCAGACGCGTCCATGCCGGCCACAGCCTTCGCGATTTCCGCGTTCACGTGTCCCACAGCCTTCAGAACGCCTTTGCCGAGGTAGCGCGATTTGTCGCCATCGCGCAGCTCGTTGGCTTCGTGCTCGCCCGTGGAAGCGCCGGAAGGAACGGCGGCGCGGCCAAGCGCGCCGCCATCCAGCCGCACGTCCGCTTCGACAGTTGGATTGCCGCGCGAATCGATAATTTCGCGGCCGCGTACCTGCACAATCTTCGTGGACATGAAACCCCCTGGGTGTCTGCGCTCGGGCGGAGCGTGTGGAATTTGAATGAGCTATTCAGGCTCTTCCAGCATGGATTCAGGCCGGACGACCACCGCGATGCCATTCTCGCTGATCGAGTAACGCGCGCGGTCGGCTTCGGGGTCGTAACCGATTACGGTGCCTTCGGGAATGCTTACATGGCGATCGATGATGGCGCGACGGATGCGGCAGCGGCGCCCGATGTTCACGTGATTGAACACGATCGAGTCTTCCACTTCGCTGTAACTGTTCACCCGCACGTCGTAGCCGAGAATGCTGCGTTCCACGCGTCCTCCGGAAATAATCGAGCCGCCGCAAACGGTGGAATCAATCGCGGTGCCGGTGCGCTCGGGATCGGCAAACACAAATTTCGCCGGCGGATATTGCTGCTGCCAGGTATGCAGCGGCCAGCTCTTGTCGTACAAATTGAAAACGGGCGAAACGGACACGAGGTCCATATTCGCTTCGTGGTAAGCGTCCACCGTACCGACGTCGCGCCAATACGACGTTTCGTTTTTATTCTCGTCCTGGAAGTTGTAAGCGAACACGCGGTATTTATCGATGATGCGCGGAAGCACGTCTTTGCCGAAATCATGCGACGACGTGGGATCCTCCGCATCCGCGATCAAAATCGGCACAAGCAGCTGCGTATTAAAAAGGTAGACGCCCATCGAAGCGTTCACCTTCCCGGGATGAATCGGCGAAACTTTCGGATGGGCCGGCTTTTCCTCGAATCCCACGATCCGCCAGTTCTTGTCCGTTTCGATCACGCCAAATCGTTTCGCCGCTTCGGCCGCGTCGATCTCGATCGTCGCCACGGTCACGTCCGCGCCGGCTTCCACGTGCTGCTCCAGCATCTTCTGGTAATTCATTTTGTAAATATGATCGCCCGACAAAATAAAAACGAAATTCGATTGCTCGCTCCCGATCGAATATATGTTCTGGTAGACGGCGTCGGCGGTGCCCAGATACCAGTGCTGCGACACGCGCATCTGCGGCGGCAGCACCTCGATGAACTCGCCCAGCCCCATCAGCACGGACCAGCCGCGCCGGACATGCCGGTTGAGGCTCAGAGCTTTGTATTGGGTCAGTACGAAAACGCGGCGCAGATCGCTATTCAGGCAATTCGATAGCGTAACGTCAATGATCCGGTAGACTCCGCCGAACGGTACAGCGGGCTTGGCCCGGTCCCGCGTGAGCGGCCACAGCCGCTCTCCCTGGCCGCCCGCCAGAAGGACGCCGAGCACATTCCGCATTAAAGGCATCTAGGCCGTCCTCGAAGGAATATCCGCTTCCGTACCCAAACAGAATCAGCCGAAGGGCCATTCTACAGCAAGATTTTTTGAGCGGATGGAAATCTCGGGCCGCCGCCAGACAGGCGGGCGTCCGAGCCTGCCGGGGCATATCGGCTGCCCGCTCCGGGTGCATCGGTCAACCCTTTCGATTCCGATAACTATGTACGATGTAGTTACATAACGACGCTCGAATGCGGCATTCCCAATTTATCCCTTGACTTGCGGGGTAGCCTTGGATAGAAGTTGCTCATTGCCGGGTCAGGTCCGACCGGTTACACTGGTGTGAATCCAGCGAGACAAACTAAAACATTAACAGGGATGGGGGTGAATACGCGTGGCAGAAGTTGTCATTCAAGAGGGTGAATCTTTGGAGAATGCTCTCCGGCGCTTCAAACGGAAGGTGCAGTCGGAAGACATCATCAAGGAAATCAAGAAACACAGCTACTACATGAAGCCCGGGGAGAAGCGTCGCGCCAAGGAAGCTCTCTCGCGTAAGCGTCTCCGTAAAAAGCAACGTCGTGAGCAGGATTAGGCGAAAGGCACCTGGGCCCATTTAAGCAGTTCGCGTCATTCGGTAAGCTGGATACGCAGCATTCGCGGGCGTATCCGGCCCACCGTCTGGCGTGAGTTGCTCGCTGCAGTCCTCTCCCAGCACGGTGGAGCAGCGCAATGGAATACCACGATAAGGTCCTGAAGTGCGCGGAATGCAACGCCGAGTTTGTCTTTACGGCCGGCGAGCAGATGTTTTTCTCCGACAAGGGCTTCAAGAACGAGCCCAAGCGGTGCAAAGCATGCAAAGCCAGCCGCGCGCAGGGCAACGGCGCGGGTTCGGGAAGCGTACAGCGGGTCGAAACCAAAACCGTTTGCTCGCAATGTGGTAAGGAAACGACAGTTCCGTTCAAGCCCACGCAGGGGCGACCCGTGTATTGCCGCGAATGTTTTCAGCAGCGGCGTGCGATGGGCTCGGCCCAGGCGGGCGCCACGGCGTAGCACTCGCAGCAACGCCGCGGAACTGAGGCGAACCAAGCAGCATCCTCGCGGGGGCGGGGCGGGCCGAGTAGGGACTCGGGGCGTCCGGAATTCTCTCTCCCGATAGCAATCCTTCCATACCTATCCGAATTCGCGCTTCCTTCGCACCTCTGCATTCGCTTCCACTACGCCGCTTTCGCCGCACTTGCCGGCGCGATCGCTCGAAGCGCCGCCAGGAACGCTTCCATCTCCGCCTGCGTCCCAATCGTCACGCGCATGAAATTCGGCATCGAAGCGAATCGCCGGCCCACCAGAATGTCGCGCTCCTTGAAAGCGGCGATCAGCGGCTTCACGTCCGTTCCCATATCAATCATCAGAAAATTTCCCTGCGACGCGATAAAGCGCCGGTGATCTTTCGTCAGCTCCGCGTTCATCCATTGGCGCGACGCGATCAATTTATTCTGTGTTTCGATCACGTGCGGCTGGTCGGCCAGGCTCGCCAGCACCGCGGCGAGCACCGCCACATTTCCATTGTCCTGCGTGCTGTACGCTTCCATGGCCGCAATCGTTTCCTTCGCGCCCACGGCGTAACCCAGCCGCATTCCCGCCATGCCGTACACTTTCGAGAACGTCCGCGCCACCACCACGTTCGGATATTTTCCGTGCCAGTCGAGCGCGCTCGCGTAGGCGGGATCGTCCACCAGGTGGTGATACGCCTCGTCCACCAGAATCAACGTCGTCGGCGGCACGCGCTCGAAAAACGCGCCAAGCTCTTCGCGCGTTACGATCGTCCCGGTGGGATTGTTCGGATTGCACACGTACACCATGCCCGTCTTCGACGTGCAAGCCGCCGCCATGCGCGGCAGGTCGTGCCGGAAATCCGCGGTGAGCGGAATTTTCACGCCCTGAGCTTTCGTCACGCGCGCGTATTCGAGCACGGCTTCAAACGTAGGTTCCGCGGCGACAAGATTTTTTCCCGGCGCGAGGAACGCCGCATCCGCCACGCGCAAAATTTCCGTCGAGCCGCAGCCGAGCATAATATTTTCGCGCGTCACGCCATGAAGCCCGGCCAGTGCGTCCCGCATCTCCCGGTACGTCTTGTCCGGATAGCGCTCCGCCGCCTGCCCGCACACCGCAAACGCTTCACGCGCTTTCGGCGATGGCCCGTAGGGGCTCTCGTTGTAATTCAGGCGGATCGCCCCGCCGCCGGCCGCGTCGTTCGCGCTCCTCGCAACCTCTTTCCGCGCCGCTGCGTCCCGCGCCGTTGCGCCCCGCAACAGCTCCGGACCGGCAAGTGCAAACGCGAAGGCTTGGCCGATACGTCGCGAAAACTCCCGCCGCGAAAAACCCCGTCGTAAAGAATCCATCCCGGACATGGCACTCCCCCCTCTTTTTCCAATGGCTAGCAATGCGCCCACATCATAGTCCGTTCGCAAACCCCGCGCCCGGCACAAATCCCGCTTCCGAACGGTAACATTTTGATACTTTACAATTAGTTACCAGTATGATATCATGGGGCGTGAGTATTTTTCACAACTCGGCTCGCACCGCTCTGTATCCCGCACTCCGCATTTTGCGTCCTCTAACCCCTGTATTTGCACAGCCGAACCTCCAATTTCTAATCGCGAATCCGCGATTAGAAATCGCTATAACTTACACAAAACAAACGGTCGGCATCACTTCTAATCGCGAAGAAATTGCGTTTTTTTTCGATTTTCCGGCGGATCCTCCCGAAAGACATGGCAAATGGGCGAATTTTGAAATCGTGCCGTCACACTCGCCTCTGCCCGCTGCGCTAGCTATAATAGAGCCCCGAATGCGAGGACCTTTATGAGCCGGCAGCAAGCAGTCGTCGAATCGGCGGCGTCCCAAGTCTCCGAATCGCCCGTCTGGGACGCTTTCCGCCGCTGGGGCTATCTCCAGGCGAATCTCGATCCGCTCGGCGATCTCAAACCTGTCGAGCTTGCCGAACTTGCCGTCACTGGTTCTAATGCGGAAGCCGCGCGCAAGATTTACTGCGGCACGATTGGCGCCGAATTCATGCACATCCCCGATCCCGAGCGGCGCCGCTGGGTCCAGGAGCGCATGGAATCGGAAGCGCTCACGCCGGCAAGTGCTCCGGACCAGAAAAAAATTCTCGAACGGCTGGTGAGCGCCGAAATATTCGAGCAGGTTCTGCAGACGCGCTATCTCGGCACGAAGCGCTATTCGCTCGAAGGCGAAGCGGCGTTGCTCCCGCTCCTCGATGCCATTCTAAATGCGGCGTCAGAGCACGCAGCGCAAGTCAACGCATCGCTAGGTGGTGCCACGCAAGAAAACGCCTCGCCGAATAACGTAGCCCAGGCGATCCTCGCGATGAGCCATCGCGGGCGTCTCAACGTGATGGTTCACGTGGTCGGGCGCCCGGCCGCGGAAGTTTTCGCGAGATTTGAAGACGTAGACCCGCGCAGCGTCCTCGGCGGCGGCGACGTGAAATATCACATGGGCGCCACCGGCGAATTCACCGCGGCGAATGGCCGCAAAGTCGAAATCCATCTCGTCTCGAATCCGAGCCACCTCGAAGCGGTGGATCCGGTAGCCATCGGACGGTCGCGCGCGAAGCAGACGCGGATCGGCGAAGGCGGCCGCGAGCAAATCGTCCCGGTGATCATGCACGGCGACGCCGCTTTTGCCGGGCAGGGAATTTGGGCCGAAACGCTGAACATGGCCGGCGTCGAGGGATACACCGTCGGCGGCTCGGTGCACATCCTCGTCAATAATCTGATCGGCTTCACTACCGTTCCGCGCGAATCGCACTCCTCGCGCTTTTCCTCGGACCTGAGCAAGCGCATGCCGATTCCAATTTTTCACGTGAACGCGGAAGATCCGGACGCCGTCGTGCGCGTCGGCCGGATCGCTCTCGAGTATCGTCACAAGTTTGCCTCGCCCGTGGTCGTCGATCTGATTGGCTACCGCAAACACGGCCACAGCGAAGTGGACGATCCCACGATCACGCAGCCCCTGCGCTACAAGAAAATTCAAGCCCACGCGCCGCTGTGGCAAATCTACGCGGAAAAAATCGGCGTGGATGCCGCTCCGATTGTCGAGCGCGTCCGCCAGGAACTTGACGCCGCGCAGAAAGAAGCCGAAGAACTCGAGAAAAATCCGCCGCTGCGAAAAATGCCCGCGTATTGGGACGCCTATCGCGGCGGACGCTACAACGCCTCGTTCGAAGTAAATACGGGAGTGCCGGCCGCGGAATTGACGGCCGTGGGCGAGAAGATCGCGAGTTATCCCGCCGGATTTCACATTCATCCGAAAGTCAAAAAACTATTGGAGCAACGTCTGGAAATGGCGCGCGGGAAGCGTCCTCTTGATTTCGGAATGGCCGAAGCGCTCGCGTTTGGAACGCTGTTGCAACAGGGCACGCCGGTGCGGC
Source organism: uncultured Acidobacteriota bacterium (assembly GCA_963711875.1). Classification (GTDB taxonomy): domain Bacteria; phylum Acidobacteriota; class Terriglobia; order Acidiferrales; family UBA7541; genus Palsa-295. Next base: position 140,354 of record CAVQFW010000012.1, read on the forward strand.
TGAGCGGGCAGGATTCGAAGCGCGGCACGTTCAACCAGAGGCATGCGGCGCTGATCGATATCGAAAACGAGAACGAATTTATTCCCCTGCAGCATTTGGACGCGAAGCAGGCCTGGTTCGAAGCGCATAATTCGACGCTTTCCGAAGCCTCGGTGCTCGGATTCGAATACGGATTCAGCCGCGATTTTCCGGAAGCGCTCGTATTGTGGGAAGCGCAATTCGGAGATTTCGCGAACGGCGCGCAAATCATCATCGACCAGTTCGTCGCAGCGGGCGAAGACAAGTGGAATTTGCTTTCCGGCGTTGTGCTGCTCCTCCCTCACGGATACGAAGGGCAAGGCCCGGAGCATTCGAGCGCGCGAATCGAACGTTTCCTGCAGCTCGCGGCGCGCGACAATATTCAAATCTGCCAGCCGTCCACGGCCGCGCAGTATTTTCATCTGCTCAGGCGGCAGGCGCTGCGGAACTGGCGCAAGCCGCTCGTCGTGTTCACTCCCAAGAGCATGTTGCGGACGCCGGCTTCCTCATCCTCGCTCGCCGAGCTATCCGAAGCGCGATTTCGGCCCGTGATTCCCGATCCCGGTGATGGAAGCGCTACCCGCGTTCTGCTCTGCACCGGAAAAATTGGCCACGAGCTCGTCGCCGAACGAAAACGCCGCAACGATACTTCCACCGCGATTATTTTTCTCGAGCAGCTTTACCCCTTTCCGGAACCGGAGCTCGCCGCGGAAATGGACCGGCACAAAAATGCGCGCGAATTCGTCTGGGTGCAGGAAGAGCCCGCGAACATGGGCGCGCTTGCGTTCCTCGCGCCACGGCTCGAGCGCCTGGCACGCGGCCGGACGGTGCTTTCGGTGAAGCGCTCCGCCAGCGCGAGCCCTGCCACGGGTTCGCACAAAGCGCATGAGATGGAGCAAAAAACCCTGCTCGCGCTCGCGTTCGCAAATCCAACCGGCAAATAAAATCCCCAAGGGTGTGAAATGAGAATCGAACCGTTCGAACTCGAGCGATGGCAATCGGTCTGGGAAAATAAGGTTGAGCTGAATATTTCCGAGAGCGGTGTGCATCCGTTGACGACGGCGGACCTTGTGCCCGATCCGGAGATGCTGCGAAACATTCTCGATGTGCCGCAGGGCTATCCGCAGACCAACGGAAGCGAAGAGCTGCGTTCGCGAATTGCGGAACTGTACCCCGGCGCGCGCGTGCCGAACGTGCTGGTCACCTGTGGAGGGTCGGAGGCGAATTTTATTTCCACGTGGGCTCTGCTCGAGCCGGGCGACGAAGTGGTGTTCATGCTTCCGAACTACATGCAGATCTCGGGCCTGGCGAAGGCTTTTGGCGCAACGGTGAAGCCGCTGTGGCTCCGCGAAAAGCTCGACTGGGGAATTGATATGGACGAATTGCAGGGCCTGGTCACGAAGAAGACAAAGCTCATTGCCATCTGCAATCCCAATAATCCCACCGGTTCGGTGTTGGGTGACGAGCAGCGCGCGGCAATCGTTCAATCCGCGGCGGCCGTCGGCGCGTGGATTCTGTCGGACGAAGTGTATCGCGGCGCGGAAATGACTGGCGCAACGATGGCACGATCGCCAGCGAAAAGGTCCCTGTGACAATGACGCCGACGATGTGGGGCGGCTACGAACGCGTGCTCTGCACCGGCGGACTTTCGAAAGCGTACAGCCTGCCGGGGCTGCGTACCGGTTGGGTGGTGGGACCGGAGGATATGATCGAGCGGTTGTGGAGCTATCACGATTACACGAGCATCGGCCCGACGATGCTTACGGACCGGCTCGCGTCCGTGGCGCTCGAGCCGAAGCGGCGCGAGTGGATTTTGAGCCGCACGCGAAATTTTATGCGGCAGAATTATCCGCCGCTTCGCGAATGGCTTGACGCGCACGCCGATTGGTTTTCGCATATTGCGCCGAAAGCGGGCGCCATCGCCTGGGCGGGATTGCGCAACGGCGGAAATTCGGCGCAGATGGCGGAAGAGCTGCGCGTGAAAAAAAGCGTGCTGATCGTGGCCGGCGAGCAAACCGGCATGAACTCCTTTGTGCGATTCGGATTCGGCGGCGATCCCGCGCATTTGCAGAAGGCGCTCTCGCGAATCGCGGAGTGGATCAGCGAAACGCGCCGCTAGGCCGCCCGTTACGCTTCGTTGACTTGCGCAGCGCAGCGGCCATAAGATTGCGCCCTGCGGTGCCGTGCGTTGCCCCGCGACCCCCATGAAAGCGCCCTTACCCGAAAACGAAGCGGCGCGCCTTGAGAGTCTCCACCGCTACGACGTCCTCGATACGCTTCCCGAACAGGAGTTCGACGATCTTTCGCGGCTGGCCGCGCTGATTTGCGGCACGCCCATCGCGCTCGTCAGCCTGATTGATACGAACCGCCAGTGGTTCAAAGCCAGAATCGGAATCGAGCAGTCCGAGACGCCGCGTGACGTTGCGTTCTGCGCGCACGCAATTCTCGAGCCGGGCGTGATGGTGGTGCCCGACGCGATGACCGACGAACGCTTCCGCACGAATCCGCTCGTAACCGGCGACCCGAACCTTCGATTTTATGCCGGCGCGCCGCTCATCACGCAGGATGGCCACGCGCTCGGCACGCTCTGCGTGGCAGACCGCACTCCGCGCGAACTTTCCGCCGAGCAACTGGACTCGCTCCGGGCATTGAGCCGACTGGTGGTGAACGAACTCGAATTGCGGCGGAGCGTAGGCGACCTGTCGAAGTCCATTCGCGAGCGCCGGTTGATTGAAAACGAGGTTGACCAGCTTTTCGATCTCTCGTTGGACTTGTTCTGCATCGCTGGCTTCGATGGATATTTCAAGCGCGTGAATCCTTCGTGGGAGCAGACGCTGGGAATCTCCAAAGAGGAACTGCTGTCGCGTCCCTACATCGACTTCGTTCATCCCGACGACCGGGAAGCGACGCTCGGAGAGGCGAAAAAGATCGGTGAAGGCGCGGTGACATTTTCCTTCGAGAATCGCTTCCGCTGCGCCGACGGCACGTACTGCTGGCTGCTGTGGAATGCAACTCCGCGGCCGGAGCAAAAACTGATTTTTGCGGTGGCGCGCGACATCACGGTGCGAAAGCGCGCCGAAAGAAGGCTGGCGGCGGGGTACGCGCTGACGCGCGCGCTGGCCGAGTCGGAGACGCTGGAAGCGTCGTCGCCTTTGATTCTGCGGTCCATCTGCGAGGGGTTGGGATGGGAGCTGGCGGCGCTGTGGCGATTGGATGAAGTGGCGCAGGTGCTGCGCTGCGTTGATATCTGGCATTCGCCAGGACTGGAATTTCCGAAATTCGAGAAGGCGACGCGGGAACTTGTGTGCCGGCGGGGCGTGGGAATTCCCGGGCACGTGTGGGAAACGGGCCAGTCGAAATGGATTCTCGATGTGCCGCAGCGAGAGAAATTTCCGCGCATCCAGATCGCGCGAGAGGAAGGATTGCATTCGGCGTTTGGCTTTCCGATCCGAATCGATCAACGCGTGGTGGGAGTGATCGAGTTTGTGACCCGCGAAATCCGGAAGCCCGAACCGGAATTGCTGGCCATGTTCGATTCCATCGGCAGCCAGATCGGGCAGTTTATGGAGCGACGGCGAGCCGAGAATGAATTAAAGCTCTATGCCGATTACCTCGAAGCGGCGCGGCACGCGCAGGAGGCAGATGCGAAGCGGCTCGCGCATCTCGTGAACGAGCTCGAGATTGCGAAACAGCGCGCGGAGGAGGCGACGCGGTCGAAGAGCGAGTTCCTGGCGAACATGAGTCACGAAATCCGGACTCCGATGAACGCGGTGATCGGAATGACGGAACTGGCGCTCGAAACCCGGCTGACGCCGGAGCAGCGGGAATATCTGGGGACAGTAAAGAGTTCCGCGGGCTCGCTGCTGAATCTGATCAACGACATTCTGGATTTCTCGAAAGCGGAGGCGAAAAAGCTCGAACTCGACCACGTGAATTTTGCGCTGCGAGATTTGCTGGAAGATACGGTGAGAGTGCTGGCGATTCGCGCGCAGCAGAAGGGCCTCGAGCTCGCGTGTCACGTGGAGCAGGAGGTTCCGGACACGCTGGTGGGCGATCCGGAGCGGCTGCGGCGAATCGTGGTGAACCTGGTGGGGAATGCGATCAAGTTCACGGAGAGCGGCGAAGTGGTGTTGAACGCGAGCGTGGAATCGCGAACGAGCGACGACGTAGTTGTGCATTTTTCCGTCACCGACACCGGCATCGGAATTTCGCCGGAGAAGCAGAAAGGAATTTTCGAAGCGTTTGCACAGGCGGATAGTTCGACGACACGGAAGTATGGAGGCACGGGACTGGGGCTTTCGATCTCGTCGCAGCTGTCGGAGCTGATGGGCGGGCGGATTTGGGTGGAGAGTGAACCGGGGCGCGGCAGCACGTTTCATTTCACGGCGCGGATGGGCCTCGAGCGCGCGGAGGCGGCGGGGCCGGCGTCCGTGCCGGCGAAGCTGCGCGATCTTCGAGTGCTGGTGGTGGACGATAACGCAACGAGCCGGAAGATTCTGGAAGAGATGTTCACGAATTGGAAGATGAAGCCGGTGGGGGCCGAGAGCGGGGCGGCGGCGCTTGAGGCGCTGCAGAGGGCACAGAAAGCGGAAAAACCGTTTCAGCTGGTCGTAGCGGACGGGCACATGCCGGAGATGGATGGATTCGAGCTATCCGCGCTTGTGGAGGGGGACCAACGGTTTCGCGGCGTGACGATGATTCTTCTGGCGTTTGCGGGACAACGCGAAGACCAGGCGCGGGCGAAGAGCGTGGGAGCGGCAGCGGCGGTGACAAAACCGGTGAAGCAGTCCGAACTATGGGACGCAATCGTAACGGCGCTGCATGCATCGGCCCGGCCGAAGAAACAGGCTTCGGCGGTGCGAAGGCCGGTGCGCGGGGAGCATCGCCGGTTGAGGGTACTGGTGGCGGAGGATAATCCGGTCAACCAGGAGCTCGTCCTGCACTTGCTCGAGCGGCGGGGACATTCGGTGATCGTGGCGGAGAATGGAAAGCAGGCGATCGTCGCACTGGAAAAGCACAAATTTGATTTCGTGCTGATGGATATTCAGATGCCGGAAATGGGCGGCATTGAAGCGACGGAAGAGATTCGAGGGAAAGAGAAACGCGACGGCGGGCACATTCCAATTTTTGCGATGACGGCGCACGCGATGCGGGGCGATCGCGAAAGATGTCTCGCGGCGGGGATGGACGGATACATTCCGAAGCCGATCGACCCGAAGTCGTTCCTGCAAATTGTCGAAACGGGCGCTTCGTCAGCTCCGGCGAAGACGGGCGAGGAAGAGGAAAAAACGGATGGGGCGATCGATGCGAAGGCGTTGCTGGCGCGTTTTGGCGGAAATCGAAAACTGCTGCAATCCCTGATCCAAACATTCCGGGACGATTGTCCGCAGATGATGGCGAAAATTCGCAGCGCGGTGGCGGCGCGCAATGCCAGGGCTCTGGCGGATGCGTCACACGGGCTGAAAGGCTCGGTCGGGAACTTCGGGGTTTCGAGCGCGTTTGGGACAGCAAGAGAGATGGAAAAAACGGCCCGACAGGGTAAACTCGACGGCGCGTGGGAGCTGTACGCCACCCTGGAAGACGACCTCGCGGGCCTGTTACCAGCACTCGAGGCCGCCAGCGACCGGAAAGTCCGGAAGAGAACGAAAACAGGAAAGAGCAGAGCCGGAAAAAAAGGCCGCCTGCCTCATACCTCGCGGAGGAAGAGATGACGCGCATACTTGTCGCTGACGATGACCGCACAACACGCCTGCTGCTCACCGAAATACTGCGCGCGGGGAAATACACCGTGGTGGCGGTGGCTGACGGTGCGGCGGCGCTGAAGAAATTAAAAGAAGAGAAGTTCGATCTGGCGCTGCTCGACGTGTGGATGCCCAAGAAAAACGGCCTCGAGGTGCTGGCGGCGCTGCGCAAGACGAATAAGAAGCCGAAGGTAATCGTGATGACGTCGGACGACACGCCGGAGACTTTGTTGGGCGCGATTCGTGAAGAGGCGTATCAGTATGTAGCGAAGCCGATCGAGCCGAAGGCGCTGATTGCGCTGATCCGCGAGACGCTGGCGAGAACATCGAAGACGCTGCCGATTGAAGTGATTTCGGCGCGGCCGTCGTGGATCGAACTCGCATTACCATGTTCGCTCGAAGCGGCCGAGCGCATCGAAGGGTTCATGGCGCATCTGAAGGCGGGATTGTCGGACGAAGTGCAGCGGTCCGTGGGGCAGGCGTTCCACGAGTTGCTGCTCAACGCGGTGGAATGGGGCGGGAAGCTCGATCCGAGCCGGAAGGTCCGGATCTCTTATCTGCGAGGGAACCGCATGGTGCTGTATCGCATCGCCGATCCGGGCCCGGGATTTAAATTCGCGGAGCTGGAACACGCGGCGATCAGCCATCGTCCCGACGAGCCGACGGCGCATGACGAGGTGCGGCAGCAGAAGGGATTGCGTCCGGGCGGATTTGGTCTTTTGCTGGCGAAGGCGAACGTGGACGATCTGCTGTACAACGAGGCGCAGAACGAAGTGGTGTTCGTGAAATATCTTGACGAAGACGCGAGCGCGCAGGCGGAGAGCAAGAGCGCCTAGGCGCGGATCAAGATGAATCGGTTCTCATCAGGCATGCAGGCGCGGTGTTCGATCGGGATTGACGGTCTGTCTTGCGGCGTATACGATGGCAGCGGTTACTCACGGAGGAAAAAATGGCGAAGAGCAGGCTGACAGAAGCAGCGAAGTCGATTGGATCCGCGATGGGGCGAGCGGAAGCCACGGCGAATCGCACGGCGCGTAAGGTGTCAAAGGCCGGCGTAGTGGCGAAAAAAGAACTCGAGGACATCGCGAAGCAAGTGGAATCGCTGAAGAAGCAGCTGCAGAAAACCACCAGGCGCCTGAAGAAAGCGCTGAGCTAGTTTCCCGATTGTTTGGAATTTAAGTGGTGCGCGTTCATGCCGCCTGCGGGGGAAAGCATCCGCCGGGGCGGACGGGGCCCTGCCTGCATCGAAGGGCGCGACCGCTTACAGCGGCGCTGCAGTCTACATCGAGCGGATTTTCATGTAGCGGATGAAGTCGGGGAGCATGCTGACTCCCGCCACCACGACGAGAGCGGCGACTGCACCGATCACGAGATATTCAATACGCATCGAACCTCCTCGCATTTTTCTCATGCTAACACCAGCCAGGTCCTTTCCCGTTCTCGAGTAGCTTAGGTTGCAGCCTACCGCATTGACATACAGGAAGGCCTGTATTTCTCCTCGCCTGACCACAAATCGAAACAATCTCGCTCCGGCTCGCTGCGCTCCGGCGCGGAGGAAGAAAGCAGCGACAGACCAACACGCGTTTGGGTACAATCCGCCGCAGCGGGAAGCATTGACGCCGAATGCTCCGCTGACCGCAAAGGCACTCGCCACAGCATGGGCGCAATCACCGAAATCGATGTGCTATGGATCACCGCCGGCCTCGGCTGCGACGGGGACACGATCGCGATGACGGCGGCGACGCAGCCGAGTCTCGAGGATCTGGTCTTCGGAGCGCTCCCGTTTGTTCCCAAAATCAAACTGCACAATCCGTTTCTTGCTTATGAAAATGGCGAAGAGTTCATGCGCGTGTTTCATGAGGCGGCGGAAGGGCGGCTGGCACCTTTTATTCTGGTGATCGAAGGGTCGATCCCGAACGAGAAAAACAAGAAAGAGGGTTACTGGGCGACATTCGGGACGGATCAGAAGACGGGTCAGCCGATTCTTACGTGCGATTGGATCGACCGGCTGGCGCCGAAGGCCTGGGCGGTGATCGCGGCGGGAACGTGCGCGACGTACGGCGGAATTCATGCGATGGAGGGAAATCCAACGGGATGCATGGGCCTGCCGGATTATCTCGGATGGAAATGGAAATCGAAGGCGGATGTTCCGATCGTCTGCGTGCCGGGATGTCCGGTGCAGCCAGACAACATGACGGAGACGATTCTGTATCTATTGAATATGGTGGCGGGACGAGCGCCGATGATTCCGCTGGACGACGCGCTGCGACCGACGTGGCTCTTCGGGCAGACGGTGCACGAAGGGTGCGATCGAGGCGGTTATTACGAGCAGGCGGAGTTTGCGTCGGAATATGGCGCGATTCAGTGCATCGTGAAGCTGGGGTGCTGGGGGCCAGTGGTGCAGTGCAACGTGGGGAAGCGCGGCTGGATGAGCGGGATTGGCGGCTGTCCCAATGTCGGCGGGATATGTATCGGCTGTACGATGCCGGGATTTCCTGACAAGTTCATGCCATTTATGAACCAACCACCGGGCTCGCTGCTCTCGTCGAATGCGGTGGCGACTTACGGGCGCGCGATTCACGCGCTGCGGCGGTTCACGCAGGCGTCGCTTAACAAGGAACCCAGCTGGCGAAGGCGCGCAGACGGAAACGCTTCGGAATGAGGAGCCATTTTTTCGGCGAAGAGAGATGAGCGGGAACCCCATCACGGAAAACGACTGGACGCGAGAGTTCGCGGAATCGGTGCTTTCGCGCGGTTCGAATATTGCCGTGACGGAAGCGGAAGCAACGCTCCAGGAACTCGCGCATGTGTTTCTCGAGAGCCGATTCCTCGCGACACAATCGGCGGGAGAATCGGCGGCGGGAGAATCGGCGTCGGGAGAACGGGCGGACGAGTTCGCGAGCGGCCCGGATTCGAGTAACCAGCCGCACAGCGTGGAAGCGCGGTATCGAGCGCTCGTGGAGCAAATCCCCGCCGTCGTTTTCATGGCGTACCTCGACGAAGGAATCGGCGAAGCCTACGTGAGCCCACAAATCGAGGCGGCGCTGGGATTTACGCAGGCCGAATGGCTGGAAGATCCCGTCCGGTGGTACGACCAGATTTATCCCGACGACAAGCAGCGCTGGAGCACGGAAGCCGCGGAAATGTTTCTTTCGGGCAAGCCGCTGAAGTCCGCTTATCGAGTGCTGGCGCGGGACGGGCGGGTGCTTTGGTTCCATTGCGAAGCCGAGATGATTCGGCGGCGGGACGGGCGGCCGTGGTTCATTCACGGGGTAGGCGTTGATATCACGGAATTGAAGCAGGCGGAGGAAGCGCTGCAGGACGAGCGAAACGTCCTGTCGGCGATCCTCGATATCGTTGGCGCGCTGATCGTGGTTCTCGATCCGCAAGGGCGGATCGTGCGATTCAACCGGACGTGCGAAGAAACGACCGGGTATACGTTCGCGGAAGTGCAGGGAAAATTCGTGTGGGATTTGTTCCTGCTGCCGGAAGAAGTGGAAAACTTCAAGTCGATGTTCGAAGACACGGGTGCCGCGCAGGCGCCGGGAACGCAGGAGACGTATTTGCTGACGCGCGACGGAACGTCGCGGCGGATTACGTGGTCCAGCACAATTCTTGCCGGGAAAAACGCTGCGACTTCCCATGTGATCGCGACGGGCATTGACATCACGGAGAGGCAACGGCTGGAAAAAGCGTTGCTCGAAGTGAGCGCGCGCGAGCAACGCCGAATCGGAGAAGATTTACACGACGGGCTGGGGCAGCATCTGACGGGGATCGCGTTCATGAGCAAGGTGCTGGAGAGCAAGCTGTGCGAAAAGGCGCTGCCCGAATCGGACGAGGCGGCGAAAATCGTGAAGCTGGTGAACGAAGCGATCAACAAGACGCGCGAGCTATCGCGAGGGCTCTTGCCGGTTGTGTCCGATGCACACGGATTGATGTCCGCGCTGACGCGCTATGCGGAGGAAATGCAGGATCTGTTCCGGATCAGCTGCCGGTTCGAATGCGGCGCGGCGGTGCTTGTGTACGACGTGAATATGGCGACGCACCTTTATCACATCGCGCGCGAGGCGGTGAACAATGCGATCAAGCACGGAAAGCCGGGGCACGTGGTGATCGGGTTGTCCGTCGAAAACGGGGAAGGGACGCTTTCGGTGCAGGACGACGGCGAAGGAATTTCGGGAATTCCGGCGAACCACGCGGGGATGGGTTTAAACATCATGAGTTATCGAGCGAACATGATCGGGGGATCTCTCGAAGTGGCGAGGAATTTCACGGGCGGGACGACCGTGGTGTGCCTATTCCCATTGGGTGCCCGCGCGTGATAAAGAGGAACAGAGCATGACCGCGAGATCCTTATGAACAAGAACCGCGCGAATCCGCCGGGGCCGAAGTGCAAAGTATTTCTCGTGGACGATCACCCGATCGTGAGGCAGGGCCTCGCGCTCTTCATCGACCGGGAACCGGACCTGGTGGTATGCGGCGAAGCGGATGGCGCACCATCGGCATTGCCAGCGATTCAAGAATCGATGCCGGACTTTGTGGTGCTGGACATTTCGCTCGATGGGCCGGACGGACTGGAGCTGCTGAAGTCGCTGCGAGCGAAGTATCCGAGTCTGCCCGTCTTGATTCTCTCGATGCATGACGAGTCGGTGTACGCAGAGCGAGCGCTGCGAGCCGGCGCGAATGGCTACATCATGAAGCAGGAAGCGACCGACAAGGTGCTGACCGCCATCCGGCGTATTTTGGGCGGAGAAGTGTATGTGAGCGACCGCTTGACGAAGCGAATGTTGCAGCAGTTTGTGCACGGATCGATTTCGCCGCGCGAACCGCTTGCGAAACTGAGCGACCGGGAGCTGGAAGTTTACCGGTTGATCGGCGCGGGCCACGGAACGCGGCAGATTGCGGATGAACTGCACGTCAGCACGAAGACGGTGGAATCGTATCAGGCGCACATCAAGGAGAAGCTCTCGCTGCGCAACGCGCGCGAACTTGTTCAACATGCGATTGAATGGTCAGTGAACGCGAAGAGCGCTTGATTCGGAATTTGAATCGAAGCGATTTGCGTTTTTTCTCGGCTGTGCAAATTTCATCCTGCGGCAAACCTCCGCAACTCTAAGCTCCCTTATTTCAGAAGTTTACTTCGTAGGGGAATCCCCTACGTCATCCATCGGGATGTTCCTATGAAGAAAACAGCAAGCTCCCGCTTGAGACGCTTGTTTCAACGATGTATTCCTCAGCTTGTAGCGGAAGGGATTTTCCGGTTCGTTGCGGAGCAGCGTTCGTGTGGGCCGGGCGGGGCGCGAAGGCGCAGTCCATTTTTTGAATTTTTACGCGCGCGCCGGCGCACAAACGAAGCAACACGCCGGTTCGGGAATTTTTCAGGCTGGAAAGGAGAATCGAGCCATGGCAGACGCGGTTCCTTACGGTCACAAGACGCAAAGAAATTCGCCGGTGTCCGATGTTCACATTGTGTGGATGACCGCAGGCCTGGGTTGCGACGGCGACTCCGTTTCAATTACGGCGGCAACGCAGCCGAGCATCGAGGACGTAATTCTGGGCGCGATTCCAGGACTTCCGAAAGTTCACCTGCACAATCCGGTGCTGGCCTACGAAAACGGCGCCGAGTTCCTGAAGTACTGGTATCTCGCGGCGGAGGGGAAACTCAATCCGTTCGTGCTGGTGGTGGAGGGATCGATCCCGAATGAAAAAATAAAAAAGGAAGGATACTGGGCGGCGCTGGGAACGGATTCGAAGACCGGGCAACCGATCACGACGAACGAGTGGATCGATCGTCTGGCACCGAAGGCGTTGGCGGTGGTGGCGTGCGGGACGTGCGCGACCTATGGCGGAATTCATGCGATGTCCGGCAATCCGACGGGCGCGATGGGCCTGGCCGATTATCTGGGCTGGGGTTGGAAATCCGTAGCCGGGTTGCCGATCGTGAATGTGCCCGGATGCCCGGTGCAACCGGATAATTTTATGGAGACAGTTCTCTACCTTCTCTATCAAGTGGCGGGCCTCGCGCCGATGATTCCGCTCGACGATCAACTTCGCCCGACGTGGCTTTTCGGCAAAACAGTTCATGACGGATGCGATCGCGCCGGTTACTACGAGCAGGGCGATTTCGCGGAGGAATACGGGTCTCCGAAATGCATCGTGAAATTGGGATGTTGGGGGCCGGTGGTGAACTGCAACGTGCCGAAGCGCGGGTGGATGGCGGGAATCGGCGGCTGCCCGAATGTGGGCGGAATCTGCATCGGCTGCACGATGCCGGGTTTCCCGGACAAGTTCATGCCGTTCATGGATGAGCCGCCGGGGGCGAAAGTCTCTGCGAGCGCGATCGGCGTGTACGGGCGGGCGATCAGAGCTTTGCGTTCGATGACGAATGCGACGGTGAACAAGGAACCGAAGTGGCGGCACCCCGGTGCCGAGCTGACCACGGGCTACCACCCGCGGGCATATTAAAAAAGGAGCGTAGAAAATGAGCACAATTGCCGGGGTGAGCAAAGAAACGCCGACGAAGTCGCGAAACCTGGTGGACATGAACTGGGATCCGATCACCCGGATCGTGGGAAGCCTGGGGATTTTTACGAAGATCGATTTTGAGAATCGCACGGTGGCGGAATGCCACAGCACTTCGTCCATCTTTCGCGGCTACAGTATTTTCATGAAGGGCAAGGATCCGCGGGACGCGCACTTCATCACCAGCCGGATTTGCGGTATTTGCGGCGACAACCACGCGACGTGCGCGACGTACGCGCAGAACATGGCGTTCGGGATCCGTCCTCCGGCCATCGCCGAATGGATTGTGAACCTCGGTGAAGCGGCGGAATACATGTTCGACCACAATATTTTCCAGGACAACCTGGTGGGCGTGGATTTTTGCGAGCAGATGGTGAAGGAAACGAATCCGAGCGTGCTGGCGAAGGCCGAGAAGACGATGTCGCCTCATTCGAATCTTCACGGCTACCGAACGATTGCGGACATCATGCGGGCGCTGAACCCGTTTACGGGCTCTTTCTACCGCGAGGCATTACAAGTGAGCCGGATGACGCGGGAAATGTTCTGCTTGATGGAAGGGCGGCACGTTCATCCTTCGACGCTGTATCCCGGCGGAGTCGGGACCGTTCCGACGATTCAGCTATTCACGGACTACCTGGTGCGGTTGATGAAGTATGTGGAGTTTATGAAGAAAGTAGTGCCGCTGCACGATGATCTGTTTGATTTCTTCTACGAAGCGCTTCCCGGGTACGAGCAAGTGGGCCAGCGGAGAGTGTTGCTGGCTTGCTGGGGCTCGTTCAACGATCCGGCGGTGTGCGATTACACGTACAAGAATATGACCAAGTGGGGCCGCGGAATGTTCGTAACGCCCGGCGTGGTGGTGGATGGAAAGCTTGTGACCAACGACCTGGTGGATATCAACCTGAACATCCGCATCCTCCTCGGCAGCTCGTACTACGACGAGTGGAAGAACTCGGAAACATTCGTCAAGACGGACCCGCTGGGAAATCCGGTGGATCAGAACCACCCGTGGAATCAAACGACGATCCCGCGGCCGCAGAAACGCGATTTCGCCGGCAAATACACATGGGTGATGTCGCCGCGCTGGCTCGACAAGCGCACCGGAGACCATCTGGCGCTCGACACCGGCGGCGGGCCGATTGCGCGTTTCTGGGCCACCGCGCTCGCTGGAATCGTGGACATTGGCTACATTAAAGCGACGGGGCACAGCGTGAAGATTTATTTGCCGAAGACAACTTCACTGCCCGAGGTTGAGTTCGAATGGAAGATTCCGAAGTGGAGCAATGCCATCGAACGCGATCGTGCGCGGACATACTTTCAGGCGTACGCCGCGGCAGCTGCTTTGTACTTCGTCGAAAAGGCGCTCGAAGAATTGCACGCGGGACGAACGAAGACCTGGACGGACTTCAAGGTGCCCGAGAGTGCGATCGGATGCGGCTTCCACGAGGCCGTGCGCGGCGTGCTGTCTCATCACGTGGTGATCAAGGATCACAAGATCGCCAACTATCACCCCTACCCACCGACTCCCTGGAACGCAAATCCCAGGGACATTTACGGGACGCCAGGACCTTACGAAGACGCGGTGCAGAACACGCCGATTTTCGAAGAGAACGGCCCCGACAAGTTCAAAGGCATCGACATCATGCGCGCCGTTCGCAGCTTTGATCCGTGCCTGCCGTGCGGCGTCCATATGTATCTCGGGAATGGAAAAGTTCTGGAGACGCACCATTCGCCGATGTTTGGTCTTCAGCCCTAGAGAGAACCGCCCTGAGGAGGGAGCGAAGGCGCGCGAAGTAAAACCTGGAAGGCAGGAGGCGCGCCGGAAAATTATTTTGTCTCCGTCAGGAGAATCAGGGAAAGGTGTCCATGCCTGCTCCGAGTAACGTCCAGAGCCAACTGCAATCGATCGAAGCATTGCTTCACAAAATTGAGAAATCGAACGACGCGGCGCTGGCCGCGGCTGCGCAGGAGCTTGTGCGGTCGCTGATGGAATTTCATGGCGCCGGCATCGAGCGGATGCTGGAAATCGTGCACCAGTCGGGCGCCTCCGGCGAATCGATCATTGATTCGCTCGGGCGCGACGAGCTGGTGCGCAGCCTGCTGCTGCTGTACGGGCTTCACCCCGACGGCCTCGAAGCGCGGGTGATGCACGGGATTGAAAAAGCGCGTCCCTACCTGAAGTCGCATGGAGGAAACGTCAACCTGATAGGAATTGATGACGAGGGAGCTGTGACGCTGCGACTCGAGGGAAATTGCGATGGGTGTCCTTCGTCATCGGCGACGCTGAAGCTGGCCGTGGAAGAAGCGATCTATGAAGCCGCACCGGACGTGACGGCGATCCACGTAGAAGGCACGGCGCAGGAATCGAATCCGGGGATTGCGTTTGTTCCGCTCTCGAAGCTGGGTGGTACCGGTGCTGCGGAGAAAACCAAACGCGAAGAAGTGGGATGGGAAGATGTGTTTGGGCTGGACGCGATTCCTTCGGGAACGATGCGGACGGAGGCAGTGGGCGGACGAGAGATGCTTTTCTGCCGGCTGGAAGAAACTTTTTACGCGTACAACAATACGTGTCCGGGATGCAGCCAGCCGTTCGCCGGAGCGAGCCTGGCGGGGACGGTGCTGGCTTGCCCAATTTGCAGTCAACACTATGACGTGGTGCGCGCCGGGCGTGGGCTGGATTTGGACAGCCTCCATCTCGAACCCATTCCGCTACTGAGGGAGAACGGGCGAGTGCGCGTGGCGTTGCCGCTCTCGAAGGCTCAGCGGAGCGGAATGTGAGCTCGCCATTCCCGCCCGCCGCGCAGAACGACAGCGCATTCGCGACGCTGCGCCAATTTGCGAACAAGCGGAGAGCGGCGGAATGCTGCGAAATGTGCAGCGCCGAGCTGCCGGGCGAGCATCAGCATCTGATTGATCCGGCGGCGAGGAAGCTGATCTGTTCCTGCGATGCTTGCGCGATTCTTTTCAGCGGACAGAGTTCCGCGAAGTTCAAACGGGTGCCGCGGCGCATCCGGTTTCTTCCCAATTTCAAGATGACCGAAGCGCAATGGGACGGGTTGATGGTTCCCATCGAACTGGCGTTCTTTTTCAAGAGCGGCGAGCCGGCGAAGGTGTCGGCGTTCTACCCCGGACCGGCGGGCGCGACGGAATCGTTGCTGACGCTCGAGGCGTGGAGCGATATCGAGGAGGACAATCCGGCACTTCGCGAGATGGAGCCGGAGGTGGAAGCGCTGATCGCAAATCGTGTGGGCGCCACTCGAGGCGTCGAAGCGCAGTATTACATCGTGCCGATTGATGAGTGCTACAAGCTGGTGGGTTTGATCCGGCTTCACTGGCACGGACTTTCCGGCGGTACGGAAGTGTGGCGCGAAGTGACCAAGTTTTTTGCGAGCTTACAGGGTCGAGCGGAAACGCTCGCCGGGAATTCGAATGCCTGATCTCAATTTCAAACTCGAGGGCGCGGAAGCCGTGCCGTATGGCGCATCGCCATTGCTTGCCTTTAAATTGCGGATCACGAACTCGGGCGGTGAGGAAGCGATTCACACGGTAGTGCTTCGCGCGCAGATTCAAATCGAAGTGACGCGCCGGCATTACAGCGCGGAGGAGCAGTCGAGGCTTCTCGATTTATTCGGCGAGCCGGACCGTTGGGGCCAGACGCTGCGCAACTTGCTATGGACGCACGCGATTGTAGTGGTGCCGCCGTTCGCGAAGGAGACGGTGGTGGAACTCCAGGTGCCATGCACGTTTGATTTCAACGTGGCGGCGACGAAGTATTTTCACGGACTGGCGGATGGGGAATTGCCGTTGAATTTTCTTTTTAGCGGGACGGTATTTTATGCGGATGTGAACGAGCAGCTGCAGGTGGCGCCGATTTCCTGGGAGAAGGAAGCGAAGTTCAAACTGCCGCTAAAAGCCTGGAAGGGATTGATCGATCATTATTATCCGAACAGCGCGTGGCTTTACCTGCGGCGAGATGTGTTCGACAGGCTTTATCAATATAAGGTGCGCCACGGAATCACTTCGTGGGAGCAAGTGATTGAACGAGTGCTGGCCGGAAGCGAAGAAACGGTGGAGCTGTGAACGCGAAACGTGTGGAGGAGGTCGCCAACGCCGTCCTCTACGAGGGCTACATGCTGTATCCCTACCGCCCGTCGTCGGTGAAGAACCGGCAGCGCTGGAATTTCGGAGTGGTGTATCCGAAGGCGTACAGCTTGCGGCAGAGCGGCGCGGACAGCTGGTTCATGCAAACGGAATGTATCGTGACGGGGGATTCGCGGACGGAGTTGAGCGTAAAAGTACGGTTTCTGCAGGCGGTGGCACGAACGATCGGGCAACCGAAAGCTCCGCTCGAAGATTGGCCCGCGGGCGGCGAGACCAACTACGAATCGGATATTCAGCTTGTCGAGACGCTACGAGTGGGCGGCCAAATCCTGCAGACGTGGCAGGAAGCAGTCGAGCGGGAGATTGTGCTTCCTCCGTTGCGATGTAACGACACCGTTTCTCAGGGGCGCTCGGCGCTCGTTGAATTCCCGGGGGGGAGCGAATTCGAGCCGGTGCGGAGCCATGAAGGACGAATTGCGGGAGTGATCGTTCGCACGAAGAAAGCGATCTCGGCGCAAATTGACGCGGTTACGGTTTGCGTGGGCGAAGGCGTGTACAAGCTCGCGGTGCGCATTTCGAATGTTACGGCCAGCGATTCGGACGCGGCGAGCCGCGATGAGGCGCTGATGCAGTCGCTGCTTTCGGCGCACACGATTCTCGGGGTGGATGGCGGCCAGTTTGTTTCGCTTCTCGATCCGCCGGCGGCGCTGAAGGAAGCGGTTTCGGAATGCAAAAACATTGGGACATGGCCTGTTCTCGCCGGGGAGGAAGGGCAATGTGAGGCGATGCTGTCGTCGCCGATTATTCTCTACGATTATCCGCAGATCGCGCCCGAGAGCCCGGGCGCTCTTTTCGACGGCACCGAGATTGACGAGATTCTTGCGTTGCGCATCCTGACGCTAACGGAAGACGAGAAACATGAGATGCGGAACGCTGACGAGCGCTCTCGCGAAATTTTGGAGCGCACGGAAGCGATGCCCATGGAGCACTTCATGAAGCTTCATGGAGTGCTGCGAGGCCTGCGGCCAGCCGACGAGGAAAAGCAATGAACGAATGGGAATGGCGGCTGCTCGAGGACAAAGCGCCCGCGGAGAGTTTGAGTGTTGCAGGTGTGGAGGTGAAACCGGGGCACCGCGTGCGCCTTCGTCCCGGTAAACGCGGCGACGTGATGGATATTGCGCTGGCAGGGAAGACGGCGGTAATTGAGTCGATCGAACAGGATTATGAAGGCAGATTTCACATTTGCGTCGTCGCCGAAGATGATCCCGGAAGGGATATCGGGATGATGCGGCAGCCGGGGCATCGTTTCTTTTTCGATCCCGAAGAGATCGAACCGCTTCCGGCGGAAGAGCAGGCGCAAGAGACGGCGTCGCAGACGACATCGATTCTGATCGCCGGCATCGGGAATATTTTTTTGGGTGACGACGCGTTTGGGGTGGAAGTGGCTCAGCGACTGGCGAGCCGTAAAATGCCCGACGGCGTGAAGGTGATCGATTTCGGAATTCGCGGATTCGATTTGGCGTACGCGCTGCTCGATGGCGCCGATGTGACGATTCTCGTGGACGCCTGTCCGCGCGACGGCGAGCCCGGCACTCTGTATGTGATCGAGCCCGATCTGAGTTCCCTCGATTCACCTGGAGCGACGCAAGTGGCCGCGGACGCGCACAGCATGAATCCGATGAACGTGATTCGGATGGCGAAATCGATGGGTGGCGAGTTGAAACGGATTTTGCTCGTGGGTTGCGAGCCGGCGACGCTGGGCCCCGAGGAAGGCCAGATGGGCCTCAGCGAGCCCGTGGCGGCGATGGTGGAGGAAGCGGCGAGAAGGATTGAGTCGCTCGTCGAAATGATTCAGAGCGGAAATTGGCCGAAGCAAGATTCGGAACGTTAACTCGAGAGGAGAAAAACATATGCCAGTGGAAGTGATGAACCGAAGTGAGGAAGACGGGGCCAGCAAGGACACGCTGCTCATGCTGGGAGGCGTGGCGCTCGTCGTGGTGGGCGCGGGATTGATTCTGACGAGCCCGATTGCGAAACGTTATATGGGCCAGCTGGGAATCGGGAACCTTGCGACCGATCTCGTGCCGGACATCGAGCGATATTTCAAGCTGCGGTCGATGTGAGCGAAGGCATTGCCGTCGCCGTCGTTGTAGCCGACGCCGAAAATTTCGTTGCGGCTCCGCGGAGAAGAAAGAAAGTTTGTCGCGCGGGAAGGGCGGCGAGTGGCGGCGATGATGCAAGGGTGGCCGAGTGACTGAATCTACGGGAGCGAAGATGTCCGCAGCGGAGACGGCAGTGCGGTATGTCGTGAATGCGTCGATGAGCCGTTTTTCGGTGCGCGCTTTTGCTACGGGATTATTTTCATCGCTTGGCCACAGTCCGACGCTGGCGATCCGAAATTATACCGGCGAGGTGACACTTCCTTCCGGAGGTTTGGAACAGGCTCTTGCTCGACTGAGTGTGGAAGCTGGTTCGCTCGAAGTGACGGACGACGTGAGCAGCAAGGACCGCGCCGAGATTGAAAGCCGGATGAAACAGGAAGTGCTGGAAACTTCGAGTTATCCGGAGATTGTTTTCGAAAGCTCGCAGGTGAGCGTGAATCCATTAGGCGGCGACCGGTACGCAGTAAACGTGACCGGTAATTTGGCGCTGCACGGCGTGACGAAGAGCGAAACAATTTCCGCGCAAGTGTCGCTAACGGGCGACACGCTTCGCGCGTACGGGGATTTCTCGCTGCGGCAAACGGATTACGGAATCAAGCTCGTGTCGGTGGCAGGCGGAACTTTGAAAGTGAAAGATGAAGTGAAGGTGAGCTTCGATTTCTCGGCTCGGAAGCAATAAGGAAACGGGATGAGCCTGGATGACGAAATCGAGATTCCGGCGGGAGGATGCAGCATGTGTCTAGCGATACCAGGAAGAATTATTGAAATTGCGCCGGACAATCCGCGGTCGGCACTTGTGGATGTGGTGGGGATGCGGCGGCGGGTGGATTTGGGATTGCTTGAGGATGATCGACCCGTTGCCGGCGATTGGGTGCTGATTCATGTGGGCTTCGCGATGAGCAAGATCAGCGAAGCGGATGCGCTCGATCAGATGCGCACGCTCGAGATGCTCGGTGAGAGCGAAGCGGCGGTGCAGGAAGTGCGCGGCTACGGGCTCGAGGAAGTGGAAGAGAAGCACTCGCCTTAGTTATCCGGATTTCCCGAGGATCGAAAATGAAATATGTGGACGAGTTTCGCGATCCAGAACTTATCACCAAGGCCGCCGAAGAAATTCGCCGCCTTGCCGATCCCAATCGCGACTACCGGTTGATGGAAGTTTGTGGCGGGCATACGCATGCAATCTACCGGTTCGGGCTCAAGCACATTCTCCCTTCCAATATCGAATTGATTCACGGGCCCGGTTGTCCGGTGTGCGTGCTTCCGATGGGGCGGATTGACGATGCGCTGTCGGTCGCGAAGGATCCGGACGTAATTTTTGCGGCGTTTGGGGACATGATGCGGGTTCCCGGAACGAACGGCAGCCCGCTCGAACACAAAGCGAGAGGGATGGACGTGCGGATCGTCTATTCGCCGAGCGATGCGATCAAACTCGCGAAGATGAATCCGCAGAAGCATGTGATGTTTTTCGCGATCGGCTTCGAGACGACGGCGCCTTCGACCGCGTTGACTTTGCAGCGAGCGAGAGCGGAAAATCTCCCGAACTTTTCAGTTTTCTGCAATCACGTCACGATTATTCCGGCGATCCGCGCGATTCTCGATTCGCCGGACATGCGGCTCGATGGTTTCATCGGGCCGGGGCACGTTTCCACCGTGATCGGGTGCAGGCCCTACGAATGGATTGCGAAAAATGAACGCAAGCCGATTGTAGTATGCGGCTTTGAACCGCTGGACCTTTTGCAATCGATCGTGATGATCCTCCGGCAGCTGCAGTCGGGCGAAGCGAAGGTCGAAAACCAGTACAAGCGCGTGGTTCCGTGGGAAGGGAATCGCGCGGCGCTGAAAGCGATGGCGGATACGTTTCAACTGCGGCCTTATTTCGAATGGAGAGGCCTGGGTTTTATTTCACAGTCGGCGCTGCGGATTCGCGACGAGTATGCGGAGTGGGACTCCGAGCAGCGATTCGAGGTGCCGGGAATTCGCGTTACGGATCCGAAGGCGGCACAGTGTGGAGAGGTGTTGAAAGGCGTGTTGAAGCCCGCGCAATGTAAATTATTTGGCAAGGAATGCACGCCGGAAAGTCCGGTGGGAGCGTTGATGGTGTCGTCGGAAGGATCCTGCGCCGCTTATTACAGTTACGAACACCGGAAAGCAGCTCTGGTGCCGAGCCCGGTGGCGCTGGCATGAGCAGCGCGACGAAGCTGGAAATTTCCGCGCCCAAGATCCGCTTTCGCGAGCCTCAAATCGAAATGGCGCACGGCGCCGGCGGGAAAGCCAGCCGCCGCCTCGTCGAAGGATTGTTTGCTCCGCTGCTTTTTGGCGCTTCCGCCGAGCCGCTGGGCGATGCCGCGCAACTGAAAATAAATGGCGCGAGAATGGCGATGACTACTGATGGTTTTGTCGTGAAGCCGCTGGTATTTCCGGGAGGTTCGATCGGAGAACTCGCGGTGAACGGGACCGTGAATGACCTCGCCGTTTCGGGCGCGAAAGCGGAAGCGATGGTTGTCACATTCATTCTCGAATCCGGTCTCTCGACGGAAGCGCTGCAAGCTGAAATTCAAGCCATGGCCGACGCTTCGCGCAGAGCGGGAGTGAGGATTGTGGGCGGCGACACGAAAGTGGTGGAGCACGGCAAGGCCGACGGCATGTACATCACCACAACGGGGATTGGCGCGCCGTTAGCGGGCGTCGAGCTCAATCCGCTGTCGGCGCGGCCCGGCGATAAGGTTTTGCTTTCAGGGCCGATCGGCGATCACGGAATCACAATTTTGCTGGCGCGCGGCGATCTGGAGATGGAAGGCGACGTGCGGTCTGACACGCGATCGGTGTTTCCGCTCGTGGAGGCTCTGGTGCGTGCAGCCGGCGGCGGTATTCGATGGATGCGCGATCCCACGCGCGGCGGCGTCGCGACTTCACTCAATGAGTTTGCGAGAGATTGTGGATTGGGCGTAACCCTCGAGGAGGATTCCGTTCCAGTGCACGACGCCGTGCGCGGAGCTTGCGAGCTACTCGGGCTCGATCCGCTGCACATCGCCAATGAGGGACAGTTTCTCGCCGTCGTTGCGCCCGAGCTGGCTGACGCGGCTCTCGAAGTATTGCAGGCAACGCCCGGTGGCGGCGAAGCTCGCTTGATCGGTGAGATCCGCGAGCAGCCGGCTGGCTCGGTGCTGGTTACAACTCGCTATGGCGGTACGCGGATCGTAGACATGCTGGTGGGTGACCCGCTGCCGCGTATTTGTTGATCGTGAATCGGGTAGTCGTGAATCGCGAAGCCGCACGAGAAGAGAAAATGACAACCAGGTGCGATCTCGCCGCGCAAATCGAGCAACGCCTTCTGGAACGAAACCAGATTCTGGAATCGTTTTTTGCGCGAGAGGCAAACCGGCTGGCGGAAGCTTGCCGGGAGATGTCCGATCGCTTTCTTCGCGGTGGCAGACTGCTGGCGTTCGGCCATGGGCCGTATGCGACGGACGCGCAGCATGTTTCTGTCGAGTTCGTTCATCCGGTAATTGTCGGCAAGCGGGCGCTGCCTGCGCTTGATTTGTCCATTCTTTTCCGGCCGTGGCTCGAAGCAATACTCCGCTCCGACGACATCGTGATGGGATTCGGCCCGCCGGAAGGCGATCCGGAGGTTTGGGCGGCGCTCGATGCGGCTCGCGCGCAGGGCGCAATGACTTTTGCGTTTCCGGGTCTCGAGGGTTCGTACGCGATTCCGCCTTCCAGTGCAGATCCATTCATCCAGCAGGAGCTGGTGGAAGTCCTCTATCACACGCTTTGGGAGACGGTGCACGTCTTCTTCGAGCACCGCGAATTGGGGCATGACGTGGGCGCGGCCGAATTTCTCTATCCATTCCTCGGACGCGAGAAGCAGCTGACTTCCGATACGACGACTCAGGTGGCTGATTCAATCCGGATGAAAGTGGCGGACGATGCAAGGCTGCGCGCGCAAGTGGCAGAGGAAGAGGCCGAACAGATCGGCAATGCGACATCCGCGATTGCAGAGCGCCTTCGTCGCGGCGGCAAGCTGATTATTTTTGGAAACGGTGGCTCGGCCACGGACGCGAACGACTGGGCCATCGACTGCATCGCGCCGCCGGCAGGCTGGAAACCGATTCCGGCGGTGTCGCTCGCGCTCGAGCCGGCCAATATTACGGCGATCGCGAACGACGTGGGCACGGAAGTAATTTTCCTCCGCCAAATGATTGCGCAGGCGCAACCGGACGACGTGGCAATCGCAATTTCGACGAGCGGCGGTTCGCGAAATATTCTGATGGCCCTCGAGGAGGCTCGAAAACGCAATTTACTTACGGTGGCTCTGCTTGGTTACGACGGCGGGGGAATCAAGCGGCAAGGACTGGCCGATTTTCCGCTGGTCGTTCGTTCCGACTACATCCCGCGGATTCAGGAAATTCAAGCTTCGATTTACCACGTGATCCGTGAAGCTTTGGAGGTGCTCGGCCGTGGCGGCGCTTGAACTCTACGGAACAAAAACATGCCAGTACACGCAGGAGATGCGTGAATGGCTTGAATGGAAAGGAACGGAGTTCGTCGAGTACGACGTGGAAACGGATGCGGCCGCGCGCGAACGAATGCGCGCCTTTGCGAACGGGCAGCGAACGGTTCCCGTTCTGGTTGATGGCGAGAAGATCGTGCAAATCGGCTGGCAAGGACGCGGCTGCATCGTGAGCCTGGAGTAAAGCGCGTGGCGAGTGCGTGTTCGATCAAAGTTCGCGGAGTGGTGCAGGGCGTGGGATTTCGTCCGTTCGTATTCCGCCTGGCGCGCGCGAATGCGCTGGCAGGCTGGGTGCTGAATGGAGAAGAAGGCGTCGAGATTTTCGTCGAAGGCGCGGACTGCGGCTTGAAGACATTCGTTCGAGCGCTGACGACCGAGCCGCCGGCTGCCGCGCAAATCACCGATATCGAAGTTCAGAAATCGCATCCTCTCGGTTGCAATGATTTTACAATTCGAGGAAGCCAGCGGAACGAACGCCTTTCAGCTCGAATTTCGCCGGACCTGCCGGTGTGTGAAGAGTGTCTGCGCGAACTCTTCGATCCGGCCAATCGGCGGCATTTCTATCCTTACATCACTTGCACGAATTGCGGCCCGCGCTACTCTCTGATTCTCGGATTGCCTTACGACCGGGCGAACACGACGATGCGGCGATGGCCGCTCGACGAATATTGTGCGAGCGAATATGACGATCCGACGAATCGTCGCTTTCACGCTCAGCCGGTCGGGTGCGCTGAGTGCGGGCCTGAATATTATTTGCAGTTTGGCGATCAGGCGATTCGAGGTAGCGAACGCAGCATCCGGCTTGCCGCCGAAATGCTTGCGGCGGGCAAGATCGTGGCGGTGAAGGGACTGGGCGGCTATCACCTGGCGTGCGACGCGAAGAACGCGAATGCAGTGGAGACGCTTAGGACCCGGAAGTTTCGCAAAGAGAAACCGTTCGCGTTGATGGCGAAGAATCTGGACGTCGCGCGAGAGCTGATCGCTGTCAGTAAAGAGGGGGAGGCGCTTCTCACGTCGACGGCGCGGCCGATTTTGATCGCGCCAGGAAAAGTAAACCTGCCGGGCGTGGCGCCCGAGAATCAGGAACTCGGCGTGATGCTGCCTTATACTCCGGTTCATTATTTGCTTTTCGAATCAGGCGCTCCGGAGGTCCTGGTGATGACGAGCGCGAATCGTTCGAGCGAACCGATCGCGATTGACGACATCGAAGCGCTCGATCGATTGTCCGAAATTGCTGATGCCTTTCTGATTGGCGAGCGTCCGATCGCACGGCGAATTGATGACTCAATCGTGCGCGCGGGAATTTTCGGACTTGCTGTCCTGCGCCGCGCGCGCGGATTCGCGCCTGGTGCGGCGGCTGTGTTGCCATCCAATCGCCCGATCCTGGCCCTTGGCGCGGATCTGAAGAACACTGTAACGCTCGTCGTCGAGGGACAGGCATTTGTGAGCCAGCATATCGGGGACCTCGAACATCTCCCATCGCTCGAAGCGTTCGAGCAAACGATTAACGATTTAGTTTCGATGTACGAGGTGGGACGGGACGAACTGCTCGTCGTCCATGATTGCCATCCGCAATATGCTTCCACGGCGCACGCGGGACAGCTTTCTTCGCGAGAGAGGCAGTGCGTTCAGCATCATCGCGCGCATGTCGCTTCCGTGCTGGCGGAACGCGGTGAATGGACGAAGCGAGTGATAGGTGTCTCGTTCGACGGCACCGGCTACGGCGATGATGGCACGATTTGGGGCGGAGAATTTTTCGCGGGAAGCGTGCGCGATGGATTTGAGCGAGTGGCGCATCTTCGCCCCGCTGTGATCGCTGGTGGCGACGCTGCAGCGCACCATCCCGTTCAGGCCGCGGCAGGTTTTCTTGCCGAACTCAACGGATTGCCGGACGTAACATTCGGCCCTTTCCATTTCCCGGAGCGTTACCGGAGCGCGCTGGGGTTGGTCAGCAAGGGCGTACGAACATTCGCAACCACGTCGATGGGACGACTGTTTGACGCCGCCGCGGCGCTGCTCGGATTCACGCGCGAGACGAGCTTTGAAGGTCAAGCCGCGATTTGGCTCGAGCAATTGGCTCGCGGCGCCTCGACCGCGGATTCCTATCCATTTCCGTTTGTAGATCACGAGCTCGATTTCCGTCCGTTGCTCACCTATCTCGCGTGGGACCGGTTCTCCGGACGCGACACCCGTGAATGCGCGCGGGCGTTTCAACGAGGCGTTGCCACGGGCGTTTTTAAGGCGGTGATTGCGCTGTGCCACGAGTACAGCACCGACGCGATTGTGCTTTCTGGCGGAGTTTTTCAGAATGAACTGCTGCTCGAGGATTTGAAATCGATGCTCGATGCTACTCCGCATCAAGTTTGGACGAACCACCGGGTGCCGGCGAACGATGGCGGCATCAGTCTGGGGCAAGCGGCCCTTGCTTCCTTTGGGCAATTCAACTGTTTCGAAACAATCAAAGCAGAGCGAGCAGTTTCACACTAGGACAGCATGCACGAGCTTTCCATCGCGATGAATATCGTAGAGTTCGCCGTCGAGGAATCCGACCGGCGAGGTGGCGCGCCAATCAAGGCGGTGCATCTCCGCCTCGGATTGCTGTCCGGCGTCGTAAAGGAAGCGTTGCTATCGTCCTATGAGATGGCGTGCGAAGACACGGCGCTGGCGGGATCACAGCTGATTGTGGAGGAAGTTCCAGTGATTGTGTTTTGTCCGAACTGCGATGCGCAACGGCCGGTTCACTCGATGCAAATGTTCACGTGCTCGGAATGCGGCACGCCGACGGGAGAAGTGGTGCAAGGAAAAGAACTCATGGTCGTGGGGCTCGAGGTGGAAGAGTGAATCCCGTCACGCGCATCATCGAAGTCAGGCAAAACGTGTTGAAGCAGAACGACGTGGTGGCTCGCGGCCTTCGACAACGATTCCAGGATGCCGGCGTGTTCGTTGTCAGCCTGGTGTCGAGCCCGGGAGCAGGGAAAACAGCGCTGCTCGAAAAAATTCTCACACTGCTTCGGCAGAAATGTCGCGTGGCCGCCCTCGTCGGCGATCTCGCGACGGAAAATGACGCGGAGCGGCTCGCGCGGAGTCAGGCTCCCGTGAAGCAGATCGTTACGGGTACTGTGTGCCACCTCGAAGCGGCGATGGTCGAAAGTGCGCTCGAGGGATGGGAGCTCGATGAACTCGACTTTCTGTTCATCGAAAACGTGGGCAATCTCGTGTGCCCGTCGTCTTATGATCTCGGCGAGAATCTTCGGCTGGTGCTGATGTCGGTGACCGAGGGCGAAGACAAGCCGCTGAAGTATCCAACGATTTTCAACAGCGCCGATGTCGCCGTGATCACGAAGATTGACTTAGCCGTCGCGGTGGAATTTGATGCTGACGCTGCGAACCGCAGCATCCAAGCGGTTCGGCCGGGCATGACGGTTCTCAACGTTTCGGCGAAGTCCGGAACAGGTATGGAGGAGCTTCTCGACTTTTTGCAAGCGCGACGCGAGGGCGCTCGACTCGAAGGCGTCTCGCGAGCACGCGATCGCGAGTGAGAGGAATCCGAGCGCAGCGATGAACGCAGCGCGAGCGCCTCGTTCTACGACCTGTTGCAACGCGACTGAGTTGGTTGGTGGGCCCGCTAGGATTCGAACCTAGGACCAACGGATTATGAGTTCTGATGAGGGCAATGACGACTGAGTGCGACGGTTCGCTATCAAGTTGTATTTTCACCTCGATACAGGTGATGTAGCCGTCTTCTCTCAACCACCATTTGCTATGGTTGCTCATTGCGATTGGGCACAATATTAGGCACAGCGTTTTCAGGAACCAGCGTCACGCTCTGTCGGTAGCAGCAACCGAGTGTCCGATACCGAGATCGTCGCAAACTGAGATAGGTGGTGATAATCCCTGTTCGCAACAGTTATCTTAGAACCGCCTGGTTTTCGATTCGGCCCCATTAACGCACCTGCTAAATCTGACAATTGCAGTAACTCACTCGACGTGCTACCTTGCGCCACAAGCTGCTGGAAACAATGGAGAACGCCGCCGGGCTTCTGTTTCAAGCGGTTGGGTAGCCGTGGTCATCACAGGATGATACGCAAGAGAGCCAGCATCGGCAGAATGTTCGCTCATGTGATTGTGTTCCTGCTGTTGTGTGGAATTGTTGGCGGGGAATTTCCTGAGCTCCTCGATCTAACTGATAACACAACGAACGACTTCACAATCCGCAAGATGAATTCTGTAATCTCACCTTGTATTCGCAACGCCAGCAGACATGTTCGAGTCGCCGATGTAGTAGAGCCCAACATCACTGCGCATGACATACTGTTTCTGCATTTGCACCCGTTCGAAAGAGCAGCGTTTTCCTCAGACGCCTTCATCCTTGGCAGTGTCCTCCGTACATAGCCCGAGCATCTTGTAACTGCAAGCGCGAAGCAGACCTACCACTTCTAGAACAATCAACCGACCACTAAACAGGCTGTACAAGTCGATTCGTATTGTCTTCTCGCTTTAGCCATTTGTCTGACAGGCAAAGCTTATGGAACGTTCGGCCCTGCATAACACTCGCTGAATTTCGTCACGATTTTATTTGGATTCATGAATTCGGCCTTCGGTCAAGACAAAGGGAAAAAAGGAAAAAAGGAGGATTTCGATGAAATGTATGGTGAGGTTCACTCTTGTTGTTGCAGGGTTACTCGCAGTTCTAACACTAGGAACGTCTCCACCCACCTCGGCTCAGCAGCAGAAGCCCAACGTCATCGTCATTTTCAGTGACGATGTCGGCTGGGGAGATCTCGGCGCCTACGGCGGCGGCGAGACCCGCGGCGCGCCCACGCCGAACCTCGACCGCATGGCGGCCGAGGGTGCGCGCTTCACGACTTGGTACGGCCAGGCGAGCTGCACGGCCGGCCGCGCCTCGTTCATCACCGGCCGCATCCCGATCCGCTCCGCGCTGTCGGTGGTGATTGGCCCCGGCGACCCCAACCACCTGCACAAGGAGACCCCGACCATCGCCGAGTTCTACAAGAAGAACGGCTACACGACGTACATGTCCGGCAAGTGGCACCTCGGGCGACAAGCCCGACGGCTTTCCCACTGCGCACGGCTTTGACGAGATGAAGCACTTTCTCGCCTACTACGCCGGCGTCTACGGCTATCGCGACCACGACGCTGCATCCGTACTTCCCCTCAGGGACTAGAAGTTCATCGACGGATGTACGACAAGATCGTCAACGACGGCGAGTGGGAGGGCGTCGCCGGCCAGGCCCGCCAAACGCGTCGTCGAGCACTTCAGCTACGAAGACCTGGCGACGATCGACAACGAGCAGGCGGCGAGCGCGCGTGAATACATAGCGAAACACGCCAAGGGCACTAAGCCGTTTTTCATGTACGTCGCCTTCATGAAGGTGCACCAGCCCGAACAACCCGGCGCCCGGAGTGGAAGGGCAAATCGCACCAGGGCAATTTCTCCGACTCGATGATGGAGCTGGATGCCAACGTCGGCAAGGTGCTGCAGGCCATCCGCGACGCCGGCATCGACAAGAACACCATCGTCGTGTTCAGCAGCGACAACGGCCCGTGGCTCGATGCCTGGCCCGATGCCGGCTACGGTCCCTTCCGCGGAATGAAGGGGACCGTCCTTCGAGAACGGCTGGCGCGTGCCCGGCACTCATTTGGGCGCCTGGCCGCGTCCAGCCCGGCACGGTCCTGCACGGCATGATGTCGCACATGGACATCTGGCCGACCACGGCAGCGATGGCAGGCCTCACGCCGCCGCCGCACGGCGAGTGGAAGGACAACGACGGCAAGCCGATCTACTTCGACGGCATCGACAACAGCGCCTACGTCACGGGCAAGGCCGAGAAGTCGGCCCGCACAGACATGGATCTACATCGAGGGCCTGGACTTCGAGGCAGTGCGATGGAATCAGTGGAAGTTCATGTTCACGGCAAAGGACGCGTGGCTCGGGCCCTCCATGGACCTGGGGCTCGCGGCGGTCTACAACCTGCAGATGGACCCGGGCGAACAGTACGACATGACCTTCAACGGAGCTGCCCCCCGGGTCGCCGGCCAGATAACGACATCCCCAGGTCGTTATTCAGGCTCCGACAATGGATGGTCATACGGGTACATGACGAAAATTGTGAATGAGTTCAACGCGACATTGAAAAAGTATCCGAACATCCCAACGATTCCAGCCTCTGCATCGATCGGTGCGGATTTGCCGGTGTTCACCAGACCGAACCTGGCCCCGGTGCAGAAGTAACGGCTCGATAGTTATTTGAGACAGCAGCGATCGGCGGCGCGGGGAGGCTCATGATGCCTCGCCGTGCCGTCCACCGCGTGGACTGAACGTAGCGACAAAAAGCGAGTATGGAGGAGTGTTTTCTCAAATGCGATGGTCCAGCCGGATACCTGTTGCGAAATCCTCCTCCCACCAGCCATCTCGAAATGAGATAGCTGGTGATAATCCCTGCTCGCAACATCTACCTGGAAATGCCTTCGGATTACCGCGTTGACGTGAGCGGG
The DNA here is from genome assembly GCA_963711875.1 of uncultured Acidobacteriota bacterium. GTDB lineage: Bacteria > Acidobacteriota > Terriglobia > Acidiferrales > UBA7541 > Palsa-295. The sequence continues at coordinate 169,924 of CAVQFW010000012.1, forward strand.
GTTTGAGGGTCCAGCGGGAGTGAGAGAGAATCACTCTTAAGGAGAGCTGGACATGCCGATGAAGAGATACAAGCCGGAGCAGATTGTGGCGTTGCTGCGGCAGATTGAAGTGGAAATTGCCAACGGGAAGACCACACCACAAGCCTGCAAGGAAGCGGAGATCACTCAGCAGACGTACTACCGCTGGCAGAAAAGAATTCGGCGGCCTGAAGCTGGATCAAGCCAAACGGATGAAGGAACTGGAGCGGGAGAACGCCAAGCTGAAGCGTTTGGTAGCGGAGCTGTCTTTAGAGAAACAAATTCTCAAGGATGTAGCGGAGGGAAACTTCTAAGCCCTGAGCGGCGGCGTTGTGCGGTGGAGCGTGCGCGCGAGAAGTACGAAGTGAGCGAGCGACATGCCTGCCGGCTGCTGGGGCAGTGGCGAAGGACACAACGCTATGCCGCGATCCAAAGGGTCGACGAAGACGCATTGACGCAGGACATCATCACGCTGGCCAACGAGTATGGGCGCTACGGCTACCGGCGAATCACGGCGCTGTTGCAAGAGAGGGGCTGGCACGTAGGCAAGGATCGGGTCCAGCGCATCTGGGGGCGAGAAGGTTTGAAAGTGCCGCAGAAACAGAGGCTCCGAAGAAGGCTCTGGTTAAATGATGGCTCGTGCGTACGACTGAGGCCGGAGCGGGCGAACCAGGTGTGGAGCTACGATTTCGTGAGCGCGAGGACGTATGACGGGAGAACCATCCGCATGCTGACACTAATCGACGAATACACCAGGGAGTGTCTGGCCATTCGCGTGGCCAGACGGCTGGGAAGATACGAAGTGATCGAAGCCTGGCGGACGTGATGGTGTTCCGGGGAACCTCGGAACACATTCGTTCTGACAATGGCCCGGAGTTCATCGCGGAAGAGTTGCGGAAGAGGCTGGCCAAGGTCGGCACAGGGACCGCTGTACATCGAGCCGGGGAGCCCTTGGGAGAACGGCTACTGTGAAAGCTTCAACGGGAAGTTGCGGGACGAGTGCTTGAACGGAGAGATTTTTTACTCGTTGAAGGAGGCCCAAATCGTGATCGAGAAGTGGCGAGTGGAATACAACACGCGCCGGCCGCACTCGTCGCTGGGCTACAGGCCGCCGGCGCCGGCAGCCTGTACCCCTTGGGTCTCAAATTCGACTTCGCAGCCCATGGCTGTGATATAAAAACTCTCTCACTGCTCCTGGACTAAAACCTCGGGCTGGTCACCTATCCCGACGCTGCCAGCAGCAGTTCCAGAGGCGTTTCAGGTGGCCGCAGGCTTTGATCACCACCACGATCGCTATAGCGAATTGATTTCGGCTCAGTGAAGGAGAGTTGAAATGAATTGTCGTGTTGCAATCTCGCACGGGAAGAAGACGGTAACCGCCACCGTCGTCTCGATCGGTAGATGCTTGATGATTATTGGTGTGGCAATGCTGGCAATAACTGTCCCGGCGAGCGCGCAGAATAGTGAGCTGCAGCAGAAACTTGCGGCCGTGAAGCAAGCCGCTGCGGAAAATAAGGAGAAACTTCACGAGTATCAATGGATTGAGACAACGCAGCTCACTCTGAAGGGAGATCCCAAGCCTTCCTCTCAAAAATCGTGCCAGTACGGTCCTGATGGGCAGGTTCAGAAGACTCCGATCGGCCCTCCCCCCGAGCAACCCAGCGGCGGCCGGGTGAAACAGCGGGTTATTGAAAAGAAAAGAGAAGAGATGAAGGACTACATGGAAGACGTGAAGGGCGTCCTCAGCATGTACCTTCCACCCGATCCTCAGAGAATGCAGCAAGCCTTTGAGGCGGGGAAGGTGTCATTGAACCCTGCCGGCGGGGCAGTAAATTTGGTATTTGCGGACTACGCTCAGCCCGGCGATCGAATGACCCTTACTTTCGATCCCGCCGCAAAAAAGATTACGTCCTTGAGCGTCAATACCTACATGGGTGAAACAAAAGATGCCGTGACGTTGCAGGTGCAGATGGCCAGTCTGCCGGATGGCACTAACTACGCGCAGCAGACGGTCCTTAATGCCACCGCCAAACAACTTGTGGTAACGACCACCAATTCCAACTACCAGAGACTCGCTGAAGCTCGATCGGGTCAATCGGGGTATTCGGGACAAGGCGTGCCGCTGACTGCGGATGAGTTGCAACAATTGCTTGCTCCCATCGCGCTTTACCCGGACTCCCTGGTGGCGCAGATTCTTGGAGCCGCGACCTTTCCAGACCAGATTGCTGCGGCTGCCGGCTGGCTTCAGCAGAACAGCTCGCTCAAAGGCCCGGCTCTAATGCAGGCCGTTGACGCGCAATCGTGGGAACCCAGTGTGAAGGCGCTCACACAATTTCCCTCGGTGCTCGACAACCTGGCAAAAAATCTCAGTTGGACCTCGGCGATGGGAGAGGCGTATCACACGCAAGCCACCGATGTCATGTCGGCTGTCCAGGTATTGCGCGCAAAAGCAAAAGCTGCCGGCAACTTGAAATCAGGCTCACAGATTACGGTCGTGCAAGAGTCCCCGCAAGTCATCGTGATTCAGCCAGCGAATCCGCAGGTGGTATACGTTCCCGTCTACAACCCCACCGTGGTCTACGGCTATCCCTATGTGACTCCCGCATACGTCGCGCCTCCCGTTGCGGCAACCGCCGTAGTTGCGTTTGGAGCTGGCATTGCGGTCGGCGCAATGATGAGCAGCAATTGTTGCGTCTGGGGATACAGCAGTTGGAATTGTGGTTGGCACGGCACCACCGCTGTGGTGTATCACGGCGGAGCGTATTACGGAAACAGTGCCTGGCATGGTGGGTATTACGGCTCTAGTGGCTCTGCCTATGGTGCTTACGGCGGCTCCGCGCACTATAGCAACGGCTACAACCCCTCCACCGGAACTTACGCGCGTGGCGGCACGGTCTCAAACGGTTACGGCAGCGTAAGTGCCGGTCAAGCGTACAACCCAAGGACAGGGGCCTCTGCCTCGACAGTGCAAGGGTCCAATGCGTATGGCAGCTATGGGGCCTCGACGGCTTCAAAAAACGGCACCACCGTTGACAGCCAGCATCAAACGAACGCTAACGGAACCACTGGGCAGATGCACAGCTCCACCGGTGCCTCGGCTTATGGCGCGACGGGGAAGAACGGCAACAGCGCCGCTGTGGGCGAAACCGCCAATGGCAACAAGTATGCGGCTGCAAACGGCAAGACCTACAGCAATACCGGCAGCGGTTGGGACCAGAAGAGCGGAAGTCCCTCAAGTTACAACAAATCCAGTTCCAGCGGCTGGGGGGGCCAGGAAAAGAGCGGCGGCTCTTCTGCCATGGACAGCGGAGGCGGCGGCTGGAATTCCAGGTCTGCCAGTGCTCGTGGTTCGTCAAGCATGGGACGCAGCGGTGGCTGGGGTGGCGGTGGCGGTCGCGGTCGCAGGTGAATCCAATGCCAACTTTGCAGCCGCAAACGAGTTCAGTTCTGTGTTGATGAATTGCGTCTAGTTCAAGATTTGGAGGATCGGTTATGTCGCGAGCAACGCGCACAATCGCTATTACGAGTCGCGTCATTCTTTTGGCGATACTCATTCTCTTTGTCGGATGCAACAAGGCCGCGAAGTCTTCGTACCAAGTGTTTGCTTCACCCGACGACGCGGGTAACGGGCTGTTGGCTGCGGCAAAGTCAGGTGACCCAAACACGATACTCGGCAGTGTTTGGTCCGGACTCGAAAGACATCATCCTCTCCGGCGATCCCGTGCAGGACAAGGATACCGCCGGCCGTTTCGTGGCCGCCTATGGCGTGATGCATCGTTGGCGCAAGATGCCTGACGAATCCCAAATCCTCCTTAGTTGGAGCAGACAATTTTCCTTTTTTCCGATCCCGCTAAAGAAGAATGCCGCGGGACGGTGGGTTGTTCGACACAGCCGCTGGGAGGGAAGAGATTCTGGCCCGCCGTATCAGGCCGGAATGAACTGGCTGTCATGGACGTTTGTATGGCGCTGGCTGACGCTCCAGTCTCAGTACTACTCAATGCGTCACGACGACGGCAGCACGCACGAGTTCGCAGTGAAGTTCATCAGTGACACCGGCAAGCAGAACGGTTTGT
>CAVQFW010000013.1:0-54062 GCA_963711875.1 uncultured Acidobacteriota bacterium
CCGACCCGAAATCTTCAGCTCAGCGTTGCATTGTCTGGGTCAGCGCACAAACCGCCTTGACGACTGTTTCCACCATGGTATCGGGCGCAGATGGCCTGAATTTAATCTCGCCCACGTTGCGTGTGCCCGTTTTGACCAGCTTTTCGCCATCATAAAAGCGGCTCGTCTGAATACCCAGCGACGGATGGGGACAATTCGACCAGAACGTTATCCTGCCTGTCGCTGAACACATCTCTGGGAGGAGACGAAAACGTTGCTGATCCTTGAAGTGGTAGACGAGCACTGCCTTGAGGTACTTGCTTTCCTGCTTCACGCTGGCCTTGTCCAGCCGCAACTGACCCGACTTCGTATCCGCAACAACTGGGCATGGCTAGCTTGCTTACGGTGTCTGACAGTATCTTTAGGGCTTTCGCGCCACTGGAAGTTTCGGATCGTGAATGTGGCGTGCTGGGAACTGCCATCCGGAGCGAGATTCGACCAGCCGTATACCTGAGCGTTCTCCATTTTCATCTTACCGATTGTATCCGTGATCTCCTGCCTGGGCATGTAGGGTGAATCAGGCAGGTTTGCGATCAGTGAATCGACCAAGTTATGGGAGTTCACAAGCAGGGCCGTATCCGCCCCTCGCACCTCGTCCGGCAGCTTGAGGGACGATGATGCAGGGGAAGTCTTTACCCAATCAGGATTTGAACCGGCGGGACGAGCCATGAGCCCCTGGATGTCCAGGAAGGAAGCATTTGAAAATCGGAAGTGGATGTATTGGCAGATCCGAGATGAAGGTTGAAAAGACCATTTTGCTTTACCACCGACCCAGCTGAAGAGGCGGCTTTCTGAAGCTGCTGGGCGGCATTGTTTGCGGCGCTCTGTGTGCGGGCATCCCCAACAGCGACCAATCCAAAGCGCGCCTTCCGCCAATTCTTCCGGAGTACCGATGCAGCCGCACAATCCCCCTTCATGCTTCGGAGAGCATCTTCCGCAGGCTTCATCTTATCGAAGTTCTTCTTCATTTCCGCGCGTTCTGAATTCTTTGCCGGTAGTTGCATCAACAAGTCTTCGCACGGCCCAACCCAGACTCCGGGATTGGAAAACAAGGCCACTACTGACGCGCCTTCGGGTAACTGTTTCAAAGACGCGTCACTGATCGGCTTGATATCTCGTTTGATCGATTTCCATAGGCTGCGTGTCTTATCGGACCTTGGCACGGATATGCTGTCTATTCTCAGTTCGCCGTTCTGCTGGGTCATCGAGCTTACGGACACTCGATCGAGTAGCGTGCCGTCATCGTAGGTCCGCGTGCTTGGCTCATCAGCGGTCTTGAACATGTTCATGGTGGGGCGCTGGAATCCGTCGTTGAGACGAGGACCGATCCTGGGGAAGTTGCGAGAGAGCCTTGACCAAGCGGGGCTCTTCTCCATGGATACCGTGCGTCCCTGCCAGGCATCGACGAGTTTTTCGACCGTATTGCCCTCGCCAAGCCGACGATCATCCAACGCCTGATGGTGGCGATCGATATCGTCATATTAGGAGCGCCTCCGTAGGGGGCGGTGACATGGGTGGTGCGTATCGTAATTCCATGATAGTCGGTGTCTTTCCATTTTACGCTGCCCTCGTGGGTCTGCGCCTTAATGATGTTCTTCGAACACTTGGTCAAGGCGCACAGGTCGCGTTCCTGGGCGAGGAAGGCAACGCTTGGGTCTCCGGGTTTTGTATCTAAAACGGCGACTCCGACCTGACCGATCCAGGGCATGACGTCTTCATCGATAGACAAATCCAACTGCTTTTCTAACATCCCGAGGGCAAACGTGCGTGCAGGTTGATGCTCTCACGTCCTTGAGGGCTTCCCAACACCACGGGGCATCGGCCATTGTAAGTTGTGGGCAGTTTTCAGGGATAAGAGAGTAGAGTGAGGTCGTCCGCATGTAGGTCATGTACGCGCCGAACGCGAAGAGGACGACGACGGCAAGGAAGCTCCCAAATCCCAGAGTGAGTCCTCGACGAAGCGGCGACGATCCGGGACGGCGGGGTCGGCGGTCGCTTCGGGCGAGGGTTGCTCGGTGGTCTCGGAGTTCAGACTTGCTTCACACTTTGGGCATACGGGCTTCTTCGGAAACTTCAGACCCGCATTTAGGACAAATCATCTCTGTATCCCCCTTAGGGACTGATTCATCACAAAGGGCTGATTGTCCTCTTTTGGGCTGGTAGACAAGACGGCGGACGGGTATTCACACGGATGGACAGGATGGAATAGGGTGGGAGGGAGCGTGGAGGCTTTCGATATGATGCTTTGCATCTACTCGATAATCGGTTAAGAAGAATCCGCTTTCCCGAGTAAGCCCGAAGGGCTATATCGAGGGGCTGGCATGTGTTTTATGATATGCAACTTTGAACCAACAAAACTGCGGAAGTGCAACATTGTGGCTTTTCAAGTGACTAATCGTTGTGATACGATTTCCTTGGGACCTTGGGAGGCATTGTGATGAGACTGTTCAAGATATTGCTCGCTGTGATGCTGCTGGTTGTGTTTGCCGGGGTGGTGGCGCTCCTCACCTGGCCTGGGAGGATGAATCGAGAGATCGATTCTCGAATCGCGGCGATTAAAGCGAAGGGTGATCCGGTCTGCGGGAAGGACCTTATACATAAGGCAGTGCCAGATGCGGAGAACGGGGCAGTGCTATATGAGCGTGTTTTTGCGATGATAAAGCCCTCGGAGAAAGATATTGACAAGGCGTATGACGTGAGCTCGCCGTACAAGTTGAAGGGGCATCCGGAGTACATCGACTGTGCGCGAAAGTTGGCAGCGAAATATGGATCTGTTCTTCCGCTCGTAGAAGAGGCCGAATCCAGGCCAAGATGCCGCTTTAATACTAACTGGAATGATCCTCCAGAAGATCTAAACTTCCCATGGGACAAAAAACTCAGGAAACTATCTCAATTTCTCTCTGAAATCGCCATCATTGATGCCACTGACGGCAGAATGGATAAGACTGTCAGGGCTATCAGATTAACCTATCAGCTCAACGATTATTGATCAAACAACCATTACTTGTTGGCTTCCTTGCACAAAATGCGTTGATTACTACTGGCTCTACTGCCCTAAAAGCATCATCTCAATACCATGATATTCCCGAATCTGAAGCGCACGGCTTGTTCGATCAGTTGGGGCGCATAGACGTTTGCCGAAACTACATCAATGCAATGACGAGTGAGAGAGCGTTTGGACTCGACTTGATAGAGCGGATGAGGACTAAGGGTCCGTACTGAATTCATGTCTAAGGAAGAGATAGCCAAAACAAGGAAAGGCCAAATAGCACGTAATTCTTCGTTTCTTAAGATCTGGTTCGCTCTGGATGAACTGTGCTATACGAAATACATGGACAGAGCCGTGGAGGATGCCAGACGTCTACGGAGGCCAACCCGGCAAGAGATGGCATATGAACCAGAGTTCCCAAGATATGCAGTACTATCGGAAGTGCTGGCCCCAGTATTCACCAAAAGCAAGATACGTGAATATGAAGCGATATCTACAATCGCTGGAGACAGAGACTTTCTGGCGGTGCTGGCGCATAAATCGAAATTCGGGAGCTATCCATCGGAGCTGAAGCAGGTCGAGAAGAAACTTGGCTGGAGTCTCCCCAATGATCCGCTTGGGGATGCTCCGTTTCACTATCGGCTTCAGGGCAAGGGCTTTGTGCTTTACGGGGTAGGCCGGAATTTAAGGATGATCATGGGGTGGCCGTGTTGGGCTCGCCGAGCCCCAAGCACCTGGTGGATGATCCTAATAATAAGTACCATAGCTTCACAGAAAGCTACCCTTATAGAAGCGAGGATGGCCGGCGTGTTCGGCGGATATGATCTGGTCGAAGGATAGGTTGAGAATTCGCATCAAGATGTAGGGAACGGTGGCCGCACCGTTCCGCGGTGACTTGAGGATCAAGGTTTGTAGGATATGTGATGTTTCGAGCGATTTATATGCTAGCGATTGATGTGCTTGATGCATTACTTGCGGAACGCTGCGGCGAGCGTTCCCTACGGCGGCCCGAAGGTGCGGGCCGATGGGGAATTATTACATAGGGCCTTCGGCCATTGAGGTATCCGGGCGGGCGCGGAGGCCCGCCCCTACGGTGGTATTCGCCATCCTTTTCCATCCTGTCCATCCGTGTGAATACCCGCCCTACCCTACCACCGCTTCCCAGTCCGCGTAGAGCTGTTCCAGTCTGGACTGGAGTTCGTGGTACTCGGCGACCGTTGAGGCCGCGCCGTCTGGGTCGGCGTAGGTTTCCGCGGTTCCCAGGAGGTCGGTCAGTTCGGCGAGACGGGTTTCGGTGGCTTCGATTTCTCGCTCGTAGTCGGCGGCGGTGGGGCCTTTGGGGCCGGTGGAGTGACCGGTTTTTTGACGATGGGCTTGGGCTTCTTTTTGACTGGGCGGACTCGGTATCTTGCCGAGCGTTCGACGAAGTAGTCGTAGTTGCCGTCGTAGACTCGGGCAGTGCCTCGGTTGATTTCCACAATTCTTGTGGCGACCGAGTTGAGCAGATAGCGGTCGTGGGAGGTTAGGATGACCGTCCCTTCGAAATCCTTGAGGGCCGTGTCGAGGGCCTGGCGAGAATCGATGTCCAGGTGGTTCGTCGGTTCGTCGAGCACCAGGACGTTCGGGCGCTGGAGCATCAATTTTGCGAGGATCAGCCTGTTCCGCTCTCCGCCGCTTAGCGTCGTGATCGATTTGAACACGTCCTCGCCGGTGAATAGAAACCTCGCGAGTAGACTCCTTGCCTGACCAGAGGTCAGGTCTTCGGCTTCCAGTATCTCTTCCAAGACCGTGTTCTCCGGATCCAAATCGCCGAGGTCCTGGGCGAAGTACCCCAGATCGACGCCGTATCCCATGCTGATCGTGCCGACGGTCGGCTCCTCGTCGCCGAGGATCATGCGGAGGAGGGTCGTCTTCCCCGCGCCATTCGGGCCGACAAAGCCGATGCGGTCGCCGTTCTCCACAAGCAGATTCAGCCCCGAGAAGAGCGTGTGCTCGCCGAATGACTTGCCCGACATCCTGGAGATCCATCACAATGTGACCGCTCGTCGTGGCCGAGTCTAGCTTCATCTTGATCTTGTCCGTCTCGGTCTTCGGCTTGCGCAGACGGATCATTTTGCCTAGCTGCTTCTTCCGGCTCTCCGCCTCCTTATGACGCTCGCCGTAGTGATAACGGGCGACGAAGTCTTCGAGCTTCCGAACCTCCTGCTGCTGGCGCTCGAAGCTCTCGACCTGCTGCCGGAGAAGTTCCTGCTTCTGCTTCACATAGGAGGTGTAGTTGCCCGGATAGCTGTGCGTGCAGGACTCATGGAGATCGATGATCTTGGTGACCACTCGGTCGAGGAAATAGCGGTCGTGGGAGACGATCAGCACAGCGCCTGGAAAATCTTGTAGGAATTCTTCGAGCCATTCGGTGGCGTCGATGTCGAGATGGTTGGTCGGCTCGTCGAGTAGGAGGACGTCGGGTTTCTGGAGCAGGAGTTTGGCGAGGGCGGCTCGGGTCTTTTGACCGCCGCTCAGGATGTTCACCGGCTTCTCCCAATGCTCCGGCCCAAGCCCCAGACCACTGAGCGCCGGCTTTCAATTCGGCGTCGAACGAGTATCCGCCGAGTCGCTCGAACTCATGCTGGACCTCGCCGTACTCGGCAAGGAGTTCGTTCATTTCGTCGCCTTCGGAGGCGGACATGGCGGCTTCGATTCGACGGAGTTCGCGCTCGAAATGTTTGATCTCGGTCGAGGCGTTCGAGACCTCTTCGAGGAGCATCTCGTCGCCGGTCAGCTCGCTGTCCTGGCGCATGTACCCGATTGTCGTCCCGGGCAGGATGTTCAGCGCGCCGGAGTCGTGCTCATCCAGCCCCGCGATGAGGCGCAGGATGGTCGTCTTTCCCGGATCCGTTCGGCCCGACGAGCGCAACCTTCTCATCGTTTCCGATGGTAAAGGTGACCTCGTCCAGAATCTGGAAAGCCCCGAACGATTTTCGTACACCGCTGAGAGAGATAAGCGCCATGAGAGTAATCCGTAATGCGTAATGCGTGAACCGTGAAGCGGTACGGGACAGAACGGTGCCTCGTCCCGCTCAACAAGGCCGGACATCGCTATTTGCCACTTTGCAAGGGAGACCATCCCGAATTTCCGTCCCCCTTGGCAAGGGGGCCCATAGGGGTGACTTTTGAGTTGTAGATCTCTTCAGGAAACTACGACTGGTGGTGAGCATTAGGGCATCGCGACCACCCCCCTTGGTTGGGAGGGGGAGTTGTTCATGCCCGCTGATCTTCCCTATCCGAAACTTGAAAGGCCGTGGGCGAGTTCTCACCCACGGCCTGATCTTGGTTTATTTTCTAACTCATGCACGGTCAGTGTCAACAATCGCAGTCTACCTCTTGTCGCTGTCGATCGCTTTTTGGACTTCCTTGATCGCGTCTTCGGTCTTGACTAATGCCCTTGCACGGTGGCCGTTGTAGTCGTGGTGGATCGTTGGAGGGCATTTGGGCGTCTACTCAGGCTGTTGAGGCACGTCGCAGTTCGGGATGGGCTCCCTGGTCCGCTCTTCAACGACTACCACTCGCTCCCGTGGACGGTATATGATGTCGCCTGATACCGGGCGGACGACTGACATTGTGCCGATCGTCAGTCCTGCCAACGCTATTCCGCGATGGCCCGATTCTCTTTGTGTTCATTGTTATGCTCCTCTCATTCGGTCGTGAGCAAGCTTGTAGCCTAGTTCCTATACTTGGGGTCGTTCCCAACAATGTCGAAAGGCACGCCCACAAGGGGCTAGGCCACATGGCCGCGCTGTTCGGATAGACTTTCTGTAACCGGGTAGCCGCACCATGTACGAATCTTCCCCGCAAGCGCCGTTTCTGCGGCTATGAAAATCGGCGATTTATCAGGCTAGGTTACTTTGACCATTGTACGTATGGACGAAAAGCTCTGGTAGGTTCCACCGAAATTCCCGGCATGTGGTGCTGAATAGGAATCCGATTCGTCGATTGTTCAGCATCCAGTGGGGGTTTTGAGTCTGAGTAGGCGGATTGGTTGAGAGCTCCGTCCCCCTCACCCTTGCCCTTGTATCTCCCGCCGAGGGAGAGGGAATTCATGCGGCATCCTCTCTTCCATAGTGCATCCGCTTCTTATCCGGCATCCGAAGAACACTGTCGGTAGAGTCTCTTTACGTCGGCCCTTGCGTGGGCCACGGAGTTATCGGGACGTTAGGGAGGCACGACCGATAGGAAGTAACTGTAGGCATCGAACGCGTCCTTCTTTTGATTACCCTCTTCATATGCTATGCCCATATTGTAATAGGCAAGAACAAAGTTCGGATCGAGCTTGGCGCATTTTTGTAGGTCGGCGAGCGCTTTGTTGGGGTTTAGCTTTGCCAGGTATATTATGCCCCGCTCGTTGTAAGCGTTTGGATTCTTGGCGTCCAGGGAGATCGATTTGTTGAGGTCGAGCAAGGCTTTGTCTAGCCTGCCCTTTTTGAAAAAGGCTGCACCGCGTATCATGTAGCTCATGGCGTCTTTTCCGTCCAGGGCTATGGCATGCGTCAGGTCGGCAATAGCGGAATCGTACGTTCTTTCGGAAGAAGGTATGAACCCACCACGTCCGGAGTAACCCATCCTGTTATGAGGATACAATGCGATAGACTTCGTGAAATCGGCAAGCGCCTGATCCGAAATTCTTCTTATCCCAGTAGATGCTCCCTCGTATGTTGTACAGAGTATAGTCGGTTTGCTCCAGCTTTATGGCTGTGTTGCAGTCAACGAGAGCCCCTCGCCATTTTCTTCAATTCCATAAAGGATTGCACGATCACGATAGGCCTTGTAGTAGGAGGGTTTGAGTGAGATCGCATGGTTAAAATCCACGAGAGCGCGATTATGATCGTTCAGGGACAGGAACACCATCCCCCGATCCGCGTATGCCTCGGGGTCATTGGGGTATCGTTTTATCAGTTGGTTGCACAGATCGAGATTGAATCCTGTCCTACCGTCGATCGAGTAGATTGATGAGGAGAATAGCTCGGACCTAACTCATCGCAGTTGGATCGGACAGAAAGCCATAAGATGCATCCCGTAGCGATTGATAGACAGATAACCACTCGCAGAAAAGCACGGAACATGGAAACGCCTCCCTGGGGATATAGTGGCCAGTGTTCGGCGGTCAGTGGCCAGCAAACAGTTAGCGGACTGTGGACATGCATGTTATGAGAACCAACGCTGTTATCATGTATTGTTCCACAACCGGGGCTGGTATTGACATGGGGACTGGTATTGTACGCGTGCGTGACGAGGATTTCACATCGACTTTGGTTTCCTCTCGTGCTAAAATGTGTCATACTTATCTGAAGCAGGCAATCGGAGGCTAGGGTGCGGTATAGTACAAGCGGTCGAGATTTTTCATATTGGCTTTTTAAGGACAGAACACCGGTCACGAAGTCGATCATACGTCGTGAATGCCGTCACATTTCTTGCGGTGGCGATTTTCGGGATGAGGGCTGTACAAGCGTACCTCAATTCTCTTCCTCGACACTCTTTCTCGCCCCTTGGACGGCGCTCACTTATCCGCTCGTCTCCCTCGATCCGATCGGTCTTCTCTTCTCATGCTGGTGGCTGTGGTGGGCCGGGGGGAGTCTGGAGCGCTCGTGGGGGAGTCAGAGATTTGGCATCTTCTTTTTTGCGAATGCAGCGATCACGGCAGTCGGGCTCTATCTGGGGGCACTGCTCTTTCATGTGGGTTCATTAAACCTCGTAGGCCTCTGGATGCCGCTCGCAGGCGTAACGATAGCGTATGCGATGACGAACCCTGAACAACAAATCATGTTCTACTTTGTCATCCCAATTGAAGATGAAGTACCTGGCGCTGTTCGATGTCATCTTCGTGCTCTTCAATTACAAGTTCCCGCTCGGTACTCTTCGCGCTCGCCGGATGTGCGTTCTCGTACTTGTATATTCGCAGGCCGAGCCTCGGTTCACCACGCTCCTATCGACCTCACGATGAGGACATTCGAGTCCATCTTCCTCACAGCAGGCCCTCGATATTCGAATCCGACGCGGTGGTATCGTGACTATCAAGAACGCAAGCGCCTCAAAAAATTCCTCGGCAAATCGAATTTTCCGGATTTGTAGGGAATCCATCGATTAATAGGCGGGAGACTCCGTCCGACACCGATGCCTTAAATTCAATCAGCTCTTAACCAATCCCCCCATCATGCAACATGTCCTAGGGACAGAGTGAAAAGCACTATCAGATAGGGCATTCGGCCGATTTCCCAAGGTATCGGTGCGGGCGGAGCCTTACCCTCCCGGTTTTCCACGATGGGGCGCGGAACGTTGTACACCTGGCGGGCGTATGATATACTGAGTTCACCGACCAACGTGCAAGGGATCACCGAACATGGATAAGAAGTGGTTGAAGCCACTCAGATATGGCATAATCATAGGCACTATTCTTGGCCTCGTTAGCGGATATAGAGAAACGCTCGCTCCTCGATTATTTGATTATCATTTTTACAACCTCGCGTTCCACTCGATTGCCCGCGATCTGAATACTAATCTCGTCTTGATTCTTGCCGTTTCGTACGCCCTTGCGCTGCTTGGAAACTTGGCGATTCCTTAAGGGCGTTGCCGGGACAGCTTGCCGAGTAATCGGAGTCGTTATATGCTGGCCTTTCTTGCGTGGACATCCGGAATCGCCTACGCTCTACGTGATCCGAGCGTTCGGAACAACTACGTTTCACTGCTCGATGAGTGTAAATGGCAGCTTCTTGGCAGCGGCAGCGTGCGTTTTCCTCGGAAGATTCGCGTTGATGCGCGTGAAAGCCGCTGAATTGGCGAGGGGAAAACGGAAACGCCGGCTCAGACATCGACTTACCGAGCGGCCGACCAATTTTGTGGGCGGACGGAATCATATTGCCATCGTTTTCGGTGTCATCGCCATCTGCCTGAACTTGACTTCGTCAGTGTTGGGTATCTCAACGGCCAGCTTCGGTAAAGAAGAAGCCGAATGTTATCTTCGTGATGTTCGATACATGCAGGGCCGACCAGCTCGGGAGTTATGGGTATCATCTCGACACCTCTCCCAATGTGGACAAGTTTGCGAAGAGTTCCATGCGGTTCGAGCGAGCCATATCCCAGGCGACGATCACCCCATCGTCGGTCGGCTCTTTTATGACATCTCGATATCCTCAAAGCTGCTACATAACCAAGGTCCCCGGAATCCCTGACTATCTCCCGACAATCGCTGAAGTGCTTCAAAACGACGGTTACAACACAAACGGCATCGTGAGCAACATACTCGTTCAACGCGCGCTGGGCTTCGCTCACGGCTTCAACTACTATAATGAAGAGATGAAATTCTCTGATATTACGTCGCCAGGCGTTCTGAGCCTCGCGTTGCAAAGATTGGCCAAGATCAAGGACAAGCCTTTCTTCATGTACCTTCTGTTCATAGACCCGCACACTCCTTATATGAAACACCCTGGGATTAATTTCTTTCCGGGTTACAAGGGCAAGCTCGATGATAGGGTCATGATTCCAGATGATGACGTGGAGAAATCGGTCAAACAGTTCAGCCCGGACGACGTTAAATATCTCCGCGCCCTATACGACGGAGAGATCAAGTTACTGACAAGCATTTCGGCATGCTGATGGATGAATTGAAGAAGCAGGGCCTGTACGATAACACTCTGATCGTGTTTTTCGGCGATCATGGAGAAGAGTTCTTAGACCACGGTTCGCTCCTTCACGGCCATACGGTGTATGATGAGGTCACCCATGTGCCATTGATGATCAAGCTGCCACACCAGAAACAGGGAAGCGTTGTGACGGGGACGTTCCCACTGATCGACGTCGTTCCCTCGGTAATGAGGTATCTTGGCCTCGATCCCACCACGATTCAGCCTCATGGAAACCCCAATGTTGACCTGGCGAATTTGAAATCAGCGCCGGATGAATATGTGTTCACCGCCGAGGTACTCGAAATTCGGTCACCTCTGGGCTGTGCAGAATACTAGGTACAAGATGATCTGGAACACGACCAAGGATCAAACGCAACTCTTCGACTTGAAGAAAGACCCTGGAGAGAAGCGGGATATATCCGAGCAGAGCCAAATGTTGTTGAGGCATTTCTGAAAGCGGCAAAAGAGAAGGAAGACATGGTAGGCTGGAAGGCGGGCGACGAGGGAAAGATCGGCGTTTCACCCCAGTTCTTCAGCGACGATGAGAAACAGCGCCTGAAATCCCTCGGATATGCGCAATAATCCCTAAACTTATGTGCGGACAGCCCAAGGCCTGCATCTTGGGCTGTCCGCGCGTAAGTTCTCCACTGCCCCTGAGTTCATGTTCCCCTTAACGTCACACGTTCTCCAAATCCGCATGGTTGAACACTCCGGAATCATGTGGTATACTCAAACTGTTTTTGATACCGACGGATTGGTAAGCTCTACGGGAGGTTTATAATGTCGGTTAAGTACCACCAGCATGCATTGTTACGCATGCTGGAAAGGGGCACTACCAAATCCGAAATTGAATACACAATCGCCCATGGTGATACATTTGAGGCGAAATACGGAAGAACCGGCTTCAAACATACTTTTGCGTATGACGATATTTGGTTGGGGAAGCATTACTCCCTAAAACAAGTTGAGGTATATACCGTGGAAGAAGGAACTGACCGGCTGGTGATCAGCGTGATTACCAAGTTCTTCTAGCCATTCAGTGAGATTGAAAAGGAGACAGTGCCGTGGAGATAAGCTACGATCCGAGATATAACATAGCATACATCCGCTTCCGTGATAAGACGACCGAGGTCGAAACCGTCCAGGTCAGCGGAGAGATGAACGTCGATATCACGGCGGATGGCACAATCTACGGCATTGAACTCTTGAACGCAAATGAACAGTTGAGCCACAAAAATGCTGGGATACTTTCGATCGTTAATGAAGCTACCGGCGAACACTGTGAACTCCCCCTGAGCGCTGCATAGTGCTCATGAAGCGAACAGCAATACGTGGCGATGGTACTGCTCTTGTGGCGCTGGCTTCTTCACCTTAACTTTCAGTACCGTATTGCTAGAAGAATACGGGCAGATAGGCGAGATCGATCGCTGGGTAATCAGCGAAGCGGTCCGTCTTGCCGCCAGCGGCCTGCGTGTAGGAGGCGAACTTCTACTTCTCGGCAGCATCGGTCGGCAACCTCGATCTGCTGTCGTTGATCGAGCGACAACTGCACGCCGCCGGCGCTGATCCATCAAATCTAATCTTCGAGATCACGAGACCGCGCTGATGGAGGACGTCGAGGCCGGCACGGCGCTCGCGCATGGGCTCGCCGGGATCGGCTGTCAGCTCGCTCTCGATGACTTCGGCACAGGATTTGGCAGCTTCACCTACCTGAAGGCGGTCCCGGTCACCTATTTGAAGATTGATGTCGACTTCGTGCGGGACCTGGGGTCCAATCCGGCCAACCAGCACCTGGTCAGGGCGATCGTGGGGCTCGCCGAGGGCTTTGGCTATAAGACGATCGCCGAGGGAGTCGAGGACGCCGAGACGCTCGACCTTCTCACGGACTACGGCGTCGACTTCGCTCAGGGGTTCTACCTCGGACGTCCGGCACCGATCGAGGGGGCCTGACGGGCCACTGGGTCGTGTGGTTCCTCACTGGTGAGTTTGATGACGTCGTGCGCGAGCGAGTACCGGGGACAGCGCGGATTACGGAAAGTTACGCGCCCGAGAGGATTCGAACCTCTGACCTTCGGTTCCGTAGACCGACGCTCTATCCAGCTGAGCTACGGGCGCAGGCCGCCCAGTCTAGTTGGCCTTCTGTCGCCAGGCAGAGCCACCTCCCCATAAGCTGTCCGCAGGCACGACGACGCCGCTTCTCAGCCAAGAAAGGAGGCGGCCGTGCGAGCAGACCCGGCAGGCGACTTCGACTACGAGGCGGCAGGCGCCGGCTACTCGGCACGTGCGGCGGACCGACCCACGCATCGCCGCGCACCTCCACGCCGGCCCTGGGCGACGCACGGACGTGTGAACGTCGGCGCCGGCGCCGGCTCCTACGAGCCGGCGGACCGCGACGTCGCGGCCGTCGAGCCCTCGGCAGCGATGCGCGCGCCAGCGTCCGGCGCAACTCGTCCCCGCGGTCGACGCCGTCGCCGAGCAGCTGCCTTGGACGACGGGCAGCTTCGACGCGGCGATGGCGATGGTCACCGTGCATCAGTGGCCCGACTGCCAGGCCGGCCTGCGCCGAGCTGCGCCGGGTCAGCCGCGGCCCTGTCGTCGTGCTGACCTTCGACGGCGACGCGCTCGACCGGCTCTGGCTGGCCGAGTACGTGCCGGAGCTGTTGGCGGCCGAGCGCCGTCGCTACCCGCCGATCGAGGCACTGGTCGCACGGGCTCGGCGGCGCGCGGAGGTGACGCCGGTGCCCATCCCCATCGACTGCGTCGACGGCTTCACCGAGGCCTTCTATGCGCGGCCCGAGCGTTCCTCGATCCGGCGGTGCGGCGGTCCCAGTCGGCCTGGGGCTTCGTCGACCGGACGTGTCGCCGACCGGGCCGTCGCCCACCTGCGGAGCGATCTCGACTCCGGCGCCTGGGATGGTACCCGCGGACACTCTCAGGACCCAACCCGAGTTCCTCGGTGCCCTAAGGCTGATCGTCAGCCGGGCTGACTAGCAATCTGGATGAGGTTGCCACAGGTGTCATCGAGCACAGCCGTGGTCACCGGCCCCATCACCCGTGGCTCCTGGGTGAAGCGCACCCCCGCATCGCTCAACCGCTTGAATTCCGCGGGTACGTCAGCCACCGCGAAGGATGTGAAGGGAAGGCCGTCCTCGCGTAGCGCGCGCTTGAAGGGCTCCACCACGGCTGGGTCGAAGGGCCTGAGCCGCGACTCTGTGCCCTCGGGGTCCTCTGGCGAGACAACCGTCAGCCAGCGGTACTCGCCAAGCGGGACGTCGCTCTTCTTGACGAAGCCCAGCACGCCCTCGTCGAAGGACAACGCCTTCTCCTGATCCTCCACATACACACTCGTCAGGTTCGTCCTTCATTCCTTCGATCTCCTTTGATCGCCACTCACATTCGCTCCTCGCCCGCCAGCAGCTTCATCAGCAGCCCATCGTGCCAGCCCTCCCCTCCTACGTCTCGCTCTGAGCATCGCATCACGCCCACGCGCTTAATCCAACCTTCTCATGGGCCCTGATTGCGGGCACGTTGGCGCTCGCGGGATCGATCGTGATGCGGTGGTGGCCGCGCTCGTCGATCAGCAGGCGCACCACCCGCCGCACCGCCTCGCTGCCCACGCCGCGCCCGTGCAGGGCAGGGTCGACGAACAGGTCGATACCCGCATGGCGATACTTGGGCTCGGACTCCTCCCAGGATCTGGATCAGGCCTGCCACCGCTCCATCCAGCTCGATCGTGAACCTGGTCGACTCGGGCTCATCCCAGGGGAATCGCTCATCGGAGACATCCACCAGCGCATGACCTCAGGCGTGCGGTGGATGCGCAGCAGCTCGCTCTCATCGCCCTCAGCCAGCGCTCGCAGCGTCACGCGCTTTGCCAAGCCCTCACTGAGCGCCCGCGCGATGAACCCCCGCTTGCCCTCCGTGTAGGCCTCGCGATCGTGCTCGTGGTGTGTGGACAAATCGCCCTTGAGCAGCACATATTCGGCGGCGAGCTCGGGGCGTGACGCAGCCGATCGCGGAACTCGACTTCATCGCGGTAGCGCCTGGAGCCGGTGGGCACGAGGTGCAGGTGGTGCGTGCGATAGCTCGGGCTCGGCTTCCAGAACCAGTGCATCTCGCTCTCGCGATAGGGCGCATACGTGTCACCGAGCCCTCTCAACGCGTCAAAGCAGGCCCCAGTCAACCAGGTCCTCCACCCCCACGAGGATGTCGATCACCGGCTTGGCCGCCAGGCCCGGCACGGACGTGCTGCCCACGTGGTGGATACCACCGGTAACCCACTGGCCGATGGCTCGCTCCAGTAGAGCTCTCTCGGTCTCGAATCTCTGCGGCCAGGCGGGGTCATAGGCGACCACGCGAACCGGCTCCTCCCAGTAGGCCGGCTCGATGCCGAGCGCCCTCTGCAGCTCCATCAAGAGGCCATCGGGATCGAAGGCGATGCGTAGACCGTCTCGCACAACTTCGCTGCTGCCAGCGTCGATCGGATCGATGGCCGCCCAACTCGGGGGCGCCAGACCGAGCTCTATCTCAAGGCCAGATGCCAGTCGCGCTCGTCGTGCGCTCAGGACTCCCCACCGCTCGTGTCCCACCGGCGGCAGAGCACCGAGCCGATCGAGCCAGTCCTCCGCGCTCAGTCGGCGATCGAGTCTTCCGCCAGCACCACGATGTCCAGGTCAGAGTCAGGGTCTGGATTGCCGCGCCCATCGAGCCCACCACCGCCACCGCTCTCACAGCCTCGTCCTCCAGCGCCCAGTCGACCACGCTGGCAATTACTTCCTGCACCTCCTGCCGGCGCCGCGCGAGGTGCGGGTCGGCCTGTGGCTCATCGCTCACGGCGTCCGAGCATAGTGCGCTCGCCTGCACCCTTCTCATAGTAGTTCCGCTGTATGAAAAATTAGTCTTGACAAATCTTCTTGGCGGTGAGACACTCCGGCCCATGAACGAGATCGACGTGATCGATGACCCGCGAGCGGCAGAGGTGTCACTGCACCCGGTGCGCTCACGCCTGCTGGCCCTCCTGGCGGAGGAAGGAACCGCCAGCGGCGTCGCCGCAAAGCTCGGTTGAGCGCGACAGAAGGCCAACTACCACCTGCGCGAGCTGGAGGCCCATGGGCTAGTGGAGCTCGTGGAAGAGCGCCGCAAGCGCAACACCACCGAGCGAGTAATGCGCGCGACGGCAAGCTCCTATGTGATCTCCCCCGCGGCGCTGCCGACCGTGGCGCCCGACCCGGACGCACGCGGACCAGCTTTCAGCGCGGTGGCTGCTGGCCCTCGGGGGGCGGATGGTGCAGGAGCTGGGGGTGCTCATAGCGCGTTCTCGGGCCGCCAAGCAGCCAGTTGCGACCTTTGCGATCGACAGTGAGCTCGCCTTTGCAAGCGCCCGTGAGAGGGCCGCCTTCGTGGCTGAGCTCTCAGCGCAGGTGGACAGCCTGGTGGCCACCTACCACGGGGGCGCGGACACCAGTACCGCAAGCACCGCTTGATCATCGCCCTTCACCCCAGCATCACCCACGGCGAGAAGAAGAACGACAACCCAGCCCCGCAGGGCGATGACGAGAAAAAGGAGCAGTAGCGATGTCGAGAGAGTTTGAGTGTAAGCAAGAGGTCGTGCTACCCGCCAGCGCAGAGGAGGTGTGGGATGCGGTGGCCACAGCGGCCGGCAACGAGGCATGGCTGTTTACCAACGAGATCGCCCCCGACGGATCGGGTGCGAGCGCCTGGGAGCCGCCGCACCATTTCGCAGTGCGCACCGAGCAGGGAGACTGGTCAAACGCGCTCGAGTCAGATCGAGAGCAAGGACGGCTCGAGCACGACGCTGCGCTACGCGCACAGCGGAATCTTCGTCGATAACTGGGAGACGCGGTACAACGCGGTGCAGCTTCCCCGAGGCCGGACCGGATAGCTTCCTTTTTCCGTACCACAAGGTCGGCATGGCCGGAAACTCTCGCCTGCCGGTCCTTTACGACGTTGATCTCAACCGTCCGATGGGCTCATGGCGCAAGGCGTGGCGGATCGCGAGCAAAGCTGCGGGAGTCCGCTATCGGCCCCATGACATGCGACACACGTTTATCTCGCGATTGGCCGAAAATCCTAAAGTAAGCGAACAGACGATCAAGGCGCTCGCGGGACACGTCAGCCGTCAAATGCTCGAAAGATACAGCCACATCCGTTCGGAGGCCAAGCAGGCCGCGATCCAGGCGCTCGAACAACCCGCAATCGAGCCGATTCTGAGTGAGACAGGGCACAAAAATGGGCACACTGGACCGGATGGTGAGAATGCCGAAACTGCTAAGTCTTTGAAAACAGTTGGTGGGCCCGCCAGGATTCGAACCTGGGACCAACGGATTATGAGTCCGATGCTCTAACCAGCTGAGCTACGGGCCCGACGATTGTAACTTCTTGATTTTATATTATTTGAGAGAGTGGCGCCGAACATTCGAATGCCTCAAATTTGTACACTGTAGTAAATTCGTAGTAGTTTTTCAGAAGTTCTTCTCGCTTTTACCGGAAGCGAGCGCGACCAATCTCAGACGCAGATACGTTGTGATTATCCGTGATGGAAAGGCAACCTTACCCACGAGCTTGGTTTCTAGCCGTCTGCGTCCTGCCGGGCCACTGCGTCAATTGTGCGTCCGGCGCAGATCAACGCGCATGGGATATAGTGGGGCAAAAATGAAGAAAGCGCACATCGTCCTAGCCACTCTGTTGCTGCTTCTGGCGGTTCATGCGCACGGGCAGATGCAGCAAGTACGCACTGCTGTGGCTCCGTCATGCCCTGACTCTCCGCTACTCGCTGAGCTCAGTAAGGCATCCGGAACCGCGATCCTGAGTTCGTATGGATACCACCTTAATGAACCTTGGGGATGTACGAAGATCGAGTCGCCTTGGGCTGCTGGAGCGAGCCTGCTCTATTTCCGGAAGATCAGCTCTCGCACGGACGATGCGACGGCCTTCTCCGTGATGAAAGTAGCCGGGAACCCTCAGATCTGGGTTATCCCGACCGAATCTGGGATGCTCGAATTGCCGAATGTGGATAGCGATCCCCATAACCTTGCGGCCTTCAATGCGCTCTTGGGTTCGCTTCCCAAACAGCCCTCGGGGCAAGTTGAGTGGAACGCCTTCGGACAGCTGTACATGGTTCTGCTCGGTCACACGGGAGCGGTTGCAATCGAACCGCAGCCACCTCAACGAAGTCCTTGCAGCACCGAAGGCGAATGTACACTGGCGTTCGCGGACCGTGCGCCGCATGCAAAGGAACCCTTTACCAGGTGGACGTTGACCTTCAGAATCGCCAGTGGCGCCAACCCTCCGAGGCTCACCGATGCCGCGAGGGAAGTAGTCTCTCCTACGGAAGGTCACTGAGGCGGGTGGCGCACCCTCTGACTGGGGGCGCTTTTCGGTGTTGATCTCCGGGTGGCCTGGCTCTCGTGTCTTCCGAAACGTGGGGCTTTTCGGTAGCACGACCTACTCCGACAAGTCGTCCGGCATGCACAGATTTTCTTCTCCGTACTGATGAAACCGGCAACTGTTCCAAGACGACTGCTTCGTTTCGGGTGCGAGCCCTCGCTTCAACGAATTCATGAGCGTGTAGTTCAGCTTCTCGGCTCTCTTCTTGCCGCCCCAGATGTTGCAGTCGTGCGAGCGCCGCTGCCAGAAACTGCGCTGCGTGGCGCTTCGATAATCTTGCCGGAGTGTGAGTTGCCCAGCGGAAGTGCACGCACGAAATCTGCGACGCGAGACGCGCCGTACACGAATGACCGCGACGGGCGCCGGGCTGCCCACGAGCATGTCGTGATGACTATCGCGAGGATCTAGCTGGTTGAATTTCAGGGAACAGTAATCGTGAGAGTACCGAAATTCACCGTGGTTCCCCCCACGCTACCCTGAACCGCAATCTGGACTGTTGCGGATCCTCCGCCACCCCCACCTCCCCCGCCACCACCTCCACCCCCTCCTCCAGATGAAACCCCTCCACCCCCGCCGCACGAAGAGAGTGCGCCGATCAATGCGAGAGCGAAACAGGCTGCCCACGCTGCAGGCAACATCGCGCGTCGAGTCTTCGTTCGAATCCCCGGCCGCAATCCAAAAAGAATTCCCATCGCGAGAAGCGTGAGGACGATTCGAACCGCCATCGTATCCGAGAACCTGTGAGAGATGGGCGGCGTCAGCGAATGGAGGTGGTTTCTGGCCGCAGGCTTCGAATCGACCGTGATGGATAGCGTCGCCGACGAGCTCCCGTTTGGCGCCACTGGCACCGACGTCGGGCTAAATCGACACGTGATCCCCATAGGTGGGTTGGAGCACGACAAATCTACGAGACCGCTGAATCCGGAGATTGGATTCACCGTCACGTTGAATGATTCCGAGCTTCCGACGGGAATCGTCGCGACAGTGGGAGATACCGATCCAGAGAAGCTCCCACCGGAAACAACTAGCTGTGCCGACGCGCTATGCGACAGCGGCCCGCTCACGCCAGTAATTTTGAAATTGTAGGTTCCCTGGGTTGTGTTCTGGGTGTGAAGCTGGAAATTTAAGGGAGTACCCTGAGGGCTGGGAATTTGCACGCCGTTTGCGACTGGACAGACGACGCCTGCCGGAAGGCCGCCACACGAAAGTTGTATCGGGGAGGAATAACCGTCGAGCCCCAGCAATGTCAGCGTGAACGACGTGAAGTCAGTGGTACCAAGCGTCTGCGCCGGCGGTGCGATGCCCATCGTAAAATCTCCGACATTGAACGGCGTTGGAAGCTGCAGGCTGAGGGGGCCATCCGCCAGCACCACGTTCGCCGCGTAGATTCCAAGCGGAGTATTGGACTGTGTGTTGATCGTGACGGACTTGAGCAGAGTTTGACCCGGTGGCAAATCGATGGGATTGGCATCGAATTGGCACGAGGCACCGGCAGGCAAACCCGTGCACGAGGGCTTAATCTCGGTCGAGTATCCGCCTTCGCTAAAGATCAGGAGTGCGTAGGTGAACGACTGCGAGGGCGCAATCACTGGTGGGTTCAGGGGAGCATTCAAGGTGGTAGCGGCGAAGCCTATTTGCGACCCACTCACGGCCTGAGTGCCATAGGCGATGTGAGACTCCTGACCCGACTGCGCGCTAACGGAAAAGACGTGACTCAAATTAAATGTGGTCCCGATCTGGAAATCCACGTCCTGGCTCAGGGATCCGGCGGGAATTGTGACGCTCACGGGAATCGTGATCGCTGGGTCGCTAGCAGATACCTGAAACGAGGTTCCCGTCGAAGACGGATTGGCAAGTATGATGCGAAGTTTTCCATTCGTACCGATGATCGGATCAGAAACAAGACCCGCAGAAAACGTGTCGCCTGGCTTTGCCGTCAGGATGTCATACGACGAGCTATATGCGTCCAACATCACCATGTCCGCCCGTTTGTCACCGTTCACATCGGCGGAGAGTTGCGGAGCGGCGCCTTGCCCGAGACTCAGCGTGAGATTTGAAGGCGTGAAAGTGCCGTCGCCATTACCCGCCAGCAGCTGTAGAGAAGTCCCGGGAGCACCGCCCGTGATGAAGCCCGGATTCACGGATTCGCTAAAACTCACAATGTAAGCGGCGATATCGATGTTGCCGTCGCCGTTGAAATCAGCGAGCGTCGGGCCCACAGGCCGGACGGGTTTATCCGGGGCGCCGAAAATTAGAGCCTGGGAGAACGCGTTGCTGTAAGGGCCATAGTTTGCGCCCTCCTTGAAGCTGCCATCGGGCTGACACAAATACACCTGAAAGCTTCTGGAGATGGAATTGTCCACGACTTCGTTAGCGACTCGTTCCTCGACAATGTCAGGCAGATTGTCTTTGTTCAAGTCGGCGACCGCAAAGTAACTGCTCACGCCGGGATGGGTGAATAGGACATGAGGCGATTGAAAGGTGCCATCGCCATTCCCGAGAAGCTCATAGAGAGCGTTCTGTTCGGTCGAGACTAATTGATTGCCCGCTACCAGAAGATCGAGTTTGCCGTCGTGGTTGAAATCGCCTGCGAAGGCGGCGCTAATGGCGTTGGATCCGAAGAAAATCTGGGTACCACGCCGGAATGTCCCGTCTCCGTTTCCGAGGAGCGGGACCAAGGAAGCTGCCACCGTACCACCGGGACTGTTTGCGGTGCTCACGAGGATCATGTCCAAATGGCCGTCCCCATTAAAATCTCCCACGACAATTTGGAGGGGGAACAAATCGGGCAACGGATTGATGCTCAGCGGTTGAAAAGTTCCATCGCCGTTGTTGGCGGCATACGTAATTACAGCGCTCGGATTACCGACGATGGATTCGCCAATCACCACAAGGTCGGGCCGACCCTTGTTACGGAAATCCCCAAATGCAAAATCGAAGATGTCGGCCTGATTGTCGAAAATCGGCGTTCGGATCGGCGCTCCGAAACCTCCCGAGCTATTCCCCAGCATCACGGCGAGCTCGGTGGGCAACGGGAATTGCGCTCCCGTCTCCATTGTGATTAGGTCGTTATGCCCATCTCCATTCACATCCACGAAGGCAAAGTTAGTGGCCGGGGCATTAACGATGGCGTGCATTTGTCCGCCTGCGAGATAACCGACATAGCCACCCATCGGTCCCCCGAACCCCCCAGCACCATCATTTAGATAAACGCTCACGGTGTCGCTGTCTTGATTCGCCGTGATGATATCGGGGTGACCGTCCCCATTGAGGTCAGCCACAGCCAGCGAGTTCATTCCCGGTTCGCCGCGATAGATCACCGGTGACCCGAAATTCCCCGCGCCATCACCCAATTGAACGCTGAGCGAATTGCCCATCGTGGTTTGAGCCACGGGATCAACTTGAAAGGGAATTGCGGAACTGACCAGGTCAAGCTTGCCGTCGCCGTTGACGTCAGTCAAGGCAGCCGCTCCCGCGATAATTCCCGTACCGAAGATCTTTGAACTGGACGTATCAAAGGTGCCATCGCAGCGACCGGCAAAGAAACTCGCTACGCCCATTGTGTCGAGAACGACGGCATCCGTGCACCCGTCTTTGTTCACGTCGGCAAGCGCGACTGCGCTCGCTGCCCGCCCAAGACCGGGAATCTGGTCCGCAGTGGCATCGAAGAAGAATTGTTGAAAATATTTGAAATTGCCGTGGCCTTGATTGAGATAAACGCGCACCCCATTTCCTGGGCCCTGTTGCTGTAGCTGAAGACCGATCGACGGTGTGACGCTATAGTCCACGGCAACGAGATCGGGTAGCCCGTCACCATTCAGATCCGCGACCGCCAGGGCGAGCGTCAGATATGCCCCGTTCGTTCTGCCGAAATGCGTGAGAGGCTTGCCTAACTTGCCCGTTCCATCCCCAGGTAGGAATGCCAGGGAACCCGTTTCAAAATCGCCGAAGATCCCGACTACAACGTCGGGATTCCCGTCACCGTCAAAATCAGCGACAGCCAGGCCGCCGGCGGCCCCAGGGACGTAAAACTCAAGTTCAGGGCCAAACGTTCCATCGCCGTTGCCCAGAAGCACTCCCACCGTGCCTGTGTCCGCCTCCGCGACGATAAGGTCCAGCTTGCCGTCGTGGTTCATGTCCGCGGCTACAAGGGCGACCGGGGCTGACCCCGTGAGGGGAACAATCGTGGGCAGTTTTGGTGTACCGTCACCCTTCCCGAGATAGATCCAAATGTTGTTGCTGCCGCCATTGGCCACTGCCCAATCGACGTGACCGTCACCGTTGAAGTCACCCGCGGCCACAGCGGCCGGCCCCAGATCGGCGGGGAGCGTAGGCCGAAAATTGAATCCCGCAAGCGGCGGCAAGGAAGCGGGACTCTGGCTCGCCGCTCCTTGAACCAATCCAGACGCGCGTGCAGTCGGCGGAGGAGGAGCCAAGCCAGCTCTCGGCCTGAGGAAATGTGAAATGTAACCTGCACCGCGCTGCGCAGAGTACTTCCAGCCCTGAAAGTGCTCTGGGAAAATGATTTGAGGCTTAGTGACTTCTTGTATTGTGGGAGCGCCAGACGAATCGGGAGGGGGTGCCAGAGAGGGCGCGGTGAGTGGCGCCGGCATAGACGCGGGAGTGATTGTGAAGGGAACGATATTCGAGAACGAATTTGTAAAATTTTGGACCTGAATGTTCACGGTTCCCGCGGTTTGGAGCATCGTTCCCGTCACCGCGAGCATGAGTTGGCTCGGGCTCACATAGGTGGTCTGGCCGGCGCTGCCATTCCAGAAGACATTGGAATATGACTGAAAAAATCCTGAACCGTTGATCGTTAAATTAAATCCGAAGCTGCCAGCTGGGGCACTTTGCTGGGATATTGAAGATATCAGCGGATTCTGCGCGGCGGTCACGTTGAGATAAACTGCCTGAGATGTCCCGCCGCCGGGAGCTGGATTCGTCACATTAATCTGGAGCGGAGCTCCGAACGTGGGCACGATGAGATCCGCCGCGGGAAAGAGGATCTGCAGTTGCGTGCTGCTGACGTAGGTCGTGACGAGGTTGTTAAGCGGATATAACAATGCCTGGGAACTCGGAACGAAGCCCGTCCCCGTGATTGTGAGCATTGTGTTCCCGCTCCCCGATACCACGCTGGCCGGGGCGATTGCCGTGGCTGTCGGCGCAGGGTTGGGAGTGGGATTGGCAGGAGGAATTGTCCATAGCAATGACATTCCGCTCCCAATCGCCTGTTGGTCGATACTCCATTCCGTTCCGACATCCTGGGTCGTTTCCATCCCCACGGTTGCGGCTCCGCCAAAGTCCTGGTCTGAGCATGCCCCGCCAAAAGCCGCGTTCAAATAGTTGAACGTGAAGTTGCTGCTGTTTTCAGGGAAGACGACCTGAAACGTCACGTTCGCATTGCTGTCCGTTAAGCACTCGAAACTGCGCACGTTGCGCCATTCGACCACCAGTTGGCGGTTCGGCGCAGTCCCGGTCACATCCCAGAAAACATTCTGGTTTGTGCCTTTTATCGGATAGAGGTCCTGCCACAAAGGCGCAATCAACGTGACGACGGGAAGATCATTTGTTGGCGGTGGTGGATTCGGGATATCAAGAGCCAACAGGTTGAGCGGCAGATACCAGTTGAAGTATTCGTCGAAAGCATTCGTGAAACTGATTGTTCCGTTGCTGCTCACGAAGAGTCGCGTGAATCCCCCGCCTCCGAATTGCACCGGAAAAGGAGAGTTGACCGTGGCTACGTCGTCGTCGCCAAGGTTCAAGTTTGAGCCAGAGATCGTCTGGTAATTGAATTTCGTCTCACCGACCGTGTAGTTTTTCAGAACTGTCACTTGAGCTGTATCGCCGTTCGGAAACGCCAGCGAATAATTGCCTTGCGCAGCGGGCGTCCACTGGGCCGTGTAGATGCCGTCCCCGGCCGCTTGGTCCCCGCCCGTGCCGTTATCCAACAAGGTGATGCTTTGTCCCCCGGGGGAAATGGTCACTTGTAGGGGGCCGGCGGGCTGCCCACAATTGATGTTCAACTCCGCAAGCGTAACCGCTTGCCCCACGCTAGCCGGGATTGCGTCCGTCACCGGTTGCAGCCTCTCGGTCACCATTGAATTCGAGCAGCTCATGGCTCCAAATGCGTTCAAGCGTTTGCCGGAGATCGTCTGTGAGAGGGCTGGGATCGTGTCGCCGCCGGCCACAATCAAGTTCTTAATCGTTCGCCAATCCCGACCGGTGCTCTGAGCCGCCAACAATGCCGCCACGCCCGTGACGTGCGGCGTGGCCATCGAGGTTCCGCTAAACACGCTATACGTGTTGTTCGGAGTGGTACTGAGAATCTCCTGGCCCGGCGCTCCTAAATACACAGTGTGCCTGCCGACATCGGAGAACGCGGCAACCTCGTCAAATCTCGATGTGGCCGCAACTGTGAGCACATTCGGGTAGAAATAGTCACCCGGATAGGAGGGCACGATGTCGTTATCACTGAAATCGTTCCCGGCGGCAGCGATAAACAGAATTCCGTCCTGTTGCTGCGCCTGAATCGCGTCGCCGAGAGCCTGGGAAAATCCACCGCCGCCCCAGCTGTTGTTGGTCGCGACGATATTGATGCCGCGGTCTTTCATCGATTTTACGAAGTCCAGGCAAGTAATGGCATCGCTTAGTTGCCCGGAACCGTTCGAATCTAAGAATTTGCAGGCGAGAATCTGAACATTCCAATTCACGCCAACGACCCCAATCGAATTGTTTCCTGCGGCGCCAATCGTTCCCGACACATGGCTGCCGTGATCATTGTCATCGAGTGGATCGCATGTGCTGGCGACCGCATTAAATCCGTGCGTGCCCGCGCCGCAATTGACAGTCACGCCGTCAATCGTTTCAGAAAACGCTGATGGATTCGACCAGACGTTTGAGGCCAGATCCTGATGGTGATAATCGATTCCTGTATCGATTACCGCGACAACGATGCTCGAATTCCCGGTCGATAAACTCCAGGCTTGAGTGGCGTGAATGTCGGCTCCGGGTTTTCCGCCGGCCTGCCCGGTGTTCTGTAGTCCCCATAGTTGTGAAAATTGGGGATCGTTCGGCGCGCCGAGTGCGTGCACGATGTAGTCCGGCTCGGCATATAGCACGTTCGAGTTGTTTCGGTAGGCTCGGATGAAGTCCTTTAGCCTCCGTCCTGCAGGCAGGCGAACGAGTTGCAGACCGTTGACGCTTCCCCAACTCTTCACTACCTCAGCGTTCATGGCTGAATGAACAGAGGCGACCAAGTTCGGTGGTGTGCCCGCACGAAATCGGACGAGGATATGATCGGAACGATATTTGGGTTGGCCGACCCAATCATTTCGCTGAGATACGTGAATTTTCGAGCTCTGTAAATTCTGCGCGGGAACTATTTTCGCGAGGTACGGCAAAGTGAGTGACAAGAGCAAAGCGGCCAGCGAAGCTGCAACCCAACCTCTATCTCTACGCATTGCCCGAGCCTTCCTGATGTAGGGGACATTAGGCAACCTCGCCGAATCCTGGTTGAGGACTTTGTCCCTTATCGCGCGGGTATATTGTTACGGAAGGTACTTCATGTCAATGCTGAACTCTAAGACAGAACCTAGAGCACAGCGGAGACACGGATTCCAAATCGAACGTAACGGCAGCGCGCACGCGCATCTTCGGGCAAGCGATTTCTCGAGGATTTCGCCGCTTCACGTCTTGAGATAGATGGTGATAATCCCAGTTCTCGACACCTGTTCTGACAGGCGACATTGTCAGGAACCGCCTGCCTGGCGGACCTGTAGTACTGGACATTTTGAAGGGCTGCATTAACATTCGGTGCTGTGAAGCGAAACTTACCTCATGTCGCGCGTAAGTCCGTCGCAGCCCCAGTCATTCTAATTCTCGCGCTCCTCCTGATTTCCACTTCAGTCGCGCAGAAGCAACCGGCCAGCGAGCAAACGGTCGCCGCGCTGGCGCACGACTTGGCTACGAAGCTCGCGGCAACAGGCTTAAATCGAATTGTGATTCTGGATTTCGAGGACCCCAATCGTCATGTGACGCCGTTCGGCGGTTGGCTCGCCAGGCAGTTTGTATCCCCACCTGGAAACCCGTGGGGGTCGATCGAAGTGGTTGGTAGAGACAAGCTCGTCAAACAGCTAAAGCTCAAGGGCAACCCGGAAACAATTGAGATGGATTCTGAGCAGGCAATCAGGACGGCCCGATCGTTGGACGCCACCGCAATCCGAGGCAGTTACAGCCCGGCAGAGAATGGAATTGGCGTGACTCTTACGCAGATCACTTCTCCTAAGGAGAAGCCTCTGGAATCGAGCGGAAAGATCGTGGTGACCGAAGAAATGAAATCTCATCTTCCCGGCCCGCTCGGATCGCTCATGCCGGCTGACGGAGCATTCATCGCCGGGAAAGGCGGCGTGGGCTTGCCCGTATGTACGCATTGTCCCAACCCCGACTATACGTCCGAGGCAGTGCGACGCGGTATACAAGGAATCGTTTCGATGTCCGCGGTGATCACGGACCAGGGACGCGTCACGAACCTCGTCATTGAGAAGAAACTGGACCACGAATTGGACCAGTTGGCGGTGGCGACGGTGAAGAGCTGGAGATTCAACCCTGCCATGAATGTCGACGGAAAACCCGTTCCGGTGCACGTCCCGATTGAAGTTACGTTCCGTCTTTACCGTTAGGAGCTTGGTTCGCTCGCCCCTCATCTCAATCCTTGCGGGGTAAAATACCGCTGGCTGCGGCCACGCGGCCCGGGTAGATGTTGCGAAACGAGTCTTGATGCATTACTGCGCCCGGCATCAACCTTTGCGAGTTCGGTTTACTTTTATCAATTCGACCGCGGACCCAACATCCTCGCATTGGAAGTTCGTTCTAAAGCTGGTATCGCGGACGAAGAGATTATAGCGCGGCGCTGCTTGAGAGCGATGCCGAAGAAAAATACCGGCCTGCCAACGCGACCGCGTCCAGGCCCTGGCGCGGTGCGAGCGAAGCGGCGAACATTAGCGATTTCGTATAGACTGGACAGCCAGCCAGGCCTTGCGCGAAAGGAAATCGCATGAGCGCGACAACTAATCCTCCCGTTTCTCCGTTGCAACAAAATATGGATCTCACCAGCATCAATACCATCCGCACACTTTCCATGGATGGCGTGCAGGCCGCCGATTCGGGACACCCTGGAACGCCGATGGCGATGGCGCCTGTGGCTTATTCCCTGTGGCAGAAATTTCTTCGCTTCGATCCGCAGGATCCGGTGTGGCCGAACCGCGATCGTTTCGTTTTGTCGATCGGGCACGCATCGATGTTGCTCTACTCGCTGCTTCATCTGACGGAAGTGCGTGCCGTCAGCAAGGATTACGAAACTCTCGGCGAGGTGTCCGTGCCGCTGGACGCGATCAAGGCGTTCCGGCAGTTAGACAGCCGGTGTCCGGGACATCCGGAGTATCGCTGGACATCCGGCGTCGAGACGACCACCGGGCCGCTTGGCCAAGGCGTCGCGACGAGTGTGGGCATGGCCATTGCGCGGCAGTGGCTCGCGGCGCGCTACAACCGCCCGGGCTTCGAAAATCTTTTTGACTTCAACGTCTACGCGATGTGCGGCGACGGATGCATGATGGAAGGAATCTCCAGCGAGGCTGCGTCGCTCGCGGGGCACCTGCGGCTTTCCAATCTTTGTTGGATCTACGACAACAACCGCATCACGATCGAAGGGCATACTTCTTTGGCGTTTAGCGAAGATGTGGCCACACGATTTCTTGGTTACGGCTGGAACGTCACTCGTGTGGGCGACGCCAATGATCTCGACATGCTGGCGCGCGCGTTCCACACTTTTCAGAACACCAAAGATCGCCCGACGCTGATCATCGTAGACAGCCACATCGGATACGGCGCGCCCAACAAGCAAGATACGAGCGGAGCGCATGGCGAACCATTGGGCGAAGAGGAAATCCGGCTCGCCAAGCGCAACTACGGCTGGCCCGAAGACAAGAAGTTCTATGTGCCAGACGGCGTCTACGATCACTTCCGCCAAGGCATTGGAAAGCGCGGGAAGGAAATGCGCGACGCCTGGTTTGCGCGAATTGCAGAATATCGCAAGCAATATCCCGAACTCGCCGAAGAACTTTTCCGCATGCAGCACCGCCAGCTCCCGGCCGGTTGGGATCGCGATCTGCCCGAATTTCCGGCTGACCCGAAAGGCCTGGCGAGTCGCGAGTCTTCGGCCAAGGTGCTGAATGCGGTGGCCAAAAACATTCCCTGGCTGGTGGGAGGAGCCGCAGACCTCGCGCCTTCGACCAAGACGCGCCTTACGTTCGATGGCGCCGGCGATTTTTCGGCGGAGAATTATGCGGGACGCAATTTCCACTTCGGAATCCGCGAACACGCGATGGGCGCCATCCTGAACGGGATGAGTCTGGTGAAGCTGCGGCCCTTTGGATCAGGGTTTTTCATCTTTGTCGATTACATGCGCGGCTCTTTGCGCTTGAGCGCGATTATGGAGCTCCCGGTAATTTACGTTTTTACGCACGATTCGATCGGGGTGGGCGAGGACGGCCCGACGCACCAGCCCATTGAACAGCTCGCCCACATGCGAGCCATGCCCGGGCTGATCATGATTCGGCCGGCGGATGCGAACGAGGTGAAAGAAGCCTGGAAGGTGATACTCCAACTGCATCACCAACCGGCCGTGCTCGTACTCACTCGTCAAGCCTTGCCGACGATTGACCGGACGAAATACGCGCCGGCTGCGAGTCTCGCTCACGGAGGATATGTGCTTGCGGATGCCTCGGGCGGCGCTCCCGAAGTGATCCTGATCGGGACGGGCAGCGAGGTGTCGCTGTGTTTGGACGCTTACGAACAATTGAAGAAGGATGGTGTGCGAGCGCGGGTGGTCAACATCCCGTCGTGGGAATTATTTGACGATCAGGATAAAAATTACCGGGAATCTGTTCTGCCCCCGCAGGTGAAGGCGCGCGTGTCGGTGGAGCTGGCGTCCGATTTCGGCTGGAGCAAATACACCGGTTCTGAGGGGCAGAACATTTGCATCGAAACCTTTGGAGCTTCGGCGCCTCTCAAGCAACTTTTGAAGAAGTTCGGTTTCAACGTCGAAAGCATCGTGGCAGCGGCAAAAGCGCAGATTGCGAAGCATCGAGCGCAGGCCTGAATGGGAGCATACTGTAAGGTGGGCGTTCGAGCTGGGTCCGCGAAATCGAAGTGAAGCAACTGCTTGCCAAACTTTTAGCGACAGCATGACAGAGAAATGGGAATAGGAGATTACGATGACGCTATACGAATCTTTGAAGAAGTATACGACCGTGGTAGCCGATACGGGTGATATTGACGCGATTGCCCGACACAAGCCTCAGGATGCCACCACCAATCCTTCGCTGCTTTTCAACGCCGCGAAGATGCCGGTTTACCGGCACCTGGTGGACGAGGCAGCCGAGCTGGCCCAGGAGGGCGGCGGCAGTCGTGATGAAATGGCGGCAGAATTTATTGACCGCCTGTTCGTTCTCTTCGGCTCGGAGATTCTCAAAGTGGTGCCGGGCCGTGTCTCAACGGAGGTCGCCGCCAGTTTGAGCTTCGATACCACGGGAACCATCGCCAAAGCCCGCAAATTGATTTCGCTTTACGAGAAGAAGAGCGTGGCGCGCGAACGGATCCTGATCAAGATTGCAAGCACATGGGAGGGCATTCGGGCCGCCGAGATTCTTGAGAAGGAAGGGATTCACTGCAATCTGACGCTTCTTTTCAGCTTTGCCCAGGCGGTGGCGTGCGCCGAAGCAAACGTAACTTTGATTTCTCCTTTCGTCGGCCGAATTTACGATTGGTACAAAAAAGAAGGCGGCGGAGCGGAGATTCCGCCGGACAAGGATCCGGGCGTTGCTTCCGTCACTCGCATCTACAATTACTACAAGAAATTCGGTTACAAGACGCAGGTGATGGGCGCAAGTTTCCGGAATGTGAATCAGATTGTCCGGCTCGCCGGGTGCGACTTGCTCACCATTAGTCCGGAGCTACTGGACCAATTGGAACAAACCCAGGGCGAAGTGGAACGCGCACTCGATCCCGCGAAAGCGCAGGCGGTCAAAGAAGAACGCCTGCACCTGGACGAGAAAACTTTTCGCTGGATGCACAACGAGGACCCGATGGCGACGGACAAATTGGCGGAAGGTATCCGCAAATTCAACAGCGACGCCCGGCGCCTGGAAGATTACGCGCTCTCGCAGGTTACCCAAAAAGTTGGTTGATGCCGGAATCTGCTCTGACTTTGCTCTGACTGGGCTCTGACCTGGCTCGCGATTGGTTCGGGCGTTTAGGTCTTGCGCTGTTGTGCGATTCAGAGGCCGCCGTCTTTCTCAAGGGATATTGTCGACGTACTACTCCGCGAGGATTCGCTTGTCGAACGAGGCCTGTGAATGACCGTGATTCGCGCAGTACTTTGGGATATGGACGGAACGCTCGTTGACTCCGAGGCGCTCCATTGGAGCTCCTGGCGGGACACGATGGCGAGTGAGGGCAGCCCCATCACACACGAACAGTTTCTCGCCTCGTTCGGCCAACGGAATGACTCGATTATTACAAGATGGTTGGGAGCTGAAACGGCGCCAGAACGCGTGGAGAGAATTTCGAACGCTAAAGAGGAATTGTACCGGTCGCTGGTCCGGAAGAATGGCATCTCGATGCTTCCCGGTGTCGAAAGCTGGGTGCGGCGGCTTCACGAGGAAGGATGGCTTCAAGCGATCGCGTCGGCAGCTCCGCGTCGCAATGTCGAAGTGATCCTCGACGCGCTCGGAGCCGCCCGCTATTTTCAGGGAATCGTCTCTGCCGAAGATGTGGAGAGAGGGAAACCGGACCCTGAGGTGTTTCTGACCGCGGCTTCGCGGGTCGGGGCACAACCTGAGAGCTGCATAGTCGTTGAAGACGCCGCGGCCGGCATCGAAGGAGCCCGACGCGCAGGCATGCGCAGCATCGGCATAAGTCACAACGGAAATCGGCTGGCCGCGGATGTGGTGGTGAAGTCTTTCGAGACGCTGGATGCTGACACTTTTGAAAAATTGTTGCAGTCGAAGTAGAAACCCATCGGACGCGCGGGTTCGGATTCAGCCGAGCGTCCACCGGGCGATCGCAATGCTGACGGCTGCCACAGATTTTTAAGCTTCTTTGGACTTGGCCTCGGATTTGGCCTCGGACTTAGAGTCGGATTTTTCCAGGTGGCCGCCGAATTGAAACCGCATTGCCGAAAGCACCTTGTTCGCAAAGTCGGCTTCGCCGCGCGAACTGAATCGTTCGTAGAGCGCGCTGGTGAGAACCGGCACCGGTACCGCTTCATCAATCGCCGCTTTGATCGTCCAACGCCCTTCGCCTGAGTCCGAGACGCGGCCGGCGAACTTCGCAAGATTTGGATCCTGCACCAGGGAGTTGGCCGTGAGGTCGAGCAGCCAGGAGGCGATCACGCTTCCGCGACGCCATACTTCGGTGATGTCACGCAGGTTCAATTCGTAGCGGTAGAGTTCGGGATCGCGCAAAGGTGTTGTCTCGGCGTCAGCCGCGCCGTGGGTCTGGTTTCCAACATTCGCGGAGCGCAGGATGCCCAAGCCCTCGGCGTAGGCCGCCATCACACCGTATTCAATTCCGTTGTGGACCATCTTGACGAAATGGCCGGCGCCATTTGGGCCGCAGTGCAGGTAACCCTGCTCGGCCGTGCCGTCGTTCTTCTCCCTGCCAGGCGTGCGAGGAATGTCGCCGATTCCGGGCGCCAGACTGACGAAGATCGGGTCGAGGCGTTTGACGACATCGTTCTCGCCGCCGATCATCATGCAATAACCTCGCTCGAGACCCCATACGCCGCCGCTCGTGCCCACGTCTACATAATGAATCTTCCGTGGAGCGAGTTCCTTGGCGCGCCGGATGTCGTCCACATAATAGGAATTGCCACCGTCGATCAGGATGTCGCCGGGCTCGAGGAGCGGCAAGAGACTCGCGATGGTCTGGTCGACGACTGCCGCCGGCACCATCAGCCACACAGCTCGCGGAGTTTCGAGTTTCTTCACGAACTCCGCCAGCGATGCGGCGCCCACGGCCTTCTCTTTGGCCAAATCGCTCACGGCGTTTGGCGACCGATCAAACACCACGCAGCTGTGACCTTTATTGATTAGCCGGCGCACCATATTGGCGCCCATTCTTCCGAGGCCGATCATTCCGAGTTGCATGTTTGTGTTTCCTCCTCAAGAACAGGCCAGCGATTCGCTCCGGCGATGTTTCGTCTCACAATGCTGATTCCCGACCAGTGTATGGCGGCCGCCATTACTGCCATATTTCCAAAACTATACAATCGGAGGCGAAAACTTCCGCTACATTTATGTTCGCATCTCTTCCCGCTCCGGATGGAGAGGTTTTCGCGGCCGAAGGCCGCTTTTCCGAGAAAATCGCAGCTCGCGAACGATACCCGATGATCATACGGTCTTTTTTGACTTCCGGTAATTTCTGATCAATTTGTTGGTGGAGCTATCGTGCGAGAGCTTCGGTTCTGTTTTGCTTTCCAGTTCAGGGATGATGCGCTGTGCCAGCACCTTGCCCAGCTCGACGCCCCACTGGTCGAATGAATCGATGTCCCAGATCGTGCCCTGCGTGAAGACCGAGTGTTCGTAAAGCGCCACTAGCTTGCCCAAACTTTCGGGAGTGAGCTTTTCCGCGAGGATCGTGTTCGACGGGCGATTGCCATCGAAAACGCGGTGAGGTACGAGCCACGCAGGAGTGCCTTCGGCTTTCACCTGCTCGGGAGTCTTGCCGAACGCCAGCGCCTCGGTCTGCGCGAAGACGTTGGCGATCAGGATGTCGTGGTGCCGTCCGACCGCATTGAGAGGCTGCGTGAAGGCAATGAAGTCGCAGGGAATCAATCTGGTCCCCTGATGAATCAGTTGGTAGAACGAGTGCTGGCCGTTGGTTCCGGGTTCGCCCCAATAAATTTGACCTGTGTCGTGCGAAACTTTCTTCCCGCCGAGCGTGACGTGCTTGCCATTACTTTCCATCGTTAACTGCTGGAGATAGGCGGGGAATCGCTTCAAGTATTGCTCGTAGGGCAAGACCGCCACGGTCTGCGCGCCGAAGAAATCGTTGTACCAAATCGCGAGGAGCCCCATCAGCACTGGCAAGTTGCGGTCGAAGGGAGCCGTGCGGAAGTGCTCGTCCATCTGATGAAGGCCGCTCAGCATGGAACGAAAATTTTCGGGCCCGATGGCCACCATTGTCGAGAGGCCGATCGCAGAGGACATCGAATAGCGGCCGCCGACCCAATCCCAAAACTCGAACATATTGGCCGTGTCGATCCCGAACTTCGCAACCTCCGCCGAATTCGTCGAAACAGCGACAAAATGCTTCGCGATTGATTTTTCGTCAGACTGCAAGCCCGCGAGCGACCAGGCTCGAGCCGTATTCGCATTCGTCATCGTCTCGAGGGTCGTGAACGTTTTCGAGGAGATGATAAACAACGTCTCCGCCGGATCGAGGTCACGCACGGCTTCTGCAAAGTCGGTGCCGTCGACGTTGGAGATAAAGCGAAATGTGATGGATCGATCGGAGTAGTGCCGGAGCGCTTCGTAAGCCATCACGGGTCCCAGGTCGGAGCCGCCGATGCCGATGTTGATCACGTTGCGAATACGCTTGCCGGTATGGCCTTTCCATTCGCCACTTCGCAGCCGGCGGGAGAAATCGGCCATTCGATCGAGTACTGAGTGAACCTCCGGCACTACGTTCTTGCCGTCCACCACGATGGACGCCCCTCGCGGCGCGCGCAGGGCAATGTGTAGCACTGCACGATTCTCCGTGATATTGATTTTTTCTCCGCGAAACATGGCGTCGATTCGCCCGCGCAGCGAAGATTCGTCGGCGAGCCGGATCAGCAGCTTGAGTGTTTTTTCCGTGATGCGGTTCTTCGAGTAGTCGAGAGAGAGGCCCACAGCTTCGGCCGTCAGACGCTCGCCGCGCCTGGGGTCGTCTGCGAAAAGCTTTCGCAAATGCAGATTCCGGACTCGCTTAAAGTGGGCTTCGAGATCTTTCCATGCATGGCCTTTGGCGGGCCGGCGCTTGCCGCGAGTTCTGGAGTTTGTTGCCATGTTCGTCGTCCTCTCTCGTCCGTCGGTATTTAGAATGAATTTTGCGCGAGTCGAGGAGCGAAGTTCGCTCCATTCGCATCTCGGGCCGGCACCGCGACCAAGCGGCGTGGCTATTGTGACGAACTCGGCGCTTTAGAGGCAACTCTTTCGGCACTTGAGCGATGCCGTCGCCGCGCGCCGCCTTGATCGCGATCGTGATCCTATCCGGGCGAGCCACCGGTAAAGCGCTTAGCGAAAGTACTGTTAACCAAATTGAAGCGGACGCAGGCGCCGGCGATTGACTCTCCATGGGCCTCTGTCAAAATTGCCGAACTGGGCCTCACTGACTTGGAACAAGGAGTCTCTCATGAGTTTGTTCAAGCGTTTTACTGCGATGGTGCTGTCCTCGTTGCTGACCGCCGTGCCTGCGATGTCGCAACCGGCGAGCAATCAAGTGGCGGGTCAAATCAACGCCTTAATTCCGGCGGCTACCCGCAACTCGCAGACGGCAAAGGTAAAAGAAGAGTTGGACTGGAATGATTTGCTGAAGACCGAAAACACCGGCCGCATTCGAGCCGGCCTGACCGATGGCTCGATCCTGAGCGTCGGTTCTGACAGCGAGCTTCGGATCGTGCAGCACGATAGCGCGTCGCAGCAAACATCGCTCGAAATGGATTTCGGCAAAGTGCGCAGCCAGGTCGTGAAAGTGACGAAGCCCGGCGGAAAATTCGAAATGAAAACCCCGAACGCCGTGATCGGCGTTATCGGCACCGACTTTTACACTTCATTCGAGTCGAACAAGACGACTGTCATCTGTTACAAGGGGCAGGTCACCGTTACGCCCACGGGCGGCGCGCACGCGATGGGCAAGTCGGACTCGTCATCGTCGAACACCGTGACGGTTTCCGCCGGCCAGATGGTCGTGGTCACATCGGAAATTCCTCCTGCGGGATTTCAAACCACGAGCACGCCTCCGGACGTCCTGGAGACCAGCCTTTCTTCGACCTCGGTAAAACCGGGAGCGCCACCTTCGGGTCATAGCCATGTCGTGCGCAACGTGCTGATTGCATCGGGACTCGCGGTCGGACTCGGCCTCGGATTATATTTTGGCACTCGTGGGAACGGTCGGTGCAAGGTGGGTCCGAATGGCGGGTGCCAGTAAGTTTTGCGTGTTGCCGTTTCCGAGCCGCTCGGCTGGATGAATCGTCCCGGGCATTTGACCTACAATTTCGACCCATATGAAACGGCAGGATGAAATTCAGCTCCGCTGGTCGGAGAGGCTAGGGCGCTTTGCGCTCAGGCACCTCGACCTTGGACTGGGCATTCTCGTAACTCTCACCGGCCTCGCGCTGTTTGCAATTTCTGGAATTCAAGGCAACTCCCACGCAGGCTACGCATTCCTTCAAAGCATAGAAGAAAGCTCGCTCGATCTCCGGTTCGAAATGCGCGGCCAGCGACCGCACGATGGTCACATCGTGATTATCGGCATCGACGAGAAGACGCTGCAGGAAATCGGCTCGTTTCCGCTTCCGCGAAAAGAGTACGCGCTGCTGGTGAATCAGCTGAGCGCCGGCGGTGCGCGCGTGATCGCGTTTGACGTGACTTTCCCCGTGCCCGAAAGTAATTCGGCCCTACCGGCGCTCGAAAAGCTGAAGACCGAACTCGGCAAGTCCGCTTCTCCTGCCCTCCTCAAACAACTGGGGGAATTGGAAACCGCCAGCGATCAGGACGCGATGCTCGCTTCGTCGTTGAAGAGCGCCGGTAATGTGGTCCTCGGCCACATCTTTCTCGATTCGCAGCCCGATCCCGAACTGGCCGAACAGTATTTCAATATCGTGTGGGCACACGCGTTCCCGCAGGTGCTGAAGGTCAATACGAAAGGTGGGAGCGACTTCGACCTCGGCACCGCGTGGATCGAGAATGGCGGATTGGTGAAGGCAGGCGCCGAAGCGAACATTACGAAACTCGCGGAATCGGCCGCATCGTTCGGATTCATCAATATTGTCCCTGATTCGGACGGCACGCTGAGGCATGCGTTGCTCATGGTGCGTTACCAGGACCAGGATTTTTTTCCGTCACTCGACTTGGAAGTGGTGCGGAAATACGAAAACATTCACGATCAAGACATCGCGGCTCACATTGGCCCGAACGGCCTCGAATGGATCGACTTCGGCCGCCACAAGCTGCGCCACTCGCGGGATGGAAGCGCCCTGATCAATTACACGGGTCCGTACCGTACCTATCAGCAATATTCGATGTGGGATGTGATCAGCGGGGCTGTCCCTGCGGAGACATTCCGCGACAAGATCGTCCTGGTGGGCGGAACTGCGCTTGCCATCGGCGACATGCGCAACACGCCCTTCGCGAATCAGGACGCTGTGTACATGGGAGTCGAGGTTCACGCGAATATTATCGACAATCTGCTTCATAGCGAAGACAAGGGCCGGGGTTTTCTGACCCGCACCGTGAAAGAAGAAGCGATCGACGTGGGCTTCATCTTATTGTTCGGGCTCGGGTTCGGATTCTTTTTCAGCCGCATCACCCCGATGTATTCCACGTTGCTGGTGATAGTCGGACTCGCAGCGTTCGGCTGGTTCGTCTATTTCGGCTTCGCGCAGAAAGGGCAGTGGTTCAGTTTTGTGATTCCAGCGGCTACGTTGGCCGCAAATTATGCGGCGATCAC
Source organism: uncultured Acidobacteriota bacterium (assembly GCA_963711875.1). GTDB lineage: Bacteria > Acidobacteriota > Terriglobia > Acidiferrales > UBA7541 > Palsa-295. The sequence goes on from CAVQFW010000013.1 coordinate 36,877, forward strand.
GAGCCTGCGAATGATCCGCGAGGAGCGCGAGAAGCGGAAAATCCGCAAGACTTTCTCGCAGTACCTATCGCCGGGGGTGATTGAGCTGATCGAAAAAGATCCGCAGAAGTACATCCGGCCCGGTGGCGAGATGAAGGAACTCTCCGTTCTCTTCAGCGACATCCGCGGATTTACGAGCATCTCCGAACGCTTGACGCCGGATGAACTCGTGCAGCTGCTCAACGAATATTTCGAGAAAATGACGGACAACGTGTTCGCGACCGACGGCACACTCGACAAGTATATCGGTGACGCGATTATGGCTTTCTGGGGCTCGCCGTATCCTCAAGCCGATCACGCGTTCCGGGCTTGCTCGTGCGCGCTGCAGATGGTGCGCAGCCTCTCGAAGCTCAACGCAAAATGGGAAGGCACTGGACAGCTTCCCATGGCGATTGGCATCGGCGTGAACACCGGCCAGGTGAACGTCGGAAACATGGGCTCGGCGCGGCGCCTCTCGTGGACCGTGATGGGTGACAATGTGAACCTCGCTTCCCGCCTCGAAGGAATTACGAAGCAATATCACGTACAGCTCATCATCAGCGAGGCGACGTACCGGCAAGTCTCACACCAATTTGTTTGCCGGGAGCTCGACAAGATTCGCGTGAAGGGTAAAAACCTGCCGGTGAATATTTACGAATTGATGGACGTCGCAGCTGAAAGCTCGAAATATGAACAGCTCATCGCGCAGTTTGAAGCTGCCATGGTGGCTTACCGCGCGCAAAATTGGCGTGAAGCCGTCGGCAAGTTTGGCGACGTCCTCATTAATTTCCCGGAGGACGGCCCCACGCAGGTTTTCCTCGATCGCGCCGTTGAATTCTCAAAGAACGCACCCGAAGGTGAATGGGATGGCGTCTACGAGATGAAAACGAAATAACGCTCCGAGCAGCATCGCCGAGCACCACAAGAGATTTAAGTCGCAGGCGCTTTCAGTTGCCGCCCGCTGCACCGGAAAGCGTGAAGTGCCCCTTCACCGCCTTCTCCTTCGCCCAGTCGTGATACACGTGGCATTCAAAGCATCGCGACTCCGCTGATTCGGTTCCGCGATGATGGCATTTTTCGCACGTCTGGATTCCGGGCACGAGAACGTCGGCCGTTTCCTGGCTCGTCGGCGCGCTCGCATGGCACTCGACGCATTTCATGAATTTGTGCGGATCGTGATCAAAAACCGCATGCTCGAACCAACGCGCCGTTACATTGGATTTCGCGACGACCGGCAGCGCCGCATCGGGCGTAATCTTCAACGAATGGCACTGCGCGCAGGTCTTCCGCCAAAGGAGTTCTTCGGACTCCGCCACTCGCCACGCCACCCATTCCACGGGCGTGAGCACCAGAACCGCCGGCGGCACCGGCTGATGCGGAAGAAACCGGTTTGGCGAGGTCACGCGAAGCTCCGCCGGATGGCTCGGAATGTACTGCTGAAACTTCTGGAGGAGGAACGCGTGAATCACGCTGGGCGTATCGTGCGGCACACCCTCCTGAAAACGCGGATCGAACTGTAGCCCGTGACATGCGACGCAATGTTTTGCATAGGCGATCGGAGACATGTAAGCGCGTCCGGGATTCATTGACGGTGGAAATGTCACGCCCTTCGCCGGCGAAATGGCAGGGCCCGCTGAACCGAATCTCCAGGCGTCGTTCGACGCAGCGGGCCGATGGCAATCGTCGCAATCCATCTGCACCGGGCCATTCGGCCCTTTGAGGTTGCGTTTCAAATGGATCGCATGGTTCAGCTTGATCGTTCCGGGATCCATACTTCCGGAGCGAACTGCGGCGAATTCGGGATGGCCACCGTCGAAACGCGAAATGTCGTGCGCGAAATGCGTCGGAGCACCGGCCGTGCGAAGGTTCGCGTGGCATTGAGTGCAGCTCAGATCGGCGGTCGCGGTGAGGCGCAAACGCCCGCGATGCTCCTGATGACACGACGAGCAGCTGGGCGTAAACACTTGATTGGCGTGATGGATGGGGCCGTCGTGGCACGATTCGCAAGCGGCGTCGCCGGCCCTGGCACTAAACGAATTTGCCTCTTTTACGTGGCACGCGCTGCATTTCTGCGTCAGCACCGCGTGCGGCCGCGACATCGTGCCGCTGCTATACACTCGATTGTTGCGGGCCATCGCGTACCACGCCAACCACAAGACGGCGATCAGCGGAGCGCAAACCGACAAAACAAAACGCAGCCGTCGAAACGGATGCGGGCGCTTGAAATAACTCAAGTCGATCCGCTGCGCGAGTTTCTTGGTTGTGAGCTTCGATCGAGCCACGATGCCTCGTACTTACTTCACAGCTTCAATAACGCAGCGCCATCACCGCGTGCGCGCATCCCAGCAGCAGAAGCGCAAGCGACAGCGGAACATGCATCATCAGCCAACCATGCAGCCAGTGGTGGTATTTCACCTGCCGCCGCAGTTGCCGCTCTTCCTCGCAGATCTGTTCGAGATTCTGAATCGTGTCGTGGAAGCCGACCGGCAGCAACGTCCTCAGTTCCTGGAACTTCTCGCCGGCTTTCCGTTCGTCGGAAAGCGCACTCGATCGCCCGTCTTCGTTCCGCAGAAATGGGCGCATCTCGCGGCTATAAAATTTGCGAAGAGGAAGCGTGCCCGCCGGCGCGAGCGTTGCAGTGGCGGCGCCCACCGGCATAATTCTCGCGATCGCCGGGATTTCCAGGATTGGCGGCCCGCAGATCGCGTCTACAATTTCATCTGCTTCGGCGAGGAGTTGCCCGCGAATGTTGTCGATCTGCTCGAAGATCGTTTCCATGGGGACACGCTCCGTCACCATGCGGGGCATGAAGTGCTGTAACGCGGCGCCGAATATTCCGCTCGCGACAACGATGATGAGAAGCACCATCAGCACGCTCGTCAGCGCTCCGCCGAACCGGAATCCTCCGTGAAAGCAAATCAGCGGGAGGCTCAACAGTCCCAGCCACAAATGGCCGCGCATCCAGGATTGTGCGCGGCCGAGTCGCCACACCGGAACTTTTTTGCGCGCCGCCAGCAATCCTGCAAAAACCATGAACGCCGAGCCGATAATCCCAAATGTCAGCCCGATCGCGCTGCCACCGCTCGGGCCGGAAGGCGAGCTCCGCGCGTAGGCAATGTAGACTGCCGTTGCGACGCCCAAAATAATCAGCGACGCAGCCAGCCATATCCGATGTGTGCGGTCGATGAGCACGCCGACCCTCTTTAGCGCGAATCAGATTGATGCAGCTAACTCTTTGGCGTTTCGCCCGCAGACTGCTGCAACAGCGGGGCAAAGAATTTCCGCGGGTCCACGCGATGAGCCGCGTCGTGCGGACACGCGTACACACAACTCGGCTCCGCGAATTCCGAGCAAAGGTCGCAGGAGGTAGCTTTCTGCTTCACCATCGCTTTTTTCTTGCTCCCCGCCTCGCGGATCATCCGCGATCACATTGAACGGGTGCATGTTGATGTTCCCGTACGGACAATTCTCCGCGCACAGTCCGCAGCCGATGCACCAATCCTCAATGATCACCTCAAGCGAATTTCTTCGGCGGATCGATCCAACCGGGCACCCGACCATACAGAGCGGGTCGAGGCACTGCCGGCACGAAGTTGCCACCAGGTAGTGATCGAAACGCAGGCCTTCCCGTACCAATCGTGTCACGCCGTCATGCGCGTCGGCGCAGGCTCGCACGCACGCGTCGCAACGCGTGCAACTGTCGAGGTCGAGTAGAAGAAGGCTCTGCGCTTCCATCAGCCCCTGCGTCAGGAAGCTCTCGAGCGGCGTGCTGCTGATTACGGCGAGCCGGGCGCGATTCATTTGCAGCCGCTCTTCTCTCACCGCTTCGAGCTTTCGGCGCACGTCGGGGAAAAGCTTGGTCATGCGGTTGAAATCTTGCGCGCTGATCCGCACCACTTCCACGTGATCGAGCGCCGTGCAGGTTGCCGTGCGCACGTTTCCCGCCAGCAGCCCGGTCTCGCCGAAATAGTCGCCGCGCGAAAGATACGCGAGGACCATCTCGCCGCCCGGATGCGCTTGCGATACCTTCACGAATCCGATTCGCACGAGATAGAAACTGTCGGCAGCATCACCCTGGCGGCAAATCACCTGGCCGGGAGTGAAACGGAGCAGCTCGACGTTCTCTTGCAGGCTGTCGATGAATTCATCCGTCAAGCCGGCAAACACCGGCACGGCACGGAGATGGCTATTCAGAGCCCGTTCGCGGTACGAGCGGTCAAGTTGTGCGCGGAAAGTTTTATTGCGCTGCATGATGTCGAGCACGTTGCGGAGCATCTCGAGCATCGTGCAATCGGTTTCCGCATAAATCGTGGCCGAGCGCGGGTAGAGGCTCATGCACGTCATTTCACCGCACAAGTCGCCGGGCCCGAGCGTGGCAATCGGATTTTCGTAGCTCAGGTCGAGCGGCGCGTCGATGTGGATCCAGTGCTGATTCGGTTTCTTCTTCGCGTACGTCGTTTTGCCGCTGCGTCAGCCGGCTGGAAAGCTTGCCGAGGAATTTTCGGACCACACCTCTTGTCTTCACATGCGCGATGGGACTCGCGATCGAGACGCTGGCCTTACCTTCGAGGATGTAAAACGCCGTCGAGCCGTATTCGCCTTCGCGGCATATGATTTCGCCGGGCTTGTAATGCCGCCGCACGATTGCGTTGCGGTTCAGGCTTAGAAATGTTCCGGAAACACCCTTAAAAAAGGGAAGCTCCTGCAACTCCTCGAGCGACACGGGTTGCGAGTCCGCCGCCATTCCGATGTGGGTTGTTGCGACGAGCTTGTTCGTGAGCGCGCCCGTCGGGCAGGACACCATGCATTCTCCGCATGAAACGCAGGAAGAATCACCCATCGGCTCGTTGTCGTCGAACGCGATGCCGGTCGTCGAGCCTTTGCCCATGCGCCCGAGAACAAAATTCTCGCGGATGTCGCTGCAGCCGCGGATGCAGCGGTCGCACAAAATGCAGGCGTCGAAATCCACCGCGATGCTCATGGACGAATCGTCCGGACCGCGGCGCATGGTGCGCGGAGCATAGCGAGACGGCGGCACGTTATCCTGCTTGGCGAGCGCTTCGAGTTCGCAATCTCCCGATTGTCGTTCGCGGGCGCACGGGCTCGGATGATCGGACATCAACAACTCGACCAGCGTGCGGCGGGCCCGCTTTACTTTGTCGGAACCGGTGGTCACCGACCATTCCGGCTTCCACCGGCCGGACGCAGGACGCGGTGAACACGCGCGCGCCGACGTCAACCACGCACACGCGGCAGACCCCGACCGGTGTTTCATTCTGCTGGTGGCACAAGGTGGGAATCGTGATGTCGTTCATCCGCGCGGCGTCGAACACCGTCGTCCCGGCGGGGACGGCGACTTTTTTGCCGTCAATCGTCAGTTCGACGAGCTGGCTCGCGCTCATGCGTGCCCCCGCAGCGCGTGCGGACGTTCTGCGGCAGCGCCGCCGCTCGACGCGCAGACGCCGGCAGGGCAAGTTCCGGCGCAAAAGGTGCGAATCAATTTCTTCGCGGAAATGCTTCATCACGGAAGCGATCGGCGCCGGCACCACTTGACCCAGCCCGCAGATGGAAGTGAGCCGCAGCGCATCCGACAGCTCGTCGAGCAGCGCCACGTCTGTGGCGGCGCTCACTCCTTTCGTCCAACCAGTCAGCATCTCCACAATCTTTTGCGAGCCCACGCGGCAGGGAACGCACTTTCCGCAGGATTCGTTGCGATAGAACTGAGTCGCGTTCAGCGCCATGTCCAGCATGCAGCGATCTTCCGCGCAAACCACCAGCGCGCCCGATCCAAGCATCGAGCCCGCATCCGCGAGCGCTTTGAAATCGAGCTGCACGTCGGCCATCGAAGCCGGCAAGTAGCCGGAAGAAGGGCCCGACGGAGCGAACGCTTTCAGTTTTTTCCCGCCGGAGATTCCGCCGCGCATGCTTGAAAATCAGGTCGGACACGGGCGTGCCCATCGGGACTTCGTACACTCCCGGCCGCACCACGTCGCCGCTCACGCCAATAAATTTCAGCCCGGCGGAGCCGCCCGCGCCCTGCGCCTTGTACCAATCCACGCCGCGCACAAGAATCGCGGCACGTTCGCAAACGTCTCGACGTTGTTGATGACGGTCGGCTTGTTCCATAGTCCCTGCTTGCACGGGAAATGGCGGCTTGTTTCGCGGCTCGGCGCGCTTGCCTTCAATCGCTTCGAGCAGCGCCGATTCTTCGCCGCAGATGTAGCCGCCGGGGCTGACAAATATCTCCAGATCGAAAGTCAAAGCTCGTTGCCGAGAATGCTCGATCCGAGCAGCCCCGCTTCTTTGCAGCGCTCGAGCTCTTCGTCAAGGATTCTCTCCTGCTCTTCGTACTCGTGGCGTATATACAGGATGCCCTTGCTCGCGCCGGTCAGCACGCTGGCAAGAATCATCCCCTCGATAACGAGGTGCGGAAGGTGCGTGAGGATGTAGCGGTCCTTAAACGTGCCAGGCTCGCTTTCGTCGGCATTGCACACGATGTATTTTTCAGTCCCGGGCGCCTGGCGAACGAGTTGCCACTTTGATTCGGTCGGGAATCCGGCGCCGCCGAGTCCGCGGAGTCCGGACGCCTTCAGCGTCGCAAACGCAGCCGCCGAATCGCGCGATTCCACCAGCCGCTTCAATGCTTGATACCGCTCGCCCGCGGGGTAGGGATCGGACGCGCACTCGACGCGAGGCTGCTTCGCTGCAGGTCTCGGCAGCGGTGAACCGTTCAACGCGTCAGAAATCATTCCCTGCACTTGCCCCAGCGTAGCGCTTGAATAGATGTGTTCGTTGACGGCAACGGCCGGAGCTTCATTGCAGCGACCGAGGCAAGAGACGCCGCTGATCTCGACCTGCGAATTCGCCAGTCTCCGGCATGTTTCGTCGAGTCCGGCGCGCAGTTCGATGGCGCCGCGAAGATGGCACGACATGTCCTGGCAAACGCGCACGTCCGCTTTCGGCGGCGGCGTCAGGTGGAAATGCGGATAAAAACTTGCGACTCCGTGGACGCGAAAGAGGGGAACATCGATTTTTTTGGCGAGACTCTTCAGTTGGTCGGCGGGCAGATAGCCGAACCGGCGTTGAATTTCCCTCAGCTCGTTAAAAATCACCGGTGGGCTTCCTCAACCGGGAGAGTATTCATCCGGGGCGGCGAAAGCAACCGCGAGTCTCGCACCGTGTTGCGTATCACGACATACGAGCGAGCGCCACGCGCGAGCCATAGTGCCGTTATTCTTGCGCGAAAAGCAATAAGGATTTAGCCCTGGATTCGATTGACTTCGATACTATCCGATAGTTAAAGTTCACCCATTCGCGGGAGCGCCGTTGTTGCCGGAGATTGTCCTGTCCTTTTTAACCAGAACGGAGTGCAAGCTCGGCGCAACCCAACGGCCCGTTCCATTTTCCCGCTTCCTTCTCAGCATTCTCGTGGTTGCAGGCGCGGCCCTCTCTCCTACCGCGAGGGCTCAAAGCGACCAAGCTCCGCGATATACAGGCCCGGGTTCGTGCGCCTCGACCACCTGCCACGGAAGCATTACGCCGCGGTCAGAGAATCGGGTGCTGCAGAACGAATACAGCACCTGGATCGTCAAGGACAAGCACTCGAAAGCGTATTCGTCGCTGAAGGGCGAAGTCGGCGAGCGAATGGCGGCGATTCTCGGCGTGGGCAAAGCGGAGACGGCTCCGAAGTGCCTCGCCTGCCACGCGCTCGATGTTCCTGCCGCGCAGCGGGCTCGCACTTTTGACTTGAGCGAAGGCGTAAGCTGCGAAAATTGCCACGGACCTGCCGCCGCGTGGCTTGGACCGCACACCGAGCGCGATTGGACGCATCAGAAATCGCTCGCGGCAGGCATGTACGACACGCGCGATCTCACCAAACGCACCGAAAAATGTTTGAGTTGCCATCTTGGCAACGATGAAAAATCCGTTGATCACGAGATGATTGCAGCCGGACATCCCGACCTATATTTTGAGCTCGATTCGTTTTCCGCCGTCATGCCTCGCCACTGGAAAGAGCCCGGCGAACCAGGGGAAGCAGAAAATTCCGACCCGTGGTACGACGTTCACGAACTTTCAACCGGTCAGGCTGTCCAACTGAAGCAATCTCTGCTTCGCCTCGCCTCGCGCACAAAAGGCAAATACTGGCCCGAGTATTCCGAACTGCAATGCTACGCCTGCCATCACAGCCTCACGCCTCCGCAAGATAGTTGGCGGCAAGCGCGAGGGTACCAGGGACGCCGGCCCGGCGATCCGCCATGGAATCCGTCACGCTTCACGATTTTTCACGAGTTGGTTCTCCAGTCGGATGCAGAGAGCGCCGCGAAACTCGACACTGAACTTTCGCGCCTGGCTCAATTGATGAGCCAATTGAATCCCGACCGCGATGCCGTCGCTTCCTCCGCCACAAGCTCCGCAAAGCTTGTCGGCGACCTTTCCTCCAAAATCGGCGGAGCACCGAACGATTCCGCCTCGACGCTCCGCCTTCTGCTGAAAATCTCCGGCGACGCGGATGCAATCTCCGTCCAGGGAGAGCACGCCGCCGCGCAAGCTGCCATGGCGATTCAATCGCTCTTCGTCGCTTACGAACGGAACGAAAAGCTGCCGCATTCCGCCGAACTGCGAGCCGCCATCACCGCTCTTTTTCAGGATCTCCAGAATCCATCCGCGTACGATCCCACTCGTTTCGCCGGACGCATGCGCCAGTTGAACGCGCTTCTTCGCGAGTAGTCCAGCATCGCTCTTGTGAGATAATCCCGCATCTCAGTGGACGGAAATTCTCGAACCACCGCCGCACGACCAACTGGGGAGGATGTCGCGTGGAAAAGTACGACCTTGTCGTAATCGGCTCGGGACCCGCCGGTGAAAAAGGCGCCGCGCAGGCAGCCTATTTCAATAAGCGCGTCGCGCTTGTCGAATCGAGCGAAATCGTCGGCGGCGCGTGCATCAACACCGGCACAATCCCCAGCAAGATCCTTCGCGAATCCGCGCTCTATTATTCCGGCATTCATCAGCGGGGCTTGTATGGCGTCGACTATTCACTGAAAGAAGGCTTGACGGTCGCGAAGTTCATGTACCGCAAGGACGTCGTTGTCGAGACTCTCCGCCGGAAGCTGTATGAAAATCTGGCGAACCACAAAGTGGACCTGCTGCAAGGATTTGGCTCGCTCGAAGATGTCCACACCGTCGGCGTTCGCACCCCGCAAGGCGAAAAGTTAACCCTACACGGCGACGTGATTCTGATTGCGACGGGTTCCGCACCCTTCCGCTCCCCGGAAATTCCTTTTGATGACCAGGTCATCTTCGATTCAGACTCGATCCTGAAAATGCAAGTGATTCCGCGAAGCCTCGCCGTGGTCGGCGGAGGCGTGATCGGTTGCGAGTATGCCTCGATCTTCACCGCTCTTGGCGTGGATGTGGCGCTGGTGGATGGCCGCGATCGCCTCTTGCCTTTTCTCGACGCCGAAATCTCGGAATGCCTTCGTGAGCGCCTCGCGGAGTTGGGTGTTCATTTCCACTTTGGCGAGCGCATGTCAAAAATAGAGCGCATGCAGGATCGTGTCCGCATCACCCTGCAATCCGGCCAGACTCTCGAAACGGAAGCAGCCCTTTTTGCAGCAGGCCGCCGAGGCAAGGTGGAGAATCTCGGTCTTGAGAAAGCTGGGCTCACGCTCAATAAGCGCGGCTACATCGAAGTGAACGAAGTCTACCGCACGTCGACGCCTTCGATTTACGCCGCTGGAGATGTGATCGGATTTCCCGCGCTCGCGTCCACTTCAATGGAGCAGGCGCGCGTCGCCGTTTGTCACGCCTTCGGTATTCAGTACAAGCAGCGCGTCGCTTCCATGCTTCCCATGGGGATTTACACCATTCCGGAAATTTCCGCCGTTGGCGAAACCGAAGAAAGCTGCAAAGAAAAGGGAATTGAATACGCCGTAGGACGCGCGCGCTACGCCAACAACGCCCGCGGCCAGATCAGCGGCGATCAGCACGGCCTCTTGAAATTAATTTTCGCGAAGTCAGACCGCCGTTTGCTCGGCGTGCAAATCATTGGCGAAGACGCCACCGAAGTGATTCACCTCGGAATGATGGCGCTCGAATCCGGCATGAAGATCGATGTGTTCATTGATTTCGTTTTCAATTATCCGACGCTTTCGGAAATGTATAAGTACGCCGCCTACGATGGCTTGGGAAATCTCGCCGGTCACAAACTTCGAGAAGGCTAAGGCTCGCCGCGAATCTGTCATTTCGCGCGCCGTTCGAATCTAGTCCGTTGGATTGCGAGGAAATTTCAAATAGGGTAGCCGCACTCCGTTGATCACAATCTGATCCGCGCGAATCGACGCGGCCGGCTCGAATCCCGCCGCACCGCCTGCGGTGACAAAATCATCCTGATCCACGCCGTCGCCGCTCACGCCCAGCCCGCCCGCGAGCACGCCGTTCTTGTAGAGCGGCTCCGATCCGGGGAAAAAAACGATTCCGCTCTGGTTCGCCATCGGCCACGCCGCACTCGGCACCTGAAATCCCTGCGTGCAAGCATGAGCGACATCCATCGTGTAGAGATTGAAAAATGGGCCGGGCGGTGTGCCGTCGATCCCGGATGGGAAAAACGGCTGCGCGCCGAAACCGATTGTGCGATTCGTCACTGCCGTTCCGATCGGGACGTCGTTCAAATCCGCAGACTGTCGAGTGCTTCCGCTGAAATAAATCACGTTGCGCGCCTTGGTGGCTGCCACGTCGATGCTGAAGATTGTCGCATCGCGCATGCGAAAGAGCCCGATCAGCGTCCCATCGAGATCGCTCACGGCAATCATCATTTTCGCCCGCTCTCCGATCGGCAGACGAATCTGAGCGCGCGTTTGATTCGCGGTCGCCACGGCGTTGTTGATCAGCTGTGCCACATCCGCCGCGGTCAGCCCTCCCAGCGGCCCGTTCGTCTCGGGAATCAAATCTCCCTCCGGCGGAACGCCGGGACTCGCCACCGGACCCATCGTAAAGAAAGCCATGTTGAAAGTACCCGGAGTCACGCCACTCGGAGGAGTCGTCTGATTCACAAACGGCAGCGTGATGCCGTTGATCGTCACAATGCCCGGCGAGGGAAATGCCGGAAATCCAACTCCGTCGGTGGCTGGGTTCGGTCCGCTCGCAGCGATCATTCCGGCGGCCGCGAACGCAACGTACTCAGCGAGATTCAAGTCCGCCAATGCCACTCCGATCCCGCCCACTTCCTGCCCGTTCTTGAAAATCGGCACGCCGCCGGGATTCACCGCTGTCGGTTGCGTGTCGTTCAAATCCGCTTTGCCGGTCGTTACGCCATAGCCGGGAACGGTTCCTCCAATCGTTGTCGCCGGAGGCACCGTCGCGCTCAAACCTGCTGCAAGATTGCAGCCTCGATTCGTATTCTCGATTCCGTAAAGCGCCGCGCTGCCTGTATTCATCACGCCCGGCGGAAAGTGAATGCCGCTGATGAATCGCACCGTGCGCGACGAGAGCGGAGCCTGATCGTTGCTGAAAAATGCGCCCGTTCGCGCCAGCGACACCGCAAGCTCGTCAGGAGGAACCGGAGCTCCGAAATTTCCGGGTAAAGTCGCGGGCGCGCCCGGCTGTTTGTATACGGCGAGGATGCGGCCGAGCCTGTCAACCACTGCAATTGCCATCGCGTTCGACTGCGCCGCCGTCGCCGCCGACTCCACGAGCATCTGCACGTCGGCCTGGTTCAGGCTTTCTGTCGGCGGAGGTGGTGGCGGTGGCGGCGTAGTGCCGCCCCCGGTTCCTGTTCCGCTTCCGCCGCCACAAGCGGCAAGCGCGGCGCAAAGGCCGATGACGAGACCGACACGCTCCCCCGTGCCGCGCGCCCTCGCCAGCCTACGTACAAAAATCGATTTACGGCCCTGAATCATGCGAATGCGTTATTCGTATCACACTCGCACACCCTTCTCAATCACTCTGCATTCCATCGTTGAGTCGTGATTGAATGATGGCGCTCGCGCCGCCGGTTCGTCGACGCGCAGCTGCCCGAAAGATGTTGCGGCCCTTTAAAAAACTGTGATAGCAACACTTAGCGAAGATTTTGGTCGCGAAATTCGCTGGACGTTCGAGGTCTGAGAGAGTGCGTGCAGCAATCCGCGTCTTCTTCTCGAAGCGGGCAGCTCTCTGCCTGATGCTCGGCTTCTCGCATCTCGCGGACTCTGCCGTGGCAGCCGCGAGCTTGCGCGGCCTTCTACGCGATGTTTATCCATCGTTCCAGAACGCTTCCCCACAGCCCCAGCAATCCACTTCGCAGCAGCGCCTTCCCGGTCAGTCATCTTCAAAGAATGCGGCGCTGCAAGGAATCGTGCGCCAGGAAAACGGACGCGCCGTCATTGCCGCCCATGTGATTCTGCGAAGCGCCTCGACGAATCAGGCGCTGGAGAGAACCACCGACGCGCAGGGAGTCTTTCGCTTCATCGACGTGCCTCCCGGAAACTATGAACTGACGATCGTCGCGCCCGGATTCAAAGATTTCGCAAATCCCACACTTCGACTCAAGCCCGGCGACAATCTAATCTTCGAACTCGCATTGATCGCGTCTCCTCCTACCTCTCCAGCTCCAGCGACGTTCCCGCAGATCCCCGGAGAAATTCCGAGCTCTCCCGCCAATGCGCCGCCTCCGCCAGCTCCGTCCATAGGAGTGATCCAGCGCGTAGGCGCCGAACAGCCTGCCCAGACAATCCCGCCAGTGGAGCTGCCCCCTGCCGATCAGGTGTTTCGCACGGAACCTGATCGCTGGCTGATCACAATGCCCGACTGGGACCGCTACGGCACCGGCGGTGAGCATCCCTACGTGAAAGGCAGCCGGTGGGATCCGTTCAATCGCAATAAATTAAAGGGCGACCTTCCTATCTTCGGCCAGCAGACTTTTCTGAACCTGACGCTCATCAGCGATACGTTCATGGACTTCCGCCGCTTGCCCACGCCCAGCAACATCAGCTCGGCCCGGCCCGGCAGCAGCGGCTTTTTCGGCAAGGGAGAACAATTCTTTCTCGACCAGCTTTTCATTTTCTCCGTGGATTTGTTTCACGGCGATACTTCTTTTCGTCCCATTGATTGGCGCATCCGAATCACGCCGGCTGTCAGCCTGAATTATCTCGCGGTGCAAGAACGCGGAATCGTGAACGTGGACGTCACAAAAGGAACCACGCGCTTTGATTCGCACATCGGTTTGCAGGAAGCGTTTGGCGAGGTGAAAATTGCCGACATTGGGCCGAACTACGATTTCGTTTCCGTTCGCGCCGGCATTCAGGGATTCAATAGCGACTTTCGAGGCTTCCTCTTCGTCGAAGAACAGCCCGGTGTTCGCATCTTCGGCAATCTCAATTCCAATCGCTGGCAATACAATGTCGCCTATTTCTATTTCCTCGAAAAAAACACCAATAGCGGGCTGAATTCCATGGCCCTGCGCAATCAGCAGGTCATCGTCGCGAATGTATTTCGCCAGGATTTCTTATTTCAGGGATACACGGCGCAGCTGAGTGTGCACTACGATAAAGATGACGCAACCATCCACTACGACGACAACGGCTTTCTCGTCCGCCCTTCTCCGATCGGCACCGTGTTTTCGAGCGGCATGATTCGTCCTCACAGTATTAATGCCGCATACATCGGCTGGACGGGTGACGGCCACATCGGCCCCGTAAATCTCACGCACGCTTTCTATCAGGCGCTGGGGAACGATAGCTTCAACGCAATCGCCGGCAAGCCGGTCACAATCAACGCGCAGATGGCGGCACTCGAACTGTCCGTTGATCGCGACTGGTTCCGCCTGAAAAGCTCGTTGTTTTATGCTTCCGGATCGGCGAATCCTTCGAGTAGCCACGCGCGAGGCTTTGATTCCATCGACGATTTCCCGGAATTTGCCGGCGGCATCTTCAGCTTGTGGAACCGCGAGAGCATTCGACTCACGGGCTCAGGCGTTGCGCTCAACTCGGGCAATAGCCTGCTTCCCGATCTGCGTTCGAGCAAAGACGAAGGACAAGCGAACTTCGTCAATCCCGGAATTTTTCTCGCGAACCTCGGCGCTAATTTCGACATCACCCCCAAGTTGCGCGGCTTCGTGAACGTGAATTATCTGCGTTTCGAGCGCACGGAAACTCTCGAGCAAATTCTTTTCCAGGCGCCGATTCGCCATAGTATCGGGTTTGATTCGAGCATCGGTGTGCGATACCGGCCGCCCCTCACGGAAAATATCGCCATCACGGCGGGCGCCGCTGCTTTGATCCCCGGTCAGGGGCTGAAAGACATCTACACTGGCCGAGTCATGTATTCCGTATTCACGGACGTGAGGTTTCAGTTTTGAATTGTGATTGTGTGGACGAAAAATGAACGCAGCGGCTGATCGCTGGACAACTCGATCACAACGCCTCCGCCGAGTGGCGCTCGCCCTCGTCGTGGCGCTCAGCGCGTTTGCCGCCTCACTCGTTTTCGAAGGCCGCTCGCGCGCCCAATCCGATTCAAAACAGCGCAGCCTGCTGGGCCAATCGCAAGCCGACGTTGACGGCAAGAATTCGGGCTGCGTCTCATGCCACACGAGTAGCGACGAGCCCTCCATGCACCCCACCGGCACAGTGCGCCTCGCCTGCACTGATTGCCATGGCGGTGATTCCACCGCGAAGCTTTCACCGGGGACGAGCATCAACTCGCCCGAGTACGAGCAAATTAAAAAGCGCGCGCACCCCCAGCCCAACGATCCTTCGCTCGCCCGCTCGTCCGCCTATCCACAGCGCCTCTATACGAAATGGTTGCGCGAGAGCTACGAGTATGTTCGCTTCGTTAACCCGGGTGATTTGCGCGTTGCTTCGGAAACTTGCGGCTCCGTCGGATGTCATGCGCCCGAAGTTTTGAAAGTAAAAACCAGCATGATGACGCACGGAGGCATGTTGTGGGGAGCCGCGCTTTATAACAACGGCTCGTTCCCGCTGAAGAATACGCGCTTCGGTGAAAGTTACTCCGCTCCGGGCGTTCCTCAGGCAGTGCTCACGATTCCGCCGCCCACGCCCGACGAAACGCGGCTCAAAGGCATCGTCCCCGAATTAACTCCGCTCGAGCGCTGGGAAATTTCGCAGCCGGGAAACATCTTGCGCGTTTTCGAACGCGGCGGGATGAAGAAAGGCGAAATCGGCAATCCCGATCGCGAGGAAGAATCCGGCCGGCCCGACGATAAATTGGGCGAGCGCGGATTCGGCACTCTACTCCGCACCGATCCGGTTTTCCTCGGCCTACAAAAAACTCGTCTCCTCGATCCGCTGCTTTCGCTGCCGGGGACAAACGACGATCCCGGCGACTATCGCGGCAGCGGCTGCACGGCCTGCCACGTCGTCTACGCCAACGACCGCTCGTCGCAGCATTCCGGTCCCTACGCAAAATTCGGCCACCTCGGTGAAAGTTCGTCCTCCGATCCCACGATTGCCAAAAATGAATCCGGTCATCCCATTCGTCACAGCTTTACGCGCGCGATTCCATCGAGCCAGTGCATGATTTGCCATGTTCATCCCGGAACAAACATGGAAACCACCTACTTCGGCTTCACCTGGTGGGACAACGAATCGGATGGCGAAGCGATGTATCCCCGCGAGCAGCACAATCCCACCGCGGAAGAACGCTACCAGCTCGCCCTCAAAAATCCGGAAGGCGCAGCGGCGCGCGGCTTATGGTCCGATCCGAAATTCCTCGAATCGATTGGCAGCACCGAATTTAATAGCCAGCTGAAACAAACTCAATTTGCTGATTTTCACAGCCACGGCTGGGTTTTCCGCGCCGTTTACAAACGGGATCGCAAGGGAAACCTTCTCGACGCCGAAAACAAAGTCGTCGCACCCGACGATCCGGCAAAGTTCCAGAAAGCCGTTCACCTCGCGGACATTCACCTCGAAAAGGGAATGCATTGCGTGGATTGCCACTTCCAGCAGGATTCCCACGGCACCGGAAAACTTTACGCAGAGCCGCGCGCCGCGATCGAGCTCGATTGCACCGATTGCCACGGCACAATCGACAATCGCGCCACATTAATTTCCTCGGGGCCCGCAGCCCCTGCCGGTGGCACGCACTTCGACGCCCTCCGAACGCCCTGGAACGCTCGCCGCTTCGAATACCGTGGCGACAAGCTCTATCAGCGCTCGATGGTTGAGCCCGATAAGGAATGGGAAGTGGTTCAAGTGCTCGACACGATCACGCCCGGCAACTCTCACTACAGCGAAAAATCGCGGTGGGCCAAAACCATCCGCACGGACGGAAAATCCTGGGGCGACGTTCCCGCTGATTCCTCCAAGCTCGCTCACGCCAATAGCCGCATGACATGCTACGCCTGTCACACTTCGTGGACGCCCAACTGTTTCGGCTGCCATCTCGCCATGATGGCCAACCAGCGCAAACCGATGCTTCACAACGAAGGCCTCTTGACGCGCAACTGGACCGCCTACGATTTTCAAGTTTTGCGCGACGATGGCTTCATGCTCGGCATTGACGGCACGGTCACGGGTCATCGAATCTCTCCCGTGCGTTCTTCTTGCGCCATTCTAGTCAGCTCGCAAAATCAAAATCGCGACTGGATTTACTACATGCAGCAAACCGTTTCCGCCGAAGGCTTGAGCGGCACCGCTTTCAGCACCTTCGTTCCGCACACCGTGCGCGCGAAAGAAACGAAAGCCTGCGACGACTGCCACATCTCAGCTCGCAACGACAATAACGCCTGGATGGCACAGGTGTTGCTCCAGGGCACGGACCTGCTGAATTTTATGGGCCGCTACATTTACGTCGCGGATGGCGCGAAGGGATTTGATGCGGTCGCGGTTGCCGAGCATGACGAGCCGCCCGCCATCATTGGCAGTTATCTGCAGCGCGTCGCTTATCCCCGCGACTTTCAACAGCACGTCGCGCGCGGGGGCGAATTGAAAGAAGCCTACCATCACGAGGGAGAAGTTCTCGACGTCCAGCTCCGCGGCGAATATCTTTACGCCGCGCTCGGCAAAGGCGGCTTCCGCATCTACGACGTCGCCAACATTGACAACAAAAATTTCTCCGAGCGTACGATCACCGCTCCCGTCTCTCCGCTCGGCCAGCGCTTCTACGTGAAGACAAAGTACGCAACCGCCGTGGCCAGCCCCTCGACGCAGGCCGTCGATCCCGTGCGCACTCAC
>CAVQFW010000014.1:0-173013 GCA_963711875.1 uncultured Acidobacteriota bacterium
TGCGCAACTATTTATTTCGCGTCTTTGAAAAACTCGGAATCTCAAGCCGCGTCGAGCTCGTGCTCTATTGCTTGCAGCAGCGCCAGGCGGCCGCATCCTCGCCGCTTCCGAACTGACTTTCCAATCGCGAATCAAGCTCGCTTCAAAAATTTCTCGACCTCGCGCCGCGCCGGCATGGAAGGCTGCGCCCCTTTACGCGTCACCGAGATGGCCGCCACCGCCGCGCCGAACCTGGCTGCTTCGAGCGGTCCTTTGTTTGAGAGTAAGCTCACCGCAAACCCCGCGTTAAACGCGTCGCCCGCCGCGGTCGTGTCCAGCGCCGTTACGCGAAACGCCGGCGCCATCTCCCGAACTCCATCTGCGGTTGCAATGAAAGCGCCTTGAGCGCCCATCTTGATCACTACGTTTTTCGGACCACGCGCCAGAAGCAATTCCGCGCAGCGCGCCGCTGTCGCCGGAGTGACGGGTTCATCATGCGGAAGCTGGCAGAGAACGCGCGTCTCGCTCTCGTTTGGCGTGATCCACGTGGTGCTGCGAAGCAGCTCGGCGGGCAATTCGCGTGCCGGAGCGGGATCGAGCATCAGCGGAATGTTATGTTTCCGCGCGAAACCGGCGAGCGCATTCATGGCATCGAGCGGAATTTCGAGTTGCGCCAGGATCATTCCGGCCTTTCGCAGGAGCGCCGCATTTTTCATCACGTCGCGGCCAGTCACTTTCCCGTTGGCTCCCGGCACCGCGACGATGTTGTTTTGTCCGTCGCTGCCGATCGTAATCAGCGCCACGCCCGATGATCCCTTGGCCGTCTCGACCGCCCGCACATCCACTCCGGCGCTGCGCAACGCCTTCTTCAGCCCCGGCCCGAATTCATCATCGCCCACTTTTGCGATCATGCTCACCGGATGCCCGAGCCTTGCCACCGCCGCGGCCTGGTTTGCACCCTTGCCGCCATGAAACGTGGCGAAGTCGATTCCCGTTAAGGTTTCGCCCGGCAGCGGCACACGCGCCGCCGTCGCCACCAGATCGAAATTCACGCTGCCCATCACCACAATCGGTTTCTGCATTCCCGCTCCGAAATCAGAAAGTGCCCTCGCGCGCCGCTTCTAGCGCCTCCACCACGGCGCGTCGGCCACGTACGGCCGCTTGCCTGCGATGAAATCGGCGATCTCAACCAGTCGTTCCGCATCCGTAAGCCGGCCTGTATAGCAGTGAGGCTCGCCAACGCCGTACTCGAAGAAGCCTTCGTAATGAGGATTCTCAGTCGTCTTCATCCAGCCCTCAAGTTCGCGCACCGCATAATTCAATTGGTAGGTATCCATCGTACCGATGTAAATGTGCAGCTTGTCCACCAGTTTCGGTCCGACGGTCGCCCAGTTGCGTTTCAAATATTCGAGCAAATCGAAATTGTCTTTCCAGTATTGCGCCACCTGCGAATGGATTTCGCCCGTACGCTTGTCAAACGCCGGCTCAAAGTACCCATCGTTCCCGAGCGGCCCGAAGACGGCTGACCAGATATCGATCTGTTCGCCGGAGCGGCCGTGCGTGCCGTTTACCAACTCCATATGGTTTCGCTGCTCGGATGTGAGACCGACGCGCCCGTCCGTGAACACCGAGTTGATCGTCGGCTCGCGCCTCCAGTCATACTGCTTGTAGAACGCATTCGTATCCTTATAGAAATTCACCCCTTCGACGTTCGTGAACGTCACCGGGTCCGGGCAATATCCCCACGTGCCGCCGAAGAAGTCAGGATGAAAAATCTGCAGCGCCAAAGCTTCCCATCCTCCCGTCGAACCGCCCGTGAGAATGCGCGCGTACGGTTCCTCAATCGTTCGAAAGCGCTTCGCGACTTCCGGAATCAGTTCCTGCATCACGGAATCGCCGTACGGGCCCACATTCACCGAGTTCACCGCATACGAGTCGTCGAAGTAGGGATTGGGATGCTGGAACGTGACCACGAGCATCCGCGGAAAATTGTCCTTCGTCCACGCTTGGTACAGCTCGTAGCCGCGCTTTAGGAACCGTGCCCCCGGTCCCGCATCTTTCAACTCCTGCTCGGTGGGCGCGTCAGTGCGAAAGCCCATGGGAGGGTCAAGCTCGAAGTGACCCTGCTCGTAGATCACCGGGTAGCGGGTTGTCGCCTGCGCGTAGTCCCTCGGCAGCAGAACGGTTGCGCCGACGTAAATCGGCCGCCCCCAGAATTTCGTAAGCGAAGGACTCTGGATCTTGAAGCGTTTCACCCATTCCGTATCGGCGGGCACCGCGATCGGAGGAATTACGTCGGACGCAACCAGGGCAATCGATTGTCCGGTTCCGGATTTCGGGTCAATGTGGACTTTCTTTACGGCGCTCTTCAAATTTCCAGGCGACCGGTTCCAAAGCTGGCCTTCCCATTGATCGTCGTGCATCCAGACGACATGGCCATCGGCGCGCTTGAATTCCGAATACACATTGATCATACCCTGCACGAAATAATCGCCCGGCGGGAGATCGTTCAAGCTCTCGATCGGCGAACCTAAATCGCTCGCATCAATCACCGCAGATTCGCCAGGCGATAGTTTCGCGATGTCGCGCCCGTAAAATGGAACGCCCGCCCTGCCAATCTGGAAACGCGGCTCCGGATCGCCGGTTTTCGCGATCATCACGAATACGCGACCGGTGATCGCGTCCGCGTGCGCCGATGACGGAAACGAAATCTGGAATTGCACTCCGCGGCTCTGCGCAGACACTGTGCTCGCAGCGGCCAGAAGGCCCCACGCGAGCAAGACGATAGCGACTCGTTTGGACATCATCATTTCCTTTCCCGAAGGTGGTCCGCGTCATTTCTAAATGGGACGGCTGAGTCTACACCAGGGTGCCTCGAATGCACATCGGGGCAGCGGTTCGCAGAAGACCGCTCGAACCGCCGAAATCCGTTGTACAATGTCGGCTGCTTAATGAGGTTCGACGTAAAACCCGGCCTGGATAGCATTCTCGCGAGCTTCGGCTCAAAATAAATTCAACTCAGTTCAACTCAACTCAGGTCAAATTAACTCAAATCAAATCGATGAAAGGACAAACAGTGAAAAAAAGACTCGTTACACTCGCATTGTGTATGGCAGTCGCTTCACCCCTTTTCGCGCAGAAGAAGCAGGATGAGCGGCTCATGAACGCCGCCACGGCCATGCAGGTCATTCTCTCCGGAGACAATGGCTTGCCCAAGAGCATCCTCGATCACGCGGACTGCGTTGTCGTGTTCCCCAGCGTCAAGAAGGTTGCGATCGGCATCGGCGGCAGCTACGGCCGTGGTGTGATGGTTTGCCGCAAGGGCGAAAAAATGAGCGGCAGCTGGGGCGCGCCTGCGATGTACAAGCTTGACCAGGGCAGCATCGGAGTCCAACTAGGTTCCACGGCCACTGATTTCGTGCTCGTGGTCATGAACGAAAAGGGCGCCGATCAAATTCTGAACGGCAAGACGAAACTCGGAGCCAATGCCGCCGCCGCTGCCGGCCCCACGGGCGCTGCCGCGAATGGTTATAACGCAGATGCGATGAAGGTGGACGTCCTCACCTATTCGCGCACCAAGGGCTTGTTCGCCGGCGTCTCCCTCGAAGGCGCGTCGATGGACACCGACGACGATGCCAACAAAGCCGTGTACGGCAAGGCGATTACGGCCAAGGAAATCATTCAAGGCGGACAAACAGTTCCCGCCGCCGGCAAATCGCTGATCGATCTGCTCGACAGCAATTCGCCCGCGAAGAAGTAACTTCAGAACGACATACGTTCTGTGAAAACCGAGGCGCAGTGGGGGCAAGAATTTCCCCGCTGCGCCTCGAGCTGTTTCAGGTGCAGGGTTTTTCCCCAACCGTTAACAGCCTCAGCCGGCCTGCCCCGAAATGCGGGCCTCGTTTTCTCCATCCGTCTAAACGAAGTCCCTTCTATCACTTGACGCCTTCCTTGATTCAAAAACACCCTACCTTAAAATCCCTGACCCTTTCGGGTGTTCCGCGTATGTGCGAAAAATCGAGTCAGCGGTAGCCTTGCAAGTGCGTACGGGCCGAGTTCGGGACATCCAAATTTTCAAAATTTGAAAGTAAGGAGGAAACGCCAATGCTTTACTACGCTCTGGTTTTTTTGGTCGTCGCAGTGATCGCCGGGATTTTGGGATTTGGCGGCGTGGCCTTCGCGGCCGCGGGAATCGCTAAGATCCTCTTCTTCGTGTTTCTGGTGATCTTCGTTATCACACTGCTATCGCACTTTCTTCGCGGCGGCACTGCGGGAAGCTAGATTCGCCCCGCCGCTCACATTCACTTGGAAGATATCAAAGGAGAACCCATGAAAGGGAAGACCTCTATTCTTGCAAGCGTGATGATCGCATTGCTTCTGCTCGCCGTCAGCACGCCTGCGGACGACAAGGAAAAAGATGAGGACCGCCTCCGAAACTCCGGCACTGTCCTCAATGAAATTCTGAATGTGCCCGACGACATTCCCCAGGATCTGCTCGATAAGGCCGACTGTGTGGTTGTATTCCCGACCGTCCTGAAAGCTGCGTTTGTCGTGGGTGCGAGTTATGGGCGCGGCGCGATGACCTGCCGGAAGGGTGCTAACTTTACTGGTCCGTGGGGCGCGCCGTCGATGATGGCTCTCGAGGGAGGCAGCTTCGGTTTTCAGATTGGCGCCGAGGCTACTGACTTCGTCCTTCTCGTGATGAACGACCGCGGAGCAAACGGCATTCTCAGCAGCAAGGTAAAGCTTGGCGGAGATGCCTCTGTGGCCGCGGGTCCAATCGGACGCAGTGCCGCGGCTGAAACCGACGTCACGATGCGCGCCGAAATCCTCAGCTATTCGCGGGCTCGTGGAGTTTTTGCCGGAGTCTCGCTCGAGGGCTCGACCATTCGGCCGGACAATGATGCGAACGAGCGAATCTACGGCGCAAAGATTCCCGCAAAGGACATCGTCATCGCCCACGAAACGCACGTGCCCGATTCAGCAGAACCGATGATCTCTACGCTGAATACGAGAACGCCAAAACACCGTCAGTAATATTAATTAAAGGCGCAGCAGGGATTCAGCAGGGATCGAGTAGGGAACCAGTAAGTAAAAAGAACCGGCCTGCGCGGCCCAGCAGTCTCCGCGCAGGCCGGTTTCCAATTTCAGCACAATTTCAGGACATCCGCAATTTCGGGGCATGCACAACGCATTTCGCAAGTTCCCGTCAGGGCACGGCTTCAGCCGTGCCGAAAATGCGGCCGAAGCAAGCGGCTTCAGCCGCTGAGGGACGCGAAGCCCATCCCCATCTCACAGATTGAAAACGTACAGCAAAAATCGAGTCAGAAACAAATCCGCAACGAGAATAACCACCGAAGCGACCACAAACGCCATGATCGTCGCTCGGCCCACTCCCGCCGTACCGCCCTCGACGCGCAGGCCCTGGTAGCAACCCACCGTCGCGATGATAAATCCGAACACAACCGGCTTCGAGAAGCCGATGACGAGGTCGCCGATCGATAGCGCCTTTACGGCGCGGGTCCAGAACTCTTCCGCGTTGATGTGCAGGATGTCGCTCGCGACGATGAATCCTCCGATCAGCCCGGCGCTGTCCCCGACGGCCACAAGCAAAGGCAGCACCAGGACTGTCGCAAGCACGCGCGGCGTTACGAGCTTCCGGACGGGATCAATGCCCAGCCCGCGCATGGCGTCCACTTGCTCGGTGACGAGCATCGAGCCCAGCTGCGATGCCATTCCCGTTGCGTTTCTGCCTGCGACCAATAGCGCCGTAAACACCGGACCGAGTTCGCGAAGCAACGACAGCGAAAGCGCGTCCCCGGTCAAGGATGTTTCGCCAAAGCGCCTGAATTGCGATGCTGCGTTCAAGACGATCACGCCACCCACGCAGATCAGCGCCACGATCACAATCAGCGACGAGCCCACTCCCACCTGGTCCATTTGTTCCAGCAAATCGGCGGAATAGCGCGTGGTGGTGAAGATGATCTCTACCGATCGAAACGCGAGCTTCGAGTAATCCTGGACATGGAATATCTGCTTCTTCACCGCGTTCACGATCGATATCGCAAGCGGATTCGAGCTCAAAGTTTGACTCCCGTCAAAACGGTTAGCGCCATGATAGGTCCTACCCTATAAAGGAACATCAGGACAGGCAAGATATACCAAGTTTGGCTGAGGTAGAAGCCGTCTGAGGCCGGAGTATTCCATCCGCGACCCTGAACGCAATCGTCCCCTGAAGTGCGGGGATCAGGCGAGGTGGGCGCGTCGTCATCGAGTCTGCTCGGCCTAGAAAGAAATATTGAGGGCCAGCCCTCCCGCATTCACCTGTTGATTCGGAGTTTTCCCCGTGTTGTTTTCGTGCTCGTAGTAAGGATCGAGCTGAAAGTGCTTGCCGAGAGGGAGCAGGCACCCTGCAAAGAGGTTCGTCGAACTCACTTTTGAATATTTCTCATCGTAGATGAGCTCGGCGCTGATGTATGGTCCCGGATGATAGGAGTGAATCTCAAACCGCCGCTCCACCGTGATTCGATTTCGGTAGCGCCAGTCGAAAGTGCCGTTGGACCAATCCAGATCGCCGCGATTCTTGTCGGTGATTAACAGGCGGCCCTTCGTGGGAATATGTATCGTGACGACGGGCTCCATGCGGTTTATCTCCGGCTTCCCTGGGGATGCCACATATCGGTATCCGATCGCGAACACGAGCGGCCTGGACTTCGAAACGTCCACATCAGAGGCGGTGATCTCTCGAAGCCTGATCAGCGGCTTGAGAAAGAACTCGATGCTGGGACCCACCTCCGCTTGCGTGGGCGCTCCGCCCTCTCTGGTTTGCTTGGCCTGAAAAACAAATCGAATGTCCGGGTCCACGCGTACGGTGGCATCGATTTCGGGGAGGAACTCGGTCGTTGATGTCTGCGCCCGCGCGGATACGCACGGCAGCAAGACGAGGAGGGTTGCCATCAGCCACTTAATGGACGGTTCGATGATACGGCCCCTCCACACTTTCTTGTGACATCCCCAATCTACTGCAAATTGGGCCGCGGAGGATTCCGAAGTGTCACGATAAGCTCCAAGGATTGCGTATTCGTAACTTTGTGAAAGTTGATTCCCCGTGGCTCTTCGGCCAGGTCCATCGCATTCAGGACTCCGCGATAAAGGTTCGACTGAATGTGGCGATGGAGATCTTCCTCAGAACTCCAGCGCTCCAGGTACAAGATGGTCCCCGTTTCGTCGTCCGTTTCGTAAACTTCCGAGCTCAGACATCCGGGTTTTGTTTTCGCACCGTCCACACAAAACCGCAGAAGTTCGAGGATCTCCCCCCGGTTGCTGGGAACCGGTGTGAGTTCGATCACCGAGAGGATCATGTCCTCACCATGCCGTGGGACCGTTGTGCGACTCCGATATTCATGAAAGTTTGTGCGGCCGGAGAAAGCGCACAGTGCTTGGGGCAAGAGTTGCTTGGCCGGGGAACAAAGATGCAGTTTTGTAGCCAATTGCAGAGATGCTGCCAATCGTACCTACGCGCTTGAAACCAGATGGAGTTAGGAGGGAACCTCGGTCGAACGATCCTGTTGAAAGTGGCGCGACGGGGACGGTATTGCGCCTTTAAGACGGAATCCCGCCCTTTTCGGGCCTCGCGGGAATCTGCAGGCGGCGCATCGTCCCATATAACGTGGACGGTTTCACTCCCAGGATGTTGGCAGCTCCGCGCGGGCCCTTGATGCGCCACCCCGTCTTCTCGAGGGCGGAGAGAATGTGCTGATACTCCGCCTGTTTCAGAGTGCGGGTGGGCGCGGCATTCAGGATTTTTGGCAGCTGGAGGTATAGTTTTTCGCCGGACGTCACGATAACCGCACGCTCGATCACGTTCCTCAGTTCCCGGATGTTGCCGGGCCAGGGATACAGCCGCAGTTCTTCCATGATTCGGTTGGGCACGTTGCGAATCTTTTTGCCCATTTTCTTTTCAAACTCCCGAATGAACGACATCACCAGCAACGGAATGTCTTCCGTACGCTCGCGCAACGGAGGAAGGTGAATGGGAAACACGTTCAGCCGGTAGTAAAGATCCTCTCGAAACAAACCGATTTTCACCCGCTCTACCAGATCGCGATTGGTTGCTGCAATCAGCCGAACGTTGACGCGATTCGTTTTTACGCTCCCAAGGCGCTCAAACTCGCCGTCCTGCGCCACCCGCAGCAGTTTTGCCTGTACTTCCACTCCAAATTCTCCGATCTCGTCGAGGAAGAGCGTGGAGCTGTCGGCGGTTTCAAACCGGCCAATCTGCTTCGTCAGGGCCCCGGTATAGGCTCCTTTTTCACGGCCGAAGAGTTCGCTTTCAATCAGCGTGCTGGGCAACGACGCGCAATCGACTTTCACCATCACCCGGTCTTTGCGCTTGCTCCGGTTGTGAATCGCCCGGGCGATGAGTTCTTTCCCGGTGCCCGATTCTCCCGTGATCAGGACCGCCGAATCCGTGCCGGCAACCTGCTCCACCTTCTTGAGGACCTGCATGAGCGCGCCACTTCGGCCCACAATCTCGTCGTATCTGCCGATCACGTTAATTTCTTCCTGCAGGTAATCGCTCTCAGCTTGCAGCCTTTCTTTTAGCTCTTTCACCTGCGCAAACGACTTCTGAAGTGCCTCCTGGGCGCCTTTCGATTCGGTGATATCGACGCAGGAGCCGATAAAACCCACAAAGCTGCCATCCGTTTCAAACCTCGGCGCGCCGCAGTCCAGAATCCAACGAAATTCCCCATCAAAGCGGCGCAAGCGGTACTCCATCCGAAATTCCACTCGCGCGTCAAACGCCGTTGAGTAGGTCTCGATGCACCGTCTCAAGTCGTCTCGATGGACCCCCGCGGCCCATCCCTCTCCCATCTCCTGATCCATGGACCGGCCTGTAAACCTCAGCCAGCCCTGATTGACGAAATTGCAGTGTTTATTGGTCCCAGACATCCAGATCATTGTGGGGGCGGTATCGGTCAGGAGTCGGAACCGTTCTTCGCTTTCACGGATTGCCTGCTCGGCTCGCTTCCGCGCAAGTGCGTTTGCGAAAACTTGCGCGAGAAGTTGCAGCCTTTTCACGAGCATTTCAGGCCATTCCCGCTCTTCATTCGTCGCGTCGAAAGCCAGTACACCAAGGATCGAATCGTCTCCCGTCCATAGCGGAAACGCGAGAGTCGATTTTATCCCGGATTGTTTCCAGGTCGCCTGGTCGGTGGCGGCTTCCGGTGGAAGGTCCGCACTATTCGCGACACACACAATCTCCTTCCGCTTGAGCCTACCGTACGACCAGGGAAAGTATCTGTGTCCATCGATGCGCCGCCGGGGAGCAGGTATCCTGGGCTCGCGGTAGAGATGAGTCAGGATCATCGTCTCGGGCTCACCGGGCAAACTCTGCCAGACCGTAGAGTGGTCAATGCCGAGGTACGCACAAATCCGTTGCTGCGCACCTTCGATTTCGCTGTCCACTTGGTCTGCGGCGAGATTTCCGAATCGTGCGGAAAGGTCAGTGAGGAGCGTTTCAAACTCGAGTTGCTCCCGCACCTCGAGGGCGCGCTCTGGCTCACGACAAGTTGCGGCGGCTTCGTTCACTGACTTTTGTGCGGCGACGAGCCGCCTCCGATGATGTAGCGACGGGTTGCGCTCCGTTGGGACATTCGGAGCACAATTGCCGGAATTTTCGCTTCGATCGCTCTTGTGTGGACCGTGGTGGAACGAACGGAACAGAAGCTTGCAAACCAAGCACTACCAAGCCTTATATCAAGAAAATAATGGTCTTACAAGCGATTACTCATCTGAAAGTGGCCCGCACTCGCATCGTGTGCGCAGTGCCGCGAAGATCTCAGAATCCACTGCGCCGACGGCGGATTCCTGTTGCTGCTGCTCATGTGCATTCGATCTAAAGTGTGCGAATTCCGCGAAGCATCTCTCTGGAAATTATCTCCCGAGCATTTTTCCTTACGCCGGCAGGGTTCTTCTGTAGTTTTCACACAGTGAGAGGGGCGGGATATAGTCTTGAGGACGCAATATGGTCCTTTTGCTGCGTTAGTCGGTTCTACTTCTTCTCACCTGGTTCCCCTCAAGCCTCTTTCTTTTCAGGCTCCTAGGCTGATGCCGAGTCTCGCGACGTGGATGGCTCCAAACCTGCATTGTGACCCGGTGATTCCGTCGTGGTGTTTCTTTTTGGCACTTGTCTGTGACGTCGTTCACGCCCTCGAATGACCATGAGACAGAAACAAGCCGATAGGGATTGGTTTCGCTAGGAGACGAATATGCGATACGCGAGAGTCTGCCTCGCACTAAGTGCGCTTCTGCTAGCCGCGACTTCTTGTCTATCGGCGCAGGATCCGGGCTGGCCCCGGCAGATCACGAAAAACGGAAGCACGCTCATCTATTACCAGCCGCAGGTCGACAATTGGAGCGACTTTCAACAGCTCGATTGGCGAATGGCTATCTCGATCACCCCGGCGGGAGGCACGGCCACTATCGGAGCCGTGTCAATGCACGGCTGGACGAGCGTCAACTCCGAAACGCAGATGGTGTTGATATCGAACCTTTCGATCAAGAACGCCTACTTTCCGTCGCTTGACCCCGGTAGCGCGGCACAAATGCAGCAATCGCTCCAGGCGTTTTTGCCGCCGAGCGTGTGGATCTCCATGCAGCGTCTGGTGGCCTGTGTTCCGAAACCCGCTGCCGCGCCCGCAGGCGTCCAGCTGAACAATGACCCGCCGCAGATCTTCGTCGCCTACCAACCGGCCATCTTGCTGGATATGGAAGGCGAGCCGCAGCTCGTCGACATCAAGGACACGAATCTCGAGTATGTAGTCAACACCGACTGGGCCGTGTTCGTTCATCAGAAATCGATTTACTACGTGTTTGCCGGCCAGCAGTGGCTGCGGTCCACCAGTCTACAAGG
Organism: uncultured Acidobacteriota bacterium; assembly: GCA_963711875.1. GTDB lineage: Bacteria > Acidobacteriota > Terriglobia > Acidiferrales > UBA7541 > Palsa-295. Next base: position 10,895 of record CAVQFW010000014.1, read on the forward strand.
TCCGTGGGAAGTAGCGACGAAGCTGCCGAAAGCGATGGAAAAAGTGGTGAAGGAGCAGAAATGGGCCAGCCTCGCAAGTTTCGTCCCGCCGCCCGCAAGCTCCGGTGCCCCGATCCCTACGGTTTTTTACAGCACCAGACCAGCCGTCGTTATGCTATTCGATGGGCAGCCGGTTTACTCTCAGATTCCAGGAACGCAACTCACTTACGCGATAAACACGCGAAGCTATCTCTTCGTTTACTCGCCGACGAACCAATACTATTACCTCACCGCCGGCCGGTGGTTCACAGCCAGCAGCCTGAATGGGCCGTGGACTTATGCCACCGCGAACCTTCCTGCCGATTTTGCGCATATACCGCCCTCCAGCGCGGCTGGACAGGTGCTCGCCTCGGTTCCGGGAACTGAAGAAGCCAAAGACGCAGTGATGATCGCGCAAGTTCCTACGTCAATCACCGTGAATGCGGCATCGGCAGCCGCCAAGGCAAGTGTCACCTACCAAGGTGCCCCGCAGTTCTCGCCCATTCAGGGAACGTCGCTATCTTATGCGACGAACACCGCACAAAAAGTGATCCAGGTCGGCGATCTCTACTATTTGTGTCTGCAGGGAATCTGGTTCATGTCCACGACTCCGCAGGGACCGTGGCAAACCGCGCAAACCGTTCCGCAGGTGATTTACACGATTCCTCCCAGCTCGCCGGTTTACAACGTTACTTATGTCACCCAGGTCGCGGCGCCGGACGGCTACGTGCAAGCCAGCTACACGGCTGGATATATGGGAGCGTTTATTGTGGGCGCCACTGTGGGTGCCATTGTGGCCGGCGGCACTGGATATTACTATCCGCCGTACATTTACCACCCGGCTTACGGTTATGCCGGCTATTACGGCTATCCGCACACCTATGGCTATTCTTCTTACTACCATACAAGCACGGGAGCGTATGGCGTTTCGCAGACGGCGTACGGCGCATACGGTTCGGCGTCGAGAAGCGCGTCCTACAACCCGTACACGGGAACCTACGCGCATTCCGCGTCTGCCACCACTGCCTATGGCCACGCTTCCGCCGGAACGGCGTATAACCCGTACACGGGCGCGGCTGGCGCCACCAAGCAAGGCTCCAACGGATACAGCTCCTGGGGCAGCTCGGAAGTTTCCAAGAACGGCCAGAGCGCCTACTCGCAGCATTACTCCACAGCACAAGGCTCCACCGGTTCGATTCAAACTTCTTCGGGAGCAAAAGCTGCCGGCGCCACCGGCGCCTACGGAAATTCTGCGGCGGTAGGGAAGTCCGCCAACGGCAACATGTACGCCAGCGCGGACGGCAATGTTTACAAAAACACCGGCAGCGGCTGGCAAAAATACGGCAGCAACGGAAGCTGGAGTTCCGCGAACTCCTCCAACGAAAACCATTCAGAGAACAGCAGCGAATCGCATTCCATGGATCAGGAAGCCCAGAACCGGGAACGCGGCGAACAATCGAGCAGCCGCTACGATGATCAAAGATCATCGGGCGGCTGGGGTGGCCGCAGTGGTGGTGGTGGCTGGGGCGGCGGCGGAGGCGGGCGTCGGCGCTAGTGCTTTTCGCGCAGGCGATTGGGCGAATTCATTCAGAAATTGAGTCAGACCCGATCCGGCTCCGCCTCAACGAAAGCGGCGATGGTCGATCGAAACGAAAAGAATACGGAGGAGATGGCGATGATTCAGAATGTTCGAACTCAGACGGCTCGAATGGCGCTAGCGGCTGCGCTCATGCTTTTCTTCGGTGCGGGACTATGGGCTCAAGACGTCAGATCCAACTATATGCCGGGCACCGATTTCTCGAAGTACAAAACCTACAAGTGGGTCCCGATCGAAGGCGCTTCTCACCCCAATCAGATTGTTGACGCTGAGATCAAACAGTCTGTCGATTCCCAGCTTGCCTCGAAGGGCCTCACCAAAGTCACCACCGACGATGCCGACCTCTATGTCGGCTACCAGATTTCCATGGATCGGGAAAAGCAGTGGAACGCCTATGGCATGGGCGGAGGTCTCCGCTTTGGCGGCATGGCCAGCGCGCAAAGCTCGACGATAAGCGTCGGAACTCTCGTCCTTGACATGTATGATCGCGCAGCCAAGCAGCTCGTTTGGACCGGAAACGCAACCAAGACGCTCGATCCCAGCAAGAGTCAGGAAAAGAATCAGCAAAATCTCAACAAGGCGATGCAGAAGCTCTTGAAGAATTATCCACCCAAATAGAAGTGTGACGGAGCAACGATAAGAAGTTTCCGTCGAATCCCGATTTTGAGTATATAAATGCTCGGCAAGCCCGACTCGCCAGTCTTGAGCTAAGGAGATTACCTGATGAATCAGAGCAAACGTGCACGCCGGTTCCCCCTGCCATTCGCGGTCTTCTGCTTCTTAGCGTCCGCTGTGTTCCCGTCCGTCAGCAGGGCGCAGGTCCCCGTTTTTGCAGTTACGCCTGAAGACAGCTCCATCAAATTCTTCGTAAAGGCATCCGTGGCTCTCGAAGGCAAATTCGAAAAGTGGGACGCCACTTTCACCGTCACTTCTACCGACGTCACCACGGGCGTCTTGAACATCACGATTCAGGCCGGCAGCGTCGATACCGGAAGCGGTATGAAAGACGGCAAGCTGAAAAGCAAAGATTTCTTCAACGTTGAGAAGGATCCGCTGATCACATTTAAATCCACCAAGCTCGTACAGACCAGCCCCACCACCTTTGAAGTGGACGGTAACTTTACAATCCGCGGCGTCACGAAACCCGAGAAGCTCGTCCTTGACGTTGCCGGCACCAGAGGCTCAGGTCAAGCCCAGGTCACCGGCACGATGGCCTTCGACCGTAAAGACTACGGAATGAACAGCGGCATTCCCTTCATCAAGATTGCCGACCGCGTCGAAGTCACGGTCGCCCTCAAAGTGAAGCGAGTGAGCGGTCCTCCACTCGTCTTTAAGGAATAAGCACGAACCGCCGGACCCGCCGGTCAACCCAGTTCGGACAGCTGTAAGGATTCCGGCAATTTTGGCAGAATCTTTCACTGAGCGGTGTTGCTCGCCACGTAATTGAATTTCGAGGAGTGACGAGCAACACCACCGTGATTCGCGAGCCGTGCGGAGGCTGTATGGAAGACGCAGATCCCCAAAAACCGACCCTGAAGCAAAAAGTCAAACACGAGTTCACGCAATACCTGGCGATCTTCCTCTATCTCGCGTTTTTCTTTTGCTCGATCTCGACGTACGGCACGCTCCTGCTGAATCGCTACAACGTCTCCTACTTCAACTACGCGGCGGCGCTCATCAACGCCGCCATCGTCGGTAAAGTGATCCTGATTGGGGAATACATGCGCCTCGGAAGGAAGCACGAGTCGAGGTCCTTGTTTCTCTCAGCGATTTATAAAGCGATCGTTTTTGGATTGCTTGTGTTCGGCTTTCACATCGTCGAGGAAGTGATCAAACACCTTATCAGTGGAGAAAGCTGGGGAACAGCCTCGCGCGCCATACGCATCGATGAGCTGGTCGCCCGTAGCGTAATCATTTTCTGCGCGTTTGTTCCTCTCTTTGCATTCAGGGAACTGGCTCGCGTTATGGGAGAGGACGAAATCCACAGATTGTTTTTCAAATCGGGCGCCGCCGCTCTCGATCAGCGCCCGCAGCCGTGATGCTGAACTTGCCGTGCGCATCATCGAGTCAGGCATTCGAAAGTCAGACGGAATAATTTAGAAAGGAGTTTTATGAAAAGGAAAGTTCTCGAATCAGTGGCACCAGCAGCGTGCTTCGCAGTCTTGCTTGGGATGTTCTCACTGCTGTGCGCCGCTCCATCCCGCGCTCAAGCCACGCCTTCTCAACAGCGGCCGGAGGCGCTCGCGGCCAGCGACACAAACGACAACGCCGCCGTTCCGACTCCGGCTCCCGCTCCCGCGGTTGCCGACCAGACAATTGCATCCATCTCGGACGCTCCCGCGGCAGCTACTACTCCCGCGGCAGCTCCCCGTCCCGCGACCGGTCAAGTGGGTTTGCCTCCCGACGACAGCGGATGGCACATCATGGTGGCTCCGTATTTGTGGCTTCCCGGCGTCTATGGAACCGTTGGCGCGCGCAACGTGGACGCCAGCATTCATGCTACCCCAGGCGATCTTCTCTCAAATTTCCGCTTCGGGCTGATGGGGCTTGTAGACCTCCGATACAAACGAATCATCATTCCGATCGATATGATGTGGGTCAGATTAGCCGACAGTAAAGCGCTTCCGTTTCCCAATCTCGAAGAAGTGTCGGCGAAAATGAAGGGTGGCGAGTTCATCCTCACCCCCAAGATTGGCTACCGCCTGCTCAATATGGACATGGTGAAGGTAGACGCGCTTGCGGGATTCCGTTACTGGCATTTTAGCGAGAGCCTTAAATTTTCGCCGTCTCCCGAAGGAGTAAATTTCTCGGCGTCCCAGGATTGGGTCGATCCGTTGGTCGGCGCGCGAATTCTCGGGAATCTCTCGCCCAAGATTGAAGTTTCGATCGGGGGCGACGTCGGCGGATGGGGCGCCGGCTCGCAACTCGACTATCAGGTCGTCGGTCTCATCGGCTACAGGATAAAACCTAACGTGGCACTCCAGGTTGGCTACCGCTATCTCGACGTCAACTACCGCAGCGGCGGCACCATCATCGACATCGCCACTCACGGCGCCGTACTGGGCGCGACCATCACCCTCAAATAATTTGCGCAGTACGAGCTTGTGAATCACAGGCCAAATACCACTTTAAATGCCAAGAAGTTAAGGAGCACACACATGCTGAAGAAACTCGGTTTCACGCTCGGCGCGATTCTGGCAGCGATCGCGATCCTATCGCTCGGCAAACTGGATAGCTTCGCGCAAGAAGCCATGACCCGTCTCGAATATCAGGCGCAGGCCATGGGTCAAGGCACGCAACTGGGACAAAATTTCAACGTAACGCTCATCATCGACGAATTTACTGCTCCAGACGTTCGCCAGGTTTTGATCCAGGCGTTCGAAAAATCGGGCTCTCAGGGTCTATATAACGCCCTGAACAAAATGCACTCGATTGGCCGCATCGCCATTACGGGCACTCTCGGTTACGACGTCGTCTACGCCCGCAAATTTCAAACCGCCACGGGAACGAAGATCCGCGTTCTCACCAGCCGCCCCATAACTTTCGGCGAAGCGTGGACCGATAGCCGTTCCATGGACTACAACCTTTCGGCCATGGAACTCGACCTCAGCGATCAGAGGGGCAAGAGCACCGGCACGTTGCTGCCCGCCTGCGAGTTCAAGATCGATAAGAAAACCGGCGAGCTCGAAATCGAGAATTACCAGAATCCCTGGAAGCTCGTGGACGTTCAGGATCGCAGCAAACACTAGCCGGGGCTTTAGTTAACCGGACTCGCAAAAGGAGGAACGACAAATGAAGAGCATTGCAAAGGGAGCATGGATGGCCGCAGCCCTTCTCGCCGTCACAGGGCTGGTACGAACACATCCTGTGGCAGCGCAGACCGCGGCGACCGACTCGACCACGTCGAGCAGCACGCATGCGATTGCAGGTGACCTGGAAAAAGTCTCCGCAGATGGAAAGACCATTACCGTGAAAACTGCCGACGGTACCGAGAAAGTTTTCAAGGTCACCGGGAAGACCATTGTTGACGGCGCAAAAGGCACCGCGCTCGCCACCAAGGAAGGCACCCACGTCGTCGTCCACTACACCAAAAAGGGTGCGGACGAAACGGCAACCGGCATCGAGGACGCGGGAAAAGGCACGTGGAAGGTGACCAAGGGCACCGTAGAAAAAGTCGGTGAAGGCGGCAAGGACGTCACCGTGAAGTTGGCGGACGGGACCGAAAAAACTTACCACGTCAGCAAAGAAGCCGCCGTTGACAGCGGTAAGGGTGTAGTCGCCGCGGGAAAGTATACCGGCAAGGCGGGCGATCAGGTCGTCATCTACAGCGTAGAGGATCCGACCAAGGACGTCGCTCACCTTTTCAAGAAACTGTAGATAAATCTTTTCTGCGACATCGCTCGCACAGGCGAGCCCACGGCGGGCAAGTGGACTCGAGTTGTCAATTTAAAGGAGGCACGACCAATGAGGAGTATTGCGAAAGTAACTCTTGTGTTCGCTGTCCTGCTTGCTGCCGTAGGCTTCGGTCGCACACAGCCTGCTTCGGCGCAGGAAAAGAAACCTAACATTCTGGTCATCATGGGTGATGACATCGGCATGTGGAATATCGGCGCGTACCACCGGGGCCTGATGGCCGGCCGCACGCCGAATCTCGACAAGATGGCTAAAGAAGGAATGCTTTTTACCGACTATTACGCCGAGGCGAGTTGTACGGCGGGTCGCGCGAACTTCATTACTGGCGAGCTTCCGATCCGCACCGGCATGACTACGGTAGGCCAAGCCGGAGCTCCAACGGGATTGCCCGCAGAGGCAGTTACGATCGCCACAGTGCTGAAAGGGATGGGTTATGCCACGGGCCAATTTGGAAAGAACCACTTGGGCGATAAGAATGAGTTCTTGCCGTGTGTTCACGGCTTTGACGAATTCTTCGGCTATCTGTACCACCTCGATGCGATGGAAGACCCAGCGCATCCGAACTACCCACAGAACCTGCTAAACGTCGTTGGTCCCCGAAATATGGTGCATTGCTGGTCAACCGCAACGGCTGACGCAACGGACCAACCACGCTGGGGCGTCGTCGGCAAACAGAAAATTGAAGACGCTGGCCCGCTGTATCCGAAGCGCATGGAGACCGTGGACGATGAGATTCGCGACCTCTCTATCAAGTTCATTGACAAGGCCAAGCAGGACAACAAGCCGTTCTTCGTCTGGCTCAACCCGACCCGCATGCACATCGTCACGCACCTTTCGCCGAAGTATGAAGCGATGCGCAACTCCGACAATGGCTGGTCAGAAGAGGAAGCTGGAATGGCACAACTGGACGATGACATTGGCCTCGTGATGCAGAAGCTGAAGGACATCGGCGAAGACGACAACACAATCGTCGTTTTCACCACGGACAATGGCACTGAAGTCTTCACTTGGCCGGATGGCGGTCAGACGCCGTTCGCGCAGTCCAAGGGCACGGTGCTTGAGGGCGGTTTCCGTGTTCCCGCGATCATCCGCTGGCCTGGACACGTCCCGGCTGACTCTGTACAGAATGGAATTTTTTCCGGCATGGATTGGCTGCCTACGTTCGCCGCAGCGGCCGGTAATCCGAACATCACCGAAGAACTGCTGAAGGGAAAAACGATCGGTGATCGTACCTACAAGAACCATCTGGATGGCTACAACCAGCTGGCTGCGATCACCGGCAAAGGCCCATCGGCTCGTCACGAGATTTTCTATCTCGGCGAAAGCACGGTCGGCGCGGTGCGCATTGACGATTACAAGTTCCGCTTCATCGACCAACCGCAACGGCTGGCTGGGTGAAAAGACCCATCCGGACGTACCTTACATCACCAACCTGCGTCTCGATCCCTTCGAGCGCACGGGCTGGCCCAGCAACGGGACGAAAGACGGGGCGCAGCAATACTTCGATTGGTTCAAGTACCAATTCTGGCGCTTCGTATTCGTCCAGCAAGTAGTGGGCAAGGAATTGCAAACCTTCCTCGAGTTCCCGCCGATGCAGCGAGGCGCGAGCTTTAACCTTGACGCCGTCAAAGCCGAAATGGCGAAAAAGGATGGCGACAGGCCGAGGCCGCGGCCAAAGGCCCCAGCAATTAATCGCGACAACCTGAAAAGCGGGCGGCTCGCAGGAGCCGCCCGCTTTTCGTACAGAGGTCAACCATTTTGAAGCCGAAAGTGCCCGTCAAAAACAACCGCGCGCCTAAGATCAGTCCCCCCGCCGCGCCTGCGGCTCCTAAACGAAATAGGCGGGGATTGATCCTTATCGCATTTGTAGCGCTCGCTCTATTGGCGTGGTACTTCTACCCTCGCCCCAAGGTCGCCACCACACAAGCAGCCGCTTCTCCTCCTGCCCCGCGGTTCGAGCCTACCGTCGCCAACACGGCAAAAGCTCCCGGCCCCGCACCGAAAGGAATGGTCTGGATTCCCGGCGGTGAATTCTCCATGGGTGCGAGCGATCCACCCGACATGGACGACGTGGGAATGAAAGCGACCACCGATGCACGGCCGATCCACCGCGTCTATGTGGATGGCTTCTTCATGGACAAGACCGACGTCACCAACGCTGAGTTCGCCGCGTTCGTGAAGGCCACCAATTACGTCACCGTAGCGGAACGTAAACCGCGCGCCGAAGATTTTCCCGGCGCCCCTCCCGAAAATCTGATTGCCGGCTCCGTGGTTTTTTCTCCGCCGGACCATCCCGTTCCGCTCAACGATCAATTTCAGTGGTGGAGCTACGTCCACGGCGCGAACTGGCGGCATCCGCTAGGTCCCACGAGCAGCATCAAGGGCAAAGAAAATTATCCGGTCGTGCAAGTCGCCTACGAAGACGTGCTGGCCTATGCCAAGTGGGCGCGCAAACAAATTCCCACCGAGGCCCAATGGGAATTCGCAGCGCGCGGCGGCTTGAGTGGGAAGCCTTTCGTCTGGGGCGACCAATTCCGGCCCAACGGCAAGTGGATGGCCAACACCCATCAGGGACATTTTCCCAATCGCGATACCGGCGATGACGGATTCACCGGACTCGCCCCGGTCGCCACCTATCCCCCCAATGGCTACGGACTCTACGACATGGCCGGAAACGTCTGGCAGTGGACGAGCGACTGGTATCGCCCCGACTACTACCAGCAATTGGCCGCTGCAGGTGGCATAGCGCGCAATCCCCAGGGGCCGCAGTCCTCCCTCGATCCTGCCGAGCCTACCCAGCCCAAAAAAGCTCATCGCGGAGGCTCCTTTCTCTGCACCGACCAGTATTGTTCGCGTTACATCGTGGGAACCAGAGGGAAGGGAGAAGTGAGCACCGGCACCAACCACTTGGGTTTCCGCCTCGTCTCGTCCATCGAGCCGTCCAAATAAATGCCGGAGGCGCCGGCGTTAACGAAATTCGAGCTGAGTAGACCAATCGGCGAATCGGCATCCGAACGAGAGGAAACTTTAGTGCCCTATCACTTCGAGTTCGACGCAACAAACCGGATTCTTCGAGCCAAGTTCCAAGGCCATCTCACAAACGAAGATCTGAAGGAATATTATTCGCTGGCCTCAACGCTTGTCGCCAAGATGAATCCCAGTTCCGCCATTCTGGATTTGTCGGACGTCACCACGCTCGAGCTCACTTCCAGCACCGTTCGCGGGTTGGCCGCGTTACCACCCACGGTACCGGACCAGGAAAAGCCCCGCTTCATCGTCGCTCCCTCTCCTCCCATCTTCGGATTCGCCCGCATGTTTGAGCTGGAGGGAGGGCAGACGCGACCGAACCTGCACGTCGTTCGAACCGCGAAGGAAGTATGGGCGATCCTCGGAATTCGCGAGCCGCAATTTCAACCACTGGAGAAGTGACGAATGCAAACCGGTTACAGTCGAACGAATCTCATCGGACTTTCGATTTCGTGCGGATCCCCTCATGTCGTCTCCACGCGCGTTTCCGCCGGGGATCATGCCTTCCTACACGCTTCAACCCGAACCCCCACGCCGGTTTTTGTACCGCCGGCATCCTGCCGGCTCTTTTGCCGAAGCCTCCGCTTCCGCCCTCGAATACTATTGGCTCTCTCAGTCTTCCTGCTGTCGAGCCTTCCCCTGCTTGCACAAGATGCGCCCGTCGGCCCCGAGGGAGCTCAACTCGCCACGCAGCAAACTCCGGCGGCTGCGTCGAACGCCGAGGAATTGCGAAAACAATCTCAGAATCCGATCGCCAGCCTCATCAGCGTTCCCATCCAGGATAATTTCAATTTCAACATCGGCCCGGCCGACCGCACCCAGAATGTTCTGAACATTCAGCCGGTGATTCCGCTCAAGGTAACGAAAGACTGGAACCTCATCATCCGCTGGATCACACCCATCATCTACCAGCCGCTTCCCATACCCCAGGAAACCGGCCCCACGAACCAGACCGCCGGCGTGTACGGCCTCGGAGACATGAACCCTTCCTTCTTCTTCTCTCCGTCCAAGCCCCACAAGCTGATCTGGGGCGTTGGGCCCACATTTGTTCTCCCCACCGCAACCAACACGACCTTTCTCGGCCAGGGAAAACTCAGTATGGGTCCATCAATCGTCGCTCTCGTCCAACCCTCCCATTGGACGCTCGGGATTCTCGCCAACAACGTCTGGTCCGTCGCCGGCCATTCCAATCTCGATAAGCCCGCCGTGAACCAGTTCCTGCTCCAATGGTTCGTCAATTACAACATGAAGAAAGGCTGGTACCTCACCACCTCGCCCATCGTCACCGCCAACTGGCGCGCCACCGACGGTAACGTCTGGACTGTCCCGTTCGGCGGCGGCGTGGGAAGAATCATGAAGCTCGGCTTCCAACCGGTGAATATCACCGCGCAATTTTATTCGAACCCCGTCCGTCCATCGGGAACTTCGCCCTGGGGCATGCGGCTGCAGTTCGTGTTGCTATTCCCCAAGCTGAGCAAAGAGCAGGAAAAAATGTTGCTCGAGCAAAAACTGAAACTAATGAACCAGGAGCAATCGCAAAAGCCATGAACGCGAGCAATCGCGAAGAAATTGCGTTTTTTTTGTCTCAATGGTAACCATAAAACTCCAACGATGACCCTCCACCCATGAACCTACACCTCGACCGCACGCAAACTCCACTCCTCCCGTTTCTCCTCGGTGGCGCCTGCATCGTCATAATCATGGGCGGAATCCGCGCGGCCTCCCCAATCCTTGGACCGCTCGTCCTGGCTTTCGTGCTCGCCCAGGCCGTCGTGCCATTTCCCAAGTGGCTGATGCGGCGTTTCAATATCTCCAAAAGTAAGGCGATCGCCTTGACGGCGGTCGCCGGATTTATCTTTGTGCTTACCATACTGGGTTCCGTGGATGTGGCCGCCGTTCGAATCTCCGAAAAACTGCCGGTCTACGAGCAGCGCCTCTCCAGCCTCTACCAGCAAGTCCTCGGCTTCATGAGTGCCCACGGCATCGCCGCTCCCAGCCTCTCCGTCAAGAGCGCCCTCACTCCCGAGCGATTCCGCGAAGTCGTCCGCGTCCTGCTGCCCGAAGCCGGCGAGATTATTTCCAAAGGATTGCTGATCACCCTCTTGGCTCTTATCTTCGTCATGCAGATGACGGAAGACATCGGGGAGATGCGCAGCCCCCTCACCGAGCGTTTAGCCAACTACGCCACCGACGCGCGGCGCTACGTCGCCGTCACCGCCAAGGTCGCCGCCATCAATGCTCTCGTCAACCTGGCGTTTCTCATCGTGATGCGCGTGGACACCCCCGTCATCTGGTGCTTCCTGTATTTCTTCCTCGATTTCATTCCCACACTTGGATTTATTATCGCGTTGGTCCCGCCCACGCTGGTTACCCTCCTGATGTTCGGATGGAAAAGAGCCTTGCTGGTGGCCGCCGGACTTGTCCTCACCAACGTAATTGTGGACAACGTGGTCACGCCGATTTTCATGAAACACGATGTAGACATTTCGTTCCTCGAACTCACGCTGTCGCTCGTCGGTTGGGCTTTCCTCCTCGGCCTTACCGGCGCCATCGTAGCCGTGCCGATGACTCTGTTTCTGAAAAGATTTATCGCCACAAGGTCAAGGCTCGAGCAACCCGTCCCGGAGCCGTCGGGATAAAGCGGAAGCTGAACCGGACGACGAAGCGGAAGATGATGCGGAATCCGAATCGAAGGTGAACATGAGCCCTATGCTGGTTAGTTTGATTGCGTTCGCCTTTATTTTCGGGGGCGCCTTGGCGGGCATGTTTCTGTGCCGGGTATTGCCTCCGCACCATTTAAGCGAGGATTCGAAAGATATCGTGAAATTGGGCATGGGCCTCGTGGGAACCATGTGCGCCCTGGTCTTGGGCCTGCTGATCGCCTCCGCGAAAGGCTCCTACGATACGCAGAGTGGGGAACTGACGGAGATGTCGGCCAAGATTGTTTTGCTCGACCGGATGTTCGCGCACTACGGGCCCGAAACCAACGAAGCCCGCGCCACACTGCGCAGTGCCGTCGAGCGCCTGGTCGATCGACTGTGGGACAGCGGAATTTCACAAGGGTTTCAATTGGATCCCGCCGCAAGAAGCTCAGAAGCCTTGTACGAAACGGTGCAAGCACTTTCGCCCAAGGACGAGAGCCAGCGTCTGATTCAGTCGCAGGCACTCTCGCTCGAGCTGTCCGTCGGACAAATCCGCTGGTTGATGGTCGAACAGGCCACGACGCCGATCCCCAAGGCACTCGTGGCTGTGATGATTTTTTGGCTCACCGTTATCTTTCTCAGCTGGGGCATTTTTGCTCCCCGCAACGGCACCGTGGTCGCGACCCTGTTCGTCACGGCGCTATCGGTTTCGAGCGCGATTTTCATGATCCTCGAAATGTACACGCCCTATACCGGGCTGATTCACATTTCCAGCGCACCACTCCGCACCGCGCTCGCGCATCTCGGTCAATAGGGAACCCCGCGCGCACAAAAATTGGCAAAAGCTCATTGCCACCACATAGACTCGACATGCAATATGATCTTGAGGCCCTCGGAGCGAAACCATGACCGGAAGACAAATAACCGTAAGCCTGGCGACGGCACTATCCCTGTTCGTTCCCGCAATCGCAATCTCGCAGGACGCGAACCAGAAAAGTACCCTCATCATCAACGGCCGATCCACTCAAGTAACCGTCATTCAAGTGAAAGGCCATCCCTATATTGACCTCGAGGCGCTGGCCACGGCCGTGAACGGCTCGCTCAGCTCGGGCGGCAACATGATCGCATTGAGCGTGCCCATCGGCCCGGCGCCCACCGCCTCGCCAACCGCTGCGACTGATGCCACGACTGCTGCAAACACGGCCGCCGCGCCCGCTCCGGCCGCCGCATCGCATCAAGGACTTTCAAAAGAGTTCTTGAACGCGGGGATCGAACAGATGGCGACCCTCCGCGAATGGCACACCGCGCTTCAGACCGCCATCCAGAACGGTTTCCCGCTTAGTGCCGCTTTGCTCGCCCCGTATCGAACGCAAGCAACGACCAACTTGCGTTACGCGCAAGTCGCTGTCTCCACGGCGTCGGATCGCAGCGCCTTCCAGTTATTGAACAACGAATTTCAGAACATGGCGAAGCTGTCCGATAAATACGTCAATGCCCGCGCCAACCTTACTTACATCGCTCCCGACGCTCTCGATGGCGACGCCTTGAACCAGCGCCTCATCACATGCGGGCGTTCACTCGGCGCCATGGCTGCCAGCGGACAATTTTCGGATGATGGTTCCTGCGGCGGAAGCTGAATAGGAAGATGCGCGTTACGCGATCAAGGCTTATCGGCAGATGCGGGCGCGGGGGCGGCTGCGGGCGCTGGCTCAGAAGCGGCTGTTGAAGGCGGCGCGGGTGGAGTTACCGTCTCCGATTTTTTAGTTTCACCGCCGACAATCCTGAACGTGCCGGCTCCGTCGCGCGCTTGAATCGTCTTGGTCTTCTGCGTACCGGCGGCTCCGTACAGCACGGTGTAGGTGGTTTTTCCGGTCGTTTGCATCCCGGCGCCGGGATTACCCGGGTTGGGCAAGTCGAGCCGCTGCTCGCTCGTTTCTCCGGTCGCATTTTTTTCCTGCACGGTCGTCACGCGGCCGTTCAGATGCTGCTTGCCGTCGTTGACGACTCCGGGCCCATCCGTCGAAGATTTCTCGACTGTTTCGGTTTTTTTCCCGTCGGGCGTTTCTGTTTCGTTCACAACCGTGCGCGAATATTCTGAAATGTTGCCTTCGATATCAGGACGCGAAACTCGCTCGTCGGTCGTTCGAGTCTTGCCGTCTTCGGTGATCGTTTTTTCGATTGCATTACTCACTTCCCAGCCGCCGTTCCCGTTCGGCCGGAGCATTTTCTTCTTCACTTCCACGGTGTGGTCGTCGCTGCGCTGCTGCACCTCTTCCGTTTGCGCGGACTTGGTGAACGCGCCGTTACCGTCTGCGGTGTAAACGGTCGTCTTCGTCTCCTGCGCGTCGGTGCCGGTCTTTTTCGTGTCCGCCACTTCGCGCTGCACCACCTGAAAATTCCCGTTCACATCCGAGCTCGAAGTCGTTCGCACCACTTGCGCATCGCCGCTCGCCGAGCTTCGCGCATCTTCTTCCGTCACGAGCGCCAGTTTCCGCTGCCCATTTCCATCCCATTTGTAAGTGCGCACCACGGTCCGCGTCGTCGTCGCGTCTATTTGAACGGTTTCCGTCTCGGTTTCAGAACTTGGCTGGTATTCGCCGTTCGGCCCAAGCAATTCCACTCGCTGCTTATCGACGCTGCGGTTCCCGGACTTCGTGTGACTCTCCGTCGTCCGCACTGGGTTGGTGTTGTCTACGGAAATCTGCGAGGTTGCGGTCGAGGTATCGCCCGAGCCATTGGGCCGGGCCTCTTGAGCCCTCACGCCGACGGCTGAGACGACGCAAAGAATCGCACCAATGATCAGCTTCATCCAAGTCCTCTTCGCCTTCTCAGCGTACCCCTCTCGCATTCCGGACACAACGAATTTGCCTCCGCGACACGCCCATTCGCCCGGCAATGTTTACGAGGCACTGGCCAGTCAAAGCAATTCGCCGGACGCGGGAGGCGTCGCGTCGAGACTAGGCGCGGTTCCCGGACGACACAAGTGACACTGACGCGACGGGTGCCGGGAATCCGCTTATCACCGTGAGACTACTTCTGATGCCAGCCATCTTGGGATCCTGCAGGCTGAGACCGTGATGTTGCGCTAAGCGATTTGATAAGATAGCTTTGCGTGTCGGGGCCCGGGTGGCGGAATGGCATACGCGGGGGACTTAAAATCCCCTGACGCTAACGCGTCGTGTGGGTTCGACCCCCACCCCGGGCACTCTCGGGATTCGTGCTACGGTTTGAAGCCGTGCAGACGCGGCAGAATCGCCCGACGCTCGACGGCCAGCTGTTTGTCCGTTTTTGTAGCCCTCAATTCATCCCGAACATAAATCAATTTTTGCGGCGATTTCCCTGGCCGCGGTAAGTCGCCCCCCGTATCGCGTTTCTCATAACTCGTCTCTCGTAGCTCGCTTCTCGCCACTCGCCTCGCATCACCCTTCGGGGGCAGGCCGCGCCTGCGAACTTGTATTCACTTTTGCTTACGGCGCGTCTTATGTTCGCCGCCTGCCGGTGCGATCGCTGGCGACGCCTGATTCACGCGCGCTCAGCGTCCCGAAGAAAACAGGAGAACGATATGAAAATAGTGATGGTTCTGACGTCGCACGACCAACTGGGGAACACGGGGCGCCCGACTGGTTTCTGGCTTGAGGAATTCGCGGCGCCGTATTTCGTGTTCAAGGATGCCGGCGTGGAGCTTACGCTCGCTTCGCCGAAAGGCGGGCAGCCTCCGCTCGATCCAAAAAGCGATCTGCCTGAAAATCAAACGGCGGCGATGTCGCGGTTCAAGAAAGACGCGGCAGCGCAAAAGGCTCTCGCCAACACGGTGAAACTTGCGGACGTGAAGGCGGAAAACTTCGACACCGTTTTCTATCCCGGCGGCCACGGCCCCATGTGGGATCTCGCGGAGAGCTCCACGTCCATCGCTCTTCTGGAAGCCTTCTACAATTCCGGCAAGCCGATCGCACTGGTGTGCCATTCGCCCGGGGTGCTTCGGCACGTTACATATCAGGGCGCGCCGCTGGTGAGAGGAAAGCACGTCACCGGATTCACGAATGGCGAGGAAGCGGAAATGCAGCTTACGAAGGTTGTGCCGTTCCTTGTGGAAGATGAACTGCTGCGGCTCGGCGCGATATTCGAGAAGAAAGCGGATTGGCAGCCTTACTCCATCGTTGATGGGCGTCTGATCACGGGCCAGAATCCCGCGTCGTCCACCTCGGCGGCTCAGGCGCTTCTGAAATTTATGGCGGGGCCGAAATCGGACTCGTTAATTGACAGCGTGCAAATCGGACAGAAGAGCTACGCGATGCCGCCACGGGAGGGAATCAGCGTCGCACATTTTCTCACCGTCGCCGACATCGACCGATCGCTTCGCTTCTATGAAACAGTTTTCGACGGCCGCCGTCTGAGCGAGGGCGACAGCAAGGGCGCGCCTGGATACATTCAGATCGCGAATACGTGGCTGCTAGTCAACGTGGGGGGCGGGCCGACGCCCGACAAGCCGACGGTAACGCTAAGCGTCCTCGCCGATTCGAACAAAATCAGCAGCTTCATGAATATCCGCGTGGCGGATATTCAAGCGTGCTATAAATTGTGGAAAAGCCGGGGAGCGGAGTTCATCACCGAGCCAATCCCCAAGTACGGCGAGACGCGCTGCTACATTCGCGATCCTGACGGTTATATCATCGAGGTCGGACAGAGCACCCAGCTGACGTACGGCTAACGCCCGGTCCGGATGGGATGCGGAGTCGCTGACGAGCGGCGTACAAGTTTAATTGCAATAGTTCGAGGTGGACATCGAGCGCGTTTGAACCCTTTTTTGTGGAGGAGAGAGCATCGTGACTGAGCCTGGGACGGAATCTTTCGCACCGGTACAACAAAAGCAAAAGATAGAAATGCGCACCCGCGCGAGACATCTCGCGGCCTTTTCCATCGTTGCGGCCGCGACGCTGTTTGCCATGCTCGGCGGCGTGGCGATTCGTGCGCAAGGCCAAGGCCAGGAGCAAAATAAAGACAAGTACTCGCTGATATCGCCGGACGGAATCGCGTTCGCGGACTTCAGAGGATACGAGGACTGGTCCGTGGTTTCTTCCGCGCGCACCGTCGAAGTACTCAAGGTAATCGCCGCCAATCCGGCGATGATCAAGGCCTACAAGGCCGGCGTCCCGGGCAACGGCCAGATTTTTCCGGACGGCTCGATGATCGTGAAGCTCCAGTGGAAGCCGAAGAAGAGCACCGAAGCTCCTTTCGATGTGGATGTGCCCGACGTCTTCAAGCAAGCTTTCGTGATGGAGAAGGACAGCAAGAGATTTCCGAAAACCGGCGGCTGGGGATACGCCGTGTTCAACTACGACGCCGCAACGGACAAGTTCACTCCCGATCCCACGGCCCATGCAGACTGCGGACAAACGTGCCATGTGGCCGTGAAGGCGAAGGACTACATCTTCCACCCTTACCAGAAGCGTTGAACCGGGCCTGATATGGAGTAACCGCGCAAGGGATGTTGCTGAGCGAGTCTTTATTTTCGACGCGGATAGAACGAGAATAGACTGCGAGCTGTGCAGGGGACATGCAGCTGCGCGGGTCAACACCTACGCAGTGACTTGGCAGCGACTCACACAGCGCCACATTTCAGAAACGCAATTCACAATATATCCATCGTTTACGCGCAGACGAAAAGCACTTAGAATTCTCTGACGCCAACGCGTCGTGAAGGTTGGGCCCGCACTCCGGGCACTCTGGCGTTTCGCGAGTCAATGGGTCAAAAAAATAAGGTCTTCGCAACCGTAGACGAGGCCGTCGCAGACATACCCGACGGCGCGACCATCATGTTCGGCGGGTTCGGCGGCGCCGGATTCCCCAACAACCTCATTCAAGGGCTGGCGCGGCAGGGTGCGCGAAATCTGAAAGTGATCAGCAACAATTGCGGGACGAACGAGGGCGAGCTTGGTTTCCTCTTCAAAAACCGGCAAATCAGCCGCGTGATCGCCGCGTTTCCGGGGCCGGGCGCAAAATATTTTCACGAACAATACGACGCCGGCGAAATCGAACTCGAACTCGTGCCGCAGGGAATTCTTTGCGAGCGGATGCGCGCGTACGGCGCCGGTATTCCTGCGTTTTATTCTCCCGTGGGCGTGGGGACGGACATCGCCAGCGGCAAAGAGGAACGCGTGATTCGCGGGCGGCGTTACATTCTCGAAGACGCGCTGGGCGCCGACTACGCTTTCATCAAGGCGCATCGCGCTGATCGCCTGGGAAATCTGATTTATCGCAAGACGGCGCGAAACTTCAATCCGATTATGGCCACCGCGGCGAAGACTGCGATCGTGGAAGTGGATGAGATTGTGGAAACCGGCGCGCTTGATCCGGAAATGATTGTCACGCCCTCGATCTACGTGGACCGGATCGTGCAGGCGAAAGGCGTTCGATTTGCCTAAGCCCCGGCTCACCCGCGAACAGATTGCCGAACGCGCCGCGCTCGAATTGCCCGATGGAGCGTATGTAAATCTCGGTTGGGGAATTCCGAACCTCATCGCCCCTTACGTTCCGCGGGATGTAACAATTTATTTTCACAGCGAAAATGGAATCCTCGGCATGGGACCTCGCGCGAATCCCGGCGAAGAGGATTTCGATCTCGTGGACGCGATGAAAGTTCCAGTCACGTTGATTCCCGGAGCGTCTTTTTTTTCGCAAGTGGACGCGCACGTGATGACGCGAGGCGGCCACCTCGATATTTGCATCCTGGGTGGAATGCAAGTTTCGGAGAAAGGTGACCTCGCCAACTGGCGAGTGCCGGGAGCGAAAGGAGCGGGAAATATCGGCGGCGCGATGGATATTTCGGTGGGAGCGGAGCGGCTGATCGTGGCGATGGAGCACAACGCAAAAGATGGCTCGCCCAAAATCGTGAAGCGCTGCACGTATCCGCTCACGGCGATCGAATGTGTGAATACGATTGTCACGGACCTGGCGGTAATTGACGTGCTGCCCGAAGGGCTGGTCTTGCGCGAAGTGGCCCCGGGATTTACGCCGGAAGAGGTGCAGAAGTGTACGGAGCCGAAGCTGCACTATTCGGGGCGAGTGCCGGAAATGGCGCTCCGCGGCCGCTGAAGCTGAGACTGACGCTGACGCGCGGCGAGTTCTTGCATGAGCGCGCAATTCTCCGTTGTATGATTTCGAGTTGAGCAATCGTCGTGGAAAATTACTGATGGCAAACGGACAAAAAGAACAGCAGCGGCCAATCACCTACTGGATCGGCGAAGGCGGCGGCTGGCTGCTCCGCCACGTGGTGAGCGGCCTCGCTGCCACCGGCATCACGCCGAACATGTTCACGTTTCTTGGCTTGGGCGTGAACTCGTGGGCGGCGGCGATGTTTGCGATGGGACGTTTTCGTGCGGCCGCCGCGATTTTATTTCTCGCGGGATTTCTCGACATGGCCGATGGGCAGGTGGCGCGACGCGTGGGTCGCGTCACGGCATTCGGCGCGTTTCTCGATTCCACGCTCGACCGCTACTCGGACCTCGCGCTGTACATGGGCCTCGTCGTTTACTACACGCTGATCGGCCGGCCGTTCTACATGATGCTGGCGGCGGTGGCGATGGCGAGTTCGTTCATGGTGAGCTATTCGCGCGCGCGCGCGGAATCGTTGATCCCGTCGTGCAAGGTCGGATTCATGGAGCGGCCCGAGCGGCTGGTGCTGTTGATTATGGGCGGCGCGTTCAGGCGGATGGCGCCGGTGCTTTGGGTGATTGCCGACGATTTCGACGATCACCGTGATTCACCGCGTGGTTTACACCTGGCAGGAATTGCGCGCGGGACGATCGCTGCCCGCAGGCCAGCGCTACTCAAGCTTTCCTGAGTATCGGCCTTTTGGTTCGTGGAAATGCTTCTCACGGGCGCTGCAACGATTTCCTGCACGCGATGTCGCAACGCGTCCACCTCCGCTCCGATCTACTTTCGATGTGTCAATCGTATCGTGCAGGTAGACCGTGATTTTCCCCGGGTAGCAGCATCCAGTTGCCCGTCTGGAAAAATTCAAACGAGCCGACGATGCTCATCGGCACGATCGGCACTCCGAATTTCTGCGCCAGATTGAAAATACCCTTCTTGAATGGTCTGGACGTGGCCGTCGCGCGTCCGCGAGCCTTCCGCGAAAGCGATCAGGCTGATCCCGGAATCGAGCGCGGCTTTCGCGCGCCGCGTCATGATCTCGAGGCCTTCGCGGCTGGGCACGTCCGGCACCGGCACGTTTCCGAAGCGTCCCATCATCCAGCCGTAGATCGGAATCTTGAAATGCGATTCAAGCTCGAAGCCGCGCACGAATTGCGGAATCGCGGAGTAAATGACGAATGGATCGAAGATGATTCACGTGGTTGCAGATGAAAATGCTCGTTCGCGCGGGATCAAAGCCCGGGCGCGCGGCGCACTTCGAATTTCACGCCCGCGAGTCGAAGAATGTTGCGGAAGAAAGCGCGCTGCAGCCAGTCGTTCTTGCGCGGATCAACGACAATTCCGAGAAGCAGCACGAACGATGCAGACCACTGCAAAATGAATTCCGCTGAGCAGCCCACAGAATCAGCCGATCGGATCGTGAGCCAAGCGTTCTTCATACGATCACGTCCAGAGCGCCGGGCAGAATTTCGAGCGAGCGGCACTCGAGGCGCATGATTTCGCCGTCCATCATCACGTTCACGGGGCCTTCGAGCGCAAGGTCAATGCGCCGTGCGGACGCACGCGTGGCGCGCGAATGGTGGATGTGCGTGCCGGTAAAAAGGCGAGGGAGCATTCCACGAGCAGCCGAGCCGGCCGATAGGCCCCCAGCGAACGTACTCAATCTGGCCGTCGCACGCGTCGGCCTTCGGCGCGATCATCATTTTCCCGCCCGTGAATTTGCTGTTGCTGAAAGCGAGAAAAAGACACGGACGCCGGTCCCACTCGCCGGAATCGTTCAGCCGATGCGGAAACGCGGAGTGCGCGAGTCCGGCGAGGCGAATGAACACTCCGAAAATGTAGCCAAGTTCGCCCCAGCGTCTTGAAGCGGCGATTGACGAACTCGCCCACGTCGGCCGGAAATCCCAGGCTCAGACAGATTCAGATGAAATAGATTCGCCCCCGGCATGGCGCAAACGAATTACGTCGCAAGGCCGCCGGCTTCTTTTCGCGGAGCGCTTCGATCGTATGTTCGACGCCGCGCTCGGTGAAATCCTGCAGAAACGAATTTCCAGTGCCCAGCGGAAGAAAGCCGAGAGCCGGCCGTTCGTCCGACAGCGCTTCGGGGAAGAGGCCATTCACGATTTCGAAGGCGGTGCCGTCGCCGCCGACCGCGAGAAAATTCCTCATGCCTCGCCCATACGCACTGCGCGCAATTTCCGTCGCCTCTCCTGCGCGACTCGTGTTGCGCGACATCCAATGTCGATCCCGGCGTTGCGAACGCGTTCAAGCGCCGCGCTCGCAAGCCTTCCGCATCGTCCGCCGCCGGCCGCGGGATTCACGATCGCGAGAAAACGCTCCGTCACCGGCGTGCGTTCCTCGCGGAGGACGGATCGACGAATGTTCACAATGCCACCATCGTTGAGCGCGACGCAGCCTGGCGAATTTGTTCGGCCAGTTCGACGCGCTTTATTTTCAGCGATGCCGTCAGGGGAAAGTCGCGGTCCCAGACGAGATAGCCGCTGATGCGCTTGTAATTCAGCAGTCGCCGATTCCGCTCGGCGATCTCTGCGACCAATTCGTTCGTGACTGCTTTGCCCGCCTCGGGATGAATCACGAGCACAAGCTTTTCGCCTGTCATCGTGCGCTCCGGCCAAAGATAATTCGCGGCAAAGACGCAGAATTCCTTCACCGGCAAGCCTTCGAACACCGTCTCGACGTCTTCGGGATAAATATTCTTTCCTTCTTCGGTGACGATCATGTTTTTCTTGCGGCCGAAGAGCTGCAAGTGGCCGTTGCGATCGATGCGGCCGAGGTCGCCGGTCATCGAGCCAGCCGTCGACGATCGTTTCGGCGGTCATCTCCGGATCATCGAGATAGTGCGACATCACCGTCTTGCTGCGCACCAGCACTTCGCCGATTCCTTCGGCATCGGCGGCGCCGATTTTCACTTCCATACCGGGCAGCGGCTTGCCCACGGTGTCGGCACGGAACGGCTTCAGATCGTTCACCGTGATCACCGTGCCTGCCTCGGTGCAGCCGTAGCCGTTGCCGACCTGAATGCCGAGATCGTAAAAGAATTGCAGCGTGCCGGGTTCTGTGAATGCGCCGCCGACGAACAGCGCGCGCAGCTCGCCTCCGAAAGCTTCGTGAACTTGTCCCAAGAGAGCGCGGCTGAGCGCAAGATTTGGCTTGTGCTTCGTGAGCGCGCGATTTGCGCCGATCAAGGCCTTCAGCATTTTGCGGCGCGCGGGCGGCAATTCGGCGAAGCGTTGCCGCAGTCCCTTTTCGAGGCTTTTCAGCACCATCGGCACGAGGCTCATGTAAGTGATTTTGTACTCGCGTGAATGCTTCGCGAATGTATTCCGGCCGCAGCGTTCGCAGATGCACTACCGTCGCGCCGCACGTGAACGGTCCGATGAATCCAACCATGAAATCAATCGCATGATTTGTAGGCAGAATGCTCAGGTATCGAACGCCCGGCCAGAAAGGGTAGAGCGAAGTGAGCGCCATGCACTGCTCGAGATAATTTTCGTGCGTGAGCACGCAACCCTTCGGCCGCCCTCCCGTGCCCGACGAATAGACGATGCACGCCGGATCTTTCCGCGCGCGCGGCACAAATACGGGCGCGGCTGTCGCGCTTGTCGCGCGAAATTCCTCCCATCGTTTCGCGCCGTGGAGCTCGACGCCTTTGCGGCGCTTCGGTGACGAGCACGACGCGAGCGCCGAAAGCTTTGAACGCATCGGCCCGCGCGATCGCCCGCCAGAGGTGATATTCGACGACGAGAAATTCCGCTTTCGAGTGCGCGAGAAGCGCCAGCTGCTCGGCCGCGGTTAGTTTGTAATCGAGAGGAACCAGCACGCCGCCGCAAAAGAAAATTGCATACGCTGAGATCAGCCATTTCGACTGATTTGTCATGATAATCGCCGCGCGCGTGCCGCTCTTGAAACCGGCGTCCTGAAGCGCGCGGCCGAGCGCCATCGCGGCCTCGCTGAACTGGCGGTACGTGAATCGCGCATTTTCGCGATCGCGATCCGCTTCGATCAGGCAAATCTCGTCGGGCCAGCGATCCACCGCGGCGCTCAGCGCTTCTCCCAGGGAATTGTATTTGGCGAGATCCAGCATCAAAGGCGGGATTGAATGCGCTCAGCGAGCGTGCGGAAATCGTTTACGCCCTGAAGCTCGTAATCCGGCAAGCTCGATTCTGGAAATGCTGCTCGATGCGCGTGAGCAGATCGAGCGCCTGCAGGCTGTTGATTCCGAGCTTCTTGAAGAAATCGTCGTCCGGGTTCAGCTTGTCGCGCGGAACCTTGAAATGCTCGGAAGCGAGCTGGAGGATTTCGTCGGTTGTTTTCTGCAATGTGCTCATATCAACTTATCTTGCCACAAATTGCCTCGGATTCGCCCGTGCCGCTGCCGGCAAGCTAGGGCAAATACGGCAGCGCGTCCGTGCTCTCAACGAATTTCCGCAGCCCTGCCTCGACCGCTGGGCGCGTGAAAAGATCGCAAAAAATATCGATCTCTCGGCGTCAGCTCTTCGTGCGGAATCGGCTTGATGAATTGTCTTTGCGGCGGCGGCGGTGGCGCGATCGAATTTCCGCACCTGCGCGGCAGTGGCGCGCGCGACGCGCAGCGCGTCGCCTTCCGCCGTCACCTGGCTCGACGAGTCCGACGGCCTGCGCCTTCGTCGCGTTGATGCTGCGCCCCGTGAGGAGCAAATCGCGGACGACGGCGTTGCCGACGTCGCGCTTGAGCCGCGGGATTCCGCCAAAGCCCGGAATCAGGCCGAGGCGCAGCTCGGGAAAACAAAACCGCGTCATTTTGTCGGCGACGATCAGATCGCACGTGAGCGCCAATTCGAATCCGCCGCCAAACGTTACTCCGTGGACCGCCGCGATCGTCGTGAGCGGAGCGGCGTCCACGATATTTCCGACCACGTGGATACGCTCGAGAAACTCGCGGACGCCGGCGACGCGCTGATCGGGCGGCAGCGCTTGCGAGCGGCGGTACAGCTCGCGCAGATCCGCTCCTGCGCAAAAACCCTCCGTGCGCGCGCTCGAAATAATCAGCGCGTGACAATCCTTCTGCAATGATTCGAGAGCGCCGGTGAAAAGTTCCAGCTCCGCGAGCGTCGTCGAGCCAATTTCATTGCACGGCGCGCGGTCGAGCAACAGCTCGATCGCGCCGTCGGTCACGTCCCACGAAAGTGTCTCGCCCTTGAAATTTCTTCATGCGCTCTTCTTCTCGATACAGCTGTTCGATTTCGGCGGCGAAGCGCGCCGCAATCGCATCGCGCTTCAGTTTGCCATTTGCAGTGAGCAAGCCATTCTCGATGCTCAAGGGCTCGGCCACAATGTGAAACGCGCGAATCTGTCTTGTAATGCGGCAGGCCGGAGTTCAGCGCATCGAGTGCCGATTGCACTCGCGCGGCGTCCAGCCCGTTTGACGGCTGCGCGGTAACGAGTGCGCCAAGAAAACTTCGTTGATTGCCCACGAGCACCACCTGCTGCGCTTCCGGAAGTTGCCGCCGCGAGCGTTTCTTCCAGCGGCTCGGGCGCGATATTGTGCCCGGAATTCAGGATGATCAGATTCTTGAGCCGCCCGGTAATGCGCCAGTTGCCGTTCGCATCCACTTCGCCCTGGTCGCCGGTGTGAAACCAGCCGCCGTCCAGGGCTTTTGCGGTTTCGCCCGGGCGCTGCCAGTAGCCCGGAAAAATATTCGGGCCGCGAACGAGAATTTCGCCATTCTCCGCCAGCGACATTTCAATTCCGGGGATCGGAGGGCCCACTCGCCCGGGCTCGACCCGACCTGGATCATCCAGCGTGCAGATCGCGGTGGTTTCCGTGAGGCCGTACACTTGCAGCACCGGAATTCCCAGCATCATGAAAAAGAGCTGCGTTTGTGCGGAGAGCGGCGCCGATCCGCATATCAATGCTTTCAGATTGATGCCGATGGTTTTGCGAATCGCGGGAAACATAAAACTGTTCGCGAGCCACAGCCAAAGAGAATCGGCCAGAGTCGCTTGTTTGTTTTGTTGTCGCGCATAGGTAGCCTGCGCGCGCGCGAATGCGGTCGCCGCGAATCCGCCGCGCTTCTCGACGGCTTCTTCGATTTTCGCGCGCACCCGTTCGAGGAGCGTCGGAACGTTCAGAAAGTAGTCAGGCTCGGCGGCTTTCAGCTCATCGGAGAGTTTTGACAGGTCCGTTGACAGCGCGAGGATGCTGTTTCGCAAGAGAGCGCTGAGGAGCAGGATCCAGGACGCAGCGAAGCAGAACGGCAAGTAATGAAAAATCCGCTCGGGCTCGGCGGGATTCTTCTTCACTTGCGACATCAGGTCATCCAGCCGCGCACCCGTTCGATCGAGCATGAAATTCACGTTACCGGCGTTCAGTACCACGCCCTTCGGTTCGCCGGAAGTGCCCGACGTGTAAATGATCGTGAGCGGCTCGGAATTCGCGTGGCTATGCGGCGGAGCGGAAGCGACTGCGTCGCCTGCAAAAACGCCCTCGAGCAGCGAGATTTTCGGCGCCTCGGGCCAGAGCTTTTGAATTTCAGCGGCGAGTGGCGCGCTGTAGCAGCAGATGCGAGACGGCGCGGAATCTTTCAGCATCGCGACAAGTTCGGCAGGCGCTTGCCGCGCATACAGCGGCACCACGATGATTCCCTCGGCCATCAGCGCGAGATCGAGAGCGGCCCATCGAATGCTATTGTGCGCAATCAGCGCGCAGCGGTCGCCCCGCTTCAGGCCGCGATCCAAAAGAAACTTCCGCGCTTGCGCCACGAGGGCCAGGACATCGTTGCCGGTCGCCGACGTGATTTTGCCGTCGCGGACCTCGCTGAGCACGGGCGCGCCTTTTGCTTTCTCGAGCCGCTGAAATATTTGTTCGAGGAATGTCATCGCTGGTTTCTTTTCAAGCCGTTACCGCTCCGCTACGCTCTTCGAGCAGCCGGCAAAGTCCCGGACTGAGCGGCGGAAGATAGTCTTCCCAACTGAGCACGCCTTGCCGAATGGGAAATTCAGGGAAGCGCCGCGCCACTTGCTCTTCGAAATACACTCCCATGCGCGCCATCAATTGCAGATTGCGCGCCACGGTGCGACGCATGGCGTCGCGAATTTCGTCTGCCTCGCGGTCGAGCGTTTCAAGCGCGGCGACGATTTTATCCGCGAGATCAGGTTCGTCCACACGCATCAGCAGGTGCTCATGTCCGCGCTCGCGCATCAGGTTGCGAATCCGCTCGTCCATCGTGACGCCTGCGGACGGCACGCCTGCCGGCATTGACGTGACGATCGCGTGAAAGCGCGACGAGAGGATTCGATCGCACGCGCGGAGGATGCTCACGAGCTCGATACATGTCGTAGGTCTCCGATGAGAAAATCGGCGCGCCACCGAGTTTTGCGGCCACGCGCTCGCAAGCCTCGCGGTCGAGCATTTCCATGCCGATCATCACCGGAAACACGCGCCGCGATTTGCGGTACCCGTCGATTCCCGCGGCCATGGCCGACAAGTATTTCTCGTAGGCCGCATCTACCGCGGGACCTGCGCGGTGAAAATAAATCGTGCGGTAGTAGCTTTTCTCGTAGGCGCCGGTGACGGAATGCGCGAGCCACTTCGCGAGCGACGCTTTCACCGGCCACCAGAAAGGATTGATCGGGCAGACGGCGAGCACGGGAGTTGTCCCGTCCCATCCGGCATCGCGCAAAGCCTTGCGCCCGTATTCCGGGCCGAGCGGTTCGAATGTCCACGCCGTGTCCGTTCCGAGCTCCGTGGGAACGCCGAGCTTGCCGAGCACTTCCTGCGATTCAATGTTGCGCGTGATCACCAGCGAATTGCTGCAATAGCGCTTGCACATTTTCTGAAGCAGCGGATCCATCTCTCCGGCTTCGGCTCCGTAAGCGACGCTCAATTTGTTTTGCGCGGAAGCGATACCGAGCGAGCCGATCATCATCGTGGTGAGCGCGTTGGCGAACTTGCTTTTGAACATCGAGCCTTCGCACGCGACCACGCCGTCGTTCTTCCGCACTTCGGAGTGAAGGAACGGCGGAAACACATCGGGCAGATGAACTTGCTGCGCGTCGCCAAAATATCCGCGGGTCAGATCGAAATTCTGCGTCATCACACGGAGCGTCGAGATTTTCAGGTCCCAGAATGCGGCGCACCTGACGCAGCATTTCCTCTACGCGGACATCGGAACCCGTGTTGCGCGTGCCGTTGTACCCGGCGAAAAGCAGCTTCAGTTTCGTTCCGGGATTCCAGCGGTGTCCGGCGCCGAGCATCCACTCAAACTTGTTCAGCTCGATCAGGCCGCTGACCCAGGCCTCGAGAATCAAGTCCATCATGGGCGGGCGTCCTGAGCGATGTTCTGACGAGCCGGCGTGCGAACCGGACGGCCAGTCGCGGTACTTGTAAACGAAATGAGTCTCGCGGCTGAATCGCAGGAGCGGAAAACAATATTCGGAAAACGGCACGGGTTTGCGGCCCATTTCGGCGACGACGCGCGAGTTGTCGAACACCGTGTTCCAGACGAGGTAAGGCAGAAAAACCTTCAGCAGCGTCGCGAGGCCGCCGATTTTGCCGGCGCGGCCTGCGAGCGCGTTCACCATCTTCGACGAGGGCGCTTCAAGGCTGGGCACAAACACCGGGCCGCGCTTTCCCTGCGCTTTCGCGAGCGCGTCCGTCAGTTCGACGAACGTTTCCGAATCGACGCCGGACGAAAGATGATAAATCTCGTGCTCGGGCTTTTCTTTCTGGTGCAGCGTTGCGATCGCGTCGGCAACGTAATCCACCGGAACGATGTCGATGCGATCCGTCGAGCGGAAGGGAAGCGCGGGAAGCCCCGCGAGGAAAACGAAGGCGCGAACCATGTCGAATTGATTTGTTTCCGGGCGGCGGCTGTCGCCGAGAACGATGCTGGGGCGAAAAATCGTGCGCGGCACATCCGGTAGCAAGCTGGCGAACCATGTGTTCGCAGAATTTCTTGGTGCGCGCGTAGGGATCGTAATCGGAGCGGTTCCAATCGATGGATGCGTCTTCTTGCACGACTTCGTTCGCGCGGTGGCCGCAGACGGCGACGGTGCTCACATGGCTGAAGCGGCGCAAGCCGTGTTCATCGCGAGCGCGCATCGCGAGTTGAATCACTTCGAGAGTGCCGCGGAGATTTACGTTGAGGCAGCTTTTCTCGGATTTGCGATTGAGCGATGCGGCGCAGTGGATGACGGAATCGGTGGTGCGGACGAGGCGGCGATACTCGTCTTCGGCGAGGCCGAAATAGGGATCGGTGAGATCGCCGAGAAAAAGCTGGATGCTCGAATGGAGAAGATCCTGGAAGCGCGGAAAATCCATGTGCAACTGGAGCGAGCGCCACACGCGTTCGCGCGCTTCTTGCTGATCGCGCGCGCGGACCAGCAGATTCAGCGGCTCGGAAAGATCCGCGAGCAGATTCGACGCGATGTGTGCACCGATATATCCGGTGGAGCCGGTCAGGAAAATCGCCACAGTGATTGGGTGTCAGGTCGTCGTTGCCGGAGACGAGCCGGCCGCGCCTGCGGCACTGGCTTCGCTATGGCCCGCGAGCGGCACGGTGCGGCCCGGGCGGGATTCCAGCGGACGACCCTCGATGAGAGGATAGCACCACTTGCGCAGGGCCGGAATGTGGACATTGATCCAGTAGTCCCACCAGTCGAGGCCGCGGGCATCGAAGCCGAATTCGGCGCGTTCGGCGGGCGGGAGCGCGGCGCTCAGCTGCTCGACGTGCAGGGCTTCGAACACGTGGTCGTTGTGAAGGATGAAAGGCTCGAAGAGGGAGACAAGCTTGATCACTTTTTCGAGTTCGCGTTCCTGGCGGGCAAGCGGAGGTTTTGCGGCGAAGGGCTCGACGGTGCGATTGATGGCTTGCACGAGCGCTTTTTGCGCCGGGGCGGAGAGTTTCTGGTAGCGCGATTTGGAAACTGGAATCGCGTCGAATTTCAGGCGGAGGCGATGCTCGAGACCGTTCTGCGCGCGATAGAATTTGCGGTGGCCGAGGCCGGTGAGTTCGATCGAGCGGCGCATGTCGCACGGATTGGTGACGGAAGTGGCGAGCTGGTAGACGCGTTCGTGGCGGCGCGCGACGAGCGCGGCGGAAATTAGAGTCATGCCGCGGCAGACGAGGTCGACGGGAATCAGGTCCAGGCATTTGCTTTCGGTGGTGGGAAGCTGGCGGAAAAATGTGCCGAGCAGATACGAGAGCGACGCGGAGGTGTTGATGCCTTCGTTCCAGCCAAGGAACGGCTTTTCGATGGAAGTTTCGACGATCGCCGGGCGAACAACGGCGATGGCCGCGTTCGGTTGAGCGTCGAGAAAATTCCGAATGAGCGATTCGGAGAGGCTCTTTGTAAATGTGTAGGTATTGGGCCAGCCGAGCTGGTTTGCGCGCGCGGTGGCGGCGTCGGTAAGAGTCTGGCGGAGCCAGCGGACGCGATTTTTGCGAATTTGATTTTCGAGCGCGGCGCCGCTTAGATCTTTCGCGGCGTGTTCCTTCTTCAGGGCCTGACGTCGGAGTTCGGCCGCGATTTCCGGCGAGTCGGCGCGCGCTTCCGTTTCGAGGATCAGCGTTTCGAGCGACTGCCATTCCTTTTCCGCGTCGTAATCCGCGAGTCCCACTGGCGTGTAATTTTTCGGAAGGTCTTCGAGGACGCGGCCGTCGCGGCGTCCGATCACGTAGCAGGTGGAAAGATGCAGGAGAGAGGCGCGATGGGAATCGCGAATGAAATCGAGGACGTAGGCGGTGGAGCGGACGTTCGTCGCGAGAGCGTCGCGAAGATCGGGATTGAAATCGGTGAGCCCGGAGCTATTGACGATCACGTCGAGCGAATTCTGGAGGCGGCGGCGCACTTCGGGCTGCAGGCCGAGGCCGGGTTTCGTGACGTCGCCTTCGACGACTTCGATATGTTGGCTCAGGAATTCGGGGAAGAGCGCGCCGTGGCGGTCGGCGAGGCGTTCGAAGACGGGCGATTCTTCGACGACGCGGCGGAAACGGTCGAGCGCGGTGGTGGTCTTATTGCGGCGGACGAGCAAATAGATCTTGCCGATTTCCGGGAGGTCGGTGAGAAGGCTCGAGAGCCAGACTTTGCCGATGAAGCCGGTGGCGCCGATGAGGAGAATGTGTTTGCCGCGAAGCGAATCGCGAACGGAAAGCGGCGCGCCGCCATTCGATGAAGCGGATCGCGCGGAATGGGCGAGCGATTCAAAATGCACGGTGGGGATGGGAATTTTGGGCGAAGGCCGTCTGGCGGATTGAATTGCGGCGTCCACGATTCCGGGGTTTTTCGAGTAGCCGAGGCTGCGCAGCAGAATTTCGCGCGACACGCGGCCATTCGGCTGACGGCCGGTAAGTTTTGCGAAGGCGCCGCGCGGACGAATCACGGGATCGAGCAAGCGGCCGGTCGAGATGCCGTCGCGAAAATCGAGGCGATTGCAAAGGATGCGGCGGACGCCGAGATGATTCGCGAGCGGGCGCATGATGTGGTCGAGCCCCTGGCTGACGAGAACAATCTCCGCGCCGGATTTCATCGCTTCCTGTAATTCGGCGAGGCCGGCAGGCTTCAAGCGCGGCCTGAGAAAATATTGGAAGAATTCTTCGCCGAGGAGATCGAGGCGGTCGCGGCTGACTCCGCGCAGGACGGTGTGGAGCAGGCGCGTGGCGAAGACGCGATTGGTGGCGTAGAGAAACGGGCGGGCGATGGCGAGCACTCCCATCGTGCCGCGGCGCCCCCAGCGTTCCAGAAAGCTTTGCGCGTTCCAGGCGAAGAAGCCGACGGGGCGGACGGCGGTGAGGTTGAGGAGGCTGCCTTCGACGCGCCAGTAGATGAGTTCGTTCGGGGGCGGTGGCGGAGTCGAGTTGATGGAGTTAGACGGCATCTGGGGGCAGTTGAGTTGGAATTTAATGGAATTTTGAAAATAGCACGGCGGAGGGCGGCACGCAAGGGAGAGCGGGTGCGATTGGGCTTTGCGAAGTGGATTCGAAAAACGCAATTTCTGCGCGATTAGAGATTGACGCGATGGCGGACAGGGGGAATTGGGTTTCGGTACGCGGGTGGCTGTGCGGGTGCCGGTTGAGTCGAGCGGATTTCGGAAGCAGAGCCGCCGACGATGGGGCGTAAAAGCGCCGGCAGGATGCCGGCGGTACGGAATAGAAGTTTACCCGCTGGGGTGTGCGGGGCCTGGGTCGGGGTTGCCGACGACATTGATGCATGAGTCGCACACCAACCGCGCCTAGGGGGCTGGAGGTTTATTGGGCGCGGGTTTCGATGCCGCGACTTTTTTGGGCGGGGCGGGATATTGGAACAGGAAGGCGTCGCCTGCGGGGCCGGAGACACCGCGGGTGTTGTAGTCGAGAAAATATTCGAGGTGATCTTTGTCCTCGGGATATTGCATGCCGGGGGGATAGGGGTAGGGGACGAGAGTGTGGAAGGGGAGAGGGGCGACTGTGTCGCCATGCGCGGCATAGAAGTCCATGTCTTTGGCGAAGCCGTCGGCGTAGAAGAAATAGTCGCGCTTCCAGCCTTCGGGGAGTTCGGGGAGATTGGTGGAATCGAAGTCCACGGAGACTTCGTCGCCGGAGCCGTAGATGACATATTTTTCGTCAATTTTGCGCACGAGGTCGGTGACGTCGCCGTAGCGGGTGTAGTTGCCGATCTGGCGCGTGTAGGGGCCGGTGGAGCTGACTTGCTCGTAGATGTAGCTGA
The DNA here is from genome assembly GCA_963711875.1 of uncultured Acidobacteriota bacterium. Lineage (GTDB taxonomy): Bacteria > Acidobacteriota > Terriglobia > Acidiferrales > UBA7541 > Palsa-295. The sequence goes on from CAVQFW010000014.1 coordinate 42,449, forward strand.
GATCGTTGACGGGATTGCCTTCGACGACGCGCGGATAGCCGCGGAAATCGAGTTTGGCTGCGGCGAGAGGAACTTCGGTGACTTTGAAGGGAATGTCGCGCGCGGAATTGTCCACGCGAATGCGATCCCAATAAATTTTAAGGTTCGTGGTGATGCGAATGAAGCGGGAACCGAGCGGGAGTTTGCCGGTAAGGTCTACGACCATGGTGCGCGAGAGGCCGGCGGGGAATCCCATGTCGTTAACGATGCGAGTCCACTTGGCGGAGTCGTCGAGATATTCGACGTAAGGCGGAACCGGCTCGATGCCTGCTTGCCACGCGCCGTACATCGAATTGGCGCTGAAGTAATCGGTGAAGCCGTCCATGAGAAGGCGAATGGGGCGGTTGATATCCCATGGGCCGAGGTCGAGCTCGATCGTGTGCATTCCGGCGAAGCCAGCGTAGGGAGCGTCGGGAAAATTTGTGACGTATTTGCGATCGCGCTCGCGTAGGAGCGGAAGCAGATCGTGGCCCTTGTCGTCCCAGGCGCCGACGGGAGGATGCGCGTCTTGACTGGCGATGACTTTGAAAAGCGGAAAGGGCGGGCTGCTGAGGAAGCGCTCGTTGGGATAGACCTCGACATCTTCGGGATGATCGATGGCGAGAAGGCGCGTTTGATCGAGGTAATCGAGCTCTTCCATGGGCTCGAGCATTTTGAAACTGATGAGGCCCTCGCGCGGCTCCACTTGATAGCCGGAAACTTTGAAATATTCGTCGGGGTCGGGAGTGTTGTGCTGGTTCGGGCCGGTCCAGTGGCCGACGATGCCGGGGCCAATCATGTCGGCGAGGAATTCGAATTTTTCGCCGTTCCAGACGAAGACGATTGGGCAGGAGCTGCCGCGACGGTCGATTTCGGCGATTTGCTCGTTCTTGTGGGCCGGGATCTGCATTTCGTCCTGCAGGACGCCGGTGGGCCAGAGGAGACGAATAACTTCCGCTTCGCGTTCGAAGCCGAGGCCGGCGACGATGTCCGTGGGGCCTTGACCGAGGTAGCCTGAAGCGCCCGTGACTTCCCATTTTTGCTGGAGCGCCCCGGCGGAGAGTTCGACTTTGGTACCGATGCCGGTTTTGTTGTCGTGCTCGCCTTTGAATGCGAGGCGGAGCCAATTGTAGCGATTGCCGCCGGTATTTTTGAGGAGGAGGGGCGGAAGATTATTCTGGGTGATGAGGAGATCCATGGCGCCATCGCCGCTGGCGTCAAAAGCGATCACCGCGCGCGGATCGTGGAGCGCGATTTTGTCGAGGCCGGTTTCGGCAGTGACGTCGCGAAAGCCGGCCGGGCCTTCATTGCGAAGCAGCACGATGCGGCCTTCGCCGGAGAAAGTTTCGCCGACGGCGACGAGATCGATCCAGCCGTCATTGTCGTAATCGAGAGCGGCGACGCCCCAGGCGCGCATGAATTCAAAATCCGGCAGCGCGACACGCTCGAACGATTTGCCGTTTACGTTGCGCCACAGGCTTAATCCGGGCGGGGCCCAGTGAGTGAAGGCGAGATCCATCCAGCCGTCTTTATCGAAATCGAGCGAGACGACACCGGCGGTGGATGCGGGCATGTCGTTGGCCCAGGGAGTGGTGGCGCGGAAGGCGCCTTCGCGCTGATTCATGTAGGCGACGGGAGGTTTTTGCCATCCGGTGACGACGACATCGATGGCGCGATCGTTGTTGAGATCGCTCGAGAGCGCGCCGACGGAGGGAGCCGAGCCGCCGAGCGCGGTTTCTTTCGTCCATTCGGTGAATGTGCCGTTGCCATTGTTGCGCCAGAGGATATTTCCTGGAGGCGCGGAACCCGCGGGGAATGCGAAAGGTTCGCGCGGGTTCTCGAGCGGAAATTCGTTGAAGCGCGTGACGTAGAGGTCGAGGTCGCCGTCGTGATCGTAGTCAATGAAGGCGAGGCCGAGGGCGAGGCCTTCGGATGAGATTCCGGCTTGCTCGGTGACGTCTTGGAACGCGCCTTTTCCGTCGTTGCGATAGAGCGCGATGCGGCCATCGAAGCTGACGGCGAGATCGGGCTTGCCGTCGTTGTCAAAATCGCCGGCGGCGCAGCCCATGCCATCGCCGCTGATTTCGAGTTTCGCGGATTTGGTGACGTTCTGGAATTTGCCGCCGCCGAGATTCCGGTAGAGCGCGGCATTGCCTTTGCCGTCGGCATTGACGAGGAAAATGTCGGGCTTGCCGTCGCCGTCGTAATCAAGGATGCAGGCGCCGCTGCCGAGGAAAGTCGCTACGGTAGGGATGTCGGATGGCGCGGCGGCGGCATCGGAATTCGCGTCCGCGTTTGCGTCCGCATCTGGATCCGCGGAAACTTTCGATCGTAAGGCGGCCGGTTTTGCGGCTGGCTTTTTTGCCGCGGGCTGCGCGGGCAATCCGGAGAGCGTGGTGACGTTTGTGAATTGCACCGGGACGGCTGGCGGAACGGGCTCGGGCGCGGGACGCATCAGCTCCGCGAGCGAATATTTTCCCTGTTCGCCATAGATGAAGCTCATGGGCTTGCCGAGCTTTTCGGCGGTGAGGTGCTGGAAGCGCTCGAGGTGTTCGATGGCGCGCGCGTCGTCATCTTTGCGGCGGAAGGCTTGCGCGAGGCCGAACTCGGCGGAGACCTGGAAAGGATTGAGCTTGAGCGCGTTTTCGAATGCGGCGATGGCTTTATCGTACTGCTGCTGCTGGGAATAAATGAGGCCAAGAAAATATTGGGTGTCGGCATCGGCGGGATCGAGAGTCGCAGCTCGCTGAAAAAAATCGATGGCGGCTTCGGGCTGTCCGGCGGATTTGGCGAGCAGGCCGAGATTGAACCAGACGCGCGGATTTTTCGGATCGCGCTCCGCGGATTTCTGGAGGATTTGCTGGGCTTCGTCGAGGCGCTGCATGTTGAGGAAGGCGATGCCCACGTTGACGCAGCCGATGTCGGATTCCTGGTCGAGGATGCAGGCGCGCTGAAATTTGCCGAGGGCTTCTTCGAAATGCTGGCGGTTCATGAGAGCGACGCCATAATTATTTTCGCGGATGATTTCTGCGCGGGGGGCTTCTTTGGTTTCAGGGGTGGCGATGGTTTTTTTTGTGCGTTGGCGGGCGTGGGAGCGGGGGGGTGTTTGCTGCGTTTGCGGCGTTTGGGGCGGGGCTTGCTGCTGCGGTTGTTGGCCTAGGGTGGTTAGTGTCAGGGCCAGGATCGTGGCGGGTAGGGCCAGGCGTGCTGAGCGAGTTGCGAATGTGGATTTTTGCGGTGCGGGCACGGGATTCATATTAGTCGAGAAATGGTGAAGTGCAAGGGGGCGGTGGGTGGGGGGATGGGGCAAAAGAGCCGGCTGGAAGCCGGCGGTACGTAGGAAAGGGCTGCGGCGAGTGCGAGGGCGGAGGGGCGGGCGAGTGCGACGACGCGCGCAGGTGGGCGGGCCCGAGAAGGGCGCGGGGCACGAAAAGCGGGTACCTCAGCCGCTAAAGCGGCAGCTATGGTGCTGGCGGATCGGCACGGCTGAAGCCGTGTCCTGACGATAAGCGGGCGAGGTGCGAAATTAGCGGTGGGCAAGGGAGGCGGAGGCGACGATGCCGGAGCCTTCTTTCATCGTGATGACTTGGTCGGCGGCGATGTTTTGGAGGTTGTCGACTGCGCCGCTGGGCCAGTGGATTTCGAGGGTGTCGGCTTTGGCGTGATTGGCTAGGCCGAAAGTCAGGATTAGTTCGCTGGATGATAGGTAGCTGCCGCCGCTGTTGAGCGTCTTCGATTGCTTGTCGGGGCCGGCGGTTACGGTGGCAGTGGCGCCGAGGCCGTCGCGATTGGATTTTGTTCCTATTAGCTTGATGCGGAGGCTGTGATTTGTGGCGCCGGTATTCTTGAAGAGGGTGGCGGGGCCGCCGTTGGTTGAGACGAGGATGTCGAGGGCGCCGTCGTTGTTGATGTCGCCGTAGGCTGCGCCGCGGGCTACGCGGGGGGAGGCGAATGCGCGGCCGAGAGAATCGGTGACGTCGGCGAATTTTCCTGCGCCGAGATTGTGAAACAGGTGCGGCGGCTCGGCGTATTTTACGCGCGGCTGGACGCGCTCAATGGCGTCTTCGATGTGACCGTTGGCGATGTAGATGTCGGGCCAGCCGTCGAGATCGTAATCGAAGAAAAAGCAGCCGAAGCCGAGGGTGAGAAGAGTGGCGCGGCCGATGTCGGAGTGCGGAGCTTCGTCCACGAAGAGGCCGTTGCGCTCGTTGTGGTAGAAGGAAACCATCTGATTCGAAAAATTCGTGATGATGAGGCTGGGGTAGCCGGAGCGATCGTAATCGGCGGCGGCGGCGCCCATGCCGGCGCGGGCGATTCCGTCTTCGCTGTAGGCGACGCCTGAGGGGACGCCCTTCTCCGTGAATGTGCCGTTCGAGTTGTTGATGTAGAGCTTGTTGGGCTGCGTGTCGTTGCTGACGAAAATGTCGGGCCAGCCGTCTTGATTAGCGTCGAGAATGGCGATGCCGAGGCTCTTGGATGTGGGATCGGCGAGGCCGGCTTTTTGGGTGGCGTTTTCGAAAGTGCCGTCGCCGCGATTGTGCCAGAGGCGGAGCGACGCACCTTTGTAGGATTCGGGCGTGCAGTAGGATTTTGTTTTGCCGTCGAGCGTACAGTAAAGATCGGCCTCGGGCGACCACTGGACGTAATTCGCGACGACGAGATCGAGATGGCCGTCGCGGTCGTAGTCAACCCAGGCGGCGCCGGTGGAGAATTCGTTGGGGCCGGCGAGTCCGGATTTTTGGGTCACGTCGGTGAACGTGCCGTTGCCGTTGTTGTGAAATAGGCGGCTTTGGCCGAGCGCGGTGATGAAGACGTCGTCGAAGCCGTCGTTATCGTAATCGCCGATGGCTACGCCCATGCCCATCATTTCTACGGCGAGGCCGGCTTGTTTGGTCACATCGGTGAAGGTGCCATCGTGATTATTGTGGTAGAGCGCGAGTGTCGTGCGGCGGTTCGAGTGGCCGGGCCAATCGGCGCCATTCACGAGGAGAATGTCCTGCCAGCCGTCGTTGTCGTAATCGAGGAAGGCAACGCCCGAGCCCATGGTTTCGGGGAGCCATTTTTTGCCGAAGGCGGCGTTGTTGTGAGTGAAGTGGATTTTGGTGGAGGCGGTGACGTCTTCGAAATGGATTGCGGAGGGCGGAGGCTGGGAGGGCTTTTGAGAGTGGGCGGCGCCGATTGTTGCGATCGAGAGCGCGATGACGACTGCGAAAAGAACGAGCGGTTTTGCTTGCGGCTTGGATGGAGTCATTCGGCGGAGCCTCGTGTAGGAGTTGGGGCGCAGGACGGGTTGCCTGTGCCACTGAAGATGCGAATCATCAGTCGGAACCTTTTGCTGCCTGTGCTGGTTGCGCGGGTGGATTTGGCTTGCGTGCGTGATTCGTCGCGTACTTTTCTTGCGCGGATTGGCGCGGATCGATGGGCTGCGACGTGTGTTCGTGGATCGGCTGGCGCTCGAGATTGTCTTCGGGATGATTGCGGCGGTAGGGGCCAGTCAGGGTTTGGGCGGCTTCGTCGGCTTTGAAGCGGAGGTAGCGCTTCTGAAATTCCGCGGCGCGATCGGGTTGGCTGAGGCCCGTGTAGCAGAGCATCAGATTGTAGTTGGCTTCGAGATCTTCAGGATCAATCGCGAGCGTGGACTGAAATTCGGAGATGGCGTCCTGGTAGCGGCGCTCGAGAAAGAGGATGCGGCCAAGATCGTCGTGGACAACGCGGTCGCGCGGGTATTGCTCGATCACCCTGCGGAGATGCGCGGCGGCTTCCTCGTATCGGCCTTCGTTGCGAAGGACGCGCGCGTAGAAATAGTGGGCGCGGGCGAGGCCGGGATTGAGAGTGAGCGCGCGGTCGAGAACTTCTTTGGCCGCCGGCATGTTGCCTTCCTGCACGCGAACGCGTCCTAGATTGACCCAGCCATCGGGATTCTTCGGATCGATCTCGGTGATTTTCGCGAACGCCGCGGCGGCGCCGGTGAGATCGCCTTGCAGGAAAAGGCCGATGCCGTAATCGTTCCAGCGCGTCCAGTCGTCGGGATTCAGCTGGATTTTGGGCGCGGACTCCGCGGATTTTGCCGGGAGGACGCTGAGGTCGACTGCGTTCTGCGCGATGACGACGATCGGAAGAGCCGGAATGCCTTTGGCGCCGCCGGGAACTTTCGTGGGGTCGCCGGTGAAGAGCCAGTGGCGATCGTCGTAATCGGGGCTGACGGCGGAATTCGGCTGGGCGGGATTGGCGGCGGATGCGAAAGAGAATTGCGTGTTGTACCAGGAAAATTTGCGGTAATTGAGTTTTGCGAGGACGTGAATGCGATCGCCTGCATCGGGCGGAATTTGAATTCGGAAGTGCGCGGTATCGGCAGCGCCGGGCGGAATCAAGTGGACGTAGACGGTGGCGCGGGCTGCCCAGGCGTTGCGCTTGTTGATGGGGTTGGCATGCGAATCGATCAGCAGCGAGCGATAGAAATGCGCGCCGGGATCGACGGGGCCTTTGCCTTCGTCGGCGGCGCGGCCGCTCCAGAAAATTACGCGGCCTTTGTCGTCGGTGGCGGAAAGCTCGAGCCAGCAATCGAACGCGTCCACGGTGCCGCCGGGGAAGAAGTGGCCCATTTTGCGCGTGCGGACGACGACATCGAGGCGATAGGCGCTGCCGCGGCGGACGGAAGCGGTCGAGCGGTCGAGCGGGGCGGTGAGCTCGTTGATTTGCGCGGCTGATTCCGAGCCAGATGCGGAAGGGATCGATGCGGCGGACTCTTCGCCGACCGCGAAGGTAGTTTCGATGCCGGGAGTCGAGGGCGCTGCAGCGGGTGGGGCGCCTGCGCCGGCAGCGGCGGATTTTTTTGTGGGCGATTCGGGAGATATCGCGAAAATATCTACGCTGAGTTCCTTGTCGGTGAGGAATTTTGTGGTGTCGGCGAGTTGTTTGGCGTCGTCATTCACGTAGGGGAGGGCGGTGTTTGCCGCGGGGAAGCGATGCGAATGCACTGCGCCGGCTACGGCGCCCGCGTCGGTAGATTTCTCCGCGGGCATGTGGCAATCGGGGCAGGCCATCGCTTTCGCGGGATAGTAAAACGATCGCGCGCCTTGCCAGCTGACGCCGCTGGCCTGCCAGTTATCGTAATCGTTGAAGCCGCGCGTCCAGCGGTAATGGTTCACCGGGACGTCGAGATGGACTTTGTGGCAGGTGGAGCAGAATTCGGCGGTCTGCGTGCGCATGAACGGCTTCAAGAAAACGCGGCGATGCGGCTCGGGATTCAGTTCGGTGAGGAAATCGTGGACGCGGCGGATGACGGGATTCTGGCTGGCGGCGAGTTTGTGCAGCGCCGGATATTCGAGATCGAAATCGCCCTGGCCCATCGTGCTTTTTACCTGCGCGATCGAGTGACACATCATGCAGCCAAGTCCGGCTTGGGCGGCGGGCGTATTTTCAATTTCGCGGATGGGGCGGTCGAACATGCCGCTATAGAGAAGCGCGGGATCGTGGCACCCGGCGCACCATTTTGAAGGCTTCACGCCGACGACGTCCTGCATGTACTCGATGCTGCTGCGATACCAGGCGTTATTGAACGAGGAAAAATGGTGCGCGGAGCTTTGCCATTGTTTGTAGATGTCGGCGTGGCAGCGTTCGCAGCTTTGCGACTCCATGAAATAGGTGGAGGGGATTTGTCCGTGATGCAATGTTTGCGCGGAGCTAGGGAAGAACGGGCCGCTCGGGCCGTCGCCTTCATTGTCCATCGAGGCGGGAGCGATCGCGGGATTTTCGATGCGGTGAGCGCGCTGCCAGGGGACGGTGCGAAGCCAGTTGGCGCCGGCTGCGAGCGCTACGGCTGCGCTGAGGAACAGCGCGCAGCGGACGAGCGTGGCGCTAGCGCGGCCGTTTCCCGCGAGGAATCCGCGCTGGCCCGCCCATGAAGCGGCGAGTAGTGCGCCGCCTGCTATGCACGCCGCAATGTGCGCGTAAAGAAGCGGCCATTCGGTGCGGCGCGTTCCGGTGTAGATGAGAGCGGCGCCGAGAAAACCGCCGATGAGGATGAGAGTCCAGCCAATTTTTGCGGCCGGTGGCGCGGACCGAAAAATATTTCTGAGCGCGAACAGCAGTGCGACGACCAGTATGACCCCGCCGCCGGTGTGCAGCAGGATTGCAGCGAAATAAGCGACCGTGGCGGTGGGCCACGCATACAGGTACGCGGCGGTGAGGAAAAGGATAGCGACGAGCGCGGGTAGGGCGCGTTTCATGCGAGCCTCAGCGGGCTGATTGGGGCCCTCCGCACAGACGATAAGCCATTTGTAGGCAAGGAGGCGTGCATTTTCGTCGGCGGGGCGCAGGCGGGCAATAGTAGTTTTGTATTAGAGGCGGGGACGATGGCAGGGCGCGGTGCGTGGTAGACTGCGCGGGCTTTCTCGAGGGTGCTGGGAATACGCGGAGGGCCTGGTGGATGACATTTTGTACGGGTCGCTGATTGGGATGGCGGAGCAGGTGCGGGCGGGGGAGATTTCGCCGGTTGCGTTGGTGGACGCGCATCTGGAGCGGATCGAGCGGCTGAATCCGAAGCTGAATGCGTTCGTAAACGTGGACGCGGAGAGGGCGCGCGCGCGTGCGAAGGCCGCGGAGGCCGCTGCGAGCGCGCCGAGCGGCAAGAATGCGCTCGGGTCGCTGCATGGGGTGCCGATTTCGATCAAAAGCTCGGTGGACGTGGCCGGACTGCCGTGCGAGTGCGGAAGCCTGCTGCGAAAAGGGAATGTGCCGGAAGTGGATGCGCCGCTGGTGGCGCGGTTGCGCGGGGCGGGCGCGATTATTCTGGGGAACACCAACGTGCCCGAATTGCTGATGGCGTACGAGACGGATAATTTAATTTACGGGCGCGCGAATAATCCCTGGGACCTGACTCGAACGCCGGGCGGGTCGAGCGGCGGAGAATCGGCAGCGATTGCTGCGGGATGCTCGGCGGGAGGAGTGGGAAGCGATGGCGGCGGGTCGGTTCGAGTGCCCGCACATTTCACCGGGATTTGCGGCCTGAAGCCGACGCCGGGGCGGATTCCTTCGACCGGACATTTTCCGGGATCGGCGGGGCCGTTTTCATACCTGGGAGTGGTGGGGCCGATGGCGAGAACGGTGCGGGATGTGGAGCGGCTATTTGAAGTGATGGCCGGGCCCGATCCGGGCGATCCGTGTTCGGCGCCAGTGCCGCTGCGGCGGAGGAACGACGAGGAAATTCGAAGGCTGCGCGTGGCGTATTTCGAGCATGACGCTTCGGCGCCTGTAACGCCAGAGACTGCGGCGGCGGTGCGGAAAGCGGCAGAGGCGCTGCGCGAGCAGGGATTTGAAGTTGCGCCATGGCGGCCGGAGAATCTCGATCGCGTGTGGCAGTACTGGTGGAATCTTTTCGGGCGGGCGGGGCAGATGGCGTTTTCGCCGTTGTTGGACGGCGAGGATGCGCGGATGAGTCCGCTGCTGCGGGAATTTCGAGCGTTCGTAGCTGCAGACGAGCCGCTTGGCGCGAACGAATTACTGAATACATTGCTCGGGCGCGATGTTCTGCGGAATGCATTTCTGGCAAGAATGGAGAAGTTTCCAATCGTGTTGTGCCCGGTGTGCGCGGTGCCGGCTTTCCGGCATGGCGAACGGGAGTGGAGCGCCGGCGGCCCGGGACGCACCGTGGAATATTTGAAGTCGATGGCTTATTCGCAGTGGTTCAATTTGCTGGGAAATCCGGCGGCGGTGGTGCCGGTGGGGAAATCGCCGGAGGGATTGCCGATTGGAGTGCAGATTGTGGGGCGTCCGTGGGAAGACGAGGCGGTGCTGGCGGTGGCGGCGAAGATTGAGGATGCGTGCGGAGGATTTCGGCGGCCGCCGATTTAACTGGGAAGCCCTTTTGCCGCGGATGAACGCGGATTCGAACGAGACGAACGGCGAGTCGTTTTTTCGCCGGCCCTACGGCGTTTTCCTCAGGGGCTAAAGCCCCTGAGGGGCGGTGGAACTAATGCTGGAGCCGAAGTTCCGACCCCCTAAAAGGCCTCAGGTGCAAGCGTCGCGAAAAGCTATGCTGTGGCGTGAGCGATCAGCAGGATTGCCACGATGTAGAAGATGAACATCAGGGTCAAATACGTTTTTGCTTTGGTGTTGGCGCCCGCGAATTCCTTCCACGCGAAAATACCCCAGAGAGCGGCGACCATGGGAGCAGACTGCCCGATGGAATACGAGATGGCGACGCCGGTCTGCGTGGAGGCGACGAGATCGAACACCAATCCGGTGGACCAGATGGCGCCGCCGATTAAGCCGAGGACGTGGCCGTGAACGGGCCCGTGGAAGAAGCCGCTGAACGCGACGGGTTCGCCGACGAGCGGATGCTTCATGAAGTAGAAATTCCAGATGAAGCAGGAAAGCAGGGCGCCGAGGCAGAGAAAAACGCTGACGCTGTAGGGTCCGAGCGTATTGCCGTGCGTCATCGCGTGGGTGGAGAAGGGCGCCCAGGTGCTCATCAAAATGCCGGAGACGACGCAGGTGATCAGGCCTTTGCGCGAGACAGTTTTATTAGCCGAGAGTTCGCCGTATGCTTTGCCGTCGAGAACGACGGCGAGCGTGCCGCAAAGGAGGCCGGCACCGATCATCATCACGTTGCCCTTGGGCTGCAGGATGTAACTGAGAATCGTGCCGAGGACGAGAGCGATGCCGATGGCGACGGGAAACGCGGTGGCGAGGCCGACCATGTCGATTCCGGCGACGAGAAGCAAGTTCGCGAGATTGAAAATCAGCCCGGCGAAGAGGACCCGGTAAATATTCGCGGTGTCCGCGGAGTGGACGTTGTTGAGAAAGCTTTGCGCGTTGTTGCCGACGCTTCCCATCGTGAGCGCGTAGATGAGCGCGGCGAGAAAAATTCCGATGGCGTAATCCCAATAGAAAAGTTCGAAGCGGTAGTTCTTCACGCCTTTATAGGTGTTGGCCCAAGACCCCCAGCAGATCGACGCGGTGAGCATCATCACGAGGGCGAGGCCAAAACTTTGCGGTGTGAACATGAGGCTCCTCTGAGTGCTGCGGATTCAGGCCGCTCGTTCTCGAATCCAGACGCTACTTAGAATGCAGGCGCGCCCGCCGGACTATTCGACTTGATGAACGCGACCACATCGCTGAGCTTCGACATTGCGCGCGCGCCGACTTTCATGCAGCAGAGCGCCGCGCAAGCATTGGCAAAAATTCCGACCTTCTGCAGATCCCACCCTTGCAAGAGCCCGTAGGAAAGGCCGCCCATGAAAGCGTCACCGGCTCCGGTGGTGTCAACGGCTTTCACTTTGAAGCCGGGGACGTGGACGGTTTTCTCTCGAGAAGCGATCAGGCAGCCCTCCGGACCCATGGTGACGGCAACAACTTTGGGGCCGAGATCGAGAAGCTTGCCCGCCATTTTGTCGAAATCGCGTTCGCCGGTGAGCTCTTTGGCGGCGGCTTTACACGGTTTGAGAACATCCACGAGCTTGAGCGCGGCCACAAGTTCATCCTGCGTTCCAAGATTTGCCTGAGCGTAAAAGCCGGGAGAGACATCGAGATCGAAGATGACGCGGACGTTCGCCTGCTTCGCGAGTTTCATCGCCTGCTTCACGGGAACGATGGGGAGCTGCGACGCCTCGGTGTGAAAGTGCTTCGCGGCTTTGATGTGCGGCGCGAAGCGATTGTCCACCTGGAAGCAGGTGATTTTCCCGGTGATGTTGGGAAACATGTAAATACAGCGCTCGCCTTCGACGTCAACGGGAATCCAGGTGAGCGAAGACATTTCGCCTTTTGCGACTTCGATGCCGGAGAGGTCCATGCCGTCGTCGGCAAAGGCCTTCTGAATGAGGCGGCCGTTTTCATCGTCGCCAATCAAGCCGAGCCAGCCGGTGGAAGCGCCGAGCCGCGCGACTTGCGTGAGGTTATTGGCGGTGACGCCGCCGGCGTGAATTTCCATGCGAGTGGCGTTGATTTTTTCTTCCGGGCCGAGAAGGCGGGGAACGATTGCGAAATAATCCACCGTGCAGCTACCGATTCCGACGACGTCAACATTTTTGGACATGCATGCCCTCGATTATTAAGAATTAATGAGCCGGCTGGCGCGCGCCGGGAGTGGGCCGCGTCATCAGATCAACAAACATTTTATCGAACTTCTCGAGATTTAATTCCTGCGGGACGTGAACAAGCTGTTCGCCGAGGCCGGGCTGCGTGCCGGCAGTCCAGACGAGCGTATTGCCGTAGCCGGGGCCGTGCGAGTAGTCCATGTCCATGTACAGTTCGGTTTCCTTGGTGATGATGCTGGGATCGAGCCAAGCGGCGGCGGCGAGTTCGTCCCAGCGGAATTCCTCGTCCGCGTATTTTGCCAGATATTGGGCGGCGGGGTTGGACGATTTCGCGATTTCGGCGATCATCGATTTTTTGAGCCAGGTCTTGACGGAGATATCGACGGTGGTGTCCGTGATCTTGTGCCACGGCGCGGTGTAAACCATGTGCACGGCTTCGGGGTCCCACCAGAAATTGAATTCGCGGCGATTTTCCGGAGCCCAGTCGGCGGGGACGACGGGCGCGATGCTGCCGCCCATCACGACGAGTTCTTGCGCGAGGTCGGAAACCGCGGGATCGATGCTGATCGCTTGCGCGATATTGGTGAGCGGACCGCCGGCATAGATCGTCACCTGGTGCGGATATTGGTGCACCATGCGGATGATGAAATGCGCGGCGTCTTCGGTGGATGGCTTGGTGGTGGGATTTCCCTCGACGATTTGGGGAACCTCATACGGGCCGTGATAAACGCCGCGCTGGCCGTCACCGAGCGGCACTTTATTCCACGCGCCCTTATAGGAGACTTTGCCGTAAAGCTTCTCCCAGCGCAGGATCATTTCTTCGCGATTGATGAGGGGAAAAACAGCGCCTGGAACGACGGGAATATCCGTGCGCCCGACGATTTCGAGCATGCGAAGCGTGTGAGCAACTTCTTCGTCGCGCCACATATCGCCGCTGACGATGGTGATGCCGAGAGTTTCGACTTCGGGCGATTGCAGGAAGACGAGGATGGATTGCTGGTCGGTGGTGGCGGGGCCGCGGCGCGTCCTGGTCAATGATCACCTTGCGCTTGGTTTGCGCGCCAGCAGAGAACGCGAAAAAGAAAATCAGCGCGGCGGAGACAATGGGCCGAAAAGTCATGTGAGCGAGAAACTCCTTTGTGACGCGGCGGACGGCCGGTTGCCGCCTATTGGGCGCGCGATTATTACTTCGCATTGGCCGCCGGTTTTGCGCCGGGAGTCGGGCGCGACATCAAGTCAATGAACATTTTGTCGAACTTCGCTAGGTCAAGCTCTTGGGGCACGTTGACGAGTTGCTCGCCGAGTCCGGGCTGCGTACCGGCAACCCAAACCAGTGTGTTGCCGTAACCCGGGCCGTGCGAATAGTCCATATCCATATAGAGCTGCGTTTGTTTCGTGATGATGCTCGGATCCAGCCACGCGGCGGCGGCGAGTTCGTCCCATCGGTATTCCTCATCGGCATATTTGGCGATGTACTGAGCTGCGGCATTCGGAGATTTGCCGATTTGAGCAATCATGTCTTTGCCCATGCGCGTCTTGATGGAGATGTCGACGGTGGTGATCGTGATTTTGTGCCAGCCTGGTGCGGTGAGCGTCATGTGCACGGATTCGGGATCCCACCAGAAATTAAATTCGCGTCGATTCGTGGTGGCCCACGGATATTGCACTTCGGGAGCGATGGCGCCTCCCATGATGACGAGTTCCTGCGCGAGATCGGGAACTTGCGGATCAATGCTGATGGCTTGCGCCAGATTCGTGAGCGGCCCACCGGCGTATAGCGTGACTTCGTGCGGATATTTGTGGAGCATGCGGATGATGAAGTGGGCGGCGTCTTCGTCAATCGGCTTCGTCGTGGGATTTCCTTCTTTCAGCTCTGGAATTTCGTAAGGACCGTGAAAGCCGCCGCGCTGGCCGTCGCCGGTGGGCTTTTTGTTCCACGCGCCCTGGTAGCGGACCTTGCCGTAGAGGCCTTCCCAACGTTCGATTAAATCCATCCGATTGATTAGAGGGTAGACGGCGCCGGGAACGACGGGCACGTCGGTACGGCCGACGATTTCGAGCATGCGAAGCGTGTGAGCCATTTCTTCGTCGCGCCACATATCGCCGCTGACGATGGTGATGCCGAGGGTTTCAACTTCGGGCGATTGCAGGAAGACGAGGATGGATTGCTGGTCAGTGGTGGCGGGACCGCGCGCGTCCTGATCAATAATTACCTTGCGCTTGGTTTGCGCGGACGCGGGAAGCGCGAGCAGGATGAGAGCTACGCCAAAGGCGACGGATTTGAAGCGCATGTTTCTTGAGGCTCCTTGGGGTCCCGGAGAGTTTGTCGAGGATGAGAGCGCGAGCGATGGGCCGGTACCACGACTGAGAAAATTCATTGTGGGCAAGCGGTGTTTATAGTCGGCGGCATCGTGCGAGTCAAGGAAAAAGGGCAAAACAGCACGGTTTTATCGGTGTTTGCTCGGCGCGCATCAATTGCAAATGTTATAATTTCGCGGGTGAATCTGCGCTTCCATCGGCTCGCTAACGCGTTCGTGGAATTCGGGCTTGCGGTTGAGCCACTCCTTTCGTACCGCCGGCATCCTGCCGGCTCTTTTGCCGCAGCCTCGCGGCCGGTTGTGGCTCATGATTTGCATTCGACTGCGCGTGCATGGCGCGGGGCGGTTTCGAGCGCGCGAAGTGTAGCTCTCGTGCTGGTATTCGTGTCCGTGTTCATGTTCACGTTCGTGTCTGGGGCTACTGCGTGGCCCGCCACTTTGGCGCAGCGAAGCTCTCCGGGCGGCGTGCAGGATTTGAAGCAGCAAGGTCATGCCGCGATGGTGCGCGCCGATTGGGACGCCGCCATTCAAATCTTCGAGAAGGCGATCGCCGTGGCGCCTGCGGACGTCGCGCTGCGCTTGGAACTGGGCTCCGCCCTCGAGAAAACCGGGAGATTGGCGAATGCGATCGCCGCGTATCAAGAGGCGCTGCGCATCGCGCCGCACAATCTGCGGGCCGAACTTGGGCTGGCGGAAGCGTATCGAAGCGTGCCCAATTACGACGAGGCGAAACGCATACTCGGGCGTGCGATCGGGGAGCATCCGAAATCCGCGGAACCCCTCGCCGCGATGGGCGAGTTCGAGATTCAGCAGCAGACGTACGATGCGGCGATCGGCCACTTGAAGGCGTCGCTCGCGCTGGCTCCGGCAAACGTAGAGACGCGGAATCTTTTGGCCGCGGCGTACAAAGCGAAAGGCGATCTCGAGAGCGCGCTCGCGGAACTGGAAAAAGTACTCGCGCGCGATCCCGAGAACGCGCTCGCTCATTTCCTGCGCGCCGAACTCTACGCCGCGCGCAATCAAGACGAACGCGCGCTGCCGGACGCACAAAAAGTAGTGGCGCTGCAGCCGCAGAATGCGCGCGGACGAACGCTGTTGGGGAGAATCCTGCTGCGTGCGCCGCAGGGAATGCCTGCGGAGGAAATTACAAAACGCTGCCGCGAGGCGGTGGCGGCGCTGGAGCCGGTGGTCGAGACGCAAAGCCAGGCCTCCGCGCGCCAGGAAAAGGATTCGCAACCCATCTTCCTGCTTTCGCGCGCGTACCGGTGCGCCGGAGATTCCGAGCAGGCGGACAAGGCGGCCGCGAGGTTCGAAGAAGCGTCGCAGAAAGAGAGGAGCGCGCGAGAAAACGACGTGCAGTCGATGCATCTGGTGCAGCAGGCCAACGAAGCGGCGCTGAAAAACGATCTGCCCGGCGCGCTCGATCTTCTCCAGCAGGCACTCGCAAAGGACCCTGAGAGCGGCGCGGCGTACCTGATGCTCGCGAAACTCTATTATTCGATGGGCGACCTCGAGAAAGCCAGCGATGCGATTTCGAAGGCGCTCGAACGCGGTCCGCACCAGCCGGAGTTTCTCTACGTACAGGGGAAAATTCTCGAGAAGCAGGGAAAGATGGACGAAGCGCTGGCTGCTTTCGCGGAGACGACGCTGATTAATCCGCGGGAATCAGACGCGTATTTCGAAATGGGCGCAGTTTACCAGCAGCGCAACGACAGGCCGCGCGCGATCGCTGCGTACAAGAAAGCGGTAGAACTCGCTCCCGATGATCCGGACTACCGCCGCGCGCTCGATTCGATTTCGGCTGGCGACGCGAAGCCGCGCCCCGAGCCTTAGCTGCTGCGGGTTACTTGTGTTTCACCGGCGGCGTAGGACGCAGCATCAAATCTATAAAAAAGCTGTTCAGTTTCTGCGTATCCACTTCCTCGATGACGATCACCTGCTGCTCGCCTAGGCCCGGTTGGCTGCCTGCGGGCCAAACGAGAGTATCGCCGTAACTCGGTCCGCGGTCGAGCGAGATGTCCATGTAAAGATGTTGTTCCTTCGTGATGATGGTGGGATCGAGCCAGGCTTCGGCGGCGAGTTCGTCCCACATGTACCCGCCGTGGGAATATTTCGCCACGTATTGCGCCACATTTGACTGCGATTTCGCCAGCTCGTCGAGAATCGCTTTCGTAAGATCGGTTTTGATGGAAATATCGATCGTCGTCACCGTAATTTTCGGCCAAGGCGCGCGAAATACCACGCGCGTTGCTTCCGGATCCCACCAGCAATTGAACCCGCGGCGCGGCGCCTGGTAGAACTCGGGATCGGCCGAGCCCGGATTGATGATTGGTCCCATGAACACGAGCTCCTGCGCGAGCTTGGGAAATTCGGGATCGAGTGCAATCGCGAGAGCCAGATTGGTGAGCGGGCCGCCTGCGTAAATCGTAACTTCGTGCGGATACTCGTGCACCATGCGAATCAGAAAGTGGGCGGCGTCTTCGGTTGACGGCTTTGTGGTGGGACTTCCCTCGGGCATGGGCGGTATGGCGTAGGGGTCGGGCCGGTAGCCCGGATTCCAGGCGCCTTTGTAAACCACCTTGCCGTAGAGCTTCTCCCATCGTTCAACGTCCTCGCGGGAATTGACGAGCGGAAAAATCGCGCCCGGCACCACCGGAATGTCCGTCCGCCCGATGATTTCAAGCGTGCGCAATGTATGGGCCACTTCTTCATCGCGCCACTGGTCGCCGCTGACGATCGTGATGCCGAGCACGTCTGTCTGCGGCGACTGAATCAGCAGAAGAATCGCTTGCTGGTCGGTGCTGCCGGGGCCGCGGGCGTCCTGATCGATGATGACTTTGCGTTTCGATTGCGCGGGCAAGGATGCGGCGACGGCGGCAAAAAGAAAAAGCATGGAAATGATCCGGATCAAGCGACTCACGATGTGAGCCTCCTCTCAGAAGAACGGCGATCGAAACCCGCCCAGCGCAGCGCCCGCCCCTATTTCCTCGGGGAGGCGGGGCCAATCATCAACTCGACGAATTCCTGATAAAACTTTTCCCTGTCGAGATTTTCCTGAACCACAACTTTCTGCTCGCCCAGGCCGGGCTGGTTTCCCTCCATCCAGACCAGCGTATCTCCGTACGACGGGCCGTGGTCAACGGAAACATCCATGTAAAGATTCACGGTCTTGTTGATGATGCTGGGGTCGAGCCAGGCGACGGCGGCGAGCTCGTCCCACAGATATCCCGTTTGCGCGTATTTCGCAACGTACTGCGCGGAGGGCGTGGTGCCCTTTGCGATTTGCGCAATCAGTTCCTTGCTCATGTTCGTTTTCACGGAGATGTCAACGGTGGTCACGATGATCCGCGGCCACGGAGCGTGCATCACGTTGTACGACGATTCGGGATCGAGCCAGAAATTGAACTCGCGCCGCGGCGTGGTGGCGAACTCAGGATCGTCCGTATCCGGGTGGATGCTTCCGCCCATCACGATCAGATCCTTCGCGAGCGAAGCGAACTCGGGATCGATCATTTGCGCGAGCGCCAGGTTCATCAGCGGCCCGCCGGCATAGATCGTGATTTGGTGCGGATACTTGTGCACCATGCGAATCAGAAAGTGCGCGGCGTCTTCATTCGCGGCTTTCGTCGTAGGAGCGCCTTCGGGCATTGGCGGCACTTCATACGGGCCGTGCAAGGGCTTGCCATAATTCCACGCGCCTTGATACACCACTTTTCCGTAAAGCTTCTCCCACCGCGCGGTGGCCTCTTTGCTGTTGACGATCGGGAAGACGGCGCCGGGAACGACGGGAATATCGGTGCGGCCGATGATTTCGAGCAGCCGCAGCGTATGCTGCACTTCTTCGTCGCGCCAGGCGTCACCCGTCATCACCGTGATGCCCAGCACTTCCGTTTTCGGAGAATTCACGATCGCGAGAACGGCTTGCATGTCCGTGCCGCCGGGCCCTGAACAATCCTGGTCAATGATCACTTTGAGCTTCTCTTGCGCCGCGAGCGGGCGTGTTCCGCCAGCGTAGAGCGCCATGAGGCCGAGAAGTATTGCTGCGAGACGAGCTTTCATATTTTGGTTCCTCTCCGTGGACGTCGCTTCACGATCCGGTGCACTCTCAGTACATAATCGTCCTGGTCAGATGATGCGGCCAGAACGTGGTGTGGTAGTGCGTCCAAAGCCGCTCGTTCACTTGCGGAATAATCACCTGCAAATTCGGCGGCCGGATCTTATTAATTTCCTCGCGCAGCAACGCGGTTGCATAGATGCTGTGCGCCCGGATTTCCACTTCCTGCGTGGAATTGCGCGGGATCAATTCGAAGGTATCAATGGCGTGCTCTAGCGCCGGGGAATAGCTATTGATGCCGAGCAGCCGCAAAGCGACCGGAACAATGTAGTCCGGGAACGACGTCATCTTCGCGACGTCATTCAAGCGCACCGGCCCATCCTTCGGATACGTGGCCCAGGCGAACCAAAGGCCCAGCTGCGCGAGCTTGTAGAATTTGATCTCATGGCCGTCGTATGTACTTACATCATTGAATCGAGGGAATTCCGCCGCCAGGCGCTCCACCAGACCGTTGCCGTTGTCGTAGAGCAGCGGCGAGCACGAGTGGATGAAATTGTGAAAGCGCCCGCCGTATTTTTCGGCGAGCACAGAACCGACCTGATGCAGCACCTCTAATTTCTCGTCGAGCATCGGCATTTCAATATTGCCGGCGAAGATTTTTTCAAGCTCGGGCCGAGTCACGCTCGCAAGAAACTTGCCCTCGAGGATCGGAACGCCGTTGTTCATGGCTCGGTTCAGGCACGCGAACATCGCGTCGGAGTCGGAAGTGTGCTCGCCCTCGTAATCCACCTGAAATTTCACGTGGGTTTTGAAATCGGTAAAAGCGGTGTCGATGGAATTGGCCACGAGGATCAGATCGACCACGTCGTTGGGATTCGTGGATTTCACGCCGCTCGGAACAGGGTAGACGGGCATGGCGAGATCTTCGTAGCCCATCCATCCAGCCACTTCCACGATCTTTTCAACGTGAGTGAACACATCGCGGGAATTTTCGATTGCAGGCCGGATGCTTTCAAGGACCGGGCTGCCGATAGGCTTGGGCCAACGAAGTTGCTGCGGCGGGGACTGGCGGGCCGAAATGGGCGCCGGCCGCAGCAAGTTCAGGCCAGCGGTGGCGGCGACGGAAAGCGCAGAGAAATCCATTACGAAGGCGCGCCGAGTTCTGTCCATGATCCCTCCGGAAAGGAGTTAGTACATGATCGTCTTGGTCAGATGGTGCGGCCAAAACGTGGTGTGGTAGGGCATCCAAAGCCGGGCATCAATCTGCGGGATGATCACCTGCTTGTCGGCCGGACGAATCTTGTTCACTTCTTCACGCAGCAGGGCGGTGGCGTAAATGCAATGCGCGCGGATTTCCACTTCCTGCGTGCTGTCGCGCGGAATCATCTGGTAGGTGTTGATGGCATTCTCGAGCGCCGGTGAATAGCTGGTGATGCCCAGGAGCCGCAGCGCCACCGGAACGATGTAGTCCGCGAAGGCCGTCATCGCGCCGATATCGTCCAATTGAAATTTGCCGGCAGGGTGCAGGCTCGAATACACGAACCAGATGCCGAGCTGCGGCAGCTTGTAGAGCTTGATTTCGTGGCCGTCGTACTGGCTCACATCGCGGAAGCGCGGAAATTCCGCGACCAGGCGATCGATGATGCCTTTGCCGTTGTCGTAAAGACGCGGCGGGCAGGAATGAATGAAATTCGAAAAGCGGCCATTGTATTTTTCGGCGAGCACCGGCCCCACCTGATGGAGGACGGCCAGCTTTTCGTCGAGCATCGGCATTTCGATATTGCCCGAGAAAATTTCTTTCAGCTGCTGGCGCGTAATCTTCGCCAGGAAATTTCCATCGAGGATAGGAATACCGTTGTCCATCGCCCGCTTGATGCAGGCGAATTCAGCTTCGGAATCGGACCAGTGCTGCCCGGCATATTCGGTGGTGAATTTTACGTGCGTCGAGAAATCGGTGAACGCGGTGTCAATTACGTCGGCGACCATGATGAAATCGATCGCTTCGTTCGGGTCGTTTACGCCAACGCCCGTCGGCAAATGATATTCCGGCATCGGCAGTTCTTCGTAGGCCATCCAGCTGGCCACGTCCACGATTTTCTCCACGTGCGTGTGGACGTCGCGCGAATTTTCGATGACCGGGCGAAGACTCTCGAGAACGGGACTGCCGATTGGTTTCGGCCAACGCAGAGGTGTATCGGATTTCACGCCAGAGAGATTATCACCGGAAGGAGGTGCGCCGGCAGCGTGCCGGAGGGGATTCCCTCCGGCAGCCGCAAGCATCACAGAACTGCCAAGTCCTTGCAGAAACCGCCTACGTCCACCGGGGCCTGAGGTCATCAGAAGATGAACTTGGCTCCCGCCTGGAACGCGAACGGCGTGCTGCCGGGTGCGATCTGGTTGATAGCACGGAAGCCCGCCGCCGTCTTTGCGGCCGCCAGCTCAGAGGGCGTAAACGGACTGCAATTCCACCCGAGCGCTGCAGGCGCGCGTGAGACGCAGTTCGGCGTGTAGTCGACGTTTGCATTCGTATCTGGATTCGAATACACATTGCCGCGATTCGTTAGGTTATAAAAATCGGCTGACAGGAGAATGTGATACCGATCGGTCAGCTTGAAGTCTTTTTGGAGGCGAGCATCCAATTCCGCGAATCCGGGTTGATCCGCTACGTAACGGCCGAGGAGAATGGTCTTTCCACTCGGCGTCAGATAGGATGGCCGGTCATTGTTGTGGGAAAATCCCGAATTGGCCACTCCATCTCCGTTGATGTCTCCGTTAAACGCCCCGAAAGGAGCTCCCGGCGTACCTGTGAGGTACAGAGGAAATGGAACTCCCGTGTGCGCGATCACCGTGGCGCTGACCGTGAAGCCCAACGGGAGATCGTAAACGCCGCCGAACTTGAACTGGTGCTTGATGTCCAGACCATTCCGGCCGTAATCAAGGTTGATGTTGAACGGATCCTGCTGACCGAAGTACGTGTCTGTATCGCGCTCACTCGCGCCGTTATCCTTATTCTCCGACCACATATAGTTCGCAAACATTTGGTAGTGGTTCGAGAAGCGTTTGGTCAGGTTGAACACGGCAGACTCGTAATTGCCGCGCGCGTAGCTCGCGGTGGCGTTGGTGCTGGAGGCCAGCGTATCGTCGAGGACGCCGGTCAGGATGGCACGGCCAAACTGGTCCACGCCACTGGAGGTAAAGTTTCGGTACCACGCTTCTTCTGAACCGTAACCGCCGGTACGCAAGTGTGACGATTTCGCCCAGGCAAATGTGACGGTGGCAATCCAATTGCGCGCGAACGCGTGCTCGACGCTACCGGTCAAGTTCGAAATGCGGGGGTTTTGGAAATGCGGATCCACGAGATTGGGCCCCGGACATCCGTAAATGACTCCATTGTTCGGGTCAGGCGTATCGCAGAGCTGGTTGAGGCTCAGGGGAGTCGTAGTCGGAAACAGGTACGGGAACCCCGGAGGCGGGATACAGGACAGCCCGCTGAAGCAAAACAACCCCGTCGTTTTTCCGCCACCGGCCGTCGGCAAAAAGATCGTTGGGATTTGAGCGTAGTACAGACCCCACGCGGCGCGAATAACCGTCGGAGCGTCGGTCGAGCCTACATTCCATGCCAGGCCTACGCGTGGTCCCCACTGCTTCCAGTCGTTCGGCATGCCCTGCGGGATCGGGATAATTCGAGTGCCCGCGCCAACGCCGGTGTAGGTCTCGTTACCCGGAAATGGCGTCTGCGGCTGCGGGTTCCTGGTGCCGTCCCAGCGCAGACCGTAGGTGAGGGTGAGGCGCGGCGTGATTTGCCACTTGTCCTGCACATAGAGCCCGATGCCAGTTTGCCACGCCGGTTTCAGAAGACCGGCTTGGTTCAAGGGCTCGTTGTTGAGACCGAGGTTTTGAATGAATCCGAACGGCTGTGCCGTTCCATTGACATTGTTGAAGTCCTGGAACTGGCCGAAATCATATTGCCCCGCAGTCCAGCCGAGGAACCTGTCGTTGCTGTCCCGGAAGGCGTCTACGTCACCGCCGAACTTGATATCGTGCTTTCCGAACGAATAAGCAAAGCTATCGCCGACCTGAACTTTAGAGTTGGTTCCAGTAATCGGCAGGTAGTAACGCTGTCCAATGATCGACGGACCAATCAAGTTCGTCTGCTGGCCGGGGCCATTGGGATTGCGGTTACGAGTTTCGCGCGCCAGGTTCACGCGGAATTCGTTTACCTTCCGGCCCAGCACCGTATTCAAGGAGAACGCGCCGCTTACGCCCTGGTTAACGAAATTCTCGGTCGTGCCGAACGCAATCGGCGTTTCATTCTGCCCGAGACCGC
The DNA here is from genome assembly GCA_963711875.1 of uncultured Acidobacteriota bacterium. Classification (GTDB taxonomy): domain Bacteria; phylum Acidobacteriota; class Terriglobia; order Acidiferrales; family UBA7541; genus Palsa-295. The sequence continues at coordinate 65,201 of CAVQFW010000014.1, forward strand.
CGGTGAAGCCGCTCGTGTGGTTCCTGGTTCCGTAGATGCGCGCGCCGAAGTGATTGGCCTGGTTGATCTGCCAATCGTAGTGTCCCAGGACCGTAAACAGGTTCTGGAATTGATTGTTCGCGCCGTTGAAATCGCCCAGGTTATTTACTCCATAGCAGGCGTTCAAGAACGACTGTCCGAGGGTCGGAGTGCTGCATGAAGCGGGGAGGTTAAATCCCGCTGTTGCTGGACCCGGGAGTGGAACCTGGCCAGCGCCGCAGGGAATCGCCGTGGGTGGAGTCAGACCTGCCGGACCGGTGCAATTCGCAAATACGGGGCCGGTTATGCTCGAGAGGGTCGCCGTGCAGTCCGCGGCCGAACCGCTGCCGCAAAGGTTCGAAACGAGAGGACCGTTTTCGCGCTGGACGTCTCCCGCGATGTAAAGGAACTGCTTGTCCTTCACGATGGGGAAGCCCACCGAGCCGCCAACCTGGTTCTGGTTGTCGATATTCGGAGGATTGCCGACGGCATCGTCCGCCGTAAGCGCGCTGCCGCGATAGTATTCGTGCGCTTCGCCGTGCCATTCATTCGTGCCGGACTTGGTGATCACGTTGATCAATCCGCCGGTGGCGCGTCCGAATTCAGGAGCGAAGCCGTTCGTAACCACCTGGAATTCCTGCACGGATTCGAGCGGTACGGTGAAGTTCTTCGTTTCGAGAGAGCCGAAGAACTCGCCGAAGAAGTTGTTGAAGCTGTCCTGGCCGTCAATCACGAGGCCGGCGTAGTCGCTCTGCTGTCCGCCGAGCCGGATGCCTCCGCGCAGACCAGGAACTACCTGTGCCGACGAGCTCAGGTTCGCCAGGTCGCGATAGTCGCGGCCGGAGAGCGGAAGATCTTCGACGCTCTTCTGGTTGATGACCTGGTTGATGCCCGCCGTGGTGGTATCCACCGCTCCCACCGATGCCGCGGTCACCGTGACGGACTGCGTCTGGCCCTTCACCGGCAGCACGATGTCGAGGCTCACGCTCGCGCCGATTTGCACGATGATGTCCGTCAACGTGATGCTCGCGAATCCTGCCGCTTCGGCCTTGATCTCGAACGTGCCGGGCACCAGGTTGGCGAAGACATACGTTCCCGACTGGTCCGTGACGAGCTCGCGCGAATATCCCGTCGAGCTGTTCGAGATGGTTACCTTCGCGCCCGGCACCAGCGCGCGCGACGAATCATAGACAAAGCCGCGAATTTCGCCGCGCTGCAGGTTCTGCGCGTTCGCGGTGTTGATCGCGAATAGCGAGCCGGCCAGCACAAAAATCAAAATCGCAATCTTCCAAATCTTCATTGTCACTCCCCCCGTTTCGTTGCCAACTTTTTGTACTTGTTGCCGATGCCAAGAAAATTGATTCACTGCTACTTCCCCTGAACTCGTGAAATGAATAGCTGGATGAACCGTTCCGAGTCTACGCCGGTGCAAACCTCAACGTTCGGCGTCACTTTCTCGAGGCCTTCGATCACGTAATGATCGCCATGCAGCACGTTTTTCTCGATCGCGTTGCGGCGGTTCGCCACCGTCTCGCCGCGGGAAAATTCGCCGCGCGTTTCCACGTCCACGCGCATCGCTTGCGTTTTCATGATCGTCGCGTCAATCGCCGTACCGATCGCCAGCGAATCGTACATGGGAGAGCCGGGCGAGCCGAATTTTTCCGAGAGGTCCACGAGAAACGTGTTGATCTGCACCATGAAATCATTTACCGGTCCGTGCGTTTTTGCGAGTTGCGCCAGATGCTGGCGCGTGAAGAGCGTCTTGTCGCCCACGTCCAGGCCCGCCATCGTCACAGGCCAGCCCGCCTGGAAGACGATCTGCGCTGCTTCGGGGTCGTTATAAATATTCGCTTCGGCCGCGCCATTCACATTTCCGCCCGAGATCGAACCGCCCATCACGATCACTTCTTTCACCAGCGGCACGATCGAAGGATCTTTCAGCACCGCGAGCGCGATGTTGGTTTCCGGCCCGATCGGCAGCAGCGTAATTTCGTGCGGATACTGGTGCACCATTTGAATGATCAGATCGGGGCCAAATCGGGCGTCCGCTTTGCATTTGCTGGCCGGCAATTCCACGTTTCCGAGCCCATTTTTGCCGTGCCAGAACTCCGCGGTAACCAGCTTTTGAAAGAGCGGATGCTGCGCGCCGCCGGCAACGGGAATGTCGCAGCGGTTCGCCAGCGAAACCATGCGCAGCGCGTTTTCAAGTCCCTGTGCGGCGACCACGTTTCCGGGAACGACCGTCAGCGCGCGGACATCCAGCTCCGGCGAATTGAGCGCGAGCATGATCGCAACCGCGTCGTCCGTTCCAGGGTCCGTATCGATGATTACTTTTTTTGCGCCGGCCGGAACAGCGGCCGAAACCGCGCTGGCGAACGCCGTGAAGCCGCAAAGAAGTGCGATAATCGCGCTAAACGTGATTGCGCGTGCGCTCGCTCGCCAATTTTTCGTCAGCCTTGCAGAACTCAACGTAGCTTCCCAGTGAGAATTGAAGGGGAGGAAACTAAAGCTTGAACGGACAGGGCCCGAGATTTCAGTACTATGGTCTTCGCGCACAATCGGCTTCCCACCCCTGGTGCCGAATCGGAGAGAAGGCTATCGCTCGCATCCGTGTAGTGTCAAGATAAAATTGAGGTTGCGGGAAAAATTTCCACAGTTAACCTCTCGCGAATCATGAGACTTTCTCATAACGGTACGGAGTTTAATACGTGCCTTCCATTCAAAAGAAGCCGTGCTCGACACGTGTATAGCAGGAAAGGGCAGCATTCGACAGGGCACGGCTTCAGCCGTGCCGGAAACGCGGGACCAGACGGCGGCTTTAGCCGCTGAGGCCATTGCTCGCCCGACCAACGATATTTGTGCGGCGTCGTGACGAAGCTCCTCTTCGCGGGGTTTTGCTCGCGCTGCTACCTGAAAGCCGCGCGGCTCGACCCCGGTTTTCGTACCGCCGGCATCCTGCCGGCTCCTTATCCGAGGAACGCCAACAGGCGGCGCTCGCACGAGCGCGTGCTAGAATCTGTTCCGAAATGATTCAGCGTTTTTTGCGCTACAAGTTCTGGTTCACTCTGGCAGCGGGAATTGTGCTCGTCGCGACGGGCGATCTTTCGGCCGCGCTCATCCGCGGCGGTCTGGCGCACGCCCGCGAACAAAGGGAGCAGCAGGCACAACAAAACCAGCAAACCGAACAAAACCAGCAGACCGAACCAACCCAGCAGACAAAGTCAAAGCAGAAGTCGCCGCAGCCGCCGCCCCAGGACAACGACCACCGCGAACCCCTCCGCCATCGCCCGAATCTCTCGAATCCCTACGGCGTCCAGTTCCGCGACGCCACGAGTGAAGCCGGCATTCACTTTCACCACGAGCGCGCTCAATCCGAAAAGCGGATGTACCCCGAGACGATGGGCGCAGGTGTGGCCTGGATTGATTACAACCAGGACGGCTACATGGACGCGTTCTTCGTGAATAGCGGCTTCACGCCGCTCTTTCATCCCGCGCAGCCGCCGCAGCCCGCGCTCTACCGCAACAATCGCGACGGCACGTTCACCGACGTGACTGCCCAAAGCAAGATCCACTCGGACGGCACTTTCTTTTTCGGCGCGGCCGTCGGCGATTTCGACAACGACGGTTTGCCGGACATTTATATGACCGGCTATCGGCACTCGGTGCTGCTGCACAACAATGGCGACGGCACGTTCACAGACGTGACGGAGAAAGCCGGCGTGGCCGACGATGGCAACTGGGGCACTGCCGCCGCCTGGTTTGATTACGATCGCGATGGCAAACTCGATCTGCTCGTCGTGAACTACGTGAAGTACGACGTGGACCACCCTGTCACGTGCGGCGATTTTCGCCCCGGCTACAAAGATCTGCCGCATGTGAGTTCTTACTGCCACCCGGACAGTTTCCCCGGAACTTCACCACGCCTGTATCACAACAATGGCGACGGCACGTTCACCGACGTCACCGAAAAAGCCGGGCTCCTGAACAATGACGGCAAGAGCCTCGCGGTAGTCACCGTCGATTTAAATAACGATGGCTGGCCCGACATTTTCATCGCCAACGACACGCAGCGAAATTTCCTCTACATCAATAAAGGCGACGGCACGTTCAAGGACGCTTCCTACGCCTCCGGTGCAGGCTTCAGCGAAGAAGGACGGCCCGAAGCGGGCATGAGCGCCGATGCGGCGGACATCACCAACAACAGCCTCCCGTATCTTTTCGTCAGCCACCTCGATTACGAGCTCGATCGTCTGTATCGCAATAATGGCGACGGCACGTTCACCGATGCCACGATCGCGCTCGGCATTGGCCAATCGAATCTGTTGAATAGCGCTTTCGGCGCGCGCTTTTTCGATTTCGACAACGACGGCTGGCGCGATCTGCTCGTCATCAACGGCCACATCCTCGATAACATCGCGGCCTACCATCCCGAAGTCACCTACGAAGAAGAAAAGAAACTCTATCGCAACACCGGCCAGGGCAATTTCGTGGACGCATCTAAATCGCAGGGCGCCGACTTTCGTGCGCCCCGCGTCGGACGCGGACTCGCCGTCGGCGATTATGACAACGACGGCTGGCAGGATTTTCTCGTCAACAACAATGGCGAAGATGCGCAGCTTTTTCACAATGACGGCGCAACGTCACCCGCAGCCAAAGGCAATCACTGGCTGGCCGTCCAGCTCGTGGGCACAAAAAGCAATCGCGATGGAATCGGCGCGCACTTGAAATTGATCGCCGGCGATCTCACCAGTTATGACCAGACCAAAGGCGGCATGAGCTACTGCTCGGCTCAGGACCCACGCATCTTTTTCGGTCTCGGCACCCACGCGCGCGTGGACGCTCTCGAAATCTGGTGGCCTAGCGGCCTGAAGGAAACGCTTACAAATATCTCCGCCGACATGTTCCTGCGCATCGAGGAAGGCAAAGGCTCGGCGAAAGCCATGCGTTACCCTGCGATCGAACGCCCGCACAAGTAGCCCCGGAGATCGAAAGCAATTTATCCAAGATCCGCATGGGACAGGCGAAACGCGATTCGCCCCGTCTCTGGGACTTTAGTCCACCTCGCTTTTTCTGTCCTTTGGTACAGCTAGTTTCGCGCGCTGCGGGCACGTAACCTGTTCCTCATCGTATGCCAGTCGTTTGCCCAATTCGCTCGGCCCGGAATCGGCTGTTTCGCGTGCGAAATTTTCCGGCTGCGCTCGCGCTCCTCGCGCTGGCCGGCCTTGCGAGCTGCGCAGGCCTCTCAGGCAGTGGCGCTGGAACCGGAACCACGACTGCGCCTTCCGCGCCCGCTGGGCTCAAGGCCACAGCCGGAAATGCGCAGGTGAGCCTCGCGTGGAACGCATCAACAGGTCCGGCGAGCGCGACGAGCTATCACGTAAAGCGTTCGACAGTGAGCGGCGGACCGTACTCGCAAATTTCCGCGCCATCCTCCACAACCTTCACTGACACGGGTGTCACGAACGGCACGAAATATTTCTACGTGGTCTCAGCGCTCGATTCCGCCGGCGAGAGCGCGAACTCCGCCGAAGCTAACGCCGAACCCACCGCGCCAGCCGCCGTTCCTCCGGTGCCGGCTGGCCTCGCAGCAGTCGCGGGAAACACGCAAGTGAGCTTGTCCTGGAACTCGGCGACGGGCGCGACGAGCTATCACGTGAAGCGTTCAACGACGAGCGGCGGTCCTTACACGCAGATCTCCGCGCCAACAGCCACGAGCTTCACCGACTCAGGCCTCACGAACGGAACCAAATATTTCTATGTGGCCTCAGCGCTCGATTCTGCAGGCGAGAGCGCAAATTCATCGGAAGCCAGCGCGACCCCGGCGCAGCCCGTCACCACGCCTCCCGTGCCGGCCGGCTTCGCAGCAATCGCGGGAAACGCGCAAGTGAGCTTGACCTGGAACGCGGCGACGGGCGCGACGAGCTATCACCTGAAGCGTTCGACAGTGAGTGGCGGACCTTACACGCAAATTTCTGCGCCCGCATCCACGAGCTTCACCGACACGGGCCTCGCAAATGGCACAACCTATTTCTACGTCGTCTCCGCTCTCAACACCGCGGGCGAGAGCGCCAATTCCGCGCAGGTCAGCGCAACTCCTGCAAATCCCGTCAGCGCCTCGATTCAAGTGACCGTTGACGCGCTCAGCAATCGCCACGCGATCAGCCCTTACATTTACGGCGTCAATTTCCCGTCGAACGCCGCGTACATTTCCGATAGCGGCGCGACGCTGATTCGCTGGGGCGGCAACGCGTCCTCGCGGTACAACTGGAAAAACTTCGATACGAGCGCCGCCTCCGATTGGTACTTCTCTAATCGCCCGTTTGGAAATTCCGGCGATCCGCTCTACAACGATTCCACGCAGTTCGTCTCCAACGTCTCCGCTGCAGGTGGCTACCCGATCATGACGATCGGAATGTTGCCCTGGGCGGCGAAGGACGCGTCGAGCTACAGCTTCTCGATTTCGAAATACGGCGCTCAGTGCTCGACGAATCCTTACAACGCCGATGACGGCAACGGCGTGAAATCCGATTGCTCGACGAACTTGACCGGAAACGATCCGCACGACGCCAACATCGCCCTCCTCGATGGACCGCCGGCGAGCGGCGATCCCGCCGGCAGCGTGTATCGCAACGAGTGGGTTAGCGCGCTCAGTTCCTCGTATCCAGGCTCGCGCCCCCATTTCTACGACATGGACAACGAAGTCGACATTTGGGGCAGCACCCATCGCGACGCGCATCCCGCGCCCTCCGGCTACAACGAATTGCGCGACACCTATCTGCGGATCGGCGCCGGAATGCGGACGTGGGATCCGCAAGCGGTGCGCTTCGGTCCTGTCAGCTGCTGCTGGTGGTTCTACTGGAATGGCGCGAACGGCAACGATAAAGCGGCGCATGGCGGCGTCGATTTTCTGCCGTGGTGGCTGAATGAAGTGTACTGGTCGGATCTGATTTCTGGCGAGCGCACAGTGGACGTGCTCGATATTCACGCCTATCCCGATCAGCCCGACAATTTCTCGAGCTTCACAACCGCGCAGAAGCAGGCGGCCGCGGTACGGATCTTCCGTGATTATTGGGACCCGGCCTACACCAGCGAATCGAGCGACATTAATCAGCCGTGGGCCACGCAGATTCAACCGCTGAAAACGATCGCGTTCCGCATTCCTCGCATCCGCGCCATGCTCAACATGATTTATCCCGGCACGCCGCTCAGCATCACGGAATGGAATGCGGCGTTCGCGGGCGAATCCGATTTCTCGACGGCAATCGCCGATGCGGACGCCTTCGGAATCTTTGGACGCGACCGCGTCGGGTATGCAGCCCGCTGGACCGCAGCCGATTCCACGGCGCCCGCGTATCAATCGCTCAAGCTGTTCCGGAATTACGACGGCAACCACAGCGCGTTTGGCGTCACCTCCATTTCCGCCACGCACAACGCCGACCCGAATCTTTTCAGCGTGTACGCCGCGCTTTCGGCTGCGCAAAATTCGATGACGCTGCTTGTGATTAATAAGGACCCGGCGAACACGGTGAACGTAGGATTCTCGCTGAACGATTTCACGCCATCTTCCGCGCAGGCGTTCACTCTTTCGAAAGCGTCGCCTGCCGCGATCGTCGCGTCGGGAAGCAACTCGTGGAGCTCCGTGCAGTCATTTGCGCCTTACTCCGTCACGCTTCTCGTGATCGCCGGAAAACTCAGCGCCGCGCCCTCGGCCGAGTGGGACCTCAATCCCGACGCGGTCCAGGCCGCGGCCAGTAGCACCGTGACGCTCGCGCCCGCGATCGTTTCCTCGAGCGGCGCGAGTGTGACGCTCGAGTCAGCGCAGTTCGATGCCGGCTCGACCAGCGGCGGCACGATTTCCATCATCAAGTCTGCGCTTACGACGGGCGGCGATGGCGCCATCACGATTACGAGCGGCGCGACTCCCGGCTTTTTCCATTTCACGGTTACGGGACAGGACAGTGCCGGCGTCACGCAGAAACAGGGCGGCTGGCTCGTCGTCGGAAATCCCGCGGCCTCGCTCGCGAAGACCGGCGACAATCAAACTGGCAGCCCCGGCAAGACTCTGCAACTTAGCGTCACGTTGAATCCCGGCGCATCCGGCGGCACGAATTCGGGCGCCAGCATCCTCTTCACCACCGATTCCGGCAGCTTGAGCGGCGCCGCGCGGCAAATCGTCACAACCAATAGCTCCGGCGTTGCCGCCGTCACACTCTCGCTTCCTGCCAACAGCGCTACTGTTCACGTCACAGCCGAAGGCCCGTTCGGCTTGGGCCATCCGAAGGTCACGTTCACCGAAACCGCCCAGTAGTTTCCATCGCACGGGCAAACCTGCAAGCGCTGAGCGCAGCGACTCGTGGCGCTGCGCAAATCAACGCTGTGCTCCCCATCCCGCGCCGTGATTTAATGCGCCGATGCGAAAGAGTGTCGCGCTCGTGCTCGTTGTGCTAGTTGTACTCGCGGCGATCTCAGCTTTGCTGGCAGGCTCGATCGGGGCCTCGCGCTCAGCGCAAAACCAAAAACATTCCTGGCAGAAAATCGCCGTCTCAACTTCTGCGGGCTTTCGCGGCTTGAGCGCCGTCAACGCGAACGTTGTCTGGGCGAGCGGCACGGATGGAACCGTCATCCGTACCGTGGAAGGCGGCACGACGTGGTCCATTCGCACCGTCGCCGGCGCAGAAAAACTCGACTTCCGCGGCATCCGCGCGTTCGACGCGACAACTGCCGTCATCATGAGCTCTGGAAATGCCGAAGACGGCCAGGCGCGCATCTATCGCACTGCGGACGGCGGGGAAACCTGGAAATTAGTTTACGAGCAGAAGACGCGCGGAATTTTCTTCGATGCCATCGCATTCTGGGATCGCGAGCACGGGATCGTGGTAAGTGATCCCGTCGAAGGGCGCTTTGCGCTCTTCACCACCGCCGACGGCGGCGAAACCTGGACCGAGATTCCGCCCGCGAGCCTGCCAGCCGCGCTGCCGAACGAAGGAGCATTCGCGGCGAGCAATTCGTGCCTCGCGGTCGAGGGCCAACGCAATGTGTGGTTCGTCACCGGCGGGGCGAGTGTGGCGCGCGTTTTTCGCTCGAACGATCGCGGAAAGTCGTGGCACGTCGCGGAAGCGCCGATGCATCCGCCGAACGCGAGTTCGGGACTCTTCTCGATCGCGTTTCGCGACGCAATGAACGGCATCGCGGCCGGCGGTGACTACGCGCATCCCGCAGCGGGGCCCGGTCCCGCGATTTTTCTCACGACTGATGGCGGCGCCACATGGCGCCCCGGCGCACCCACCGATCCAGAGGGAATGTTTTTGTCCTCGGTCACGTACAAGCCACGCGCGCCTGGCGCAAATTCGAGCGCCGTTGAAATCAGCGCAGCGGGAACGGGCGGAATCGTCTCGATGGTTGACGGCGCGCATTGGGTCCGCGAGAGCGAACAAAACATCAACGCCGTGGCGTTCCCGACGCGCGATCTGGGCTGGGCCGTCGGACCGAAGGGGGCTGTGCTGCGGAGGGCGGAGTAGGTCGATCGAGTGGAGCGACAGAGTTTAGCGACCGGTCGCAAAGGCGCACAGGCAGGGCACAGGCAGGAGTGCCTGTGCCACTTGGAAGCTACGGCTTCGATGGATAGATTTTCAATTCGTCCCAGCCGCTGCCTTCTTTATCCGTTTCGCGCGCGAACTTCACGCCGACCAGTTCGCCTAGCGTAACTTCCGACGTAGTATAGATTTTGCAGCCGGTCATCAAGTGGCCGCCGATCATGTTGCCCTGGCCCGTCGCGATCGAGAGATGGATGTGCTCACCGCCTTCTTCCACGGTTCCGGTAATCGAAACGATTTCGAAATGTCCGGTGTGAATGTGCGCTTCAGGCTGGTTGGCGTAGCGGATGGACGCTTGCGTCAAGCTGCCGACCGAGCTGAGCAGCACGGCCGCCTGAATGTGATTTTGATTTACGTACGCGCGAATGGATCCGAGAAGATCGTCGCCGGGACGCAGCCGAAAAACGTGTATGCGCATGCGGTCGGTCGTAATCGCTTCGTGGTGCTCGGCAAGTTGCTTCGACCATGTAGCCGGCAGCGCGGGAGGTTCCGGCGCATTTTCGAGCGTGCGGCTTTCGGGAACTGGTTCCGCCGCGGGCGGCTTGTACTGCGGGGGCACAGGCTTAGCTTGCGCCGCGGCGCCGAGCGCCATCACTGCGAGGAAAATGGGAATCGCAATCGCTTTCATGAAATTCTCCTGGACTGGCTAAGATACGTTGCACGAACAGATGATCGGCGCGGCGAAACGATTCCGGATTTTATTTTCCCGTGGCTTCGTAAATCACCAGGCGAGCCGCGGGAATGCCGTCCTGTTCCTGTTCGGGCGCGTAGAGGCGATGCGTTGTGGTATCTACGGCGATGCTGTGGACGGCGTGCGCCACGGCGACATCGGCAAGCTTGCGATAGTGCTCGGGATCCTTTTGCTCGATGACGGAAATCGCGCCGCTGTAGCACGCCACGTAAATGCGATGGAGGCCGGGATCGAATTTCACCACGTCCGCACCGTCCGCGACAGGCAAGTATGCAATTGGCGCGTTCTTTTCGAGATCGAAAACGGTGAGTAGGGAATTCGATTCGCAGGCGAGAAAGGCGCGCCGGTGATCGGGGTCGAGCGCCATTCCGTGGTTGCCCTTGCATTTGCCTACCGGATGCATTCCCACCACCTGATCGTTTTCAGGATCGATCACGGCGAAAATATTCTGGTCCTGGAGATTGACGTAGATTTTCTTCGCTACGGGATCGTACTGCGGCATGCCTGTTTCGCTGTCGAAGCGAAGCGTCTTCACAATTTCGTCGCGCGTCACGTCCACAATCGCGACAGCTTTCGCCGTTTCGTCGGAAACGTACAACTTGTGAAACGGAGCGGCGTACGCGCTGCCGTCGGGCTTCGATTCCGTGGGAATTTTCTTGATCACTTCGAGTGTCTTCACATCAATCACGGCGATTTTGTCTTCGTGCCAATTCGAGGTGTAGAGCTTTTTCAAATCGGGCACGAACTCGAGGCCCTCGATGCCGGGCAAGTCCGGAATCGTTTTGACGACTTTGTTCGTCAGCAGGTCGATAACGTAGAGGAGGCCTGGACCGAGGTGCGCGCAAAACAAATAATGATCGTCATAGTCGATTGTGAGGTAGTCGAAGCGCAGGCCGGACGGCCCGGGCAACTCGATCACCGCGATTCGCTTCAGCTCACCCGCCGTCAAATCGGCGACGGCGGCGAGAACAAAAAGCGCGACGATTGCTGTGGCGCAAGCGGCGCGAGAATTTGCGGGTGCGCGCGTCATGCTCATCAGCCCTTCACGATTCCTGTGGCAACGAGATCGCTGCCGCGCTGCTCGAGTGTGATGCGTGGCAATGGATGCGGCGGAGGTCCTGCGAGCACGGAGCCGTCGGCTACCGAGTAAACGCCGCCATGGCAGGGGCACACGATCCGATTTTCTTCGGCGCGGTAGAAAACGGGGCAGGAAGTGTGCGTGCAGGTGCGGCTGTAGGCGAGGTAGGAATTTTCGGACGGCCGCAGAAGCAGGCAGGGATGCAGATCGTCGGGATAACTGAAAATTTTCGAGCCGCCAACGGGGATTTCTCCGGCGTGAGCGACCACGAGAGCAGGATAGCTTCGGGAGCAGCCGGCGGTGAAAACGCCGGCGGAGCCGGATGCAGCGGCGAGTGTGCCGAGCGTGATGAGCTTATGGAAGCTGCGTCGCGAAACTTTTTTTTCGCGATTTGTCGAGATTGATTCTTTTTCGCGAGGGGCCGGTGGGATTTTCATTGGCGATTACGTCCTAATTTCCGGCGAGGTTGCCCATGTGAAGGCGCGTGTGGAGAACGCGAAGGATGTCGTCAAGCCCGACCATGCCGACGATGTGGCCATCGGAAACGACGGGCATCTGGCTGATGCTGGTGCTGCGCATACGCTCGAGAATCGCGAGCACGGGCTCTTCGGGTTCGGTGGAATGCAGGCGATCGAGCGGCTGCATCGCGGCTTGAATCGAGGTGTTGGTCCACTCGTCGTGCGGGACGGTGCGCGCCACGTCGAGAGAGACGAGGCCGACGGGAGTGCCCGCGCCGGTGACGATGTGAAAGCGCGCGCCGGTGCGCAGGACTTCGTGGACGTATTCGTCGATGGACATATCGCGCGGGACGGTGGGAATGTCGCGGGTCATTACATCACTGGCACGCACGCCGACCAAAGTGTTCTGCACAGCCACTTGCGCGTAACTTTCCTGCGCCGCGCTCAAGAGGAACCAGCCGATGAAGGCGGTCCAGAGGCCGCCAATCCAATTGCCATTTAGGGCCTGCCACGCGCCAAAGATGATCATGGCATAGGCGAAAACTTTTCCGGTGGTGGAGGCGATTTTTGTGGCGCGCTGAAAATTGCCGGTGATGCCCCAGGCAATTCCGCGCAGGATGCGTCCGCCATCGAGCGGAAATCCCGGGACAAGATTGAAGACTCCGAGCGCGACATTGATTTGCCAGAGCCACTTGGTCGAGGCGGTGACGAGATCGTCGCCGTGAAAGAAGCGCCCGACGAGATAAAAGCATCCGGCCAGGAAAAAACTCGCGAGCGGCCCGGCGATTGCGATGTTGAATTCCTGTTTTGGTTTGTCGGGCTCGCGGCTGATGCTGGAGAGCCCGCCGAAAACGAAAAGCGTGATGGACTGCACCGGAATTTTGTAGCGCATCGCGACGACGCTGTGGCTGAGTTCGTGAAATACGACCGAGCCGAAGAAGAGCGCGCTGGTGATGATGCCGAGAAGCCAGTGCTGCTGCGGGGTCCAAGCCGGGTGCTGCGAAGTGAATTGCGTTCGAAGCGAGAGCGTGATCAGGACGAAGATGATGAACCAGCTGGCGTGAAGGTATATCGGGATGCCGAAGACGCGGCCGATCAGGATGCCGGAAGCGGGGCGCCCCGTTAGCGGTGCCGACGGCTGGCCGGGCGGCTGGTTGGGTGATTGGTTGATCAGGGAATTCATCGATCCGGGTCCGGAGGTGGGTGCATTGGCCGACATGTGGTTTGAGCTTGCCTCGCTCGTCGCATCCTTATCATAGAACCGGCGAGCGCGGGTAGCAAATGGGGTGCGCGGCGGGGATAGGCCGGCCCGGCGAAGGCCTCCGAAAACGAGGTGAAAAAACGCAATTTCTTCGCGATTAGAACTGGGGTCGACCGTTTGTTTTGTTGGAGTTGACGTCGGATGCGCGTCTGGACAGCCTTCGCGCGGACCCGCGCTTCTCGGACCTCAGGCGGCGCGTGGGATTGCCTGAGTAGCAAAAAGATGGCGTAAAAAGTAGCCTGAGTTGTAGCAGCCGCTGGCCCACCATTTGATTGACAGAGCCGCGATAGCAATCTCCGTTGCCAGTCTTCGGCTCAAAACGCCGCTTCCAAACGCCGCTTCCAAACGCCGATGCCGCCGGCTGGTGGCTTGCCCGGCGCATTCGGCTGGCGGGATTCGATGCGGCGGTATCGAATTCACGTTTGCCTGATTGCGCAGAGCGAAGCCACCCGCAAGGGTCTTGCCGGCAGTACCTCCCGGTTGGTTGAATTTCTTCTGCGCGCCCGCCATGACGGAGTGCGAGGAAGACCAGCCGGGAATTTTGTGAGTGCGTAAATTCATTTTGCGGCTCGGGGAGAAGGGGTGTCGGTGACGGCGCCGACGGATTTCAGGACGTCGTTAGTGAAGAAGAATTTGCCGTCGGTGGGAACCATCATGATCTGGACGCGGTCGGAGAGGCGCTGGGCGACTGTGTATTGCACGAGGAGCGGATTGGTTTTGAGCGCGGAGGCTTCGAGCTGGAGCTGTTCGGCTTCGGCCTGGGATGTGACGCGAATGTTGTGGGCTTCGGCGTCGGCGAGGAGGTTGCGATGCTCCTGTTCGGCCTTGGAGTCGATTAATTTGGCCTGGGCGGCGGCCTCGGCGTTTTTTACGACGAGAATATTTTGGGATTCGGAGAGAAGGCGGTTGCGCTCGGCGTCGGCTTTGGTTCCAATCACTTTCGCCTGCCCTGCCGCTTCCGCGGTTTTCACCTCGGCGGTGGCTTCGGCTTCGGCGTTTTGAATGGTGGCTTCTTTGCGGGCTTCGGCTTCGAGGCGCGACTGCTCGATCTGCTTTTGTTTCAAAGGCAGGGTGTACTGCATCGAGTCGGATTCCGATTTGGCCATCAGAACGCGGGATTGAGCGTCGGCTTCGGCGTGCTTGATCTGGCGGACTTTCGCGGCTTCGGCTTGCGATTCGGCAATCTTCACTTTTTTCTGTTCGATTTCGGCGTCGACGGACGTGCGGTCATCTTCCTGTTCTTTTTCGAGGAGACCTTCGAGGCCGCGCGCATATTCTTCCGGCAGTTCCACCTTTCGAAGCAGGACTTCCTTGACGATGATGGCGTCTTCATTGAGGCGCGTGGTGATGGCTTCGGTGGCTTTCTGGCGAAATTCGCCGCGTTTGGTGGAAAAGAGGTCGCGGATGATGTAATTGGGTCCGAGATCGCGAAAAGTGCTGGCGACGACGGGCTCGACAATTTCGGTGTCTATCGGTTGAGGGAGATTGGCCTGGACGTAGGCGAGGCGATTGGGATCGATGCGGTAGCGGACGGTGACGGCGAGTCCGACGGAGAGACCTTCGCGCGCTTCGATCTTGAGGACTTCGAGGTGTTCTTTGGGGTTTGGGAATGCGGCGGTGGAGAAGACGCGGTCGCGAACGTCGTAGAGGGCGACGCGTTCGGTGAGAGGGAAGATCAGATGCGTTCCAGGGTAGAGAGTGCCGGGGCGGACGCCAGAGATCTGGCTGATGCGGACGCCTGCGTGACCGTCGGGAACTACGACGATGGATTTGGCGGCGAAGGTGGAGATGGCGGCGACGCCGATAAGCTTGGCGGCGAGTGTCCAGCGGATGGCGCGGCGGGGGCGGGGCTGGGACCAGCGTGGCGGAGGCGCAGCCGTGCTGGCGCTTGGTGGTGATATTGGTGGATCGGCGCTTGACGCGGGCTCGGGCGCGCGCTCGCTTGGAGTTTCGTTACGGCGGAGGATGCGGCCGAGTTCGAAGGCGAGGTAGATGTCGTAGGCGATGATGGCGACGGTGCCTGCGAGGAAACTGACGCTGATGATCAAGAGCAAGAATCTGAGGAACAGCATGGTGCCTCCTTTTCCCAAGTGATGAGCTGGTGGCTCGTTTCAAATTCTCTTTTCCGCTTGTTGCGGGCCGAGAGCGGCTTTGCTCGTTTCGTGCTTTGTGCTCGTCCGAGCACAGGCAGGAGTGCCTGTGCCACCGAAAGGCCCATTCATGCTGCGCGCTGGCGGTCGGCGAAGGATGCGGGTACGAGCTTGGGACCCGGCGCCGGGAGATCGGGTGCGGCTTGCTCGGCGGCGATGACTGGTTGGCGCGGGGGCATTATTTTTAGCAGGGCGTTGAGCGCGAACCATTCGAGAGAGAGTGCGATGCCGAGCGAGACGACGATTGCTCCTCCGACTGCTGCGAAATCGAGTAGGGCTTCCATGGTGGCTCCTTTATCTATGGCTGGTGCGAGGGAGTAATGCAGGGGAGGGGCCAGAGGAGGTTAGATTGGGAATGAGTGGAAACAGACGGGTTAAGCGCAGGGCTGTGCGGGACGCTTGTGGAGCGGCGCACACGGCGTGTTGTGATTTAGTCGTTTTTTGCGAGACGGCGCGCCGGGAACGGGGTGGAATTGCGGGCGTGCTAAGATGACGAATTACGAACGGCTGGTGGCATAATTCGCGGATGCGGGCTTCGGGGCGAATCTTCTTTTTAGTTCACGCGGCGGTATTTTTCCCGGTGATTTTTGGCGCGGCTATACGTGTGCAGGGAGCGGCGGGGATGAGTATGCACGCCGGGAGAAGGGTATACGCCGGGAATGATTTGCCGCGACTGGGAGCGGTCGAGGATGCGTTGCCGGCGGAATGGGATGCGGGAGTGAAGACGCTGGCCGGGAAGATTGCGACGGCGGTGAAGCCGGAGCGGGCGATTTCGCTCGAGGTGAAGAATATTTCGTCGCTGGGGGCGGGGGATGTGGAGAGGATTCGTCGCGGGCTTGAGGCGGAATTGCGCGGGAAGGGAATCAGGTTGGGAGCGGCGGAAATGGCGGTGACGGTAACGCTCTCGGAGAATTTAGAAGGGTACGTTTGGGCGGCGGAAGTTCATCGCGCGGAAGTGAAGGATGCCAAGGAACGGAAACTGGAAGGCGAGCCGCGAGTGATGATCATCGCGGTGAAGAAGCCGGTAGATTCGGCGGCGGAAAAAAGCGCCCTGCTGGTTCTGGCAAAACGGCGGGTTTGGCAACAGCCTGGAAGAATGTTGGATTTTGCGATTGTCACTGGCGCTCCGGCGGGTCCCTCGCAACTTCTGGTGCTCGGTACGGATACTTTTGCGTTCTACAAAGGAATCGATGCGCGATGGGAACTGGAACGAGAGGTACCGATTCCTCACAGCGCTCCCTGGCCGCGAAACGCGAGCGCCTGGATCGACACCACCGGGAATCGCGCGTACCTCCCCGGAGTTATATGCAGCGGGGATTTTCTGCAAGCGGATTCAGTGCGATGTGAGCGCTCGGATCAGAACGGCGCCCGGGGTGAACTAAGGGTGAAAATTCCAGAGCGTGAGAATGTGGATACCGCGACGATAGGCCCGGCATGCAACCGGGACTTGGCCGCGCTCGCAACCGGCACGACGGATTGGACCCAGCCGGATTCCATTCAGGGTTACGTCTCAGAGAACGGTCGAATGAAGGAATCCGGTGTCCCCATAGAAATGGACGGCCCGGTGCTGGCGATTTATCCGAGCGAGTCACTGGGTTCGGCGCGCGCAGTGGTGCGCAGCCTGAAGACGGGAAATTACGAGGGATATATTGTTACGGCGACTTGTAGCCAGTAGCGTAGGGGCAGCGGTGATATTGCTGGTGGCGCTGCCGGGGACCACGGCGCGGCGGCCGCGGTATGGCGGGACGCTGCGGGTGGAGATTCGGGCGGCGGTAGCGTCGCTCGATCCGGCGGTGGCGGCTGCGAATGGGGAGGAGGAGGCGGCGAGGGCGGAGATTGATTCCTTGATTTACGATGTGCGCGGTGCGGACGGCACGTTTCACGGGGCGGGGGCGTTTCACGTGACGGCGTTTGAGGCGGGGAAGCGCGTGGTGCTCGCGGCCACGGAAGATTACCGGCTGGGGCGGCCGTTTGTGGACTCAATTGAGATTGCGATGGGGCGCACGGCGCGGGACCGGATCGTTGATCTGGAATTGAATAAGGCGGATTTTGCGGAGATACCGGCGGAAGATGCGCGGAGAGCGGCGGAACGCGGAGTAAGAGTGAGCCGGTCGCAGCCGGATGAGCTACTGGCGCTGGTTTTTACGGGCGGGGCAGAGCCGGGACGAGGCGAGGCGGTGAACGAGCGCGTGCGGCAGGCGATTGCGCTTTCGATCGACCGTGCGGCGATCGTGAATTTTATTTTGCAGAAGGAGGGCGAACCTGCCGGAGGGCTTTTGCCGCAGTGGTCGAGCGGGACGGCGTTTTTGTTTTCGACCGCCGCCGATGCTGCTCACGCGAAGGAACTTTCGACGCAAATCATTCCCGCGCCGAAAATCGTGTTGGGATATGATTTTGGCGATTCGCTGGGGCAGGCGGTGGCGGAGCGGATTGCCGTGAACGCCCGGGAGGCGGGGATCGCAGTGACGACGCGACCAATGCCGCAGCCACAGTGGCCACTGGCGCCTCTCGATGAACGAATGTGGAAACGAACGCCGTCAACCGTAGATGCGATGCTTGTGAGAGTGTCAATGCCTTCGCCGAACCCAGCAGAGGCACTTGAAGACTTTGCGGGTTTGCTCGGCATCACTACGTCGATGAACGCAAAGTTTGTACTGCCGTCCGCATCGCCGGAAGAAATTTATGAACGCGAGAGCATCGTGTTGAAAGACTTTCGGGTGGTGCCGCTGGTGTGGCTGCCGCGAGTGTACGGGTTGAGCGCGCGGGTGCGGGATTGGACGGCGCCGGCGGCGGGTGAGCGGTGGCCGCTGGCGGATGTTTGGCTCGATGCGCCGCCAGAAGCGGCGAGTGAAGAAGGGAAAAAGTGACGTTTCGCACCAAACTTTTCTGGATTTTCACGTTGGCGCTCGTGGTGTCGGTGGGGCTGGTGGCTGCCGCGGTGACGGAAGTGACCCGGCGCGCTTTCGATGAGATGAACCGGCAACATTCGGATGCGCTGGTGGCGCAGTTCCAGCGCGAGTTCGCGCAGCGCTCGGACGACGTGGTCCATCGAGTGCAGGGGATTGCCGATGCGGAAGGCACGGTACGGATGGCAATTGATTTGAGCCGGCCGAAGGGCGACGTGTCGACGTACGTGAATGATGCGGTGGGAGTGGCGAAAGCGCACCAGCTGGATTTTCTGGATTTCATCAGCAATGACGGGTCGATAATTTCTTCCGCGGAGTGGCCGGCGCGATTCGGTTACAAGATCGAGTGGGTGCTGCAGCCGGAGGATTGGGCGGCGCGCGGATCGTTTCTGATGAAAACGGATACGCAGGAAGGCGCGGCGCTGGCGTTGATGTCGGTGGCGCGTGTGCGTGTGGGAGACAAGGATCTATACATCGTAGGCGGCGAGCGGCTGGGGAGGGAGTTTCTCGCGTCCCTGGTGCTGCCGGCGGGAATGCGGGCGCTGCTGTATTTGAATCTCGATCCGGCGTTTCAAGCGGCGAACCTGATTGACTCGACCGGGCCGGCAAGCCAGGCGGAGCGCTTTGAGCAAATGGTCGAGAAGGCCAAAGAGCAGCCGAGCGAGCAGATTGCGAAAATTAATTGGACGGCGGACGCGGCGAGCGCGGAAGTGTTTCATGCGCTGCCATTGACGGGACGTCAGCACGAGCTGCTGGGCATTTTGCTGATTGGGAATTCGCAGCACGACGTGGTGATGCTCGAGCGGCAGATTGTGCTGCTGTCGATCGGCGTAGTGGCGATCGGATTGCTGTTAGCAGCGCTGTTGGGCTGGTGGGGCGCGGCGGGCGTGACTCGTCCTGTGCGCCAGTTGGCAGAGGGCGCCAGGGAAGTGGCCGGCGGGAATTGGAACGCGCGAGTGAACGTGCGCGGGCGAAACGAAATCGGGCAGTTGGCAAAGGCGTTCAATCAGATGACGGAGCAGCTGGTGGAGCAGCGGGAGCGGTTGCTGCAGGCCGAGCGAGTGGCGGCCTGGCGCGAAGTGGCGCGGCGGCTGGCGCACGAATTGAAGAACCCGCTATTCCCGTTGCAAACGACGGTCGAAAATTTGCAGCGGGCGAAGGAACTGAATTCGGGGCAATTCGAAGAGGTGTTTCACGAATCCACGGGAATTCTGCTGGCGGAAATTGAGAATTTGAAAAACATCGTGGGGCGGTTCAGCGAATTTTCGAAGATGCCGCAGCCCGAGCTGGGGCCGATGCAGGTGAATGATGTGGTGCGCAGCGTGGTGAAACTTTTCGAAGCGCAATTCGGGGCGGTGGGGCGTCCGCCGATTACGCCGGAGCTGCACCTCGACGAGCACGTGCCAACGATTCAAGCGGATTCGGCGCTGCTGCATCGCGCGCTCGAGAATCTGATTTTGAATGCGATGGACGCGATGCCGGCCGGGGGAGTGTTGATGCTGCGAACCTCGCCGAAAGATGGCGGCGTGCATCTGGAAGTTTCTGACACCGGTACGGGACTGACGCCGGAAGAATGCGAGCGATTGTTCACGCCCTACTACACCACGAAGCAGCACGGTACGGGACTGGGCCTCGCGATCGTGCAATCGGTGGTGAGCGATCACGGCGGAAGAATCTGGGTTGAGAGTGAGACGGGCGTCGGCACGTCATTCCACATTGAACTTCCGAATCACCCGCCGCGGCGGTCGGTGAGCTATCCGATTTCCTTCGAGTACGAACGCGCGAAAGAAAACACGATGGGGACGGAAACAACGGGCGCGAACGCGATTGCGAAGGAAATGGAAACCGAGAAGCACAAGCAAGAGGCCTAGCCGCGGTGCCCCCGAAAGCTCATATTCTGATTATTGATGACGACGCGAATACGCTTGCGTCGCTCGCCCGCGCATTCCGACTGGCCAATCATGAAGCAACCGTTTGCGACAATGCCGCGCGCGGACTCGAAATTGCGAAGGCGGAGCGCTTCGATCTGATTCTTTCCGACGTGGTGATGCCGGGGAAAGACGGGATTACGCTGCTCGAAGAATTGAAGGGAGCGGGAGTGAGCGCGCCGGTGGTGATGATGTCCGGCCAGGCGACGATCGAGATGGCCGTGAAGGCGACGCGGCTGGGCGCGATTGATTTTCTCGAGAAGCCGGTGTCCACAGAAAAACTGCTATTGACGGTGGATAACGCGCTGCGGCTGCGGCATCTGGAAGATGAGAACCGCGATTTGAAGCGGAGGTTGGGGCGGCATTACAGCGTGTGGGCCAGTGCGGCGATGCGCGAGGTGATGGCGCAGGTGGAGACGGTGGCGGCGAGCGAAACGCGCGTTTGTATTCGCGGAGAGACGGGGACGGGAAAGGAATTAATCGCGCGAACACTGCATGAAAAAAGCGCGCGGCGAAACGGGCCATTCGTATCGCTGAACTGCGCGGCGATTCCCGCGGAGCTGATGGAGTCGGAAATATTCGGGCACGAGAAAGGGTCGTTCACCGGAGCAGCGGGGCGGCACATCGGAAAATTCGAGCAGGCGCACGGCGGAACGCTGTTTCTCGACGAGATTGGCGACATGCCGCTGGCGATGCAGGCGAAATTATTGCGGGTGCTGGAAGAGGGGGAAGTGGAGCGAGTGGGCGGGGACAAGCCGATTGCCGTGGATGTGCGCGTAGTGGTGGCGACGCACCGGAATCTGGAAGAGCAGGTGCGGCAGGGAGCGTTTCGCGAGGATTTGTATCACCGGATATTCGTTTTTCCGATTGTGCTGCCGCCTTTGCGCGAGCGGCGCGAGGATATTCATGTGCTGGCGGAGCATTTTGCGCGTCAGTTGACCGACCAGAATAACTGGAAGCAGAAAAGTTTTTCGCGCGAGGCGATAGAGGAACTCGAGCGGTACAGCTGGCCGGGAAATGTGCGCGAACTGCGCAATGTAATCGAGCGAGTACTGTTGTTGAGTCCCGGCGATGTGGTGGACGCGGGGACGGTAGCGCGGGCGCTTCCACAAGCGGCGCCGGGAAATTTGCGTGGGGCGGGTGCGGGCGACGCCGGTTCGGCCGGGAGTGGATCGTTGGCAGAGCGCGTGGAAGCTTTCGAGCGCGCGACGCTATTGGCTGAGTTGAAACAGAATCATCATCACATGACGAATACGGCGAAGGCTCTGGGGCTCGAGCGCAGCCACCTTTATAAGAAATGCCAGCAGCTGGGAATCGATCTGCGAGCGGTGCGGCAGACGGAGTAGGGTGGCGAAGGGGCGCGCGGATTCGGTTGGTAGGCGGTGAGGCGCGGGGCAATCGCCGTTAGGAGCAAAAGAGCCGGCTGGAAGCCGGCGGTACGAACGGCTGCGGCGTGTGCAACCTCCGCTACTGAACCTCTGCTACTGGACCTTTGCTATGGAACCTTGAGTGAGGCGGTTGCGGAGCCGACTTGACCGTTGATGTTGTCGCGGATTACGAAGCGCAGCGAATACTCTCCGGAAGGCACATCCATCGAGCCGGGAAACGAAAGTCCCTTGGTGCTGAGCACCGTCACGCCTTCAGGTTTGATGTGGCCCTCGAGATTCTGGGAGAAGCCGTCTTCGACGCGAGTGCCGTCCGGCCTTACGGCAAGAGCGGCGAAATCGAGATTGACGTGGTTCGCGTCCGATTCGTCCACCGTGACGACGCCGGGCGGAATCAGAAACGCAAACGCCACGCTCTTTTTTCCGTGATTTTCTTTCGTCGAGATCACGCGGACGGTAAACGGCACTGCGGTGAAATCCAGCGGAGAGGTGAGGGCGATTTCGATGTCTTCGGTTCGGGCCGTATTTTCATCTCGAGGTCCGGAAACGTAATAGCCCGAGCGCGCGCGCACCTGGACAGAGGGGCGATCGACTTTAATCGATAGCTTTCGCCAGCCCGGAGTCGCATCGCCGGCAGATGGATAGAAACCGATCAGATAGTAGTCACTCGAATCGTCGGCGGCGGCGTTGAAGCAACTGAGCGCGGTAGTCTGACGGTCGCAAAGTTTCCCGCCCGTGGATTCGGCGAAAGATTCCATTTTTGAAACGTCAGACGTGATGCCGAAGTGCTGCGGAAGCGGCTGGCCTGTATTGGGGCCGACGAAAGCCGGATTGATCAGGTCCTCGACGTCGAGGGGATACACGGCAATGTTGCCGCGATTCAATGTGCGCCACGCTTCCTCGTAAGCCGGGAGCATCTCCCGCTCGTACATTCCGAAACGCGCGGCGTCTCCCATTTCGAAGGGAAAGCCGCCGGTAGCCCAGATCAAAGATTTTCTGCCCGGGATGCCGCTGTAGGCGTTGCCAATTTCGCGCAACGCTTCGAGGGTCAGCCAGGTTCGGAGTCCCAATTTCCCGGCTTCATTTTCCTCCGAGTAGTTGAGAAAAGTTTGCCGGCCCTGCGCCGCGGCGGCGCTGCGATTGGCAGAGCGGCTGTTCCATCCGTTCACGCCGCGGTACATCGGTGCGAGGGGATTTGTTGACGGAGTGTCTTTCGGCGAACGCTGGCCTTTCGTTCCTTGCAGAGCCGCTAACAGAAGCGCGGGGTCCCTCGTGAAATCGTGGAGAAGCCTGATTCCTGCGCCATCGAAAGCGATCAGGCAAACCGGTTCTGCAAGTTCCGGCGCGCCGGTTAGAAACTTCATCAGCTCGTCGCGAGCATTTTGTTGTTCGGTGATCGAGCTATTCAGGAGATCGAACACGAGAATCGCGGAACGATCGGAGCGCGTCTGCACCGAAGTGGGCGGCGCACCCGCGGGTGCGGAAGGATTTGCCGCAGGTTCGGTAGCGGCTTTTACGTGGTGAAAGAAAGCGATTTTTTGCGCTTGGCCGTTTTCGAGGATCGTGAAGTTCGCTTCGGTCAAATCGGGAACATGGGCGCCTTTGTGGTCGGTGACGATGGCGGGAACGAGAACGACTTCGCTGCGGGCGACGATGCCCGGCTTCTTCGCCGGCTGCTGCTGCTGCTGAGTTTGGGCGGAACTGGTGCTTGCGGCGAGCAAGAGCAGTACGCCCGCGAGGATTGCCTTACGAGTGGCCGGTGTTCGAATCGCCATGAGTGATTGGTATGGATGATTTTTGCACGAGTCGGGGTTGCACGGAAGCGGGACTTAGGGGATTGGTACCGGATGGCCGGGCGTGAGAAGCCTATGGCGGGATTTAGTGTTGCGCGGAGGCGGGTGGCAAGGCGAGTGCGGCACCTTCGGCGTTCGGAAGATCGAGGCCCAGGAGCGAGGCGATTGTGGGGGCGACGTCAACCAGGCGCGCGTTAACGATTTTGCCTGCGCCGATCGAGGGGCCGTAAATCAGCAACGAGGAGCGCATCTCCGGACGGTCGGGAAAATATCCGTGGGTGCCGCCGATATTGGAAGGACCTTCGAGGTCTCCCACGTACTCGCTTGAAATTACCGTCCGTTCGGCGGCTTCGATTGCCATGAACGCCTCCGGATCGCCTCCCATCGCGACGATTTCATCGTGGAAAGCTACGCGACGAACGCCGCTGGCAGGATCGAGCGCGAGCCGCTTGAAATTCTCCGAGAGGACGCGCTTCGTCTCGGCGTCGTTTGGATCGTGGACGTAGATGTACGCCGAGCCGCCGTCCGTGAGGAGGCTTGCCTTCCACGAAGTGATCCGATTTTTGGCGTTGAGAGTGATCAGTCCTCGATCGCGGAGCAGGACGCCGGGCCGGAGAGTTTTCGAAATGGGAACGAAGCCGTGATCGGAGAGAACGACGAGGACGGTCGAATTCCAAATGCCGTCCTTCCTCGCTTCAGCGATCACGCGGGCCACTTGCGCGTCGGCGGTTTCGGTGGCGGCGATAGCTTCGGGGCTGAACGGACCGTGCTCGTGTTCTTCGTGATCGAGCATCGCGATGTGCAGCAGCAGGAGATTCGGTTTCAAATTTGCGATGGCGTAGCAGGCAATGTCGGTGAAGGCGGCGTCGGATTCCGTGGGCGGCGTAATCCCGGCGGCGAAATCCGGAAATTCTTTGGCGACCGCTTCGAGAATGCCTGGCGTTGATAGCGCGCGCAGGAGCTTCAAGTCTTCGGGAATATTGGCGCGCCAGTATTCGGGGACATTGATGTCGGCCACACCGCCGACGGTAACGGGCCAGTGAATCAGTGCGGTGCGAAGGCCGCGCTGATGCGCGATTTGCCACAGCGTGGGAACGCGGATGTCTTCCGCGTACCAGCGATAGCCGTTGTAATTCTGCTGGAAGGGATCCCAGGCGGGATTGGCGACGATTCCGTGCGAGCCGGGATTCACTCCGGTCATCATCGTGGTGTGCGATGGATAGGTGACGCTGGGCATGACGGGCTGGACGCCGTCGCTCGATGCGCCATTGCGAACGATCTCGCGGAGCGTCGGGATTTTCAGGCCGTGTGAGTCGGCATCGGTGTACGTTTCGGGCTTCATTCCATCAATCGAGATGACGATGACGTGCTGGGCCGGGGCGGCGGGCGTCGCGTGCGCGTGGAGGCGCGCGGCAATTGCGACCGCGGCAATTAATATTAGAACGAGAAACCGCGCCGCCAGACTTCGCACCCATTGACTTCGCATCCGTTGACTTCGAATCGACTGACTTCGCATCCATTGCCTCCGGATGAATTTCGACGGATTGGGTCCGCTCGGTACTTTATCCGGCGGTGCGTAGGAATTACAAGCGTGGCGGTGTTAGAGAGTTGTGACGCAAGCCGGTGAGTGCGGGAGCGGTGCGACATTCAGTGGCGGGAGCGAGTACGGCGTGCGAAAATTTGAGCGCTCATGGAACTTCTAAATGCATGCATGGCGGCTGGAGGCGTGTGTGCCGCCGGAGGAATCTTTTCGTGGGGCGCGGTGGCGCCAGGCGCGCAATTGTTCGGTCCGACGATACGACGGACGGGCGATGCCTCCAGTATTGCGCTCACGTTTGATGACGGGCCGAACCCTCGGATTACGCATGGGCTGCTCGATCTGCTGGATCGTCATCATGCTGCTGCGACTTTCTTCTTGATTGGGGCACGCGTGCGGGCATTTCCAGCGTTGGCGAAAGAAATTGCCGCGCGCGGGCATTCGCTCGGGAATCATACGGAAACGCATCGGCCGCTCACTTTCTTGTCGCGCGCGCGGATCGCCGAAGAGCTGGCGCGTTGCGATGAAGCGATCGAAACTGCGACGGGGCAGCGGGCGAGCGGGATGCGTCCGCCGTGGGGATTTCGCGGGCCTCAGCTTGCAGGTGTGGTTCGGGCGCGCGGAGATGCGGGAGTGATGATGTGGTCCGCGTCAGCCCACGATTGGAATGTGCAGCCGGCAGAGCGAGTGATTCGGCGCTTGCGCAGCGTCAGGGGAGGCGATATCGTCCTGATGCACGACGGCGATCATCGAATGCCCGAAGGCGATCGACGCCACACGGTAGCGGCGCTCGAATACTGGCTGCCTCGATGGAAAGATGCGGGGCTGCGGTTCGTGACGCTCGAGGAAATGCTTCGAGAGAAAAAGGCGGGCGGGAAAAATCATGGATGAGAGACAGTTCTACGACGAGAAGGAAGAGACGAAACAGATTCCACTCACGTGCCCGCACTGCCGCCAGGAGAATACTTTTCCGGTGCGCTGGATGGTTCGAACGAAGAAAGCGCAGCCGCCCAAGGGCGGAAACGAAGAGGATCGCGCGAAGTATGCGAAGGCGCGGTCGTACATGGTGCGGGTGGACAACATGGTGGCTTGCCGGAATATTAAGTGCAGGAAGCGGTTTGATTTGAGCGGGCAGACGGTATTTTTGATCTAGGGCGGTAATATTTGGGCGGAAGGGCTGCGTAGGCTGCGGCAAAAGAGCCGGCAGGATGCCGGCGGTACGAAAACCGGCGGGCGGCGGTTTGGTGTTAGATGATTGCTCGATTGCGGCACCGCGCGATCAGATTTCCGGGTACATTTCGAAGAAAGCGTCCAGGGATTGGCGGAGCGTTTTTTCGATTTCTTCTTTGCTGCCTTCGATCAGGTGCATCGTGACGCGGCCGGCGCGGCCATTCTTCAGTTTTACGTTTGCTTCCGTAACTTCGTCCAATTCTTCGGCGGGAAATAAGCGCATTCCGTAAACGAGCGCGAGTTTTGCCATCTGCGGTGCTCCTTAAGCATGACGTTGCCGATTATCGCAGCACCTGAGCCTATCGAATTTGGCTTTGTCACGCAATTCGGGGGCGGCGGGATTCGAGGGCGCGCGATTCGGTAGCGGCGTCGGTGGAATCGCGCGGCTCTGTTTGCGCCCGGCGCGAGCGCGTTTTAGACGCGCGCCTAACGAAGGCGTGAAAGCGTGGGAGCTGCGGTGGCGGCCGGCTCGCCGTCGAGCACACTGCGGATTTTGTGCGCTAGATCTTTCAGGTTGAACGGTTTTTGCAGAAACGCGACGCCGCCTTCGAGCACGCCGTGGCGGAAGATGCTGTCGTCGGTGTAGCCGGAGATATAGAGAACTTTCAAATCGGGGCGCGTGTTGGTAAGGCGCGTGACGAGCTCGCGTCCGCTGAGGCGAGGCATCACTACGTCGGTAACGAGAATGTGAATCGATCCCGAGTGGGCTGCGGCGACTTCGAGCGCCTGGACCCCGTCGGCGGCATCGAGGACGCGGTAGCCGGATTTGCCGAGATAATCGCGAACGAGCTCGCGGACGCTCTCTTCGTCCTCGACGAAGAGAACGGTTTCGGTGCCGGGAGTCGCGCCGCTGACAATTTTTTCCGTGGCGAGGTGGTCGAGGCCGGCAGCCACTTGCGGCAGATAAATCTTGAAGGTGGTTCCGCGCTCGACCTCGCTGTAGACCCAGATGAATCCGCCGCTTTGCTTCACGACGCCGTACACGGTGGCGAGGCCAAGACCGGTGCCTTTGCCGTGGCCTTTCGTCGTGAAGAACGGCTCGAAAATGCGCGCCTGCGTGCCGGCGTCCATGCCGCACCCGGTGTCACTGACGATCAGCATCACGTAACTCCCGGCTTCCATCGCGGGATGCTGCGAGGCGGAGACGCGATCGACGTCCACGTTACACGTTTCGATCGTGAGGCGGCCGCCGTCCGGCATCGCGTCGCGCGCATTGACGACGAGGTTGAGGAGGACTTGTTCCATCTGGCCCGGATCGGCTTTAACGGGCGCGAGTTTTGAGCCGGGAAGAAATGCGAGATCGATGTTTTCGCCAATCACGCGGGCGAACATCTTGATCATGCCGGCGACGACGTCGTTGAGGTCGAGAATCTTGGGCTGGAGCACCTGCTTGCGGCTAAAGGCCAGAAGCTGGCGGGTAAGCGTGGCGGCCCGGTCCGTGGCGCCCTGAATTTGCTCGAGATTATGGCGCGCGGGCGAGGAGTCCTGAATGCGGTCGAGCAGCATCTCGGCGTGGCCTTTGACGATCATCAGAAGGTTATTGAAATCGTGCGCCACCCCGCCGGCCAGTTCGCCCACGGCCTGCATCTTCTGCGAGACGCGCAGCTGGTCTGCCAGGTGTTTGCGGTCGGTGATGTCGAGCGCGACGCCGATGACGCCGAGCAATTGACCGTCGCTGCCCTTCAGCGGCTGCACGTGCGAATCGAAGATGTGCTTCTGCCATTCGAGTTCGTAGGTGACGCTTTCACCGGCGAGCGCTTTGCGATGCGCGGCGATGGCGAGGAATTCGGGATCGTCCGTGTGGAAATATTCGAAGAGGGTCATTCCTTCCATATCCTGCCCGCGCAGCCCCAGGCTTTCCAGGCCCGCACCCATTCCGGAGGTGAAGCGAAGCTCGGTGTCCGTGGTCCAGAGCACGGCAGGCATTTTGTCCATCATCACGGAGAGGCGCGTGCGGCCTTGGTGGCGGTCGAGCTGGGTGCGCTCAAGATCCTCGAGCATGGCATTGATGGCGTTGCCGAGATAGGCGAGTTCGTCGCGTCCGGTGACGCCGAGGCGAGCGGAGAGATCACCGCTGGCGCCGATTTCGGTTACATCCTCGGTGAGACTCGCAACGCGCGAGAGAACGGCGCGTTCGAGGAGGTAGACCGTGACGGCGCCGAAACCGGCCGCGGCTGCCAGCAGGAGCAACAGAAATTGCAGCAAGCTCGTGCGGCCCTGATGGTAAATCGTTCGCGGAAGCAAGACGCGCAGAAGCAGCGCCGGCTGGCCGTAAATGTCGGTGAGTTCCTCGTAGGCTGCGAGCGATTCCCGGTTGAGAGTTTTGGTGACGATCGGGTGCGCGGTGGAAATCTCCGAAGCTGCGAGACGAAAGTCCGGGCGATTTTGCAGGGCATCGAGGCGCTCGATCTCGATGGGCGTGTGCATCATACCGCTCAGGCGCACAATTTCGTCATTGTCGAGCATGCGTCCCATGATCATCGTGCCCGCGATCGGGCCCTCGTAATTGCTGGTGACGACCGGGCGAGAGTCAATGAACACCGGTCCTGCCGGGAGCAGGAGAATCCCCGCGTGCTTGCTGGATTCGTCCGCGTGAGTGGCGAGGAGCGAGCCCGGCCTGAGATGTTCCTCGAGGCCGCGGGGAAGTTTGGCTTCTTCCAGCGTGACGAGGCTGAAACCTTTGGAGAAGACTTTGCGGCCCGAAGCGTCGAGGATGACCACGAAATTCACTTTGAGCTGGGTGAACGTCGAGGTCGGGAATTCAGTTTTTACGTAGCTGGGACTCTTGCCGCGGAGGTAAGCATAGGTTTGGTCCCAGGCTGCGTATTCGCTCGTCGTGCGGGCCAGCGTATCGAGCTCGTTCGAAAGCGCGCTCGAGGCGCGCCCGAGGTTCTGGCTGGCGAAATCTTCCTCGATGTTGGTGAATCCGTTCATCAGAACGAACCAGGAGAGGGCGAAAAGGCCGCCGACCAGGCCGACCATAGCGAGCAGAACGATGGCGAGGGTTTTCCCCCGGAGTGAAGACAGAAATCGCAGTGGCGCGGCTTTGAGTGGTCCCAAGGGTGAACTCGTAGTGGCGCTATTCCAGTATAACGGCTGGCGTGCCAGCGGAGGGGCCAGGGTGTCTTAGTCGTACACTCGTGGATACTGGCGGGCGCCCGCAAGCACTCGCGGGATAGGATAAAAGCGGCTCTTGGCGTGCGAAGGGAGAAGGCTTATGCTCAGAAGCATCTCGCCGCCCGGGTAGGGCATCCCTTGAGAAGCACGTTGGGAGGGAACGCATGAGAGACCTTCGACCGCTGTTGCGAGGGGCTGCTTTTGTGGCAGTTGGGCTGATATTGGCGATTCCGGCGCATGCGCAGCAGGCGGAAGGACCGATGCCGCCGGCTGAGAAGCAGGCTCCGCCGCCCGCTTCAGCGTCTGCCCCGCCACCGGCTCCAGCTTCGCCCGTGGCGCCCGCGTCCGGCGCCGCCCCGATTCCGGCGTCTCCTACTCCCGCGCCAGCGACTACTGCCGCGCCTGCAACTGCGCCGGCTCCCGCAAATCCCCCCGCACCGAAGGCCGCTGCCACAGTAGAAGTTCCGAGCGGCACACGCATTCCGCTCGTCCTGCACAATGGAATTTCGACGCACAGCGCCAAGGTGGGCGATCCGGTTTATTTCGAGACGCTTTTTCCCATCATGATTGAGGGGCGCGTGGCGATTCCGGCCGGGTCGTACGTGAGCGGCGAGGTGACGGAAACGAAGCGCGCCGGTCGCGTGAAGGGCCGCGCCGATCTGATGATCAAGCTGAACACGCTGATCTTGACGAACGGCTATCTGGTGAACTTGAACGCCGTTCCGCACAACGCAGGAACCGGCGGCGGAGAAACGGTCGACAACGAAGGCAAAGTGATCGGAGATTCGAATAAAGCCGGAGATGTCGGCACCATTGCGAAGACCACGGCGGCAGGCGCGGGCATCGGCGGAATTGCCACGCGCAGCGGCGAGGGCGTGGGTATCGGCGCGGGAGTGGGCGCAGCGGCCGGACTCGTGGCCGTGCTGCTTTCGCGCGGGCCGGATGCGGAGCTGCCGCGCGGCACGACAGTGGATGTGGTTTTAACTCGCCCCATCGAGCTGGACGCGGAGAAGGATCAATTCACCGGGCCGGGGCAGGCGTCGACCCTAGCGGGACCGTCTGGCCGCGACTCGCAGCACAACAAAATTCCATTCTGATCCGACATCGCCTTCCCAATTCCATTTGAGCTTAGGAAATCGCGGATGCGATTTTCGGAGCGCGGAGCTTTGCTTCGCCGAAACGCAGCGGAGAGAACACTTCGGTATTCGCGAGGGCAGGTTTTCTGCCGAGAACCCAGTCGCTCATCAACTTTGCAGTCGCCGGCGCGAGCAAAATTCCATTTCGATAGTGGCCGGTGGCCATGAAAAGGCCTTCGATGTCAGTGGGTCCGAGGATGGGAAGATTGTCGGGCGTTCCGGGACGCAATCCGGCCCAGTAATCCACCACTTGCGCGCTCGCAAGTGCGGGCGCGAGTTCGAGTACGCCATCGAGAATTTTGCGCATACCGGCGGGCGTGACGTGCTTGTCGAAGCCGGCTTCTTCGAGCGTGCTGCCGGCGATGATCCGGCCACTTGATCGTGGAACAAGGTAAGCCTTCGTAGAGCGCAGCGTGGTTCCGATCGCGATGTCCTTCGACTCGAGCGCCAGTAACTGCCCTCGCACCGGGCGAGTGGGCGCGTAACGGGCCAGCCAGTCGATTCCTCCCGAAAAGCATCCCGCGGCTACGATCACGCATTTCGCGGCGAAGGTTTTTCCTCCGGCGATTATGCCGGTCGCGCGATTTCCCTCCATCAGCACGGAAGTAACCGGCGAATCCGCATGGATTTCGACGCCGCGATTCCTGGCCGCTTCGAGCAACGCGTCCATCAGCAATCGAGGGTCGAGGGTTGCCTCTTGCGGCAGCAAAGCGGCGGCACGCGCAGTGGGGCCGAGCGACGGTTCTGCCTTTTTCGCGTCATCGAGTGAGATCGGCTCGATCGCGAGGCCGAGCGCGCGGTATTGCGCGACCATTCGATCGCGCTCGGATTCGGAACCAGGCGAGGTGAAAATTTCGAGCGTGCCGATGCGGGCCAACCCAATCGTTTTTCCGGACAGCTTCTCGACGGACGCCACAAAATCGGGATACATCCGCATGCTTTCTTTCGCGAGAGGAACGAGTGGCAGCGCGTCCAAAGAATCCGGCCCCGGCGAAAGCATACCGGCAGCAGCCCAGGAGGCTTCGAGCCCCGGCCGCTGGCGGTCGAATACCACGACATTGAGTTTTTCGGCGGAGAGCTCGCACGCAATCGAAGCGCCGATCACGCCTCCGCCGATGATCGCAACGTCTGCCGCTTTCACGTGATTATCTTAGCAAAACGCACAGCCGGACGCGCGGCGCGGGGAAGCGAGCACAAGTTTAGAGGGAATTGACGAGTTCGACGGAGAGGACGCGGGCTTTCTGCGCCAGATTTCTGGCGCGCGCAAGGTCGCCTTCTTTGGCGGCGCTGTTCGATTGGTCAACGAAGGCGAGGATCTTGTCCTTAAGATCCATTTGCTGAGCGTTCAGTCTCTTTCCGTTGGCCTGATTCAGATTGCTCTTCGCCACTGCGATATCTTCCGCAGTGCCGCGCTGGTAATTCGCCTTCTCATTTTCGGTGAGTTCGGGCGAGATTTGCGGCGGGGCTGGACGCGCGTGTTCCTCGGCAACCGCGGCAGGTTCGGGCGCAGGTTTCTGGGGCCGCGGCGCAGGCTTTGTGGGCGGAGTGATCATCGGGGTCGGAGCCGCGGACGCTGCGGGAATATCCGGCGGCGGCGTCTGGGCCGCGACGGGCGGCATCGCGGTCGTGTCCGGAGCGGTAGTCGAAGGCGGCGGAGTCTCAATCGCGGCCGAAGCCGGAGGTGCACTCACCGGAGCCGCGGCTTGCACTTTTTTCCCCTCGCACCCCGCCGTTAGAAGCGCAACTCCACAGGCGAGCAACGCCGCGAGGGCTCGAGCGTCGATTTTACGGCTGGGCATTTATCTTTTTATCTTCTGCGAAGGGCGTGCTGAAGTCGCGAACCTTTCCGGCCGTCATTTCAACGGAGCGTGCCAGCGGCAGCTCGACCCGAAAAGTGGTTCCGCGCCCTACCTCCGAATCGAATTCTATCTGACCGTTGTGCAGTTGTACAAATCGAAACGTATTGGCGAGGCCGATGCCCGTACCGCCGGGCCGCGTGGTGAAAAACAGCTGGAAAATTTTCTTTTGGTCTTCCGGCGAAATTCCTTTTCCCGAGTCGGCCACGGAAATGATCGCTGATTCGCCGCTGCGCCGGAGGCCGAGCGTGATGCGCCCGCCGGCCGCCGTGAATTCCGTGGCGTTCAGCACCAGGTTGAGCATGGCCTGATGAATGAGTTGCTGGTCGATATACAGAGCGGGGAATTCGGTGGGCAAGTCCACCCGAAGCTCAAGCTTTGCCTTCGTGATCGAGGGACGAGCCGCGTCAATCACGTCCTGCAGCAGGGGCCGGATGTCTGTCTCTTCGAGTTTCAGCTCCACCGGCTTAGTGAAATTCAGGAAAGTTTTCACGGCGCGATCGAGCCGGTCAATTTCGTTGTCGAGCATTTTCACGGCCTGCTGCGGCTCGGGATCGGTCGGCATGTTGGCTTTCAACACTTCGAGCCAGAGCCGCATGGAGTTGAGCGGGTTCTTCACCTCGTGAGCGACACCCGCGGTCACGCGTCCCAGTGCCGCCAGCCGCTCGGATACTTGCAGCTGATTTCCGATGCGTTCAATCGATTCCACATCGCGGAGCGTGACGAGCGTGCCCATGCGCGCGCCGTGTTCGCGAATCACTTGCGCGTTCACGCCGATGCGGTGCGGGCCCGGGCCAGCCTCAATCACAAGCTCTGCGCCTTCCACGGGCTCCACCTCGTCGCCCTGAATGCGCAGTACATTACGAATCGCGTGTCCGGGAGAAAAAATTTCGCTCACGCGGCGCCCGCGAAGTTCCGCCGGGCGGCCTCCCAGAAATTTTTCGACGGAGGGGCTGACGAGAACGGCGCGGCCTTCGGCGTTGAACAGCAGCAGCCCATCCTCGAGCCCGCCCATCACCTGGTCGAGGTTTTCGCGCAAGGTGCTGAAAATTTCACGCACGTCGCGCAATTGTTTCCCGATGCCCACGATTTTCGCGCTCACTTTCCCGAGTTCATCCGTGCTGGCCACCGGCTCGAAGTCAAACTCGCCGGCGGAAATCCGGTCCAATTGCGCGGAAATGCGGTCGATCGGAGCGAGCGAGATGCGTGTGACGAAGAAGGCGAGGAAAGTCGAGAGAAGGACGGCGCCCAGCGCGTAGTATCCCGCCTTCTCGAGATTCGGAGAAATCTCGTCGCGAATCAATGCCGACGAAAGCCCGATGCGGATATCGCCAAAGTGAGATGGTCCCAGATTGAACTGCAGAATATCCTCGTACACTTGCGGAGGCCCGTAGAGCGTGCGCAGTTCCTGAAAGAATCCCTGGGTGTGGACCAGTGACTTCACGTCGGGCCGCACGGCGACCTTCTGCGATCGCAATCGACGGGTCGCTTGAAATCAATACGATGCCGTCCCGATCGGTGATCGTGATTTCGTAGATCTGCTTCGAATACCCCACGGCTGATTCCATCAGCGAATTCAGCGTGCTGCTATTGTCGAGCGCGCGATGAACGTACTCGCGCAAGTCTTCCGGACTCGACGAGGCGGGTGCGTCGCCGCGCTCGGCGGCATCGGCGAGCGCGCTCTGGCACGCGAAGAAAACTTGTTGGGCGATGAAGTTGGCGCGGTCTTCCGACTGCCGCAAGACCTGCTTGGTGAGCTGCCCGAGGTACAGGCCCGAAACGACCGCGACGACCGCCAAAACCAGCAGCGAGATCGCCAGGGTGAATTTCGTTTTAAGGCTGAGCCGCATCTTTCCGCCCCGCCTCGTATTCTTTGAGTTTGTTGTGGAGGGTCTTCAAGCTGATGCCGAGCAGGTCGGCCGCGCGCGTCTTGTTCTGGTTGGTCGCTGCCAGCGTTTGCAAAATCAATTCGCGCTCCACGGCATCTACGGTGGTGCCGATTGGAAATCGCAGCCCGCCGAGGCCCGAAGACATCGAGGCAGGAGCGCGTCCGAAATCCGAAGGGAGGTGCTGGCGCGCAATCGTGCCGCGATCGCTGGCGATTGCGGAGCGTTCGAGCACATTGCGCAATTCGCGCACGTTTCCCGGCCAGGGATACGATTTGAACATTTCCATTACGTCCGCGCCCACAGCAGTCACGGTTTTCGCGTGCTTCTCCGAGATCTCCGCGAGCAACCGCTCGACGAGAGGGTGCAAGTCGTCTTTATGTTCGCGCAGGGGCGGTAGGTGGATGTGGAACACATTCAGGCGGAAATAGAGGTCGCGGCGCAATTGCCCGTCGGCGACGGCTTGCTCGGGATTTTTATTCGTGGCCGCGAGTACGCGGACGTCCACTGGAGTTTCGACTTTGCTGCCGAGGCGCCGCACTTTGTGGTCTTCGAGGACGCGCAGAAGCTTCGCCTGCGTGGGCGCGGGCATTTCGCCGATTTCGTCGAGCAGAAGCGTGCCGCCATCGGCGAGCTCGAAGCATCCGATGCGCCGCTCGGCAGCGCCGGTAAACGCGCCTTTTTCGTGCCCGAATATCTCGCTTTCCATCAGCGATTCGGGAATGGCCGAGCAGTTGATCGCGATGAACGGTTTTTCAGCGCGCGGCGAGAGCATGTGAATCGAACGCGCCACCATTTCTTTTCCGGAGCCCGTTTCGCCGGTGATAAGCACGGAAGCCGTGGAAGGCGCCGCGATCTCCACCTGGTGCATCACGTCGCGCATCTCGCGCGATGAACCCACCAGCACGCCGAGCTTCCCGGCGTCGCGCAATTCCTTCGTGAGCGCAGCCACCGCTTTTTGATCGCGAACCCTTCCCAGCGCACGATCGAGCAGCGCGCGAAGAATAGGCGGCTTCAGAGGTTTCTCGATGTACCAGAACGCGCCGGCTTCGATGGCTTGCACCACTCGCTCGTCGCTGCCGCGGCCGGTGATAATGATCACCGGGATGCGCTGAATTTCTTCGCCGAGGTGGCCGAGCAGGTCGAGCCCGTTCATACCGGGCAGTTCCACGTCGGCGAGAATCACGCTGGGCGCGAATTCCGGAAACTTCGCAAGCGCTTCTTCGCCGCTTCCCACGCCCAGGACTTCGCAATCCCACTTGCGGAGGAGAGCTTCGTAGCCTTTGCGGGCGTTGTCTTCATCCTCGACGATGAGGATGCGCTGGAGAGAATGATTTTCCGATGGCATCGTTGAGTCGAGCGTACCAGCAGTTCCGCGGAAAACCAAGCGGACGCGCGATCGCGACCAGAAGGGATCTTCAGCGGCGGCCGGGAGTGCAAGCGAGATCGTCGGTGTTGGGAATGTGCCGGCAGAGGATCTTTCCGCGCGCTTCCGCACGCGGAAAGACCCTCACCGAAAAGATGCGCCGGCAATCCGTCGTTCGAGAGTTAGGTTCGGCCGAGATGCAGTGGACGTTCGATGACGATCTCGAGCTTCGTGCCCTTCTGCAACGTGATTTCCTGGCCTAAGCCGTACGAAACCATGAACGCCGTAGCGGCAGCCATCGCAGCGGCCATTGCTACATCTTTTTCTTTGCCCGTCGCCATGCCCGCTGTTGCGGCGCCGGCTGCTGCGCCTACGGCAGCGGCCTTCATAGCCTGGTCTTTGTTCACCGAAGCGGCTTGAATTTCACCTTCGTGATCGTAGGCCACGTGGATCGAGTGAATGCCGGGGGCGTCAATCAATTGCGCGACGAGCGGACGCCAGCCGCGCGGCGTGCCGATGTCGTCAAATGCGAGCCACATGCGCGCGCGTCCCGTTTTTCCGGCGGACTGCACCCGATCAATGTGCCCGCGAATTTGAACGCCCGAGGGAATCACTTTCCCCTCCGCCGTCGTAATCGGCTCGAGTGTGGTTGCGACGAAACGCTTGCCCGCTTTGTCATCTTTCGTGCTGAGCGCTTCCTGCAAACCGATCAGGAGGCGCGTACCCTGAGGCAAGGGAGGTTGGGCATTCGTCTGATCCTGGGGATCGGTAGATTGCTCTTGCGCTGGGGAAGCTGGCGGTGCATTTTGCTGGTCTGCTTGCTGGTCTGTTTGCTGACCGCCTTGCTGGCCGGCCATCTGAGACTGAGCGACTGCTGGGAATCCGGCCGCGGCGAGGAAGACCCCGGCAGCCAGGAGTATGTTTGCAAGCTTCATATGCCCCTCCGTTAAGAATAAGTTCGATGATGGTGCGACGGCATCGCCGGTAAGAGCCAAGAAACAGGTGGGCGAAGCCTCGCTCGAAAAGGACTATACACTAGATGGTACTGAGCGACGGAAGGTGGCCTCGGGCCTCTGCGCAATCGTGCACCGCGGGCTGCCCGACAAAAAGATAAATAGTTGTTTTTGAAGGGCTGGGCCTGAATTATAATCCGCCCGATTACACTGGCTTACTCTGGTTAGGCCCCCTGGCTCACATGATTCTCGTAACGGTTCATTACGCTCCGCGATAGGGTAATCTCGGAGTGCGTATTTCGGCGATGGGTCTCGCCGGCCAGGGATCACGAGCGGCAGGCCACAGCGATCTTAGGAGGAGTAGATGAGAATTCTGAGGGGGACAGCACTGGCATTTTTCCTGGCGCTCTTCCTAATTAGCTCGAGCAGTTTTGCCGGCGACAATGACAAGAAGGACGGTGACACCAAGACCGACAAAAAGGATCAGCCCGCCAGTGCGGATACGAGCGCAACGGCCGCAACCGCCGCTCCCGCGAAGCCTGCCAAGCCTGCCAAGCCCGCGCCCAAGCCCGCGGCCTCAGCGGATGATTCCGAGCGAGTGCCGAAGTATATTCCGATGCCGGCGCTCGACGGCAATCCTGGCCTCTTCACACTCGAAACCGGCGACATTCTGCCGCCCGGCGCGGTGGATCTTTCGATCGGCGTAAACAAATTCTCCCGGATGCCGGGGAACATCACCGACCTGCAAACGGTCCCTTCCTTCGGGCTGGGCTTCAACCGCTGGTTTTCCGTGTTCTTTCAAATGAACGCTGCCGAGCACATCCACGTGGACCAGCCGTCGCAATTGAGCCTGAGCGATTTCACCCTCGGCAATAATCAATATCGAAATACGATTTACCGCTCGATTTTTCCTGGACAGGGAATCGCGCCCGCGTACGTGGAAGACTATCCGTTCGCTTCGCACAATGGCGGCGGCGTTGGCGAACTCGATCTCGGCTTCAAGGTCGGCCTGCTGTCGGAAAAGCGCGGCAAGCCGCTCAGCCTCTCGATTCGCAATGATTTCTATATTCCCACGCAGTCGGGATTACGCGATCTGCTGAACGACGAAGTGCAATACGGCAGATTCAACTACGGCATCGGCATCGAAGCCAGCAAGACGATCCTGCACAATGCCATGGTTATTACCTTCAACTGGTCTTACCGTTTCCGCCCCAGCGAACAGTTTGCGACGATCGATCTCCTGAATCTTCCGGGGCCTCCGTTCGCCCCCACGCCCATCGCGCCCGCCGTCTTGAGGCTGGCGGACGAAATGGGAGTCGGCGCCGGCATGCTCGTCTTCCCGGGAAAGCGCTTTCAGATCATTTCGGAATACACCGGGCTGATTTACGTCGGCAAGGGCATCCAGAATACGAGCTTCGGCGGCCGCGATCCGGTGGATACGACTACCGGAATCCGCATCTACCCGGTTCGAAGGGTCGCTCTCGACATCGGCTATCGCTATTCGATGAGCTTACTGAACCACCAGGATCGCAACGGCTTCATTGTGAAACTCGCGGGCGCGTATTGGCCGGAAAAGCCGCGCGAGCCGGACGTTCTTACCTCCTCCTGCTCGGCGGATAAATCCTCCGTCGTGGAAGGCTCGAATGCGTCGGTACAAACCACCGCCTCGGCCACAGATTCGTGGGGGCATCCGCTCACCTATACCTGGTCGGCCAACGGCGGCAAGATCACCAACGGCAGCAGCCCCTATGCGCGCTGGGATTCGGAAGGCGCGGCGCCGGGAGCGTACACACTTTCGTTGCGCGTGGACGACGGCACCGGCAAAACTTCCAGCTGTTCGACTAACGTGCGCGTGGATCCCAAACCGAAACCGCCCGCGCCCACAATGTCCTGCTCGTCCGACCGTTCGTCAGTGATGGCAGGCGAGCGCGCGCAAATCACCGCCACCGTCAACGACCGGTCGAACACCGCGCTGAAATATAGCTGGCAGACAAACGGCGGCCAGCTCATGAACGCCAGCGATTCGAGCCCCAGTGTGCAATTCGATACATCGGGCCTCGCTCCCGGCACGTACACTGTTACGGGTCGAGTGGAGAACGGTGCAGGCGGCGCCGCCGATTGCTCTACGTCTGTCACCGTGCAGCAGCCACCCGCTCCGCCGCAGGCAAACAAGATCAGCGAGTGCTCGTTTACGCCCGGAAGTGCTCGCGTTGACAATGTCTGCAAGCGCGTGCTCGACGACGCTGCCGTCCGCTTGCAGAGCGACTCGAAAGCGAAAGTCGTGCTCGTCGGATTCGCGGATCCCAAAGAACCAGCCTCCGCGAAGCTGGCAGCCCGCCGCGCTGACGAAGCCAAGAAATATCTGGGCGGGAAGCAGGGCGTCGACGGATCGCGAATTGACGTTCGTTCCGCCAGCGGCACCGAGGGAGCAGGAAAAGAAAATCGGCGCGTCGATGTGGTGTTGGTGCCGGACGGCGCGACGTACTGATTGAAGCGCTGAGGGAGAAGGAAGGCGCTTGGCGTTCGGGAACCCGGAAAAAAGTGGCCGCAGGCCACTCGATAATTCTCCGGAAATGCGCGTGCCCGCACTCGTCTGAGCAACGGTTCACATGATGGCTCGCCGTAATTTTTTCTGCACTCCTGATCGTCGCACACTCGCGCCCGGATTTTTCGCTCTCGCGCTTCTGTGTCTTGGCTCCGTCGCTGCGCCCTCGGCGCGTTCCCAGTCTTGGACGGCTCTCGGCCCCGCTGGTGGCGATGCCCGCACGCTAGCGGCTGATCATTCCCATCCCGAAGTCGTTTATCTCGGAACCACCGATGGCCACATCTTCCGCTCCGAAAATGGCGGCCGCCGCTGGCAGCTCCTCGGACTCGCCGGCTCTTCGCGCGACGCAATCATCACCTCGATCCTCGTCGATCCGCGCAGTTCAGACACTCTGTTCGCCTCTACCTGGACGCGCGAGAAGCGCGGCGAAGGTGGCGGCATCTTTCGCAGCACCGACGGCGGCAGAACGTGGCGCGCCTCCGGCCTGGCCGGCCATGCCGTACGCGCACTCGCCGCCGCGCCTTCGGATCCCGATACGCTCGTTGCGGGCGCGCTCGATGGAGTGTTCCGCTCGCGCGATGCCGGAAAGAATTGGGAGATGATCACTCCCGCCGGCGATTCCGAACTCCGCAATTTCGATTCGCTCGCCATCGATCCCCAGAATCCCGAAATCATTTATGCCGGCACATTTCACCTCCCCTGGAAAACCACCGACGGAGGCCAGGACTGGACGGCGATTCACGAGGGAATGATTGACGATTCCGACGTCTTGAGCCTCGCTGTAAACTCCTCGAACCCCGCACAGATTTTCGCGAGCGCCTGCTCCGGCGTCTATCGCAGCGACGACGCGGGAGGGCACTGGAAACGAATGCCCGGCCTCCCGGATTCGTCGCGCCGCACGCTCGTGATTCGCTTCGACCCCGCAAGTCCGGGCACGCTCTACGCGGGAACCACGCAGGGCCTCTGGAAAGCCACCGATAGCGGCGCACAATGGCGCCGGGTTTCGCCCTCCGATTGGGTGATTAACTCGCTCGTGATTCTGCCAACGAGCGATGAACCAGCCGCCTCGCGCGTCTTGATCGGCACGGAGCAGCAGGGCGTCCTGGCGGGCAGCTCTGGCGGCGGCGAGTTCGAATTCGCAAACGACGGCTTCGAGCATCGCCGCGTCGTTGCTCTCAGCGTCGATCGCGAGAATCCCGGCCGCCTCAGCGCCGTGCTCGCGAACGCCTCTGACCCCGTTGTGCAATCCTCCGATGCGGGTAAGACGTGGACTCCGCTCGGCTCGGGCCTCGGTGCGGGCACCGTGCGCCGCGTTTTCTCGACGCCCGATGGCTGGTGGGCGGCACTTGCCTCCGGCGGGCTGATGCGCCTTGACTCCGCGACTGGTAGATGGGTTCGCGCCGGTTCGCTCGTCGAGGGCGAGCGCGGCCAGGCGCGCGCTGCAGTTCAGGCAGTTTCAGCTTCGAGCGCCGCCGCGCGCGCATTCCCAGCGGGCACTCCGTTTCGCGCCTCCGTGAATGACTTGGCGACGAGCGATCGAGACTGGTTCGCCGCAACCGACGACGGGCTTTTTACTTCGAGCGACGCCGGAGCCACTTGGGCTCCCCTTCACTTTTCATCGCTCGCGTTGCCGGTGAATTCCGTCCGAGTCTCCGCCGACGGCACAATAATTCGCATCGTTTCTTCGCACGGAATGGTTTTCTCTGACGACGCGGGCCGCTCCTGGAAGTGGCACGATCTTCCCCTCGACTCCTACGGACCGCTGCGCCTCGAAATCGCCGACGAATCGACGCTTCTCGCCACTTCTCCCACCGGTCTCTACATTTCGCGCGATGCCGGCGCCACGTGGACCAGAGCGCAGGCGGGGCTTCCCGCGTCGGCGATTGATGATCTTCTCGTCCGGCCTGATTTCTGGGCCGCGTCGGTTGCGCATGCTGGTCTCTACGTTTCGCTTGACCGGGGCGTCAATTGGACGCGCATCGCCGGCCCTCGAGGCCTGGCGGACCCCGATTATTTCCCCGTACTCGCGGCTGGAATCTCTGCAGATCGAATCTATGCGGGCTCAGAGAATGAAAGCTTGTACCTCCTCGATCTTTCCCGGCCAGCGGTTCTGGCGAATCGCGTGGAATCCGGCCACTAGCGCTCGAGGACCTCAAAGCCAAGATGGTCGTCCGGTTTCAAATCGGGATTACTACGTAGCTCAATCTTGCATCTGCATGTTACATAAGGGTTTAACGAGCCTGCGTATCAATACGGACTTGTGAGCTGACCTGTTTTGGAACTACATTCCCTCCCACAGATTCCGGCAAGCGGGCGTAAGTTCTGAAAAATGAGGTAGAAGTCAGGATTTCACAATTGGTACCCGCCTTGCTTCTGATTCGGAACAGTAGTCGACGATTGGGGGAATTCTAATGGCGAGTGGAGCAGAAGCGGCGATTCTGGCGGAGCGCCCGATGTCACCGATGGTTCTCATAGTGGACGATGAGAACACCACCCGCGACCTTTGCCGCGACATCGTGGCCGAGTCCGGATTGCGCACGCGCACCGCCTCGACTACCGAGCAAGCCCTCGAAATCCTCGAGCAATATCCGGTGGATATCGTGATCACCGATTTGCGCGTGCCGGAAATTGGCGGCATCGAATTGCTGAAGCGCGTCCGGGAGACTCATTCTCAAACTCCCGTGATCGTGCTCACGCAATACGGCACGATTGAAAGCGCGGTGGAAGCCACGCGGATGGGAGCGGCGGATTACGTTACCAAGCCGTTTCATATTCCCGAGCTGCGAACGAAGCTCGACCGCGTGGTTCGCTCGCTCGAGCTCGACCAGGAAAATCGCGTCTTGCGCGAGCAGCTTCGCACCCGGCCCGGCTTTGCCGGATTGATTGGCCTCTCGCCCAAGATGCAGCGCGTCTACAAGCTCATCGAGAAAGTAAGCCAGCACAATTATCCGGTACTGATTCTCGGCGAAAGCGGAACCGGCAAAGAACTCGTCGCCCGCTCGATTCATTTTTCGGGGACGCGCCGCAATAAGCCGTTCGCTCCCGTGGATTGTTCCGCGCTCGTTCCTACGCTGATTGAATCCGAACTGTTCGGATACGTGAAAGGCGCATTTACAGGCGCAAATCACACCAAGCAGGGCCTGATGGAAGCGGCCGGCAATGGCACGCTCTTCCTCGATGAAATCGGCGATCTTCCCGTAGACCTGCAGGCCAAGCTGCTGCGCGCTCTGCAGGAAAAAGAAATTCGTCCGGTCGGCTCCACCGATCGAGTATCCATTTCCGTGCGCGTGATTGCGGCCACCAACCGCGATCTCGAAGCGGCGGTGCGCCAGGGAAACTTCCGGCAGGACCTTTTCTTTCGCTTGAACGTGGTGCAGATAAAGCTGCCGCCGCTCCGCGACCGGAAAGGCGATATTCCGCTGCTCGTGAATTCCTTTCTCGAGAAATTCAGCGATACAGAAGCTCCTACCCGCACGATCTCAGAGGACGCGATGACGCGGCTGATGGCGTACGATTGGCCGGGAAACGTCCGCGAGCTCGAAAACGCGATTGAACGCGCGATTGCTCTCGGCACCGGGCCGATCCTGCACGTCGGCGACCTGCCGTCGAATCTGCAGTATGGGTCCGGAGAACGGCTCCCGCAGAACGACGAACTCCTGCCGCTCGACGAACTCGAACGCCGCGCGATCATGCGCGCTTTGCGCGAATCGGGTGGAGACAAACTTGCCGCGGCTCGCATGTTGCGCATCGGGAAGACGACGCTCTATCGCAAGCTGAAACAGTACGACGCGCAGTCGAACCTGAAGAACTGACCCCGTCTCATCGCTTCCCATGCATCCTCGATTGATTCCGTCGAACTTCGCCTCGCCGCGGGAATTGTCAGATAGGGAAGCAATCGCGGATTCCCGTGTCGAACTGGGAAATCGGTTCACCGCACTTTCACCTCGGTACCGCACAAGCTGTTGAAAACATTTGAATTGAATATTCGCGATGTTGGTCAGCGTGGTGCACTAGGAATTTCATGCTCAGTTCGCCGAGTGTCAGACGTAAACGCGACGCATTGCGATTCGTGCGCCGCGTGTTCGAGTACACCGTCACCGTTGGTGTGGCGCTCTTCTGCAGCTATTGCATCTTGCTGGGGCGGTGGTAAACCGCGGATGCCCAAGCGCGCGAACGGCAATCTCTCCGGAACCGGAAGCCTCGTTACCAACGGGCGCAGTATTCCATCGAGCCCCGGAAATGAAATGAGGCAGCTCTTTGATGGGGCCGCCTTCGGCGCGGTCTTCGAATCGAGTGGCGAAGCTCTTCTCGTGATTGATCCTCAGGGACGCGTCCGGCGGGCGAATCACCGCTCGCACGAAATGCTCCGGCTCAAGAGCCGGAGCAACGGATACGCGAATCTCGCGGACTTTCTCTCGGCGCCGTCTTGCTCGGACCTGGTGAGTTGGTGCTCGACTGCCGAGGCTGCCAGCAATGATGGCGGGCCCCAGGATCTGCAAAGCATGGAGGCGGCGCTCGCGAATGGCTTCCCCGTGCGCATTAACCTGCGCACCGTGCTGCCCGGATCGGATGATCTTTTAGTCTGCTTGGAAGATGGTTCGGCCGTGCGTCGCGCCGAAGAACGATCGCGGCAATTGGAAGCCGAGCTTTCGAGCCTTCTCGACGCTCTCGAAGCCGGCGTGATTCTGTTTGACCGGTCAGGCGGCGTGCGATTCACCAATGCGCGCTTCGGGCAGTTGTTTGGATTGAATCCGCGCGCGGGCCGCAACACTCCCGACTGGGACGAGTTGGAAGGGCTGGTCGCGGGGCGATTTCGCGATCCCCTCGCGTTCTCTTCCGCCTGGAAAAGTTTTGCCGCCGGTGAGGATACGCCTTCGCACGACGAATTGGAGCTGATGCGGCCGGTGCGCCGGGTGCTCGAACGATTTTCCCGCCCGGTGCTCGGGCGCGACGGCCGCACGGCGGGCTGGCTC
Organism: uncultured Acidobacteriota bacterium; assembly: GCA_963711875.1. Taxonomy (GTDB): domain Bacteria; phylum Acidobacteriota; class Terriglobia; order Acidiferrales; family UBA7541; genus Palsa-295. The sequence goes on from CAVQFW010000014.1 coordinate 109,061, forward strand.
GAGCTGTACTACGACGTGACGGGGAAGCGAGAGATTCAATCGAAGCTGCTGCAGACCGAAAAAATGGCCGCGCTGGGGCAGCTCGTTTCCGGCATCGCCCACGAACTCAATAATCCGCTCACCGCCATCATGGGCTACGCGCAACTCTTGCTGGGCCGTGGGCTCGCGACTCCTCAACAGTCGGAAGCAGCCAAGGTATTTCAGGAAGCCGAGCGCGCGCGCCGGATCGTAAAGAACCTTCTGTACTTCGCGCGCGAGACGAAGCCGGAGCGCACAAGAGTGGATCTGAACGAAGTCGTCGAGCGGACCCTCGCGTTGCGGGCCTACGAGCTGCGCGTCGAAAACATTGCGGTCGAGTGCGAGCTGGCGCCGGAATTGCCGGAAACGATGGCCGATCCTTATCAGCTCCAGCAGGTTGTGTTGAACCTGCTGATGAACGCCGAACAGGCTCTGCTCGAAGGCCGCGGACAAGGGCACGTGTGGATTCGCACGGGACGGGCGCCGGGCAACAAGATCATGCTCGAAATTTCCGACGACGGTCCGGGCGTTCCGCCCGCAATCGCGTCGCGCGTGTTCGATCCGTTTTTCACCACCAAGCCGTCGGGCGTCGGAACAGGCCTTGGACTCTCGATCGTGTACGGCATCGTGCAGCAACACGGCGGCGAAGTGACGCTCGAGAGCCAGCGGGGAGCGGGCGCCAAATTCATCATTGAGCTGCCGGTGGTCACCGTGCTCGAAGAGCAAAAGCTCATCGCTCCGCCGGAGGTCGCCGGGCATTCCGGCGCGAATACCAAAGGCCGGATACTCGTGGTCGAAGACGAGCCCACGGTGGCGCAATTGATCGTGGACGTGCTGCGCGAAGAAGGGCACGAAGCCGAAGCCGCCATCGACAGTCAGGATGGGCTCACGCGAATTTCCCGGACCCGGTTCGATCTGGTGATTTGCGATTTGCGGATGCCGCGGCTCGACGGACCGGCGTTCCACGACGCGCTGGTGCGCTCCGGTTCCTCGGTTCGGGAGCGGATTATTTTTATAACCGGTGACACGCTGGCTCCGCGTACGCTCGCGTTTCTTGAGTCCAATAAATTGCCGTATCTTGCGAAGCCGTTTCTTGTGGAAGAGCTGAAATTGGCAGTGAATCGCTTGCTCGAGCGCGGCCAGTCGAACGGCCGCGCGATGGATCCCGTGCCATTGGAGACGACCCATGGCACGAATTCCGGAAAGTGACGGACAGCGTGAGGGGAATGAACGCAGGTGCAGCCAGAATGGCCATATCAATCGAGTGTAGCGCTTTGTTCGGAGTTGCGGACGCAACGCTCGCCGGAAAGCTCCGGCGGGAATCGGAGCGCTACGCCGGGATCGAATCGATTTTCGCGGCTGCCGATTTCTCCGAGCTGCGCCGCCAGCTGGCGTTGTCGTCGCCGCGCGCGATTCTGCTCGACGAAGAAATTCTGAATGGCGCGCCACTCCTCGAATCGCTCCGGCAATTGACCGAGACTGCGCCCGTGATTCTGGTGGCGTCGGTCGGGCATGAGCGGGAGATCGCCGGAATGGTGGCCGAAGGCGATGTGGACTTCGTCGCGCGCGCGGGCGATTTCGCTGCGATGGCCGCCAGCCTGGTGGCGCGGCGCTTGCGCTGGGCCGCACAATCGCAGTCGGCGCTCGGCGCGCCCTGGGCGGGATTGCCGGCGGACACGGCTGAGATCTTTCGCCACGAAATCAACAATCCGCTCACCGGAATTTTGGGCAATGCGGAGCTGGTTCTTTCACATCGCGACCGGCTGCCGCCCGCCGACACGCAGCGGCTCGAGACAGTGGTCGATCTGGCCGTACGTTTGCGCGAAACCACGCGGCGCTTGAGTAATGCGTGGGAAGCCGCAAGCTTTCGCTGATACGTTCCGCTTACTTTGCTTCGCTGGCCGCGGCTGGAGCGGCCGCCGCTGCTGCACGCGCCCCGGAAAGCATCGCATCGAGTTCCCCGCGCGCATACAACCGTCCTTGCAACACCACCGCTGCGATTTTCTCCGTATTGCGGATGTCTTTCGTGGGGTCGCCCTCGAGCAGAACCAAATCCGCGCGATTGCCCGTTGCGATTTTGCCGGAATCTGCTCGGGCCAGGAACTCGGCGGGCCCGATCGTTGCCGCCTGCAGCGCTTCGAGCGGCGTGAGGCCGGCTTCGACAAGCATTTGCAATTCGCGATGCAGGCTCGTGCCCACAAAATCGTAGCGGTCGAGCGAATCGCTTCCCGCCAGCAGGCGAACGCCCGCGCGATGCATTTCACCGGTGAGTTTGCGATCGTTTTCAAACTGGCGCTGCCACCACGCTTCCGTCTCGCGATCGCCCGGCGCGGAATTTTTCGCGGGCGCCCATTCCTTTCGCAACGCTTGCGGCAGGTAGGCGAGCTGCGGATCCACCGCTGAATCGAGCGAATGATGCGCGTTCACCCAGATGGAGAAAAGAGTTGGCGTCACCCATGTGCCGTTCTTTTTGAACGTAAGCCATAGCGCGGCTGCTTTCTCGCTTGAAAAAGTTCGATTCGCTTCATCGGAAAGCGCGGCATTGGCTCGCTCGTCTTTCGCGGCCAGCGCTTCGCGCATCTTGCGCCGAATTTCCTCTCCCTGCCCGGAGCAATCGAGCGCGAGCGAACTGTAAATAATGTGCTCGATGCTTTTCTGTCCGGCGTTCGACGCCTCGGTGGCATTCACGTCGAAAGGTATGTGCCCGACGAACGGGATTCCATCTTTTTTCGATTCCTCCGCGATCGCGAAATAGTTCTCGCGCGAGACGGTGATGATTTTGATGAAATCCGCGCCGCGCTTTTGCAGGCTGTCGACGGCCTCGCGCGCTTCTTCGGGCGTGCCGATGCGCAGCAGCGAGGGATCGGGCGGCGCAGCCGGAGCACCCGCGCGCCGCGCGGGAACCAGCATCGGGCCCGCCGCGACAATGCGCGGGCCTGCGAGCGTGCCACCTTCGACTTCCCGGCGCCACGCTTCGAGCGCGTCGAGGTCGCCGCCCATGTCGCGGATTCCCGTGATGCCGTTCGCCACCAGCAGCGGAAGCAATGTGCTCTTGGCCCACGACGGATCTGCGGCGATGCCGGCGACGTGCGTGTGCATGTCCCACAATCCGGGGATGAGGAATTTTCCGTGGCCGTCAATCACGTGCGCGCCGGCTGGGATTGGAATCGAGCCGGACTTTGCGATTGCGGTGATCGAATCGCCGGAGACGATGACGGAGCGGTCGGCGAGCGAAGGCCCGCCCGTGACGTCGATCACGGTTACGTGCTCGAGAATGAGGACCTGGTCCGAAGCGACGACGCGGTCGAGAACCGCGAGTTTCGGTTTCTCCGGAGCGGCGGCGCGCGACGAGAAGCTGGCGAAGCAGATCGCTGCGAAGACTAGCAGCCGGAGCAGCGAAACGCGCCCGCTACCGAGCGCATTCCCCGGCTCGGAAAGCGAGGAATGCTGCGGATCGCATACCCCCGTTTGCAGTAGATTAGAACGCATGCCCACCCTTTATTTTCAATGAGTTACGAGGAATTCTAATCGCGGCACCGTAGATTAGAAATCCGCCGATCGCGCCTCGGTTCCCGGCTTAGACGCGCGAGGCGCTGGATTGGTGGAGGGAATCAACCGCTGGCGCGGAGCTCGCGTGTGACGCGCCGCCTATTTGCCTTCGTCGGGCTCCGCGAGCAGGTCGCCAAGGCGATCGAGGCGGCGCTCCCACATCGAGCGGCACTCCTTGATCCACTCTTCGACGGCCGAGAAACCGGCCGACTCGATGCGGCAAGTGCGCACCCGTCCCACTTTTTCGGTGCGCACCAGGCCGCTCTCTTCGAGGATCTGCAAGTGCTGCACGACCGCCGTGAGCGTAATGGCGAGCGGGACTGCCAGCCGGGAGACCGACTGCGGCCCTCTGCTGAGCTTCACGACGATGGCGCGGCGCGTCGGATCTCCCAGGGCATGAAACACGCGGTCAATCGTTGCTTTTGTGGCGGGCATCAGTTGGCCTCCCTTTCTACGTGCACGGTTTAGCGCGCCAGCCCCGTCGCCAATCGATCGAGTAGCCTTCGCCATCCGCCTTCGCGCATTTCTGGGCCGTCGGAGCCTTCGAAGAATACGCCCTGATGCGTGCAGATGAGGTCGGTGCCATTGCCGCTGGGCAGGAGCTCGAATGTGACGAGCGAGACGGATATGCGATTTTCGGCGAGGGTCATGGCGGAGGCGGTGACGATCCGGCTGTTGGGCACGATGTCGAGATAGCTTCCGTCGTTCGCGAGTGCGACGCCGGGGAAGGGCGTGCCCTCCTTGAAGCGATAGAGGGTGTGTTCGAGGCCTCCCACGCGGAAATCCATTTCGAACTTCTCGACTTCGTGGGTTTCGCTTTCGGCATACCAGCGGCGTTTCCTGGCGGGGTCGGCGAAGGCGGCGAAGACGCGTTCGGGAGGGGTTGGATAGTTGCGCTCGAGTACGAATGTGTTGTGGATAACAGTGGTTTGAGTCATTTGCAGTCTCCTGGATTAGTGAAGTAGCGGCTTCAGTGTCGCAAGGAAGGAAGTAATTGTCAAGCGAATACTTCAGTATTGTTTTGACGCGTTTTGCGACCGGCTTGTTTAGGGACGGCGTTGCGAAAGGGCGAAGGCGCGGAAGGGGTGCCGGGTTTCGCCCGCGGTTTGGCCCGGGGCTTCGCTCGCAGTTTGGCCCGGGGCTTCGCTCGCAGTTTGGAAAGTCGCGTTGAGAGGGCGGGCGATTCCGACAATCGGGCGATCGCCGGCGGGGCAGGGATGGCCGTTGTGCCCGGCGAGAAGATGTTTGAGGAGGGCGTCGATTTTCTGGTGCTCATCGCGAGTGAGCTCGACGTCTTCCTGGAACGAGAGGTCGCGGGAGCGGCGGGTGAGGCGCGCTGTATGGAGGGCGGCGATGGCTTGGAGCTTGATGCGGTTGAGTTCTTCGCAGAGCTGCGTGTGTGGCATGGGCGGCGAAATATTACGACAGTGGAGAGGGGATGCAACGGTACGTTGGTACTAAGAAAACGGAGTAGGAAAGCAAGAAGCGGCGCGAAGAATTTTCCCGGCTGCCCCGATCGCGCACAGACCGCGAATCGCCCGACTCGGGCGGGCGCGGACCTCACTCGTTTAGGAGTGGCCTTTACTTCGGGCGCGAGTTTACCTACCATGGCGTGCTGAATTGCTCCTGGAGGCGATTTGGCGTGCCTGGAGTTGGGGCGCGCGTCTGAACACATGCCACGATCTCCCCGAATCGTAGTGATTGAACCGAGCGGCGTGCGCCGCGATGTGCCTCTGAACGCATCCCCTTTCCGAATTGGACGGCAAGCGGGCAATGAGCTGACTCTGCGCGACAGCCGCATCAGCCGGCAACAAGCCCAAATTCTGTCCGTGAACGGCGGATGGGTGCTCGAAGACATGGGCAGCCGCCATGGCACGTTCGTGAACGGCGAAAAGGTGCTGAAGCACGAACTGCAGCCGCGCGACAAAATCGATTTCGGGATGGCCGATTCCTACAAGCTGATTTATCTGGGCGAAGGCGCGACGATCGAGGAACTGGTCGAGCGGGTGGAAGCGCCGGCACCGTCGGCGCCCGGCTCGCGCGAGCTGCATCATCTGGGCGTGTTGCTGGATGTGGCGAGAACACTGGGCACGGGGCTTTCGCTCGAGGACGTGCTGACGGCGGTGGTGGACGCAGCGATCCAGGTAACGCGAACCGAACGAGGAGTGCTGCTGCTCGCGAATCCCGGCGGCGAACTGCAGATGGTGGTGGCGCGCGACTCGCAGAAGGGGACGTTGCGTCCGGACCAGCTGAAGGTATCGCAGAGCGTAGTGAAGCGCGTGGTGAACACGCGGCGCGAAATGATCGTCAGCGATACGGGAGATGAAGCGGGCGGGATGTCGCAACAGGAGAGCGTGGCGAGGCTCGAGCTGCACACGATTGTGGCGATTCCGGTGGACAAGCTTCCGGTGATCGAGACGCTGGACGCTACGATTTCGACCCGGCAAGGCGAGTTGCTGGGCGTGCTGTATATGGATAGCCACACGCCGTCGAGCGCGTTCACGGACATGGATCGGGACGTATTAATGACGCTGGCGCGAGAAGCAGCTACGGTGATCGAGAATGCGAGGCTGTTTGCCTCGGCGCGCGCTAAGGCGCGCCTCGATCATGAAATCGAAATTGCCAGCGGAATTCAGAAAACGCTGCTGCCGAAATCCATGCCGAATCTGCCGGACCTGGCGGTGGCGGCTTCGACGCTTTCGTGCCATTCGGTGGGCGGGGACTGCTTTGACGTGATTCAGCTGGGCGGCGGGCGGCACGGATTTTTCGTCGGAGACGTATCGGGGAAGGGAATTTCGGCGGCGCTGCTGGCGACGTTGCTGCAGGGCGTGTTTTTCACGACCGCGGCGATGGACATTTCGCTTCCCGGCGTTTTTTCTCGCGTGAATCAGTATCTGTGCGAGCGCAGCGGAGAAGACCGGTACGCGACGGTGTTCTACGGAATTCTCGACAAGATGGGGCGATTTGAATACGTGAATGCGGGACACGTGCCGCCGCTGCTGCGAAGGAAGTCGGGCGAGCTGGAAGGATTGGGCTCGGCGAATTTCCCGGTGGGGATGTTTGCGGAAGCGGAGTATCAAAGCGCGCGCGTGACGCTTGAGCCGGGCGAATACCTGGTGATTTACACAGACGGCGTGTCGGAAGCGGCGAACCCGCAGAATGAAATGTTCGAAGAAGCGCGGCTGCGGAAAATCATGGAGACTTACACGGGCGACACGGTGGAAGGACTCGCCGACGCGGTAAAAGAAGGGATGCGAGCGTTCACCGAAGGCGCGGCGCAGTCAGACGACATTACGATCCTCGTGGTGCAATACAAAGGGAACAATTGAAGAAAGCAAAAAAGGCGGCGCGGAGCGGAGCGGCAGCGGCGGGCGCTCGTCTGGAGGCCCTTGACAAGGTCTTCGTGAAGCTGAATCCCGAAGCGGAGCCGGGCGAACTGGCGGCGGAAATCGTGCGGTCGCTGGCTGCGCCCGGGGTATTGGAGGGCGCGCGGCTCTGGAAGATGGTGGATGGAGCAGCAACGGTGTGGCATGAAAGCGGGAAGCTTCCGGCGGCCAATGCCGCGCTTGTGGCGGGAGTGCTGAAGGGAAAGCACGAGCCAAGCGCGAACGGGCTTGCGAATGCGTGGACGCTGGGCCGCGGGGAGACGCCGGTAGGGGTGTTGGAGATTGCGTCGAAATCGAAGATGGACGGGAAGACGCGCGCGTGGCTGGATCTTTTCCGGCGCTACGCGGAAGTGGCGCTCGAGAGCAGCGAGCGGCGTAGCGCGGTAATCGAGCTTTCGACGATTGTGGAAGCGACGAAGCGCCTGAACTCGACGCTCGATCTGGCGGAGCTGCTGAATATTATTCTGGGGCTCACAATCCGGCACTCGGGGGCCGAGCGCGGAACGGTTTTTTTGGTGGACCGCGAGAAAAAAGAAATCTGGTCGCTGGTGGGCCTGGGGCTCGAGCAGCACGAGATCCGTTTGCCGATCACCAAGGGAATTGCGGGTTGGGTGGCGCAGCACGGAGAGATGGTGAATCTGGCCGACGCGTATTCCGATTCGCGATTCGAATCCGAAGTCGATTTGCGGCTGGGTTACCGGACGAAGTCGCTCTTGTGCCTGCCGATTCGCAATAAAGGCGGGGAGACGATCGGGGTGCTGCAGCTGTTGAATAAAAAGACCGGGCCGTTTTCGCGCGCGGACGAAAACATGCTGCAGGCGATTTCCGATCACGTGGCGTTGGCGCTCGAAAATGCGCAGCTGCACCGCGAAATGGTGCACAAGCAGCGCATGGAACGCGATCTGGCGCTGGCGCGCAGCATTCAGATGGGGCTGCTGCCGGAGTCGCCTCCGAAGCTTCAAGGATTCGATATCGCGGTGTCGAACCGGATGTCGCTCGAAGCGGGCGGCGACTATTACGATTTCATCCAGCTCGCGCCGGACACCATGCTGACGGTGGTGGCGGACGTGGAAGGCAAGGGCGTGGGTTCGGCGATGGTGATGGCGAACCTGCAGGCGACTTTGCATGCGCTGCTGGCGCATTTGCATTCGCTCGAGCGGCTGGTCGAGTCGCTGAACGACATGATGCTGGCCGATACGCGCGGGCAGAAATATATGACGATGTTCCTGACGCTGCTGGATCAGCCGCATCGCACGCTGCATTACGTGAATGCGGGGCACGTGCCGCCGGCGGTAGTGCGCGCGAATGGAACAGTGGAATATTTGCGCGAGGGCGGCATGGTGGTGGGAATGTTTCCAGGCGTGCACTTTGACCGAGGGCACGTGAAGCTGGAAGTGGGCGATATTTTTGTGGCGTGCACGGACGGCATCACCGAAGCGATGAACGCGCAGGATGACGAGTTCGGCTCGCCCCGGCTGGCGGAATTAGTGGCGCGCGAGCGGGCGCTGCCGGCGGAAGAAATCGTGCAGTCGGTGCTGACGGAAGTGGATTTGTTTTCGCGGGGCGGGACGCACGAGGATGACCGCGTGATTTTGATTTTGAAAGTGGTCTAGCGAATCGCCGCCGATCGTTTCCTCAGGGATTCTTCGGGTACGTCTCAAATAACTTTACGACGCGCGTCTCGTATTCCGCCGGGGAATGGCCGAGAGCCGCGGCGTGGCCTGCGCCCTTGACGACCCAGAGATCTTTGGCGCCGGAGGCGGATTTCTCGATACGTTCGGAATGACGGCACGGGATGCGGTGGTCAGCTGTGCCGCAGATTAGAAGAACCGCAAAGGGCCGCGCGGCAACAGCTGTTTCTGGCGAGACGTCCTTCGGATCGAAGCCGCCCTCTCTTCGCACGGACGCGAGAGCGAGCGTCGACGCGGGCCGAAACAGCGTCTTGCCGAGCAGCGGACTCACGTCGAGGCCCGCATAGTCATACGAAACCTCGCGGAGGTTGGCGAAGGGAGCTTCGGCGGCGACGGCTTCGATGCGTGGCTCGACGGCAGCGGATTGGAGCGCTATCGCTGCGCCCATCGAAACGCCCAGCGCGTACAGGTGGCGGACTTTTTCGCTCGCGTAAAGGGCGTCCGTGATTGCGACAGTGTCGTAACGCTCCTTCCACCCGTAGGTGCACATGTCGCCGCCACTTTCACCGTGGGCGCGCGAATCCATCATCACGACGCTGTAGCCGTGGCGCAGCAGAAAAGCGGCGTGGCCGAGTACGCCGGTGCGGTTGTCGGAGACGCCGTGATACAGCAGCACCCAATCTCCATTCGGAGTGGAGGGTCGAACTTTCCAACCCTTCAGAGTCACGCCATCTTTTGCCTGGACGTTGAAGTCCACCTTAGCCGAGTTCGTTCCTGCCAGCAATCGCGCGGTTTCTTCCAAGCGCATGGGCGCGAGATGCGCAGGATGAAGGACTCCGCTGCCGATCGAACCGCCGACAAACGCGGCAAGAAGCGGCGCCAGCGCGAGCGACGCGGTAGCGGCAATGGCGAGGCGGCCGGTGGGGCGCATATACAAGATAGTACGTTACTCAGGGGTTGCATGTTGCAAGCGCCCGAGCGGCGAGAGCCAGAAGGTAAGGGGCATAGCGGACGTTGAGGGGCAGAGGAGAAGTGGAGAGGCCACCGAGACTAAAATCCGCAAACATTAGAATTTACTAATATTTTGGCTCGAGGCCGTTCGGTACTACGACGCCTTCGCCATGCGGCCGATAACCTAACAAGAGCGGCGCAAAGTCTGAGATTTCTGGAGGCGTGCCATGGCAAGCGCGGTGATGCAGGCGGAAAGCGCACTTACGGGAATCGAACGCCGGCGACGGATGCGCACGAAGATGGACTTGCGAGTTCGACTCGAAGGCGGACGAGGAACGCTGCAATCGTTCGAAGATCTCGGGAGAACGCTCGACGTATCGCGCGATGGATTGCTGGTGTCCACGGCGCTGAGCCGGTATTGGGTGGGGCAAATGTTGCAGGTTACGTGTCCGTACTGGCCGACACCGGCTGCGATCAACACGGCGCGAACGGCGAAAGTGTTGCGAGCGGTGCTGCTGCCGAATCTGAAGCACGCCGTAGCGGTGGAATATCAGACCGAGGCTGCGGCGGCGGCAGCGGAAGCGTGGGTCACGACCCCGTTCGCAAGTCACGTGCGCGTACTTGGCGTCGAATCCGATCCGAAGATGGCGCACACGATGAGCGTATTACTGAACGAAGACGGATATCACACGGTGTTCGTTGCGACGGCGCAGCAGGCGCTCGATATCCTGAAAACGGAAACGCCCGATGTGATCCTGGCCGAAGCGGAAGGCAGCGGAATTTGCGGCAATGATTTGTGCGCCATCGTGAAATCGTCGGAGCGGCTGTGCCACGTGCCGGTGATTCTGATGACGAGCGCGGCGATGCCGTCGAACTACGCGACGGGACACATGCTGGGCGCAGTGGTGTGCATCGCGAAACCGTGCCGGCCGGATAAGCTGCAGCAGGCCGTTCATTTGGTCGCGCCGCCGCCGAGCGAACAGTCCATGTACAGCGCGGCGTTCAATGTGGGCTCGTTCGTGCGAACTTGCTAGAGTAAGCGCGCGCTGCGAGAAATTCCCTGATTCCTTCGCGAATTTTCAGGCTGCGATTTTTTTGCCAGCTCTTCATCAATCTGATCAGCATCGGTCCGCTTGGCCTACAGGAAATTACCTAATGCTTCCGCTTTAGCCTGATTCTGCACGAGTGAAAGATATATTACGCGGTACTAGACGAAGCTCGCATCATCCATCTCATTGAAACGATTCGCTCTCCGTGCCATTTCCAATTGGCGAGCTGGTTGCGATTACCAGATTGCGGTGCTTCCAGCCCGAATTCAGGGCTCAAAATGCACACGCGGAGAGTGAAATGAAATACACATTGATTCTGAGCGCGGCGGCTCTATCGCTGCTCTTGCCTGCAGCCGCTTATTCCCAGCAAGAACAAGAAAAAGACAGGCCTCAACAGGAAGAACGCCAGAAAGCCGAGCCTGAGAACCATCAACAAACCGAACGCACGCAGCAAGAAGAAAAGAAGCAGCAGGAAGAAAAACAGAAACAGGAGCAGGGCGCGGCGAAGCAGGAGGAGCACCAGGAAAAAGCGCAGCAGGAGCGAGCTGTGAATGATCGTCGCCAGCAAACGGAAACCGAAAAGAAACAGGCTGAGCGCCAGCACGATTCGAAAGCGGAACACGGACGGATACCGGAAGATCGCTTTCGCTCGTCTTTTGGACGCGAGCACTCGTTTCGCGTCGAACGCCGCGATGACCGGCGCTTTCAATATGGCGGCTACTGGTTCACGTACAGTGCGTGGCCGGTTGGTTGGGCGTATACCGATGCGGTCTATGTGGATGAGATCGACGGCCAATATTATTTGATCAATCTGGCGCATCCGGGTGTGCGCGTACTGTTGGTGATCGGCTAAGTCACCTGATTCGATAAAATCAATTGCTGGGAAAAAAGGCCGGGAGAAATCCCGGCCTTTTTTATTGGCGCCGAGCGGCGTCGCAGAATTGACAATAATTCCGGGACTTCTACGCGTGGGCTTGGGCTGCCACTTGAGTTGCCGGCGGAGCTTTTACCCAAAATCGCTAAGCGAGAACTGGATGTTTCAGGTGCCAGTCGGTCGCCGTCTGATAGGCGCGCGCGAGGGCCAGCATTTCCGCGTCGCCATACAGTTGGCCGATGAACGAAAGGCTCGTCGGATGACCCTTCTCGTCGAATCCATGCGGAAGTGCAACGCACGGGTGGCCGGTAAGATTCGTGACGGCGCTGTTGAGCGTCGCAACGGGATTGGGAGTGTAGTCGGCGTAGTCGAAGGGGAGCAGATAGACGTCCACCTTGGACATAACCTCCGCCATTTCGTGCATGAGGATTGTGCGGACGCGATTGGCGTTGATGTATTCGACGGCGGGAAGCAGGCGAAGATTATTTTGGTCGAGGACTCGATCCTGGCGAACCAGACCTGCCGGTTGCGATTCAATCGGATCGCGGAGCGCGGCGTTTGCCTCTCCGTACATGACCATCGTGAAATCCATGTTGGAATGTTTCGGCAGCTCGATTTCGATCAGGTTGAATCCCATGCTCCGGAATTTCTCTAGCGCGGCGGCATCGTTCGCGTCCACTTTCGGAGTCTGGCGCGTATTGGAGAATGCGGCTTTCAAGTAGCCGACGCGAAGTTTGCGGACGTCGAAATCCGCGTCCCAATTGAACGGGATATCCTGCACGGCGAGATCGTGATCGTCGGGTCCGTTGATCTCGGAGAGAACGAGCGCGCAATCTTCGACGCTGCGGCACATGGGGCCGGTCTTGTCGAGGCTCCAGCTGAGAGTCATCACGCCGTAGCGGCTGACGCGGCCGTAAGTGGGACGCAAACCGGTGACGCCGCAAATGGCGGAGGGCGCAACGATCGAGCCGCCCGTTTCTGTTCCCACGGAGAAGCCGACCATTCCTGCGGAAGTGGCTGATCCCGGTCCAGCCGACGATCCTTGCGAACCCATGGACAGATCCCACGGATTTTTCGTTTGGCCGGCGAACCAGATGTCGTCGAGCGCGAGTTCGCCAGTGGCGAGTTTCGCGATCAGCACGGCGCCGGCGTCGGTGAGGCGGGTCACCACCGTCGCGTTGCGATCGATTACGCGATCTTTGAACGGTCCGGCGCCCCACGTGGTCGGATAATCTTTCGCGGAAGCGAGATCCTTGATTCCCCAGGGAATGCCGTGGAGCGGGCCGCGATAGCGGCCTGCGGCAATTTCGCGATCGGCTTCGCGCGCCAGGCGCATTCCGAGGTCGTCCGTGATTGTGACGGCGCAGAGCAGCTGCGGATTGTGCTTCTTCAGCCTCGCGAGATACATCTCGGTCAGCTCTGCGGACGTTACCTGCTTCGTGCGAATCAACTCCGCGAGCTGCGTGACTTGCCAGAACGCGGCGTCTTCTAGATTCTTCGGGCGCTCGACTTTCGGCGGCGCGCTCATCCGGATCGGACGCTTCGTGCGGTCGATTTTCGTGCCGGGAATAATGGGATTGAAATAGAGCGGAGGCGCGATTGCATTTTCGAGCGGGATTGTCCGCAGCTCCCGATAATGCGCGAGGTTTTTATTTACGCCCACGAGCATTTTGTCGAGCTGCGTGTCGGTGAACTCGAGGCCGGCAACGGCCGCAGCATCGCGCAGCATTTCTTTCGTGATGGTGATGGTGGGAGCTGCGGCGGTTTGCTCGCCGTCGGCGCTTGTCGCGGAGATTCGGGCGGTGGTGGTCCTTGCTTCGAGCTTGGCCCACAGGACGCCGGGAAGAAGCGTCGAGGAAAGGCCGAGGGTCGAGAAGTAAGCGAGGAACGAACGGCGATCGTGGTTATCTTTCACAAAAGTCTCCCTTGCGTTCGCCGCGCGATCGGTCGTCGAGCGTCGCTGCCGTGGCAGGGCGCGATTATTACTGTTGGGGGGAAGAACCGCCGCCGATCTTTTCGCCGATGAGTTCGCCGGAGATGATGATTTCCACACGCCGGTTCTGTTGGCGGCCGTCGGCCGTGTCATTCGACGCGACTGGATTCGATTTGCCGTAGCCGGTGGCGGTGATGGAACCGGGGTCGAGGCCCTGGTCGATCAGGTAGGCGCGAACCGTGTCGGCGCGATTTTGCGAGAGCGTCACATTGAACGTATCGGTTCCGATGCTGTCGGTATAGCCTTCGATGGCGAGTTTCAATCCTGGGTGAGCGATCACGATGCCGCTCATCTTGGCCAGCGCTTCGCGGGCCGGCGGCTTCAGATCGAATTTGCCAAAATCGAAAAGCACATCCGCCATGTTCACCTTCAAGCCGCGCGGCGTGTCGGTGGTGGGAAGAATGCGGTTGAACATATCGAGCAGTTGCGCGCGCAGCTGTTCTTTTTCTTTTTCTGCTTGCGCAGCGGCGGCTTGGGCCTGCCGGGCCTTGTCCTCTTCTCGTTGCGCCTGCAACTGAGCGGCATGCTGAGCGGCTTCCGCTTCCACTCGTGCTTGCGCTTGTTGCGCAGCGTCGCGCTCAGCCTGCAACTTCTGGATTTCCGCCTGTTGCTGCGCGCGCTGGGCGGCTTCCGCGTCTGCTTTGGCTTTTGCTTCGGCTGCCGCTGCGGCTGCTTTTTCTTGCGCGATCTTTTCGTCGCGCGCCCGCCTGACGGCGGTGGTGCGCGCATCGGCTGCGTTCTGGACGGCATCGCGCGCGGCCTGAATCACGCGCTTCCTGTCACCTTTGCTCGCAAAAAGATTTTCGGCGGTTGTGAGCGAACTCTGCGCCCGGCCAAACGCTTCGGAAGCGTACTGCGCGGCGTTCACGGCTTTCGCGATCTCCATGGCGTTGCGCGCTTCTTCAAGTTCGAGCGGCGTCTTCGATTTGGACTTGGGATAGCTGGCGGCTGAAAAATTGTAGCTATAGACGCCTTTGTCGAGCGACTGGTACTTCGCGGTGGCCTGTTCGATCGTGCCGGTGGTCCCGGAGACAACCGTATTTTCGAGGACGACCGCATTGCTCGGCTGCGAAACGGCGAAGTAAGGCTCGGCGGTGACGATCAGGCCGAAGGTTTGCAGCGAAGTGGTGACGCTGATTTTGGATTTGTCGCCATCGAGGAGAATTTCGCCGAGGTTGTTCGACTTTCCTTCGGGCGTGATGGCCCACAGAACGAAGGTGAGGTACTCGGGGCCGAACGATTGCGGACCCGAGAGTTTTTGAAAATCCGCGTTGATCTGGATGCGGCCTTGCTTGCTTTCGACTTTGCCCGAGCCTTTGCCGTTGGGCATGATGGGCGAGCCCTGAAAGCCGATTTGCGTGGAGCCGCCGCGATGCTCGTAATTGATGACGGTGATGGTGCGGGCGACCATCGTCACTTCGAAGGACGACTGGTTCTGCGGCGCGGCGGCCGAACGTGGCGCACCGGCGGCTACGGCTGCTACGAGCGCGAGTGCGAAACAAATCTTCGAGTTCTTCATTCTAAGCCTCAGTTCTTTGCGCGCGATTCGATTCGATCACAGCGCAAGTGCGGTGCGGAATCGGTACAGAAATGGTTGAAGATTGCTGGAAGCTAGATAATACGAATTCGCGCCACAAATCAAGCCGTACTTCATTCATGATGTAAGGATGGAAGGCCGCGAGCTGCGCGGGGCAGGGACGGGTTGTTACACGCAATTATTTGTACATTGTCACTAAGCTGCTTGACATCAATTGCGGACCTGCCATACGGTTTCTTCAAATTTCTGCGCGCAAAAGGCAGAGCACTGCGCCGGAGCGAGGAACTTCCGGCGATTTTATTCACGCGTTCTGTGGGTACGGCAATCGGAAGCGGAGCGAAAGGAGAGTCGCGATGAGGGGAAAGATTTGTCTGGCGCTGGCGATCGTATTGGCCGGAGCGGTTCCTTCGCTATATTGCCAGGATCCGAAGGCCGAAATTCAGAAGAAATTATCCGCGCAGTTTACGCGAACCAAGCTAACGGCGGACTGGTCGGACGTGGCTACCGCCGGGTCTGTTCTCGTTCTTCAGAAAGATGGCCTCTTGATGTGCAGCACGGATGCGAAGATTCCTCCGCAACCTACTTATAAGAACGGGGCGATTACCATGGGCTTCGGCGCGAACATGGCGTGGACGGTGGCGCTCAGTACCACCAATCAACAGCCCGTTAATATCCCGCAGCGCAAGTTCGTGACTGGAGAAAAGTTCTGGGTCACGGATTACATTGTCAAAGATGATGGAGTTTACTTCACGCTCTTCAGCGATCCGATCAACGACATTCGATACCATACGCAATTAAAGGTCGCCTTCCCGAAAGGCAAGTTTCCCCCGCCGGACGATGTGATGAAGACGATCGCGGAAGTGATCGTCGTGGAGAACTCCGCACCCGAGGCCCCCGCTGCCGAAGCCGCCCAGGCTCCCAACGAACAGGCGGCAGCCGCGAACACTCCGGCGGCGGCCCCTAAAACAGTGTCCATCGGACAGACGACGGATGAGGTGGTGAGCGCCTTCGGGCAGCCGCAAAAAATCGTAAACCTGGGAAAAAAGGTGATGTATTTCTATCCGGACATGAAAGTGATCTTCGTGGATGGAAAAGTTTCGGACGTTCAATAGTCGGATTCCGGCGTAGGAGAAAGGATCGCCCCGCCCCGGCGGGCGTCAGTTGCCGCTTTCGCGCGCCATTCGCGCCTACGAGCCGGTGGATGAATAGTGGCGCGTGCCAAAATTCCAGAGCGACATGGCTAAAGTAAGGAACACGATTGCGACCACCGGAACGAGCGGGGCGTATTCGGGCGTAACGGTGCGGCCGAGCAATTTTACGCTCGGATAGAACGAAGCAAGGCCGAACGGCACGACCCAGCAGAGGAAAAACTGGACGATCGGATTGTAGATTGAGAGTGGATACCGGCCGAACGCGATCACATTCCAAACCGGCGGATGAACGCCGATGCGATCCTCGAACCAGAACGACACGGTGCTGAGCATCAGAAAAATCGAAATGTAAATGATGCCGGCGCAAATTCCGAAGAACAGCAGCATGCCGAGTTTCGCAGGCGTCCACGCGATGCCCAGGCGCTTCGCGGCCCACACCATGCAGAAAATTCCAGTGGCCACCTCCTGAAACGACTCGATCCGGAACGTCTCGAACAGAACTTGAAACAGGGAAGAGATCGGGCGCAGGAGAATGCGGTCGAATTTTCCTTCGATGATGTAGTTGTTGCCGAAATCGTAGAGATTCATGCTGATCACGTTGAACAGGCCGTAAGGAATCAGGGCGAAACCGTAGAGAAACAGCACTTCTTCGAAACGCCAGCCGCCCAGTTGAGGCGCCTTCTCGAATAGCACGACGACGAATGCAATCTGGAAAATCGTGGCGGCGAAGCTGGTGAGAAGGCTGACGATGAAATCGCCGCGGTATCCGATGCGCACTTTTGCGTACTGCGTGAAATAGTCGGCAAAAAGAAGCGAGTGGCGCCGCGCACCGGCGACGATTCCGGCGGCGCCGGTTTTTTCCTGCACGGAAATGCTGGTGGGAAGGGAGCTCATCGGCTAGCCGCCATGAATCGTGATTTTGCGTGACGCGCTTTCCCACCAGAGATGCGCCAACGCGAGCAGCGCGATCACCCACAGCCATTGCGTCGCGAGCGCGCGCAGCGCGGCGGCTCGGTCGAGCTTGCCGAGATAAATCTGCAGCGGCTGGTAAGCGATGTATTCGAAAGGCAGCCACGCCATGATTTTCTGCGCCGTCGCCGGGAAAAATGAAATCGGGATCAACAGGCCGGAGAGCATCTCAATCAACCAGTATTTCGCGCGAATCAGCGCGAGAATCGATTTCAGCGGAATCGCGCAAGTGCCGATCATGAAATTGATCGCCGCCATCAGGAAAAAGCTGCCGAGCACGCCAATCATGAAAAGAGCGAAATTCTCGCGCGACGCGGGCACCTTGCACCGGAAACACGAGCGCGACGAAAATCGCAGTCGGGAGCGTCAGCAGGCCAAGGCGAAACGCCGATTCGCCCATCGCGCGGCAAATCCACATCCACTGGATCGAGACGGGCTTGATCAAGTCCATCGCGATCTTGCCTTCGATCACTTCGTAGGCCATCTCCTGGTCAATCGTGTTCCAGTAGAACGAGCGGATCATCCAGCCGACGCTTATGTAGGTGATGATTTGCGGCAGGTTGTAGCCGGCGATGGATGACGTCGAGTGAAACACCGCCGTCCAAATGAAGTAGTAGACCGTGACGTTGAGAAAATACGTGATGATGCCGGTGAAGTAGCGCAGGCGGAACGCAAGGATATTGACGAAGCCGACGCGCGCAAATTCCGCGTACGGGATCAGCGCATCGGCAACCGCGTTCACACCGCGACCTCGGGCAGCGCTTCGCCCGCGTAGATGCGCTTGACGATTTCTTCGATGGGCTCGTCTTCGATCAGCAGGTCGCGCACTTCGACGGCCGCGAGGATCCGGCGAATCAAGTCTGCGGTGACGATTTTCACGCGGTCGAAACGGATGCGATAGGTGAGCTCGTCCACTTGCTCCACTTCGAATCCGTCGCGCGAAAAAGCTTCCAGGCACGCCACCTGCTCGCGGTCCTTCAGCGCGAATTTAATTTGCTTCGTGCGCAGCAGCTTTTGCTTCAGGTCGTACAGATGTCCGTCGAAGAGCACGCGCCCGTGGTCGATGATCATGATGCGGCGGCAAAGCTCTTCGATGTCGTCGAGGTCGTGCGTGGTGAGCAGGACGGTGGTGTGGAATTCGCGATTGATGGCGCGCAGGAAATGGCGGATGTGATCTTTCGCGACCACGTCGAGGCCGATCGTCGGCTCATCGAGAAACAGCAGCGGCGGATTGTGCAGCAGCGCGGCGGCCAGATCGCAGCGCATGCGCTCGCCGAGCGAAAGTTTGCGCACCGGAGTGTGCAGATAGTCGCTGATGCCGAGAATTTCGTTGAAGCGCTCCATGCGCGCGTCGAAATCGCGCTGCGGCACGTCGTAAATGCGGCGCAGCAGCTTGAACGATTCGATCACGGCGATGTCCCACCAGAGCTGGGTGCGCTGGCCGAAGACGACGCCGATCGTTTTCACGTACTGGCGGCGCTGGCGGAAAGGAACGAAGCCGTTGACGCGGATTTCGCCGCTGGTGGGCACCAGAATGCCGGTGAGCATTTTGATGCGTGGTGGATTTTCCGGCGCCATTCGGGCCGATGTAGCCCACCATTTCGCCTCGTTCGATCGAGAAGCCCACGCGATCGACGGCGGATACGGTGCGGTAGTCGCGCACGAAGAGATTTTGAATCGAGCCCCACACGCCTTCGCGGCGGCGGAACGTGCGGAAGTGTTTGCAGAGGTCGTGGACGTAGATAAGGGAGTCGGCGCTCATAAAAGTATCGATTCTAGCATTGGGAAGTGCCGGGGGACGCAAATGCCTCGCGGCAGTCCGCATAAATGTCCCGCGCGATCGCCCGCACGAACGGCGCGCGGCCGGACCATGAGCGACGGGACGGCGCTCATGGCTCGCCTGCGGGATTCGTCACTCACCCATTACTTTGACGGGGATTCGCTTCGGGCGTAAGCCGCCGAGTTCAATGAAAAGCACAGCGATGGGTGTCGATAGCGTGAGCGGTTGTCGTCGAAGCTTTCCGATGCGCGATCTCTCGATCGGATTTCCGCGCGCGAACGGTAGCGGCAGCCGAGCGCTAGCCCTTATGGCAGACGGAGCAGTGCTTCGCTTCGTAGTTTTCCATCGTGACTTCGAACATGTTGTTGCAGCCGATGCAGACGCGATGAATCCTGGGGCCGGTGCCGGTTGCCTGATGTCCGCCCGCGTGCCCCGCATTCGTTGGCGCAGGCGTCTTGGTTTGTGCTTGCGGCGTTTCGCTCATATCCGGATTTTAGCACGGAGCGCAATCCCTCGCCCGAGCTATGCGACCTGCCCGCGCTCGAGCAGCTCGAGCACCTTCGCGACGATCTCACCTACGCTCACCGGCCGGTAGAGCACCGCAGCCGCGGTCGGCAGCGACACAGTCTCAGTGCGCGACGCGACCAACACCGTAGGCACGCGTTCCACGAGGCCCCCAAGGCCGCCCCCAAGGTCCACGACGCGAACGGGGCCCCCGAGGTCTCCGTCTCCGAGATGATGTCTCGCCGAATCGCCCACCAATTCACTATTTGCTTCGAGCACCACGACCGCAGGCATCTCGCCGCGCGCGAGTGCGCGGCCAGCTTCCTCTGCCGAGTCCATGCCCAGCGCGTCAATCCCGCGCTCGCGCAATTCGGCGCGGACCGCCGTGCGCAGCCTCCAATCAGTCGCGAGCACGTAGACGACTGGCATCCGGAAATTAGAATAGCGCATCTTTTTGAGGTATGCCTTCGGGTATGCCTCGATGTCTGAATGCGTGCGTGTCTGGACGTCTACATGTCTGCAGATGCACTCACGATGTACGTTCTGCGGTACTCCTTCGGCCTTTCCGTAGGCAACCTTCGAAAGGGTCTGTTACAATTTTGAGATTCTGGGGGTAGGCTGCGCGCCGAAGCGCGGCCCAAGATGGCGGAAAACGGGAAGAGAAGATGGTTGGTGCCGATCCTGGCCGGCGGGCTGGGCGTGGTGGTCCTCATCGTGTTGCTTGCCAATCGAGGCCAGGCGCCCGTGGTGCACTACGTGCCCGTCCAGCGCGAGGACTTGAGCGCCTCGATCGCGAGTAATGGCAAGGTCGAGCCTATCTCGCCCACAATCGCTCACGCCGAATTTGCCACGTTTGTCGAGAAAGTGGCGGCCACGGAAGGACAGGCCGTTCATCGCGGGCAATTGATTTTGACTCTCGACGCCGGCGACATTCGCGCACAGCTTTCGCAAGCGCGCTCGGATTTGATTTCCGCGCAGACCGATTTGCGCAATGCTCTCGCGGGTGGCTCACCCGACGAAGTGGCGCAGATCGATGGTGACCTCGCGAAAGCGCGGGCGAACGTCGCGAACCTCGAGCGAACGCAAAAGGCCCTCGAACAGCTCGCCGCCAAGCAAGCCGCCACGCAGAATGAAGTGGCGCAAAACCTGGCCGCGCTCACGCAGGCTCGCTCCACCCTCGAAACTCTCCAGCAAAAGAAAGCCGCGCTCGCGCTGCGCTCCACTGGTGATGCAGAGCGCTCCGCCTTGCGCGCCAAGGAAGCGCAGGAACGGGTGCAATCGCTCGAGGAAAAAGTTCGCTCGGCGACGGTGGTTGCGCCTTCCGACGGCACGCTCTACGCGTTGCCTGTGCGCGCCGGCGACTACGTGAAAGTCGGCGACACGCTCGCCGAGATGGCGGATTTGCAGCATGTGCGCGTGCGCGCGTTTGTGGACGAGCCGGACCTCGGCTCGCTCGATCCCGGCCAAGCGGTTCAGGTCACCTGGGACGCGAAACCGGGGCAAACCTGGGTGGGGCGCACGGAGCAGGTCCCCAAGCAAGTGGTGGCGCGGGGAACGCGCAGCGTGGGAGAAGTGCTCTGCTCGATTGACAACAATAAACTCGAACTGCTGCCCAACGTGAACGTGGACGTCCACATCCTCGTGCGCCAAAGCCCGGGGGCGCTGGTGGTCCCGCGCGCTGCGGTTCGTTACGACAATGGGCAACATCTCGTTTTTGTTTACGGTGGCGACAAGATTCACCGGCGCGACATCACCGTGGGCATCGCCAGCGCACAAAAATATGAAGTGACCAGCGGCTTGAAACTCGGAGACAGGGTTGTGCTGCCGGGCGACATGCAGCAACTGCGGGACGGCATGGACGTTCGAGCGACGGAGGCAAAACAATAGTGCACCGCGGACATCGAGTCTTGTGCGCAATTTCTCTCGCAGTTCTGATGTTGATCCTGTTTCGGGCGCACGCCAGCGCGGCCGTAGCCGCGGCTCCCGCGGACACCGCCACGTCGCTGCAAACAGCCACGCGGCAATTCAATTCCGGAAACTATTCGGCCGCAGTCTCGACGCTGCAGATCGCGGTGATTGCGAATCCGAACAGCGGCGACCTCTTCTACTGGCTGGGACGCAGCTACTACGAACTGCGCGATTACGACAACGCGATCACGAACGGCGAGAAGTCCATCCAGCTCGACCCGAAGAATTCCGATTATCACCTGTGGCTTGGCCGCGCCTATGGCGGCAAAGCCGACCGCGAGCACAGTTTTTTTCTGGCGAAGAAAGTGAAAAAGGAATTTGAGGACGCTGTCGCCGCGAACCCTTCGAACATTCCCGCACGGCGCGATTTAGAAGAGTACAGCATTGATGCCCCGTTTATCGTCGGCGGCAGCAAAGACGACGCCAAAGCCCAGGTGGAAGCGATTGCCGCGCTCGATCCCGTCCAGGGCCATCTGGCGAGAGCGGTTTACTATGCAGAGGCCTCGAAGAAGCCGGACCTGGCCGATGCCGAATACAAAGCCGTGTTCGCCGCCAAGCCCAACAAAATCGAACCCTATCTCGAAGCGGCGCAGTTTTACGTGCGGCAAAACAGGCCGGCCGATTTACGAGTGGCGATTGACGCCGCTGCGGCCGTAGCGCCCAACGATCCGCGGCTCGCGTACTATCGCGGAGTGTTCGGAGTTATTTCGAGCGTAGATCCTTCGCATTCCGAGCAGGATTTGAAATCGTATCTCGCCAGTACGCCGGAACGCAGCGACTGGCCTTCGCACGCGGTCGCCCGCGAATGGCTTGGGCGGCTGTACGAAGCGCAAGGCAAGCGAGCGGAAGCGGCCGAGCAGTACCGGGCCTCGCTGCAACTCGACCCAACTCGCAAGGAAGTTCGCACGCGGCTCGAACGTCTCGAAAAACATTCCAAATAGTCAGCCACGACTTTTGTCTCCATGAAGCGCGGGCCCGCAAAACAGCATCTCAGGTAGAGCGAAAGCTGCAATGTCGGACGTTCGAACCAAACCGGCGTATTGGAACGAGACCTGGCACCTGGCTTTGCAGGCGCTCAGCGCGAATAAACTCCGCGCTGCGCTCACGATGCTCGGCGTCATCATCGGCAGCGCGTGTATCGTTCTGGTTGTCACGGTAGCGCTGGCGGGGAAGCGCTACATCGTCCAGCAGATTGAAGGAGTCGGTTCCAACCTGATCTACGCTCAATTGATGCATGCGAGCACAGCGCGGGTCACGCTGAGCGACGAGATTTCGATGGGCGACCTGGAAGCCGTAAAACAGCAGGTGCCGGAGGTGATGGAAGTCGCCGGCACGCACGACATTTCCATGAGCGTTGTCGTCGGCGGCATTGCGCGCCCCGTCAAAGTGGTCGGCGTCACCGACGGCTTTCAGGAGATTCGCAGGCTCGTGGTTTTTCGCGGCCGTTATTTCGATCCGGACGACATGATGACCCGCAGCAAGGTCTGTCTTCTCACTCAGGATTTGGCCGAGCGCGTCTATCCCAATCAGAATCCGGTGGGCCAGGAAATCCGCGTGGGCGATCTTCATTTCACGGTGATTGGCGTCTTCCGCGAGCGGATTTCGACGTTCGGAGAGACGGAGATTGCGCGCGAGTCCGTCCTCATCCCATTTGGGCTGATCAACTACTACACCGGGTCGGATTATCTTTCCACGTTTTACGCGCAGGCCGACTCGCCGGAAAATGTGGCGGCGGTAACCAGACAGGTAGCGGCAGTCCTCAAGAGCCGTCACCGCCCCGGCGCTGAGTATCAGGTGGAAAATCTCACGTCGCTTCTGGAGTCCGCTCGAAAGATTTCGCAAGCTCTCACGGTTTTGCTCGTCGTGATTGCGCTCATCGCGCTGGCTATCAGCGGCGTGGGAATCATGAACATCATGCTCGTCACCGTCACCGAGCGGACGCGCGAGATTGGAATTCGCAAAGCAGTAGGCGCGCCGCGAGACGCCATCCTCTATCAATTCCTGATGGAAGCGTTTTTGATCAGCGGAACAGGCGCGCTGGTGGGAATCATCATCGCCGTAGCGATTCCGGTCGGGATTAACCTCGTTCTGCGAGTCATCCCCGAAGCAGTGGGAATTCGCGTGCCGGTATCGTGGGTGTCGGTGGTGCTGGCTTTCGTAGTGTCGTGCTCGACCGGACTTTTATTCGGGTACCTGCCCGCCAACCGCGCGGCGAAACTTCACCCAACGGAATCCCTGCGATATGAATGAGACGCTGAATTACAAAATGCGGTTGGGCTTTGGAGTGACCGCGGTCTTAGCTGTAGTTGCACTTTGGGCCGCACCGGTTCGCGCGCAGGACCAGGATTCGGACAAGCTGACGTTGCGGCAGGCCGTAACGATGGCGATGCAGAACAGCCGCGAGATTGCTCTTGCTCGCATGCAGTACACGGTCGCGCTCAATGCCGCGGGAGTCGACCGCGCTGATTTTCGGCCGAATCTTTACACCGGTTCGGGCGCCGCGTACACGAGCGGTTTTCCTTCCACCGTTGGCGGCCAGGCTCCGTCTATTTTTAATTTGTCCTACACGCAGTCGGTTTTCAATTTGCCCCTGCGCGGACAATTGAAAGCCGCCGAGGACCGCGCCGCCAGCCAGAAAATCGAACTCGACCGGACGCGCGACGCCGTCATCGTCCGCACGGCCTCCACCTACCTCGAACTTGCGAAAGTCCGGCACTCGCTCGAATTGCTGCGCAACGAAGGCGCTAGCGCGGAAAAAATCTCAAGCGTCACTCGCGAGCGCGCCGAGGCCGGCCAAGAGTTGCCGATTGAAATTACCCGCAGCCAGTTGACTCTCGCACGGATCCGCCAGCGAATGATTCACCTCGAAGGACGCGACGCGATTCTCACCCAGCAGCTTCAGAATCTCACCGGCGCGCCCGAGCTGAAGCCGATCGTGGTTGAAAGTGACGCGACTTCGTTTGCCGTTAACCAGGAGGAGAGCGATCTGATCTCCACCGCGCTAAAGACCAACGCGTTCGTCGCCGAAGCCGAGAAGGAACGCGAGGCCCGCCTGCACCTGCTGAAAGGAGCCAAAGGCGGCTTCTGGCCCACCGTCAGCGTGGTTGGGCTGTATCAGGTGCTCGGAAAATTCAATAATTACGACGAGTTTTTCTCCCATTTTCAGCGCAACAACGTGACGATTGGCGTTGACGTTCACATCCCGCTTTTCAGCTCGAAGACGTTCGCGGAAGTGAAACTCGCGAATAGCCAGCTGAACGAAGCGGAACTCGCGCTCGGCAACAGGCGCCAGGAGGTCCGCGCCGATGTGCTGCAAAAAGCGCGCGATGTCCGCGAGCTCGACGCGGCTCACGAGGTGGCGCGCCTCGACTTGCAGCTGGCACAGGAATCGTTGCAGATCGTGCAGACCCAATTCGACCAGGGCCGTGCCACTTTGCGGGACATTGAGCAGGCTCGCCTCGATGAAAGCGACCGATGGGTGGCGTTTCTCGATGCCGAATTTGCACGCCAGCAGGGCCAACTCACGCTTTTGCAGGCCACTGGCCAGCTCGCGAAGGTGTTTCAGTAGGCACAGGCCCCGGCAAAGCTCGGCTTGGGATAAGCTGCTAAATCGGGTAAACTGAAGCGAGTAGTGTGTGTGCGCTTTGGGTGATTCGAGCGGCCCTTGCGGTGGAATTGACGCTACGTCTGGATGGTATCGGGGGGATTGCGAATGTCGTCTGTAATGAAAACGTTGTTGTTGAATCCGCCGAGCTTCGAACATTTTGACGGCGGCGCCGGGTCGCGCTGGCCTGCTACGCGCGAAATCGAATCCTATTGGTACCCGGTCTGGCTCGCGTACCCCGCCGGCATGCTGCCCGGCAGCCGTCTCCTCGATGGCCCCCCGCACGGGATCACTCCCGCGCAGGTGGTAGACATCGCCAAAGATTACGATTTCGTCGTTTTGTTCACCTCAACCGTAGGCTTCCACAGCGATCTTCGCATGGCGAAAGCCATGAAGGTAAAGAAGCCCGGCATCAAAATCTGCTTCGTCGGGCCGCAGGTGCAAATCAAGCCGGCGGAAAGCCTGCTGGCGAGCCCCGACATTGACTTCGTAGTGCGCGGGGAATTTGACCACGCCGTGGTGGACTACGCCAACGGCAAGCCGCTCTCGGGAATCGCGAACGCCAGCTACATTCAGGACGGAAAAGTAATTCACAATCCGCCGCGCCCTCTTTTGCAAACCGCCGAGCTCGACGAACTGCCGTTTGCAACGGAAGTGTACGAGAAGAATCTGACGATCGAAAAATACAACGTGCCGTTCCTGTTGCATCCCTACGTTTCGTTTTACACGGCGCGCGGATGTCCGGCGCTTTGCACCTTCTGCCTGTGGCCGCAAACTCTTTCGGGCCACGCCTGGCGTGTGCGCTCGGTGGATTCGGTGGCGCGTGAATTCAAACAGGCGCACAAGATGTTTCCGCAGGCCAAAGAGTTCTTTTTCGACGACGATACGTTCAACATCCGAAAGGACCGCGTCCTCGCGCTTTGCAAGGAGTTCAAGCCGGTCGGTTTTCAGTGGTCCTGCACCGCCCGCGTCCACAGCGATTACGAAACTCTCAAAGCCATGGCCGATGGCGGCGCGCGCCTCTTGATCGTAGGATTCGAATCGGGCGATCCGCAAATTCTGAAGAACATCAAAAAGGGCGCGACCATCGAAATGGGCAAGACCTTCGTGCAGAACTGCAAAAAGGTCGGCATCCGCGTTCACGGCGATTTCATCATCGGCCTGCCTGGCGAGTCGAAAGAAACGATCGAGAGAACGATGAATTACGCCAAGGAACTCGATTGCGAAACGATTCAGGTTTCCATGGCCCACGCCTATCCCGGCACGGAGCTGTACGAGCAGGGAACGCGCGAGGGATTCCTCCGGGGCGAAGCCGTCACCGATGCCGGCGGCCACCAGCTTCCGCATCTCGAATATCCGGGACTTACGCGCGAATACATGGTCGATTCCGTGAATCGCTTCTATGACGATTACTATTTCCGCCCGCGCGTGGCCTGGCGCATCGTTCGCGACGCGCTCTGGGATTCGCACGAGCGCAAGCGCTTGTTCCACGAAGCCGTGGATTTCATGAAGCTCCGCGCCGACCGCAAGCGAGTGGCGAAGAAGGGCGTGCAAAAGAAAGTGCTCGTGAATGTGCCGGAGCAGCGAAACCCGGTAGGAGTAGCGAGCGAATCTCCGAGCGCATGAAGTCGGCGGCGGGGCTGCATCTCAAAACCTTCTGTTTGATTCTCATCATGGTTCTGTTTGGCCCCCTGGGCGATGTGTTGCTCAGCAAGGGAATGAAGGACCTGGGCAGAATTTCCAATTGGTCCCCCCCGGAACTGGCGCATCTCTTTGTCGCCGTCTTCAGCTCGGGAATGATCTGGGCCGGAATCGCCTGCCTCCTCGGATTTTTCATCGCCTACACACTGGTGCTTTCCTGGGCGGACTACAGCTTCGTGCAGCCTTCCTCGTCGTTCGCGTACGGAATCGTGGCGCTGCTCGGGCATTTCCTGCTGGGGGAAGCGATCTCGCCGCTGCGCTGGGCCGGCATTCTGGTAATTTGCTGCGGCGTGCTGATTGTGGGCCATACGCCGCCGCGCACCACGGAGAATGAGTGATGCTGGTTGAGGTGATCCTGATCTTTTTTATCGTGGTGGCGGGAACGGGCGGGGAACTGTGCCTTACGCGCGCGATGAAAACGATTGGCGAAGTGCACGATTTCCGGCCGCGGGCGCTGCTCAACGTGTTTGCGCGTGCGCTGCGTGTGGGTTGGATGTGGATCGCACTGCTCCTGATGACCTCCGGATTTTTCTCGCTGCTCGGCATGCTGTCGCTCGAGAATGTGAGTTTCGTGGTTCCGGTCACGGCGCTCAGCTATGCCGCGGGCGCGTATGGCGGATCGCTTTTCCTCGGCGAGAAAGTCACGCGGCAGCGCTGGCTCGGCGTGTTGATGGTATGTATCGGAGTGACGATGGTATGGAAGGGCCGAGGCTAGCTCGGTGACCGCTGGAGGAGCGATTCGCGCGGCGCTCCTGCTTGTGGCGCTCGCGCCGTTTGCCTACTACATCGTGGCCATTTTCGCGGCGCGGCGATTCTTCGGCCGGCGCGGCTCGAGTCCTGCCGCCCCCGGCTTCGCGCCCCCTCTCAGCATCCTCAAACCGATCTACGGGCTCGACCGCGAGACCTACGAGAATTACGCGAGCTTTTGCCGGCAAGACTACCCCGAATTCGAGATTCTCTTTTGCGTTTCCGACGAGCGGGATCTCGCCGTGCGCGTGATTCAAAAACTGATCCAGGATTTCCCGGAACGCTCGATTCGACTGCTGGTGGGATCGGAGCCGCTCGGTGCGAGCGACAAAGTGAACAAGCTGTGCCGCATGGTGCGCGAAGCGCGCCACGAAATCATCGTGGTCACGGATAGTGACGTGCGCGTAGATCCCGGATATTTACGGGCGATTGCTGCGCCCTTTCGTTCGCCGAATCTGGGCGGCGTCACCTGCCTCTATCGCGGGCTCACCGACGGCTCGTTTGCCGCGGTTCTCGAAGCGATGGGGAACAGCACCGACTTCGCCGCCGGAGTGCTGGTGAACTGGCTCGGCGGCAAAATCGATTTCATGCTCGGCGCCACGATGGCGACGACGAAGAAGTATCTTGCCGAGATTGGCGGCTTCGAAGCGCTCGTTGATTATTTCTGCGACGACTACGAATTGGGCAACCGGCTTGCCGCACAGGGCCATCGCATCGAGCTCAGCACGTTTCCGGTTTCGATCGTCTACCCGCGTGAAACTTTCTCGGAAGCCCTCCGCCATCAGGTGCGCTGGAATCTCAGCATCCGCTACTCGCGTCCGGCAGGGCACGTTGGATTGATTTTCACGCAAGGCTTGCCGTGGACGATTCTCGCGGCGATCATCGCGCCCTCGGCGGCGGTGGCGCTGGCGTATATCGCCGCGTACGTGGTGTTGCGCGGCGTGATGACGCGCACCGTCGGCGTTTGGGGGATGCAGGATCGCACGCTCGGGTCGAAAATCGTGTTGTTGCCGGTGCGCGACGCATTCGCGTTCGTCGTATGGCTTGCGAGCTTCGTGCCCCAGCGGATTCATTGGCGCGGCAAGGAATTTTACGTCCGCAAAAAGCGGCTGGTGCCTGCGCCCGATTCTACGAAATAGCGGCGGCAAATCGGCAGGCGCAAAGCAAATAAAAAGCGAAAAAATTGTGCAGTATGTCGGTCAACTACATTGACTCAAGGGTGTGCGTTTTGGCGGCGTCAGAGCCCCTTTTGTCCTCGAAGCGCCCGGTAGATCTCATTGGCCGTCTTGAACTCGTGCTCGAGGTCTTTGGTGGTGAGGTGCGTGCGCAGGTAGTCGATGGCCTGAGCCAGGCGGTCGAGGGCGTGGGCGATATTTTCGCGGTTGGTGAGGCAGGTGTCGCGCCAGATGTCGTAGGGGCTGCCGGCAAGGCGCAGCATGTCGTCGAGGCCACGGCCTGCGAGGGTGAGGGGCAGGCCCGTTTCGTCGGTTTCGTCGGCGACTACGTGCGCGAGTGCAACCGACGCGAGCTGCGGCAGGTGCGAGACGATTCCGACGGCCCAATCGTGGGTGTCCGCGTCGCACCAGACGGGTTCGGCGCCGATGTGCTTTAGCAGCGCAGCGAAATGCTCGACGCGGGGGTCGGGATCGTTCTCGGATGCAATCAGCGCGTAACGCGAGCCGCGGAACAGATCGGCGTCGGCGTGCTCGATTCCGGAATGCTCTTTGCCAGCCATCGGGTGCCCGCCGAGAAATCGCGCGCCGCCGCGGAAATGCTTTTGCGCCTCGCGGCAGATCACGGCTTTGGTGCTGCCGGAGTCGGTGACCAGCGCGTTCGCATCCGCTGCGGCCGCAATTTTCGGCAGCGCGTCAATTGTGGCGCCGATCGGGAGCGCGATGTAGACGAGGGAGGCTCCGCGGATGGCGGCCGCCAGGTCGGTGGTGGAGTCGCTGATCGCGCCGTGAAGGTCCGCGGTGTCCAAAACGCCGGGCCGGTCGAAGCCGACAATCGCGAGCTCGGGATATTCGCGCCGCACGGCGAGCGCGAACGAGCCTCCGATCAAGCCGGTTCCGATGATGGCTACGCGCGGAAATTCAGTTTCTGTAGTGTCATGGTCGTAGCGAGAGTGCTGGGAATCACCTCGAAGCGTCCGGAAGAGTATACCTGCGAAACCTAAGTCGGGCATGCGTTACCGTAACATCTGGCAAGGCGGCTATCTTGCTGAACGAGTCATGCCTACCAAAGAAAACCTTGGCTGCTGAATTCGTCGCACACTCCGTGCTGATCTAAATTATCGCGGTTTTGTGCCCAATTCTTTTCGGACGTCGGCGAGCAAATCTTCTCGTTCCGCGAAGAAAGTCGATGTATTCGTCGTGGCTAAAGAACGCGTTCACATAATTTGCGTGCGTTAAGACGTAGCCACCCCGAGCCGTTTAGCATTGCCAGCTTCTAGAAAGCGATGCTAGGTCTTCCGCTTCGTAGTCTAAGAAGAAGTGTCCCGGCGCTTCATGAAGCGAGTCTCTGATCTGTGTAACTCTGGCGCAACTTATAGTACAGATGCCAGTTCTCGCTGCTTCCCCAAATGCCCCACTGCAGTGATCCAGAGCAAAGTCGGAACTTGATATGTCAGGGAGGTAGCTATCCAGCGGGCAATGTGGAAAATCCGGTGAGGAGTTGACGGGTAGACGACACGTTCCGTGATGGCAACGGATCCGTACATCGGGTTTCTTTCGGTCCCGGTCGGACAGCCACTCTTCACATTCTTGTTGAGTATAGAAGCGCAACCGTCCCTCCAGTCACGCGCAAATTATAATGCGACGGCATTATATGACCCGAGGCTGACCGACGCACTGGAATCGTCGATGCAGAAGCGAATTGGGCGTGTAATCGCGCTTGACGCGACCTTGGCCT
The DNA here is from genome assembly GCA_963711875.1 of uncultured Acidobacteriota bacterium. Classification (GTDB taxonomy): domain Bacteria; phylum Acidobacteriota; class Terriglobia; order Acidiferrales; family UBA7541; genus Palsa-295. Next base: position 139,383 of record CAVQFW010000014.1, read on the forward strand.
GTCCCGTATATTGAGGCTGCGATGCGACTTTATTACCGAGCGTACTGCTTTACGTACCGCTACTCCTTTACGGGGGAGCGGGCCGGCGAGACGTGCGCGGCGGGAGTGAGCAAGACGAGCTAAAAGCCGCACAAAGTTTCGAGATTCCGGGCCGCGACCTTAACGGGGACGCGGCCTTTTTTTTGGTTTGGACACGACGTTTTGGCTGAGACACGGTTTTTTGGTTGGACACCTAGTGGACGTGAGCGATGGCACCAGAAACGGGAGGCCCCATGACGATCGGCGGCTGGCGCAAGAAAATCGACGAGATTGACGTGATTCTGCTGCAGCTTTTGAATTTGCGCGCTGAGTTCGCGGTGGAGGTAGCGCGGCTGAAGGAGGAAGAAGGGCTGGCGCTTTGCGCGCCCGAGCGCGAGCTGAAGGTGCTGGCGCGTATGCAGAATAGTAACGCCGGTCCGCTCGATCGTGAGGCCGTGGGAAGAATTTACCGGCTGATCATGGACGAGACGCGCCGACTGGAAGCAGTTCACGTATCGGAGGAGCCTAAGAGGAGTGAAGGGCGGCGGAGGCGAACGGTTCGGCGGTAGAGGCGCCAGGGCGAGGCTTGAGGATCACGAAGAAGCAGAGCGGAACGAAGGAAGCGGAAGCGGCGGCGGACCATAGGAGCGGAATGAAACTTGAAACGAATGCGCGGATTGCTTTTCAGGGCGAGCGCGGAGCGTTCAGCGAAGACGCTGCGGTAAAGCTTCTCGGCGGCCAGATCGTTCTGGTGCCGCGTGGCAGCTTCGAAGCGACATTCTCTGCGATTAACGATGGGGCGGCGGATTACATTCTCGCGCCGATTGAAAACAGCCTGGCGGGCTCGGTGCACCGGACGTTCGACCTTCTGGTCGAGAGCCGGCTGAGCATCATCGCCGAGGAAATTATTCCCATCGTGCACAACTTGATTGGCGTGCCGGGAGCGTCGTTCGAACAGGTGACGACGGTGGAATCGCACCCCGTGGCGCTGGCGCAATGCGAAGAATTCTTTCGCGCGCACCCGCTGCTCAAAAGAATCGCCACCGAGGATACCGCCGGAAGCGCGCGAGAAATTGTGGGGGCCGGTGATCCGAGGCGGGCGGCGATCGCCAGCCGGCGAGCTGCTGAGATTTATGGCGGAAAGATTTTGCGCGAGCGGCTGGAAGACAATGCGGAAAACTACACGCGATTTCTGCTGCTGGGGCCTTCGTCCAAAGCGTCGGACGCGGCGAATAAACTCTCGGTCGTGTTTCAAGCGGCGCATCGCCCCGGCGCTCTCTTTCACGCTCTCGAACCCTTCGCGCGGCGCGGAATCAACCTGATGAAGATCGAGAGCCGGCCCATTCTCGGGCGTCCGTGGGAATACCGGTTTTATCTGGATTTGCAGGCTTCTACGCGCGATCCGGAAGTGGCAGCGGCGATTGCGGAGCTGGAGAAGCTGACGGTGAATTTGAGGATATTGGGTTCGTACATTGCGGCAGAGAGTTTTAGCGCGATACCAGATCAGGGAAGAGCGAGGGCGTAGACAATGATTGTAATCATGGGATCGGATGCAACGGTCGAGCAAGTGGATCATGTGGTGACGCGCATTCGCGAATGCGGTTGCCAGGCACACTTGAGCCGCGGAACGGAGCGAACGGTGATTGGAGTCGTCGGCAGCATCAACGACCATCGCAGTGAGCTCGAAGCGCTGCTGGTGGCGCCAGGTGTGGAAGAAATTATTCGCGTGGCGCACCCGTTCAAGCTGGCGTCGCGGCATTTCCATCCCGAAGGCACGGTGGTTGACCTTGGCAAGGGAGTGCTGGTGGGCGGGACGACTCTGGCGGTGGGCGCAGGGCCGTGCGCTGTCGAGTCGCGCGAGCAAATCAACAGTGTGGCTGCGCGGGTGGCGCAGGCCGGTGCGAAATTGTTGCGTGGAGGCGCATTCAAACCGCGATCGTCGCCGTACTCGTTCCAGGGGCTGGGCGAGAAGGGGCTGGAGCTGATTAGGCGCGCGGCTGACGACAACGGCTTGCTGGTTGTGAGCGAGGTGATGGACCCGTCGCAGGTGGAAATCATGCTGCCGTATGTGGACGTGATGCAGGTAGGCGCGCGCAACATGCAGAACTATCATTTGCTGCGCGCGCTGGGCGAGACGACGAAGCCGGTGCTGCTGAAGCGAGGCATGTCCGCGACGATCGAAGAGCTGCTGCTGAGCGCGGAATACATCATGGCCGGCGGAAATTACAATGTGATTTTGTGCGAGCGCGGGATCCGCACGTTCGATACGTACATGCGGAATACGATGGATATTGCGGCGATTCCGGTGATCAAGCAGCTCTCGCATTTGCCGGTGCTGGCCGATCCGTCGCATGGGACGGGAAGGCGCGACAAAGTGGCGCCGATGGCACGAGCGGCGATCGCTGCCGGAGCGGACGGATTGCTGATTGAAGTGCATCCCGATCCGGAGCGCGCGCTTTCCGACGGAGTGCAATCGCTCTACCCGGACCAATTCGCGCAACTGATGGTGGAAGTACGAACGATCGCGCAAGCGGTGGGCCGCCGTATGGAAGCGGAAGCGATCCCGACGCAAGCAGCGCGCGGTTGACGAATCGCGCGGGGCAACTTAGGATGGCGGGCCAGCAGCGCGATAGGGATTTGCGGCTGCGCGTGACGAGATAGCGCGACGGGAAAGCGAATCCATCGGGAGTAAGGCCTAACCATGCTAAGTGTCGGGCAGTGCGTGTTCGTGGTGACAGCTACGATTGTCGTGTCCCTTGTTTTCCTCACCATTTTACGCCGGCTATGGCCTGCTGCACGACGAAGCGAACACAACGACATTATCGGATGGCAAATCAGCGTTCTGGGGACGACCTACGCCGTAATTCTTGCGTTCATGCTCTGGAACGTCTGGAACAATTTTCAGATTGCCCGGATCAACTCGGAAATGGAAGCGAACTACCTGGTGGATTTGTTTCGGATCGCGGCCGGACTTGCGCCGGAACAGTCGAAACCGATTCGCGCGCTTTGCCGCGAGTATGCTGCGGTGGCCGTCAACGAGGAGTGGCCCGCGATGGAGCGGGAACAATTGAGCGCGCATGGTTTCGGCGTCACACAGGGAATGTGGGATGTGCTGGTGGCGGCACGGTCCAATCTTGCGGCGGGAAGCGCGAACTCGGCTCCGGCGGATAGTTTTCAGCAGTCGAAATACGAGCAAGCGTTCAGCGCGCTGAACCAATTGTCGGAGCACCGGCGTCTTCGGCAGATTGAAAGCCGGATGAAGTTGCCGGGAATTTTGTGGGGGGTACTGGTGATCGGCGGGATCGTCGTGATCGGTTCGGCGTGTCTTTTCGGCTGCCAGAATTACGTGTTGCACTTCATTCAGGTGTTCGTGCTGTCTTGTCTGCTCTCGCTCGTCCTCGTGGCGATCGCGGAGATTGACCGTCCATTCCAGGGACCGGTGCACGTCCAGCCAGATGCATTCGTTTTCGCGCAGCAAACCTTTGCGCAAATCGCCGAGTAAAGAAGCGGACTCGTACGGGCGGCGGATCGATTTCTGTGTGGCGATCCCGGCGGCGGACTCGACGGAATATTCCGGTGGCGGCTACCAGTTGGGCCGGTCTTTGTGAAAACGCATGCGGATGGAGCGAGGCTGTTCCTGCTGCCAACCGTGCTCAGGACATTCGAGTCGCAGCGGAAAATGCTTCGCGCCCGGCACGGGTTTCGGAACCAGTGTGGTTCCGCATTTCAGGCACGCGGGTAAGTTCGGCAATTTTTCAGGCAAGTGGAAACGGCTTCATCCCTTCGCGACGGCTGCGATCGGGGACATCGTACCTGAATTTTCGCGGGCGCTAGCGAGAAACGACGGGCGGCGTGCGGCGAGAGCTTCGTCGGACGCGGTTGACGAACGGGCGCGCGCTCAGTAAAGTATATGTGGGTCGCGCGAGCGGCCCTTTTTGTTGTCCCCTGGTGGGAGGTCGTACAATTGGCAGTACATCAGATTCTGGATCTGATTATCCTGGTTCGAGTCCAGGCCTCCCAGCCAACTTTTTCCCGCCGATTGCAACGATAACCGCGAAAAACAGGACCCCCGTTTCTTGTCATCTGCGCTGTGGTGGCGTCGCGCGGTGATGTGATACCTTGTCGCTTCCAAGCCCAGAACCTCAAGACAGTGGCCTTCGCGCGGCAGCGAGGAGATACCGGATGAATCGGCCTCAAAGTTCCAACATTCTGCGTTTTGCGCTCGCATTGGCGATCGTCACCGCGCTGTGCGGCGTAGCGATTGCGTCAATCTCCAGCTCGAGTGCCAGCTCGGTTTCCAGGTCGGTTTCCAGCTCAATGTTTAGCTCGCGCTTCCGTTCGATCCGGCCAGCGCATCCGCCGTCTCCGCTCTCCTCGAAAAACGCGGTGCCGCCGCAGCAACTCAGCCCGGAGGGGCGGGCGTCGTTGCAGGCGACGATTCAATCGGGGAATTATCTGGAGCTTCGGTGGCCGAATTTTAGCGACTATTCCAAGCACGCCCAATATTTTTACGACTCGTTCGGGTACGCGCTGCCGTGGGTCCGAGGGATGGAGGCCTCGCCGGAAGCGCTCGCGATGATCGCGCTCTTCCAGAAAGCCGACCAGAAGGGGCTATCCGCCGAGGACTACGACGGTCCGCGCTGGAGCGCTCGCCTGGCGCTGTTGAAACCGGGCGCAGCGCATCCGACCGAAGCGGACGCCCTGAAGTTCGACATAGCGATGACGGTCTGCGTGATGCGGTATATCTCCGACCTGCACATCGGCAAAGTGAATCCAAAGCATTTTGATTTTGGCCTGGACGTGGAGACGAAGAAATACGACCTGCCGGAATTCGTAAAAGAGAACGTGGTGGACGCTTCCGATGTACCGGGCGCACTGGCGCAAGTGGAGCCGCAGTATCCCGGTTACAAGCGAACGATCCTAGGGCTGCAGAAGTACATGGAACTTGCGAAGCAGCCTGACGGCGCGCCACTTCCGACGGTGAAAAAGACGGTCGGGCCCGGCGAGACCTATGCGGGCGTGCCTGAGCTTGCGCGACGGCTGCGCCTGCGCGGCGATCTTCCGGCCGACGCGAATGTTCCGGCAGATTCAACCGTCTATCAGCAGCCTCTGGTGGATGCAGTGAAAAAATTTCAGGCGCGTCACGGCCGGACGATTGACGGACGCCTGGGTGCGCAAACGATCGCGGATTTGAACGTGCCGATCAGCGCTCGCGTCCGGCAGATGCAATTGACGCTGGAGCGGTGGCGGTGGCTGCCGTTGGGTTACAAGAGCGCGCCGATTGTGGCGAATATTCCGGAGTTTCGCCTGCGGGCGTTCGACGCTGACTACAACGTCGCGTTGACGATGGGCGTGGTGGTGGGGAAGGCGTACGACCACGACACGCCCGTCTTCGGCGACACAATGGAATACGTGATCTTCCGGCCGTACTGGAACGTTCCGTATTCGATCGCGCGGGCGGAATTTTTTTCGAGGATCGCGAAGAACCCGAATTATCTGGCGTCGAAGGGCTTTGCGGTGGTTGACAGCAAGCAGAACGTCGTGACGGCCGGAGAGGTGTCGCCTGCAGTGCTGGAACAGCTTCGAGCCGGCAAACTTTTCGTGCGGCAGAATCCGGGGCCGAAGAACTCATTGGGCCTGGTGAAGTTCATCTTTCCGAACAGCTACAACGTGTATATGCACGATAGTCCTGAGCAGGAACTTTTCTCGAGGGCGCGGCGCGATTTCAGTCATGGCTGCATTCGACTGGAAAAGCCCGCGGATCTGGCTGTGTACGTCTTGCGCCAGATTCCGGGATGGGACATGGCGCGCGTGAGTTCGGCGATGAAAAACGATCCGGCGAACCGGCAGATCAACCTGCCGCAGCCGATACCGGTCTTAATCTTTTACGGGACAGCGGTGGTGCCGGAAGACGGGCTCGTACACTTTTACGATGACATTTACGGGCACGACAAGGAATTAGACGAGACGCTGCAGAAGGGTTATCCGTATCCGGGCTAGCGGGGCGGCGCTTTTAGTGGGGCGTCGATCGGCGGGAATTAATCGCCGTTCATCAGGCTTGCGGGACAATCAAAACACCACTGGCGCACACGGCCAACGTCAACGTGGATGAAATCCGAGTGGGGATAATAGCCGACCCCGCCGCGAGCCAGAGCGAGCGCGGCTTTTCGCAGCTTCAGGGTGTTCACGCCGGGCATTCGCAGGTCAATCGCTTCCGCTTGAATGTGAAGGCTATTCTTGGCGACGCCATTGGTGTGGGCGCGAAGAGCTGCGTTGGTGGAAGAAGTGCGGTAACCGCAGATAATATCGATCTCGCCGTTGGGGTGGCCGACGGAGGCCGTGAGATCGGAAATAATATCGTAGAGGCGCGGGTCGAAGTGGCGGACTTCGTTGGTGTTATGGTCGCGCAGGAAATAGTCGAGCTTGGCGATGGCGCCGGTGATGTACTGATCGCCGCGGCGGTAAACGATGTCGAGGCGTTCGTTGGTGTGGGTGTTGTAGAGGTGCAGGGAATGGTCCTGGGCGCCCGAAGCGTCGGTAGCGGCCGGAGATGATGGATTGGCGGCCTGGGGGCGCGCTCCCGCCGGAACGAGCAGGAAAAGAGCTGCGCTCGCGAGCCAGGGATACCGACAGATCCTCATAAATGCGTGCATATATGCCTCTCCAGCCTTGATTTTATCATACTGGCGCATTTCGCACAGCTTTTCCCGGTGAATCGGTTACGGGTGGGGAAGGCAGGCGAGAATTTGCGCTTGTCTTGATTAGATGCGGCGTCGGGACGGTCGGCTGCTTCAGATATTGAGCGCTTGGGCGAGTTCGCGGACGAAAAGTTCGGCGTCGGTGACGAGGCCGAGCGCCTGAAACGTGCCGCGATCGGCGAGCTTCGTCACGACGGCGGGATTAATATCCACCGCCACCACTTTCACCGACGCTGGGAGCAGGTTGCCCGTCGCGATCGAATGCAGCATGGTGGCGATCATCAGCGCGACCTCGACGCCTTTTACGGCCTCGCGCATTCGTCGCTGGGCCACCGCCATGTCGGTGATTACGTCGGGGAGCGGGCCATCGTCGCGTACCGATCCCGCGAGCACTACATCTACGTGGTGCTGGATGCACTCGTACATGATTCCTTCGCGCAAAATTCCCTTTTCGACGGCCTGCCGCAGCGAGCCCGCTTTGCGGATCGCGTTGATGGCTTGCATGTGGTGGCGATGGCCACCCTCGACGGGCTGTCCGTTGCGCAGTGCCATGCCGAGGGACGTGCCGAGCAGCACGCTTTCCACGTCGTGGGTGGCGATTGCGTTCCCGCCGAAAAGCACCTGCACGAATCCGGCGCGAATCATCGCAGCGAGGTGGGGCCCGGCTCCGCTGTGCACGATCGCCGGGCCCGCGACGATCAGGATTTTTCCGCCGCGCTCGCGCGTCTGGCGCATTTGCCGGGCAATCTCTTCGATCACGAGGAGCTTGGGGCGCTCGGAAGAGACATCGTTGCCCATAAACGAAAAAATTTCGCGCTCCCGCGGACGTTCGAGCGGCATCACGCGGATGCCCTCATGCCCGACGACGACGGCATCTCCCTTTCGCACGTCGGCCATCGGAACCATCCGGGCGCTCGTTTGCGACCCATCGGAGAGAATCACGAGATCCATCTCCGTGCCTGCGACCGGCACCCATTTGCCGCCGAGGCGCACTTCGGTGGGCATATGAGTGGTGGAATAAAAACCATCCGGCAGCCCGCCATCGCAGGGCGCTGGTTCGGTGTGCACGTCGTTGCGCGATACGAGGACCGCGCCGTATTGCTGGAGCGCCGTGAGGATGCTATCGAGCTGCGTTTCGCTCGTAGCCATCACTTTCAGCCGCGCGAAAGACGTTTCGTCCTTCTTGCGCCCGACGCGAATTTCTTCGAGGTCAAACGAGCCGCCCAAGTCCATTACGGCGTCGAAGACTTTGGGGAGCGTCCAGGAATCGATGATGTGGCCTTCGAGTGTGACCTTTTCGCTGATTTCCTTCATGGGCTGGTGGCTCCGTGCATTCTATTCCTTGTGGTGCGTGCGATTCGCTTGCGCGGCTAAAAGACGTGCCCCAGTTCGAAGAACCATTTCGCGTGCCCGGTATCGCCTACGCTGCCGCCAATAAACAGCGGGCCGACGAACGTCTGCGCCAGGAATCCCACGGCCACATCGTTCGGGAATTTACTCGAGTTGGGAGCGCCGAACATTCTGCCGAACTCGTAGGCTCCGATTACGTAGACATCTTTGCCTACGAACGGCGGCATCGTGAAAATGTCGTGGAGGTATCCGACGCGCGAATAATAATACTCGTTGCCGAAGAGCTCGTTCGTGCCGTAAGCGCTGAGCCGCGCCGGACCGCCGAGGAAGAATTGCGGCGTTCCGATATTGTTCGATCCAAACGCCGTTCCTCCCTCGGCAACGGCGAAGATGGAACCGGGTTTCGATACCGGAATGAAATACTGGGCCTGCGCCTGGAACAGCGGGAAATTTCCGGTTGCGCCGGGATTGGTGTCGTAGAAACGGAAGCTGGCATCCAGGCTGTAGCCGCGGCGGGGGGTGATGAAATCGTCGCGATGATCCATAACGAGGCGAACGCGCGTATCGCCAAAGCGGCCATTGAAACTGGGGAAATCGGGAGTGCCGAGGCGAAGATCGGCGTTGAAGTATCCGACTTCGTATCCGGCGCGCAGCTCGGTGAAGCGATCGAATGTGTAACCTACGTCCAGGCCAATGTCGTCGCGATAAATCCGATAGATGGCCTGTGGCGTGGTCTTGCGGAAAATCTTGAAGGACGCGTCCGTGGCTTCGCCGCGAGGCGCAAAAAACCATTTGCTCGTCGCCGTGAACGGCCGGTAGAGTTCGCTCGAAACGCCATACGTATTTCCGAGTTGCACATCGGTGCGAAGCTCCGAGCGGTAGCCCCAGACGTCCATAAAAGTGATTCGGGCGAGTTGCGTGAAGGTGACATCGTCGGATTCGGAGCCATCAATGCCGAATCCAACCTGCAAAATCGGTGGCGCATAGCTTTTTTCGTGGACGATGACGATCACGCCGGGCCGTCCCTCTTCGACCGTCAATCGGTAATCCGCTGAGCCGTACTTACCGATCCCGGCGAGGCGGCTGAGCAGCTGTTCCATCTGCGAGCTTACGATTGGCTTGCCCACGAGCGGCTTCAGGAATCTTTCGAGTTGCGCTGCTGCCGCCGGGTTCGTGCCTTCGACGCGCACAAATTCCGGCACGGGAACCGTCACGCGCTTTCGCGCGTTTTTCGCGTCGACGTAGGCGTTCCAGTCGGCGTCGTTCAAGGAATAGGGTGACAACACGCGTAGCTTTTCGACGGCGGCCTGAGTGCCCGCAGCAATGATCGCTTTCGATTTCTCGTACTGCATGGAGGTGTACTGGCGAACGTCAACATTGACGATGAGGTCGGCGCCGGCCAAGCCGTTAATCTCATTTTGGCGAACGATGACGTCCACCGACCGGCCCAGCACGCTAAACAACGATTGAATTTCCTTGGGGTCGGCCGGAGAAACTTCCAGGTGCACTGCGATTACGATGTCCGCGCCCATTTTGCGGACGACGTCAGTGGGGAGATTGCCGACGAGACCACCGTCCACGTAAATTTTTTCACCGTCGCGTACCGGTGAAAATACCCCGGGAAGAGACATCGTCGCGCGCAGAGCTTGCTGGAGCGAGCCGCTGGAAAACACATGCTCCTGGCCGGATACCAGGTCCGTTGCGACGCAGCGGAAGGGGATCGGCAGATCGTCAAAGGATTGCAATTTGGAATAGGGCAGCGTCTCGCGATCGATGAGGAGATCGATGCGAGCTCCCGAATTCAGACCCGAGGGAGTTGAGAGCCCGTGCTTCAGTCCGAGCTTGATCGTGTTCTGGATTGCGCGCTGGTCTTCTTTTCGGCGAAACGAAAGGTCCTGGTAGTCAATTTGGCCGCCGATAATGATGTCCCAGTTCTGTGCGTTGACGAGATCCTGTAGTTCTTGCGGGCTTTTTCCCGTCGCGTACATGCCGCCCACGAGTCCGCCCATGCTCGTTCCCGCCAGGTAGTCGATCGGAATATGGTGATCCTCAAACCATTGCAGGACGCCGATATGCGCGAGGCCTAAAGCGCCGCCACCTTCGAGAGCCACGCCGATTTTCGGCCGTGCAGTACCGGACTGGATCTGCGCGGGCGGCTTCGGATTTTCCGCGGGAGCCTGTGCCAGGGCGGGCGGAGCCGCGAGAGAGGCGAGGGCGATGGCGATCGCGATGGCAAGGAACGGCAAAGGCTTGAGTGCTGCCCGGAAGGGATGTGACATCGGAGGCTCCTCAGTAAAGAAATCGTAACTAAGATAACGTTACTGCGAGCGAGTGTCACTGAGCATAAGAAATCGGCGATGCTGGCCGCCGCGACTCGAGCATCGAGCTTGGAGCGCGATGGAGGGGAATTCCCGACTTCGCTGCGGCGGTAGCCTCCCGCGGCGGGAATTGCTATTCTGTTCGGTAAAGCTATGGCACAGACCGTACCATTCGGAATTTCCGCGCCGAGCGCGGACCGGGCGCGCGCGGCCGCTCGAGAGTCTGCGATTCCCTGGTTCGTGTGGTCGGGGATCATCTCGGTGTCGTCGATTTGCTTCGGATTGTATTGGGATATTTCCTGGCACATGACGATTGGGCGCGACACGTTCTGGACGCCCGCGCACTTGCTGATTCAGTTTGGCGGAATTCTGGCTGCGATTACCTGCACGTATCTGATTTTCTCGACTACGTTTTCACACGATCCGGCGGCGCAGTCGCTCTTCCGTAAAGGTCTGGGGATTCCGCGGGCCGCTCGGCGCTTTCCTTACGGCGTGGGGCGGCGTGACGATGGTTACGTCCGCGCCGTTCGACAACTGGTGGCACAACTCGTTCGGCCTGGACGTCGAAATCTTGAGCCCGCCGCACGTTGTGCTCGGGTGGGGAATCCTGGGCGTGGGAATTGGGTACATGGTACTTGTCGTCTCGGAGAAAAATCGCGCCGTGGGTGCCGCGCGCGCAAAACTGACGTGGCTGTTCCTGTACCTCGCGGGGTTGGGGTTGCTGCTGCACATGATTCTGATTTCCGAATACAGCGACGCGAACTTCATGCACAGCGCGATTTTCTACCGCGTGGTGATGCTGGGCACGCCGCTTCTGATCATGGGCTATGGGATCGCGTCGGGACACAAGTGGGGTGCAACGATCGTCAGCGCGATTTACATGGCGGTGATGCTGGCGGGCTTGTGGGTGCTGCCGCTGTTTGCGGCGCAGCCCAAGCTGGGTCCCGTATACACGAACGTGACGCACATGGTGCCGATGGGATTTCCGGTGCTGCTGGTTTTTCCGGCAATTGCGTTCGATGTGGTGCGCGCGCGAATGGCGGGACGCAACAAATGGCTGCTCGCGTTTGTGGCCGGCACGGCCTATCTCGTCGTGTTGATCGCGGTGCAGTGGCCGTTTGGCGAGTTCATGATCTCGCCGGCGGCGCGTAACTGGTTCTTTGGCACGATTTATTTTCCGTACCAGGAACCGGTGTCCATGCACCAGCTGGCGTATCAATTCCAGAAGTATGAGGCAACGCGGGTGGCTTTCTGGCTGGGCCTGGGCCGCGCCTGGATTTACGCTTTCCTCTCAACGCGCATCGGCATTGCGTTCGGCGGCTGGCTACTGAAAGTCAGGCGCTAACTCACCGTGAAACCATTTCGTATTGCCTCACTCGCGGTAGCAATTCTGATCGCCGGCGAGTGCCTGGCGCACATCGGCAGCCCGGATGTGTTTTTTCAGGGCGATGCCGGTCCTTACCATCTCGTGGTCTCGATCCGCACGCCGCAAATGATTCCCGGAGTCGCCGAGATTCAGATTCGCAGTTCGGCACCGGGTGTGCGACAAATCAAAATTGTTCCGCTTTATATTGTGGGCGAAGGCTCGAAATATCCTCCTCCGCCGGACGTGCTGCTTCCTTCGAAAGACGATCCGCAATTTTTCAGCGGCAAGCTGTGGCTGATGGCCTCGGGGTCGTGGCAAGTGCGCGTGGAAGCGGATGGCGACGCTGGCTCCGGCACGATTGCGGTTCCGGTTCCGGCAGCGGCGCGCAATACGATGCCGATGCAGAAAAGTTTGGGGGCGCTGCTGGCCGGGTTGATGCTGCTGCTCGTGGCAGGAATTGTTTCAATTGTGGGAGCGGCGCGGCGCGAAGGCCAGCTTGAACCGGGCCAACTACCCGGGGCGCCGCAGCGGCGCGCTGCGCGGATCGTGATGGCCGGAGCGTTCGTGATTGTTGCGGCGCTGCTTGTAGGCGGCGCTTTCTGGTGGAAATCCGCCGCGGCGACGCTTTCGGATCGCATGATTTACAAGGCGCCGGAACTTTTTGTGTCGCTTGTTCCCGGCGATCAGATGATTCTGCGGATCGGCGATTCGAAGTGGCACACGCGCCGGCCGGACACGGTGGCGACTCCGTTGATGCCCGATCACGGGCACTTGATGCACTTGTTTCTGATTCGCACGCCGCAAATGGACAGATTTTATCACCTGCATCCGGTGGCGGATAAAGGCGGAGTGTTTCTCGAGGATTTGCCGCCGATCGCAGCGGGGCACTATCAAGTTTTTGCGGATATCGTTCGCGTATCGGGATTTCCCGACACGCTCTCGGCCGAAATCGACATTCACCAGACGGCGGGGAAGCCTTTGGCGGGAGATGATTCCGCGGTGGCAGCGCAGCCCATTGATTCGTCCTCGAGTGGCGCGCGGGGAAATTTGATCTCGCCGCTTTCCGACGGGACGCGCATGGTGTGGGAGCGTGCGGCAGGCCCGCTTCCTGCGAATCAATTGCTCTGGTTCAAATTTCGAGTGGAGGATGCGGGCGGCAAGCCGGTCGAAAGCCTCGAGCCTTACATGGGTATGGCCGGCCATGCGGAATTTGTGCGCTGGGACTTGAGCGTTTTTGCGCACGTGCATCCGGATGGCTCGGTTCCGATGGCGGCTGTGGAACTTGCGGATGCGACGCTTCGCGCGAATCCAGGCGCTGGGGAAGCGAGTGATTCGGCGGGACCGGCGCCGGCCTCGGCCGCGATGAATATGAACGGCGTGGCGATGGGGCCGATTGCGCCGGAGGTGTCGTTTCCTTACGGGTTCCCGAAGGCCGGCTTGTATCGGATTTTCGTCCAAGTGAAACACAACGGCCAGGTGCAGACGGGCGTGTTCGACGCGGAAGTTAAGTGATAGGCAATTAATTTAGGCGAAGCAGGATTGGGGGACGACGTCCTGCACCTTTCGCTGCTGCACTCTTTCTCGCACCGATCCCAGCACTTCTTCTTGTGAAAATATTTATTGTGCAGCGGCGGTTGCGGCCCCGGGATGGTTCTGTAGCCAGGTTTGCAGGTTTGGTTCCTGATGCTCGCGAAGATCGATGCAGCCGTTGATTTGCTCGATGGTCAGTTTCAAGGTGCGATCGGAGGCGGGAACTTTGTGACTGGTGAAAAAAGTCTCGACCTCGTCGCGTTTCGCGGCGTCGCAGAACACGCCTGTAATTCCAACCACTCCTGATTCGGAATAGTTGCTGAGCTTCGCGCTTACTTCCGTCCAATTGTTGCGGAGGAAGTCCCACGCCAGTTGCCGGCCTGCCGGATTCGCCATGACCGCGTCAAAAACTTGCGGCGCGTCCTGGACGCGCATCATGGGAGAAATTGCAAACTTCAACGTTCGGGTGAGTAGCGCTGGATCGCTGAAGAGGCACAACGCCTGCCCGTAGAGCAGCCCTTCCTCCGGCGTTTTAATCTGGCCGAAGTGCGCGATGATCGCATCGTAGAGGGCGGCGTCGCCATTGCGGGCGGCGATTGGGATGGCGCTGATCAGAAGCGTGCGATCGACCGGCTCCCCCTTCAGCGACTTGTCCATCAAATCGCGCGCGACCTGAATTGCTTTCGGGTCGCGTCCGATTTGTCCCATCAAGGTGAGAAGGTCAGCGCGGCGGGCGCGGGTTTCGTCGGAATCCTGAGGGGCGGATTGCCAACCCATCTTTTCCGCAACCGGGCCGAACGTCGAGCGGATCCAGGTCTCGAATTGTGGGCGGTCGGAATCGTTCACGAGGTACTGACTCGCGAATTGCAGGTAGTTTGTGAGTTGGTCCATCACGGCGGTGGAAGGGTCGTCCTTGAGGTCCGCTGCGAGATTCATGAAGTCGCTGGCTTGTAGCGTGTTGGTGTGAAGGCCGGCGAAAGAATCCTCGATCAACATGTAGCGTTCCGGAGCGGAGAGATTGTTCTCCGCCGAGGACGCGATGCGATTGAAATTTTCCGAGGTGTAGCCGGAGCGGTAGTATCCGCGGCCGCCCGCATTGCCGAACGCGCCATCGGCGCATCCCGGAAGCGCAATCTGCTGCTCTTTCGTTGGGAGCAGTTCGCATTTCTCGGTCGTGCCGGATTTCAGGCACACCGGAATGTCCCACATTTCGTTGGAGCCTTTCTCGAGGAGGGCGCGGTCCTTGAAGTATCGCTGTTGCGAGACGGTGACCTTCGCACTTCCGCCGGTACAGGAAGTTTTCAGTGAAACGAGCGGCACGCCGGGCTGCTTGACGAATCCGGACATGATGCGGTCAACGGGTTTGTGCGACGTCTCAGCGATCGTGTTCCAGAAATCTTCTGAGGTTGCGTTGCTGTAGGCATATTTCGAGAGATACGCGTTTACGCCTTTGCGGAACGTCTCCTGGCCCACGTAGCCTTCGACCATGCGCAGCACGGCCGCGGCCTTGTTGTAAGCGATGTCGTCAAAAAGCTCCTGGATTTCTGCGGGCGTCTCGGCGTGGGCTTCGATCGCGCGCGTTGCACTGAGCGAATCCGTGCCCATCGCGCCGGTGCTGGAGCGAACCGCGTCGGTCTCGAGATTCCATTCTGGCTTCCAGGCTTCCATGGGCTTGAACGACATCCAGGTGGCGAAGCCTTCGTTGAGCCACACGTCGTCCCACCACTTCATGGTGACGAGATCGCCGAACCATTGATGCGCAATTTCGTGCGCGACTAATTCTTGTGCGACTGCTTTGCGAAGGAGATACGAGGATTGCTTGGGATCGACGAATATCAGGTCGCGCGCGATGACGAGTCCGGTATTTTCCATGGCGCCGGCGGAGAAATCGGAGACGCCGAGAATGTCGAGCTTGCCGTAGGGATATTTGATGCCGAAATACTGGTCGTAAAACTTCAGGGAGAAAACAGCGGCTTCGAGCGCGAAATCCGCGTAAGGCTTCTTGTCGGGGGTTCCGCAGACGCGAACGGGGACGCCGTCGGCCGTTCCTTCCGCGCATTGCCAATCGCCGACGGCGAGGGCGACCAGGTAGGAAGACATTTTGGGCGTGGTCGCAAATTTTTGGGTGTGCTGCGCTTCTCCCGGTCCGGGCGTGTCGGAAACCATCCTGGAGTTCGAGAGAGCGGTATCGCCTTTGTTTATGATGGCGGTGACGTCGAAGGTGGCTTTGTAGGTCGGCTCATCGAAGGAGGGATACATGCGGCGCGCGTCGGTATTCTCGAGCTGGGAGACGGCGTATTTCCGGTTGTTCGCTTTGCTGAGGTAAAGGCCGCGCAGTTGGCCGTTCAAGATTCCGGTGTAGCGGATGTGGAGCGACGCGGGACCGGCTGCGAGCGGCTGGGCGAACGTAAGCGTGGCCATCTGCTTGTCCTCGTCGGGCGTGACCTTGGCCGTTTGCGTCTTGCCACCGGCGGTGATGGTGGCCTCGCCGAAAGTGATTTCGGCGGCGTTCAAAACGATCGCGGGAGTGGGCTTCAGGACGCGGAGGTCGATCGTCTCGTCTCCTGTAAAGTTTTCCTTGTCGAGATTGACCGCTATCGTGAGTTGGTAATGATCTGGAGTGGCGAGCTCGGGGAGCCGTTGCGCGCTTGAGAGCGGCGCGAAAATTAAGATCAAAGCAACGAACGACAAGGTCTTTTGCATCGTTTCCCCTTTTTTCATAGCCGCGGTCACCGACTCGCCGGGCCATCATTTCCCGGCGGATTCTCCGCGATGTGCTTCTTAACGTCCCACAATCAATATACGACAGGTGCACGAGGTTTGTTTCACGGGCGGGCAATGAACTTTGGACGAATCTCGACAAAGAAAGGTTAGCGCCGAAATCCTCGGGGCGCTGCGCGCGTAGTAACATTGAGGGTGGCGATGAAAGACCGCCGTTTGGAGAAATGGTTGAGGGTCAATGCCGAGCGAAAGTAACGGAGCCGCGATTCGCGCCGAGCGCGTGTCGCGGCATTACCAGATGGGCTCCGCGCTGATTCGGGCGGTAGATGACGTGACGCTCGAAGCCGGCGCGGGCGAATTCCTCGCGCTATTGGGAACTTCGGGATCGGGAAAATCGACGCTGCTGAATTTGATGGCGGGACTCGACCGGCCCACGTCGGGTGCGATCCTCGCGCACGGCCGGAACTTATCGGAGTTGAACTCAGTAGAGCTGGCGCGATACCGCAACGGAACAGTGGGGATGGTTTTTCAGTCGTTTAATCTACTGCCGCGGATGACGCTGGAAGAAAACGTAGAGCTTCCGCTGCGCCTGGCCGAAGTGGATCGCAGCGAGCGCGCCTCGCGCGTGCGAGAGGCGCTCGATCGAGTAGGACTTGCCAATCGCGCGGCGCATCGTCCCAGTGAACTTTCCGGCGGTGAGCAGCAGCGCACGGCGCTGGCTCGAGCGCTGGTAAACCGGCCGACAATTTTATTCGCCGACGAGCCGACCGGGAATCTCGACAGCGCGACCGGCGAATCCATCATGCAGTTGCTCAAGGGAATTCAGAAGTCGCTGGGGATGACGATCATCATGGTGACGCACGAGCGGCCACTGGCGGATCGCTTCGCGGACCGAATCGCCGCGTTGGCAGACGGCAAGCTCGTGACCGACGGGGTGGCGGCATGAAGGCGCGCGACCTGGGAGAACTCGCAATCCGCAATTTGCGAGAGGCGCTGCTGCGAAATTCGCTCACGACGCTGGGAATCGCGGTGGGCGTGGCGTCGCTGGTTGCGATGCTGTCGCTCGGAGTGGGTTTGCAGGAGCTTGCGTCGAAGCGGCTCTCGAATTCCGGGCTGTTTGATACGGTGATCGTGATGTCGAAGTTGGGCCAGCGTGGATTTGGAAGGCCCACGGAACCGCCGAAACGCGCAGGAGCGGGATCCGGCGAGGGCTCGCCGCAGCGTATCTCGCCGCCGCTGGATGACGACGCGCGGCAGGCGATGCAAAAGCTCCCCAACGTGGTTGAGGTGTATCCGCAAATCCGGTTTCCGACCGAGGTGCGCTTCGCGGGAAAGCCTTATGCGACGATGGTCGCGGGAATTCCAGAATCGGCGCGTGGGAACGGCGCTTTCGACGGAGTCAACGGACACTTTTTCACCGGTGGGAATTCCGAGGAAGCCATTCTGCAGATCGAATTCGCGAAAGAATTGTCGAACGAGCCCGCGAGCCTGATCGGCAGGGATCTGGTGCTCCGCTACGCCGAGCGGCAGGCGTTGGGACCGCAGGCAGCGACAGCCGATGCAACTCCCCCGGAAAACAGCGACAGCGCGAGCAATGGATTTTCCATTGTGCCGCGCGAAAAGAATCTTCGGATCGTGGGGATCGTGGACACGGAGCCCGCCGCTGGTTTCGGAGGGCTCGGTAGCGGGCGCGTGCTGATTCCGCTCGAAGTGGCGGAAGCATTGCGGGCGGCGCAATTGAACGATTTGCGCGACGTGGCGCGCGGCGCGAGCGGAAAAACAACCTATGCCAGTCTGACGGTGCGCGCGAAGAGTCCCTCGCAGGTGGAGAAAATCGAATCGGCAATCAAAGAGATGGGGTTCTCGACGTTTTCGCTGCTCGATGCCTCGCGCAACTTGCGATTGTTCTTTACCATATTTGATTCATTGCTCGCGATTTTCGGAAGCCTGGCGCTTGCGGTGGCGACACTCGGAATTATCAATACGCTGGTGATGGCGATCCTGGAGCGCCGACGCGAAATTGGAGTGCTGAAGGCGCTGGGAGCGGCGGACCGGGACGTGAAGCAGTTATTTTTCGCGGAGGCCGGCGTGATGGGATTGACGGGAGGAATTTTGGGCGTCGGCTTGGGCTGGGTCATTGGACGTGCGGTGACGTGGGGGACGAACGTGTACCTGCAACGGCAAAATCTGCCGCCGGCGCACGTGTTTTCCGTGCCGCTATGGCTGGTCTTCGGCGGGATCGCATTCTCGGTGGCCGTGAGCCTGGTGGCGGGACTCTATCCGGCGTCGCGCGCGGCGCGGCTGAATCCAGTGGAAGCCCTGCGGTATGAATAAGGCTCGGGTGCTCGTTGCAGTTGCGTTTGTGTTTCTGTTGGGCGCTGCTTTCGGGCGGCGCGCTGAGGCAGCCGGCCGCGCGGAGTGCCAAAGCGTAAAGAGCAAAATCCTTGCGAGCGCCGTTCCTTACTGCGTTCAGCTGCCTCCGAGCTATGACGGCGAGAAATCTCGCCGCTACCCGGTTCTTTATTTTCTTCACGGGCTTGGCGACAACGAGCAGATGTTTCTTCATTCCGGCGGCTGGAACCTGATTGAAGATTTGTGGGAATCGCACGAGCTGGGCGAGTTTCTGATCGTGACGCCTGCCGCCGGGTCAAGCTTCTACATCAATTCATTCGACGGCAAGCGCCGCTACGAGGATTTTTTCCTTCGAGAATTTATTCCGGCCATCGAAGGGCGGTACCGGATCGAAGCGGGTCGAGCGACGCGCGGCATCGGAGGTTTTTCGATGGGCGGCTACGGAGCGCTGCGGCTCGCGTTTCTTCATCCCGAGCTATTTGGTTCTGTGAGCGTTCACAGCGCGGCGCTGATGGAAAAGCTGCCGAATGTTACGGTGGCCGGTTCCGTCGAAACCCCGCGGATGAAGCTTCTCGGCGATGTGTTTGGCTCGCCGCCCGATCGGGCGTTCTGGGACCGCAATAATCCTCTCGCGCTGGCCCGGACGGCGCCAATCGCGCGGCTAAAAATTTACTTCGATTGTGGGGCGGACGATGGGTATGGATTCGATGCCGGAGCGAGGACGCTCGACAAAATCCTCACGTCGCGCGGCATCCGGCATGAATTTCACATCTATCCCGGCGGACACGACTGGCCGTATTTCGCCGAGCACCTGCCGGCTTCGCTGGAATTCGAATCGCGGGCTTTCGGCGTTATTCCCGTCGCGAAATAGTCTGCGATTGGTCCACCGGGCAAGCTCGGCGCTGCGGGCCGGAGCGGCGACAACGATGGCCTTGCGTCCTCGCCACAGTAGTTATACAGTTAGCCGTGGCCAAGTAGTTACCCTCGGCTCTTTTTCAGGGAAGGGTACGATGAACGGTGAACCTCAACCCGCGGCGCACGGCACCCCGCAGTCGTTTGCCATCGCAGGGATCGGCGCCTCCGCCGGAGGCCTCGAAGCGATTTCGCAACTCCTACGATCGCTTCCCGTGGATACCGGGATCGGATTCGTAATCGTCCAGCACCTCGCTCCCCAATACGACAGCATGCTGGTGGATTTGCTCGCGCGCGCTACCCCGATGCCGGTGGTGGAGGTGACGAACGGAAGAGCCGTGGAGCCGAATCATGTGTACGTGATTCCGCCGAACGCGGACCTGGAAATCTTGCACGGCGTGCTGAAGTTGAGCCCGCGCACTACGGGGGCGGGGCTGCATTTGCCGATTGACCAATTTCTGACGTCGCTGGCCGAAGATTCCAAGGCGAAGGCCGTGGGGATCATATTATCCGGCAGCGCATCGGACGGAACGCTAGGACTGAAAGCGGTGAAAGCGGCGGGCGGCATTACATTCGCGCAGGATGAATCAACGGCGCGATACGGCAGCATGCCGCACCATGCGATTGCGTCGGGCTACGTGGATTTTGTGCTGTCGCCGGAAAAGATCGCGCAGGAACTGGCTCGAATCACCAGGCATCCGTATGTGGCGCGCGAGTTCGTGATGGATACGGAAGACGCCGGCACGCTGAGCGAAAAAGAATTGGGCGAAATCTTTGTCGTACTCAAAAATGCAACCGGCGTGGATTTTTCAAATTACAAAGAGCCAACGGTGGTACGCCGGGTGCGGCGGCGCATGGCGCTCCACAATATCGAGACGATCGCAGCGTACATCGGATACCTGCGGCAAACAATCGGAGAGCCGCAAGGTTTGTATAACGATTTGCTGATCAGCGTGACAAGCTTTTTCCGCGATCCCGAGCTTTTCGAGCTCTTGAAACGCGAGGTCTTTCCTCAACTTACCGAAGACGGCTCGGTTCGCGACCCGATCCGGATCTGGGTGCCGGGCTGTTCTACGGGCGAGGAAGCGTATTCCGTGGCCTTGACGGCTTCGGAATATCTTTCCGGAATCAAAAGCTCCGCCGGCATTCAGATATTCGCCACCGATATCAGCGACATTGCGCTGGAAGCGGCGCGCGCGGGAATTTATACACAGAGCGAAGTGGCGGAGGTTTCGAGCGAGCGCCTGAAGCGATTCTTCAGCAAGGCGGCGCATGGATACCAGGTTAATAAAACGATCCGGGAGATGTGCGTTTTTGCGAAACAAAATCTCATCAAGGATCCGCCGTTCTCAAGGCTGGACCTGATTTGCTGCCGCAACCTGCTGATCTACCTGAAGCCCAGCCTGCACCGGCGGTTGATGCCGATTTTCCACTACTCGCTGCAGCCGCGCGGATATCTGGTGCTGGGAAAGTCCGAGAATGCCACCGGCGTCTCGGATCTTTTCGGGCTGGTGGACAAGAAGAACAAGATCTATTTCAAGAAGCCGACGCCTGCGGGAACCCGGCTTGACTTCGGAGTCAACGAGCGCTTTTCGGCGATACCGGATTCGCGCGCTCGAATGGCCCAGCGCGTCAGCAGGGATTTCGATCCGCAGAAGGAGGCCAACCGCCTGCTTCTTTCCGACTACACGCCGGCGGGGCTGCTGCTGAACAGCAATCTTGAAATTATTCATTTCCACGGGCACACGGGTCCCTATCTTGATCCTGTTCCGGGAGCTGCGAGCCTCCGTCTTCTGAAAATGGCGCGCGAGGGCCTTCCGCTGGAACTGCGCGCTGCGATCCAAAAGGTGGAGACGGAAGGGAAGCCGGTGATCAAGACCGGAATCCAGGTTAATTCGGGCGAGAGCGTTCGCGAGGTTACGATCGAGGTGCGGCCGCTCCATTCCCCGGCCGGTGACCGGTATTTTCTCGTTTTGTTTCGAGAGGGAGGTGAGGTTTCGGCAACCGAGCCGGTCGCAGATTCGCGGCAAGACCGGGAAACGATGGGCTTGAAAAGCGAGCTTGAGCAAGTGAACGCGCAGCTTCAGGAAATCATCGAGCAGAACGAAGAGAACGAGCAGGAACTCCGGGCAGCCAACGAGGAAGTTCAATCAACGAACGAGGAACTACAGAGCACGAATGAGGAGCTCGAGACGGCCAAGGAAGAGCTGCAAGCGACGAATGAAGAACTGACGACGCTCAACGAAGAATTGCAGAATCGAAATCTCGAGCTGGGCCGGGCCAACAATGATTTAACGAACGTGATCGACAACGTGACCATTCCGATGGTGATACTCGGCAGCGATCTTCGCATCCGCCGATTTACGCCCGAGGCGGAGGATATTCTCAGCTTGATTCCGTCGGACGTGGGGCGCCCGATCACGGATCTGCGATCGGCGCTGGATTTTGAGGGTTTGGGTGAAATGGTCTCCGAGGCGATTCGCGCGGAAACGCTCCGGGCGCGGGACGTTCGTGACCGTCACAACCGCTGGTACTCGCTGCGCGTGCGGCCTTACAGAACGGCCGAGGGCAATCTCGATGGAGCGGTAATCGCGCTGATCGACATCCACGAGCTGAAATCGGAAGTCACCGAATGCCACCGATACGCCGAAGCGATTGGGGCGACGATCCGGGAATCGATCCTGGTGCTGGATGTGGATTTGCGGGTGGTGGCGGTGAATGAGGCGTTTCTCGCAGCATTTCATGTTTCGCGCGAGGAATCGGAAGGCCGCAAAATCTACGAGTTGGGCGATGGCGCATGGAATATTCCGAAGCTTCTCGCGTTGCTCCGGGACATTCTACCCAAACAGACGGAGATCAAGGATTTCGAAGTCACGCACGATTTTCCTCAGCTGAGCCGGCGCGTGATGAGTTTGAACGCTCGAAAAATCAAGCGCGCGGACGGACGGCCTGATTGGATTTTGCTCGCGATTGAAGACATCACGGAACAGCGGCAGTCAAAAACCGCCTGAGACGGCTCCCCGGCGGCGCAGAATTACGCGGAAGGCGACGGCGAGTGCGCCGCAGCGGATGGTTCTTTTTGAAATCCGGATTGAATCCTGCGCACGAGCACGTACAGAACGGGAATAAAGATCAAATTCAGGAACGTAGAGGCGATCATGCCGCCGAATACGGTGGTGCCCACCGAACGGCGGCTGATGCGGCCGGCTCCCTGCGCGAGCACGAGTGGAAGTACGCCCAGGATGAAAGCCAGCGAAGTCATCAGGATGGGGCGCAGGCGGATCAGCGCCGCTTCCACCGCAGCTTCGAGGATGCTGAAACCTTTTTCGCGAAGCTGTTCGGCGAACTCAACGATCAAAATCGCATTCTTGCTCGAGAGGCCGATGAGCATCACGAGCCCGATCTGGCAATAGACGTCGTTATCCTGTCCGCGTAGCGCTTGGGCGCCGATCGCGCCGAGAAGGGCCATCGGAACCGCCAGCAGCACAATAAACGGAAGCGAGAAGCTTTCGTATTGCGCTGCGAGCGTGAGATACACGACAAGAATGCCGAGGCCAAAAAGTACCGTAGCCTGGCTCCCGGACTGAAGCTCTTCGAGCGAGAGGCCCGTCCATTCATGGGCGAAGCCGGGCGGAAGGACTTTCTTCGCGAGAGTGTCCATTGCCGCGATCGCGTCTCCTGAGCTCTTGCCGGGAGCCGCGGAGCCGTCAATTTCGGCGTAGCGGAAGAGATTGTAGTGGCTGATGACCTGGGGCGAGGCCTGCGACTCGAGCGTGACGAGATTTTCGAGCGGCACCATCATCCCCTTGTCGGAACGGACGTAGTACTGCTTGATGTCACGCGCCTCGGCGCGGAATTGCTTGTCGGCCTGAACGTATACGCGATAGGCGCGATTGTTGAAATCGAAGTCGTTGACGTATACCGAGCCCATGTAAACCTGCAACGCGTCTGTGATCTGGCCGAGCGGAACGCCTAGCGCCTTCGCGCGCTCGCGATTCAGCGTAAGAACGTACTGTGGATCATTGGCGCTGAAGCTGGTAAACAGGCCGGCGAGGCTCGGGCTTTGTTTCCTTCCTGCACCATTTTCTGCGTTACGTCGGCAGAGAGCTTGCATGGAAGCGCCGGTACGGTCCTCGAGAACGAACTGGAAGCCACCGAATTGTCCGAGGCCATTCACGGCGGGCGGAGCGAAGGGAACTACGTGCGCGCCGGAAATGGCGGAGAGCGGACCGCGGAGCCGGTTCAGGACAGCGTCGCCGGAATGTTCCTCGCCTTTGCGCTTGTCGAAGTCTTTTAAGCCGGCAAAAATGAGCGCGCGGTTCGAGGCGCTGCCGCCAAAGCTGAATCCCACCACGGAAAACACGCTGTCCATCTCCGGGACTTTGGCGAGAATCCCTTCGACTTCTGAACAAATCGTACTGGTGTACTCGAGCGACGCACCTTGCGGCGATTGCACCGCGATGATGAAGTAGCCGCCGTCTTCCTGGGGGATAAATCCCTTGGGGACGTGCTGATAGACCCAGTAGGTGAGGCCGAGGCCACAGAAAAACAGGACAACCGCGACATATTCGAAGCGCAGAATGAAGCGCAGAACATTCTGATAGCCGCGGCCAAATGCCGCCATTCCCTTGTTGAACGCGCCGAAAATCCGGCTCTTCACCATGTGGCCGTGGCCAAGAAAAATGGCGGAAAGCGCCGGGGTGAGGGTGAGCGCGTTGAACGCGGAAATCGACACAGAAAACGCGATCGTGAGCGCGAACTGCCGAAACAGGATGCCGGTGGTGCCGGGAAAGAACGCTACCGGAACGAAAACCGCGACGAGCACGAGCGAAGTGGCGACGACGGCGCCGGCTACTTCCTTCATCGCGATCGACGCGGCATTGTGCGGCTCGGAAATTCCTTCGGTAATGTGGCGCTGCACGTTTTCGATCACCACGATGGCGTCGTCGACGACGAGGCCGGTGGCAAGCGTGAGACCGAAGAGCGTGAGAGTGTTGATCGAAAAGCCGAGAATCTTCACGAACGCAAATGTCCCGATCAGGGAAACCGGAATCGTAATCGCGGGAATGAACGTGCTGCGCCAGTCCTGCAGAAAGACGAAAATTACGAGGACTACGAGAACGATGGCTTCGAGCAGCGTGTACAGCACGTCCTTGATGGATTCGCCGACTACGGTCGTCGTGTCGAATGCGACGGCGTACTTGATGCCGGGAGGAAACCGCTTCGAAAGGCGCTCGAGTTCGGCCTTCGCGGCCTTATCGACCGCCAGAGCATTTGCGCTCGGCAATTGCGTGATGCCGAAGCCGACTGCATCGTGGCCGTCGAAGCGAAGATCGCTGCTGTAGTCTTCGGCTCCCAGCTCGGCGCGGCCCACGTCACGCAAGCGGACCAGGTTGCCGTCCGCGCCCGTCTTCAAAATGATATTTTCGAATTCCGCCGGCTCGACGAGGCGGCCCACCGCGCGAACGCTAATCTGGTAGCTCTGCCCCGATTTCGCGGGCGGCAGGCCCACCTGACCGGCCGCCACCTGGACGTTCTGTTCGTTGAGGGCGCTGAGGATATCGGTGGCCGTGAGTCCGCGCGCCGCCATGCGGAGCGGATCGAGCCACAAGCGCATCGAGTATTTTCGTTCGCCGAAATCCTGGACGTCGGCAACGCCCGGGACGCGTTTGAGCGCGTCGCGGACGTAGAGGTCAATATAGTTGCTGAGAAAAAGGCTGTCGTACTCGCCGTGTTCGGCATACACGCCCGCACCGAAGACGAAATTGCTCGAAGTCTTCACGATGCTGATGCCGGTAGTCTTCACTTCATTGGGGAGGCGGCCGAGGGCCTGATTCACCCGGTTCTGAACGTCCACAGCGGCGAGGTCAATGTTGCGCGTGATGTCAAACGTGACGGTGATGCCGCTCGAGCCGTCATTGCCACTCGAGGACGTCATGTACTTCATGCCTTCGACGCCGTTGATCTGCTGCTCGAGGGGCGTGGTGACGGATGTTTCTACGGTTCGAGCGTTCGCGCCGTTGTAGAAAGCGGCAACGTTTACCTGGGGCGGCGCGAGGTCGGGAAATTGCGCGACCGGGAGAGTGGGAATCGTCACAGCGCCCGCCAAAATAATCAGGAGCGCGCAGACGGTAGCGAAAATGGGCCGCCGGATGAAAAAATCGACAAACATTCCCTACGTCTGCCTTTCCGGAGCGCGGGCGAGCAAATCATTGATGGAGATCAAGATGGAGACTTTCCGTTGGGAGCAGGCGAGGCTTCGGTGACGGGAGCGCCGTCCACCAGATTCTGCGCGCCTTCGACCACTACGCGGTCGCCGGATTTCAGCCCGTCCAGCACCGCGTAGTTGTTTCCGACCATGTCGCCGAGCCGGAGCACTTTCTGGCGGGCCACCTGCGATTTTCCGGAACCTTCGACGACGAAGGCGAAATATTGTCCGTTGATGCGTTGGACCGCCAGCACCGGAATCACCGGCCCGTCATGCACGCTCCAGATCAAGCGGGCGCGCGCGAACTGCGAAGTGCGCAGCGTGTCCGCTGTATTTTTCACGGTCGCTTTCGCGAGTACGGATTGCGTGCCGTTGTCCACTTCCGCAGAGATGAAATCAATCTGGGTCTCGCCTGCCACGTTGCCCTGCGTATCCAGGAGTTCAATCTTCTGGCCCATCTTTAGATCTTTCGAGCGCTCGACGGGAACATTCACATAAACCTCGAGCGGCCCCGGCTGATCCACCGTCGTAAGCGTCGTCGTATTCGTAACGCGATCTCCCACCCGCACGGGAATGTCGCCGACGATACCGTCAGTGGGAGCGTTCACGCGATAGTAGTGCAGTTCGGCTTGTTGCTCCTGCACCTGCGAGTCGAGGGACTTCAATTGATGCTGCGCCGTCTCGAGATTCGTCCGGGCCTGATCGTGCTCCTGTTTGCTGATCACGCCGGCTTCGAATAATTTATCCGAGCGTTCCCACTGAATCTGCGCGAAGCGAACATTAGCTTCCTGCGCGGCGCGGGCGGCTTCCTGGCTGCCGAGGGTCGCTTGCTGCTTCAGGGGATCGATCTGCATGAGCGCCGTTCCGGCTTTCACGCGGTCGCCGGACTTCACAAAAATACTCGTAATCTGCCCCTCGACCTGAGGGTTCAGCACCGTCGAATGGCGGGACTTGAGCGTGCCCAGATACTCCGACGAATCCGAAATCGGCACCGGCGCGATGACGGCCGTCTTTACCGCAATGGCGGGCAGCTGTTCGTCGCCGGAAGCTTGTTTTCGGCCGCAGCCCGCAATGGCTGCGGCAACGCACACCACGACGAATAGCGCGCAGCGCGCGCGCTACGGCGGTAGCGCGGCGTTTCGTCGCTTCTTTTACCGCGCCACTCATGGCGTCACTCACTGCGCCGCCGGATTCGGTGACAAGTCGATCAATTTGCAAAGACACGTGCATCAGGGTCTTCGGCTCCAAACGTCGGAGCCTGTATTGTACGGGACGCGCAACTTGGCTCCAAGGGTGCGGCTTTCGTCGCGTGTACGCTTACACCCGTGCGCCAGCTTAACCGGTGTTTGACGTCGCATTCGCCGGGAGGGAAGCATGGCAAGCGGTCCGATAATCCTGGCGGCAAGGCCTTGGCTTCCGGCGGCGGCACCTACCCTGTGTCAGGGCGCCAGTCTGCGCAGACGGCTCGCGAGAATCGTCGAGCCGAGTAACAGGAGCGCGGCCGAGCCGGAGATCGCGCTCCGGCGGTTCGGTCGGGCGTCCGCCGAAAGCGGATGTCTACATCGTGACGCCCAGCCGGTACCTGCAACAGCATTCGCGCCGTCTCCGGCTGCGACGTTGCCTCCGCGATTGCTCCGTCCACCCGAGTCCGCCACGCTGGATAATTCACAAGGCGCAACGCAAGCGTCACGGGCGCAGCGGATTCAACGCGAAAGTCTTTAGCTTCGGCATTCCACCGGCCGATGGAAATTTGCGCGTCACCGTCACCAAGCGAAACGACGGTGTCCGACGCAGGATCGAACCGCTCGACCGGAGGCGTGGGCGGCTGCCGAGTGAAAATCTCGGGCGAGTCCGGATCGAGTATCGCACCGGGCAAACTGTAGCGGTCGCAGCCGAGAGGCGCGTATTCGTCGGTTCCTTCGTAGCCGTGGCCGGAGCGATTGCGTCGGACAGAACCGGGATGTCCTCGCTGTCCCACCAGGCGTCGCGCACGATCGCGGTGGCGGCGCCAGCGATCACGACAGCCAGGGCCGCGCACCCAATCCAGCGCCGCGCCACCGGCCGATGGCCGCGGCGAGGAAAAATGCATACGGACCACGTCCAGCGGCACAAGCCACCGCCATGGAAATTGCACGAATTGCAGCTCCGGCAGATAGCGCCAGAGCAAAACGCTGAGCGGGAACATCAGGAGCGCAGAGGCGGCTCCGAGCGCGAGGAGCATCCACCACAGCTCGGGATTCTCGCGCGTCGTCGCGCGCCGAAAACAGCGGCGATTCCGGCCATGATCATCATGCCGAGCGCCACGCTCGAAACTTTCCAGTTGAAAAGTACAAATTCGGGATCGTTCGCATGCGTGAAGAGAAAATTCAGCTCCGTGCGCAGGTTTCCGGCCAGCACTTCTTCGATCTGCACCCACCGCTGCTCGTAAGCAGCGGGAAAAATGTAGAAGGCGGCAAGCCCAAGACCGCATGCCATCGCCGCCGCGCCGGGGACCAGCGGCGCATGCTTCGGCGCACAATACATCCCACGGCCAGCAGCAACGCGAGCGAGTACGTGGCGATTACCGCAGCGGGCGCGTTCGAAAGCCAGATGCCGGCAAACACGATCGCCAGCGCGGGCATGCTGCCGACCTGCCGATCCGTCTCGAACCACGCGCAGCATCCCAGATCAGCAGTGGAAACAGCGCCGTCGCAAGCAGCTCCGCAAAATCGCTGCGGTAGTAGACGATCACCAGATGATACGGATTCACCGCGAAAATAAGCACCGCAGCGACGGCCTGCTGCCCGGCAGCCATTCGCGCGCCAGCCTCCACATCGACATTCCGGAAAGCACCAGAGCGAGCCAGATGAATGCTCCCGGCACCATCCTCCACGGCAGCACGGATCCGAGCGCCGCGCCCGAATCCACGATGCCGGCGGATAAAATATGAATCGCGGTTCGCCGAATCCCCAGTTGGCCCATTCCGCCCATCGCGGATAGACGATTCCTTCGCGCCATTGGCCGGCCACGTCCATCCACGACGCAAGATGAAATGAAAATCGTGTCCGGAGGCGTTGCCGAGAAAAAACATCGGCGCGACCACGGCGGTCGCCGCGAGGCGAGCAGAAGCAGCGCAATTCGGGCGGAGATCGGCGGGGATTGTTGATGGGGCGCAGCGAACGGTGGAGACGCCGCGTTCCGGAGTCGAAGTCAGCGGGCATTTCGATTCGAACCGACTCCGCCCTGCACATCTGTTCCTCGAGCAAATCCATCTCGCTCTCGAACACGCGGCGCCGAGAGTACACGTCGGTCACCTTCGGCCAAGCGCTGGAATCTGGTTCGCGCGGGCTTCTCGCCAATCCGGCCGCTCAACCGATACAGTGCTGCCCGCCAGATCAGGAAACGGGATGACGACTGAAGAACAGCGGCTACAAGCCAGCGACGAGCGCGAGGTCCACTGGAAGCGGTGGGGGCCTTATCTTTCCGAGCGGCAATGGGGAACCGTCCGCGAAGACTACAGCGCCAACGGCGACGCCTGGAATTATTTCCCGCACGATCACGCGCGTTCGCGCGCCTATCGCTGGGGCGAAGACGGCATCGGCGGATTCTGCGACCGCCACCAGCACATCTGTTTCGCGCTCGCGCTCTGGAACGAAAAAGATCCCATCCTGAAGGAGCGGCTTTTCGGCCTCACGAATCCGGAAGGGAATCACGGCGAGGACGTAAAGGAGTATTACTACTATCTCGACGCCACCCCGACCAGTTCCTATCTGAAATTTCTCTACAAGTATCCGCAGGCGGCATTTCCCTACGATCAGCTTGTCGCCGAAAACGGCAAGCGCACGCGCCAGGACCCGAATACGAACTGATGGACACCGGCATTTTCACGAGAATCGCTACTTCGACGTGTTCGTGGAATACGCGAAGGCCACTCCCGAAGATATCCTGATTCGCATCACGGCCTGGAATCGCGGCCCTGAGCCCGCGCGGCTGCACATTCTGCCGACGCTGTGGTTTCGCAATCGCTGGGCCTGGGGCGAGAATTACGATCCGCCGCAAGGCGCTCAGATCTAGAGGCCCCGCAGGAACGCGAGCTTGCTGAATTGAATGAGTATCACTACGGCAAGCGCTGGCTGCTGATGGAAGGCACGCCCGAGCTGCTCTTCACCGAAAACGAAACGAATATGGAGCGGCTCTTCCAGCAGAAGAGCGCACGCCGTTACGTGAAGGACGCCTTTCATCGCTATGTGATCGGCGGCGAGACGCGGCGCGGTGAATCCCGCGATGACAGGGACGAAAGCCGCCGCGCACTACACCGCGGAAATCGCTCCAGGGAAGAGCTGGACCATTCGCCTGCGTCTGATGGACCGAATCCCGCGGAAAGCCGCCGCCCGCGCGAAGAAATATTTCGGCGCCGCCGTTCGAGCTGACTTTCGATCAGCGCCTGAAGAAGCGGACGAGTTCTAGCGCGCAACAGATCCGAAAGGCTCTGAGCGAGGACGCGCGCTGCGTGCAGCGCCAGGCTTTCGCCGGACTGCTCTGGGGCAAGCAGAGTTATCACTACGACGTCAGCCGCTGGCTGCGCGGCGATCCCACGCAGCCCACGCCGGATCCTCGCCGCTGTCAGGGCCGCAACCACGAGTGGATCTACCTGCACAATTCCGACGTCATTTCCATGCCGGACAAATGGGAATACCCGTGGTACGCGGCGTGGGATCTCGCCTTTCATTGCGTGGCGATGGCGCTGATTGATCCGCGATTTCGCGAAGGACCAGCTCATTCTGTTTCCTGCGCGAATGGTACATGCAGCCGAACGGGCAACTGCCGGCCTACGAATGGAATTTCTCGGACGTGAATCCGCCGGTGCACGCCTGGGCCGCCTGGCGCGTCTACAAAATCGCTGGCCGCGTCACGGGAAGCCAGATCGCGAATTTCTCGAGCGCGTCTTTCACAAGCTGCTTGCTGAATTTCACCTGGTGGGTGAACCGCAAGGATCCGGAAGGCAAGAACGTGTTCGAAGGCGGCTTTCTCGGCCTCGACAATATCGGCGTGTTCGACCGCTCAACGCCGCTCGGCCCGGGCAATTACATCGAGCAATCCGATGGCACCAGCTGGATGGCCATGTTCTGCCTGGACATGCTCTCCATGGCCATGGAGCTGGCGCACGACGATCCCGCTTACGAAGACGTCGCCAGCAAATTCTTCGAGCATTTCGTTTACATCTCGCAGGCCATGAACGACATGGGCGGCGAGGGAATCGGACTGTGGGACGAGAAGGACGGTTTCTACTACGACGTGCTCCATCTCGGCGGAAGCAAACGGATCCCGATGAAGGTGCGCTCGATGGTCGGCCTGATTCCGCTTTTCGCCGTCGGAGACGTTCGAGCCCGAAGGATCTGGAGCGATTCCCGGCGTTCACGCGCCGCATGGACTGGTTCCTCGAATCATCATCCGGACGTCGGCCGAGCACGTGGACATGAGCCGGCGCACAGCCCATGGCGCCGCGGTTGCTGCTCACCATCGCCAACCGGCAAAAGCTCGAGCGGATTTATCGCTATCGTGCTCGACGAAAACGAATTTCTTGTCGCCCTACGGCATTCGCGCGCTCTCGAAATTCCATGACGAGCATCCGTTCGTGCTCCAGAGGACGGCCAGTCTCACGGCGTGGATTACGAGCCGGCCGAATCCACCACCGATCTTTTCGGCGGCAATTCGAATTGGCGCGGGCCGGTCTGGTTTCCGCATGAATTTCCTGCTCATTGAATCGCATGCAGCGCGTTCACTATTACTACGGCGACGAATTCAAGGTGGAATGTCCCACCGGCTCCGGGCAGCAGAAAACGCTCTGGGACGCGGCGAGCGAAATTTCGCGCCGCCTGTCGCACATTTTTCTGCGGCCGCGACGGCCGCCGTCCCGTGTATGGCGACGAATCACTGTTTCCAGAAGGATCCCTACTGGCGCGATCTGATTCTCTTCTACGAGTATTTCCACGGCGAGACCGGCGCGGGATTGGGCGCGAGCCATCAGACCGGATGGACGGCGCTCGTCGCCAAACTGATCGAGCAGAGCGGGGAATAGGTGCGGGCGGGCGAATCAGAAGTCGGCAACGAGTCCCAGGCCCAGCGAAACGCGGTTCACGTAATTGAAATACGCCACGGTCAAGACCGTTTCGCGCACCGCCGAATCATCCCACCCGGCTTTCTTCATTGCCTCAACGTCTTCGTCCTCGATATCGTAGGGCTTGCGCGTCAGTTTCTCGGCAAACCGCAGCAGCGCCTTCACTTTCGACTCCACGGGCGCATTTTCGAAATCAACAGTCAGTTTTCGCGCCAGTGATTTTTCCACGCCGAAGCGCTGCAGCAACTCCATATGAATGAACATGCAGTATCCGGAACCATTGATGCCGCTTACCACCACTCCAATTTGTTCTTTCATGATCGTGGAAAGAGCGCCTTCGCCCATCACGGCGCCGCCCAAATGCAGTTGCCCCTCAATGGCATCGGGCATGGCGCCGAGCGCCATGAAATAGTGCGGAAGAAATCCAAAATTCTGCTCGATGTGCCGGTAGATTTCACGCAGATGCGAGTCCGCTTGCGATTCTTCAATTTCGTTTACGAAGGGCATGAAGTTTCTCCTCGGAGAGATTGCGGGCCAGCTAGCCCCATACTCTACCCGTTTCGCGGCTCGCTGACAACGGCGCGAATCGCGCGCGAGCCTTCGGAAGTGTTCGAGTCGTCGAGATATTTCAGCGGGGATTTGCAGCGCGGGGTTCCAGTTGGATCGAGAAACTTCGTTCCGTTCGCCGATGCGGCCAGGAAGAAATTCACGCGAGTTCCATCCGCGCACCAGGACGCGTCGCCGGATAAATCGGCTGCACTCCTAAGCGCGAACGCAAAACTTCGCTGGCACGATCCACGTCGCGGACGAGGAATTCCACCTGCTGGATTCCTTCGCCGAACTTCGCAATATACCTGGCGATCGCGCCGGCCGCCGTCGGGTCTCGCGTCGTCAGGATGTCGAGGCGGACGCCTTGAGACGGATGCAGCTCGAACTCTTTCGCGTCCTGGTCGGGAGGCACATCAGAAAGTCGCGGGAATCCGTTGGCAGCGCGAATTCGATCGAAGGTTTCCGGCGTGACGGCAATTCCAACGGTAGTTTCAGGAAGCCCGGAAGCGTCTGGGACGCAGCTCCGGGCGAAGTCCACATCGCCAAGCCATTTCTCCGTCGCCGCCCGCGCCATCTCGCGGCCGCGACGAAATAATTCCGCGCCAGCGCTCT
This sequence comes from uncultured Acidobacteriota bacterium, assembly GCA_963711875.1. Classification (GTDB taxonomy): domain Bacteria; phylum Acidobacteriota; class Terriglobia; order Acidiferrales; family UBA7541; genus Palsa-295. The sequence goes on from CAVQFW010000014.1 coordinate 172,114, forward strand.
CGCGAATGGAATTGTTCTCACTGCCAAGTCCGCCGATGAGCTGTGCGAGTTCACCGGCGGCGGGCGCAGAAGACATGGGGCGGAAATCCGCTTACTGCACGGTCGGAGTCGTGTGAGAAGGTTGGATGGCGTTGATGTTCGACAGCGTGATGTACGTCTGCTGACCCGGTCGCACCGAAACCGGCGTATCCCAGCGCAAGTGCGTGTCGCCTACGGAAGCCGCAACTTCAAGCGTGCTGATCCAGTACGTTTCCGGCGGCACGCGGCGCATAAACCCCTGGCCTTCCACATCCGTCTGCGCGTGAGCCACTAGATACTTCGACTGCGCAAGTTCCTGCATGCGCCGGTGAATATCCGGCTCGCTCTTCGCCTGGATCTGCGTCCACCGATTGAACGGATGAATGTCTTCGAGGTTCAGGTCCATTCCATCGGTGCTTTTCGGGTTCTTGATCAGAAACTGTTTCACTTCTTCGCGGTACTCCGCTTTCAGCCGGTAGTATTTGTCGGGATCTTTTTTCAGCTCGCTCGGCTTGTACTTCGGATTCGGAAACGTCGTCGTTTGGGCGCCGCCCATCCGTTCGATGTAGGCGTAGAAAACTTCCGGGACGTTCATCACGTCGTCCACATCGAGTTTCTTGACGAAGTCTTCGCCCGAAAGTTGCACCCAGTGGTGCTTCTTCATCCATGCGCGAAGTTCCTTGGAGGCGCCCGTCATCGTATCGATGAATGCATCCATGTCTGGCTTCGGATAGCTCACGGCCACTTCCTTCTGTATTTCTTCGAAGCTTTTGCTTAGAAGGTAGAACGGAAAGCCGCGAACCGGCTCTTCGACCCCGCTCGACGGAGTGGCGCGCGCAACGGTTGCCGAACCGAGCCGTCTTGGGCTCCGGCGCGAGGCGC
>CAVQFW010000015.1:0-365719 GCA_963711875.1 uncultured Acidobacteriota bacterium
TCGCGGCGGGATATACGCGCGTCCTTTCCCACAACCTTGTGAATTATTTTCAATCCGGCATCGTGGTATGGCAGCCTCTTCGGGCCGATTCGACTTTCAGAATACACTTTCCGCGTTGCCGATTGTGCTGCAAGGTAGCGGTGCCAACGCCCCCTTCACGATGCTTGGTGGATTGGACAACACTGGGTTCAAGAGGGAGGCGCGCGTCGCGATTTTTTATTAATGATCTTGCCTGGCAGCCGTGGGGCGCATGAAAACTGGTGCTTTGGCACGAACATCCGAGTTCTCCGGCTGAACGACTACGACTTCGGAGAGGGAACTGTTCCCACCGTCACATACACTACTCTGCTGCAATACATTTATGGAGTTGTGTTCATGGCTACAAAGACGTTCCCCACGTCGCCGAACGAGCCTTTCAACTTCCTGAATCTTGACCTGTACGCACAGGAACATGGAGAGTCACGAAGAACCTGACGTGGACCTTCGGCCTTCGAGACACGCCTCAACTCCAACCCGTTCAATCCGCACGGGCAAATCGATCGCCTCCGCGGCTCCTTCAATACCATCTCGCATGATGTGAATCAGCTCGTCGATGCCGCGATTCAACCGGTTCGGCAACGCGTTTTCCTCGACCCCTCTGGCGATCCTTCAACCGAGGACGGCGATCGCATGGCAATTTGAACCCTGAAGCTCCGTGCCGCGCGCTGGCTTCGGAATCTTCGAGCGACATTTGCGGGCAGCATCGCCGATGTCGTTGGCGCTGACCGCTCGACGCGCCAGACCTTTCAGGCGGACTGCTGGTAGACCGTCCGCGGCACAACCATCGCGCCAGGCGTCCCGATAGCGCGATTGACGCAACCGTTGCCGCCAATCAGTCGTTCATTCAGGTTTTGGTAGGGCCAGCTTTCCTGCGCGTCCGCGCTCGCAATCTGATTATCCACGTCTTTCTCCCGTTGCTATCACCGCAGTGCCCGATGGAAAACTTCATGCGCCCTATTTCATGGGGAGCCGGGTTTCGGCTTGGAGCATCAATTCGGGGTCAACCGGAAGCGTTCACGCGCAGTATGTCGGCAACGCGCGCGCTAGAACGGAACCATACCTCACGCAGGTGAACGGTTTCAAATGGTTTTGTCAGGCGCTGTTTGCGCCGTCCCCTTTACGAACAAGCAACCGATCCGCGCTTTGGCGCCGTCACGCAGTTTGCCACCGGCGCGAGCAGCCATTACAACGGACTGCAAATGTCAGCAACGAAACGCATGGGTCACGGACTATCCGGACAGATCAACTACACCTGGAGCCGCTGCATGGACACCGTCTCCAACGGCGGATTCCTGCAGTTTTCCGCGGGAGGAATTCTGTCCCCGCTTCCGGGAGATTTAGCGCGAGACTACGGTCCCTGTGACTACGACATCCGTAACAATCTCAACGCTCAATATGTTTATCAATTACCGATTAAAGTGCAAAACCGACTTCTGGGTCAGGCGTTGAACGGTTGGCAAGTATCGGGCACCGTGTTTTGGCACAGCGGGATTCCTTTTTCCGTTCTCAGCACGCCATATTCAGCGAATGGAAACGGGATTGTGAACGGCAGTGGGCCACAGTTCGCAAGCGCTGTTCTCGGCGTCCCTCTGTATGAACGCAATCCGATTCCAGGGGTCACACAGCCCGGCACGGTTCAGTGGCTCAATCCCGAAGCATTTGTCTCAACAGTGGACCCGAGCACGGGGGCATGCTTTGGAGGCGATAGCCCAAAGAATTGCCAGTTTGGGAATCTCGGACGCAACGCCCTGCGCGGCCCCGATTTTGCGTGGAGCGACTTCTACATTACGAAATCGTTTCCCCTTGCTGAGCATGTAAGACTGCGGTTTGACGTACAGTTTTTCAACGTCTTCAACCACGCCAATTTTGGTCTGCCCAGCATGGTCCTCGCGGGTATTCCGGGGAAGCCTTCGACTCAAACTGGTTTCGGCGCTCTGACTTACACCACTTCTCCCCCAACCGGACTTCTGGGCGTCGGTCTCGGCGGCGACAGCACTCCACGCATGATCGCGTTTCAGGCACGCATCGAGTTCTGAAGGAAGTCACAGACCGCATTAGCCGCGGCGCTCCAGTACATCATCCAGAAAGCGCTGCGCCAGTGGGGCAATGCGCACCTCGAATCGGCGAAACGCACGCACCAGTTCCTGCATCCGGTATCGTCCGTCCCAGAGAACCGGAGGCAGCCGTGGATCGTGTCCGACCAAGCGCGCAACGAGCCCGCCAACTTTTAATCGTTCCGCGAATGCATCGTCTCCCGAGCCTTTTGGGATACGCCTATGGCTAATCCAGCGCGCGAGTCGACGTGCTTCGCGATCCAGCGAATCCAAACCATAGATGGCGCTGACGTCGGGCACGCCACTCGCACCAACGAGCGTGCCACGCGCACATATTCCGCCGGTGTTCGCGAGATGTCGTCGTGCCCGGTTCAGCGCCCAACGCTCAGGCCATGCAGGCCTAACGAAGGTGTTTGACGCCCAAGGTCGGAAGCCATCGAACCATAGCGACGCTGTGAGTTGTTCCCTGCGTCCACGATTTGACGGCATCGGCAGAATCAAAATAAGCCATGTGCGGTTCCAGCGTTCTGACGGAGTCCCCTGCAGGCGTGCAACTATGTCCGCAACCATGCTTGTTTGGTTTGGCGATGGCCAATAGCGCGCTCGGCGCGCCGGACCTGATCGCCGGAGCGTTCCGTCTGCGACCATCCGCGTGAGGTGACTCTTCACGTTCGTTGCCGAAATACCGAGCGTCCCTGCAAGCGCGATAACTTGAGCTGCCGTCATTTTGCGCCCTGCCACAGCGAAGATGCCAAATAAAGAAGTGCGAGTTGAATCCATATGCTTGGTTGCAAAGATAAACACATGTGGTAGAGTGTTGCAACCATAACGGAAGGACATGTACGATGTCGAGAATCTCGTTGGGCGTACTTTGTGGTTTGATCTTCGGCGGCATTGATGTTGCGCTCATGATCCCCATGAGTTTCCCCGACAAGCGGGCAGCCATGCTCGCGGCGTTCATCGCTCGGTTCGCCATCGGATTCGTAATTCTAAATATCCGTCTGCCTTGGCCCGGCTGGGCCGTCGGACTGTTCATCGGGTATTTTGCTGAGTCTTCCCGACGCCATCATTACAAAGGCTGCCGCTCCAATCCTGGGAACAGGTGCCCTCGGGGGGCTTATCCTCGGCTGGATAGCCGGTAGATTTGGACATTGAGAATCAATCTGAGTCCCCCATCGCGGCGAGAGCCATGTGGCCAAGAGATCGAGGTGCCTACCTGCTTACCGTGACGCTCCGCAAATCCTTCAAACATTGTCAATCGTGTGGCATGCCCTTAGCCCGTGATAGGGCCGGGGGAGGGAGAAATGCCGACGGATCGAAGAGCGCCACGTACTGCTCGCACCGTTATGAAGGCGGACGATTCACTGCGCCTGACATCACGGTCAAACAAATGCAGACGCATGTGAAAGGCAAATTGAAGGAAGTCGGATTCCCTGGTTTTGTTGCCGGGCTGTTCACAAGGAGAATTCTGAAGCTCGAGAGATGGAGCAAACGCTAGCTAGAGAGTTCGCCCACCGGACGACAAGAAAAACATGGACTGAGTGTCTGAGACCCCATCATGAAGCTGTCTCACTTTAGGGGTTCACTCCAGTGCACGAAAAACGAGGGGTTGGAAGAGATGAACTCGGTAAGTGTTTTGCAATCAGAGAAAAAGTTGGTGGACGTGACCGGGATCGAACCGGTGACCCCCTGCTTGCAAAGCAGGTGCTCTCCCAGCTGAGCTACACGCCCACATGGAGCAACTTTATTCTAGTGCATTTGCCGCCATTCGAGAAATGCCAGACCTGGTGGCTTGGCGGGAAGGAAGGGACGAAAGCCGCTTCTGCTGTTTGGATTCGGCGTTCTCCCGATTCGCGGGATTCTCTATACATTGACGCACGTGACAGGGGCTTTGATTGCGATTCAGACGCTCGATGGAGTGGCCAACGCGATTTTCGGAATCGTTTCGATCCTGGTAATCAAGGACCGGACAGAGGGAACGGGCCGGTTTAACCTGGCCGCTGGTGCGCTCGCGACAATGGTCGGTATCGGAGCGGCACTGAGCACCACCATTGGGGGCCTGCTCATCCAGCATATTGATTTCCGGGCGTCTTTTCTCGGACTTGCTGCCATCGCCGCAGCAGCATTTGTGCTGCTCTGGCTGGCGGTTCCCGAAACGCTTCACGACGCGTCGACGCCCAAGGTAGCAGTCGCCCAGTCGTGAACAACCACTCCGCAAATGCAATGCTGGCGCGGGCTCTCCGCGGCTAAGCATCGGCGATTCTTTCGGTTGCGAGGGAATTGCCGGGAAACGCGCTGCAAATCGCTTCCCGCTTGGCGGATTCTCTGGTAGCATCAAAAGTCACGCTATCTAAGCGAATTTCCATCTGGAGCAACCGTACATGGCACTCGCATGTGAACTTTGTGGTAAGAAGCCGAGCTTTGGCAATACGATAAGCCACGCTCATAATGTTCGTCGCCGCCGCTGGAATCCGAATCTCCGCCGCGTGAAGACCGTGATCAAGGGTACGCACAAACACATGCGTGTTTGCACCGCATGCATTCGCGCGGGCAAGGTGAAGAAAGCCGCTTGAACACCGTCGCGCCTCCGCCAACGCTCCGTTCCGCCCGGCGAAATCTGATCCTCGCAGCCGTGTTGGTGTGTGGATTCGCGGCCGGATGCAAGAAAGAATCCGCGCCGGGACCGGACGTCTGGGCGACCGTGAACGGGAAAGAGATCTCCCGCACCGTAGTGGAAAAATATTATCGAACGCGGGTGAATGCGGACGCGCCGGCGCCCTCGCAGGAAGAATCGCTCTCGCTGAAACTCAGCATTCTCGACGAGCTGATCAACAATGAAATCCTGATCGAGCGCGCCAACAAAATGAATCTGGTGGCGAGCGATGCGGAAGTGGAAGACAAATTCACGGAGTCGAAGAGCCCTTACACCGAAGAAGAATTTCAAAAGAAGCTGAAAGACACGGGCCTCACCGTGGACGATCTCAAGAGCGACATTCGCCGCCAGCTTTCGGTGCAGAAGCTCCTGAATCGCGAAGTCGTGGCGAAGATTTCCATCACGGATCAGGACGTTTCGGACTTCTATCAGAAGAATCGCGCGCAGTTCAACGTCGCGGAGCCGCAATTCCACATCGCGCAGATCGTCGTCACGCCGCATCCGGACCCTTCGGTTCACAATCGCAAGAACGACAAAGCGACGACGGAAGCCGAGGCCAAGCGCAAGGTCGCCGTCCTCGAGCAGAAATTGAATTCCGGAGCGGACTTCGGCCAATTGGCGATGGACTATTCGGAAGATTCAACCGCCAGCACGGGCGGGGATCTCGGGTTCATCCCCGAATCGGCGCTCAATAAATCCGACCCGCTTCTCAAGAAAACCGTTCTCGCGATGAAGCCGGGAGAAGTCACTCAGCCGATCGGCGTAAATAATCAGGGCTACCGAATCCTGAAATTGATCGCCAAGGAGCCGGCGGGCCAGCGCGACCTGGCCGATCCCCAGGTGCAACAGACCATCCGCGACACGTTGCGCAACCGCAAGGAACAGCTACTTCGCTCCGCCTATATGTTCGTAGCGCGAGACGAATCGCACGTCGCAAACTATCTCGCCCGCCAGATCATCGAATCCGCCGGAAAACTTCCCGCCGCGAAGTAAATCGACATTACAAAATTTATCGGAGTGAGCGTAGAGGGCGAAGCGCTGGCGGTTGCGGGTTTTGCTTGCCTACTTTACTTGTGTACTTCGCTTGACTGCTTCACCTGACTACGAGGACAGACGCGCCGAGGCGGCTGCTGAATTGCGGATCGGGCTCTTGGCCACTGCTCGATCGGGTTGCGCGGAACGGGACATCGAAATCGTGACGAACCCGGCGATCGGCGTCATGAAAAACGAGATCAGGAAAGTCTTCCAGAATCCAAGCCCTTCCCGCTCCGCTCTCAGCGCTAGGATTCCGCATGCCATCGCCCACAATACGATCAGGATTCCTTGCAGCGTGAAGACGGCCGCCCATGCGAGGTTCGATTGCAGATGCATTTTCTACTCCCTTATTTTCACCGATCGCGAAACCCGGTCTTGCCCTGGGATTAGTTTGGCAGGTTGCTCTTTCGGTCGGAACGTGGAACCGGCGGAAGCATGCTTAAAGGTTAATATCTATCGCGCGGAATGGCGGCAGGCGCGGATTCGGTTGGCGAACTACGTGGCCGGGCCGGCGGCAGATCGCGTCAGGCGATCACGGTGAGAACCTCACCCGCGTTGACGGTCTGGCCTTCGATGACGAGGACTCGTTCGACTTTGCCGGACTTGGGAGAGCGAATCTCGTTCTGCATTTTCATCGCTTCGACGACGAACAGGCCCTGCTTCGCGGCTACCGCGTCCCCCGCTTGAACGAGCACGCGCACGATTTTCCCCGGCATGGGCGCGAGAACCTGCTGGAGCCCTTCCGCTTCGGCGGCGCCGCTTCGATTCCGGCGCCATCCGCGGGGGTCGCGGACTTCGGTTTGCCATTCTTTGTCGGCGACCGTGAGCCGGAGACCTCGGGCATCCGGTTCGACGCGGGCTTCGAACGATTCTCCTTCGAGAAGGATCGAATAAATGCCGGGCGCGATTTGAACGGCATCGGCTTCGAGCGGAGCGCCGTCAATCGAACAGCGCAGGCGCTCGCCGATTTGCGCGAGCTCCACTTGAAAAGCTTTTCCGTCGAGCGCGATCTCAAGCTTCATCGTTGAATCTCTCCGGGCATCGAATCGCACGGGCTTGTCAGACCCCTCATCGCGACGGCTCCCGCTCGATTTGCTCGCGGCGGCCTTCCGCTTTCCAACGCGACGGTTCCGCCGCTGGAGGGGCCTTTTCGTTTTGTGTCGCGCCACTTTGAGAGGCGTGCCAGAGCGCGGCGGCAAATAGCGCGGCGGATTGCGCGCGTTTTGAATCATCGGGTGCGGAGGCGGCGCTCGCTTTGGGAGCCTCGCTCAGATAATCGTCCAGCCAGCGCGTGTAGATATCGCCCTTCTGAAAATCAGGCGTAGCCAGTATTTTGCGGAACAGCGAAATATTCGTCTTGATCCCGCTCGCGTAATATTCATCGAGCGCTCGTTGCAGCCGGGCAATTGCTTCGGCGCGGTCGCTTCCCCAGGCGATCAGCTTTCCCAGCATCGGATCGTAATCGTTCGGAACGGTCCATCCCGCGTAGACGCCGTCATCCAGGCGGATACCCGGCCCACTCGGAACCCGCCGCTCGAGAATCTTTCCCGGTGACGGAAAGAAATTATTGTCGGGATCTTCGGCGTAGATGCGGCATTCGACGGCATGGCCGCGCAGCGCGATGTCGTCCTGCGTGAACGGCAAGGGCTCGCCCGCGGCGATCTGGATTTGCAGTTTTACCAGATCGAGCGAGGTGACCATTTCCGTGACGGGATGTTCCACCTGTAGCCGCGTATTCATTTCGAGAAAATAAAAATTGCGGTCGGCATCCACGAGAAATTCAACCGTGCCCGCATTCGTGTAGCCGCCGGCGCGCGCGAGTTTCACAGCGGCTTCGCCCATTTGACGGCGAAGGCCGGGCGTCATGATCGGCGAAGGAGCTTCCTCGATCACCTTTTGATGACGGCGCTGGACGGAGCATTCGCGCTCGCCAAGGTACACGGTGTGGCCGTGATGATCCGCGAGCACCTGAATTTCGATGTGCCTCGGCTTCAGTAGGTACTTTTCGAGATACAGCCGGCCGTCGCCGAAAGCGTTTTGAGCTTCGGAGGAAGCGTCGCGCCACGCGCCGGCGAGTTCGGATTCGCGCTCGACCGAGCGCATTCCTTTGCCGCCGCCACCCGCTACCGCTTTCAGCACTACGGGAAAGCCGGTCTTGCGCGCAATTGCCAGCAGCTCGTCAACCGTCGCGATTGGGTCGAGCGTGCCGGGGACGGTCGGCACGTTCGTATCGCGGGCGACATGACGCGCGGCCGTCTTCGACCCCAGCTTTTCCATCGCTTCGGCGGTGGGTCCTATAAACGTGATTCCCGCAGCCTTACAAGCGCGCGGAAGCGCAGCATTTTCGGCGAGGAAGCCGTAGCCGGGATGTATGGCGTCGCATCCGGCGTAGCGCGCGGCGCCGATGATTTTGTCGATTACCAGATAGCTTTCGCGCGAGGGAGCGGGGCCAATTGGATAGGCCTCATCGGCGAGCCGGACGTGGAGCGAAGCACGGTCCACGTCGCTGTAGACGGCCACGGAGCGCACGCCCATGTCGCGACAGGCGCGCACGATGCGCACGGCAATTTCGCCGCGATTGGCGATCAGTATCTTGCGGAACATGCGGGCCCTTTTGAAGTTGGCGACAAAGGTCGCGGCGCACGCGGCATGATGCTCGCCAGTTGGCAACCTGCGAACGAGCGTCTATGATGGCGTCGCGTTTCGAAATTGGCAGCGGCCGTGCCGGTGGAAACAGAAGCGGAAGTAAAGGACGGCAAGTACAAGCCGAAGCACCAGTGGAGGATCGATGGACGCGGGCGAGCAGAACCGCTGGAAGCGAGAAGCTGCCGTAGCGGCGGCGAAGCTGGTGGAAAACGATATGGTCGTCGGCCTCGGCACTGGCTCGACTGCTGCGTTCATGGTGGCCGAACTCGGCCGGCGCGTCGCGGAGGAAAAGTTGCGATTCATCGGAATCCCCACGTCCGAGCGCACTGCCGAGCAAGCGCGCAGCCTGGGAATTCGGCTGACGACTCTCGCGGAACATCCCGAAATCGATTTGACGATTGATGGCGCCGACGAAGTGGAGCGCGGCACTCTTTTCCTGATCAAAGGCCATGGCGGAGCGCTGCTGCGCGAGAAAATCGTTGCGTCGGCGAGCAAACGTATGGCGGTGATTGCGGACAAAACGAAAATCGTGAAACAACTGGGCTCGACGTTTTCGGTCCCGGTCGAAGTGGTCCCGTTCGGTTGGCAGGCCACGGAGCGAAAACTGAAAGCGCTGGGAGCGAATCCGGCACTGCGTCCCGGCACCGACGGGAAACCGTACGTTACCGACGGCGGACATTACATTCTCGATTGCGCGTTCGGACCGATCGCCCATCCGCGCAAAGTGGCGCGGCAATTGGACGAGGTGGTCGGCGTGGTAGAGCACGGGCTGTTTCTTGGATACGCGCAGCAGGTTTTCGTGGGCGGCAGCGGCGGCGTGAAAATCATGAAGCGGGCCCGAACCGGAAAGCTGCGGGATGCTCGCAAGAAAAAATTGCACCGGCTGCGCCGACGCCGTTCCTGATAGCACACGAGTACGAACGAGTAGAATCCAGGATGGGGAAGTAAGGCGCGCAGTCGAAATGCGCCGCTCGCTTAGTTCTTCGATGCGCAGCCTTGCGGATAAACCGCATCGAGAGCGCCCCAGAGCGCCTTCAAACTGCGTTCCGCCGCGCAGAGCACCGCAACCTCGTCCACGTCCTTCTGTTCCGCAATCCAATTGCGCCAGGCCGCGCGATGCCGCACGTCCGCTTCCTCGTGCACCGCGAAATAGGCCAGCGAGCGGGAGTCGGTGATTCCATAGAAGCGGCGAAGTCCGGAAATTTTCTGTGAGGCAATTTCGGGAACCTGCGCTTCGTAGGTGTAGAACATGGCGACGGCTTGCGCCATCGTTCCCTGCGCTGCTACTTCGTCGAACGTATCGAGAAGCGCCGCAATTCCCGGAAGAACGTGGGTGGCGTCGAGCGTCGCGTCGGAGACGCCGAGCGAAGCCGCGAATTCCCGCCAAAGCTGCGGGTGCGGCGCCGTGGGGTCGATTTCCTCGGCGAGGTTTTCTTTCACGAGCGTCTGCAGGTTGCCGGTCGAGCGCGTCGAGAGCTGCTTCAGGTTTTCCGGAAACGACCGCACGTGCTGGTAATACTGGCCGGCGTAGAGTTGGAGCGATTCCTTCGAGAGTTTCCCCTCGGTCCATGCCTGATAAAAGGGGTGTTTCAGCAGATGATGGCGTTCGATGAGCGCGTCGAGCGAATCGAGCAGCGACTTCGGGGCATTCTTCGAAAAAGACTTCGAACTGGAATTCGGGCCGGCCTTGGGCATGACTATGATCTCCTGACGAACTTACAATTCTCTCATACGATGGCACAGACGCAAAACCGCGCAATCCTATAGGATTGGGCACCGAAAGTCTAGCAAACGGCGCGCGGAGGGATTGGCGCATTGGGCCAAAGTGACCCCCAGTCGTTTTCGGTGCCAATAGGCTCAGAGACATCGATCTATTTTCTTGAACCCAGGTTCAGCTGAATAATTGAGTCGTCATCGAAGAAATTATCTGTACTCAAGCGGTCTTCCACAGGAGAACTATCTCGCGGCACAGGAGGGCCACCGGTCGCGACAGCCTTGTCGAACTGAAGCATTTCGAGCAGATCTTCCGTGAACTCTTCTCCCCACCCGCGCTCTACGTCTAGGGCCACTCCGTACGCGCTGTATCGTCGAAGAACCCTTGGCGTAACCCCCGACTCGTTCTCTTGAGTCATTTGGTCACCTTCGGCTCGCTCGAGAAAGTTCCGAAAACCTAGGAGGTCCGACATAAGTTTTCGGCCTGTGGAGGTTGGCGCTTTCAAAATATTTCGGAATCCAACGGCTACAAGCGCAGATGCGACGACGAAGACAGCAAAGCGAACGGAGATGACCACCGCGAGCAGACCGAACGGCACGATCGCTCCTGCAGACAGCCAAACAGGAAACATGTCGTTCCAACCTAGAGGACGCTTCGGTCCCTTGCTGTTCGGTAGATACGTCGCAACTCTCCGGAAGGTCGCTGACCATGCGCGAAGCGCTCCAAATAGGCAAAAGCCTCCTAGACCGGTGGTAAAGGCTAACATTGCGAACGTTCCTCGTGCTGGTCGCACCATCGCAATCGGTTCAAATACGAACAACCGTCCGGCAAGGAGTGCAAGGCTAACTACCCCGATGCCCCAGATCAGGTTGTGTGAGGAGATGAAGCGTGGTTCGGCAGATTCGTGGAGGCTCTTCTCGACTCTCCCAAATGCCAGAAAGATTTGCGAGTGTTCCGCAACGCCGAACTTGTAGGTGTCATTTCCAGTATCGAAAATCTCAGATAGCGCTACTGCTTCTTCGGGAGCAAGTGAATTGTCCGCCTCGCGCAATCGCTTGAATTTGAACCAGTCTTTGTTTTGTTGAATTTCGAGGTAGCTTTTGACTCCCAGCGAGACAAGCGTGGCAGCGAAAGCCCGCTCGCATCGGCCATTTTCGAAAAGATAGCCCGCGAGGGCCGGAGATATTCCTGATGGTGGTTCATATCTTGTGACGCTGACGGCCCTGAGACTGGTCCAGTGCAAAAAAATCGTGGCGGTAACGTAGTAGACGAAGACGAGCGCGAGGCCTCCCCACGACTGAAGGTAGACAGAGTCGGGACCGGCTGCGCCCGGGAATGTCATAGAGGAATGTTGCCGTGCTTCTTTTTGGGGTTGGTGTCGCGCTTGTTTTCGAGGGAGCGCAGCGCGGTGATCAGTTTGGCGCGGGTTTGCGAGGGCTCGATGATGGCGTCAATGTAGCCGCGCTCGGCGGCTACGTAGGGATTGGCGAAGCGCTCGCGGAAGTCGTCGATTTTTTCGCGGCGGAGCTTTTCGCGATCGGATTCAGGGGCGCTGTCGATTTCGCGTTTGTAAACAATATTGACGGCGCCTTCCGGGCCCATCACGGCGATTTCGGCCGTCGGCCACGCGTAATTGAGGTCGGTGCGAATGTGTTTTGAGGCCATGACGCAGTACGCACCGCCGTAGGCCTTGCGGGTGATCACCGTGATTTTCGGAACGGTGGCTTCGGCGAAAGCGAAGAGGAGCTTGGCGCCGTGCTTGATGATGCCGCCGAATTCCTGTTGCGTGCCCGGAAGGAAGCCGGGAACGTCTTCGAAGGTGATGAGCGGAATGTTGAACGCGTCGCAGAAGCGCACAAACCGCGCGCCTTTCATGGACGAATTGATATCGAGGACGCCGGCGAGAAAAGCCGGTTGATTGGCGACGATTCCGACAGGCCGTCCTTCGAGGCGGGCGAAGCCGACAACGAGATTTTTGGCGAAGTGTTCGTGGACTTCGAAGAATTCGCCGTCATCGGCGATTTCGTGGATGGCGTCCTTCATGTCGTAGGGCTTCTGCGGATCTTCTGGAACGAGCGCGTTGAGCGCGGGGGAGACGCGATTCCAGGGGTCTTTCGAGGAACGGCGCGGAGGATCCTCGAGGTTGTTCGAGGGCAAATAGCTGAAAAGTTCGCGAATCATCGCGAGGCATTCGGCATCATCGCGGGAGACGAAATGCGCGACGCCGCTTTTTTCGTTGTGCGTCATCGCGCCGCCGAGTTCCTGTTTCGTCACTTCCTCGTGCGTGACGGTCTTGATCACGTCCGGGCCGGTGACGAACATGTAGGAACTGTCGCGGGTCATGAAAATAAAATCAGTTATAGCGGGCGAATAGACGGCACCGCCCGCACACGGGCCCATGATCGCGCTGATCTGCGGGACGACGCCGCTCGCCAGCGTGTTGCGCAGAAAAATATCGGCGTAGCCCGCGAGTGACATCACTCCTTCCTGAATCCGCGCGCCTCCGGAATCGTTGAGGCCGATCACGGGCGCGCCCTGGCGCATGGCGAGGTCCATTATTTTTGTGATTTTCGAGGCGTTCGCTTCCGAGAGCGAGCCGCCGAAGACGGTGAAGTCCTGCGCAAAAACGTACACGAGGCGGCCATCGATGCGGCCAAAACCGGTGATGAATCCGTCGCCGGCAGGGCGCTGCTGCTCCATGCCGAAATCGGCGCAATGGTGGCGAACGAATTTGTCGAGCTCTTCGAACGAGCCTTCATCGAGAAGCAGATCGATGCGTTCGCGCGCGCTGAGCTTGCCTTCCTTGTGCTGGCGTTCGCGGCGTTCGGCGCCGCCGCCTTCCTCGGCTTCGGCGTTGCGGCGGCGAAGCTCGTCGAGGCGATCGTGATGTTTTCGGTGTTCGGTTGGTTTGGGAGTGCTCATGTGCGGATATTCACCGGAGCGCGATGGAGTCGCGGCCTCTCAATATCGGACTTTTGTGCGCATTAGGCAAGCGGGCGAAGCGAATAAGAATTGTCGTCCGGCGGGCACACCGCGCTCAGGGGATTTCGATGATCACCAGGGACATGTCGTCGTCGGGCGGCCCGTGGCGGTAGGCGGCGACGCGGTGGAGGATTTGATCTTTCATTTCGTTGAGCGGCAGGGTGGAGGTTTCGCGCACGATTTCGCTGAGGCCTTCTACGCCGAGCATGTCGCGGTCGGAGTTGAAGCTTTCGGTGAAGCCGTCGGTGTAGATGACGAGGCGATCGCCGGATTGGACGGGAACGACGACGGTGGCTTCGGAGCTGACGGCGTCGTCGAGGAGCCCGAGAACGGCGTTGAGCGACTCGAGAAGTCGCGGCGGTTCGCCGGGTTGCACGATCATCGCGGGCGGATGGCCTGCACCCGCAAATTCGAGGGTGCGGTTATCGCGATTGAGCCGCGCGGCAATCATCGTGAAGTAGAAGACGGAGCTGCCGATGCTGCGAATCACAAAACGATTGAGGTGGTGCATCATCGGGCCGAGCGCGACGCCGCGTTCGATTTGCGACATCGTCTCGGTGTAAATTCGATTGGCAACGAGAGCGGAGCCGATGCCGTGGCCGGAAACGTCGCAGACGAAAAGGGTGAGTGACTCGGGGCGCGGAGAGACAAGTCCGAAATCGCCGCCGATGGTGCGGACGGGCTGGTAGTAGGTGGCGACGTTGACGCCGCCCCACGTGAGTCCGGTGGGCGCGAGGCTTTGCTGCACACGCGCGGCCAGCAGCAGATCTTCTTCGATTTCGCGATGGCGTTTTTCGAGTTCCAGATTGGCTTCGCGAAGAGCGTTCTCGGCGCGCTTCTGCTCGGTGATGTCGGTGGCGGTGATGACGGCGAAGATGTTGCCGTCGGGATCTTCAATCTGGCGAGCGGTGACGAGAACCGGCAAACGCTGGCCGTTCGATTGCGGGAGATAGAACTCGTACTGGCTTTGCCCTTCGGCTTCGCGTTGCTGGATACGATTTCGCAAGGCGAGTGCGTCTTCCGGCGGATAAAGTTCCGTCACTTTGCGGCCGACTAATTCCTTCGCCGGAATTCCGATCATCTTCTGGAACAATTGATTCGCGAAGACAACCTGGCTGCAATCGTCGTTGATGATGACGCCCTGATTGATGGTTTCGAGGACGCCGATCATGTCGTTAATCCATGCGTGAGGTGTTTGTTCCACGGGAACGGCTCGCTTTTGGGACGGATAGGAAATGCGAATGATTTTTGGCGCTGAAACATCATAGCGCACGGGGATGGGCGGGGCAATTTCGGTGGTGCACGGGGTGGGAGCTGAAGCTACGACGGTCGGAAAGACAACGTCTTTGGGAAGACAACGGCGTTAAGAAGACAAAGGCGCTACAAAATCAAAGCTGCAAACGAGATTAGTGCAGGCCGGACCAGTCGTCGGCCAACAAGATCGAGTTGCTTGGATTGGAGGGGTCGTATTTTACGCTCGCGGTTTGGCCCACGGCGGCGCGGGTCAAGTGCAGGCGCTCTTCGAGGCCGGTGACGTCCTGGGCGGTTTCGTAAGTTACTCCGGAGATTGAGTAAGTGTAGTAGAGAAGCCGCTGGGTGCCGTTGGTGGGCGGGGCGGCTACGAGTTTCGAAGCGTTCTTTTTGGCGGAGCGCTTGGAATCATCCGCGGCAATCGTGTGCTCGGCGATTTCGAGGACCTGGCCTTCGACGATGCGGCCAACCTTGTTGAGATAGGCGCGGCGCTGGCGCTCGATTTCGGAAGCGTCGAGGGGTTTCCGGCGCAGCCAGAGAACGACGCCGATCGCGGCCATGACGATGAGTCCGGCGACCGGCAACATTTCGCTCCAATTCGAGAGAAGATCTTTCAACGCCTGCCTTTGTGCAACGCGGCCGGGTACGAAATCTCGCCCCGCGCGTCGCTCGTTAATTCGCAGTGTTCTCGAAACAATTCAACCGCTCGCTCCGTGAGCGCTCGGTGACGGCTCGCGGGGAGCGCCTGCGCCCTGCCATCATACGCGCGAAAATTCGGGAGGGTGGCGGGAAGTAAAGTCGCGCTGTCTTGAAAGATATCCTGGGGCTGGGGGCGCTGGACGGGGTGAAAAAAAAGATGGACGGGGTGAAAAAGATGGACGAGAAACTTCATGGCTTTACCTGCCACATTTCGCGAGCGGCTCGCGCGGTGAATTTCAGTTGTCGCAACCGATCACCGGATTTTTCAGAGTTCCGATTCCGGTGACGCTGACTTCCACGACGTCGCCCGCGGCGAGTGTCCCGATTCCGGCCGGAGTTCCCGTGGCGATCACGTCGCCGGGTTCGAGCGTCATCACCTGCGCGATCCAGCGAATTATAACATCAACGGAAAAAATCATTTCGGAAGCGCCGGCGGATTGCTTCCGTACGCCGTTCACAAATGTTTCGAGGCGCGCACCGGAGAGATTCAAATTCGATTCGAGCACGGGGCCGAAGGGGCAAAAGGTGTCGAAGCCTTTGCCGCGCGTCCATTGGCCGTCCTGCTTTTGCAGATCGCGAGCGGTCACGTCATTGAGGCAGGTGTAGCCAAGAATGTAGGAAATCACGTCATCGGACGCGCCGAGAAGATGGCAGCGGCGGCCGATGATGATTGCGAGTTCGCCTTCGTAATCCACGCGCTGGGAGATGCGCGGAAGGATAATCGGTTCCTCGGGCCCGACAATGGAGGAAGGCGGCTTGAGGAAAATAATCGGCTGCGCGGGCGGAGGCCCGCCCATTTCGGCGGCGTGGTCGGCATAGTTTTTGCCGACACAAACGATTTTGGAGGGCGTAGCAGGCGGAAGAAAAACTACAGAATCGAGCGGCCATTTGCGGCCGGTGCGTTCGCGCGGGCCCCAGAGCTCGCCGCTGAATTCATGGACGGTATTCTCCTCGATGATGCCGTGGCGCGGCGCCGGATGAATTTCGTGGGGCGCGCGGGCGACGTCGCTCGCCGAAAATTCGCGCGGCTGGAATCGGCAAAGTTTCATGGCTGCTGATGAAGATGATCGGTGCGGCGGCGGCGCGGCGTGATCGGAACGTGGCGCGCGATCAGCACCATCCCGAGGACCCAGGCGCCCACGGCCGCCACTCCGTAGACGACAGCTCCTTCGATGAGCGCAAGAAAAGGTTCGTGGCGCAAAAGCTGGAAAAGATTCGGGTAAAACATTCCGGCGATATCGTAGCCGATCACGAACAGGAACCAGCCAATCATGGCGGAAATGAACATCTGCATCGGCCGGTTGAAAAAGCGGGCGATCGGAATCAGCATGAAGACGACGAAGAGCCCGTAGCAGACGACATTGCGCTCGAGCGCGTAGCGCTCCATCCCCGGCACGTGCGTCGCCACGAAGAGCGACGCGATCATCAGCACGATCAGGAGTCCGCCCATGTAGATTCCGGTTTCGAGGGCGGTGCGATGTTTTGAGGCCAGGACTTCGCGGCCGACTTTCAGCGGATCGGGGATTGCGGGGTTCGTCATTTTTGCCGGCTGTCTATCTACTGATTTTCGGCCGGAACGCTGCCGGAAGCGGGCGCGCTGGCCGGGCTTTCATTTCCAGAGCGATCGACCGCAGTGACCGTGTACACGTACGGGCGGCCGGGCACGACATTCATATCGCGAAACGCGGGCGTAAGCAATAACTCGGGATCGACGCGCGTTCCAGGATTCGCAGGCTCTTCACTTCGATAGACGTTGTAACCGGCAACGTCGGTTTCAGGATTGATCGCCCAGGATATTTCCAGATGAGCGGGCGCGCCGGCTGCCGCGGGAACGAAAACTACGACGACATTTTGCGGGGCCGAGGGCGGAAAAATATCCTTGGCGGTAATGCTCGCGAAATTCGAGTCGAGTGATTCAAGAGGAACGCCCGGATATTGCGAGACGCTGCGGACGGAATAGATGTACGTCTTGCCGAGTTCGGCTTGCGTGTCCGTGTAGGGGGAGCTGGGCGGTTCCGCGATGCCGGAGAGCGGAGTTTTTGGCTTGAAGTTCTCAGGAGCTGTCGCTGAGGGCGGGTTGGCGGCGGCGCTGGCACCGGAGTCGGCCGCTGCTTCTGCGCGGTAGACGCGATAGAGCGCGACCCGAGGAGCGGCGCCGGTGTTTGTTTTTTGCGGCGGAGTCCAGGAAAGCGCGACGCCTGACGGCGAGTTGTCTGCTTTCAAGTCGGAGATGGGATCGGGAGCGGGATAGATCGTCACCGTGGCGGCGTTCGAATTGGGCGACGGTTTCTTCGGCGAGACAAAAGTGCGCACGATGTAAGTCACTTCGCGGCCGTCGGAGGGGCCGAAATCTTCGGCGCGAAGCGAATCGACGAATCGAACGCGCCCCTGCGCCAGGTAGTGGTCAACCATGGCGGGCGGAATCGTGACGAGCAAAGTTGGTTTCGCGCGGCGCCGGCGCGGATTGGAAGTCCCGGTACACCTCGATGGTGAGAGGCTGCTGCAGCGGGCGCTTGTCGAGCGAATCGTGAGGGAGCGAGAACGCGAGAGTGACCTCGTTCCCCATTTGTGAAGCGGTGAGATCGCCGATGGCTCCGGGCGTGGGCGGCTTGCGTTCGACAGGCTCGCCGGGAGAGGCGCATCCGTAAAGCAAAAAAACGGCGTAGAGAAAACAGGAAATAGTCAGTAGTGGTGGGCGCGGTGGAGCGGCTGACGCGGGTGCGAAGTCCCGTCTTCCAGTTTCCATTTTCTACTTTCTGTTTTCGCGCGCTTCGTTCCAAAAAAACTACAGAATGTAGCGGCTCAGATCCTGGTCCTTGACGATGTTTGCGAGCTGCTTCTGAACGTAAGCGGCGTCAAGCTTCACGGTTTTCTTCTTCATCTCGGGCGCCTCGAAGGAAATTTCCTCGAGCACTTTTTCGAGAATGGTGTGAAGGCGGCGCGCGCCGATGTTTTCGGTGTGCTCGTTCACCTTGGCGGCGAAGCCGGCGATGGCGACGATCGCGTCGTCGGTGAAGGAGAGCTTCAGGCCTTCGGTATCGAGCAGGGCGATGTACTGCTTGATGAGCGCGTTTTTCGGCTCGGTGAGGATGCGGATGAAATCCGCTTCGGAAAGCGAGCTGAGCTCCACGCGAATCGGGAAACGCCCCTGCAATTCGGGGATCAGGTCCGACGGCTTCGTCGTGTGGAATGCTCCGGCGGCGATAAAAAGAATGTGGTCGGTGCGGACCATGCCGTAGCGCGTGTTGACGGTGGTGCCTTCGACGATGGGAAGAATATCGCGCTGCACGCCTTCGCGCGAGACGTCGGGGCCGTGCCCGGATTCGCGGCCGGCGATTTTGTCGATTTCATCGACGAACAGAATTCCCATCTGCTCGACGCGATCAACGGCGATGCGCGTCACCTGGTCCATGTCGATCAGGCGATTCTCTTCTTCCTGGATGAGGTAGTCGAAAGCTTCGGCGACGGTCATTTTGCGTTTTTTCTTCTGCTGGCCGAACATGCCGGAAAGCATGTCCTTCACATTGACGTCCATTTCTTCGACGCCCTGGTTGGTGATGATTTCGAAGGCGGGCATGGAGCGCTCGCGGACTTCCACTTCGACCATGCGCTGATCGAGTTTGCCTTCGCGAAGCTGGACGCGAAGTTTTTCGCGGGTGCGCTGCACTTGTTCGCGGCGCTCGCTTCGGACGCCTGGATTCGCGTCGCTGGGAACGGGCGACGACGGCAGGAGGAGATCGAGCAGGCGCTCTTCGGCGGATTGCTCGGCGCGCTCGGCGACTTCGTCGAGCTTTTCTTCGCGGACCATGTCAATCGAAGTTTCCACCAGATCGCGAACCATGGATTCCACATCGCGGCCCACGTAGCCGACTTCGGTGTATTTCGAAGCTTCCACTTTCACGAAGGGACAGCCGGCCAGGCGCGCGAGGCGGCGCGCGATTTCCGTCTTGCCCACTCCGGTGGGCCCGATCATCAGGATATTTTTAGGGAGAATGTCTTCGGCGAGCTCGGGCGCAAGTTTCTGGCGGCGAACGCGATTGCGAAGCGCCACAGCAACGGCTTTTTTCGCGGCGTTCTGGCCGACGATATATTTATCGAGCTCGACGACGATTTCGCGCGGAGTGAGTTCGTCGAATGACGGAAGCGGTTCCGGTTCCGCCGTCTGCGATTCTCCGGGCAAATAGATCACCATGTCTTTCTCCGATTTACCGCTCACAGTTCTTCGATGCTGAAATTGCGCGTTCGTATAGATGCAGATTTCGCTGGCGATGCGCATGGCTTCCTGCGCGATATCTTTGGCGCCGAGCTTCGTGAATTTCGTTAGGGCGCGGGCGGCGGCGAGAGCGTAAGGGCCGCCGGAGCCGATGGCAGTGATGCCGTCGTCGGGCTCGATCACGTCGCCATTGCCGGAAAGCAGGAACGTGGATTTCGCGTCGGCGACCACGAGCAGCGCGTCGAGGTGGCGGAGCGAGCGGTCGGTGCGCCATTCTTTTGCGAGCTCGACGGCGGCGCGCGGGAGGTTTCCGTGAAATTCCTGCAATTTGTTTTCGAAGCGCTGGAAGAGCGAGAGCGCGTCGGCGGTGCTGCCGGCAAAACCGGCCAGGATTTTGTCGTTGTAGAGGCGGCGGGTTTTCTTGGCGTTGTGCTTGATGACGCCTTCGCCGAGTGTGACCTGACCATCGGCCGCGAGGACGACTTTATTGTCGCGGCGTACGCAAAGCACCGTTGTGCTGCGTACCTGTGGAGATTTTCGCTTCGTGTGCATCAGGTGATTATACTCCGGCGCGTGAAATTCGCCGAATGCGGATGGGTCCGCGTGGACGGCGCGGAGCGGAGGAACGGCGCAGGATCAGTTTTTGGCGTCTTTCTCGGCTTTTTTGCGTTCTTTTTTGCCGACTTTTTCCCAACGCTCGTCGAGCGACTCTTTCGTGAAAAGCGATTCGGGCAGGTTGGTGTTGTACTGGCACGATTCGTAGAAGACCTGGTAAATCTTGATGCCGTTGCGCTCGCGCGTCACCTGGAAGGGAGTTTGCACTCCGTCAACCGGGTGGTAATTCGAGTAAAACTCGGTCTCGGCGGTTTTCATGCGGGTGTTGGAGTCGCGCGTATCCACCACCTTCCGAATCGGCAAGTGAGTCGAGCGGGCGAAGGCGATTTTGATGGTTCGGTTTTCCGGATCGACTAGCTCGACCCAGTCCGCTTCTTTCAAGTCCACGATGTCCGGCCCGACGTAGCGGAAAATCATGTTGGGCTCATTGATTCGCGTCCGAAGGATGTAATCGAGATCCTTCTTGATATCTTCCTGGAAATGCGCCACGTCCGCGCCGGAAGCGTCCGCTACGCCGCCACGATCGAGTTCCCACCCTTTCTCGCCGTTCATCACGGTGATGATATTGCGCTTGGGCAGGTTTTCGGTGCGGTCCTTGAACGGCGGAATGGTGAAATCCTCGTATTTCGCAAATCCGTTGAGTTCGCCGGAGTGGCCAAACTGGCTGAGGCGGAGCGTGCAGGTAGCGTCGCGGATTTTCAGGTACGCGGGGCCGCCCAGTCCTTGAATCGCCAGATGCAGAATTTCTTTCGCTTTGGCGGCGCTTTGCTCGGGCATCAGGTCGTCGCCCTGCGCGAAGGCGCAAGACGCGGCGGCCAGCGAGCCGGCAGCCAACAAAGCGGAAAGCAGAATGGCGCGTGAGATTATCCGCAAAGTACGGCTCCTCCATTTACGTTGATTACTTCACCGGTGATGAAGGTTGCCAGGTCAGAAGCTGCAAAGAGGATCGGGCCGGCGATTTCTTCCGCGGTGCCGGGGCGCTTCAGCGGAATCGCGGCAGCAGCCTGTTTCAGGCCGGCTTTACTGCGCAAGACGGATGCGGACATGTCCGTATCCACCCAGCCGGGCGCCACGCAATTCACCAGAATATTGTGATGCGCGAGTTCGGTGGCAAGGCCTTTGACGAAGCTGATGATCGCCCCTTTGGACGCGCCATAGTGCGTGTGGAAGGATTCGCCGCGCTGGCCTGCCGTGGAGCTGATGGCGATGATGCGTCCGCCGCGCTGCGCGATCATGTGCGGCACGGAGAAGTGGATCACGGAGTAAACGCTCTTGACGTTGACGCGCATCATTTCGTCCCACTCGCGCTCCGTGAGCTTTTCGATGGGCGTGTCGGTTTCGTTCCAGATGCCGGCATTGGCGACGAGGATATCAATGCGGCCCAGGCGCTCCTTGGTGAATTCGACGAGTTTCTTGGCGTCGGGCATTTTGCCCAGGTCGGCTTTCACGGACTCGATGCGGGTGCCGTGCTTGCGGGCTTCCGTTTCGAGCTGCGAAGCGGCCTCGTGACTGCGGTGATAATTGAACACGACGTCTGCGCCGGCCTGCGCGAAGAGCTTCACGGTGGCGGCGCCGATCCCGCGCGAGCCGCCGGTTATGAGTGCCGCTTTGCCTGCGAGCGAAATCATGATACCCCCAGGGAGAACTTCGTAGCTTGAAAGCAAAACCGTGCTTGCAGCCGAAGCCGGGATTTTTCAGCCGCCCCGGCCGGATGGCCTTCGAATGACTCCGATGGTCTCAGACGAACAATCCGCGTTTACCGAAGCTGTTTAACCGGCGCTTTGCGCGCCGCTTCCACCAGGCTGCTGAACAACCGCTGCGCGAGCGAGTCCGATTCGACCATCCGCTCCGGATGCCATTGAACGCCGGTGACCCAGTTCGAGTCGCCCGTCCATTCAACTGCTTCGACCACTCCATCCGCCGCGCGAGCCACGATCTTGAGATTGCGGCCCGGATCGAGAACGGACTGATGATGGGAGCTATTGACGCGAACTTCGTCCGAAGCGGCCAATTCATGGAGGCGCGAGCCGGGCTCAATTTTTGCCGCGTGAAAAGGTTCCGGAGTTCCTTGATCGCGGCTCGACCAGGGATGCTGAATTTCCGTGTGCAGTTCGCTCGGAATATCCTGGATCAGTGTGCCGCCGAGGAAGACATTGAGGCTCTGATTGCCGTAGCAAATCGCGAGGACGGGTTTGTGTTCCGCGAAAGCGTGTTCGAGAAGCGCGAAATCGGTGCGCTCGCGATCGGGATCGGCGTCAGCGGCTGCCGGGTGGCGGCCAGCGTGGTAGAGCTCGGGATTTACGTCCGCGGGGCTGCCCGGGAGAACGAAGGCGTCGAGCGTACTCTCGAGCCTCTTCAAATCGTCCGGAGCGAGCGACAGGGAGACCTCTACCGGCTCAGCGCCTGCCTGGCGGACCGCCTGCAAGTACTTGTCGTACTTCGCGCGATTGCGCGTAAGTTCTTCTTTTCGAGTGCGGTACGGGATACCGACGCGCGGTTTCTGGGCTGTATTGGGAGCCATGAATCGAACATCCTACCATCGCTTGCGGAGGCCAGCAACTTGGATGCGAAATACCGGCAAAGCGGTGCACGCTGCGGTCGCGGGCGGCTCAGGATGACAATATTTCAATCGAGGCCGGGCACACCCTTGCGGGTGACTGGCAGCACCACCGGTCGAGTTTAGAGTCCCGCGGAAAGCGAAATCATGCGGCCCGGCAAGCTCGATTTTGCGGAAGGCGTCGCAGGCTTCCGGGGCGGATTCGCTCTGAGCCAGAGATCATAATTCCGCTTCATTTGCTCGATGTGATGAGGGATGTGCCGTTCCTGAATATCGACCCAATCCTCGAGACGGAGCAGACCATCGGAGGGATGCTCGACGGTATTGGACCACACCGGATCGGGAAGCGAAATCAGCAATTGATACGTCATCTTGCGCAATCGGCGAATGATCTCGAGCGCTTCGCGCGTGCTCTGGTGAAAATATCCGAGCGATCCGGCCCAGCGCGCTGCATCAAATTGCAGCACCGGGCTTCCAGGTTCCGCAATGAAACGGCGGCAGCGAACGTATGCGCTCGCTTCGCTATCGGCGAGATGCAAAATCGTTTCGTGAATGCTCCACTTTTCCGGGGATGGCTTATACAGCCACATTTTCTTGGGAAATTGTCGCAGCGCACCGGCAAGCAACGCGGGTGCGCGCCCGAAAGACTCGATCTTGTTGCGTCTCTCCTCGCGTGTCATTAGGCCCTCCTGCTCGTTCACTTAGACGTATATGGCTGCAGATTGGGTGCCAAGCCCTCACTCGATAAACGAAGAAAAGGCGTTAATTGTTTCCGCACAAAGTGGATTCCGTGCAGAAAGTTATTAGTTCCGTTCGGAGACGAGAAATTCATGTTCGAAGGTGGGATGCAAAATAGACGATTCCGGTTTCGTACTACGTGCGATTTTGGGCTGAAAGTAAGGTCTTTTGGCCCCGGATACGCGAATCGGAATCGCGGATATGGATTGCAGAATCGCGGAGCTACGAGATTCAGGAATGTGGGCCGGCAGCCGCGGATTTCCGGGTGCGCCAGTACGTGCGGAGATCGCCGACGAGGTAGAGCGAACCTGTAGCGAAGACTGCGCCACCGCCGTGCGCCATCCCGATCGCCTGCTCGAGAGCTTCGGCGGGGTCGCGGATGATGGTCGAGTGTCGCGCGAGATGGGCGGTCATTTCCGCGAGCAGCGGAGCGGAGATCGCGCGGGGCTGGCGTGGTTCGGTGAGAATCACCGCGTGCGCATGCGGGAACAGCACGCCGGCAATTTCATCCACGGCCTTGTCGCGCATGGCTCCATAAACGAGATGAATCGGGCGGCCGGCGAAATTCTCTTGCCAGAATTTGAGAAGTTCGCGAGCGCCGGCGGGATTGTGGGTGCCGTCGAGATAGACGAGCGGATTTTCGGAAAGGCGCTCGAGCCGCCCGGGCCAATCGACCTTGGCGATACCGCGCTCGATAGCCTGGTCGTCCACAGGAACACCTTTTCCGGAAAGGACGCGAGCGGCGGTGGCGGCGGCCAGGGCATTGCGGAGTTGGAATTGTCCCGGGAGCGGAGGCGCAATGGCGAGTTTGGCGAGGTTCGGAAGCTCGGCAGGCGAATGCGTTGGCACAGGGGTGGCGACGGCGCTGTAGCAGCCCTGGACGGGAGGGTTCACGTCGAGGCGCCACGCTTCGTCAAATTCGATCAGGCGTGCGCCGACTTCCTGGCATTTGCCGGCGATCACGGCGCGCGCTTCCGGCCGCACCACGGAGCTGACGACGGTGGCACCGGGCTTGATGATGCCGGCTTTCTCCGCGGCGATTTGTTCGATGGAGTGGCCGAGGAAATTTTCGTGATCGAAATCAATAGGCGTGATGATCGCGACTTCGGGCGTGACGATGTTGGTGGAATCGAGGCGGCCGCCGAGTCCCACTTCGAAGACGGCGAAATCGAGGCGCTGCCCGGCAAAAACGAGAAACGCCATGGCGGTTACGCATTCGAAGTAGGTGGGGTGCGCGGTGAGTTTTCCCGAGGCCATGAGCGATTCGATCTCGGCGTGAACGCGCGTCCACGCGGCTGCGAATTCTTCGTCGGAAATATTTTCGCCATTGATGCGGATGCGCTCGTTGATTCTTTCAAGGTGCGGCGAAGTGTAGAGCCCCGTGCGCAGGCCGGCGGCGCGGAGAATGGATTCGAGTATCGCGGCTGTGGAGCCTTTGCCGTTCGTGCCGGCGATGTGAGCGCAGGGAACGGCGCGGTGCGGATTTCCGAGTGAAGCGGCGAGAATCGAAATATTTTCGAGGCCGAATTTCTGGACGCGAGCCTGCTGTGGCGCGGCGAGTTCCCTGCCGAGCGCCAGGAGCGAGCGAACGGATTCTTCGTAATTCATTTAGGAATCAATCGACAAAGAAAGTGAGCGCCTGGCTGACATACGGTTTCAATTCTTTGCGCGGGACAATGGCGTCGAGGAATCCGTGATCGAGCAGGAATTCGGCGGTCTGGAAGCCTTCGGGAAGCTTTTGGCGGATCGTATCTTCGATCACGCGCGGGCCGGCAAATCCGATCAGCGCGCCGGGTTCGGCGATATTCAGATCGCCGAGCATTGCGTAGCTGGCCGTTACGCCGCCCGTGGTGGGATCGGTAAGGATCGAGATGAACGGAATGCGCGCTTCGTCGAGGCGCGCGAGCGCGGCGGAAACTTTGGCCAGTTGCATCAGGCTGACGACGCCTTCCATCATGCGCGCGCCGCCCGAGCAGGAAACGATGACCAGCGGATATTTGCGTTCGATTGCACGTTCGATGGCGCGAGCGACTTTCTCGCCGACCACCGCGCCCATCGAGCCGCCGATGAATCCAAATTCCATCGAGCAGCAGATCACGGGGCGGCCGTCGATGCGGCCTTCGGCGGTAAGGATGGCGTCTTTCATGCCGAGCTTGTGCTGCGCGTCTTTCAGGCGCTGGGCGTAGGGCTTGGTGTCTGAGAAATGAAGCGGATCGTTCGAGGCGAGGTCGGCGTCGAGTTCCTCGTATTGCTCGTCGTCGAGAAGCAGTTCGAGGCGGCGGCGGGCGCCGAGCCGGAAATGGTGATCGCACTTGGGGCAGACGGCCCAGTTTGCGTCGAGATCCTTCTTCCAGATGATGGCGCGGCAGGAGCTGCATTTCGTCCACATGCCTTCGGTGCGGACGCGGCGCTCTTCCACGGGCGTGGGATTTTCGATCGGTTTTTTTTCGCGCTTGAACCACGCCATGGCTAGTAGTCGATTCCCCGCTGGGCCAGGATGCCTTTCGTGTACGGATGCTTCACTTCGCGCATTTCGGTGACGAGGTCGGCGGCCTCGACAAGCCTGGGATGCGCGTTGCGGCCCGTGCAAATTACATGGATTCGCTCGGGACGCTTCGCGAGCGCGTCCACCACACGGTCGGCGTCGAGCATTTTATAGCTGATCACGTAGTTGATCTCGTCGAGTACTACCAGGTCGTACTTTTCGCTGTAAATCTGCTCGCGGCCGTACTCCCAGGCTTCTTCGCTCAGACGGATGTCTTCGGGATCCGTGTCCGCGCCGCCCACTTTGACGAAGCCGCGGCCCATCGGGCGAATCTCGAACTTGTCGTCGCCCAACATTTTCGCCGCATCGAGCTCACCGTAGTGCCAAGAACCCTTGATGAACTGCACCATCAGGACGCGCAGGCCCTGTCCCACGGCGCGAAAAGCGGTGCCGAGCGCGCAGGTCGTTTTGCCCTTGCCCGGCCCGGTATAAACGATGAGAAGCCCTTTGCCTTCCGGCATCCGTTCGCCCCGTGGGTGAGTTCACAATAGTGGCTGGAGCGGTCGGAAAGGTCAAGTTCAGGGTTCGACGGATGAAAGCGGGAAATGAGTTGAAAAAACGCAATTTCTTCGCGATTAGAAAGGATGCCGGTCCTTTGTTTTGTTTGAGTTACGAGGATTTCTAATCGCGGATTCGCGATTAGAAATAGCGCTGGAAGTCGTTTGTTTTGAGCGGCGAACTTCTCGAAACCAGCAGCCGTTGCGAGGTGCGGTGGGTTGCCGGATGGCCGCCTCCGGGGCGCGGGCGGGAAGCCGGGCTGCGCGATGGTGCGTCGGTGGCGGAGAATGGTAGTGGTCCCCGCGAATCTGCGGGGGATGCTCTTACTGCGCGAATTTTCGTTAGTAATCATAACCCAGCTATAACGGTAGCATACGGTAAAGGCTGGTTGCAACACGTTGATCACGTAAAATATTAGAGCTGTGGAAAAAATCGGTTCGAAGTTCGAACCAGCAAGAGCCGGCTGGAAGCCGGCGGTACGAAAACCGCGCTGCGGTTGGCGGGGTTGCGGGTGGGGAAGTGTGGGTTGATGGCGTGGAAAAGCGCGATGGCAGGCTGGGCTGGACGGAGCGGATGGGGCTGAATTAAGCTCGACGGGTGCGAGACGAAAGGTGCGGAGGAGGAATCGATGCCGACGGAGATGGGTAGCGCGGGTAAATCAATGGGAATGGTCTGGACGGGCCGCGTGATCAGCGGACTGGTGGTGGCGTTGATGCTTTTCGGCGTCGTATACGGATTTGTTAAGCCCGAGGAGTCCCGGGCGGGCTTCCAGCAGATGGGTTATCCGGTTTCACTGGCGACGCCGGTTACGATTGCGATGCTTGTGTCCGTGCTGCTCTATGCAATTCCGCGAACGTCCGTGTTCGGCGCGATTTTGCTTAGCGGATACCTGGGTGGCGCGGTTGCGACGCATTTGCGGCTGGGGCAGCCGCAGTATGTGGTTCCGTTCGTGGTTGCGGCGTTAGCTTGGTTGGGGATTTGGTTGCGCGAGGCGCGGCTTCGCGCGGTGTTGCCGCTACGCGCCCCGCGCTAGCTTTCCGAGCGACTTGAATGTGGCGTCGTCGAGTGTGACGGCTGCGGCGGCGACGTTCTCTTCGAGATGGTCGACGCGCGATGTGCCGGGAATCGGCAGAATCACCGGCGAGCGCTTGAGCAGCCAGGCGAGCGCCAGTTGCGACGGCGTGATCCTGAGTTTGGCCGCTGCACGCTCGAGTTCGCCCCCGGATTTCGAAACGTCCCCTGCGGCGAGCGGAAACCAGGGAATGAATCCGATGTTCGAGCGCTCGCAATATCCCACCACGTCGTCGGCCGCACGGTCCACCACGCTGTAGCGATTCTGCACGCTTACGATCGGGACGATTGTGCGCGCGTGTTCGATTTGCTTTACAGTGACTTCCGACAAGCCGATGTGTCTGATCTTGCCTTCCATTTGCAGGTCTTTGAGCGTTCCGAGTTGATCTTCCGCCGGAAATTTCGAATCAATCCGGTGAAGCTGGAACAAATCAATCCGTTTCAGGCGCAGGCGCTTGAGACTGCCCTCGCAGGCTGCGCGCAAGTGCTCCGGCCGCCCGTTGGTGGCCCATTTGTCGGGGCCGGGACGATCGAAGCCGGCTTTCGTCGCGATCACGAGGCCCGCCGGATAGGGAGCGAGCGCTTCGGCGATGATTTCCTCGCTGACGGCGGGGCCGTAGGAATCAGCGGTGTCTATAAAGTTGATTCCCAGCTCGACGGCGCGGCGCAAAACGCGGATGGATTCGGAGCGGTCACTGGGCGGCCCCCAGACACCTTTTCCGGTGATTCGCATGGCGCCGAATCCGAGGCGGTTGATGGTGAGCTCGCCTCCGATTTGAAATGAGCCGGATTTTGCGGCGGGACGCGCTTGCCAATCTATCGTTGCGGACGCGGTAGTCATGATGTATTCCCCTTCGATTTGAGCTGAGCCGGTTCGGCGTATGTTCATGTGATGTCGGGTGGGTGCGCCCGGACTCCGTGAAGTTTGCCGGCGGTGATGAACTCACTGAGAGTCGTCGGAGCACAGGCAGGAGTGCCTGTGCCACCGAAAGGCCGGTTCATGCGTGGTTTGACTCGCGGCGCTCGCACGGCGCAGAATCGAGCGTAGTCGCGCGAGCGCAGTGACAATGTATTTATCCGAGGAGACGACATGAAGAGGATTTTCGCGGTGTGGGCAGTGGCGGTGATGGGATTGGCGATTTTTGCGGCGTCGAGCCATGCGCAGCAGGACAAGAGCGCGCGGCCGAGTCCTGCGGCGAAAGCGGAGTGCAAGCTGGCCGACGGAAAAACGATCACCGTGGATTATTCGAGTCCGCGGATGAAGGGGCGGAAGATTTTTGGTTCGCTGGTGCCTTACGGGCAGGTGTGGCGCGCGGGCGCCAATGAAGCGACGACGTTCGTCACGACGGCGGACCTGACGATCGGCGGAACCGCGGTGCCGGCGGGCAGCTATACGATCTTTGCGATTCCCAATGCGGACAAGTGGACGCTCGTCATCAGCAAGAAAACCGGCGAGTGGGGCACAGCGTATCCGGGAGAAGCGAACGATCTGGCGCGCGTGGACATGGCCGTCTCGAAAACGGCTGGGCCGGTAGAGAACTTCACGATTGAGTTCGAAAAGGGCGGGAGCGACTGCACGCTGCGGATGAAATGGGAGAATACCGAAGCGTCGCTGAAGATCTCGGAGAAAAAGTAGCGCATACATCGAACGGCAGAGTGCAAATTCAACTTGGGGCACGGGGCACCGTGCCCCTTTTTATTTTCACGAGAGTCGCAGATCAGTGCGAAGCGTTTGCGCGATTTCGGCTACGCGCTGGAGGGCGTTCGGAGACATGGCGCCCGCTGCAGAGCGTTCGCGAAGAACGAGCCAGACGCCGGGGCGATAGATTTCCTGGTCGTGGCAAATGGCGCCGGTGAGTTGAACGATTTCGAGCTGGCCGGCAGCCAGTTCCCGATCGAGGATAGAGCGGACTTCGTCGAGCAAATCGAGGAAGCCCTGCGAGGCGAGCATGGGATCGACGTCACGCGGAATAGGGGCTTCCGCTTCTTCGAGGTCGTAGTCGGGCAGCGGCTTTGTGATCATCAATTCGACGCTGGCGGTGGGCGCGGCTTTGTCGTGGGCGATTTTTATGGACATGACGGTATTGTTGCAGAAGCGCGCCTATTTCGGATAGGGGTGGCCGGCGAGGATGGCGAAGGCGCGGTAAATCTGTTCGGCGAGAACGACGCGAGCGAATTCGTGGGGCATGGTGAGAGTCGAGAGCGAGATTTTCTGTTTGGCGCCGGCGCGGAGTTCGGCGGGGAAGCCTTCGGCGTCACCGCAGAGGAAGACGAGTTCGCGAACGCCGCGGTCGCGCAGATCGCCGAGCCAGCGCGCGAATTGCTGCGAGGTGAATTGTTTGCCGGCGGCGTCGAGCAGCACGATTGTGGCGCTTGAGTCGAGCTTGAGTTTGCGAAGCGCGGCAGGGCCGGCGTCGCGGAGTTCGGTGATTTCGATTTCGGCATAGTGGCGGATGCGGGCTGACGTAGTCGTCAATGAGCGAGCGCGCTTCTTCGCGGCGCGTTTTGCCGAGCATGATGAGGCGGATTTTCATAGGTACCGGTCGCCAGGCATTTTACGCCGAGATCCCTCGATCGCCGCGGTGAGTTCCGGCTGACAAAAGGCGAGAGGCCAAAAGTGGAACAATTTATTCGAGCAAACCGTATTTCTTGCGTTTCTCGAGCAGCGTCTTGCGGCTGATGCCGAGGATTTCTGCGGCGCGGCCGATCTTGTAGTGCGTGGCTTCGAGCGTGGCTTTGATCGCTTCGCGCTCGAGATCTTCGAGGGAGCGGAGCGCGCCGAGCGAGCCGGCGCGCGCCGGGCGCGACGCTGATGATCTCGGGAAAGTCGCGCGGCGTGAGCAGCGGCTCTTTCGCGAAAACGAGCGCGTGTTCGATCGCGTTTTTCAGCTCGCGCACATTTCCGGGCCACGCGTAGGATTCGAGCAAATGCTGCGCGGCCGGGATCGAGTGCCGCATCCGGCCGGCCGTGCACGGGCGCCGAGTCGCGCGAGGAAATGTGCGGCGAGCGCGGGAATATCGGCGCGCCGCTCGCGCAGTGGCGGAACGGCAATCGGCGAGCACATTCAGGCGGAAGAAAAGATCTTCGCGGAAACGGCCGGCGGCGACGGCTTTCGTGAGATCGGTATTCGTGAGCGCCATAAGGCGCGCTTCCATGCGGAGCGTATCCGTACCGCCCAGGCGCTCGAAAGTGCGCTCTTCGAGCACGCGCAAGAGTTTGGCCTGCATGCCGGGAGTGAGCGCGGCGATTTCGTCGAGGACGATCGTGCCGCCCTGCGCCATTTCGAGGCGGCCCGGCTTGCGCGCCACGGCGCCCGTGAACGCTCCGCGCTCGTGGCCGAAAAGTTCGGATTCGACAAGTTCGGCAGGAAGGCTGGCGCAATCAATTTTCAGAAATGGCGCATCGCGACGCGGACCATGCTCGTGAATCCAGCGCGCGAGTTGATCTTTTCCCGTGCCGCTTTCACCGGTGATCAGAGAGTCGTGGTGGCGGTTCGGCGAGTTTTTCGGCGATTTCGAGAACGGGCAGCGAGCGCAGGATCGGCGGCATACCCATGGCGATGATGTCGTCGCTGCGTCTCATTCGCTGCGCGTCGTGCTGCGTTCCGGACGTCCGCCTCGCCGCGCGATTCGGGTGGCCGCGTCGGGCGCGGGGAAATCGATGCGCTCGGCGGTGCGCCACAAGCCGCTCGAGATCGTAATACTGGCGCGCGCGTTCGCTGAAAATGTGCACGACGAAATCGCCGTAATCGAGCAGCACCCATTCCGCGCCGGGCTTTCCTTCGCGATGGGCGAAGCGGATGCCGTGGCTGCGAAGCCGCTCTTCGATCGCTTCGCCAATCGCCTGAATCTGCGGCTGGCTTTGTCCGGAGCACAGCAGGAAATATTCGGCGAACGCGCCGACGCCGGCGAGCTTCAGCACCGTTATATCCACGGCTTGCTTGTCCTGAGCCGCTTCGACGGCCCAGCGAATTTCGGGGCGAAGAGGGTTCACTGTCACCGGTACAGGGCCTGTCCGAGAATGTATTCCTCCACGCGCGCGGGCACAAGCCCGTGGATTGTCTGATGCCGCTCGAGCCGGTGGCGAATTTCGGTGGACGAGACGTGGCTCGCGACGGTGGTGAGCAAATGCACCGCGGATTTGCGCAGAACGATTTTATGCGGGTCGTGCGAAGGGGTGCGGCCGAGTTTTTCGGGCGGAATCACGAGGCGCAGCGCGTCCAGGCGAAAGCCCGGGCGGCTGGCGATGATGAAATCGCAGGAATCGAGCAGCGCTTCGTAATTTTTCCACGTCGGGATTTCGAGAAACTGATCGGCGCCGAGAATGAAATAACAGATGATCGTCGGGATGCTCGCGGTGAAAGCGGCGCACGGTGTCTATGGTGTAGAAGACGTGCGGGGCGGCGCCTTCGACGGGCGCTTCGGCGAGCGACGGCACAAATACCGGATGATCCGCACAGGCGAGCGCCACCATCGCATAGCGATGAACGAACGGCGTGAGCGCCGGCTTCGATCTTGTGCGGCGGGCGCGAGGACGGGATGAAATAGATGGCGTCGAGATGGAAGCGTTTCTGCGCCGCCTGGGCCACGGTAATGTGCCCGGCGTGAATCGGATCGAATGTGCCGCCGAAGAGCGCGACCGAGCGGCGATGCGTGCCCGCGTGCGGCTTGTGCGCGGCGTGGGACGTCAACGATCCTCTCCGTCGGGCACCGCTGGTTCGTGCTCGTCATCGCGTGGGGCGGCGTTCGCATCGGGTGCAGGGGCGTCGGCCGGATCGGCGGGGACAGCCGGTTTCGGAATGCGATCGAGCGCGTCGGCCATGGCGCGAACGAGTTCGACGATGCCTTCACCGGTGGCGGACGAGATGGCGTGAAATTCGAGGCCGCGCTTCGCGGCGAACGCGCGCAGCTCGTCGAGATGGGTACGGTCGGTGGTGGCGTCGAGCTTCGTCGCGACGACGATCATCGGCTTTTCCGCGAGTCGCGGGCTGAACGACGCGAGCTCGTGCTCGATGATTTCGAAATCGCGCACGGGGTCGCGGTCGTTCGCATCGCTGGTGTCCACGAGATGCGCGATCAGGCGCGTGCGTTCGATGTGTTTCAGGAAGCGAATGCCGAGGCCGACGCCTTCGTGCGCGCCTTCGATCAGGCCGGGAAGATCGGCGACGACGAACGTGCGTCCTGCGCCGGGCGCGGCGTCGGGATCGGCGGAAACAACGCCGAGATGCGGCTCGAGCGTGGTGAAGGGATACGCCGCGATCTTCGGACGCGCCGCCGAAATGCGCGAAATCAGCGTGGATTTTCCGGCGTTCGGGAAGCCGACGAGGCCGACGTCCGCAAGCAATTTTAATTCGAGCCGCAGATGGCGTTCCTCGCCGGGGCGGCCGTCTTCATGTTCGCGCGGCGCCTGATGCCACGGCCGAACGAATTTCGGATTGCCGTTGCCGCGCCCACCTCGTCCGCCGCGGGCGGCAAGGAATCGCTGGCCGGCTTGCGTAAGATCGAAGAGCTGCTCTCCGGATTCGGCATCGAAGACGACCGTGCCGACGGGAACCTTCAGCACCAAGTCGTCGCCGGACGCGCCGTGGCAATCCGAGCCTTCGCCATGGCCGCCGCGCTCCGGCTGGAATTCGCGATTGTAGCGGTAGCGCAGAAGCGTGTTGTCGTGAGGATTCGCTTCGAGGTAGATGTCGCCGCCGTGGCCGCCGTCGCCGCCGGAAGGGCCGCCGCGCGGGACGTACTTCTCCCTGCGAAAGGCGACGCAGCCATTGCCGCCGTCGCCGGCCTTCACCAGAATTTTGGCTTCGTCAGCAAACACAGGTCACTCGATCTGAGAGAGAATCTCGAAGAAGAGCATACGCCAGGATGGAGAGCGAAAACAAAAATACGCGCCCCGGTGAAGAGGCGCGCATTGGAAACGGTGGAACTAATTGGCAGCCGCGGTGGCGGCAGCCTTCTTTTCGAGAGCTGCGGCGGCTTCTTCGACCGTCAGGACGCTGATGAAACGGCCCTTGCCGCCCTTGTCTTCGAAGCGGACGACGCCATCGATCAGCGCGAACAAGCTGTCGTCCTTGGCGCGGCCGACATTCTTGCCCGCCTTGTAGCGCGTGCCGCGCTGGCGAATCAGGATGCTGCCGCCGGTGACGACTTGCCCGCCGAAACGCTTAACGCCGAGCCGCTGTCCGTGCGAGTCGCGTCCGTTTGTAGATGACCCGCCACCTTTTTTGTGTGCCATGAAAGACCTCTATGCGAGTTGGATGTCGCTGACTTCGACGGCCGTGTAACTCTGCCGATGGCCGGTCTGAATTTTGTATTGGCCGCCCGTCTTGTACTTCAAAACTTTGAGCTTTCGGGCCGCGGCCGTGCGAGACGATCTTGCCGATGACTTTGGCTTTGGCGACGTCACCGCGCCGAGACCATTTTCTTTTCGTCGGTGCGGACGGCGAGGACGTCGTCAAACGTCACTTTGCCGCCGACTTTGCCCGTCGAGGCGTTCGACCCGAATCGTCTCGCCCGGCTCGACGCGATATTGCTTTCCCCCACTGCGAATTACGGCGTACATGCTGCCTCCAGAAGCTAGCGACAAACCCCAATTATACGGGGTTTCCGGCGTTTTCGTCAACGAACTCTGCTGCGTGTAGTATGTCGGTTTTTGTGCAATCGGCTGTCTCGTCAATCGCTCTACGCGCCATGATGTAGAATGAGGCACATTGCTGTCACCGAACCTTGTCATAGTACTTGCGCTGTACCCGGCAGCCACCTTCGTTGCTCCAGCGGCCTACTTCCTGTTGTGCCGTGAGGAAATTCATTCGCTCCCGACATTGCCGTTAAGTGCTAACGATCAGGAAGAACAAGCTGAAGTTATTCGCTTTGGCGTAAATCAGCCGTTGGCGTTCTACGCTCTATTGCTTTGCGGTGCGATTCTGTGGCTGCGGTTTTCGCCGATCGTTTTTTCGACTGACATTCTCAATACTAAGGGTTGGGTGTCGGGGACAATAAAGGGTGGGTATATCGGTCTCTCGTGGGCGGGAATCTGGCTCTGGTTATGGCTCGTCTTGGCCAACCCACAGCGGCTTCGTCGCGAGGTGCCGGGTTACGGGGCCCCCTTTGGAAAGCAGATTGTCGTTCGAGGTTTTTCAGCAGCAGCGGGACGGCGTGGAGTAGCGACGGCGCACGGAATCGAGGTAAAACTCCTTTGGCGAGAGGGGTTTGCGCCCGGCGGCGCCGGGGTACGTATCGCGACCGACGCAGCCGAGATAGTTCTCGTAGGCCGCGTCGCCGCTCCACTGGCGCAACCACCAAGCGAGGCGCCGCGCTGCAAACATGGCGTTTGAACCGATCCGAGCAATCGTCATGGCTAGATCGTTTCCTTGGCTGCCGGATTTGCCACCGAGGGTGGTTCCTGCCGGGCGCCGATTCCAATCTCCATGGCGGTATTCTTCGGGAAGACGATTTCGCGTCCGCGCGCGATGAAGTTGACGTAAATCGAGCGGCATGCGCCCAGACTTCCCATCGCCATGCCCAGTTGTTGCGAATGGACGGCCAAGCCCAGAGCAATTCCCACCAGCTTGAATCCTCCCGCTCCGCCCGAAACGCGCGGGCCCACGTCACTGGCAGTATCGCCCAGGAACGAAGCGGCGCCAAGACTCACAGCGATCGCCGTGGTGAGAAGTCGCGTGCTGGGTGGCCGGGCTTTGGCGCCGCCTTCGGCGTCAAGTTTCATGTTCTGGTCGCTGCTGGACTGCATGCCTTCGAGGCTTGCGTCAACCTTCACAGAAATTCCTGAGGGCGGCACCAGTTCGTGGAAAACAATTCGAAGCTGGCCATCCCGGCTCAGAGAGCGCGCCGGACGTGCTTGCAGAACGGTCCCCTTCAGCAGGCTACCTTGCGGCAGCACGAGCCGCTTTCCGTCAAACAGCGGTTGCGAGAGAACGGCCTCGACCGCGTCACCCTTGTGCGAGGTTGCGGAATCCAGCGGAGTGACGAGAAGCGCGCGGACGAAACTGCCAGGCGGAGGCGGACCTCCCAGAGACGCGGCGACCTCGTCCGCGAGCGGCTCGGTCCCGAACGCGAGCGGCTCTTGCAGCTCGGCAAAATAGACCGTGCCGGCGTCTATGTACTGGGGATGAATGGGGAGCTGCGCGATCGCGAGGTGTTCGAGGCGATGAACCTTGCCAGGCGCCTTCACCTGCTTCATGGCGGCGTCCCATTCCTGCTTGGCCTGTTCTTTTGCCTGTTTTGTTTTTTTCGCAGCTACGCTCATTACGCCTTTCGTATCGGCGGCGTCAGCGGCAGTGACGAAGCGAAGCGTCTTGCCCGAGCCGGGAGTGACGGTCGTGTGGACGGCAAGGTGCTGCCCGTTCGGCAACACGATCTCGGAGAATTCGACTTTTACTTTGCGAGGAGGAGAAAAATCCGCGTCCAGCGCGCGTAGCGTTCTCTGGCCGTTCGAGACACCCTCCAGCTCCGTGATCTGGCCCGCCACCTCCGTGCCCGGAGGAACGACGAGCTTGTCGAACGCATAGATTGGCGCAACGATGAGACCGTGGATCGGCTGGCCTACCTTCGAAACCCGGATTTCTTTGTCGAGGGCGATTTGCAACGGAGTGCCCTTGGCAACTGTGAGGTCAATTGTTTGCGGGAGCGGGACTTTGGGCGCCTGTTGATCGGATCGGTGAGACAACACGGGATCGGGCTCAGCGGGAGAAGGCGGCGGTGCGGGCTCCTGCCCGTGCGCAGCGATTGCAAGCCCTGACAGGAGACAAGCCGCGATTATGGTTCGCCCCGTTACCAGAAACATGAGCATGAACCTGTTCCCGCCTCAAGAACTTTGAAGACCTAACCTGATTCGTTCGGATGCGTTGAATTAAACTTTAGTCGCCTTCTGACCACTGGGTTGCCACGTACTTCGCTTCGTGCAGCACGATTGGTTTGCGACCGCGCAGGATGGCGATCCATTCGGCGATCGCCTCTGCCAGCAGCACCAACACCATCACGGCGAGGGCGCCGGTGACGACAGCATCGAGGCGAGTATTGAAAATCAGGCGCTCGGTGGTCCGCACCTGAGCCGCCGGAATCGCGCCCGACGCAATCTGGCCCTCGAGCACGCGCACCAGCGCGAGAAAACCGATGCGCGGATGGACGTCGAAGATTTTCTGGTAACTCGCGGTCATGGTGATGATCACGATCCACGCCATCGGGACGAGCGTGATCCAAATCCATCGCAGGCGGCCCATCTTCAAAAGAATTGTGGTGGCAACGACGAGCGCAACAGCGGCGAGCAACTGATTCGCGATCCCGAAAATCGGCCAGAGCGAATTAATTCCGCCGAGCGGGTCCATCACCCCTTGCCACAGAAAATATCCCCAGGCGCCCACCATCAGCGCGCTCGTAATCAGAATTCCCGGCATCCATCCCGAGCGGCCGAGCGGCTTCCAGAAGTGGCCCGTAAACTCCTGGACCATGAAGCGGCCAACGCGCGTGCCGGCATCCAGCACGGTAAGAATGAAGAGCGCTTCGAACATGATCGCGAAGTGATACCAGATGGCGAGAAGGTGTTCGCCGCCGATGATGCCGCTGAAAATCTGCGCCATGCCCACGGCGAGTGAAGGCGCGCCGCCGGTCCGGTCGAGAAGCGTTCGCTCCCCGACGCGCTGCGCGAGAGTTGCCATCGTCTGAGGATCGAGAGCGAAGCCCCAGGAGCTGATCGTCTTCGCGGCGGCGTCGGCGGATTTCCCCACGATTCCTGCGGGGCTATTCATCGCGAAATAAACGCCGGGCTGAAGCGCGCACGCGGCCACCATGGCCATCACGCCGACAAACGATTCCACGAGCATTGCGCCGTAGCCGATTGTGCGGGCGTGCCCTTCGCGCAGAATCATTTTCGGCGTGGTGCCGGAAGAAATCAGCGAGTGAAAACCGCTGATGGCGCCGCAGGCAATCGTGATGAAGCAGAACGGAAAGATTTTTCCGGCGAATACGGGCCCGTCACCATTGACGAAGCGAGTGAGCGCCGGCATCTCGATGGTGGGCCGCACCAGGATCACGCCGCCCGCGAGCGCGGCGATCGCGCCCACCTTGATGAAAGCGCTGAGATAATCGCGCGGCGCGAGCAGAAGCCACACGGGAAGAGTGGACGCGGCGTAGCCGTACGCAATAATCGCAATTGCGAGCGCGGGACCAGAAAACGTGAAGGCGCTGGCCCACGCGGGGGACGCGTTCACCCACTGCCCTGCGACCACCGCGAAGATCACCAGCGCGAGGCCGCCGAGCGAGGCTTCGAGAATGCGGCCCGGACGCAGATAGCGCAGATAGATTCCCATCAGGACTGCGATCGGAATCGTCATGGCCAGCGTGAAAGTTCCCCACGGCGAATCCTTGAGGGCTTTCACGATAATGAGCGCGACCACCGCGAGCAGAATCACCATGATCGCAAGTACGGCGATCAACGCGATCATTCCGCCGCGCTTGCCCACTTCCTCGCGGGCCATTTGGCCGAGCGATTTGCCGTCGCGGCGAATCGAGCAGAAAAGAATCGTGAAATCCTGCACGCAGCCGCCGAGCGCCGCGCCCACGATCAGCCAGAGCGTGCCCGGCAGATAACCGAACTGCGCCGCGAGGGTTGGTCCGACGAGCGGGCCCGGCCCTGCGATCGCCGCGAAATGGTGGCCGAAGAGCACCCATTTGTCGGTGGGAACAAAGTCGCGCCCGTCTTCCAGGCGCTCCGCCGGCGTGGCGCGTTTATTGTCGAGGGCAAAAACTTTCGCGGCGATAAAAGCAGAATAGAAGCGATAGGCGACGAGAAATGTGCAGAGCGGCGGCGACGATGAACCATACGGCATTCAGCGGTTCGTGGCGCTCGAAGGCAATCGCGGCGAGCGCGCCGGCACCTGCGAGCGCGATGACGGTCCAGACGAGGATTGTGAGGAGTTTTTTCATTTCGCTCCGCCGCCGCGAACGGTGCGTTCGCGCCACATCGTACTCAGCGCTTCCAGACGCGTCAATCGGTGTCAATCTGCGTGAATCGGCGTACGTCGGATAGAGCAATTGCGCGGAAGTGCGAGACGGAGATTATTTCGCAGGGTCTATGAGTACGCCTGACGGCAGGTTTCGTGTTCGCGGCAAGTGTGCGGGTCGTTCGTATGGTCGATGAGAATGTAGTTGTGGCACGCGGAACAAATGACGCCGTAGATTGTTTCGCTGAACTGCTCGTGCCCCGTGCTGGCGGTATGTTCTTTGCGGCCCTGCTCGCGGCTCATTGCCATTTTACGTTGCTCCCGACAATCAATTTTCCGAACAATCTTACGGGGTGGCGAGTGTAAAAGTATAGCGCCGGGTGAGAGGTGTTTTTTTCCGGATTGCGGCGTCCAGCGGGAAACAAGAGTGCTCTTTGCGT
Organism: uncultured Acidobacteriota bacterium; assembly: GCA_963711875.1. Classification (GTDB taxonomy): domain Bacteria; phylum Acidobacteriota; class Terriglobia; order Acidiferrales; family UBA7541; genus Palsa-295. Next base: position 38,706 of record CAVQFW010000015.1, read on the forward strand.
ATCGGCGGCATTCTGCCGGGAGGTTTTGCGTGGAGTTCAAATTCGTGGGGCTGTAACTTGGAAAGATCAATGGCGGAAAGTGATGGGTGGTGCGGAAATTGCGGGATTGGCTAAATCGTCGAGGGCGGAAGCGGAGGCTTCGGCAAAAGAGCCGGCAGGATGTCGGCGGTACGCACCATCCAGATTGGCTCTTGCCGCGAGGCGGGAGTGAGCCTAGCCTCTTCGGATGAGCCAATTTCCACCGACCGAGCGCACGCAGGTGCGTCGCCTGCCCGAGCGCGGCAAGTACGACTCCGAAAATGTGTACGGAATTCTGGACGAAGCGTTCATCTGCCACGTGGGATTCGTAGCGGACGGCCAGCCCTTTGTGATTCCCACGGGATATGCGCGAGTGGGCGACACGCTTTACATCCACGGGTCGGCGGCGAGCCGCATGTTGCGCGCGATTGCCGGAGGAGTGCAGGTTTGCGTTACGGTGACGCTGGTGGACGGGATCGTGATGGCGCGTTCCGGATTTCACAGTTCGATGAATTACCGGTCGGTGGTGATTTTGGGCCGGGCCACGCAAGTGGAAGGACGTGACGAAAAGCTGAAAGCGCTTGCGGCGTTCAGCGAACAGGTGATGCCCGGCCGTTGGAAAGATTTGCGCGACACGACGGATGCTGAGTTGAAAGGCACGCTGGTGCTCGAGCTACCGCTCAAAGAAGTTTCGGCGAAGGTCCGCACGGGCCCTCCGAAAGATGACGAAGCGGATTACGCGCTGCCCCTCTGGGCCGGTGTGGTCCCGCTGAAATTGACTGCGGGCGCTCCGATTCCCGATCCTCGGCTGCCGCAAGGTATCGAGCCTCCCGACTACGCGCGGAAATACAAACGTTGATGCGTTGGGCAGGCGCGCCGCTCTGCTTCGGACTAACGCTCGCGATCGCGCTTGCGGCTTTTCTCGATTCGAGCGCCGAGATGCGGGCGAGTTCCGTCGCGGCGCCGCAAGATTCGATTGCCAACGGATTTCTTGCGCGCTCCTACCACAGCCCCGGCGGCGAGACGATGCAGTACCGCCTGTTTGTTCCGCCGGGATATAACGCCGCGAAGAAATATCCGATCGTGCTTTGGCTGCACGGGGCGAATGGCCGCGGCTCGGACAATCTGCTGCAAATTTCCGGAGCGGAAATTTCCTAGGCACGCATGTTTGGACTGCGCCCGGGATTCAGGCGAAGGATCCGGCGTTCGTTCTCGCGCCGCAGGTGGAAAATACGAAGACGTGGTCGCGTCCGCACGTGAACACCCCGCCCGTTTCGTTGCGACTGGCGCTGGAGATTCTGGATGCGATCGAGAAGGAATATTCGATCGATCGCGACCGCGAATATGTGGCGGGGCAATCGATGGGCGGAGAAGGCGTGTGGGTCGCGCTTGCCACGGCGCGCGGGCGATTTGCGGCAGCGCTTGCGCTGTGCGGCTACGGATTCGACGATGCAGATTGCGCCGGACGCGAAAGCTTCCGTGTGGATTTTTCAGGGTGAGGCCGATCCGATTGTGCCTGTCGAGAGCGCCCGGAGGTGGGTGGCGGCGCTGACGAAAGCCGGCGGCTCGCCGAAATACACGGAATTTCCGGGCGTGGGGCACAACGTTTGGGAGAAGGCGTTCGCCGATCCGGACGTGGTGATGTGGCTGCTCGCGCAGCGCCGCGCACATTGAAACGCCTGTTCCCGCCGCTTCTTTCTCCGTTTCTTCCTCCGCTCTTACCGCGACCTCACTTCGGCGGTTCGTTCTGCAAGCGCTTCCCGTAATCCTTTAGCAGGATTTGCAGTCCGAGATAGCCGAGAAAATTCGGCTGGCCGCTTGTGTTCGAGCTGAAACTGCGGCCGGCCATGAAGAGCAGAATGAATGCGTTGCTGAGGCGGTAGCGGCCGCCTACATCGAAGGTCGTATCGTGCGGCAGCGCGCCCATCACGTAGTCGTTATACACCTCGCCGACCAATTCGAACCGCGGCGTGATCTGGTGTCCGGCTGCGAAGCCGAGAATTCGTTCGGGGTGCGAGTTCCACGCGAAGAAGTAGCCCGCCTCGAAATTGAGATCGATTTTGGAAAAAGATTTTGTGATTTCAACGGGAAGAAAAAACCTCGACGCGCCCTGGGCCAGTCCGTTCTTTACCGAGGCCGAGGGTCCTTGCGACTGGAATTGCGGAAACGTCGAGATTTGCCAGCCAGAATTTTCATTTTGAAAGAAGCGCCACTTCACGCCTGTAAGCGCGTTGCTCCATCCCGTGGAGTTCGGGAGGGTGGGGCTGGTTTGAAGGATGTAGGGAACTTCGGCGGTGAGCTGGATGCGGTCGCCGAGCCCGAAATTAATATCGAGTTGCGGAAGCTGATATTGATTGAGGTCGTGGCGGAGGACCGGCATCACACCGATATTGATTTCCCAGTTGCCGTTACCGGGCGTGCCGGGATCGTTCGTCAGGAATGGCGGTCCGCCTTGTGCGTGGACGGGGAGCGGCGCGAGCAGCAAGAACGCAAAAATTGGCGTCAGGTGAAAGAATTTCGCGGGGGGAGACGCACGCATTTTCGGAGACGAGTTTACCAAATATGAGGCGAGCGTTCGTGGAACCGATCAGACGGGGCGGGCGTGCGGTTAATTGCAGCCGCAACCGCCGCCGCAGCAACCGCCGCCTGAACTGGGCGCGGGGCCTGAGGAGGAACCGCCGCTTGATTTGGCGCCGTTGCCGTGGGCGGCGAATACGGAGAGCTTGATGGTGTGCTTGGCGCTTTCGCACTTGGGGCAGGTGATGGATTGCTTCTGGTTCATCACGATGCGCTCGTAATTGGCGCCGCAGTCGTCGCAGATGTATTCGTAGATTGGCATATTCCGTATTTTACCAGATACTGTCGAGGACATCCCAGGCTTCGTCCGCGCGGAGGGCAGGCCCGAAAAGCAACAGCCCCGGTTTTGGCCGGGGCTGTTGGTGAAACTTCGATTGTAGCCGATGTTTAGTCGCCGGCGACGGCGGCTTCGGTTTCGGGCTTGGCTACGTTTGATGCGCCATTGCCATTCGAGTGACCATTGCCGTTGGCTGGAGCGATTTGGACCGGCTTTACTGCGGCGCCTGGGACGGCCGTCTGCATTTGCTGGAGGCTGCCGATCTGGACGACGGTCTCGGTGGGCTTCTTCAGCACGAGCTCTTCGTAGATGCGGCGAACTTTGGCCGCTTCTTCGTTGGCCTTGCGGCGACGGGCGCGATCTTCTTCGGCCGCGGTGAGAGGAATGTCGTGCTCGAGGTGACGAACGCGAGCGGCGTCATCGGCATCGATGCGCAGCGAGTGCTCGTAGCTCGCGAGATCGACTTTCTTGCCCTTGGCGAAGATGTCGTGCTTGCCGTGCTCTTTGTACCACTGCGCGACGGTCGCGTTCTTGTACATGTTCTCGATGATTTTGCGCCAGCCCACGCCGGTGTTGTACGCGCAGAAGGAAATTTCGCCCTGCTGCGTGGCGTAGGGGATGATGCACATTTCGGTGCGGCGGAAATCGTAGTTGAAAAGATCCTGGAACCACATGCCGGCGATGAAGAGGAAATTCCAGGGGTCTTCTTTGCGGCGCTTCATGGCGTCTTCGAAGGTGCGCTCGGGATTGGTGCGGCCGTATTTTTTGTCCGCGTTCTTCGAAAGCGCCCATGTCTTGTCAAACTTCATCCACAAATCCTTGAGCCGCAAACTCGGCGGCGCCTGGAAGGGGCTGTAATTTTTGAGGATGGCGAGGGCCATCATGAAGTTCGAAAACTTTTTGCCGCGAGCTGCGTCGGTGATGGCGGTGACGTCCTTCGTGAGCGATGGCGCATTCAGGAATCGCGGAACGGGCGCCCATTCCTTGGTTTCCTTGTTGATCATGAGCGCGGTGCCGACGCCGCAATTCGGGTGGCAGCCGCAAGAAAGCGAGCCCCACTGCGAATCCGGGCCGTGCGAAAGGTCTGAGAAGCCCGCGAAAGTGGCGATGTAGGAAATCGGGAACCAATCGCGCGTCGGCTCGACTTTCCCGACCTGGTTGCTGACGTCCTGCGCGAGATGCGAGAGCGTGTAGCGTTGGCGGATGCGGCGCTCGGGCGTGATTTCTTCGTCGCGGCCGGTAAACGAAACCGGCTGGAAGGAAACGAAGGAGATTTTCTTCGGATTATCCATCGCGAACTTGACGATCGGACCGACCTGATCGTTGTTGACGTTATTTACGATCGTGGTGACGAGCACGATTTCGATGCCCGCTTCATGCATGTTCTCAATCGCGCGGAGCTTCACGTCGAAAAGATTGCCCACCTGACGGTGGCTGTTCGCGTCGTTGCCGATGCCGTCGAATTGCAGGTACGCGTAGCGCATGCCGGCTTCGAAGGCTTTTTTGCAGAACTCTTTGCTCTTGGCGAATTCGATGCCGTTCGTGGCGGCCTGCACGCTGTTGTAGCCCACTTTGCGCGCGTAACGAACCGCGTCGAGGAAGTGAGGGTGCATGGTCGGTTCGCCGCCGGAGAACTGCACGGACATCTGGCGGCGCGGCTTGATCTTGGTGGCGTTCTCGAGAATTTCCTGGATTTCTTCCCAGCTCAGCTCGTGAACGTAGCCGACCTGGTTGGCGTCCATGAAGCAGGGATCGCACATCATGTTGCAGCGGTTCGTGAGGTCCACGGTGAGAACCGAGCCGCGGCCATGTCGAACGGTGCTCGAGCCGTGGCGGTGCAGGTCTTCGTCGTTGTGAGCGGGAATATCGCGTCCCGGGAAATTGCCCTCAATCCATTCGAGGAACTTGGCGTCAATGGCCATCAGGTCTTCATACTTACCGTGGATGGGGCACTCTTTCACCATCCAGACCTGGCCATCGCGCTCGATAATCTGCGCTTTGATTTCGCCGACCTTTTCGTGAACGAGGTCGGTCCAGTCCTTTTTGCCATTCAGGATCAGATCGCGCGCTTCGCGCACACAATCCGGACACAGAGAGTCCGTGGTGCGCGGCCAGCCGAGCGTGGGCTTGGACTTCTCCCACGACTTCAGCAGCGGCTTTTCCGACCACTTCGGCGTAAAAGAAGGGTTGGGATTGTGCTTATTGAAATATTGAATCGTGTCGAAGGTGATTCCCGCCGTCTTGCACAGCGCCCAGTCGAACGATTTCCAAAGCTTCGTAGAAACTGTATTCGCCATAATGCGTCCACCTCTCCCTGAACATGCCTGTGAAACGAGAAGCTACTGGATCCCCCAAAAGCGTTGACCCCGCCGGCGAACGACACCGGTAACTAGTTACAGTACTAAAGTTTGCGCCGATTTAGGCCGGTCGTCTAGGAGTGTGCGCCCAAATGCGCAACTGGGAGGTTGAACTGCATTTGGGAGCACCTAACGGGAGTGCTCCGAGGGCCGCAAAGCCATTCAATCGAATGGGTTTCGAGGTGGAAGCAGACGGTGGCGGGAGCGCAGGCTCGGAGGAGGTACTCGCGACTACCGAAACGGTGCACCGATCGAGCTAGTCCACGTTGAGCGGAGTGCGGAGGACGGCGATCGCGAAATGAGCGAGGAGCGGCGCGTCGTCATCGAGCTGAATCCAGCGGATGACGCAGTGGTCTTTCAGATATTGCGAGACTTTCGCTTCGCTGATCTCGAGGTGCTCGGCGAGCTTGGCTTTTAGTCCGCTCGTGTCCGGGAAACCGCGGCCCCCCGCGCGCGGGCTCTTGCTGCCGCGTGAGCCTCGGACGAGATTGCCGATGCCGACGCGGAGAGTCTGGCACGCTTCGACGTAGTACGACGAGATTTGATCGGCGTCCGACAGCAGGAAGACGCCCGGCCCTGCGGGAGCTTCTTCGGCCTGGTCGAGATTGTGGAGCGGGCTTGAAACGAGACGCCGCAGCATGGATTCAAGATGCACCAGGCGCGAAGCGAGCGCCGGATCACCGGCTCGGCCGTGAGCCGTACGTTCTGAGGGGAGCATCGGCGCGGCGTGCTCGACCATGCCGCCACGTCGAAGGGACGACGAGGCCGGGCTCGAGTGGCGAGGAGCAGCCGGCGCGACGTATTCGGGCGAAACTTCGTCGGAGTGAATTTCCGGCGCTCGCTCCAGGCGTGGATCGAAATGAGTTTCGGGGCGCGCATCGTGGGTGGAAGCGGGGCGAGGTTCGAAGCGCGCTGGCTGGGGCCGCGACTCCGGAGGGGCGCTCGATTCCGCGAACGCTTTCGACGGCAATCCTGAGGCAGCACCCGCAGCGCCTTTGCGATGGCGTCCACGGCCACCGCGACGGCCGCGTCGCCGTTTTTTCTTCGCGCCGCCCGCAGCGGAACTTGAGTCCCCGCCTTCGCTTGCTGCGGCCGCTGAAGAGTCCGCGGCATCTTCGCTCGAATCCTCGGCAATATCTGGAATTTCGCCCAGGACTGGAATCTGAATTTCTGTTTCACTTTCTTCGCGAACGATCGCGCGAACTGCCGGCGGTTCCTGCGCGGGCGCATCTCCCGGCGCGGGCAGAGCGATTCCCAGGCGGGTGAGAGCTTCTTCCGCTTTCTTTTTCCAGTCGGCGCGGCGGAAGCGCTGCGCGGAGATGATGTACCAACGGCCGGCTTCGTCGGAGCGCCCGGCTTTTTCTTCGATCGCGCCGAGTTCCCACGCGACCATTGCGTCGCGGGTGCGCTGGTAAAGTTCGGAAAGTTTGGAGGGCGCGTCCGGGCTGTTCTTCGCCTTGCGGATGCGCGCTTGGATCTGTCGCCAATCAGCCATGTGGAAGCATTGTAGCGCCTAAGTTCAGCTAGGCCAATGGAGGAAAGTTTGTAGAGGCGCCGCGGGCAGGCAATGTCGTGGCATCATGGCTGCATGAATCCGAGGGAGAAAACCCAATGGATTTGCGAGCAGGCACGCGCGGCCGGGTTCGATCTGTGTGGCGTCGTGTCTGTCGGGAAGGCGCCCGGCGCATCCGGCGGACAAGCGGGTGCGGCATTCGAAGAGCTTGCGCGATTGCCGGAGTGGCTGGCGCGCGGCTATGCGGGCGAAATGAATTACCTGAAAGATCCTCGGCGCGGCGATCCGGCGGAAGTTCTCGCGGGTGCACGGAGTCTGATTGTGGTGGGGCTGAATTACAACACCGAGCGGCCGTATTCGACCGACGTGCTGCCGGACGCAATCCGCGGCGGCGGAGGCGCTGAAGAATCTCCGCGCGGCTGGATTTCGCGTTACGCGTGGGGCGACGACTACCATGAGATTCTGGGCGAGAAATTAGCGGCGCTGGTTGCAGCGATGCGGGAGCAGATTGCGGAGCCGTTTGACGCGCGGTTCTATGCCGACACGGGTCCCGTGATCGAGCGCATAGCTGCGAAATATGCGGGGCTCGGGTGGCTGGCGAAAAATACTTGCATGATCAACGAGCAGGTTGGCTCGTGGCTGTTTTTGGGCGTGATCGTGACGACGCTTGAACTTGCGCCGTCGCTCGAAGCGGGCGAGCCGCCCGCGCCTGACCTTTGCGGGAATTGCCGGCTGTGCCTCGATGCGTGTCCGACCGAGGCGTTTCCCGAGCCTTACGTGCTCGACGCGCGCCGCTGCATTTCGTATCTGACGATTGAGCTGCGAGGAGCGATTCCGGAAGAGCTTCGCGCGGGGATGGGGCGCGCCGTGATCGGGTGCGATATTTGCCAGGATGTGTGTCCGTGGAATCGGAAAGCGCCCGCGACGCGGCTGGCTGCATTTCTACCGCGCGAAATCGGTGCGGCGAAAAATGGAGATGAGAAGCTGGAAAATGGTGGTGGGAAAAGTGAAAACGTGCCGCGCTCTTTGTTTTTGCCCGAGCTTGAATGGCTTGCGTCGCTGGCGCAGGAAGAATTCAGCCGGGTTTTTCGAGGGAGCGCGGTGAAGCGGGCGAAGTGGCGCGGCCTCGTGCGGAATGCTTGCGTGGCGTTGGGGAATTCGCCTACCGGACGCGAATCAGAAGCGTACCGGCGCGTGACGCTTCTGCTGAGCCGGCTGGCGGACGCGGACGATGCATTGATTGCCGAGCATGCTCGCTGGGCGCTTGCGCGACTGGCGTTGCAGGCGCCGTTCGTCGACCACTCGCGATAATTTCCGGTACATTCTACGGGTGAGGCTTGCGTACGGCAGCGCGTGTTACTGTGTGGCGATCGAGAGCCACGTAATGTGGCAGGAGGCAGCCAATGCTATCGCTTCTCTCCGTAATTATTCTCCACTCGCTCGCGCCGCATTTCAGTTTTCCGCAGGGCTCTGCCACCGAGCAGATGGCGCTTCGCTGGATGCATTTCATCGGCGGGTTCATCTGGATTGGCCTGCTGTACTTTTTCAATCTGGTGGGATTCCCGACGATGAAGCAGCTGGATGCGTCGGTGCGCGGGAAATTATTTCCGGTGCTGATGTCGCGCGCGATGGCGTGGTTCCGCTGGTCGGCGTTCTGGACGGTGGCTGCGGGGCTGCGGTATTACTGGATGATTCTGGCAGCGGATGCGCAGAACGCGGGGAACTCGCGGCTCGCGTTGCGCTGGTTCGGCGAGTGGCTGGTGGTGTGGCTCGTCGCGTACGCGCTGATGTATCCCCTCCAGCTTCCCAGTAAAGGCCTGCTCGATAATTCGTGGGTGCGTATGATTGCGATTGCGGCGATCGTGATCGGGGCATCGTGGGTCTCGCTCGATCTGAACGGCGGCCCGCAATCGTCGAACAGCCACCTTTCGATCAGCGTGGGCGGAGGAATTGGATTGCTGATGCTGATGAATACGTGGGGCGTGGTGTGGCGCGCGCAAAAGAAGCTGATTGTTTGGACGCGTGCGAGTGTGGAGCAAGGCACGCCGATGCCTGCGGAAGCAGAGAGGCTGGCTCGCTGGGCTTACATCGCGTCGCGCGTGGGATTCTGGCTGTCGTTCCCGATGCTGTTCTTTATGGGCGCCGCGGATCACTACCCATTTCTCAGCAGCATCACGGATTAGGTTCTCGCGCGAAAATCAAGAGCGCCAGCGCAGGGTGACGGGGCCGTCCATCGGATGGCGCAGCGGCGCGCCGGTGCGTTGCGATTCGAGGTAGGAAGACTTCAGCTCGAAGTACCAGCGCGCCTGGCGGTCGGCATCGTCTACGAGCATCATCCGGTCTCCATACTTCAATCCCAGCGATTGCTTCTCGATTACTTCTGTGTCCTGGCGAATGAAGCGCGGGCCGAGGACGTGAATGATGAAGGAGACGACGGGAAACCACGGCAGAATATTCCACGCCGCGCAGAAATCCAGGCGGCAGAGATCGCGGCGAATGGGCGTGACGGTGGTGCGGCTCGAGAGCCAGTAGCGGCCGGCGCGGATTACTTCGAAGCGCTGGTTCGGCAGGACGAAATCGATGGTCGTGGTGGCGGGCTCGCCCGTGATGAGCTTCAGAATTTTGTACGGCGCGCTATTGGCCGAGGGCGTGTGCGGGCTCATTCGAAACCCGTTGGGGATCGGCTCGAACTGTTTTGATTTTTCGCGAATGCTGCGCCGCGACCGCCACCACCACGCCTGATGCACGAAAGGGCCATGCGCCGGGTCCATCAAACCGATGATTCCGTGGTCCACGCTGCAGGGCAGGTCGGCCGAGAGATGCGCGATTTCGTAGCGCGGGCTGAAGGTGGGCAGTTCGGGAGCGGGCGGCGGCGCGAGCTGCGGTGCACGGCCTTCGGGGTTCGCCAGGAACGCCCAAATGTATCCGTCGCGCTCGGCGCACGGAAAGCTGCCGGCGTGGATTCGCTCGCACTTTAATTTCGAGTCGTCGGTGAGCGAAGGGATCGCGCGGCACTGGCCTGTGTGCGCGTCGAATTGCCAGCCGTGGTAGGCGCACTCGACCGCGGAGCCGTCAAATTGCCCGAAGGAGAGCGGAAAAGCGCGATGCGGGCAGACGTCGCGCAACGCGAACGGCTCGCCGGCGATGTCGCGTCCGAGCACGAGCGGGACATCGAGAAGCATGGCGGGCACGAGTTTGCGTCCGAATACTTGTTCGCTACGCAGCGCCGGGTACCAGAATCCCCACAGGAAATCGCCGAGGCGATCTTTCGATTCAGCGGGGGCGGGCGAGTTGTCGGTCATGTTCGAGAGTTTCGCGGCCGCGAGGTTCGCAGCCACAATTTCCAGGGCCGGTGGCGCATTCGCGAATTCATTCGCGCCGCCATCGTAGTATAACCAGCGCCGGGGCCGCAAAGAATCGCGGCGGCCGATTTTCGCGGTGCGGCTTGCGGCGTGAAGTCTTGACACTTCGCGGAGCGAACCTTAGCATCGAATATTGCCCGCGTGCCGGCGTAGCTCAGTGGTAGAGCGAGGGTCTCATAATCCCTAGGCCGTGGGTTCGATTCCCCCCGCCGGCACCAAATTTTCTACGAGTACATTGATGTATGTAGTTCGCCGCGCGCACAAGTAGAGTACTCTCTTTGCAGCGCTGGTTGGCTTCGCCGGGAACGAACGAAACGACGAGCGCTGTCCGACACGCGCAAGGCCCCAGCCAGTCTTCACCTACGAGCCGAAATCGAGAGTGCCTGCGTGCGCTCCTGCGGCCGGAGCGAATTGCCACCAGGTAAATCCTTCCATTGGCGATAAATACGGGCAGGGCACGATCGGGGTGCGAATCTGCAAGTGTCTTTTTATTAGTGGTTTACGCGAGTTGCTTCATGGAACGAGACGTGCACTATGAGAACTGCGTAAAGAATTGCTTTAAAAGCGGATAGGAGCAGAAGTCTGATGAACGCGAAGCCCAGCGAAGTGGAAATCGAAGCAGAAATCGAAGCGGGAGAAATCGAGCAGCCGCTTCCCAAGTGGCGCGAGCGGATTCGAGCGCTCCACAACGTTGCGCCTCTGTTTCGGATGGTGTGGGAGTCCGCGCCGAAAGCGGTGGGCGCGAATCTTGCGAGTCGCGTGATGGCGGGGCTGATTCCGCTGGCGATGTTGCGGGTCACGCAGGTGATTTTCGATTCGATCGTGGCGCTGAAGGTGCCGGGCACGTCGCTGCCGCGGAATTTTTGGTGGCTGATTGCGCTGGAATTCGGACTGGCGAGCCTCGCGACGATTCTGGCGCGGACGATTGACTTCTGCGATACCGTCGTCGCCGATAAATTCACGCGGCACATCGGCACGCGAATCATGGAGCATGCGTCGCGGCTGGATCTTGCGCGATTCGAAGATCCGAAGTTCTGCGACAAAATGGAACGCGCGAGAATGCAAGCCAGCGATCGCGTGTTGACGATTCAGATGGCCGGCCGCCTCGTGCAAGAAGCCATCACGACGGCGAGCCTTGCCGTCGGAATCATTTTTTATTCGCCCTGGCTGCTTGTGTTCCTTTTCGTTTGCGTGGTTCCCGCTTTCCTCGGGCAGACTCACTTTGCTTTTATGGGGTACTCGCTGAACTTCGGACAGAGCACCCTTCGCCGAAGGTTGGAATACCTTCGCTTCCTGGGAGGAAGCAAAGAGAGCGCGAAGGAGCTGAAGCTTTTCGGGTTGGGCGACTTTCTGGTGGGGCGATATAAGAAGATCTCTGATGAGTTGCACGCGCAAAATATTTCGTTGGCGAAACGGAAATTTGTTTTCGGTTCGATTCTCACTTTCCTCGGCACCACCGGCTATTACGGAACCTACGCGTACGTTGTGTTTGAGGCAGCGACCGGCCGGTTGACGATTGGCCAATTGGCATTCGTTGCGGGGGCGATTGCCGGCGCAAGCTCGAACATTCAAGCGCTCTTCTCCACTTTCTCCGGGATCGCCGATCAGGCGCTGTTCATGACGGATTTGCTGGATTTTTTCCGCGTGCAGCCGCGAATTGTGGCGAAGTCTGGCGCGATCCTGGCGCCGCGGCCGATTCGCCGCGGATTCGAATTCCGGAACGTGTCGTTTGCATATCCCGGAAGCTCGAAGCCGGTGCTGCGCGGCATCAACCTGAAGATTGCGCCGCACGAACGGATTGCACTCGTGGGAGAAAACGGGCAGGGAAAGACGACGATCGCAAAACTTCTCACGCGTCTCTATGACCCGACCGAAGGCGAGATCCTTCTCGATGGAATCGATCTTCGCGATTACAATCTCGAATCGCTGTGGAATGAGATTGGGGTCATTTTCCAGGATTTCATGCGCTACGATATGACCGCTGCCGAAAATATCGGGATGGGGCGGATCGAAGAGGCGAACAACATTTTTCAGATTCGCGCTGCCGCCATGAAAAGCTCGGCCGGAGACCTGATTCGAAAGCTTCCCAATGGTTACGACCAGCTTCTGGGGTGCCGGTTTGAGGGCGGCTCGGAACTTTCCGGCGGCGAGTGGCAAAAAATAGCGCTGGCGCGGGCGCATTTGCGCGATGCGCAGGTGCTGATCCTGGACGAGCCAACGGCCGCGCTCGACGCGCGCTCCGAGCGCGAAGTGTTCAAACGCTTCACGGAGCTGGCGAAAGGGAAAATGACGTTCCTGATTTCACACCGGTTCTCGACGGTGCGAATGGCCGACCGCATTCTCGTTCTGGAAAATGGCAGCATCGCCGAGCAGGGGCCGCACGACCGGCTGGTGAAGGAAGGCGGCCGGTATGCGGAGATGTTTGAGCTACAGGCCGCGGGATACCGTTAGAAGCGAGGTGCGAGTTGAGGTGCCAACCAAAGATCGCGTGATCGAAGCGATTCCACATCCGGGATTGGGCCCTCTCGCGCCGAGACATTTGTGAAAGTCGGCAGTTGGTCGCGGCGATTCACGGTTTGCGCCGTGACGTTATTCTTCGTGTTGTTCCTCGCGTCGTTGTCCCTCGCGCTTGCGTACTCTCCCGCTTATTCGCTGGCACGAGGCACGCATCAGCGTTCGCAGGAAACCCCCAGACATGCAGTTTCGAAATCGTCCGCGCTCGCAGAAACGATTGTGGTGGATCCCGGGGCGTCGGGGCATTCCTTTCCGCATTACTGGGAGCAGATGTTCGGCTCGGGACGCGCGATTCTCAGTCTGCGCGATTCCTATCGGCGGGATCTTCGTGACGTGAAGAGCGCCACCGATTTCAAATATGTCCGGTTCCACGCAATTTTCCATGACGAAGTCGGCGTGTACGGGGAAGACGCGAGCGGCGCGCCGGTTTACGACTTTTCCTACGTCGACCAGATTTATGATGGCTTACTCGAGAACGGCGTTCGACCGTTTGTAGAACTGAGCTTTATGCCGCGCAAGCTCGCCGCCCATCCGATCCAGCATCCGTTCTGGTATGCGCCGGTTGTTTCTCCGCCGGCCAGCTATGAGAAATGGGGCGAGCTCATTTCGCACTTTGCTCAACATCTGATCGAGCGCTATGGAATTGACGAAGTCGCGCAATGGTATTTCGAGGTCTGGAACGAGCCGAACATCGATTTCTGGGCGGGCGAGCCGAAAGAGCAAACGTACTACGAGCTGTATGACGCGACGGCGCGATCGTTGAAGGCGGTGAATCCGCGGCTTCGCGTTGGCGGACCCGCCACGGCTCAAGCGGCCTGGGTCGACCGCTTCATTCGCCACACGGTTGAAAATCACATTCCTGTGGATTTCGTTTCGACTCACGTCTACGGAAACGATTCGGCGAAGGACGTCTTCGGCACTGAGGAAACGATTCCGCGCACGCAAATGGTTTGTCGGGCTGTGCGCAAGGTGCACGATCAGGTGAAGGCGTCCGCGCTTCCGTCGCTTCCGTTGATTTGGAGCGAATACAACGCCAGCTACAAGAATGAATCCGACGTGACCGATTCCGTTTTCATGGGACCGTGGCTTGCGGACACGATTCGCCAGTGTGATGGGCTGGTGGATGTCTTGTCTTACTGGACGTTTTCGGATGTTTTCGAAGAACAGGGCGTGGTGAAACAACCATTTTACGGAGGCTATGGCCTGATCGCGGAGGAGGGACTTCCGAAGCCCTCCTTCTACGCATTCAAGCTGCTGCATCGCTTGGGGACGGAACGGCTCGCGAATGATTCCGAGTCCGCATTGGTGACTCGGAGGAGCGATGGCACGCTCGTGATGGCGGCGTGGAATCTGTCGTTGCCGGAGGAAGCGGGGAGCGAGAAGACTGTTACGATAAAAATGAAAGGGCCGCGAATCCCGCACCGCGCGCTCGTCTATCACCTGGATTCAACGCATCACTCGTTGCTGGGCGCCTACAACGCGATGGGACGGCCGGCGTTCCCAACTGTGCGGCAGATCGCGGACCTTCGTCGCGCGGCGGAACTGGGTGAGCCTGAAACGAAATCGCTGGTGCGTGGGGAATTCACTCTCACGCTTCCGCCCAAGGACCTCGCATTGATCGAATTCCGATAGGTGGTTCCGCTTCGGCGAAGGAATAGTCCGCGAGAGGCGCTAATCCGTCGCCGCTGGTTTTGCAGGCTGATAGCTTTTGAACCCGGCGCGCGTCATTCCGCGCTGCGCTTCCGGATTCTTCATGAATGTCTTCCAGACGAATCCGGTGCGCGCGTTTTCCGCCATCAGCATCGTAATTCCTGTGTCGATGCCGATCACGTCGCTGTCGTACCAGCCTGTCAGCGGGTTGAATGCATCCACGAACCCGTAGCGGGTCCAGGCGCGCTGTCCGTAGCGGTTCTTGATTGTCTGCAACACTCGAACGGTCGCTTGCGGGAGAAACGGAAGCGAGCCGCCGGCGGCGCACGGCACGATGCTTCCGTCGATCGGTCCGGTAGCGGGAGGGCCGCCCCACGCGACATATCCACGCGGCGAATCCGATGCGGTGATGCCCCAAAGATCGTCGCTGTAATCCGGGAATTGCGCGGCGAGATCGAGGCAGAAGCGGCGGTGAACGTCAGTGGCGGTGATGGAATTCTGGTAGTAGTCGGTGTATTGATCGCGTTTGCTGCGGAAATCGAACCATGCCTGCGAATACTGATGGACGAACAATGGCGCGAACGATCCGATGTACCGGATCCCGTCGTATTCGAACGTAATTCGCTTCCATGCGGTCCAGGTTTCCGCCGGCAACGGATGGGACGACGACCCCAGTCCCAGCAAATACATCATCATCATCTCGCTGTAATTGTCCCAGCGATATTGCAGAAACCCATTTTCCGGCGTCCAGCCGTGCGGGAGGATCCGCGTGTCTTCCGAGAGCCAGGTCCAATCCACGCGATTGAAAATCTCGAGCGCGAGCTCGCTGATCTCGGAATGCTGAAAGTGTTGGCGGCAGGTGAGAATGCCGCAGAGCAGGATGCTGGTGTCCACTGACGACACTTCCGAGTCCCACAGGCGCTCTCCGGTGTTGACATTTGCCCAGTGATAGAAGAAGCCGCGGTGATTCGGCAATTTCTTCCAGAGGAAACGCAGGGCGCTGAGGGCGCGATTGCGCGCTTCGTTGTGAGAGACGTAACGCCGCTCGTCTCCGATGCACAGCGCGGTAAGCCCAAAGCCCAGCGCCGCGATACTTCCGAGGTCGCTTTTGTCCGGTGTGACGGCGTTGCAGCGATCGCGCACGATGCCGGTCTCCGGATTCGCCTGCTCCCAGAAGAATCGGAACGCGGAGCTTTCCACTTCTTCGAGAAGCGCTTCGTCCACCTGGTAGAAGGGCGAGCTATCCGGAGGAGCGCTTTGTTGCGCGAGCTGGCCGGGCGAAATGCGCGCGGCTCGCAGAAGGGCTGAGTTGGCGAGCGGCAGAAGAGCGGCGGCACGAACGCCGCGGGACAGCAGTTCCCGGCGCGTCAATTGGGTGAGTCGCGTCAAATTCGGCCGCTCTCGATCCATCCATCGAGTATAGAGAGTCTTGCCTCTGCAATGAAGGCCGGGCTCGCGAATGCAACATCAGACGCGCCGGAGGCCGAGCCATTTGCTAGACTCGAAGAAGGATGATGTCGGCCCGCACTCACGGGAAAGTCCGGCTCTGGATGGTCGTGACCGCAGGCCTCGCCGTGATTCTCGCTGTCGCTCTCGCCGCCGTCGCATGGCATTACATCAACAAGCCCATCTCTCTGCGCGGGGCGGTGATCCAGCAGAACGAAGACCCGAAAAAACAATCGCCGATTACGGACGTTGCGATCGATGCCTCGAACCACGAGGCGAGTCGAGCAGCCACATCGGATTTTTCCGGCTACTTCAAACTGACGCTGCGTCCCGGAATGAAGCGAGGCCAGCCGATCACGCTCCAGTTTCGCCACCCGGATTTTGAGCCCGTCGATTTGGAGAGCACTGTGAGCGACAAAGTGTTCGTCGTGCGTATGGTCCCGCTCCATCGCGACGATACGGACGAGACGCCCGAGCAGCCGCAAGTGTTCGTATCCAATATTTTCGTGCGCTATTCCATCGAATCGACCGCCGCCGTGAATATCGGAACGGGTGTGACGACGTTTCAGGCCGTGAATAAAGGAAACGTTCCTTGCGATCGCAGAGGCACCTGTTCGCCCGATAACAAATGGAAAGCGTCCATCGGGGGAGCGACGCTCGATGCCGGGCAGGGAAACGTGTTCGAGAACGCGCGCGTTTCGTGTATTGCCGGGCCGTGCGCTTTCACGAAAATCGAATCGGACAACTTTTCCCAGACCGCGCGCAAGATTTCGGTTTCCGTGCGCGGCTGGTCCGACACGACCACGTTTCTGTTCCAGGCAGAAGTGTTCCGGCAGGAGATCAGCGACATCGTACGGTCATCCTACCCGGTGATTTTTGGCCGCGCGTTGAACTTCAGCTTGCCGGCAGCGGCACAGGGGCCGAGCCTCGAAGCCGAGGTCGCCGGAACGCATATAGTTTTTCCGCTGGGGCCTGCTCCGACGCTGAGTTGGGCGGTGTGTAACGTGAAAGTAGGCAAAGATCAGTCCAAGAGTTATCGCTGCGAGTTGAAACAAGGATACCGGTTCCATTAGCAGAATCGCTTGGGAGGAAATTGTGCCGGATCGCTTTCATGCTTCACGGAAGAGTAGCCTTGCGACGCGGAGTTTCACCCGATGACGGGGCAAGCGACCTCTCCGGGCGGCGCCGCCGCTTCCACTCGCGCTCCCGGCCGCCGATTCGTTTATCTCGCGGCTGTGTTCGCGGGGCTCGGTGGCTTGCTCTTTGGATACGACACGGGAGTGATTTCCGGCGCCGAGCTTTTCTTCAAAAATGATTTCTCGCTTTCCACCTTCGCTCTCGAGGTAATTGTGAGCGGCGTGCTTGCAGGGGCCGCGGCCGGCGCGTTGGCGGGCGGGCGCCTGGCGGATCTCTTTGGCCGACGGCGGCTCTTAATTGTTACGGCGATCATCTTCGCGCTGGGCGCGGTGCTCTGCGCGGCGGCTACTTCCGTCACAATATTGATCGCCGGCCGAATCATCGTCGGTTTGGGGATCGGATTGTCGTCGGGAACGGTTCCGGTCTACATCTCCGAGGTTGCGCCCGCGGACGCGCGCGGCTGGACCGTGTCGCTTTTCCAACTCGCGATTACCCTCGGAATTCTGCTCGCCTATATCGTGGATTACGCATTTTCGAAGTCGGAAGCGTGGCGTTGGATGTTTGGCCTCTCTCTGATTCCGGCTGCGATCTTCGGAATTGGAATGTACTTCCTGCCTGAGTCTCCGCGCTGGCTGGCTCGGAACGGCCATCATGATCGCGCTCGCGCCGTCCTCGAGAAAATTCGCGACACTTCCCTTGTCCACGTCGAGCTCGAAGAAATCGAGCACACTCTCGCTCAGTCGCAGGAACATGGCAACTGGCGCGATCTTTTGAGTCCGAGTCTCCGGCCGGCGCTCGTGGTTGGCATCGGCCTCGCCGTTTTCCAGCAGGTCACGGGAATCAACACGGTCATCTACTACGCGCCGCTGATCATACAGTCGGCGGGAATCTCATCCGCGTCCGGCGCGATCCTGGCAACGGCGGGCATTGGAGTCGTGAATGTGTTGATGACGATCGTCTCGATGTGGCTGATCGACCGCATCGGCCGCCGGCCGCTCTTGCTGACGGGCATTGCCGGCATGATCGTGACGCTGGGTGTGCTGGGCTGGGCGTTTTACTCGAACGAGCGGTCGGCCGCGCTCTCCTCGCTCGCCGTCATCAGCATGATGGTTTACGTGGCGTCGTTTGCGATCAGCCTGGGACCCATTTTCTGGCTGCTGATTGCGGAGATTTATCCGCTTCGGGTGCGCAGTTCTTCGGAAGGCCTCGCGGCAACGTTCAATTGGGGAGCGAACTTGCTGGTCACGCTAACGTTTCTAACGCTCCTGCAAAAAATTGGCGCGCCGAAAACATTCTGGCTCTACGGAATCTGCGCCGTCGGAGCGTTGGTCTTTTCCTACCGCCTCGTGCCGGAGACCAAAGGCCGCACGCTCGAGCAGATCGAACAATTCTGGCGCACGTAAGAGCAAGCGGCGAGCGGCGAAATTCGGTGTGCGTGGATGGCGGGCTAGAACGTGGTGGTTAAGCGCAGGGCAAAGCTGCGTGGCGGGCCGATCGCGTTTCCCGAAAACAAGCCGCCGAAATCGATGACGTTGAGGACGTTGGTCAGATTCTGACCGTCGGCCTGAATGCGCATGTTCAGGCGATCTGATTTGTAAATGTCACGCCCGACCGAAACATTTACCTGAAACGCGGGATAGATTCGGCCGCGAGTGAAGTTGATGCGATCGAGCACCTGTTGTCCGTATTGCGCGACAACTCCGGCGTCCTGCGCGCGTCATCGTCCGGGCACTCGAATTCGAATGGAAGTCCGGAATCGAATTGAATTCCCGCCGCAACCCAAAAACGCGGTTTCACCTGATAGCGAACGCGGCCACGAACGGTGTTGCGCTGATCTTGCGAATCCGGAAAATGACCGGTGAGTTGGCAGCACTGCGTTCCCGCATCCGGACCGAGAAACAGTCCGCCCGTCACGGGAAACCAGGCATTCCCGACCTCGTAGGAGTAGCTCACGAAGCCCGAAAAGCCGTGCCAGTCGGGCACGTCAAGTTGTTGCCTCCGCACCATAGATGATCGACTTGCGGAAACGCGATCGGGAAAGCTGATGGTCGTGTTCTGGATCTGGTCGTCATCCGCGTAATTGTTCACGAGCCGCCGAAAATAATTGGCATCGAGCGGATTTTTCCGAAGAACGCCTTCGTCACACCCACCTCGTAATAGTTTCCTTCCGATGGTTCCACCGGCAGACGGAGGAAATTGCCGGGATCGAGTCGCCGCAGCCGCCGTCGAACTCGAAAGCAAAATATTTTCGAACGACGGCGTCTGAAATACGCGGTCGTAGGAGAAATGCACGATGAGATTCGGCCGAGGGGAAATAGCGAGAAATCGAGAAGCGCGGTTCCACTGCTTGCCGGTTCAGCAGGAGCTGGTAATGGTCCCAGCGCAAGCCAGCGCTGATCGTCCAGTTTCCAAGATGAATCAAATCCTGCACGAACGCAGACTGTTCGAGGTCCGGACGTTTGCCGGCATTCGGCTGACGCCGGGACCGGGAAGCTGAAGGTGAGAGGCGTCGTCGGGATCGAATTGCGACGGGATCGGTGATGACGTAGCTGAAAATTCTCGTGCAAGAAGCGTATTGTCGGATTCGACGCCAAACTTCAATTCGTGCCGCCCGTGATTAATGGTTACGATGCCCTTGAAATATCCCTCGCGAAACCGGTTGTGCTGGAAAACTTCGATCGGCGTGGAATCTTCGTTGGAATTGAAGCTATTCGAGTTGTCGCGAACCATCGTCCGCGAACTTCCGCCACTGCGTGTGAGGAAAAGACGTGCTGGTACGACGCGATTCCCATCGTTTCGAGGTTGTCCGCCGTTTGACGCTGTCCCGCGGCTTGCTGCACCATTTCATTCGGAATGTCGTAGCGCGAAACTTCGTGCCGAACGATCAAATTGAGGCGGTCTTCGGCGTAAAGTTGCAGCTCGTAGTGAACCGAAAAATCGCCGAGCGTGCCGGTATTGGAAAAGTTCTGCGGGACCACGGGGTTCAAATAATGATCCGTCATGCCGCCCCGCGCGCTCGCGCCCAGCGTGTTCTTTCCCCACACGTACTGCGCCTGGGCGAAGGCTCCCGCTGAGTCGAAACTTCCGCCGGAGAGTACGAGCTGCCCGTGCAAACCGTCCTGGGAATCCTCGAGCGTATTGACCTCGACAACGCCGCCCATCTTTCGGCCGTACTCGGCGGGAAAGCCGGCCGTGTAGATGCTCATCGATTGCACGTCGTCCGCTTCGATCTCGGGTCCGAAGCTCGGCGAGCGATTGTCGGTGAGCGGAATTCCATCCACCACAAATTGTGTCTGATATTCCGAGCCGCGCGGATGCAGCACGGCATTGCCTTCGTAATTCCAACCGGGCTGCGTATTGATCAAATCCTGCAACGACCGTCCGGGGGGCGAACTGACCCTCTCGTCGATTTGGTCTTTGCCAATCTCGCTTACGGCTCCGGCGCGGTCCGGATCGATGAGCGTGTCGGCTGCAGTTACGTCCACGGATTGATTGAGCGCCGTCAGCTGGAGCTGAATTGTGTGTTCCGTCGGAACGGAAACGCGAATCTCGAGAGACTCCGACACGGGCGCGAAGCCCGGTTGCTTGATCTCGAGCTGGTAAATGCCGTAAGGGAGGCGTTGAACGGCCAGGGATCCCTGCTCGTTTGTCGCGAGCGAACTGCGATACTGATTCGCCGCGCTCGTGATCTGAACGGTCGTCTTTACGCCGAGCCCGGCGGGATCGGTCACTTGGAGGTGTAGTTCGCCGCTGTTGCTCTGGCCGAAGGCCTGCACTGTGGAGGAAACCAGGCACAAAACCAGGCAGAAAACACGGCATAAAACTGGACAGCCAACGATACTGAAATCCAAAAGAGCGGAAAGTTTCTTCATCAGATGTGCAGCTCGATGGTGCTGGTTCGGATCGTCATTGGGCGCAAGGCACTTCACGTCGAGCATTTATTTTAACAGCGGATGCAGGGCAAACTCCCTCACCTTGGATATGAGTTTCCTGACCATTCTGTTCAGTGTTTTTTGCGATTTGTGAGCAGAAGGCACGGGCGGAGACGAACTGCTCGTTCGAGGCGAAAAGCCCTCGGCGGCTAAAGCCGCTTTTTCACTCCGCGCTTTCGGCTCGGCTGAAGCCGTGCCCCGACGAACGCTACAAAAACCACATCGCGCATCTGAATCTCGTCCCGCCTGCGTCGTCTCAGCGTTGATTTTTTGTGGCGCCGTACTTTCGGCGCGCCGTCATCGAGTTATTGCGCTCGATTCGGCAGATGCTCTTCGAGATAACGAAGCAGCAGACTGTACAAATGGAGCGTAGTTCCGGTTCCTTGGGAGATGGAGTGCGTGCGGTTGGGATACTCCATGAAGTCGACGGGCTTATTGAGCTCGATCAGGCGATTGAGAAGCAACTCACTCCCAGCGTAATGCACGTTGTCATCGCCCGAGCCGTGCACGAGAAGGAGGTGACCACGCAGCCCTTCAGCGAAATTTACGGCGGAGCTGTTGCGATAGCCTTCCGCGTTGTCGAGCGGCAGGCCCATGTAACGTTCCTGATAAATCGTGTCGTATAAACGAAGATCGGGAACCGGCGCGATGGACATGCCGACACTGTAAAGATCGGGCGAGCGGAACATCAGGTTGAGAGTGCTCGAACCGCCGCCGCTCCATCCCCAAACCGCGACGCGCGAGGCGTCTGCAAATGGATGCGAAGCGAGAAAATTCCGAAGCGCCGCGGACTGTTCCTTGACGACCACCGGATGGATCGAACCATAAATCGCCTTGCGCCAGGCGCGGCCTTTCGGAGCGGGCGTGCCGCGATTGTCAAAACTGACGACGACATAACCGGCAGCGGCAGCGGTGCGATTGAAATATAGATGGTCGGTTTCCCACGCGTCCAGCACCGTCTGGCCTGCCGGCTCTCCGTACACGTACACGAGAACGGGATATTTTTTGGCGGGATCGAAATGCGGAGGCTTGATCATCCAGGAATCGAGGATCGTGCCATCGCCAATGTCCGTCTTGAAAAATTCCACCGGCGTTGCGACGATCTCGGCGGAAACGGCGCGGAGTGCGGCGTTGTCTTCCAGGACGCGCACCGCGCTGTGAGCGGGAAGGCTGACGAGATCGGTGACGGGCGTGAGGTCCGCGCGCGAATAGGTGTGGAAGGCCCAGCGCGCATCGGGCGAGATATCGTAGGTGTGCGTGCCGGGAGCATTCGCGGGGCTTACGCGCTCGGCATCAGCGGTGCCGTCGAGCTTTGCGCGATAGAGATATCGCTGCGTTGCATTTTCGGGAGACGCGATAAAGTAAAGCCAGCCGTTTTTTTCGTCGACGCCATCGACTGTGATCACATCGAACGCGCCGCGCGTAATCAGCTTCACGCCGCCGTCGGCTCGTGAAACGCGATAGGCGTGGCGCCAGCCGTCGCGTTCGCTGAGCCATAGAAATTCCGAGCCGCCGCGCAGCCACGCTGCGTCATTCATTACATTCACCCAAGCCGCGTCTTCATCGAGAAAGAGGGAACGGACGGAGCCGCTGGCGGCGTCTGCGAGCAGGACTTCGTCCTTATTCTGCAGGCGATTCAGATGTTCGAGAACCAGTTCGTTCGAATTTCCGGCCCATGCCATACGGGCGATGTAGTTGTTGCGCGGGTCGCCGGGAACATTAATCCAGCGCGTGTCGCCACCGGATGCGTCAATCACACCCACACGGACAGCGGAATTCGTCGTGCCGGGAATCGGGTAGGCGATGTTCATCAGCGAAGGATATGAGCCGATGCCGGGATAGGGAAATCCGGTAACGATTTCGCGCGGCGGCCCGAGATTGTAAATGAGCGGGAAAATCCCGACGCTACTCGTATCGAACTGCCAGTAGGCAATCCGGCGCCC
The DNA here is from genome assembly GCA_963711875.1 of uncultured Acidobacteriota bacterium. GTDB lineage: Bacteria > Acidobacteriota > Terriglobia > Acidiferrales > UBA7541 > Palsa-295. The sequence continues at coordinate 61,432 of CAVQFW010000015.1, forward strand.
GTCGGGACTCCAGCGGAAGCAATCGCGCAACGCGAGCTCTTCTTCGTACACCCAGTCGGAGGTGCCATTGATGATCGTCGCGGAACCGTCGCGGGTGAGCTGGAGGATGCGGCCGCCGGCGAGTTCTTCTACAAATATATTATTCCCGCGAACGTAGGCGACCTTCGAGCCATCCGGAGAAAATTTAGCAAATAGCAAAGAGGAGGCGGGAGCGTCGCCGCCGAGTTTTTGCAGCTTTCCCGATTTCAGGTCGAGGACCCAGTAGTCGCCGCGGGTATTGCGGCGCCACACCTGCGCCGTGTTGGTGAATATGAGGGCGCGTGATTTGTCGTTCGACCAGGCGTAGTCATCGAGCGAGAGGGGCGATTGTGCGCCGGGCGGAATCAGTTGCGAAGCGGAGATGAGTACTTCGCGCTTGCCGGTGGCGGTTTCGTAGCTGACGACATCTTTTGCATCTTTTTGATGCACCGCGGCGGAGGGCTCGACGGTGGTGTAGAACTCGCCGCCGTTGAGCCATCTCGCGGGCCCGAATGTTTTCACTTTGAAATCGGACGAGGCGAAGAGGCGGTGGAGGAGCTTATCGGACTCAGGCGAGATCTGGGCGCGAGCCGGGACAGCGGCAACGAGCGCAGCCGCACAGAGCACAATGAAGACACCGGCTCGCTGCGCCGGTGAAAGCCGGAGCCAGGACAACTTCACAATCGGATTTTTCATTTGGAGTTTTTGAATTCGCTTTCTTTAATTTCGCGGCCGTTGGTCGGTTGAATGGGGCGCGCGTTCATCGGGTAGATTTTGGCAAAGACCGCGATTTGAGCGGCGGACATTTCGATCGGAGTTTTCAGCACAAACCAGTTAACGCCTTCGCCGCAGGGCGGGATCGTGAGCGAGCCATCGAAGTTGTAGTAGTTGCGATTGGCGGGGAGCAGATCGGCCGGATTAATCGTGACGCCTGCGACTTCGACTGCCTTGTCCACAGTCTTCGGCAGATTGTCCCAAATCTTCTGGATCACGGGGTTTTCCGCGCCGCTTTTCACGAGCAGGGCCAGAACGACTGCGCCGTCCGAAGTTTGGTTGACCAAGTGAATCACCATCGCGTAGTGCTTGCCGGCGATTTCTTCTTCGCTGGGCAGGTGAAAGTGGAATTGGACGAGCGGGTACGTCTTTCCGTTCACGGTGATGCTGCTGCCGGGCGCGGGGTCAATGCGTATCGTGTGGCCGTTGTCGACGATTTTCAGCGGCGAAGGCTTGTAATCAACCTGGACGGGAGCGAGAGAAGGATCTTTCTTTGCGCCCTTGATATCGATGGGCGATTGGCGCGTGCCGGTCTTGCAGGTGGCGAAATTTGGATCGAGGTCGCCCCAGTGCCCGGGCCCTTCGGCGCCGGAGTAGCCCCAGTGAGGAGCGTGCCCCGCTGCTGCCTGCGCAAACGCGACGGGCGACGCGCATGTGGCGGCAAGGAATGCGATCGCAGAAACAACAAGAACGAATTTTGGGCGTGGAGTCATCATATTCCTCCTGCGTCTCCCACAACGTGATGTGGCTGTACGCGCGAATCTATAATGCCCCAAGGGGCGGCGCAAGCTGTCTCTGGAAGTAGAAGCGGCGGCGACCGAGCGCGATATCGCACAGCACTCCAAACATTAATCGTTCGGCAGCGCGGGGGATTCGTTTTATTCTTCGGCGGCCAATCCTGTGCATCCCGACACACTAATCATCGTGAACCCCGTATCCGGCGGCGGCCGCGCGCTTCGGGCTGAATCGCTGGTGGCGAGTTATTTCGCGGCGCAAGGAAGGTCCGTCCAATTTGTCCACTCGCGGAGCTCGGATGACATTCGCGAGCAGGCGGCGAAGGGGGCGGCCGAGGGGTATCGTTATGTAGTCGCGCTGGGCGGAGACGGTGCGTTTCATCATCTGGTAGCGGGGCTTCGCGGCACGGATGCGGTCGCCGGATTTTTTCCCGCGGGCAATGGAAATGATATCGCGCGAGATTTGCGAATTCCGCTCGACGCGGTGAGCGCGGCCGGGGCGTTTTTCCATTCGAAGCCGCGGGCCGTGGATCTGGTCCGCGTGCAATTCACGGACGGGCGCACGGAATATTTCGTGGGCGCGGGCGGCATGGGGCTTGACGCCGAAGCGGCAAACCTGGCGAACACGCGATTCAAGAGTTGGCCGGGCGTTACGCGTTATCTGGCCGGAGCGCTGTGGACATTTTTTCACGAGCCGGCATTCGAGCTCGTGGCGGAAATGGACGGGACGCGGTGGGCCGGGCGCGCGCTTTTTGCAGCAGTCGCCAATGCGACGAGTTACGGATCGGGAGTGCGGATCGCGCCGGACGCGAAGATGGATGACGGGTGGCTCGATGTGGTGCTGGTCGGAGACGTCGCTTGGACTCGGCTGGTGGAGGCGATTCCGATTGTGCTGACAACCGGCGATCTGCGATTCGATGAGGTAAAGCGGTTTCGGTGCCGGCGCGTTGTGTTGCGCGCGGATCGCGCGGTGATGGTGCACGGCGATGGGGAGTTGCTGGGGGAATCGCCGGCGGAGTTTGAAGTTGAGCCTGGGGCGATTCGGGTGATGGCGCCCGTGCCAGATGCGTGAAGCTGGCGCGCCGGAGAAGCAAGAAATATTGGGCGAGCGTGAAAAGCTAAATGGGGCGTTGCAGGGAGAAAGTGAAATGACGGCTACCGGGATACGGAAAATGGAGTTGATGGAGATAGCGTCGGAGAGGGCTGCGCGATATTTGGAGACGCTCGACGGGCGGAGCGTTTTTCCGCCGGAAGAGGCTGTGAAGCGGCTCGCGGAATTGGGCGGGGAGCTTCCCGCGGAGGGAACAGAGGCGGCGGAAGTTTTGCGGCTGCTGGATGAGATTGGATCGCCCGCGACCGTGGCGTCGGCGGGGCGGCGGTATTTTGGATTTGTGACGGGAGGGGCAATTCCCGCGACTTTGGCGGCGAATTGGCTGGCCGGTGCGTGGGACCAGAACGCGGGTCTCTATGTGCTTTCGCCGGTGAGCGCGGAGCTGGAGGAAATTTCGGGGCGTTGGCTCGTGGAAATATTTGGATTGCCGGCGGGGACGGCGGTGGGGTTCGTCACGGGCGCGACGATGGCGAATTTCACGGCGCTGGCTGCGGCGCGGAATGGAGTGCTCGAGAGCGCGGGCTGGGACGTGGAAGCGGACGGGCTGATCGGCGCGCCTCGAATCACGGTAATTGGCGGCGATGAAATTCACATCAGTGTCGTGAAGGCGCTAGGGATGCTGGGGCTAGGGCGCAACCGAGTGGTGCGTGTTCCCGCCGACGCGCAAGGACGCCTGCGAGCCGAATTATTGCCAAAGATTTCCGGGCCGACGATTGTGTGTGTGCAGGCCGGGAACGTGAACACTGGCGCGTTCGATCCGGCACGAGAAATTTGCGAAGCGGCGCACGCCGCGGGCGCATGGGTGCATGTGGACGGCGCATTCGGATTGTGGGCAGCGGCAGCGCCAAAGCTGGCGCGTTTGATGGAGGGATTTGCGGGCGCAGATTCGTGGGCGACGGACGCGCACAAATGGCTGAACGTGCCGTACGACTGCGGAATCGCGTTTGTGCGCTCCGGGCGTTATTTGAACTCGGCGATGGCGGCAAGCGCGGCGTATTTGGAGCGCGGCGAGAAGCGCGATCCGAATTTGTTTGCGCCGGAAATGTCGCGGCGAGCCCGCGGCGTGGAAATATGGGCGGCATTGCGATCGCTGGGGCGCAAAGGAATCGGTGAATTGATCGAGCGGAACTGCCGGATGGCGGAACGATTTGCCGAAGGGCTAAAAGCGGCGGGATTCGAAATCCTGAACGATGTGGTGCTGAATCAAGTGCTCGTATCTTTCGGAAGCGACGAAGAGACGCGGAATACGATCGCGGCGCTGCAGGCGGATGGAACGTGCTGGTGCGGCGGGACGACGTGGCACGGGCGGGCGGCGATGCGGATTGCCGTGTCGTCGTGGGCGACGACTGATGACGACGTGGAGCGAAGCCTCGAAGCAATGGTGCGAGCGGGGACGGCGGCAATCGCGAAACGGAAATAGCGGAGTCGAAATAGTTCACTCCGCTAGCGGGCGGGCTTCTTTTTCGTGAGCTTCAGGGGCACGTCGAGATCGCGGCGTGAATCGAAACTCGAAACGGTGCGCGTGGGCGACATCAGCTCGCCATGCTCGGCGTGGACTTCATAATCCGCGTTGGGATCGAGACCGCTGAATCGGTAATGGCCCGTATCGTCGGCGATATAGGTTTTTACGGCCTGCGACTTCACGTTTTTCAGGTAGACGACGGCGGAGGGAGCGGGGTTCTCGTCTTTGTCGATGACTGCGCCATGAACAGTGCGAAGCTGGAGTTCGCCTTTTTTGTCTTTGTCCTGCGCGGCGGCTGTTAGCGCAAAAAACAGAACGAGCAGCAACGGAGCGAATCGTCGCGCCGGAATATGATTCCGCGCGCGGCGAGTCCCGAGAGAGACGGCGGAAGAGAGGGCCCGGGGAAACGTCATTCGATTTCTTCTTCCTCTTCCTCTTTCTCGTCTTCCTTCACAACCTTCGCTTCTTCGTCCTCTTCTTCCTCGTCTTCGTCATCGTCCTCATCCTCGGAAATCACAATGAGATGTACCGGATGAGTCTGCGTGACTTCCAGCTCGGCGTCACATTCCGTGCAGCTCAGGATTTCGCCTTCTTCCACTTCATCTTCGTCGAGATCGAGTTCTGCGTCGCATTCGGGACATTTCGTCACGGCCGTTCTCTCCTTCCTGGGGCGGTCCTGCACAAGCGAGGGTATTATATAACGCCGCTGTCAAGCTTTTGAGAAAACGGGAGGGACGTGTAAAGGTGACGGGGCGACGCGAGTATCCGGAACGGCCGATGGTGGGGGTTGGCGGCGTGGTGATCGTCGGTGGACGCGCGCTACTCATCCGGCGCGGGAGTCCGCCGCTCGAGGGCCAATGGTCGATTCCCGGAGGGATGCTGGAGATTGGCGAAGCGCTGTCGGACGGGGTGCGACGCGAACTTTTCGAGGAGACAGCGATCGAGGTGAAGGTGCTCGATTTGATTGAAGTGTTCGAGCGAATCACGCGGGATGAAAGCGAGCACGTGAAATATCATTTTGTGATTGCGGACTATCTATGCGAGATGGTGCGCGGCGAGGCGCAAGCGGCGAGCGACGTGACGGATGTGGCGTGGGTGCGGGAGGGGGACCTCGAGAAGTATTCGTTGACCGTGACGGCTACGCGGGTGATTCGGAAGGCGTTTGAGATGGCGCGAGCACGAAACCTTTAGCTGGCGGCAGCTTCCGGGATGCGGCCGAAGCGGCGTTCGCGGCCCAGGTAATCCTGGACGGCCGCGGCCAGATCGGCGGCTTCGAATTCCGGCCACATGCGAGGCGTGAAAAGCAATTCTGCGTAGGCGCATTCCCACAGCATGAAATCGCTCAAGCGGCGTTCTCCGCCCGTGCGAATCAGTAGATCAACGTCGGACGCAGGGCCGCCCGCGTGCGTAACGTCACCGAGCCGGCGTGAAAATTCGCGCTCGGAAACTTCCAGGCTCGAAATCATCCAGCAGGCAGCGCGGAGAATCGCGTCACGCGCTGAATAGTCGAGGGCGATGCGAAGTTCGAGTGCGCGGCCGGCCGCGGTGGTGCGCTCGGCGAATTCGATCGCGTCAACGAGAGATTGCGGGATGCGATCGCGGCGGCCGATCACGCGGAGGCGAATGCCTTCGGCAGCGCAGGCTCCGGCGTCATTGCGCAGAAAATCCTCGAGAAGACGAAATAACGCATGAACTTCGTTTGAGGGGCGCGCCCAGTTGTCGGAAGAGAAAGCATAGAGAGTGAGTTTGCCGATGCCCAGCGCGGGCGCGCAGCGAACGACGCGGCGAACGGCTGTAACTCCCGCGCGGTGACCCTCCGATCGCGGCAAGCCGCGCATCGCAGCCCACCGGCCGTTGCCATCGAGAAGGATGGCGACGTGAAGCGCCGGGTTGTGATTTATTTTCGGGGTCATTTCCGGCTAGCCCTCGCGCGTGGCCTGGATGAGCGCTTCCATGTGATTCAGATATTTTTCGAGGGCACGGCGGCCGGCGGCGGTGAGGCGAAATTCGGTTTTCGGCATGCGGCCTGCGAAAGATTTGGTGCAAGCGACGTACCCGGCGTCTTCGAGTTTGCGCGCGTGAACGCTGAGGTTGCCATCGCTCGCGCCGAGAAGTTCTTTGAGCTCGTTGAACGTGAGGGAGGTGTTCACGGCGAGCGAGCTGATGATGGCGAGGCGCGTGCGTTCGTGAATCAGCCGATCGAGATTTGTGGCGCCGGATTCCTGCTGGCGCGCGGACGATGACGTGCGCTTTATTTTTTCTTCCCGCGAAACGCGGAAAGCCCCTGATTTAGCCGCCATAGTTCCTCGCAATGACTGTCCCAAATAGAATGTGAAGCCCGCCAAAACCCGCAGCCAGGAACAGACTGCCCCAGGATGGCGGACAAAATAGCGCCACCGCACCGAGCACAACGAAGCAAAGTCCCATCAGCGGAATCACTCGGATCGAGAACGCGCCGGCGGTGACCACAGCCGTTCCATAGAGCAGCAGCCACATGCCGGGGATCGCGCCGATGGCGTCCAGGCGAAACAACACGGCGGTAAGCAGCGCTCCGGCAAATATGGGCGGGGCAAAACTGTAGGCGAAGCGGCGCGCCGGGCCGGTGAGAAGCGACGTGCCGGAGCCGCGCACTTTTGAGAGGGTGGTCCATCCGGCAATCGCGATGGCGACGGCGAGTTCGACGAGCCAGGTAAGCAGCCAATCGCGCGGTCGCGCCATGCGAGAGGCGATGGCAGCGGCGCCGAGGGCAGTGACGCCGAGAGCGACGCCGCCCCATCCCGGTACGGCGGTAAACGATCCAGCGCGCTCCATCGTTTCGCGGATGAAGCGAATATTGTCGCGAGCGCGATCGTCGAGAGCGACGGGAGATCGGCGAGACGGAATGGGCTCGGGGCTGCGCATGTCTGTCAGTGCCAAATTAACAGAATCGACGGAGGGCGTCAAGTACTTTGCAATGTAAAGTTGTCCTACCAGTACTTGTTTGCGCGTGAGGCCGGGACTATTCTCAGTTCCTATGTCGGGAAAGGGAGGAACGAAGATGAAGATGCTGAAGACTTTAGCGGCGTTGATTGTGCTCGCGATGCCCTTGACGGCGGGGGCGCAGCAAGCAGCGGCTCCGGCAGCGGGAGGCGTGGAAACGAATCCTGTGTCGAATACGGTTCGCAAAATTCTGGAGCGGCAGTCGAAGAATATGGTCGCGGCGGTGGATGAGATGCCGGCGGACAAATTTTCCTACCATCCCACCCCTGCGCAGATGACCTTCGCACATCTTGTCCAGCACATGGCGGGATCGAACAATTTTCTGTGCTCGAAGATTTCGGGAATGCCGGCGCCAGCCGATCCAAAATTGAGCGAGACGGACCCGAAGGAAAAACTGGTGGGCGCTCTGAAGGCTTCGTTTGACTACTGCACGCAGGCGCTCGCGAAAGTGGACGATTCGAATCTGGGGGAACAGTTGACGCTGTTCGGCGGGCGGCAAGCATCGCGGGCCGGGGCGATGATCGCGCTGACGAACGATTTTGCCGATCACTACAGCATGGCGGCGATTTATTTGCGGTTAAATGGACTCTTGCCGCCGACGGCGCAACCGAAATAGCGGGCGCTGCTACTTTTTCCTGCGTCGCCTGGGGTAGCGGCCGAGCAGCCAGTTCCAGCGAATGTAAATCAGATCGCTGAACATGATCACGCTGTCGCGCAGGACGTGGACCTTGGTGGCGGGATCGTGGGCCCAGCGCACGGGAATTTCTGCGGCGCGCAAGCCGTGCCGTTTCGCGAGGAACAAGATCTCGGGATCGAATCCGAAGCCTTCGATTCGCTGCTGTTCGAAAATGATGAGCGAAGGCTCTCGAACGAATGCCTTGAAGCCGCACTGGGTGTCTTGAAACTCGAGGCCCGTAAAAATCCGCACGAATCCGTTGAAAATCATTCCTCCAATTTCGCGCAGGCGCGACTGGTGTCCGAAAATCAGGGCGCGATTGACGGCCCGCGAGCCGATTGCGACGTCACTGCCAGCGTCGAGCGAGGCAAGGAGCTTGTCAGCTTCTTCGATGGGCGCGGAGAGGTCGGCGTCGGTAAAAAGCGCGACGCGCCCCCGAGCTTCGAGCATTCCATGGCGCACGCTATAGCCCTTGCCTCGGTTATCGCCATTCGAGACGACGCGCAACGAGGGAAGGTCGCGCGACCATTCCTGGGCAATCGCGGCAGTGCGGTCGGTTGAGCCGTCATCCACTACGATAATTTCGGCCTGTGCGGGAGTGAGGCCGCGGCTTGCGAGGTAGTCGCGAATTTTCGCGAGGCCGCGAGGAAGGCGCTCGGCTTCGTTATAAGCGGGAATGACGAGCGAAATTTCCGGGGCGGGAGCATTCATCCGCGGTTGGGTCCTTGCATTTGCGCGCCCGCAGGCCAGCCGTAACGGCCCACGAGCGGAACGAAGCGGCAAGCGAAAAGCGATTCTCGTGTCGTGCGGCCATCGCGCTTCACGAGGCGTACGAGATCCTGCTGCGCGGACGGGCCAACTGGGATCACCAGGCGACCTCCTTCGGAGAGCTGGGCGACAAGAGGCGGCGGAATGGACGGCGCGCCGGCGGTGACGAGGATTGCGTCGTAGGGAGCGGCGTTGGGAGAATCGAGCGTCCATCCTTCCGTGCCGTCGCCGGATTCGATGCGAATGTTCTGATAGCCGAGGCGAAGAAGGAGTTCGCGTGCCGCCACGGCGAGCGCGGGTTGTGATTCGACGGCTATCACTTCGCGGGCGAGGAGCGAAAGCACCGCGGCTTGATAGCCCGAGCCCGCGCCGATTTCGAGAACTTTTTCATGACCTTCGAGCGAAAGCGCGTCCGCCATCGCGGCAACCATGTACGGCTGAGAAATGGTTTGGCCGAAGCCGATGGGGAGCGGTGAATCGGAATAGGCTTCGGCGGCGTATTCGGGAGAAACGAAGAGGTGACGCGGGACGGAAGCCATTGCTTCGAGAACGCGGGGAGAGCGAACGTCGCGGGCGCGAATTTGGCGCTCGACCATTGCGCGGCGCGCGGAATCGAAGGCGAGGCTTGCGTTCGACCTGCTATTTCCGGTGCCGCTCGAAGCCTCGGGCAAGCGCTGCGCGAAAAAATCGATCAGCTTCATCACGATTGAAGTTATCACAGTGCGGAGAGCGGCTGCCAGCGCCAGACGCGAGCGCACAAAATTGCATCTGATTACGGTGTTGGATAGGATGGCTGAGAGATCGAAATGCGATGAAATCGGGGCGGGACGCAAGTTCGGGCCCGGGGAAGAGGAGAAATAGGATATGAGATTGCGAATGGCCCTGCTCATTTTTGCGTCGGGTGCTGCGCTTGTTGCGGCGGCTCCGGCGTTGGCGCAGTCGGCATCCGATGGAGCAGCGCAGAAAGCACCGGGGCAACATCAGCCCGGCACAGCGGCGGCGAAGCCGGCACCGGCGGCTGCCACGGACGCGCCTGCAAAACCCACGGCGCCCGCGCAGGCGGCGGCTCCGGCGGAAAAATTGGATCCGGCAAAAGATGCAGCCATCCGGCATTTGATGGACATCACGGAATCGTCCAAGATGGGCGAGAACATCCAGGTGTACATCACGCAGCAGGTGCAGGACGTGGCCGGACGCGCGATCGGACAAGACAAAGTGCAGAAATTCATGGAAACCTTTACGACGAAGTTCAACGCCAGCTCTCCTCCCGGCGCCGTGACGGACGCGATGGTGACGATCTACGCCAAAAATTTCTCGATGGAAGATATTCAGGGATTGATCCAGTTCTACGAAACGCCGCTCGGCAAGCGCGTCGTAAAAACGCTGCCGGAAGTAAGCCAGCAATCGCAGCGCGTCGGGCTCGAGCTGGATCAGAACGCGGCGATTGCCGTGTTGCGAGGGATGACGACGGAATATCCCGAGATTCGTCCGATGCTCCCGCCCGAAGAAGGCAAGTCGGGAGATAACGCGCCCGCGCCGAGCTCGACGCCGGCTCCTTCTTCGTCGGCTGCCGGGGCCGCGAAGTCTCCGAAGGCCGCGCCCGGCACTCCTGCCACAGGAAAACCCGCGCCGCAAAACTAGGACGAGGCGGGCTCCCGGAATACCCCCGAAATGGGCTTAGTATATTCCTACAAGAGAATATTCCTTGACAAGTATGTAAGAGTCGGTGCAGATTTGCACTCGCCATGATCGACACATTAAGAGCCCTGGCTGAGCCGAACCGTTTTCAAATCGTCGAGCTCTTGCGCGGTGGCCCGCAAGCGGTGGGAGATGTGGCCGGGCGGCTCCGCCTGCGCCAGCCGCAGGCATCGAAACACCTGCGCGTGCTGAGCGATGCGGGGCTAGTAGCGGTGCGCGTGGACGCGCAGCGCCGGATTTACGAGTTGCGACCGGAGCCCTTGCGGGAGCTGGATGTGTGGATCGAACGATACCGTAGAGTGTGGGAGGCGAATTACCAGCGGCTGGACGTTTTGCTCGACGATTTACTCGAAAAAAAGACGAAGTCTCGAAAGGAACGACGCCCGCGCAGGAGGAAGCGGCCGGCACAGCAAGGATAGTTCAAGATCATTTTCAAGAGGAGAAACCCGATGGAAAACGCCGCAAAGAAAAGTGGCACGTTGACGGTGACTGCGATCGGCGACCGCGAGATTGCGATGTCCCGGGTGTTTGGTGCGCCCCGCGAACTTCTGATAGAAGCCTGGACCAAGCCGAAACTGCTGAAGCGCTGGCTGTATGGACCGGAAGAATGGCTGTTAACGGTCTGCAAGATCGATTTACGAGTGGGCGGCGCGCTGCGATTCGAGTGGCACCACCGCGATGGGAGAATCATGGGAATGAGTGGCGTCTATCGCGAGATCGCGCCGCCCGACAGAATCGCGTGGACCGAGCTATTTGACGAGGACTGGACAGGTGGCGAAACGCTCGTGACGATGACATTCGTCGAGCAGGCCGGCAAAACTCTGGCTACTCAGACGGTGTTGTATCCCTCCCGCGCCGCGCGGGACGCCTGCCTGAAGACAGCGATGGCGACGGGCATGAATATGTCGTACGACCGGCTGGAAAATTTGTTGAACGAGACGCGCGGGTGATGATGCGGAAGAGCGTTGCTGCGGCGTTGGCCGGAATCGCCAAGCTGAATAAAGCGCACTTCGAAGGATAAGCACTTCTTCCAGTGCGGTTCCCGCCCGCCAAAAAATGCGCCGGGACGCGCCGATACAGCTACAATCCTTTGCCCATGGATTGGTCTCCGCTTTGGATTTCGATAGCGACGAGCGTTACGGCAACTCTGGTGACGCTGGTGCTGGGACTTGCGGCCGCTGCTTGGCGCGAGGGCCGTGCGGGTTCGGCAATGGCGTTGGTTGACGGAATTTTTCTCCTGCCTCTCGTATTGCCTCCCACTGTAGTCGGTTTTCTCCTGCTGTTGCTATTCGGACGAAACGGGCCGCTGGGACAATTGTTTCTCAAGTTTGACGCAACGATCGTGTTTTCCTGGCCGGCAACGGTGATTGCCGCGACCGTGGTCGCATTTCCGCTGATGTACCTCACGGCGCGAGCGGCGCTCGAGCAGGTGGATCCGCATCTATTGCAGGCTGCGCGGACGCTGGGCGCCACGGAATGGCTCGTGTTCCGCGAAGTGTCGCTGCCACTCGCTTGGCCGGGCGTGCTGGCGGGCACGATTCTTTCGTTTGCGCGAGCGCTGGGCGAATTCGGCGCCACGCTGATGCTGGCCGGCAATATTCCCGGAAAAACGGAAACAATTCCCATCGCGATTTATTTTGCAGTGGAGGCGAACGACCTCCGGCGCGCGGCGGCGTGGTGCTTCATTGATGTTGCGATATCGCTCGCGCTGCTCGGCGGGCTGTATTACTGGACGCAAAGGCAGGGCCCGAGGCGCGTCGGGTGGGCGCAGCGCTGATGGCACTGGAAGTCCAAATCGAGAAGAAGCTGCCCGATTTCGCGCTCAACGTCTCATTCCGCACGGAGGCTGGGCCGCTGAGCATTCTGGGGCCGTCGGGTGCGGGGAAGACGATGCTTCTGCGCGCGATTGCCGGGCTCGAACGCCCGGATCGAGGTCGGATCGTGCTCGACGGGCAGGTGTTCTTCGATTCCGAAACGAAATTGCAAATTCCGGCGAGGCAGCGGCGCGTTGGCATGCTGTTCCAGCAGTACGCACTTTTTCCACACAGAACGGTCGCCGAGAACATTGCGTTCGGATTGCAGGGAACGGCGCGTGACGAGCAGCAAAAGCGCGTGGCGAGCCTGATGGAACGCACGCATCTCGCGGGACTCGAGCATCGCTACCCGCGCGAGCTTTCGGGCGGGGAGCAACAACGCGTGGCGCTCGCGCGCGCGCTCGCGATTGAGCCCGCTGCGTTGCTTTTGGACGAGCCGCTCTCGGCGCTCGATACGCATTTGCGAAGCCAGATGGAAGAACAACTGCAGGAGACGTTCGCGGCGTATCCGCGTCCGTCGTTGCTTGTGACGCACAACATCGAAGAGGCCTATCGCCTCGGAGCGCAGCTGCTTGTGCTCTCGCGGGGACGAGTGGTGGCGGCGGGCGCGAAGGAGGAAATTTTCCGGCGGCCACCGTCGGTCGAAGTGGCACGGCTGACCGGCTGCAAGAACATTTCTCGCGCGCGAGCAATTTCGGATCACAGCGTCCAAGCGCTCGACTGGGATTGCACGCTGAATGTCGAGCAGGTGATTGCCGGCCCGATCGCGTACGTGGGGATTCGCGCGCATCACATCGAGTTTGCGGAGTCCGGTGACGGTGGTACCGGCGAGAATGTGTTTCCGTGTTGGGTGGCGCGTTCGTCGGAGACGCCGTTCCGCGTTACGTTGTACTTGAGTTTGCAACGGCCTCCTTCGCAGCCGGCGGCGCCGCCAATGCAAGCGCATTTGCAAGCCGAGGTATTGAAGGAAAAGTGGCAGCGATTTCGCGAGAAGCCGTTCCCATGGCACGTGCGCTTGCGGCCCGGCGCAATATTCTTGCTGAAGGAATAGAAACCCTGCGAGAGACAAACCCTACTGGAAGTGACGGACGAACCGCACGGCCAGCGAGTATGTTCCATTGATATCGCGCACGAAAATGATCGAGATGTCGCGCCGGATCGCGTATTCCACCTGGATCAGCTGATATTGGTTCGTGGTGGCGGCGTTCGTCGAGTACGTCACGGTGAGGTTGCGCGTGAACTGCTGCTGAATCGTAACGCGGGCAGCGGCGTTCGATTCGGTTGCCGTTCCGGCGAGGAATGGATCCACCCGGAAATGGCTGATGCCGAAGAGGCGCTCGATTCGGCCGCCGAGTCCGCTCGAGATAGCTTCGGAAAGCAGCGCGGTGGCGCCATAGTTTTGCGAGCCTGACGTAGAAGAGCGCATAGCGCCCTCCTGGCCGGTGCTGCCGATCGCGAGCAGCGCGATAATGTCCGAATCCGGTAGCGGAGGATCGGAGCGATAGCTGAGGGAGAGGTGGCTCGCCTGCCCGGTGAAATCGATGGTGACTTGATACTGGCCGATGATGGAAGTTGCCTCGACGTTGAGCACGGGATCGAGGCGGAACGGGTTGGCAAAATTCACATCGCCGCGCGTGAGGGTATACGTATTGCCGCGAAACGCCATCTCGCCGCCGAGCAGGTGAATGTGTCCGAGAAGCGCGGGACGATCCCACGTGCCGCGCAGACGAAGATTGCCGTCTACTTCGAGTTGCGCGCCGCCCCATTCGATGCGCGCTCCCGGAGTGGTCTGACCTTCCACGTCAAAGGTGAGATTCCGAAGAAGCGTTGAACTCGAAGCCGGGCTGGCGCTGGTCTCCGAGGCGGTCGCAAAAAGCGAAGCCACGTCGACTCCTTCGGCAAAAAGCAGCCGTTGGATCTGAATTTTTCCGGAGAGAATCGCGGCCGTGCTTGTGCCGGACAGCTGCAGCGCCCCGCTCGCGAGCCAGCTCATGCCCGCTGGGTAGCGGATGCGGACGACGGTTGTGGAAGCGTTCAGCTCGTAACGCAGCGGGCCCTCGCCATAGTTGACGGCGCCGTTGAGCAACAACTGCCCTCCGCCCGCTTGCGCGGTGATGCGATCGAAGAGCATGCGGCTGCGGTCGAAGACGAGATCGCCGTTCATGTGGCTCAAGCCGACCGGAAAATCCGAATAGGTTGCGGATGCATCCTTCAAACTCGCGTGTCCGGTGATGCGCGGGCGCGACATCGTTCCTTCCACGGAAACGTTGACGTCCGCACGGCCCTGCGCGGAGAGATCGGCGATCACCCGGTCGAGAAAGCGCAGGTTGACGCTGCCGGAAAGCGAGAAGTGCATCGGCCGGTCGCGATCGAAACGCGCCGAACCGCTGAACTGCACGTCGGTGTTCGACCCGTGGAGGCGGGCCTGCTCGATGCGCACTTCGTTGCGGCGGTACGTAAGCCGGATCGGGCCATCGTTCTTGAGATCGACCAGATCGTAGTTGAAAGAAATTTCGTCAATGTCCGCGCCGATCTCGATCGTTTCCGGGCGGCGGAGAGCGCCGGAGATTGTGAAGTGGCCATCCACGCTGCTGTGCCCCGTCAACTGTTTCAAGTGCAGGCCGGAAACGATGAACGCATCCATCTGAAATTGTTTCACGGTGAGCTGGCCTGTCACTTGATTATCACCGTGGAGGCCGATGGAGAATTCGCCCTGCAAGCGGCCGGCGTTGATTTCGGAGACAAGAGTCACGCGCGCGTTTTCGCCATCGGATGCAATTTGGCCGCGGAAATTTCCCTGCACGTCCGGGCCAACCTGGACATCGATCAGCCTCGCGCTGCCCTGTGCGATGGGCGAACGTATCGGACCGCTGCCCTGAATTTCAAAATCGAGCCGGCCGCTGATCGGGACGGCCTGGCTCTGCAGGGACGCAATTTTTTCGAGCGGAATGTTCGCGCCCGTAAGATTGAATTCAGTCGTCTCTTCGACCGGGTGGTACAAAGCACTGCCGGAGACGCGTCCCGGTCCGCTCAGAATTTCGACTTTCGACAGCCGGTATTCGTCGTGAGCGATGTGAAGCAGCCCGGCGGCCAGATCGAGATGAATTCCCTTCGCTTCTACGTCTTCCAGAGTGAAGTTCGCGTCAAAGTTTGGCGCGCCACGTGTTCCGGAACCGTGAAAGGCGCCGCTGAGAAATGCGGTGGCGGGATAGCTCGTGCCGAATAGCTCTTGCAGGTCGCTGGTTGGCGCGTGCTTCAGATGTGCGTCAAACGTCCAGTCACTGTCGGGAGTGAACCTCCAGCCGTCCAGTTGCAGGTACACGTCGAGCTCGGCTGCGGACTGTCCCCGGCGCACGGTCGTTCTCGAGAGGCGGAAACGATCGGGTGAATATTCGAGATCACCTTCGAGCGTCTGGAAAAAGAGATTGTCGTAGCGTGCGTCCATGGCCGCCAGGTGCCCGGAAAAGGTAGGGCCACCGAGCGGCCCCACGACCTTTCCGCGAAAAGTCAATTCGCCTCCAATCCGGCTCGGTGTGGAATCCGCTCCGCGAATCACGTTGATGAAGTCGTCCCAGCCGTATACATCCTCGCTGCGCAGCTTGATATCGAGCGCCGAACCTCCGGAGCCGAGCATGCCAGCCATTTCGATCTCGGACTTCGGAGTTGATATTTCGCTCGCCGCGAAGATGACGTTGCGGGCGTCTTCCGAAGTGTCATATTCGATGAGCGCCGTCACGGGAATCAGGCCCGGCGCCAGTGTTTCCGGAGGCGACCAGCGGCTCTCGCCTTTCGAACGGAAATGCTCGAACTTCGCAGTCCAGGTGTTGACAGAGTCCAAATCAATGCGCGCGTCCCAGTGCAGGGGCACCACCGGGAAACTTTGATTCTGTGTGGCGGCCAGAGCAGCGGCGAGGCTTCCACCGCGCAACTGAGTCTCCGTCCGGAACGCGAGCGTCTTGACATTCATCTCGAGACGGCCCGAGACCGTGCCGCCAAGAGCGTGGATATTGAGTTTGGGAACTACCAGGAGATTTTTTGCCAGCTCGTAGTCTCCCGACGTATCCATTCCGCGCGCGTGAAACCACCGATACTCCATGTCAAAATCGTGGGCCATGTAGTGCCCGTTCGCGGTCCATTCGCTGGAGGCGTAGCGCGCCTGCCCGGAAAAATCGACGACCGCATCGGGAGTGAGAGGCATGCGATGTATCGTGCGCACATCCGCCAGTGCCACCCGCCCGCGATAATGCAAATTCCAATCCGATTTCGCGAAGCTTGAGAGCTCGGCGCGAAGATTCAACTCCGAATGCGGCAGCTTTACGGCGAGATCATCGAGCTCGAACGCGTCGGGGTGAATCGTAAATTTCGCGGCGACGTCGAAGAGGAACGGGACATCACTCTTGGCGGCCAATTCGATTTGCCGCCATTGCACGTTGCCGGTGTAAGTTTCCGAGCCGGGATGGGAAGCGTCGCGGTGCAACTGAAACTCGAGATTCTTTCCCTTCAGCGCCAGCGGAATACTGTGGTCGTTGATTGTTGCGCTGCCGTCGCGCAGTTCGAGACGGCCGACGCGCAAACTGAACAGCGTCTCGCTCCACGGGCGATTGCGGCGCGGGATGCGCGGTGTGGGGAGATTGCTCTTGCCGTTGTGGTCGAAGCGCACCGCCAGTTGCGGCTGATCGAAAATCAGTTCATCAATTGCGATTTCTCCGCCGAAGAACGACAGAATATGGATCGCGACATTCACGTGCGCCGCATGAAATAGCGGCGGCCCTTCGGCGGATTCGAGGCCGTGAAGCGTCAGATCGTCGAGCTCCGCGCTCAAATGCCAGGAGTGGAGATGAAAGCCGCCAAGCGCGACTTTCGCGCCCGTGTTTTGCTCGATTTGGCTCACCACGATGTGGCGCAGCCATCGTTCCGCGACGCCTGTCTCAAAAAGAATTGCGATTGCGACCGTCACACCCGCGGTCAATAACAGCGCCATCCCCAGCCAATGCCGCCAACGAACACTCACCGGACGGCCCCTTGATCGCTATTGTGGTCCACGATATCGAGCTTGAGGTTCTCGCGAGTCTCATCCAGCCATTTTGCGGCGCGATCGTTGATGGCGCGCTGGACCAGGACCTCGCGAATCGTGTCTTCCACGTCTTCGAGCGGCGGCACGGCCTGATTTTTCGCCGTGAGCTGTGGCACGAACTCCTCTTTGTAGAACTTCTCGATCTGCGCGTCGTCCACCTGCGCGGCCGGGCGAAAGCGGTAGTCGAGGAACCGCGAAAGAAACAGCTGTTGGGCGAGGATGCGGCGCACTGCGGATTCCGAGACTCCCACGGCTGCGCAGCGCGCCTGAAATTCCTGAGGCGAGGGGAACTGCTTCACGAACTCGTCGTAGGCCCGGTCGATATCCTCGTGCGAAGGGAGAGGGAATGCCGCCAACGCCGCTTCGCCGTGCACCATCGACTGGTCGGCCAGTTCGCGAATCACTTCGTTCCTCGTTTTTGATTTGCCATCCACAAGCTGCTGGAACCCGGCGAGTTCGCGTACTTCGCTCTCGGTGATGATGTCGTCTTCGATGCGAGCGGCGATTCCGTCAACCGATTGCGCGCCCGAAGTTGCAATCGAACTCTTGCCCGGGCTCGCGGTTGCGGTGGCCGCTGGCGACGGCGAATTGGCGACGGACTGCGTTTGCGCGCACGCGCGCGGAAGCTCCGGCCCGGAGAGCCACGCCAGCAGAACGAAAATAAAGAGCGAGCGTTGCATCAGAAAACCGGTCCAATGTTGAAAAAGAATTGGAAGTGCGGCAGAGAGAACTCCCGCGGAATAGGCGGCCGCGGCGGCGGAAACAAATCTTCTCCCGCATACTTCGGCGGATTTAGTTGGTATCCGAAGTCCACGCGCACCGGCCCCACGGGAGTGGGATAGCGCACACCGAAGCCGATCGTGTGAGAAAAGTAAGGCAAATTATTGTCGTTTGCCGGCGGTTTCCACGCGAACGAGATGTGATTGATGTCCGTGTAGACGTTTCCGGCATCGTAAAAAATTGTTCCGCCCAGCCGGTTTCCAATCCATGGAAGCCTCATCGGAAAGCGCAGCTCCTGGTTGAACGCGAGCAACGCGAGTCCCCCGATCGGAAATCCGGTTACCGGGTCGCGCGGTCCTGCCTGGTTGAGCGAAAAGCCCCGGATCGACGTGCCTCCGCCGGCGAAGAAACGTTCTGGCAGTGGCACATCCATTTCCTCCGTGTCGCCGATTGTCTGCTCCACTCCAAAGCGCACCGAACGAGCAAACACGAACGCGCGTCCGAAACTCGTGAATGTGGAATTCTGGAAGGAGCCGCGGAAAAAACTTGCCTCTGAACCCAACGACTTCAACGCAACGCTGGCATCAATCGTATTGAAGCTGCCGTGTTTCGCGTCGGCGGGGTTGTCGCGCCGATCGCGTGCATACGTGAAGCCGAATCCGGAAACCAGCGTCGGCTGGGACAGGAGCGGGATTTCTTCGGGTTGGATATTTAAATTGGAAGCTGTCACCCGGCGAAAAAAGTAGCGATAGGCGAGAGTGGTGGACGGCGATACCGAGTGCACCACGTTGAATGCGGCTTCGTAGCGCACGGAAGTAAACGTATTGATGTCCTGCGTCTTGTCGGCGAACCCCGTGAGCTGCAGGCTCAATTTTCGGTAGGCGAACAGATTGTCGGCCACGTAGCTGATTACCGCGCGATATTGCAGCGTGCTGGCGCGCACCTTGAACGAAAGCGTTTGCGCCCGGCCGAACATGTTGTTGCGGGAAAGTTCCAGGATTCCGCGCGGGCTCGCTCCCACGATCGTGCCGCTTGGATTCGAGCTGCCGCCGGCGAGCCGCTGCACTTCGAACCCGCCACCGTAAGCGAACGTGTAGCGCTTTCCTTCTTCCGCGTCCACCACCATTGCTTTTTCTGGATCGGTGCCGTTCGGATTCTGCGGCGCGATCGTCACGCGGCTGAACACCCCCAGGTTGTAAAGCCGCCGCTGCGTTTCCACCATGTCGCCTTCCCGCAGCGGGCCCGGCACGATTTTCACCTGGCGGGCGATGAGTCCCGGACGCGTATACTGGTAACCCGTCAACAGAACCTTCGCTACGTCGATTCGTGTCCCTTCGGTGATGTGAAAAATCACGCGGACGCGATTCGGATCCTGACCCGGCGATACCTCATCGTTGAAATGAGCCTCCGGATATCCTTCGTTGTAGTACATCGCGAGAATATTGTTGCGGTCGCTCGCCACGCCGGCTTCGGAGAAGGGCTGGCCCGGCGTCGAATCGGACACGGCGAGGATCGTCGCAGTGCTCAACGCGTGATTGCCTTCCACTTCGAGGCTGCTCACCAAAGTTTGCGGGCCTTCCTCGATGTGGAACGCCACGAACAGGTTTCCTTTTTTATCGTGGTACCGGTCATCGATCGTGGTCGTCACTTGCGCATCGCGGTAGCCGTTCGATAGATACAGGCTCTTGATCGAATCCACGTCCGCGCGCACCAGCGATTGGCTGAAGCGGCCGCTCGACGCGAACGACGCCGTCTGGAGCTGCAGCCTTCCCGAAAGCAGCTCGCGGCTGAAATATTTGTTTCCGTCGAAAGCGACGGCGGCCAGTCGGAATTTGCTCCCGCGATTTACGTCATAGGTGATGACGCGGTCGCCGCTCTTTACGTCCTGCCGCGAAGCCACCTGGACGTCTGCGTCGAAGTATCCTTCGCGCTGGAAGAAATCGCGAATGTTGCGCCGGCCTTCCTGGAGCAGGTCTTCGTCCACGGCGCCCTCCGCATAGATCGGAAGCAACTTGCGAAGGCGTCCCGTGCTCACCTTCCCGCCCGTCAACTCCACTCGCACGTGAGGACCTGTGGTCACTTCGAGATTCAGCGGCACTCGATTCGCAGCCGCATCGTAAGTTCCCGGCGTGAAGACGACTCCCGCGCCGAGGAAACCCTGGTTCACCAGGTATTTCTTGATTCGCGTGGAAGCACGCGTGAGCCGCGCGGAAGTGAGCTGGTTCTTCGGGGTGATCTTCGACCGCTGGATCAATTCCGCATCCGTGTAGCGCGTCTCATTCTTGACTGCGATATTTCCGACAAGCGCGCGAACTCCGGGATCGATGTAGACCGTGATGTCCATCTGCCGGGTGTCTTCATGGGGCCCGAGGTTCCAGGTGATTTTTGCTCCGTACAGGCCTTCGGTGCGCAGCAGGTCCTGGAGCCGGTCGATCGCCGAACGCAGGGCGCTGTCGCGAAAAGGCTCGCCGAGTCCCAGGCGCAGGGCCGCGATGGCTGCGGGCTCAGTGGGCGGCTCTTTGAGCCCTTCGATGCGCACCACGTTGTTGAAGTAATTGCGGCGGACGATGAAGTCGATGCGAACGCCTTCGGCTGCCGGCGCAGCGGCCACTCGGATGTCGGCGAAATCTCCCGTGCGGTAGAGGGTGCGAAGGCTTTCGCGTTCGTCGCTGAAGTCGAATGTCTTGCCGACCGCGATCGCGAGAGCCGGCGACTTCACGGTCACACCCGCGCCATGCTCATCGACGATACGGATTTCCGATACTCGCTGGCCTTCCAGCGACGCGTCCGCGAGTCCATCGGCGTGGCCCGTTCTCGCGACGCAAAGATAGCCGGCCAGCAGCCACGCGAAAGTGATCCAATTTCGCGCCCGCAGCCTTGAAATCGAGGTTTTCCATGGGAATCTCATGCGCCAGAGAGTGAGAAGGCAGGTTAGCACAGCCCCGTTGCCTGCCGGACGCGAAAAGGCGCTATCATCACGTTTCAGTCATAGTGGGAGCGGATGAATCGCGATCAGCTCGAAAAATATTCCCGGCAGATTCTCTTCAGCGGAATCGGCGAAGCGGGGCAGGAACGGCTTCTCGCGGCCAGCGCGGTTTTGGTCGGTTGCGGCGCCTTGGGCACCGCCGCGGCGAATCTGCTGGTGCGCGCGGGGCTGGGACGGCTCGCGATCGTGGATCGCGATTTCGTAGAAGCGTCGAATTTGCAGCGCCAGACGCTCTTCGAAGAAGCTGACGCTCGCGATGCTATGCCGAAAGCGATTGCCGCCGAGCGGCGCCTGCGCGCGATCAATTCCGGCGTACGTGTGGACGGCATCGTCGCAGACCTCACGCCTGAGAACGCGCTCGATCTGCTCAGTGGCTTTCCGCTCATCCTCGACGGCACCGATAATTTCGAGACGCGGCTGCTTATCAACGACGCCGCCATCTCGCTCGGCGTCCCGTGGATTTATGCCGCGGCGGTTGGCAGCTATGGCGTGACGATGACGATTCGTCCCGGCCAGACCGCGTGCCTTGCATGCCTGGTCGGGGGACAGGGAAATAACGCGGAAAATAACGAGGGCAACAACGAGGGCAACAAGGGTGACGCCAGAAACTCTGCGCCACTTTCCGAGGTCCGTGCTGGATCGGGTGCCGCAGCCGGTGTCGCCATCGGTGCCGAAGATACTTGCGATACTGCCGGAGTTCTCAACGCGGCCTCGGGCGTAATCGCGTCCCTTGAGTCGGCTGAAGCCTTGAAGATTCTTGCGGGCCGGCCGGAAGCGCTGAACGGAAAATTGGTCTCCTGCGACGTTTGGACCGGGAAATTCCAATCCATTCGCGTCGCGCGCAATCCAGATTGCAGGGCCTGCGCGCGGCGCGATTTGATCTATCTCGAAGGACGAGCCCAGCCACACGTCAGCTTATGCGGGCGCGATTCGGTGCAGATTCACGAACGCAGGCGTTCGCTCGATCTCGCCGAGCTCGGCCGCCGCGTCGCCGGCGCATCCGCCTCAGAGGTCCGCAACAATGAATTCCTGCTGCGTTTCCGCGTGCCTCCCTACGAAATGACGGTTTTTCCCGACGGCCGCGCCATCGTAAAAGGTACGCAGGATCCTGCGGTTGCCCGCTCGCTCTACGCGCGTTACATCGGGGCTTAAGGGAACAGATTGCCGGCGATCGCAGGTATGACTGCATGGAAAGTGCAGAGCAGAAAGAAACGGTGGGCCCGAAAGACTCTCAGCCTACAAAACGCCGCAGCGCCGATTGCCGCATGGAAGCCCGATCGAGGTTCTCGCGGCAGTTCATCAGGGTAAGCAGCGTGCTCAGCACCCGCGCTTTGATTTCATCGGACATCGGGAAGCCGCTGGTGGCCACGTGCACGAGCGTCTCGCCGCGGTCCGCGATTTTGTGCATGAACTCGTTTTGCCGCTCATGGCTGTTTTTCCCCAGGGCCGATTCGCGGCGCATTTCCGCGCACTCTTGCTCGATAAAAAGCGTGTAATGGAGCACACACATGTGGTCCCCGGCAAGTCCTGCCGGGACAGGCATTTTGCATCCTTTTGAAGTGCAGGTTTCCGCCACAGACACACCCGTTCGAAGCCAATTCTTTTTGTAGCACCTCCGAAGAGCAATTTCCACAGCGCGCAACCAACTTGGTACCAATCAGATAGCTGACGGGGATGGACGGAGATGCCGGGTAGCGAATCGATCGGCCGACGCGGGCTACGCCGGAGTCTGTTCTGAGGATTCTATCGGCACCGGCGGCGGCGCTACTTCGAGGACAAGATCCTTGGCGCGGATGGAAGCCACGAGTACCAGGAAGTTCGTAAGTAGAATTACTGCAAAGACCAGCGGCGTGAGAAAGGCGAGTTCGGCGGGCTTGGCGCGAACGGCATCGAGCGCGAGAACGGCAGTGATCAGCCCGCGCGGGATCAAGAGCGTTGCCACTTCGCGTTCGCGCGGAGTCGTCCCACGCCATGCGACGCGGCTGAATTGCACCGCGAAAAAGCGCGCGACGAAAAGCACTCCCGCAATTCCGAGCGACGCCAGAAATTCCATTCGCAAGCCGCCGAAATCCACCAGCACGCCGAGCAGCACGAAGAAAAAGCTTCGCACCAGAAACGCAAGTTCCGCGTGAAACGAATGAATCGCGCGGCTCGGATCGGGCGGAAGAATCCGGAAGACAAACGAGTCGGCGGAATGGCGCGGGTCAGGCAAATTCGCGAGCGACGCGCCGAACGCCATCACCGCAAATAGGGCGCTGCCGCCGATGGCGTGAGTCGCCGCGTACAGCAGCAGCACCGCCGCAAACGTAAGCACCTGCCAGAATTGCTTGTCGGAAATGAGCGGCAGCAAGCGCAGCCACAAGTAGCCGAAGACAATCGCGACGGCAAGCGCCAGCACGAACTTACCCAGCAGGATGGCTGCTACTACACCTGCGATCGACCCGTGGCTTCCGGGAGCGAGCCCGGCGCGCGAGAGGAGACTCGGAAGCGGCCCGGCCATGATTTCGCCACCACCGCGGGCCAGTTCGATCAAGACGCCCACGCCGAGCGCTCCGAGCCCGTCCCCGAACGACGCTTCGATTATGAGCGTCGTTTTCACCGATTCACGCATCTCGAGTTGCTCGAGCACGGGCAGAATCACCGAGCCGCTCATGCAGCCGAGCGTCGCGCCCACGAGCAGCGACGGCATCAATTGCAGACGCAGCGCGTAGATGCAGAAATAAGTGACGCCGACCATCGACAGCGAGTAGCTGAGCAGCGCCAGCACGGTTCCCGCGCCGAATTGTTTCAAAGCGTTGCGAAGGTCGAGTTCGAGGCCGGCCGCAAACAGAATCAAAATCAACGCGAACGTTCCGAACCCGCGCGTCATCTCGTTGAACTTCGAGCCGTCGATCAAATGCAGCGCGGGGCCGAGCACGATCCCGGTGATCAGCAGCACGATCACGTCGGGGACGCGCGTCCACTTCGACATGCGGTTGGCGACAAACGCCAGCACCAGCAGTGCGCCCAGCAGTCCGAAGAATGTGTTGAGGCTAGGGGTCACGAATCGCTCGTCGTTTTTAGGGAACCCAGTTCAAGAAACCCAGTTCAAGAAGCTCTTTCGGATAAGGCCTGTCCCGTCGCCCGGCGACTCTAGGCATTTTACAGAAAATGACCCTGCCGTGTTCCGCGGCCGGGTTTTTTTTGAATTAGTTTCCGGTGCTTGCGGCTTTTGGGTCGGGCTGGCCGATTCGGAAATTTGTCCATGGGCCGGCGTTCATGTCGCGCATCACGGGCGATTGCCAGTTGAATTCCGGATGCTCTTTCAAAAATTTCGCGGCGTCGAAATTCGATCCGCAGGGGTGGCCCATGCGCGCGACGAAACTCATGTTCGCCGCCATCTTACTGTCCACCACTTTGCCTTGTACGGCGCCCATCGGCTCGTACGGCCGCATGTCCCAGGTGGGATCGCCGTCGGCGGACGCATCGCCGTGGCCGCAAAGAGTTCGATGGCTCGCGCCTTCCTTTTTCGCATAGGTATCGAAATGGTCGGAGAGGAAAGCCTGCGCCATCGTGATGTCGATTTTGCCTTTGTTGTCGGCGATCAACTTGTCCCAGCGGGCGTGGCGCGCGTTGGGCGAGCTGGCCATATTTTTCGGATCGAACGAAGTGTCTTCGCGCATCACGCCGGGATCGCTCGGAAAATTCGAGCCGACGTACACGCCGTCCATCGTGCGATACAGCTTCGTGCGCTTCAGCCCCAGCTCGAATTGCGCGATTTCGCCGGTCTTGCGGTCGCCGAGCAGCCAGTCGTTGGCGTACCCGCCGTTGTTTCCGTCCATCATGATTTTTACGTAATCGTCAATCGACCCGGCGTACTGCAGGGCTTTGCGGGCGCGCGCGAATTCCGCCTTGCCGTTGTAATCCCAGCCGTGGAAATTCGAGATCGTGGTTTCAGTGACCATGAGGCCGTCCGAATTGATTCCGAAATCATCGTCACTCGCGATTACGCCGGGAAATCCGTCCATCAGCATCCGGTAGCCTTGTTCGGGAACGATGTCGAAAATAATCCGCCAGCGCTCGCCATTCACGTAGCTGGTCCAGTTGTTGTGCGCCATCACGATCTGGTGATCCTTCGTCCAACCTCCATTGGCGACGAACGCGCTGCAATTTTCGGGGCTGTGGATGGTGGGCGCGTTCTGCGCGTGCGTTTGTTCGTTAAGCCACGGAACGTAGTAGCCGGGAAGCTCTTCGAAGGCGTTCATCGCGACGATGTCGTAGAGGTCGAGTTTCACTTTGCGGGCTTCGAGGCCGTCGGCAATTCCCTTGAGCTCGGCCTGATATTCGGGATCGATTTTCGGCCAGAGCATTTCGCGGGCGGCGCGGCGGAAAAAGTCCCAGTCGCGCTGCGTGGTGTGCGTCATCTGGAGGCTGAGTGCGGCGTACGCGTCGGCAATTTCCGGCCCGAGGAGGTAGCCGTGCTGGTAGCCAACGTCGTGCGGCGAGCCTTCGAGGTGAACGTAGATCCAGCCGCCGCTTTCGAAGCGATATGCTTTCGCGAGCGGGTCGCCGTCCGATTTGGCGCCAGAACCGGCTTGAGCGGAGGCGGCTTGCCCGGACGCATGCGCCAGGTCGCGGTGCCCGGCCGCGAGCAATTCCGCTGCGAACAGCGTGCATCCGAGGACCATCAGGACGAATGAGAGCTGGTTCCGATTCGATCGCATCAGCAGGGCTCCTGCGCGGATAAGTCGGGCTCGCGCGACGCCATGTTAGGCGCGAGGAAGGCGCGATGCAAGGGGGCAGGTGCCGGGGCGCAGACGGTGAGCGGCAGGAGGCCCGGATGAAGCCCCCCAAAGCGCCCGGAAGGCGCGCATCCTGGTTGATCCGATTACCGGTCTGCCTGTTTTGAGCGCAGGTCCCGGCGCTCAGCAATTAAGCAGCAAAGAAGTAGACGAAATTCTCTCGAACTTCCCGTGATTTATCTGCTCGATGTGAATGCGCTTGTCGCGCTCGGCCTTTCGGAGCACGAATTTCACGAACGAGTCGCTCGCTGGATACGCTCATTGAGTGCAAACGGAACGCCCGAACTGGCCACTTGTTCGATCACGGAGCTCGGGTATTTGCGAGTGTTGTTACAAGCACCCCAATACGCATTCAGCGTGGGAGAGGCACGCGATTTGCTTCTGCGGATCAAGAAAGCAAATGGTCTGAAGTTTTCATTTATCCCGGACAGCCATGATCTGTCTCACATTCCTGCGTGGGTGAAAACCGCGAAACAGTCTACAGACGGACACCTTGTGCAACTTGCCAAAGCGAACCGTGCGGTGCTGGCGACGCTGGATCGAGGAATACCCGGAGCATTTCAAACGATTCCTTTGACACGGTTTCGCCCCTTCGTATAGATGGACGCTGCTCGCCCGTACCCCTCGCGGGAATCGTAGCAGGCTCAATCATTTAGGGCTTTAGGAGCAAGTGCATCTTGATGTCGCTGTACACAATTGCAGGCTCGCTCGCGCCTGCGGCGAACCCTGTGTCGGATTATTGGCGGCGGAATCTCGATCCGCTGTCGAATCCGTTCAAGGGGCTTTACCAGCTGAATTCCTTCGATATGGCGATCATGACGCCGTACTTCGTTGTGATGATTATTCTGGCGATGTACGGGATTCACCGCTACGCGCTGGTCTATCACTTTTACAAGAACCGCAAACGAGTGGCGCCGCCTCCGCCCGCGATCAGCGAATGGCCGCGCGTAACCGTGCAGCTTCCGATTTACAACGAGCGCTACGTGATCGAGCGGCTCGTGGATGCAATCGCGCAATTCGATTATCCGCGCGAGCTTCTCGATATTCAGGTGCTCGACGATTCCACCGACGAAACGCAGGAAGTGGCGCGCAATTGCGTCGAGCGCTACCAGCAGCTCGGGCTGCCGATTTCCTACATTCACCGCGACAACCGCGAAGGCTTCAAAGCCGGGGCGCTTCAGGAAGGTCTGAAATCGGCGCGGGGCGAATTCGTTGCCATTTTCGATGCGGATTTCATTCCGCCCGCCGATTTCCTGCGCAACACCGTGCCGTACTTCGCGGAATCGAAGCTGGCGATGGTGCAGACGCGCTGGAGCTACATCAACAGGAATTATTCGAAGTTGACGGAAGTGGAAGCGATTCTGCTCGACGGGCATTTCGTCGTGGAGCATTCGGCGCGTTTCCGCAGCGGGCTTTTCTTTAATTTCAACGGCACGGCCGGCATCTGGCGCCGCATCGCGATCGAAGACGCCGGCGGCTGGCAGCACGACACGCTCACGGAAGATACCGACCTTTCCTATCGCGCGCAGCTTCGCGGCTGGCAGTTTATTTATTTGCCGGATATCGAGTGCCCTTCCGAGCTGCCCGTCGAGATGAATGCATTTAAGTCGCAACAAGCGCGCTGGGCCAAGGGCTTGATGCAGACCGCAAAGAAGATTTTGCCGCGCGTGATGCGGTCCAACATTCCCGGGCCGGTGAAAGCAGAAGCGTTTTTTCACCTCACCGCCAACATCAGCTATCCGCTGATGGTGTTTCTCTCGATCATTTTATTGCCGGCGATGATCGTGCGGTTTTATCAGGGCTGGTTCCAGGTGCTGGTGATCGATTTGCCGCTTTTCATCGCGTCCACGTGCTCGATTTCGGCGTTTTATCTGGCAGCGGAGCGTGCGATCTATCCGAAGACGTGGAAGCGGACCTTTCTTTATCTACCGTTCATCATGGCTGTTGGGATCGGCCTTTCGGTGCGCAACGCCGTATCGGTGCTCGAAGCGATTTTCGGGGTGAAATCGGAGTTCGTGCGGACGCCGAAATATCGCGTGGAAGCGGGCGCGCAAAATTCCGGCGAATGGGCGAAGAAGACATATCGCAAGGGCGCCGGTTGGATGCCGTTTGCGGAGGTTTTGCTGGGGCTTTATTTTGCAGCGGCGGTGGTGTACGCGATCGAGATGGAAAATTACGCAACCGTTCCGTTTTTGCTTCTGTTCGTCTGGGGCTACCTCTACACGGGTCTGATGTCGATCGGACAAACGTACATTGATCGGCTGCGGTTCGGCGTCGAGTCCGGGGAAGTGCGGCCGGCGTCGACGGGCGTGCCTGGGTTTTGAACTCGCGCGCTGCGGGGAATTTTCTAGGCCAATCCTGCCTATCCTTTTATCATCGCGGTTCGTCTATTAGCTTCGGAGGCTTCTCTATGAAATTTCGGACATTCGCGCTTCGCTGCACCGTCGCTGCTCTCGCTCTCTCGTTCGCTGCCATGTTGGTGCAAGCGCGATTCCCGCAGCCCGCTGCCGAATATCAGGCGCGGCGCGCAAAATTGCGCGGCCAGTTGGACGGGCCGGCGGTCCTCTTCGGCTACACGAGTCGCAACGACGCGGGCGAAGTGGCCGTATTTTTTCAGGACGAGGATTTCTACTATCTCACCGGGTACAGCGAGCCGGATGCGGCGCTGCTTTTGATTCCGGACGCGGCGGGCGGAAAGTCTGCGAGCGGGCCGACGGAGATTCTGTATCTCCCGCCGCGCGATCCGCGCGAATCAATCTGGGGCGGCGCGCACCTGGGTCCCAACGACCCGGGCGTCGCGGAGAAGACGGGCTTTCAGGCGGTGAGGCCGTTTGCGGAATTGCGCGCGGACTTGGCCACACTGGCGAAGACGAATCCAAAGTTCTATACGACCCTGCCGAAGGGGCCAGAGAACGGTTTCCCGCAGATGGCCACATGGAGCGCGTGGGTGAAAGAAGCGCTGCCGCCGCAGGTGGAGCTGAACGATGTTCAGCCGGAACTTACGCAGATGCGCATGGTGAAATCGCCAGGAGAAATCGCGCTGCTGCAGAAGGCGGTGGACGCTTCCGTGGACGCGCAGATCGCGGCAATGAAAATGATGCGCCCCGGATTGTTTGAATATCAGGTGGCGGCGAAGATGGAAGAAGTGCACAAGTGGGAAGGTTGTTCGCGCGAAGCGTATTCGCCGATCGTGGGCGCCGGGTTTTTCTCGACGGTGCTGCACTACGACGCGCTCGACAATGAAATCAAGGATGGCGAAGTGGTCGTGATCGACGTGGCCGGCGAATATGGCGGCTATGATGCGGACATCACCCGCACGCTTCCGGCGAACGGGAAGTTCACGGCGCGGCAGCGCGAGATTTACGACATCGTGCTGGGCGCGCAGAATGCGGCCATTGCGGCGGCGAAGCCGGGCGTTTACATGTATGGCGGCCCGGGAAGTCTGCATGCGATTGCCGCGGAATACATCAATACCCACGGAAAAGATAAGGACGGCAAACCGCTGGGCAAATATTTCGTGCACGGGCTGGGCCACGGGCTGGGATTAAACGTTCACGATCCGACGGAGTTTCACCAGCCGCTGCAAGCGGGCATGGCGGTTACGATCGAACCGGGAATTTACATTCGCGACGAAAATATCGGCGTGCGGATCGAGGACGATGTACTGATTACCGCCGATGGAAACCGGTTGATGACCGAGAAGCTGCCGCGGAACGTTGACGAGATTGAAAAGGTCATGGCCGAGGGTCGGGCGCATCCGCAGCAGTAGTGAGCCGCAGGCTACTGGTTTGGCTTCACGAAGATGACGCAGTAGTCGCTACCCGACCAGTGGTCGTTTGTCTGTTCCGCGCGGAAACCTGCCGAGGTCAGCTCGTCCACCATGATTTTTTGCGGAATGCCGTGCCCGCCGCGATTGGCGGGAACGCCTTCCACGTGGCCGTAGCTGTTGTTGGGCGGGAAGTCGATGATGGCGAGGCGCGCGCCGGGTTTCAGTGAGCGGAGCAGATTCTTGTCGAATGCTTCCGGTTGTGTGATGTGGTGGTAGACGTGGCGCAGAAAGATGGCATCGCAACAGTCGGAAGGCAGCTTCGTATCGTCGGCCGACCCTTCCACTACCGTGACATTCGTAATTCTGCGTTTAGCGATATTTTCGCGAAGCTCTTTCAGCTTGGCTTCGTCAATCTCGGTGGCATACACATGGCCTGACGCGCCGACGATTTTCGCGGTTTCGAAGCTGTACGTTCCGTCGCCCGCGCCGATATCCGCAACCACCGTTCCCGCCTTCCATTGCATCAGCCCTGCCAGGCGCGGAATTTCCTCGCGGGCGTCTGGAGGTGGAGCGGCCGTCGTTCTCAGTCCGAAGAAGTTCAACGACAAACACAGCGCGATGGTGGCGACGGCTGCCAAGAATGCGGCGAGTGCGTTTCTGCGAAGCATGGTCGCCTCCCCCAACGTGAGTGAACGATTCGAAGCTACAGGTTCGTTGGACGCGGTATCGCCTCAGAAGGCTTCCGCGCTTGGCTCGGCGCGGCGGTAAAGGGGATGTTTGACCCAATGCGCGCGGGGCCGTTATAATTGTTGTTTCGTCATAGCGTGATTTTCTTGCCAGGCAGGCGGCAGCGCTTGTAAACCTGCGGGAAACACCCAGCGAATTCAGGAGCACCCGATGAGCAGCTTGAAGGCTACCCAACTGCGCGTAGGCATGATCATTCACCACGAGGGCGACCTCTGTCACGTTTACAGCGTCGACCACCGCACCCCCGGCAACAAGCGCGCCGCCATGCAGACGAAAATGCGCAACCTGCGCACTGGCTCGATGATCGATTACCGCTTCCGCGCGGAAGAATTCGTCGAAAAAGTGATCGTCGACGAGATTGAGTTCCAGTATCTCTACAGTGACGGCGACGGCCATCATTTCATGAATACGGAGAACTACGAACAGCTCGCGCTACAGAACGATATCGTCGGCGACACGAAGGACTACCTCATCGCCAACATGCCGGTGAAAATCGAGTATTACGACGAAAAGCCCATCGGAGTGCTGATTCCTGACACTGTTGACCTGACCGTCGTAGACACCGAGCCCAGCATCCAGAAAGCTACCGCCAGCTCGGTGATGAAGCCTGCCAAGCTCGAAACCGGCCTCGTCATCAACGTTCCGCCGTTCGTCGGCACCGGCGACAAAGTGAAAGTGGATACTTCAGAGGCGCGCTACATTCAGCGCGTGCAATAACCCGAAGAGAGATCCCTCGACTGCGGGTCGCGCCCTAGCTTTGCGAGGAGAACGAAACCGCGCGACCCTCCGCTCGGGATGACAATCCTGATCGGATTGTCATTTCAATCCATCCACCACGTACAAATCCGAAAGCGTCCGCGAATAGGAATAGACGTAGGATTTTTCGTCCGGCGTGATTCCGACGCCGCCAATCGAATCCACTCCCGCCGCATCCGCCGGAAAGAGCTGCTTCCATTCCGCGCGCTTGCCTGTAGCTAAATCCACGCGGGTGATCGTGGTCGGCACACCGGCGAAATTGTGGACGAAAACCGATTTGGAGTCGGCGGAGAAGCCCAGCAAGTGTTCGTCAGGCTGCAAACCGGGAATTGGGCGCGGGTCGCCTCCGTCCAGGGGATAGAGTAAACGCTGGCCATCCTTGTCCAGTCCTTGCACGAATTTTCCGTCCGGCGAAACCAGAATTACTGGAAGTCCGCCTCCTTCCGGGGTGATGGCTTTCGGCTTGCCGCCCACGAGGTCTTGTATATAGAGACGAACACCCTTATCCGGTTCGTTTCCTGCGAAGACGATTTGCTTCCCATCCGGAGTCCAGCCGGCAGCTACATGATCGATCGAATCATTCGTCACGTTACGAGGAGCGCCTGCCTTAGTGGGAAGGAGAAACAACTGGACGGGCGAATTGTGCGTGAGAGCCAGGACCCACGCGCCGTCCGGAGAGAGCGCTTGCGGATTTCCGTCTCCCAGACGAGTGGCGGGAGAACCGTCCGTGCCGCGAGTATAAATGCTGTACGTGGATCCGCCCGCTTCTCCCACTTCAGCGAACAGAAGAGTTTTTCCGTCGTCGCTAATCCCGGCAGGTAGGGAGAAATCAAACCAGGAAAGCTCGCGGCCGCGCGTGTCTCCATTGATGAAGGCTTTTACCTCCTGGCGATTCGCATCGCGCTTGAGCAAGACGCGGCCATCGCGGGCGATGTCAAATATCGAAAGAGTGCCGGGGACGCGCGCAAGCAAGCGGCTGCTCCCCGAAAGATCAACCGCAATAACTGCGCGGGAAAGGCCTTCATGCGTAGCCGTGAACCAAATTTCGTCGCCTTTCGGCGACCACGCGAGGCCGTCCTCGCTGATGAACATGTCTGTAAGCGTTTTCATTTTCCCATTCAAATCGACGACGGCAACTTTTCCTCCGTCGTCCTGCAAAATTGGATGGTCCAGGAACGCAACGCGATCACCCTTCGGAGAGATTCTGGGATCGCCGATCCAGCCGGCAGTTTTATAGATCACTTTGCCAATCGGATACTCGAGCTGAGTAAAGCCGCCTTGCGCTCGAACAATGGCGAGATTGGAACCATCAGGAGACCAGTCGGCCCAATTCACCTGGTCCAGGATTTCGCGGGGCGCGCCGCCCGCCAGAGGCATCCGCGCCAGAGTGCCGAACTGCTGAAAAACTCCGTAGTGGCTTCGGAGCAACACAGCCATCTCACCGGTCGACGAGATTCCCATAATTTGGGATCCGGGATCTCCCAGCGAGGCATATTCGGGACTGCCGGTCCGCGTCGAGTAAATGTCAACGGGGTTCCCATCCCACGCCGCACTGAAATAAATTGTCTGGCCGTCGGGACCAAATCGGGCGGAATAGACAGTGCCACGGCGGAACGTCACCTGATGATAGACAGGCTGCGAAACTGTCTTCTGCCGCGTGCCGACAAAAATTCCGCCCGCCAAGCCCGCCGCAAGTGCGACCGCGGCCGCAATCGCCGCGAATGTCCAATTACGCTTCGAGGGAGCGGGCGGCGCAACCGGTGCCGCCGTCTTCGTCGGCACAGATGTTGAGAAGCCCGATCCGATTCCTGAGCGGCCCGATTCCGTTTCACGTTTCAGGCGCTTCAAATCCGCGCGCAACTCCGCGGCAGTCTGGCAGCGCATTTCGCGGTCTTTTTCGAGCGCCTTCGCCAGAATGATTTCGAATTCGCCCGGCAATTCCGGATTCACGCGCGTAGGCGGCGCGGGAGAGCGATTCAATATCGCTTCCGTGATCACGCCCGCTGTGTTGCCGGTAAACGCTTGCCGCCCGGTCGCCATCTCGTAGAGAACTGTCCCGAAGCTGAATAGGTCCGACCGCGCGTCAAGCTCGTCGCCGCGCACTTGCTCGGGCGACATGTATGCAACCGTCCCGACCGCTGTTCCCGGGCTTGTGAGCAGCATTTCGTTGGCAACGGTCGGCATCGCCGAAGAAGCGGCCCCCACACCCACTCTGTCCGGCGCGAGTTTCGCGAGGCCGAAATCTAGCACCTTTGCCTGCCCGCGCCGGGTTACGAAAATATTGGCCGGCTTAATGTCCCGGTGAACGATGCCCTTCGCGTGCGCTGCATCGAGTGCGTCCGCAATCTGAATCCCGAGATCGAGCACTTGATCGAACGCTACCGGTTTTTCGCTGATCCGGTGCTTCAGCGTCTGCCCTTCAAGCAACTCCATCGCGATGAACGGGACCAGTTCGCCGCCATCGTTCACCACATCAATTTCGTAAATGGTGCAGATATTCGGGTGGTTCAGCGCAGAGGCTGCGCGTGCTTCGCGCTGAAATCGCTCAAGCGTTGCGCGATCCTTCGAAAATCCTTCCGGCAGGAACTTCAGGGCCACCTGGCGGCCGAGCTTGGTGTCCTCGGCCTTGTACACGACGCCCATGCCGCCGCCGCCGAGCTTTTCCAGAATCAGATAGTGCGAGAAGGTTTTTCCGATCATCGGGTTACGAAGGGCGGGCGCGATGTTAGGCTGCACCCTGCCACATGTCAAGCCGCTGCGCGATGCGCAGCGTCGCATCGGGGGCGGAGAATGTGAGGTAGTCATCGGGGGACCTAGCCCGAGCGCGGTTTTAGTGGATCAGGTTAAGAGTCTCGATTGGCGTCGGAGGCGCGCCAAGCGGAAAGGCGCACTCTCGGCGGGCGAGCTCGCAGAAGTGCGTGCCAAACTTCGCGCGCTAATCGGATAACGCAGGATTCCCTCCCGGCACCGCTAGCTTCCAACGTGCTACGCTTCTATCGTCATGATGAGAACATCAGCGAAGCTCTTGCTCGGCGCCAGTGTGGCTTTTTTCGCGGCTGCGGGAGTGTGCTTCGCCCAATCGCCGCAGAAAATTATTGACGAATACGTTCGCGCCGAAGGCGGCGCAAAAGCTCTCGCCAACATTCAAACAGCAAGCATTACGGGCAGCGTCACCGACGATGCTACCGGCAAGTCCGGTTCCTACACGCTGATCACCAAGGCCCCCAACAAGTTTTACTCTGAGATGATCGTCGAGCCGCACCGGGTGATCGAGGCGTACAACGGAAAATCCGCCTGGGGACAAGGCAAGTTGATCACTCAGATGCCGGTGCCGAACCGCATACACTTACGGGAGGCGCATCGGCGGAATGGGAAGCGAATGGCCGCTACTTGAATGAGCGGCTGGCGGACGTGAAGAAATCGAAATTTGGATTCAGTTCGTCGGCATCGAAGATGTTGGCGGGCGCAAGGCCTACCACGTCGCAATCTCTCTCGCGCCGCACGTGACGCGCGAGGTGTTTTTCGACGTGCAGACTCATCTCATCATTCGCGAAGACGATTGCCAGCCGCGTCGCGAGAGAACGACAAATCGCCAAACTCGAGCCGCGGAAGCAATTCGATTACAGCGACTTTCGCTCGCGCGAATGGCTTTCCGCAGCCGTATCGCATCACAATTCACCGCGGACAGCCACACCTACACGGTTGTCGGTTGCGCGAATCGACTCAACGCATCCGTGAACGATTCTGTCTTCGATTTTCCGAAGGGCGCGAGCCGCCCACTACCCGAAATTAAATCACTGCTTGCTCGAAGTCGCGAGGAATCAGAAAGGCAATCGAAGAATTGCAGCAGCAATACACCTGCCACCTGGTTGCGGAGGAGGAGAAGTTCGATTCAAAGGGGCAGGTCACGGCGCGCACGGTGAAGGAATACGACGTCTTCAATTGTGGTGGTGATGAAATTCGTCATCTCGTAAAAAACGACTCGAAGCCGCTCACTCCGGAAGAACAGAAAAAGGAAGACGACCGCTTCAATAAAGAGTTCAGCGAAATGCAGAAAACACGCAGGCTGAACTTGCGAACGATCCGAAGAAGCAGGAGAAAGAAGACGAAGACGCGAGCAAACGCAAATTTCCGATTTCCTGCGCGCCGAAAGTTTCACCAACCCCCGCCGCGAGCGCTTTCGCGGTCAGGACGTGATTGTTTTCGATTTCGGCCCCAACCCCGATTACAAACCGAGAAAGCTGGCCGAGTCGATCGTTCAAAAGCTGGTCGGAGTGGTATGGATTGACGAAGAGGCGCGCGATGTGGCTCGCCTGGAGGCGCGTTTCAACGATACGGTAAAGATCGGCGGCGGACTTCTCGCGTCGCTCGATAAGGGTACGAACCTCGTCCTCGAGCAAACCAAAATTAACGGCGAAGTGTGGCTTCCGTCGTACGCCGAAGTGCACGCGGCAGCCCGCGTGGTATTCGTCCATGTGAAACAGAACGAAATCGACCACTACAGCGACTACAAGAAATTCCGCGTCGAAACCCGAATCGGCGCGCCGGTACCGGTGGAAAATTCTTCGCCCCAGGATGCCCCGCCGCCATCGAGCCCCCAGCCCGCCCCCAAACCGTAATTGAAATTCGCCTGGTCCTCGCGTCGCGCACGTTGACACCCCGGCGCCGTCACTCTAGAGTGGCACTTCTTTTGGGCGGCCAGGGAGACCGGGTGCTCGAGCGATATTTCAGACTCGCGGAAAATCACACCACCGTGCGCCAGGAAATGCTCGGCGGGCTCACGACGTTTGCGACGATGGCCTACGTCATCGTGGTGAATCCGCAGATACTCGCGCAATCAGGTATGCCGGCGGAAGGCGTTCTCTTCGCGACGTGCATTTCCGCAGCCGCCGCCACGCTCGTGATGGGCCTGTATGCGAACTATCCCATTGCGCTCGCGCCTGGGATGTCGCTCAACGCCTA
Organism: uncultured Acidobacteriota bacterium; assembly: GCA_963711875.1. Classification (GTDB taxonomy): domain Bacteria; phylum Acidobacteriota; class Terriglobia; order Acidiferrales; family UBA7541; genus Palsa-295. Next base: position 97,261 of record CAVQFW010000015.1, read on the forward strand.
CTTCACCTATTCCGTTTGCATTGGAATGCGCATTCCGTGGCAGACGGCGCTAGGCGTAGTGTTTTTTTCCGGCGTGCTTTTCCTGCTCCTCACCGCGACGCGCGTTCGCGAACAAATCGTCAACGGCATTCCCGAGTGCCTAAAGCATTCGACGGCCGCGGGAATCGGGATGTTCATTGCGTTTGTGGGAATGCGGAACGCAAAAATCGTGGTCGCGAATCCTGCTACCTTCGTCAGCATCGGCAACTTCGCTGATCACGAAGTGCAAGCGGCCTGCTTCGGGCTCGTGCTCACTCTCATCTTGATCGCGCGGAAAATCAATGGCGCGATCCTGCTGGGAATTCTTGGCACCACCTTGCTGGGGATTTTTCGCGGGCTGTCGCAATGGCCGGCGGCGCTCGTTTCGGTTCCCCACCCCTCGCTGACGTTTCTGAAATTTGATTTGCGCGGCGCTGCTCATCTGGGGCTGTTCGAAATCATGTTCGCATTTCTGTTCGTGGACCTCTTTGACAATGTGGGCACGCTCGTGGGCGTTTGCGAACAAGCGGGATTCGTTAAGGATGGCAAGATTCCGCGAGTGGGTCGCGCGCTGATGGCCGACGCCGTCGGAACGATTTTCGGCTCGATCACCGGAACGTCCACGATTACGAGTTACATTGAAAGCGCGGCGGGAGTAGCGGCAGGTGCGCGCACGGGATTAAGCAACTTGCTCGTGGCTGCACTCTTCCTCGTCGCGATCTTTTTTGCGCCGGTTGCCACGGCCATTCCTGGCTTTGCCACTGCCCCGGCGCTGATTCTCGTTGGCGCGCTGATGATTCAGTCGGTGGCGCACGTGAAATGGGACGAATTCAGCGACGCGTTTCCGGCGTTCGTAACGATTCTCGCCACGCCGCTCACGTTCAGCATCGCCACCGGATTGAGCCTCGGCTTGATTTCCTACACGGTGGTAAAAATCGCGGCAGGTAAGATCCGCGAGATTAGCGCGCTTCTCTGGATCCTCACCGCGCTTTTCATTCTGCGCTACATCTATCTCGCCGCTGCCTGACGCCGGTCACTTCGAGCGAAACACTTCGCGCACCCTACTTCGTATCCACCACGCAGCGAAAGCCGATCGTGCCGGCACGATCGCGCCCCGGCGACATCAACAAATATTTCTGGTGCTCATCGAGGCGATACGTCTGCGGGAAATACCAGATGGATCCGCGCGGCTGGTAATACGCCCCTCCTCGCAGGATGGCCGCCCGCGTATGCTCGTCGCGAAATTCATTTGTCCACTGCGACACGTTGCCTTCGAGGTCCAGAACGCCGAAGGGGCTTGCTCCCTGCGCGAATGCGTTCACGTCCGTTGGCGAGCGCATCGTGCGTTCATGGTCGGGAGGAGGCAGAGCCTCGGCGTTCCAATCGTTTCCCCACGGATATTTGCGGCCGTCAGTCCCTTGCGCGGCGTATTGCCATTCCCAATCATTCGGCAAGCGCTTCCCGGCCCACGCGGCGTACGCGCGGGCGTCTTCGATCGAAACCCATGTGACAGGTTTCGAGGCCCAGCCATCCGGATACGTTCCATTTTTCCAATCGCGCAGGAAATTGTGGATGTCCGCAGGCTGGTAATGAGTGGCGTCAATAAATTCCTTGTACTCCGCGTTCGTCACCGGCGTGCGATCGATATAAAAGCTCTCAAGCTCCATTCGGTGACGATGAAACCGTCGCGGCGAATCCTCCCACGGATATTGCACGTCAACGCCCGGATCGTTGCCGCCTTCAATTTCGATTCCGCGAACATCAAAATCGTAACTGCCCGCCGGGATGCGGATCATTCCGGGCGGCGCGGAATCAGCAGATCTCGTAGCGGCGATCGGAATGATTTGCTGGGGCAGCGCCTTCCACTCTCGTGCGAAAGCGCTGAGCGGACGGTGCGAACGCTTCGCCATATCTGTAAGTAACTCCGCGAACGCGCCTGTCGGAGAATTGTCTTCGGTGGCGAGCACCGCGCCAAATCCAAGTCCCTCGGTCGGAAACCGCAGCGTCGCTTCGTTTCCACTCACAGCTGGAACGAGTTCCACTCCGCGCCACACATCGTAAAAATGAATCCCGGCGCGATAGGGCACGCGAATCTGCTCGCCGGTAACGTCATACTCATTTCGATTCACGATGGTCCATAGCGTCCTCTGCGGCGAGGGAAACCGGCTCGCGAAGACTCCGCTTTCGAGCGTCGGCACATGCGGCTCCCAATCCTCGCTCACGAGCAATTCCGGAAACGCACGCTCGATACGCGTGATTCGCAGAACCGTTTCCGCATCGCGTGGCGTCATGCCGTACCAGAAACCCCACAAATTTTCGAGCGTCGCGTAGCCGTTGCCGTTGAAGAAAGCGTGCTGCAGGCTGTTCGTCTTGTCGCGCGTGAAACGGTCCGTCACGTCCACCATGTGGCGCGCTTCGAGCCATTTCGCCTGGTTCACCATCGGCACGAACGGATACGGAATGTCCTCCCACGTGACCCAGTCGTCCCAGCCGAGATTCGCCCACGCGAGCGATTCGTCGCGGATATCGAATTGCGGTTCAAATGCGAGCGGATGTCCGGCCGCCGCGGAGGCCGCTTGAAAGGCGGCGGGGACGCTTTCGAGCGTGTCGAAATTAATTCCGTCCGCGCCGATCTCCTTCAGTAGGCCTGCGAGCGCCGCTGGCACTGTCGCGCCTTCATCGCGCGTCCCGGAATCCCACGCGAGCGTAGGAAAAAATACCTTCACGCCGCGAGCGTGAAACTCGTTCACCATCTCACGCACCGCTGCAATTCCTCCCGGCAAATCGCGCAGAAGGTCGAATTGGTTGCGGTCGTCCGCGCCAATATTCGGATACACGTGCCAGATCAGCACCGCATCGATGGGCCCAATCCTCTCGCCCACGTCATCCAGAAATCGATTCACGGTGTAGACGCGCTTCTCGGGATCATAGAAAGTGCGCTCCCAGATGAGCATCTGGTATTGCGAGAAGACGCGCTGCGTCCAGAGAAGCTCCGGACGCTTGTACTGCGCGCCATCATAGCGAAGGCGCGTAAGCCGCTCTTTGCGCCACGCTTTGATCCCTGCAAGCCACGCAGCCCGCTCCGCTGCGCTTGCCGGCCCGGCGAGAAACACGTCCTGCGGGCTCGCCGGTTCGCCCAAATTCATCACTCCGGTTGGCGGCACCAGCGCGTGGCGCGGCCGCCATTCATCGGAGTATCCGATGCCGGCAATGCAGAAGACGAAAGCAACAAACGCGATGATCTTAAGAATGAATTTTCCTTGGCGGGCCATGGGCGAAAGACTACTACATCTACATCGCGACGGAAGCTTTCGTGCCGAATACGCGCCGGAAAATTGCGTCCACCGCGCGCAGTTGGCGTTGTAAGTCAAAAGTATGCGCGAGTGCCTTCTCGTCGAGGAATTTGCGGATATGGGAGTCTGCGACGATTCGATCCTGGAAGCTCGTTTCCGATTCCCACGCTGCCATCGCGTGGTCTTGCACCCAGTTGTAGGCGTCTTCGCGCGGCGCGCCATGCTCAACGAGATCCTGCAGCAGCTGTCCGGAAAATACGAGGCCCTTTGTGGCGTCGAGATTGCGCCGCATGCGGTCGGGAAACACTTTCATATTTGTGACGATTTCGGTGATGCGGTGGAGCATGTAGTCGGTCAGGATCGTCGAGTCGGGCAAAATCACGCGCTCCACCGAACTGTGCGAAATATCGCGCTCGTGCCAAAGAGCGATATTTTCAAACGCCGCGAGCGAATTCGAGCGCACCACGCGCGCAAGGCCCGAAACCTGCTCGCTCGAAACCGGATTGCGCTTATGCGGCATCGCGGAGCTCCCGCGCTGCTCGCCTCCAAACGGTTCTTCCACCTCGCGCACTTCAGTGCGCTGCAAGTGGCGGATTTCCAGCGCGACACGTTCGAGCGACGCGGCCACAATCGCCAGCGTCGATAGATACTGCGCGTGCCTGTCGCGCTCAATCACTTGCGACGTGATCGGCGCGGTCGAAAGTCCCAGCCGCGCGCAGATTTTCTCTTCGATTTCCGGGCCCAGGTGCGTGCAGGTTCCCACCGCTCCGGAAATCTTTCCGACTTCCATCTGCCGCGCGGCCATTTGAAACCGCGCCAGGTCGCGGCGATTCTCGGCAAACCAGTTGGCAACCTTCAGCCCAAACGTGATCGGTTCGGCGTGCACCCCATGCGTGCGGCCGATTTCCGGCGTGTCTTTGAATTCCCACGCGCGCCGTTCGAGCACTTCCCCCAGCTTCTCGAGCGCTTTTTCAATCTGCTGCGATGCTTCGCGCACCACCAGCGCTTGCGCCGTGTCCACCACGTCGTTCGACGTAAGCCCGTAATGCAGCCAGCGCGCCGCTTCCGGGTCGCCCAATGATTCCTGCACTGCAATCGTGAATGCGATCACGTCGTGGCGAACCTTGCTTTCAATTTCGTTGATGCGTGCCACGTCCACGCGCGCCCGTTCGCGTAACTTCACGGCTGCTTCGCGCGGCACCATGCCCGCTTCGGCGAGCGTTTCCGTCGCCGCCAGTTCTACGTCTAGCCACTTCCGGTATTTATTCTCTTCACTCCAGATGCGGCCCATCTCGGCGCGTGTATATCGCGGGATCAAGCGCAACTCCTTTAGCTATGTTGCAACCGGCGGGGAATTTCCCTGCTCCATCATACCTGCAAATCATCTCCGAAAACGACACCAGAAAACGACCTTTACCGCTTCGCGGCCCTGTAACTGAAAAGTTTCTGGCATTCCTTCCGCAGAAATCCACCAAAGACCGGAATCCGGTGATTGCCCTTCTCGAAAACCAGCCGGCACGGAATCAGGCAAGCTCGCCACTTGTATTCTTCCGTCCCGCGCTTCCGCCCGTACGCCGCTATATCCTCCTGCGACACGCCGTACACCACCGCGCCAATTCGTGACCACACGCAAGCTCCCGCGCACATCGCGCACGGCTCGTGCGTCGAATAAAGCACGAACTCCGGCAGGTACCGCCCGTATCCGCTCGACACATATTTCAGCGTTTCAAGCTCCACGTGCTTGATGCTCGATCCCGATGTTTTCACCCGGTTGCCGGCGCTCGCAATCACCACTTCGCGCCTGCCCACGATGCGAGTAATAACCGCGCCAATCGGATAGTCGCCTCGGTCGCCGGCGAGTTTTGCCTCTGCAATAGCCAGCTCCATGAATTTCTTTTTCGGTTTGTAAGTAGGCGGAATCATCCGACAGGATTATATCCGTTTATAGCGAGCGTTCTCAGGTTAGCCGCACGTGTCAGGTTCGAGCGCTTGCCGCTGGGCAGAGCAGTGTAGATATTGCGACACTTGCGACAGGGACCGCTGTTATCCAGATCGGCCTGAGCGTAACTCGGACCGTAAACCCGCGAGAGTTTGGGATGAAGATTCAGCTACTTCGAGATGGTCTGCCTTCGGATGTAGATGCTGTGTGTGTCTGCTCTATGAGGTTGCATTCGGCATAAGTTTGGATCTGCCGATCCGCTTCTTGGAGGTGCGCAACAAAGCAGGGCGCTGTGGTTGCATACCCTCCGAGGGAGATTCCAGGAAAAGGTACGTTCGCGAGCTACATCCAGGGCGATGTGCATCACGGGTTGTGGCAGCTATGAACTCAGCCAATGCAGGTCCGGCCAGCCGCATATTCACCGCGCGAATTGGATAGGCGCCCCGGTCGCCGGCGCGCTTCGCCACCGCAATAGCCGGCTGCATGAATTTCTCTTTCGGTTTGTAGGAAAGAGGAATCATCGAGAGCGGTTATATCCGTTTACCGTGGAGTTTCTTACGAACCGCGCACGTCCCGGTAAGCTCGCTTTCGGTGCAGACCGCCCTCTAAGTCTGGTAGTTTGACGCAATGGAAAAGCTGCCATTTCTGTTCAGGCTTCTTCCGTATCTCGGATGTCTTTATGGGGGCGTACATTTGATCCTCGAGGTATTTTTCCCCAGCCTTCGCGATCCCGATTTTAATCGGTGGGAGGTCGATGATGATGGTGGGTCATACATCAAGATTCTGGGATGGAAAAAAATGCTCACGCCACCACGTGTCTTAGCCCAGGGATACTTGTCCGACAGCTTCGCGTGTGCGCTAGCCCTCGTCGTGGCAGTTATTCTTTTATTGATCGCGGCGTTCGGCATTCGGCATGTTAGTGGCTTTCCAGGGTTCATCCCGGACCTGTTCAACAGACTTTAGCTGCGTCTCAGCAAACCTCAGACTAGCGCGCAAGCAGCTCTCTTATGGATTTTGAGAAATCCTCTTCTCACCAGTACAGCATAATCTCCTTTTGTCTCTGCTATTTGGCGGAAATAACTGCGCCAAACGACATAGCTACTAGCAGCACGAATCCACTTCAACAGGAGACTCGCATGAAAGTGACAGTGGCGTGGTTCAGCGTGAATGATTTCGAGCAGGCAAAAAAATTCTATGGCAGCGTTCTCGGGCTCAAGAAATCATTTGAGATGGAGGTGGGCGGAGTTCGCGGCGGTGACGGCCAGGCGGCGGTTGGCATTTCGAACGGGCCGCCAACACCCAAGGAGCACGGCGCCACAATCGTTCTGCGCGTTGACGACATTGAGCGCGAACGCAAACGCCTCGAATCGGTGGCGTCAAATTCGAAGGCAAAACGGAAGAAATTCCCGGTATGGTGAAACTCGCAATATTTCGCGATCCTTCCGGCAATCGCCTCCAGCTTTGCCAGGTGCTGATGAAATCGTAGAGTGCGCTCAAAAAGCAAATTCGCGTGGGCCGCGGCAGCTCTTTTCAATCGGTGTAGACTGTCGCGGCTCGTGTGGCTCAATTCTTACGAAGTAACCGTGGGAGAAACGCACCATGTCAACTACTTTCAGCAGCCTCAATCGCGCCGGAAGAGGAATTTAAACTCGTCCAACGCGCCCGGCAGGGCGACCGCGATGCGCTCGGTTCACTTGTCGAGCCGTGGCGCAAGCCGCTCTTCGGCTACATCTACCGGATGGTCACGTTGCGGCAGGATGCCGAAGATCTTTTGCAGGATGTGCTCGTGCGCGTGCTCGAAAATATTCGCGAGTATCGTGGTGAAGCGCGCTTCAAGAGCTGGCTTTTCGGGATCGCCACTCACGCGTGTCTCGACCACTTGCGGAATCGCAAGCGCTGGCGCGTGGAAGCACAACGGATCGGCGAGCAGGAAACCACCGAACATCCCGAACAACTCGCGGGCTTGCGCGAACTGATGAGTGAGCCTGGCTTCGTTTACGAAATTCGCGAGCACATCGCTTTCTGCTTTTCCTGTATCTCGCGCTCGCTCTCGCCCGAAGAGCAAGCCGCCGTAATGCTCAAAGAAGTCCTCGAATTCACGTCCGAAGAAGCCGCTGCAATCCTGCGCGTTTCGGAACCTGTCTTTCGCCATCGTCTCTCGGACGCGCGATCGAAAATGACCGCCGCCTTCGACGGTCTCTGTGCCCTCATCAACAAAACCGGAGTTTGCTACCAGTGCGCGGGATTGCGTGAAATCGCCGGCGAACAGAATCGCGGCGCAAATCTGGTTCAAATCGAAGTTGCGCCCGGCGTCGCGATCAATCCGGACAGTCTCTTCGACGCCCGCGCTGCAATCGTCCGCAACACAGACCTCGAAAGCGGCACCACCCGCGCCATGCACGACATGTTCTTCAAAAATCTTGCTTGGCGCGAAGAGTCTAGGGAATGAATTTCCTAGATCAAGCTAGCGTGCCTTGAGGCACATCCCAAGCACCAGCGAGAGCGCAAGGTAAGTGTAGGAGAGGGCCAGCACGCAACCGTAGCGAAACGTCGGCCATAACTCGGCAAAGCCAGCTGCAAGGATTTGAGCTTTGCCTCGCCTGTAGACCCCTGCCATACCCAACCACGGAATGAGTATCGCTATACAAGAGGAAAATACGCTTAGAAGCCGCCCGTCGACATGCGACCTAAGGTAGAAAGAGTCGATAGCCACGTACACATCGAGAATTGAGGCTAATATCGCGAAACCTAAATAGAACTTCCAAATGCGATTGTCGAAAATGTCGCGATAGCGTCGCTGATCAGATTCTCTTTCGAGTCGTTCCACATTTTCGGCCATTGGTTACTCCCATCGAAACGTAAGGTGAGCGTTGCTGACCTACAGCTCAAACGGCCCAAGAGGAACGTGTTGCGAGGCAATATGCAGCGTGCCGCTGAAAGCAAACTCCGCCGAACGCCGCCCAAGCGCTTCCTCAGCCGAAATTCGCGCCACCGACGGATTATTGTTCTGCTCGGAAAGATGCGCGAGGACAAGATGCCGTGCGCGCCCGTCGAATACTTCGCAATCGGCGAGAAATTCACTCACGGTCGCATTCGACAAATGCCCGGTGCGGCTCATCACGCGCTGTTTGATGTGCCAGGGGTACGGGCCCACCTTCAACATTTCGAGATCGTGATTTGATTCGAGAATCAGGAAATCAGCTTCGCGCAAATGGTGTTTCACAAGCTCGGGCAGGTAGCCGAGGTCCGTGACGATCGCGACCTTGATTCCATTCGCCTTGAAGCAATAGCCCACCGGGTCGGACGCATCGTGCGGAATCGCGAACGGAGTCACTTCAATATCGCCAATTTGAAATCGCTCGCCCGGCCGGACGTATTCCACCTGCTCGATCGTCCGCTTGATCCCTTGATTTTCGAGCATGCGCACGATTTCGCGGTGCGTTGGCTCGGTGAGATACGCGAGGCACTTCCACTCGCGCTGCATCTGTCCAAGCCCGTTCGAATGATCGGTGTGCTCGTGCGAGATCAGAATACCGTCCACGTGGTCGGGTTTCTGCCGGCCCAGCGCTTCAAATCGCCGCAGCATTTCTTTTTTCCCAAGGCCAGCGTCAACGAGGAGAGCGGTGTGCTCGGTCTCAAGCAACGTCGAGTTGCCCGAACTGCCGGATGCGAGGATGGAGATGCGGAACGCGATGCGCTTCACTCCGTCTGCCGCGAGCAATCGCACGTGCGCGGCAGCTTCGCAAAGGATGATGGCAAACTGCTGCGGCCAGGTCAATAACTAGTCGCAGCGTCGCCGTTTTACATAAGCGTCATTCGAGCGCGAACACGGCGTACACCGTCACTTCTCTACTTACCTTCTGCGGAAATAGATTCAAAATTGGCAGTCTCGTTCCGGCCACTTCGACTGTCTGCAGCTTTGCCTTACCAAAACCCCCGCCGCCTCGGAAATACGAGCCACTCGGCTCGCCGTTGGAGACGTACAACAACCCGCCCGCTTTTCCTCCGAGGGATTTGGCCATCTCATCCGCCACTTGCCGAGCGTTTGCCATCGCCGCTTCGCGCGCTCGCGCGTCCAGAGAATCGGGATCGACCACAGCCCATTGGACGTCACTTACCGTGTTCGCTCCCGCAGCCACTGCATGATCCACCACATTTTGGGCGCTGCCGATGGGAGCCCGCACAGCCCAGATCTGAGTCGCTTCGAAGAGTGGTTCCTTGCTCTTGTCTTTATCTTGCTCTTGGTCGTCCACGCGCGCCAAATCCAGGCCTTGAGTTTGTATATCTTCTTTTTTTACGCCTGCTGCCAGCAGCGCGGAGATGATTTTCTCTGCGTGCCGGCCGTTTTCCTCGTAGACGGATGCCTGTTCCGAGCCGCGGTTGCGATACCCGATCTGAACCGACGCATAATCGGGCTGCACTTCGACGCTTCTCGTCACGGAAACAGCTACGGTTTTGTTTTCGCGATTAACCTGAATGTTCTGGGCGCGTGCGGAAAGAGCGGCCATGAACAACAAAAATGAAATCCCGGTTACGAAGCGAGTACGCATCGGTGCCTCCCCTAATTCGTGCACACGCTAACATGACCGGAGTGTTTTCCTTGGTAAACGGAGTTTTTACGTATGCGAAAGAGTAATTAGAAGGTGAGTTGCTCGCGCGTCAGCTCGAAGCCGTCGAGGTTGCCAACGACGCTTGCCGCCAGCCGCTCGGGCTGGAAAAACTCGCGAGCGAGCTGCTGGATATCTTCCGGCGTCACTTTTTCGAGCAAAGCGATTAATTCCGAAGGAGAAAAATAGCGATCGAAGTACAGATGATACCTCGCCAGGCTGTTCATTCGCTGGCCGCTGCCTTCGAGTGCAAGAAGTGTGGCGCCTTTCAGATGATCTTTCGCGCGACGCAGCTCTTCTTCCGGAAGCGGCTCGTCTTTCATTCGCCGGAATTCATCGAGCACTGACCGCACAACTTTCCCCGCCGTTTCCAGCGAAGTCCCGGCATACACGGAAAGCACGCCCGAATCGCGATACGAATTCATCTCGCTAAAAATCGCGTATGCCAGGCCCTGCTTTTCGCGAATATTCTGGAAAAGCCGCGACGACATCCCGCCGCCCAGCACATTATTCATCGCGGAGACGGCGAACCGCCGCTCGTCTGTCATCGCCAGAGCCGGCACTCCGATGCAGATGTGCACTTGCTCGAGTTCGTGCTTCGTGCGCAACGTAATGTGCGGCGCAGCCACCGGAACTGAATCCGCAGCTCCGTTTGCAGACGGTGCAAGCTTCGAAAAGCGCTCGGACACGAGATCGACCAGCTGCTCGTGGCTCAAATGCCCCGCAGCGGTAATCACCATGTGATTCGGCGCATACCAATGGCGAAACCAGGATTCCAGCGTCTCTCGCGTAAATGCTGAAACCGTTTCCGGTGTGCCCAGGATGGGTTTTCCGAGCGCATGCGGAGTCCAGAAATTCTGCGTGAAGAGTTCGTGAACCAGATCTTCGGGATTGTCCTGCGTCATGCGGATTTCTTCGAGGATGACGGACTTCTCGCGGTCAATATCCTCGTTCGCGAATTTTGGCTCGAGAACCATATCCGCGACCACGTCGAAAGCTTTCGGCAGATGCTCGTCGAGGACCCGCGTATTGAAGCACACCATTTCTTTCGACGTGAATGCGTCGAGCATTCCGCCGACGCTGTCCACTTCTCGCGCGATATCTTCCGCCGTGCGCCGCGCGGTGCCCTTGAACACCATGTGCTCGATGAAATGCGAAATACCATTGAGCGCCGCCGGTTCGCGCCGCGATCCCGCGCGCAGCCAGATTCCCACGGACACGGAATGCACGTGCTCCATCGGCTCGGTGATCACGACTAACCCGTTGGGCAGCACGGTCTTATGAACCGAATTGTTCGCGTCAGACATTTTTTATGGTGTTGGTCTTGTTACTGAATTCTCGCACGCGCTCGTCGCAAAGTCATCCCGCGCGCCGCCGCGAGTTTCCAACTACAGGCGATGGGCGCGTTTTCTCTTGCCGCCGGCAACTCCCTGAATGTGCTGTTGGGTCGAAACACGTCGTTGCAGTTGCGAGACTGAAAAAACCAGTTTATCCGCCACGTGAACTACATCAGCTTTTCGTCGGGCGAGAGTTTCCCGTACTCGCTCGAATAGTGCAGCGGCACATCCGAGTAAGCCCCGCGCTCGAGCGAATACACTTCGCAACTTTCGTAAGGATACGAATAGATGTGAATGCTCGTCGCGCGCTCGCCGAATTCCTGCAAGTTCAGCACTTGATGCACCGGCTCTTCGGGCGAGACAACGGCCGGATGCGTTGCGTCCATGTCGTAAAATTCCGTGGGCACGAGCTTACAAGCGCCGTGCGCGGCGTCGCGATTCTCAACCCGAAAGTTCTGCACACGCAGCTTCCCGATCGGCGTTGCCATCCAGCAATTCTGGTCGCGATGGTTATGAATGCGGCTCACCTGGCCCACGTCCCAGCAGATCGCGAGAACTTCGAAGAGCTCGCATTTATAGATCAGGTTTCGTGTGTAGTGGCTTTTGGCGTAAAAAAGATAGGGCTTCAGCGTTTCCGCGCGAATACCCTTTTCTTGCGTAAATTTCAGTACGTGCGGAATCGTGAAGTCCTGCTTCGGGATGGCGGCAAGCTGCTTCGCCCAATCATCGATTGTCAGTTGTTCCATCGGCGTTCTCCTCCCCGGCGCGCCCCGCGAATGATTCCAAACGCCATATTATATCGCGCGGTTTGCGCCGCACGCGAAAAATCGCAAGTCCGCCCGCGTGCTATCATCAGTGAAAGATGGCTTCGACAATTCCCCAGCGCGTCTCTGCCGGCCCCGTAAATCTTTTGGGGAAATCTCCGGGCGAGCTGCGCGCTTTCCTCGAATCGCGGGGCGAGCCCCCTTACCGCGGCGCGCAAATCTATCACGCGCTGTACGCCGAAAAACGCTTCGAGTTCGCGGCCATGACGAATCTCCCGGCAAAACTTCGCGACCGCCTGGCGCACGAAGCGTCGATTGACCTTCCACGCATCGTCCGCACGCACCGGTCAGACGACGGTACCGTGCGCTACGTTCTCGCCCTCGCGTCCAGCGCAGCGGAGCCAGTGGGCGCAGTGCGTGAAAAAGTGCACAAAAAAGTGCATGACGTAGTGCGTGACGCAGTGCGTGAAACCGTGCCCGAACAAATCCCAGCCTTCCAGCCCGCCACCATCGAAGCCGTTTTCATGCCGGAAGAAAATCGCCAGACAATTTGCATTTCCACGCAAGCAGGTTGCGCCGTGGATTGCCATTTCTGCCTCACCGCCACACTAGGCCTGATTCGCAATCTTACCGCCGGCGAAATTATCGGCCAGGTGCTGGTCGCGCTCTTCGACAATCGTGCCGCGCTCAAGCCGCAAACCAACATCGTGCTGATGGGACAAGGCGAGCCGCTGCTGAATTTCGAGCCCGTGATGGCGGCGGTCGGCATCCTGCTCGACCCCAACGCGCTGGCGATCTCCCCCAAACACGTTACGCTTTCGACCAGCGGAATCGTCCCGGGGATCGAACGCCTCGCGCGCGAAAAAGTTCGCCCCAAGCTCGCGATTTCGCTCAATGCATCTTCGAACGAACAACGCGACGAAATCATGCCCATCAATCGCAAGTATCCGCTTGAGGACCTGCTCGAAGCGTGTCGCCGCTATCCCTTGCGGCCGTGGGAGCATTTGACGTTCGAGTACGTTCTGCTGGGCGGCTTCAATGATTCGCCCGAGGACGCGCGCCGCGTCGTGAAGCTACTCGCAAACTTGCGCGTGAAGGTGAATTTGATTCCGTGGAATCCCGGAGATTTGCCATACGCGAAACCCGATCCCGCGCGCATCGAAGCCTTCCGAAAAATTCTCGTGGATAAGGGAGTGCGAGCTTTTGTGCGTTACTCTCGCGGTCAAGACGTGATGGCTGCCTGCGGTCAGTTGGCGCTGATGGAAATGAACGCGACGAGTTCGAATCTTACGCAGATTTCTCCGCTCTAAAATAATCCTGATACCACGGCAAATGAGCCTGTCTGAAAGGTAGCCGCTACAAAATCAAACTCACAAACCTCTTGCCTGTCAGCGGATGCCGATCGCGGCCATCAACCGGCCTGTGGTCCGTTCTTTGCGGAAGCTGAAAAATAAATCCGGACGGCACGCGGTGCAATAGCCCGAGGCGTAAATTCTTGCGGCGGGGATTCCAGCATCTGCAAGCATGGCGCGGTTTGCCGCGATCAGATCGAGTTGCGCGCGCGGTGGAGGCGGCGCATGGCCGGGCGGTTTCATCGTGAGCCACGGGAGCCAGTTCGGATCGTTGTCGCTGTCGGCCAGGCGATCGAACGGGCCATCGAACCAGTCGCGCGCGTTCCGAAACTGCGCCTGAAATTCCGCCGCCACTTCTGTACCCACCTCGTAGCAGCAAGAGCCGATGCCTGGCCCCAGTGCCGCAACGACGTCCGTGGGCCGCGTGCCGAATTCCATTTGCATGCGCCCCAGAGTTTTTTCCGCAATCCGGCGAACGGTCCCGCGCCATCCGGAATGTATCGCAGCGACGGCGCGCCGTTTTGTATCGGCAAGCAGAATCGGAACGCAATCGGCGGTTTGCACCACCAGCAAGACGCCCGCCTCGCGAGTAATCAAAGCGTCGCCTCGCGGCGCTACCTCGGGGGAATCGCTCGCAGCTCCGCGGTGATTCGCCGAACTCACAACGTGGACGATATCGGAATGAATCTGCCGGAGCGCAACAACCTGCATTTTGCCGGCGCCCAAGCTGCGGAAGAATTTCTCGCGGTTTGTGAGCACGCCCTCGCGCGTATCCCAGTCGGTAAAGCCAAGGTTCAAAACTTTCTCGGCCGATTTCTCGCTTCCGCGCCCGCCGTCGCGAAAAGTAGCAAGCGCGCTCGCTCCGCCGGGTCTTGTGCTGAAGCCGTGAACGAGCCAGTCGAGCCGCGCGAATGCCGGTGCTTCGAGAATCTGCAGGCCGCCGCTTCGTCGAAGTTTCCAATGGGCGACGGGCGCGGGACCGCGCTTTGCGGCGACGCGCTTGCGCTCGGAATGTTTTTTCTTTGCGACAGTCGATTCCACTTCGATTCCCCCGAAACGCGCGCCGGATTCATCCGTCCAGCCCGGCGTCTGTCAATTATAGGTATAATCGCGTCGCGCTGCAGGCTTCGTCGTGTCGCGCGAAGCGCAATCTCGGCAATCGAGAAGCCGCGGAAAGGCAACGGAAGCGTGATCGTCGGACTCGGACTCGATATCGCGGAAATCGATCGGATCAAAGCGGCGATTACGCGGCATGGCGCGCCTTTTATCGAGCGCGTGTATACGCCGCTCGAAGCCGCCTATTGCGAGACCTATCGAAATAAATTCGAGCGCTACGCGGGCCGGTTTGCCGCCAAAGAAGCCGCGATGAAAGCGCTCGGCACCGGTTGGCGCAACGGCGTTCGTTGGCGCGACATCGAAGTCGTCCGCGAGCCGAGCGGGAAGCCGACTTTGCAGCTGGCCGGCGTGACGAAGGAATTGGCCGGGCGAATGGGCGTGAAAAATATTTCGCTCACGATTACGCATAGCGGAAATCTGGCGCTGGCGGAAGTGATTTTCGAGAATGGCGAGTGACGCGCCTGCCTCGACGCGGGCGCGACGCCAGGCAAAACGTCAGCCAGGCCCCGCATCATCCTAGATGCGCGCTTCGCACCACTGATTCGGCTCGTGCCTCCCTGCGATTTTCACCTTCAGGTAATTTCCCGTTAACGCTTCGGTCCAAAGTTCGCCCGTACGTGCAAGTGTCAGCGCGCGAAGCGTGCGGCCGGACTGCGCCGCGCGAAATGCATCCGCCTTTCTTTGGCTCAACGAGCGCAGGTACCGGGCCCGCGCGCGAATCGTTTCCGGCGCGACGGGATGCTGCTCGGGCGCAATCTTTGCGGCTTCCGTACCGGGGCGCGCGGAGAACGAAAACACGTGAAGATACGTGAGCGGCAAGCGCTCGATGAACTCGGCCGTAACTTGAAACTCCTCGTCCGTTTCGCCGGGAAAGCCCGCTATCACGTCAGCGCCAATCGCCGCATCCGGCGAGTGCTTCCGAATTAGCCGAACGCGCTCCGCGTAATGTTCCGCGCGATACCAGCGATGCATCGCGCGCAGGATCCGGTCCGAGCCCGATTGCAGCGGAATGTGAAAATGCGCCGCGATGCGCTCCGACGAAGCGCTCAGCGCAACAAATTCCTCGGTCACGTCCTGCGGCTCGATCGAGCTGAATCGCAGCAGCTCCAGGTCCGTTTCGGCAAGGATGCGGCGTACCGTGTCGATCAGATTCGCGCGCGGCGCGAGATCGCGCCCGTAGCTCCCGAGGTTGATTCCGCTCAGAACCGCTTCCTTCGCGCCTGCCTCCACGAGCTTTCGAATTTCTGCGACGACCACGTCCGGCGGCAGGCTGCGGCTCCGCCCGCGCACGAACGGAATCACGCAATAGGAGCAGCGATTGTTGCAGCCATCCTGAATTTTGAGAATTGGACGAGTGCGTTCGCCGTCAGCGAGCGAAGCAGGCGCGATCGAAACGGCCGTCTGCGCGAAAATATCGCCCGTCAGGATCTTGGCAGGGCCGCGCGCGAGCGACATCGCGTCGCGTTCGATTTGCGCGAGCGGCAGAAAGCCCTCGAGCTTTTCCCCGGAGCGAGCTTCCGTCTCGCGATTCGCCTCGGAGTCGCTTCCCTCGAGCGATGCGCGAATCAACCCGGCAATTTCAGTTTGATGCGAATTCCCAACCACGAAATCGACGCCGTCCAGCCTCGCAATCTCATCCGGCGCACGCTGCGCATAGCAGCCGGTCACAACGATTCGCGCACCCGGATTCGCGCGATGAATCTTGCGCACCGCTTCGCGCGCCTGTGAATCGGCCGCCGCCGTCACGGTACAGGTGTTCAACACCACCACGTCCGCGCGCGCATGTTCGGAGACGAGCGCCAGTCCGCCCGCAAGCAAATCACGACGCAGCGCCGCCGCATCCGCATCGGTTGCACGACACCCAAAATTTTGAATCGAAAAGGTAGCCATTCGCCCAGGCAGCATTTTCGAACAAAAGAAAATGCCAGGCGAGAATTATAGCAGCGTATCGGCGGAGTCTAAGTGGTCAGAAGAAAGTCGGGAATCGTCAGCCCGCCCCGAGCGAACTACCGGACAGTTTCGAGCTTCGATGTTTCGTGGGACGACTCGACGGAGTCGAGTCAGGTACCGGCGCCACGGCGCTGGTAACACAGCAGAATCAAATCGGCGCGGCGGCGAACACCGAACTTAGCCAGAAGGTTTGAGACGTGGAATTTCACAGTGCGTTCGGAAATGTGCAAACGGTCTGCAACTTCTTTATTCGCGAGATTCTCGAGCAAGCCGTTCAGCACTTCCTGTTCCCGGCGGCTCAACTCGGCCGGTGAATCGCTCCGCAACCGGCGCCCCTGCGTGCTGCTGAGAATCGAGTCAACGAAGCGCGAAAGCACGGGACGCGGAACCCAGAACCCGCCGGCCGCTACCAGCGGCAGAGCGCGCGGCAGTTGTTCGCGGGCTTCGGCGTAGTTCAAAATCCCCTTCACGCCCTGTCGCAACAGGCTGTAGGCATCGGCTTCTTTCATTTTGTCGCCGACCACCAGCAGTCGCGCCCCCGCATGCTTATCCAGAATATTGCCCAGCAACGCTCCGGTGGCTTGGCGCGCCGCGTGTGCGTCAATCACGTAAACCGTGGCCTTTGGAACCTCGAGATTCCGCAGGTCGGGAGCCAGCATGGAATCGAGTTGCCGCGACACCATCTGGAAGCCCGACTCCGACAGCAGGCGGTTGAATTCGTCGAGCACCATCGGGTGCGGCGACAGCAGGCAGACCCTCAGGTGCGGTTTGGCGGAGTTTTTGGCCATCGTAGTTTAGACATTTAGGCTAGCGAAATTGCCGGGGTGGGGCAAGTAACTCGACGCAAACGATTTCCCATCAGACACGGGGGTACACGATAAGGCGAATCGAAGGTGAATCGGCTGGGAGGGGCGAAAAAGCTGCTTGCTGGCGGGAAACACCAACAAAATACAGGTGTTAGTCGGTTTGTGCCGCGGAAGGATCGCCGATCCCGGTCGCCTCTGCAGCATCGTCAATTTTGCGCTGTAGTCGCTTTGCAGGCAGGCCAGCCTGCCGGACTTTGTACAGCAGTGCGCGATAGCTGATTTTGAGCACTTCCGCAGACTTTCGCCGGTTCCAGTGGTTGGCCTGCAGCACTTTCAAGATCAAATCGTGCTCCATCCGTCGCGTCACCTGTTGCGCCAGCCGCTTGAGCGGGATCTTGCCGTCCTCGGTCACTTCATAAGCAAAGCTGAAGGGCTTCTTTTCTTCCGGCTTCTCGAGGTGAAATGCTTCTTCCGTGCCCAGGATCACGTACCGCGCCAGACAGTTTTCAAGCTCGCGAACGTTTCCCGGCCACTCGCGCTGCTGCAGAAGCTGCACCACCTCGCGCGAGACGGGACGCGCTTCGCGCTGGTAGCGCCGGTTGAACTGCTGCCGGAGGTATTCGACAAGATAGGGAATGTCGTCGCGGCGTTCACGCAGCGGCGGCAGGGTAATGCTGATCACGTTGATGCGATAGAAGAGATCGGCGCGGAATCCGCCCTGTTCGATTTCCTGCTGCAGCTTGCGATTGGTGGCGCAAATCACGCGCGCGTCCACCTGCTTTTCTTCGTGGTCGCCGATGCTCGTGAAGTGCCCGTCCTGCAGGACGTGAAGCAGCTTGGCCTGCAGGCTCCCGTCCAGCTCCGCGATCTCGTCCATGAAGAGCGTGCCGCCCTGCGCCAATTCCATGCGCCCGGGTTTGTCGGCGTGCGCCCCCGTGAACGCGCCTTTCTGGAAGCCGAAAAGCTCGCTTTCGAGCAGCGTGCCGGGGATCGCCGGGCAGTTCACTTTCACGAACGGGCCATCCCGCCAGGGAGAGCGATCGTGAATGAACCGCGCCAGGACCTCTTTGCCAGTGCCGCTTTCGCCGAGAACTAGAACCGGAACGTTTAACCCCGCCGCACGCGACACCTTCTGCCGAACCGCTTGCATCGCCTCGGACGGGCCAAAGTAAACATGCTCAGGGGGGAGTTCGGCTGGATGGACGCTTGAGGCGAGTCGTGCTTCCGCGGCAGATGCCATATGTATCGAGAACCACCCCTGCGCCAGGACCGGCGCCCGCAAACGAGAGTGCAAATAAGACGCCAAACGTGATGGCCGGGCGGGACAGCAGCCAGATGTCTGTATTTCAGCGGGTTACGGCCGGCGTTTCCACTCGGCACCAGCTCGCCGGCGCCCGACCAGTTCCGGATGGGCGCGAATCAGAAGCGAAAATGCGGTGAGACCAGAAACTAGTTATCCCTTTCGGGAAGCGAGTTTCCCACCGCCCAGGCGCAGATCACTCATCGGGAAGGGTTTAGTCGTCCTATTACTGTGGAGAACTGCTAGCGCTGTGGAAAAATCAGGGCCTCGAGCATGTCGGCGCGAGCCTTTTGGTCCGAAGCGATCAGCTTCAATAGGTCGCTCACCGAAATCATCCCCCGGTATCCCTTCTCATGGTCGAGCACCACGAGATGATAGATCCCGTGCTGCTCCATCAGGCGCAGGCAATCTTCGAGCGGCGTTTCCGGAGTTGTGGTTACCAGCTGGCGCGTCATGATTTCCGAGACGCGCATCCAAGCCGGGCATTTATTCTCCGCGGCTACCTTGTCGGATACATCGCTTTGCGAGACAACGCCCTGGAGCACTCCCTGCTTGTCGCACACGCCGACCGCGCGCACTTCCCGTTCGCGAAGATACCGCGCGGCGTCGTGCACCGTCATGTCCTCAGAAATCGAATAAACTTCCCGGCGAGACGCGATCAGGTCCGCGATTTTCATCGGACCCTCCTTGGACTGGATTGACTGAATGCTAGGCCCGAACCATTATGAAACGCAACTGAATTTCCTGCGGCATTCGAGCAATTCTGGGAGCGCATGGTCGGAGCACAAACTTGGCGAGACGAATTTCGGCAGAATGACATGACCAAGAGTCAGAATTAGAAGAAGTATAAAACTACAGCAGCCTGCCACTACAACGAATCCGTGGACTAGATGCGAGCGCCTTCGCCGCGAATGATGTCGTAGCGCTCGATTACCGCCGCTACTCCGATCGATTCGTGGCCGTCATCGCGCTGCTTGTCAACGCGAACGACGCGTCCGTGAGCGCGGACAAACACTTCTGATCCGCGTGTGATTTCGGCCGGCAAGGTGAGCGTGAAATCAACTTCAGTGCCGGGAGCCAGTTCTTTCTGCATCATAAAGTAAACTCCGCGCGTCGATATGTCTCGAGTCTGGCCATCATGCGAGCCAGGCTCTCGATTAATCGGCAGGCGAACGTTTACCGGTAGCGACAAGTCGTACCGGCGGGCCAAACGACGCTCCGTCATTCCCGCTGCTCCTCCAGGACTGGATTGAAGTACACAACCCCATCAAGAACAGTAGCAATCGCTATTCCAAAGAACCCCGGCCACTTAACGTCTGCTCGCCTCACTATTCGAATCCAAATTCCAAGCGCGTGCAGCGCAACCAAACTCCGCCTCACAAACAAGGTCTTTGGAAACAGCGACTAACGATTCGTCGATCTTACGGGCAAGAACGGGCCTTTCCATTTCGTAGGCGATGTGACCCATTTCGGTGGGCAATACTAGACCAAGCAGAGTTCGATGGGTAGTGCTATTTCTTAGACTGTGCTCTAGATATGCAACTTTTCTCCCGGCCCAGGACGGTGGGTCCGCCCCGCTCGCTCTAGTACTTCGCGCGATTTCTCAGCCCCGCGTCGCGGGCCCCGGCGCCACGGTTTCTTTTTCTTTCGCACCGCTCTCCGCTGCAGCCGCCGCTTCCTTCGCCGCCTTCGCAGCTGCATTCCGCGAGCCGCGTCCCGAATCCAGATTGAACTGCCGCATCTTGTACAGCAACGCCTTGTAGCTGATGCCCAGCATTTTCGCGGCATCTTTGCGGCACCAGTTCGTTTTGTCCAGCGCGTCGGCGATCGCTTCCATCTCCGCTTCATCCTTCAACCCGCGCACCAGCGCCTTCAATCCCTGCTCTTTCGGCGCAACCGGCTCCTCGCGCGGCGCTGTGCGATGCTGCTGCCCCGTCATCTCCACCAGTTCGCGGAAGCTGCCTTCGTCGTCCTCGAGAATCACGTAGCGCTTGACGAAATTTTCGAGCTCGCGCAAATTGCCCGGCCACGGGTAGCGCAGCGCCGCTTCCAGCAGATGTTTCGAAGGCTCCATCGCCGGCTTCTGATACTTCTCCGCATACTTCGCCAGGAAATGCCGGAACAGCAGCGGTATTTCCGAAGTCCGCTCGCGCAGTGGCGGAATGTGAAGCGAGAGCACGTTCAACCGGTAGTACAAATCTTCGCGGAATCGCCCGCTGCGCATCGCCTCTTTCACGTCCATATTCGTTGCCGCGAGCACCCGCACGTCTACGTTCACCACCGACCGCCCGCCCAGCCGCGAATACTGCCCGTCCTGCAGGACGTGCAGGAGTTTCGCCTGCAAGTGCGGGCTCATCTCCGCGATTTCGTCCAGGAATATCGTGCCCTTGTTCGCCAGCTCGAATTTCCCCGGCTTCGAACGCACCGCGCCCGTGAACGCGCCCTGGTCGTACCCGAATAATTCCGATTCCAGCAATTCCCCGGGGAGCGCCGCGCAATTCACCTTGATGAAGGGCAACTGCCGCCGCGTGGATCGCAGATGAATCATCCGCGCCACCACTTCCTTGCCCACGCCGCTTTCGCCGCTGATGAATACCGGCACGTCAACCGGCGCAATCTGCAAAATCCGCTGCCGGATCTTCAGCATCTGCGGGCTCGACGCCAGGAACGACAAATCCTCCGTCAATTGCTCGCAATATTCGCGCAACGCCTGGTTTTCCGAACGTAGTTGCTGCTTCTGCCGGACTTTCAAAAATGCAGCATCCAGCTCCGGCTTCTCAAACGGTTTCGTCAAATAGTCGAGCGCGCCCAGCCGGATTGCTTCCACCACCGTCGTCACTTCGTTCGAGCACGAAAGCATGATCACGTTCAGCGTCCGGTCGATCTGCATCAATTGGCGCAGCGTCTCGAGTCCATCAATCTCCGGCATCAACACATCCAGAATAATGAAGTCCGGACGTTCGCCCGCGCCGATTTTCTGCAGCGCATCCTTCCCGCTCGGCACCGCTTCCACTGCGAACCCGTCCACCTCGAGCAGCGTCTGCAGGTATTTCCGGATGCTCGGTTCGTCGTCGATTACGAGAATTTTTTCTTTGTCAGCCATTTTTATCCTGGACGAACATTGTCGCTCCAACTCATGCCGCTCGTCTACTCCGCATTCATGGGCAGCAGGAACGAAAACGTGCTCCCGCGTCCCACTTCGCTATCCACCCATACTTTACCGCGATGTGCCTGGATCAATCGTTTCGTGATCGCGAGGCCCAGCCCCATCCCGGATGACGATGGGTCGACGCGCACGAACTCCTCGAAAATTTCCTGGTGAAATTCCGCCGCGATTCCTCCGCCGCTGTCCGTCACCGAAATCAACATGCTGTTCGGACGCACTCCCCTGCCGCGCCGCCGTTCCGTCGAAGGAGGCGCTTCGGAAGTCCGCCGCTCCCAGAAGTGCGGCTCCGCTCGGAGCGTCACCGTGCCGCCGGCCGGCGTGTGCTTCAGCGCGTTATCGAGAAAGTTCGCCATGCACTGCTGCACTTTTTGGTAATCGAACTTGAAGTGCGGCATCTCCGCCGACATTTTGATTTCCATGTGGACGTCCGCTCGCTTGAACGCGTCTTGCCAGCGGCATGTCAGGTCCGTCACGCAATCCCGCAAATCGTTCTCGCGAAGCTGCAGGATCAGCTTGCCGCTCTCGAGCGCCGAGTAATTCAAAAACATCGAAACCAGCCGCACCAGCCGGTCGCAACTTTCCTTCGAATCCTGCACGATTTCGCGCTGCCGGTCCGCCAGTTTCCCGAGCGATCCCGAAAGCAACAGGTCGTAGTAGCCCTTCATCACCGCCAGCGGCGTTTTCAATTCATGCGCCGCCGAAGCCAGGAATACCGTTTTCTGCCGGTTCGCTTCCTGCAATCGCAAATACGCCGCCAGAAGATTTCGATACGTGATCTCCCGTTCCTGCATCAACTCCTGCACCGTCTGGCGCATCGCTGCTTCGTCGGCGGGTGCATCGGCCGGTGCCGGCTCGATGTAAATCACAAGCCAGTCCGGCTCAGGCAGCCAACGGATGCGGGCGCGATTCTTCCCGTCGGAGTGGTCGAAGGGCAAGCTCACTTCCTGCTCGCCGCCCTGCAGCTGGCTCAACACGCCTTTGCCGTCAATGTTCAGAAATTCCGAGAAAACGTTCAGGTCCGCGTTCAAGTCCAATCCGCGAGAGCCCAGCAGGTCCTGTGCGTGCAGATTCGTGAAGAGAATTCGCCCTCCGCGATTCGTCACCAGCAATGGCCGGTCGAACGCGTCCAAAAGGCTCGTAACCAGGTTTAACACCGCCTGGCTGCTTGCTGGCTGCTCCATTGCAAGGCCTTCGGACAGAAGTTTTCTCCTGGGTCGCCCCGCGTAAGGCGCGCAGACACCACTCTTTCGCTTGAGCTACGGAGAAAGAGCAGGCCTGCGCTCGAGGAATTGTATGCTCGCAAAGGCCCCAAAAAGAGTCAATGGTAAATGCGTTCTACTTTGCACAATAGCGGAAGCAATCGGGAGTAAAACAACAATTCTGACCGCTAGTCATCTCCCTGTGTCAGCCTTGAGCCTCCGTATCAATCTGATTCTAAAGCGCATACCGATTTGATACATCTCCTTTCAGACTTGCATCTAAATTGCCAGTCTAGGCAGTACTAAAACTGAGGTACCGAATGACGGTCAAAGAAGGCATCGCCCTCCACAGGGTCGGCGTGTCACAAACGTACGAAGAACGCAGGCGTTACCAACGTATCCGCCTCCAGGTGCCTCTATTCATCCGCGGCAAGGATACCTACGGCGAGCAGTTTCTCGAATTAGCTAAGACCCTTGATATCAGCGCGATGGGTGCGTTCCTTACCAGTCCGCGCCCGCTCTCTATCAACGAAACAGTCACTCTCACGATCCCGGCGCCCTCAATCACGTCTTCCGCGCTGGTCCCGGCGGGGATGCCGCCGATTCAGGCCAAGGTTAAGCGCAACCAGGAAGCGGGCGACGTCCATCTAGTGGGCGTCGAGTTCCTCAAGCCCATCGGCTGAGTCCCTCCCCCCTCCGAAGCCTCCCTGGTTGAAAGTGCACCCGGGTAGACGAAAAGGCGAATCGTTTTCACTCCTACCCCCAGCTCCCCGTGCCGCCCTCCGAGTGGATCCCCTCGAACTAGTACAACTATAACTGTAAGAGCAGCTTACAGCTCTATCCCCGGCCCTTTTCGGGCTACCAATTGGACTGTTCCTTGCTATAGTATTCATGCCCCGCAGGGTTCCCTGAGACATACAGGGAAAAATAAACGCTATTCGGAACCCATTGATGCCTCAGCCCGGCGAAGCTTCCCAGCCGCAGCCGTCGCCCGAAGACTCGTTCCTGGATCTCTTGATCGAGACCCTCGAGGGCCTCGATGAATCGGTGCGCGGGCAGTTCCTGCGTCAGTACTTCCGCACGATCGCGCAAATCGATCTGTCGGAAATGCAGAGCAACGATTACTGGCGGCGCATTCTCGTGCGTCGCCGCGAGCTTTCAGAAAGTCTCGGCCGCCCCGTTTCGCTCAAGACCGCCATGGTTGACGTGCTCGCCGCCACCAATTTTTTTCGCGTTCCGATTCTCATGGAGTACGACGAATTTAAAAAGTTGCAGATTAACGCCGCCACCGACGCCCTCACCGGACTCTACAATCGCCGCTTGTTCGATGAATACAGCGACAAGGAATTGAACCGCGCCAAACGCTACGCCCAGCAGCTCGCGATCGCCATTCTCGATGTTCACAAGCTCAAAGAAGTGAACGACCGTCAGGGGCATTTGCAGGGCGACCAGGTTCTGCAGCTCGCCGCCACCACTCTCCGAAAAACTTTGCGCGCTTCCGATTTTGCTTTCCGCATCGGTGGCGATGAATTCGCGCTCCTGCTTCCGCAGACCGATCCCGAACAAGCCATGATTCTCTGCCGCCGCATTCGCGCGCAGTTTGAAAACGACATTCGCGAAATGAAGCTCGATATGGGCGTCACGCTCGATTTCGGTGTTGCCGTTCATCCCCAGGACGGCGATCTCAAAAGCGCGCTCCTCGGCCTCGCCGATAAGCGTCTCTACGAATTGAAGAATGCCGGCCGCGAATCCGGAGCCGGTCCGTCTTCTCGACGCGCCGCTCCGCTCGAATCGCATCCTGCGCGCGAAACTCCCGGGCCTGATATCGCGTCACGCGAGCCGGCATCCCGCGAAACCACGCCGCCCCGAAAATTTCCGGACGCGCCGCCTAGAATTAACTTCACGCCACGCCCGTCTGCACCAGGCTCGCCGTCCGCTCCCGGCGCGCCGCCTTCGCAGCCCGCGTCATTTTCCTCGGGTGCCTCGGGTAGTTCGGGCGCTTCGGGCAGTGCGCCCTCTCATCCTTCCGGGCGCAGGGAAAATCGAAAGTGGGAGCGCGTAACGCTCGCAGGCACCAAAGCCTACGCCGTACTCTCTGACGCCACTCAAAAACACGCCACAGTCATCGACCTCAGCTACGGAGGCGTCGCCCTCGTCCTCGACAAGCCCGACGAACTCCCCGCCCAATTTAACGCCATCCTCCACGTCCCAATACTTCCCCCCGTCCGCGTCGTCCTCCACAAAGCCTACACGCAGCGCCTCGAAGGCGGCCGAGTTCGCGTAGGCTGCGCCTTCGTTTCCTGAGCGCGCCAGTACTTACACTGCTCCCGTTTTCCCGCGACCCTCACTTCCGCGTCGGCCCTCCGCGTCGATCCACATCTCGATTTTGCAATTCCCTCAAAATGCCGTATAATCGGGGTTTCTCCGCTGACCTAGCGACGTGACTGTGCTCCACCAGAATCATTGTCACGCAGACCGGCCAGCCGACAGGAGCCTTTCATGAAAGAAGGAATTCACCCCGATTATCACGCCGTCACGGTGCACTGCGCCTGCGGCAGCACGTTCCAAACCCGCTCCACCACAAAAGGCGAGCTGATCCGCGTGGAAATCTGCTCCCAGTGCCATCCGTTCTTCACTGGCAAACAAAAGCTGATCGACACAGCCGGCCGCGTCGAGCGTTTCCAAAAGAAGTACGCCGACAAAGCCGCCGCCACAGCCAGCGCCAAGAAAAAGTAGCGTCGCATCTAGCATCAGCCCGCAGGGGCACGGCCCACCGTGCCCCGCTCGCCCTCCCGCCATGCCCCGCCCGCCGCGCGCCAGCCACTGCTCGCCTCACGTACCGCCGGCTTCCAGCCGGCTCTTTTGAATTCCTCCTCGCGCAGCCACCACTCCGCACCTCTATCCACCGCCACCTGTCCCAGTTCTAGCCGAACGACCAGTCCAATTCCGCATTCCCAATATGCGATCCTTCTTCTGGAGTCCGTAAACTGAAAAACAACAAAAATTCGAAGCCAGGAACGCGCCAGCAAGCTCCCCCGCGGAGCTTTCCTCGCGTCTCCGCTCGTTGCCGACCGCTCCGAGCCACTCGCTCGGATTTTCTAATCGCGAATCCGCGATTAGAATTCGAGATAACCGCCCAAAAATCAGCCGTTTACGATTTTCTAATCGCGAAGAAATTGCGTTTTTTTATCTTCAATCTTCTCACCCGTCATTCGCCGCCGCCTTTCTAGTACAATGCCGTTCAGCAAATATGGCCACGCGACTCTCTCCGTCCCACGATTCGCCGCTCTCGCCGCAAATCGAATCAGCCCCTCCTCGCGTCACTCTGCGCAATCATTTTTCGCATCCTTTCGATTCCGCCATCGCGGCCGCGCGCACTTGTTACGCCTCGCACCTGGTCGGCCCGGAAGAAATTACAGAGAAGCAACGCGTCACGATTGGCGCCGGAACTTATTTCGGCGGTCACCACACCGTCTACCAGCACGCGCATTTCGAATTTGGCCTCGAGAACATCAGCCGCCAATTCGTCTGGTCGTTCCTTCACGCGCATCCTTTCTACAATTCCGAACAGCAGAGCCAGCGGTACGTCCGGCTCGACCGCGCTCAGGCCTACATTCCGCCGGTGTCAACTCCCGGCAACCCAAAATTCGGGCCTGCCGAGCGCGAAATTTACGAACGCGCGATCACCAGCGCCTGGGACACCTATCGCGAACTGACGGAACTTCTCGAGCCTGCCGCGAGTGAAATTCTTTCCGATATCTGGCACATCAGCCCGATGTCGCACCCTCGCCGCGTGCAGAAAGTTTCGCGCCAATCCGAAAAGCGCGCGATCGAAGTAGCGCGTTATGTTTTGCCCGTTGCCGCGTTCACCACGATGGTGCACACCGTTTCGGGGATCGTCCTTCACCGGCTCTGGCGCATGTCCGCTGCCAGCGACACGCCCACCGAGGCGCGCCTCGTCATCGGCGAAATGGTCGCGCGCGTCCGCGAAATCGATCCGCAATTCTTCGATCGCTTCGACAATGCGCCGATGGATGAGCCCGTCGAATGGCTCGCACTCCCTCGCGCCCGCGACCGTGGTGGTGCTGTTGACACTGCCGAATCGGGCGAAGCGTTCGCGCGCGAATTCGACGCGAAACTCGGTCCGCTCACTTCGCAGCTCGTGGATTATTCGCCGCGCGCTCTCGCCGTGATGGCCGACGCCTACCGCGCCGTCGCCGGCTTCACTGTCGCTGAATGTCCAGACTCTGAAGCGCTCGACCGCATGCTCAACCCCGCGCGCAATCCCTACCGCCGCGAAACGCTCAATATCGGCGTCCACGCGCCGATCTTGCGCGCCTTGCAGCACGCCAATTTTACGTTCGCCAAAAAAATCAGCCACACCGCCGATAGCCAGGACCAGCGCCACCGCATGGTTCCGGGTTCGCGCCCCCTGCTCACTCTTTCCGATACGCGCGCGCCCGACTACATCACTCCCATGTTGATCCGTGACAATCCGCGCGCACTCGAAGTGTATGAGCGCGCCATGCAACGCGCGTGGGAAGCGAAAAATGAATTGCTCGCTCGCGGCGTCCCTGCGGAATTCGCGCTCTACGTTCTCCCCAATGCCAAGGCGATTCGCCTCGTCGAATCAGGCTCGCTCCTCCATCTTCTCCACAAATGGACGATGCGCACCTGCTTCAACGCCCAGGAAGAGATTTACCAGTCATCGATTGAAGAAGTAGATCAGGTCCGCAAGGTTTTCCCTGAACTCGGGCGATACATCGGTCCGCCCTGTTATCTTCGCGCCGGAATCTCCACTCCCATCTGCACCGAAGGCTCCCACTTCTGCGGCGTCAAAGTCTGGACCGATTTCCCGAACATCCAACGAAGGATTTGAGCACGTGCAAAAATGAAGCTACCGTTCATTTTCGCCTTTTGTGGTATCGCAATTGTCACCGGCTGTGTGGTTGGTTGTGTGTGGTTCATGGTGATCATGTCCATCGGATCGAAGAATTGGGGTGTTTTGACTTTATTTCCCTTGTTGCTTTTTGATTCGTTCCTGGTCGGATGGTTTCCGGCGCTTCTTTTCGGAGTGTTTCTCCCCTTCGTAATGTTCCGATTTGGCTGGCTGAAGTTCTGGCAGTGGGCGTTGGCCGGCGCCTGCATGGCTTGGACTCTTTTCGTTGTCGGTGGGTGGATTGCAAAATCGGACGCTCTCTCCATTCTGGGTTTAGGTTTGGGAATTCTGCGCAATCTCGCAAGTCAGTCGTGGCCGGCCGCGATCTGCGGCTCAATCGTAGCTGTGGCTGTTACGCCCATTGGCGATTCGATGGGCAAATCCCTTGGCAGCAGCTAAACAAACGGCATGACCCGGCGCGGCAGCCTGATCTACTACCTCACCGCCTGGATCTGCGGCTGCTTTTTCATGAGCCTCGCCGTCTGGACCCAGGATTTGTGGCACGCCACGGCTTTTTCCGCGCGGTCGCGAGCAGCGTTTGGCGTGCTGTTTTTTTATTTTTACGGACTCATCTTTGGCGCCCTCGCCGTTCTGATCGGCGCATTTCTGCTGCGGCGAATTATGACGCTGTTGAAATGCAAGACGCCTCTGCACTGGGCCGTCGCGGGCGCAATCCTCGCGCCGGTACTGATTGGCGGCCTCGGCGCGTGGGGCATGCACGCAAGTGCGGAACAGAACTTCGAGCCGCACCGCTTGCTTTCGTTCCTGCTGCTTGGTCCGGCGATGGTGGTGCAGGCGGGATGGTGGCTGGCGATTCCGGCAGGTGCGGCCACGGGCTTTCTGCTCTGCCGCGTGCAACGGGCGTTTGCGCCGCAGCCTGCGGCGCCCGCTGCTAGTTCCTGACGATGCGCGTCTCGTTGGTCGATACGAGTTCGTAACGGATTCCGCGCCAGCGGATCCGCTTGCTGACCAGCGAAATAATAAAATTCCAGGAAAATAAAAATGGCACGATCGGCGCCAGCAAACTCCAGACCCAGCCCCATTCCCGCAATCTCGTCCGCTGCTCCGGCAGCAATTCATTCACGGCGATGGTGCGAATCGCCCCTTTCATCGCAGCCAGCAACGGAATCACCATGATCATCAACGCAAGCTGCAGCCACGGATCTCCCTCGACCATCGTGTTAAACGTATACAGCAGCGCGAACACCAACGTGATCGAGTAGCTCAAATGCGCGAGCGCTCCCATCCTCCAGCGCCGCGGCGAATATGCTTTGGTGATCTGGATTTGCCGGTTCGTGAATTCGAGAAGCTGCGAGCCAGTCCAGGGATGGATCGTCGCCGCGAGGCACTCGGGACAAAAAATAATCGGCAAGCCGGCGGCCTCGAGCGCCGAGGTCATCGCAAAATCGTCGCTCAGTGCGCCGCTCCATGCTTCGAGCACGCCGACGTCATCAAACGTCTTGCGACGGATCGCCGTGCCGCCACCCCAGCAAAAGTTGTCCGACTGTTTGCCGAGAAGCGTGGCAATTGCGGCATTCCACGCGGACGCGAGGGCGCTCGCGAATCCGCCTGCCCCCAATTGCCCGCTCGGGATGATCCAGCGGTAAGTGGTAGTCGCACCGACGCGCGCGTCCTGCAGCGGTGCGATGAGTTTGGTGAGCCAGCCGCGCGGCAAGCGCACATCGGAGTCCGTGAACACAAGCACTTCAAAATTGGCAGGCAGCGCTTCCACTGTGCGGCGCAGGTTGAAGACTTTCTCGCTGCAATCTTCGGGCGGTCCGGCGATCACGATATGCACCGGCCGCGGGCTCGCAGCCTTTACGCGTTCGATAATCTTCAGTGCTGGATCGAGGCTGGTGGCGAGCGCGAAATAAATTTCGTAGTTGGCGTATTCAAAGCGCGTGAGAGCCGTAAGGTTGTCTTCGAGGCCGCGCTCGATTCCTTTGCACGGACAGATCAACGCAGTCGTCGGCGCATAAAATCCGGCATGCGATGTGAGCCGGCGCCGCACCATTCGAAACCATTCGAAGCCGTTCCACAGCGAGTAGATTCCCAACGCGATCTGGGCGATCACGAGGATGTAGAAGAGGGCGGACATGGCGCGAGAATAACAAGAAACGGGGATTTCGTTGCAACCTTCGGCGATTGACTTGCCTTACCCGCAAAGATAGACTTGCAAGAATTTCAGAAGCGTTCCCCAGGCCGCGCTCGATTCAGGAGGACTTCATGTCTACTTCGGCTCCTCAACCTCTGAATGAAGCAAAATTGCACGAATTCGTGATGAAAGCCGTCGGCGAAATGGGAGCGGCGATGAACACCGCGCTCATCTTGATCGGCGACAAGCTCGGGCTATACAAAGCAATGGCCGGCGCCGGAGCGATGACTTCGGCCGAGCTCGCGAAGAAAACTGGAACAGCCGAGCGGTACGTTCGCGAATGGCTCGCAGCGCAAGCCGCCGGAGGATTCGTCACCTACAACGCCGCCGCCGGACGCTACACATTGCCGCCGGAACAAGCGCTCGCTCTGGCGGACGAGACGAGCCCCGTTTTTCTCCCTGGATTTTTCGAAGTCGTTGCGGCGTGCGTGAAAGACGAGCCAAAAATCACGGAAGCCTTCCGCACCGGCCACGGAGTCGGTTGGCACGAACACGATCACGGGCTGTTCGCGGGCACCGAACGTTTCTTTCGTCCCAACTATCGCGCGCACTTGATCGGTGAATGGATTCCGGCGCTCGGCGACGTCGAAGCGAAGCTGAAGGCCGGAGCGAAAGTGGCGGACGTTGGCTGCGGACTTGGAACATCCACGATTCTCATGGCGCAGGCGTATCCGAAATCTACGTTTGCGGGCTTTGATTATCACGATGGCTCGATCCAGATGGCCCGGCAGGCGGCAACGAAAGCAGGCGTCGGCGACCGCGTAAAATTCGAAGTGGCGAAAGCGAAAGATTATCCGGGCAACGGATATGACCTGGTGGCTTTCTTCGATTCCTTGCACGACATGGGCGATCCGGAAGGCGCGGCAAAGCATGTGAAAGACTCGCTCGCGCCGAATGGAGCGTGGATGCTCGTCGAGCCTTTCGCGCACGACAAACTCGAAGACAATCTCAATCCGATCGGGCGCGTTTATTACGCTGCCTCGACGATGCTGTGCACGCCCGCGTCGCTTTCGCAGGAGGTGGGGCTGGCGCTGGGAGCGCAGGCCGGCGAGGGCCGCCTTTCGAAGATCCTGAAAACCGCGGGATTTTCGCAGGTGCGGCGAGCTGCGGAGACGCCTTTCAATATCGTGCTCGAAGCGCGCGCCTAGCGGGAATCAATTCGCGCGGCGGCGGGAAAACACTTTGCGCAGAACGCGGTCGGCTGCGGCGTTGAGTTCCACCTGGAATTTTCCGGCGGCGCGGCGGGCTTGCTCCATCAAGGACGGGTCGAGCAGGAGCGCGGTGCGGTCCACAAACGGCCCCGAAGCGCTGCCTCGCTTGGGCGTCCCGCGCGACTCCTTGCCGGAAAGGCTTTCGTAGAGCGAGAAATCGCGCCAGAATTGCTGCGCGTCGTCCTCGGTCCAATCGAGTGCCTGGCCGAGCGCGACGAAAAATTCTTCGCGGAACAAGTCCAGCAGCGGAATGGCGAGATCCATTCCCGCTGCTCTCGGTTTCTTCCTGCGCGCAAGCTTCTTTCCTTTTTTTGACTTTCTCACCGGGCGACGGGCCGTGTCGCGAACGGATACGCGCACTTTCAGGCGCGTCGGCAGCGCCGCTTCCACGCGCAACGTCATCGCGAGAATCGATTCACGCCGGATGGTTTCGAGCTGTTCGCGATAATGCGACGGCTGATCGGCGCGCCCCGGGCGCCGGTTCTCGCCCGCATAAATATCGAGGAATCGTTGGACCATTTCGTTGCGGTCGAGGGTGGCGAGAAGCAGGACGGCCGCTTCCCGCGCGCGCACAACGAGTTCTCGAGGACGGTAAGGCATTGGAGGCCTTCAGCTGTACGCGAATGCGCCGCGCTCCGCAACAGGAAAGCTGATTCGTGCGCCCAAAAGAAAAGGCCCGCGTCCTCTGCGGGGGACGCGGGCCTTTTGGTAGCTGGCTGTCATCTTACCGAATTGTTGATTCGTCTTAGTGGACTGGCCCCGCAGCGGGCTGGTCCTTCGGCAAGCCGCCCGAAACGGGCCGGACGGGCTTATCGAATTTGCCGAGCGCGATGTCCAGAGCCTCTTCGGCGGTCCGCACGAAGTGGATCTGAACGCCTTCGAGCATTTCGGGTTGCAAGTCTTCCTTCACGTTCGGTTCGTTCTCCGAGGGAAGGATGACTTCGCGAATGCCCGCACGCTTCGCTCCCAGCACTTTTTCTTTCACGCCACCGATCGGAAGCACGATTCCGGAGAGCGAAATCTCTCCCGTCATCGCCACGCGAGGCCGGATGGGACGTCCCGTGAGCAAGCTGACGAGAGCGGTAACCATCGCGACGCCTGCCGACGGCCCGTCCTTCGGAATCGCACCCGAAGGAACGTGGATGTGCAGATCGTTCTTGCGGAAGAAATCGGGATCGATGCCGTAACGCTCGGCGTTCGCACGCACCCACGTCAAAGCGGCGCGCATGGACTCCTGCATTACTTCGCCCAGATGCCCGGTCATGGTGAACTGCTTTCCGCCGCGCATCTTGCTGGCTTCGATGAACACGATATCTCCGCCGACCGGCGTCCAGACGAGCCCGACGGATACTCCCGGCTTCTGAACGCGCTCTTCGACTTCTTTCTCGACGCGAACTTTTTCGAGACCGAGCGCTTCGCGAATCACTTCGGGCGTGACGATCTGCTTTTCCGTCTTGCCTTCGGCGATGCGCCGTGCCTGTTTGCGAATGAGCGTGGCGATTTCGCGTTCGAGGTTCCGCACACCCGCTTCACGCGTGTAGAAGTGAATCAGGTAGCGGAGCGCCTCGTCTGAAAATTCAATCTGCTCCCCCAGAACCAAACCGTGTTCCTTGGTTTGGCGGGGAATCAGGAAGCGCTTGGCGATGTGGATCTTCTCCTCTTCGGTGTAACCCGCGAGTTCGATGATCTCCATGCGATCGCGCAACGGTTCCGGAATCGGATCCATCCAGTTCGCGGTGGCCACCCAGAGCACTTTCGACAGATCGAAAGGGACGTCCAGATAGTGATCGCGGAAGGTGGAGTTCTGTTCCGGATCGAGCACTTCCATCAACGCAGCCGCCGGATCACCGCGGAAATCGCGCCCGAGCTTGTCGACCTCGTCCAGCATAAAAACCGGATCCAAGGTTTCCGCTCTGCGAATTCCCTGAATGACCTGGCCGGGCAATGCGCCGATGTAGGTGCGGCGATGTCCGCGAATTTCCGCTTCGTCGTGCATGCCGCCGAGCGAGATGCGGACGAACTTGCGTCCCATCGCTCGGGCGATCGATTTTCCGAGTGAAGTTTTGCCCACGCCAGGAGGTCCGACGAAGCACAGAATCGGGCCCTTCATGCCGGGTTGCAGTTTCTTCACCGCGAGATAGTCGAGAATGCGTTCCTTGACCTTGACGAGGTCGTAGTGATCCTCGTTGAGGATCTCGTCGGCCTTGAGGATGTCAATGTCCTCGGTGCCGGAAGTTTTGTTCCACGGCAACGAAGTCATCCACTCGAGGTAGGTGCGCGAGACCATGTACTCAGCCGAAGCCGGAGTCATTTTGGCCAGGCGCTTCAGTTCGCGGTCGCACTCCTTCTTGGCTTCCACGGACATTCCGGATTCTTCGACTTTCTTGCGAAGCTCCTCGATTTCCGCCTGGCCGTCGTCGGATTCGCCCAATTCTTTCTGAATCGCCTTCATTTGTTCACGAAGCAGAAACTCGCGCTGGCTCTGATTCACCTGTTCCTGCACCTGATCGTGAATCTTGCTGCGGAGTTCGAGCACTTCGCGTTCTTTCGTCAGTTCGTTGATCAAAGTCTCCAGGCGCTTGCGCACGCTGAAGGTTTCGAGCAGTTCCTGGCGAACCATGGTGTTGAGCGACGGCAAAGTGGATGCGACGAAATCGGCCAGCCGCGCGGCGGAGTCGATGTTCATCACTTCCGTCTGCAAGTCGTCTGAAAGTTGCGGCGAACGCGCCACCACTTCGCGGAAGAGTTCCTGAACGTTGCGTTGCAGCGCGGTCAGTTCCGCGTCCGTCTGGTCTTCCAGATCCGGCTGTCCTTCGACGCGCGCCCGGATGAAGGGTTGCAGTCCGATCACTTCCGTCACACGGATGCGTTCGAGGCCTTCGAGAAACGCGACTACGTTTCCGTTGGGCATGCGCACCATCTTGTGAACTTTCGCGAGAGTTCCCACGCCGTGCAAGTCGGAGCCGACAGGAACTTCCACGCGTGGATCGAGCTGCGCTACGACCCCCAGAAGTTTCTCCGGACCTTCCAAACTATTCAGCAATGCCAGGGAGCTATCGCGGCCCACAGGCAGCGGCATCACCGCGCCCGGGAACAGGACCGTATCACGCACCGGCAGGATGGGGAGCTCTTGCGGAATAACTCTATTAGATTTACTCACTGTGTCCCCCTTGGACTCAAAGTCCTTATAAGTCCATTCAAGCAGCTAATCGGCTGCTGTAGGTGTTTAGATGCACGGAAAGAGAAAAAGGATTGGAGAGGCTACGAATACCGTTATAAGTCTTCGTGAGCTTACCACACTCAACATTGGATTGCAAAGGCGGATCGCCGCCTTCTCCTTTTGTGCCTCTCGTATGTTACTAATATAAAGCCAGTTATATTAATACTTAGGGGGCAGTAAAATCGGTTCGGATTAGCTTTAAGGCTTCGTCCTTATTATGGATCCTGCCGTTTAGCTGGGCCTCCTCGACGGCTTCTAAGATTTCTTTGAATTGTGGTCCGGGGCGGTAGCCAAGGATTTTGAGGTCTTCGCCCGTCAGAAGCCTAGGCGGGCGCACCTGCTCGGGAGGCGTCTCGGCGATAAACTTCCGGACGAACTCATAGGCGTCCAGATTCCGGTGGCTCGAAAGGCAATCGAGCCGGTGGAGCTCGAGGTGCTCTTCGAAGCGAGGCAAGCGGACGAAGCGCTTGAGGGTCGAGAGTTTCATTTGATGGACGTCTTTGAATTTCAGGTGATTCGCAACGAGCGCGGAGATCTGCTCCGTATCGTCCCCTGAAAATCGCAGGCGGCGGCAGATGTCTTCCGCCATTTTGGTTCCGACTTCGACATGGCGGTCGAATCGAATCCGGCCGTTGGGCCCGTCAGGGGGAGTGAACGTAGGGGGCTTGCCGACGTCGTGCAGGAGTACGCCCCAGGCCAAGGTGGGAGAGCAATTGGCCGGAAGTTGTTCGAGCATCATCAAGGTGTGAATCCACACGTCGCCCTCGGGATGAAATTGCGGCGGTTGTTCCACTCCTTTCATGCGCGCAATTTCCGGAAGCAATTCCGGGAGGAGCCTGGTGTCGTCGAGCAGCTCGAAGCCGCGCCGGGCGGCGCCTTCCGTCAGAATCTTGGTGAGTTCATCGCGGATGCGTTCTGCGGAGACCTGGAAAATATCCGGAGCGAGCGTGGTAATCGCGCGAAAGGTGGCGGCTTCGATCGCGTAGTGAAAGCGTGCCGCGAAGCGCACCGCGCGAATCATGCGGAGCTTATCTTCGCGGAAACGATCTTCGGGATTGCCGATGGCGCGAATGATTCCGGCTTCGAGATCTTTTCGGCCGCCCACGTAGTCGAGAACTTCATTCGTAAACGGGTCGAGCAGGAGTCCGTTGATCGTGAAGTCGCGGCGCTTCACATCTTCCTGTGGCGAACTGGCGAATTCGACTCGATCGGGATGCCGGCCGTCGGAATAGCCTACGTCGGAGCGAAACGTGGCGACTTCTACGTGGGTGGACCCATCCATGACGATGACGACCCCGAACTGCGCGCCGACGGCGAGGCTCTCGGGAAATAATTCCTGCACGCGATCGGGCGTTGCGTCGGTCGCGACGTCGTAGTCAATCGGCTCGCGGCCGAGTAGCGTATCGCGCACGCAGCCGCCCGCGAGATACGCCTGATGGCCGCGATCGCGCAGGACGCGGCAAACGTGTTCGGCAAGCTGGCGCCCGTTCATAGCGGGATTATGCGGGAAAAGTGCAGGCGTGGGAAGTTGGAGGTTGCGAGGATGCGCGGGAATTGAATCGGTGCTGGTTATGCGGTTACGCGCAGGACGAGCGCGGTGATGTCGTCGTGCTGGCGAACGTAGCCGACGAATGTATTCACGTCGAGCATCACGCGGCCCAACACATCCGCAGCCGAACTATTGGCGGGAGCGCTCTGAAGGCAGGGAAGCAAGCGCTTCTCGCCATACTCTTCGCCTGAATCGTTGACGGCTTCGACCACTCCATCGGTGAAAATAAAAAGAAGATCGCCGGGCTGTAGCTGGACGCTGCCCGAGGGATAAGGAAGCGGTTGGTCGGTAAATAGCGGCAGACCGAAGGGCGGGCCGCCGGTCGAGAGGCGCTCGATTTGTCCGGACGCGCGACGCAGGACCGGGTCGTTGTGGCCCGCGTTGACGTAGCGCATCTCGCGGGTGGCAGGATTGATTTCGGCGATGAATGCGGTGGTGAAGCGGCGGCCTTCGAGGCTGTGTGCGCGCGCGTAACGCTCGAGCCCGACGACGATTTCGTCGAGCGACGCGGGAGTGGCGGCGAGGGCGCGCAGGCTCGCTTGAAACGTGGCCATCAGTAGAGCGGCGGGCACACTTTTTCCGGCGACGTCGGCGACGGCGATGATCAGAGGCCCGCTCGCGGCGCTTTCGCCCGGCGCGGAGCGGGTAAACGCGTCGTAGTAATCGCCCGCGACGGTGTTTTGCGGCCGCGTGGCAAAGGCGATATCCGCGCCCGGAACTTGCGGCGGCTGAGCGGGAACGAGCCATTGTTGAATTTCGCGGGCGATTTCGAGATCGCGCTTCATGGTGACGCGGTCGGCAAGCTCGAGCGCCAGAAGCACGAACAGGATCAGGGCGCCGAAGCCCATCAGATTGAAAGAGATTTCACCTTTGCCCGTGCGGATTTCGGGCTGGATTGCGAGAAGTGTGATCGCAACCAGCAGCAGGACGCGGCGGGCGGGCGAGAGTTTCATCAGCAAGGCTTGAAAAAGAGCCCAGCCGCCGAGAAACGGCCGCTTCCACTTTTTCCGCTCTTGTTTGATCGCATCCCAATCCACTTCCTGCGAGTAGAGGCCGTAGCTGCTCTCTGCTTCGGAGCGGAATTGTCCCCAGAGCTGTTGGATTTCGAGGCCCTCGGTTACGCGCGCCCAGAAGTTGCGGCCGCGTTGGCGGAAGGATGGTTTCGGAGCAGCGGAGGGATTGGGAGCGGACGACATTGGCGGTGGGATTATAGGACAGACGAGCGAGCTCAGCGAGGGCCGTTACGGTTATTCCTCGCGCGGATCGCGAGTGGGAAGGGAGCCTCCGAACTGCACTTTTGAGAAGCCGAAGCGGTCGCGCAACCGGTCGGTGGTGCGCGCGAGGCGTTCGAGTTTTTCGCGGCGGCCGGGATCGAGAAGGTCGAGCTGTTCGGCACCCGATGAAAAA
This sequence comes from uncultured Acidobacteriota bacterium, assembly GCA_963711875.1. Taxonomy (GTDB): domain Bacteria; phylum Acidobacteriota; class Terriglobia; order Acidiferrales; family UBA7541; genus Palsa-295. The sequence continues at coordinate 134,589 of CAVQFW010000015.1, forward strand.
GCGGATAGCTCGACGCCCACGAGGCGCAACATCGCCGCGCCGTTCCAGGCGTTTGCGAAGAGCTCGCGGATGGTGCGGAAAAATATTTCGTCGAGGTCGGAAGGATCGGCGAGGGACTGGCTGCGAGAAATGGTTTTGAAGTCCGCGTAGCGAAGAGTAAGGCTCACCGTGCGCGCATGCAGACCTGCGTCGCGCAGGCGCTTCGCCGCTTTTTGGCAGAGGCGACTCAACGTGGACTCGAGGAGCTCGCGGTCGTTCGAATCCACACCAAAAGTTTGATTGTGCGAGATCGACTTCGGCTCGGCGTCGATGAAAAATTCGTAGGAGTCGATGCCGTTCGCTTTGCGAAAGAGCGCGGTGCCCCAGCGCCCGAAAGTTTCTTCCAGGCGGTCGAGCGGAACGGCTTGCAGTTGGCCGACGCGATCAATACCCAGAGCTTTCAGCGCGGCTTCCGTCACTTTGCCAATTCCCGGAATCCGGCGAACTTCGAGCGGAGCAAGAAACGCGGCTTCGCTTCCCGGCGCAACCCACACGAGGCCGCGGGGCTTGGCCTGGTCGCTTGCAACTTTGGCGACGAGACGGGTCGAACCGAGTCCGCCCGAGCACGGAAGGTTCGTTGTGGCGGTGATTTCGAGCAGCAGTTTATGCGCGGCGGCGAGCGGAGGGCCGTGCAGGCGCTGGGTGCCGGCGAGATCGAGGTAGGCTTCGTCGATGGAGGCCATTTCGACGACGGGTGAAAATTTTCCGAGAATTGCGGCGACGCGATCGCTCCACTGGCCGTAAAGCTCGTGATGGCCGTCGAGAAATACCGCCTGAGGACAAAGTTTCGCTGCCGTGCGCAGCGGCATCGCCGAATGAATGCCGAATCGCCGCGCTTCGTAACTCGCCGAAGAAACCACGCCGCGCTGGTCGCGCTGCCCGCCGACGACGATGGGAAGTCCGCGCAATTCCGGCCGCGCCAGCAGTTCGACCGAAACGAAAAACGCGTCCATATCAATGTGCAGGATCGATCCGGAAAAATCGGCGGCGGTGGTCGACGGGGCGTCGTGCTTGGCGCGGAACTGGGCCAGCTTCGGCATGCGAACCTGAGGAAGCAACTATACAACGAGGAACGGAATGAAAACACCGCCGCGCGAGCAAGGCCTGCCCCCGATGCGATTACGATCTCACGGCCGCGATCACGCGGGGAATGCCGGCGAGATCGTTCGTGATGCTCACATTTACCCACGCCGGCTGGCCGTAAAGCAGACTGCGCACGTGGTCCGCGGAATCATATCCAAGCTCGAGCACCAGAATTCCGCCGCGGCCAAGCAGCGCAGCCGCTTGCTCGATGAGTCGCGCGTAGATTTCGATGCCGGTAGGGCCGCCAAATAAGGCTGATTCGGGCTCGTGTTCGCGCACTTCGCGCGGCAATAGATCCGCGTGATTACGCGCCACGTAGGGAGGGTTGCTGACGATGACGTCGAAGGAGCGTGGTTCACCGACTGCCGCGAGCAAATCGGTTTCTACGAAACGAACCCGATCCGCGACGCTGTGGCGCGCGGCATTGCGCCGCGCAACTTGCAGCGCGGCGGCGGAGATGTCGGTGGCCACAATTTCGCCGTGCGGGAGTTCGTGCGCCAGGGCAACTGCGAGACAGCCGGAGCCTGTGCCCACATCGGCAATTTTCAGCGGAGGGCTGGGGGCGCCGGTCGCCATGTCGATTTTAATTCCGCGAGGACCGAGACGTTCGAGCGCGACTTCGACGACGTGTTCCGTTTCCGGGCGAGGGATGAGCACGGCCGGCGTGACTTCGAACGGCAAGCCCCAGAATTCCTGCGTGCCGGTGAGGTATTGCGTCGGTTCGCCGGCAGCCCGGCGGGCGACGAGCGCGAAATACCGGTCGAGCGCGCCCGCATCGAGCGGTTCTTCCGGATGCGTGTAAATCCAGGCGCGATCGCGGCCGAGAACGTGCATGAGAAGCAGCTCGGCGGCAAGCGTATGCGAAGGAACCGCAGCCGCCCGAAGACTCGCCATCGCTTCTCGTAGCGCTGCGCGATTATCCATCGTCGGCACCGGCACGATCACGCCTCGACGAGTTCCTCGTTCAATCTTTCGGATTCAAAGTGCGTGACAAGCGAGTCCACGAGAGTGCCGATCTTGCCGTCCATCGCTTCCGTCAGCTGGTGCAGGGTGAAGTTGATGCGGTGATCGGTGACGCGATTCTGCGGGAAATTGTACGTGCGGATTTTCTCCGAGCGATCGCCGGTCTTGATTTGTCCTTTTCGCTCGGCGGCGAGTGCGGCGTGCTGTTTTTCAAGTTCCATTTCGTAGAGACGCGAACGAAGCACGCGCATCGCTTTCGCGCGATTCTTGATTTGCGATTTTTCGTCCTGCTGCGAGACGACGAGCCCGCTCGGTATATGCGTAATGCGCACGGCCGAGTAAGTGGTATTTACGGATTGCCCGCCCGGCCCGGACGAACAGAAAGTGTCGATGCGCAGATCCTTGGCTTCGATCTTGATATCGATATCTTCGGCTTCGGGCAGGACGGCGACGGTGGCGGCGGAGGTATGAATCCGGCCCTGCTGTTCGGTGGCCGGTACGCGCTGGACGCGGTGCACGCCGCTTTCATACTTCAATTTCGAATAGACTTTTTTGCCCTGAATCGCCGCCACGACCTCTTTCATCCCGCCGATTGACGATGGCGAGCTTTCCAGAATTTCCACTTTCCAGCCCTGCGATTCGGCGTAGCGGGAATACATCCGGAAAAGCTCGGCCGCAAAGAGCGAGGCTTCGTCTCCGCCCGTTCCCGCGCGGATTTCGACGATCACGTTTTTTTCGTCGTTGGGATCCCTGGGGATGAGCAAGAGCTTCAGTTCACGCTCGACGGGCGCGAGACGGGCTTCGAGTTCGCGCTGCTCATCGTGCGCCATCTGCTTCATTTCGGCGTCGGTGGATTCGGCAAACAACTGCTTCGCGCCCTGCAAGCCTTTGTCGATATCCTTCCATTCGCGGTATTTCGCCACGATGATGCCGAGGTCGGAGTGCGACTTGGCGAGCTTCTGGTAGCGGTCCGTGTCGTTGTGGACTTCGGGCGACGAGATTTCAGTCGTCATTTCGTCGTAGCGCGATTCGATTCGATCGAGCTTTTCAGACAGCGTCAATTTCGCCATGCCAATACCTCAAAGAAGCCGGTTACATGAAAGTTGGGTCAGGGAAAACAGGAAAACCGCGACTCAGGCAGCACCCCGATCGGGGCGGACGGCGAACCCGCTAATAGAAGGAGGCAAACATCAGGGTCACAGGATAGTGCGATTCGCGAGGTCTGTCAATTTAGGTGGCGCGCCGGCGGGAAGTATGCGAGAGGCGATTCGGCCCGCTGTTCCGAAGTGAAACGCTTCATTGGCCTCAATTTGAAAGTCCCGAAACGGTAGTACCTTCGTAACATTGACCGCACACGTTCCGGGACGCTACTTTGAGCTCGACAATTCGGAGAGGCTCTGGCTATGCCAGAGAGGGAGGGGTGTGTACCGTTTAGACACACACCCTTGAAATTTCCCTCTTGACGGCAAGAGACCGCTTATAAGCTCCCCCGCGTAGTTTCCCTACTCGGAGGAGTCAATGAGTAAGTGGTCCCTTGTGGCTGTATTGGTCCTGCTTGTACTGACCAGCGCGATGGGTCTTAAAGCGATGGCAAATACAAGCGGCCCGATGCCGCCTTCACCGTGGGCAAATACGAGTGGTCCCATGCCGCCATCACCATGGCTGGCAGCCAACACCAGCGGTCCGATGCCGCCTTCACCTTGGGCGAACACCAGCGGACCGATGCCTCCGTCGCCCTGGTAACAGGCGAGACGGACCCGCGGTAGGTTAGCGGGAGTTGGTAAGGGCCAGGCCTCGGAAAACAGGTTTTGGATGCTTGGCCCATTTGATTACGCGATCTGGCTTGTCGGTTTCCTCGTGGAAATCGCCGTGGTGGTGTGTGTCTGCTGGCGGCGAGACGTTCTTCGGTACCTTCCCCTCACTGTTTACATGACTTGTGCAGCATTTGTGAACTGCGGGCAGTATTTCTATGTGGAGCGGTTCGGGTACAGTTCAACGCAATACTTCTATTATTACTACTACTCGGAAAGCCTGCTGTTCGTTCTGTTGTTCTGGACGATTATTGAGTTTTACCAACAGACGTTCACGGAGATGAACGTCAGCGGGTATGTTCGAGGCGCCGCAGTCCTTCTCCTCTTTGCCACCGCGCTATTTACCTACATGGTGGTGCACGAGAACCGCGACCATTTGACGTCGCACTTCGTGGTCGAGCTGGGCCGAAATCTGCATTTCGTGGGCGTGGTGCTTACCTATCTCCTTTGGGGCGCGATCCTGAAATTGCGCGAAACGCGCACCCGGCTGATTCAGCTTGTGCTGGCGCTGGGCGTTTATTTCAGCGCGACTGCCTGCACGTACGCACTTCGCAATCTTTTCCCGAGTTTGCAGCCGTCCATTCTCCGTTGGGTTCCGCCGATCATGGGAGTATGGCTGCCAATCGCGTGGGCTTACACCTTCGCGAAAGTCCCCGAGGATGCGCGACTGGCGACCGCCCGTCTTGTGGCGAGGGCTCGCTAATGGCGGCAGCATTCATTTGCGTTATTTCCATCGCGGTGTTTCTGCAGTTCTTCGTTTCTTACTGCCGGTCGATTCTGGCCGTCAGCGGGAAAGTGGAACTGTCGGAGCGCGTTCGCGAAGTGAGTGGGATCACGAACCGAAGCGTCGGGGCCGAGGATTTTTCGCGGCTGGTGCAACTGGTGCGGTTATGCCCGGAGCGCGGCGACGATCAGGCGGACATTCGCGCGGTGGGCACGTACTACGGCTTGCTTCGAGTGATGAAGCGCATTTCAGCTTTTGTGATTCCCCGCGTAGCGACGTGGGCGGACCGCGAGCGGCAAGGTTGCTCTCATTTCGCTGCCGTCGCACTCGACCGGCGCATTTCCTACAGTCGAGATCTGTTCACCCAACAGATTGCCGATCGCGCCTGACGCCTTAGCCCTACGTAGCGGGCCACGAATTGGTCTTTTTTCCAGCGGCGTGCCGGCAGCCGCCCAGCCCTCGACCCCTCCCCCCGTGGCTGCTACGATAAGAGCGCCAGCTCTCTAGGTTTCCAAACTCGGAACCATTCCATCTATGCGCACAGCACTCGAACAGAGCGTGCTCGAATTCATTCGCCGCTCGCGAATGGCGTCACCCGGCGATCGTTTCGGCGTGGCCGTCTCGGGAGGCGCGGACTCTGTGGCGCTTCTTCGTTTGCTCGAGTCGCTTCGCGACGACCTGGGAATCGCGCTGTTCGTAGTCCATTTCGACCACATGTTGCGCGGGGCGGACTCCGATGCCGATCGAAGTTTCGTCGCGGAGCTCGCGAGCTCGAGCGGCCTTGAGTGCGTGACCGCGCGCGAAGATGTGCGCGCCGCGGCGGACGAGCATGGCTGGAACGTCGAAGACGCGGCGCGGCGCCTTCGCTATGCATTTTTTGGCCGCATTTTGCGAGAAGGGAAAGCGGCTTCGATCGGCATCGCTCACACAGCGGACGATCAGGCCGAAACGGTCCTCGGCCATCTGCTGCGGGGGACCGGACTCACGGGGCTTGCCGGCATTTATCCGATTGTGGCAGCGCCTGGAGGAGGCTCGCTCGTTCGGCCGCTCCTCGATGTCCGCCGGCAAGACCTGCGCGACTATCTGCGCGCGCGCGGACAGGAATGGCGGGAAGACGCCACGAATGTTGATCAGACCAAGCTGCGGGCACGAATTCGCGCCCGGCTCTTGCCGGTTCTCGAAAGCGATTTTTCGCCCGGAGTGGTGGGCCATCTCGGGGACCTCGCGCGTTTTGCGCGAGAAGAAGAATCGTTCTGGTCGGCGTTGGTAGAAGACCGGCTGGCCGAGTATTCGAGCACGGCGCACTCGGAGGCCACGACGAAGCTCATCAGAATTCGCGCAAACGATCTGCTGGCACCGATGACGTTTCGTCGAGCATCAGCATCGTCACGTTCCGAGGGGTCAGCTTCCGAGTCGTCAGCTTCCGAACGGGCAGATTCCGAATTACGAGCTACCGAATCAGCTACCGATCGGGCTCGCGCGCTCACCGAGCGGCTCATTCGGCGTCTTTATGAAAGGGTTCGAGGCGACCGGTGCGATCTGTCGGCGCGCAACGTGGAGCAGGTAATTCGGCTCGCGGCTGAGTCGACGAGCGGAAAGCGCGTGAAGCTTCCGGGCAAGATTGAGGTGGAGCGCGTCTTTGATGAGCTCGTGTTTTCTCGCGTGGATGCGAAGGAGCGCCCGCGATCGGGGCAGGAAACTAAAACTGAATCGTCCACGTATCAATATGTTGTGAGCCTTCCGGATCAGGGCGCGACAACTATTTCTGTGCCGGAAGTCGCAACCCGCTTTCGCCTGAAAATAGTTGACTGGCCCTTAGCGGAGAGCGACACTGAAAGTGACAGCGACGCGCTCGATGCTGCGGCGCTCCGTTTGCCTTTGCTTTTGCGGAATTGGCGGTCGGGCGACGCATACCGGCCCCGCGGCCACCGCCAGACCCGGAAACTCAAGCAGATGTTCCTGGCAGGGCGGATTCCCAGGCGTCAACGAGCGTGCTGGCCCGTACTGGAAAGCGGCGGCCAGGTGATCTGGGCTCGAGGGATGGCGCCGGCGCAGAGCGTTTGCGCGCACAAAGGCACCCGGCGAGGCGTCTTGATCGAGGAAGTTAGCCTCTGATTCGGCTGGGTTTGCGCGGCAGTCGAGGCGAATTTGCAGCGTGCATACTCGGGCTTCCGGGCTGCATCTAAGTACCGTAGGGATTATTTCGGCGCCAGTTCTGGTTGGCGGCGCGATGGTTGTAAGAGGGTGAGGTAAACAGGTGAACTCAACAGTCCGCACTATTTTATTTTGGCTTCTGATGATTTTGCTGGCGGTGGTGCTGTGGAGGATGGCTTCCGGCACGAACCCGTCTGTGAAGGAAGAAGATTCGAACTACACGACTTTCCTCGCCAGGTTGGACCAGGGTCAGGTGAAAGAGGTGACAGTCCTTCTTTCGCCCAACAGCGCCGAGCTCAAAGGCGATTACCGCGACGGCGGAAAATTCCGCAACGTGACGATTGCGAACACCGCGATTCCAGATATCACGAAAATGCTTCAAGAAAAAGGCGTGAAGTATAACTATTCGGAAGTGAAGAACGCCGACTGGCTCACCTTTATCGTGAATTTTGCGCCGCTGATGCTGCTCGTCGCTTTCTGGATCTTCATGATGAAGCAGATGCAGGCGGGCGGAAATAAAGCGCTCAGTTTCGGAAAATCGCGCGCTCGTTTGCTGACCGCGCAACAGAAGAAAGCCACTTTCAAGGACGTGGCGGGAATTGACGAGCCCAAAGAAGAGCTCTACGAAATAATTGATTTCCTGAAGGATCCGCAAAAATTCCAGAAGCTCGGCGGCCGCATTCCCAAAGGCGTATTGCTCGTCGGGCCTCCGGGAACAGGCAAGACATTGCTGGCCCGGGCGATTGCGGGCGAAGCGAACGTGCCGTTCTTCTCGATTTCCGGCTCCGATTTCGTCGAAATGTTCGTGGGAGTGGGCGCGAGCCGCGTCCGCGATCTCTTCGAGCAGGGCAAGAAGAATGCTCCGTGCATCATTTTCATTGATGAAATTGACGCGGTCGGCCGCCATCGCGGCGCCGGCCTTGGCGGCGGCCACGATGAACGCGAGCAGACATTGAACGCGCTGCTCGTCGAAATGGATGGCTTCGAATCGAATGAAGGCGTGATTTTAATCGCCGCCACGAACCGCCCTGACGTGCTCGATCCGGCGCTGTTGCGCCCCGGCCGTTTTGATCGCCGTGTCGTTGTGCCGCGTCCGGACGTAAAGGGCCGCGAAGAAATTCTGCGCGTGCACACTCGCAAGGTGCCACTCTCGGATGACGTGGATCTCTCCGTGATCGCCCGCGGCACTCCGGGATTTTCCGGCGCCGATCTCGCGAACCTGGTAAACGAGTCCGCGCTGTGGGCCGCGCGGCAGAACCGGAAGCTCGTCACGATGTTTGATTTCGAGATGTCCAAGGACAAGGTGCTGATGGGCGTCGAGCGACGCTCCATGATTTTGTCCGACGAGGAAAAGCGAAACACGGCGTATCACGAGGCCGGGCACGCCCTCGTTGCCGCGATGACTCCCGGTGCCGATCCGCTGCACAAAGTAACGATCATCCCGCGCGGAATGGCCCTGGGCGTTACGATGCAGCTTCCCATCGACGACAAGCACACCTACACGAAGGAGTTCCTCGAATCGCAACTCGCCGTCCTGATGGGCGGGCGCGCTGCCGAGGAAATTTTCCTTCATCACATCACCACCGGCGCAGGCAACGACATTGAGCGTGCCACTGAAATTGCGCGCCAAATGGTTTGCGAATGGGGCATGAGCCCGCTCGGGCCGCTCACCTTTGGCAAGAAAGAAGAGGCGATTTTCCTCGGCCGCGAAATCGCGCAGCATCGCGACTATTCGGAAGACACGGCGATCAAAATCGACGAAGAAGTTCGCAGCATCATCACGAACGGATACTCGAAGGCGCGCAACATCCTCGAAACATATCGCGACGCACTCGAGCGCGTCGCTCAAGCATTGCTGGTTCGCGAAGTGCTAGATGCCACCGAATTGAAGCTCTTGATGGAAGGCAAGCCGCTGCCGGAAAAACCGCCCGCACCGCCTGCTGCGCCTCCGGTGGCGACGCGGGAGCCGCAGCTCACGCTGCGGCCCGAGCCGCGCCCACTTCCGGGCCTGGCGAAAGGCGAAAAGCCGGCTCCGGCTTAAACGCTCCGCCCATCGCAGCTATTTCGACGGCGCCCCGGTTTCGATCGCGGCGCCGTTTTTGTTTCGCCGGCTCTTTGCCTCAGCGTCCGGATGGCTAATCCGTTCCAGTTGCCGCAATTTGGCGTAAAATGCTGCCATGGCGCGCGAGCACAAGGAAACCTTCGAAGCCGATTGCCCCTGCTGTCACGCAAAGCTGACCCTCGATCGCGAGCTGGGAGTGGTTCTCGCGCACGTTCCACCGCCGCGTCCGCCGTCCTCAATAGATCTCGACGATACGGCGCGCCTGTTGCGCCAGCAGAACGAAGCTGTGGAGGCGAAATTTCGCGCATCCGTGGAAGCGGAAAAATCGAAGGAAGACGTACTCGCGCGAAAATTTGCGGAGGGCTTGAAGAAAGCGAAAGACGGCCCCATCGAAAAACCTCTCCGCGACTTCGATCTCGATTGAATCCTGGAATGCGAGAGTCTTCGCCGTTCGCTCGGGAGCGAGGGGGAATATCTCGCAGAACCGCTGCCCGGCGGCGCTCCGTCCTCTCCGTGTTTGCCATCGCGATGTTTCTTTCACCCGCGCTGCACGGTTCGCAAAAACAAGATTCGACGCCAAAATCAGCGGCGCAAAAGAAAAAGGTGCCGAAGCCGCGCGAGCTGGATGCCGGCGTCGTGTGGCGCCGCGACCCTGCCACGGGCGAGCTTGTGTCTGTGCGGGTCGCTACCAGCGCCGCGAATTCAGGCCCGGAGCAGGTCCCCGCACCCGCGATTCGCGTCACTTCACGAATCGTTCCCGTGACCTGCAGCATTTTTAATTCTGACGGCACTGCGATCACCGATTTGAAGCGCTCCGATTTTCGCATCTTCGATGACGGCATCGAGCAGCAGCTCTCCTATTTTGCGGTGGGAACGGAACCTGCCAGCGTTGCGCTCGTCATTGACGCGAGTCCCAGCGTGCTTCGCGATTCCGACGAGATGAAACGCGCAGCGCTATCGCTCGTTGCAGGACTCGCGCCCGCCGATCAGGTCGCCGTAGTGGATTTTTCCGCACATACCTACCTGCAGGCCGATTTTTCGAGCGATCGCGAATTGATTCGTCGCGGCGTGGATCGCGTGGACGTTCATCAGCTTCTCGGCGACGTGGGCGGCTCGAACATTTACGAAGCGGTGTTTCTCACCGCCGCAAAAGTGTTTCTCGGAAGCCGCGAAGGCCGCAAAGCGATCGTGCTGCTCACCGACGGCCAGGATAGCGGGCTCGGCCTCACGCTCGACCCCGACACGGCCGCACCGCGGCCCGGCCAGCTGAATAACCGACTCACTTTCGAAGATTTGGCCCGCTCGCTCGCAGCCGCGGACATACAGGTGTTTGCCGTGTCCACGGAAAATCGCCCGAAGATCATGACGCCGGAATGGCTCGCCGCACACAAAGACGCGAGCCTGCTCGTTTCAGACGCGGCACGCTCGGGCGTCCCCGCCTATACGCTTTACCTTGCGGAACTCGTGCGCCGCTCCGGCGGACAGTTGTATTTTCTGCGCGATTCCGCCACGCTCGCGGATATTTTCCGCCGCATCGCGCAACGCATCAGCGCCGAATACACGCTCGGCTATTATCCGTCGGGAAATTCCGCGAACCACTCCGGCTGGCATCGCTTGCGCATCGAGGTGGTGGGCCACTCCGGCGCGGTTGCGGTTCATCGCGCGGCCTATTACGCTCCTCCAGCGCCGGAGTAGCCGGGCCGACGCCGCGCCGCTTTTCCGGCTGTTGCGATCAGCAGTCGCGCGCGCCCGCGGCCCTTACCGTTTCGCTCGAACCGTGGTTCAATAGCGCGCGAAGTTGGTGCAATTTTACCGGATGACGAAATCCGAAATGATCGTGCGAAGGAAATTCCGCCTCCGATTGCCGTCCGGCCCGCTCGTTCTCGGCGAGCGCACACTGCTGATGGGCGTGCTCAATCTCACGCCCGACAGTTTCTCGGGCGACGGCCTGCATCTCGATCGAGAAGCCGCGGTGGCGCGCGCGCTCGAGATGCAAGAAGCCGGCGCCGATATACTCGATATCGGGGGCGAATCCACGCGTCCGGGCTCGGAGTGGCTCGGTGCGCAAGAAGAGCTGAGCCGAGTGCTCCCCGTTCTGAAAATACTTCGCAGCCGACTCAAGATCCCCATTTCGATTGATACAAACAAGTCCGAAGTGGCAGAAGCTGCCGCAGATGCCGGCGCGGAAATCATCAACGACGTCACAGCGCTCCGCCGCGATCCGCGCATCGCTGAAGTGGCGCGCCGCCGCAAGCTGCCTCTCATCCTGATGCACATGCGCGGCGAGCCGCGAACCATGCAGACAGCTCCGTTCGCACGCGGCGTGATGCGCGACGTGATCACGGACCTGAAAAAAGCAGCCGCGCTGGCGCTGCGCTCCGGCGTACATCGATCGCAAATCGTTCTCGATCCCGGCCTCGGCTTCGGCAAAAGTTTCGAGCAGAACTACGAATTGATCGCCCGCCTTCCGGAACTCGGCCGCCTCGGCTTTCCTCTTCTCATCGGCCCGTCACGCAAAGGCTTTATCGGCCGCACGCTCGGCGGAATTCCAGAGAACGAGCGAATCTTTGGCACCGCCGCGGCGGTCACTGCCTGCGTTCTGCGCGGCGCGCACATCGTCCGCGTGCACGACGTTCGCGAGATGTCGCAGGTGGTTCGCGTGGCAGAAGCAGTACGATCGGCAAACGTTCGTCGGAGAAAACCCGCATGAGCATTCTTGGCAACTTTCGCCAGCTCACTCCGGTCCAGCGCAACACCTTCACCGCGTGCTTCCTCGGTTGGTCGCTCGACGCCTTTGATTTCTTCATCCTGATTTTTTGCGTCAGCGCTATCGCCGCTGAATTTCATTTGAAGGTTTCCACCATACTGGAGGCCAACTTCCTCACGCTCGCGATGCGGCCCGTGGGTGCGTTTCTTTTCGGTCTGATGGCCGATCGGTTTGGACGCCGCCCCACATTGATGCTCGATATCATCGCGTATTCCATCTTTGAACTCGGCTCCGCTTTCGCGCCGTCGTTCCGGATCTTTCTGATCATGCGGGCGTTGTTCGGCATCGCGATGGGCGGCGAATGGGGCGTCGGCGCGAGCCTGGCGTTTGAAACTCTTCCTGCCAAAGGCCGCGGATTTTTTTCCGGACTATTGCAGGAAGGCTACGTGGTTGGAAACCTGCTGGCGGCTCTTGCGTACGGGACTTTGTTTCCGCACATCGGGTGGCGGGGCATGTTTATTGTGGGAGCGCTGCCTGCGTTCCTGATCATTTACATTCGGACGAAAGTGGAAGAATCACCTGCGTGGCTCGCCGGGCGAGTTTCGAAAAGTGCGGAGCGACATCTTCCGAGAGACATCGTCTCGCATGTGGGCACCTTTCTGTTTCTCGTGGTTTTGATGTTCGCGTTTAATTCGTTCAGCCACGGCACGCAGGACGTCTATCCGACATTCCTGCAGAAAGACCACGGATTTTCGCCGCAGACCGTCAGCCGCGTCGCGATCGTCTTGAATTTCGGCGCGTTGCTCGGCGGAATTTGTTTCGGGGCGTGGTCGGAGCGCGTCGGTCGAAGGAAAGCGATTGTGGTCGCGTCGCTTCTGGCGATTCCGGTGATTCCCCTGTGGGCTTTCTCGCACACCGCGCCGATGCTGGCGTTGGGCGGTTTCTTGATGCAGTTTATGGTGCAGGGCGCGTGGGGCGTGATTCCCGCGCACTTGAACGAACTCTCACCGCCCGCACTGCGCGGCACGTTCCCTGGATTTGCGTATCAACTGGGCAATCTGCTGTCGTCGCGAAATTCGGTGATTCAAGCGAGGGCTGCGGAAGGGCGCTACGGAGGGGCTTTCGCGCCGGTGCTGGCGTGGACGGTGTTGATTGTTGCGACGCTCGTCGCACTCGTCACGATGAGCGGAAAAGAAGCCAAGGGCGCCGATCTATCGGATACAAGCTAGCGGGCACGGGCTCTCTGGCGCCACATCTGTACGCGAGGCGCGCCCGAGGCGCCCACGAGCCGCTACGCCTTCGCCAGCTCCTGCGTCTGAAACGGAAGCCGGCGCAATCGTTTCCCCGTCGCCGCGAAAATCGCATTTGCCACGGCCGGCGCGATTGACGGCACCGGCGGCTCGCCGCATCCTCCCGGCGATTCGTGGCTGGGCACAATGTGAATTTCCACGCGCGGCATGTCAGCGATTCGCATCATCGGATAATTATTGAAATTGCTCTGCTGCGTCTGGCCGCCCTCGATCGTGATCTCGTCGAAAAGCGCCGCCGTCAGTCCGAAGACAAGTCCGCCTTCCACTTGCGCCTTTACCATGTCCGGATTGATCACCTGTCCGCAATCAATCGCGCACACCACGCGATCCACCTTCACGGTGCCATCATCCGCGACGGTCACTTCGGCCACATAGGTGATGTAGGTGCCCCAACCGGCGATCCCGGCAATCCCGCGGCCGCTGCGCTTCGGCAAAGGCGTTCCCCAACCTGCCTTCTCCGCCGCGAGATCGAGCACGTGCCTCAATCGTGCCACGTCCACCGGCGCCTGGTCTCCGCCGCCCGCTTCCGGTTTTGCTTTCGTGGCAATCAACTCGCGCCGCATTTCGAGCGGATCTTTTCCTGTGGCCGCCGCGACTTCATCGATGAAACTCTGCACTGCGAAATGGTTCCAGGTGGTGTCCACTCCGCGCCAATAGCCGCGCGGCACTGCCGTATGCAGGAAGCTCGCTTCCAGAAAATAATTCGGGATAATGCCGCTGGGCAGTCCGGTTCCCGCGATTTCTGTGCCCCCGGTGTCTGGCACGTCGCCGCCCACGTACATGCCGTCCGTGGTGGGCGCGGCAATGTGGTGCATCCACGCAGTGATCTGATTCTGAGCGCCCACTCCGGCACGCAATCGGTGATGGCTCATCGGACGGTAAAAATCGTGCCGCACGTCATCCTCGCGGGTCCAAATCACTTTTACAGGCGCGCCTGCGGCCTTTGAAATCAACGCCGCTTCCACGCCGTAATCAATATTCAGCCGCCGCCCGAATCCTCCTCCTAGCAACGTGATGTGAATCGTAATCGCCGACGCGGGAATCCCCAGCGCGTTCGCAAGCGCTGTGGCCATACCACCGGGATTTTGAGTCGGCGCCCAGACTTCACATTTGCCATCGCGCACGAACGCCGTACAATTCGGCGGCTCCATCGTCGTATGCGCCACGAATGGCAATTCGTATTCCGCCTCAATCTTCTTCGCCGCGCCATCGAACGCGTTCTGCGGATCGCCGATCTTGCGCAATTCTTTGCCCGGGACTTTCACCATCTCGGCGCACGCAGCGCGCTGCTTCTCGCTCGATTCCTCTGCGCCGGCCCCCAGGTCCCAATCAATCGTCAGCGCCTTGCGCCCCGCAATCGCCTGCCACGTGGAATCCGCCACCACCGCCACTCCGCCCCACAAATAATGTTGGTGACCGGAATTTGCCGGCCGTTCCTCGCCGAACAGCGGCGGCATCTCGACGACCGGCACTTCGACCACTTTCTTCACGCCCGGCACAACCTGGGCCCGCTCGGCATCGAATTTTTTCAAGCGCGCGCCAAAAACCGATGGCCGCGCCACCACCGCGTACAGCATCCCGGGCACTTTCGTATCGATGCCGTAGTGCGCCTCGCCGATCACGATGTGAGCGCCGTCCACGCGAGGCTTGGCCGTGCCGATGATCCGGTAATCTTTCGCAGTCTTCAGCGGTACGTCTTTCGGAACCGGTAACGCCGAAGCCTTCCCCGCCAGCGCGCCGTATGCTACGCGCCGCCCTGTTTTCTGGTGCTCGATCACGCTGCCGCCAATCGCGGTGCACTCGCCGGCGGGCACGTTCCACGATTCGGCCGCCGCCGAAATCAGCATGGCGCGCGCTGCGGCGCCGGCCTGCCTCAGCGGGTCCCACGATCCGCGCACGCTCTGGCTTCCGCCCGTCGTCATGTCTCCATATTTCGGGTCCGCGTCCGCCTGCTCGATTTTGATCCGCGCCCAGTCGGCATCGAGTTCCTCGGCAAGGATCATCGTCATCGAAGTGCGCACACCCTGGCCCATTTCTGAGCGCGCGACCCAGAGTTGAATCTCGCCGTTGGGATGAATTTCAACGTACGCGTTCGGCGCGAAGTCGTTCCCAGGATTGGCGGCGTCTGCCGCCAGCGGCGCCGTCCCCCAATAAAACCCAATCACCAGACTCGCGCTTCCAGCCGCTCCTGCCTTCAAAAAATCCCGCCGCGAAACGCGTGCTGCTTTTTCCGCCGGTGCGCTCATCGCTTCGCTCCCGCCGCCACCGGCTGCGCGCTGTGTTTCGACGCCGCTTCATGCACCGCGGCGCGAATTCGCTGATAAGTTCCGCAGCGGCAAATGTGCCCGCCCAGCGCATCATTGATATCCGCATCCGTTGGACTCGGATTTTTCGCCAGCAGCGCCGCGCTCGTCATGATCATGCCCACCTGGCAATAGCCGCATTGCGCCACCTGTTCATCGAGCCACGCCACTTGCACGGGGTGCCGCCCATCTGTGGAAAGTCCTTCGATCGTGGTGATGTTCCGGCCCGCCACTGCGGAAATCCGCGTCGTGCACGAACGCGTCGCTTCGCCATCCACATGTACGGTGCAGGCTCCGCACAGCGCCATTCCGCAGCCAAATTTCGTTCCAGTAAGTCCCAGCGTATCGCGCAGTACCCAGAGAAGCGGCGTATCCGGCGTCACTTCCACGGATTGCGTTTTCCCGTTCACAGTAATCGAAATGGCGTCCATGAATTACCTCCCGTGCCAACGCGACAAATCTACGTTCCGTACCGGCGAAAAGCAATCCGTCTTTCTGGCGCATCGCGGCGGAGCTCTCGATTCGGAAGAATCTGATTCGCGCCGCGCCGCCTAAAAAGGTAAGATTGAACTCCGAAAACGCAACGCCAGGAGCCTGTATGAGCGCTACTTCTCCCGCCGGACCGTCGCAAGCCACTCTCGAAGCCATCAAGCAAAAAGCCCGTCTCCTCAGTATCTACTCGATGATGTCCACGACGGCCGCCGGATCGGGTCACCCGACTTCCTGCATGTCGGCCGCGGAACTCATGGCCGGAGTATTTTTCTACGCGATGAAGTTCGACCCCAAAAATCCGAACTCGAACAACGACGATCGCTTCGTGCTGTCAAAAGGCCATGCGGCTCCGGTGCTTTACTCCGCGCTCGCCGAAGCGGGCGTGTTTCCGGTTTCTCGTGTGATGACGCTTCGCGAATTTTCGAGCGAGCTCGAAGGCCACCCGACACCTCGCATTCATGGTGTGGACGCAGCCACTGGCTCTCTGGGCCAGGGGTTATCGGTCGGCTCGGGCCTCGCGATCGGCGCGCGCATGGATAAAAGCGATACGCGCGTGTACGTCCTTCTGGGCGATGGTGAAATGGCCGAAGGACAAATCTGGGAAGCCGCGGAATTCGCCGGCCACTACAAGCTCGACAACTTGACGGTCCTCGCAGACGTCAACGCGCTCGGCCAGAGCGAGCCCACGATGTACCAGCACGACATGGAAACGTATCGCAAGAAGTTCGAAGCGGAGGGATTCGCCGCAGAAGTGATTGACGGGCACGACGTCGCCGCCGTGCTAGCCGCCCTCGATCGCGCCAAAGCGACGAAAGGCCGTCCGCAAGCGATACTCGCGCGCACGATCAAGGGCCACGGGTTCAGCGAAGTTGCCGGCAAAATGGGCTGGCACGGAAAACCGTTCTCGAAGGAACAACTCGCGCGCGCCATCGCCGAACAGGGCGGCGTCCCGCCCGTGGTGCCCCCCGATCCCGGAAAATCGTACGAGCGCACGTCGCTTCCGCAGCCTCCCGATTTTCCCGCGCCCGCCGCGCCGGATTACGAGGCCGGCAAACCGGTTGCGACGCGCGAAGCGTACGGTTTCGCGCTCAAGCGCTTGGGCGCTGTGAACCCGCACATCGTCGCGGTTTCCTGCGACGTGAAGAACTCCACGTTCTCCGAAATCTTCGGCGATGCGTATCCTGACCGTTTCTGCCAGGGCTACATTGCCGAGCAGAATATGATCAGCGTGGGTGTAGGACTCGCGGCCCGCGGCAAAGTTCCGTTCCTCGATACGTTCGCGTGTTTTCATTCGCGCGCCTACGACCAGGTCCGCATGGCCGCGATCAGCCGCGCGAATATCAGTCTCTGCGGTTCGCATTGCGGCGTTTCGATCGGCGAAGATGGCCCCTCGCAAATGGCGCTCGAAGATATTTCCATGATGCGCGCCGTCCACAGCTCGGCAGTTTTTTATCCGTCCGACGCGATTTCCACCGAGCGCCTGACGGAAACAATGGCTCGCCGCAGCGGTATCAATTATCTCCGCACCTCGCGCCCCAAGACCGCGATCCTCTACACCAAGGACGAAAAATTTCCCGTCCCCGGATTTAAAGTCCCCCGGCAAAGTGCGCAGGACAAAGTCACGGTGATCGGCGCCGGCATCACCGTGCACGAAGCTCTCAAAGCTGCCGACCAGCTGAAATCGCAGGGCATCGCGATTCGCGTAATCGATCTCTACTGCATCAAGCCGCTCGACGGCAAAGCCCTCGCCGAACAAATCAAAGCCACCGGTGGACGCCTCGTTACCGTAGAGGATCACTGGCCGGAGGGGGGGCTGGGCGAAGCGGTGATCGTTGCTCTCGCCGGTGTTGGCTCCGCGCCGTCGAAATTCAAGCTCCTCGCGGTAAACGGCATGCCGCACTCAGGCAAGCCGGAAGAACTGGTGGACGCCTTCGGAATTTCCGCGCGCCACATCGTGGAAGCGGTCTCGGAAATCGCGCGATAGATATTGCAGGGATTGCGGAGCGGTTCGTCGCGGGGAATGCAGCGATAGTCGCTGCGTCTGAAGAATGTGTCAGGCGCCGCGTTTTTCGTCGCCGCGTCGCGTAAATTCCATCGTTCCATCATCCACACTGCCGAATCGCAGCGTCAGCGTGTCCAGCGCGTAATTCTGGTAAAGCTTCCACGGTTTCTTCGAGCCTTGCTTCGGCAATATCGCACTCGCCCTCACGAAATACCCGGAGGTAAAGTTCACCATCGGCTCTTCCACCACCTCCGGGTCGCGCCGGCGCGGCGTGCACGACGCAAATCCGCGCTCGTCCATATAATTCAGCAGCCGGCAAACGTAACCCGCCGTCAAATCCGCCTTCAACGTCCACGAAGCATTGGTGTACCCGAACGCCGAAGCAAGATTCGGAATATCGCTGAACATCAATCCCTTGTAGTTCAGCGTGTGCGACATTTCGACAGGCGCGCCGTCAATCGAGACCTCCATTCCGCCCAGCAACTTCAGCTTCAGCCCCGTCGCGGTCACGATGATGTCGGCAGCAATCTCATCGCCCGAGCGCAGCCGCAAGCCCGTTTCGGTGAACGCTTCGATCTCGTCCGTCACAATCGACGCTTTGCCCGAGCGGAGGGTCGCGAACAAGTCGGAATCAGGCACGAGGCACAGCCGCTGGTCCCACGGGTTGTAACGCGGCGAAAAATGCTTTGCCACATCGTACCCTGGCCCAAGCTCTTTCTCGACCAGCTTGAGGATCCCCTTTTTCGTCACCGCCGGCTTCCGCCGCGCGAGATTGTAGAAGTACATCCCGATCAGCACGTTCTTCCAGCGCACGAGCGCATACGCAGTTTTTGCCGGCAGCACTTTTCGCAGAAAGTTCGCAATCACGTCCTCAGAGGGCCGCGCCACGATGTAAGTCGGCGAGCGCTGCAGCATCGTTACATGCGCCGCTTTTTCCGCCAGCGCCGGGACCAGCGTCACCGCCGTCGCGCCGCTTCCGATCACGACAATTCGTTTGCCCTCATATTCGATTTTCTCGGGCCATTTCTGAGGGTGAACGATCTGCCCACGATAGCGCTCCATGCCCGGCCAGCCCGGCATATATCCTTCCGAGTAGTCGTAGTAGCCGCTGCACATGTAGAGAAAATTGCAGACGAATCGAACGCTCTGGCCTCCCGGTCCCGTGGCGTTCACAGTCCAGCGAGCTTCTTCTGACGACCACGCCGCGCGCGTGACCCGATTCCCGTACCGAATTTTTCGATCGATACCGTATTGACGCGCGGTCTCCCGAATGTAGCGAAGTATCGAGGGCCCGTCCGCAATCGCTTTTGCCTCCCGCCACGGACGAAACCGGTAGCCGAGCGTGAACATATCCGAATCCGAGCGAATCCCGGGGTAGCGAAATAAATCCCAGGTGCCGCCGCTCGCTTCGCGCGCTTCCAAAATCGCAAAAGTTTTCGCCGGACATTCGGTCTGCAGGTGATACGCCGCGCCAATTCCAGAAAGCCCGGCGCCGACGATCAGCACGTCGAACAGTTCGGGCGTTCGTTCCTCGCCAGCGGAAAACGCGCCCCCAGGATCAATCGCCGTGCTACCGGCCATCGCACCACCAAATCCTCGACCTACGATCGGCTCCGAACATTGTGTGATATTGCCTGCGACAATCATTCGAATCAATAGCCACGGTCAGTGTCGCAGTGAAACGGCTAGTTTCCCTCCGGCACTTTCGCCGCGAGATTTCTCGTTCCTCGCGCCGCAACCCCTTCGTCAAGAGCGTCCAACCGAAGCCTCATTGGTCTTGTAAGTGCGGGAGCCTCTATCGGATGAGTCTCGCTCTAGAATCGCTTGCTGCCGCGCCTGCGAAGAAATCATTTCGCGCCAAACCCTACTCCGTCGAGCGCCGCTTCCAGCTCGTGCAATCGGGCACAGTTGTAATCGCGCTGCTTCTCGCTTCGCTGGCCCTCTACTGGAATCTCTCGCTGCAACGCCGGGCCGATGCTTCGCTTCGCATCCTTCGCTCCACTCTCGCACTCTCCCAGCAACTGCAGTCGGTTCAACGGGGTGCCCAACAAGCTTTCTGGGATGCCTACGACATGGGAAATGCCGAAGCCCGCGCCGGCTACCCGCAGCGCCTCCCCGAAACGCTCGCTCTTCTACAGCAGTACGATCGCGGATCGCTCTCCGCGGAAGAATCCGCAAAGCTCGATCGGGTTCAGGTGCTCGAGCAAAGATTTTTCGGCCGCACCGCCGAGATGTTGGCGCACGGCCACCATCCGAACGGCGACCTGGTAGAACGCGCCGAAGTCGGCACGGCCGGCAACGAGATTGAGTCCACCCTCGGCGACCTCGAAGACCGGCAAATCGAGCTCATCGAAGGTTCCAGCGTCCACATTGCTCGCGCCTCCATTTGGATGACAATTCTGCTTCTGATGTCCGCGGCCATTTCTCTCGCTGCCATCGGCTGGTCTCGGCGCGAAGGTAAGGCCCGCCTCTGGTCGCATCTCGAAAATTTGCGCCATATGGTTGCCGAAATCCGCCGGGGAAATCTCAATGTGACGGCCGACATCCCCAATAGCATCGAACTCGGCTCGCTGATCGACGCCTTCGTGCGGATGGCTGCCGAGATCCGCGACACGCGTGATTCGCTCGAGCGCAAAGTCGTCGAGCGCACCGCCAGCCTGGAACTCGCCCAGAAAGACATCCTTCAATCCGCGAAGCTGGCCTCCCTCGGGCAGCTCGTTTCCGGCGTCGCGCATGAAATTAACAATCCGCTCACAGCAATTCTGGGGTTCAGCGAGGTGGCGCTTTTCCGCTCCGCACCGGAATCCACACTGAACACGCAGTTGCGAACGATTCGCAGCGAGGCCTTGCGATTGCGCCATCTCGTCTCGAATCTCACCGCATTCGCCCACAAAGCTCCGCACCGCACGGAGCGAATCGACCTTCGCACCGTCCTCGCTCGCCTCACCGACCTTCATGCTTACCAGCTGCGCGTCAATAATATTTTTCTCCACGTCACTGCCGCCGAAGAACCCGTGGGGGTTCTCGCCGATCCCGAACAGCTCACGCAAGTGATTCTCAATTTGGCGTTGAACTCGGAGCACGCCATCAAAAGTTCCCGCGAACGCGGCGAGATCTGGATAGCCTGCGGCAGCGAACGCGGCTGCGGCTTTTTTTCAGTGCGCGACAACGGTTGCGGCATGGCGCCCGAAGTCCGCGACCACATGTTCGATCCTTTTTTCACCACGAAGCTCACCGGCCAGGGCACTGGTCTGGGTCTTAGTATTTCCTACGGCATCGTCCAGCAGCATCAGGGCACAATCTTCGTCGAGAGCACTGTCGGCGAGGGCACCACGATTCGCGTCGAGATTCCCCTCGCTTCCGTCGCTGACGGGATTCCCGCGCCGCCGGACGAGACACCCGAGGCTGTCATTCGCGAAGCCGAAACTGCTCCGTTGCCCGATTCAGCGCCTGCTCCGAAAGAGACAAGCGCCAAGCCCGAACCCGCGTTCCACGCCCTTGTCATCGACGACGAAGAATCGATCCTCGAATTGGTCAGCGTGGCGCTCGAGCCTCTCAATGGCCGCACCACTTTGCTCAGCAGTTCGTCCGGCGTCGAAGCGGCTCTCGCGGCCGGACAGTTCGACCTGGTCATCTCCGATCTCAAAATGCCCGGAAAAAACGGCGCCGAAGTATTTCGGTTCATCCGCGAAAACTATCCGAAGCTCGCGCCGCGCTTTCTGCTGATGACCGGAAATCTGGCCGACGCCGAAAAATACTCGTTCGACTTGGCTGCCGTTCCCGTTTTGCCCAAACCCTTCACCATCGCGAGCCTGCGCCAAGCCGTAACCGCTCTCCTCCGCAGTTGCGATCCGCAATAGTCCAAAACGCCGCTACCGCATCCCACCCCGGCGTTTTCAGGGATTCCCCTATATCTTGTTTTGACGGATAAGCGGATAGTGGAACTGCGGAGGTAATCTGCTCCGTTTTCCGAAGTTGACCGGCGAGAAGTATTCCCCCAGCGTTCGTCTCGCTCGTAGCAAAAATGCGCCCGCCCCCAGCCCGCGCAGATGCTTGAGCTGTCTTTAGCCCCGGTCGAAATCCCGCGGCAGAGATTTGCTAAGGAATCGCAACCAGTGCCGAAAACAAGTCGCAATTCATCCGAGGCGTCCGCGAACCTCGCGAGGTCGGAAAGGCCCGACCCCGGCGAATACCTGCTCCTCGCGCTATTGGTCGCCCTCATCCTCGGGGTGATCGTGTTTCACGTGGCACACATTCACCTTCCCTAGGCCACCTTACCCAGGCGCGGTATTTCTCCCTATTTGGCTTTTGATTATTCGACGGACTGAGGCGGGACTTTGCTCTACTTCTCTCGCAGCAGGATTTCTCCGTGCGCCACGATCACATCATTGAGGGAAAGCTTGTAACGGTAAGACCCGGGATTCACTCCCGGACGCGTTGGCCCACTCAAGAGGCGTATCCCGGGCGGTGCCTGAAACACGTTCGATGAAAACGGGCAGCGCTGCGAATCAAATTCAATCTTCATGTTCCCGGCGTTCGAATACCACACGGCTTGGTCGCCCGCGTCCAGCACGATCACTTCCGGCAGCACTCCCACCATCACCATCTTCTCGGCCACGCGCGCAATCCTCTCAAAGCAAATTCAAATCTATCTGCCACCCTCGCCAGCGCCACCATAGTCTCACACTCGGCGCTTCGTACGCGAAAGGCGTCGCGGCCTTACTGCGGCAGCGCCTTCTTTCGCAACTCCACGCGCAGCTTCACGGTCCCGATCGGCTTCCCGCCCGCCTCGCCGCGGACCGTAACCTCCTGTGCGTCCACCTTTTTCGCGTTCGCGTCGGCAGGTGGAAGTGCGGGAAGACTGACTTCGATCCGCGCCGCAGCCACCTGTTTTGCCGCAACCCGAAAATTTCCCGCGCCGCTCTCGACCTTCCACCCCGCCGGCAAATCCACCGCCAGCTTGATCTCCTGCGCCGATTCAGTCTCATTCCGCAGCCACAGCGGAATCACGAGCGTGCCTCCCGCCTGCAAAGCAATCTCCGGCGGCTCGGGATGCGGAAGCTGTTCGAGCCCGTGAGCGCGCCGGAACTTCGCGTAAAAATCCCAGGTCCCCGCAAGCTCCACCGATAGATCAGTCCGCGCCGGCTCCGCGGGAACCGCCACCCGCGCGAAAGCGATCGCTCCCGGCGTAATTCCTTCGAAAATATCTCCTGTCACGCTTCCGCCCACGAGCGACTTGCCCAGAACGTATTCCTGCGGCTGCGACCAGCCGTCCGAAGCGCCTTTCTTCGTAATCTCCTCTTCACTCAATTTCGAAAAAGAATCGATGTAAGCTTTTGCCTGGGTCTCATGGGAGCGAAACGAATCGACCGCCATCCGCCAGTAGGGCAGATTCGTCGATTTCGAAATTCCGGTCACCTCAATCGTCGGGCCCTTCGCTTTGAAAATGTCTTCCCGCGTCGCATCGGGGAAATAGTAAATTTTCTTCGTTTGCCACGGGCGCAGGTTGTCGAAGAATGGCTCGAGCCGCCGCATCGGCCCGGTTACCTGTTCGGGAAACGCCACGGGATCGCCGGCCAGATCAAACGCTTCTGTGGCCAGCACGCCTGCCGCCTGGTGATCGCCGTGGTCTTCGCCGATGAAAGTCCCCGGCAAGAAAGTCAGAATCACTTCCGGCCGCGTCAGGCGCACGATTCGAACCAGCTCCGCAAGTATCGGTCCGTGGCCCCAGCTCGCCAGCGATGCAAGCACGTCCTGCGACGCCGTATCGCGCCCGCCCACGAACCACACATTCCGGATCCCCAGCGTCGCAAGCGCTCTCCGCGCTTCAATCTCGCGAATCGCGCCTAGCGCCGCCGCCTGTTCCGTGCCGGTATCGTTCGCGCCGCTGCTCCCGCGCGTTCCGTACACCACTCCCACGCGCTTACCTTCATCCAGCGCCCGCGCCAGATAAGAAGTCGCCGCCGCTTCGTCATCGGGATGCGCCACCACCAGTAAAATGTCCACTTTGTAGCGCTCGTCGGGAACAGGAAGCGTCTTCACATCCTGCGCAAAACATCCAAAAGCAGAAGCCGGCGTCAGAAATCCCAGCACAAAAAATCCCACTAGAAAGATCGCTTTGAGACTTCGCATCGTCATCCATTCCCCTCGAATTTCCGCGACGAACGAATCGCCGCCAATCGCCCCAATAGCGCACCCATCGGATGCCTGCACCCGCCTGCGGATTCAATTTCTCGGCAGCACCGGCTCCGCAGGGACATTGACTCTAGCCCACGAGCGTCATACGATTCGACGCGTTCCGATTACTTCAGGCTACTCATGATCCTCAAGCAGTTCTATCTCAATTGCCTCGCTCACGCTTCCTACTTGATTGGTGACGAGCAAACCGGCACCGCCGCAGTCGTGGATCCGCAGCGCGACGTCCAGCTCTATCTCGACTTCGCGGCCGAACATACACTCCAAATCAAACACGTTATTCTCACCCATCTCCACGCCGATTTTATCGCGGGCCATCTGGAATTGCGCGATCGTGCCGGCGCAACCATTTATCTCGGTGCGAAGGCAAAAGCCGAATATCGTTTCACGCCGCTCGCCGAGGGTAGCACCATCGAGTTTGGCCGTGTTCGATTGAAAGCTCTCGAAACGCCGGGGCATACGCCCGAATCCATCTCGATTCTGGTCTACGATCTCGCACGAACCGCCGTCGAACCCTACGCAGTGCTCACCGGCGACACCCTGTTCATCGGCGACGTCGGCCGCCCCGATCTCCGGGCCGCGCTCGGGTGGTCCGCTGCGGACCTCGGCGCCTTGCTCTATCACTCGCTGCAATCGAAACTATTGCCGCTGCCGGATGCCAGCCTCGTTTATCCGGCTCACGGCGCCGGCTCGCTCTGCGGCAAAGCCATCAGCAAGGAAACCGTCTCGACGATCGGCGACCAGCGCCGCCTGAATTATGCTCTGCAGCCGATGAGCGAGAAAGCCTTCATCGACCTGGTCACCGCCGACCAGCCCGAAGCACCGCCGTATTTCGTTTACGACGCGGTGCTGAACAGCAAGGAGCGTTCCACTCTCGACGAATCGCTCGAGCGCGGGTTGAAGCCACTCCCGCTCGACGCGGTCCTACAGCTCCAGGCCGATGGCGCGCAAATCCTCGATACGCGCGATCCGGAAGAATTCGGCGCGGCGCATCTATCCGGCAGCATCAACATCGGCCTAAGCGGACAGTACGCCACCTGGGCCGGCACGATCCTCGATCGCACGCATCCGATCGTGATCGTTGCGTCGCCCGGCCGCGAAAATGAATCCGCGCTGCGCCTCGGCCGCATCGGTTTCGATCACGTCGCAGGATATTTGCAAGGCGGCTTGCAGAGCCTCGAGGCCCGGCCCGAACGAATCGCCTTCACCGAGCGTGTAAGTGCCCCGTTCGCCGTAGAATTGCTTGCGTCCGCTGAGCCGCCCGTCGTGATCGACGTTCGCGCCCCCCGAGAACGCGAGCAGAAGCAGATTCCCGGCAGCCTCAGCTTTCCGCTCAATCATCTCGTCGAAAATTCTGGCGCGCTGCCGAAAGACCGTTCGCTCCTCGTCTACTGCGCGGGCGGCTATCGCTCTTCCATCGCAGCGAGCCTGCTGAAACGCCATGGTTTCCAGTCGGTCGCCGAAATCGCCGGCGGCCTTGCCGCCTGGGAAACCGCGCGCCTCGGCAAATAGGCGGCGCGCAGCGAGCGAGGTTCCCTCGATCGCCTGTTCAAAGTTAAGTCGCTATTATGTTATGGTGACTCTCACTTTCGATTGCGCCGCAGGATGAAAAGCGAAATCAGCCGGCCAAACGGAGAAACGAAAATTATGGCGAACGCCAAAGTTCGAGGCGAATCCCCAGCTGCCATCCGGAGCGCGGGAAGAGTTCAGCGGCTCAACAAGAGAGCGGCTCACCGTGGACAGGCGCTCGGTGCGGAAGCCGAGCCGGGGCTTCGCGAACGCAAGAAGGCGCGCTTGCGCCAGGAAATCATCGAAACCGCTCTGCGGCTTTTCCGTGCGCGCGGCTACGAAGACACGCGCGTCGAAGATATCGTGCAGGTTCTCGAGATCAGCCAGCCCACGTTCTTCCGCTATTTCCCGACGAAAGATGCCGTCCTGTACGAAGTGGGAAACCGCGGATATTCCTGCATTACCGAAAAATTGAAGCTGGAGCTTTCTACCGACGCGAGCACGACGGACCGCTTGCGCCGGCTCTATCAGGAATTTGCGCGCGAGGTGGAAGCGAACCGCTGGCTGTGGCACGCGGTCGTGCTATCGGGAGCGATGGACCCGGTGCGGTCACCTCAGATGCGTGGGCAGGAAAAAATCGCCGCCAGCCTGCTGCAGGAAATTCTCGAGCAGGGACAGAAGCGCGGAGAAATCACGCGCGAGTTCCCGGTGGTTCATCTGGCCGAGTTCATGGAAGCGCTTTACAACACGGTGGTTCGTAATTGGGTCGTGGATTTGCCGGGCCCCGATAAATTGATTGGGCGCGTGCGCAACGCCGTGGATTTCTTTTTGCGCGGCGTGCGGCCGTAAGACTCGCGGGATCGCCGGCCGACGATTTTGAATCGCCGATTGCCAGTCAGCGTCTGCCATTCAACGACCACCAGCCAACAATCTCGAACCAACGGATGCGAATGCGAGCCGCCGTCCTTCACGACTTCAAGCAATCCCTCAAAATCGAAAACGTCGAACGCCCCAAGCCCGGCGC
The DNA here is from genome assembly GCA_963711875.1 of uncultured Acidobacteriota bacterium. Lineage (GTDB taxonomy): Bacteria > Acidobacteriota > Terriglobia > Acidiferrales > UBA7541 > Palsa-295. The sequence continues at coordinate 160,967 of CAVQFW010000015.1, forward strand.
GGACGAAGTTCTGATCCAGGTGGAGGCGTGCGGTGTTTGCCACTCTGATTTGCATGTTGCCGATGGCGATTGGCCGCAATTTGCGAAGATCGTCAAGCACCCGCTGATTCTCGGACATGAAATCGCGGGACGCGTAGCCGAAAAGGGCGCCGCGGTTCGAGAACTGGAACTGGGTGAGCGAGTCGGCGTGCCCTGGATTTACTGGACGTGCGGCGAGTGCGAGTTCTGCAGAGAAGGAAACGAAAATCTCTGCATCAAGCAGAAAATTACGGGAGTGACGGTGGATGGCGGCTATGCGGAATTCGTGAAAGCCCCCGCAAGCCACGCGATAAAAATCCCGGCTGGTCTTTCGTCGCTCGAAGCGGCGCCGCTTTTTTGCGCCGGGGTCACAGTGTATCGCGCGCTCGAACAAGCGAGACTCGCGCGCGGCCAGCGCCTGGCAATATTTGGATTGGGCGGATTGGGACATCTCGCGCTGCAAATGGGGCGGGAGTTCGGCGCCGAAGTGACGGCAGTGGATATCTCGGACGAAAAGCTGCTCCGCGCGAAGTCGCTCGGAGCAGCGAGAACCGTGAATTCCGCCACGGACAATGCACCGAAAGAACTGCGAAGCTCCGGTGGAGCGCACGTGGCGCTGGTTTGTTCGGCCGCGAAAAGCGCCTACGACACGGCGTTCGCCAGCCTGCGTCCCACGGGGACGCTACTCGTTGTGGGATTGCCCGCCGAAAATATCTGCTTTCCGCCGATTTTGATGGCGGCCGGCGAAGTTCGGATCAAGGCTTCCGCCGTGGGCACGCGCAAGGACGTGCGCGGAGTCCTGGCCATGGCAGCAGCGGGCAAGATTCGCTGCGATGTCACTTCGCACCCGCTCGAATTCGCCAACGACGCGCTACAGCTCTTGCGAGAAGGGCGCGTGGCGGGCCGAATCGTCTTGACCTTCCCGAGCTAAGCCCCTGCCGACGCCGGGCTGAGCCGCCCGGAGAACCGCGTCGCGGTCCACCGCAGAAATCTTGCATCCCCGCGTAATTCGGCTTGACGTTAGTCACTAAAATGTAATATTCCCTATCATAATTTTGGATGGGTGGATGGGACGTAGAACGAACTCGGCTCGGTAGAAGCACGGACGTCGTAGATCGACTTCACTGGCATCTGAGGGATGCCTTGTCCTTACGAGGAGGCTTTATGAAGTCAGCTTTTCTGGCCGGTTTGATTGCGTGTCTCGTGTGCGTGCTGGCGGCGGCTCCTCCGGCGCGAGCGCAAGGGGTGGGATCATCGGGAACGATCAACGGAACGGTGGTGGATCCGACCGGCGCCGTGGTACCGAAGGCACTCGTGGTGGCCACAGAAGCTGACCGGGGAATTTTGCATTCTACCGAAACGGACACGAACGGCTTATACAGGTTGACGGGCCTGCCTCCCACAACGTACGACGTTACGGCGCGAGCTCCCGGATTCGAGGCGGTGCTGCAGAAAGGCCTGGTGGTCAACGTAGGCAGCATCACCGTGGTTGATTTCCACCTTTCGCTTGCCACTTCCAAAGCCATGATTGAAGTGAGCGCTCAGCCGCCCATCGTCGAGACAGAACGAGGCAGCGAAGGGAATACGATCACCCAGAATTATATTGAAGACCTGCCGATCAACCGGCGCGACTACCTGAATTTTACGTTGCTGTTGCCGGGCGTTTCCGATTCGACGCGTATCGCCGATGACCAGGATTTCCGCGTGAAGCAGACGCCGCAAAGCGGACTTTCGTTCTACGGCAGCAACGGGCGCGGCAACAACGTGACGGTGGACGGCGGCGAAACGGGTACGGACTCCGGAGGCGTGCGCCTCACCGTGAGCCAGGACGCGGTGCAGGAGTTTCAAGTAAACCGCAGCAACTATCCCGCCGACCTGGGTGGAGCGAGCGGCGCGGCCATCAACATTGTGACGAAATCGGGAAGCAACAACGTACACGGCAGCGTGTTCGGGTATTTTCGCAATGATGCCCTGGACGCTCGCGATCCGTTTGCCTTCAGCCAGGCGTTGCAACCAGGGGAGGTTTTCGATCCTGAGGCGCCCGACACGACGGGGTCACCAGTGAAGAATTCGCTCGGCCGGTATCAGTTCGGAGGTTCGGTCGGCTTTCCCGATCCAGAAGGATAAGACGTTCCTGTTCCTTGCATTTGAGGGATTGCGGCAGGATTCGCAGAATGCGGTTCCGTTGCTGACGGATACGAACATTCTTCGGCCCACAGCGCCGCAACAAGATGTGATCAACACACTGGCGGCTGGAGGAGTTACGCCGGTCACTTGCTTCACGGGCGTCATACTTCCTTCCGCTCAGTGTGCCGGGGCACTCACGAGCGCATTGACGGTGAGCTCGCTGACCGGGCTGAGTGCGGGGCAAGCCGCATTGAACGGATACCTCGTTGACCAGTTTGAAAATAACGGCGGACTTTTTAATTACAACACCCGGGAGTACTTGTTTTCCGGACGCCTCGATCACCGGTTCGACGACAGCGAATTCTGTGACGCTGACGTATCGCTACGGATACGATCTGGAAGAAAACCCCGACGTGCAATCGTTGACGGGTTTCTCCGCCGGCAGTTCGATTCACAACTACGACGACGACATTCAGGGAGCCTGGTATCACATCTTTAATCCGCTTAACCAGAATGAACTTCGGATTCAATTTGACTATAACCACTTCAATGTGATCCCCAACGAGCCGGGACAAGTGGGGCTGCAGATTCCGGGTTTCATAAACAATCTGGGCACCAACATTTTCCTCCCCAGTTTGACGATCCTGCGGCGCACGGAATTTGCGGACAATTTCACAACGATTCATGGCCGCCACACGGTCAAGTTCGGCGCCAATGTGTTGCTTCGCGGCAATCACACGGAATCCCACACGTTCCTGCCCGGCCGGTTTGTATTCGGGTCGTTGCCGGGAGGGCTCATCAGCCCGCAACTGGATAACGTCGAAATCAATTCGCTGCAATCTGCCTCGTTCGGATTGCCGCAGGTGTACCAGCAGGGTTTCGGCAACCCGAATTATCCCGCCTACACGCGTCCGCTGACGGGGCTCTATGTGCAGGATTCGTGGCAGATAAAGCCCAACCTGACGCTGAACTTTGGATTGCGCTACGAAATCGATTCGCAGTATCTGCCATTGAATACGTTTTATAAGGATTTTGCGCCACGCGTTTCGTTCGCGTGGGATCCGTTCAACGATCACAAGACGGTGATTCGCGGCGGCTACGGCATCTTTTACGGAAACATCGACGCGCAGATTCCCGGAGTGGACCTGAGCCTTGGTGTTCTAAACAAGAATCGCAGCACGGTCGAGAACCAGCACAACAAACAGCAGGTTCCCGATCAGGTGAACAACCTGGTCGGAACTTGCGGCGTCGGCTTTCCCGGGGCGCCTCCGATTATTCCCGGGACAGGCACGAGTCCTTGCAACCGGTACATCTCTATTTACGTAGACCCACTCACTCCGACCGGCCTTCCGATTGCAACCGCCGACCAGGTGTTCCAGACGCTGTTCGGTGCCGGACTCATTCAATGCACGACTCCGAATCCGGGGCAGAACGCCTGCATCACGCCGCAATCGCTCGGACCCATGTCAGCCGGCGGCGTGTTTCCGGACGGCCCGTTTGGTTTGGGATCGGGCATCATTCCGACGAACACCGGCACTCTGTCTCCGCTGGTGGTGGCGTTCAGCAACCCGCCCAATTACAGGGCTCCGTACTCGCAACAAGCATCCCTCGGAATTGAGCGCGAAATTCTGCCGGGGCTTTCCGTTTCTGCGAGTTTCATCTATTCGCACACGGTGCATCTACCGGTCGCGATCGATACGAACCTGCTTCCGTCAACGCCGATGAGCACTGTGACACTGGCGAACGGACAGACGGTTTCCTATCGCAACTGGAATACGAACCCGGCCACAGACCCGCTCGGCGGAACCGAAGGATTGCCGTGCGAGCCGAATCCGTTTGAGTGCTTCGTGAACCCGCTGATCATTCAGAACAACCAATACACCGCTGCGTCATCCGGGCTGTACGAAGGCGGGATTCTGCAAGTGACGAAGCGCTTGAGCCATAACTTCTCGCTCTTTGGAAACTATACGTACAGCAAAGCCTTCGACACCGGAACGGATTTCAATACAGACTTTGGTCCGCAGGATCCGACGGACTTGAGGCTGGACCGCGCTCTCTCGCCGTTTGACGAGCGGCACAAGGTAGTGATCGCGGCGGTGTTGAACAGCCCGTGGCAACAGGCCGCCCTGAAGGGATTTCAGTTGTCTCCCGTTTTCCAATACCACAGCGGACATCCGTTCAACCTCAACGCTGGTGGAGAGGTGAACGGAAACAATCACATTACGAATGAGCGGCCCATCGGCGCCAATCGCGACACCGGTCTCGGCCCCAACTACGTGGATTTCGACATGCGCTTGAGCTGGTCGCACCAGCTCGGCGAACACGGAACGCTGCAACTTACAGCCGAAGGATTTAACATCGCCAACCACACGAATTATGCCAGCGTGAACAACGTGGTGAGCCCGCTGTTTGGTTTCCAGCCGGGATTCACTACGTTCAACGTACATGGCAGCGCCGATTTGTCGCCGAGTACTCCACTCGGATTTACCTCCGCATTCCCGAAGCGGCAGATTCAGCTGGGCGCGAGATTCACCTTCTAGACTGGAAATGATTGATCGCCGGCGGCGGTCGCTTGCGCCGCCGGCGCGACATCTGGGTGGAGCGGAAGACATCGGTCGCTGAGGGCGACCTATTCCGAATATTTAATATGGGAGGACTGTCGCATGTTGCAAGCAATCAAGCAGGCGTTTCTAGTTGTTGCGGTTGCTGCGATTCTGGCGCTTTCGGTGGCGGGTAACGCGAATGCTCAGGGTACCTCGTGCGCGAATTTCCCAGGTGAGACCTGCAAAGCGGGCATGCTCCAGGACGGCGCTACTTATTTAATCGAAGTTCCGGCGAACTGGAATGGCACTCTGTTTCTGTATAGCCACGGCTACGTGACGCCCGGGAGCGCGAATCCGGCGACGGACGTCGGCGACGCGGCCACTGGCGCGTTCCTGTTGCTGAATGGATTTGCTCTCGCCGGTTCCTCCTACGCTCACACCGGTTGGGCGATTCAGGAAGCGTTGACGGATCAGATCGCGGTTCTCGACCTTTTCAATACTGAATTTCCCGCGCCCGCTGCCACGATTGCGTGGGGACACTCTTTGGGCGGCATCATTACCGCAGGCCTGGTCCAAAATAATCCCCGGCGGTTTGTGGGCGCGCAACCAATGTGCGGAGTGCTCGCGGGCGGAGTGGGCACGTGGAACACGGCGCTCGACGCGGAATTTGCCTTCAAGACTTTGCTCGCTCCGACCAGCGCCCTGCAATTGGTGAACATCACGAACCCGACGGCGAATTTGACGCTCGCAGAAGAAATCCTCGGCGCGGCGGCATTAACGCCCCAGGGTCGCGCACGAATCGCGCTCGCTTCCGCGCTGGGCGATACTCCGGGATGGTTTACGCCGCTTTCGCCCGAGCCCGCTCCGAACGATTTCGCGGGCCAGCTAGCCAACCAGATCCTGTGGGACGAGCAAGTGGATTTCCCGTTCGTCTTCGCTCTCCGAGCTGAGCTCGAAGCGCGTGCTGGCGGCAATGTCTCCTGGAACACGGACGTGGATTACCGGCTGCAGCTTCTGAAGTCGGCCAATCTTCTCGAAGTGTGGTCGCTCTATCAGACAGCGGGGCTTAGCCTGGAAGCGGACCTCGAAACGCTGAATCGCACCGCCCGCATCAGGGCGAATCCCGCTTCGGTTGACTACCTGAAGCAGTTCATCATTTTCAATGGCAACATCAACATTCCGATTCTCACGATGCACACCACGGGCGACGGGCTGGTGGTCGACGAGAATGAAACCGCGTACAGAAATATCGTCGCGTTGAAGGGCAATAGCCGGTTGCTGCGGCAAACGTTTGTCTCCCGCGCCGGGCATTGCGCATTCACGCCGGCGGAGACGATTGCAGCCGCCGAGACTCTCTTGGATAGAGTCGAGACGGGTCGATGGCCGACCGTAGAGGCTAACGTGCTCAACGGCGAAGCGGTCGCGCTCGGGCCAAACTTCAATATCTTCCCCAGTGGAAACGCAATTGTTCCCGTGGCGCCGGCTTTCGTTGACACTTTCCCCGGCCTGTACCCGCGTCCGTATGATTCCTTCACGGCGCTGTGCGAACCCCACGGCAATGGGGGCCTCGGTTGCGGTCTGGGCTTCGGTTTTGCGCTGCTGCAACCGCATTGAAAACGCGCGGCTCGGGCGGACGGCGGGGTTCCGATTTAGTCGAATCGACTTCGGAATTCACCGGGATTAAGATTGCGAATGAAAGCGGCGCCCGCTGAAAGGCGGGCGTCGCTTTGTGTTTGGTTTCCGCAGGCTTGATCGGACAAGCGCCACTTCAAAAGCGACGCTTGAGTGCACCATACGAACGGCGGCTAGCAAGATCCAGGGTCCCTGAATGAATGCCAAGCAACTCTTTGATTTGACCGGGCGCGTCGCAATCATCACCGGCGGTTCGATCGGGCTAGGCCGCCAAATGGCGGAAGGCCTGGCGGAGATGGGCGCAAACGTCGTCCTGTGTGCGCGAAAAAAAGAGCGCTGCATCGAAGCCGCTGAGGAGCTGCAACGATTGGGCGTCAAGACGCTGGCCTTCGGTTGCGACGTGAAGAATCCGGCGAGCATTCAGGAAGTAATCGACGGAACGCTAGCCGAGTTTGGACGCATCGACGTGCTGATCAACAACGCCGGCACGTCGTGGGGAGCGCCGGTGGAGGAGATGCGCCTCGAACACTGGAACAAGGTGATCGAGACCAATCTGACCGGCACGTTTCTCTTTTCGCAAGCTGCGGGAAAGGCAATGGTGGCGCAGCGGAAAGGGAAGATCATCAACATCGCGTCGGTGGCGGGGATTCACGGCGCACCGCCGCAATTTCAAGCGATTGGATATCACGCGAGCAAAGGCGGGGTGATCGCGTTCACGAAAGATCTTGCGTGCAAATGGGGAGTTCACAATATTCAGGTAAACGCGATTGCGCCGGGCTGGTTCCCGACAAATATGTCGCAAGTGGTGATCGAGCGAAACAAGGATTATTTCCTCGAGCGAATTCCGCTCGGTCGCTTCGGCGGCAGCGATGATTTGAAGGGAGCCGCAATTTTTCTGAGCTCCGCGGCGTCGGATTATGTGACAGGAACCGTGGTGGTGGTTGACGGCGGGCAGACGGCGTAGCGGCCGAACCATTCCAGGAATGGGCTAACGAACGAGCGAACGATGAATATTCCCCTAACCCCGATACGTTTTTTGCGTTATGCCGAGCAACAATTCCCGAACAAGACCGGAGTCGTTTGCGGAAACGTCCGGCTCACGTACGCGCAGTTTGCGGACCGGGCGCGCCGCCTGGCGGGCGGCTTGCAGAGTCTGGGAGTGGCGCCGGGTGATCGCGTTGCATTTCTCAGCTTGAATTGCCACCGCTTGATCGAGGCGTATTACGGAGTGCTCGAGGCGGGCGCCGTGCTCCTGCCGCTGAATATTCGCCTGGCACCGCACGAGCTCGCGTTCATCTTGCGGGATGCAGGCGTGAAGATACTTTTTGTCGGCAAGGAGTTTCTGGATCTGGTCGATGCTTTTCGGAAGGACACGCCGGGAATCGAGGATTTCATTCTTCTCGAGGGCGTGCCGCAGGCCGAGTGGCTCGCAAAAAACAATTACGAGGAGATTCTGGCGGGCGCAAAGCCAGTCCGCTCGGACTTCATGAAAGTGGACGAGGATTCCGTCGCCGAACTTTTTTACACGAGCGGCACGAGTGCCAATCCGAAGGGCGTGATGCTCACGCACAGAAACGTATATCTCCACGCCATGTGCGTCGCGCTGGCCTTTGACACCCGGCTCAACAGCGTTGAGCTTCACACCATTCCTCTTTTTCACGCGAATGGATGGGGCGTCGCACACTCGCTCACGCTGCAAGGCGGCACGCACGTGATGGTTCAGCGCTTTGAGACGCGAGAGGTGTTTCGGCTCATCCAGGATGAGAAAGTGCAGTCGTGCAGCCTCGTTCCCACGATGGCGACCGCGCTTGTGAATTGCCCGGAGCGGTCGAAATACAATTTGTCCACGCTCAATCGAGTGGTGATCGGCGGGGCGGCGTCTTCGCCGACGCTGGTGCGCGAAGTGGAACAAGTGCTGGGCTGCACCTGTTTTTCGGGCTACGGACTTACCGAAACTTCTCCGATGCTTTCCATCTCTCCCATGAAGCCGTGGCTTCGATGGGAAGGCGACCAGCGCTACGCAGGCCAGGCGATGACGGGTTATGCGGCTCCGGCGATGGAACTGCGGATCGTTGACGCGAACGACGTGGACGTGGCTCACGACGGCGTGGCGATTGGCGAGATCGTTGCGCGCACCGACGGAGTGATGAAAGGCTACTGGGGCGACCCGGAAGCTACCCGAGAAGCGTTGCGCGGCGGGTGGTTCCACACCGGCGACATGGCGACGATCAACGAAGAGGGCTACATCCTGATCGTTGACCGGAAGAAGGACATCATCGTCAGCGGCGGCGAAAATATTTCTTCGCTCGAAATCGAGAAGGCCCTGCTGGCGCATCCTTCCGTTTACGAAATTGCTGTGGTGCCCGTTCCGGATGAGAGGTGGGGAGAAGTTCCCAAGGCGCTGGTGGTGTTGAAGCCTGGACTGGAAGCTACGGAGGCGGAGTTGCTCGAATTCTGCCGCGCGCGTGTGGCCCACTACAAGGCGCCACGGACCGTTGAGTTCCTGGAATCACTTCCAAAGACCGGCACCGGGAAGATCCTGAAAAAAGAGCTGCGCAAGAAATACTGGCAGGGACGCGAGACGATTCGCCCGCAATTTGCCGCAGACGAACGTAAAGTTTCGAGCTAATCGCGCTGAGAGTATCCCCGCGCGCGGAGCGGGATTGCGCCGCTTTCGCAACGAAAGGACCGCTACATGGACCTGAACCTTACTGCCGCAGAAAAGCAATTTCGGGATGAGCTGCGAGCGTGGCTCGAATCCAACGTTCCGAAAGACTGGAACGAATGGAGAGAGAAGCCGCTCGAAGAATCGTTTTCTTATCTTCGCGCGTGGCAGCGCAAATTGTACGAAGGCGGGTGGGCGGCCGTCTCATGGCCGAAAGAGTACGGCGGCCGCAGCGCGACTCTGATGGAGCAATCCATCTTCTGGGAAGAGATGGCGCGCGTGGAAGCGCCACCCATGGCAAATTCTCTGGGACTTGGGTTGATCGGCCCAACGATCATCGCCTACGGTACGGAGGAGCAAAAGGCACGGTTCATTCCGAAGATCCTGAGCGCCGAGGAAATCTGGTGCCAGGGATTTTCGGAGCCGAATGCGGGTTCCGATCTTGCGAGTTTGCAAACGGAAGCGCGCCTGGAGGGCGATCACTACATCGTCAACGGGCAAAAGGTATGGACGAGTTACGGCTGGATCGGGAGCTGGTGCGAATTGGTCGTGAGAACGGATCCCACCGTGGCCAAGCACAAGGGCCTGTCCGTGCTGTTGATCGACATGAAATCGCCCGGCGTGGAAGTTCGCCCGCTGCGGCAGATGACAGGCGAAAGCGAATTCAATGAGATTTTCTTTCGCGATGTGCGGGTGCCCGCGAAAAACATTCTCGGCAAAGTTAACGACGGGTGGAACGTGGCCGTCAGCACGCTCATGTACGAGCGCGGCTCCTATGGCGCGCGGCTTCACTTGCTATTCAAACGTAATATCAACCGCCTGATCGAGCTTTCGCACACATTTCATAAAAACGGGCTTCCCGCCGCAAAGGACGCGCTCACTCGCCAGAAACTCGCTCAATGTTACGCCGAGATCGAGATCATGCGCTGGAATCAGCTGCGCGCGTTCAGCCGGATTACGGCGACCGGTGTTCCCGGCCCGGAAGGCTCGATTCAGAAGATTTTCTGGAGTGAGCTGAACCAGCGCGTCCAGCAGATCGCGCAGGAGATGTTCGGCGCATACGGCCAGCTACTTGCCGGCGACAAGTTTGCCGTGGACAACGGCATCTGGTCGTACGGCTATCTACGAACGCGCGGCAACACAATCGAAGCGGGCACTTCGGAAGTGCAGCGCAACATCATCGGTCATTTCGTTCTCGGCTTGCCCAGAAGCTACTAGGAGACGCGATGCAATTCGGACTGAGCGAAAGCCAGCAGATGCTGAAGGATAACGCTCGGAAGTTTTTCGGCGGCGAGTGTCCGATGGAAGAGGTGCGGCGCCTGATGGAGACCGACACCGCGTTTGACGAAAAACTCTGGCGCAACATGGCCGAGCAGGGGTACACCGGGATTATTTTTCCCGAAGAGTTTGGCGGCGTGGGCCTCGGAAAAGTGGAACTCGCGCTGCTAATGGAAGAGGCTGGGCGGGCGCTTTTGCCGGGGCCTCTGTTTTCGACAGTCGCGCTGGCCGGCGCCATGATCGACTCGATTGCGAGTCCCGAACTGAAGAAAAAGTATCTCGCGCCCATCTGCGCCGGAGATGCGCGGGCCACCGCGGCGGTTCTCGAGTCGAATGCAAGTTGGAACCTCACGGATATTCATTTCGCTGCCTCGGCCGGTGGCAGCCTCACGGGTGAAAAACTATTTGTCCCGGATGCTGCGGTGGCTGATTTCATCATTGTGGTCGCGCGAAATGGAGTGTACGTGGCCGCAGCGAAAGCAGCCGGCCTAAAAATCACGCCCATGAGCGGAATGGACCTCACGCGCAAACTCTATCGCGTGGAATTTCAAAACACGCCCGCGGATAGAATCGGTGATACAGGTGCCGTGGCGAAAGCTTTTGACATCGCCACGACCGCGCTCGTGGCTGAAATGGTGGGCGGGATGCAGCGAACTCTCGACATCACTGTCGAGTATGCCAAGATGCGAAAGCAGTTCGGCAAGCCCATCGGCATGTTTCAGGCGGTGCAGCACCAGTGTGCGGATATGTACCTCGAGACGGAAAGTTCGCGTTCGGCCGCTTATTACGCGGCGTGGGCGCTCGAAGAGAATGCGCCGGACGCTTCCGTCGCCGTCTCGATTGCGAAAATGTACGCCAGCGATGCCGCCCGCAACGTCGGCAATCGCGGGATTCAAGTGCACGGCGGCATGGGATTCACCTGGGAGAATGACGTGCACCTGTACTATCGCCGGGCGAAATATTCAGAGACGGCGTTCGGCGATTCCACATTTCATCGCGAGCGTATCGCACGGCTCGTTATCGACGCCGGCGAGACGCTTGCGAAAAGCGCGTAACGACTTCGACTGAGAGAGAGCGACCCAAATGAGCGACCTGGTTCAAGTCACAAAGAACGGCGACATTGCCATCATCACGATTAACAATCCTCCGGTGAATGCGTTGAGTCCCGGCGTGCCGGAAGGCATCGGCGAAGCCATTGCACAGTTGGTCAAAGATCCCGCTGTGAAGGCGGCTGTTCTGATCGGTGGCGGCCGCACGTTCGTAGCTGGCGCAGATATCAAAGAATTCGGCAAGATGACTTCCGGCAAAAGCGAGCGCGGCGCCGGGCTGCTTCCGCTTCTCCTGCAGATTGAAGATTGCGGCAAGCCTGTCGTGATTGCGATTCACGGGACTGCGTTTGGCGGCGGACTCGAACTCGCGATGTCCGGTCACTACCGTGTTGCCGCGCCCGATGCGCAAGTCGGCCAGCCGGAAGTAAAGCTCGGCATCATTCCAGGAGCCGGCGGCACGCAGCGTTTGCCGCGGCTTGCGGGCGTCGCAAAAGCAGTTGAGATGTGCGTGGACGGCAAACCCGTCAAAGCCCCGGACGCTTTGAAATTCGGAATCGTCGATCGCCTGATTGAAGGCGACTTACTCGCCGGTGCTCTTGAATTCGCGCGGGAAATCGCAGGCAAGCCTGCGCGGAAAACCCGCGAGCGCAACGAAAAGCTCGGTACGGCGGAACAGAATGCGCCGATATTCGCGGCTGCTCGCGAAATGGCGCGCACGAAACAGCGCGGGCTGATCGCACCGCTCGCCGCGATTGACGCCGTGGAAGCCGCAACGAAACTGCCGTTCGACCAGGGCTGTGAGAAGGAGAAAGAACTTTTCGTCAAGTGTTTGTTCTCCGATCAATCGAAGGCGCTGATTCACGTCTTTTTCGGCGAGCGCGAAGTGGGGAAAATTCCGGACATTCCGAAAGATACTCAGCTTATTCCGGTCAATACCGCGGCCGTCGTGGGAGCGGGAACGATGGGCGGCGGCATTGCGATGGTGTTCGCCAATGCCGGCATTCCGGTTCTGCTCAAGGATGCCGACCAGCCGGCGCTCGATCGTGGCATGGCTAATATTCAGAAGAATTACGCGAGTTCGGTGAAGCGCGGCCGTTTTACCCAGCAATTTGTCGATGAATGCCTGAAGCGAATCCAGCCCACGCTCAGCTTTGACGGATTTTCGAGCGTCGACATGGTGATTGAAGCGGTTTTTGAGGGGATGGCGCTGAAGAAGGAAATTTTTGGGGAACTCGATCGCGTGTGCAAGCCCGGCGCAATTCTCGCGAGCAACACTTCCACGCTCAACATCGACGAGATCGCTTCCGCCACATCGCGCCCGGAATTTGTAATCGGCACGCACTTCTTCAGCCCCGCCAACGTGATGCGCTTGCTCGAAATCGTCCGCGGCAAAGCCACCAGCAAGGAAGTGATCGCCACGTGCATGCAACTTTCGAAGAAGCTCGGCAAAGTGGGTGTGCTCGTGGGCAATTGCCGCGGCTTCGTAGGCAATCGCATGTTTGGCCCGTATCGCCGCGAGGCGCAATTTCTAGTGGAAGAGGGCGCAAGCGTCGAAGCCGTGGACCAGGCGCTCGTGGACTACGGCATGGCGATGGGCCCGCTCGCTACGGGCGACCTCGCCGGCCTCGACGTTGGCTGGCGCATCCGCAAGGAATACCGGCATCTGGAAAAGCCGGGCATTCGACAGCCGATTGCCGAAGACCGGTTGTGCGAAATGGGGCGCTTCGGACAAAAGACAGGCGCCGGCTGGTACAAGTACGACGATAATCGCCGCGGTAATCCCGATCCGGAAGTTGCCGCTCTCGTTTCGAAGTGGACGACGGAAGCCGGAATTCCGCAGCGCCAGATTTCTGCCGGTGAGATCGTGGACCGTTGCATCTACGCGCTCGTCAACGAAGCCGCGCGCATCCTCGAAGAAGGTTACGCGCTGCGTTCCGTGGATATCGATATCATCTACTTGAATGGCTACGGCTACCCGGCGCATCGAGGCGGCCCGATGTGGTATGCGGACACCGTCGGCTTGAAGAAAGTTTACGAACGCGTCGTCGAATTTCAAAAGCAGCACGGCGAAATCTGGGAACCCGCTCCATTGCTGAAACAACTCGCCGAGCAAGGCAAGACGTTCGCCGAGTTCGTGCGGGAACAAGGCGCGGCCGCTGCCAAACCGTGAGGAGCGCGCGGTGCCGGATTTTCAGGACCATCCAGCCGCCGTCCGCGCCGGAGAAGATCTCAATCTCGCGGCGCTCGAACCCTACTTGCAGGCGCATTTTCCGGATGCGCGCGGCCCCCTCGTCGTAAAACAATTTCCCAGCGGCCATTCGAATCTCACGTATTCCGTTCGCTTCGGCGAAAGAGAATTTGTCCTGCGGCGTCCTCCCTTCGGCAGCAAAGTGAAGTCCGCGCACGATATGGGGCGCGAGTTCCGCGTTCTTTCGAAACTTCACGCGGCGTACCCGCCGGCGCCCGAAGTATTTCTGTTCTGCGAGGACGCAGACGTGCTTGGTGCGCCGTTCTATTTGATGAATCCGATTCGCGGAATCATCCTTCGCCGGAATCCACCGCCAGGCCTCGATTTCACAGCGGCAACCGCCCGGAAGTTGAGCGAGTCGTTCATCGACAATCTTGCGCGATTGCACGCCCTGAATTATGCGGAAATTGGCCTCGCCGATTTGGGCAAGCCGGAAGGCTACGTGGAACGACAGGTGCGGGGCTGGACCGAACGCTACTACGGTTCGCGCACGCACGACTTTCCGGAAGTCGAGCGCATCGTCGGCTGGATGAAGGAGCACATGCCGGCTGCAAGCGATGCCACGCTCGTTCACAACGACTACAAGTACGACAACCTTGTCCTCGATATAAATGACCTGACGAAAATTGTGGGAGTGCTCGACTGGGAGATGTGCACGATCGGCGATCCGCTAACGGATCTGGGAACGGCGCTCGCATATTGGATCGACGCCGGTGATCCGGAGGGAATGCAGAAGATTCGCTGGGGCCCGACGACGCATCCCGGCAGCATGACGCGCGGTGAGCTCGTCGCGCGCTATGCCGAAAAAACCGGCCGCGATATTTCGCACATGGATTTTTATTTGGCGTTCGCGCGGTTCAAGGTAGCGGTGATCGTCCAGCAGATTTATTACCGCTACCATCAGGGGTTGACGAAAGACGAGCGGTTCGCGTCCATGCCTGCGGTGATCGAAGTACTGCTTCAAACGTCCCTCGAAGGCGCTGAGACGGGAGTCATCTGACGCGTTGCCGTTCTGACTTTCAGGCGGGTCGTGAAGCTACCGATAGTAACGAACGATCCACTCCGCGACGCAACAGGGCTTGTCCGACCCTTCGCATTCGACAACTGCCGAACACACAAGCTCGAGCGCGTCGCCGAGATCTTTCATACTCGCAAGCGTAAAGCGCCCGCGGATTTTCGATCCTTCGCGCACAGGTGCAGGAAAGCGAACGCGGTTCAATCCGTAATTGATCGCGCGCTGGACGCCCCTCTCGATTTCGAGGCCCTCTTTCATCAGGAAGCTGATCAACGAAAGCGTCAGAAATCCGTGAGCGATCGTCGTGCCGAACGGCGATTCCTTCTCCGCTCGCGTGCGGTCGAGGTGAATCCACTGCCGGTCTTCGGTGGCTTCGGCGAATTTGTGAATGCGATCCTGCGTGATTACAACCCAATCGCTGAGGGCGATTTCGCGCCCCACCCAATCCTTCAACGAATCCGGCGTGGCAATCTTACGAAGCGGCATACGGTGATGTTCCTCGAATCAACGGCGGCCCGGCTGGGCCCATTTTCCAAGCTCCAGACGGGCAATTGCCTCGGCGTGCACTTCATCGGGCCCATCGGCCAATCGCAGCGTGCGTACACCGGCCCAGGCGGCCGCGAGGAACGTATCCTGCGAAACGCCCGCGCCGCCGTGTGCCTGAATCGCGCGATCCAGAATGTTCAGCGCGATGTTCGGCGCCACAATCTTGATCATCGCGATTTCCGCGCGCGCCGCTTTGTTGCCGACGGTGTCCATCCTGTGAGCGGCATTGAGGGTAAGCAAACGCGCCTGCTCGATCTCGATTCGCGAAGCCGCAATGTCCGCGCGAATCGTGCCCTGGTCGGCCAAAGGCTTTCCGAACGCGACTCGTACCTGCACTCGTTTGCACATTGTTTCAAGAGCGCGCTCGGCGACGCCGATGCAGCGCATGCAGTGATGAATTCTGCCCGGCCCGAGGCGTCCTTGGGCAATTTCGAAGCCACGGCCTTCACCCAGAAGCATATTCGCCGCCGGAACGCGAACATCCGTGAACGTGACCTCGCCGTGGCCGTGCGGCGCGTGGTCGTAACCGTACACGGACAGTAGCCGCTCGATCTTCACGCCGCGTGCATCCATCGGCACCAGAATCATGGACTGTTGCTTATGAGGCGGCGCGGCCGGATCCGTTTTGCCCATGAAGATCGCAATCTTGCAGCGGGGATCACCGGCGCCCGACGTCCACCATTTTCTTCCGTTGATCACGTACTCGTCGCCCTTGCGGACGATGCTCGAAGTGATGTTCGTTGCATCTGAGGAAGCCACGGCAGGCTCCGTCATCGCGAAGCAGGATCGAATCTCGCCGGCCAATAACGGCTTCAGCCATTTTTCTTTTTGCTCCGGCGTGCCATAGCGCGCCAGCACTTCCATGTTTCCGGTGTCAGGCGCCGAGCAGTTAAACACTTCCGGAGCCCAGTGCACACGGCCCATAATTTCGCACAGCGGCGCGTATTCCAGATTCGTCAGCCCCGCGCCCGGGTCGTCGCCAGGCAAAAAGAGATTCCACAAGCCGGTCGCGCGCGCTTTTGGCTTTAATCCCTCGATGATCTTCGTGGGCTTCCAACGATCGCGCTCGACTTCATCATGGAAGCGCTGTTCGTTCGGGTAGATGTGCTCGTCCATGAACGCCTGAAGGCGCTGCTGGAGGTCTTTCGTTTTCTGGTTGTGTTCGAATGTCATCGGGGTGGATTACCGGCCGGTGAAAGCGGCGACACGCTTTTCGAGAAAATGCGCGACGCCTTCTTTGAAATCCTCGCACTGGAGGCTCGCCAGCATCTCTCGTTCGGATACTGCGAACGCGTCCGCGAGCGACTGGAACATCGCGTCATACACCTGCCGCTTCATGATGCGAGTGGAACGCGGGCTCGCATTCGCGGCGACTTCTCGTGCGTACTCATTCACTTTGGCGAGAAATGTGTCCTGCGGAAAAACCTGATTGACCAGCCCCATGCGCAGCGCCTCGGAGGATTCCACCATTCGCGCGGAAAAGAGCAAATCGAGCGCGTTCGCGTGGCCCACCAGTCGCGGCAGAATCCACGCGAGCCCGTATTCCGCGATCAGTCCTCGGCGCGCAAAGGCCGTGCTGAATCGCGCCGACTCCGACGCAAACCGCAAATCGCAATACAGCGCGATCACGAGTCCCAGCCCAACCACCGGGCCATTTAGCGCGGCGATCACCGGTTTTCCAATCGCCGGGAAATAGGAATACTTCTTCTGGAAATCGGCTCGCAGGCCTTCTACCGCAGCGGGAGCGGCGCTGCTCGAAGCCTGTGCTCGCACGCGTTCATCGACGCCGTGTTCCACAACACTGCTCAGCAGGGACATATCCGCGCCGGCACAGAAGCCGCGGCCCGCTCCGGTGAGAATAATGACGCGAACGTTGTCGTCGCGATCCGCTTCTTCCATCGCCGACCGCACCTCGCGCTCCATGATGGCGGTCCAGGCGTTCAGTTTGTCCGGGCGATTCAGCGTGATCGTCGCCACACGGTCCGCAACGCCGTAGAGCGTTTCCTGATTTGGCATGATGGCGGCGATTATATACAATGCGCTGCACGATAGTCACTTTCATGTGTGAGCGACTATCAAAAGTTTGAGAGGCTGAGCGTCAGCCCGATTCGTCATCTCATGGCGTCTGGAGGAAGCGGTGACCACCGTCAATCACAGGTTCGAGCTTGCTGCGCGGCCCGTCGGCTTTTGCAAGCCCGGAGATTGGAAATATACGGAAGAAGCGGTTCGCGATCCGCGCGAGGGTGAGCTGGTCGTGAAGCTTCTCTACATCTCTCTCGATCCTGCCATGCGCGGTTGGATCAACGAAGGCAAATCGTATGTCCCGCCGGTTGCGATCGGTGAAGTGATGCGTGCCGGAGGACTGGGCCGCGTCGTCGCGTCAAAAAATGCTGCGTTCGCCGCCGGTGACTATGTGACCGGCTTGCTCGGCGTGCAGGAATATGCAGTCTCCGACGGAAAAGGCCTCAACAAAGTGGATCCGAAACTTGCGCCACTGCCCGTTTATCTGGGAGCGCTCGGAATGACGGGGATGACGGCCTATTTCGGCTTGCTCGATGTAGGCCAGCCGAAGCCGGGCGACACAGTGGTGGTTTCCGCGGCTGCCGGTGCCACCGGGATGGTCGCCGGACAAATCGCGAAAATAAAGGGCTGCCGCGCAATCGGTATCGCAGGGGGCGCCGAAAAGTGCGAATACATCGTGAAGGAACTCGGCTTCGACGCGGCGATTGACTACAAGAAAGACGATGTCCGGAAAGCGTTGCAGCAGCACTGCCCGAAAGGCATCGACATCTATTTCGACAATGTGGGCGGCGATATTCTCGATGCGGCATTGTCACAGCTGGCCCGCGGTGCGCGCGTCCTGATTTGCGGTGCGATCTCCCAGTACAACAACACAACGCCGATAAAGGGTCCATCGAACTATCTTTCGCTTCTGGTTAATCGCGCAAGCATGAAGGGGTTTTTGGTTTTCGATTACGCGAGCCGGTACGCCGAGGCGGCACGAGAAATGGGGGGTTGGTTTGCCGCGGGCAAACTGAAAACGCGCGAGGATATCGTCGAGGGCTTCGAGAAATTTCCGGAGGCGTTTCAGAAACTTTTCAAAGGCGAGAATACCGGCAAATTGATGATTAAAGTTGCAGACGCTTAGAAAAACGCAAATGGAAGCGTAAGGCGCGCGCTTGCATTTGAATCCCGGATCGGGAGGCCACCATGCCGTTCGCAGAAAACAAGGGAGTGAAGATTTATTGGGAGGAGGAAGGTCAAGGCCCTCCGCTTCTCCTGATCATGGGTCTCGGCTGGCCGTCCTACATGTGGTATCGCACGAGGCCCTTGCTCGCAAAACACTTCCGTACGATTACTTACGATAATCGCGGCGTGGCCCGCAGCGACGTGCCCGCCGGCCCTTATCCGATCGCGTTAATGGCTTCGGATGCCGCGGCTGTGCTGGACGCGGCCGGAGTCGAAAGCGCGCACGTCTACGGCGTCTCGATGGGAGGTATGATCACGCAGGAATTCGCGCTGCAATATCCCAAGCGAGTGAAGTCGCTGATCCTGGGTTGTACGTTGCCTGGCGGCCCGGAATCGAAGCCAGCCGAACCGCAGGTGCTGGAAGTTCTCACGCGCCAGGGCATGACGCCCGAGGAAGCCGCGCGCGCGATCAACCCGTTCATCTACGACGCAGGCACCCCGCAATCGCGCATCGACGAAGACATGAAAATCCGGCTCGAGTGGGTTCCGACCTTCGAGGGCTACATGGCGCAGTTGCAAGGCATCATGGCATGGGAAGCCTATAGTCGAATTGCGCAGATCAATGCTCCCACTCTCGTCATTCACGGCGAAACCGATCAGTTGATACCCGCGGCCAATGCGCCATTGATTGCGAAGCGGATTCCTGGCGCCAAGCTCGTCATGATTCCTCACGCCAGCCACATTTTCTCAACCGACCAACCAGACGCCTCCCACCGTGCGACGCTTGAATTCCTCACCGCTCAAGCCAATCTCCAAACGCGGGCTGGAGCGTAAAGGTCAGCGTCCGCGCGTAATTACTTGCCGAACGCGACCCGGCCAATCGGTGCGATGATTTCAGCCCGCCTGGTATATAGTTTTTCGAGCGCGGCTTTTCCCGCGAGTGAATCGGCCCGACTGATTTGCTCCGCCGGCACGATCCAAAATGAACTCAACGCTCGTTATCATGAAATTTGGTGGCACATCCGTTGGCGATGCTTCCTGTATCGCGCGAACGGCGAAGATTGTGTCATCGTCGGCTCGCGAGCGCCCTGTCGTCGTCGTGGTATCGGCGGTGAGCGGCGTGACCAACCGGCTGATCGAAGCCGCGACACTTTCCGAAGCTGGAGAATCCCAGAAAGCTTTTGAACTTTTGGATTTGATACGCAAGCCGCACGAAACGGCGATCTCCGAGTTAATCGCCGACGCGCCAAAACGAAAGCAGCTACAGCAGCGAGTGAACGAGATTCTCGGCGAGGCCAAAAGGCTGTGCGAAGGCGCCGCACTGCTTCGCGAACTAACTCCGCGCACACTCGACCTGATTTCCAGTCTCGGAGAACGCTTGTCCGCGCCCATCGTTGCCGCCGCGATCGCAGCACTTGGGGCTCGCAGCGAAGCCGTCGAAGCCACCGAACTGATCGTCACCGATGGATTCCACGGCGGCGCAGAACCGCTGATGGACCTCACGCGCCAGCGTTCGGAAGCGCGCCTTCGTCCGCTGATCGAAAAAGGCGTCGTCCCGGTCGTCACCGGTTTTATAGGCGCGAGCCAGGAAGGTGCTCTCACCACGCTCGGCCGCGGCGGCTCGGATTATTCGGCGACGATACTCAGCGCCGCGCTCTCGGCCAGCGAAGCAATTATCTGGACGGACGTAGACGGCGTGCTGACGGCCGACCCGCGTCTCGTTCCCGAAGCTCGCACAATTCCGGAAATCTCTTACCGGGAAGCGGCTGAGCTCGCTTATTTTGGCGCGAAAGTGTTGCACCCGAAAACGCTGCGCGCCGTGATGCCGCAGGAAATTCCCGTCTGGATACGCAACAGCTTCGCGCCTGAAGAACCGGGCACAAAAATCACGCCGAAAGGGCTCAGCAGCGCCGGCGGCGTCAAAGCTCTAACGGCCATCAGCGATGTTTCGCTCATCGCCGTGGGCGGACCGGGAATTGTCGGCTTGCCGGATGTCGTCGGCCGTACATTTTCTACGACCGCCAAGGTTCGCGCCAATGTGCTGCTGATTTCGCAATCGTCTTCGCAGAACGATATCTGCTTCATCGTCGCATCCGCCGACGCACGGCGCACCGCTGACGCCTTACGCGAGCAGTTCGCGCAGGATCTCGCGCATCACAAAGTCGAACACATTTCGCTCGATCCTCACATCGCGATCGTAGCGGTGGTGGGGGAAAATATGCGCGGCACGCTCGGCATGGCCGGCCGCACGTTCAGCACGCTGGGGCGCGAGAGCGTCAACATAATCGCCATCGCGCAAGGCTCGTCCGAATCAAATATTTCCTTTGTGGTGGAGCAGAAGGATATGAAGAAAGCAGTCCTCGCCCTGCACCGGGAGTTCGGTCTGGGCGCCGCGGCAACAAACCACGCAGAAAGTGGTTCGCGTTCATGACCAACGCCGCTTCGCAATCCGCGCAGCCGAGCGGCATCGCCTCCCAGCGTTGCATCAATCCATCCTGCGGCGCTTCCTTCAGCATTGGCGAACGCGTCTATACGTGTACGCGCTGCAGTGGCCCACTCGAGATCGCCACTCCTTTGCCTCCGGTCAGCGAAGCTTCCGCATTGCGTGCGCGCTGGAGAACGCGAGCCGCGTCGCTCGATCCGCGCGATCGCAGCGGCGTCTGGCGATTCCGCGAAGTTCTTCCCTTCGATGCTGCTGCGCCAATCGTCACGCTCGGTGAAGGAAATACGCCACTCTACGATGCGCCGCGCTGTGCGCAATATTCCGGCGTACTCGAACTACGGCTGAAACACCAGGGCTGCAATCCGACTGGCTCATTCAAAGATACCGGGATGACGACCGCGGTCACCCAAGCGCTTGTACTCGGCGCGCGCACCGTCGTTTGCGCCAGCACTGGCAATACTTCCGCGAGTCTGGCCGCTTATTCCGCCCGCGCGGGCGTGCAGTGCGCGATTCTTCTGCCGCGAGGCCAGATCACTTCGTCGAAGCTCGCCCAGAGCATGGACTACGGTGCCATCGTCTGCGAAATCGAAGGCAATTTCGACGATTGCATGCGCCTGATTCAGGAAATCGCAGACGATCCCTCGATCTATCTCGCGAATTCAATCAATCCGTTTCGCATGGAAGGTCAAAAGACGGTCGCATATGAATTAATGGAGCAATGCGAATGGCGCGTTCCGGACCACGTCATCGTTCCGGGTGGCAACATGGGCAACAGCTCCGCGCTCGGCAAAGGATTTGATGAATTGCACCGCATGGGTCTCATCGACCGTTTGCCAAAGTTAAGCGTCATTCAGGCCGAAGGCTCCGCCCCGCTTGCTCATCTGTTCGCTAGCCTCGAGCTTGCCTCCGCAAAAGATGAGTCTTCATGCCTCGAAGCGCTCGCACCCGTTGAGAAGCCGCAAACGCTCGCGACCGCAATCAAAATCGGCACGCCCGTATCCTGGAAAAAAGCGCTTCGCTCCGTTCTCCGTTCGCACGGCTGCATAATTGCCGTGAGCGAACAGGAAATCGCAGATGCCAAAGCCATGATCGGCCGCGACGGGATCGGCTGCGAACCCGCATCAGCCACCACAGTCGCGGGAATTCGAAAACTTACTGCAGCGGGTTTCATTCGCCGCGAGGAATCAGTCGTAGCGGTCCTTACCGGGCACCTGCTGAAAGATCCCGATTACGTAAGCAGCTACCATCGCGGCACGCTCTCGCTTGAATCGAAGTCAGAAGACGGAACGGTCGCGTTGCTCCCCATTCGCGGCGCATTTCGTAACGCACCAATTCAAGTAGCCGCGTCCAAAAATTCGATCCTCGAGCAGTTGCGGCGCAAAAATCCCAAGACCTTATGATCGGCTCCCGCAACCGCCCATCGGCTTTCGCGCTGGCCGCCGAATTTTCTCTCGTGCCTCGATGACGTCTCCGCGACAGCGTTCGATCGAAGTTCGCGTCCCAGCCTCGACGGCCAATCTCGGGGCCGGCTTCGATTGTCTGGGCCTCGCGCTCGAGCTGTATCTCACCGCGCGCGCCACTGTGCACGTCCGCCCAGGCTCCCGCACGCTCGCGCGCACTCGCGGCATTTCGGGCAGCTCACTTTTGCCGCGCGCTCCCGAACAAAATTTGATCGTTCGCGCGATGCGTTATGCCGCAGAGCAGGAAGGATTCGATCTTCCGGAAGTTCGCGTCGCTGTGAAAAACGAAATTCCAATCGCGGGCGGCCTCGGAAGTAGCGCAGCCGCCACCGTCGCCGGAGTCGCGCTCGCTTACGCCGTCACCGGACATGCTCTCTCCCGCGAAAACGCGTTGCGATACGCAAAGGAGATCGAGGGCCATTCCGACAACGCTGGCGCCGCTCTACTGGGCGGCTTCGTCGTCACTTACATTCGCCCCGATGCCACGGTCGGCGCGATGCGCCTTCCCTGGCCCAAAATGATCCGCGTCATCGCCGTCACTCCCGCGCTCGAACTTCCCACTAAGAAGTCGCGCGCCGCTCTGCCCACTTCGGTCCCTCGCGAGGACGCGGTGCACAATCTCCAGCGCTCCGCCTTATTCGTTGCCGCCCTCGAGTCTCGCCGCTTCGATTTGATTTGGGACGCGATGCAGGACCGTTTGCATCAGCGCTACCGCCAAAAATTAATTCCCGGGCTCGCCGACGTGCTCGCCCTGCCGCAAATTCCCGGCCTGCTCGGTCTGTCCTTGAGCGGCGCTGGTCCCAGTGTCGTCGCCCTCGCCACGGCCGGCTTCGATGAAATCGGCAAAGCCATCGCCGCTCGTTTCGAACGTCAGGGAGTGGCCACCACAATCCGATTCCTCGAAGTCGCCCAGGATGGCCTCTCCATCCTCGAAAATCGTCCCAGACGAAAATAGTCGCGTTCCGCGCCGCTGCATCCCGTACCACCCGCCTTCGCCAGCATAAGCACGATTTATTCAATCCAGCAAAACTATAAATTGGACATGATCCTCTCGCTAAGGCCAACTAGTCTCGCTTTCGTTTCGACAAGCTGTCATCGGAGGTTTCACCTGTCTCCCGATACGGGTGCACGTCTCGGCCCCGAGAGGTCCGCGACGAAAAAACACGGCGCAGAAATCATCTGGGAATGCCTCGAGCGTCTCGGAGTGAAGTGCGTTTTTGGCTATCCGGGCGGCGCAATTCTTCCGACCTACGATGCGATGACGCGTTATAGCGTCCATCACGTCCTCGTGCGCCACGAGCAAGGCGCCACGCACATGGCTGACGGCTACGCGCGCGCCAGCGGAAATGTCGGCGTCGCCCTCGCGACCTCCGGTCCCGGCGCCACCAATATGGTCACGGGTATCGCCACCGCCATGATGGATTCATCGCCAATCGTCTGCATCACCGGTCAAGTGGGCAGCAAATTGATCGGCAGCGATGCGTTTCAGGAAACGGACATCACCGGCATCACCTTGCCGATCACAAAACACAATTACCTCGTCACGCGCCCGGAAGACGTCGCCCCGTCCATTCGCGAAGCTTTTCAGGTCGCCGCGTCCGGCCGTCCCGGGCCCGTGCTCGTTGACATCACCAAGGACGCGCAAAACAGTTCATGCCCATTCGACTGGGACGCCGCCGCGCCCCGCCCTCGCCGTGCCAGCGCCGGCGCGCCAGCGACGAATCGAAATCTCGCCGAAGCACTTCATCTGATTCGCGAAGCTCGCCGCCCCGTCATCCTCGCGGGTCATGGCGTAATTCTTTCCGGCGCCGAACGCGAACTGCTCGCCTTTGCGGAAACGGCGGATGCACCGGTAGCTCTCACGCTTCTTGGGATTGGCGCGTTTCCGGCTTCGCATCCGCTCTGTCTCGGCATGATGGGCATGCACGGAGAAGCGTGGGTCAACAAAGCAATTCAGGAATCGGACTTGCTGCTCGCTTTCGGAATGCGTTTCGACGATCGCGTCACCGGAACGCTTAAAACCTACGCGCAAAACGCCAAGAAAATCCACGTGGATATCGATCTCGCCGAGATCAACAAAAATGTTCCCGCCGACGTCCCCATTGTCGGCGATCTCCGCGAAGTCTTGCTCCAATTGCTTCCGGAGCTGCAGCGATCCTCTCGCTCCGATTGGCGCGTTCGAATCGAAAATTCAAAACAAGACTCTGCCGTGCGCGATATTCAAAGCCTGCCGGACGACGGCCATCTCTACGCCGCTCACGTCATCAATGAGCTCTGGCGCGAAACGCACGGCGATGCAGTCGTCGTCACGGACGTCGGCCAGCACCAGATGTGGGAAGCCCAATATTATCGCCACGAAAAACCTCGCACCCTGATTACCTCCGGCGGACTCGGCACGATGGGTTTCGCTCTCCCCGCTGCGATTGGCGCAAAATTCGCCCGGCCCGACGCCGAAATATGGGTCGTCGTCGGCGACGGAGGGTTTCAGATGACCATGGCGGAACTCGCCACCATCGTTCAGGAAAGGATCGACATCAAAATCGCCATCATCAACAACGGCTACCTGGGAATGGTCCGCCAGTGGCAGGAATTCTTCTACGACGGCCGCTATTCTTCGACGCCGCTGCTGAGCCCCAATTTTGTGAAACTCGCGGACGCGTTCGGAATTCGTGGCATCGCCGTAAATCAACGCGCGCAAATTGCGCCGGCGCTCCAATCCGCGCGCAGCCACGCCGGCCCCGTCGTCATCGATTTTCAAGTCGAGCAGGAAGACTCCGTCTTTCCCATGGTTCCCGCGGGCGCGGCGCTCGATGCCATGATCCGCCGCCCGAATCCGCTCGTCGAGAGAGCGACCGATGCCTGAAACCCAAAAGCTGCACACGTTCGTGCTCTATGTCGAAAATCATCCCGGCGTGCTCAATCGCGTCGCATCGCTTTTCCGCCGCCGCGCGTACAACATCGAGTCGCTCACCGTGGGCCACACCGAGCGGCCCGGCATTTCGCGCATGACGATCGTCGCCGGTATCAGCGAGGGCGCGGCCCAGCGCGTCGAGGCGAATCTCTACAAGCTCGTTCCGGTTCTCTCGGTCGAGGACGTTACGCATAGCCCCACCACCTCGCGAAGCCTCGCTTTGATCAAGGTCGAAGCGCAGGAAGAATCGCGCCATCGCTTGATGGAAATCGTTCGCGTATTTCGCGCGCGCGTCGTGGATCTCGCCGCTCAATCGCTCGTCATCGAAATCACGGGGACCGAAGAAAAAATCCAGGCTCTGGTGGAAGTGCTGCGTCCCTACGGAATTCTGGAAATGGCCAGGACGGGGCAAGTAGTGATGTCGCGCGGCGCGAGGCGCAAGCCCGACGCCGCGTCCGAGGGTTTGGACGAATTGGCATTCGAAACCGAAGCTTCGCAATCGGTCTGAGAAAATTTATCGAAGGCTGTCAGGAGGCAACATGGCGACTATCCATACGGAAAATGCCGGAGATCTGGCGCTCATTCGCGCGAAAAGAATTGCCATCATTGGATACGGCTCGCAGGGCCACGCGCACGCTCTGAATCTGCGCGATAGCGGCTGCGACGTTTGCGTCGGCTTGCACGCGGGAAGCCGCTCGCGCGAGAAGGCAATCGCCGCTGGGCTGATGGTGAATTCCGTTGCCGATGCGGCCGCATGGGCCAACGTAATCATGATTCTCGTCCCCGACACGGCGCAACCGGCCGTCTATGAACGCGAAATCGCTCCGCATCTCACCGCGGGCAAAATGCTGATGTTCGCGCACGGATTCAACGTTCGCTATGCCACGATCGACCTTCCAGCCGACATTGACGTCACCATGGTCGCCCCCAAGGCGCCGGGGCATCGCGTTCGCGAAGTGTTCGTCGAAGGCGGCGGCACTCCGGCGCTACTCGCGATCCATCAGGATGCAACGGGCTCCGCGAAAAAGCTCGCGCTTTCGTACGCGAAAGCGATTGGCGCCGCACGCGCCGGAGTAATCGAAACCACGTTTACCGAAGAAACCGAAACTGATCTTTTCGGCGAGCAGGCCGTCCTCTGTGGCGGCGTCAGCGCCCTGGTGAAGGCGGGATTCGAAACGCTGGTCGAGGCTGGATACCAGCCGGAAATCGCGTATTTCGAATGTCTCCACGAGCTAAAGCTCATCGTTGACCTGATGTATCGCGGCGGCCTCGGCTACATGCGCTACTCCGTGAGCGACACCGCGGAATATGGCGACTACACCGGCGGCCCTCAAATCATCACCGATGAAACTCGCCGCACAATGCGTGGCATGCTCGAGAAGATTCAAAACGGAGAATTCGCGCGCGAGTGGATCGCGGAAAATAACTCAGGTCGCCCGGAATTCACTGCCAGCCGCCGCAAAGAGCGCGGCCAGTTGCTCGAAGAAGTCGGCGCTCGTCTCCGCGCGAATATGAAGTTTCTCGACCCAGTCACTGCGCCGGATCAGGACGCGGCCGCGTCCGAGCATTCGCCGGCTGCCGCCACCGCAACCGCATCGGCCAAATAGCTCGCGCAACATTGCCAAAGGCCAACGAAGGATGGAAAAGCGCCATGGGTTTTGACGAAGCTCGCTGGGTTTGGATGAATGGCTCAATCGTGCCGTGGGCCGACGCGACTCTGCACGTTTCCGCGCACACACTTCACTACGGCAGCGGTGTATTCGAAGGAATCCGCTGTTACCGCACAGTGATGGGCCCGGCGCTCTTTCGTCTCAGCGAGCATATGCGGCGGCTCACCGATTCGGCGAAGTCTTACGATATCGAAATTCCTTATCGCTCCGAGGAACTCGAATCCGGAATCTGCGAATTGATTCGGCTCAATAATTTCTGCGATTGCTATGTT
Source organism: uncultured Acidobacteriota bacterium (assembly GCA_963711875.1). GTDB lineage: Bacteria > Acidobacteriota > Terriglobia > Acidiferrales > UBA7541 > Palsa-295. Next base: position 188,033 of record CAVQFW010000015.1, read on the forward strand.
CGCCCCCTTTGCTATCGGGGCAGTCGCAGCTTGCACCTGAATCCGCGCGCGTGTCCCGTCGAAGTGGCGATCCTCGCGTGGCCGTGGGATCCCTTCCTCACTTCGGGCGGCGAGGAAAAGGGAGTGCGAATTTGTATTTCCCCGTGGCAAAAGTTTGATTCGCAAATGATGCCGTCCACCGCCAAAGCCTGCGGCCAGTACATCAATTCGATTTTGGCGGTCCAGGATGCAGAGCGTCGAGGGTATGACGAGGCTCTACTGCTCGACTCGGACGGCTCAATCGCGGAAGGCGCCGGAGAAAACCTTTTCCTCGTTCGCGATGGTCGTCTCGTCACCAACGACGCCCGCCATTCGATTCTCCTCGGAATCACGCGCGACGCAATCATCGAGCTCGCGAACGATCTCGGCATCGAAGTCGAAATCACCGCGCTCCGGCTCCCGGATCTGCTCGCGGCCGACGAAGCATTCTTCACAGGTACGGCCGTCGAAGTCGCCGCGATCCAGGAAGTCGAGGGCCGAAGCATCGGCTCGTCTGTCCCAGGTCCGATGACGAAGAGAATTCAGGAAGCCTTTCGCGCCGTCACTTCGGGCCGAAACGAAAAGTATCAACACTGGCTCCATCCGGTAGAATCCCAGCGTCCGGCCGCGCTAGAGAAATCTGCCAGTTGAACGCCGCCCGGCCCAAATCCACGTGAGCCTCAACAACAAAAGCAAAGCGATCACCCACGGCGTTGAACGCACCCCCAATCGCGCTATGCTCCGCGCCGTCGGCTTTCGCGATTTCGATTTCGACAAGCCCATCGTCGGCGTTGCCAATGGTTTTAGCACCGTCACTCCGTGCAACGCCGGATTGAACGATCTCGCCATCCGCGCCGCCGAAGTGCTTCGCGCCTCGGAAACAATGCCCCAGCTTTTCGGCACCATCACCGTCAGCGACGGAATCTCGATGGGCACCGAAGGGATGAAATATTCCCTGGTCTCCCGCGAGGTAATCGCCGATTCGATAGAAGTCGTTTGCAGCGCGCAACAAATGGACGGCGTCTTCGTCATCGGCGGATGCGACAAGAACATGCCTGGCGGAATGCTCGCGATTGCTCGTCTCAATATTCCCGCGATCTTCGTTTACGGCGGCACCACGAAGCCCGGCCATCACGCCGGAAGAGATCTCACGATCGTCAGCGCCTTTGAAGCGGTCGGCCAATTCAGCGCCGGACAAATCAATGCGCAGGAACTCCTCGAAATCGAGCGGCACGCCTGTCCCGGCGCGGGCTCCTGCGGAGGAATGTATACCGCGAACACAATGTCCTCCGCGATTGAAGCGATGGGATTGAGCCTGCCGTTTTCATCCACGATGACGGCAGCCGAAAACGAAAAACTGGAAAGCGCCGCAGAATCCGCGCGCGTCCTGGCGAACGCCATCCGCCGCCAAATCCTGCCGAGCCATCTCCTCACGCGCAAGGCATTCGACAACGCGATTGCCGTCGTGATGGCTACGGGCGGCTCGACAAACGCGATTCTGCATTTGCTCGCCATCGCGCGTGCCGCTCGCGTACCGCTTTCGCTCGACGATTTTGAAGCGATTCGTCCGCGCGTTCCCGTTCTCTGCGATCTGAAGCCCTCGGGCAGGTATGTAATCACGGATCTGCACGCCGCCGGCGGCATTCCGCAAGTGATGAAGATTCTCCTCGTCAACGGAGTTCTGCACGGCGACGCGCTCACCATCTCCGGCCAAACGATCGCCGAAACGCTCAAAGACATTCCGCCCGAGCCGCGCACCGATCAGGACGTAATTCATCCCTGGAATCGGCCGGTGTACCGCGAAGGCCATCTCACGATTCTCCGCGGCAACTTGGCTTCGGAAGGCGCGGTGGCGAAAATCTCCGGCGTGAAAAACACAAAAATCACGGGCCCCGCGCGAGTCTTCGACTCAGAAGAAGACTGCCTGCAGGCGATCCTCGCGAAAAAAATTAAGCCCGGCGACGTAATCGTGATTCGCTACGAAGGTCCGAAAGGCGGCCCGGGCATGCGCGAAATGCTTGCCCCCACTTCCGCTCTGATTGGTGCCGGCCTCGGCGATTCCGTCGCACTCATTACCGACGGCCGCTTTTCCGGCGGCACCTATGGAATGGTTGTCGGCCACGTAGCTCCGGAAGCAGCTGTAGGCGGCGGCATTGCCCTCGTTCACGAAGGTGACAAAATCACGATCGAGGCCTCCGCACACCGCATCGATCTCAACGTCACTCCCGAAGAACTTGCGGCTCGCCGTGCGCAGTGGAAACCGCCCGCGCTTCGTTATCGCACGGGTGTGCTCGCTAAATACGTGAAGCTCGTATCCAGCAGCAGCCTCGGCGCCGTCACAGATAATTTCGCCGCGGACTGAGTCAGCTTCTGACTCCGCCGCAGCTCATCGCGATCGTTCCTCACCGCAATTCGCGCCATACAGAATTCTGATGCGACATATCAGCGGTATCAATTTGACCGCTTCCTGCCAGGGTGTTATTCATGGAAGCTGAGATGAAAGCCTCGGCCCACAAACGATTTCTTTCTCGCGCGCCGCGCCGGTCCCGATTTTCGTCTCCTCGCACGATCTCTCCTTCTCGTCGCCTGCTCTTGCTTAGTCTCCCCATCGTAATTGTACGAATTATTTCGCTTAGGAGCGGATAGCGGCCGGCAAGAGAAACCAGATTCGAACTGCCAAAGGCCGCTATCCCCCAAAGGATGGCGGCCTTTTTGTTTTTGGATTCGAGAAATTCACAACGCACGGAGGCCCCAATGACGTTTTGCGATTGGAACAAGGTAAAAGCAGAAGAAGTTTCCTGGAAATATCAGCGAAAAACAGTGGAAGCCGGCCCACTCGCCGTCGCCTTTCTCGACGTGTTGAAAGGCGCCACCACGCATCCGCACGCCCACGCCAACGAAGAAGTGATTCTCGTTCTCAAGGGCGCCTGGAAGTTTTTCCTCCGCGGCGAAGAAGTGGTTCTTCGCGATAACCAGATGCTCTGGATTCCGGCCGGCGCTGAGCACTCCTCCGTCGCTATGGAAGACACGCTCGCAGTCGACATCAGCTCGTCGCCGCGCCCCGATTGGAAAACGGGAGCGGATCGCGAGCTTCACTACGATCCCGACCAGTATCTCTGGGCGGTCTAGCGCGATGTCACCGTCGATTCACAATGCGCTGCCCCGCTTGAAATTCGATGCGTCACATCCAACTTCTCGATTGTACTTTCCGCCAGCTACTGGAGTAAGTACATAAGATGAGCAATCCTGCGCTCAACGCGGCACTCGATCATGACGCCTGCGGAGTCGGCTTCGTCGCTCGACTGGGCGGCGCGCCCTCTCGCGATGTTGTCGAACGCGCCCTTATCGCGCTCGGCCGCCTCTCGCATCGCGGCGGCGTGGATTCCGACGGCCTGAGTGGCGACGGCGCTGGACTCCTGCTCCCGATTCCGCGGCGATTTTTCCGTTTGCAGCAGCTCCCCTCGCGTGGCGCTCTCCCGGAGGATTTCGGACTTGGCATGGTTTTCCTTCCGCAGGATCGCGAACGAGACGCGCGCCGTGCCATCGAATCGCTCGCGCAGAAAACGGGCCTGCGATGCCTCGGCTGGCGCGATGTGCCCGTACATCCCGCTCATCTGGGTTCGCTCGCCGCGGCCACGATGCCCGCCATCCGCCAATGCTTTTTCGAATGCGCCGATCCCGCCTTGGATTTCGAGCGCCAGCTTTTCTTTCTGCGCAAACGCGTCGAGACGGAAGGCGAGCCTGGCACCTATTTCTGTTCGCTCTCCACCCGCACGGTTGTTTACAAAGGTTTGCTCACTCCCTCGCAATTTCAGGAGTTTTACGCGGATCTCACGCACCCGGATTTCGACGCTGCCTTCGCCATTTTTCATCAGCGCTATTCCACCAATACGCAGCCCAGCTGGAGGATGGCGCAACCTTTCCGCTACGTCGCGCACAACGGCGAAATCAATACGATCAGCGCGAATCGCCGCTGGACCCGCGCTCGCGAGGACTCTGTTCGCCGCGAGTTTCGCGCCGGCGATTGGTTTCGCGCACTCGAAGATCGCGCGAGCGATTCCGGCAGCTTCGACAACGCGCTCGAAATCATTCATCACCGCGGCTACAGCGTCGCCGCCGCGATGCTGAGGATGGTCCCGCCGGCGTGGGAATCCGGCCAGCATCTCTCGCCCCGGCTGCTCGGCTACCTTCGCAACGAAGCATTCGAGCAAGAGCCGTGGGACGGCCCAGCCGCGCTTGTTTTCACCGATGGCCGCACAGTCGGCGCAAAACTCGATCGCAATGGCCTCCGCCCTCTGCGGTATTGCGTCACTTCCGACGGCCTCGTCGTCGCCGGTTCCGAAGCGGGCGTCACCGACATTCGCGCCGAAGACGTGATCGAACGCCAGCGCCTCGGCCCCGGCGAAACCCTGCTCGTAGACACCGCCGCCTCACGAATCTACCGCGACGCCGACCTCGCAGAATTGTTGCCCGCGTGTCCGAACACTCGAGCGCGAAAGCCCATCCGTCTTGCGCCGGCTCGCGCAACGAAAAAACGCCTTGCGCCTGTTCTCGCACCTGGAGTCGAACCCAAGCGCGCAGCCTCCGCTCTCGGCTGGAGCGATGATCAATTTCGCCTCCTCTTCGAGTCTCTCGGCCGCCACGCGAAGGAATCCACATGGAGTATGGGCGACGACGCTCCGCCCGCTTTTCTCTCCTCCATGCGCCGTCCGCTTTGGGACTACTGCAAGCAGCGTTTCGCGCAAGTCACGAATCCGCCGATCGATCCTCTGCGCGAAGGCCACGTGATGTCGCTCGACGTCTATCTCACCAAAAACCTTGTCCTCGATTCGCCCCTCGTCGACCGCGCCCAGCTTGCGGCCCTCGTATACCGTTTTCTCGCTCCGGCTCGCACAATCAATTTCACGTTCGAATCAGCCGGAGGCTCCGCAGCCGCTCTCGATGCGATCGAGCGCATTCGCGACGAAGCAAGCCAATTTGCTCGCAGTACGACAGGGATGATCCTGCTCAGCGATCGCGACGTGAGCTCCGAACGCGCAGCTCTTCCCGCGCTACTCGCGCTGGCTGCCGCGTGGAAGGAAATCGTTCGCGCCGGCGCATCCGCCGTTCCGCTCGTGATCGAAACTGGCCAGGTGATCGAAACTCACCACCTCGCCATGCTGATCGCCGCAGGCGCGAGCGCTGTTTGCCCGTACCTCGCGCTCGAGCTCTCCGCGGGTCTCGAGGCTCGCGGCGCGTCGCGATATCGCGAAGCCGTCGATCTTGGCCTTCGAAAAGTTCTCGCCCGCATGGGCATCTGCACCGTCGGCAGCTATCGCAATAGCCAGCTTTTTGAACTCGTCGGCCTCGATCAGGACGTTCGCGAAACTTTTTTCGAAGACGCTGGCGCCGCGCTCGGCGGCAAATCGCTTACCGCGATTCTCGAAGACTCACTGGTTCGTCACGCGCGCGGTTTTGCTCCCAATTCGAGCGGCTTTACGAGCGCGGCGCAGCTTCGCGACGACGGTCTTTTTCGCTTCCGCCAAACCGGCGAACGCCACTCCACCTCACCCGAACTCGTGCGCCGCATGCACCGCTACGTGAAGTCGCCCACTCCCGAAAACTACCGCGCCTACTCCGAACATGCAGAAACGCGCGAACCGGTCGCCGTCCGCGATCTTTTCGATTTTGCTCCCGCAAATTCGATAGCGCTGGACGAGGTCGAACCCGCTACCGCCATTCTCCGGCGCTTCAGCACGCAAGCCATGTCGCTTGGCGCTCTCGCCCCAGAAGCGCATCGCACGCTCGCCATCGCGATGAACCGACTCGGCGGGCGCAGCAACACCGGCGAAGGCGGCGAGGATCCCGACGTGTATCGGTCCGAGCCCGAGGCCGCCAATCGCGTGAAACAAGTCGCGTCCGCCCGCTTCGGCGTCACCACCGAATATCTCGTCCGAGCTGGCGAACTCGAAATTAAAATGGCGCAAGGTTCGAAGCCCGGAGAAGGCGGCCAGCTCCCCGCTGCCAAAGTTACGGCCCTGATCGCGCGTCTCCGCCACGCCGTGCCCGGCATGTCGCTGATTTCGCCGCCGCCGCACCACGATATCTACAGCATCGAAGATCTGGCGCAACTGATTCACGATCTCCGCGCCGTCAATCCCATCGCGCGCATCGGCGTCAAACTCGTCTCCGGCTCGGGCGTCGGAATCATCGCCGCAGGTGTCGCAAAGGCCGGCGCCGACGTAATCACAATTTCCGGATTCGATGGCGGCACGGGCGCCTCCCCGCTCACCTCGATAAAAAATACGGGCCTTCCGTGGGAATTCGGCCTGCGCGAGGCTCACAACACTTTGCTTGGCACCGGATATCGGCGCCGCGTCGAGCTTCGCGTGGACGGCGGCTTCAAATCCGGCCGCGATGTAATCGTCGCCGCACTTCTCGGCGCCGACGAATTTGGTTTCGGCACGGCCGCATTAGTCGCGATCGGATGCGTGATGGCGCGCCAGTGCCACCTCAACACCTGCCCTGTCGGAATTGCCACGCAGAATGAGGAATTGCGCGCGCGCTTTGACGGCAATCCGGAAATGGTGATGTCCTATTTCCGCGGGGTTGCCGAAGAAGTCCGCGAAAGGCTCGCCGCGCTCGGCGCTCGTTCGCTCGCCGAAATTATCGGCCGAGTGGATAGAATCGAATCGCGCGATTCAAAATCAGCCCACTCGCTGGCTGCGCTACTTGCGCCTTCGCCTGCTCAGCCCGAAGAATTCCCGGCACCCGCACGCAGCGCCTGGGCTCTCGACAATCAATTAATCGCGCAGCTCGATTCGGAGTCATCCCGTCCGGCCCCGTACGCGATTCAGAATTCCGATCGCAGCGTCGGCGCGCATCTCAGCGGACACAGGCTGCGCAGCACGGATTTTTCAGCCGCGCGCGATCGCCACCAGGAGTTCGAATTCCGTGGCACAGCCGGCCAAAGTTTCGGCGCGTTCCTGATCTCCGGCCTCGCCTTTCGTCTCGACGGCGAGGCGAATGACTACGTCGGAAAGGGTCTCAGCGGCGGTACGATCGCAATCTCGGCGGGCCCCGAAGCCTCGCTGCGCGGTGATCTGCTAGCCGGAAACACGGCGCTCTACGGCGCTACCTCCGGCGAACTCTACATTGCAGGCCGCGCCGGCGAACGTTTCGCCGTCCGCAATAGCGGCGCTCTCGCCGTCGTCGAAGGCGTCGGGCATCACGCTGCCGAATACATGACCGCCGGAGTCGTGATTATTCTCGGCCCGGCCGGCATGAATCTCGGCTCCGGCATGACGGGTGGCCTGGTTTATGTCCTCGACGAATCCCTCGCGCGCGATGGATACAATCGCGAATTCGTGAGCTGCGCAAATGCCGGCGGCCCCACTGCGCAAGGTGACGAGGCAAGGCTCCGGCGCGCCCTCGAAGAGCACGTTCGCCTCACCGGCAGCCCTCGCGCCAAGCGCCTGCTCGACGCCAAGCGCGCGCTCCCACTCTTGCGCCTCGAGCCCGTCCATCTCCCGTGTTCGCTCGCGCAAACCTGGGCGCCGGTCATCGCGCGCTGGGAAAAATCGCTGGCAGCGTCCGCGAAATTCCGAGGCCGGCTCCGGCTCGATGCCGTAGAAACCGTGAACGAATCGGTAGCTTGAAAGTTTCCCAACGGGCCGCCCGCGCCTCTCACTTCACTGCGGGATGTTGGTTCTCGTGTTTGTTATAATCCGTCGCACAAACTATGGATCTCGACTACCTCACAACCTTTCTCGAAATCGCAAAGCAGGGCAGCTTCTCGCGCGCCGGCCAAAAGCTTTTCCGCTCGCAGCCGGCCGTCAGCGCGCAAATTCGCCAGCTCGAAGAGGAATACGGCCAAAAACTCTTCGACCGCGTCGGGAAATCCATGAAGTTGACCGCTGCAGGAGAAGTTCTGCTCGGTTACGCGGGCCGGTTGATTACTTTGAAGAACGATTCACTGCGCGCCGTCGCCGACCAGTCGGCCGCTCCCCGCGGCACGCTCGCGGTTGGCGCCAATGAAGCCACCTGCCTGTATGTCCTGCCCGATGTTTTCGCCGAATTTCATCGCCGCTTTCCGTCCGTGCAGATCAGCGTCTACCGGAATTTCAGCCGGAAAGTAGTCGAGAAAGTGGAAGACGGCGCGGTGGACGTGGGCATCGTCACGCTTCCCGTAAAATCGCCCAGCCTGAAAATTCACCCCATCTTTCGCGACCGCCTGATGCTCATGGTCAGCCCCAGCAATCCGCTCGCGAAGCACAAGACCGTGACTCCCGCCGAAATCGCCGACCAGCCGCTCATCATTCCCAAGACTGGTTTCACGCGCCAGCTCCTCGACAGACTTTTTCGCCCCTACCGCACACAGCTTCGAATCCCCATGGAGCTTCCCAGCGTTGGCATGATCAAGCGCTTCGTCGCCGCCGGTCTCGGCGTCTCCCTGATCAGCGAAAGCTTTGCCCGCGACGAAGTCCGCGCAGGAAAGGTAAGGCTCATCGAAATTACCGACGTGGATCTCTGGCGAGAACTCGGCCTCGTCTACCGCCGAGACCGCACGCTCCCACGCTCCGCCGCCGCCTTCGTCACCCTGGTCCGCCACGGCATCGGCGCCGAATCCGATCACTCTCTGTCCACTCACGCCGCAAAAAAGCAAAAGCCCGCAAGATAGCAGGCATCAGCACACGCAGCTCTAAGCACAGCCCGCAGCCCTCTTACGTACCGCCGGCTTCCAGCCGGCTCTTTTGCCGCGGCGTTCGCTCAAACTCCCCACGCACGAAGAATGCGGCCACCACCTACTTCAACAGCTCAATCAACCCATCAATATTCCGCAACATCTCCTCAGCCGTTTGCCCTGAAGGGTGCTGCGACCGCACTAGCGGATGCTGCCGGTAAAGCGCGTCAATCTCCGGATTTTTCTTCCTCAGCACGTCAAACAACGCAATCGTCGAATCATGCAGCGTATGCAAATACTCAAAATGTGCCCGCAGCATCTGAGCCAGTTGTAATAGCAATTTCCGCGTCTCGATCTCAGTCATCCCGTCTCCCCCACGGTCCGTCTCTCAAATGTGCGAACCGAAGCCCCGGTAAGATATGCCGCCACCACCCCAAGAGCAAGCCCCACTTCCTCCGTCCCGCCCGGAGGATGCGTCGCTTCCGCGCGCGCCGCTGCCGTTATGCCCGGGCCTGCGCTTTCACGAATTGCCCCATTGCGGCCCCCGTTTCTAATCTACTGTGGCGCGATTAGAAATCGCTCTAAACCATTGAAAACATTCACTCGCGACCCGTTCTAATCTACTGTAAAAGAAGGTGTGGGTATCACAACTCGAATCAGCGAGAACGAATAGAAAGCGAAAGGAGATTCCATGAGCGAGGCTGGCACAAGCCACGGAACGGGAGGAGCTGAGGCAATTCGGCACGAGTTTGCCCACGTGAACGGCGTCCGGATCCACTATGCGATTTCCGAGCCTGCCGGCGCCGAGCCGCGCGCACGCGAGCCGAGACTCATCGTGTTTCTGCACGGCTTTCCGGAATTTTGGTACGCATGGCGCAAGCAGCTCGCGGAGTTCGGGCGCGATTTCATTGCTGTTGCGCCGGATATGCGCGGCTACAACCTTTCGTCGAAGCCGGAGGAGATCGATGAGTACGCGATCGGCAAGCTTGTCGGCGACGTGCGCGCTCTCGTCGAGCACCTCAGCGCTGCGCATCATTTGCGCGCGGCAATTTGCTGTCTGGTGGGACACGACTGGGGCGGGATGGTCGCCTGGGCCGCGGCGATCAAGTGTCCCGAGATTGTCGAGCGCCTCGTGATCATCAACGCGCCGCATCCGAAAATGTTTGAGCGCGAGCTGCGCGAGAATCCCAAGCAGCAGGAAGCCAGCCAGTACATGCTCGTGTTTCGCAGCCCGCAGGCGGAAGCCATGATGTCCGCGAATAATTTCGCGCTGATGCAGGAGACGATCCTCGGCGAAGGAATTCGCCAAGGAATTATTTCGGAAGCCGACCGGAAAGCGTATGTGGAAGCCTGGTCGCAGCCCGGCGCGCTGACGGGCGGGCTAAATTATTATCGCGCCGCCGAAGTGGGGCCGGGAATGCAGCCGGGAAACAACGTCTTCAATTTCAAAGGCGAGATGCCGCCGTTGGAAGTGAAGGTACCAACGCTCGTAATCTGGGGCGAACAGGATCCGTATCTCCTGGTCTCGAATCTGAACGGACTGGAGCGTTACGTGCCGAATCTGAGAGTTGAGCGGATTCCGGATGCTACGCACTGGGTGGTGCATGAGAAGCCCGCGCGGGTGAATGAATTGATTCGCGAATTCGTGGCCAGATAAGCGGCGCTATGAAGCGAGTGGATCGGGCGCGGAAGCCGCGATCATCTTCTCGTGCGGGCGGCGCGAACGGCTTCGACGAGAGCGCGAGTGTCGTGGATAATCTTTTTCGCGTTGCCCGCACGAATCGCGCTCACATCCACGAGATCAGAGCCGATGCCGAGTGCGAATGCGCCCGCGTCAATGTACTCCTCGGCGTTCGAGAGATTCACTCCGCCGGTAGGAATTAAATCCATCTGCGGAAATGGCCCTCGCAGTGACTTGATGTATTTCGGGCCGCCCACGCCGCCGCACGGAAAAACCTTCACGAGATTCACGCCCTCCCCGGCAGCCGACATCAACTCCGAGGGCGTCAAAACGCCGGGAATCGCGAGGCGGTTGCGCAAGCGCGCGGCTTCGAGCACAGCGACGCTCAGGCCCGGGCTAACGAGAAATTCTGCGCCGGCGTCGAGACAAGCGGACGCCTGCGCGGCATTCAGAACGGTTCCGGCGCCGGTCAGCACTGCGCTTCCGTGGCAGCGGACGACTTCGCGAATCGCGACGACCGCGTTCGGCACCGTCATCGTGATCTCGACGATCGGTACGCCACCCTCGCAGATCGCATCGACGGCGCGGCATGCTTCGTCCGAGCTTCCGGCGCGGACCACTGGAATGATGCCGACGTCGCGAATTTTCTGGATGATCGTGTGCGGATCCATGAAAGCTGCCGTTGTGTCCTCGCGCGAAAATAGTCAGCGCACGATGCGCGCTGTCTTGCTCGTCATCACCTGCAGCACTTCGTTCAAGGTCGCCATGGACGTATCGCCCGGAGTGGTCATCGCGAGAGCGCCATGCGCGGCGCCGCACTCGACGGCCCATTGCGGATCTTTTCCGGTGAGAAAGCCGTAGATCAATCCCGAGGCGAACGAATCGCCGCCGCCCACCCGGTCGCGGATTTCGAGATTTTCGCGAGTGCCAGACTCATAAAATTGCCCGCCGGAGAAACAGATCGCGGACCAGTCGTTGATCGTCGCAGTCCGGGCATTTCGCAGAGTAGTCGCGATCACTTTGAGATTCGGGAATTCGCGGACCACGTCTTTCATCATGCTCTGGAAGGTGGAAGAATCGAGGGCAGAGTGCGCCGCGTCAAGACCGGCGACCGAGAAGCCGAGCGCTGCGGTGAAGTCTTCTTCGTTTCCGAGCATCACGTCCACGAGCGGAGCGATCTGGCGGTTCACTTCCTGCGCTTTCGCGTTGCCGCCAATCGAGTTCCACAAGGAAGCACGGTAGTTCAAGTCATACGATACGATCGTGGCAGTGCGCTTCGCCGCTTTCATTGCTTCCATCGCGACAAGCGGCGCGTTTTCCGAAAGGCCGCAGAAAATTCCGCCGGTGTGAAACCATCGCGCGCCTTCCGTGGCGAAAATCGCTTCCCAATTCACGTCGCCCGGCTTCATTTGCGAGATGGCAGTGTGGCCGCGATCGGAGCAACCGAGCGGCGCGCGCAATCCCATTCCGCGATCCGTGAAATTCAGGCCGTTGCGGACGGCGCGACCCACGCCGTCGTACGGCACCCAGCGAACGTGCGACTGATCCACGCCGCCCTGCAGCATCAGATCTTCGACCAGGCGCCCGACAGGATTGTCGGCGAGCGCGGTGACGATGGCAGTTCTCATGCCGAAGCAGCGCCGCAGGCCGCGCGCGACGTTGTATTCGCCGCCGCCTTCCCACGCGCGAAATTGCCGCGCGGTCGAGACGCGAACGTCGCCGGGATCGAGGCGGAGCATCACTTCGCCGAGGCTTACGAGATCCCAGCGGGCGGCGGTGGCCGCCTTGATGTTGAGCGTTGTCATGGTGCGGAAGCCCTCATTGCGAGTGGGGGTTTTGCGAAACTGATTTCGCGCGTTGGATCCACGAGCAGCCAGCTCAGAGCTCCGAGCAGGCAACAAATCACAGCAGCCCAGAAGGATGCGGTCCAACCGTACCGTGCGGCGATCGCCGGAGTGAGCGACGCGGTGAGCGCGCCGCCAAGCTGCGCGCCCATGTTCATCACACCCGAAACGGAGCCGCACGACGCGCCGCCGATGTCTGCAGTGACCGACCAGAAGGAGCTTTGCGAAAGATACAGCGCGCCCGCACCGCCGGCGAGAACGACGCTGGCTACGCGAGCGCTCGCGACGGTGGAACCGAAAGCAAGGAACGCAGCAGCGAGAATCATCGCAACGACGGCGAGGCCGCAGCGGCCGACTCTTTTTCCGCGCCACTTCGTGAGCGAATCGCTGACCAAACCGCCGAGCGGGCAACACGCGGCCATCGCGAGGAACGGGAGCATGGCGTAGAACGCGCTCGCCTTCAAATCCAGCCCACGCACTTTGGCGAGGTAAATGTAAAACCAACTGAAGAAAATCCACGCGACGTAGCCGTAGCAGAAATAAGCGAACGTGATGGCCCAGACTTCTTTACTCGCGAGAATCGCCGACCATGGCAGCAGCACGCCAACGTCGCGCTTTGTGGAGTTCGCAGAATTCTGGCGCACCGTGAGGCCGGAATGAATTTGTTCAAGCTCGGAGGCGGAGACGAGCGGATGCTCGTCCGGTGTGTCTCGCGCGATCATGTACCACACGACACCAGCGACAACGCCAATAATGGCGCACAGCCAGAACGACCACCGCCAGCCAAAATGAATCATCACGTAAGTGACCAGCGGGGGCGCAAGGCCAGCACCTGCGCCCACTCCGGCGAAAATCCAGCCGTTCGCGATTCCGCGTTCGTGACTGGGAATCCAGCGGCCGACGAACTGGTTGGACGCCGGGTAAACGACCGCTTCGCCGGCGCCAAGGAAAAAGCGAATCGAAATTAAAATCAGGAGCGCGAAGGGAAACGTGGAAGGAAGCGCCGCCGTGAGCGCGGTAAAAATTCCCCACCAGAGGACGCCTGCCGCGAGAGCGTGGCGAGCGCCGAGACGGTCCGCAAGCCATCCGGCGACCGGCTGGAAGAGCGCGTAGCCAAGCAGGAAGGAGCTGAAGATGGCGCCCAGTTGAACGTTCGAGAGTCCGTACGTTTCAGAAATCGAGGTGCCGGCGATCGAGATGTTCACGCGATCGAGAAACGCGACAGCACTGAGGACGAACAACCAGAAGATGAGCAGCCAGCGGACGCGGCTTGGGCGAAGTGAACTCACGCTTGCGCTCCGTGAAATTGCAGGTGGCGTGTTACTGTTTTGCCGCGAGGGAATTTGGGGAGGACGAAATGAACAAGGCGTTTCGAACCCTGCTGATTGCATTTGCGCTGTCGCTGGCCGCGGGGTCGGCCGCAAGTTCGGCGTTCGGACAGCTGCAGATGTTTTCCCCGGAGCAGCGCATCGCGTTCACGCCGGAATGGCACGGCGAGCGCTTTCCGGATGGCCGCCCGAAAGTGGCGGAGAACGTTCTGGAAAGCTTGAGGAGCGCGACGGCGGATCAGGCCTGGGACGTGCTGGGAGACGCCGGCTACCGAAATCAGTTTGAGAGCGGATGGAAAGTGATTCACCCCGGCGAGAGGCTGGTGGGGCGCGTGGTGACGGCCGTTTTCATGCCGCGGCGTCCGGATGTGGATTCCGTGATTCAAGCAAATGGAAAAAAAGAAGGGCGCATCGGCGACGAAAATTCCTGGATCATCGATATTCTGCAGCCGGGCGACGTGCTGGTCGTGGATTTGTTCGGCAAGATTCAGGACGGAACGATCGTGGGCGACAATCTTTCGACCGCCATTTTCGCGAAAAGCCACAACGGACTCATCGTTGACGGAGCGGTGCGCGACGTGACCGGGATCGAGGAGATCAAAGGATTCGAGGTGTACGCGCGGGGATTCGATCCGTCCGCGCTGGAGAATGTGATGCTGATGGGGATCAACGTCCCGATCCGAATCGGGCGCGCAACGGTGATGCCGGGAGATGTGGCGCTCGGCGACCCCGAAGGCGTGACGTTTATACCGGCGCACCTCGCGCAAAAGGTTGCGGACGACGCCGAGATGGATCGCCTGGTTGACGAGTGGGGCCACCGAATGTTGCGCGAGGGAAAGTTCACGCCCGGACAGATTGATTCGAAGTGGACGCCGGACATGATTCAAGCGTTCAACAAGTGGGCGGAGACGAAAGGCTCGCGATTGCGGCTGCCCGAGAAGTAGGCTGCACTTCGGAGCAGGCGCGCGCGCCGGGGTTGCGTCGAGTTGGGCCGGGCCGATCATGCAGGTTGTGCGCGGAACATTTGCACCAAGCGGTCCGCGATGATTTTGTCTTCGCCCGGTTGCAACATGAAAGAATTCATGGCCAAGCCGATTTCGGTGGACTCGAGCACGATGGAAGGTTTTGATTTTCGCAAAGTTTGCGCGGCGTCGTGCGGCGTGAGCGAGAAGCGGCGCGGGTCCCAATTAATCTGCATGTGGGGAACGTGATTGGCGATGTCGGGCACGAAGTATGCGGTGGTGACGCCATCCACGCGCGTGATTTCGCGGGAGATCGAGTCCAGCCTGCTCCACCATTCTTTCGTCAGAGCCTCGTGGTCTTCCTTCAAATAGAGCTCGAGCGCTTTCACCATGCCGACGATTTCCTCTTTGCCGACTTTTTGACCGCGGCCGAGCGTGTCTTCAAATGGGCTGTTGTTGTGCAGCGCGTTCTTGATGAGCTGGGTGCGGCCGATGAGAAGCCCGGCGCACTGAGGACCGCGAATCGCTTTGCCGCCGCTGAACGCGACGAGGTCGTAGCCCATCCGCGTGTAGTCCCAGAGATGAGAAACGGGAGGCGTGTCCGCAGCGGCGTCAATGAAGCACGGAACATTATTGGCGGCGGCGAGCTTGGGCCATTCGTCAACTTTGATTTCACCGGCTGCGTTTGCGAAATTTGTGAAATGCATCATCGCGGTGCGGGGAGAGACGGCTTTGGCCAGGTCCTCGCGTGTTTCAATTTCGACGAGCTGCACGCCGGTGGCGCGGAGCTGGTGATCGAATGGGTTGCGATGCGATTTCTGAATGATGACCTCGGATTTCATCCCCGTGAGATCGGGCAATTGACGGATGAACTGTTCGTTGTCGCCCGTGAGGATTCCAGCGAGACCGGATTGGATCGCGCCCGCAGCGCCGGAAGTGACTAACGCGGTGAAGCCTTCAGGCAATTTGAGCATTTCGGCGATGCGTTTTCCGGCGGCCATTTCGAGTTCGGGAATACTTGCGAAATGCCGGCCCGCCAACGTCATGACGGCTTCGACTTCGGGTCGCATGAGAGAGCCGCCGAGCGTCGTCATGGTTCCCTGGCCGTTGATGACAGTGGTTACGCCGAGCTCGTCGTAGACATTTCCGGATTCACCGAAGCCGGATATTTTCGGCGACTGCGCGGTGGGCCACGCAAGCAGCCGTCGTCCGCTCGTTGCCCATGCTGCGAGCGCGCCGAGGCTGCCGAGAAACGTACGGCGATTCCAAATTGAAGCCATGATCGAGTCTCCTGGCAGTTATTTTCGCGCGACAGCGGCAATGCAATTAATTTCTACAAGCGACTGGCCGGGCAGGGCGGCAACCGCAACCGTTGTGCGCGCGGGTCCGCCGTGCGGGAAATAAGTTTTGAAAATTTTGTTCATGCCGTCGTAGTCGTCGATTTTGGCGAGAAAGACGGTGAGTTGGAGAATGCTGTCCATGGCGCCGCCGCCCGCTTCTACGAGCGTTTTGACGTTTTCCATCACCTTGGTCGTGTGTGTTTCGATGTCCATTGCGAAGGTTTCGCCCTTGTCGTGGGAATGCGCGCCCTGGCCGGCGATGTAAATCACGCCGTCGTGAATGACGAGCGGAGTGATCATTTGCGTTCCGGGTGCTGGCTTTCCGTCATAGTCGAGCTTTTTCACGGCGCCGGCATCCTGCGCGTTCGCGGCGGAGGACGAGAGTAGCTGCGCGATTCCCGCACCGGAGGCGACGGCTGCGAGGCGCGTCCAGAAATTTCTGCGCGTGACTTGTTTCGAAGGCGTATCGCTGCAGGTCGTTGACTTAGCGTTCATTGAGCTCTCTCCTTGTGATTTCCGATTTCGATTCGCCGTCTGCTTTCTACGGCAGGGCAAAAGTAAAAACGTCATTTCCCGAGGCGATCGCGACGTACTGCTTCCCGTTCAACGCGTAGCTCATCGGCGAAGCATGCATGTTCTGGCCGGTGTGAAAATCCCAGAGCGGCTGGCCGGACTTGGCTTCAACGGCCTCGAAGGATTCCGCGTCGTCGCCAAAAAAAACTAAACCTGTGGCCGTGGTCATCACGCCGCCGGAGGATCGTCCCGAACCCACTTGCGGATATCGCCAAACGATTCGGCCGGATTCAACGTCGTAAGCGACGAGTTTCTTTTGGCTATTTTCATCGGGGGGATGCTTGACGCCAGTGGCGTAGTAGGTGCGACCTTCGGTGAAACGCTCTTCGGGCTTGCGCAGGTAGGTGCCGCACTCTTCAAGCGTCATAAAATACAAAAAATGAGTTCCGGGATTGTAGGCGGGCGAATACCAATTCGTGGCGCCTTCGAATCCGGGGCAGACGAGGGTTCCTTTCGTGGTGGGTTCGATATCCGTGCGAACGGGACGGCCCTTCGAATCGATTTCTTTCGCCCAATTGATTTTTTCTGCGAATGGAGCCGCAGCGAGGAATTCGCCGTTGGTTCGATCGAGGGTGTAAACGAATCCGTTACGATTCGCCTCGACCAAGAGCTTGCGCGGCTTGCCCTGGTAGGTTGCGTCGAGCAGGACGGGCGTTTCGGTGGCGTCGTAATCGAAAAGATCGTGCGGCGTGAATTGGAAATACCATTTCAGCTTTCCGGTGTCTGGATCGATGGCCAGGACGCAATCGGTGTAGAGATCGTCGCCGGGACGCGGGCCACCGTCGAAATCGGGCGAGGGATTGCTGGTGCCCCAATACACTGTGTTGAGTTCGGGATCGTACGTTCCGGGCATCCATGTGGTGCCGCCGCCGCGCTTGTAGGAATCGCCGGGCCAGCTTGCCGAGCCGGGTTCGCCGGGACCTGGAATCGTCCAAAGGCGCCAGGCAAGTTTTCCGGACTCGGCATCGAAAGCAGCGAGAAAGCCGCGGACGCCGTCGTCTCCACCGGATGTGCCGACGAGGACTTTGTCCTTCACGAGAAGCGGGGCGCTGGTGGCGCCGTAGTTTTTGTTGCCTTCGGCGTACGGGACGTCCCAGAGCAAATTTCCAGAGCGCGCGTCGAGGCATAACAAGTGCGCGTTGTCGGTTTCGATATAGACGCGAGAGTGCCAGAGAGCAACGCCACGATTGTGATGCTGCGAGGCGTCGTCGATCAGGCCCTCGCTGATGGGCCGCGAGTAGTGCCAGATCGCGCGGCCGGTGCGAGCGTCGAGCGCGAAGACGTCATTTGCCGCCGAGACGAACATGACGCCGCCGACGACAACCGGAGTGACTTCGAGTTCGCCGGACTGCGGAACGTGAAAGACCCATTGAGCGCGAAGCTGCCCGACATTTTCCGGAGTGATTTGATTGAGAGTCGAGTAACGGCGGCCGGAATAATCGCCATTGTACGAGAGCCAATTCGCGGCGACTGGTTGCGCGAGGAGATCCTGCGGACTTACATCGATCAGGATTGAAATCGGCGCTGCGGATTTTTGCTTTTCTTGCATCGCGCGGGAGATGGGCACGATTGCGCACACGCAGAATGCAACGAGGATGAGGAGGTGTTGGTAAACGCTCACGGCGCTACGGTCCTCCTGCGGGATTGTGGATGCGCGCTTCCGCCAAAATGCCTCGATCTTTGCTGCGCCGATCGATTAGGTGAATGGAAATGCGTTGGACTGCAGCCGAGGGTTTAATTGTTTGATTGATGATTGCAGGCTCGGACGGATTTACTTCTTGAAGCGGAACTTGCGCGAGCTCCTCTTCGCCGCTGCCGAGGAGGTGCGCGACGAGACGACCAGGAAAAAATACGCCGAACGAGCCTGCCAGGCGGACGCCATCGGCCGTTATCGAGGTGCTCAACGGCTCGGCTGTGACGCCGACTCGATTGGCGGAAATGAAATTCGAGCCGATACGCGTGGGAAACCAGTCGGTATCGAAAGAGTAGGTGTCGTTCGGCTCGAGACGGACCATGGGGCTATTGAGTTCGGCTTCCATGTAGAACGGGGCGTCGTCCTCATTCGTCCGGATCACGAGCGCGCCGTGTTCGTCGAGTTCGACGGTGGGGCCATTCTTGTAGAAGATAACGCTCGCTTTGCCCGGATACTCGGCGCCATCGTGAAATGTGAATCGCTCGATCATCGCGAAGCGCGATGTGCCGTCAACAATTGCCGCCCAATCTCCGAGGGAATCTATCCAGACCTCGCCCTGCAGGTAAAGCCAACGCAGAGTGAACAGATTATTTTTTACCGAGTAAGAAGGATCATCGGCGAGTCCGGAGCGAACGTGGTAGCCGTCGAGGTACGAGCTTTTCGGGCTCACGGGCGCGAACGCCCAGAAGTCGCGATTGTAAGTGGCGGAATCGCGCGCGTCCGCGGTGTCGTATTGCGTGACGGTTTGAATGGACCAGCGGATCGGGCGATGCGAAATGTTTTTCATCGTGGCGTGAAATGAAATCTGCGGCGCACCAGCGGAAAGGCTGATTTCGCGCGTGTACTGCAGTCCGGTACGAACGTCCGGAGGACCTTCGAGCCGCACGCGGCACTGCTCACCTTCGGAGAGCACGGTGAAGGAATAATCGCCGTCATCGAGTGCGTCGGCGACCGGGCCGGGCCAGTGCTGGTCGTCTTGCGTACCTTCGGGGAGGGGCCAGAGCTTGTCGCCGCCATAGTTGAACCACGTGCCGCTCGCCCCGCCCTCGTTTGGCGGAAAATATTTTCCGCGGAACTTTGGATTCACGAAGAGATAGGGATGCCCGGCGAACGTTACTTGCATGAGGCGGCCGCCGAGTTGAGGGACGATAACAAGTTGTAGCCATTCATTCGTGAGCTGCTGGGCTTTCCATCCTTCGAAAACGACCGATTGGACGCGGCAGTCGGTTGAAGATCCGGGCGAGCGTCGCGCGCCGGTTGCCGCGTGGCTGAAACCTGCGCTCGGAATGGATGCCAACGCCAGCACAACGCCTCCTGCGGCCAGAATTTCGATTCGCAAAGCGCTTCTCATGCGCGAGCTTGCTTGGCCAATTTTTTGCGCGCGGGATCGCGACGCGACCCTGACCCTGCCGCTACACTCACGAGCGATTTCTGCTCGAATTGTCCGGAGCCCGCATACCCGAGTTCGCGGGAAATGCCAAGGCCGGCCGTTTGCATCAGCGGCGCGAGTTCTTTAAGACGAGTGAGAGGCATGCGAACGGAGGGACAGGTGATGCTCAGGCTCGCATTGACGGCGCCGCGATGATCCCACACCGGAGCAGCAATGCAGCGAATATGCGATTCGTGTTCCTCGAGGTCGCACGCATACCCGTTGCGGCGAACGCGGCGAAGCTGGGCTTGCAGCTCTTGAGCGCTGCCAATCGTATTTTCTGTGAATCGCTTGAATTCGATTTGGTCGAGAAGCTCGAGCTGCTCCTGCTCGGCTAGATACGCGAGGAGGATCTTGCCGACGGCAGTGCAATAGAGCGGAACCGTGGCGCCGATACGCGAGTGGATGCGCAGTGGTTCCGGCGACTCAAGTTTTTCGACATAGACAGCGGTGAGACCGAATCGGACGGTCAAGTGAACGGTTTCGCGCGTGCGGCGATTCAGTTCTTGCAGGTAGGGGATGCTGACGCGCCGGACGTCGAGCTGGCCGAGAGCGGCCTGTCCGAGTGAAACACAAGCGATGCCGAGGTGATAGTTTCCTGAGTCATCGCAGGTAAGAAAGCCCGCGGACTGAAGATTCATCAGGAACCGGTGAAGAGTGCTGCTGGGGAGTCCGGACAACGCCGCAAGGCGCGAAGCGCTGAATGACGAATTCACGTCGCTGAAATGGCTGAGCAATCGCAATCCGCGCTGAAGAGCAGTGATGTTGTAAGTGCGTTTTCTTGGAGATGCCATGGCCCCTCCCCAGCTGCGCAGGATGCCAAAATGAAAATAGCATTCGACCAGTGAGAAGCGGTCATACACCAAGAATCGAGCAACATTCAAGAACAATTTCAAAGCGATGGGATTCTGACGATTCGGCCGGGATCAGAGACGTCCGAATTTCTTGACGGCCTCGACGATCGATTTCAGCTTTTCGATGTAGCCGTACATCGAGTGTTCTTTGAAGTCCATCTCCTGCGCGACGGGCAGTATTTCGGTTGCTTTCGAGCGGGGAATGAAGACGACGCCATCGGAATCTGCGGCGACGATGTCTCCGGGACTCACGGGAACGCCGTCGCACACAACGGGAATGCGGGATCCGGCGAATCGGTAGTGGTTGATCGAAGTGGAAGGCACCACGCCCAGCGCGAACACGGGAAATCCGATTTTCTGCAGGTAGGCTACGTCGCGGACGCCGCCGTCAATCACTGCGCCGGAAAAATTGCGTGCCGCCATCGCCGTTCCCATCAGGCCGCCCATCCCGGCGATATCGTTGCCATCCTCGAGAACCATCACGTAAACGGAATCGGCGCTGCCCGAATCGATAGCTTCGAGCATGCCCTGGAGCGCATTGGGGTCGTGATTCTCGTCCTTCTTCAACATCACGGTAAGGGCAAAACCTACAAAGCGGGAAGGAAAAATCGGGCGCATTCGATGCGACGTGTAGGTACGCTGGCCGGTAACTTTTTCCATTGCGTCGGAAATTGAAGCGACTTCCACGTGGCGGAACCCATCGAGCAATCCAGCGTCATCGAGCGGCGGGGCTCCCCGAGTGGATCGTGGCGCGGAACGCAGTCCCGCGGCGAAGAGGACGAGGGCAGAGATCGCCAGAACAGCGAGAGCGGAGCGCCAGAGGCTGGAGGTCTTCGGTCCGAGCGATTGAATCATCGTATCCTCCTAAGAAGAGTTGATTTCGCGCACTCTACCACCGTTGTGGATTTGGTTGAAAGCGCGACGGCACGCGCGAGCTAACGCGGAGCGATTCGCAGCTGGGCACATGGATATTCACGAAACTCGAAAAATCGTTGACATGTTTCCGGCGATGGAGTAAGACCACGTTCCATCGGGTGGGGAAATCTCAATTCCAGTGAGCTATTTTCATCAGATGAAAACGCGAGACGGCGCTATGCCGAGGCTGATAATGCGTGCGGGAGCCAGAGGCTGCTCTCGAGGAGAAACAAAAATGCATAGACGCGGGATGTCGCTTTCGGCGTTGCTATTGTTTGTGCTTTTCGGCGCAGCTCTGGCGTGGGCCAGCGTGACGGGAAGCATTTCCGGAATCGTTAAGGACCCGAGCGGTTCTATTGTGCCGGACGCGACGGTGACCGCTGTCAATACGCAGACAGGAGTCCAGGCCGCCATCCAGTCGGATGGCAAAGGCGTTTACAACTTTCCCAATCTTCCTGTGGGGACATACGACGTAGTGGTGGAGCACCCGGGATTCAAGCAGTATCGGAAAACTGGAATTATCGTGGACGCCAACTCGGCGATCAAACTGGACGTGATGCTGGAGGTGGGGCAAGTTTCAGAGAAGGTGACCGTTTCGAGCGACGTGGTGCAGGTGGAGACGCAGAGCACGCAGCTCGGTGAAGTTATTAATAGTCAGAAGATGACGGCGGTACCACTGAATGGCCGCAACTTTACGGACCTGCTATCGCTGCAGCCCGGCGTTGTTCCTCATGCGTACTCCAGCCAGGCCCCCGGCATCAACGATCGGACAGTTTCCGGGTCATCCCCCAATCAGGATTTGAATGCCGGAAATCAATCGGTGAACGGGCAACGGGAAGCGGCGAACGGATTCATGGTCAATGGCGCGAATGTGAACGAAGGCAAGAACAACGGAACGGCGGTAATCCCCAACCTGGATTCGATCGAAGAGTTCCGGATCATCACGAACAACTATGACGCCGAGTATGGAAATTACAGCGGCGGCCAGGTGAATGTGATCACGAAATCGGGGACGAATAATTTGCATGGCAGCTTGTTTGAATTCAACCGGAACACGGCATTCAACACGAGGAATTTCTTCGACCCAGGGCCGGCCGGAAAGCTGATTCAAAATCAGTTTGGCGGCACGGTCGGCGGCCCCATCAAGAAAAACAAAATATTTTTCTTCGCCGATTACCAGGGAACGCGGCTTATTCAGGGACAGACTCAGAGCCGGTTGGTTCCGAGCGATAACGATCGCAGCGGCGATCTATCCGACGGGGTGGCGGGCACAATGTCCGGCATAGTCGGAGATGGGGACCCGGCGTCGAGCGCTCAGCTCTGGTCGTCGGTACTTTCAAACCGGCTGGGATATACGGTGCAGGCGGGCGAGGCCTATGGCGCGCCCGATTGCGTCACGACGAATGTGGGTCTGCCGAACCACTGCGTTTTCCCCGGCCAAATGATTCCCTCGACTGCATTTTCGCCGGCCGCCAAAGGACTCCTTCCGTTTATTCCCAAATCGAATGTTCCACTCAATGGCGGGATCAATTTTTCGACGTCCGCCGCCGAACAGCATCTTCGAGATGACAAGGGCGGAATCCGGGTGGATGCCAACTCGCGTTGGGGATTGCTCTCCGCGTACTGGCACATTGACGACGATCTCTCGAACGATCCCTATCCGAACGGCGGCGCCAATGTTCCGGGATACAACGCCTTAAGCTACTCGCGGCCGCAAGTGCTGGTTCTGGGCGACACGAAGACCTTCGGTTCGACGGCGGTGAACGAATTCAGATTCAGCTGGCTGAGAAGCGCGAATCACCTCTTCGAGCCGCAGGGCGGGCTGGGCGTGACGCTAGCTTCGCTCGGATTTACCACCGGATTCGAGACCCCGGGCGGAATAGGGCCGATCGAGCCTTCGCTCGAAGGCGTTCCGGGCCTCGCGTTCAACAACTTTCAGATCGGCGTACCCAGCGACACAACCGCGCAGTTCAATAACACGTTTCAATGGCAGGATAACTTTTCGAAGATCTACGGGCGGCACAGCCTGAAATTCGGCGGGCAGTTCCACTACGACCAGATCAATGATCGAAATTTCTTCGGTGAAAATGGATTCTTCGACTTCTTCGGAGACGAAACCGGATCGGATTGGGCGGATTTTCTGATTGGCGCGCCGTCCGATTTCATCCAGGCGAGCAAGCAGATCCTCGATTCGCGCTCGAAGTATCTAGGTCTCTACGGGCAGGATAGCTGGAGGGTGACGCCGAATTTGACGTTCAATTACGGATTGCGATGGGAATTCAACATGCCGTGGTACGACACGCAGAACAAGATCGAGACGCTGATTCCCGGCGTGCAGTCGAGGGTTTTTCTGCCCGGTACTTGCGACGGCTGTACGGGTCCGCCGACGGGGTACCTCGTTCCGGGAGATCCTGGCGTGCCTCGAACGCTGGCACCCACGCAGTATCACAATTTTTCTCCACGGCTCGGACTTGCGTATTCACCGGGCGCCGACTCCGGTTTCCTGGCGAAACTGACAGGGGGACCGGGCAGGACAAGCATCCGGGCGGGTTTCGGAATTTTCTATACCGCGGTCGAAGATCTCACGCAATTTCAAGAGATTGGCGACCCGCCGTACGGATTGTTTTACGTGAGCCCGGTGTCGCCGCTTCTCGAGTCACCCTACATCGATCGAGCTTCGGGAAACTCCGAGGGCCAGCGGTTCCCCTTCGTGTTCCCCGCGCCCGGCGTAAGCGCGAAAAATCCGAACACAACTTTTAACTGGGCAGGTGTCGAACCCATTTCAGGCACTTTGCTGTACAAGACGACGAACAAGACGCCGTACACGATCAGCTACCATCTATCGACGCAGCGCCAATTCGGCTCGCATACGGTGGCGAGCCTGAATTATGTCGGCAGCCAATCGCACAAGCTCATCAGCGAAATCGAGGCGAACCTTCCAAACGCCGGGCTCTGCTTGCAGTTGAATGAGGCTCCGTTCAATCCCGATCCGGTTGGCAATCCGCAAGTGTGCGGGCCGGGAGGACAAGGCGGCCAGTACACTCTTCCGCCGGGAGTGGCATTCCCAGCTTCTGCGACTCCGAACGTGCAGTCATCAGGACCTTGCGCGACAAACCCGGCTCAAACGTGCAATGTGGTGAACACGGTTTATACGATTCTCGGGCCGCAGTTCGGCAACAATCCGTACGAGGCGACAATTGCGCAATCGTCCTACAATTCGCTGCAGGCCAGCGTTCGACATACGAGCTCCTATTCCACATTTCTAGTTGGATACACCTACAGCAAGTGCCTCGACAATGCCTCGGGACTCCAAGAAGGTGTGAACCCGATCGATCCGGCGAGAAGCCTGGGGCTTTGCATTTTCGACGTGACGCATAATTTCGTCGGCAGCTACGAAGTGCAGCTCCCCTTCGATCGCGCTTTCCATGCGGACTCGGGCTGGAAAAACAAGCTCGCGGCCGGTTGGTCGATTTCCGGCATTACAACCTTTGCGACGGGTTTGCCCGTGACGCTGACGGAGCAGGACGATAACTCGCTGAGCGGTACAATCAATACGGAAGCGAACGTGGATCTGCCGAACTACACGCCGGGCAAAATTTTGAACAATACGAACCCGCGGTCGGGCCAGCCGTACTTCAACGTATTTTTGTTCAGCCAGGAGCCGCTCGGCCAGATCGGCAATTCGAGACGGCGATTCTTCCATGGACCGGGACTGAACAACTGGGACATGGCGCTGCTCAAGAACACGAAGCTGACGGAGAGTACGACCCTGGAATTCCGCTTCGAGGCGTTCAATATCTGGAACCACACGCAGTTTCAAAACCCCAGCGGGAATATCAATGGCGCCACGCTGGATGGCAATGGAAACATCACCGACCCTGGATCATTCGGGTTCGTCACGGCGGCAAATTCCTCGCGGGTCTTGCAGGCAGGCTTGAAACTGATGTTCTGAGGCCGGATGGACATGCGCAGAAAGATTTGAACTGAGCATCCGCCTGGGCGAAACTGGCTGCGGGATTTTCCTGCTGACGAGGGGGTTGGGTTCCGGTCGAATGAGAAAACTCCGTGTGCCCGGCCAGCTAGTTCAGTGTGTTCCGATCCTGCTGCTCGTTTTCATTGTCTGCGTTTCTATTTCTGCCGGGGAAATGTTTGCCCGGAGGCCGCAGGATAGGAAGGTGGATGAGTCTGCAAGCGCTTCCACGGGAAAGAAAATCTTCTCGTCGACCTGTGCTGGCTGCCATGGACTGGACGGGCGCGGAACGGATCGCGGTGCGAATATTGCCACGAAGCCTGAGGTGCGCAGGATGTCCGACGACGCAATCTACCGCACGATTCATGATGGTTCTGCGTCGAACAGGATGCCTGCTTTTGGCGATTCGCTCGACAGTGCAAAGCTCCGCGCGCTCGTAAAATATGTTCGCGCGCTTCAGGGCGAGCGGCAAGGCGAGGCGCTACCCGGCAACGCGGGTTCTGGCAAGTCGCTATTTTTTGGGAAGGCGGGCTGCTCGGAATGCCACATGGTGAACGGCACGGGAGGTTTTATCGGGGCCGACCTCTCGAATTATGGCCGTGGTCGGCCGGCGGAGGAAATCCGCAAAGCGATTTTGAATCCGAATGCTAACGCGACGCGGAAACCGAGGATGGTTTCGGTGGTGACCGGCGGCGGCGAGAAGTTCACCGGCATTGCGCGCAATGAAGACAATTTTTCGCTGCAGGTGCAAACTCCGGACGGAGCGTTTCATCTGCTGATGAAATCGGAACTCGAGAAGGTGGAATATCAGCAGCAATCGCTGATGCCGTCGGATTATGGCGAGCGGCTAAACGCCAGCGAGCTGAATGATTTGATCAGCTTCATCGAAGCTACCGCCCAAGAGCGCCACCCGCCCGCGACGACCGGAAACCATCCGGCTGCGAAAGCTAAGTAAAAAATGAGGAGAGCGGCTACCGTTTTCATTTTCGTCGTCGCATCGATATTCTTGACCGGTTTGGCATCCGGTTTGTCGTCCGGATTGTTGGCCAGATCGTCGTCCGAAGTGTTCGCCAGATTATTGCCCAGTTATCCGTTGCGCTCGTCCGTACCCGAGAAACCCCGCCGTGGATTCGAATTGCGTTCGCTCTCTCCCGAATTTTCAAAGCTTATCAGCCCCAATGCAAAGCTTAAGACAATAGGCTCGGGATTCGGTTTCACGGAAGGCCCGCTATGGGATCGCGCGGGATTTCTCTACGTGAGCGATGAAACGCGGAACAGGATCGTTCGCTTACACATGGACGGCCGGAGCGAGACTCTCATCGAGCTCGGGGATCCCGACGGCAATACGTTTGATTCCGAGATGCGCTTGATTGATTGCGCCAGCGTGCTTCGCGCGATTATTCAAATTGATTCGGGTGGCCGCTACACGACGATTGCCGACCGATTCGAGGGGAAGCGGTTCAATAGCCCTAATGACGTGGTGCTCGGGCCCGACGGTGCGCTCTACTTCACCGATCCCACGCTCGATTTGCCGGAAGGCCAGAAGCAGGAGATTCCGTTTCAAGGGGTTTACCGGCTGGGGACGAATGGCGACGTGCGACTTCTGACGAAGGACTTAGCGCAGCCGAACGGGCTGGCGTTTTCTCCTGATTCGAAGCGCTTCTATGTGGACGACAGCGAGCGCCGAAATATTCGCGTCTACGATTTCCGTTCCGGCGGAACGCTCGCGAACGGCCGCATCTTCGGCGAAGAGCCGCCGGAAACACCGGGAGACAAGGATGAAGGAGTGCCCGACGGAATGAAGGTCGATGAAAGCGGTCACGTTTATGTATCGGGGCCCGGGGGAATTTGGGTGTGGGATGCCGGCGGCCACCATCTGGGAACAGTCATTCTGCCCGAACAACCTGCGAACCTTGCCTGGGGAGACGCTGATTACGGGACGCTTTACATCACGGCTACGACTTCCGTGTATTCGCTGCGGACAAACGTTCGGGGATTTGTGCCTTATCTCGCCCGCCAACAAGTGCGACATGTAGGCGCGACTGCGCGGCCTTGAGGCAGTCGTCTGCTAGAAGCGGTTGTTAGTCGCCAGCCAGCGCGCTCGAAGCCGGGCGCTCCTGGGCGACAGAATCGGCCAGAGTGCGGCGGAGCGGAGCGAGCACAGCCGCGGGAACTGCGCGCTCGCGCGGCACTTCAATTTCGGCATACTTGCGCGGGTAGTCCTTGCGACGGTCGAACCAGAGGCCGGTTTCCTGGAGCAGATCGCCGGCCATAGCCGGATCGTCGGAATGCTCCACGGTCCAGAAGCGCAGGCGCTCTTCGTTCTTCTGTAAGATCCGGAGCGACTCTTCGAGTTTCTTCATCGCGCCGTTGAAGGAAGAAGCGAGGAAGTAGACCGGAAGTGACCAGGCGCCGCGGCCGAAAGCGGCCCGGACGCGGACGTTATATTTGCCGTTTTGGGTCTTTTCGATGGCGCAAAGATATTCGTTCGCAGTCATCGTGCTTTTTGCTGGCATTCGAGTCCTCAGTCTTGCCTGTGATACCGGTACCCTAAGAATGGCGCGGCGACGTCGACCGCGACGAGCGGGTAGCGGTGCAGTTCGGTTCGCCTTAGACCTTCTCGCGGACATAGTGCGCTCCTGTGTCTCATTTCGCTGCTGCCGAGTATAGTCAGATCGGGGAGGTCCTGATCAGGTCGCCTCGCTGGCTTCGAGGTTAGGCTCTGCGGATACGATTATTCTAACGAAAGCGGCGATTGGTAGGCAAGGAGGAGATTGTTAATTTATAAGTGCATTGTATTCATATACTTGGGCCGAGAAGCAGCCCTTTGCGAGCTTACCGGTGGTGCGTTACCGAGGTTGTGGCCTCGGGCCTCGAAGGGTCGGGCGGGTAACTGGAATGGCGCCGGTTAACTCGTCTTGCTGAGGCGCTTAAGGGCGTCGTTGTTGATCGTGAGCTTGCCTTCGCGCTTCAGACGGTCTTCGAGAGCGGTGCGGAAGGCGTCAAAGGCGGCGCCTTGCTTGGCCTGGAGGAGTTGCTGCTCGATTTGGTCCTTCTGTTTCGCGAGATCTTCGGGAATCACGGGCTGATGGGCGACGATTTTGTACACAACCCAAGCGCCGGACATCTGCAGCGGGGCGCTCGACTGTCCGACAGGCATGCTGAACGCAGCCTCGAGCTGGCGTCCTGAGCCGAGGTCGGGGATTGAACCTGTGCGCGAGAATGCGTCGGGAGACTTGACCTCGATTCCGAGCGACTTTGCCACTTTGTCGAAGGGTTCGCCGGCCGTGGTTCGTTTGGCCAAGTCGTCGGCTTTGGCGCGGGCGAGTTGGATGGATTGCTCCTGCTGATAATCGGAGAGGACGCGATCGCGAACTTCGGCCAGAGTGCCCTGGTGCGCGGGCTCAATATTTTTCACCGTAAGGATGACGAAGCCCTTTTCAGACTGCAGCGGCGAGCTCAACTCGCCGGGCCGAAGTTGGAACAGAACTTGATGAAGGTCGGGCGAGTTGCCGAGATCGCCGACGGGGTCCGTGACGGAGGCAGGCGGCGTGTCGCCAAGCTCGAGATTGAATTTCCTCGCGAGGTCGTCAATGGACTGGCGATTTGATTGGCGAACGGCGCCGGCCATTTGATTCGAGATGTTGTTCGCATCGGCGCGGACTTTTTCGTCGAGGACGATCGGAACAATCGTGTCACGGACTTCTTCGAAGCTTTTAGTGTGGGCGGTTTCGCGGTCGAGGACTTTGATGATGTGAAAGCCGTACTGGGTCTTGACGAGGTCTGAGATCGAGCCTTTCGGCAGGCTGAAGGCGGCCTGTTGGAATTCGGGCACCGTCTGGCCTTCGACGATCCAGCCCAGATCGCCGCCCTTGGGTTTGGTGGCGTCGTCTTCCGAATATTTCTTCGCAAGATCCTCGAAATTTGCGCCCTTCCGCGCCTGCTTCAGAACGTCTTCCGCTTTCTGGCGAATTTCAGCGATTTCGGCGTCCGTCTTGCCGATGGTCTTGAAGAGGATGTGCTCCGGATGAACGCGATTCTCGACTTTGTACTGGTCGATGTGGGCGTTGTAATAAGCGCGGAGGGCGTCGTCGCCGACTTGCGAGTGCGCGCGGAGTTTGTCCACATCGAGAAGCGCGTAACGGGCGGAGCGTTTCTCAGGTACCTGGTACTTTGAAGAATTCTTGGTGAAATAGGCGGAGAGCTCTGCGTCCGAAGGATGAATTGTAGGAGCGAGCTCTTCGGGCCTGATTGCGGCATATTGAATCTGAACTTTTTCGTTGCGGCGCCGAAATTCCTGGTCAATTTCCGCTGGGCTGACGGTGATTCCAGCGGTAACGAGCTGATGAAACCTTTCGAACAGCATTTCATTGCGGAGGAACTCTTCAAACTGGCTGACCGACATTCCGCCCGTGCGCATCTGAACTTCGGTGGCGTAGCGGTCCTTCAGCCACGTGTCGCCGGAGAAGACCGTGGGAAGAATCTGCTTGATGCGTTCCGTCATTTCTTCCGGGGTGACGGGGAAGCCGAGGCGCTGCGCTTCGAGTTCAAGCGCGTGCTGGAAGATCATTTGGTCGAGGACTTGTTTCGTGTACATGCCCTTCAACATGGGAGGGATGTTCTGGCCGCGGGTGACTTGGTTCAGTTGGCGCTGCACGTCGAGGTAGCTGATATCCGTGCCACCGACGGTGGCGACGGCGTCCGGGCTGCTGGTCGCGGACGTGTTCATCAGCCCAGGAATGAGCGTGATCACCATGCTCAGGCAGATGACCACCAGGATCACGGTCATCGTGACCTTAATCCAACGATTGCGATCCAAGTCTCGCTGCTGAATACTTTTCAACATGGCTCTGCGCGGCCCTCTCTCGACTCCGAAACCTTACAAGTATAGATGAATTCCGGCGTGTCTCTCAAGTCAGTTCCGTGGATACGCCGGCCAGATACAGGAAACCCTCGTGCGTAGAGCTGCCGGATTTCAACGGCGATTCTGCAATCAACCGCGGAAGCGACCACTGCAAGGTTCACGTAATTGTTGCGACTATGCACCTTACGACACGAATGGGTCACAGCGGCTTGAAGGGCCCCGGGCTCCGTAATAAATTAACGATTGTTGTTGCCCTCTCGGGTTAGGCGAGGCATATCGCTGGCAGTTAACGGAACTAACTCTCAACGTACTTTGACTCGTAATCTCCGGCCCCGGGCTTGCGGCCGCTCCTCTGAATATTGGCAACGGATTCGAGGAGACTGTTCGGCGCGGCGGCGAAGTGCCACCACCTTTGCTGAAGGCCACAAACATCAAGCAGCCGCTCGGTCGATCGTGCACCTCACGATTCTTGAAGCCTTACTGCGTTTCATCCCCAGTAATTCGTTTCGCGCGCGGATAGCAGACGAGATGAATTTTTCTTCCCTTCTGTGGGCGCGAAAGACGAAGGATCGCGCCCTCCCGTTGCCTCCAATCGGTTTTGCCGACAGTTCGTCCCGCCGGTACCGCAAAACTGCTCTCTATTCGGAGCAAAACGGCCGAGCGGAGTGTTTCGTCCGCTCGTGCGGTTCAGTTGAGGAAGTAACGGCTTTGCCTCACAGCGATCCAATTGTGAGGACTGAGGCTCGGAGATATTTTTGCTAATGGTCAGCTTAGAAGGACGATTCAACCGTGCGTGGATCGCCGCGATCGGCTTGCTGCTCGGTGCGGCACTCGCTCTGGGCTCAATCCCCAAGGTTCGGATGGGGTGTGAAATCGTGCGATTGAAAGCCACGGGATCTCTACCGGACGTTGGGTGGATGGATCTCCTGAGAATGATTCGCCCCGGAGTCCATTTCAATCTGCCAGAACTGGCGAGGACGTCGAACCCTTATGCGGCCATCAGAAATCCCTACAGCTTGCCGGCGGATATTTCGGCGGGCAAGGAACTATTCCGTTCTCATTGCGAGGCCTGCCACGGCGCCGGCGGATCAGGTGGCCCGACGGGTCCCGACCTCGCGCACCGGCATATGGCTCTGGGGAGCAGCGACTGGGCACTTTTCAGAACGGTATCTTTGGGAGTTCGCGGAACGGCGATGAGTGCCAGCAATCTGCCTTGGATCGACACCTGGCGGCTCGTATCGTACGTACGATCGCTGACTCTTCGATCCGAGCTTCTGGCTGAGGTGGACGCGGGCCTGAAGGATTCCGCGCCGCCGGTCTCGTATGAACAACTTCGAGCGGCGGATCAGAGCCCGAACAACTGGCTGACGTATTCCGGTTCGTACGATAGCCAGCGATTCAGTCGCAATGACCAGATCCAACCTGCGAACGTCAACACTCTGCGTCTCGTCTGGGAGCGGCAGTACAACACCCCGGAGGCGATCATCGAGACGAGTCCGCTCGTGGTAGGTGACCTCATGTTTGTGACGGTGCCTCCGAATCGTGTGGAAGCCTTGGATACCAAGAACGGTTCGTTGTTGTGGACATATGATCGCGACCTTCCGGATCGTCTGTCCCTATGTTGCGGTTACGTGAACCGCGGGTTGTCGGTCCTTGGCAGCAAGTTGTTTTTCGGAACCCTCGACGGACATTTGGTCGCCCTTGATATCAATTCAGGGAACGTGTTGTGGGACGTTGAGATCGGAGATTACAAGCTGGGGTACAGCATTACCGGCGCACCGCTTGCTCTAAAGAACCTCGTGGTTACAGGCGTGGCAGGCGGGGAGTACGGAATTCGCGGGTTCATCGACGCACGGGATGCGGCCACCGGAAAAGAGGTTTGGCGATTCAATACGATTCCTGAACCGGGAGCGCCCGGATCAGACACTTGGTCAGGCGATTCGTGGAAAACCGGCGGCGGTCCGACCTGGATCACGGGTTCGTTCGATCCCGAGAGCAACGTAATTTACTGGCCCACAGGAAATCCAAGTCCGAATTTTGACGGACCGGAACGCCCGGGAGACAATCTCTATACGAATAGCGTCGTCGCCCTGGACCCAGACCACGGAACACTACTCTGGCATTTCCAATTCATGCCGCACGATGTCTTCGATTGGGACGCTACGGAGATTCTCGTGTTGCTCGACGCGGATATCGCTGGAAAACGGCAACGCGTCCTCGCGCAAGCAAATCGAAATGGGTTTTACTACCTTTTGGATGCGAAAACAGGACAGTTCCTATTGGCAAACGCATTTGCAGCACAGACCTGGGCCGATCGGATCGACAACAACGGCCGGCCTGTCGTCAATCCGGCTACATATCCGACGGCCAAAGGGACGACTGTCTATCCAGGCGTTGGAGGAGCAACGAATTGGTGGTCGCCATCCTATAGTCCGAAGACTGGGTTGCTGTACGTCTCAACGATGAATGAGGGTGGAGTCTTTCACGAGGGGCATTCCCAATATGTCGCCGGAGAGCAATTCATTGGCGGCTCATTTGAGCATTTTGAGAACACCCGGCCGGAGGGAAGCGTTCGCGCTCTAAATGCAGTGACGGGTGAAGTTCAGTGGGAATACCGCAACTCCGTTTTCGAGGTGGGTGGCTTACTCAGCACCGCTGGAGGTCTGGTATTCGGGAGCCAAGGTGGAAACTTTTTTGCGCTCGACGCCAAAACTGGCCGCGAGTTGTGGCGTGTTGTCACCGGCGGAAGAATTCGAGCGGCTCCGATAACCTATACGAGAAGCGGTAAACAGATGATTACGATTGCGGCGGGGCGCGACATCCTCACATTCGCCCTTCCGTAAGACTTCTCACTTGGTCGTCATTTTGCGCTGCGAACGAGAACGACCAAAGATGCAGTCGGACCCGAAGTCCTGACTGTTCCTCAACGAAGAACTGGCGTTCAGTTATTCTGCTGTGATTCCGCGAGAACTTTTCGGATCGTGTCTGCGTCGGCGTAATTGGGGCTGATTTCGAGGGCATGCTCGAGCTCTTTCTTGGCCATCGGGTGGTTGTTGGATTTCGCGTAGGCCATGCCGAGATGGTAGTGATAGGTGGCGCTGTCGGGAGTTTGTTTGACGGCTTCCTGCAACGTGTCGATCGCGGAAGAGTAGGCGCCTTGGTTGTAATAGGCCCAGCCGAGCGTGTCGGCGGTGCTGGAAAGGTCCGGAAGTCCCTTGCGCGCGGTTTGCGCGAGGGTAAGCGCGACGCTGACGTCGCCTCCGTGCTCGAGCATGAGGTAGGAAAGATTATTCGCGGCGACGGGATAATCGGGTTGGATGGCGAGCGCTTTTTTGTAGAGATCTTCCGCCTGTTGCCAATCGCCTCTGGTCTCCATCAGGCTGGCAAGAGAGATGTAAATGCGAACGTCGCGCGGATTCGCCTGCATTGCGCGGTGGTAGCCGCCGATGGCCTGATCAACGGAGCCTTTTGCCACCTGCGCGCGGGCGAGCATGAGGAATGCGGGGACGTTGTTCTTATCGAGATCGACCGCTTTCGAAAGGGCCTCTTCCGCCCGATCGTAGTGCTGATTCCTGAGCTCAATTTGTCCGAGGAGGAGATAAAGCTGGCTGTTGTCAGGAACCTTGGCGATCTGGTCCTGGACGCGGCGAAGGGCCTTCGCGGGCTGTTTGCGCACCATGTCGATATTGACGAGGCCTGCGAGTGCATCAACTGCGGACGGATTGCGCTGCAGTGCATCGGTGTAAAACTTCTCGGCGTCGTCGTAGCGTTTTTGAAACAAGCGTAGATCGCCCATGCGCGCATACGCGGTCGGACTGGTCGGCGCAATCTCGATGGCTTTTTTCAGATTCGTTTCTGCGCCGGCAGCGTCCCCTTGGCGCAACAGGGCTTGTGCCTGGTAGATGTAGCCTTCGGGCGAACGCGGCTCGATTCGGATCAGTTGTTGGGCGGTTTGCGACAGGCTGGAAGAGTCACCGCGGCGCATTGCGAGCGCGGCTATGGCTCGCTGCGCTTCAACGAAGTTCGGACGCAGGCGGACAGCCTGCTTCCACTCCGCTTCCGCCTGACCGAGTTTCGCATTTGCTGCATAGGCCAGGCCGAGTTGGTAGTGCGCAGCGGCATTGTTGGGAGCGTCTTTGATAGCTTTTTCGAGAACGCGCACTGCTTCCTCTGATTTGCCTTGCCGGATTAACAGCTCCGCTTGAATGACTTGAACGTCAGGATCAGACGGGGCGAGCTTGAGGGAGGTGTCGTTGATTTTGGTGGCATCGTCAAAACGATTCCGTCCGATCAGGAGCTGGGTATACATTTTTGCGACGGTGACGTCTTTCGGATGCTCTGAATAGAGAGACGCGAATTCCGCGAGTGCTTTGTCCGATTGGTTTGTGGCGACATAAAATTCCCCGAGCATGCGATAGCCGGTGGAGTTGTCCTTCAACGCAGTCTTGGCTTCGCGCAGCACCTGCTCAGCCATGTCGGGCTGAGATTCGTTCAGATACAGGCCGGCCAGAGTGGCGCGGGGCGCCGGATTTTGCGGGTCTAGAGTAATTGCGGCCTGGAACTGTTTGCCGGCTTCCACCCAGCGTTTCTGGCGTTGGTAGAAGACGCCCAGGGCCATCGCCGCCGGAACGGATTTGGGGTCGAGCGAAACTGCTTTTTTGAGACTTTCCTCGGCGGAGGGAAAATCCTTGTTCTTCTCCTGGAGAGCCGCCATGTTCAGATAGGATTGCACGCGCTTGGGATCCATCTTGAGCGCTTCGTGCGCTTCATCGAGGGCTTTTGAATCGTTTCCGAGGGCGGCGTCTGCATTTGCGAGCAACAACTGCGCCTGGGGATTTTGAGGATCGCCTTGGAGAATTATTTGGGCTCGGTCGTGGGCTTGCTGAAACTGGCGGCCAGCGAGGAGCAGATTCCCCAGATCGAGTTGCGCTTTCCAATTACTGGGGTCGAACTCGACGGCGCGGACAAGCTCCTGATAGGCGTGCGAGAAGTCTCCCTGCTTCATGAGCGATTGTGCGAGACGGTAATGGGCGTCTGCGAATTTCGGGTCGACCTGGATCGCGTTCTGATACTCAATGTTGGCTTCGCGATACTGCCCCTTGTCGAAGTAGGCATTACCGCTATCCAGGAACTTTTTCTTTCGGACTTCGGGGTTTCGCGAACAACCCGCAAAAAGTGTCGCGGCCGCCAACAGGGTGATCACCAGCCAGCGGTACTTATTAGTTGGTCCCATTTGAATCCTTATAAGCCTCGATACTGCGTGGGTTCGGCGACACGTCAACCTATCAGTTTCCATGCAATCCAGCATCCGGATCGCTCTGGCTCGTCCCGATCCGCGAGAAAATACGAATCTACTGATAATGAACGACTTAGACTATTCTCGGCCAACGCCACCTAAGGGCATCCTTGAACCCTCGCCTGGATTGCTTGATATACTTGAAATGCGATGTGGAAGCAATCTTCCACAATTATACCCCTAAGTACCCTTATCTCCTTAACGGCTCGCCGATAGAAAGGTACCCAGAACCATAGGATCCGTCTGTAAGTCCCCTATTATCAATCATTGAGGACTTGGTGGTAAGGGTTTTCTCTTTTCGTGGAACGTGGCCGGGACTGAGGCACGACGGCATGGGTGACCGTTGAATTGGCGGTATCCTGCATGCCGCTGATTCTAAAGTAGTTAATTGGAGAGTAGCCGTAGAGTTCACACTGGCCGTTGCATTGCATTCATATTCGAGGGAATGAAGTGTTCCCAGGGCCAAGTGTCGGTAAAGAGGGATAATGAGTTCCAACGTTCAAAACTTGATCGCGGGCTTCCCAACGAACCCGGCAGCTCCGGATATTGAGCACGCCGGTGGTTTCGTGTGCGGGATTAGCCCGGCGATGGTGACGCTTGAGGGAGTGGTCTCCGAAATTGCCGCAACAAGTATTCCCGTTCTTATCGTCGGCGAAAGCGGCACTGGGAAACAGATGTTTGCCGATCGAATTCACCGGCTGTCGGGCCGGTCGTCGGAGCCGCTGATTAAAATATCGTGCGCGGCAGCGAGTGCCGAATCGTTTGCGACCGATCTTGGATTGAACGGGGCCAGTCGGATCGATGAAGAGCAGGCTGCGGGGACTGCGTTCTTCGACGAAATAAGCGAATTGGATCCAATGTGCCAGAGGAGTCTCTTATACGCGCTGCCGGACGGCGAGGCGAGCCCTCGACGAGGAATGCTGATGGCCCGATTGATTTCGACGACGAATCGCAACCTGGACGAGGAGATGTGCGCCGGGCGATTTCGAAGGGAGCTGTACTACCGGATCAACGGCGTTTGCCTTCGACTGCCGGCTTTGCGAGAGCGTAAAGGGGACATTCCACTTCTGGCTGATTTTTTTATGGCGAAGCATGCGGCGCAGTTGGGACGAGCGCCTTCCACGTTGAGCGGAAAGGCTCTCGATCGGTTCATGGAATACTCCTGGCCGGGCAATATTCGCGAGCTTGAAAACGCAGTGAAAAAGATCGTGGCGCTGAACGATGAAGAGTTGGCGCTTTCGGAACTGATTTTGACGCCGAATGGAAGCGTTGGGGCTGGCGCAGGTACAGTGGAATCACGGACGCGCTCGTTGAAAGTGGCCTCTAAGGCGGCCGCGCGCGAGGCGGAGCGAGAACTGATTTTGAAGGCGCTCGATCGTACCCGTTGGAATCGGAAACGGGCCGCCCTGGAACTGCAGATCAGCTACAAATCCTTGTTGTACAAGCTCAAGCAAATTGGGTTGGGCGATGGCGAATCAAACTAGCAAGGTGGTGAGAGTAATGATGCGAAGAATCGAACTGTGGATCGCGATTGGACTTCTAGCCGCGGCGGTTCCAACACGCGCTCAGCAAGACGCCAATCCGAAGCAAGCTGCGGATGCGGCAGCCGCTCAAAGTGCGGCGCCGAAAAAAGCGGCGACGGAAGATCCCAACTACGTGATCGGTGCACAGGATGTACTCGACGTCAGCGTGTGGAAGGAACCCGAGCTGACGCGAGCGGTGCCGGTGCGGCCAGACGGGAAGATTTCGATGCCGCTGCTGAATGACGTACAGGCCGCCGGCCGGACCCCACTTCAATTGGCCGGCGACATAACGGCAGGGCTGAAAAAGTTCGTTACGGATCCGCAAGTGACGGTGATCGTGACGGTGATCAACAGCCAGCGAGTCTACATTCTGGGCGAAGTTGTGCGCGCCGGAGCTTATCCGCTGCTGCCGAACATGACCGTTTTGCAAGCCCTGTCGAGTGGGGGCGGGTTCACGCAGTTCGCAAAACTGAAAGGCATTTACGTCCTCCGAGTGGAGGAAGGGAAGCAAGTGAAACATCCGTTTAATTACAAAGATGTAATCGCCGGGAAGGCCGCGGATCAGAACATCCTGTTGAGAGCCGGCGACACAATCGTGGTGCCGTAGAGGAAATGATGCGCACGATGCAAAACATATGGTTGGCAACGATGGGCGCGCTGGTTCTCGGCGCTCCGATCGCGCGCGCTCAGCAGCAAGAGCCTGACCAATCAACCCAGCCTACGCAGGCCGCTCAGCCTATTCCGGCGTATCATTCGCCGCTCGCTTCCGGGGCTGACAATGGACCGGATGAAGGGGCATACGATCCGCAGAAGCTTTCTCCCGATACACGCTCGCTTACGGGCGTGCAGGATCTATCGCTCGGACTTCCACCTTTGACGCATAGCTACTGGCAACCGCGCTTCAATTTGAATTCGACGATTGATACGAATCCCCTGAATGCCGACGGGATGAACTCGTTGACAAGCTGGACATCATTCAGCGGCGGTATCGATATCCATCGCATCTCGGGGAATTCAGCAATGACCCTGAGCTATCTGGGCGGCGGCTCATTTTCGAACGATGGAGAGTCGAGCAACGGAGTTATTCAGGGACTCAATTTCGTGGACCGCTTCACATATCGCAGATTTGCGATCTCTATTTTCGATCAACTGATGTATGCGCCCCAAACTTCTTTCGGAGCAGGCGATTTTGGAGGCGGCCCCACACTGCCGGGCGGAGGCTCGACGGGCCTTGGAGGCGGATACGCGCCCGGGCAAACGGTACTTACGGCCCGTGGACAGCGCATCACGAATTCCACCGACGGGGAATTGGACGTGTTCCTGACCGGTCGATCATCGCTGACGTTTGTCGGCGGATACACTTTGCTCGATACGATTGACGACAGCCAGTTGAACTACGGCAATGTGATTCTCTCTGCCGGATACAACTATCAGATCTCGCGCACGAACACGTTCGGAATTTCGTACCTCTTCAGTTCGTTCAACTACACAAATTTCGATCAGTCCATTCGGACGAATGTCATTTCGGTCTCTTATGCCCGACGCATCACCGGAAAACTGGCGTTTCAAATCTCCGGCGGACCCAACGTCGCTTTCATCCGCATGCCCATTACACCGGCCTCCGGAACTCCCGGCGGGACGGATGCACCGACAACCAGCTCCAGCACAGACGTCTATGCATATTTCAACAGCGCCCTACAATATCAATTGCGGCGAGCTACGCTCGCGGCCAGTTACAACCACAGCGTGACCGGAGGATCGGGCGTGCTGGCCGGATCGCTTACAGACAATGTGAGCGGGTCTGTAAGCCGAACGATTTCACGCACATTTAGCGGCTCGTGGAACGTGGGATACAGTCGAAATAAGGGATTGGCCGTCAATGGACCGGTCACCGCGAACCAAATCTACGATTATTGGTTCACCGGATTTAGTCTGGCCCATCCCATCGGACGCTCACTGAACCTTTCATTGAGCTACCAGCTCCAGTATCAGACGTCGAACGCAACGATTTGCACGCCGGGAGCGGTGTGCCCGACGAGTGTGACACGCAACACGATTTCGTTCGGGCTTGGCTGGCGCAAGCCGCCAATTCCGTTTTAAGAGATGAGTAACTAGGCCCGACTTCATAAATAGAGGAAGAGGACTCGATGGCTGAAAGAGAACTAACAATTGCTGATTACATCGCGATGCTGCGCCGCAGGTGGGTGCTGATTGTCACTCTGGCCGTTGTGGGCGCCCCTTTGGCGTATGGAGTGTCGCGGTTTCTGCCTGACCGTTATAAGTCGCAAACGCTCGTTCTTGTGGAACAACCGTCGGTGCCGACGGACATCGTACGATCGCTCGACACTTCGGACATCAGCCAGCGCCTGTCCAGCATGAAGCAGCAGATACTGAGCCGGTCACGGCTGGAGCCGATCATCCGTCAATTTGGACTGTATGGCGACGATGTCAGCCGGGTCTCGATGGAGGATCTGGTCGGACGTTTGCAGAAGACAATCGATGTGACTCCGGTTCTGCCAATGGCTGAATCTCAGGCCCGGCAACTTCCGGGGTTCTACGTCAGTGTGACGATGGATAACGCGCGCACCGCGCAGCAGGTATGCACTGCTGTCACGTCGATGTTTATCGAAGAAAATCTTCGACTGCGCCAGCAACATTCCGAAGACACGACACAATTTTTGGTCCAGCAACTCGCGGAAGCAAAGGCAAAACTCGATGAGCAGGACGCAAGGCTGGCTGCGTTCAAGAGCCATTATCTCGGGTCGCTTCCGGATCAGGAGTCAACAAACCTAAACCTCCTGACCACGTTGACCTCGCAGCTCGATGCGGCTACCCAGGCTCTTGCGCGGGCCCAGCAGGATAAGACGTATGCCGAGTCGATGCTCACGCAGCAGATTGCTGCATGGCAAGCGACTCAGACAGGGCGCAATCCTGAGACACTCGATCAACAGCTTTCAGCGCTTCAGACGCAGCTCGCGAACCTCCAAGCAAGGTACACGGATGACTACCCGGATGTAATCAAGACAAAGAACGACATCGCGGCCTTGAAAAGGCAACTCGCAGAGAGCAATGCACAGAAGGCCACGTCCGATGCGAGTAAGGTACAAAAGAGTGCGGTCGAGCCTTTGCAAGTCGCGCAATTACGCGCGCAGGTCCACAATCTGGAGCTTGTGATTGCGGAAAAGGCAAGAGAACAAGGGCAAATCAAGGAGCAGATCAAGTTCTATCAAGATCGAGTGCAATCTACGCCGGGCGTGGAACAGCAATTCAAGGAGCTGACCCGCGGTTACGAAACGGCTCTATTGTCGTATAACGAATTGCAGAAGAAGCGCGATGAATCTGCAATGGCTGCGGACCTCGAACGGAAACAACAGGGCGAGCAGTTTCGAGTGCTCGACCCGGCGAATCTCCCGGACAAGCCGTCCTTCCCGAATCGGCCACTTTTTGCGGCAGGAGGAGTGGGAGCCGGACTTGCGTTGGGCTTGGCCATCGCGTTTCTGCTAGAGATGCGTGATTCATCTCTCAAGACGGAACGGGATGTCGAGTTCACTCTCCATCTTCCGGTGCTGGCGATGATTCCCGAGATTGAACCGATATCGGCGGCAGAGGCCGAAGCCGTCCTTGCCGGAGTCGGTGCAGAGCCGAGAAATAGCGAGAGACCTTAAGGAGATTATGTACCAGAAATTCTTTGGTTTGCGAGAAAGCCCTTTCAACGTCAATCCCGATCCGCGCTACCTCGTCCTGACGCAGCAGATTCAGGAAGCGTTGGCAGGACTGACGTATGGAATTCAGAACCGCAAGGGCTTCATCCTGCTGACAGGTGAAGTGGGCACGGGCAAGACCACGTTGCTAAATCGGTTGTTGGATTGGCTGCATGGGCAGCGTGTGGCGACAGCGTACATTTTCAACTCGCAATTGAATGTAAGTCAGCTGTTCGATTTCATTCTGGCGGATTTCGAAATACCGTGCGAATCGCGCGAAAAGAGCCAAGTGCTGTTGCGGTTAAATCAGTGGCTGCTGGAGCGCTATCGCGCCGGCGAGACTGCGGTTCTTATCATTGACGAGGCTCAGAATCTGTCGCCTGAAGTGCTCGAAGAAGTTCGGCTCCTGACGAATCTCGAGACGTCGACTGAGAAGCTGCTTCAGATCGTCTTGACCGGACAGCCGGAACTGGAAGAAAAGCTGAAGATGACGGAGTTGCGGCAATTGCGACAACGGATCACGCTGCGCTGCCGCACGGCGCCGCTCACGCTCGAAGAGACATTCAGTTACATCGCCGAGCGACTACGCATTGCGGGGGCGAATGGAGAGCCAATCTTTTCGAAGGAGGCGATCCAGGCGGTCCACATGTATTCGCAGGGAATTCCGCGCGTCGTTAACCTGCTCTGCGAACACGCCCTCATTAATGCTTATGTCGATCACTTGCGGCCTGTCCCGGCGCATCTCGTCGAAGAAGTGGCGCGCGAATTCCAACTCGACGAAATCGAGCCGACCGCACGAGCGCGATTGGCGCCGTCTGGCTTGCAGGCCAGCGACACCCAGGCGTTGCTCCAGAACCTGGATGAATTGCTAGGACGGTTGCGGCAGTCAAACGTAGTGTTGTCCACACCGCGTGAAAGGAAGCCATGAGTCGTATTCATGAAGCACTGAAGAAAGCTGAGCAGGAACGCGCCGCGGTCGTAACGGCCGAGGCGGACGCGGTCGCATTGCCAGCAGAGTCGGCAAATGCGGTGCCTCCGCAAGGTAGCGAAAAACCTCTGCGGGACGAGGGAAT
Source organism: uncultured Acidobacteriota bacterium (assembly GCA_963711875.1). Taxonomy (GTDB): domain Bacteria; phylum Acidobacteriota; class Terriglobia; order Acidiferrales; family UBA7541; genus Palsa-295. Next base: position 229,759 of record CAVQFW010000015.1, read on the forward strand.
ATTGAGTCGGACGGCCATTGCGCCACCTCCGTCCGGCGACTATCTAAGATTTGATGATCTACGGACGCGGTGCAGCCATCCGGAATGGCATCTCGATCCGAATGTGAACGTGTTCGTCAATCCGGATGCGAGTGCCCACGGGGCGGAGCAGTTCCGCACGTTGCGCTCGAGGCTTTATCAGATGCGTAGCAACCAGCCGCTTAAGACACTTTTGGTTACCAGCTCTATCCCCACGGAAGGCAAGACGTTCGTGACGAACAATCTGGCGCAGGCCATCGTTCGACAACCCGATCGACGCGCCCTGATCATTGATGCGGATCTGCGGCGATCAAGGCTTCACGTTCCGCTCGGTGCGCCGTCGAGCCCTGGGTTGACGGATTATCTTCGCGGCAAAGCTGACCTGTTTTCGGTGATGCAACAAGGCCACGAAGGGAACCTCTGTTTTATTCCCGGTGGGAACGAGGTAACGAACCCCAGCGAACTTCTGTCGAACGGGCGATTGAAAGGCTTACTCGAGCGTGTGAAGGGGATATTCGACTGGGTCATTCTTGATTCGCCTCCGTGTTTGCTGGTTGCCGACGCGAGCGTGCTCGCGGACCATTGCGACGGCGTGCTCCTCGTTACAAGGGCCGGTGTAACTCCTGCTGAAACGGCCCAGCGCGCCACGCAAGAATTGCGAGGGCGGAATATTGTGGGTGTGGTGCTCAACGCTGTCCAGGAAGCTCACCACTACCATTCGGGTTATTACTACGGCTACGGAGACTCGAAGGAACCGACCAAGTAAATCTCATCGGACGGCCCGAGCAATCAGCTTCCACATGGACAGAGTCAAGATCCGGATGAAACAGTGTTCCGGCCCTCGCGGGCAAAAAGGAAAAGCATGAGCGGCAAGCAGTCGCACATTTGGGTGTGGGTATCCGCCGTTCTCCTCTTGCTCTGTTTCTCGACGACAGCGAACGCCCAGACTTCTAGCCCTTTGCTTGTTCAGACCGCCGCCAAAGCTTCTCCCTCCTCGGCGAAGACTCTGTCACTCTCCTTCTCTTCAAACACTGTCGCCGGGGATTTGATTCTCGTTGCGTTTGACCATGACACGAGTGCTCTTCCAACATCTGTAGCTGACTCGCAAGGAAATGTGTTCACGGAGGTAGGAACTCAACTGAATTCGCCGGGCGGAGCCCGCAGCCGCGTTTATTACGCAAAGAGCATCAAGGGCGGTCCGGATACGGTGACGGTCACTCTTTCTGCGAACTCGGCTTGGATCGAGCTGTACCTGAGTGAGTACTCGGGTGTGGATCCGGTAAACCCCATTGATGCGCAGGCAGGCGCGGTGGGTAATGCCGGAGCCGTGTCGAGCGGAAATGCAACGACGACGGTAGCTGGTGATGTGATTTACGGGTATTGCCTCGCGGACTCGACTTGTACGGTGGGCTCTGGATTTGCAGCTCGCTCGACGCTAAACAACAATTTGATCGAGGACAAGGCCGCGGGAAATCCGGGAGCGTACGCGGCGATTGGGACAGCGAACAACGGTTGGACGATGCAGCTGGTGGCTCTGAAGCCAGCGTCGTCGGGAGTAGGAGGGCCGCCGGTAATCACGAGCGGGACGACGGCGAGCGGGACGGTAGGAAGCGCATTCTCGTATCAGATTACGGCGACGAACACACCGACGAGTTACGGCGCGACTGGATTGCCGGCTGGATTGTCGGTGAATACATCGAGCGGAGTGATTTCGGGGACACCGACGGCGGCCGCAACCTCGACGGTGACGCTGAGTGCGACGAACGCGAACGGAACCGGGAACGCCACTCTGACCGTGACGATCAACCCGGCAGCTCCTGTAATCACAAGCGCGACGACGGCGAGCGGCGTCGTTGGGAGCGCGTTCAGCTATCAGATTACGGCGACGAACACCCCAACGAGTTATGGCGCGACTGGATTGCCGGCCGGCCTCTCAGTGAGCACTGCGACTGGATTGATTTCGGGGACACCGACAATAGCCGGGACCTCTACGGTAACGCTAAAAGCCATCAATGCTGGCGGAACCGGGAATGCGGCGCTGACGCTGACGATCAACCCAGCGCCTCCCGCGATCACAAGCGCAGCGACGGCGAGTGGCGTCGTCGGGATTGCGTTCTCGTATCAGATTACAGCGACCAACACACCAACGAGTTACGGTGCAACGGGATTGCCGGCCGGACTCTCGGTGAACACTGGGACCGGATTAATTTCGGGGACGCCTACGACAATCGTCACCTCGACGGTGACGCTGAGTGCGACGAATGCGGGCGGCACAGGGAATGCCACGTTGACGGTGACGATCAACCCGCCGCCTCCCGCAATCACCAGCGCGACGACAGCAAGTGGGCAGGTCGGAACAGTTTTCTCATATCAGATTACAGGTACGAATACGCCGACGAGCTATGGAGCGACAGGATTGCCAGCCGGGCTGTCAGTGAACAGTCCAAGCGGCTTGATTTCGGGGACTCCGACGACAGCGGGAACTTCGACGGTGACACTGAGCGCGACGAACGCGGGTGGCACAGGCAATGCCACGCTGACGCTGACGATCAACCCAGCGCCGCCCGTAATCACGAGCGGCACGACGGCGGGCGGGACAGTCGGAACTGCGTTCTCTTATCAAATTGCAGCGACGAACACTCCGACGAGCTACGGGGCGACAGGATTGCCAGCCGGGCTGTCGGTGAACACCGGGACCGGATTAATTTCGGGGGCGCCTACAACAGTCGGAAGCTCGACGGTGACGCTCAGTGCGACGAACGCGGGTGGCACGGGGAATGCGACTCTGACCGTGACGATCAACCCGGCACCTCCCGCAATCACAAGCGCGACAACCGCGGGCGGGGCCGTGGGAACTCCGTTCTCGTATCAGATTACGGCGACGAACACACCGACCAGTTACGGAGCAACGGGATTGCCCGGGGGACTTTCCGTAAATACTGGAACGGGCTTGATTTCGGGGACACCGACGACGGCAGGAAGCTCGACCGTGACGCTGAGTGCGACAAACTCGGCTGGAACCGGAAACGCCACACTGACCGTGACGATCACGGTTGCGCCACCGGCAATCACAAGCGGAACAACAGCGAACGGCGTGGCAGGAAGTGCGTTCTCGTATCAGATTACAGCGACGAATACGCCCACCAGTTACGGAGCAACGGGATTGCCCGCGGGACTCTCGGTCAACACAGGAACGGGCTCGATTTCGGGGACACCGACGACGGCAGGAGTCTCGACAGTAACGCTGAGTGCGACGAATGCAAGCGGAACCGGCAATGCGACCCTGACATTAACGATTGCAGTTGCGCCACCCGTAATTACGAGCGCGACGACAGCGAGCGGCGTGATAGGAAGTGCGTTCTCGTATCAGATTACGGCGACGAACACACCGACGAGTTACGGCGCGACGGGATTACCGGCCGGGCTGTCGGTAAACACAGGAACGGGACTGATTTCGGGAACGCCGACGACGGTGGTAACCGCCACAGTGACGCTGAGCGCGACGAACGCCGGGGGCACCGGAAACGCCTCGTTGACTCTGACAATCAACCCAGCGCCTCCTGCCATCACAAGTGCGACAACCGCGAGCGGCGGAGTCGGGACTGCCTTCTCGTATCAGATTACCGCGACGAACACACCGACCAGTTATGGAGCGACGGGATTGCCGGCGGGTTTGTCGGTGAACACGGGGACTGGCCTGATCTCGGGGACACCGACGGCAGCAGGAACCTCGACGGTGACGCTGAGCGCGACCAATGCCGGCGGCACGGGGAATGGCACTCTGACGATCACGGTCAACCCAGCACCCCCGGCCATCACAAGCGCAACGACGGCGAGCGGCGGAGTCGGAGCCGCCTTCTCTTATCAGATTGCGGCAACGAACACGCCGACCAGTTATGGAGCGACGGGATTGCCGGCAGGATTGTCGGTTAATACTGGGACTGGATTAATTTCGGGGACACCGACGGCAGCCGGATCTTCGACCGTGACACTAAGTGCCACGAACGCCGGAGGCACCGGAAATGCCTCCCTCTCTTTGACGATTTCAGCAGTCGTAGCGATCTCATTGGTTCAGACCGTAGCGAAGGCTGCTCCTGGTTCGGCCAGTACGTTGTTTCTGGCATTCCCCGCAAACACGGCCGCAGGAGACCTGATTCTCGTTGCATTTGACTATGACACGAGTGCGCTTCCAACGTCTGTAGCTGACTCGCAAGGAAATGTGTTCACGGAGGCAGGAACTCAACTGAACTCGGCGGGAGGCGGTCGCAGCCGCGTTTATTACGCAAAGAACATCAAGGGCGGTGCGGATACGGTGACGGTCACTTTATCTGCGAACTCAAGCTGGCTTGAGATGTACCTCAGTGAGTACTCGGGTGTGGATCCGGTAAACCCCATTGATGCGCAGGCAGGCGCGGTGGGTAATGCCGGAGCCGTGTCGAGCGGAAATGCAACGACGACGGTAGCTGGTGATGTGATTTACGGGTATTGCCTCGCGGACTCGACTTGTACGGTGGGCTCTGGATTTGCAGCTCGCTCGACGCTAAACAACAATTTGATCGAGGACAAGGCCGCGGGAAATCCGGGAGCGTACGCGGCGATTGGGACAGCGAACAACGGTTGGACGATGCAGCTGGTGGCGCTGAAGCCAGCGTCGCCGGGGTAGGAGCGCCGCCGGTGATCACGAGCGGGACGACGGCGAGCGGGACGGTAGGAAGCGCATTCTCGTATCAGATTACGGCGACGAACACACCGACGAGTTACGGCGCGACTGGATTGCCGGCTGGATTGTCGGTGAATACATCGAGCGGAGTGATTTCGGGGACACCGACGGCGGCTGCAACCTCGACGGTGACGCTGAGTGCGACGAATGCATACGGAACCGGAAACGCGACTCTGACAATCACGGTCATAGCTGCAGTGCCTTCGATCACAAGCAGCAGCACGGCCGGCGGTACAGTAGGAACTGCTTTCTTCTATCAAATCACCGCCACCAATGCGCCGACCAGTTTTGGTGCCTCGGGATTGCCCGCGGGCCTGACAGTAGACACAGGCACTGGTCAGATCTCTGGTGTTCCCACGGTTGCGGGAACTTTCACGGTGACACTGACCGCCGCGAACAGCCAAGGCTCCGGCAGCGCGCCCTTGACGGTGGTAATCAGTAACGCTGGCACAGGGCCAATTATTTCTCACACGGTCCAGATTTCAAACGATGCCGACGATGGTTATTACAACAATCAAGACAGCAGCGGGTGGCACAGCAGTTCACAATTCAGTGGCTCAGACCGGATCGGAAGCTGGGGTGGGACGAGAACTGCCTGGGTTATTGGATACCGCTTCCCGTCGCTAGGCGTCAATTCGGGCGACATGATCCAATCCGCCTACGTAGAGGTCGTGAGCAGTACTAATTCTCCCAGCAGTTTTACGTGCGGATCAGCGCCTTGCGCTGGAGGTATTTACACGTTCCGCGTCTATGGTGTTGCTCAAGACAACGGAGTTTCTTTCAGCAGGGACGGCAGGTAATACGCCTCTGGACGTGCCTTATACCGCGGCCTACACTGACTACACTGCTACGGGTCCGGGCGATGTCCACGGCGGTTGCCACGGGGACAACAACGGGCAGAACACGTGTACTCACATTATTGATGTAACGAACATCGTACGGGAAATCACTACCCGGCCCGGGTGGACGAATACATCCGCCATTCGGTTTGTCCTGTTGAGCATGGACAATAATGCGCCCAATGTTTATGCCGGATTTCAGGATTCCTCTGCGACCGCCTCCAAGGCTGCTACTCTCGTTGTGAATCCTGCAATACCTACGATTGTGTCATCGGGCGCTTTCGGTACTTCGGCATCGCCAACTTATCCGCTAACCTACAACATCGGGCCGTACGTTTATCCTGGTGCCTCAACTCTCCTGTTATACCTTGGTGATTACTACACGTTCTTTGGGTTGCCGATTCCTCAGCCCACGGTATCCGATAGCTGCGGGAACACCTGGAACATCCTGGCGGGACCCACGAACTGGCCGGGTATTCGTTTATGACCTGCGGAGCACTGTTTACTACGCCCAGAATCCGGTTTCATGCCCGGCCGGCGCAACGATCTCAATTGCCACAAGCGTTCAGGAGCCTATCTTCGTCCATTTCTTGGCCGTCGCCGGATCCGAGCATCGGTAACCCACCGGTGTTTCAGCGATTACGAGCCCGAGCTCCCGGCACATATACGACGACGGCTGACCTCCAACGCCATCACGCTTGACCAAGGGCGGGCTCCTCGTGAGCTGGATATTCGGGGACTCTGATGCTCCCCACACGTTCACGCCGCAGGCAGGCTTTATCACGGATCCGAATTCGACGCCGAATTATCTGACGGCGGTATTTGCAAACGTAGCGTCGCCCGGTTCCTACCAGAGCCAGTTTTCGATCACGCCATCATCGGATGGATGGCAGGTAGTGATGCTTGGATTGCAGGCACCGTAGGATATGGGCCGCGTGGTTTCGCTGTTCCTCTAGACCCCGCACTCGATTTATCGGTAGTCGCGAACCTCTTAGAAATTTCCAGCATGAATCCCAGGTCTGTGCAGAACGGGCCGCGTTCTACAACTAGCAAGAATCCTTCGAATTTTATACTTGGCGTCGGTGATTATTCCTGGGGCGTTCTGCGATCGACCCCAATTTTCGCCGGGGGCCACGGAGACGTTTTGGGGAAGGGGTTCTTGCGGGAACGAGCGGGAGCTTAGTGAGGCTGGCCCGAACCGAATTCACAATTCAGTGCTTATGAATTCGGGGCGATGTGACTGCAGAGGAGAAGGGGAAAAAGCAGGGTCAACGCACGCCAAACGACTCGCCGCCCGCACGCTGAAAAGCTAAGGCGCGGGGAATCTTCCTATTCGATTATGGTCTGAGCGCCACCAGCTGCATAGTCCAACCATTGTTCGCGGTCCCAGTTGTGGCGTACGAACCCGGAGCGCCAGCCGTCTTGTCTTCAATCAAGTTGTTGTTGAGCGTTGAGCGAGCCGCAAATCCAGAACCCACCGTACAAGTCGAGTCCGCTAGACAAAATCCGTAAATCACATCACCAGCAACGGTCGTCGTCGCATTTCCGCTCGACACGGCTCCGGCATTTCCAGTCGCGCCTATCTGCGCATCAATGGGGTTTACCTGATCCACACCCGAGTATTCACTCAGGTACAGCTCGAGCCAAGCCGAGTTCGCAGAAAGAGTGACCGTGACCGTATCCGCACCGCCCTTGATGTTCTTTGCGTAATAGACGCGGCTGCGAGCTCCGCCCGGCGAATTCAGTTGGCTTCCTACTTCCGTGAATACATTTCCTTGGGAGTCAGCAACAGAAGTTGGAAGAGCATTCGTGTCATAGTCAAATGCGACGAGAATCAGGTCCCCTGCGGCCGTGTTTGCGGGGAAGGACAGGGACAACGTACTGGCCGAGCCAGGAGCAGCTTTCGCGGCGATCTGCGCAGACGAGATGATAACGACGGTTGTGATCGTCAGTGTCAGCGAGGCATTTCCTGTGCCGCCCGCGTTCGTCGCACTTAGGGTCACCGTCGAGGTTCCTGCTGCCGTCGGTGTACCCGAAATCAATCCGGTCGCAGTGTTCACCGAGAGTCCGGCCGGCAATCCCGTCGCTCCATAACTGGTCGGCGAGTTCGTCGCCGTAATCTGATAGGAGAACGCACTCCCGACGGCCCCACTTGCCGTTGTCGCGCTCGTGATGACGGGAGCTGCTGGTTGATGGTCACCGTGAGAGTCGCGTTCCCTGTGCCCCCGCGTTCGTCGCGCTCAGTGTTACTGTTGAAGTTCCCGCAGCCGTCGGCGTTCCCGAAATCAATCCGGTCGTGGTGTTCACTGACAACCCTGCTGGCAATCCCGTCGCTCCGTAACTCGTCGGTGTGTTCGTCGCTGTAATCTGATACGAGAAAGCAATTCCTACCGTGCCGCTCGCCGTCGTCCCGCTCGTGATCACAGGAGGTGCTGGGTTGATCGTCACGGTCAGAGTGGCGTTCCCGGTTCCGTTCGCATTCGTCGCACTCAGTGTCACCGTCGAGGTTCCCGCTGTCGTCGGTGTTCCCGAAATCAATCCGGTCGTAGTGTTCACCGACAGTCCAGCCGGCAATCCCGTCGCTCCGTAGCTCGTCGGTGTGTTCGTCGCCGTAATCTGATACGAGAATGCGGTTCCTACGACGCCACTCGCTGTCGTTCCACTCGTAATTACCGGCAGCGCTCCCACTCCCGACGAAGCTGGCTTCATCGCGACCATCAGCATCGTCCAGCCGGCGTTCGAGGTAGCGGTCGCTGCGTAGGAACCCGGCGCGCCAGCGGTCTTGTCTTCAATGAGATTGTTGTTGAGCGTCGACCGAGCGGTAAATCCTGGGCCTACCGTGCAAGTCGAGTCTGCGAAGCAGAATCCGTAAATCACATCTCCGGCCACAGTCGTCGTAGCGTTTCCGCTCGAGACGGCTCCGGCATTGCCCGTTGCGCCCACTTGAACGTCGATCGGGTTCGTCTGATCCACGCCTGTGTACTCACTCAAATACAACTCAATCCAGGCCGAGTTCGCAGATAGAGTGACCGTTACCGTATCCGGGCCACCCGTGACGGTTCTTGCGTAGTAAACCCGGCTACGGCCGCCTCCCGGCGACGTCAGTTGTCCTCCCACCGGGGTGAATGCGTTGCCCTGAGAATCAGCGACGGAAGAAGGCACAGCATTCGTGTCGTAGTCGAAGGCCACGAGAATCAGATTCCCTGCGGCGGTATTTGCCGGGAACGCGAGGGACAGCGTATTGGATGAGGCCAGAGTAGCCTTGGCGACGGTTTGCACCGTCGAGACTACAGCGACACTCGTGATCGCGAGAGAGAGGGATGCGTTACCCGTGCCCGCAGCATTCGTCGCGCTCAGAGAAACCGTAAAGGTGCCTGCCGCCGTAGGTGATCCGGAGATCAAACCGGTAGAGGTGTTCACGCCGAGCCCTGAGGGCAGTCCCGTTGCTCCGTAGCTGCTCGGCGAGTTCGTCGCCGTAATCTGATAGGAAAAAGCAGTAGCGATTACGCCATTTGCATTGGTCGCGCTGGTGATCACCGGTGCCGAAACTCTTGTCGTCAGGGTAAAGTTTTGCGTCGCAGCCGAGCCCACACCGTTGCTGGCTGTAAATATAATCGGGAATGTGGCGGCTGCGCCGGAGGGAGTTCCGCCGAGGGTCGCGGTCCCGTTTCCGTTGTCTTTGAAAGTCACGCCCCCCGGCAACGCGCCCGATTCCGTCAGCACCGGCGCAGGGGCTCCCGTCGTCGTCACCGTGAAATTTGCTAGGCTACCCACGGTAAACGTGGTGCTGCTGGCGCTGGTAATCGCGGGCGAACTCTGCAAGGTGTAAGTAGCGGAAGCAATGAGGCTGTTCGAGAACCCATTAGCAGTTGCGATTGCTCGGACCGTAGTCGTCGTGGTCACATTAAAAGAAGAAGTGTATTGTTTCGTTGTGCCTAGACCCGGTGACGGCGCGCTGCCATCAGTCGTATAATAAATCAATGCACCGGACGTAGAGTCCGTGATTGACACGGGTACGGAAGCTGTAAAAGTCTGTGAACTTGGGCTAATTTGGGGTGTTGCAGCTGGTGGCGCTGAGGCGCCTAATAATCCATAAACATCGACTTCCGCGTTGGCGCCGACATACACTTTTCCGTTTACGACTAGCGGTACAGTCATTTTCACGTATCCACCCAGCACGTCCCGGTTGGAGGCGTCGTGGCTTGCGTCGAGTCATAAAACTCTTTGGACACGTTCGTGGCATCGAGGGCATAAAGAGTTGCCCGGAGGGTACTCGAATTTCCATCGATCCCCCAAAGGATGCCGTTCGTGGTGCCGTTCGAAGAAATGGTTGTAGTGAACGAGGGGGTGCCCCCAGGCAGTGTGTTGGAAGAAGTCGGAGTACTGCTCATGAGTCCGTTGGTAAGCGAATAAGCCTTGAGCGAGTCCCCGGCGCCCCAGAAGTACACGTGGTTGTTCCAGTAGCTGGGACTGCTCCACATTCCACCGATGGCAAACTGGAACTCCTGGACGATCTCTGCATCATTGCTGCAGCCGGTCGGACAGTAGTGCGTGTTGTTGGTCGTCATCTGGTCGCGGTCGACCACGTAGATGGTTCCTTCCTTGCCCGCCTCGACCAGCAGATGTCGATGGGCCCCCGGCTGGTCCGGCAGCAGCAGCACTCCGCCCGACCCCAGATCGGAATCGGTGTTGATTCAAGATTGTTCTGGTCATACGGCGTGAAGTAATCCAGCACCGAAAAAGTGCTCCCCGTCAGGGCGAGCTTCAGAATGCTGTCGCCCCACATCGTGGCCGGGGTATTTGTCGTATCGAACGTTCCATTTCCGGTGACGAGGAAAATATTCCCGCTCGAGTCTGCGGCAATTCCCGCACCACTCATCCAGAAGCCGCCGCTCTCCGCCGTTCGGTGTTGAGACAAACACGGCTTGCTGGGCGAGAGTGGAAGCGTTATAGGCAAATAACCAGCCGTGATAAGGAATGTTGTCGCAGTGGGAGGCAAAAGCGATGTAAACCGTCCCATTCACCAAAAGCAGTCCGGGCCGGCTGTGATGGGTCAGTGCCATTTGGCTGAAGATCAACTGACGGCCATTCGGGCCTGGGACGCTGCCATCGCCAGTGCCGCTGACGGTCGCGTCGATGACGATCGGTCCGGGAGATTTTTCCGCACCGGTCGTAATATCAAGCGCGTGAAGGCGATGAACGTACGTTCCTTTGTCGTTCGACTTCGTCTCCACATACATCGTGTTCGTGGAAGGATCGATGACGGGAGTTGCAGTGATACCGATATTGGGTTGTAGGTCGTCACAACCCACTTCGGTGCTCGTCACCGGCGCCTCTCCATGCAACGCATCAATCAAGCTTGTTTTCCAAAGAGGCGTTGCGTTTGCGCCCGTGTTGTTATCGGCATCGAATGCATAGACGGTGTCGGACTCGGTGGCGATAAAGAGAACGTTGTGCGTTCCTTTGCCGGGGATGGATAGGCCCGGAACATACAGAGGCTGCGCGAAGACTTGATCATCGACCGAGAGTTTAAAGAGCTTGCCGAACTGGCTGGAATTGACGTTTGAAGGTGTGAGAATCGATTCCTGTGTGTTCTGTCCCGTCCGGCCGTTGTCGTATTGCCAAGTCGTCACGCTGGGCTGCGTCTGCGCTTTAGTCGACCAAGTTGAAAATGCGAGCAGGGCGAGTAGCGCTGAAGATTGCAGCGCAACCAGCCACCAAACCGAATTCCCGCCCCAACTTCGGAAGCTCACACATTTCTTAGTACACCCGCAAACGCAAAGATGATTGGTCATTGGACACCCAGGGCCCTTAAGAAATACGCATGTTTTTTTACTTTTCCACAGGGCACAAAATATAACGCGTCAGCACGCTAAATTAGCGACAGAAATCTAAACGGATTTGCAAGACCAAGAACCGTCCGCGATAGGAGGTATGGAGTACTACTAGTATTGCTTGGGCCTGCAAAAGGTTGATAATGAGACAGTTGGAGGTACATATCGATTGAATCTTTTTGCGGGTATCAAGAATCATCGGCTGGCTGCCAACTTTTCTTTAATCAATTCTTGAGAGAGAATGCATGTTTCTTGATCCTAATTGATAGGGATTTCTGGCGCACGGAGTACTAATCCCTGTAGAGTGGTCCTGGCATGAAGCATCCGGAATTGATCGGTGAATTGAATGTCGGTTGCTCCAAGATATCTACGGGCTGGTTTGGATGAGCTTACAATTGAAACTTACGCATGGCAGTTCTAATCTACTTGGCATTCCAAACAATTTCTCCCGGGCATGATTACGCCCGGAGTCAGACCTGGTACGTCAGCTCCCGGCAAGACTCTCAAAAAACGAAATCGTCGCAGGTTGCTGTGCCTCCGAATAAGGATAAGACGCGAACCCCAATGCGAGATCACTATGGACTAAAGAAATCACCATCTCTTGCGACTACACGCCCTCAGTCCGAATGAATCGGAGCGGAAAACTGTGGCTCGGATCGTCTTGAATCATGCGACGCTCTCATTCAAGCCGCACGACGAAAGTTACATGCTCGTCGAGCTTGAATTTACAAATGAGGGGCAAAGCAGCATGAGTTTCACTCCAGAGGTATTCCTGGCTATCGACAACGACAAGGGTGGGAACGTGGTCCGGCGCGTTCTAGGGCACGTCAATCTGGCGAATCTTCATGCTGGCCAGCGTGCTACGTTCTCGGAGAGGTTTCTTGTGGGTGCTTTTCCAGGCGGCAACTATACGATCTCAATCTCGATCCCTGATCCCGACCCCGCTCGAAAGAACCTTCCCGCCTACAATATGCTTCTCGCCAGTGCGGGAGTTCCGGATCCGAGGACGGGACTAAATACAGTCGCGCATTTTTCCGTCGCAAAAGCGATGCATTCTTCGCGCGAAAAATAGCTGGGATTGTGTAGAGGCAAAGGACGACTTTGTAGAGCTCCAGTCGACCCTGTCCAACGGAGCGCCGGGGAGACCCTCGGCGCACGGCGACCTTCCGGTCGCGGATCCGGGTACTGCTCAACTAGCGGATTTCACCACTTCGCGCGATTTATCTGACTTCACCAGCAACGAAAATACGGGCCAGAGAATCAGCAGGGATACGAGGAAAAAGACGAATCCTCCCTCGTGGTGGAGCTTTCCCGACAAGAAACCAGGGTCGACGTAGAGGCTGAGCAGAGTCAAGGTCGTAATCCGTATCCCATTCTTGACGATTGACAATGGCAGACTTAGAAGTGCCAGCAGAGCCATTTTCCACGTCGTCCGAAGGTATAGATGAGCTGCCAGAAGGCAGGTAATGAAGAGCGCGATGCTGGAACGAATACTGCTGCATTCTTTCGCCACCTCAATCGTGACCCCGGGTACGGAAAGCTGGAACCCGTTTCGCAGAACGGGAGTTCCGACGGCACGGAAAGCCAGATATGCAATTTCGGTCGAACCTTGCTGCAGTGCGTAAATGGTCCGATCCAAAACCGCTTCCGGGAGTGGAATCATTAACAGTAAAAACAGCAGCGGAAAAGCCCCCGCTCGGAACGCAGCGAATCCATAGCAGAGAAGAAATCCTCCTATCCAGACGAGAATCACCGAAAAGATTTCCAGAGATAAGAGCCATGTCCCCTCTGATGGAGAATGGCTTCGGTTCGCGAGCCAATAGAGAACCATCCCGCCCAGCGCTAGTCCGACCCCAGCGGGAACGTTTGTACTGGTTATCAAGAATACCTTCTGCCGTTCCACGAAGAGCAAGAAGATGGTGATTAACGGAATGAGGATGACGTGCGAACTGGAATCGTCGTGCAACGAATACATAACGAGCGTGTTCAGCGCCTTGTAAAAGACAAGACTGGAAATTACGACGAATGCGATGAAGCTGGCATGCCTTCTCGCATCCGGCGTTACGAATGCTGTCGAAGTCGTAGACACCAAAACGTTACCTCGATAGGATTTATTTTATCCCGCCTTGATTCCCTGGAATCGGACTTTCGGCGATTGCTGTTCTGAGCGCGCATAGTGAGGATTACGAGCGAACGAACTCGTTTTTCACTTCGCGAATCGGTAGAGGAGGGGTGGCTCTTTTGGAAGGGACAGAAGAGGGGCAGCGAGGCGTAAAATCGGGGGGAACACCCGAACAGGAGGTGACAAAGCTCAACCTTCGGCTTCGAAAGAATACGTCAAACGGTCGTCAACGAGTTTGGCGTAGGCGATGCGAGCCCGCCGACTCGGGTCGCCTTCAATGCGCCACTTTCCACCTTGAGAAACGAGCTTCATCTGATTTCGCGTCCGCCACCAATGATCGACCTCTCTCGGAAGAGGGATCCAGAGAGTTCCTTTCTCACGAAGTTCATTCAGGTGGCTCAAGAGCGACTTATATAGTCCGATCTCCCGCTCGCCTTTAAGATAGTCGGGATGCACGATGAAGCTGATTAATCCGTTTTTCTCCGTGATCAATTGGATTTGTTGCTTCCAGAGATCGATCGACGATTCGTCCAGAATATGAAGGAGCGAGTAGTCCTGAGTGGTTGTAAGGGGGAGTTCAACGATTCCGCCGATGAAATACGGCATGACAGTGCAACAGCCCCCGTGTTGCGGTTCAAGATGCGCCACGCTGGGGAACGACATATCGTAACTTGCGTCAATCGCTTCGAGCCACTCCGCGTTCCTGTACATAATCGCAGAGCGAAATCCTTTCGATCCGAACTGGCGAAGATACTCGTTGATACGCCGCGCTCGATGAAAAAACTTCTCACGATCCCTGAAAAGGTCGCCGTCGTGATTCAGGTCCTGCAGGTTCACTTCAAATCCGCGATTTCGAAATTCCTCCAGAAGGGCTTGCGAAACCGAGTACCTTTCTTCAGGCACAATTTGGAACGAAGATTTGATCTCGTACGAGTCGTCCAGGTCCATGAGGCCTCTGCAGAAGTCCACACCGCCTGATGCTTCAACGTCATGTGTCATCATGGCGCAACTCGGCGCGCCATCCGGCCAAAACCATATGAAGGGAACCGAAGAGATCCTTTTGGCTTTCATGGAAAGGATCAGTGCGTGTTCGAAGATCGCGTCGACAGTACGATCCACCGGCCAGTGTGGAAATCCGATTCGGCGCCAGTCTTTCAAGACAATTCGTTGGAGATATTTTCTTGCCGAGACAGGCATCCACGGTCTGAAAAAATAATAAATATCGTGTCTTAGGGCCTTGAGGATGCTCAAGGTTCGTGAGGTGTCGCCGTTTACCATATAGCGTTCGCGGCGCAAATTATTTACAACTTCCTCCAGATCAAACGGGAGTCGGACCAATCCCTCATCTACTTCGACACTCCCGCTCGCATCGAAGAGCGGCCCCCCGGGGTTCCTTGCGAGCTTTCCCGCACTGCATCGGCCATAACACACCGTCCCCGGGCCGAACTGAAAGAAACCTTCTTCCGGCGACGGCTCGCCCGTCAGTTCAAACTCACCAAGATCGTCGGGACACTTGTAGTAATCGAGGAAGGGTTGATTCCGCACGGCGTCGTCTTTCACTGTGCCTTTCGAGAATTTAAGTGAACTGGGGGAGATCAAATGGTGATCCCAAATATTTATTCGAACGGCAAATAGACCCGGCCGCGTACTTCGGGTTGGAGACGACGCTCCGGCTACACCGAGGGACTGGGTAACTTCACTTCTATAGTGAATCAGTCAAGCTAATATGTTTCGCGCTTTCTTGGGGTAAGCCTCTAATGAGTTATCTATGTCGTAATCCTTGGAGGGAACGCGGATCGTCGCAGCGGTACTATCTTGATTCTGCGTGGACGCAACAGGCTCATTCGGACAGAAGCGCCTTCGGCGAGCGGTTCGACAATGCGCGTCTTTACATAGCCTTCCGTGCAAAGCTAAGCTTGCCGCGGGTTACAATTGTATCCCCTACGCGGGCGACTCCTTCGACCAAAGCGGCTTCCTCCGTCATTTTCAACACAGTTACTTCCATCGTCATAGTATCGCCCGGTAGAACCGGCACGAGGAACCTCATGTCGTTTACGGCGGCCAGCGCCATAAATTCTTTGTGATTCATGCCTTTGCCGGTGGTGTGGCTAAACAGAAGCGAGGCGCTCTGACCAATGGCTTCAATGATGAGAGTGCCGGGCATGATGGCAAAATCGGCGAAGTGTCCGAGAAATTGAATCTCGTTGCCTGCGACATTCTTGATGGATTTGATTCGTTTACCGGGTTCCAACTCCAAGACGCGGTCCACCATAAGCATCGGGAACCGTTGCTTCAAATGCTGTTTCACTTCTTCAAAGTTCATGATCATAGGAGTGGGTTTGAGAATTTAGTGTGACCGCCATTCACACGCCAGAACCTTAGTTGATATTTCGTTCATCGTTCTCAACGCCGCCGCAAGATCATGCCCAATGCGCGCGGTAGAAAACGGCCACCGGGAGCTGGAGAGCCGGCATCCGAGACTAACCGAGTAACGCGAAGACCGACTTCTTCGGCCATCTTGATGGGCTCACTTTCATGATGAAACTCGAAAGTATGGTCGCGTTGGGCGGATTCCAGTGCCGTACTGAAAAAAACGAGTCCATCGTCAGCGAGATGATGGGCGATCACTTTGAACAATGGGCGAGGGTCTTCCAGGTGTTCCGCAAGCATGGCTGCGATAATTCCCTGGTAGTTTCCGCCCTTCTCAGTCAGGTTTAATTCAAGGGCGTTCTTGACTTCAAAGGTTACATGATTCGCGTGCCCGGAGACGCCCAACAGCCGTTTTGATACGGCCACCGCTGGCGGACTGATGTCGAAACCATTTACCTGAACGTCTGGCCGCGTCTCTGCCGCCAGAAGGCCCATTACTCCGTGTCCGGAAGCCAACTCCAGAACTTTCGCGTTGGGCGGTAGTGCTTTTATAAAATCGTCGCGATAGAGCGCGATGTGGCTGATCATGGAGGGCCAGAAGGGATAAATTAGAATCGCGGCCCACATGTAAGGGACCATGTAGCCTTCGTCCTCGTAGACTTCCGAGACCAGTTCCGGCATCGATTCGGGCGTGTACCGACCGGTTTTCTCGTAGAGTTGTTGAGATTTCCATACACCCATGCAGTATTTGGCGTATCCCTTCGCAGCATCCTCAAACGCGCGGTCGCCGTAGGCGGCCTTCGCCCATCGGGCAAGCGGATCCAGCAGCCACGAACAGAGATCTCCGTTGGCTTCGATCGTGGCCCGTGCGGCGGGGGCAAACGTCCTGGCTTTTGATTCCAGGCCTTCCAGAAATGCATTTGTGTTCGTCATAGTTTGAGTTCTTCCTTCGTTGAGTGTTCAATCTGTCGATGAAACATGCCGTACCATACGGACCATCGGCCGGATCAGATCAACTCCATCCCACGGGGGAACAAAGACGTGCATTCGCCCCAATTTCACGATTCGGTCCACACCTTTTCGTCCAGCCAAGAGCGCAATTTGCTTTTCTTTTTCAGCGTCGGCCATGCCCAGGCCAAGAGTCTGCACATTTCCATCCCATTTGGCGACTGCTTGCAGCAAGTCGTCCACTTCCAGCACCGTCAAGGTTTTGCCCTGAGTGGGCTTAGGAAGGTCTAATCCAGAGCCGCGAAGGAGCGTCCAATCGGGGCTCATCGAGAAGACTGCCTGATGTTCAGTATCACTCAGCAACCACGAGGCACGTGCCTGGCAAATAGCGGAGGTAAGGCCGGCAGCAATCGCTGGTCGTGGATGAGCCTTGTTTTCCGTTTCAAAAGCCCGCTGGAGATGCGAGAGAAATTGGTCGGTCGACTGGCCGTGCGCTCTCTCAAGGAACAAGGCTTGAGGTGACGAACAGGCCTGCTGGTCAAATTGCCAGACGTCCCGCGCCAGGCGCAGGCACCAGGATTTTTGTTCTTCGGAGCTGCCCCCCCATGCGCCGGCGTCCATTGCAGCGACAGATATGCGCGGCCCAAAAACCGCCACCCTCGCCCAGTGAGGAAACGGCAGAGACCGAATTTCCAATACGGCTTCCTCTCCGCCCCAAATCATTGCCCCGTCCACAACTCTCGCCATGGCTTCCTGCAAATCCCGGCGGGTATGGTCGAACGCAGCGATAAAAATGCGTCGCGTCAGCCGCTCCGCGGGATCGCTTCGCACCAATTTTTCCATTAGCACCCGCGTCAAATCGACGAGGGTACTTGGAACCCGCACCAAGCATGCGTTACCCCCTAGAAGAGCGCAGGTCATGGACAGGATGGGCTGGATCTCTACGTTACCGGCGGGCCAGTGGCCAACGACGCCAAGAGGAAACGCTTTGACCTCGGCGCGACCATCTTCGGTCCAGCCGCCCTGGAGCGCATTCGCTCCGAGTTCGCGGGCAATGATTGGCTCGAGCGTTCCACGTCTCAGCCACATCCGAAGGAAAGGAATCCCCGGTAGATTGTCAAGTTCGCGTGCGTCCAGCGCCTTCGCCCAGGAATCGAACACGGTCATGACGTCGTTGGGTGAAAGCTCTTCCGCCGAAATCACTTGACGGAGTCGGGCGGCTGCGGCGGAGATTTGCTCCGGCGTATCAATCGCTTGCGTCAGCTCGTGCATGGAAGTGGTTGCCATTTAATTGGCCGGCAACCTTTTAATTTCGAGATTCCCGCAGCCGCGGAGTTCCGCCTTCGGAATGCGTCCCGCAAACCGGAAACTGATGCCCCGCCTTCCGCAGCTGCAGCCATCGTAAGCCAGCACCTCGGCCATGTCTTCGGTGAGTAACAAGTGCCCCGGAAAGCTGGTGGGCAAAATGCTGCAGACCTGAACGATACCGCGCTCACCAGCCGCGACGGGTTCGAGAGTCAGCGGATTGCGTACAATCACATCGCCGAACACAGGTCCGTGTTTGTTTCCCGCGGAACAATCGGGATAGATGACCCCGACGGTTTCCACCATGCCGTAGAAATCGATAATATTTTCAGGCGAGCAGCCGAACAGCCGAGCCAGCCCATTGTTAAATACCGTTTTCTCCACCGCCTGATCTTGCAATCGCTTCCAACCTCCGCTGTGCAAGATACGAGCTTTCGGCAGGTTTAGTGAAATACCCGCCGCCTCGAGAGGCTTCACCAGATGGTTCCAGAGAATGAACGTAAATCCATACACCAGCACTTCTGCATCCCGATGACGCTGAGCGAATTCTCTCACTCGGTCTTGGTCCAGGACGAGCGCTCCGTCCTCACCTGCTGTGAGGCAATGAGTCGTCTCACTGGCAAAGGGCTGCAGCCCTTGAATCGCCGCGCCGCGTGCTCCCAGGTCGCCCGCGCCTCCGAGAAAGTTCGGCGTATCCACGATCAGATAAGGTCTGCGGGCCGCACCGATAAAATCCCGGGCAATCGATACCGTACCCTTCGTCATGCGTCGCGCAGTGGGCGAATCGAGCACTACTCGGCTGGGCATCTGAGACGTTGTCGCGCTCGAGGTCAACGTTCTTTTGATTTCGTCACGACCCACGAGGGACAACGGCGGATTGGCCTTTAGAATTCCTACCGGCAGGAACGGAAGATCGGCCACTCGAGAAACCGAGCGATAATCGCTGGGCCAGTGCTGAACGAAATTCTTGTAGCCGGCATGCCTCTCGCATGCGTAATCGATCTCATCCTTAAGAATTTCGAGCAGACCAGCCTGTCGCTCGTCCGGCGGCTGACCGTAGGGAGGCATCGAGAGTAGGCGGTCTATTTTTTCTTCAAATGGAAGCATGAACGCTCTTTGACTAAACGGGCAGAGACGAAACCGCTATTTTTCCTGTAGAAGTCTTTGGCAGTTCGGAAACCACACGCACGGAGTCGATGGCCCAGTGAGCCGGAAGGTGGCGGCGCACATCTTCCAATTCAAATTTCGCTCCGTGCTCGGGCACGATAAACAAAACCAACGCTTCGCCAGCTTCCGGATGATTCACGGCCCGGGCGGCGCATTCATAGACCCCCGGAATCGCAGTAACCTTTGCTTCTACTTCAGGAAAACTCACTCGCGTCCCGCGCATCTTCAGGAAAGCGCCTTTGCGCCCTTCGATCCAGAGATAGCCTTCCTCATCCTGCCGGGCCAGGTCGCCGGTACGCAGCCAGCCATTGCGGAAGACGCGATGCGTTTCTTCCGGATTATTTAAATAGCCCGAAGATATAGATGGGCCCTTTGCGAGCAATTCGCCCACGTGCCCAGAGGGCACTGCGTTTCCCTCTTCGTCGACGATTGAGACGATCACGTTGTCCAAAGGCCGGCCCACGCTGCCCGGTTTTTCCTGCCAGCGTTCCGATTCCAGACACGAAATGCGAGCCGTTGCTTCGGTTTGCCCGTACATCACGTAGAACTCAGTCGAAGGCGAAATTGCACGCATCTCACTGATCTGCTGGGGAGCTAAGGCTCCGCCGGCCTGAAGAAATCTTTTCAATCGCGGCATTGCGATCTGACGAATATTCGAGCGCCGAAGCAGCACGTTGTAAACCGTCGGCACGCCGGCAAATGTAGTGCAGCCGAACTCAGCCGTGGCTCGCAGTACTTTATCCGGAAACATAAAGCGGCGGTCGAACACAACGCTTCCGCCCTTGTAGAGATGCGTATGCATTACGCTTGCGCCGAAACAATAGCTCACGGGAAGAATCACCATGGCTCTTTCGTCATCGCCCAGGCGCTGGCTGCGAATGATGGCTTCTGTATTGGCGATGAGATTCTCGTGGGTCACCCGGACGAACCGAGGAACGCCGGTGGAACCCGACGTGGCCATCAACGCCGCTAAATCCGACGAGCCACAAGCGGCGGGTGGCTTGATTTCGGCTACCTCTTTATCCTTAGCCAAGTCGCCATGCAGGAAGAGGGCAGACACCTCGTGAGCCGATTTCTCGCGAATACCCGCTTCGGTCCAAACGGCTTTGGCACCTGTCGCTTTCAACAGGGCCGGCGCCAAATCTCTTACGGAGCGCTCTTCCACCGGCACTGGCACGAGCCCAGCGTACATCGCTCCCAAATAGACCAAAGCGCTCGATAGCGACAAGGTACAGCCGACCAGAATCCTGTCGCCTGGTTCGAGACCGGAAGACAGCAGAGAGGTTCCGTACGCCGCGATCATCGCCGGCAAGTCCGCCGGGCCAATGGATTGCCCGGTGGCTGCGTCGATCAGGTAGGAGCAGGGCCCAAGGCGCCGCACCAATCGCCCGGCAAAATTCGATTCGGCAGAAGCTGTCACTTCACACTTTTTTGGAGAGCTTCGTGGAAATAATTCGCACGATCCCGCGAACATTCTCCATCTCCATCAAGTCGTCCACATCGAGGGTGATTCCAAAAGTTTCTTCCAGGCCGGCCGCGAGAGACAAATGTCCCACCGAGTCCCACCCCGGGATGCTGTCTGCGGTGGTGTCCATCGTCACCGACGCCGGGTCGACGTCAAGTGCGGCTTTAAAGGCTTCCCGGACTTTGTTCAGAATGTAATCGTTATCGGTCATTGGATCCTTTCATGCACCCGCATGCTGAAAGCTACTGAGTGATTGTTCCAGGTTGATGACGCAATTGCGGACAGAACCTAAAATTCACAGCCTGCTGCGACTTCATCCATTCGGCTCCAGGAGCTTATATCGCTCTAGACCGAACGCGCCGTAATGCGCCTACGGACTTGGGTCGAACACCTCACGCCATAATTCCAGCGCCGCCATCCACCACCAGAGTCTGGCCGATGATTCCTGCAGCTGCCTCCGAACAAAGAAATTGTGCGCTGAGTGCGACGTCTTCGGCCGTCGCCAGGCGGCCTGCGGGTGTGCGCTTAATGGTCTCGGCGATACGCTCCTCGCTATTCGGCATCGCTTTCCACGCATCGGTGAGCACCGCTCCAGCCGTCAAGATATTCACGCGAATGCCGCGCGGCGCCAATTCGGCGGCGAGATGGCGCGCCATCGCTTCAAGTCCACCCTTGGATGCGCCCACCAGCGTATAGCTCGGCAGGGCACGCAAGGCTCCCCAGGAGCTAACCGCAATTATGCTTGATCCTTGCGAGAATCTGCCCAAGAGCAGTTTCACCACATTGAAAAAGGCGCGGACATTCAAATTAAAGGTCCAGTCGAAATGGCGCTCGGTAAGCTCTTCGATGGGGCGATGGATTCCCGTGGCCGCACAATGAACGAAGCCGGAAAGATGCGGGCCTGCGTCCTGGAGCGACTGGCCAAGCGTTTCCAGGCCTTTTGCTGTCGTTAAATCTGCGCGGCACAGGGATATGGCCAGGCCCTCCTCCGTAGCAATCGCCTCCAATTGCTTGGCAGACTTTTCGTCACGGAGATAGTTCGCGATCACCTTCGCGCCCGAGCGCGCAAAACGAAGCGAAATGGCCAAACCGATGCCGCGGGTGCCACCGGTGACCAAAATCACTTTGTTGCGCAATGAGAATAGATCGTCCGCGCCCGTGCTCATGCCGATTCCGCCCCAAGTACATAGGAAACCGCCACTTACGTATGCCACCCGCTACTAGAAAGCCACGTAATCACAGCTGACCAGCGATTGCGACATGCTCACTGACCCCGAATACTTTATCAGGCTATCGCACCTTCACCAAGTGGGGACGCCGCTAGGGTATCGTTGTGTCCAAATGGTTGTCGCGCTCGAGCTGAAAATCCAACTTAAAATTTTCGTTCGCTCACCCTCTTCCCACTCCCGAGGTTTCGCTTTGCGCAAGAGGTGGGCTCAAATTTGCCGTCAGCCTGTAAATTTCGACGATTCTCCCCGCCCCATACCACACCCGGCACTTTCGGTAAAATCTGCGTTGGGGATTGAATGACGGCAGCCAGAGCAGAGTAGATCCGACTGTCCTGGCAAGAATTTTCAGAGATCTCCAAAAGCCCAAATTCATTCTCGACTCTCGAACATGCCCTTGTCCGAAGTCGAACCACCATGTCAGGAAATAATCTTTTCTGGCGCGGCTCTCATCCACGTAGTGATAAACGATCGCAGACGGGACGTAGGCCAAGCGCTGCCCACCCGCCATTAGTCGATGCCCAAATTCCAGATCTTCGAATCCGACCTTGTTGTTCGGCCCATGGCCCAGGTCGGTTCGGAACAAACCGTATTTATCGAACATTTCTCGCCGAAAAGCCATGTTCGCCCCATAGGGAGGTCGTTTGAAATCACCGGGTGCATCGCCGGGGTCGCGGTAGCAGCAGAGCGCACCCAACAGACTACGCGGACCGTCCAGTGCCAGCCAAGGAGGAGGTGAAACAGTGCGTTCCGGAAGAATCCGTCCTCCTGAGCCACACCAAGGACGTTGTATCAAGTCCGCAGTCAGATTGTGCAGCCATTCGGGTTCGACGGATACGTCGTCGTCGGTGAAGGCCAGTATTTAGCCGCGGGCTTCGCGAATTCCTGTGTTGAGTGCGTAGGACTTACCCTGCTGAAGTTCTAGGATATAGCGAAAACGGCCGGGAAAGCGCCGGCAGTACTCCTCGATCACCCCGCGTGTCTGATCGTGGGAATTGTTGTCGACGATTAGGACTTCCCATTCGACGGGTTCGGGTACGATCGACGCAGCGAGGCTGTCCAGCGCCTTTGCCAAGCTCTCGCATCGGTTGTAGGTGCACACAATCGCAGAGATCTTCATCGCCCTATGCCTCGGGTGGGAGGTCCAGCAGGCTCCCATTACCTCCCAAGTTGATTACCGGACCATGCCATTTGAATAGAACTCATTGTGGTGCCATCTTGAACCAGCGGCTTTCACGCAAGCCCCAGCCTGTGCAGCAGTGGCTTCAGAGGGCGGCCAATGATAATGGGCCGCACTAGAACAGCCTGTCCCGCTGCGATAATGCACTTCCAGATTCTCTTCTCCCTCCAATAGAGCTCTGCAAGGGACAAATAGAGGTTTGAGACCCGCCATGACTCAACATGACTCAGGTCGGATTCAATGATCTGGAGAGCTGCAGCGAGGGCCGCAGAATAGTCGCCAGCAGCAATCATGTGTCGAATCCAGGCGTAACCATCCGCCACCACAGCATTCCGCTGCGCAATCTCATCGATGCCCAGCGCGGCCAGCACGGAGGACGTGATTTCTGGCACACCATCGAGCGGGTCGGGGTGACCCGTGCTCCTCACAGCTGCAGAAGCCTGGACGGCGAGCATGCAGAGGGTCTGTTGAGCCGTCTTGCGCATTGATACCTGAGAAGGATGAATCCTGTACTTGAGCACTACCTCGCTCGAGGTTAGCGAATTGGAAATGGTCCGCTGCTCTCAGCCACAGATCATAGTCTTCAGCGTCGACAGCAACGCTCCGATAACCGCCCGCCCAGGCAAAGACCTCTTTGCGGAAAAGCACAGTCGGATGCCACAACACACAACAACGGTCGCGGAGAGCCGCTTTGATGTCGGCGTCCCCGGTAGGGCGACGCTGGATTACTAACGACTTGCCCGTTGCATTGATCCACTCAACAGCGGCTCCAAGGACGCCGACCTGTGGATGAGCTTCCATGAAGTCAACCTGCGACATCAGGCGATCTTCGCTAGCGATGTCATCGGCGTCCATCCTCGCAATGTATTTGCCTTGTGCGAGCCGGCAGCCTTGATTCAAGGACTCAATCAAACCTCTATGCTCCCGATGATGAATCTTCACGCGAACGTCGGCGTTCTGAAAAGAATCAAGTATTGAGCGAGAACGGTCGGTCGAGCCGTCGTCAATGATGACGAACTCGAAATCACGGAAACTTTGGCCGAGGATACTCTCGACGGCCCCACACAAAAAGCGCTCGCCGTTGAAGACACTCATCACGACTGAGACCATCGGAGTAGTCATAGTTCAGGAACGGCCAGCAAGTGCCGATCCCCCTCTGCCAAATTCACGCGGGACATCCTTCCTGTAGTGGAATTGCACGGTCGCTCGACGGAGATTTCGGGAATCTTTCATAAGAGCTAACTTCCGCTTTCTGCCAAACAACCGTATTGGGTCAACGTTCAAAGAATTACCGCAATATCCGCTTCCCGATGGTCCTCCCGTCGAAACGCGACGTAAGTTCAGGACCCAGGCGAATTTTCTCCAGGCCGAACTCCCCGTGTAGCTCGCCCGAGATAGCGAAGACCGGTCATAAACGTGAACCTCCGCAAGAGCCCGCGGCTGAAGAGCTCCCCGCGAGAGTAGAGAAACGAATCATCAATCGGCAAACGATTGGCGTTGCTTTTAGAAAATTCTGAAGTTGAACAGATTCGTGACGCCATGAGTGAGCACTATGAATCCGACTATCCAGTCGTTGATAAACCGACGTGCGGAACTTGAAATGATGAGTGGCGCCTTGCAGGGATGAAAACGAGTTGCCGATCGGACAGCTGTGGTTGCCGCCATCGAACAGCATCGTCTGGTCGCCGCAGAAGAAAAGCGGGTATTTCCGAATCGATGCCTTCAATCCCATTTGTTCATAGAGACCGACCGAGCAAAGTGGAAAGATTTGAAAAGGATTCTCGATTACCTCTGGAGTTTCCAGGGAGCCGTCGGCGGTCAGGTGCTGAACCATAGGGGCAAAAAGGGCAGTTTTGCGCGCCAGATTGAGCATTCGGATTGTCGTGTTAATCCTGCTATACGGGAATTCAACAAACTCGTCACTGTCGACAAGCAGAAGCCATTGCCCGCGCATTCGGGCTAGTAATAAGTCGAGGCGTCGCTTTTTTTCTCGACTGTCGAATGGTCCCTCATAAGTGTCCTCGATGATCACCGGGTAAGAATCCTTCAGCGCGTAGAGGCGGTCATTCTCCTCCTGCGGACCATGCACGATCAAATGGAAAGAGGAAACACCCAAACGGAGGTAATACTTGAACCACGCCTCCAAAAGGTCGCCATCACGATTGACATGGCTTATAAGCCTTAATTTCATTCGATTATCCGTATCCGTACAAACGGAGTCTCTGCCAATTTCTTTGTAGACGACTGCCGCGCCCGCAAATTGGGCGCGATTGGGGACCCCGCTAGGCGGTCGAGAACAAGAACCCGGTCCTTCTTATCGGGTGGGCTGAGTTAGCCTTGGTGGTACGTGGCAAGAACTCGAGCTAACGCCGATCGACCGGTACACGAATCAAACCACGACGCCAGCACATATTAAATTACGGCTACTCTGGATGCGCCTGAAGCCGCTCGTAAAGGCGAGTAAGAGTCTCACCCGGATTCGCCAAAAGTTGCAGCAGTCGCAAGCAGACGTGCTTGAGCAAGCGCAACTTCTCAAGCCGTAGGCCGCCGGTCCTCAATCCCGAGATGTGATACTGCCAGAATGCCCCACGTTGCCCCGACAAGAGGCGGCGCGCAAGGAAGTTGTAGTAATCAGATTTCACTTTTTGGAGACGTCGAGTGAACTCGTCTCGTTCTAGATACATCGGTCCAAATTTGGAGAGTTGCAGCAGCCTGTCTAAAACGTGCGGGGTGAAATCCAAGATGCGCCCTGTAATCGAGTCGTTATGAAGACGGGTGAACGTGAGAATCTGATGGACAAAACCGAAGTTCCACGTGCTCAACGTACGGTAGCAGGCGTCGGTATCTTCGTGAACAGTACTTTCATCAAAAAAGGGTGAAGTACTGCGGATGATCTCAGAGCGGCACAGGATTGTGGTCACGGATCCGAAGAAAGTGAGAGAATCGATCAACTCTAAACGGCAAATGTCACGGCCAGTTATCACGGTCCTAGTGTATGGAAGCCCGTCGCCGAAGACTCGGTTGCCTCGCAGACGGCAAGCGCCTACAATGCCAACCGTGGGATCGGATTCGGCAACCGCGACCATGCGTTCGAGACACTCCGGGTAGATCGTCGTCGACCTGGACCATCTTGCAGTACTTGCTACTGGGCGAGATACACGAGAGCGCGAAGTTGTAGTTGGCTACCTGGGATAGAAACGACTCCGTCCGGATTAGGCGAATCTTCCCCGGGAAACGCGATGCATAGTCCTCGGCGATTTCACTCGAGCCATCCGTACTCCGATTCTCTACCAGAATGTATTCCCAATTCTGATAGGTCTGGCGCAGAACCTATCATCCGTTCCGGTCGGGTCGCTTGCCTGGCAGGAGGTGTCCGCCAGCCATACGGTCGGCCAGGCCCCACTACCAGCGCCGCCGCCAAACTTGGCCCGAAATTCCAGAACGCCGTATAAGAAAGTGAATTTCCGCATCGAAACAAAACCTGACGTGTAGTGACGAGTCGCATTCAGGAGGTCGAAACTACCGCAGTCCGCTACCTCTGCCTTTGTAGTGATCACGAGATAGCCATTTTCGATGCTGGCGTTGTTCGGCGTGAAGCACTGCATTCTGCTATTTTCTGCTCCGGCGCGGTTGAACGCGACCCACTGGCTCTCGGAATCAGTTCCCGTCAATGTGACTGGCGAAAGTGCCAACGCGGCGATTAAGAGTAAGTTATACATGGATCGTTGATGACCACACGAGAAGTGTGCTTTGGTGGTCGTTTGTACCGCGGATCAGGATGTTAGAAACTTGCTACTGCTCGGTGGACTGGCGCCGCAGGCCGAACATGCGAATCAAGCCAACCAGGAATATCGTCGCTATGATCGTGGCCAATACACAGCTGGCGACTCCTACGGGGTCCCATTCTTCGTGAAATTGCAAAGGATTGCCAAACCGAAGATATACAAATGCAACGAATGCGGCGCCGACCAGGAGCGACCGGGACGATATCCTTCCCAGGAACCGATTCCAGGCTGCAAGTAGGTTTCCGAACCGGGACTCAAGGATTGACCAGTCGCAGAACGCGGCATACGCAACGAGAATATCGGTATAGGCGATTTCCATCGTCAGCGCAATGCCCAGGTGCAAGAAGCAGGCAAGCGCGCAGACCACGCGAAAGGCGCGCCTCCGGACTACCGTCAGTAGGAATCCGCCTTCGATCAAGACGGTTGAATAGTCGAGCGCCTTCCAGAACACTCCCGAGCGGATACGCAGCATTTGCTCGCCGAACCACGAAGAGCGGCCCGCAACAAGGTCATTCGCAAGCACATGGGCCTGCACCGCATGCGCGTGCGGGTCGAGCCATCCGCTCATAGCTTTCGCCGAGGCAGCCGTCATCATCGCGAGCCCGACCATCAACGCCAACAGGGCTACAGGCCACGCCGCTGTTTCTTTCTCTTTCACCCCTGCTGCCACAAGACGCTGTGCATCGACTGAATGTTCGTTACCCCATCCGGCGAATTGCATAACGAAAGGGATGAGGATCTCGAAGATGTCGTGATTGATTTTCCCGAAGGAATAGGCCCAAGAGTTACCAGTCAATAGCAGCAGAGCCAACGCGATGGACGCGGTTCGCGTCCAACATCCGAACAGCAGAAAGATTGCAGCCACGATTGCCAGGCTATTGAGGACAAGAAAAAACGACCGGCCGGGAAAGCCCGTGAAAAACATCGTCATCCCAATCGGAGGGTTGAAAAATGAATCTGTAAATTTCGAAACCCACAGATTCGAAGGCAGAATGACGAACAGCATGTTGGCCGCGTAGAGAATTCGGTAGAGCCCGAGGCTCGACGCGCTGGTCTTGTATTCTTCAAAAATGAAGCGATCTACGATCGAACCCAAAGTCGTCATCTAAAGTGAACGTCGCGAATCGCGACCTCGTCCTCGGTGATTCGTGAACGAGGCTCGTTTACTCGAAAAGTGTTCTCATACCAGACGAACGCAACCGCCGTGACTTTCTTTGACGGGTACAGATCCTGCATTCGATGCTGGAGCCATTCCTTTGTTTGTGGATCGAGCTCCTTCTGTTCCTGCCGCAGACGACTCAGCGTGCGGCCAGGGATCAGCCGTGCCTTGAGGGAGCTTGGGGAGTCGTGCGCTTCCGTATCCAGCGGCTCCGGCGGCCCGAACATGTGATTCATGATCGCTCCATGGTGGGAGCTCGGAGCCTGGGCCAATAGGTCGAAGGCGGAAGTCCAACCGACGCTCCCGTCTTGAAAAGTCACCTTGCACTTGACGTTGCGAAACCGGATGTTTCCTTGCTGATCCTGCATCGTCCCCGAGAAAGGAGGGAGCCTGAGAGCAGGATAGGGCTCGCCATATCTCGCCGTGATGAAATATTGAAGAGGCTGCCACAGGATCACCGCGGCGAATAGTAGTCGAACCTTTGTCGGAGTCAAATGTTCGGGAGCTCTCTTACTTTATTCTCGGCACAGGATAGCGCGCGACTAGCCACTTCAGTGTCGTTCCGCTCGGGAAACTCGCAATTCCTGTTCGTCGGTTGCTGGTTCGGATTGAGACGCCACTTCGGTGGTTCCTTCCAGCGGGAAAGAAGCAGGCTTGGAGTCAACCCGCTCCAACCAGATCTCTTTCCAATACGAGTAGATACTTCTGGGGCAGAACAAACGGCACTCGCTGTAGCGTGCCAGGCAGAATACATCCTCCAGGACGATGCAAGGGCTTTTCATCTCCCGCATCTTTCCTGTTCGCTCGTTGATGATTTTGGTTACGCGCTTTTGCACCCGGTAAGTGCCGCCGCAAAAGGGGACTTCCTCGGCGTCAAAAAGAAGGCCGCGATTCCGATTGCGCGTGTCGAGGGTATTCAGTATTTCCTTGAATGGCTTGATTCGGACTAATTCTCCGGGCTGCAGATCGAGCGTTTTCGCAGGAGTCGGCTGGCCCTCGGGAATTACGCCGCGTCGCCGCGGGTACGGGGTTCCGCGCCAAAGCGGATAAAATTTGTCCTGCAACCATCGCAACGGCCGGCCCACGCCGATGCCGAGCCAGCCGAGCCAATCACAGAAGAAAAAAACGGCGCCACAAATGAGTTGCCACAGGCTTACGTTTCCGGAGAAGTAGTCTTCCGCGTATTGGCGAAACTCCCACCATTCGAGCGGAGTGGTCGCGTAGGGTAGCTGGATCGCCTGGCAGTCGTATTTAGGTAAACCATCTTCTGGATCGATCGTGTGTGTGCGAGACCAGACTGTTGCTTCGGTGCAGGCCGAAACTGCGGAGCCTGCGCCGGGCCGCTTGGACGCAAGATCGGCGGTGGAATCAGAGCCGTCAGATGAATTTCCGCTAATCGGTTTGAGCCACGCGTCTTTCCAAAAGAGCAAGCAGCCAGCCTGACAGTCCCCGTGTGCGCTTCCATCGCAGCGCGTTTCGAGGTGGACGGCACTTTCGACTCGGCGTCCGCGAACCGGGAAAACCGTGTCGCAGGTCTTGTGCGCGCGTTTGTAAACCTGAAATCGCTTGCCACAGAACGCGAACATCTCGGGCATGAACGGCATCCCATCGAGCCGGCCGTTGCTGTCGAGCGTTTTGAGAATCTCATCTTTGCTGCGGACTTCGACCCAATCGCCAGCCCGCAGATTAGAAGATTTCGTCGTCATGTTCGCCTAACCGTCTAGCTCCTTTTGAGAAAGCACAGAGACGTCGCGGCTGGAAACCGGGCTGCTGTCATCGTTCCGAGGCGAGCCCAAGCGACCGGCAAATTGGTTTGCGTGAAAATTTGATCTCAACGGATCCGAGCTATCGCTTCCGCGACGATTCGCCTAATGCGAAATGGTGGTGGGATTGGCTTCCGCTGCGTTGCGAATTTCCTGGCGAATGACCTTTGGGAAACAGTGCGCGACACCACGCACACCGTCGTCCGAGCTGACGTAAATAGTCGCTGCCGGTTCCCATTTATCGTAGATCTTCTGGATGTCACGCCGATAGATTAGGACCGAGGGATAATAGGTGCCATCGGCCAAGTTCAAATGGACTTCGAAGGTGCAGGTGTAAACGTCGCCTTCATTCAGGTCAAAGCTGGCATGGCCCAGCAGATCGGTAGAGGTATCGAAAATCTCCGAAAATTTATCGTCGAGAATATCGAGCGTCACGGATAGCTTTGTACATCGGGTGCGCGCGGTCAGTTCGACGTCGACCCACGCTTTCTCGCCGGATCGAAATTGCATGGATTCTCCGTGCTCGTTGCGGATTTTCACGCCCGAAATTCTAACCGGGCTGGAATCGAAGCCGGCGCCGCGCCCATTTGCATCCGGATTGAGGTAACGGGAAATGATTTCCGGGGCGGGGCCGAGTGCGACTGTTCGCCCCCCTTCGAGAAGCAGGCACTTATTGCAAAACTCGGCGACCGTTTTCAGATTGTGGGAAACAAACAGAACCGCGACTCCACTTCGGAGCACTTCTTTCATGCGCTCGATACATTTTTGCTGGAATGCATAGTCGCCGACGCTTAGGACCTCGTCCACAATGAGCACATCCGGGTCCACGTGCGCAGCCACGGAAAATCCTAGTCTGGCGTACATCCCGGAGGAGTAGCGCTTCACCGGTGTGTCGATGAACTCTCCGATTCCCGAGAATTCGATGATCTGGTCGAGTTTCGATTCGATCTCGCGCTTCGTCATGCCCATGATCGTGCCGTTGAGGAAGATATTCTCGCGCCCGGTGAGGTCCTGATGAAAACCGGCGGTAACTTCGATCAGGGCGGATAGCCTGCCGTGGACAACCATTTGGCCCTTGGTCGGCTTCATGATCCGGCTGAGAATCTTCAACGCCGTACTTTTTCCCGCACCGTTGTGGCCGACAATGCCCAAGCATTCTCCCGACTTAACCTCGAAAGAGAGATCCTGCAAGGCCCAGAATTCGCGCTTGTCCGACTCACTGAGTTCTGACTGTCGAAACATTCGGCCAGTCAAAGCAGGGATCAGATCGCGCAGGGAGCTGTACACCTCTCCTTTGCGGAATTTCTTGTAAACATGCTCCATGCGGACAGCGACTTCAGACACTCGGCTCACCCTCTAAATGCTTTCTGCGAAACTGGGCTCCAGATGCTTGAAAAATACATACCCGCCCACCACGAGAATTAAACTGATCGTGAAACTGTACATGAGCCACGGAAGATCCGGCGGTTGATGGTGGACGATGCACGCCGTAAGTCCTTCCAGGATAGGCGCTATCGGATTGAGCAACAGCCATCGGCCTTTCGCGCCTAACATCCGGACATCGAACAGGACGGGAGTGAAGAAGATTCCGAACGTGAGTAGCACCTCAACGACATACTTTACGTCGCGAAAGAAAAGGCTTGCGGCAGAAACCACCATTCCAATACCGATCGCCAGAACAACCATCAATGCGAGCAGCACGGGGATCCACACGAGTTGGGCGCTCCACCCGATTTGGATGATTAGCAAAAATATCACGAGCGCGCCGGACGCGATCACGAAGTCGAAGAGGCTGGCCATAACAGAAGCGACCGGGAAAATCTCTTTGGGGAAGTAGACCTTTGTAACCAGGTTCTGGTTGTTGATGAGACTCGTGCTCGAGAAGCGGATGCTCGACACCAGAAATGCCCAGGGTAGAGATTTCACCGCCACGCTTGCTATGTCACCTGTTTGGAGGGCCTTCCCAGATGCCAAAGCATAGGCGTAGCGCACAACGATTCCCGCGCTAACAATCATGATCGGCATCAAGATGGCCCATAGGAGTCCCATGACGGATTGCTTGTACCGGACCTTGATGTCGCGGTACGTGATCATATAGAGCAATTCCCGATATCGATATAATTCTTGAAGTTCTTGTTTCATTGTCGTCCGCCCGAAATCGCTTCTGGCCGTCGCTCCGATCCAAGCGCGTTGCTATCTTCTTTTTCCAAATACGATGCGATTCGCGGATTCATTTTTCGGACGCGAGCCGCGAAGAGGATACTTCTTCAACCGGCGAGCAGGAAGCGACCGCGGCCTGATTTCCGTTTGCTCCTGCTTCAACCTCTCCCCGTGTTTGAAACGATTGCCGTATTCTTCTTCGCTTTAGCACACTTCGCATCTCCCTCGCAGTTTCGCCTGGATTCGCGGCCATCCACAGCAATTCAAGGAGGATGTGCTTCATCAGAAGCGGCCTACTCAGCGTTTGACCCAGAGTGCTAAGTCCCTTTTCGTGATATCGCCAGTAGGGGGCTTTACGAAACCGGATGGCGGACCGTGCTAGCACACTGTAATAAGCTCCTTTGAATTCACTTTTCAGGGCGGTTGCCTCCGAGGCGGTTAAAAAGGCCGAGGCGAAGCGCTGAATAATAATGTAGCGGTCGAGCCACTGAGGGTGGAGATCCGCCACTGCGGCGGAGATTGATTCATTTACATTGTCCATGCGCAGGAACGAGAGTATCTCGGGAACAAAGCCAAAATCCCAGTGCTTCAGTATCTCCATGCACTTTTCTGTGTCCGCGTGCAAGGATGGCTCGCGATAGAAGGGCTGGCAATTTCGTACCAGAGAGGATCGGTACATCACGGTGGATTCCGATCCGAAAAGATAGATGCCTTCTCGAAAATACAATTGAGCCACTTCTTTGCCGGGAAGCACCGTCGCGGGAAAGGGGAAACCCGAACCTAAAATGTTTTTCCCTTTCAACCAGTACGAACTTACAAGGCCAATTGTTTTCGACTGCTCAAAGCTTCGTATCATGGACTCCAAGCAAGTCGGGAAGATGAAATCGTCGGCCTGCACGACTTTGCAGTATTCGCTGGCGGGCGATATTTCGGTCAGAGCGCGGTTGTAATTCTCCCCTTGCGAAAGGAGTTGCGAGCGGCGAATCAATCGAATCCGCGAATCGCGGAGGGCATATTTCTCAGCAATCTCGCCGGAACCGTCCGTGCTGCAGTTGTCGACAAGAATGTATTCAAAATGAGAGTGAGTTTGCGCCAGTACACTTTCCACACACTGGGCGAGGTACGGCGCTGTGTTGTGGAATGGCGTAACAACGCTAACGAGTGGTTGGCTCACAGAGAATCCATCAAGGAATACGGAAAGTCTTGCCGTTCGTTC
This sequence comes from uncultured Acidobacteriota bacterium, assembly GCA_963711875.1. GTDB lineage: Bacteria > Acidobacteriota > Terriglobia > Acidiferrales > UBA7541 > Palsa-295. The sequence continues at coordinate 263,036 of CAVQFW010000015.1, forward strand.
ATCGCGACCAGAGATCGATTCCCAGTGTGCGGTGACCGCGCTTCTTTTTCTGCGCCGGCGATGGGTAGCACTACGTCAGGACGACACAGACAATGGGCCTTCATTTCCAATGAACTAGACGACAGTCAATTCCACCGCCGGGTGGGGCGTTACCCCGCGCACCGCATCCCAGAAAGTCTCGGCGATCAGATCCGTGAGCGGCCAACTCGCCGGTAATTTGTAGTCGTCAACGCGAGTGATGGGCGTCAATTCCGCCAGAGTCCCAACCAGACGAAGTTCATCGGCAATAAGGAGCTCCGTGCGATCGATCGGCCGCTCGATAAACGGAATCGCCCGCGAATGACAAATTCCCCGAACGATATCGAGAGTGATGCTCTCCAGCCGGCCTTCCGAAGCAGGAGGAGTAATTACACGACCGTCGCGGACCATTATGAGACAAGCACCCGTCGCCTCAGCAACTCGGCCGTACTGATTTAACAGGATCATTTCCGGGAAACCCCGCCCTCTTCCTTCGACACGCGCCAGCCGCGCCACCTGGTAATTCGCGCTCGTCTTGATCCGCGGAGACAGACTTAAATCGGATGATCGCTGCCACGTGCTAACGCCAACGCTGACGGGACTGGGAGGTTCCTTCGGTTGGTGATACGCGGTGAGAACGAGGTCTGCAACGGTGCCTTCTCCCCAGTGACCTTCAATAACGTAGAGCGTTGCGCGAATCCACATATCTTTGTCGGGCTCGTAAAGCACCCTCACCAGCTTTGCGCACGCCTCTCGAAATTCCTCAAATGTGACCGGAACAGGGACATGGAGGAGCCGGGCGGAGCGAACGAGACGATCAAAGTGGGGGCGCATTTCGACGATCCCGAACGACTCCCCGTCCGCTCGCCAGTAGCCCTTTAGCCCCTCGTAAACATTGAGGCCCCGGTTCACCGCTTCGCAGGAAACATGCAAAGTCGCATCTGCCCATGGCCGGACTTCACCCTGGAAATAGACCCAACGTGGTTGTTGTAGTCCGAGCGCGTAGAGAGCTTTCTGTTCTGGCTTGATCATTCTATATTCCCTAGAGTTTTTGATTACTTCAACCTGTGAGCTTCACGCGTCAAGAGTTCGCCAGCGGTTCAAAAAAACACCTGGCAAGTCCTCGGGCGATGTCCCTCGAATTGCGAACGCGAATTCGAATCGCTGATACTGGAAATCGGCACAAATAGGATTAGGAGATCTCCGCATGCGCTTCCGGAGCACGGACATCCCGATTGGACCATCGCAGGGAGTCGTCCAGCCGCCCATCGCTCATAAGCCTCCGAATGTGAGCGATCCGCACGTAGCGGCCATTCTCAACGTCTTGGCGAGTCAGGCCTACAGTTCGATACGCGTCATATAGTTGCTGCGCACCCTTTCGAACGTTCCACTGCGGTTGGAATCCGGGCAAGATTCGACGAATCTTATTGCAATCGATACGATAGCACCGCTTGTCCGGGCCGCCTCCGGGAGCGTATTCAACGTGGCAGCCGGGAACGACCTCTTTCACGACTTCAGCGATTTCCCGAATCCGGTAATTTTCCTCAGTGGATCCGACGTTGAAAGTCTCGTTGTGGACAAGTGCCGTAGGCGCATCCAAAACGCTGATGACGGCTCGGACGATATCTTCAATGTGGACGATCGGCCGCCACGGACTTCCATCGCTCTTGATGTAGACGCGGCCGGCAGTAAACGCCCAAGCCACCAGATCGTTCAAAACGATATCCAGCCGCAGGCGAGGAGAGACGCCATAGGCAGTAGCATTCCTCATGTAGGTAGGGCTGAAGTGTTCGTTCGCCATCTTTGCCAGGTCACGCTCTACAATGACCTTTGACTCGGCATAGGGAGTTACCGGATTGAGTTCCGACGTCTCATCGTGAAAGATGTCGCCCGCGGCGCCGTAGTTACTGCAGGAGGAGGAAAATACGAACCGCCGCACACCGGCCGCTTTGGCTGCTTCCGCGAGTCGCATCGTGCCCAGATGGTTGATATCGTACGTCACATGCGGATTTAGATCGCCAACTGGATCATTGGAAACCGCAGCGAAATGCGCCACGGCTTCGAATCCCACAAGGTCTGCCTTCGTTACGTCGCGGAGATCTTTGCGAATCTCCGGAATCTTCGGGCCCGGATCTCCGAATTCACAGCCCGCAAACAAGTCCGAGTCTAAACCCACTACTTCGTGGCCTGCAGCACGCAGCATAGGTGCTGCGATCGCCCCGATGTAACCTTTATGACCAGTCAAGAGTATTTTCATTCGCCCACACATCCTTCGCATATCGTTCTTCGATTAGCGTTGCTAATTCCAGGCTCATACACACCGCGATCCCAAAGACGTTTCACGGCGTGCCAGATTTCTATCGCGAACCGCCTCGTCTTTCCCTCTCATGCGCCTGCTCTGATCACCACTTTTCGAGCGTGAAATCCTTCTGCGTAGCCGCTGGGGGAGTTCGATTCCATGCCGCGCAATCGCATGAGTCCTAGAAACGTCTCGCGGTCGAACCATCGCTTGCTTCGCTGAGATTCAAACGCCTCGAACAAATAGTCGACCTTGTTTTCGTACAACGGCGCTTCGAGCGGTACGAAGAGGTTTGGACGCCCCATATCACCATCGTACTTGGGAATTTCATATTCCAGGATCAGATGGTTTCGAAAGGTGTTCCATGTGAGTTCAGAGATCAGGCGATGGTCTTGATGTGCATCGCCCTGCCAGTGCGTAAAAATGAGGTCTGGCTTTACTTGGCTCTTCACTTCTTCAAACAATTCCTTTACCTCGCCGCCCCGATACGGCAGGAAACCATCTCGGAACTCCTTGAGGAGGATCTCCTTTTCGCAGCCGGCGGTGAACAAATCCGCCGCCTTGGCAGCTTCTCGGCCGCGAAGTCCTGATGCACTGAACACTACCCAATGAAATTTTAATCGAGGGAAAGCTGCTTTCAGGTGCAACAGGGTGCCGCCACAACCGATCTCGATATCGTCGCAATGTGCGCCGAGGCAAAGAAGTGACATTCCTTCGGCGGCCGCTTTCTCTAGGTGTAAGGGGAGCATTGATTAAGAAACGTTACGAGATCCTTCGCACTCTAGCATGAGGTTTCCGAGAGCCTCAGCGCTGAGAACGACTTCGCGAGCTAGTTTCTAACCCCTGCGACTTTCTTGGGGTCATTCGCGGAAGAACCGTACTGGCACTCCGTCCCGTCCTGATACAACGCGATCGCTTCGGCTGGTAGACCCGAGAGATCCGTTCCATTCAAGTAATCACCCATCGTCGTCCCCGTGCACGCGGAGTCTATGTTCGGCGCTCCGGTCCGAGTCCAGACATCGTCCAGATGCACAGTCCGGAAATCGATACTATAACGCGTCAAATCTGTCGAGTTAGGCACAGTTGAATGCAGTTGAGCAGCTGAGAACTGATAGAGCGCGCCAGGTTCACAAATCAATCGGAATTGCGGGTCCAGCTCTACCGGCTCCTCCGGTTTCGGCTGGATCCGCGTGTCGGTCTTCACATGTTGCGCAGCGTTCTGCCGGCTTTCGAGATTCCATTGATGATAGTTGTATCCACTCGATCCGTTTCGCAGCGGCTGATACCAATAGCGTGGATGAATCGCCATGCAATTCTCCGAGCTAATCGGGTAAATAGGCATCCACCAATTGATCTGGCAGAAGGGAGCGGAATACCAGGTGTCACGATGAGGATGAAACGCATAGGCAATTCCTGACTTCAGGTAGTCACCTGGGAAAGCAGTGCGCATCCGGGGCACGTCAAAATAGGTTTTCTGCAAGTCACACCCTAATTCGGTGAGCATCCCCTGAATGTATTCCTTAGCTTTCGGGTGGTGGATGAATTTGGGCTTCAAAACGGAGAGAATCTCGGCGCTTTTCTCGGCCGACATCGATTCCTGAACTTTGCGCGGGTCCAGGGAGCCAAAAGACTCAGCAATAAGATCACGCGCCAGCTGACACAGCTTTTCAGCATTCACGCACGAGCGGTGAAAGAATATGGAACCCCGGTACAGTTCTTTCCGCCGGTCATCGTCGCTGATTTTTGAATCGATGAAAATGTTCAAGTGCGAACTCCTTTCGCCAAGCGCTCCAAGCTAGCTGCTCCGTTCAAGGCGATCACGAAATGTCATGCTGGCGGTTCGTATCTTCTAGTAACGCACATGCGCGGACTCAAATTATCGGGCGACGCTCAAAGATAATCTCATCGAGGGGCTCTTGCTGGGAACGTTCAACGTCCTTAGGCAACTTCTCGAGGAGCACTATGGCCGTTCCTCCACAATTGCCACGGAGGTGAGCCGGCGGCCTCGAGCTCATCCAGAATCTGCTTGTCACGGAAGGTATCCATGCATTGCCAAAAACCGTCATATCGATGAGACCAGACTTTGCCCTCTGAAATCAGTCGTTGGAACGGCTCGTAGATCAGTTCTTCTCCAGGATTGATGTACCGAAAGACGTCCTTCCGAAGAACGAAGTAACCCCCGTTCACCCAGATGTTCGAGTCCTTCATGCATCGAATCGCGCGCACGGAGCCATCGTCGTTCATCTGAACGGTATCCAGGCTGCTCGATCGTGGTTGCACTGAAAGAAAGGAGGCGTAACTGTCGCGACGAGCGAACTCTTGAATCATTTTAGGCAGATCGAAATCAGTCAGGCCGTCGCTGTAATTGGCGAGAAACATTTCCTCGCCCTTTAGGTGCGGCTCGACGAGACGAAGCCGGTCCGCGATCGTGGAGCGCATTCCGGTGTCGACGAAAGTTATGTTCCAATCGTCAATGTCCCTCTGCATGAAATCCAGCTTCTTTCCCCCCTGGGAGAATACAAAATCATTGGATACCGATTCCTCATACTCGAGAAAGTAGTCCTTAATGACGTTCGCCTTATAACCGAGGCAGAGGATGAAGTCCTTATGGCCAAAGTGAGCGTAGTACTTCATGACATGCCACAGGACCGGCCGCGAGCCAATGGTCACCATGGGCTTCGGTACATCCTCCGAATAGCCCCTAAGCCTCATTCCGGCGCCGCCGCAAAAAAGTACGACTTTCATGCTCGCTCCCTTTTCGATTGCCTAATAGACAGTGGCTTTCGGGATCGGAACGATAAACTTGCCGCCCCATTCGCGAATAAACTGCAGCTGCTCCATGATTTCGTCTTTCAAGTTCCAGGGTAGGACGACGACGTAATCCGGCTTGGTTTCGCGAATCCGGTCCGGGTGATGGATCGGGATGTGGCTCCCCGGCAGAAATCGTCCCTGTTTGTAAGGGCTGCGGTCGACTGTGTACTCAATCAAATCCTTGCCGATGCCGCAATAGTGTAATAGGGTCGCGCTCTTGCCGGGTGCGCCATACCCCGCCACCGACTTGCCTTGTTGCGCCGCAGTCAGCAGAAGATCGAGCAGCGCGAATTTGGTTTGTTTCACCTGCCGGGCAAAGCTCTCATACCCGACGACCGAATCGAGTCCGGCGCGTCGTTCGTCTTCGATCAGCCCCTGAACGGCCGGATCAACTTCATGCGAGTTATCCTCTGCACGACACGCATAAACACGAAGCGAACCTCCGTGTGTCGAAAGCTCTTCTACGTCGAATAATTTCAGTCCATGCGCTTCCATGATGCGAGCCGTCGTAAGCAAAGAGAAGTAGGAGAAGTGCTCGTGGTAAATCGTGTCGAATTCGTTGTGCTCGATCAATCGCATCAGGTGGGGAAATTCCAGTGTTAAGACCCCACGCGGTTTCAGAAGGATCTTCAGTCCTTCCACAAAGTCATTCAGATCCGGTACCTGTGCGAGCACATTGTTGCCTAGAACGAGATCGGCGCATCGGCCGTTCGCCGAGAGCTCTTTTGCCAAGTCGGTGCCGAAGAATCGCACCATCGAAGGCACTCCCTTTTCGATCGCCACTTTGGCTACATTTGCTGCCGGCTCAATACCCAGCACAGGAATTTTCCGCTGAACAAAATACTGCAGCAGGTAACCATCGTTACTGGCTACTTCAACTACGAGGCTTTTCTCGTGCAAGCCGAACCGGTTCGTCATCTTGTCGCAGTAAGTCTCGCAGTGTTTCAGCCATGAATCAGAGTAGGAGGAGAAGTATGCGTAATCGCTGAAGATGTGTTCCGCGCTCTCATATTCTTCCAGTTGCACCAGGAAGCACCGTTCGCAGACGTAGACGTGAAGCGGATAGTAGACCTCGCCACTGTTGAGATCTTCACGCGCTGGGTACGTCTCACAAAGCGGAGACATCCCTAAATCAACAAAAGTTTGTCGCAGCGCCGCACCGCAAAACCGGCACGGCTTCGTTGCCGTTCGCCCTTCGATACCGGCCGGGGATGTCATCGTAGCCATATGTTATTGGAGTACCTCAAAACCGACAAGGAGGCGTACGGGCTGCCTCTCAGTGTTCCGATCATTCGTCTCGCGAATGAGACTCAGGTAGGCTACCGCCATTGAGGTTAGAGACCATCCACCTCTAATCGGCAATAAACTCGCAATCAGTTTGCCAAAGTCGACGGCTCTCCGCCCTGTTTCGCGACCTTTGGCTTCGTAAGACAATGAAACTAAGACACTTACAATATGCCCAGTCGCCCAAGGCGAACTGCGTATTCCGCGCGATGTCTCATCCAATGATGAGGGAAAAGACTTTCCATTATGTGGTAGCCGGGGGGGTATCGCGTCCGCAATCGCTGTGAATCGCTGACAGCAGCCCACTCTGCGCAAGCAGTTCCGCAGCCTCGCTAACCTGCTGAAACGGGAGCCCGGCGCGGTCCGCAATATCCAAAAGAGAGTGTTCTCCATCCGACAGATTCAATACCCAGAGGCGCGCGTTGATCTCCGCCCCAATCGTGTCGCCGCCCGTTGACCGGTAGAGGTTTCGCTTCCCGAGTTGGGGTTCGCAGTGGGGGTTTAGGTTGCGATATCGCCTATTGTTTTCGAGCACATCCAATATTGCAGTGCAAACGCGGAGCGATTCAGCAAGTTGATCGGGTCCAATGAAGTCGAGGTTATCGGCCGAGGTGTGATACTCGGGAAATGTACCCCACACGCTTCGCATAAGACACCCGACGGCGAGATTGAAGCCGGGAGAGCAGTACTGGCGCTCGTCGTAACCGAAGGGCGAGAATTCCAGAATCTCCGGGGCTTCGCTGTAATGCTTCAGAATGTGAGTTGCGGCACGGTCAATTTCCGCATCTCCCCGGCGACTCTTTTTATAGTGAAATTGGCCTTTGTCCCCAATGCAGGTCAACACCAGCCCATGACGAACGCGCGCGGCGGCCTCACGATTTTGCGCCAGCCACGTAATCGCCCCGATCGTGCCGGGAAGGAACAGAAATCGGTACGAGTAGCGAAGATCCCGTCCAGAAAGAAATTGGGCCAGATAAGTCGCCACCGTCAACCCAGAGAGATTGTCATTCGCCAGAGAGGGATGGCAGGCATGACACGAAATCAGAACTTCTTCTTCTGATCGACCAGGCAAATAGCATTCGCCGTAGGTCAGAGATCCATCTTCGAGAGTTGAATCGATGCACACCTCGTATTTGCCGTCCTCCAGTGTGAGCATTTGATTATGCGAGAGACAAAATCCCCAATTCTCGCGGTAGTACGACGTTCGGTAAGGGATCCAGTCAGGAGTCTCTGGAGCCGTAAAGAGGTGGGGTTTGAGATCGCCTAGCGACATGCTCGCTTGCACCGGCGAACTGTAGTTCAAGACATGCAGATTACATTTCTGGAAATCCACCACTCGCTTCCCATCAGGAGACTTGATGTAACCGTCTCGAATGTTCCATTCTTTGGGAACCGTCCAATCGAATACCTGAGTCCCGGTCTGCACCTCCGAGGTCTTCAACGGAATCGAGTTCTGGATCATGCGAAGCGTCCGCCGGATGCCATCACCCGTGATACTGCGGCAAATCGGATAGAGTTCAGCCGCGAACCGGTACAACTCCTCGCCGGTTTTCGCGAGATCCCGTCGATCGAACTCTCTAAGTAAGCTCATCGCTTTATTCAAAGTTCGGGTAGCTTCGGTCCCGTTCCGAAATCACTTCTACACTTCCCGGCCACAGAATCTCGAATGCAGGATCGTCCCAACGCACTCCCCGCGCCGACTGCGCGTTGAAGACTTCCGATATTTGATAGAAAACTTCGGTCCTGTCTTCCATGGTTAGGAATCCGTGTGCGCAGCCCTCGGGCACGTAGAGTGCCTGGCGATTTTCACTCGTCAAGGTCGCGCCGATCCAGCTCTTGAAAGTCGGGGACTGCGGACGCAGATCAACCACCACATCGTATATCGCCCCTCGGGTGCATCGAACCAGTTTTACTTCCGCGTACGGTGCCGCCTGATAATGGATCCCTCGAAGCGTTCCTCTCTGCGTGTTAAACGAAATGCTGCATTGGACCAGCTTGGGATTTAGTCCGTGGCTTTCAAACTCCTCGCGGCACCAGGAGCGCGCGAAAAAGCCGCGCTCGTCCTGCTTGGGCTCGATCTGAATCTCGAATACCCCTGAAATCTTGGTCTCGTAAAATTTCACGACAGTTGTCTCGCGGAAAGTATCATCCCAGCCTTACACCGTGCGCGAAGCCTTTCCTTATCCGGGAATTAGCCGATATGCGGGTAGAGAAGCCTGCCTGTAGCCGTCAGCAAACGACTAGGCATCAACGAAAATGCTCGTTTGAGAACTTTCAGTTTCCAGTCGAACCGAACCGAATCAGCGAGTGAACCAGGAAATTTCCAATATGTTAACGATTGAGGCTCTCGCGTCCACTTGTTCTTGAACGCGATGAGTCCGGCATTGTCTATTTCCGTCCGCCCGAAATCAAATTCGGTCGCACCGCCCGATTTCGCTTCGCATATAGCTCGCCAGAGAAGAAACGGCGTTGCGCCCAAATGGTTGAAACTGGAGTCAGAACATCCGTACTTATAGTAGACCTTGTCGCGGAATCGTAAGGTCAATATCGAGGCGACGGGAACATCGTTCTTATAAGCGGTGCGGATCGCTACACACTCTCCCATGCATTCAACCACATTTTGAAACCATTTATAGGGTTGAGGCGGCAAATTCTGGCGTTGCCTGGTCAATAAGCAGAGACCGTAAAAATCCTTCAGCATCCGCTCGGACCGGCCCACTCGTTCATTGACCCCAGCGCGCTCGGCGTGTCGCACTCGGCGCTGAACCGAGTCCCTATCGAAGCTTTCAAATAAATCTTCAGAAGAAGCTTGTAGGTCCAAGCGATGAAGCAAGTGTCGGTCTTTAACGCGGAAGCCGACCGTTTCTGGCCCGTGTGACAACCGCCCATCGACGAGACGAACCTCTAAATACTTCCAGTCCTGGTGATCCAACGCAGATTGAAGGTAGTGAACTAGAATCTCGAATTCGGCAGAATCACACAGGGGCTCGCAGTGGTCAGAGAAGGGAAGCGAGACCATGCGTCGACCCGTCAGCCAACTCCGGACGCGGCAGAACAACAAACCGTTGCTCAATTCATGCGTCGGCGAAGAAGTCGTAAACGCAACGGGACAATATCCGTAGGTACGGTGGATGGCTTCGAGCCAGTCGGGTCGTGTGAAATACGGACGCATTTGGATGGCGGTCTACAAGCGCCTGCCAGCGCGGATCAGCTAACGGGTCTAGTTTGTATATCATGAGCGCACGGATGATCTGTTTAGAGCAACTCGGGAGTGGAGTCGCGGACTGTCAGGACAAGATTAGCGATGCTGGTTCTTCGTATCTTTGATTCGTTCGACGGAAATTGGATTTCCGACGCCTACCAGCTGTTCTCGCGGCCTTGCCTAATCTTTAGGAAAGCGGGCACGCAGAGCGCGTAGGCGATTGCACAGGCACTGCCAGCTCAGAATTATGTTGGCGGCAGGTTTTGTGGCCCAGCCGAAATAGCGAGCGCCGAGACCGACGACAAGAATTCCGAGGGACACCAATGTCGCCGGCACAAAGGCTTTTCCATAGCGAAGCAGATCCAAGCCGGTTAGTCCGCGTATGCGAATCACTTGAAGAAAATAACTCACACAAATCGCAATCAGTGCTGATACCTGGCCTCCTACGACTCCGAGCAATTTGCAGGCAGGATAGATCACGATCATCATGATGATCGCGGACGCAGCGACCGCGCGGCGATGCAGTTCCGGACGTCCTACACCGCTAAAAGCGCACGTGATACCGACGTTCAGCACATTTAGGAATACCACGACGGCGGCCACCGCCAGCGGTTCGGCGCCTCCCACATACCGAATGCCGTAGGCGACGGAAAGAAGTGACGGCCCGCACAAAAAGAAAACGACGACAATCGGAAGCCCCAGGAGAATTAACCAGGAGGTCACCTCTATGAGCACACGGTTGAGACGTTCCACATCGTCCTGGACATGGGCGAAGGCGGGGAACAGGGTCTGACCCAGCATGGTTGTGAGGAAAGTAGAAGGAGTGTTGGACCAGCGCCACCGCCATCACGTACAAGCCCAAAACGGTTGGGGAATAGAGCTTTCCAAGCACGAAGATATCAGTACGCGAAAAGATAAGATTCAGAAACGACAGTCCGAATGCAGCCCTTGAGAATTTGTAGAGATCTCGCGCGGCATGGCGGTCCCACCCGAGCGACGGCAACCCAGGAGAAAAAATGTAGGACAGGAGACAGCGGAAGAGCGTTCTCACTGCAATAACCAATGGCCAGGGCCCACACATCGCGAAGAACAAAACTAAGGATCACTGTCGAATGACCCCACAGATGGCGCCTATGTTGCTAATGGTCATCCAACGTCCGAATTTCAGTTCCTTTTGCAGGAGAATCGAACGTGGACTCATGGCTCCATCGAAAAGGGTGCCGAGCAGCGCCACTCGGAGCAGCGCGGACAGCTCTGCGTTCCCGTAAAAACGGGCGACCCAAGGGGCCATGGCGAAAATAATGAGGTACATGCTGATCGACCGGCCCATCCCCATCCACCAACCAGCGTTTACGTACTCCTTCTCCCCTCCTCTCGGGTTTTGAATGACCGCTGCCCTCAGCCCCACTTCCGTCAAAGCCCCGACGATAGATGATGAGGACATCACAATCGCCATGGCGCCAAACGCGCTCGGTGCCAGAAGGCGCGTCAACAGCATATTGCGGGCGAACCGGCTCGCTTGCTCAGCGACGCTTCCACTGCCGAGGAAGACAGCCCCCCGGGCAGCTTTGGCCCTTAGGCTGCTGCCCAGCAGCAGTCGGTCCATGGAGTCTTTGCCACGCGCGTAAATTCCCGCGAGATTCATTTCCAGTCCTTCAGATAGCTCACAGCAAGTAGTCGGTGAACCTTTCCACCGGTGCACATGCTCCAGACATCGTGAATCAATTCATACGTCCACGTCATCGATCAGATCGCGAAAATCGCTCACGACGCGTGACCTCCGGTTCCGATGGGTCGGGTTTTTGGCGCGATTCTCTTGGCTAAGGCCGGCGATAGCCATACCAATGCCCACTTAACCGTGGTTCCGAGGGTGATCTCATACTTGACAGCCCTCGAGACAGCCTCACGTGCCTCATCGTATCGTCCATTTTCTAGATGCCAGTTTGCCCAATGCGAATGAAGGGCTCTCAGGCTTCTCTCGATCGTTCTGCGCACATCCTGCGGCAAGGCCGCGCCCATCCTCAACCATTTCTCTAGCATTTGTTGCTGCTGCCGAAACTGCACCTCAGCCCTGTCCCATGGGCGGACCTGCGAGCCGGGAGGGGAGGGGGTTCTATCAGTTCTGACGAGCGACTTGTTTACGTAGGCGATGGAAGTTATGAGCGATAGGCGAAAATGAAGATCGCGGTCCTCGACAAACGAAATATCGGGACTAAAACCTCCGATTTGCTTGATCAAGTCTGCCCGAGCTAGTAGGGTAGACAGCCAAACTCCGCAGAACGACCTGGCAATAGATTTTACGGCGTCGCGATCGATTCCAATCGTTTGTTCAAAATGCCTTCCGTGCGTTAGAAAACTGCTGCTGATGTCCATACCGGATTTGTTCACCAAACGTGCGTCCGTTACACAGACACCGCATTCATCCTTGAACTGCTCGAGTGCCTGCATCTGCCATTCCAATTTTTCAGGAAGCCAAATGTCATCCGAATCCAGGAATGCAATATATTCTCCGCGCGCTTTTGCGATGCCCGTATTTCGAGCAATGCTTGCGCCCTGATTCGGCTGGCTAAAGAAGCTAACCGGGCAAGAACCGTTTGTTTTTTGAGCAATGAATCGCTGAATCGTCTCGCCGGAGTCGTCTGTAGAACCGTCATCGACAACGATGATTTCGAAATTGGGATATGTCTGCGCGAGAACGCTCTCGACGGCTGCGATCGTTTGTTGGGCCCGATTGTATGTAGGAATGACAATCGAGATGAGTGGTTTGCCGCTCATAAGATTACTAGTCATACCCTCCGATAGTTGTGACTACTGAGTTTCTAAGGCGCCGCTTTGCCGATTTCGCACTACGATGCTCGATTTCGACCGATGCGCCACGTTTTTGTCTGTGGATCGTATTGTCTAATTATTCTTGCAGGCAATCCGACGACAACCGAGTAATCCGGGATGCTACGCGTCACCACTGAGTTCGCGGCAATTACACAGTTGCGACCGATCGTTAGCTCGCCCCTCGGGCACAAAATCGCCGCACCATGAGCGATGTAGCATCCGCTGCCGATTCGGATTCTGCCGCCTTCTGTGATTCCCTGGTTGATGATAGGTACATTGATGTCTTCATACGAGTGATTGTGATCCATGATCAACACCGCGCCGGCGACGAGTACATCGTGCTCGATGTAGATTTGATTTTTGGCGGAAATGACGCTGCTCGGACCGATTGCACAGTTGTCCTCGATTACGATAACGGGCTCACCATGCGAGTCGTCGACGGCCGCGTTGAGCCATGCCCCCTTCCGCAACGACACGGAATTTCCAAGGCTGATCCGGGAGGCTCGCTGGCGATTCAACTGGCTCGTAAAATGAAACGACAGATTGCGTCCCTTTTTTGCGAGCGGATAGGTCTGGCTTATCCAGATGCTATAGAGTTTGGTGAGCGCCCTCGGCACCAGGTCCAACGGGTCCTCACAAAAACAGTTTGTGCGATTATTGCTAGGAGACACGCTCTTGCTCCTTAGGTTGAGTTGTCGATTCGGATTTTCTGATGCTGTGGGAACGTGCTGCCAATCTCTTCAGAAGAAATCCATTACTCGAGAAGGGACGTCCGTTCCCGTTCGGAGAGTCGTTTTTCAGTTCCTGCGGAATGCCCTTATGTTTTCTGGAGCGGTCTGGACGAATCCCCGCTGTAACGCTGGTTCTACCGGCGGTGGGCAGCAGTAAAAGAGAGTCATTCCGCCACTTGTGCTTCGAGAAAATTCGATTGCCTGTGGCTCTATGATTGTTTATTCCATCGAGCGAATGGAACCAGCCACCCATTTACCCTTGGAAGGATCATAGTGCCTTACGACGCTAGATGGGTTGCCCATGACGACCGAATAAGGCGGGATGCTTTGGGTCACTACACAATTTGCCCCGATGACAGAATTTCGTCCGATCACCAGGTTATCGTGTGCGCTCACAATTCGGGCTCGCGAACCAATCCAGCATCCTTGTTCGATGCAAACAGTCCCTTTCGTTCCATTCTCTACGCGTTCAGAAGGGCCCGCTGAATCCACGATCGCTTCGCTATGATCCATCACGATGGCCGCGGGACCCATGATGACGTGCTGCATAATGTGGATTCGATTTCGCGCCGATATCACACAACGCCGCTGCACGCCCACGCCGCTCTCGAAAATAAGTGTCGGCGAATCCGCGCCGGAAGGCGCGGAGGCATCGATCCGAACGCCACGGGATAGCATAACATCGTCACCGATCTGCACATGGCGGGCGCTGTCCCTGGACAGTTTGCAGCTGAAATGCACACCGACGCGCTTGCCAAACGATGCAAAGGGATAGGTCCATCCCACCCAGATGGTGTGCAGCTTCGAGACCAAGCGGAAACACCACGCTAGTGGATCTTCTCGCGTCACTTGGTTCGGTCTGTCTGTTTGGTCAGGGATTTGACTCACGAATCTTGCGGGATTCTGTCGCAAAAACTTTTATCGCGCCCGGCCTGCTGCGTCTTTGGCGACGAAATGCTTGGCGTCACCGGGTAGAGGCATGGCCCGAGCTGGATTTCCCGAAATTGCTGAATTCGGCGGGAAGCTTGTCATCACGACCGCGTCCGGAGCTACCACGCTGTTCTTCCCAATGACGAGTTCTCCCCTACCGCTGAGAATTGCAGCGCCCCGCCCGATACGGCATCCTTCGCCGATCCGTATCTTGCCACCCGATGTGGGGCCTTGCATTCTTACCGGCCGGCTTACGTCTTCATAAGCATGCGCATGGTCCTGGATTAGAACATCTGAGTGCAAGAGCCACTCCTTGCTCCAGTTGGATCGAATTCTTGCTGCTAATCGTGCAGCACGGCCCAATTCGACAGTTATCACCGATGAGAATCTTTTGCTGGTGTGGCCCTTCAGCTCCGCATGTGATCCACGCGTGCCTTCCAATTTCGATCTGATTCCCCAGTGAGATTCGCGTCGCGACCTTTCGAGATATCTCACTTGCGTAGTGAAACTTGACGCCTTGCCCCGTGCTGGCGAAGGGTAGGTCGCCGTCAGCCACCAAGTATTAAGTGTGGTGAGTAGCCGGGAAAATAAATCCTCATTTTCCCGGGGGCTTTCGCACGATTGGTCCATGGATCTGGACATCGCTCTCACGACGAGCCTGACGTTCCTCGGAAAATCTGCGCCGCGTGGAAATTGTGAAGCTCAAGCAACGCGCCGGCGCGGATTATACTGCTTTTTTATGTATTGCAAATGATATTCCCATTCGATCTCGGCCTTCCAGACCCGGACCGTGCACGCCACGCACTCTCGGCTGATTCGAAAATCGAATCGTGCGGAAGCATTTTGACGGCTCATCGCATTCAACCGTCAACTCCTAGTCTCACTTGGTTGCTAGAACTGGAAGTACAGAAAGACCTTTGTCTGTTGGAACGACATCAGCGTCACCGCGAACAAGGCTCCGAGCATGAGCGCCCACCGAAACGAAGGTTGCCAGGAGAGCCACGGCAGTGAATTCGTGCGGACTGGCGTCAAAGTCGGCGAGAACTTAGCCATAATTTGCTGACTGTTCGGTAGCGCCCAAACTATGAAGAACCGCAAGGCCAAACTGGCCGGCGGTGGAATGCTGTCGTCGATCGGGACCACCAGAAAGTGGTGAGTTTTGACGAGGAACGAGTGGAGCGGACCGAGATGCTGCCAGCAGGGACATCGCACTGCTGGGCACGGGGATTGGGTCAATCCCGTGCAATCCTATCATTCCGGAGAGCATCTTCTTTGCATCACCCGCCGAAGAGGCTCGGAACATGACCATGGCTGCGACCGCGGCACCGTACGTTAGCAAGACCTTGGACGCGTTGACTCCGGCCGCCGCCCATCGGCTTAACTTTTTCCAATCCAGCTTTGGACCGAACATCCGCCATGCATGGTTCACTGTCAAATACACTCCGTGCATGAGCCCAAAAAACAAGAACTGCAATCCGGCCCCATGCCAGATCCCGGCCAGTGTCATCGTAAAGAAAACAGGAATCGCCACGAGTGAGCCGAACGCCCCCAGGCTCTGCTGATCGCGGCGGGAAGTCCCCTTTCCGGCGGCTATTCGGCGGCGCTGGATGTGCAACGCGATTGGATTGTACAAAAGCAGCGTCAAATAACGCGTCAGGGTCGCATGAAAGCGCTGCCAGTAATCGATGATGCTCGTCGACTTGTACGGTGAATCAAAGTTGATAGGGAATCGAATGCCGAACATCGCGGCCAAGCCAATGGCCATATCGGAATAACCGGAAAAATCGAAGTACAGTTGGAATGAGTATGCGATCGCGTAAAGCCATGAGGTAAACATCTTGTAATCGCCGGGATGAGCAAATCCGACCTTGACAACGTCCGACAGTGGATCAGCGAGAAGAACCTTCTTCGACAGACCGAGAATA
Source organism: uncultured Acidobacteriota bacterium (assembly GCA_963711875.1). Classification (GTDB taxonomy): domain Bacteria; phylum Acidobacteriota; class Terriglobia; order Acidiferrales; family UBA7541; genus Palsa-295. The sequence continues at coordinate 279,065 of CAVQFW010000015.1, forward strand.
AAAAACGAAATGCCGACAGCGACATCTCTCCAGCGGAAACGAAATGTTTCCGAATCCAGCAACTGCGGCCCGATTTCGCGAATATGTAGTATTGGCCCGGCGATCAGATGTGGGAAAAACGTTACAAATGTTGAGTAGCGAATGAGATTGATGTCTTTACCCTCACCCTGATGGCAGTCCACCAGGTACCCCATCTGGGTGAAGGTAAAAAACGAAATTCCCAGTGGGAGGATCACCTTTAGGTCGAAATCGCGGGATATCAGGGACATGTGGTGAGCGAACGAAAGGAGTGTTGCAAGATATTTATAGTAAAAAAGGAGAAGGAGATTACCTGCAATTCCCAGAGCAAGCAGGCGGTTCCGCGGACTACTATCCTCGTCCTCGGCTCGAGCGAGTAGCGCGCGGCCGAGCGTAAAGTTAAATGCGATTGAGCAGAGCAGCAGGATTACGAACGCTGGATTCCATGCGGCGTAAAAGGCGAGCGAGCACAGAGTGAGCCAAGTCAAGGCAAGGTTCACCCGGGCGCGGGCGGCCAGGTAGTAGCCCACGAATGCGATCGGTAAAAATAGAAAGAGAAAACTGTAGGACGCGAAAACCATTAACGATTAACCCTGTTTTGCCTTCAATTTTCGATCGATCAATGAAACCAATTCACCCACGTTCCGGATTTGCTCCAGCTCTGCGGTTCTGAACTTGATGCCGAATCCCATTTCCGTGGCCACAACAATGTTGATATGGGCAAGCGAGTCCCACGCCGGAACGTCCGCCGCTGAAGTATCGAGCGTCACAGGAAGAGTCTGATCATCCAGCGCATCACGAATGATTGCCGTCAACTGTTCAAGAATTTGTGCACTTTCCATCCATTCCTCCACCGAACCCCATTCGGAGATTCGCTTAAGACTTTCCAAATGTTCGCATCACGGAAAATTCTTTTAAGGTGACCGCGCTTCCGAGCCGTCTACGCTTTGCGCCGTGGGCAACGGAGCGCATGAAATGACCGCGCCCTTCAACGGCGGCTCTCCGCGACGAAATCGTTCCAGATATTCCGACATCGCATGCATTCCACCCGCATTCAGGTGAACGGAATTGGCGAAGCACGAATCGTCCACGCTCGCGAACTCAGAAAGATCAAAAAGGCCTGCGCCGCAAGCTTGCGCCACCTGGCGAATCCGGGCGCGCCTGTCCGTAACCACGGCACGAACGTCCGCCTTACTTTCCAATACCTCTGCCCGGATCGGACCAAGGACGATTGTGAATGGCTTCCCCTGTGATCTTACTTCTTTGCAAAATTCAAGCAGATCGTCCGTGCAGTGCCGGCAGTTTGTGTCTGGATCGATCGTTACTCCGCTCCACGCCTTGGGATCCGCATTTTTTTGCCCGATCTCGAGCGGCACCGCGCCAGTCCTCGAAAACATGAGAGAGGTCGGTACGGTGCGGGTTTGGTAGTCGCGCCGAGTCTTCCAGGATGAAATCAGCCCCGTCAAATCCCTGTACGCAAATTCCTCCGCCAGAGTCATCTTGCCTGAAACGTATCGTCGAAACACGGAGTCGGGAATCTGAACATCCAGCCGGTAGGTGTCCCGCATTTCCAGGGGATCGACGGCAAAAATTACCTCGCGAATCGTAAACATATCTGACAACTGGTTATAGATTCTTTGCGACGTCGGAACGGAGATTCCGTTGGCGCCGAAGTTCAGGAACGGGCGCTGCTCCGCAGCCTCAAGCAGGTCGCTGTCAATGTCGTTCAATGCCACGCTCGCACCGCTGATCAGCCCCACGGGCGCATTACCCGGCGGGTGCTCCTTGAGGAATCGCAGCTTTGCATTCAGCGCCGCACTCGGAGTGAAGAAGGGAGCTACCCCGAGCGAGTAACAAGTAAGCTCTACTGCCGCGCAAATTCCGATGGCGGTCCCGATGCAAACCAGGAGGTAGTACCCAAAAGAATGTTTTGAATTGCTTGTCATTTCACTCATCGAATTGGTTTACGTGCCACACAGGTCAGAAAATCGTGAGATTCGCCGGTGCAGACGTGATTCTCACTGGCGCACCAAAACCGCGCGCTGAGACGTCTAGTCTTTTCGAGATTCCGCACCCGGTCTAATTCGTCGAAACAGGAGAGCGCAACATTGACTTGCCGAACTCTTCACATTTTTCAGATGACAGGATACTCATCCCGTTTTTTTGACAGGTGATGCCGCACGGTTCGCCGTGCGAGTTGGGGATTCACCCAGGTCAGAAACCCTTTGAGGAATATGTTGAGGGTCAGATCCATCCGGGCAGCCCTCAAGACCGCTTCTCGTGCCTTTCCGTAATTCCCCGCCTCGAGATACGAGTTGGTCAGTCCGCTGTTGACCGATCGCAGCTCTTCTCGAATCAGCTTGACGAGTTCGTCGGGCAATTCCTTCTTTAGCGTCAAAAATTTCTCTAGCCGACGTCGAGTTTGCTCCAGAACGAACTCAATTTTATTCCAATCCGTGCTCACTCCCGCATGGCGAGTCTCCATCGGCGAACGATCGAACAATACGAGGGGCTGGTTGACGTAGCAGAATCCCGTCACCATCGCCAGGCGGAACATGAAGTCGGTGTCTTCACCAAAGCGCAGATTTGCGTCGAAACCATTCGTATTGCGAACCGTGTCGGCGCGAGCCATTAGAGAGCCCAAGAACAGAACCATACCGGCTCCGGGCGCCCGAACGAGAAGCCGCGGAACATCCGGATTCGCTCCGATCTTTCCGGCGTGGTGAAATCCCTCTTCGGCCATCTCAAAGAGGGTCCGTGTTTCCGGATGGTTAATCAGCCGTACATCGGTGTAACACGCACCGCACTGAGGTCCGCATTGTTCTAGCGCCTTGAGCTGCCATTCCAGTTTGTCTTTTTCCCAGAGATCGTCGGAGTCCAGAAAGGCAATCCACTCGCCCCGTGATTCTTTCAGTCCCCTATTTCGAGCAACGCTCTGTCCCTGATTGGCCTGCGGAAAGTACCGGATTTTATCGCCAAAAGTTTGCTGGAGAATCTGCGCCGTATCGTCCGACGAGCCGTCGTCAACCACGATCACTTCCAGATCGCGGAACGTCTGCGCAAGCACGCTTCCGATAGCTTTACTCACCTTTCCGGCTCGATTGTATGTAGGAATAACGACGGATATTTTCGGAATCATCGAACACGTCCGTCAACGGGTTTGAGGAGGAGGCAATTCATGACTTCGCGTGCGAAGCCTCGCGGATCCCGTCGGTTCGTGTTGCCAAAAGAGGAGAGTAAGCTGCAATCGTCTGGCGATACGCGTCCTGCAAAATCTGCCCTGCTGCGGTCCAAGTTATACTCGGTGCCACTTCAAGGCACGCCGTCCGGAGCTTTGCGAGCAGCGCGCGATCCTGGTGCAGCAACGTAATGTGCTGCGTAAGCGCTTCAACATCTCCGATGCGATGCATCAGCCCGGTCTTCATGTGGTCGCAAATTTCCGTGCACGCTTCTGATGCCAGCGGAACGCATCCACTGCCCATCGCTTCCGTGATTACGAGCCCGAATCCTTCCTCAATACTCGGGAGCACCAGAATGTCGCTTTTCCTCACCAGATCCGGCACGTCGTTCCTATGTCCGAGCACCTTAACGCTCGGATGCGCCAGCATCGCTGCGAGCTTCTCCTCGTAGGCCGGCAAGAATTCTCCCGCGATCAGAAAAGTCCCATCTTTCGAAGCAGGAGACTTCAGCCATGCTTCGAGTGCAAAGTGCACGCCCTTCCTCACAGCGCACACTCCAACAAATAACATGGTCAGTCCGCGCTTCGGATCGCGCGGTTCGTTGCCTGGGTAGTACACCTTCTCGTCATATCCGTAGATGTGTCGAACAAGCTGTTCCCGCTTGAATCCTTTGTCGAGAAACGTCTTGACCACGAACTCCGACGGGCACAGTAACCGTGTTGCGGCTCGATATTCCGCTTCTTCTTTTCGCAGCTTCTCCGCGTCGAAGGCGTGCTCGTGGTCAGGCGGCAGAGTAACGCCCAATCGGTCGCACTCCTGTTTCACCACCTCCATGGCAAATCCGGTGTGCGCGTTGGGCCGTTCGAGCACCGTAGGAATCCCCAGCCGCGCCGCAGTCTTCAACGTTTCGAGCGATCCGGTCGGCCAAGTGTGGATCACGTCAATCTGTCCGACCATCTTCTCAATTCGTCGCGCCACAATCCGGTCGTGCATCGCCACCGCGCGCATCGTCCCTACCACGCGGTACGGCAAGCGGAACCGCCCCCTCGCCAGCGTCGGCTGAACCCTTACACCATCGGGAACTGCGCGGCCGAGGGAAGCAGGAAATACGAGCACGTCCGCTCCAGCGGCAGCCAGCCCGTTCACTTGCTGCCACGCCGTGTAGCAGATCCGGTCCGCACCGAGGCGCAGCGGAAAGCTGTACAAAACCCGGACGGCTTTACGTTCTTCCGTCACTGATTTCCCTCCGGACCACGCGTCTGCGGAACCTCGGTGCGAGATTCAGTGGATAGCCAACGATGTATTACCGTACTGCGCTGCACGAGGTTTTGGGCCACGAGTGCTCCCGCCAGTTCGTCCCCCAACTCATTCCAATGGCCGGTGGCATAAGGCCAAGGGTCGCTTGTAAATGGAGTCGCTGGAAACCCATGCAGAGCCACGTCGTGAGCCGCAGCGTACTGGCCCATAGGCGGCGCAAGCATGATGACGGGTATTCCGTGGGCCTCTCCGAATCGCTGGACGCGCTGATCGGATGCTTCGAGTGAGTCAACGTGCATCTTGCTCGCATAGCGCGCACGTTCTGGTAGGCTCGGGTGCGATTGCATGTCTTGATCCGCCGTCACAATCCAAAACTCCGCGCCATGTTCGGCGCACTCCCGTTGCATGAGCTCTAGAAAGGCCTCTCCAATCCTCCAGGCCTCCTGGGTGGCTGGCAGATCGGGCATATACATGTAACCATCGGGGACGGAGGGGCCCGCGGGGTTGGCGGAGTGCGATGGAGTGTCATGCAGCCGGCTCGCCAAAACATGCTGTTCTTTCTGAAGGCCCTCAATCGCTTTGTTCATTGCCTCGTTTAGCAGCGTCAAGAGAGTGCTGCGATTCATCAGGTCCGAAAAGCGATCCCTCAAGTAATTCCGCCAGCCGGTGAGAGGCGGTGAGAGTGGAAGCGCCTCATCCCTTACAAGTTGGCCATTCTGGAATACATAGAACGGCACCCGGGAATCACCCCAATTCAACTCGCGTGTGTTCTTGAAAAAGCTTGGAACAGAGAGGACTAGAACAACAATCTCCGGATCGTATTTCCATACGTGGTTGTGGAGGGTCAGATAGTTCTGAGAAAAAGTATACCCGTTGACCGCGAAATTCATGGCATCGACTTGATATCCCTGCGGGTTTAGTGCCTGGTTTAAATGACGGTTCAGCACGGAAACGAACCCTTTTTCGAGCGGTACTTCGCGTCCTTCGGCTTCCGAAGATCCAAGTATCGCAACCCTCAACGTAGAAGGCGGGCGAGATATGGGCCGCTCGTGGTCGCGCATCCCGTCGCTGTTCACACGAACATAGACCTCATTCTCAGAAACGTTCCAGCCGCGAGCGTTGGGTCGCAATGAAAAGCCACGTTCCCGCTCGGTCTGATAAAAGGACGCCTGATAATGCATCTGCGTCACGCGCAGTCCCCCCTCGAGCAGCAGGAGAAAGGCTGCACAGACCAACAAGGTGAGGAGAGCGTCTTTAAAAAATCTCATAGATAAATGGAGACCGGGCCTGGCCGCTGTGAAGAACCATCAGGCAGAAGCCGAATATCACCGTCACGGCGGCGCCGAAATAGAATGACCAGCGCAGCCACCGCGGCGCCGATTCGCTCAGGTTTTTTACCCAGAGATCCGGGCGGTAGCGTTCGCCCAGTTCCAGCACTCCATAGCCTAATAGCCCGGTCGCCAGGCTCCGAGCTGAGACTTGCGTCAACATAGTTTCCAGAACGGCAGGCGCGTTGGCCCATCCAGTCGTGAGATGAAGCAGTAACGAGAAGGCGTCAGACACACGCGGACTCCGAAAGAAGACCAGAGCGAGGGTAACGAGATGAAAGGTCAAAAGGCAGCCCAGAAAACTTCCAGCCGCGTCCCATTGCTGGTGTCGTTTGAAGAATCTAGAACGCCATCGCGAAGTGAAAGCTTCGAAATTTATGTAAGCCGAATGGAGCAGGCCGAAGATGAGGAATCCGCTGCTCAGGCCGTGCCAGAGTCCGATCGCTACCATGTTGACGGTAATGCTAAACGCGAGCCCGAGATTACCCGCAGCCCGTGTGGCCATTCGCAGCGGCGTGAAGACATAATCCACGAGCCAGTTGGTGAGCGACATGTGCCAGCGCCGCCAATATGCGGTGATCGTGGAAGCGGTGAACGGCCGATCAAAATTCTCCGGTCCGTTGATCCCAAACAGGCGTCCGGAACCGATCGCGATGTCGGTCAGTCCGGAGAAATCGGCGTACAGTTGAAGCGGGTACAAGTAGAAGCCCAGCCACAACGGAGCACCCTGTAGGCTGGAGACATGCCCATAGACATAGTTGACGGTTAACGCCAGATTGTCGGCAATTAGAAGCTTTTTTGTGAATCCCCAGACGATCCTCGGCAACGCAGCCCAGAGGGAGTATCCGAAAGTCGGGAGTTGTGAAAAAAAATCGCCCGGTCGTTCAATGGGGCCGGCAACAATCTGCGGAAAGAAGCTTACGTAGGCCGCAAAACGGGTAAAACTTTCCTCCGGGACGATCTTGCCCCAATGCACATCCAAGACATAACTGATCAGCTTGAATGTGTAGTAGGAAATCCCCAACGGCATCACCAACCCGGCTACTCCGCGAGTGGGAAATAGCAGCGCAATCTTGAATACCGTCAGGCACCCCACCAGGAATATGACTAGGACAGATGCGAGACGACCTGTGGCCGCAGAAGCACGGCTTCCCCAAAATGTCAGTGCGGTCAGGGCGGCCAGCAAGAATGCAGCTTTCGGGACCCAAGTGAGATAAAACGTGTACGAGAGCAACAACAATAAGGCTGGCCGCCATCGGAGCGGACAAAGTCGGTAAAGGCACGCGGAGGCAGCCAGGTACGCCAGGAATTGAAATGTGGTGAAATTCATGCTTTGGGCGCTAGCTTCTTATCCACCAAGCCCGCAAGGTCTTGGACACATTTCAACGAAGTTACTTCCGCGGTCGTGAATCGAACCTTGAATTCTTTCTCGACTCCGGTAATGAGGTTGATATGTGAAATGGAGTCCCAATTTTCTACGTCCGCGGCAGTCATCTCCGGGCGAAGGACTAGTCCCTCATCATCTAAGATATCGCGGAAGACCGCCTGGATTCGATCAAGTGTCCCGGGCATTCTTTGATTTTCCTTCGTCTCCGTTAGTCGCCAAGAACCGGCTGTTGGCTCGATGGCGTGCAAGAAAGTTTACGTAGGCCAGCTGGAGTCAGCGTTCGTGACTCTTTTTCAAGCGAGTGTTTTCCAAAACTATGAATGTCTTATCAATCGTGTGCGAATTCGAAAGGTGCCCGAGAGGCGCACGGGCGGCCAGGATTCTTACCGGGCAGCGCCGAGCGGAAAATAACCTCGGCCTATAAGTTGCGGTTTTTCCGAAGGCTGAGGAACCACGACCGTGGCCGCGTGAGCATCCATTGCAACGATTGAGACGAAGGCCAATATCGGAAACAATGCCATTTGCAGCAAAGCCATATAATTAATGCCAAAAGAAGACACCACGTGAGCAAACAGGGTGCAACCAACGCACCAAATCAGCCATTCCTTTTTTCGGTCTCCCTCTACCAGCTTGCGTGACGTCCCGATTGCGCTAAAGCTTCGGCTGTACATCATGATAAAAAACACCAGGGTCACCAACCCCCCAGTCACCGCAACGGCAACAAACTGGTTGCAGAGATCAAACATGAAATATCCCCACTCGTTATAACTCTTGCTTCCCAGGAGCCACCAGTCGCTGAAATGCCGTATGCAGTTGTCCAATAGATAGAACCTATGCTGCCCCGACGATGAGCCTGTTAAATCTACGCGGGCGATCAGAGCCCAGACGGGAGCCTTCATCACCATGTGCAGGCTTGTGAGAATCAGGACGAGTCCCCAGCGAATGATGCGCATCCGTTTACGCAAAAACCAGAAGCCTAGCCCTAGTAAGCTGCCGCCGAAGGCCAGGATTGAAGTGCTCGCGTCTGACGTGAACACCATCGCCAACCCTCCGGCGATTCCGAGGAGCGCCATGAGACGCGACTTTCCCGTGGTCCCAAGCCAAACAAACAGCGGAATCAACGCACCGCCGAACACTCCCTCATTGATATTGCCCAACACTCCCTGCGAACGAATGTGCCCGTCTCGGACCGTTACATGCACCGACCATCCTCCGAGGTAGCCAAATAGGTTCTGATGCATGACCTGCTCATTGAGCATAAATGCGCCCTGCACGAGGCAAACCGCGGCCAAAACCTTCACCGTGCGCCGCAGGGCCTCCAGATCAGGAATAAAGAATCTCACGACTAAGTAGCCGCCCAGGGCGTCCAGCAAGTCTCCAAGGTTTTTGATCATCACTTGCACGCTCATCCATTGGAGGCAAATGATTATGAACGCTGAGACGGCCCAGAGAACCACCACCTTGTCGATGCCGTTAAATCCTCCCGGATATTTTTCTTGCGAAGAGCTGGACCCGAGTGCGGCTCTCCGAATCAGTCCGGCGATAATCAAGATGCGCAGCACGGTAAAGTGCAGGCCGGCCAGTACCACCACCTGCGCGATGGGAACCGAGAAGAATGTGAATAGCAGGGGCACAATGACTTTGTTCCGCGGAAGGATAAAAATTAGAGCAATTGCGACGAGCATCCACACCGCCACCAATGGGTGCAGGAACGTCTCGCTTGCGCCACCGCCGAATCGTAGATTTGCTGGTTCCATAGAATTCAGGCGCCCGCTTGCAGAGCCTCTTTGGGCTTAGCACGCTCGCGCCAGGCTTTCTTTATCTTTGGCAATAAATTCGTGCGGGCGAGTACTTTCTTAATCGCCTGATCCGCGCCCCCGACAATCGACCGGACGGCATTCAAAGCGACGCCCTTTACGGAAGGCGCGAAAATATGCACGGCGGTCTCACGCCATCTCTGATTCGAAAGGATTTCTTTGTATTGGGCATCCCCCGGACCGAAATCGATCGCGGTGACGCCCTCGGTATTCCCGTTGCAGAAGCCTTCGATCACCTGGGTTGTGAGAAACATGCCGGGTGAGTACTTCCCGAGCGCAGTGTCAAAGCCAATGTAATCGCTGCCGAACACCCCGTCGTTCACATCTCCTATCCAAAAAGCGCAAGGGCGCTCGGCGAGATACAGAACGTATCCGCGCAGCCACCCTTTTCGTGCCATGTTGCGCAGTGCCTCTCGCATCTCCGGAGTATCCTTGAATCCTACTCCTAAGCCCCGTTGATACGACGTCTTCGCGATTTGCTCTACGTCCTGAGCCAATGTGTCAATCTCTTCTGCATCGCGAAAACATTTTACATTTACTCGACCGGCGTAGTCCTTCAACAGTTTCTTGTGGCGTGCTTTGTTGAATCCCTTACTCTCCGCGGGAAGCGTTCGATAGTATTCGATCACCGTAGCCGGCAATGCGGCTGCAAAGTGCGACTGGGTGGTCCGGACATGATCACGGGTGAACAAACCTGGCCTTTTCAGCGCGAGGGTGCAAATATCCGATTCTTGCCTCAGAAAACCCATGTAAGCGACATCCGCTTCCCCCTGGGCGAGAGAAGTAAGAATTTCATTCACCATTAATTCAGAGTTTTCGTAACAGGGGTTGCCCCTAAGCGCTCCATAAACAAAATACATGATCCGAGCATGCGGGTTAAAACGCAAATAGCCAAGTCGGCAGTCGAGATGCCCGCGATCAATTCGTCCCACCAGAATGGCATCGGGTTTTCCTTCCCGATACACTGCCAGCACGTGCGGGCGCACCGTTGCAGGGTTTGAGAGCAGGAACGATAAAAACGGTTCCATCTGGGAGTCGCGATTTCCTGGCCAGGATTCCCACGCCTCACGGATCGTTTCGAGCTCGGCGGTCGCTCGTAAGACCTTAACGGTAGCCTTATTCGGCATTACAGGTACTGTCCCCTTTTTGCTGTAGTTGTTTTCCACGCTTCGGAAAATCGCTAGCGTGTTCTTTCGAAGCAAACGGCTGCAACTCAAAGCTTGGTCTAGAAGGATTTCAGAGGATGGCTTGAATTCTGCGGGTGTCGGATTCTAGTCCCCAGTGTGCCCGACAAGTGTCGGGGCCGAGTCCCCACCACTGCTGCTTGATGGAGACCCTTTATATCCGGCGGCTATTAGTTCACAGTTGCCGCTAGATTCGAAGGAGGATTTGGGCCGGCAGCTTGAGTGCCGCCGGATTGATATGCCCCTTTGTCCCACGCCGTGTTCGTTGGTCGAGCAATAACGGTCCTGGCGGGACAGTTAACACTGTGACTGCCGGTGTTATAGCTACAGGCGTAGGACGTATCATTCTGGCAAGCAAAGGCTGCATCGCTGAGGGTCGGCGAGCCGGAAGCGGCGGCGGAGAGAGCCGAACAGAAAGCGCCACTGTTCGTACCGGTCCCGGCAGTCGGTGAACTCGACGATGTGGGTGCAAAGACATAATTTTGAGAAACCGTATATCCCTTGCTTTTCGCAGTGGCGTTACTCATCACAAGATTCGTAACGTCCGTGAGCCCGCTGCAAGGATTGCTATACGCGGTAGAAGATTCGATGATGATGTGATTGTTCGCCACGGTGAAAGGGTGTGAGTGCGGAGATTGGCAGCCGAATATGGAGCCATTCCCGCTGTTGCTGTTCATTTGAAAAGTGTTGTTGAAGATTGCGAGTGCCCCTTGATTGCCACCATTCAGGCCGACATTAAAAACCTCCATCGACCCTACCGAGTACATCAGGTTGTTGAAAAAATAATCTGTGCTGCCAACCTTTGGAGACGGCCACAGGATCACCCCGCCTGATCCGCCACTCGTTTCCAGATTTCGAAAGATGTTGTTGTAAACCGCGTTGACACCTGCGAAATCGCCGTTGTTAGTGCTTTCTAAGACGTTGGAATGTCCATTCTCAAAAAAAGTATCCACTAGGTTGTCGTGGAACACATGCATGGTCGTGGTGATACATTGCGACGTGTGACTAATGACGGAATAAGCCACGTCATACATGCCGCCCTGACAGAATCCGCCGCTTTGTCCGTCGGAGTCCGACCCATCCACAACTGTATAAAGAATATTTTCACCTGGCCCGCTTTGAACGCTGCCCTGGAACATGAGAATTCCGAAACAAACCGCGCCATTGCAGCCCGCGCTCCCGTTTGCCGCGGCAAATCGCAAATGGCTCCAACCGTGTATATAGAGGTTCACGAACGACATAGGACCACTCGCGCTGCCGTAACTGACATAGACGTCGTGGTGTCCAGGCTGTCCGACGGTCGATTGGCAGATACCGGTCATCTCAAAATTGTCGACGATGAAGTTTTGCAACGAATCGAATATCAACATTTCATTGGAACCACCCGCCATCGTGAAGCTGCAGCTGGAGACGTAGTATTGAACGATGCCGCCTGAAAGGGTGGATGTGAAGCAGCCTCCACCTAGCGTGCTTGCGTTGCATACGGGATTGTCGGCAGTGAGGATCGGGCGTGCCCAGGAAGATCCCGAAAACCAAGTTTGGTCAACTCCCACATAAATTGGATGAGTGCTGGTTCCAGCGGGCGTCTGTCCCGAATTGAAATTCCAAGAGCCTCCGGTGTACGGAGCGGCGTCGCTATTGCCCAAGTGCCATGTATCTCCACCTCTGAGAATCATTCCAGTCCCGGGCTGGATTCCATTGCTCTGGTTCTGCACGGCGGCACAATTGCCAGAGCACGCGGGCATGTGCGGCGCGTGCAGCCACGGACTTGACTCGGATGTTCCAGAATTAGAATCGGACCCTGCAGCGGAAATATAGTAGCAGTTCGTCACACCCAGGCTCGCGAGCGTGACCATTGATCCCGAGGAAGGGTCGAGGTAATTCGCCCCGGTAGGGCAGGCTCCCCCCGCTGCGTAAGCGCTTCCTGAATAGAAAACACAAGCCATCAGGGCTGCAATCCGAATAAGTCTTGCCATAATTGGTCACCTTGTCCGAGTCGGTCCCGCTAATCACTTTGTATCTTACGTTGCGTATCCCGACAGCGGCTACTGGCCCAGAGGCCAGAAATAGGACAGGGGTGAACTTAAAAAAACGCTCGAGATGGAAGAAAATAAACGACTTCTTAGGTTCAGGAATTGTGCGTTCGCTACTGATTTCCCGAGTCCAACGAGGGGCGTGCCCGCACTTCAGCATCCTTTAAAGGATTGCGCCCGCCCATTCATGCAGCTTCAACGGGAAACCTGCGTTGTGGACTCCTGCGGCGAGGTTCTATTAATGTGGCTTGATTTCACTGCGTACTCCGCCGGAACTTCATACTGCCACACCTGCCGCCCATCTTCTCCGTTCTCCAGCTTCGTGAACCCGAGTTCGGCATAAAGTCCTGAAACCATCGCGTTTTTCTTGGACGGGATGTATATCCCTAAGATCCTTCGGATGCCCCGCGCCTGGCACTTCTCTACCAGTGTGTCAAACATAGCCAGTTCCATCTCCCGCTTCAAGACGCGGCAGCTCATCAGCCAGATGTCGATTTCCATTTTTTCGCTCGCCACGCGGCCAACGACCACAGAGACCAGTCCGTTGTCTCCGAATTTGTCGATGAGCCGGCCGTAGAGCGTCAGGCAGTTCGGATCCTTCGCCATCGCCTCAACTTCTGCGGATGTATATCGGCGGGTGGTCAAGTTGAACTGGTTCGTCTTGCCAATCAACTGTGCGATCCGCTCCAGGTATACCGGAGCGAATGGCGCGATCTCCGCCTCCATTTCAAGGGAGCTCAGGAATTCGCCATAGTTCTGGAATTTTCCCTGAGTCACGTTTCGCTGCACGTTTGCGCTGTAATAGGAGCCGCGGTTCAAATCCTCACGCACGACCTTGTTTACGTCGAAGTACCGCTCCTGCTCCAGGACTGCCGCGAACCGGGAAACGTCCGACCCGACCTCCGGCACGGCTACCTCAGGAAGTTGCGCCGCCACGAGTGCGCGTTCCGCCGGGTTGTCGTCTACAAATACGAAGCTGTCCAGGCCGAGATTTAATTCAAAAGCAATTTCGCGAATATTATCTGGCTTCGGATTCCAATTCGCTTTGAATGCGCTGAAGTCTTCGAGCCTCAGGATGCTGTCCGGGTGCGAGAATCCCTGCGTCGCCGCTTCCGATTCATTCTTTGAGCATACCGCTAGCAGCACGCCTCGATTCTTCAGCTCCCTCACATATTTCTGAAAACTTTGGTACGCCTCGCCCACCGGGTTGTCACGCCCCAGAAGCAGGCCTTGCACGCCATCGTCGCCGATCACTCCGCCCCAAATCGTGTTGTCCAGGTCCAGCACAAGGCATTTCTTCGATTTGCCGTAAACCGCTTTCACCATCGCAGCCAGGCTCTGCGCCAAAGCCACGGTGGCGGTCGGACTGAGGGCCGTGTGAAAGCTGTACCAATACGTCGGGTCAAACCATACATTCAGTCCGACCTGCGCAGAGAGGTACTGAATATCGTGGACCAGGAAGCGCGAATTTTTCCTCGCGAAGTTTGCAAACTCCGCGTTCAGCCGCATCAGATAACTCACCCGGCCATAGACTGCCGAACCCTCCAGGTTTCCCAGCGGCCGCAGTGGCGGAAGGTCAAAATTATTCTGAATCACGAGCGCGCCCAGCTTCGAATCGATCGCCTCCCAGATGGCCTCAAACCGTCCGACTTCTTGCCGTACGCGTTCCTCGACTTCCGGCTCACCCTCGAGCAGTTCCGGAAATTGCGACACGTTGTGCCAGGTCGTATGCAGGTACACGATCTCCGGCTTGAATTCCCACAGCTCCGGATTCTCAAAAAGCACGTCCTCGCTGTACCGGTTGTATTCCGATTCATAGAACGTCGGCTGAATTCCTTGCGCCAGGAGAAATAACTCCAGCATGCTTTTTACTTCGGCGGTTGTCGACCCACCAAGAATCGCAATCCGAGTCGGCACGAGGTTCGGCTGTTCCAGAAGCCCGCGCGTCAAGCCGCGTCGCTTCCGCAGCACCGTAGCCACGTCAATCGGATACCTAAGTTCTTTTGGAAGTTCCCATTTCATTGGTTTGTTTTCCAATTCGGTAGACAATTCTATTCCGGTTCGACTGCCGTCAATTCGGCTGGCCATCCAGTGCCAGCAACCGCAGAAGATCCCCCACCGTCGAGCAGCTGACCACTTGCTCGAGTGTGATTTCCGTGTTGCTGCGGCTTTCCGCCACCGCGATCAGGCTTACCAGCGCAGTCGAATCCCAGTTTTCCAGATCTTCGAGCTTTTCATTGCCCATCAGTGTCCCAGACTTCAGTCCCAGAATCTCTTCCATCTCTCGCAAGAATTCGGTGCGTGTCATAGGATATTTTGTTCGCAGCTCCTATTAGATTGTTCGGCAAGAATTTCTTTGTATCTTAGACCGTTCAGTTACCGGCTCGGTTTCAATTTGCGAATGTTGTGCCCAGACCACATCTTCACCGCTCTAGGAATTCCACGAGCATTTTTTTTCGTGTTACCGCCCACGCGATTCGCCTTCCGCCAAATGCCACTGCCGGCACGGGCGGCCTGATGATGGTGTTGCCCGCAGACTTGCAAAACTCCAGATGTCCTTCCAGGTCGTTTACTTCATAGCAGAGGTGATGCAGTCCGCCACCGCGTTCGAGAAATTTTGTGACAGGAGAAACTTCACCTCCGGGCTCGACCAGTTCGATCAACGGATCCGTGTTGCAGCGGCCCGCGAAGAAGGTGACTCGAACTTTTTGCACCGGATCGAACACGATATTTCCGTCCCAGGTCGCACCGAGAGCCTGCGCAAATGACTCGCCGCAGCTTTGGATCGACGCCACTACGAAACCGACATGGTGAAGCCTCAGATCCTCTGCCGGGCGGAGCTTCGTGACGCCGTCGTTAATCATGTGATTTCGCCATCACCGCCGCTTTCTGTGTATTTTGGGTAACCTCTGGCGCCGGATCAGCAATTTCTTGAGGAACCCAACTGACGAACTGGTGACCGAAAAGCTCGAATGATCTGACCATTCCAAGCCTGCGAAACTTGGTCATCTTAAACGACGACAGCTGCGCTTGGTTCCATTCACCCGTGTCGGCAAAAGCGCGTGCGCAGCCTTCACTCGAAAGGGATTGAAGAATATAGGCAGTCAAGAGCCAATGCAGCGCGCGCCCGCGAAACTTCGGGAAAACATAGAAATCAAAGAGCTGCACATCGTCCGCTCCCATCGGGAAGTAATACGGCGCGATCGTGCATCCTCTCAAAGTCCAACCATAGCCGGCCGGTCTTTCGGCCGACCTGATTAGCCAAAGTGAGGCGCCTTTTCCAAACCGCTCCCGGATGTTTCGCCGAGCCTGCTCGGGATTCCAGAAACTGGTTATCTCCTGGAGGTCCTGTGGGGGAAGTTCCGCCTCGCTCCTTACTCTCTCAATACTCAGAGAACCCGGAATGACGATCGGGCGCGAAGCTGCGTCTGCCAAATCGCAGTAGAACACGACCATTCGGTTTGCAAAGAGCCCCCGTTTCGCTGCCAATCCGATACGACGAATTGTTGCTCCGAAACCGTGGCGCTTGTAGTAGTCCGTGAACCGCGAGATGGAATTGGCAACGCTCATGGCCGTCGGCGCCTGAATGACTCAGGCTTTCTGAATTGCACTCCCGGAGAAAAGCTCTCGCAGGCAAGCGCCGCTCACCTGTTTTCGGACGTCGGTTTGCTTGTCTACCTGAGAATGGACCAAGCCCGAGAGAACAGAAACCGTGTAGCGCCCCAAATGATGCAGAAACATTATGGTGCGGATTCCCAGCACTCCTAAAAAACTGTGATGCTTGGTCCAATAGTGCAAGACCGAGCGCTGTTGTGCCACTGCAAAACGCACAGGATACGGAGCCGTGGTTTTACCACGGTCGTGGATCGCCTGCCCGCCGGGGAAGAACATCACCTGCCATCCGGCGTTCCGCGCGCGCCGGCACCAATCCACATCGTCCCCGTACATGAACAGGCCTTCATCGAGGAGTCCAATTTCGTCGAAAGTCTCGCGACGGATCATCGAGAAACAGCCCACGATGACGTCCACGGCGAGTGTGCGGTCATGCGCAAAGTAGAACATGTGCTCGCCAGCGAAAAAACGAGAACCCTTGAACATACTCTCCAGCCGGGCCGCCGAACAAAAGTTGTTCCAAAGAGTAGGAAATCGCCGGCATGTGCTCTGCATCGACATGTCCGGGTTCAGCACGCGCGGTCCCACATTCCCAACCTTTGGATTCTCGTCGAGAAAATCCGCGAGCGCGTCCAGGCAGCCGGGGAAGACGATTACGTCGGGATTCACTAGCGCAACGTAGCGGCCCTGGCATTGCCGGATAGCCACGTTGTTGCCTTTGGAGAATCCAAGGTTTTCTGGGCTCTTGATTAGCTTCACCCAGGGATATTTCGCCTCGATCATCTCTGCCGAACCATCCGTGGACGCGTTATCGACGACGAAGACTTCCATGCTGCGTCGTGGCGGAGCTTTTTCGAGGCTGTCCAGGCACAACTCGAGATAATGCTTTGCGTTCCAGCCGACGATAACAACCGAGATGTCCACGGAATTGGATTGAGACGACATTTGCCGAACCTAGTTCTTTATCGCCAACTGTTTGAGGGAGCGAGCCAATCCCGAGGGGCTCAAAGAGCCGCCCAGCGTACGCTGCATCGCCAGACCTGCCTTAGCGATTCCGGAAGAGACAGCGCTGTAAGACGCTACCAACGGACTCAACTGGCAGATGTCCACGCCGGAGAATCCTTTCTTAAACGCGTAGACGCCCGGATTTCCTTCGGGGTCGATTCCCCCCAAATCATACCAACGGATACCATTTTCCTTGAGCCATCGGATCATGGTCCATTGCAACACATAGGCGCCTTTAGACTTCAACCCTTCGTCGCTAGTCGCACCCAGCAAGTAAATCGCGGAATCGCCCATCGCTGATACAACAAGTCCCGCTACAGGGACACCCTTGTGCTCGCAGATGAGAATTCGCATCCGTTGGGATTCCTGAAGCGCGTCCTGGATGCGTTCAAATTCATCCGCATCCACCGTGGTTTCAAACCCCTTGCGCTTTCGCATTTGATTATAAATCCCGAGAAAAGTGCGGTACTCAGCACTCCCGCTTCCGGCAATCACGTTGAGGCCATTTTTTTCGGCGCCGGAAAGCTTATTACGCCATTTTGGGTCAAGACCCTTTCGCAAATCCTCGAGCGAAGGCTTGAGATCAACTACAAATGTTCGATATAGATTATTTGCGTCGAGCGGTTCCGCGGCGAATCGGGAGAATACCGCCTGCATGGTTGTCGCGCGCGGCGATCCGGCAAACGCGTTGGGAATTATGCGCAGGAAAAGTTTTCGTTTGCGCAGATATTCATCCTCGATCGCGGCAGCCATTCGCGCAGGGATCTCGGAATCCGAAGGCAGGCCGCAGCGCTCCCAAAGGGGGCCCCAACGCAGATAAGCCATGCCAAATTTGAGCGGAGTCGGACGAACAATCCGGAACTGCGCCATCGCTCTGACTTCACCGTCCTTTTTCAGGACGAGCCGGCTGAGATTCTTCTCTCCCCAGCGGACTTCGCCATACGCGGAGGTTTGATAGAGATTCGCGTCGTCGAACCGGCCGAGCATGTCCGACCAATCTCCCGATGTCGCACGATCCACTTCGACTTGCCAGCCAATTTTTTGCATGAATATTAGCGATTTCTCGCGATGCGCTGCCGCTCGCTCATGCCGAGCTCATTCCGTGTCTTGTTTCTCTGTGAGGATCGAGGTGCGCGACGCCGGAAAGCCTGTTACGCACGGCGCGAAGGCGCGGCAGGACTTCGATCTCGAAGAACAAGGTGTCATCGTTCTCGGCTCGCGTGCTGATTCTATCCAGATGGAATGGATCAGCACCTTGAGGGTTGGCGACGCTCTCGCTGAGGAAAACCGCCTTATGCCCGGAGCGCTGAAGATCCTCTGTTAGATTGCGGGTAAGATCCGTCGCAGACCCGTAGGGCTGGCTGAACGAGCGCACCTCTGTTCCGGAGATCGCTTCCAGCTCTTTCTTGTTACGGTCCACTTCAGAGCCAATTTCTTCCTTCGAGAGGGACCTGCAGTGCACATGGCTGTAGGTGTGATTTCCGATCTCGAACTCGAAAGTCGAAAGGTCGCGAAGCTGTTTGCTCGTCAAGTACAGGCCGGCTTCCTTTGCCATACCACCGTCGTTGATCCCCGCCAGCTGCCTCAGCGCATCCAGAAAAACTTCCCTTTCGGTGAGCGAGATGGCCGGAAAGAATCTTGAGAACACTTCGGAAAGCGAGCGGATCTCAGCTAGACCATTTCGCCCGATGGCACGCGCCGCGGATCGAATGGTTTCCATTCCCGACGTATTCGCCACATAGCAGATCAGATTGTCCGGTGCCAGGCGCTTGTTATCGAGAAATGCAGCATTCACAAAAAATACCGCGGGCACACCAAACTTCTGGCACAACGGAGCACCCACCTCCACTACGGATGCATACGCATCGTCGAACGTTAGAAGTACGGCTCGCGGCGGCAGACCCTTCCCATCCGCGTCCGTTAGGACATCCGCGAGGCTCACGGGTTTGTAATTTGTGGTCAGGAATCGAAGCGCAGCTTCGAATTTCTCAGGGGTCGTGCTCACATTCATCCCGCGCGTGTACGGCGACTCCGTATTCGAGATATCGTGAAACACCACACATCGGAGCGAGTAGGAAGGCCCGAGCATGCGCGCAATCCCGAAACAATCGGGCGTGTGCCAGAACGCTTTCGCGGCCAGGTTCGTGATCGGTTGCCGAAATCTACTGAAGGACAACTTCTTCGCGCTCCAGAAAAGTTCGCTGCCATAGCTCAAAACTCATCAACGAAAAGATCTCTTTGGAATAGTTGGTACCGTTGGAATTGGCTCGAAGTAAGGCCTCGACAGCGTCCTTCGAAAAATAACCCCGCTCGATTGTCCGGCGGTCCGTCAACACTGACCAGATTACGTCCTTCAAATCGTTCCGAAGCCAGGACTCGTACGGTACGGGAAAGCCGGTTTTCTTTCGATTGAGAATTTCAGTCGGAATTTTTTGAGACAACACTTTTTTCAAAATGTATTTTGGAGTGAATCCATTCAACTTAAAGCTTGGCGGCAACGACGCCGCGAATTCCAGGACTTTGTGATCCAACAAAGGAACGCGCAGCTCCACAGAGTTAGCCATCGTCATCTTATCGGCCTTGATCAGCAATTCGTCGGGTAACCACGACTTCGTATCAATATAGAGCATGGCGTCGAGTGTATTTTGCCCCTCCACGTGAGCTTGCAACGCCCGCACAGGCTCAAGTGAGTGCTCGCGATCAATGGCTCGCGCAAAATCGGCAGAGTACACCTTCCCCAATCCGTTCCCTGTGTAGCGATACGGATTTGAGGTTCGACTGTAGTAGTAACCGGGGAAGCGGTCGCTCATCAGCGGCACGTATTTGGCAACCCGAGGGAGGTGGAACAGCGAGTCCGCGAGCGAGAGCCCCCGAGCGACGGTGCCGTTCAAAGGGGAAAGCCCGCGTTTGACGCGCTCGAGCCACACGAGATTGCGATAGTTGCTGTATCCCGCGAAGGCTTCATCCCCACCTTCGCCCGAAAGCAGTACCTTCACGTACTTTCTCGCGAGCTTCGAGACGTAGTACATGGCAATCGCAGGCGGCTCGCAAACGGGCTCTTCCATGTGCCATACGTACTTTGGCAGAAAGGCCACAAAGTCTTCGGCCGTGATCGTCATGTCATGATGGGTTGTGCCGAATTTCTCTGCCGCTAATTTCGCGTAGGGCCTCTCGTCGGCAACCTGGCCTCCGGAGAAACCCACCGTGAAGCTGCTGACCGCTTTGTCGGTAGCGTGCGTCGCAAAGCTGAGCACACCTGTCGAATCCACTCCACCGCTTAGGAGGACGCCGACTGGTACGTCGGCGATCATGTGCAGCTCAACCGATTCGGCCAGCAGACTCAGCAACTCCGCTTCAGCGTCCTTGAGACTTCGGCTCTTGGCCGGCTCGGCGAAGCGCAGATCCCAGTACTGCTTTATGGTCGTCTTGCCATCCCTGACGATCAAATAATGTCCTGGGGCCAGCTTCCTTATCCCCTTGAGCAGCGTCTCCTCACCGGGCACATACAAGAAAGTTAAAAATCGGTCGATCATTTCGGGAGCGATGTCCCGACGGATCGAAGGGTCTGCCAGAATCGCTTTGATCTCGGAAGCGAAAACCAAAGATGTGTCCGTCAGGCAATAGTAGAGCGGCTTTATTCCAACCCGATCCCTGGCAAGGAACAGAGTCTTGGTATTCGCATCCCAGATCGCGAATGCGAACATTCCGCGCAGCATGTCCAGGCATTGAGGTCCGAATTCCTCATACAGGTGGACAATCACTTCCGTGTCGCTATTGGTCCTGAAAACATGCCCTTTGGTCAAAAGCAACGCGCGAAGTTCCTTATAGTTGTATATCTCTCCATTGAAGATGATCTGAACCGTGCCGTCCTCATTTGCAACGGGCTGATGGCCGCTCTTTAGATCGATGATAGACAGCCGGCGGAAACCCAAACCAATCGGACCTGAGACGTAGTAGCCCTCATCGTCTGGCCCGCGATGGTAAATTGTGTCTGCCATCGCCTTGACGAGCTCAGGCGACACCGTCGCCCCACTGGCAAGCATCAATTTTCCGCAGATTCCACACATATGCCGAGCCTCGTTACTCCAGTCTGGAGGCTACCTCCAGATCGTTTGCATTCCGAAAAGACGCCTCAACTGCTGCCCGCGTATGTAGGACACATACGATCGATCCTCTAAACGCGGCGGACGAGTGAAATGAGCTTTCAGAAATCCATACATGATTGCGGCCGAACCGATGACGTAGGGTTTCTGAGGTATCCGGTACAAGCAACTGGCCGCGACAAAAAGCGGATGATAGCCGGAAATGTAGCAAACCGTTCCGTGCTTCACTCGGTCGCGTAACAGGCCGTCCTCAGTCCCCGTGAAACGATGATGAAGAAGATGCAAATCCGCAAAGGCATACGTCTTCCAGCCCAACATGCTGGCTTTGACTTCGTCAATCGTATCCCATCCGGGAGCTGGCCAAAGCCCGCCAATGGCTTCCCAGCAAGCTCTCCGGTAGATCTTTGTTGCTCCTCGCACATGAAATCGCGGATTTTCTTCGAGTTTCAGCTTCCCGACAATATTGTGGTGGATTTCGCCGCCCCCAATCCCAAGTTCGGGATTGGTACGGAAATACTCGAAACACTTTTCGAAATAGTCTGGAGCAAAGCTTAGGTCTCCATCGAGTTTCACAATGAAATCCCAATCCTTCGACTGGAGTGTGTTGTAGGCGTCGTAAAAAGCCTCCATCACACCACCGCCGGACTTTCGGAAGCCTCGATTCGGGCGGTGTATGACGCGCATCCACGGCAGCTCGATAGCGGTTCGGTCGAGGATCTCACCCGTGCGGTCCGTAGATCCGTCGTCCACGACCACCCATTCCATAGGGAGCACGGTTTGGTGACGGACGGATTCGATGATCGCCTCGATGTGCTTCTCCTCGTCACGCACCGGGGTGATGACCACATATCGCGTGATTTCGCTTTTTACTTTAGGATGCAACTTCGGGCTCCGGGGCGGATGGATCTTCGGGACCGGCATTCTTCCGGCCATCTTCGCTACGACTAGACCGAGCGTCTTTTTTCAATCTCGCGGCAAATTACGGCTAGAATTCTTTGAGCGCTCTTTCCATCCCAGCCTTCCGGTACGGCGCCCGAAAACTTCGAATTCAATTGTTTTCGTGCGGCTTCGCGAATGCCGTCCTTGCTCGTTCCCGCAAGCACATTCGTGCCGACTTTGACTGTGATGGGCCGTTCTGTATTCTCTCGCACAGTGACGCAAGGAACGCCGAGACAAGTAGTTTCCTCTTGAATACCACCCGAGTCGGTAACGACCACGGCCGCATTCCCCATCAGGCACAGGAAGTCAAGATATCCGAGGGGCTCCACTAGCCGGATGCGCCCGTCGGCATGAGCCGTGCGTGATTCTTTCCGCTCCCCGCTTCCATTCCCGATTTCAAAGAATCGTTCAAATCCGAATTCGGCGACTTTTTTCTGCGTTCTCGGATGTGCAGGAAAAATTACAGGATACGTGCTCGACAACTCCTCGAGCCCTTCCAGAATGTTCAGTAAAGTCGCAGACTGATCCACGTTAGAAGGCCGGTGGAGCGTCAACAAGGCATAGGGAGCTGTGCCCCCAGATGATCCAGATCCTCCATTCGAGTTTCGGAGGCCCAATTTGTCCAGAATTTTAGAGCTGTTCGCCTGGTCCTTGAAAGCCATCAGCGAATCAATCATCGTGTTGCCGACGAAATGAACTTTTTCGTCTGGGATGCCTTCGTCGCGCAAGTTTCGGAGGCCGCTCTCCTCCGTCACGAATAGTAAATCAGCAACGTGGTCCGTGACGATCCGGTTGATTTCCTCCGGCATCCCCCGATCGAAGGAGCGAAGGCCCGCTTCGACATGAGCAACGAGTGGTTTGGTTCCGTTGGCATCGAACGAGATCTTGGCGGCAACCAGTGCACAACCCAAGGTCGAGTTTACGTCGCCGACTACGATCAGGAGATCCGGCTTCTCCCGCTGTAGAACTTCCTCAAACTTTTTAATGACGTCAGCCGTTTGCGCGGCGTGGGAACCCGATCCGACTCCCAGGTGCACGTCCGGTTTCGGAATATTCAGATCGGCGAAGAAACGGTCCGACATCGCTTCGTCGTAGTGCTGGCCTGTATGTACAAGGACGCTCTCGAGCATGAGCTGTGAATTCCCGGTACTCTCGGTGCCGCGAGACGAGGTTACTCCCTTGTTGTGATCGCGGATGGCAGCGATAATCGGCGCCGCCTTCATGAAATTGGGCCGTGCGCCGACCACGGTCATTATTTTGGCTGTTTTGGGTTTCATGTTACTCAACGACATCGCTAAAAGTTACGGCCGTAATCTCAGAATCACTGTCTAGACGCTCTGCAGCAATCTTTCTTCAGCGTGCTTGGCAAATGCAAACAAGAGCCAACCATATTCGTAAGGTCTCTGTTCATGAAGAACGTGCAGCGAGTGCGCCTGGGTGTTCCGATCGGGTGGACGGACAAAGTTCAAAGCCATCTCCCAATATTTACTTTGCCGGTTACTCGGAAGCTGGCACCTCCAAACGAGATCTTGCTCCCCATCTCGCATATCAACACCGAGCTCATTGGCTCCATAGATCCAACCAAGTCCCTTGTAAATCGGCACTTTGAAGGATTGCCCGGTAGCTTCCTCAACGGCAAACAAACCCATCGGAGCCATCCCGTGCTGGTGGACGGAATAAACTGGGTAGTGGCTGGAGACTCGACCGCTGCTCGCGTCATAGAGCCACCACCACTGACCCAATTCGCCTTGGGCTCCACATATCGCCGTGGCACATTCCATGGCAGGCCCGAGCGGGTCTTCCACTTCAAAAACCCGTGCAAACTTCGACATCGCATAAATCGGGTAGACCTGATCTGCGAAACTCCCAATCCGTCCCCGCAAGCGCCCCGCCAAAGATTTCCGCGTGCTCATGTGGCCGAATAGACCGTACTCTCCTTGATTCTCTTCAATCCGGTGGTAGGCCTCGACGGATAAGTCCACAAGCGAGCCGACCAACTTCGAAGACGTCTCTGCCGCGTGTGCCAAACCCGCAAGAAACCACGCCAGTTCCATCGTGCGCGCTTCCCGCGCGTCGGAGTAGCGATCCAAGGCTGTTTCACAATCGAACGCGGAGAAAACGCTTTCGAGCCGGTCGGGATCGAACGCGGCTGTCAACCACAACAGCAAGCCCAAATCACCCGCTCCCTGAATCCAAGTGGTATCGCGAACGAACGATGAATAGATCGCCTGGGTATCAAAGGGTGAATCCATTCGCGCCAGTTCCAGTTCTCTCAGCCCCAGTAGCGTCATGATCGTGTAGCGGGGTGATAGGCCTTCGCGCACCAATCCTTCATCGGTGCGAAGTAATCTGTGGCAGAAAAGCTGTTTGTTCGCGTCAAACATAGGCACAAGGCCGCGCGCGGCGAGACCTAGCAACTCGCGAACACTGGCGGTGGATGCCGTGCGTAGTTGCGCGGGAGAAGAACTCCGCGACATTTGTGAATTTAGCGGTGCGCCGGAAGACATTTGTTCTCCACGATCGAATCGATTGCATCAACAATACGATCGAGCACTGTGCTCTGATTCCCTGATCCCCATACGGCGGGCTTCCTGCGTTCGAGGACAATCTTCGTGCGTACATCTTCCACTTTCTCGATGAGCGTGAGCCGGCCAGTCTTTGCCAGATATCGATCGACGGCGCCCATGTGTCCCCGAAAAATGCTGAACACCGGCACTCCTAACGCGGCGGCCTCGCGATTCATCGTTCCCCCACCGCTGATCACGAGGTCCGAATTCCAGATCAGATTCAGTCCATCTAGAGCCTGCTCCGGAATAACAATCCGTCCATCACCAATCGCTTTTGCCCATTCGGCGCGAAGAACTGTCCCTTGGCTCTCATTGCGAGGAAGCAACACAACGCGCAAGCCAGGCTGTTCTAAAAGGTATCGGAGGGTCTCAGCGAGAAACTGCTCCCCTTCAGGATTGTGATAATGCGCTTCGGTGGCTGGCGGGCGCACCGTAACGACGAGATCTCCTTCGGGGATTCCGAGTAGCTTCTTGACGTTCGGATCCGGCCTGAACCGCGGGACATACACATCCTCTTTTAAGCCCGGGTATCGCAGGACGCGGTCCGGTTTCTGATGGATGCTCTCTTGCGGGATCACGTCCGGTACAAAGACCCAGTCTGCGTTCAGAAATCCGGTCTTGTTTGAAAACTCGTAATCAATCATGACCACGCTTGGAATCCCGAGCAACGTGGCGGCTATCAGTTGTGCTCGCGAACCGTGAGAAACGACAAGTGCCGGCCTTTCGGTTATCGCCGATGGTAGCAACTGCATGGCACGAAACACGGTTCCCAAAAGCTTCAGGATCCACTTCTTCCCGTAGTGCCGGCCGACCACCTTGCAGGATAACTCGTGCAAGCGCAGCAATTCACAAACCTGGTACGAGTCTCGCGCGGTTAGAAAAACCTGATGACCCTTGTTTTCGAGCCCTTCGATGATGGGCAAGAAAAAAGGCACGTGCGGTGAGTTATCGAGATCAATCCAAATTTTCTTACGGATCACTCCGGGCGGCACTGTGCGCTCGTTGCGGTGCCCATTCAAAACCGGTTGTGTTTCGACTGAACTCGAAGTCATCTTGATCCCTGGCCGTTCAGTCGATGCGCCGCCCGTTACGCCCTTCCCGCAGGCTGAACGGAGAGTGGACCTTCGTTGATTTTTTGAAATTGTGCAATTGTCTTAACGACGAAATCCTGCTGAGCCGCAGTCAGTCCCGGGTACATCGGCAGCGAGAGAATCTGCGCGGCTATTTTCTCGGTCACCGGGAAATCGCCATCCTTGAAGCCCATCGCACGATATGGTTTCTGGAGGTGGACGGGCACAGGATAGTGGATGCCGGTTCCGATGCCCGATTTGGTCAAGTGCTCTTGTAGCGCGCTTCGTTCTGGCGTCCGAACGACGTAGAGGTGATACACGGAGCGGGAGCCTGATCGTTCAACGGGCAGAATGAGCTCGGGAGTCGCTTCGCGCAGCAATTCGTTGTATCGCGCTGCAATCTCACGGCGTTTCTGATTCCATTCGGGGAGATGTCGAAGTTTTACCTGCAGGATTCCGGCTTGGATCGAATCCAGACGGCCGTTGTAACCTTCCATCTCGTGGTAGTACTTGCGTGATTGGCCGTGATCCCGCAGCATGCTTACTTTTTGCGCGAGAGCTGCGTCATTCGTCGTGAGCGCTCCAGCTTCTCCGCAAGCACCAAGATTTTTCCCAGGGTAGAAGCTAAACGCGGTCGCGCGGCCCATCGTTCCCGCTTTTCTCCAGCGGTTTTCCTGTTTCGAAAAGTATTCCGCGCCGTGCGCCTGGCAGGCGTCTTCAACGACTAAAAGTTTGTAGCGCTTCGCCAACTCGAGGATTGGATCCATATCCGCAGCCTGCCCGTAAATATGCACCGGGACGACGGCGGTGACAGGGGCTTTCCACCGCTTGCTGAAGAGCTTCCCCGTTTTTGCGTCCGAATAACAATCCTGCTCGAGATATTGCTTCAGCTTGACGGGATCCATGCAGTAATCGTGTTCGTCAACGTCGACGAAGTCCGGCCGCGCTCCCGCCTGGCTGATCGCTTCGGTGGTCGCGATGAAAGTATGCGGAACGGTGACAACCACATCACCCGGCTCGACGCCGCCGGCCATGAGAGCGAAACGGACCGCATCCGTGCCGCTCGAAAGCCCGACGCAATGCGTGACATCGCAAAAACGTCCGAAATCTCTCTCGAAATCTTCGAGCATCGGGCCGCCGATAAATCCAGCAGTCCGAAGCGCCTTCTGCACTACGGGCATGATCTCGCCTTCGAGCGCTTGGTGGAGGCTGGCCAAATCTAGGAACGGAATTTTTTGATCGTTCGACATGAAAGATCCTCGCTTGCCTTTCGGATGGAGTGCGTTCTAATTGTGAATCTGAACGGAGGGCGACTTCACTCGTTGCCCAAGATACGTGTGAAGCCCTTCCTGCCACGATTTGAAGACATTCAAACCGTGGGTTTTGAGGGCTCGATTTTCGAGCACTGAATATTTCGGCCGAGCCACCTTTGCGGGAAATTCATTCGGTCCAGCAACGATCAGACGAACGGAGGAGCCGGTCGTCGCAAAAATCTCCTTCGCAAATTCGTACCAGGAGCAGCTGCCTTCCGCGGTGGCGTGGTAAAGTCCATAAGCATCCGAACGGCTAAGGACACAAATCTGTTGGGCCAATTCCGCGGTGGACGTCGGACTGACAAACTCGTTGTCGACGACTCGCAGTTCATCGCGCTCCTTCGATAACTTCAGCATCAGCTCGATGAAGTTCAGCCCGCCCTTTGCCCTGCATGGATTCTTCCCGTACAGGCCGGAAGATCGAATCACGAAGTGTTTCTTCGCGGTGCGGCGGACGAAGTGCTCGCCGGCAAGTTTGGAAATTCCGTAGACGTTCAGCGGGTTCGCGGCGTCTTCTTCGACATACGGGCTGTTCTTCATGCCGTCGAACACGTAATCGGTGCTGACGTGCATCAAAGTGGCGCCCAAATCGTCAGCCGCGACCGATAGATTGCGGGGGCCGATGGCGTTCACGGCAAGGGCTTTCTGAGGCTCTTTCTCGCAATTCTCCACATGATGCATCGCGCTCGTATTCACGATCACGTCAGGCTTCGCTTCACGAAGGACGCGCGAAACGGAGTCAATCTCGGCGACCTCGATCTCGTCATGCGTCAAACCTACGACTGTGTCGCCGTTCGCGGAAAACGCAGCGACGACGTCGTTGCCCAGCTGTCCGTTGGAGCCGATAACTACGATCTTCATCTTCACAGCGCCTTCGACATCACATACGTGTCGAGGCCGTTCTCGATCGCTTTGAATGTCCCAAGGTTGGAGTACAGCGGGTTGTCCCAATCCTGGAACTTATCCATGTTGTCGATCAGATTTACCACGATGGCTTTCAAATCGTCGGCCGGATGGAAACTCAGGACGTTATTCGCTTTCTCGATACTCACCTTGTAATTCCGGAAGTCCTGAACGTGTTTGATGATGAGGTGGATCGACGACCCGAGCCGCTCTTCAATGGCGCCTTTCACGAGATCGCCAACTTCGCCGACCGTGTAGTTGCCCGAAGCGACGTTAAAAACGCCCGAAATCTTATGGTTTGCTTCGATAGCGCGAATGTATGCCGTCGCAGCATCCTGGATACTCAGAATCGGCCGCCAGATGGAGGGATTGTTGATGGTAATGGTCCGGTCTTTCATGGCGTTTTTGAACATCGTATTGATGATCAGGTCGAAACGCATGCGTGGGCTGTAACCCGATATCGTTCCTTTTCGCAGCGAGATCACCGAGAAATTGTCGTCGACCAGTTGAAGTGCACCTTGCTCCCCTTGGAGCTTGGAAATGCCGTAAGGGTAGCTGGAACTCACCGGGCGCGACTCGTCGTATAGCTCGTTTTCCGTGTACCCGTACACCGAGCACGAGCTCGCATAGATGTATCTCTTCACCTTCGCTTTCTTGGCCGTGTAAGCGAGGTAAGAGGGAGCCGCAGCGTTGTACACAAAGTTTTTGCTAGGCGAATATTCCGCCATGGGATCATTTGATAGGCCTGCCAGAAATACGACCTGATCGTACGGTTCGAGGTCTTCTTCCGTCAGGTGAAATATATCTTTGTTGAGAATCCCGACCTGTCGGGGAAGGTGGTTACCAAACCAAAAAAGATCAACCACATCCACCTTGTACCCTCGATCGAGCAACTTGGGGATCAGGGCGGACCCCACGTACCCCGCGCCTCCCGCTATCAGAAGTTTCACGATGCCTCCTTAAGGCCGGTAGACCCTAATCAGTAACTGAAATTCGCCGATTCCGGCCGCTCAAACCACTGGGCCAATGTCTGCGCGTTTCGATCTTTATCTGAGAGAATTGGTTCTTTGACGGGCCACTCAACTCCGATCTCTTTGTCGTCCCAACGAATTCCCGATTCTCCCTTGTTGCTGTAAATCCCCGTAGTCTTGTATTGAATTTCGGCGGTTTCGGAAAGAACACAAAATCCGCGAGCAAAACCCGCTGGAGCCCACACCTGCTTGCGGTTTTCAGCCGACGCTTCGACTCCCACCCATTTCCCGAGAGTGGGAGATCCCTTCCGGATGTCAACGGCGACCAGGAACGCGGTGCCTTGCGACACGCGCATCAGTTTGCCCATCGGAGGATCCCACTGAAAATGCAAGCCGCGCACGACGCCCTTTGACGAGCGCGAGTGATTATCCTGAACGTAGTGGGTCGGCAGACCATGCTTGAGGAACTGATCCTCCCGAAACGTCTCCATGAAGAAGCCCCGGCTGTCTTGAAAAATCTCGGGCACCAGCACGACCACGTCGCGCATATGTCTCGATTCGAGCTTGATTTCCATTATTCCCTCAATTCCTTTTAAAAGTTGGCGCGAGCCTGCGCCTCAGTGAGGCTTCACCGGCTGAAAGTTTATCTCTCGGCGTTGGTTCGTTCTTCGGAGACGCGCCGCAGTATCCTTGCGGGGTTTCCAGCAACGATGACATCGGCTGGCACGTCTTTCGTGACAACGCTGCCGGCGCCGACGATCGCGTTCTCGCCGATCACGACGTTCGAAAGAATCGTCGCTCCCGATCCGATGGAAGCGCCTTTCCTTACGAGTGTCTGTTCGACTTTCCAATCCTTTTCGGTTTGAATCTCTCCGTCCGGGGTCGTTGAGCGTGGGTAGGAATCGTTGACGAAAGTCACGCCGTGGCCCACGAAGACATTGTCTTCGATCGTCACGCCTTCGCACACAAACGTGTGGCTCGATATCTTGCAGCGGCGTCCTACGCTGGCATTCTTCTGGATTTCCACGAACGCGCCGATTTTCGTTTCGTCGCCGATTTCGCAGCCGTAAAGATTAATAAATTTTGAAAGCTTTACGTCTCGTCCGAGCTTCACACTGGGGGCAATCGAGCAGAATTCGTTCACAGGCGGACAATCTCTCCTCGCTTCTGTATTGAAGCTTCTGCGGCTTCCAGCATCCGTACCACGCGCAAGCCGGCATGGCCGTCGTTGAATGGCGTCTTGCTCTTCATAATGCATTCCGCAAAATAATCGAGTTCCACATGCAGCGCTTCCAATTGCTCCACTTGCGGCGCCCACATGTCTCCGGTGCGATAACTCACGAGAAGATCGCGAATTCCGTCTCCCGATGCGATTTGAACGCCCTTGTCGTACACCCGAATTTTTTCATCGGCCACCAGATCGTTCCAAACCACCATTTTCTTCTGGCCGCCGATCAGCGTGGTCCGAATCTTCACTGGGGAAAGCCAGTTCACATTGATGTGCGCAATCACGTTTCGCGGGAAGTAAATCGTCATGTACGCAACATCTTCCACGCCGTTCAAGTGCCGCTCGCCCGTCGCCACGATCGCTTCCGGCTCGCCCTTGATAATGTGATCCATGATCGCCAGGTCGTGTGGAGCAAGATCCCAGATCACGCTTACGTCGTGCTGGAACAAACCAAGGTTCACACGCAGCGAGTCGTAGTAGTACAAGTCACCGAGTGCGCCGCTTTCGGTCAGCTCTCGAATCTTCCGCACCGCGCCGGTGAACAAGAACGTGTGGTCCACCATGATGGTGAGGTTTTTGCGGGCCGCCAGGTCGATGAGTTCTTTCGCTTGGTCCGAATTCGATGTGAATGGTTTCTCGATAAAAACGTGCTTGCCGTTTTCAAGAGCCGCTTTCGTCAGCGCATAGTGCGTCCAAACCGGTGTGATCACGGCGACGGCGTCGATGTCGGGCGAACGCAATACTTCATTCGCGTCCGACACGACCCGAACATTGGGATACGCCTTTCGCGCCCGCGCTTGTGCCGCGGGGCTGCTGTCGCAAATCATTTCGGCCCGAGTGGAATCCAGACCTTGCAAATTTCGGACAATGTTGGGGCCCCAATATCCGTAACCGATTACGCCGATTCGAATCATGGCTCCCTTGTGGTGTGCGACTTTGGGGTTTAGAGATGCGGTGTCGACTGTTGACATTAGATCACGGCCTCACTGCTGCTGAGTCTCTTGCGGGCTTTCTCCGAAAACGAAGCCTACTTGGTTCGAGGAGTGTCAGGATATGCGGGACTTCTCACGAGCTGGCACGATGTTGAGAAGTCCGTCGTCAGAATCTAGTGGGCGCCATCACCGACGAAAACGGCAAACGGAGTTGCCAGAAGGATCTTGAGATCCAACCACAGCGACCAGGTCTGCGAATACCGAAGGTCCAGCCGGACCATGTCATCAAAGCAGGTGCGGCTCCGCCCGTTCACTTGCCACAAGCCGGTGACGCCCGGCTTCACCTCGAGAACTCTTCGCCGGTGCCAGAAGTCATACACTTCAAATTCATAGGGCACAGGGGGGCGCGGTCCCACCAAAGACATCTCGCCTCGCAAAACGTTCCAGAACTGCGGAAACTCGTCGAGACTGGTTTTGCGCAGAAACTTTCCGATTGGCGTTACGCGCGGATCGTTTGTGATTTTGTAAACCACGGGCTCCGTAGCGTTCGTCGGTGCGTGCTTGGTCTTCCCGGCGATGAAGCGCTGAACATATTCACGGTGAATCTTCGGGTCGTTGTCCGCGTACATCGTCCGAAACTTCAGGCACATGAATTTCGTTCCGAACTGCCCAAGGCGCTCCTGTTCGAAAATCACCGAACCTTTTGAAGTCAGCTTGATTGCGAGAGCGATCATCGCCAGAATCGGCGACAGGATCAGCAGCAACAGACCGCTGCCCAAAATATCCATTCCTCGCTTGATCACCACCGGCAGCCGCTTCTTCTCTTTCGTGGAAATATCCGGATAGAGTTTTATATCGGCCACTCGATCGGGGCGGTCTTTGTCCCAGCTCTCGGGAAACATATGCACTGTGATGGCAAGTTTCGAAGTCAGCTTTAGTCCTAGATCGTTCCGCAGCGCTGTCACAACTTTAGAGCGCAATAGGTCCGTAATCGGCGTTTTTTCTTCCAGGCTGATTTCGGTGAAAAGCACGGCCAGGATTCTGCCGCTCTCGTACCATCCCACCAGATCGGTTTCACGCGTCGCATTCGATACTACGGAAGTGAGCTGCTGTGCGAAATTCGAAGCTTCGCCATTCTTGTGCGTCGCGAGTGACTCAATCAGCATCAGCACGAATGGTTTGCGAGATCGCTCGGCGCGCCGGCGCTCGTGAGTTAGCATGGCGTGAAAGGTTTCTTCTTGGAGAACGCCCTCTCGGTTGGCCGGCATCTGGCCGATTCGTGCAAGAACCTTGCGGCCGTTTCCAGCCGGTGGTGCCTGTTCTCTGAGAGGCGATACCTTTAGGTTGCTAGTGGCCATTTGCGTTTCCGTGTCCTAACTTTCCATCCGACGGGAGTTTAAATTTGAATGCCGTGTGAAACTTGTGCCAAAACCGCGAACACTCGGCACGTTGCCAAATCCACTTTTAGAGCTAAGCCACCACTCCTTGTAGGAGAGGGTGCGAACTGATCGGCTCGAGCACTGTCGCGCGAGTCGAACCAACTGGCCGAACGCAGGAGCGATCTATCTCCAGCGCCACGGAACGACGAAGCAGCGAGACTGAAACAACGATGCGATGATTGCCTTTGAAATTAATCAGAATGCCTTCCAAGCCGCTCAACGCGTCACTCTCGATTCGAATTTTTTGTCCGAGCTCAAGATAGGGCCATGGCTCCGCGTGGAAGCCCGACGAAACGATCGTTTGAACTGCAGCAATTTCCGCATCGGCGACTGGATAGGGAACTCGGCCTCGGCCAACGACAGCGATGACTCCCGGCGTGACTAGGATTGGCAACCGCTTTAGCGCATCGAACTGGCAGAACACATAGCCGGGAAATAGTGGCGCGGTAACTTGCTTCACCTTTCCATTCCAGCGCTTCTTCGTCTGATAGGTGGGGAGCAGAGTCTGATAGCCCTTGCCTGAAAGGAGCACGGCTGTGGAACTCTCCCAACGAGTCCTGACCTGGAGGGCAAACCACCGTTGATCGTCTGGTCCAGGACTAGTCATCGCTTCAGTGGCTCCTCTCAACTACTGGGATTACGACAATTTGTGTCACGGCTCGATAGGCTACCGCCATTAATGCGCCTCGCCGCACACTCTCCTATCGCAACTTACCTGCCAGACCAACACGTAAATTCGAAACCGAAGCCCCAAGCGCGTTGGCTACAATCGATTGAAAACAAACACCTTAATTATATGAGACAAAGAGTGGCAATTGAGTCAGCGAAAATACGGATAGGCGACGGCGCAACTAGTGAAAACTCTTGCCATCATGTGCCAAGACCTTTCCTCCCGACTGCCCGGCACGATGGCAATGATCGAGCGTAACTGTCATATATTAAAAGTGTTACAGGTGAAACATAGGTCAAAGCGGTGCACCCATCAGGTCTGGTGTCAGCGGCTCACTCGGTCGAAAGCTTCTCAGTTACAGCGAGATAACGAGCCCAGGCGGCACTCGCGGGTCTCAAACTGAGACCGAAGGGTGAGAATCTCACGAACTTTGAGTGGTGCCGCACGAGGCCGTGCCCTGGCGAAATTCTTGCACGGGGTCTCGCTTCCCAGATTTGTATGAGTCTCTGTACCTGGATTATTTCGGAGTGTTGCAGCTGGCGGCGCTTAGGGGCCTAGCAGTCCGTAAACATCTACTTCTGCCTTGGCGCCGACGTAGACTTTTCCGTTGACCACCGTCGGAATCGTCATTTTCACATATCCGCCCAGCGCATCTCGGTTCTTCAGGGCTTGAGTGGAGTCGTAAAACTTCTTAGAGAGGTCGGTGGCATCGAAGGCATAAAGAGTAGACCTGAGGGTGCTCGCGTTTCCAAGGATTCCCCAGAGGATGCCATTCGTGTTGCCATTCGAAGAAATGGCTGTTGTGAACGAGGGGATGCCCCCAGTAAGTGGGTTGGAAGAAGTCGGGGCACTGCTCAGGAGTCCGTTGGCAAGTCCATAAGCCTTGAGCGAATCCCCGGCGCCCCAGAAGTACACGTGGTTGTTCCAGTAGCTGGGACTGCTCCACATTCCACCGATGGCAAACTGGAACTCCTGGACGATCTCTGCATCATTGCTGCAGCCAGTCGGACAGTAGTGCGTGTTGTTGGTCGTCATCTGGTCGCGATCGACCACGTAAATGGTTCCTTTTTTTCCTACCTCAACCAGCAGATTTGGGTGGGCCGCTCCCGGCTGATTCGGCAGCAGCACGATTCCGCCCGACCCCAGATCAGAATCGTGCAGGTTCAAATTTGCCTGGTCGTACGGCGTGAAGTAATCCAGCACCGAAAAACTGTTCCCCGTCATGGCAAGCTTCAGAATGCTGTCGCCCCACATCGTGGCCGGGGTGTTTGTCGTATCGAACGTTCCATTTCCGGTGACGAGGAAAATATTCCCGCTCGAGTCAGCGGCAATTCCTGCGCCACTCATCCAGAAGCCGCCCTCGCCGCCGTTCGGAGTGGGCACGAACACTGCTTGCTGGGCGAGAGTGGAAGCGTTATAGGCAAACAGCCAGCCATGGTAAGGAATGTTGTCGCAGTGGGAGGCGAAGGCGATGTAAACCGAACCGTTCAAGAGCAGCAATCCGGGCCGGCTGTGATGGGTCAGCGCCATTGTGCTGAAGGTCAACTGAAAACCATTCGGGCCTTGGACGCTGCCATCGCCAGTGCCGTTTACGGTTGCGTCGATGACGATCGGGCCGGGAGCTTTTTCCGCACCGGTGGTGATGTCGAGAGCGTGCAGGCGGTGAACGTAGGTTCCCTTGTCATTCGACTTCGTCTCGACATACATCGTGTTCGTGGAAGTATCGATGACGGGAGTTGCCGTGATGCCGATATTAGGTTGTAGATCGTCACACCCCACTTCCGTACTCGTCACCGGCGACTCTCCATGCACTGTGTCAATCAAGCTTACTTTCCAAAGAGGGGTTGCGTTTGCGCCGGTGTTGCTATCGGCGTCGAACGCATAGACGGTATCGGATTCCGTAGCTATGAAGAGAACGTTGTGAGTCCCTCGCCCGGGGATGACGAGGCCTGGAACGTACAGGGGTTGCGCAAAAACCTGATCATCAACGGTGAGTGAAAAGAGCTTCCCAAACTGGGTGGAATTGACGTTCGAAGGAGTGAGAATCGTTTCCTTTGTGTTCTGTCCCGACCGGCTGTTGTCATATTGCCATGTCGTGACGCTGACCGAGTTGAACGTAACGACGGTCAAAGTTGTAGCCCCCTGCACGGCGCCCAGGGTGGCTTGAATTGTCGTCGAGCCTGTGGTCACAGAAGTGGCTAAGCCATTGGACCCAGATGTGTTGCTGATCGTCGCGACAGCTTGATTGCTGGAGTTCCAGGTAACGCCGGTCGTAAGGTTTTGGGTGCTTCCATCGCTGAACGTTCCCGTAGCAGTGAACTGCTCGGTGAGTCCTTTGGCGATCGAAGGATTCGCAGGCGTCACGCTGATCGATGCGAGTGTCGCAGCGGTGACGGTGAGCGTCGTTGAGTTTGAGATCGCACCCGAGACAGCCGTGATGGTCGTGGTCCCTGTGCCGACGGCGGAAGCGAGACCCGCGGCCGAGATGGTTGCGGCGCCCGTGTTCGTCGAACTCCAGGTAGCGGAGGCGGTGAGATTCTGAGTGCTGCCATCGCTGAACGTTCCTGTGGCGGTGAACTGCTGCGTGAATCCTTTGGCGATAGAGGGATTGGCAGGCGTCACACTGATGGATGTGAGCGTGGCGGCCGTAACGGTGAGAGTCGTCGAACCCGAGATCGCACCGGAGACAGCCGTGATAGTCGTGGTCCCAGCGCCGACGGTCGAAGCAAGTCCCGAGGCCGAGATAGTCGCGGCTCCCGTGTTCGTCGAGCTCCAGGCGACGGTGGATGTGAGGTTCTGAGTGCTTCCATCGCTGAAGGTTCCTGTAGCGGTGAACCGCTGCGTGAGTCCCTTGGCGATGGAAGGATTGGCGGGGGTCACACTGATGGACACGAGTGTGGCAGCGGTGGCGGTAAGCGTCGTCGAGCCCGAAATCGCACCGGAGACAGCCGTGATGGTGGAGGATCCAGTGCCCACGGCGGAAGCAAGACCCGCAGACGTAGATCGTTGCAGCACTCGTGTTCGTCGAACTCCACGTAGACGACGGCAGTGAGATTCTGAGTGCTCCCATCGCTGAAGGTCCCTCGAGCGGTGAACTGCTGCGGTGAATCCATCCGCGATCGGAAGGATTCGCGGGCGTCACGCTGATGGATGACGAGCGTGGCAGCAGTAACGGTAAGCGTCGTTGAACCTGTGATCGCACCAGACACAGCTTTGATGGTGGTGAATCCGGCACCAACGGTCGAAGCAAGACCGGCGGCCGAGATCGTTGCAGCGCCCGTGTTCGTCGAACTCCACGTAGCAGAGGCTGTCAGATTCTGGGTGCTTCCATCGCTGAAAGTTCCCGTGGCAGTGAACTGCTCGGTGAGTCCCTTGGCGATCGAAGGATTCGCAGGCGTCACGCTGATCGATGCGAGCGTGGCAGCGGTGACGGTCAGCGTCGTCGAACCTGTGATCGCACCGGAGACAGCTTTGATGGTGGTGGATCCGGCACCCACGGCGGAAGCAAGACCCGCGGCCGAGATCGTTGCAGCGCCCGTGTTCGTCGAACTCCAGGTAGCGGAAGCGGTGAGGTTCTGAGTCGTGCCGTCGCTGAAAGTCCCGGTAGCAGTGAACTGCTCGGTGAGTCCCTTGGCGATCGAAGGATTCGCAGGCGTCACGCTGATCGACGAGAGCGTGGCAGCAGTGACGGTGAGCGTCGTCGAACCTGTGATCGCACCAGAGACAGCTTTGATGGTGGTGGATCCGGCGCCGACGGCGGAAGCAAGACCCGCGGCCGAGATCGTTGCAGCGCCCGTGTTCGTCGAACTCCAGGTAGCGGAGGCGGTGAGGTTCTGAGTCGTGCCGTCGCTGAAAGTCCCGGTAGCAGTGAACTGCTCGGTGAGTCCCTTGGCGATCGAAGGATTCGCAGGCGTCACGCTGATCGACGCGAGCGTGGCAGCAGTGACGGTGAGCGTCGTCGAACCTGTGATCGCACCGGAGACAGCCTTGATGGTGGTGGATCCGGCGCCGACGGCGGAAGCAAGACCCGCGGCCGAGATCGTTGCAGCGCCCGTGTTCGTCGAACTCCAGGTAGCGGAGGCTGTCAGGTTCTGAGTGCTGCCGTCGCTGAAAGTTCCCGTAGCAGTGAACTGCTCGGTGAGTCCCTTGGCGATCGAAGGATTCGCAGGCGTCACGCTGATCGACGAGAGCGTGGCAGCAGTGACGGTGAGCGTCGTCGAACCTGTGATCGCACCGGAGACAGCTTTGATGGTGGTGGATCCGGCGCCGACGGCGGAAGCAAGACCCGCGGCCGAGATCGTTGCAGCGCCCGTGTTCGTCGAACTCCAGGTAGCGGAAGCGGTGAGGTTCTGAGTGCGTGCCGTCGCTGAAAGTTCCCGTGGCAGTGAACTGCTCGGTGAGTCCCTTGGCGATCGAAGGATTCGCAGGCGTCACGCTGATCGATGCGAGCGTGGCAGCAGTGACGGTGAGCGTCGTCGAACCTGTGATCGCACCGGAGACAGCTTTGATGGTGGTGGATCCGGCGCCGACGGCGGAAGCAAGACCCGCGGCCGAGATCGTTGCAGCGCCCGTGTTCGTCGAACTCCAGGTAGCGGAGGCTGTGAGATTCTGAGTGCGTGCCGTCGCTGAAAGTCCCGGTAGCAGTGAACTGCTCGGTGAGACCCTTGGCGATCGAAGGATTCGCAGGCGTCACGCTGATCGATGAGAGCGTGGCAGCGGTGACGGTCAGCGTCATCTTCCCGGTCACGCCGCTAAACACAGCTTGAATGATGGCTGAGCCCGTGGCGACACCGGTGACGACGCCCCCGGAGGTGATCGTGGCAACAGCTGTGTTCTCGGAGCTCCAGGTCACGGAGGAAGTTATATCTTTCACGGTACCGTCCGCATACGTCGCCGTAGCAGAAAACGGTTCCATGGTGCCTTTCGCAATGGAGGAATTGCCGGCGGTGACTTGGATGGATCGAACCGTTTCTGGATTACCCGAGCCTCCCGGTCCTCCGCAGCCGGTCCCGCCCAGTGCAGCACAGATGAGCGCCAGAAGAATGCTTTTGAGGGTTGCTCGCCACGTTATGGATTGCAATGCTCGATTTCTCCCCATAGCCTTTAGGTTCTTGGAAGGGTTGATCCTCGTGTCAGCCCTGACAGCGGATTGACACACCCTTCCTCACATACATCTCAGAGCGGCGGGGGTTCGCTACTGGAAGTATATCCTGTATGCAGCGTTCGATCTGCGCTACGCCCAGGTTCAAAACGATAGGCTGGATTCCCTCCGCAGTCAAGCATGCTTCTTTCTCGGGAGAATCCGGGCAAAACGTGTTGTCGAGGAGTCGTTGAACCTAATATTAGAGGATCACCGGACAATCCGCTCGCCTAAGGCGAGGAAACCGCCCCGTTTTCGCACACAAACACGACTCGGAAGCGATTTAGTCGATGCTCACCAGGCGCCGCGTCCGACCCACGCCAAGGGTGCGGTTCCGCCGGCTCCTAATCAGCGAGGCGACATCACTGCGCCTTCTTGAGCGCAACGAGCTGCATGGACCAACCTCTGGTAGCGGAACCTGTTGCCGCATAGCTACCGGGAGTGGTCGCAGTCTTGTCCTCGATGAGATTGTTGTTGAACGTCGAGCGAGCCGTAAATCCGGAACCTACCGTGCAGGCCGAGTCGGCCACGCAGTAGCCGTAGATTACGTCGTCAGCCACTGTCGTCGTCGCGTTTCCGCTCGAGACGGAAGTGCTGCTACCGGAAGCTCCCGCTTGGCCGTCGATGGGATTAACAGTATCCACACCGGAATATTCCGAGACGTAAACCTCAATCCAGGCGGAGTTGGCAGAGAGATTGACGGTGACGGTATCAGGGCCACCCTTGATGTTTTTGGCGAAGTAGACACGGCTGCGAGCGCCGCCGGGAGAAGTGAGCTGGGAGCCCACTTCTGTGAAGAGATTACCTTGCGAATCAGAGACGGAAGAAAGAGTGGCATTGGAATCGAAATCAAAACTGACCAGGATGAGATTACCGGCGGTCGTATTGGCCGGAAACGAGAGCGACAAAGTACTGCTGGCAGCGGGTGATGCCTTAGCGGCAATTTGGACGGACGCGATCGGCTTGGATGCGTTACTTACCGTAATGCTGATCGTCGCGCTTGTCGCTGTGTTGCCGGAGAGATCGCTCGCGACAGCTGCAATTGTGTGCGTCGCATTCGTGAGCGAAGTGGTGACAAGTGAATAGTTGTACGGCGACGCGGAGATCTGCGGGCCAACATTTGCGCCGTCAACCTTGAATTGGACCCATGCCAACGCCGACATTGTCGAAGGCGCTCGCCGAAAGCGTGATCGTGCCGCTAACCGTCTGTCCCGCGGTCGGCGAACTGACAGATACAGTCGGCGGAACATTGTCAGCAAATAGGATCGTAAGTGAGATCGATTGGGAACTGGTGCCGATCGACGCTGTTACGATGGCCGATTGAGAGGCCGTGACGACGGCCGCGGCGGCGGAAAAGGTTGCCGACGACGCACCCGAGGCGACGGTGACGGACGCAGGCACAGAGAGAACCGCCGTGTTGCTGTTTGTTAATCCGACAGAAGTGCCGCCAGAGGGCGATGGCTGATTTAGCGTGACTGTGCACGTCGAAGTTCCACCAGAGGTGAGAGTCGTAGGAGTACAAGCCACGTTAGTGAGCAGCACGGGCGCTTGCAACGAGAGCGTGACGGAAGAAGAGCTCCCGTTAAGCATGGCTGTGACGGTGGCCGATTGTGGTGTGGTCGGGTTTGCTGAAGCTGCAAGGAATGTACCCGTTGATGCTCCCGAGGAAATCATCACCGAA
Source organism: uncultured Acidobacteriota bacterium (assembly GCA_963711875.1). GTDB lineage: Bacteria > Acidobacteriota > Terriglobia > Acidiferrales > UBA7541 > Palsa-295. The sequence continues at coordinate 318,841 of CAVQFW010000015.1, forward strand.
GCGGGAACGGAAAGCGCGGCAGGGTTGCTACTCGTGAGAGTAACCGTGGCCCCGCCAGATGGCGCATTTTGGTTCAGCATCGAGCTGGCAGTTTGACGACGCGCCTGACATCAAAGTACTCGGAGAACATGTCAGCGTTGTTGACGAGAGGCCCAGAGTTTTGGGAGATATTGGCGCTACCAGGAGCCGGAAGATTTGCTGAAGCATCATCGATTACGAGCACCCAGTCATTGCCGTCCGGCGCTGTAAAGCTTTGCGATCCGCTGTTCGGAAATGTTCCGATGAGCGTTGCCGCTCCCGTTTGCGGGTTGTACCACCACGCCTGGCTGTCGAGGATGCCGATGTAATCGCCGACATGTTGATCGTCTTGGCCGTGGCGTTGCCGTTCGAAAGATAGGCGATGATCGTTTGTCCATCGCTCGAACGTGCCGCAACCGATAACGTTGATCCAGAACCAAATCCTGCCGTCAGTACCGAATGAGTCGTATCGGGAGCCATCAGCCAGTGCTCCCGCGAGCGCATCAGCGCCCCAAGATACTGCTGGCCTACCGAACCAGTTGAAGCCCAGTTGGCTCTGCCATGTCGGTGACTCCTGGATTCTCCGAGTGTGGAGAATTGAAAGTCCAAATTGAATTGTTCCCAAACAAGCGACCGAGGTAGCAGCCGGAGAGCACTTCCCAATAGCCCTCCTGTCGTACTTGAAATCCTGTCATCGAATGCTCGTAGCTCATACCAGTCCTCACCCATAAACGACGGAATCGCGCCGCTCGACGCGGACGTGTATGCTGCCTGGCATTCCGAGACAACATTGGCCTCCGTGGCGTAAGACCAATTCAAGCCCATAAAGGTAGGAACGCTCTGGGAAAGGAAAGCGTATGCCTCTAGCGTGGATTGTTTTCCTGCTGTGGCGGTCTGGCTACACAGGCGGCAGGCTTCGAGGGTAATCAGGTGGTTTGGGTCTGCTGCTTTCAGGCCATTTCCGATATCAGCGAGCTTGCTGTAAACAGCGGACGTAGCTGGGGCATCGCCGCCAAGTACCCAAACGATGTTCGGAGAGTTCTTATAGCGATTTCCCAAAAATGTTCCGTAGGCGGTCATCGTTGCATCCGACGCGGCCAAGATACTGTTGTAATAGCAGCATGTTCCGTATTGCGGTGTGCTAACGAACGCTACGTTCATAAACGCAGTCATGCCGTAAGCTTGAATACGCCCAAGTATGTGATCTACCTGGGCCCAGTACGCCGTATCGAAATTCGTAAAATCTGCGCCGTCGAAGGGAACATTCCCTTCAAAATTCTTGGGGGGGCTGGTTTGATCAGAGTTGTCGATCGGATATACCCATATCGCATTGATGCCCCGCGCTTGACGGTCTTGCAGGTAGGTCTCGATATCGGCGTTCGAGAGCTGCACCATGAGTGTTTGCGGTGCATCGCCAGTCAGAAAAACCGGATCTCCCGTGATCGAGTTAACAAGGTACTTACCATTCGAGCTGATCTCAAGTCGATACCCGCCTTGGGCACCCGCGGTAGTAACCGCAATCGAACTACTCGGAGTAGACATATTCCCGACAGCGTCGAATGCGGTGATCGTATAAGTGTAGGTGGTCGAAGCGGTGAGGCCGGTATCGACATACGAGGTGTTTGAAGTCGTACCCACCTCGCTACCGTTCCGGAAAACATGGTATCCCGCTGTCCCAACATTGTCCGTCGACGAGCCCCAAAAAAGACTCACTTGAGTGGAAACAGTTGACGAGCCTGTTAAGTTCGTTGGTACGGAAGGGGGCGTGGTGTCAGCCGGAGAAGTTGTTGCAATTGCGGTGGTTGATTGTGCCGAAACGTTTCCGGCAGCGTCAAATGCCTTCACGTTATATGAATATGTGGACGAGGGCGCTAGGTTCGTGTCCGTAAACGACGTGGTAGTTGTTGTTCCGACCTGTGCACCATTTCGGAAAACTTGATATCCTGTTACTCCAACGTTATCCGTGGAAGTGCTCCATAACAGATTGATCTGAGACTGCGATACTGCTGTTGCCGAAAGATTCGAAGGGGCGGAGGGAGGTACATTGTCCGTCGCTGTAGAAGAAGGCCTGAGCGCAATGAGCTGCATGGACCAGCCTTTGGTGGCGGAGCCTGTCGCCGCGTAGCTACCTGGGCTGGTGGCTGTCTTGTCCTCGATGAGATTGTTGTTGAAGGTCGAGCGAGCCGTAAATCCGGAACCTACCGTGCAGGCCCAGTCGGCCACGCAGTAGCCGTAGATTACATCGCCCGCCGTAGTCGTCGTCGCGTTTCCGCTTGAGACGGAGGTGCCGCTACCGGAAGAGCCCGCTTGGCCATCGATAGGATTAACAGGATCCACACCGGAGTATTCCGAGACGTAAAGCTCGAACCAGGCGGAGTTGGCGGAGAGGTTGACGGTGACGGTATCGGCCCCCCCCTTGATGTTTTTGGCGAAGTAGACGCGGCTGCGAGAACCGCCGGGAGAAGTTAATTGAGAACCGACTTCGGCGAAGAGATTACCTTGCGAGTCGGTGACAGAGGAAAGAGTGGAATTGGAGTCGAAATCAAAACCGACCAGGATGAGATTACCGGCGACTGTATTAGCCGGAAACGAAAGCGACAAAGTACTGCTCGCACCGGACGATACTTTCGAAACCGTTTGCACCGAATTGGTGGCAACCGCTGTTTCACAGAGGGTACCGCCGACAAGCAAAAGAGTAACAATTCGAATGAAAATCTTGCCGGCTTGTTTTCTCGACCCTCGAACTTGCATAGTTCCTCCCTTTCGACTTCAGCGCGATCGAACTGGTGCAAGAGTCAACCGAGGTCCATTCCCAAAGATCTCCGCAGAGAAATGGTTCGCCATCTATTTGAATGGCGAAAGCTAGAGAACCGAATCGCGCGCAGAAGGGGGGTTGTACGCGGGCCCTGCCGATCAAGCATAGCCATCTTTCCACGAACTACTACAAAACCTGGAATAGCTTCAATAGAAAAAGAACAGCTCAGCTACTATACCAGACGATGTCAAATCTGATCACGCGATTTGAACTCTAGGAGGGGACCTAGTGTCAAATTCGAACTGGAGTTGATCCACCAGAATTGCCCAGTCACCCTGTCCGGCGGAACCCATCTCAAAATGTTAAACTTTCTTGGGTCCGGAACGTCGACGGAGACCGATGAGTAATCAGGCGCCTAAGTTCCAACTCGAAGAGCTTTCTTACAGTTGGTCGAATCGAATTCTGGCGCTCTCTGTTGCTGGCATCCTCTTCCTTACGCTTTATCCTTTCCGATTCTCTTTTCACGCGACCTTGTCGGGGAATTCATCTCCGTTTCTTCTGGCTAGCGGAGTGAAGAGCAGTGGGGCGTTCAACGCTTTCTTGAACGTATTGCTGTTTGTTCCTTTCGGGTGGGGCCTGTCGCAAAAACTTCGCGCCAAAGGAAAATCTAGAGGCGCAACGTTTCTAACCGTAATCGCCGCCAGCGCGCTTTTCTCTTATGGAATCGAATTCATCCAGCTCTATATTCCGACGCGTGACTCCGGTTGGGAGGATGTGCTTACAAACACAACCGGCGGGATGGTCGGGTATTTCGTTTCCGAATTGCTAAGCAGGCCAGTCCTTAGATTCGTCTCAATAGTCGAGTACCGACTGGAGCAGCACCTTACGCCAGGTCGAGCATTATTGGTGATTCCTTTTTATTTCGCGATTTGGTTTGCTGTGTCTGTTCCACTTCAAAAGCAATCGCGACTCAGCAATTGGGTCCCTAATCCACAGTTGCTGGTTGGGAATGATGCGACTGGCCATTCCGACAGAGTGTGGAAAGGGCCAGGTGTCCCGCCTTCAATTCTGGAATCTGGCGCTCCCGGGGAACTTCGCCCAAATAATTTCTGCAGGAGGAGCAAGCGCCGAAGGCGTTTCGAGCCCCCTCGCAAGGTATGAGTTCTCGGCGGTCTCTCCTTATCAAGATCAGAAGAAATTTCTTCCCGCATTGACTTGGACGCCGAGCGCGCCCGACACGTCAGTCCAACGAGACCCCACGCTGACTGGTAGTTCTTGGCTGACTTCCGAAAGCTCGGTGCCTTCCCTGGTGCAAGCCTTCCAGGAAGCAAATCGTTTCTCCATGGAGATCGTGTGCGCCCCGGCGGAGGTCGAGGGCTCCGATGGGCGGATCGTTTCGATTTCACAGGCGGATGGGCAGATGGACATGAGTTTGCGCCAAAAAGACGGCAACTTGGTATTCTGGTTCCGCAATCCTCTGTCGATACGGCGAGACCAACTTGCTTTGACGATCCCGGAGGTATTCGTTCTTCACGAGGTTCGTAACATCCTGGTTTCCTACGATGGCTCTAATCTCTCGCTCTATATTAATGGTAAGCGCGATCCTCGAGTATTTGAGCTTACCCCCGGTACACCGCTCGCCCAACTGATTCGATGCATCAAGACGATCGAATTGGAAGGCTACACGTTTATTTATTACGCGCTCGTTTTCGTCCCGGCGGGTGTTTTACTGGGAGTGGTCGCGAGACGGCTCACATCGTGGAGTGTTGTGACAGCGATGTCTTGGGGATCGCGGTGCTGTTGCCGCCGATCTGTTTGGAAGTATTGTTACTTCTGTCAGCGGTCGTGCTTTTGCTCTACCCAATGTTCTTCTGTCGGCGTTACTCGCGATGGGTGGCATCTTTTGGGTCAATGCTGATCGTAAGAGCCGACGAATTAGGTCCATCGCCGGGAAGCAGGCTTGAGAACTCAGACGGCGGGAGTCCACTTCCGGACTTTATATAAGGCCTGGTTTATACTCTTAAAGTGATTCACGATAATCTGCACGAGGATTTCGCTCGAAAACAAGAAGGTCGGGGTTCGTCAGACCGTGCCTTTGGCATTGTTTTCGCCGTTTGCTTTGCTTTAGTTGCTCTCTCTCCGTTGCGAACTCACCATCCCATTCGATGGTGGGCATTCCCTGTGGCTGGATTGTTCCTGCTCATCGGACTCCTGAAACCGGTATGGCTGCGGCCCTTGAACAAGTACTGGACGAAGCTCGGGCTGCTCATGGGACGGATTGTCAGTCCGGTGATTACGGCAGTATTGTTCTATGCGGTTGTAACTCCAACTGGAATTTTGTTTCGACTATTCGGGAAGGATCCTTTGCGCCGGTCACGTGATCCCGAAGCGCGGAGTTATTGGATTGAACGTCGGCCGCCTGGGCCGGCGCCTGAGACCATGACGAATCAATTTTAGGAGAATTTGATGATGTCGTTTTTGAAAGATTTCTGGGCTTTCTTAAGGACGCGCAAAAAGTATTGGCTGCTGCCGATTCTCTTAATGATGTTGGCGCTCGGGGCGCTTCTGGTGTTTGCCCAAGGAAGCGCGATCGCCCCATTTATCTACACATTGTTCTAGCGACTGCCGACGGATGCGAATTCTAGGTATTTCTGCGTTCTATCATGACAGTGCGGCGGCACTCGTGCGGGACGGAGAAATCGTCGCTGCCGCACAAGAAGAGCGTTTCACACGCAAGAAACACGATTCGCGGTTTCCCTCGAACGCAGTAGCGTACTGTCTCGAGCAGGACCGTGTCGCCCTCTCCGACGTCGACTTTGTCGCGTTCTACGACAAGCCATTTCTAAAGTTTGAACGCTTGCTCGAAACCTACGTCGCCTTCGCCCCGCGTGGGTTGCGGTCGTTCTCGATGGCGATTCCGCTTTGGGTGCGCGAAAAGCTGTTTCAAAAAAGTCTACTGCACGATGAACTAAAGCAGTTCAGCACGGAGTTCGACTGGGAACATCGCCTGCTATTTGCAGAGCACCACCAAAGCCATGCGGCGAGCGCATTTTATCCTTCACCCTTCGAGAATGCGCTCATCCTCACCATGGATGGCGTAGGCGAGTGGGCTACGACTTCCGTCGCGCTCGGCAGCGGCAATCGGTTGGAGATCATCAAGGAAATTCATTTTCCGCATTCTCTCGGCCTCCTCTATTCGGCCTTCACCTATTACACTGGCTTTAAAGTGAATTCGGGCGAGTACAAAGTAATGGGCCTCGCCCCTTATGGTTCTCCGCGATTCGCCAAGCCGATACTCGATCACCTCATCGACCTAAAGGCCGACGGCTCTTTCCGGCTAAACCTGGACTATTTTGACTACTGCACTGGCTTAACGATGACCAACAGCAAGTTCGATAGGCTCTTCGAAGGGCCGCGGCGCAAGCCGGAAGAACTTCTGACGCAAAAGCACATGGACCTTGCTGCGTCGGTGCAGTTCGTATTGGAGGAAGTCGTCTTGCGAATGACGCGTGCCCTCGCAGCCGAGACGGGCGCAAGAAATTTATGTCTCGCGGGAGGGGTGGCGCTTAACTGCGTCGCGAATGGGCGATTGGTGCGCGACGGCCATTTCGAGAGGATTTGGATTCAACCTGCGGCGGGTGACGCCGGGGGCTCTCTGGGCGCTGCGTTGGCCGCTTATCACTTGTTCAAGGACCAGCCCCGCAAGGTGAACAGGTGTGGCGATCAAATGAAGGGCTCCTACCTCGGCCCTGAATTCTCGCAAGTAGATATTGAGCAGCGACTGAGCGCCGCTGGAGCGAAATACACGGTCCTCGACGACAACGAATTGCTCGATGCGTGCGCCGGCGCTCTCGAAGCAGAAAAAGCTGTCGGCTGGTTTCAAGGACGAATGGAATTTGGTCCGCGCGCACTCGGTGGCCGCTCGATTCTGGGCGACGCTCGTTCCCCCAAGATGCAGTCGATGCTCAACCTCAAAGTGAAGTATCGCGAATCCTTCCGCCCGTTCGCTCCTTCCGTACTACGCGAGCATGTGTGCGAATGGTTTGAGCTTGATCAGGATAGCCCTTACATGCTGATCGTGGCTGACGTTTTGGAAAGTCGCCGGAAGCCGATGACCGAAGCCGAGCAAAAACTGTTCGGAATCGAAAAACTCAATGTGCCGCGAAGCGACATCCCCGCAGTTACGCATGTCGACTACTCAGCTCGCATCCAGACTGTACACAAAGAGACCAATCCTCGCTACCACGCCCTCATCGAGCGATTCAACCAGCGAACAGGGTGCCCCGTGATTGTTAACACCAGCTTCAACGTCCGCGGCGAGCCCATCGTGGGAACGCCGGAGGACGCGTTTCGCTGTTTTATGGGCACCGATATGGAAGTGCTGGCGATTGGCAATTGTTACTTGCGGAAGGAAGATCAGGATCCAAAGCTCACGAAAGACTACAAATTTGTCTTCGAGCTCGATTGATGCCCCTGTTGCCAGCCAGCACGCTCGGTCAAACACCTCCAATCCATCCACTGTAGAGATTTTGCTCGCGAGCGGGATGACAGTAATCGAAGCCGATCCAGAGAAATAGACAGTGCGCCTCAAATCCACGCACGTCGATTTTCGTCACATCCCATCTCAACCGGCGCGAAACTTAACATGGTGAATCGGTTCAATTTGAAATGCGACGATTCGGCGACGACACCTGATTTCCTCCCCAGCCCCTCCAAAAACGGTGACTAGGATTACTAGTACGGGCAAGGCTGCCTAGCGATAGCAACGCTCAAAATAGGTCTGACGAGTCTATTGGTCATTGCGGTTAAAACTGGTAGAGTTCGAGTTTCGATTTAGGGACGAATCGACAGAAGGTATTTTGAGTAAACCGTTACGCGCAAGGCTCGAGAGCGGTGCCGACGCGGCTAGGTTGTTTCCGCAAACAAGCATAAATCAAATCTAAACCTTGGAGAGGAAACGGAGCGGGCCGTAGATCTCCCTGCTCTAGCGTTCGTTGACCTTAGAAGTCGCCAAGAGCCGTGAAGTGCGGAGACGGAAGGTTGCTTCCCGAAACGGGCGATGAACGTCAGCAACATCGCATCGTTCTCGTATTGCACGCCGCAAGACTTCCTGCTTGATTGGTTAGAGGCCGGCTGTCCTAAGACTGTCCTAAAGTACAGTGGATTGAGTCGTATTAAGCGCGCACGATATGTCGAACGAAGCTAGCGTCTACCAAAAACCACTGACTGGGGTTCGTTTTGCGGGACTTCTTAACCGGGGGCCGATTGGCCGACTCAGTTGGGATTACGGCGGATTCAGGTTTCAAAATTCATTGCTTTCAATTGGGGAGAACCGTGAAGCGCTTTCTTTTTTTCGTTCTCATACTCTGTTCCCCGCTCGGCCGTCCACGCTCAGATTCCGAACCAGATGGTGACCGTCAGCTCAAATGGTAAGTACCTCGTTAACACGATCACGGGAGATCCGGTTTTTCTGACTGGCGATGCACCGCAAATCACTCATGGTGCAGCTCTCGAACGCCGATATCGAGACCTACCTGCAAGACCGTCAGGCGCGGGGCATCAATGCGATATGGGTTATTATCGTCGACAACTCTGATCAGACCAGCCCGCCGAAGAATTTTGAAGGGAATGTTCCTTTCGACGGCGCGGATTTTACGAATTTCGACACGGTGTACTGGGCGCAGGTAGATCACATACTTGGGCGTATTCAAGCGTACGGCATGACTGCGTTTATGAACGTAGCGTTCATTAGCACGCCGCAATTTGCTGGACACGGTTACTACTACAACAGCCTGCTTGCGTCATCCGACGCCACGATGACCGCCTACGGAACATTTTTCGGAAATCGTTATAAGAACTCTCCGAATATCGTTTGGGTACTTGGCGGAGATCTGCCCCGGCTACGTCCGCTGTTTACAGCAAGCTTGCTGACATCGGAAATGGCCTGAAAGCAGCAGACCCAAACCACTCTGATCACCCTCGAAGCCTGCCGGGGATGCAGTCAGACCCACACCTAGGACGGCAATCCACGTCGAGGCATATGCCTTCCTTATGGACAGTCCGTTCCGTACCTTCATGGACTTAATTGGGTTTACGCCGCCCAGGCGAATGTTGTCTCGGAATGCCAGGCAGCATACACGTCCACGTCGAGCCGGCGCGATTCCGTCGTCTATGGGCGAGGACTGGTATGAGCTAGAGCATTCGATGACAGGCTTTCAAGTACGACAGGAGGGCTATTGGGAGGTTTTGTCAGGATGCTATCTCGGCAGATTCTTCGGCAATTCTGCTATCTGGAGCATTTAACTCGCCGCAGTGACGGACGTGACGAGCCCCAGCTGGCAGAGCCAACTGGGTTCTACTGGTTCTGTAGGCCAGCAGAATCTTGGTGTGCTGATGCGGTCGCGGGAGCATTGGCTCATGGCTCCCGATACGACTCATACGTGGCTGACGGCAGGATTCGGTTCCGGATCAACGCTTTCGGTTGCGGCCCGTTCGAGCGATGGCCAAACGATCATCGCCTATCTATCGAACGGCAACGCAACAGCGAAGACGATCAACATGTCGGCGATCACCTCAGCAACCTCAACCGCAATCGCCTGGTGGTACAACCCGCAAACGGGAGCGGCAACACTCATCGGAACATTTCCAAACAGCGGATCGCAAAGTTTCACAGCGCCCGACGGAAACGATTGGGTCCTGGTGATTGATGATGCTTCGGCAAACCTCGGAGCTCCTGGCGGCGGGGCTGCCAATAACCCCGTTCCGAGTATCGCTTCACTCAATCCAACCACGGTGGCCGCTGGCGGGCCGGCGTTCACATTGACCGTGAACGGCTCAGGATTTATTCAGGCTTCGGTCGTGAACTTCAACGGAAATGCCAAGGCAACCACCTTCGTCAGCGCCTCCCAATTGACGGCCACAATCCCGGCTTCGGATATTGCGGCATCGGGAAATTCAAACGTCACCGTGACGAATCCAGCGCCGGGCGGAGGCACCACCTCGAACTTTACGTTCACAATTTCAAGCGCAGCCAATCCCGCGCCAACTCTTGCGTCAATCTCGCCCACGAGCGGTGCACTTGGCCAGGGCGTTTCGCTCACCCTGAACGGAACGAACTTTATTTCATCCTCCGTCGTGAATTTTGGCGGTAACGCCAACACCGGTGGCGTCGTTTCGAACGGCGGCAATACGCTCACGATTGCGATTCCGGCAGGCCAACTGGCGGCAGCGGGCTCTCTGAATGTCACGGTCACGAATCCGACGCCTGGTGGCGGGACCACGGGCGCGCAGAGCTTCACAGTCAACAATCCGGCTCCGTCAATCACCACGATCTCACCGGCTAGCGCTGCGCTCGGCGGTTCCGGATTCACGCTCACCGTGAACGGCGCCAACTTCGTGAACGGATCAAATGTAAATTTCAATGGCGCCGTGAAGGCCACCACGTTTGTAAGCGCGACCAAACTTACTGCTTCAATTCTTGCGTCCGACATTGCGGTGGCCGGGACATTTCCCGTGACGGTGACGAGTCCAGCGCCTGGTGGCGGGTCGACCGCTTCGGTCGCTTTCGCAGTTACAAATACCCCGCTGACGCTATCCTCTATAGCTCCAACGAGCACGATAGCGGGTGGAGCGGCGTTCACACTTACACTGAACGGTTCCGGATTCATCTCCGGAGCGACCGTAAATTTCGGCGCGAATCCCGCGATTACGCCATCATCGACGACAAGCACGCAAATCATTGCGACCGTGCCCGCATCCGATATCGCTGCCGCAGGCACAGCGAACGTCTCGGTGACCAATCCAGCTCCCAGTGGGGGCACGTCGAGCACGCAATCTTTCACGATCAATAATCCTGCACCAACCGCGATGTCGACCGCGCCTGCTAGCGCCTCCGCCGGCGGCGCGGCATTCAATCTGACGGTGAACGGTACGGGATTCGTTTCGACCTCCGTCGTCAAGTTCAATGGGGCTTCCAAAGCGACGACTTTCGGCAGTGCGACTCAGCTGACGGCAGCAATCGCCGCGGCGGACATCGCGGCGGTCGGCACTGCAACCGTGACAGTCACCAATCCGGCTCCGGGTGGCGGTACGTCTGCCAACATTCAATTCGCGATCAGCAATCCGAATGTGGCCATCACGTCACTCTCTCCCGCCAGCGCATCCGCGGGCGGAGGAGCCTTCACATTGACGGTGAATGGTTCTGGTTTTCTCAGTGGCGCTACGGTGAACTTCGGCTCCAATCCTTCGATCACGCCGTCGTCGATTACCGGCACTCAGATCATCGCGACCATCCCGGCGGCGGATATCGGAACCGGCGGAACAGCAAACGTAACCGTGTCGAATCCGGGCGGCGGTAGTTCGAGTGCCCAGACTTTCACGATTAACAATCCGGCACCTACTGCGTCATCGATCGCTCCAACGAGTGCAGCAGCAGGCGGAGCAGCCTTCACGCTGACCGTGAATGGCTCGGGCTTTGTCAACACGTCGGTCGTGAACTTCAACGGAATTGCAAAGGCCACCACGTTCAAGAGCGCAACTCAATTGACTGCGGCAATCGCTGCGGCCGACCTTCTCACCGCCGGCGCGCTGAACGTTAGCGTGAAAAACCCAGCACCGGGCGGAGGGACGTCGGGAGCTCAAGTTTTCTCTGTCAATAATCCCGCTCCGGCAGCGACATCCATCTCGCCGACGAGTGCTACGGAAGGCGGCGCCGGATTCACGTTAACCGTGAATGGCACGGGCTTCCTTTCGACGTCAATCGTGAAGTTCAACGGCGTCTCCAAGACAACGACATTCCAGAGCGCAACCCAGTTGACCGCGGCCATCGCCGCTGCTGATATTGCGACAGCGGGAACGGCGAACGTTTCCGTGACGAATCCAGCTCCCGGCGGCGGCGCTTCTGCCAATGTGCAATTCACGATCAACAATCCCACGGTCGGGATCACGTCGCTCTCCCCCACCAGCACAACCGCCGGCGGAGCCGCCTTCACCTTGACCGTGAATGGCTCGGGCTTCGTGTCGGGCTCGGTCGTCAAGTTCAACGGATCAACCAAAACGACCACTTTCAAGAGTGCGAGCCAATTGACTGCGGCCATCGCGACTTCGGATATATTGACTGCCGGCACGCCGAACGTCACCGTTACGAACCCTGCGCCAGGCGGGGGAACGTCCAGCGCGGCATCCTTTACAATCAACAACGCGCCGCCTACGGTTTCTTCTCTATCTCCTTCGAGCGCGACGGCTGGATCGGCCGCATTCACGTTGACCGTCACCGGCAGCCAATTTGTGAACGGCGCCACCGTGCAATTCAACGGGGCGAACCGGACCACGACATTCGTGAGCAGCACGTCCGTTACGGCCGCGATCCTCGCATCGGATATCGACACGGCAGGCTCGGCAAACGTGAGCGTTACGAACCCTGCGCCCACCACTGGCGCGTCATCCCCGAAGGTATTCACGATTGGCAGCTCGGATAATCCGGCTCCGACGATTTCGAGCCTGGGAACGACCCACATTGCGGGTGGCGCTGCTTTCACCCTGACCGTGAACGGTGCAAACTTCCAGTCAAAGTCAGTTGTCAATTTCAATGGCAAGGCGGAGTCGACGACGTTCGTAAGTGCGACCAAGATCTCGGCAGCCATTCCGGCGAGCGATGTGGCAACTGCAGGCAACGTGGACGTTGCGGTCACAAATCCAGCCCCCGGTGGCGGCACGTCGCCCGCTTCCGTTTTCACCGTGGACGGTTACTCGATAAGTGTGCCGTCGGACGCCTCTCTTACCACCGGACAGCCTGCAACGGTTCAAATCACCATCACGCCGACCGCGAATGGATTCGCCAGTCCAGTAGTGCTCAGCATCTCGGGACTTCCGGCCGGCGCGACAGCCTCCTTCAATCCGACCACGGTCACGCCGAACGGTAAGGCCGTACCGAGCACGCTAACCATTACGAATGGAGGCTTCCAGGCTAACTCCCGCCCCAGCGTTCCTGGTGGACGGACGATGCAGCCTTTACTTGCATTGTGGATGATTGCGTTGCTCGGTTGGCTGTGCTCACAGGTTCTGAGCCGCTCGAATCCTCTACTGAAGCGGTATGGTGCCGTAGCCATGGCCGTCGCGCTGGTGCTTCTCACGGGAGGCATTCTCAGCGGTTGCGCGGGTGTCACCAGTACGCCGAGCGGTCAAACTTCGCAGCTAACAGTGAAGGCCGCTTCCGGTACGCTAGCGCAAACGGCGAACGTAACCCTCAGCATTACGCCGTAGCACAGGGCCAGAAGTGACAGGCTTGAGAATCGCGCCTCGCCTCAATTGCTCTTCGTCAGCCCGTTCTGAACAATCCCTGCTTCCATGGCCCGGTGCCGCTAGTTCGAGCGCGATCTGTTTGCGTTTTCTAAAACCCACTGCTTCAATTGCTCGGAAATCAAATCATTTGCCTTGGCATTCGGATGGTCATCGAGGGCCGTGACCCACAGTGTTTCTTCCGCGCCACGATCTTTCAGTCCGTCTATGAGTTCGATTACTGGAACATTCTGCGAACCCATCAGATTCTCGATTTTTCGATGCGCAGCTTTGAAGGGATAGGTGTCACCGTTAATCTGGTGTAGCTCGGGGAGAATCGCCACCAGGAGATTCGTCCCACGCGTGCGGGTTGAATTCGCGAGACTTACGAGCGCTTCCTTGCACGCTTGAAATCCGGGTCGTTCGTCGTCGTAAAGCGACGCGTAATATGCCTTCCAGTCCGGCCGCACTCCCGCGTGCCGAAGCACTCCATCGAAACGATTGGTTGCGAAAGCAATGAGATACGAGCGATCGATCAAGAAGCTTTTCTTTTCCACCGGCACTGGTTCGGGGTCGTTGATAAAAAAAACCAGTACGACGAGGTCCGGGTGATATTTGTAACCGATCGTTTCGTAGTAGGTCACTTCCTGAACTGTGCCGTAGTTCCCGACGCCGGTATTCATCACTTCCGCCCGGATGTAACCCTGCGGCAAATGCTCGTTCAGCTTTCGCTCGAGAAATTTTGCCGCGGTGTCCTCCTGCCGGACGCCCCACCCAAACGTGGTCGAATCGCCCAGCATCATCACGCGGTAAACCCCCGGCGGCTTTTCGAGCGAGAACTCTCGATCCCGCAGCCCCTCGGAATTGATCGAAACCGGCACGCCCATCAGAAACGCAGAACGGTTCGGAGCATGCGCAAAGCTCAGTTGCGGATTCGCCACCGGGCGCTTCAGTTGCACCGCGTACTTCCACATCTCCATCGAGAAATCCAGGCTGTGAGCGAAAATCACTCGCAGCGCCACTTCCATCGCGACGCAGCCGATCAAGAGTGCGACGATCAACACAACAATATTTAGAAGGGCGCTCGGCCGCCCCGCAACTTCCTGGCTCCGGCGTGTTGCCTCGGCATCAGCAGCCGGCGCGCTTCGATGTACTTCGTTCATTCAGTTCACTCTCGCTATTGAGCAGGTTCGACATGAGTACAAAAAGGCGGACGCATTGCATCTCTGAACCGGCTCCGGTTTCCTGAGACGATTAGTTCACTCGCCGATTCGAAGCCCTCAGAAATTCTACCGTGTTTCCTTGGCCTGGAAGGAGAACGATTTCGGGGAAGAGTTGGGATCAGTGTTTCCCGCTCCGCGCTAGCCAATTTGACGGAACCGGATCTCACCGTGATTCCGACCGCGCAGCTGGAGGAGGAGCAAAATCAAATCTTCGAGATCTCGCTGGCGGGGCCGTGCACATGCTGATGGCATTTTCGGCAAAGCGTGATCAGGTTGGTCTCCGAATCATCGCCGAGCGCCCCTCGCCGTTTCATGTGATGGACATCGAGATGCTTGCGGCCGCCGCAGATCTGACAGCTCCATCCGTCGCGCGCCAAGATTGTTTCCCGCAACCTCGCGTAGATGGCGGGTACCAGTCGGACCCGACGCGGCTTTTGCGAAACGGATTCGCTCATGTCGTGCCTTCCATGCACGTGGATTGCCCAGCGTCCACTGTAGGGCAATCGACGGACGCCGATGGCTCGATACCTCGTTCGCCGCTGTCGCTTTCCAAAGCAGCACCCGCCAGAAAATCAGCGCAGATCATTTCGAGCGAATAGCCGCGAGATTTGTCGCTGCCGAGCATGAGGGCCGCGATTTCAAGCGCACGCTCGACGACTGACAACTGGCCCTTGTAGAGCTTGAAATAAATAATCTCCCAAGGCTCGGTTTCCTTGCCGGTCAGATAGCGGTCTACTTCGCGTTTGAATTCTTCCTTCGGTAGCTCCTTCGCCTTGTGCACCCAGGGTGCACAATCGAATTCGGCCCCGTCGCGGCGCGCTACTTTCACGAGTTCTCTCGCCTTCGTCCATCCCACTTCTCGAAGTTGTTGCTTCGGTACTCGTGTCAGGTGTTCGTGGATCGCAAGCAGGTAGTAAGCTTTCCTGCGCGATTCCGGGAAACGCTTTTCGAGAAATTCGTCGAACGATTTGAGATTTTCGAGCCTCCAGTATTGCCCGGATCGCACCTCGCAGAGATGCTGACCGAGTTCGACGAATCGCTCGTCTCGTTCGTGCTCCTTCGTTTGCTCCCAAGCCAGGATCTCGTCGATCTTCTCGAGAACGATCAGGGCGCGGCGGCGATTGAGTTCGGGAGACACGATTGTCCGACCGTCAATCCACAAGTTCGTCCAGCCAATCAAGGTTGCTCGCTCCTGGCTTTCGGATTAGGTTCGCAGTGATCAATTCCTGGCTGTCGAGACAGAGACCCAGATGACGAACAGCCGACACAACCGTTTTGAGGGAACCGGATGCCGCTGTGCGAAGGGAACTGGCCTGACTCAATTTGCTTAACCGTTGTCTCGACGAGCCGAGCGTATTCGCTTCGCTGCTCGTCCGTAATTGATGTTTTCAGATACTGAATCTCAGGAACACTTTTTCGAACGAAGACGACGAGCGCGACATCCTGAATTCCGCTGATCCAGGAATAGCAGATCATCTGCGGATCAAGTGACAGCAACCCCTCCGGCTCATCTGGGTAGCGGCTCGCTGTAGTTTTCCAGTCGATTAGACACTGTTTTCCGTCGAGCTCGCCAATGGCGTCGATATATGAGATGAATTCGTTTTCGCCCGGGAGACCTCGAGTTATTTTCACCTGCAGATTCTCCAGCGGACGGTGAATCTTCACGCGATCGTCCTGAGCGAATTTCTGTAGCAAGTGAACGCCTTGATGGACGAGGCGATCCCAGGACTCTCCTTTCTTGTACTCGAACGGCGTGTCACGGAAGGCTCCCCATTCCTTGAATAGCGCAGCCGAACAGTCCCCGCCGGAGAAGTAGGCCGCAAGAGCCCGCTCGAAGCAACGACCAAACGCCATCGCAGCGCGCGTTTCCTTTTCTCGCCAACCGTCGAGATAGCGATAGCGGTAGCTTTTGGGACAGCGAAGATACTGGCTGATCTGCGTGTGGCTAAAGATCATCGCTGCTCCTTTGCGGTTGTTTCGCGCTGACTGCTTCGCAGGAAAGTTCTTCCCACTCTGTTGCGGGAGCAAAGGCTTCGAAGTTTTGGAACGACCGACCGTTCAGCGTGACATGAGATGTGCGAACGACTCCGCGAAGGTCCAGGACTGCTTTTTCATCCACCTGATCCTGATTGAGCAGGTCGGAGTCATAGCCGAAATCGCGCAAAAACCAATTCAACTTCCATAGCGCTCGTTCGGTACAGTACAGCCGGCCGGAAAGTGAATGTCCTGTATACGGTTCGGGCTCGAGAACAACGAACCGCACAGACAAGAATGGTTTTTGTGGATGCCAGCGATAGGAAGCCGAATCGACTCGAACGAGGAACAGCCCCTCGAGAAGATTTTCGCGATCCTGCTGTCGTGAATGGAGACCGGGTATGTGTCGCTTCATGGATTTGCCTCCACAGTTTGGGCATACGAGTTCAGTTTGCAGACGAGTGCGTCTCGATCCTGTTGCGCCGAGGCCGCGAGCTGGGTGATGAACGATTCGACCAGATCGCGACTGGCATCTTTCAATGTCGCCGTACCGCAGAAATCCGCGGCGTACGCTTTCACGAGTGTGGGATCGAGGTTGTGCTGGCGAATTAGCAGGCACAGCTGATCACGCAATCGCGGCTGGCCATTGCCAGAGCCGTTCGATGCGAAATGACCGTTCGGTTGCGGGTTCGAAGCGACAGACGGTTTTGGACTTGAGAGCCAACCGAGCTCTTCCACGCTGCAGAGGCCGATTCCATAGGCCTTTCGGAGGGCCCGGTTGACTGCCCTTGTCTCGGCGATTCGCATCTCGGCGCCGCGGACGAATGGAGATGTGTTGGATGGATCGGCGTCGCCATAACCAACGAAGCCTTTCGAGCGGGGAGATTTGAAAACCGTTGCGCGAAATACCCAGCGGCCCGCGAGAGGGTCGGACTGTCGCTCCTGCAGCACAGTACGGATTCCAAAGCATCGCGCCCGAAGCGCAATTCGGAGCAGGCCTGCGTGTGTCACGTACCACTTTCCATCGATGAATGAAATTTCGCCCTGTGCGACTGAAAGAAGATGCGCTTGCGTCAGATCGCGCAAGCGGCGAAGATCTTGTCCGGCTAGTTCGGGATAAAGCTGTTTGACTAGGCGGACATTCTGACGTATTAGGGTAGGCTCAGTTGTTTTTTGCATGGAGACTGCTCCTTTTGTGTGACTCCGTAGTGCATACATAATGATATCACTATGACCGCTTCTGTCAAGTGGGGAAAATTGATTTGGTGATACCATGTCCAGCCAGATGAGCGACTCAAGAGCCCGCGTGCTTCTGCGCATTCCGGCCAAACTCAAAGCGAAATTAATCGAGCTTGCTGAGCGCGAGCACCGGTCACTGAACAAACAGATCGAGTTTCTGCTTGATCGATGTGTCCGGGAAGGCAAGACCAGCGAGACAGACGAATCGGAGCGAGCGAGAAGTGCGAGCGTCAAGCGGAAGTGAATGGATCCGCGTGCCTTTTGTTATGAGAGCAATGCGCCAGCTAAGCTCGCCAAGTCCACATGATCGAGTTTAGTCCGGTTTTTGTGAGAAAACAGAGGCGTTTCCGAAAGGATGTCGCGAACATGTCTGCCGCAAAGTCTTCTCGACAATCTCGCCCGTCTCGACGTTCACCATCGCAACCGTCTGTTGTCGCGTATGTAAGTCCACGCCTATAATCCGCATCTCGGCCTCCTCGGTTTCGAGCTTTGCCGGGTGATCACCGCAAAGTTTACTCGAACCGTTCGGAGGCCGACTTCGTTATGCCATCAGGGATTATCACCATCTATCTCAAAACGAGATAGGTGGTGATAAGAGGATTTATCAACACCTACCGAGATTCAGTAGATTCGCAGGTCACACGTACCGATGAGCTTTCAGCCCTTGCGAAAAAGACTGGTTGGCTTTCCTTCTAAAGGTTTGAACCCAAAGCCGTATACAACCTTTGTTCCATCGGCTAATTTTGCTTCACCTCGTACCGTCCAATCGAACGCTGTCAGTGCAAAGTCGCCGTCACGTTAGTGAAATCGTCTTTTGATCACCCCTTTTCCGACAATCTCGTTTAACTCAATCGGTAGATACATCTGCAGGCAGGTGGCACTCGGAATCACACCGCACAGTAAAGGCCGCGCGGTCGGTTTTAGTCCTTCCGCCTAGGCTCCGAAGAATAACTAAATCAGCTGGACCACCAGTTATGCAACGAATTCCGAGCGGCCTCCTGATTTACCGCGCCAGCTTGAATGTTATAGTGACGTCCTGGTTAGTTTCGATAGGCGTTCCATTCAGTAGAGTGGGTTTGTAGCGCCATAGGCGAACAGCGCTTATTGTAGAAGACAGTAAAAAGATCGGGCCACTCACAGGCCTGATTTCCGTCACTAGACCTTGCTGCCCGATGGTGGCGCGGACCTTTACAGTTTCTTCGGCTCCGTATCGATCCCCCGGCCGCGGATTGCGAGGCAAAACATAGAAGACAAGCTTGCCAGCTTGCAATTGAGGGGATTGAGCCGCTGCAGGTCCAGACTCAGGAGGAACAAAAATAGAAAGCTGCGTGGTAATCGCAAGCGACGACGAGAAGGCGATCTCTTGTTGCGGGAAAACCACCTCCACCGGCTTGCTGCCTTTGGATGGGACGGTGACATTGTAGCCAGGTACCGCCCGATTCGGCTCGACGGATGTGGGTGGTTTCGCTGTAAGAGGGGCAGGATTTCCCGGGGCGGCGTCTTTCGGACCCCCAGCCACAGCTGGATGCGCGGGTTCGGAATTCACGGGTGCCGGTGGATTCGGCGCTGCAGGGGCAGCAGGTTTCGCAACGGGAGGGACGGGTTTTCTTGGGGCGGCGTCTTTCGGACCCCCAGCCACAGCTGGATGTGCGGGTTCGGAATTCGCGGGTGCCGGTGGGTTTGGCGCTGCGGGGGCAGCAGGTTTCGCAGCGGGAGGGACGGGTTTTCTTGGGGCGGCGTCTTTCGGACCCCCAGCCACAGCTGGATGTGCGGGTTCGGAATTCACGGGTGCCGGTGGGTTTGGCGCTGCGGGAACAGCAGGTCTCGCCGTGGGACGGGTGGGATTTACCGGCGCGGCACCTTTCGGCCTTTCAGCCACGGCTGGATGATCGTGTTTCGTACCCACCGCTGAAGATTTCGGCGCCTCGCCCGCCGCAGGTTTTGCGGTGTGCGACGCGGGATTTCCTGCGGCGGTATTTCTTGGGCCGCCAGCCACGGCTGGATGATCGTGTTTAGTACCCACCACTGAAGGTTTCGGCACCTCGGCCGCCGCAGGTTTTGCGGTGTGCGACGCGGGATTTCCTGGCGCGGTGTTTCTTCGGCTGTCAGCCACGGCCGAATTGGGGCGTTTGGAAGTCGCCGCCGGCGGTGATGGTTTCGGCGTTGTGCCCGTAGCACGTTTTGCGGTCAGAAGAGCACGATTTCCTGACGCGTTACGTGTGGGGCCGACAGCCACAGCTGGATAAGCATATTTGAGGCTCGCTGCTGGAGGCGACGATTTCAGCGCCGCAGCCGTCGTAGGTTTTGTGGTGAGAAGGGTACGGTTTCTTGGCGCGCCATATATTGAGCCAACAGCTACCGCCGAATGTGCGTGTTTGGCACTCACCGGTGGCGGGGCGCTTCGGGCAATTAGCCCGGTTAAGTCGTTGCGGTTCGGACGCTCTTCGGGATCAGCGGTTGGTTCAGGTTCTACTGTCGTAGATGAATCTGAATCTTTCGAGGGCACTGCCACCGACGGTTTAGAGTCCCGGGTGCCTTTTTTGGCTGTTTCTTCGAGAGGTCTGGTGCCGCTAACCGTGTTGGCCCTCGCGGAACTATCGACGTCAACTGAGGAACGGTTCGCCTGTGCTGAAGATGTTTCGGTTGGCGCTACGCTGGAAGCTGAATCGGATGGGGGCCCACTGAGGGATTGAGTGTGTGGACTTTGTGATTGCAACCGCGGTTGCATTGCGAACGGGCCGCGTCTCAAGGAAGCCAAGACATCAAGACTCGCTTTGGTTGCCGCAATTCCAATGATTAAACCGATCACAGCGAACAAGAACACCAGTGCGGCCACCTGCAATCCGGACAGATCAAAAATATAGGGATGCGAAGCTGAGTCCCCGGCACCTTCCGCAGACGACTTGATTTCGTCTGTGCGAGCTTGCCATCCAATTTCGGCGACTCGAGCATTAGATGCGCTGGGCGCGACCACGTCGGAGGCGGTCTCCACTTGAGGCAAGCTGAGGGTTTGAGGAAGACCGCCCGTTGAGATTTTCGCAGTGGCGCGGAGCGCCGAATCATCGGGGTTGGAATTGACAGGAGTTGGAAACGTATCTTGCTGTGGCTTGCTTTCGTCGACCGGGATGGGGTGTTTTGCATAAAGTTTTTCAGATGGAAACATCTCCGCGTAATGCCCGGATGCTTCCTCATCGCGAACCGATGGATTGCTAAAGATCCTTCTGGACTTGCGAGCGCTAATTTCCAAAGGCTGCTTGTCGCGAGGAAGGAGCTGCGCTAGTTGTTCAAATTCGGCGGCTAACTCTTCGGACGCGATCCAATTTGAAATCTGCGCGCGGGCGGGTATGGGCGACCGGCAAGGCTCCGCGCTCTTCGGGCAATAGCCCCAGCGCAGTGGCGAAATCCTCGGCGATCTCGCGTTTGACGAAGCGCTGGCCGCGCTCGATCATGCTGATGAGCGTCGGCTGGTAGCCTACCTGACGCGCCAGGTCGTCCTGCGTCAGCAACGCGGCGCGCCGAAAATACTGCAATACCGAGCCAAATGGCAACTGGTCGAGGTCGTCTGGCGGCATCATGGGGCGTCTCTCACTGCGAAAGGGCGTAAATATAACACCTCGGCAGCAAAAATACAGGGGGAATGCTCCATCAAAACACCTATCTCGCGCAGCTTACCACAGGCTGACAGGCTGCATCTACTTCCTCTGCTACCAGCTCTATCCAGATGGTGATCTTACGCAGCCGCGATCATTCATTATGAAGAAACCGTGAAGTTTTCAGATGGGTATTTCGCAGTTATGACCTGCCGCTTTACTACGCTGGTCGTCAGAAGGCAGCGGCCTTCAGGCGCACCACCCCTTCCGCGCTTGACATGATTCCACCCTACAGTGGCGAGTGCGGACGGGGAGCGCGTTCGCGGATATATTCAGGTCGCATCGTGCGACCGAAAGGGAAACACTGCTATGACATCGAGTATCCCTCGTCGCAGTCTGCTTGTCGTTCTCGTAGTCGTCGCGCTTGCCGTGGGTATCGTCGTCGGCATGGTGTATCAGGCGCGGACGGTGTCGGCAGAACCACAGGTGAGTCCTCACCACGCTCAGACCATCGTGGATAAGTATCTGGGCATCCTCAACGCGGGGATGAAGAGTGGCACATGTGATTTTGGCGCGCTCTCATCGGTCTACACGTCGAATGCCACTGTGAGGCTGACGGGTGGGCCATTCGCGCCGGGCGGGCCGTTCGGACCCGGTGGATCCTTCGGCGAGCAGCAGTTCCACAGCATCGCCGCCATCACTGGCTTCTATGTCAAACTCTGCCCCATCGTCTCGCAGAAGGGCGTGGCGCAATGGAAACAAGACGCTGGATATCTGTTGTCGCCAAACGTCCTGAATTCCTATGAAGAGGTCGACTTCGCGGGGCAGGTAGGTGGGCGCTGCATGCACGTCTTCACGATCAGTGGCAATCACATCGCCAGCCTCGACTGGTCGGTCTACGCCTAGTCAGAGCCGCAATAGGCGAGCGCATGTTGCAATCAACCCAGGTCTGGAAGGAGCGTCCCTCAGGCGGGCAGAGGAAGGTGGTGGCCTCTCCCGCCTGAGGGTAATCGCCCTCAGGGGCTCACATGGGAACTGCGAGAGCATGCGAGGGAGGCCGCGAGATGTACGAAGAACTGCTGGCGCGGGCGTCGCTTTTTCGGGATCTCTCCCCGCGCGAGCTTACCTGGCTCGGTGACGCCTGCCGCGAGCGCGACTATGCGCCGGGAGAACACATCCAGCGCCAGTGGCCCTCTGTGGATCCGATCTCTTTTCTATAGCCTCATTCGTTCCGGCGAGTCGAACTGGCGCGAGCGCGGCGCGGTCCGAAGGATGGTACGCGGCACTGCGCTACGAGGTCGTTCACCACCCTCGTTACCAACGGCTCATTCATTACAATCAGCGGTGCCATGATGAGTGGTCCCAAGCTCGTCCGAAGTACTACCCGTCGTTCTCCGAATGGCTTGCAGCTGCCGACGACTACTGTGTTGTTCGAAGCGCCTAAACCTCATTCGCTGTCCGCTCCGGCCGCTTTCTGCTTGGCCGTGCGGTCCGGGTATCCCATCTCGCGAAGCCAGTTCTGCATGTCCACGCTCAGGCTCTCGAATGGAATTTTCTCCGGATGGTCGGCGAGGAACTTCGACACCGAACTATCGGTGATGCGGCCACCTTTGGTAAGGAGAAGCTTTTCGGCGACCCAGTATTGAACCCTGGCAGGTGGAACCGCGAACATGTCGGCGACATCCTTGACTTTGAATCCGCCCAGACTCTCTGCCGTGTAGTCGAGATCCCGAAGCCGCTTCCGGACAGCCGCAACAGTGCGGCCGAGCCGCTCCGCAATCAGTGCCAGCGACGCATTGCTGTCGATGGACCAGAGCAGGTGGTTCTCATCCGCGTCCGTCCAGCGCGGCGCTCTTCGCCGGCACAAATCCAACGCATGCCGCGCGTTTCTTGACCGAATACCAGGACCACGTGTGGTTGGTGCTGCCGGATAGCCCGCCGCGCGGCGCGCAGACCTCCACGTGCCCAGGCGATCTTCAGAACGTCATCCAACTCCGCAGTCCAGCGGCAAGTTTTCCCCCTGGGCTTGCCAACCTTCCGGCCCTTCCTCCGGCCTGCCTTCATATTGTTCCCCGCCCGCTGGTGCTGCCTTGTAGTGCTTGATGCCCCTCGAACCGCCGCCGAGTTTCGACATTCGCCAGATTGGCTCTCTACTGAAATAAGCAGTTCGCGGCCAGGAAAGTCAGACTTGGATCTGCCTGGAACCATGAAATTGATCACACTCACCACCGCCGTCTGATGAACAGAGATGTCCGTCGCCGGATCGGAATGCAGCTTGACAATTTCACGACTCGCTCTCGAAACGGCTTCCCGCCGTGACTCGCGTGACTGGTGGCCCTGTTCGCTGCAGGCGTTGCGTCGTGTGCTGTTTGTTTGCGAGGGTGTCCTTGGCCCGTATCGTCTTCTTGGTTTACAGGCGACAAATCGTACTCAACCGTACGGAAACTAGCCTGATAAACGCCTCGGAGAGCTAAATTTCGCAAAATCTTTCTGACTTTTTGCCGCGTCCATGGCTTATTTAGGTAGAGGGGATGCTCGCGTTCGATTTCATCCATGTTCAACCCTCTGCCGACGACTGTTCGCACGGGCCAAAGCGATGGGAGAGGCACAGCGGAGGAAACGGGACCGAGGCTCCGACCGGATACCAGAATTCTGGATCCGGCCGCAGGATAGGCGCGGCAGTCCACTTGATGCACGCCTCCTCGAAGCCTCGCGGAAGCTTTGGCCGTGGGCATATCGACACGTTGAAATCGAGTTGCACGATGGCGCGCGCGCCGCAGAACTTCTGGAGCAAGTCGCGATGGAGGTGTCTGCTCGGCTTCGCGACGAGCCGGAAGTGGAACGCAACCTAAGCGGATACTTGATTACGGCGTTCCACCACTGCGTGCGCTCCCAACTCTTGAGAGACAGTCGGTTGGCGTACGAGGGTCTCCTTTACGAACTCGAGGAAAACCACCAGCCCAGAGCGCCGGATTGGGTTGCGGCGATGGAAACGAAGTTGGCTCTGGACTTCCTCGTTTCCTATCTTCCTCACCAGATAAAGCACATGCTCAACTTCCGCACGCTAGGGTTTTCCTGGAAAGAGACTGCGCGGCTCGCAGGAATCACGGTAGAGCAAGCAAAATCAAGGTTTTACTACGGCGTTCAGAAGGCCTACGAGACGCTCCTTGAGAACCAGGCGAAGCGACGAAAAGGTAAGGATCCGGAATGATGAACCAGAAGGCCGCCCCTAACCAGTTCACCCGCCGCGAAGAGCGGAAGATCCTAGAGCTTGCCGTCCGAATACGTCAGATCGGGCTTTCCGAACCCAGAGCGCCTCGGTTGTCCCGGATCGGAAGCCCTCAAATCAATCGCGGGGCGACATCTGAAGTTCCCTGAGGCCGAGGATATCGTCGACCACATCGCGACATGTTCACCCTGCTTCCTCGAGTACCACGCTATTCGCCGGAGATCACGACGGCGTCTCGTCGGCGGAACGGCATTATGTTGCGTATTGGGTTTGCTGCTCACGGGGCTCATTTGGCGCTTTGCGACGCCAACACGGCCTCGAAATGAGACTGTTGCACAACAGACCCCGACAGCCCTCAAGGCGGTGCTCGATTTCCGGAACAGGACGGCGGAGAGGTCTGACCGAAAACAGTCGCCCGATGAGCCATTCGCCCCACATCTGAGGCGAGCACAGCTCGATCTCAGCATCAAGCTTCCCGTTGGCGTGGAGGATGGCCTGTACTCTGTGCAGTTCCGAAACCAGGTCGGTCAATCTGTCGTTAACACCACAGGCACCGCGGCATGGGATGGAGCGGCAGAGACTCTTGCCGCCGCGGTCGATCTCCGCAACTTGCCACCTGGGGATTACGTCTTGGCGATCCGCAGCGGAACCTCCGCCTGGCGCGAGTACGCAGTCGTTTTGGACTAATAAGGAAGGAACGATGGGCTGCTTCTTCATGAGACATCAAGTTCGCGGTAATCGAGTGGCAGGGTCGCCTCTCAACTGGCCCACCAAATCGCGAGCTTCGCCTCGGCCCGGAGTAAAACGTACGGCTGGGATTCATGAAATCACCAGACTCGCGATTGCGTTGGTCATCCTCGCTTCGGCGATTGGGAACGCTCATGCCCAGACCGCTGCGGATCTGTTAGCCGAGGCCGACCGTTTGGCTTGGCTGAAGAACTGGTCGAGAGCTGAGCCGCTATTTTCAAGAGCGGAGCGAGATGTTTTCCGCGGCCGGCGACGAGAGGAATGCCTTATACTCCAGGATCAGCGCCATCAGAGGCCGCCTTCCGCAGTTGCCGCTCATTGAGGTCTCTCAAACTCTCTCCGATTATCTCGGTACCCCGATCGTTCAGAACGACACCAAGCTGAAGCTCCGCTGTCTCGTCGTGAAGGGTGACGTGGATATGGACTTCGATGATGGTCTGGCACAGGAGGACTGGACCGAGGCACTGTCGTTGGCGAAATCCCTAAAGGACCCAGATTGGGAAGCACGCGCGACGGGCGAGCTGGGTATTATCAGCTTCCTGCAGGGCGATCACTCCGGCGCAGTCATGAGCATCGGCAATGCGCTGTCCCATGCGATCAAGAGCGGCGATATTGGGGGACAGATTCGATACCTGACATTGATCGGAAGTGGCTTAACGGAGTTCGGACGCCCTGAGCAGGCGCTCGAATATCTGGACCGCGCGCTGAAGGTCGTGGCATCCACTCCGGATTTGGCGGATCCAGTCATGACATACACAGAGAAGGCGCGCGCCCTGGCTGCTGCAGGCCAGGAGCCGGAAGCAACCAAGATCTTACAGAGCGTGCTGAATGCTGCGGTCGAGCGCCAAAGCTACGGATATCAAGCCGATCTATTGATCCAGATGGCGAGGCTCTCACTAAAGGCCAACCGCCAGAGTACTGCTATTGACCAGCTTCAGCAGGCATTCGAGCTAGCCAACAAAGTCGACGCCCGCCGCCTGGTCTCGCAGGCTGCACTGGAGTTGTCCAATATCTATCGCGAGCGTGGCCAGTTGGATGCCGCCGAACAGGCTTTGGCCGGCGGGATTGAGGCAACCCGAAATGCCGGTGATCGCTACACTCTGCCTCGCTATTTGGCGGCCTACGCCGAAATCAAGGCTGCCCGACGCCAGTATCGTCAAGCTGACGATACATTCCAGGAAGCAACCGATATTGCGAATGGGATGCTCTCTAACGTTTCGAGCACCAGCGCGAAAAGTTCGCTGATTGCCGTCATGGATGAGCTCTACGTCGGCCATTTCCTTCTCACGGCGCGCGACCTGAAGAGCGCGACCGAAGCATTCTCCGTCATTGAAGGTGCTCGCGGCCGGTCGGTGGCAGATCTCTTGAGGCTGGCCCCCACCACAAGCGCGATGTTGGCCAGAGGCACCTCCTCCCTGGCGAGACAAATCTCCACGCTGCAACTGGCGCTCCAGAAAACAACGAACAAACCACAGCGGCAGCAGATTCTCGATCGGATCCTGGTAGTCGAACAGTCCATCTCACCAGCCGAGGCTGCCAATAGCCGTAAATGGATGCGTACTTCTCAACCGGTCGCGGCGAGCGCGCTGCGAGCGCGTCTGCGTCCCGATGAAGTTTTCATCGAATACGTCCTCGCCGAGCCTGTTTCGTACTGCTTGGTTGCGACACGTGAGAGCCTGCGCCTGAATGCTCTACCCGGCAAGGCCGTCATCAGCCGTTCCGTTGAAGCTCTCCTGCAGAACATCCGCCAAAACGACTACGCGACTCATCTGGCCGCCGAGGCCTACAAGAATCTCCTGGGTAGCGTTCCCGAGATGGGTCTTAAGAAGCGGCTGATCGTTGTGCCTGACAGTCCCCTGGCTGGTCTTCCGTTTGAGGTACTCATCGCCCCGTCGGGCAAGAGTTTGTTGCAGTCGCACATCGTTACCTACGCCCCTTCGGGCACCGTCCTCGCACTACTGCGGGAGAACGCCCGCAGCCGATCGCCGCGCAGTTTCTGCGCTAGCCGTCGCCGCCGGCGGTCCTGAACGCCGGGAAGGCTTGCCCACGCAAGCGTCCTTGAGGGTTCAGCGCGGAATCTATGACCTGGATGGAACGGAACTTCCCCCGCTACCCGCCGCCGAGGAAGAGGCCAAGGCCGTTGCCTCGATTGTGGGCGGAGATTCCGTGGTACTCAAGGGAGCCGAAGCAACAGAATTTGCATTCAAGCAGCAGCCATTATCACGATTCCGAATCCTGCACTTTGCCGTCCACGGCCTAATCAGCACTCGATATCCGGACCGATCGGCGCTCGTGTTTCGCACTGATCCGCAGGGCCGTGAAGACGGATTGCTGCAGGCCCGCGAAATTGTAACGCTGCCCCTTCAAGCTGACCTTGTCACGCTGTCTGCCTGTGACACTGGAACGGGCAAAATCAATGGTCAAGAAGGATCGGCAACCCTGGTTCGGCCGTTCCTTGTTGCTGGTGCGAAGGCAGTCGTCGCCAATCTCTGGAGTGCCGACGACGACTTTACAAGGACTCTGATGAAGGAGTTTTACAGCCAACTCGAATCTGGTTTGGACGTGGGCTCCGCGCTTACGCAAGCAAAACTGCGAGTTACCGGGAGGTATGGGAAGGCTGCCCCTCCGCGTCTGTGGGCTGGTTTCATAGTCGTCGGTGACGGGCTTCGGATCCTATCGAACGCATATGAAGGCAAACACTGAATTAACAAGGAACGATCGGTCGGAGATTCTGGATCGTGTCGCGGAGGTTGTCCGTAAACGCTTCTATGACCCTCAACTGAACGGCGTAGACTGGACGAGCCTCGTTAACCAGCGGCGAGAGGCCATCGTCAACGCTGCGCCAGATCAGTTCGAGAAGGCATTGAACGAACTTCTACTGGAGCTGAAGACTAGCCATGTGGGATTCTTTGGCACCCGTTTCAAGGCTGCATCCGCGCGACAAGCCATCAATGCCACGGTCATCAAGGCGGAGACCTCCTTTGGCCCACGTTGGCGCTTTCAGGACGTCCACCGAGGTGGGGCCGCGGAGAAGGCAGGCATCCGTTCGGGCGACATTGTCCTTACACTGAAAGGCCGCGAGGTTTCGACGTCAGAAGCCCCGCAGTTTCCCATGGGCGAGCGAATCGAGGCCGACATCGCGCAAGCCGGCAACAAAGTCGCCCGATTGACAATCGACATCCCCGACCCGCGCTCGAAGAAACAGCCCGTCAATATCCCCGATGTCGTGACCTCGGAGCGGCTCGCCGACTCCATCGGCCTGTTGAAGGTCAGTATGTTCCCCGGGATCGTGGGCATCGACGTGGCTGCGTCGGTGAGCGCGGCGGCTCGCGAGCTCGCCTGCGATCGCCTGATCATCGATCTGCGTGGCAATACCGGCGGCGGCCTGGGGTCGCTGCGTGTTATGAGCCATCTCTGTCCCGACCGCAGAGGAGTGGGCCACAGCGTGACACGATCAAGGGCGGAGAAGGGCTTCGATAAAGAGTCCCTACCGGTGTTCGACCGAATCCCGCCTTCGAAGCTCGGCCTCTTTCCGCTGATACTCAAATTCGGCATTGGCGACAAGTCCGTGGCGGTCAAGACGGAGGGGTTGGGAGACCAGCCCTTTCACGGCAGAATCGTGGTTTTGGTAAATCAGCATTCCGCCAGTGCCAGCGAGATGATTGCTGCCTTTGCCGCCGAAAACAAACTGGCAACGATTGTCGGCGAGAAGACGCCTGGCCGAGTGGTCGGCGCGAATTCGTTCAAAGTCGGCCATGGCTACCGGGTGGCTCTGCCGGTCGTCGAGTATCGGACATGGGCCGGCACGATTCTTGAAGGGCGAGGGGTCGCCCCAGATGTATCAGAACCCTTTTCGCCGGAGGCGGCGTGGGCGGGTGAGGACACCCAGATCGCGAGAGCTATTCAGGTGCTCGCTGCGGCCTGAGTGTTTGTTCGGTGCAGGAGCTCGCAACGGCCATCGCGGCGCGGATTCGATGAGGCTGCTGCTACGTTTGAAGCGCCGAAGGGCTTTCGAAGCATCAGCGGATCGAACCCGACTTCCGGGCACTAATCCGCCGGAGCTTCCCAGGACGCCGTTTCGTCGGGAGCAATCCAAACTGTCGTAACCGACTCTAGGATCGCTTTCCGCATTTCAGACCGAACCAACACGGTTACCTTGAAGGCCATACTGCCGGGAATACGACGCCGCTGTGAGTTCTTTAGCTGAGACAGTCGTCACCAGGCTCGGATCCTTCGGCGAATGGGTGAATGCGCTGGCATGTCTTGCAGTCCTTGAGGAGGACAAGCGGCGTGCGCGGCCGCGGTAGGACACCGAGAAGTTGGATGAGCAGTTCTTCGACGCGGACGCGCTTCGGCGTGTGGGAGTTTGGGGACGGGCGGCGGACGCAGATCGGTCCCCCAGCTCCGCGTATCCCTTCATGGCCACCAGCGACGGCTCCCACGCTCCATACCCAGTGGCCGACCGGCAATCCTGCCGGAATGCGTTTCGCGAGGATGGGGTCTGCCGCGTCGAGCGTCGCGAAGGCTTGGCTGGATGCGTTCCACCATGCGTCGCTGTCTTTTCCGGTTGCCGGCTGGTTCGCGATGATGTCGAGAAAGCTCACGATGTCGAGTCCCAGATCCACATCGCGCCGGAGTTGCTTGTGGAGATTCCGGAGCTTGTCGGGAGAGTCCTTTGCCGATTTGATGACGCCCTCATTCTCGTATGAGCACTTCACTTCGACCCCGACGAGGAGATCCATGGGCGGCGGCCATGCGAGTCCGCCATCCTGTACGAACCGCCGCGTTGCCATCATCTCCACGAATCCCGTCGCGGCTTCGGGCCAACGCGCTGCCTCTTCGGTGTATACGCTACGGTACGCGTCCGGATCGCTAAAGGTGAGCCGTCCGCCGATGATGTCGATTTCACCCGCTTCGTCGAGGCCAAGCGTCGAGAACCGGAGTTCCATGATGAACCACGAGATGCCATGAAAAAGTTGGGTGCGGAGCGGCATTGTCGCAAGCAACCGGTGGGTCGCGACTGACTCTCGTTCCGAACTGTCCTGTTCGATGATGTACGACATCCCGAAAACTCCAGGATACCGTTAACCGCTGCTCTAACCCGTGGCGAGCCCCAAGTGCATTCGGGGACGTCACGGCCATGGGTTTACGGATCGATTTGGTCACATTCCGGCCGCGATGCCGACTCTTCGGTACTGATCTGCCAGAAGGCCGATTCCCGAGACTCGGCCTTGGCAAAGGCGTCCTAGTCTCATCTCGGCGTGTAACGATGAAGCATGGCGCACGACCTGAGCAGATGACACTAGGCCCGTGTGAAAATGATCTTGATCCTCCAAAGTCGATGGTAATTGCCTACGCCCCAGATCTGGCCGCCTCTATAGCTGATCTCCGCCAGCGTATAGCAGTGGTACGGCCCCGTGTCGCCGAATGTGTCCGTGTCGCGCCGCGCATCAACGAATTGGCCGACGCGATCCAGCGAGGCGATGTCAACAGGCCCGAGGCTGTTACGATGCAGGCCGAAATCAATGAACTTTGGGCCTCTCTCCCGCCTGTTCGGGAACAAACCACCATTGTGTTGGCGGCGGCTTTCGAATTTCTCGACCGGCTTCCGACCCGATCCGTCGGCCTCCAGGAAATTCGCGCGGAGATTATGCGCACGACCAGCGGTGTACTCCCGGCACCGTTTTTCAAATTTGGCGAAGCCCTCCGAGATCTTCAAATCTTCGAACTTCGCCTTGCGGAAATGTTGAGCGAAATTGACACGCAGTCAACACAGGTTGACCGCCCAGGGCCGGCCGAGATCAACGTGGCGAGCGACAACGAGGTCAGTGCGATGGCATCCCCAGAAACCGGAACGGAAGAAAAGAAATGGCGAATGGTGAAAAACCTCGGAGGCGGCGGCCAAGGACTCATTGAGGTCGTCACGCGTGAAGGCGACCCGACCGAATACGTCCGTAAGCGGCTCAAGAATATCGACAGCCTGGACCGACGAAAGCGGTTTGATGACGAGTTGCGGGCATATCGCGAGCTCTCCCACCCGAACATCGTGACGCTGATTGACTTCGGCACAGAATCATCGGGAAAACAGCGGCCGTTCATTGTGACCGAATACTGCAGTGGCGGATCACTTGAGGATGGCCGCTGGAAGCGCGGAAATATTCGTCAGGTCCTTGAAGATTTTGTTCAAGTCTGTCAGGGCCTCGCGTGTGCGCATGACCGCGGGGTCATCCATAGGGATATCAAGCCGGCGAATGTCTTTCAACGCGCGGACGGCAGTCTGGCCGTCGGGGATTTTGGCCTTTGTCTTTTCGGGGATGACGGTGATCGCATAACGGCGACTGAGGAAGTGGCTGGGTCGCGTTGGTATTGCGCGCCTGAACTCGGTGACGGAAGATTGGACCGGATCGGCCCTTCCTGCGATGTGTATTCGTTGGGAAAGCTGCTCTACTGGATGTTGACAGGCCGGATATTTGACCGCGAAAAACACCGTGACGAGCCTTGGGTGATCGGACGGGCTGACCTTCCCTTTCCGATTTACGAACTCGTCAATCAGCTTCTTGACCGCATGATCGTTGCCGACCCTTGGAAGCGATACCAGAATTCCGGAGCCGTGGCTGAGTCTGTTCGCGGGTTACTGAGGATCGATGCGGCAGGCGGACACGCGATCGGCTTGGGCATTCCACTGTTGTGCACATTTTGTGCGAACGGGACGTACATCTGGCACGCTGACCCATTCCACAACAAAGACCGGGCGCGCACCCAGGCGAGTAACTTTGGCGTAAGCCAAGTCGGTGATCCGATGTGGATGATCCTCATCTGTCCCACCTGCGCGAACGTGCAGCTGTTCCGCCCTGATCTTGCCCCTGAGGCGAAGAAGGTTTGGCAGCGAAAGCCGTAAATTATCAGCTCAGTTGCTTGCATGTGCCTACCAAGAGCAACGCTCACCAGGCCTGGCGATCGCTCAAGAACTTCCGCACGTTCAATCGCCGGACGCCATCCGCCTAATCAACTTTGGCCGGTATAAAGGCGTTTCACGGAAGCGATCCACGAGCGGCAGGGATGCTGGCGCGGGCACCGCAGGTGAGGCTGACGACCCGCGCGAATGCGCGCCGGATCATCGATAATCGCAATATGCCGCGCAGGCCATACCTGCTTTTCGATAAGTCGTCGCTCGAAAGCCTGAATATTGACGAGGCGGCGTTGCTGGATACTTTTTACTCATGCGTCATCACGCCGGTTTTCTTTGCTGAATGCCTTGCCGATCTCCAAAAGGAGGGCATCCGCAGCAAAAGCACTCCGGAGCAGATCGTCGGCTCTCTCGCTGACAGGACACCACGTTACGAAGCCTGCGTGTCGCTCCATCATCTCGGCGTCCTGCGATGGGAGCTGGTGGGGGAAACCGGCCTCATGAGGCTCAAGTGCGGTCCATTTGTACCCGGTGCGAAACCAGTCCAGCTCGGCGATCAGAAAGGCGTCATTTTCCAGCAGCCCGTAGAGCAGGAGGCGATGGACCGATGGATGAAGCGGGAGTTCCGGAACGTGGAACGTCTCATCGCGAAACGATGGCGACAGTCTCTCACATCAATCGACTTCGATGCCATGGTTGCGAACCTCACGGCGGCGATAGGCACACACTGGCGCAAGCCACAGACCTTGCAAGACGCCAGAAAAATGGCCGACATCATCGTCGATAACATAGACCAGCAACGGCTTCTCGCATTCGGCATCGACATGCTAGGCCTTTCGGACATCAGGGAAGCAGCCGTTTCGAAATGGGTTGGCAGCCGGCGACGGCCGCTTCGGGAATGCGTGCCCCATTTCATCTTCATGCTGACAGTCAATATTTTCTTCTGCCTCGTGCAGCCCACGCAATTGCTTCGGAACGTAAAACCAAGTCACCTCATTGATCTCGCCTATCTCTATTACCTCCCGTTTTGCTCGATCTTCACCTCGAAGGACAATTTTCACGCGCACGTCGCGCCGCTGTTCCTGACTCCGGAACAGACCTTCGTCAACGGCATCGATCTGAAGGACGATCTGAAGAAACTGGATCAGCATTACTCTGCGCTCGACGCAACACTGTTCAGGGAAGGGACCACATCCTTCGCACGCCATCCTCCCGACGATCAGGCGTTCCTCACAACCCGGCTCTGGGACAAGCATGTGCCCAAATGGCGCGACGAGCCGCCTCCAGTCAAGCTACCCAAACAACTTCAGGACGCTCTCATGCAGATAATGAAAGAAACCAGAGAATCACAAGAGGTTTCTCCTCACAACGTCGCGAGCGTCAGCGAGCTTGGCTACGTACATATGGAAACCACGATCCCTCTGCGCAAGGGTAAATACCGCCGCTACCCCGAGGAGCTTGAACAGCGAATCATCGAGGATGAAGGTGGGTGAGCTGGCAAACTAGCTTGGTTTCGTTTTACGCTCTAAGGATACTCATCACCGATAATTGAACTATGGCTCAGGGGCCGTCGCTGATTTTTGACAAATCCTCGCTGGAAAGCCTCAATCTCGATGAGGCCGTGATGATGGACAACTTCTATATGTCCACGATCACGCCGCTTTTCTTCGTAGAATGCCTGGCGGATCTGGAAAAGTCGATCCGGAGCAAGAGTACCCCGGAACAGCTCGTTGGCTCACTGGCGAACCGTACGCCGGACGTGCAGGGAAACCCCAACGCGCATCACCTGCACATCCTGCAGGCGGAATTATACCGGCAATTCGACATCACGCAAGTCATGGGCCGGGTGGCGCTCGCGGGTGGCCGAGCCGTGCAACTCGGCGACAAGCAGGGCGTCGTCTACCAGCAGTCCGAGGAAGCCGACGCATTCATGCGATGGTCGCGCCGCGAATTTCTGGAGGTGGAACGCGATATCGCCAAACGCTGGCGCCGGTCACTGACCGCAATCGATTTCGAAAAGATGGTTACGAGGGTTTCGGAAGAAATCGGTCCTTGGCGGCTTCCGAAGTCCCTCACCGATGCGAAGCAGATCGCCGACACCGTGATCGACTATCTCGATCCTGAATTCCTGCTCAGCTTCGGCCTCGACCTACTTGGCGTCCCCGAAACCACCGAAGATGTAGTCAACGACTGGAAGCAGAGACGCAAACCCAATTTGCGCGGGCACGTCCCTTATTTCGTATTCCTCCTGACGATCAATATCTTCTTTTGCCTGGTTCTGCCGACGCAATTGTTGCGAAACGTGAAGCCCAGCCATCGGGTCGATCTCGCGTATCTTTACTATCTGCCGTTCTGCTCGGTCTTTGCGTCCAAGGACAACTTCCACGCCCAGATCGTTCCCCTTTTCCTTGGTCCGATGCAGGATTTCATCAACGGCATTGACTTCAAGGACGACATGAAGCGGCTCGTGGCGTATTATTCGGCCCTCCCGGAAGAAACGCTCAAAATGGGGCTCAGCAGTTTCGCCGCCTATCCGCCTGAAGATAAGTCCTTCTTTACGACCCGCATGTGGGATAAATACCTGCCGCGCTGGCGTGCTTTCAAGAATGAGCCGAAGAAACCGCGCGATCCCGAGGAAGATAAGCGCACGGTTGAAAGGCTAAAGCAGATGTCGGATTCGCCGGAACTCCGGCCGGGGGACGAAAACGCATCGATGGACAGCGCCGATTATGTCGCCCTCAAGCGCGAAATTTGGCCGCGGAAAGGCAAATGGCTGCGGTTTTCAGAAGACCAGATTAGGCGTATGCAGGAACGGGACGATCCTGAATAGCTGACGAACCATTCCCTCTCGGACTTCCCGCTAGCGCGCCCAGAGCAGCGCAGCGGCGGTGACGCCGCCGATGGACTCCCCGTAACGGACAAAAGTGGTTTCCGGGAAAATGACCGTCAGTGGCGTTTCGGGAACGTTCACCGGCGGTTCCTCCTAATCGCCCCCACTCGGAGAATGCCGCCAAGCAGGACGTTCTGAAAGATCACGCACGGGAAGTCCGCATCCCTGGAAGATTACTCCCCATAAACGCTTGCGACTGGTCTTCAGGCAACACGGTGCCGTGTCGTCGGCGTCTCGTAGAGTGGCCCGCGAAGCGGCTCGCGCCCTATTTCCACGCGTAGCCACGACGTTTACGGATCTTCGGAATCCCTGCTTCCGTCTCCCACGGACACGTAGTGCGCCGCCTACTGAGCAACAGCTTCCGACATGGCGCCCTGCCCGGTGGCCTTGGCGGCAGTCTTCTTCGCCGGTTTCGCCGGAGCCTTTTTCGCAGGTTTCTTGGCAGCGGTCTTTTGTGTTGCAGCTTTCTTGGCGCCGGCTGGCTGCTCCTTCGCAGCCTCGGCTCGTTTGAGCGCCCAACGGCGCTTCGTAGCCTCAGAAATGGCACGCCTGCCAGCGGCACTGATCTTCCGCTTGGGTTTTGCTGGTTCCGGTCTGGCCGCTGATTCCGGCTTCTGAGATTCCGCCTTTATTGCCGCCCATCTCTTCTTCTGGCCTTCTGCCATACGGCGACGGGCGGCGGCACTGACCTTGCGCTTCCGTGTGGGCGCTTCCGGCGTGACGGTTCCCTCGGTTCTGCCACCGGACAACATGGCCCGGAGTTCCCCGATTTGGGTATCTATTCGTCTTTTTTGCGACTCGAAGCCTTCGATGGCGGCGGCGATGATTTCAGCATTCAGTTTTGGTGTGGGCATGTGAATTCGTGCTCGATTCCGTGGTGTTGCACGCAAGGATCATTGTACATCCGGCCAGCTACTCATCTGGGCTCTTGCGACTGGACTCCTTTCACCCTCGGCTCGACTGAACCACACTTCACGTTGAACATCTCCAAAAGGTCCTCAGCGTAGCCGCACGTGGTGCCCTTTTACAAGCGACACCCCCGTGATCGTTTCGCCACGTGCCAAGGCATCGGACAGAATCCCCCGTTGGAGGTCCTTCTGCACAGTCTTGCCGTCTGCGGCTCCGAGACGGTCCCGGAGGGGGCTTGGCGGAAGCGAATCCACGATCTCACGCCACTCGGGCCACGTGAGTTCCACCTTCGCCCGGTAGAAGCTGTCGGGAATGTGCGTAGTCTCCTGGATCGTCAGCGACGGCGCGCTGTTGGCCTGCAGGCTGATCGTATTCAGGGAACCCCGCAACTTCGGCGTGCTCCGCGAGATCATGAACCAGACGAGCATCTGCTTCAGACGCTTCTCACGGTTCTCTGCTGCCTTATGTCGTGCCTGGAAGCGCTCCGCCTCGCGCTGAGCCAGTTCCGCTTCCGCTTTCTGGGCCTTCAGGTAGTTCGCGATGCGATCTACCTTGTATCCGAACGCTTCGGCGTAGGTCGCCAGGGCGGTTTTGATGTCCTCCGAAATCTCACCATTGTTCGCCTCGGCTTCCTGCTCTGCCTGCCTCGACCAAGGCCTCCAGTGACTCGTCGATCTCGAACATGCTGAGGCCCTTGGCCACATCTTGGGCCGTGATTGCCATTGGTACTGCGCTCATGCTGCTTTGCCTCCCTCGATGGTTTGCGGTCTATCGCCCGGTTCCGGCTGTTCCCCAAATCCGCGGAACAACTGCCGTTCGAGCGACGGGACATACGATGTGAACTCTTCGCCGGCCGGCGCCGAGTCGATTAGCCTGAACACCTGTTCCATCCGCGCGTCCATCAGATCCAGGAGCGAAAGCGCAAAGGCCTCCGGCAGCATCGGTCGCCGCAGCGCGCCTTTGTCCAGGTCGCCGTGATGGCTCACGATGAAGTGTTGCAGGATGGTCTTGAGCTCCAGCGGAAACCCGGCGAAGCGCCCTACATGCTTCTCGAGGATCTCCAGGCCGAGCGTGACGTGCTCGATCAGTTGGCCCCGCGTCGTGTAGGCGAAACGAACACCCGTCAATTCCAGCGTTTCGATCTTCCCAAGGTCGTGAAGAATGGCTCCAGCGATGAGCCAATCCAAGTTGAGGCGGGGATAGTGGGCGGTCAATGCCGCGGCGAGGTTACAGAGCGAAAGGATGTGCTCCAGCAATCCTCCCCGGAACGCGTGATGGATCTTCATCGCCGCCGGCGCTGTCTTGAGCCGCGCGCTGATGGATACGTCGTTGATGATCGACTCCAGTAGTTGTCGAAGGGGCTCGTCGCGCACCATCGCGACAAACGACTCCAACTCGCCGAACATTTCCTCGGGATCGCGGATTGACGCCGGATAGAAATCAGAGGCGGTGTACTCCTGTGGTTCACAACGTCGAATCCGGCTGACAATGAGTTGCGGCTTATCGTTGTACTGCTCCATCGCGCCCCGGACCTTCACAACGTCGTTGCAGTCGAACAATTGGGCGACGGTTTCGGGGTTGTCCCAGGCTTTGGCGTCTAATTCGCCGCTTCGGTCCGCCAGGCGAACCGACAGGAATGATCCGCCATTTCTCTTTGGCCGCAGTTCCTTTTCGATGACCGCCGCCAGGAAGGTGACCTCGCCCGACTGCGGCAGGTCGTTGATGTAGAAACCCTTGTTCTCCATGTGTCGTACCTCGTGAGCTAGCCACGCGGAGGCGTGCAATCCCTCTTTCGGACCCCTCCGCATAGCCTCTTTGTGTTGTGTTTCGGTCAGAACGCCAGCGAAAGCTGGGCGTCATTGTCATGACGGGGCCTGACGCGCGGCTCTCTGCTCCGATAGGACCAATTGGACGAGAGCGGCCGGCGCCGATTCGGATTGGAGCGGACACAACGGTGGGTCGCTCTCAGGCAGGCAGAGGCCCATTCTGTGTCGGTTCCGGCTGCGCTATCGCGACGACGTTCGTGGTTCCAAGCAGACGGGTGTGTTGCTGCTGAATTTCTCTCCAGAGCGCATCGGCTTTTTCCCCGACACCCTTTTCCGTCACCAACTCGCGCGCCATCGCCGTCAGTATGTCGTCATCGTCATCGAGAGCTTGCAGGCCCTGATTGGCGAACTTGCCCTCCATGGCGAGTGAGACCAATAGCTTTTTCCCCATCAGCCGGAGACAGTTCTCCTGCATCGTGCCAGCGTAGGCCAGGAACTTCACCTTCACTGGATGTTTCTGTCCGATGCGCCAAGAACGCCGGCTCGCTTGCCGGAGCACATAGATGGAATAGCCGGATTCGTAAAACAAGATGGTCGGCATGGCCAAAAGGTCTAAGCCGGTGGCAACGAGCCTGGGATGGGCAATGCACACCTGCATCCCCGCCTTCAGTTGACGCTCATACCAGGCTTCCCGAGCTTCCGGCGGTACAGCGGTGGTGAGCACTTCGACGCGAATGCCCTCACGGCTCAAGATGTTCTTCAGCCGCTGGGTGACGTCGCGCTTCTGCGTGTAGACCGCGAAAATCTGCACCCTCCTCCCCTGGCGAAGCTCGGTCTTGACCTCTTCCACCAGCCGGCGTTCCTTCGCATAGACGAACTCCTGATCCAGGTCCGCCGGCTCCGAAATCACAAAGCGCTCGCGCTCGCCGGTTTCTGGATTCGTCGCGTAACCGTAAAGCGTTCCAAGCCCGAAGGGGCGGTCGCCGTAGAGCATTAGCGCATTCAGACCAGTACTGACGACAGACGAGTTGCCACGATGTTCTTCGAGCGCTGCCTTGATATCCTCTTCGAGGCTCTCGTAAGCAGCAGCCAAAACCGGATCCATCTCGACGTTGATCACCTCCTCTTCATAGGGAGGAAGCGCATCCGAAATATCTTCGAGCGATACAAAAGCGCCGAGCTCCATCAGAAACCGGCCGAAGAGCAAGGGTGAAGCGCCGGGGCGCCGCCGTACTCTTGTAGTTACCTTCGCTTTGTCCGAGCAGGCGTTGTCGGCTGGCGTGATGGTTGTGACTTTTTCGAGAACCCCATAGGTTTCCGAGAATGCCCGCACACCGGCGTCGCCGTGCGCGAATCCTTCTTCGAGCATCTTCTTCGGGTGGAGCCGAAAGAGGATATTGAACAATTCGTCCGCATATCCGCCGTTCAGAGTGCCGGTGAGTATGATGGTGCGCTTCGCGCATGAAGCAATCGTCCCCAAGGCTGCCCCTTGGGCGGTGTCACCCTTTAATTCGTGCACCTCGTCAGCGATGCCGTAGTCGAAAAAGCCCTTCATGTGCCGCCCGATCAAGTCCATCGGAGCGCACCGGCGGACCTTGCGTCGCATCGGCCTGCCAGAGCGCACTGAATATCGTGCGTCGAGCCTTTGAGGCATTCGATTGCTCCTCGCCGAGGACGAGTTCACTGTGCTTGGTCTTGCGGAAATCGGCTCGCCGCAACTGGTCATCGTCAGTCAGAACTGGCCGACCCGTATCCGGGTTGACGATGGACCCGTTGAATGGTCCACTGCGCGGCACTCCGTAGGCGTGCCGCCAGAAGTAGCTCAATTTCGCTACCTCGCGGGAGAGCACGAACACCGCCGGACAGTCACACAGCGACTGCCACCGCGCGCGAGCTGATTTGAACTGCTTCCGAAGCCGCAAATCGCTGAGTGTCGTCTGAAGGCCTTCGCGCACGATCCGTCCGTTGCGAAGCCGGACTTCGTTCACCCCCGTATGTCCATTGGATCCCACGCCGTTGCGGACGCCGTCGATCAGAAATACGCGGACCCGGGGCAGAGTCAGCAGCGTTTCTCTGCACCATTTGATGGTGAGCTGCGGCGGCGCCATTACCAGCGCCGTGAAAGGCCTCCCGTTCGAATTGACGAACATTGCTCCCAGAGAGATGAGCGTCTTTCCGGTACCGCATTCGGCGATTGCGCCGGCGGAGTTCTCGACCTCCCAGCGCTTCGAAATCCCGGCGATCGCGAGAGCCTGCGCGTGGTAGGGGGTTCGGCGGAGTCGCGCCAGTTCTGCGGGGAACGGTTCGCCAGGCTGGTGCAAGGGAGGGAACTGCTGCAAGATTCTCTCCTCGAGTTGGTGTGCGAATTGCCTCAGATAGTTATTGATGTTCGTCGGCACGGTGCTCATACAAGTGGCCTCCTCAAAGAGCGTCGAGGCCGGTATTAGGAACCGGGTCGGCCCTCGACGACATTCGATAGACTGCGCTAGCTGTTGGGAAAAGTGGCGCGGGAGTGGAGCGCCCGAAGGAAGGAGTCTACTGTGGTTGGGCGGAAATGCGCCGGGGCATTTCCTAGGTGGCGTGCCGAATCGCGCGGACGGACAAGATGAAGGTCATGCCGCCACATCTTCCGTCTTCTGCAACCCGGCCGAAAACGAGATCGGTACCTGCCAGGCGGCAGGCTGACCGTGTTCTGGAATCTTGATGGCACCGCGCTTCAGCGCGTGACCCATCCAGCCCAGGAATCGTTTCTT
Organism: uncultured Acidobacteriota bacterium; assembly: GCA_963711875.1. GTDB lineage: Bacteria > Acidobacteriota > Terriglobia > Acidiferrales > UBA7541 > Palsa-295. The sequence goes on from CAVQFW010000015.1 coordinate 359,116, forward strand.
GGTTCCCTTGACTACCACCGGTGTGCAGCCGATTCCGATCAGCGGATCGATCGCGTTCTTGCGCTCCAGCATCTCCCCGAACCACTCACTCCACTCCGGTAGAACCGGCAGGCCGAAACGGACACTGATCCGGTAGAGAAGGAATGCTCTATCGTCATCACACAGAATGGTTCGGCGTGCGCTCGGATTGCCGCCTGCGCGCGTCTTTGACAGTTCTTCGGAGATCGCAACCAGGTGGCGAAGCGGTCGCCTTCGGCCCGGAACGTTGATTGAACTGCGAAACACCTCGGCTCCTTCGCCAATCGTGATCATGAGTCGGTTGATCTCCGGCCCGGTGGCATAGAACCGCGCTTCATCTGCAATCGCCGCCGCGATGGCCGCGATTTCCTGGTCGTTGCCGATCACCGACAGCACATGGCATTGCGCGCTTCGGTTGTCCGCGGCATGTTCGGCAATCATCCGGTCCATTCGCAAGGTGATGTCGATCGTCGTGTCACGTAGCACCTTGGTAAACCGCAAACTGCCCATGCGGAGATGTGCGTTTTTCATGGCTCCCTACTCCTCTCGTCGAGAATCGAGGTGGTTCCGTCCGCGTACACCAGAGTGAGAGACTGCGTGAAGCGCTCGCGCTCCCGAATGGTGGTTACCTCATTCTCATCGGTCTCTTCAAACCGGTCCGTCACCTTGATCGATTCCCATCGCGCCACGTGAAGATCGGGTCCTTCACCGAAGATTCCATTGAGCAAACCGGCTGTCGTCAGGAGGCCAATGTGGCCGCCATGTAACGGAGTGAGCGGCCTGCCGGTTGCGCGGACTTCCGGTGCAAACAGAATTCGGCCGGCCTGTCGATACGCCGCGGATGCCGGCAGCAGATCCTCAACCGTGTCCAACGGAATGCCGCGATACACCAGTTGAGCAGGCCCGCTCGGCGGCACCACGAACTCTTTATCCGGCTTCGTCCGGCAGCACGGGCAATTCATCGTAGCTCCCCGTAAGCGCCAACAGTTTCGTTTTGGCCCGCTGTACGTCCCAGTCTTTCAACTGATCGCGTTCGCGCCTCGTTCGGCGCACGCCGAACACGACGATCTGCTTGTAGCGGATCGATTCGGGTTCGCTGAGGCGGTAGATCGCTTTGTCCCGAAAGTGGACGGCCAGGATTTCGGCGCAGGTCGATAATCGGTCGCCCGGGACCACAAGCACCAGAACGCCCCCCGGCTTCAACCACCGATAGGTGTGTTCGAGGAACAGGAATTCCATTCGGCCGTTGCGGTTCTCACCCACCTCGAAATCGTACGGTGGGTTTTCGAAGAGCAGCGAAAACGACTCGACGGCGGACTGGACATCAAAGCAGTTGCCCTGAAGGACATGGCCGAGGACCAAACGGGCCTCTTCTGCGCGAAAGGCATCGAGTTCGATTCCGTAGGTTAACGTCTTGGCGCCGGAGGTAATCGTTGCCATCGCCGCCCCTCCGCCGGCGCAGGGATCGAGCACGCTAGTGGCGTCACAGTCTTCACGGAACGACAGGAATCGCCGAATCCGCTCTGCTTCTTTCTGTGACAGGGGGAAGTAACCGAGTTTCTGCCTCGCAATTCCGCGCATCGAGAGATCTCCTTCATTGTTTGGCTAGTAGTAGTGGTGGTGGTGGAGTGATATCAAAACAGGTGAAGCTGCAGGGCGGACCAGCGCCCATCGAACCAATCCAGTCCATATCGGGCTTTGGTTTCGACAGCAGCCGGCGCGATGGTGATGAACTCTTCTCGGGTGGGGAAGTCTGTCTCGCTGCGACGCTCATGCCATACGTACGGGATTCCGCGCAATTCTTCGACAGCAACACCGCTACTAGCCGAGATCGTGTTCAAGGCCATTCGTGCCTCGGCCGGGCCCTCGAAAACGTGGAGCTTTTCGACTGCCCGGTCGGCTTTTCCTTTGCCTGAGTAGATGCGGCGGACGCGATACAGAGCCCACGCCTCCGACTCGATGCTCTTGCGGTACAGTTCGACAGCAACGTCGTTGCCGGCTTCGATAGTGATCTGGATCAAAGAGCGACCCTTGTAGATCGTTCCGCGCGGGTTGAGGGCCAGGGAAAGGTGTTCCATTCTCATAGCATCGCCGACCTGGCGCGGGTGCTCTCGCTGCCGCTCGATCGCGTCATCGCGCAACGCGTTGAAAGGACAGTAAACGCACGCCGATTTTTTCCAGGTAATACCCAAGACAGAGCGGATGTATTCAATGCAGGTCCGCCGGTCCCAACCCCATTCAAGCAGCGGATAGAACGCTTCCCGGCTGAGTGTGTTGTACTCGCAACTGCGGTTGATTCGGCTCTTTTCGTCGACATTGAAACCGAATGCTATTCGTTCGCCGAATGCGTACTCGCTCCTGGCGACCCGCCCGGTTTCGTCGGCGTTATATCCGATCGCATGGCGGGCACGGCCACGCACGTGTTCTTCTAGCCACTGTTCGATCACCCACGCCTTGAACTTCAGGGCGCAGCGGTGGACACCGCCGTACTGCGGTACCGTTCCGTTCCGCTTCAGCTCGTCCGAGAGTTTGTAGTCGCCTTCCAGGAACACCCTTGCAGGAGTGCGGGAATCGTCGAGCACCGTTATGCCTTCACCTTCGAAATGACCATGTCGCGCGACCTGCACGTACCGTATCCCCTGCGCACGCATCAGTGGAAGGATGTGGGCCTCCACGTCGCGACCGGTGTCGGTGTATTCGTCGCCAACCTGGGACGTAATGACGATCAGATCTTCCAACGAGCACGGTCTCGTCACCGGGCTCATGATCCAGCGCAGCAGGATCGCTGAGGATTCGACGCCCATGCCGTAGGACAGAATGGTGGCTACTGTTTTGGCCATTGGCTCCTCGTTTGGAATTGTTCAGGTGTGAATCTGGCCGTGCGGGTGCTTCGCTGCGTCAGCTACAAATGCGCTGCGCGCATACAGGGGACCCTCTATCACGCCGCGGTTCCCACGCCGCTACTGAGGAGTTCTTCGTATCTGCGAATCACTTCCAGAGGTTCTGTGTATCCCACTTCGATGCCGACGGCACTAGCGACCTCCCGGCGGACATCGCACAGCAGCGAAGCTTCGGCTACTGTCGGTACCGTTCTCGGCCAGCCCTCGGTATACAGCAGGTGTTGCGGAATCTTCGCCTCTGCCGCTTCGCGGCGCCGCGCGCCCGCCTTAGCGACAATTACCGCTTGGCGTAGCTCCCCGGTAAGCCAATGCGGTGCAACGTCACCCAGCCAGCGCGTCGGCTGAAATGAAAACGTCGACGCCGCCTCCAAGCCGACTAAGTCGCGATATACTGCTTGGTTCTCCGCGCATCTGGCCGCTGCTCCGAGATCCCTTTGCGAACTCAGGATACAGAAACAGCATGAAACCCGGCTGGAGCCGTACTGCGTGTAGGCCTCGTGTAGCGGGATTTCTTTCTCTTCGAGATACCCGAACACTTGCTGTGTGGTCCAGTCGAGAATGGGGTGCCAGTCCAGCCCCTGGGTGCGCCGAGAAGCGCTGGCCAGTTTTGGTTGTTGTTTCGCCACAGGCGCTTTGGCACGATTCGGACTTTCTTGCCTGCGGATGCCCGTGGCCGATAGGATGGTCTGGCCTGGAAAGCGTTGAACCAATGCCCGGCATATGATCGAGGTCTTTAATTCTGAAGTACAGAATCTCATCGAGGCCGTCGACCACGGCAGGATGAGCTTCACGCAACTCAGCTCTGCGTACCGCCGCACGTTATTCTCCCAACGCAAGCGCCAGCGGTCCACAAGGTCCCCGGTCTCCCTCCGCACTACCATCAACTCCAGGCCGAGCCGGACGGCGAGCCGCTGACACGCCGGCAGCGATTGGCGCCACTCCACGCGGCCAAGGTCACTGTGAATCAGTACGCGGGGGCCGCGGTGCCCTGCATCTTCGAGGTAGTCTATAGTCGCCAGGGCAGTAGCCGCCGAGTCCTTGCCGCCAGAAACTCCGATTGCTACGGCTGCCCCTACTTCAAGGGCGGAAGTGATTTCGGGAGTAACCAACACTTCACGGGTTGGGGTCCAGATCTGCTCGAACAGCGGAAACGGGTGGGCCATAGAGGAGTCCTTCGTGTTTTGGGTCGTGTAGGGGAATGAAATAGGCCAGGCAGGAAAGCGCGGAATGGTTGGCCAGAATGAACGCTTTGGCCTCCCGGTCTCCGCCAGTTCCGCCACCTCGTAGAGCCGCGGTTTGATCGGCTCGCCCGCTGGGCGGTAGCTCTCCCGGCGTTCTCGCCGTCGTTGGCTAAACAGCCTGGATATCGCCCCTCCCAGACTGTCGATAATGTGCGGAAAACAAGATACTTCCCGTCAAACCACCGCCTGCCCCACGCTTGCTGCCGTGCGTCCCGATTTCGAGACTTTTGCAGAAACCCGTGTTTCCCGTTTACACTGAGGCCGGAGTATGAGCTATGCGTTGCTGGGAGTGCGGTGCTGAGCTTGACGAGTTGAACGAGTCGCAGCCGGTCTGCCCGGCTTGCGGAGCGCCTCCCGGTGTGGGCCGGGATGATGAGGACGTCTGCGCCCTTTTGGATGACGCGGCGCTGATTGCCGCCGCCCCTGACGATGCTGAAGACACTGATCCTGGGCTTGGGCTGGGCCTGGACCAGCAAGAGGAGCCGGTGCGGATGCCGCTGGATCTGCAGAACGCCCTGGATGATGCCGAATCGCTATTACTGGCGACCGGCCATGCCACGTTTGATCTGCCGGAAGGTTTTCGAATGTTCGCGCTCCCGACCGAGCGGATCATGTAAGGTCAGTTCGCGATGCCATCCGTTGCCACAGGCCCGGCCCCAGCACCAGCGCCCCTCGTGTCCCAACGGATTGCAAAACTGCAGCCGGACGGATCAGCGATCAAGTGCCTGTTTTCTGACGTGGCCTCTCTGACGATTTCCCGTTTCCTTGCTGGTTTTATCCATCTCTCAGACGAGATCGAGTTCGACCCTACGGCCGTCGATCCGAATCGAGAACTTCGCGTCGTTCAAAACACATCCCGTCGCCCAAGGGAACTCTACTTCGCACCGATCGGCTATGTGACGCAGCCAAAGCCTGACAAGCGGGGCGAATACTTCGTGCGCGCGGCGGTCACCGGCAGCCGCCTCAGCATCGGGCATGTTCACCTTCCCAACGCAGCCGTTCGCGACTACTTTTACTTCAGCAATCGAAGCCGTCCTGGCTGCGACCAGCAGACTCTTTATGACCTGCTGCGGACCGTTCCCTCGGCCGGACCCGTAGATCTCAGGCTTGCTCTCAAGGTGCGACGGCTCGAACTTCAGACGGATGCTGCGTCCAAAGACCAATTACAGGCCGTCGAACGCGCCTTCAATCTCCTCGCGCGCCCGGATCTCCGATCCTGCTATCAGACCCTGCTTCGCGACCCTGACGCGCCCGCGCTGTTCCCTTACGGCGGCTTTGGAGCGCTGCTCGTTGCCGGTGAACTCTCGCCAGACCGGGAGACCTTTTTCGCCAAGAAGATCCTATCGTTCCTCCCGGATCGTCGGGAGTGGCGATTCCGTGCTCCCCTCAGGAAAGTCGAGTTTTTCGATGGCCATGCCGTTTATCGTGACAGCCGGCGAAAAGCGGAAGTGGTCCTGGACCAGATCTCGCTTCCTCTTGCGTTTGACCCGACATGGAACCAGTGGAGGCACCTGATCAGTACGAAGTTCGGCGTTGAGGCGACCTTCGTGAAGAGCGGAAAGTATCTGTTTCGAAACGGCGAGTGGTGCCTGGTGCACTGGGAGACGGCCCTGCCTAGTCGCCTCAAAATCACCCTCCCAGGTGATACCCAAGAGGTTCTGGCGAATGCCCGCAAGACGTACCATCGATTCGGCAAATTCTACGACGCGATCCAGAAAATTCGCTTCCGGCTGGAACGTGAACCGATCGAGCGGACGGAATTGGACCGCATCTGCGGCGAACTCCGGATCCCCGCGGATTTCGACATCGCCCAAATATCCTGGAAGCCGGACTACGATTCTTTCTATTACAACCAACTCCGGAAACGTACCCGCAAGCTGTTTCTCTTCCGGGATGAGTACATCTTCGAGCTGGAGCACGCCACCGTGGTGGAAGTTCCACAGCAAGGGCATGCGACCTACGTTTTCTCGCGGCCGCCGAACCTCGATCAATGGGTCCGCGCGTACGCGGGAGCTGCCAAGGACGACATCCGCCAGAATCGGGGGAACGCGGCCGAGCAACTCGGCTTCCTCGGCCGCGTCATGCACGGCCGAAATCCGAGAAACTGGGTGCGCGACCTCCGCGCGAAAATCGGTGAGCCGGTGGACTACTCACTCGCGGTGGATGAGACGCCTTAACGGACTCCCATGCGCCGCGATGGTCGATTCATTTCTGCTTCCGAGATCGGCACCTGGTGCTACTGCAAGAAAGCGTGGCACCTGAGCCACAGCGGCTATCCATGCTCGCTTACAGAAGAGCGCGCGGCCGGAATCCGATATCACAAGGCCCACAATCGCCGCCTGCGAGCGGCCCACCAGCAGCAGGCGGTAGCGAGAATTGTCATGCTCGTCTGCGTTCTGATCGTCATTCTGCTTGGGACTTCCCGCTTATGGACCCAATGACAAT
>CAVQFW010000016.1:0-33902 GCA_963711875.1 uncultured Acidobacteriota bacterium
CAGCACAATAAACGGAAGCGAGAAGCTTTCGTATTGTGCTGCGAGCGTGAGATACACGACAAGAATGCCGAGGCCAAAAAGTACCGTAGCCTGGCTCCCGGACTGAAGCTCTTCGAGCGAGAGGCCCGTCCATTCATGGGCGAAGCCGGGCGGAAGGACTTTCTTCGCGAGAGTGTCCATCTCCGCGATCGCGTCTCCTGAGCTCTTGCCGGGAGCCGCGGAGCCGTCAATTTCGGCGTAGCGGAAGAGATTGTAGTGGCTGATGACCTGGGGCGAGGCCTGCGACTCGAGCGTGACGAGATTTTCGAGCGGCACCATCATCCCCTTGTCGGAACGGACGTAGTACTGCTTGATGTCACGCGCCTCGGCGCGGAATTGCTTGTCGGCCTGAACGTATACGCGATAGGCGCGATTGTTGAAATCGAAGTCGTTGACGTATACCGAGCCCATGTAAACCTGCAACGCGTCTGTGATCTGGCCGAGCGGAACGCCTAGCGCCTTCGCGCGCTCGCGATTCAGCGTAAGAACGTACTGTGGATCATTGGCGCTGAAGCTGGTAAACAGGCCGGCGAGGCTCGGGCTTTTGTTTCCTTCCTGCACCATTTTCTGCGTTACGTCGGAGAGAGCTTGCATGGAAGCGCCGGTACGGTCCTCGAGAACGAACTGGAAGCCACCGAATTGTCCGAGGCCATTCACGGCGGGCGGAGCGAAGGGAACTACCTGCGCGCCGGAAATTGCGGAGAGCGGACCGCGGAGCCGGTTCAGGACAGCGTCGCCGGAATGTTCCTCGCCTTTGCGCTTGTCGAAGTCTTTTAAGCCGGCAAAAATGAGCGCGCGGTTCGAGGCGCTGCCGCCAAAGCTGAATCCCACCACGGAAAACACGCTGTCCATCTCCGGGACTTTGGCGAGAATCCCTTCGACTTCTGAACAAATCGTACTGGTGTACTCGAGCGACGCACCTTGCGGCGATTGCACCGCGATGATGAAGTAGCCGCCGTCTTCCTGGGGGATAAATCCCTTGGGGACGTGCTGATAGACCCAGTAGGTAAGGCCGAGGCCACAGAAAAACAGGACAACCGCGACATATTCGAAGCGCAGAACGAAGCGCAGAACATTCTGATAGCCGCGGCCAAATGCCGCCATTCCCTTGTTGAAGGCGCCGAAAATCCGGCTCTTCACCATGTGGCCGTGGCCAAGAAAAATGGCGGAAAGCGCCGGGGTGAGGGTGAGCGCGTTGAACGCGGAAATGGAAACAGAAAACGCGATCGTGAGCGCGAACTGCCGAAACAGGATGCCGGTGGTGCCGGGAAAGAACGCTACCGGAACGAAAACCGCGACGAGCACGAGCGAAGTGGCGACGACGGCGCCGGCTACTTCCTTCATCGCGATCGACGCGGCATTGTGCGGCTCGGAAATTCCTTCGGTAATGTGGCGCTGCACGTTTTCGATCACCACGATGGCGTCGTCGACGACGAGGCCGGTGGCAAGCGTGAGACCGAAGAGCGTGAGAGTGTTGATCGAAAAGCCGAGAATCTTCACGAACGCAAATGTCCCGATCAGGGAAACCGGAATCGTAATCGCGGGAATGAACGTGCTGCGCCAGTCCTGCAGAAAGACGAAAATTACGAGGACTACGAGAACGATGGCTTCGAGCAGCGTGTACAGCACGTCCTTGATGGATTCGCCGACTACGGTCGTCGTGTCGAATGCGACGGCGTACTTGATGCCGGGAGGAAACCGCTTCGAAAGGCGCTCGAGTTCGGCCTTCGCGGCCTTATCGACCGCCAGAGCATTTGCGCTCGGCAATTGCGTGATGCCGAAGCCGACTGCATCGTGGCCGTCGAAGCGAAGATCGCTGCTGTAGTCTTCGGCTCCCAGCTCGGCGCGGCCCACGTCACGCAAGCGGACCAGGTTGCCGTCCGCGCCCGTCTTCAAAATGATATTTTCGAATTCCGCCGGCTCGACGAGGCGGCCCACCGCGCGAACGCTAATCTGGTAGCTCTGCCCCGATTTCGAGGGCGGCAGGCCCACCTGACCGGCCGCCACCTGGACGTTCTGTTCGTTGAGGGCGCTGAGGATATCGGTGGCCGTGAGTCCGCGCGCCGCCATGCGGAGCGGATCGAGCCACAAGCGCATCGAGTATTTTCGTTCGCCGAAATCCTGGACGTCGGCAACGCCCGGGACGCGTTTGAGCGCGTCGCGGACGTAGAGGTCAATATAGTTGCTGAGAAAAAGGCTGTCGTACTCGCCGTGTTCGGCATACACGCCCGCACCGAAGACGAAATTGCTCGAAGTCTTCACGATGCTGATGCCGGTAGTCTTCACTTCATTGGGGAGGCGGCCGAGGGCCTGATTCACCCGGTTCTGAACGTCCACAGCGGCGAGGTCAATGTTGCGCGTGATGTCAAACGTGACGGTGATGCCGCTCGAGCCGTCATTGCCACTCGAGGACGTCATGTACTTCATGCCTTCGACGCCGTTGATCTGCTGCTCGAGGGGCGTGGTGACGGATGTTTCTACGGTTCGAGCGTTCGCGCCGTTGTAGAAAGCGGCAACGTTTACCTGGGGCGGCGCGAGGTCGGGAAATTGCGCGACCGGGAGAGTGGGGATCGTCACAGCGCCCGCCAAAATAATCAGGAGCGCGCAGACGGTAGCGAAAATGGGCCGCCGGATGAAAAAATCGACAAACATTCCCTACGTCTGCCTTTCCGGAGCGCGGGCGAGCAAATCATTGATGGAGATCAAGATGGAGACTTTCCGTTGGGAGCAGGCGAGGCTTCGGTGACGGGAGCGCCGTCCACCAGATTCTGCGCGCCTTCGACCACTACGCGGTCGCCGGATTTCAGCCCGTCCAGCACCGCGTAGTTGTTTCCGACCATGTCGCCGAGCCGGAGCACTTTCTGGCGGGCCACCTGCGATTTTCCGGAACCTTCGACGACGAAGGCGAAATATTGTCCGTTGATGCGTTGGACCGCCAGCACCGGAATCACCGGCCCGTCATGCACGCTCCAGATCAAGCGGGCGCGCGCGAACTGCGAAGTGCGCAGCGTGTCCGCTGTATTTTTCACGGTCGCTTTCGCGAGTACGGATTGCGTGCCGTTGTCCACTTCCGCAGAGATGAAATCAATCTGGGTCTCGCCTGCCACGTTGCCCTGCGTATCCAGGAGTTCAATCTTCTGGCCCATCTTTAGATCTTTCGAGCGCTCGACGGGAACATTCACATAAACCTCGAGCGGCCCCGGCTGATCCACCGTCGTAAGCGTCGTCGTATTCGTAACGCGATCTCCCACCCGCACGGGAATGTCGCCGACGATACCGTCAGTGGGAGCGTTCACGCGATAGTAGTGCAGTTCGGCTTGTTGCTCCTGCACCTGCGAGTCGAGGGACTTCAATTGATGCTGCGCCGTCTCGAGATTCGTCCGGGCCTGATCGTGCTCCTGTTTGCTGATCACGCCGGCTTCGAATAATTTATCCGAGCGTTCCCACTGAATCTGCGCGAAGCGAACATTAGCTTCCTGCGCGGCGCGGGCGGCTTCCTGGCTGCCGAGGGTCGCTTGCTGCTTCAGGGGATCGATCTGCATGAGCGCCGTTCCGGCTTTCACGCGGTCGCCGGACTTCACAAAAATACTCGTAATCTGCCCCTCGACCTGAGGGTTCAGCACCGTCGAATGGCGGGACTTGAGCGTGCCCAGATACTCCGACGAATCCGAAATCGGCACCGGCGCGATGACGGCCGTCTTTACCGCAATGGCGGGCAGCTGTTCGTCGCCGGAAGCTTGTTTTTGGCCGCAGCCCGCAATGGCTGCGGCAACGCACACCACGACGAATAGCGCGAGCGCGCGCGCTGCGGCGGTAGCGCGGCGTTTCGTCGCTTCTTTTACTGCGCCACTCATGGCGTCACTCACTGCGCCGCAGGATTCGGTGACAAGTCGATCAATTTGCAAAGACACGTGCATCAGGGTTTTCGGCTCCAAACGTCGGAGCCTGTATTGTACGGGATGCGCAACTTGGCTCCAAGGGTGCGGCTTTCGTCGCGTGCTACGCATACACCCGTGCGCCAGCTTAACCGGTGTTTGACGTCGCATTCGCCGGGAGGGAAGCATGGCAAGCGGTCCGATAATCCTGGCGGCGGCAAGGCCTTGGCTTCCGGCGGCGGCACCTACCCTGTGTCAGGGCGCCAGCCTGCGCCGACGGCTCGCGAGAATCGTCGAGCCGAGTAACAGGAGTGCGGCCAAGCCGGAGATCGCAGCTCCGGCGGTTCGGTCGGGCGTCCGCCGAAAGCGGATGTCTACATCGTGACGCCCAGCCGGTACCTGCAACAGCATTCGCGCCGTCTCCGGCTGCGACGCTGCCTCCGCGATTGCTCCGTCCACCCGAATCCGCCACGCTGGATAATTCACAAGGCGCAACGCAAGCGTCACGGGCGCAGCGGATTCAACGCGAAAGTCTTTAGCTTCGGCATTCCACCGGCCGATGGAAATTTGCGCGTCACCGTCACCAAGCGAAACGACGGTGTCCGACGCAGGATCGAACCGCTCGACCGGAGGCGTGGGCGGCTGCCGAGTGAAAATCTCGGGCGAGTCCGGATCGAGTATCGCACCGGGTAAATTGTAGCGGTCGCAACCGAGCGGAGCGTATTCGTCGGTCCCCTCGTAGCCGTGGCCGGTGCGAATTGCGGCCGCGAGAATCGGGATGTCTTCGCTGTCCCACCAGGCGTCGCGAACAATCGCGGTGGCAGCGCCGGCGATTACGATTGCGAGCCCGCAGTATCCAACCCAGCGCCAGCGCCACTGGCTGATCGCAGACGCGAGAAAAAACGCATACGGAATGCCGAGCGGCGCGAGCCACCGCCAGGGAAACTGGAGGAACTGCAATTTCGGGAGATAGCGCCAGAGCCAAATGCTGGCGGGGAACATCATGAAGGCCGAGGCAGACCCGAGCGCCACGAGCATCCACCAGATCGCGGGGTACTCGCGGCGTCGTCGCGCGCTGAAAACGGCCGCGATTCCGGCCATGAGAATCGTGCCGAGAGCCGCGCTCGAAACTTTCCAATTGAACAGCGCAAATTCGGGATCGTTCGAATGCGTGAACAGAAAGTTTTGATCGAGGTGAAGATTTCCTTCCACCACTTGCGCGATCTGCACCCAGCGCTGCTCAAAAGCGGCGGGCAGGATGTAAAACGCAGCCAACCCGAATCCGAGTGCCATTGCTGCACCGCCGAAAATCAACGGACGTATGCTGCGCTGCTCAAGACTGCCGGCGGCTAACAGCAGCGCGACAGAGTACGTCGCGATCACAGCAGCGGGCGCGTTCGCAAGCCAAATGCCGGCAAACACGATTGCCACGAGTGGAATGCTTCTCGAACCCTGCCGAGAGCGGTCGCGAACGACGCGAAGAATTCCGAGGAGCAGGAGTGGAAAGAGCGCCGTCGCGAGAAGTTCGGCGAAATCGCTGCGGTAATAAACCACCATCAGCTGGTAGGGATTCACCATGAAAATAAGCGCCGCAGCGACGGCCTGCATGCCCGGCAGCGATTCGCGCGCGAGCCGCCACATTGAGACGCCGGAAAGCACCAGAGCGAGCCAGATGAACGCCCCCGGCACCATTCTCCACGGAAGCACGGACCCCAGCGCTGCGCCCAATGTCCACGAGGCCGGCGGATAAAAGATGAACCGCGGCTCGCCGAATCCCCAGTTCGCCCACTCCGCCCATCGCGGGTAGGCGACACCTTCGCGCCACTGACCGGCCACGTCGAGCCAAGAAGCGAGATGGAATGAAATGTCGTGTCCGGACGCGTTGCCGAGAAAAAACATGGGCGCGACGACGGCGGTAGCGACGATGGCAATCAGAAGCAGCGCGATTCGGGCGGAGATCGCCGCGGGGATTGTTGATGGGGACGCAGCGAACGGTGGAGACGCCGCAGTTCCGGAGTCGGAGTCAGAGGGCATTTCGATTTGAACCGACTTCTCCCTGTAAATCTGCTTCTCGATGCAAATCCATCTCGCTCTCGAACACGAGGCGCCGAGAATACACGGTCGGTCGCCTTCGAGCCAAGCGCTGGAACCTGGTTCGCGCGGGCTTCTTGCCAATCCGGCCGCTCAAAAGATACAGTGCTGCACGCCAGATCAGGAAACGGGATGACGGCTGAAGAGCAGCGACTACAAGCAAGCGTCGAGCGCGAAATTCACTGGAAGCGATGGGGGCCGTACATCTCCGAGCGCCAGTGGGGAACCGTGCGCGAAGATTACAGCGCAAACGGCGACGCGTGGAACTACCTTCCTCACGACCACGCTCGCTCGCGAGCCTACCGCTGGGGTGAAGACGGCATCGCCGGATTCTGCGACCGTCACCAGCATATTTGTTTCGCGCTCGCACTGTGGAACGAAAAAGATCGCATTTTGAAAGAGCGGCTTTTCGGCCTCACGAACGCGGAGGGGAATCACGGCGAGGATGTGAAGGAGTATTACTACTACCTCGACGCGGTCCCTTCCAACTGCTATCTGAAATGTCTCTACAAGTACCCGCAAGCAGCGTTCCCCTACGACCAGCTTCTCGTGGAGAACCAGAAACGGACGCGTCTCGAGCCCGAGTACGAACTCGTGGACACCGGCATATTCAACCAGAACCGCTACTTCGATGTGTTTGTCGAATACGCGAAGGCCGCCTGGGAAGATATTCTGGTGCGCATCACGGTCTGGAATCGAGGGCCGGACCCTGCGCCGCTGCATTTACTTCCTACGCTGTGGTTTCGCAACCGCTGGGATTGGGGCGACCCCTATGACACGCCGGAAGTGAAGCGCATTCCCGGTCTCGCAGGAACGGAGCTTTTCGCGCTCGACGAGTTTCACTATGGCAAACGCTGGCTGCTGATCGAAGGCTCTCCGGAAGTGCTCTTCACCAACAATGAGACGAATCTGGAGCGGCTGTACCAGGCGAAGAATCGCACGCCGTTCGTGAAGGATGCGTTTCACCGCTACCTGATCGAAGGCGAACGCGGCGCCGTGAATCCCGAAAGGAAGGGCACAAAAGGCGCGGCGCATTTCAGCTCGACAATTCCGCCGGGGAAGAGCTGGACCATTCGACTGCGCTTGATGGATACGAACCCCGCCGATCCGCTTGCGCCGCCGAAAGAATATTTCGGCAAGACATTTGACGCGTGGTTCGACAAGCGAATCGAAGAAGCCGACGAGTTCTATGCGCAGCGAACTCCCAAGGGCCTGAGCGACGACGCGCGCATGGTCCAGCGGCAGGCATTTGCCGGCCTGATCTGGGGCAAGCAGAGCTACCACTACGACGTGGACCGCTGGCTCAACGGCGATTCCACCCAGCCGCCTCCCGATCCGCAGCGGCTCTCCGGACGAAATCACGAATGGACCCACCTCCACAATTCCGATGTGATTTCGATGCCGGACAAATGGGAATACCCGTGGTACGCGGCGTGGGATCTCGCGTTTCACTGCGTGGCGATGGCGCGGATCGATCCGGATTTCGCGAAGGAGCAGCTCATTCTGTTTCTGCGCGAGTGGTACATGCACCCGAACGGCCAGCTGCCTGCTTACGAATGGAATTTCTCGGACGTGAACCCGCCGGTGCATGCCTGGGCGGCCTGGCGCGTTTACAAAATCGCCCGGCGCGTGAGCGGCAAGCCCGACCGGAATTTTCTCGAGCGCGTCTTCCACAAATTACTTTTGAATTTCACGTGGTGGGTGAACCGTAAAGATCCTTCGGGCCGCAACGTCTTCGAGGGCGGCTTCCTCGGCCTCGATAACATCGGCGTGTTCGACCGCTCGAAGCCGCTCGGTCCCGGAAACTATGTGGACCAATCGGACGGCACCAGCTGGATGGCGATGTTCTGCCTGGATATGCTCTCGATGGCGATTGAACTCGCGATAGACGATCCCGCTTACGAAGACGTGGCCAGCAAATTTTTCGAGCATTTCGTCTATATCGCGTCGGCGATGAACGATATGGGCGGCTCCGGCATCGGCTTGTGGGACGAGACGGACGGGTTTTACTACGACGTGCTGCATCTGGGCGAAAAAACGGTCATGCCGATGAAGATCCGCTCGCTCGTGGGGCTGATTCCGCTGTTCGCTGTCGAGACCTACGAGCCGCAGGATTTGGAGCGGATGAAGGGCTTCCGCCGGCGCATGCAATGGTTCCTCGATCATCATGCGGACGTGGGCGAACACGTGGACATGAGTGCGCAGACCAAATATGGCCCGCGACTGCTGCTCTCGATTGCGAATCGCGCGAAGCTCGAGCGGATCTACCGGTACGTATTCGACGAAAACGAATTCCTCTCGCCGCACGGTATCCGGGCCGTTTCAAAATATCACCTGCTGCATCCATTCGAGGTGCGCGACGCGGAAGGCGCTATCCACGCGGTGGATTACGAGCCCGCCGAATCCACCACCGATCTCTTCGGAGGAAATTCCAACTGGCGGGGCCCCGTGTGGTTCCCGATGAATTTCCTGCTGATCGAATCGCTGCAGCGCGTTCATTTCTACTATGGCGACGGATTCAAAGTGGAGTATCCCACCGGGTCCGGGCAGCAGAAAACGCTGTGGCAGGCGGGCGAGCAGCTCTCGAAGCGACTGTCGCAGATTTTTTTGCGGCGCGATGGGCGCCGGCCCGTCTATGGCAACACGGCGCTATTCCAGAACGATCCGCACTGGCGCGATTTGATTCTGTTCTTCGAGTATTTCAACGGGGATACCGGCGCGGGGCTTGGAGCGAGTCATCAGACCGGTTGGACGGCGCTGGTGGCAAAGCTGATCGAGCAGAGCGGCGAGTAGTTCGAATCAGACGAATTCGCGCGACGGCTCAACCAGCTCAACCGCGAATCACGCCTCAGCCAACTAGAAATCTTCCACCAGGCCCAGCCCCAGCGACACACGATTGACGTAATTGAAGTACGCGACTGTAAGGACCGTTTCGCGGATCGCCGCTTCGTCCCAGCCCGCGTTTTTCACTCGCTGTACGTCTTCGTCTTCGATTTCCACCGGCTTGCGCGTGAGCTTATCTGCGAAGCGGAACAGGACTTTCAACTTTTCCGGCACCGCGGCGTGCTCGTAATCGTTCACGAGCTTCCGCGCGAGCGACTTCTCCACGCCCAGCCGCTGCAAAAGCTCCATGTGGATCACCAGGCAATAGGATGACGCGTTGATCCCGCTCACCACAACGCCGATCTGTTCCTTTTCGATTTTGGTCAGCGCGCCATCGTTCATCACGGCGCCGCCCAGCTGCAGCTGTCCTTCGATGGCCTGCGGCATCGCGCCGATCGCCTTGAAGTAGTGGGGAAGGAATCCCATACTCTGCGCGATGTTTCCGTAGATTCCTCGAAGATGAGGATTCGCCTGTGCTTCGTCGATTTCGTTTACGAATGGCAAGAAATTGCTCCTCGGAGAGATTGCGGGCCTGCTAGCCCCATACTCTACCCGTTTCGCGGCTCGCTGACAACGGCGCGAATCGCGCGCGAGCCTTCGGAAGTGTTCGAGTCGTCGAGATATTTCAGCGGGGATTTGCAGCGCGGGGTTCCACGAGTTCGATGAGAACTTTCGTTCCGTTCGCCGATGCGGCCAGGAAGAAATTCACGCGAGTTCCGTCCGCGCCCGGACGCGTCGCCGGATAAATCGGCTGCACTCCGAAGCGCGAACGCAAAACTTCGCTGGCACGATCCACGTCGCGAACGAGGAATTCCACCTGCTGGATTCCTTCGCCGAACTTCGCAATATACCTGGCGATCGCGCCGGCCGCCGTCGGGTCTCGCGTCGTCAGGATGTCGAGGCGGACGCCTTGAGACAGATGCAGCTCGAACTCTTTCGCGTCCTGGTCGGGAGGCACATCAGAAAGTCGCGGGAATCCGTTGGCAGCGCGAATTCGATCGAAGGTTTCCGGCGTGACGGCAATTCCAACGGTAGTTTCAGGAAGCCCGGAAGCGTCTGGGACGCAGCTCCGGGCGAAGTCCGCATCGCCGAGCCATTTCTCTGTCGCCGCCCGCGCCATCTCGCGGCCGCGACGAAATAATTCCGCGCCGGCGCTCTCGCGAATGGAATTGTCCTCACTGCCAAGTCCGCCGATGAGCTGTGCGAGTTCACCGGCGGCGGGCGCAGAAGACATGGGCGGAAATCCGCTTACTGCACGGTCGGAGTCGTGTGAGAAGGTTGGATGGCGTTGATGTTCGACAGCGTGATGTACGTCTGCTGACCCGGTCGCACCGAAACCGGCGTATCCCAGCGCAAGTGCGTGTCGCCTACGGAAGCCGCAACTTCAAGCGTGCTGATCCAGTACGTTCCCGGCGGCACGCGGCGCATAAACCCCTGGCCTTCCACATCCGTCTGCGCGTGAGCCACTAGATACTTCGACTGCGCAAGTTCCTGCATGCGCCGGTGAATATCCGGCTCGCTCTTCGCCTGGATCTGCGTCCACCGATTGAACGGATCGATGTCTTCGAGGTTCAGGTCCATTCCATCCGTGCTTTTCGGGTTCTTGATCAGAAACTGTTTCACTTCTTCGCGGTACTCCGCTTTCAGCCGGTAGTATTTGTCGGGATCTTTTTTCAGCTCGCTCGGCTTGTACTTCGGATTCGGAAACGTCGTGGTTTGGTCGCCGCCCATCCGTTCGATGTAGGCGTCGAAAAACTCCGGGACGTTCATCACGTCGTCCACATCGAGTTTCTTGACGAAGTCTTCGCCCGAAAGTTGCACCCAGTGGTGCTTCTTCATCCATGCGCGAAGTTCCTTGGAGGCGCCCGTCATCGTATCGATGAATGCATCCATGTCTGGCTTCGGATAGCTCACGGCCACTTCCTTCTGTATTTCTTCGAAGCTTTTGCTCAGAAGGTAGAACGGAAAGCCGCGAACCGGCTCTTCGACCCCGCTCGAGGGAGTGGCGCGCGCGACAAACTCAACCGAGCCGTCTTGGGCTCCGGCGCGAGGCGCTCCCGAAATCATGGCAACAAGAAGTGTGAGGACTACGATGCGAGCTGCGTTTTTCATAATGCTGCAGATACTAGCAGAATGCCCGCACTCGGGCGGAGACTGCCGCAACGGACTCATCGTGATGGTAAACGCGGTGAAGGAGGCTAGAACGGCCCGCCAGCGGAAGCCATAGCCGCTCGCTAGTGGAAATTAGATCGGCCTGCTCGCGGAATCTAGTACAAGCGGAAGACGACTTCAATCGGAGTTGACACAGCCGCTGCCTTGCCGTCCGGCCCGACCGCAGGACGGAACCGCCAGGTGCGGACTGCTTCGATGGCCTTTTCATCGAGGCCCATCCCGAGTCCCTTGGCGACGCGAATGTTTGTCGCGCGGCCATCAGCCGTGATGACGGCCATCAGTAGCACGGTGCCCTGATACTTCGCTTTCACGGCATCGTCAGAGAATTGCGGATTGGGACAGTAGAGACAACCGGGAATTCCGTATCCACCCGTACCCGCGCTGGGGTATCCGCCGCCCGTGCCCCACTCATTGCCAGGGCCGACGCCTCCGCCATTGCCACTGCCAACTCCGGTGCCGCTGCCCGAGCCAATACCATTGCCGCTGCCCGTGCCGCTCGAATCGTTAATCACTTTGCCGAGAGGATCGCCCCAGTTGCCCGTCTGCGGGCTCGGCAACTTCAACTCCGGAGGTCCAAGCACAGTCGGCGTCATTTGCAGACGCGCATTTTCGGGCGTCTTCACCTTCGGCGGAGTGAACTGCGTCCACGAGAACTTGGGAAGCTGTCCCTTGCTCGCGGGAAGAACATTGTGCTCGCCGCCGCCACCGCCGCCGCCGGCCTTCTTCGGTCCCGGAGGCAATTTCGGCAAAAACGGAGAATCCAGCTGCGTGACGGTGTACGTCTTGGCCTGTGTAGTCGGGGGCGACATCAGCGCCGGCAAAAGCGGCACAATGATCAGCACCAGCACAACCACGTGGGCCGCGATCGAAAGCGCCTGCACGCGCGTAAACTGTGTGTCCTTCGTCCAGATATCTTTCACCGCCACCGGCTTGCTTGACACCTGCAGCGGCGGAAGTTTCGGAGGGGCAATGATGTCGCGTAGATTCTGCCAGAAGCTTCCGAGTCCGACGTTCCAGTTCACAAGAAGATCGGAATTCACATCGCCGCGCGGGCCGGGTTGGAAGAATTCTTTGACGTTGTCGCCGAATCCGGCGCCGAACGCAGGTTCCGAGAACGCGCTCGGGCCACCGCCCTGAACCTTCACGGGGCGCTCGGTGAGGAAGTCTTTTACGTTGGCGATGAAATTCTTGAGAAGAGACTCGCGCACGGGCGAGGCGAAGCGGCCAATGTAATGGTCGGCGGCCCCCACAGGCTCGGCGGCCGGCTTCGTTGTGCGCTGAAGTTTGAGACTTACGTCTGACATGTTCGCTGCCCTAGCCCCCGGTGTCGGACATTTTATCCCTGCCAAGTTAGACGCTCGGGAGGGAAAAAGGATGTCTGGGCCGTTGTCGCGGTCAAGTCCGGCTGACACGCTCCAAAAATCATTGTAACATACCAAGTCTCGACCGCGCCGCTGGTTTCCTCTGCATGCCAGGCAGCACACGGCTCAAGAAAGGGCTTCCAAGTTCCACGAGATGGCCAAAATATCTGACCTGAAGAGCACCCTCAACCTTCCGAAAACCGATTTCCCCATGAAAGCGAAATTGCCGGAGCGCGAGCCGGAGCAACTGGCCGCCTGGGAACAAACGCGCCTGTATGACCGCATCCTCGAATCGCGCAAAAATGCGCCGCTCTATGTCCTGCATGACGGCCCGCCGTACCCGACCGGCGAAATCCACCTCGGCACCGGCCTGAACAAGATTCTGAAAGATATGATCGTGAAATCGAAGACCATGGCCGGTTTTCGCTCGCCCTACATCCCTGGATGGGATTGCCACGGCCTGCCGATCGAGACAAAAGTTGAAAAGGAAATCGGCGGCAAGACCGACAAAATCCCCGTCGCCGAATTCCGCAAGATGTGCCGTGCTTTCGCAGCGCGCTATATCGATTCGCACCGGCGCGAATTTAAACGCCTCGGAATCTTCGGGCGCTGGGACAAGCCCTATTTAACGATGGATCCGTCCATGGAAGCGCAGATTGCCGGCGCGTTCATTGATTTCTTCGAAGCGGGTTATGTGTATCGCGGATTGAAGCCCGTCTACTGGTGCATCTTCGACCGCACCGCGCTTGCAGAAGCCGAAGTTGAATACGGAAATCACACCAGCCCTTCCGTCTGGGTGAAATTTCCGGTTGTTGGCGACGCGAAATCACAGAAACTAGGCGACGGCGTGAGCGCCCTCGCATGGACCACAACTCCCTGGACGCTGCCGGCAAATCGCGCGCTCGCTTTTCACCCGGAATTCGAATACGTAATCGTAGACACCGCGGCGGGCAGGCTGCTTCTCGCAAAAGACCGCGTGAACGACGCGCTTGCTGAACTTGGCCTCGAGGCCGCCAGCACCAGCGGCGGCTGGAAGGGGAGGGAACTCGAAGGCATCCAATTCCGCCACCCGTTCCTCGATCGCGCCGGCCCCGCCGTACTGGCCGACTATGTGACGCTCGATCAAGGAAGCGGGATCGTTCATACCGCTCCCGGCCACGGCGCAGAAGATTTCTACACCGGCCAGAAATACGGCCTCGAACCCTACGCGCCGCAGGATGACGACGGCCGCTTCACCGAAGGCCTCGCCGAGTACAAGGGCAAAACAGTTTTCGAAGCGAATGCCCCGATCGTCGAACTTCTGCGCCAGCGAGGCATGCTCGTCGGCGAGCGCAAATTCACCCACAGCTATCCGCACTGCTGGCGCTGCCACAATCCCGTTATCTTCCGCGCCACCGAGCAGTGGTTCATTCATATGGACGCGGGCACGGCCAATATCCCCCCGCCCCAAAAACCACCTCTGCGGCAAAGGGCGCTCGAAGAAATTGGCAAGGTGAAATGGCTGCCGGAATGGGGAAGCGAACGGATGCGCGAAATGGTGGCCGAGCGCCCGGACTGGTGCATCTCGCGCCAGCGATTCTGGGGCGTACCGCTGATCGTTTATTATTGCGATGCGTGCGGCACGCAGCTGAAGGATTTCAAGGCGCTGCGAAACGTCCTGCCGTTCTTCGAGCGCGAAGGCGCCGATGCGTGGTACACGCATCCCGCGGAAGAACTGCTTCCGCCCGGCACAAAATGCTCCGGCTGCGGCTCGACGAACTGGCGCAAGGAAACGGACATTCTCGACGTTTGGTTTGAGTCCGGCTCAACTCATCTGGGAGTGCTGACCAAAGAGAATGGACTTCACTGGCCCGCCGAGGTGTATCTCGAAGGTCCCGACCAGTTTCGCGGCTGGTTTCAGAGCTCGCTGCTCAACGGCGTAGGCACGCGCGGCGGCTCTCCCTACAGGCAAGTTGTGACGCACGGGTGGACGCTCGACGAAAAAGGCGCGCCGATGTCGAAGTCACTCGGCAACGCCATGGTTCCCAACGAAATTACGGAAAAATGGGGCGCCGATCTGCTCCGCATCTGGGTCGTCTCGCAGGATTACACCGCGGACATGCGCAATTCGCCCGCGATGATGCAGCAGCTTTCCGAGGCCTATCGCAAAATCCGCAATACGTTTCGATTCGCGCTTTCGAATTTGTACGACTTCGACCCGGCGCGGGATTCCGTGGCCGATTCCGAACTGTGGGAGATGGACGCCTGGATGCTCCGCCGCACTGGCGAACTTGTCCGCGAGTGTCGGGAGTGGTATGACGGCTTCGAATTCCACCGCGTCTATCACCGGCTCCACGATTTCTGCACCGTGGATCTGAGCGCGCTTTACTTCGATATTCTGAAGGATCGCCTCTACACCTTCGCGCCCAAAAATCCGGGTCGCCGCTCGGCGCAAACGGCCATCTATCGCATCGCCAGCGCGCTTCTTACCTTGATCGCGCCCACGCTCGTCTTCACGGCGGAGGAAGTTTGGAAGCACATTCTCAAGCCCGCAAGCCAACCCGAGAGCGTTCACATGGCGCTGTTTCCTTCGGCCAAGGACTTTACGAGCGCGCTCGACGACAAGCGCTCCGCGGATTGGGATCGCTTGCTCGCGGTGCGCGAAGAAGTCATAAAGGCGCTCGAACCGGCTCGCGCGGCGAAACTGATTTCGAGCGGCCTCGAAGCTCGCGTTACTTTGACGAGCGACAAAAGCGATCTGGTCGCGCTGCTCAAAAAACACGCGCCCAGCCTTCCCGGATTCTTCATCGTCTCGCAAGTGGAAATCGCCGACGGTGGAACGAAAGACGGCAGCACGGCAGCCGCCTCGATCGAGGGCTTGACCATCCGCGTGGAACGTGCGCAAGGCGCGAAGTGCGAGCGTTGCTGGAACTACTCAACCCACGTGGGCGAGAATGCCGATTACCCCACGGTCTGCGAACGCTGCGTCGCCGCTCTCCGCGAAATCGAAGGGCAAAGTACAACGGGAAGCGCAGGCTCCTGATGTCCACCGGATCATCTCGCTCCGCCTGGCAGGGACTCGCATCGCTTTCGCTGGTTGTTCTGCTTGCGGACCAGGCTTCCAAATACGCGGTGCAACGATTCACGCTGACGGGCTCGCAGCGCGTCCTGGTGCCCGGCCTGATTAATCTCGTTCACGCCAGCAATCCCGGCGTCGCCTTCGGATTGCTCGCAGACTCGAACGCGCCATGGCTCGCCCCGCTGCTGATCGTTTTCTCGATCGCCGTCATCGCTCTCCTCCTGTGGCTCCTCGCCACCGGACGCGCCGGCGGGCGGCTCGGCCAGTCCGGGCCTCGCGTTGATTCTCGGCGGCGCGGCAGGAAATGTTCTCGATCGCCTTCTGCGCCACAGCGTCACGGATTTCATCGACTTCCATATCGGCGTCCATCACTGGTACACGTTCAACGTGGCCGACTCCGCGATCGTGCTCGGTGCAGGTCTCGTGATCCTGGAACTTTTTCGCGACGGGCGGCATCCTACTCACGAGCGAGTTTCCTGATGCTACCCGTTCTCGGTCATCTCGGCGCAATCACGGTTTACAGCTACGGCGTACTCGTCGCTTCGGGCGTGCTCCTTGGATTGTGGTACGCGCGCCGCCAGGCTCCGCTACACGGCCTCGATCCCGACCACGTGTGGAATCTCGGCATTTACATGGTGCTCGTCGCGATTGTCGTGGCGAAAATTTGGCTCGTGCTCTCCTCGTGGGACTACTACAGCGCCAATCCGCGCGAGATCTTCAGCATGGCGGTGATTCAATCCGGCGGCACGTTCTACGGCGGCGTTCTCGGCGCGATGCTTACGATCATCATTTACACCTACGTGAAAAAAATTCCGATCCTGCCGCTGCTCGATACCTTTTCCTTTGCCGTTCCTCTCGGCCATTCGATTGGCCGCCTCGGGTGCCTCGCCGCGGGCTGTTGCTACGGGAAACCGACTTCGATCCCGTGGGCAATTACATTCAAGAATGAATTGGCCGAGCAGCTCGCCGGCACGCCGCTCCATACGCCGCTGCATCCCACGCAGCTTTACGAATCGGCGGCCGAGTTTCTCAATTTCCTGATTATCGTGTGGCTGGCTCGCCGCCAGCGTTTCACCGGACAGCTTTTCGGAACCTATTTCCTGCTCTATGGGCTCGAGCGCGGCACGATTGAATTTTTCCGCGGCGATCCCGGCCGCACGCTGATGTTTCACAACAGCGTTTCCTTGATGCAGCTGACGAGTGTTGCAATGATTCTGATCGGCGCAACGCTCTGGTGGCGCGGCCTTCGCGGCGCTTCCCCCATGAACCCCGTCTCCACCGTTGCTCCAACCGCGGCCGGGCAGTAAAGTGCTCTTCGAACACGATCTGCGCTCGAGCGACGGTTGCTGCGTCTCAAGCTCCGTGGCCCATGAATAAACAACCAGCCACCGAAAATTCTACCGTTGAGCGGATCGAGCTCGTCGTCTCCGCCGAGCAGGCCGGCCAGCGACTCGATCGATTTGTCGCTTCCGAACTTCCCGATCTCAGCCGCACCCGCATCCAATCGTTTATGGACGAAGGGCGAGTGCTCGTTGACGGCGCGTCGATGAAGCCCTCGCACAAAGTGGAAAAGGGCTCGGTGGTGCTGATTGAGGTTCCGCCGACTCCCGCCGCCGGCGTCGAAGCGGAAGATATCCCCCTGGATGTCCTCTACTCGGATGACGACATTGCCGTCATCAACAAGCCTGCCGGAATCATCGTTCATCCCGGCGCGGGTGCAGACACCGGCACGCTCGTCGCGGCTCTACTGCACCAGTTCGGCGGGATCGGCGGACTTTCGACGATTGGCGGGCCGATGCGGCCGGGCATCGTCCATCGGCTGGACAAAGAAACATCTGGCGCAATCGTGATCGCGCGCAACGATGCAGCGCACCGCAAGCTGGTGGAAGACTTTCAGACGCGCAACGTCGAAAAAACGTACGTCGCGCTGCTGCACGGAAAAGTGAAAGGCGAGAAGGGAACAGTGGACTTGCCCGTAGCGCGCGATTTACATCGCCGGGCACGTATGACCGCGCGACGGCGCGAAGGCCGCGAGGCACGCACCGATTGGAAGGCGCGGCTGCATCTCGACGGGTTCACGCTGATCGAAGCCGGCCTGCACACCGGCCGCACGCACCAGATTCGCGTTCATTTTTCCGCGCTCGGCTGCCCCGTCGTCGGAGACACTCTCTACGGCGCGCCGCGGCAGGAGCGCATCGCGTCCGCATTGCTGCCCCCACTCGGCAGAAATTTTCTGCACGCGGCGCGCCTCGCGTTTGCGCATCCGCGCACCGGTGAGCGCATGGAGTTTCGCGCTCCCATCGCCGCAGAACTTGTTGATTACTTGAAACTGCTGGGACAGGCGGCCAAGGCGAATTTGGCGACGATTGACGCTGCGCTCAAGGAGTTCCTATAATTCTCCCCGTGACTAAAACCCGCTCACCCCATCGGCTGGCGCTTCTTCTGCTTACCGCGTTCGCGGTGCTGGCGTTTTCGGCGCTCGCCCCCTGCGCAGTTGCCCAGCAGCCGGCGCCCCCGGCTCCGCCACCCGCCGCTGCCGCCCCGGCCCCTGCGCAAAACGATTCGGCGCAGCCGCCTCCATTCCAGGGTCAGAAACCAGTCCCTCCGATTCAGGTCACCACCGGCCTCGTTCATCTCGTGGCCACTGTCACCGATCGCCGTCACAATTTCGTCACCACGCTCGACCAGGGCGATTTCAAAGTATTCGAAAATGGCGCGCCGCAGGAGATTCGCTTTTTCGGCCGCGAGACGGATCTGCCGCTGCGCATCGCGCTGCTCCTCGACACCTCCAATAGCATTCGGCCGCGCCTCGAATTTGAGCAGGATGCCGCAATTGATTTTCTGAACAGCGTGATCCGCCGCAATAAAGATATGGCGTTCCTGATGACGTTCGACAACGAACCGGAAGTGATTCAGGACTACACGGGCGATTTATCGTTGCTGACCAAGGCGATCCGAAAACAGCGCGCGGGCGGCGGCACGGCTCTCAATGACGCCATTTACCGGGCCGCTGAAAAATTGTCGAACCCGCCGCTGCCCGAAACAGGGAACCCGGAGGTTCGCCGCGTGCTCGTGGTGATCAGTGACGGCGAGGATAACCTCAGCGATCGCGCCTTGAGCGATGCGATCGAAGCCGCGATCCGCGCCGAAGCTTCGATTTATGCCATCAGCACCAACACCGATTGGCTTTCCATCTCCGACAAGGACTCCCCGAAGAAAATTCACGTGGAGGGCGGCGACAAAGTCCTTCAGCAATTCGCGGAACAAAGCGGTGGACGCGTATTTTTTCCGTACCGGGTGGATGACCTTGCGCAGTCGTTCGTGGATATCGGCGCCGAACTCCGCAGCCAGTACTTCATCGCCTACTCGCCCACGGGTGCGCTCGCGACGGGCCAATATCGCAAAATTGAAGTGTCGACCGATCGCAAGAACCTTACCGTGCGAACCCGCAAGGGCTATTACGCTAACGCCCAGAACACCGGCGCCGCTGCTTCGAAGTAGCCGCCGCCCCGGCTTTTCCGCCGCCGGGCTTTAGCCTACTGCGACCGCCCCGGACCCGGCGCGTAATAACCTTTGCGCGCGAGTACTTTCGTATCCGGCTGAGTCACCTCGACCTGAATTTTGCGGAATGTTCCGTCGCGCTTCGTGTTCGTCGGATAGTACCCGAGCACGTACTGTGATCGCAGCTCCTCGGAAATTTCATCAAACGCCTTCTCCATCGACTTCGAGTTGTGCACGTCGATCACGCGCCCGCCCGTATCCTCAGACATTTTTCGCGCCACGCTCGGCCCCGGATTTCCCATCCCGCCAAATCCATACACGCCGGGATCGGAGATCAGCAGTACGTGAATCACGGCGTCGGCGCGCTGCGCGGCTTCCACCGCGTCCTGCAACTTCAGCCGGCTGCCTGTGTCCACGGCGTCCGTCAAGACGATCACCGCCTTGCGCCCCGCTTCGGTCGCCAATTCGTCATGACACGCCAGATAAATCGCATCGTACAAAACCGTACCGCCGCCGCTATTCGGAATCGTGCCCGCCGTTCCGCCAATTCCTGCCGGCGGCGCGTTCATCACCGTGCTGCGAATCGCGCGCTCGAGCACGGAAAGATCCTGCGTAAAATCGGCGATCAAGTTAGCGTCCAGATCGAAGTTCATCACCATCGTCAAATCTTTCGGCCGCATCACTTCGCGCAGAAATCGCGTCGCAGCGTCCTGTTCCGCCGGCAGCACGCGGTCCATGCTGCCGCTCGTATCGATCAAGAGGCCCAGCGTGATCGGCAAATCCACGTCCTTCGAGAAATACGCAACTTTCTGCTCCTGCCCATCCTCGAGGATCTTGAAGTCTTCCTGTTTCAGGTTCGAGATGATGCCTTTGTGCTGCTTGTCGCGCACGGTAGCGAAGACATTAACGAGGTTGACCTGCACGCGCAGCGGCTGCTGGCCCTGCCCCTGTTGTCCACTCTGGCCTTGCTGTCCAGATTGCTGATTACTGGGGTTCTGCCGGCCCGCAGCGCCGGCTGCTGCTGCCTTCGCCGCCGGGAATCCGGTCAATCCAAGAATGGGTCCGCACGTCAGCCCGAATGTGAGAATACCCGCCGCGAAGGTGGTCAGACGCATTGTATAATCTCCCTGAGCGCTATTTCAGATAGCCGATTCGAACAAGAATTCAGTCTGGTACGATGCAACTCACGCGCCACCGGATGTTTGGCCCGCACGGCGGCGCCGCGCGAACGAAACCAAATCCTGGCGGCCGCCGTCCATAGCGAGAAAGCCGGATACTCAGATGACGCGACCTCGAATGCTGAACCAAGGGAATCGAATCACGCAGGCGCATCGCACGATTCCGATCGCGTGTGCGCTCGGCGTCGTCGCCCTCGGCGTTATTATCGCAGTCTGCGTCGCCGCCCTCAGCATCCCCGCGCTCGCCCAGTCTCAACAGAGTGGCCAACAAACCGGCCAGCAGCCGGGCAGCCAGCAACCAGGCTCGCAACCGCCCGCTCTCAAGCCGCCGCCCACGTCGCCCAACACGCCTCCCGGCCAGCCCGCACCCAATCAACAGCCCGGCCAGCGCGCGCAAAATCCCGCAGCCACGGCCACACAAAAAGGAACATCCGACGACACGCGCAATTACATCCGCGTGCACACGGAAATCGTCATCGTCCCCGTCACCGTCAAGACTCGCGACGGCCGGCTGATCGGGGATCTCCGCCGCGATGAATTCCGCCTCCTGCAAGACGGCATCGAGCAGAAGATTATACGGTTTTCTGCCGATCCGTACCCGCTTTCTGCTGTCGTCGTGATTGACAACAATCTCGGCCAGAAACAATCCGCCCAGGTGCAGAAGAGCCTCGTCGCGATCGCCGCCGGATTCGGTCCGGCCGACGAAGTAGCCATCGTCACTTACAGTCAGTTTCCAAAAACGGTTTCCGATTTCTCGTTCAACAACGACCAGCTCTTCACCACCCTGAAGCGCCTCGACCTCGGCTCGCATTTTCCGGGCGCTGGATTCGGCGGAGGTCCGATGACAGCCGGACCCACCGCCAATGGCCACTCCCTCGAAAATGGCGCGCCCACTCCGCTCGGCGCCCAGCTGGCTCCGGAAACGAAATGTCTCGACGACGCCGTATACGCCGCAGGTGAAATGCTAAAAGGGCGCGGACGCGATCGCCGCAAGACCATCTTTCTCATCTCCGACGGCAATAATTCCCGCCGCAACGAGCACACCTTCAATCAGACGATTCAGCTGTTGCTGACCGGCGATGTCTCCGTCTATTCGATTTCCGTGGGCCACGCTCTGCTGCAGCACGAGACCGCGCGCCTTGAGAAATATGCCGCGAATACCGGTGGTGACTCGTTCTTTGCCGGCAACGCCGCCGATCTCGAGCGCCTCTACTCCAAAGTTACCGAGCAGGCTCGCAATCAATATATTCTCGCGTTCACTCCCGAAGAAGCCGACCGCACCAAGGATTACCACACGATCGAAGTGCGCGTCCGCCGCCCAGAACTCGACGTCTCCGCCCGCGAAGGCTACTACTCGAGCGCCGTCAACAAGCCCAACTAAAAAATCGCCGGCGGTATTTTCCGCGCGCTATCCGCCCGTTCGCACTCCTCGTGAAAAATGTTCCACGCGAGCAATCCTGAAAAAAGTTTTTCCGCTTGACTTCGTTCTCCAGCACCCTTATAGATGAACGAGGCGGGAACAGCGCGATTCGCAAACGCGATTCGGTAACGAAGACGCGGACGAAGCCGCGAAGTTCTTGCGGGGAGAAAGTTCCACAGCAGTCTATGCGCGGAACCAATCCGAGGACGGGGCGCTCCTAAGGCGCCCCGTTTTTATTTGTCCTGTCCGCTCGCCGGCCGAATCGAAATCAACTGCTCATGCGCCGGGCACAGCGGCTCAAAATCGCAATACTTGCAAAGGAATCCCGGCTTCGCGCCGAAATCCTTCGCGCGTATCCGGTCCGCCACTTCCGCCACCGTTTGTTTTGTCTTTGCCAAAGCTTTTGCATCGCGAGCCGTCGCCACCGCTTCGTTTGTCGTTAGATTGTAAAACACCAGCCGCACCGGCTTCAGTTCCAGCACTTCTTCCGTCGCGAGCGCGTATATGCTCAGCTGCAAACTCCCATCCGCTCTCTTCGTGTCCCTGGGTTTTCCGGTTTTGTAGTCAACGATCTCCACTTCGCCGGGTTCCGCACCGATCCGGTTCACCTGGTCCATCCGCCCCTTTACGATCACGTCGTGCTCGAAATGCAATTCGAAGTTTTTCTCCTGGTACAAGACGTCTGGCGGCGCCGCGGCGTAACTCGCGCAGAATTGCTCCAGTTGCTCCCGACCCGCCTTGCGGTATTCCGCTTCGTGATAATCGTCGGAAAATCCCGCCGAGGACCATTCGCGATCGTAAATCGCCGCCACTTCTTCGAACGAAATCTTTCGCCGCTTCCGCAGCTCGCTCACAAACTCTTTGATCGTTGTGTGCATGGCGTTGCCAAACGTCATCGCCGCGCTCGGTCCGCCGCGAATCCTCCATACCCTCTCAAATAAATATTGCATCGGGCATTTTTCGTATTGTTCGATCGCCGAGGCGCTCAATTGCAACGGCTCCGGAATCGGCGGGTGAAAGGCCTTGGCCCACAGCGCCACTTGCGAATACGCTTTCGTCTCGCCGCCGTTCGCTCCCACGCCCGGAAAAAGCTGCGCGCCGCCGCCCGCGTCCGGCGCAGGCGCCGCCGCTTCCTCTACGGGCGGAATCACCGCCTTCGGTGACGATTGGACGGTGTCGAATTTCTGAATCTGCGGGTTCATCAGGAAATCGTCGAGAAACGGCGATGGCTTCTTGTACTTGTTGAAAATCGTCGAAAGCGTCAGCCGCCGTTGTGCTCGCGTCAGTGCCACATAAAAAAGGCGCCGCTCCTCCTGAATCTGAAAATCGCCCGCCGGCTTTTCTTCTTTCATCAGCTCGGCTGGAAATTCAAACACCGCCGGCCGCGTGGCGGTGGGGAAGTCGCGCTTGTTCATGTGCAGGATGAAGACGTGCGGAAATTCGAGCCCCTTCGCCGCATGCACCGTCATCAACTGCACCGCATCGCCCGGCGGTTCATCCTCCAGAAAAATATCCCCGTTCGCCTGCTCGAAGAAATCCAGATATTCCACGAAATCGCTCAGCTTTTTCGCTTCACTCTTCTGCTCCCAGCCCTTCACGAATACCACCAGCCGGTCGAGATAATAGCGGTCCGCTTCCGACGGCAGCGGCGCCAGACCGAGGCTTCGGATCAATTCGTCCACGAGAGCGGTCGCCGTCGTTCGCCGCGCCATCTGCCGCAGGCGATTCAGCATGCTTACGAGTTCCGGCAGCCGCGAGCCTTCCCGCGCAAACGGAAGTTCGCTCTGCGCGGAGTCAAGCTCGTCGGAAAGCGGCCGCCGGTGATTTTTCTCCGCCCGCTCCGCCAGTCGCACCAGGTCGCGCGCCGCAAGCCCCCAGTACGGCGCCCCGAGCACTCGCGCGCACGCCACGTTGTCCGAAGGAATTGCAATCAGCCGCAGATACGCCAGCAGGTCGCGCACGATCGTGCTCGACAGGATCGAAAACTTCTTGATAACGAACGGAATCCCCCGCCGCCGCAGCGCTTCGAGCAGCCGGTCGCGGTGCGTGTGTTTGCGGTAGAGCACCGCAAAACTCCCCCACGGATTTCCGGGTCCGTGCAGACGCTCGATTTCCGACGCCACCCAGTGCGCTTCTTCGTCCGGCGTCCCGAATTCCGCCACGCGAATTTTTTCGCCGTCCGGATTCTCCGTCTTCAATTTCTTCGGCGGCAGCAGCGGCGATTTCTCGTTGCTCGAAATTACCTCGCCCGCCACGCGCAAAATCTTTTGCGTCGACCGGTAATTCTGCGTCAGCGAAACCAGATATTTCTTCGCGCCCGCCGCCAGCTTCGTATCGCTCACGCCGCAGAACCGCTTCAGAAAAATCGTGAAGCTCCCGAACGAGGCACCGCGAAAGCGGTAGATCGCCTGGTCGTCGTCGCCCACCGCCACGATGTTCCGCCGGTCGCCCGCCAGCAGATACAAAAGCTCGAGCTGCGCGATGTTCGTGTCCTGAAATTCGTCCACCAGGATGTAGCGGTACTGCGCGCGCAGTCGCTCGAGCAACGCCTTGTCGCGGCGGAGCAGCTCGACCGTTTGCATCAGCTGCGCGCCAAACGTGATCAGGTTCCGCTCGCGCAAGAGCCGTTCGCTCACCCGGTACGCGCGCGCCACTTCCTCCTGCCGCCCGAGTTCTTCTTCCTCTTGTTTTTGCGCATCGGGCTCGAGCTGCTTCTTCCGTTTCTCGTAGCTCTTCCGCAACTCGTCGACGTGTTTCTGGAAATCGTCGCAGCTCACCAGCTCGTCCTGGCAGCGCGAAAAAAAAGTCAGGAAGGCGCTCAGAAATTCGCCGGGGTCAGCCAGCCGCTTGAATTGGTCCAGCTCGAGCTCGGCGATGTGCCGCCGCAGCAGGATCCAGTGGTCCACGTCTTCGATCGGCTTCAACTCCGGATTCGCGATGGTGAGAATTTTCTCCAGGCAGAATTTGTGGAACGTGCTCAGCCACACGCCCTCCGCCCGCTCGGGCACGGCTCTTCGCACGCGGTACAGCATCTCGCCCGCGGATTTATTCGTGAACGTCAGCCCCAGAATGTTTTCGCCCGCGAGCTCCGGATCGGACTCAAGCAAATTGCGAATCCGTTCGGTAATCACGCGTGTCTTGCCGGTCCCGGCCCCGGCGATCACGAGCAACGGCCCCTCGCCGTGCTCCACGGCCGCGCGCTGCTCGTCGGTAAGCGTAAAAGTCTGATTGGGGGATTTTGGAGTCATGATCTCGGAAAGATTCGCGAGCAACTCCTATTTTACCAGATTTGCTATAGGGCGAAAATAAGGCGAAGCCAGGGTCAATAACCAGTTCGTCGTGCGAGAATGAATCCTATGACGACGAGCGGCGCACCACTCTGGGTCGCAATTGCGAACATTTGGTTCGTTGCATGGGCGGTTCGTCGCAAAGGTGAACTTGACTATGAACTGGACGACGTCGCGAAGACCATTCGCTGGGTAGTTGTGTTGTTTTGCCTGGGAGTTTCTATCTTTCGACCCCAAGTCCTCGGGTCTCCTGCCTTGAGAATATCAGTTGGGTTCACCGGAATCGCGTTCCTCGTGTGGCCCAACTTGGCGTATTACTGTACGAATCTCCTCAGATTCTTGAGGCTCCTTCCAAAGCCGAACCCAAAGAGCACGGTTCAAGGGTTCTAGAAACCTTTCCCGCGCGCACAGACTCAGGTCGAAAGCCCGCGCAACTGCGGCTCGTTCAGCGTATACAGCGGATGAACCGGCACGCCCAGAATCCCCAGATACACGTACATCTGGCCGCGGTGATGCGCCTCGTGCTCGATCATCGCGCGCAACATTCTCCACGCGGTCACCGGCTTGCCCTCGGGTGACGTGCCTTTCTTCTTGAAATCCTCGTCCGTCATGGCGCGAAAAATGTCCATTGATTCGGCGTGCATGCGCTCCATGAACGCGATCACTGCTTCGCGGCCTTCCGCAAGATCGCGTCGGCATCCTCTATATCGACTTGGCCGCCCGCAAGCGCACTCCGCAAAGACGTAACGCTCTGTGGCGGCTATGTGTCGCGCTAAGTCCCCGAACGTGAACTCGCCGTCGCGGCAAGTCCATTCGATTTTGTCTGCTGGGATCGAGCGGACCACGCGCATTGTGCGTTCGCGTACTTGCTCGAAGTGATGCAAGAAATCGTCGCGATCCATGAATGTGCTCCAGACTGACCGATTCGTTTCTGCGAGCTCGATAATATACCGGCCTTCCTCGCCGAAGACGATGCTAGCCTCGAAAGCCGAGATCCTTCCGCCATCCTGGTCGGATGGCCTCAGGATGACAGAGATGTGGCGAACGGCACGCATTTGCAGTGGTCTTTCTTTTGCCTGCGTTTGTCAGGGCTTGTCTGCGGCATCCCGATTGTCTCTGGCGCGAAATTGACCGCGCCGGGGGCTACCCTTATACTTATTATTCCACGTCGAGAAGCGAAGCCATCTAGGAGCTAGAGCCATGGAAAATCCCGTCATCCTAAGCGCCGTTCGCACGCCCATCGGAAAATTCATGGGCGGACTCTCCCCGCTCTCCGCGCCCGAACTCGGCGCGAAAGTTGTCGCCGAATCCGTCCGCCGCGCCGGGATCGAACCGAAGCAAGTTGACGAAGCGATTCTCGGCAACGTGGTGCAAGCCGGCCTGGGACAAAATCCCGCGCGCCAGGCTGCGCTCCGCGGCGGTCTCGATTCGCGCGTCGCCGCGATGACGATCAACAAAGTCTGCGGCTCCGGCCTCAAAGCGGTTGCACTCGCCTCGCAAGGCGTCGCCCTGGGCGACACCGAGATCGTCGTCGCCGGCGGCATGGAGTCCATGTCGAATTGCCCGTACCTTTTGAAAGGCGCGCGCACCGGGTTCCGCCTCGGCAATCAGGATCTCGTCGATTCCATGATCAACGATGGCCTGTGGGACGTGTACGAAAATTTTCACATGGGCGTCACCGGCGAACTCGTCGCCGAAAAGTACAACATCTCGCGGCAGGAACAGGATCAGTTCGCCTACGACAGCCACAAGAAAGCCGTACGCGCGATCAAGTCCTGCTTCTTCGGCGAACAAATCGTTCCGGTCGAAATCCCGCAGAAAAAGGGCGATCCCATCATCATTAAGACCGACGAATCGCCCCGCGAAGACACGACGCTCGAAGCGCTTGCAAAACTCAAGCCCGCGTTTAAGAAAGACGGCACCGTCACCGCCGGAAATGCACCGGGCACGAATGACGGCGCCGCCGCATTCGTAGTCACGAGCGAAAAAAACGCCGCGCGACTCGGCAAGCAGCCCATGGCGCGCATCGTCGCCCACGCCGTAAGCGGCGTCGAGCCCAAATGGGTGATGATGGCTCCGGTTGACGCGGTCGAAAAGCTCCTCGCGAAAACCGGCTGGGATCGCGACAAAGATGTGGACCTCTACGAACTGAACGAAGCGTTCGCAGTCGCAGCGATTGCCGTCACGCGCGTGCTGAAGCTCAACCCCGAAAAAGTAAACGTCAACGGCGGCGCCGTCGCTCTCGGCCATCCCATCGGCGCTTCCGGTGCGCGCGTGCTGGTCACGCTCCTTTACGAATTGCAGCGCCGCAACTTGAAGCGCGGCATCGCCGCCCTGTGCCTTGGCGGCGGTAACGCAGTCGCACTCGCCGTCGAGCGCTTCTGATCGCGCCGCGACACCAGGATCCCGGAAGACCATGACAGCTGAAAAAATGAAGACGGTAGGCGTGCTCGGCGCCGGTACGATGGGCAACGGAATCGCGCACGTCTTCGCGCGCTACGGCTACCATGTGATTCTCCGCGACGTTGACAAGCGCTACCTCGATCGCGGGCTCGAGACGATCGCCAAGAATCTCGATCGGGAAGTCAAAAAAGGCAAGTTGGACGAAGCCGATATTCCGGTGATCGTCGCGCGCATCAAGCCGGTTACCGATATCGCCGCGCTCGCCACCGCCGATTTCGTCGTGGAAGCCGTCCCCGAGCAACTCGACCTGAAACTCCGCGTCCTGAAGGAAGCCGATAGCGCGCTCAAGCCCGGCGCCATCCTCGCCAGCAACACATCGTCGATTTCGATCACGCAGCTTGCCGCGCAGACCAGCCGCCCCGACCGCTTCATCGGCATGCACTTCATGAATCCTGTGCCGGTGATGCAACTCGTGGAAGTGATCCGCGGCCTCGCCACCAGCGACGAAACCTTTCAAGCCACGATGGTGCTTTGCGAAAGTCTTGAAAAGAAACCTGTCGCGGTGAACGACGCGCCCGGTTTCGTCTCGAATCGCGTCCTCATGCCGCTCATCAACGAAGCCGCCTTCTGCGTGATGGAAGGCGTGGCGACGCCGGAAGCTATAGACGCCGTTATGGAACTCGGGATGAACCATCCGATGGGGCCGCTCGAGCTTGCCGACTTCATCGGCCTCGATGTCTGCGTTGATATCCTCGAAGTCCTCTATAAAGGTTTCGGCGATCCGAAATATCGCGCCTGCCCGCTCCTCCGCAAATATGTCGCCGCCGGTTGGCTGGGCCGCAAATCCGGCCGCGGCTTTTACAAATATTCCTGACGAGCATCTAATCTAGAAATCCGCCGCTGCGCCGTAAGTGCTTTGCCTTGTTCTCGGTTTGTTCGCTGGCCAAGCCATCCCGCTTCCGTAGTACTTGGGAGCAGGCGACCGAATCCCGCCCTTGTGCCAGTTTGATACGCGTCTCCCCGTTGCTACCCTGCCATCCCGCCTGTAATTCACGACCCGGCATTCGCAATCGATTCTCGAAACTTTTGGAGGCGACCTGGGTTGAGAGGGTTTCACGCTGAGATTTCATCTGCCATTTCGGGAGGCTGCCGTGCGCCGCTGGCTACTCACATCGTTGATCGTCGTCCTTGCGGGTGTGACTTCGAGCTGTGCGGGGGACCCGGGCGGTACGCCGACAGAGAACCGCGTAGCAATCTCGCCGTCCAGTCCATCGGTGCGCGCGAATGCGACGCAGACATTCACCGCGACCGTTGAAAAGGTTACGAACCCCACCGTTACGTGGACTGTGAATGACATCGCGAATGGAAACGCGATGGTGGGAACGATTACGAGCACCGGGGCTTTGACGGCCACTTACACGGCACCGGCAACGCTGCCAAATCCCAATACGGTGACGATCGCCGCGACCGTTACATCGCACAAGTCACTCACCGCGTCCACCGTGACGACCTTGTGGAATCCGATTCCGCAGCTTTCCTCCGCGGCGCCGCCACAGATTGACGTCGGCAACTTTACCGTCACATTGAACGGAAGCAATTTTGTAAACGGCGCGGTGGTGAACATGGGCGGGACCGCGTTGAGCACCACCTTCGTTTCGAGCACCCAGTTGACGGCGACGGGCACCGTCAATTCGCAGACATCCAGCGTGCAATTCAGCGTGACGAACCCCGACCCCGGGTCCGCCACTTCCGGAATGCTCACCGCGCAAGTGGTGAAGGCGATTTCGCCAAACGTTGCCGATCGTTTCCTCGAGCAGACGACTTTCGGGCCGAATCCCGCGCTGGTAGCGCAAGTACAGCAAAGCGGGCTTCCGGCCTTTCTCACAAACCAATTCGGAGCGCCAGTCACTGCCTACCCCACTCCCGCTTCGACGGAGACGGACCTCGGTCCCTTGCAACAGCGTTTCTGGGTGCACGCGCTGACGGGGCAGGATCAATTGCGGCAGCGCGTGGCCTTCGCCCTGGGGCAAATTTTCGTGATCGGCGGCGACAAAATCTCCGATCCCACGGCCTATACGAACTATCTCACTTTGCTGAGCAACGATGCCTTCACGAACTACCGCCAGATCATGAA
Organism: uncultured Acidobacteriota bacterium; assembly: GCA_963711875.1. GTDB lineage: Bacteria > Acidobacteriota > Terriglobia > Acidiferrales > UBA7541 > Palsa-295. The sequence goes on from CAVQFW010000016.1 coordinate 29,403, forward strand.
GGACGTGACGCTGTCGCCGGCGATGGGCCACTACCTCGACATGGTGAATAACGACAAGCCAAAGGCCGGCGACCACGCCAACGAGAATTACGCGCGCGAGTTGATGCAGCTATTCACCCTCGGCACTGCGCTATTGAATGACGACGGCTCTCCGCAACTCGATTCGAGCAACAATCCCATTCCCACGTATTCGCAGGCTCAAGTGCAGGAATTCGCGCTCGCCTACACCGGTTGGACGTACCCGACAATGCCCGGCGCGACCCAGCAGAAACATAACCCGTCTTATTGGACGGGGCCGATGGTGGCTACCGATTCGAATCACGACACGACCGCCAAGCAATTACTCCAATACACGAATGCAGCGTCGGGCGGGCTTTTGCCTGGAGGCCAGACGTCCGCGCAGGATCTTGACGGCGCGATGGACAACATCTTCAACCATCCGAATCTTCCGCCGTTCGTTTCGCGCGAGCTGATTCAGCATCTGGTGACCAGCAATCCAAGCCCTGAATATATTCAGCGTGTGTCCGAAGTCTTCAAAAACAATGGATCGAGCGTGCGCGGCGATATGAAAGCGGTGATCACCGCGATTCTGCTCGATCCGGAAGCGCGCCGCGGAGACGATCCCACCACCGCGAACGCGGTTGACGGGCATCTGCAGGAACCCATCCTTTACATCGCGGGCCTGCTGCGAGCTTTTGGCGCCGTGAGCGACGGCTCGAATCTTTCCGGGCAGGGTTCGAGCATGAGCGAGAACGCGCTGTTTCAGCGAGCGTGTTCAATTTCTTCTCGCCCAACTTCGTGATTCCGGGGACAAGTCTCTATGGCCCCGAGTTTCAGATCTTGACTACGGCCACGTCGCTGAATCGTGCGAATTTCGTGAACACGTTCGTATTTGGCTCGCTGGGTTCGGGCACGACGGTGAGCTTCGCGAGTTATGGAACACAGGCGTCGAATCCCGGCGCGCTACTCGATTCGCTCAACACGCTGATGCTTCACGGCACGATGTCCGCAGACATGAAAACGAGCATTCTGACCGCGATGCAGGCGGTGCCGGCAGGAGCGAATCAGGGCCTGCAGGAGGCGCAAACGGCGATCTACCTGATAGGGACGTCGTCGCAGTATCAGGTGCAGCACTAGTCTTCCACCTTCGATCTTGGGCACTTAACAAGCGAGCGCCAACGGCGCAGGAGCGTGAATGAAAATGCTCGGCAAAAGCAGAGTCACCCGCAGAGATTTTGTGCGCATCAGCTGCTGCACGGCCGCTTCGTTCGGAATGACGGCTGCGCTTGGCCGGCTGAACCTGATCCATGCGCTGGCCGCTCCGGCAGCGCCGGGTTATCGCGCGCTCGTGTGCATATTTCTTTTCGGCGGCAATGACAGCAACAACATGATCGTTCCCAACGACACGGTCGGCTACGGGAACTATGCGACCATCCGCTCGAACCTGGCGCTCGCGCAGAACACGCTTCTGCCGATCGTGGCCAAAACCGGGAACGTGCCTTACGGCTTGCATCCGCAGCTTCCGGGATTGCAGGGATTGTTCGGGAGCGGCCAGTTGGCAGTGGTGGCAAACGTGGGAACACTCGCGCAGCCCATCACGCGAGCGCAATATCTGCAGGGAGGCGCGACGCTTCCCGTGAATCTCTATTCGCACTCCGACCAACAGGGGCAATGGCAGACGGCGGATTTCACCGGCTTCGGAACCACGGGTTGGGCGGGGCGCACAGCCGACAAACTGCAGTCAATGAATGCGGGCGCGACGTATCCGCCGATCACCTCCGTGGCGGGCGGAGCGATTCTGTGCACCGGCGAGCAGACGCAGCCTTACGCTTTGAGTCCCGGCTCGAGTCCGGGGCTGCGCGGTTACAACGGTTCGAGTTCGCCGAACGCGCGACTGCTTGCGTTCCAGCAACTGCTGACGATGGATTCGGGAATTTCTCTCGTTCAGGACACGAGTGCGGTGATGACTCAGTCGCTCGAGCAAAGCAAGATTCTGGCCGCGTCACTGCAAGGGCTTCCGGCGCTGCAGACGCAATTCCCGACCACGTTCATCGGCAGCCAGTTGAAACAAGTGGCGCAGATCATGCAGGCGCGCTCGTCGCTCGGCTTGCAGCGCCAGATTTTCTTCTGCTCGCTCGGCGGGTTCGATACGCACAGCGATCAGCTCAACGGGCAGATGGGTCTCTTCGCGCAGCTCGATCCGGCCATGTCCGCCTTCTACGCTTCCACGGTCGAGCTGGGCATTGCGCCGCAAGTGACTACGTTTACGCTTTCCGATTTCAGCCGCACGTTTCAGCCCGGCTCGAACGGCGGCACCGACCACGCTTGGGGCGGCAATCATCTTGTGATGGGCGGCGCCGTCGCCGGCACGGACGTCTACGGCCAGTTCCCGCAGCTTTCGCTGGGCGGGCCGGACGACGCCGGATCGAACGGGCGGTGGATTCCCACTACGTCGGTCGATCAGTACGGCGCGACACTCGCGAAATGGTTCGGGGTGGCCGACAGCGACCTGCCGTCGATTTTCCCGAACCTTTCGAACTTCACCACTCCGACCCTTGGTTTTCTGGGCTGAGAGACCCAGGCACGGGCGAATCACACGGCCGGTTTTCCGGTGCGATGGTGCAAGTCGCGGCTTCCGCCATCGTCACCGAGGGCCGGCCGTGGTTTTTAGAAGCTCTCTCGAATTTCGGAGTACAATCCCACTTGAGTTTCGGCCTAGGAATGAGTTGGTGTGGAGGCTTGCATGATGCGTCGATGTTGGTATGTCGCACAGCTGCGGTGCTGGCCCTGCTTCATTTCAGTTTGCGGCGGGACAGACGCGCGCCACCCGGCCGACTCTTCGACCCATGGTTTTGAACGTGCCGAGCAATCAATGGTTCGAAGGGCCCAGCACCACGGTTGCAATCTCCGGCGACGCAAAATACGCGCTCCTTACGCTCTACGGCGGAACCAGTCGCTCCTTTCGCTCGAATGGCGCGAGCAATCCAGAACGACTTCTCGACGGGCTCAACAGCGTTTATCGGGCCGTATTTTGCGGGCCGGGCGCCATGGTGCGGCTCGGCCAGCGCGGAAGCGAGCAAGGATGTTCCTTCCGGGCGCCGACAGCCCGCAGCTTTCTTCGCTCCCGCAGGATTCAGTGATGGGTTGCTCCGCCGACGGAAGCGAAATCGTTTATTACGTACCGAGCAATCCAGACCGACAGATTTTCGTGGGTCCGGTGAAAGGCCCGTTTAAGACTTTCGGTGTCACCGGACGAATCACAGCCACTGCGTTCTCGCCCGATGGCAACATGCTCTACCTGCTTTTGTTTCAGCCGTCCGGCGAATCGTCGCTGATACGCATCAGCGTTCATGAGCTGCATTCGAAGACGATAGCTCATGATCTCGATGCTTCTCCGGGAGGCAACACGATTGCCATCTCAGCGGACGGTAGCAGCGCGTATATCGCGCTGGCAAGTGCAGGCGCGCCCAACAACGCCGCACGCCACAAACCTGATTCAGATCGTTGGCTCGCAATTTATAAGATTGATCTCACCACCGGCGCGCGTTCACCCGTCGTCGCAACGCCTGGAGTGGACAATCACAATCCTGCGATTGCCGGCGGAAGTTTTTTTTGGGCGCGCAATGCAATCCGCGATTCGATCGCTGTGGTTCCTGTCGAACGGTGGAGATTCCAAGGATGTGATCGTCGGCGGGGAAGTGCCGATTTGGAGTCCCGACGGGAAAAAGATTTCGTTCACTTACGGCGGCTGGCGTCTTGCGGATTGGGCGCTCGACCTTGACGCGGGTTACGTGCTCGTCGATGCAGACGCGAATCGAACCTCGGCGCGCTTTCCGATTGTCACCGGCTATCACGAGGATTTTCCCGCTGCTTGGTCTCCCGACGGTAAATGGATTGCGTTCCATTCGCACCGCTCGAAAGTTCCGGTCCCGGATTACCTGAAGCGCCGAAAGCACGGATGACGTGTATTTCCGCCTCGCCGATGACATGAACGCGCCTGAAATTCGCCTCACCGACTTTGGATGGGAGACGGGGCCAGCCTTCTGGTCGCCGGATGGCCGCAAGCTGCTTTTCGGTTCGTGGGTGCGCGGAGGCACGCCCGGAATTAACAAACTATGGGTGCTCGGAATCCAGCCCGTGACTGGCGCGGTGCTGGATACTAAGCAGCTTCCGCTTCCGCCGAAATTCGCAGCGCTTCGTGGGCGGCCTGGTCGCCCGATGGAAAGGAAATCGCGATCGAGGACGATCGCGGAGACGAGGATCGCGCTTCTGGGTCGTTCGTGCCGACGGCACGCATGCCGAGAAGCTCGCCGAATCTGCACGGCGAACTTACGGCGGCGTCGATTGGATCCGGATGGGAAGACGATCGTTTTCGCCGGACTCGCCGGCGACAAGCTGGCAGCTCTTCTCGCATACGCGCACCGGCGGCGAGTCCGTACAACTCACGCACGACGCCGGAAATTTGATGCACCCGCGGGTCTCGCCGGACGGCCGGTGGAT
>CAVQFW010000017.1:0-797241 GCA_963711875.1 uncultured Acidobacteriota bacterium
CCGCGCACGGTCTGGACGAGCTCGGACGAGATCGTGTTCGACCTGGACCGCGACGGGGAACCGACGGCGTCCTCGCCGGGACGGGCCCGAACGGCAAGCTCTATCGCATCGGTCTCAAGGGGTGGGCGCTGGAGCGGACGTTCGACGAGAAGCAGGTCACGCTGCTCGCGGGCGGGACGTCGCGACCAACGGCCCGACGGCGCTCTACCGCGCGCTCGGACGGACCGCGCGAGCGGCGAGTACGTCTCGGCAGTCAAGGACACGGGCCGTACCAGCCGCTTCGGGGCGTTTCGCTGGGAGGGCGAGATGCCCGCCGGTCGCGGCGCCGAGTTCTCGTTCCGTTCGGGCGAGTCGTGCGACGCCCGGACTCGACCTGGAGCGCCTGGTCGTCCGTGGTTCCGGCGATCCGTCGGCGCTGATCCCCGCGCCGCCGAGGGCCGGTACCTGCAGTGGAAGGTCAGCATGACGGCGGCGCGGAAGGCGCACCCCGGTCGTGCGCCGCGTCGAGGTCGCCTACCGCAATCGAAACGCCTCGCCGGTCGTCGAGCCGTCTGCGGCGCTGGCCCGGCGGAGGTTCTCGCGCGGTCGGCCTCGGGAGGCTCGAACGTCTTCGAGTCGCACGACGCCCGACGAGAAGGGGATCTTCACGAGCCTCGAGGAGTCGCAAGGCCGGAGGCGTCGCCCCGCAAGCTCGTCCGCAAGGGATATCGCACGCTGACGTGGAAGGCGTCGGACCGGACGGCGATACGCTGACCTACGAGATCCGAGTTCCGCCCGCGCGTCCGGAGCGCTGGGTGCTGCTGCGCAAGGGGCTCCGCGACACCTTCTACTCCTTCGACACGACGTCGCTGCCGGACGGCGACTACGTGTTTCGCGTGACGGCGTCGGACGCCGAGAGCCAACCCCGAGGATCCGAAGACCGGCGCCCGCGAGACCTCGCCGGTGCGGGTCGACAACACGCCGCCGGTCATTCGCCGGCCTCGCTCGGCGGGCGTCTTCGAGTTCGAGGCCGCCGACGCGGCCTCTCCGATCCTCGAAGCCGAGTACAGCGTCGACGCGAAGGAGTGGATCCGGTCGAGCCCAAGGACGGCCTCTCGGATTCGCCACGCGAGACCTACTCGATCAAGCTCGGACCGCCGACGTGGCGGGGCGGGTACCTCCTCCTCCGCGTGACCGACGCCGCTCGCAACGTGGCGCCGCCAGCTTCACGGCGCCCTGAGCGCTCGCGTCGTAACCGCCGCGCCGTGCCCGGGCTCGCGTCTAATCCCGTGAGCATGAATCGCGCCCGCGCGACGGCCCTCGCGGGAATCCTCGCCGCGCGCGCTCCGCCTGCCGCGGAACGTGCCGGCGCCGGCGCGCCCGCCTGTCGCCGCGGCGGATCGCCCGCGCCGCGCTCCGACCCCGGCCGCCGCCGGCCGCGGCTACCTCGACGAGTCGGGCGACGGCACCCCCGTCGACGGGGGAATCCTGCGCCGCCGTCTCATCGGGGAGCCCGGCGACGCTGAACGCCGTCCTGCAGTCGACGTCCCGGAAGCAGCAGGTCCTCCAGTACGTCTCGCGCAACCTGTTCGATTTCGACCGGCTCCTGCGCTCGTCCCGGGTCTCGCGGAGCGTATGGAGGCGTCGCCGGACGGCCGGGAGTACACGATCACGCTGCGGCCCGAGGCCGTCTGGGAGGACGGCACGCCCGGTCACCGCCGACGGACGCGGTCTTCACGATCCGGAAGATCGCCGACCCGAAGATGCCCTCGCCGGTCTTCAAGCCGCTCTTCGAGGATCTGGTCTCGGTCGTGGAGGTCCTGGAGCCCGCGAGCGTTCCGGGTCCGGTTCCGCACGCCGTACGCGTACCGCGCCGATGTCCTTCGTCTTCCCGCTGCTGCCGGAGCAGCGATTCGCGGGGCAGAGCTTTCGAAGGCCCGGGACAACCGGTCGCCGCTCTCCGACGGGCCGTACCGGCTCGTGTCCTGGAAGTCGCAGGAGTCGATCGTGCTCGAGCGCAACCCGCGGTACGCCGGGCCCGCGCGGCCACTTCGATCGGATCGTCTTCCGGATCGTGCCCGAGAACACGACGCGCGTACCGGATGCTCGCTCGAGGGCGCTCTCGACGAGACGAGATCGACACCGGCCTCAAGGAGCAGCGCGGCTCGGACGCCGGGATTCGCGGCGTGCTGCCGACTCGTCGAGTTCTACGACCTCGACTACAACTACATCGCGCTCAACAACCGGTCGCCGCTCTTCTCCGACGCCCGCGTGCGCCGGGCGCTGACGATGCTGCTCGACCGCGCGTCGATCGTCCGCGGCCTCTACCGCGGCTCCGCGCGCGTCATCTCGGGTCCCTGGGCGCCGGACTCGCCCGCCTACGACGCGGACGTCGCGCCGCTGCCGTTCGACCCGGCGATGGCGGCGCGGCTGCTCGACGAGGCCGGCTGGACGCGACCCGGACGGCGACGGGACCCGCGAGAGGGACGGCCGCGCGTTCGACTTCGAGCTCCTCGTGTCGGCGGGCATCGAGATCGGCCGCCAGATCGACGAGACGCTCGCGTCGGAGCTCGCGCAGCGCGGGCGTCGACCGCGCGCGTCCGGCCGATGGAGTGGGCGGCCTTCGTCGAGCAGATCGACGCGGGCGACTTCGAGGCCGCCTCGCTCGCGTGGTCGGCGCGTCGGACCCGAACCCGGATCCGTATTTCTACTGGCACTCCTCGCAGTGCGCCCCGGCGGAATCAACGACGGCTACTACAAGAACCCGGAGGCGGACCGTCTGATGGACCAGGCGCGCGAGGAGATGGACCCGAGCCGCCGCCTCGCGATCTACCACCGGCTCCACCGGATCTTTCGCGACGACGCCCCGGCCATCTTCGTCGTGAACTCCTCGCAGAAGTACGCGTTCCGCCGGCGCGTCCGCGGGCCTGACGACCTCGCCTCTCGGCCTCTTCGGGATCTGGCCCGGACCGCTCGGCGTGGTGGGCGGCTCCGCGACGACGCCGCGTCGCCGATGATCCGTTACGTGGCGCGGCGGCTCCTCCTCGCCGTTCCGACCCTCTTCGGCATCGTGGTTCTCGTCTTCCTGCTGCTGCACCTCGCGCCCGGGCACTCCGGGCTCGGGCGGGCGCCGAGTCGGGCCGCCGGGTCAGCGGCCGGGCCGCCGAGGAGATGCGCCGGCTCTACGGCCTCGATCGGCCGCTTCCGGAGCAGTTCGCGCGCGTGGCTCGGCCGCGTCGTCCGGCTCGACCTCGGCGAATCGTTCGTCGACCACCGTCCGGTCGCCGAGCGCATCCGCGAGGCGCTTCCCGTACACGCTCGTCCTGAACGGGCTGGCCCTGCTTCTGACGCTCGCGATCGCGATTCCGCTCGGAGTCGCGGCGGGAGCGCGCCCCGAGGGCGCGCTTCGACCGGACCTCGGCGCCGTGCTCTTCGCCCTCTATTCGCTGCCGACCTTCTGGGCGGCGCTGCTGCTCCAGACGCTCTTCTCGGTCCAGCTCCACTGGCTGCCGCTCTACGGCGTCGCCTCGGATTCGGCGCCCGCCGGGCTGGCAGGGCCTCGCCGACCGGCTCGCCCATCTCGCCCTTCCCGTCACCTGTCTGACCTACGGCTCGCTCGCCTTCTTCGCCCGCCTGGTCCGCTCGGGCGTCGTCGAGGCGCGGGCGAGCGACTACGTCCTGGCCGCGCGGGCGCGCGGCGCGTCGCGCGGCGCCGCGCGCTCTGGAGGCACGCGTTCCGCAATGCGCTGCTGCCGGTGATCACGGTGCTCGGCCTCGCTGCTGCCCGGCGCTCCTCTCGGGCAGCGTCATCGTCGAGCGGATCTTCGCGTGGCCCGGGCTCGGCCGTCTGTACTTCGACTCGATCCTCGCGCGCGACTACCCGGTCGTTCTCGCGCTGTCGCTGCTCGGCGCGGTCGCGACCCTCCTCGCCACGCTCGCCGCCGACGTCGCGCTACGCGATCGCGGATCCCCGCGTGCGCGACGGGACGGGGCCGATGAGCGCGTGCGCGGCACGCGGACTCTTCGCCTGGCCCGACGCTGCCGGCGACGCGGGCGCGTCGCCGCCGCGCTCGTCGTCGTGTCTGCTCTGGCTCGTCGCCGCGCTGCTCGCCGCTCTTCGCCGAGCGCGCGCGGAGATCCGGCTGGACGAGCGGCTCGCAGGCGCCCGTCGGCGGCGCATCCGTTCGGAACGGACGATCTCGGCCGGGATCTGCTCGCGCGCGTCGTCGACGGCCACGCCGATCTCGCTCGCGATCGGCCTCGTGGCCGCCGCCGTCTCTCTCGGCATCGGGTTCGCCGTCGGCGCGACCGCGGGCTACTTCGGCGGCGTCGGTCGATCTGCGTCTGTCGCGGGTCGTCGAGGTGGTGCTGTGCTTCCCGGTCCTCTTCCTCCTTCTCGCGCTCGCGGCGTTCCTGCCGCCGTCGCCCGCGACCGTGATCGTCGCGATCGGCCTGACGACCTGGGCGGGCGACGCGCGTATCGCGCGGGCCGAGATCCTGAAGATCGCGGGAGCTCGACTACACGCGCGCGGCGCGGGCGATGGGGGCCTCGACGCCGCGCATTCTCGTCGCGGCACCTGCTGCCGAACGCCCTGCCGCCGCTGATCGTCTCGGCCGCGTTCGGCGTCGGCTGGGCGATCCTCGCCGAGGCGGCGCTGTCGTTTCTGGGCGTCGGCCTGCCGGCGCCCGCCGTCTCGTGGGGCGGGATCCTCGTCGACCGCGCCGCACCTGGATCGAGGAGGCCTGGTGGATCGCGCTCTTCCCGGGCCTCGCGCTCTTTCTGACCGTCGCCGCCTATAATCTGCTCGCCGAAGGGCTTCGCGCGATCGACGACCGAAAGCGGGAGGAGCGCATGACGGAGCGCGTCGCCCTCTACCCCGGCTCGTTCGACCCCCTGACGAACGGCCATCTCGACATCCTCTCGCGGGCGCGCCGTCTGGCCGACCGCGTCATCGTCGCGATCCTCGAGAACGATCAGAAGACGCCGCTCTTCTCGGTCGACGGACCGCAGCGCGATGATCCGGGAGATCGTCTCGGGCGACCCGTCGATCACGCGTCGCGTCCTTCTCGGGCCTGCTCGTGGATTTCGCGCAGCGCACCGGCGCGACGCTCATCGTGCGCGGGCTGCGCGCCGTCTCCGACTACGAGTACGAGCTCCAGATGGCGCTGATGAACCGGCGGCTCGCCCCGGCCGTCGAGACGGTCTTCCTCATGGCCAAGGAGGAGTACTCCTACGTCTCGAGCCGCCTCGTCAAGGAGGTCGCGCGTCTCGGCGGCGACATGACGGGCCTCGTCCCGGAACTCGGTGCGCCAGCGCCTGGCGGACGCTTCTGAGCGGGACCCGGCCTTGCGCGCGGTGACGACGGACGCTCCGCGTCCGCTACTCCGAGACCGACCAGATGGGGATCGTCTACCACGCGCACTACCTCGTCTGGTTCGAGATCGGCCGAACCGAGTGGTGCCGCGCGGCGGGCTATCCCGTACGCGCGAATGGAGCGCTCGGGCCTCTTCATCCCGGTGACGCGCGTCGACGGCACGTACCGGCGCCGGTCGAGCTACGACGACCCGGTGCGGATCGTGACCCGCATGACCGAGCTCGGCGAGCCGCGGCTGCGACGTTCGCCTACGAGGTGCCGGAACCCCGCGGACGAACTCCTCGCCGACGGCTCGACGCGCCACGTCTTCACGGACGCCGCGGGGCGCCCCGCGCGCGGCCCGGCGGAGATCGTGGACGCTCTCGAGGCCTTCCGAGGGGCCGGAGCGTGACGAGGAGCTCGTGAGGCGCGACGAGGCGACCCGCCTTCCGGACGATCGGTCGGCTCCGGGTAACCGGGGCGTGACGGTGCTGCGCCGCCGCGACGGCGCTCAGGGAATCGAGCGGGCGGGCAGGCGGCTGCGCGACAGCGTCACGCCGAGACCGGCGAAGATCAGGAGCGCCGCGACGACGGTCCGCGCCGTCAGGGCCTCGCCGAGGATCGCGATCGCGAGGACGGTCGAGATCAGCGGCTGCAGGAAGACGTAGAACGCGACGCGCGACGCGTGCGGTGCGCGCCAGCGCCCAGGAGTTGAGCAGGTACGGGATCACGGTGCAGAACAGCGATGACGCCGGCCAGGCACGCCCAGGCGACCGGGCCGGACGGCGCGACGGATGGAAGCGCAGCAGGTCGGGAACGGCGAGCGAGCGTGATCAGGATCGCCCCGTAGCGGAAGACGGCGGCCGTGAACGTCACGACGCGGTAGCGCGCGAGGATCGGCCTCGAGAGCACCAGGTAGAACGAGTATGACGTGCAGTTGGCGAGCAGCAGAAGGTCGCCGCGGAACGGATCGCTCGACCAGTCGAACCGCTGCGCGTTCAGGAGCGCGAGCGCGCCCGCGCCGCGGCGAGCACGATGCCGAGCGCGGGCCGCGACGTCAGCCGCTCGCGCCCGAGGCGCGACCGCCGCCGCGAGCGTGAAGACGGGGATCGTCGCGGTCAGGATCGTGGTGTTGATCGCCGAGTCGTCAGCGACAGGCCGAGGATGAACAGCACCTGGTTGAACGACACGCCGAGGAGCCCGTAGAGGAAGAGGCGCTTCCGATCCCGCGGGCGCGAGGCGCTCGGCGCCCGAGCGTCCGGCGGAGGACCTCGAGCAGGAGCGCCGCGGCCGTCACGCGCAGAGGCCGCGAACGGGAAGCGCCGGAATCGTCGGCCAGGACGATCTTGCCGAGGATCGGAAAGAGGGCGAACCCCATCTGGGCGCCCACGAGCGCGGCATGCACCGTCCACCGGCGGCTCGCCCGGCGCCGGCGGTCACGCGAACGGCAGGCCGGCCACGACCGCGCGCGCCGCCGGCTCCGGGCGCCGACGAGCGTCGGCGCCTTCGGCGACGTCTCGCGCCGCGAAACCGAGGCCGATCGGTCCGAATCGCGGCGAAGCGGCCGCGCTCGTGACGCGCCCGAGCGGCGTGGTCCGGCTTGCCCGGGTCCGGGAAGACGGTCCCGGGCGCGATGCGGCCGTCCGGGAACCGGAATCCGACGAGGCGCCGGCTGACCCTTCCGTACGTGCGCAGCCGCGCGACGATCTCCTGACCGACGTAGCAGCCCTTGTCGGTCGAGATCGCGTCCTGGAGCCCGACCTCGTCGGGGAGGTTCGAGTCGTCGGCGTCGACGCCGAAGCGCGCACGTCCCGCCTCGACGCGGAGGACCTCGGCCTCGGCCTCGCCGAGTCTCCCGCGACCCCGCCGTCCGCGAGCGCCGCGGTGACGAGCGGCTCGTCCTCGGCCGCGGGCGAGGAGTCCGCCGGACATCTCGGCTTCGGCCGGAAGGACGCACGACGCCGGCCGGCAGGCGCGAGCGACGCCGGCTCGGCGCCGTAGAGGCGCCACGCCGCGAACGCGCTCCGTGGCGTCCTCGACCGAGACCTTCTGGAAGACGGCGAAGCGGGCGAGGTGCGCGCGGGCGGACGCGCTCGCGGAGGCCGGCAGGAGCAGGAGAGCCGGTCCTTCTCGCCGACGAGCCAGCCGACGTAGAGCAGCTTGCCCTTGGCGGTCAGCCCCGCCATGCGGCGCGCCTCGCCGTCGCGGAGGCCGCGCACGTTCTGCGTCAGCTGGCCCTGGAGGAAGGCCTCCCGGTCGGCGCCGCGAGATCGCGAGGACGCCGAGGGCCCGCCGGCGGTGGCGCGAGGCCGCGGCGTCACGGGCAGTCCGCGTCGGCCGAGCTACTTCGGAACGATCTCGGCGCGGATCGCGCACCTTCGGCGCGTCGGCGACGTCGAGCGTCCGCATGCGTCCCGAGACCCGGATCGTAGTCGTCGATCTTTCCGGCGTCCACGGTGTCGCTCCGGTCGCTCGGACTTGAGGACCTTGCCGTCCTTGTCGAGCACCTCGACCCAGAAGCGGATCTTGCAATCTTCGGTGCCGCGGTTGTCGACGTGGAACTCCCACCAGAGCCAGGAGTGGTCGTTGGGATCCTTCGAGCGCGCCTTCTCGATGTCTTCCTCGTTGGGGTAGTTGCGGACCTCGACGCTCCGGATCGTGCACTTCTGGTAGGTCCAGTCGAGCTTCGCGTCGCCCGAGCGCGGGAACGGAATCGTCTTGTCGAACCGCCCGTCCTCGGCGCGGACGCGTCGCGGCGGTGAGGAGCAGGATCGCGGCGGCTCCCAGGCGACTTCTCATGATCACCTCCGTCGGACGCCAGAGCGTATCATTGCGCGCGTGACCGACGCGCCGGACCGACCCGAACTCCACGTGATCGACATCTTCATGATGTCGGTCAAGTGCGGCAACTGCGACACTTACCAGACGATCGTGCGGTTCGCGCAAGCGCCGGAGACAAGAACGTCTACACCTACGAGTGCGAGAACGACGTCTGCGATCCGAACGTCACCCGCACGATCGTCGAGGTGCCCGTCCAGCTCGACAACTCGACGCGGCGCGCCGAGGAGCTGCCGTACTACGAAGCCGAGCCTCCGCCCGAGCGGCCGGAGTAGCGGGCGACGGTCGGCCCCGAGCGGACGCGGTCCGCTCGCTGTACAATGGAGCGTTCATGAGCCTGACAACCGCGCCAGGCAGGACCCGGACGGGCTCGCTCCCGACCTCCTGAGCGCCTCCGCAGGCGCCTCGCCGACTCGCCCGCCCTGGGCTGGCTTTCGCCGACCCTGGAGGAGCTCGCGCTCGACTCTGCGTGCTGCGGCTGCCGTACCGCGAGGAGATCACGCAACGGGTCGGGCACGGTCCACGGGGGGATCCTGGCGACGCTCGCGGACACGGCGGTCGCCTTCGCGCTGTCGACCAATTTCGACGGAAAGATGGGATTCGCCACGGCGGATCTGACGATCCACTTTCTCCGCCGCGCTCGCAGCGAGACGTCTGGGCGCGGGCCCGGATCGTCAAGAAAGGAAGGCGCGTCAACGTGGGAGACGTCGAGATCGTCGGACGCCGACGGGCGTCGAGGTCGCTCGGGTCCTGGCGTCGTTCCTCCTGACGACCTCCTCGTTCGATTACGCACCGGAAGGAAAGACCATGAACGACGACACGATTCCGTTTCCCGGCCGCCGAAGACCGGGAGGCGAAAAGAAGCCGCGGCGGCGCCGCGGCGGCGCGCGGCGGCACAAAAGCGCGCCCCGCCGCGCTCCCGAGGAGGCTCCGGCGCCCTCGCGGCGGCCCTCGCGGCTCCCGCGGCCGCTCCCGGCGCCCCGCGGCGCCCGCCTCGCAGCGACTCGTCGCCGTGCGTCTCCGCCCGCCGCGCGCCCGCGGTCGACCAGCGCCTCTCGCTCTTCATCGACTTCGAGAACATCGCTCTCGGCGTCCGCGACGCGCAGTACAAGAAGTTCGACATCCACCTCGTGCTGCAGCGGCTGATCGAGAAAGGGCCGCATCGTCTACAAGAAGGCGTACGCCGACTGGACGCGCTACTCGGAGTACAAGCGCGAGTTCCACGAGGCGGCGATCGAGCTGATCGACATCCCGCAGCGCAACTACACGGGCAAGAACTCGGCGGACATCCGCATGGTCGTGGACGCGATGGACCTCGTCGACGTCGAAGGGGCACATCACGACGTTCGTGATCTGCTCGGGCGACTCGGATTTCTCGCCGCTCGTCTCGAAGCTCAAGGAGAACGACAAGAGCGTCATCGGCGTCGGGCGTCAAGAACTCGACCTCGGACCTGCTGATCTCCAACTGCGACGAGTTCATCTTCTACGAGGACCTCGTCCGGGAGACGCGCGCCCTGCCGTCGATCGACAATCTGCCCGAGAAGAAGCGGGAGGTCTTCCGCCTGATGCTCGACTCGATCCAGGCGCTCCAGCGCGAGAACTACGACGTGATCTGGGGCTCGATGGTCAAGCAGACGATGCAGCGCAAGCAGCCCTACTTCAACGAGTCCTACTACGGCTACAAGTCGTTCTCGGAGCTGCTCGAGGACGCCGAGCGGCAACGGCCTCGTCTCGATGAAGAAGGACGCCAAGAGCGGCGGCTACGTCGTCTCGCGCGTAGGGCCGGGATGTTCCTTCAGGGACGGCGGCGAGGCCTCGGCGTTGGCGTTGCCCGCCGCGCGGTCTGCCGCTCCCTCGCGCTTCAAGACGATCCGGTCGGCGGCGTCCGGCCGGCTGCGAGATGCTCACCGGGACCTCGAGCGTCACGAAGTCGGCGGCGCCCGAGAGGTCCCACACGAGGCCGCGGAAGCCCCGCAGCGAGCTGTCGGGCTCGGGATGGATGACCGTCGAGAGCACGTCGTCGCCGCGGCGGGGCGCGTAGTCGCGCGAGAAGAACGAGGTACGAGAGGAAGCCGCTCGCGTTGACGCCCGCCTGGACGAGATAGTCGGCTCGATCGACTCGAGCAGCAGGTAGGTCGTCTCCTCGGGCCGGCGGCTTCTGGCCCTCGAGCGCCCGCCACACCCGGTCGCGGCGCGGCATCCAGGCGGGAGACGGAATGAAGTCGAGCGACAACGCGGCGCCCCGTCGGCGAGAGCCGCGACGGCCGACGCGATCTCGCGCGACCCGGCGGGGATCCGTCGGGGACGATGACGGTAACCCGCGCCCGCGCCGCCGCGTCCCGGGTCGGTCAGCACGGCGCCCGCGGCGACGATCGCGCCCGACCGGTCGGTCTCGATGAACGACCTCCCGCAGGGCCGGGCCGCGGGGGGTTGCCGGGAATCGTCGTCTGCGACTCGGCCCTGCCAGCGGCCGGTCAGATCGAACGACCAGGGCTCCGGCGTCGCGGCCGGGCGGCGGCGGCGAGGCGCCGATCGAGACCGCGTTGGCGCGGCTCCAGAGCAGCACGCGCGAAGCACGACCGCGGCGGCCAGGCCGCCGAGGATCACGACGGTACCGGCGCGGAAACGCCCTGAGAAAGCGGCGCGAGGCCCGTCCGCGCGCGGAGACGCCGGCCCCGGCGCCGGCGCCGCCGCCGGGCGCCCGTCGAGCGGTCGAAGCTCTTGTGGCACTTCGGAGGCACCGCGCCGACGGGATCTGTGTGAACCCGCAATGCGGGCACGTCACCCACGCCATGACTCCAGTGTAGCGGGCGGGACGCGCCGAGTCAGCAGGATCCCGGGCCCTGCCCGAACGGACAGGAGACCGGCTAGATCTCGCGGAAGAAGAAGCGATCCAGCACGGCCATGCGCTGGGCGAGCGGGTCGGATCGGGCTCCATGAGCCAGAGGGCCGCGTTGATCGAGGACGCGAGCGAGTTCCCGTCCTGCGGCGTGAAGCAGAACCCGAGGATCTCGCGGTCTCCGTGCACCATCAGCGTGGGCGGCGCGAGATCACGGCCTGGGACAGGATCCGGCCGTAGTAGCCGTGGTCGCGGCCGAACGAGAAGATCTGGTTCGACGAACGCCGCTCGGTCAGCGCGATGCGCCGGTTCGCCTTCAGGCGCGCCATGACGCCTTCTCGCGCGACGTCGGTTTCGAGAACTCCATGTCGAACCAGAGCGAGTGCATGTACTGGGTGTTCAGCTTCATCGCCGAGGAGAAGATCGGCGGCTTCCAGCCGATCGTCGACAGAAGCGCCGAGGCGTCGCGCGCGTGGTGCGTCCCGAACTCGGGGTCGTCGTGCTTTCCGGCCGAGGGCGCGGGAGCGAAGCCGGAGTCCTGCGAGACGTCGTTGGCGCGCCGCATGCAGACGAAGCGGCCCGTTCGTCAGGACTCGATCGCCGGATTCGTCGGTGCCGAGGGTCTTGATCAGGGCAGGCGATGTTGTGGGTGTTGCACGAGACGATCTGGAGAAACCGGTCCTGCCCGGGGACGAGCGCTTCGTCGTTGATGCCCATCGCGTACATCTTGCCGAAGCCGAACTCGCTGCCCTGGGCGAGGAACCCGCGCGGGCCGGAGATCTTCTCGTAGACCTTCTTGTTCTCGTTGCCCGCGGGCGTGCAGTCGATCACGACCGTGGCGCGCTCGAGGGCCTCCTGGGCGTCGTAGGAGACCTTGTGTCCCAGCGCCTCGAAGTCCGCGACCGTGTCGTGGTCGACCGCGAGCCGGGCGCCGCGCTCGATCAGGTGGTTGACCTTCGCCCGTTCCGTCGTCATCGGCGTCCGCTTGTGGAACGTGACCTCGTCGACGCCGAGGTGTTTGCCGAAGTCGGCGAACAGCCCGATCAGCGGCTCGCCGATCGTTCCGGTGCCGACGACGTGGACGATCTTTCTTCATCGCGGTCTCCTCAGTCGGGGTCGAGACGGTGTCGGGACGGCCGGAAGGATACGATGAGACGGGCGTTTCGCCAACCGGAGGCGCAGTGACGGGAAGTCTGCGGTCGGTTCAGTTCGAAGGGCCGGCCGGCGTCCTCGAGGGCCTGTGGAAGGACGCCGACGGCGGCGCGGCGGGGCTCCGCGGTCGTCGCGCACCCGCACCCGCTCCACGGCGGCACGATGCACAACAAGGTCGTCTACCGCGCCGCGCAGGCACTGACGCGCGCGGGTTGGGCGACGCTCCGGTTCAACTTCCGGGGAGTCGGGCTCTCGGAGGGACGCTACGACGACGGGCGCGGCGAGATCGACGACTTCCGGGCCGCGCTCGACGAAGCCGAGCGCGAGAGCGGCCTGCCCATCGTGGCCGGCGGGTTTTCCTTCGGCGCCGCCGTGGCGCTGAAGGCGGCCGCCGGCGACGCCCGGATCGCCGCGGGCGATCGTGCTCGGGCTTCCGCTCTCGACCGAGTCGGGCCGCCTCGTGCCGCGCCCGGCGGTGCCGGCCTTCTACGCGGTCGGGGAGAAGGACGCGTTCGGCCCGCCGGACGAGCTGCGCCGGTTCGCCGGACCCGGAGCCGCGATCGAGGTGTTTCCCGACGCCGATCATTTCTTCGAGGGAAGCCTCGACGCGCTCGGCGAGGCGATCTTCCGCTTCCTGTCCTCCCTTTCCCGGGGAACCGCGCGAGCGCGGGAGAAGCGCCGTGACGACGCTCTCTCGCCGGAGGCGCGCGCCGACCTCCTCGCGCTCGCCCGGGGAACGCTCGCCGCCCACTTTCGCGGAGATCCGCCGCCGCGGCTCTCCTCCGATCGGGCGGAGACGTTCGGCGAGGCCCGCGGGCTCTTCGTGTCGCTGCACAAAGGCGACGCAGCTGCGAGGCTGCATCGGCACGCTCGCCCCGACGGGGGACCTGACGCGCGTCGTGTCGGAGTTCGCCCTGCGCGCGGCGTTCGACGATCCGCGCTTCGCGCCGCTCTTCGCCGGAGGAGCTCCCGGAGTGCCGGATCGAGATCTCGGTGCTGACGGCGCCGGAGCCGGTGACCGCGCCGGAGGAGGTCGAGATCGGCCGGCACGGTCTCATCCTCGAGGCCGGATCGCGCCGCGGGCTGCTCCTGCCCCAGGTCGCGACCGAGTGGGGCTTCGACGCCGAGCGGTTTCTCGACGAGGTCTCGCGCAAGGCCGGTCTTTCGCCCGGAGCGTGGCGGCGGCCGGACGCGAGGCTCTGGACGTTCCAGGCGGAGGTCTTCTCGGAATGAAGGGAACGGGAAACCGGCAGAAGAAGATCGTGGCGCCGCGCCGGACGCGCGGCGGCTTCAGGCCTCCGTCGGCGAAGCCCTCAGCGACGGCGAATAGAGGAGCAGAGCCGTGGCGACGGCGGCGTTCAGAGAGTCCACCGGAGCCGTCATCGGAATCGTGAGCCGCCGGTCGAGATAGCGGTAAGCCCCGGCGGGCAACCCGGTGCCTTCCGACCCGACCACCAGCACCGACGTCCGGTCGAGCGGAGCCTCGAAGGCGTCTTCGCCGCCCTCCGCGACCGCTCCACAGATGGTCCGGCCCGCGGCATGGGCGTCGGCGGCGAACGGCTCGAACGAGACGCGGGTGGAGACGGGCACGCGGAGGACGCTGCCGGCGCTGCCACGGACCGCGCGAGGATGGAAGAAGTCGGC
This sequence comes from uncultured Acidobacteriota bacterium, assembly GCA_963711875.1. GTDB lineage: Bacteria > Acidobacteriota > Terriglobia > Acidiferrales > UBA7541 > Palsa-295. The sequence continues at coordinate 13,807 of CAVQFW010000017.1, forward strand.
GCTCCCGGGCGCTGCGAGCACGCCCGCCGCGCCGGCCGCTTCCGCCACGCGCACGATCGCGCCGAGATTGCCGGGGTCCTGGATGCCGAACACGAACACGACCGGCCCGGGCCGGCCGAGGATCTCGCGCGACCGGCACGTCCCGCCTCCGCGCGAACGCCAGCAGGTGCTGGGGCGTTCGCGCTTCCGCGAGGCGCTCGAGCACGGCCCGGGAGACGAGCCGCGGCTGAGCGGAGGTCAGCGCGGCCAGGCGTCCCGGGCCGGATGCTCGCGTCGTGAAGGACGTGCTCGAGCGGGATTCCCGCCGAGACGGCGTCGAGAATCGTCTTTTCGCCCTCGAGCAGCAGGAGCGTCCGGTCCTCGAGGCCGCGCGCGATCTCCCGGATGAGCGGGTTCGACGGCGACTCGATCGCGGGCACGGCCCCCATGCTATAACCGCGCGCGATGAAGGCGTTCCGCGACGGAGGCGCGTTCGCAGCCGTCTCCGCGTCCGCCGCGGAAGGCGTCGCCGGCATCGGCCGCCTGGACGTTTCCGGCGATGATCGGCGCCTCCTTCGTCGTCGCGTGGGGAGCCGAGGCGGCCGAGTTCCTGATGTCGCAGGGCCTGGCGCTGGCCGTGCTCGCGCTCGTCCAGACGGCGCCGGAGTTCGCGGTCGAAGCCGTCATCGCGTGGAAGGCGGGGAAGGACCCCGCGATGGTCCACCTCGCGATCGCGAACTTCACGGGGAGCCTGCGCCTGCTGACCGGCTTCGGCTGGCCCATGATCTACGGCGTCGCGAGCTTCTCGTCCCGGCGCACGGGGGCGCCGCTCGGCCGGATCGCTCTGCACGACGACCACGCGGTCGAGGTCGTCGGCCTGCTGCCGCCGCTCGCCTACTTCGTCGTGGTGTGGTGGAAGGGAAGCCTCTCGCTCGTCGACTCGGTCGTCCTCATCGGCACGTACGCGCTGTACCTCGTCGTCCTCCTTCGCCTGCCGCCGCGCCCGGAGACCACCGAAGAAGACGAGGAGATCCCGGCCGTGTCGCGCTGGGCGCTCTCGTTCGCGGGATGGAAACGCTGGCTCGCCGTCGGCGGACTGTTTCTCGCCGGCGGCGCGATCATCCTGGCTCGTCGCCGAGCCGTTCCTCGCGTCGATGATGGCGATCGCGACGACGCTCGGATTGTCGCAGTTCGTCTTCATCCAGTGGGTCGCCCCGTTCATCTCCGAGTTTCCCGAGAAACTCTCGGCGTTCGCCTGGGCGCGGCGCGTCACCCGCGCGCCCGTGGCGCTGCTCAACATGGTGTCGTCGAACATCAACCAGTGGGGCGTCCTGTCGGGCCTGCTCGCGATCATCTACTGCGTCAGCCACGGCGACACGTCGGCGCTCCCGTTCGACGAGTTCCAGAGACTCGAGATCCTGCTGACGATCCTCCAGGCCTTCCTGGGATGGCTGTTCCTCGCGTCGATGAGCTTCGAGGCCTACGAGGCGGTGGGCCTCTTCGTGCTCTGGGTCGTCCAGTTCGCGAAGCCGTCCCTGCGGCACGACATGGTCTGGGTGTACACGGCGTGGATCGTGGTGGAGCTCGGGCTGCTCGGCGGTCGGCAAGAAGCGGATCCGGGCCTTCGGGGCCCTGGCGCGCTCGTGGAAGGAGCGGGGATGACGGACTGGAGGCTTTCGCGGCGGATCGGCGCGCTCGTCCCGTCGTCCACGACCGCGGCGGGCAAGAAGGCGAAGGCTCTCGCCGCGACCGGCGTGGACGTCGTGGACCTCTCGATCGGCGAGCCCGACTTTCCGACGCCCGACTTCGTCGGGCGGGCCGGCGCGCGCGCGATCGAGGCGGGCCGCACGAAGTACACCGACGTGGCGGGGGAGGCGGCGCTGCGCGACGCCATCGCCGCGAAGTACGTCCGGGAGCAGCGCGCCGCGGTCTCGCGCGAGAACGTGATCGTGACGGCCGGGGCCAAGCAGGCGGTCTTCAACGTCTGCCAGGCGGTCTTCGACGACGGAGACGCCGTCGCCCTCTTCTCGCCGTACTGGGTTTCCTTTCCCGAGATGATCCGGCTCACCGGCGCCGCGCCGGCGTTCGTGCCGACCGACATCGCGAAGGGGTGGCCGCCCACGGCCGCCGCGCTCGAGCGCCACGCTCCGCGCAACGCGCGCGGCGTCGTCCTCAATTCGCCGAACAATCCGACGGGCGCCGTCGTGTCCGAGGAGGAGCTCGCGCGCATCGTCGACTGGTGCGCGGAGCGGGACGCGTGGCTGGTCTACGACGAGACGTACGACCGTTTCCTCTACGACGGCCGCCGCCACGCCTCCGCGGCGGCGTCTGCGCTCGCGATACGACCGGATCGCGGTCACGGGAGCGGCGTCGAAGACCTGGGCCATGACGGGTTGGAGGCTCGGCTGGGTGGTCGGGCCGGAGGCGCTCGTGGCCGCGATCGGCTCCTACCAGAGCCACACGACCTCGAACGCCTCGTCGATCTCGCAGGCGGCGGCGCTCGAGGCGCTGACCGACATCGAGAGCACGTCCGCCGCCGTCGCCGGGATGCTCGCGCGCTACGCGGAGCGCCGCCGCCTCATGGTCGAGGGACTTTCGGCGATCGCGGGAATCCGGTGCCCCAGCCCCGAGGGGGCGTTCTACGCGTTCGCCGACGTGTCCGCGCTGTACCCCCGGAAGGGCGTCGCGGGCTCGGCCGGATTCTGCGACCGCCTCCTCGCCGAGGCGCACGTGGCGGCCGTTCCGGGCGACGCTTTCGGCGACGACGCCTGCGTCCGCTTCTCCTTCGCGACCGACGAAGCGCGCATCCGCGAGGGCGATCCGGCGGATGGCCGCCTGGGCGTCCCGCTAGAAGCCGGAGGTCGGCGGCGGACGGCGCCGGAGACGGCGCCGAGGAAACGCGAACCTTCGCGACCGTCGGAGAGCGAGCGTGCCGGCCCGCGGCTCGAGAAACTCCACGTAGGAGCCCCAGGCCGCGACGCGGACCGCCGAGCGCGCCGCGAGGGCGGCGACCTGGAGGGCGACGAGGACCACCAGGCCGATCGGCGTTCTCCACTCGAAGACCCCAGGTGGCGGCGAGAAGGACCAGGACCGCCGCGCCGCCGAGCACGAACCAGAAGAACCAGAGGGCGAGGGCGCTGCGCCCGCGATCCGGCGAGGGCCCGGCCGGCGAAACGGTAGGCGCGCCATGCGCCGATCCGGGGAGCGAAACGGCGCGCCGCCCGGGCGAAGTCGTAGAGCAGGGAGAGCGCGGCGAAGAGCAGCAGCGCGCCGAGCGCGAGAATCCAGAACGTCAGCGGCCGGGCACCGGACTCGGGAGCGAGGTCTTCGACGAGATCGCTTCGGAGGTCGCCCACGCCTTCGATCCAGCCCCAGAGCGCGGCCGCCGGCGGCGATCCCGAAAACGAGGAAGCACTTGAAGTTGTGCCAGAAGTTGCGCCGCGCCGGCTCGAAGAACTGGCCGAACGCGAATGGGCCTCGTCCGAGCACGACCACGATGCCCCCGGCGAAGAACATCTGCAGCACGACGCCGAGAACCCCCATGCCTCCGATGGCGTGCCTCGTGCCGTCGATGCACGGCGTCCTTTTCGACGATGAAGTCGAAGAAGTCGGTCGGGGCCTTCGTCGGATCGTTGCGCTGAAAGTGGTCGCCCGCGAGCGTGTGAACCATGGTTTGGTGGAGCGTCGGCAGCATCGGCAAAGCGCGCGCCGATCCCGAGGATCACGGTCGTCAGCGTCAGGATTGACGATCAGCTTTCGGTGACGCAGCGACGCGAAGCCGGCGGCGACCGGGCCGCGGACCCCGTTCACGCCAACCCCCAGAGGACCTGGGACCAGAGCGCGCCGAGGTACGACACCCACGCCGAGTACTTTACAAACGCGCGATGGCCGAGCGTTTCGGCCGCTCCCTTGCCCGCTGGCCAGCACCTTCGAGTCGTTCAGGCGATTCCAATCCCAGAGGTTCTCGCGGTCGGGGTCGACGACCGCGTACGCGAGCTTCGAGGCGTACTGGATCCGGAACCGCACCCACCGCGCGCCGGCCGGACAGGATCCGCTCGATCATCGTGCCGTCGGTGAAGACCATGCGCGCTTTCGCGTCATGATCCCAGTCGCCCGTGTTGCCGAAGAGGACGAGGGTGCCGTAGAGCCTCTTCGGCATCTCTCCCGCGGGGCCGCCGACGAGCTCGCCGTCTTCGAAAGCGTCCTTCTTCCCGTCGTGCTCGAAGATCCCGTAGTCGCGGTCGCAGCTTCGAGCTCTTCGCGGTGACGACCTGCCAGTCCAGGCGCGCCCGGCCGTCGACGATGTTGCGCCGATAGGTCGAGAGATCGCGCCCGGACACGCGTTCGAAGACGTCGAAGAAGTCCTTCGTGTCCGGATGGCGGAACGACCATTCCTGGAAGTACGCCCTCTGCGCGCGGGCGAAGACGTCGGCGCCCGAGGTCGTGTTTGAGCTGGGCCATGAAGAGCCCGACCTTCGGGTAGGAGTTGACGACGTAGGACGATTGCCGGACGCGAAGCACCACGCGCAGCGCGTGGATCGGATCGAGGTTCGTCAGGTGCCGGTACTCGGCGTGAGCGAGCGAGTAGGCGTCGGTGCCGACGCCGCCCGGAAACTGCGCCGTGTCCCGCGGGCCGTAGGCCATTCCCATCGCGCGGTACTCCGAGTCCGTGTTGAGGCCCTCGTCGAGCCAGGACTCTTCGAATTCGTTCGAGCCGACCATTCCGTACCAGTACTGGTGGCCGAACTCGTGGAGCGTGACGATCTCGACGCCGCGAACCTTGTCGAACGGCCAGCGGGTCAGCCACGCGTCGGCCTCCCCGCCGGTGATGAAGGTCGGGTATTCCATGCCCCCGGAACCTTCCGCGTCGTCGGGAGGATCCACGACGGTCAGCGTCTCGTACGGATAGGCGCCGAACCAGAGGCCGTAGAAGGAGATCGCCTCGCGGGTCGATCGGAGGTAGCGCTCCTTCGCGCGCATGTGCCCGGGCTGGAGCAGAAGGCGGCAGGACACCGGCTTCAACGCGATCTCCGCCTCCGTCATGCCGAGCTCTTTCGCGGCCTGCGCGCTCCAGCCCGCGGGAACGTCGTGCGCCGGGTCGAACGGGAACTCGACGACGACGAATCGCGGGTCGGCGGTCCAGGCGAAGTCGTGGACGTCGTCCTGGACGTAGCGGTACGAGGTCCGGTCGCCCTGCGCCTTCTCGGAGACGCGCTTGCCGGTTGCGCCGACGACGAAGCGGGACGGCACGGTCATGGTGACGTCGAAGCGGCCGTAGTCGGCGTAGAACTCGGAATTGGCGTGGAACGCGTGGCAGTTCCAGCCGCCGGCCGCCCGGCCTCGCAGGCCGGCGGGCTCGTAAACCCCGATCTTCGGGTACCACTGGCCGACGAGGAAGTAATCGCGAACGTAGCCCGTCCGCGCGAAGACCCTCGGAAGCTTGGCGTGGAAGGCGATGTCGAGCGCAATCTCTCCGTGGGGCGGGACGGGCGAGGGCAGCGGCACGAGCAGAACCGTCTCGTCCGACGCGTCGTTGCCGTCCGGCTGGATCGAGTCGGGCGCCGGCCTTCAGGTCGGCGCCGTCGGCGGACTTCAGGGAGGTCACGTCGATCCAGCCCCAGTCGCTCGCCTTGTTGCCGGCCTCGTCCCCGCGGAGCTGCCCTCCGGACTCGCGCATGAACGTCGTCCGGTTGTTCTTGAACGCGTTCAGGTAGAGATGGAAGCGCAGCTCCGAAACCGCGTCGCCGGAAGGGTTGCGCCAGACGAGGTGCTCCTTTCCGTCCAGCGTCTTCGACTGCGGTTCGAGCGAAACCTCGATCGTGTACTCGACGACCCGGGGGCGGATCGGCGTCGCCGCCCCGAGGGGCGCGGCGACCAGCAGGAGCACAAATATCCGACGGATCACGTCACCTCCCGACTCGCGATACGCGGACCCTGCCCGAGATGTTCCGCAAAGCGCCGCAATACTGTCCTCCGGAGCCGGAGCCAGTCAATAGAATCCGGCTCGCATGCCGACCGCTTTCCTGACCGGGGGGACCGGATTCGTGGGCGGCCACGTCGCCCGCGTGCTCGTCGCCGGAGGCTGGACCGTCCGCGCTCCTCGTCCGCGATCGCGCTCGCGCGGGATCGGGCTTGCTCGAGGGACTGCCGATCGAAGCCGCGCCGGGAGACCTCACCGAGACGGGCCTCGCGAGCGCTCCGCTCTCCGGCGTCGACGCGATCGTGCACCTCGCCGGTCTGACGAAGGCGCGGACGCTCGACGAGTACCGCGAGGTCAATGCGCGCGGAACGCAGCGTCTCGTCGCGGCCGCACGCCGCGCCTCGCCGAAGGCCCTCTTCGTTCTCGTCTCGAGCCAGGCGGCGGCGGGGCCGGCCGTCGGCGGACGGGCGGTCGCGCGATTCCGACCCGGCGCGCCCATCTCGTGGTACGGCCTCTCGAAGCGCGAAGGAGAGCAGGCCGTCGAGAACGGCTGGCCCGGGCCGTGGCACGCGATCCGTCCCGGCGTCGTGTACGGGCCCGTTCGACCCCGCGCCTCCTCCAGTACTTTCGGATGGCCGCGCGCGGCTGGTTCCCGTGCCCGCGCCGGCGCACGCGCATCCAGCTCGTCGGCGTCGACCGCGCCAGCCTCGCGATCGCGAAGGCGGCCGGACGGCCCGACCTGGCCGGACGGCATTCGTTCCTGTGCGATCCGGTGCCGGTCACGGTCGGCGGGCTCGCGGCGGCGATCGCCGCCGGAGCCGGCCGCAGCGCGCGGCTCGTTCCGGTCCCGGACGCCGTCGTCCGCGCCCTCGGGTTCCTCGAGTCGGCGCGGGAGGCGCTCACGCGGCCGCTCCCGTCCCTTCAATGCGGACAAGGCCCGGGAAATCCTAGCGGGGGACTGGCTCTGCGACGGGAAGCCCCTGGCCGCCGCCCTGGGGCTTCCGGAGCCCATTCCGCTCTCCGCAGGGCCTCCGGGAGGCCTGGGAGTGGTACCGCGGCCGGCTGGTTGGACGCCCGGGCGCGCGTTTGTAAAATTTGCTAAGATCCCCGCGCCGTTCTTGTTTGGAGGAAGGTGGGGGTGCGATGACAAAACTCGCCCGGGCAGTCAGGGCGGAGACGGCGGGAAGCGCGCCGGTCTTCGAGAAATGCTACCGGTACGAGGACGTGGCCCGCGTCAAGCAGACGGGCTACTACTCCTTCTTCCGCGCCATCGAGTCGGCGCAGGATCCCGAGGTCACCCTCGGGAGCCGGCGGATGGTCATGCTGGGGTCGAACAACTACCTCGGGCTGACCAACGATCCGCGGGTCAAGGAAGCCGCAATCGAGGCCATTCGGAAATATGGATCGGGCTGCGCGGGAAGCCGGTTCCTGAACGGCACGCTCGACCTCCACGTCCGCCTCGAGGAGCGGCTCGCCGAGTTCATGCGCCAGGAGGCGGCGATCATGTTCTCGACCGGGTTCCAGGTCAACCTCGGCGTGATCTCCTGTCTCGTCGGCAAGGGCGACACGGTGTACCTCGACAAGCAGGACCACGCCTGCATCATCGACGGCGCCCGGCTGTCCTTCGGCGACGTCAAGAAGTTCAAGCACAACGACCCGGCCGACCTGCGGCGGCAGCTGCGCAACGACCACGAGTCGCGCGGGCCGCCTCGTCGTCGTGGACGGCGTGTTCTCGATGGAGGGCGACGTCGCGCCGCTGCCCGAGATCGTCGCCGTGGCCCGGGAATTCGCACGCCGGCGTGATGGTCGACGACGCCCACGGGATCGGCGTTCTCGGTCCGACGGGCCGCGGCACCGCCGAGCACTTCGACCTCGAGCAGGACGTGGACCTGATCATGGGAACGTTCTCGAAGTCCATGGCCTCGGTCGGCGGATTCATCGCCGGCAACGCCACGGTGATCCAGTACATCCAGCACCGCGCCCGGACGCTCATCTTCTCGGCGGCGCCGCCTCCCGCGTCGGTGGCGGCCGCGCTCGCGACGATCGAGATCATGGACCGTGAGCCCGAGCGGCGGGAGCGGCTCTGGGAGAACACGCGGTTCTTCGCCGAGGGCCTGCGCTCGCTCGGCTTCGACACGGGCGAACTCGCAGACGCCGGTCGTGCCGGTGGTCGTCGGCGAGGACATGAACGCGCTCAGGATGGTGCACCTCCTCGAGGAAGAGGGCGTGTTCGTCAACTGCGTGCTTTCCCCGGCGACACCGCCCGGCCGCGCGCTGATCCGGACGTCGCTCATGGCCACCCACACGCGCGCGCACCTCTCCCGCGCCCTCGACGCGTTCGAGAGAGTCGGCCGCGAGGTCGGCGTGCTGAACGCGGTCCACGTCTAAAGGCGCGTCCGGAGGGCGGTCGGAGCGTGAGCGGAGGGGTCGTCGTCGAGCGGATCGGCCGCGACAAGGCCGCTTTGTCCCGCTTCTTCGACGTCGCCGACCGCCTCTACGCCGCCGACCCGAACTGGGTCGCGCCGCTGCGCGACGACCTCGCCAAGGTCTTTCGCGACGAGAATCCGTTCTTCCGCCACGGTGAGATGCAGCTTTTCGTCGCCCGCCGCGACGGAAAGGACGTCGGCCGGATCGCCGCGATCCTCGACCGCAATCACAACGAGTTCCACGAAGAGAAGAGCGTCGTTCTTCGGCTATTTCGAGTCCGAAAACGACCCGCAGGTCGCCGGGGTTCTGCTCGAAGCGGCCGCGGTCTGGGGGCGCGAGCGCAAGATGACCGTGATGCGGGGGCCGACGAATCCGACCTTGAACGACGAGGCGGGGCTGCTCGTCGACGGGTTCGACTCGCCGCCGGTCCTGATGATGACCTACAACCCGAAGTCCTACATCGGCCTCATCGAAGGCCAGGGGTTCCGCAAGGCCAAGGACCTCCTCGCGTACTGGTTCCCGCTCGAGGAGAAGCCGCTGGCGCGCCTCTCCCGCGTCGCGGACCGGTTCCGCAAGCGCGCGAGCGACATCGTCGTGCGCAACGTGACGAAGGGCGGCCTCGAAAGGGACCTCGTCAAGATCCGCGAGGTCTACAACGCAGGCCTGGGAGAAGAACTGGGGCTTCGTGCCGATGACGCCGGAGGAGATGGACTTCATGGCCAAGCGCATGAAGCCGCTCCTCGTCGAGGAGCTGCTCTGGATCGCCGAGGCGCCGCAAGCCCGACGGCACGCTCGAGCCGATTGCGTTCATGCTCATGCTGCCGGACTACAACGTCGCGATGAAGCCGCTCAAGGGCCGGCTGCTGCCGTTCGGGTGGCTCAAGTTCCTGCTGGGCGTGCGGAAGATCAAGACGGTCCGGGTGCTGACCCTCGGGATCAAGCTGCCGTACCGCCTGAGCGGGATCCAGTCGATCATGATGGCCGACTCGCTGCGCTTCCTGCTCTCGAAGGGATACACGGGAGCCGAGGTCTCGTGGCTCCTCGAGGACAACGACCTCGTCATCGGCTCCGTCCGCCTCTGGGGCGGCCAGCTCTACAAGACCTACCGGATCTACGAAAAGGCGCTGTAGCTCGGGCGCGGCCCGCTCTCGCGAGCGGCGGCGCGGGCGGCTCCGCTGGCGGCGGAGCGCGCGCGCGGCCATCGAGCCGGTCGTAGATCGCCGTCGCCGACGCGGCACCGTGATGAAGGCGAGGGTGAGTTCCGGCGATCACGTCGATCACGTAGTGAAACCGGCAGTAGACCGTCGAGATCACGAGCCCGCCGCGATCGGAAGCAGGATCCAGAAAACGTCCGCGGGCGCGCCGCCAGGCCACGATCAGGACCGCGACCGAGATCATCGTGTGGCCCGACGGGAAGACGTCGAACTTGGTCTTCTCGAGGCTGTTGATCGTGTCGTTGATGGTCGCGGGCGATGGGCGTCGTCGTCAGCGAGACCGTGTATTCGGCGGCCTGAGCGAAGCGCGGACCGAGGGCGGGAATGATGAAGTAACCGGTCCACGACACGTAGTAGACGACCATCAGGGTGAAGACGAACCGGCGCGCGGTCGCGCGGTCGCGCAGCCAGAGGGCGATGGCGAGGCTCAGCGCGATGAAGTAGTAGCGTCGAGTAGAAGCTGTAGAAGAGGTCGTTCAACCAGGGGCGGACGAGGCGCTGGGCCCAGACGGTGACGTCCACGCCGAACAGCGCCCGGTCCGTGGCGATGAGCCACTGCGTCGCGAGGGCCGTCCCGCAGCGCCTGGATCAACGGCTCGAGGGTGTTGAAGAGCAGGGGAATGAACGCGGCCGGAGTAGAAGTCCACGAAGAAGCCGGCCGGCCAGGCCATCCGGTCGGCGCGCGCCGCCAGCGGGACGACGACGGCGACCAGCGCAGCGAGGCCGGCGTAGCCGAGCAGCATCGCCTTCGGATCTTCGATGGCGCGATACAGCAGGAGAGCGAGGCCCGTCAGGGCTGCGAGAGCGGCGAAGTGGATCGCCTCGATGGGGCGCAAACGCACGTGCCTTTATAACAGAGTCGGCGGCCGGCGTTCCTGCGCGGGCTGCTAGACTGCGCCGTCGTGGGCGAGCCGACCACGCACTACCAGATCTCACTGACTGCCCGCCAGGCGGTCGGCGCCTTCGCGGGGCTGCTCGCGGCGCTCGGGCTCGCGTTCTTCTTCGGGCTCATGGCCGGATACGCCGGCCGCGACCGTCCGGAGCCCGCGAAGCAGACGGCCGCGAGCGATCCCGTTCGGTCGGCTCCCGCTTCGGAGGCTCCGCCTCCCGTCGAGACCGGAGTTGCGCCGAGCGACGGCGCGAGATCCGAGATTGCCGCCGCCATCACGCCCGCTCCGGCCGAGCCGACGGCTCCCGCGACGCTCCATCCGTTCGAGGACGCGGCGGAGGACGACGAAGCCGGGCCCACGACGCCTTCCGCCGGGAGTCGGACGAGCATCGCCGGCGCCCGCGCCGAAACCGTTGTGCCGAAGGCGGCCAAGCCGACCCCGGCGCCTCGGGCCGCCGCCGCGGGCGGCGATCGCGTCTGGATCCAGGCCGCTTCGCTCTCGTCGCGCGACGAGGCCAACGCCCTCGGCGCGCGTCTCTCGAAGCACGGTTTCCACGCGGTCGTGCTTCCGGGCAGCGGCCCGAAGGGCAAGGTCTACCGCGTCCGCGTCGGCCCGTACCACAGCGAAGACGAGGCTTCCCACGCCGTGACGAAGCTGTCGCGGCAGGAGAAGATCCGCGAACCCTGGATCGTTCCGGACGGCAAGTGAGCGCACCCGCCGAGCTCCCGTCCCGCGCTCCCGACTGGATCCGGGAGCGCAAGCTCCGTCTGGCGGACCTGCACGCGGTCAAGAGCGTCATGCGCTCGAACGGGCTCCATACGGTCTGCGAAGAGGCCCGCTGCCCGAACCGCGGAGAGTGCTTCTCGCGCGGCACCGCGACGTTTCTGCTCCTCGGTGACGTCTGCACCCGGGCCTGCGGCTTCTGCGACATTCGCACGGGTCGCCCGCAGCCGGCGGACCCGATGGAGCCGTGGCGCGTGAAGTCGGCGGTCGCGGCGATGAAGCTCGCGTTCGTCGTCCTCACGTCGGTCGACCGCGACGACATGCCCGACGGCGGCGCGGAGCATTTCGCCGCGACGATCCGGGCGCTCCGGACGCTCGATCCGGCTCCCGGAATCGAGGTGTTGACCCCGGATTTCCTCGGAAGGTTCGACTCGCTGCGCGTCGTGGTGGACGCGAAGCCGGACGTGTTCAACCACAACGTCGAGACCGTCCCGAGGCTCTATCGCGACGTCCGCCGCGGTGCCCGCCTCGACCGCTCGCTCGGATTGCTCTCCGCCGCCAGGATCCTCGACCCCGGCATCACGACCAAGTCGGGCTTCATGCTCGGCCTCGGCGAGCGCGACGAAGAGGTGCGCGATCTCCTCGAGCGGCTCGCGGGAGCCGGCGTCGACATCGTCACGATCGGCCAGTATCTGCGGCCGTCGAGGGAGAACCTTCCGGTCGTCGAATACGTTGCCCCGGACGTTTTCGACCGCTATCGGGAATTCGGCGAGTCGCTCGGCTTCCGACACGTTTTCGCGGGGCCGTTCGTCCGCTCGTCCTACCGGGCGGAGGAGGCGCTCGCCGCCGCCTCGGGCGGGCCGTGACGGATCGCCTTCGGACGCCCGCCGCGGGCGTCCTCTCGGGTCTCCTCTTCGCCCTCGCCTTTCCGCCCTTCGAGTGGACCGTCCTACTCCCGATTGCTCTGGTCCCGTGGCTCGTCGCGCTCGGCCTGGAGGAGCGTTCGACGCGCGCCCTCGTGTCGGGGCTGGTCTTCGGCCTGGCCTACTGGTGCGCCTCGATCCCCTGGATCGTTTACGTCGTGACCCATTACGGCGGCCAGAGCGGTGTCATGGGGGTCGTGTGCCTGATCCTGCTCGCGCTGATCCTCGCCGAGTGGCCGGCGCTCGTGGCGTGGGGAACGGTCTTCGCGGCGCCTCCCGGCGGCTGGCGCTTCGCGCTCTTCCCGCTTCTCTGGATGGCGTCCGAGCACGCGAGGTCGGTCGCCTACAAGGGATTTCCGTGGAACCTGACGGCCCACGCGCTCTACCGGCATCCGGTCTGGCTGCAGACCGCGTCCGTCTGGGGCGTCTACGGCGTCGGCGCGCTCGCGATCGCCCTCTCCGCGCTCGCTGGCGGCGAGCGTCGCCGGCCGGTCGCTCCGGCCGATGATCGGGGCCGCGCTCCTCGTCGTCGCGGCGGGGAGCTTCGGCTCGGTGCGCCTCGCGGCGCCCGCCAACCCCGCGGCGGAGGTCGCCGTCGCGCTCCTGCAGCCGAACCTGAGCGAGGAGGCGCGCGCGACGCCGGAAGGCGAGGCGGCGAGCTACCGCGCGGTCATCGATCAGGCGCGGGCGGCCGCGCAGGACCTGCCGGCCCTCATCGTGATTCCCGAGTCGGCGTTCCCCGTCTACTGGCAGCGCAGCGAGCGGCTGCGCCAGGACCTCGCGAGCGTGGCCCACCTCGGACCGCGGATCCTCTTCAACGACGTCGAGGAGACGGAGGCCGGCCAGGACTTCAACGTGGCCCGCCTCCTCGGGCCGGACGGGCTCTCCGGTCCGCCCTACCGGAAAGTGCACCTGGTTCCCTTCGGGGAGTACGTTCCGCTGCCGAAGGTCTTCTTCTTCGTGAGGCAGGTGTCGACCGAGATCGGCGCGTTCACCGCGGCGCACCGGCCGATCGTGCTGCGCTCCGCGGGCCTCGCGATCGGCACGGCGATCTGCTACGAGACGATCTACCCGTCGCTCGCGCGGGAGCAGACCGCGCTCGGCGCGAACCTGCTCGCCACGATCTCGAACGACTCCTGGTACGGGAAGGCGGGCGCGCAGCCCCAGCACTTCGCCGGAGCGGTGCTGCGCGCGGTCGAGAACGAGCGCGACCTCGTGCGCGCCGCGATCACCGGCATCTCCGGGGATCGTGGACGCGAAAGGGCGCATCCTCGTCGAGACGGCGCCGGACGAGCGCGCCCTCGTGCGGGGAGCCGTCCGGCTGGAGCGCGGCGCGACGGCCTGGACGCGATGGGGCTACCGGATCCCCGCTCGCCGCCGACGCCGCCGCGGCCGCTGTGCTAGTCTTCGCGCTCGTCCGGACCGTCCGGGGCCGTCGGCTCACGGCCCACGGATCACGGTCCACGCCAAAATGACCGAACGCGACGACCTCGTCTCCTCTCTCTCGGCCGCCTCGGAGCGCCTGGCCGCGCTCCGCGGCTACCTTTGATCTCGACGCGGCGCGGAGCGCGCTCGACGGTCTGAGGGAGAAAGCGTCCGCGCCGGACTTCTGGTCCCGTCCCGAAGAGGCCCAGGACGTCCAGCGGCAGACCCGCGCCTTCGAGCGCAAGCTCGAGACCGCGGCCCGCCTGGATTCCTGGAGGGGCGATCTCGACACGCTGGAGGAGCTCCTGCGCGAGGGCGAGCCCGCGGAGAAGGATGCGCGCGAGGCCCTCGCCGCGGCGGGGGCGTTCGCGGACGAGCTCGAGCTCGCCGTCAAGATGGCGGCGCCCGAGGACGTCGAGAACGCCTGGTTCTCGATCCACGCGGGCGCCGGCGGCACCGAGTCGCAGGACTGGGCCGAGATGCTCCTGCGGATGTACATGCGATTCTGCGAGGCGCGGGGCTGGAAGGCCGAGCTCATCGACCGTCAGGACGGCGAGGAGGCGGGACTGAAGAGCGCCACGCTCCACGTCGTCGGCGACCACGCCTACGGGTACCTCAAGGGGGAGATGGGCGTCCACCGCCTCGTGCGGATCTCGCCCTTCGACTCGGCCCAGCGCCGCCACACGTCGTTCGCCTCGGTCTACGTCGCGCCCGAGGTCGACGAGGACATCGAGATCGACATCGCCGACAAGGACCTGCGCGTGGACACGTACCGCTCGAGCGGCGCCGGCGGGCAGCACGTCAACGTCACCGATTCGGCGGTGCGGATCACGCACCTTCCGACCGGCATCGTCGTGACGTGCCAGAACGAGCGCAGCCAGGGCCGCAACCGCGACATGGCGATGCGCGTCCTGCGCGCCCGGCTCTACCAGCGCGCCCTCGACGAGCGGCGCGCGGAAGAGGAGAAGCGGGTCGGCGAGAAGAAGTCGATCGAGTGGGGCAGCCAGATCCGGTCCTACGTGCTCCACCCGTACCGCATGGTCAAGGACCACCGCACGGGCGAGGAGACCGGCGACACGGACCGCGTCCTCGACGGCGGCCTCACGCCGTTCATCGATGCCTACCTGAGGTGGTCCGCCGACGGCGCCTCGCCCCGTGCCTCCTGAGGGCGCGGCGCCGAGCCGCTCGTGGATGGACGAGCTCGCGGAGCGCCTCTCGGCGCAGGAGCGCGAGCGTCCCGGAGGCCGCGGAGGGGCAGCGCCGGGCGGCGGTGCTCGTCCCTCTCTTCGTCCGGGACGGGGCGCTGCGCGTCCTGCTGACGCGGCGCACCGAGACCGTCGAGCACCACCGCGGCCAGATCTCGTTCCCCGGCGGCGTCGAGGAAGGGGAGGACTCGTCGCCCTTCGCGACCGCCGCGAGGGAGATGGAGGAGGAGCTCGGCATCGCGCCCGAGGACGTCCGCCTCCTCGGCGCGCTCACGCCGCTGACGACGGTCACGGACTTCTTCGTCGAGCCGTTCGTCGGCGCGATCCCGTACCCGCACGTCCTCCGTCCGGCCGAGGCGGAGATCGCCGAGGTGATCGACGCTCCCGTGGCGGCGCTGCTCGATCCGAAGATCCTGGAGAGGCGCCGGCTGCCGGGCCGCGAGGAGCCGACGCTCTTCTACCACTACGGCCCCCACGTCATCTGGGGAGCGACGGCGAGGATCCTGAAGGAATTGCTGGACGCGCTGCGCTGAGGCGAGGTCTCGCTAGGAGGCCGCCTTCTCGAACGTGGTGAGCTCGGTGGCGCGAGCGAGGTTGACCTTGGCCACCTCGAACCCCGTGTCGATCGACAGCGCCTTCTCGAACGCCTCCACGGCGGCGTGTACTCGGCGCGGTCGACCCGCACGACGCCGAGGTTGTTCCACAGCACCGGGCGACTTCGTGTTGCTCTCGACCGCGTTGACGAGCGCGGCTTCGGCTTCGGCGAGCTTGCCCTGCGCCCGAAGCGCGGCGCCGAGCCCGGCCGCCGCCTCCTCGTCGAGCGGGTCGAGGGCCAGGGCCGTCGCGTAGGCGGCCGCCGCGTCGTCGAGCTTCTTCTCCGCGACGCGCGTCTGTGCGAGCGTGGACCAGACCGCGGTCTCGTTGGGGGAGAGGCGGGCCGTCTCGGCGAGCTCGCGCTCTGCCTCCTTCCACATCGCCTTCTTGCGGTACGCGCGTCCCAGGTTCTCGTGGTAGAGGCGCCGAGCCCGGATCCAGGCGCACGGCCTCCATCAGCGCCTCGATGGCGCGGTCGAGCTCGTCGGACGCGATAGAGGAAGACGCCGAAATCGTTGCGCGCCTCGGGCGACGCGGGATCGATCTCGATCGCCCGGCCGAAGGCGATGCGGGCCGCGCTCTTGTCGCCGAGCTCGCTCATGGAACGGCCGAGTCCCCGCGCCGCCTCGACGCTCTTCGGAGTCGAGGTCGAGCGACCGGCGGTAGTGCGCGGCGGCGGTGTTCCACTTCTTCTGCCGCTCGGCGACGACACCCAGCCCGAGCTCGGCGCGAAAGTTGGCCGATTCGAGGACGATGGCCGCCGTGAATTCGCGTTCGGCGTCGGTGTTCTGGCCGGCCGCCAGGGCGGCGTCGCCGAGAATGCGGTGGGCCTCGGCGCTCTTGGGGTCCGCGTCCGCGGCCTGTTTCGCGAACGAGGAGGCCGCGCGAAAATCGCCGGCGGCCAGCGCCTTGCTTGGCGGATTCGAGCAGGGACGACGGCGGCACGGGGCGCGGCGGGCGCCGCGCCTTCCGCCGAGGCCGAGCTCCGATGGGGCGGAGCTGACCGGAGCCTTCTGGAGATCGGCCGCCTTCTTGCGCGCGGCCTCCGCGTCGGCCGTTCTGCCCAGTTTGTCGTCGGCCTCGGCGATGAGCCGGAAGATCTCCGGGTCGGTGGACGTGGAGGCGCGCTTGAGGTCGAAGAGGGCGTCTTCCGCCTTTCCGTCGGCGAGCTTCGCCTTTGCCGAGCGCTTGAGCTCGTCGTAGTCGATGGCCGGGACGTTGGCGCCCGAGACCTCGGCGCGAACGGCCGCTGCGAGGTTCGCGAAATCGGGGCTGTAGAAGTCCGGGAGGACCTGGAGATCGGGCCGGGCCGTCAGGGCGCCCTTCAGCTCCTCGCGGGCGCTCTTGGAGTTGCCGGCGATGTAGTAGGCCCAGGCGCTCTGGAGGAGCAGGTTGCCCTTGCGGTCGGCCGCCACGCCCGAGGCGTCGGCGGCCCGGGCATACTTCTCGCCCGCCTCCTTGAACTTGCCCGAGTCGAACGCCTTCTTCGCCTCGGCCTCGAGCTGCGCCGCGTCCTGGGCGACGGCCGGTGACCGTGACGAACAGCGCGACGATGAGAACGCAGAGGGCCGCGGCGGCGCGATGCATCAATTGCCTCCCGTCGAGGGCGACGGCGCCGGGGGCGTCCACGTCTGCTGAGCGCCTTCGTCCACCTTCACCTGTCTCGGTCACCGGGTTCATGCCTTCCCGCGAGAGCGTCACGGTGTAGGTCCCGGGCGCGAGGCTGACCCTCGCATCGTCGGGGAGCCTCCCGCGGTATTTTCCGTCGACGAGCACGCTCGCGCCGCTCCAGAGCGGCGCCTCGATGACGAGCAGCGACACCGGGAACTGGTAGTGGATCCTCGATTCGCTCTTCGGGCCGACCTCGACCTTCCGCTCGTGGGCCGGAAAGCCCTTCGCCTCGAACCGGACGGTGTGCTCGCCCTCCGACAGCGCGACCGTCCGCGCCGGGATCGACGGTCCGATCACTTTGCCGTCGATCGAGAGCGTCGCGAGCGGGACCGAGGAGAACTGGATCTTGAACGTTCGCGCCACCGCCGGCTTCTCGGGCGGCGCCGGGGGAGCGGGTGTCGGCAGGGCCGCCGGAGCCGCGGTGGCCATCGCGGGCGGCGCCGGGGCCTTCGCGGCTTCGCCGGCACCCAGGCGGGGCTCGGGGAACTCGAGCGCGGCGGTCGGCTGCGGGGCCGGCGTCGGCGCGACGCGGGCCGGCACCGGAGGCGGCGGCCTCGGGCTGGCGGCTGAGCAGCCGATAGATCTCGGCGCCCGCGACGCCGAGCACGAGGAGCGCGGCGAAAATCGTCAGGCGGGTCTTTTTCGCCGGCTCCCGCCGTCTCGACGCTCAACCGCGGGCCCTCGGGCCGGAGACTGCCGCATGGTTTCGTCGCCCGGGGACTCGGCGCTCGGGTCGCGGAAGTTGACGAGCTCGAGCGGAGGCCGGGCGCCCCCCGAGATCGACGCCGAGGTCGGAGTGGCGTCGGGAGACGGCGCGCGCGCCAGAGCCCCCGAGGGCGGCGTGATGTTCAGCGGCGCGACGCCGCTCGACGGAGTGGCGAGGGTCGGATCGTCGTCGGCGTCCGCGGGACGCACCGCGCGCACCGTGTCCGGGAGCACCTGCGTGACCGGGTACAGTCCCGAGGCGCCGGCGAGCTCGCGGTGGACGGCCTGCAGGTCGCGGCGCAGGTCCTCCATCGTCGGCATAGCGGTCGGCGGGGTTCTTGGCGAGCGCGCGATTGACGATGGCGACGAGAGCCGGCGGAGCATCCGGGACGAGCTGGTCGAGGGGCTCGGGGCTCTCGTTCAGGATCTTGTAGAGGATCGTCGACAGATGCTCGCCGCGGAAGGGCTTGCGGTAGGCGATCAGCTCGTAGGCGAGAACGCCCATGGCGAAGACGTCCGTCCGCCGGTCGATGGCCTCGCCGCGAATCTGTTCGGGCGCCAGATACGCGGAGGTCCCGAGGGTGATGCCCGTCTGCGTCAGGTTCGACTCCGTCTGCAGGGACTTGGCGATGCCGAAGTCCATCACCTTGACGGTCCCGTCCTCGAGAACGCGGACGTTGGCCGGCTTGACGTCGCGATGGATGATGCTCGCCGAGTGCGCGTAGCCGAGCCCCTCGGCGATCGCCGTGAGGATCTCGACCTTGCGCAGGATCGGGATCGGGTCGGCCCGCTTGATCTTCCGGTCGAGGTCCTCGCCGGTCAGGAACTCCTGGACGATGTACGGGATGCCGTTCTCGACGCCGAAGTCGTAGATCGTCGTGATGTTGCGGTGATGGAGGTTGCCGGCGAGCTCGGCCTCGCGGAAAAAGCGATGCTTGATCTCGTCGTCGTTGACCTGGCAGGTCTTGATCGCGACGGTCCGCTTGATGAAAGGGTCCCGCCCTCGGTAGACGGCGCCGAACCCGCCGACGCCGATCTGCTCCGAAATCTCGTACTTGCCGATCTTTTCCAGCACTCCTCCGTCCGGAACCCCGCTAGTGTAAACGAAGCGGCTCGTCCCCGAAACCATTCCCCGACAACGGCTTCGGCTCGGTACACTCTCCCTGATGCGACGCTGTGCGGGCCTGCTTCTCGCCGCGATCACGGCGCTGACGGAGACGTCCTGCCGCAAGCTCGAGGCGCCGCGGCTCGACGCGGTCCGGGCGCTCCAGGCAAGGGTCCGACCGGCGTTCGCGCCGGCCGCCGACGGGCTCCTCACCCGGGCGCAGATCGACGCCTACCTCAAGGTGCTGCCGGGCGTCGGGGCGCCGGGCGCCTTCCGACGTCGCCCGCGTCGATGGAGGTCGATCCTGCGGAGTTCGCCTGGGTGCGAGCCCGCATCGCGGAGGCGCTCCTCGCGCTCGACGCCCGTCAGGTGTCCGACGCGGCGGCGGAGACGTACGCGTCCGCGCTCGCCCATCTGCGCGAGACGCGCCGCGCGGCGAAGGACCCGAAGACCGCCGCGCGCCTCGACGCCGAGATCGCGGCGCTCGAGAAAGAGCGGGCGGCGCTGCACCGGCCGGTCCCGGCCTCGGCGGCGAGCCGCAACGCGGCGCTCGTCGCGCCACGTCGCGCGGAGATCGAGCGGGCCGGCCCGTGACGCCCGTCGACCGGTTTCTCGCGGACGAGATCGCGGCGGAATCGTTCCCGGGCGCCGTCGCGCTGGTCGGGACCCGCGACGGCGTCCTGGCCGAGTCGGCGGCGGGGGCCGCCTGCGTCGAGCCCATCCGTGCCGACACGAGCCGACGGAAACGCTCTACGATCTCGCGAGCCTGACGAAGCCGTTGTGCGCCGGAGCCCTCGCGGCACAGGCGGGCGCCGCGCTCGCGCTCGACGCGGCGCCCGGCCGGTATCTGCCGGGGCTGGAAACGGACTCGCTACGACGGCATCACGGTCGGGAGCCTGCTCACGCACACGTCCGGCCTGCCGGCCTGGTTTCCGTTCTATGCGCGGGGCGAAGGCGCGGAGGCGTACCGCCGGACGCTCGACGAGATCGAGCCGGAGGCGACGCCCGGCGCGCGCGTGATCTACAGCGACGTGAACTTCCTCGCGCTCGGAGACATCCTGGAGATCGTCCTCGGCGCTCCGCTCGACGCGGCCTTCCGCGAGCTCGTCGCCAAGCCCGCGGGCTCCGGCGCGCGATTCGGACCGGTGGATCCGGCGTCGGCCGCCGCCACGGAGAAAGGCGATCGTTTCGAGCGGGCGATGACCGAGGCGCGCGGTCTCGCGTACCCGCGCTTCCGCGACGGCGTCGTTCGCGGCGAGGTGCACGACGGCAACGCGTTGCGCCGGGGCGGCGTCGCCGCGCACGCCGGCCTCTTCGGCACGGCGCGCGACGTCTGGAGGCTGGCGCGAGCGTGGCTCGAGCCCGAGCTCGCGGCGCTCGGCCGGGACCGCACGCCGGACCTGGCGGAGGCGCGCGGCCTCGCGTGGCAGGGGCGCCGCGGCGCCGGGTCGGCGATCCCGCGGATGTCGGACCGCGCGTTCGGGCACACGGGCTTCACCGGGACCTCCGTGTGGATCGACCCGGAGGCCGGCCGGTCTCCGTGCTCCTGACCAACCGCATCCATCCCGCCGTGCGCGAGATCCCTTTCAACGACGTGCGGCGGCGCTTCCACGAGGCGGTCTACGACGCGTTTGCCTGAGGTAGACTCCCGCTTCCGATGGCCTCCCCGTCCTCCGAACATCGTGATCCTCGACGGCGCCCGGACTCCGATGGCGGAGTACAACGGCGCGTTCTCGGACGTCTCGGCGATCGACCTCGGCGTCCACGCCTCGGTCGAGGCGCTGCGGCGCGTCGCGGACCGAGCCGGGGGAGATCGACCACGTCATCTTCGGGAACGCGCTCCAGACCTCGGGCGACGCCATCTACGGCGCCCGCCACGTCGCGCTCAAGGCGGGCGTTCCCAAGGAGGTCCCGGCGCTGACGGTCAACCGGCTGTGCGGGTCCGGTTTCGAGTCGATCGTCCAGGGAGCGCATCGCATCCTGCTCGGCGAGGCGACGACGGTCCTCGCCGGCGGCATGGAGAACATGTCGCAGGCGCCGCACGTGATCCGCGGCGCCCGGAAGGGACTGCGGCTCGGCCAGGGCCAGCTCGAAGACTCGCTCATGGTGGCGCTGCTCGACTCCTACTGCGGCCTCTACATGGCGCAGACCTCCGACCGCGTCGCGGCGAAGTACGGCGTGACGCGGGCGGAGCAGGACGCGTACGCGCTCTCCTCGCAGCAGCGCGCGGCGGCCGCGTGGAACGCGTGCCGCCTCTCCGAGGAGGTCGTGCCGGTCGAGGTCAAGGCGGGGCGCAAGACCGTCCGGGTCGAGCAGGACGATCACCTGCGACCGGATACGACGCTCGAGGGCCTCGCCGCGCTCCCGCCTTCCTTCGGCAAGGACGGATCCGTGACCGCCGGCAACGCGTCGGGCATCGTCGACGGCGCGGCGGCGGTGGTCGTCACGACGCGCCGCCAACGCGAAGGCCAAAGGCGTGGCGCCGCTCGGCCGACTCGTCTCCTGGGCCGTCGTCGGCGTCGAGCCGGAGCTGATGGGCATCGGCCCGGCGCCGGCGTCGCGCGCCGCGCTCGCGAAGGCGGGTCTCCAGCCGTCCGACATCGAGCTCTGGGAGATCAACGAGGCGTTCGCCGGGCAGATCCTCGGCGTCGTCCGCGAGCTCGGGCTCGACCGGGAGAAGCTCAACGTCAACGGCGGCGCGATCGCCCTCGGCCACCCGCTGGCGGCGACCGGCACGCGCTGCACGCTGACGCTCCTGAAGGAGATGCGCCGGCGGAACGTGCGCTACGGGCTCGCGGGAGCCTGCATCGGCGGCGGACAGGGCATCGCCCTCGTCGTGGAGTCGGCCGCTTAGCGTGAATTGGACCGAGCGGATCCTCGACTTCCCGGTGCGCGCCGCGGCGGTCGACGACTTCCTGCGCGAGCTGCGGGCTCACGGAAAGGGCGACTTGAACGCCGTGCTGACGACCTTGAACGAGGGCGGCCTCTGCCGCGAGGCGGTCGAGCGCTGGACGGAGGCGGGCTGGATCGTGCTCGCGCCGCAGCCAGCCGACGATCGCGCTGGCGGGCCCGCGCTTCGTCCCCGAGATCGGCCTGAGGGCGTTCTGCGGGAGGTCGCGGAGGACGAGGGCGGCGACGTGCCGTCCGGTCCGCCCGCTTTGGAGGAGGAGTCCCGAGACGATGAACATCCGTAGAGTCGGCGTTCTCGGCGCGGGCCTGATGGGGTCGGGCATCGCCGAGGTCTGCGCCAAAGCCGGGTACGAGACGGTGGTGCGGGAGGTCAGCGACGACCTCGTCGCGGAAGGGCCTCGGCCGCATCGAAGGCTCGCTCGGGAAGGCGGTCGAGAAAGGCAAGCTGCCGGCCGCCGAGCGCGACGCGGCCTGGAAGCGGCTCTCGTCGACGACGCGGCTCGAGGACCTGGCCGAGTGCGACCTCATCATCGAGGCCATCGTCGAGAACCTCGAGCTGAAGAAGGAGACCTACGCGGCGCTCGACCGGATCTGCAAGCGCCGAGACGATCTTCTGCTCGAACACGTCGTCGCTGACGATCACCGAGATGTCGGCGGCGACGAAGCGGGCCGGACCGGTTCGCGGGCCTGCATTTCTTCAACCCGGTGCCGGTGATGAAGCTCGTCGAGGTCGTGCGGACGATCGCCACCTCGGACGCGACCGTCGAGGCGGTCTTCGAATTCGCGCGGGGCGCTCGGCAAGGAGCCGATCCGCACGCACGACAACTCGGGCTTCATCGTCAACCGCCTGCTCGTGCCGTATCTGCTCGACGCGGTGCGCGCCCTCGAGGACGGCGTCGGCACGCGCCGAGGACATCGACAAGGGCATGGAGCTCGGCTGCGGCCACCCGATGGGGCCGCTGAAGCTGCTCGACTTCGTCGGACTCGACACGACCTACGCGATCGCGGAGATCATGTTCGACGAGTACCGGGAAAAGCGGTTCGCGCCGCCGCCGCTCCTGAAGCGCATGGTGCTCGCCGGCCGCTACGGACGCAAGTCCGGCCGCGGCTTCTACGAGTACGGAGGCGGAAAGTGAGCGAGACGCTGAACGAGTCGAAACGGCGGATCGGATCCGCGTCCTGACGGTCCATCGCCCGGAAAAGCTGAACGCGCTGAACGACGAGGTCATGACCGCCCTCGAGGCGGCGCTCGACGAGGCGCGGCACGACGAGGCGCGTCGGGGTCGTCATCGTGACCGGCGCGGGGAGAAGTCGTTCATCGCGGGCGCCGACATCGGCGAGCTCGTCGAAGCTGTCCCCGCTCGGCGGCCGCGATCACTCGCGCCAGGGTCAGGCGGTCGTCGCGAAGCTCGAGAACCTCGGCAAGCCCGTGATCGCGGCGATCAACGGCTACGCCTCGGCGGGGGCTGCGAGCTCGCGCTCGCGTGCACGATCCGCGTCGCTTCCGAGAACGCGCGGATCGGCCAGCCCGAGGTCAAGCTCGGGATCATCCCCGGCTACGGCGGCACGCAGCGCCTGGCGCGGATCGTCGGCGAGGGTCGCGCCATGCGAGCTGTGCCTGACCGCCGAGCAGATCGACGCCGCCGAGGCGCATCGGATCGGCCTGGTCAACCAGGTCGTCCCCGCCGGACAGGCGCTGGCCGCCGCGAAGGAGATGGCGAAGACGCATCGTCGCCAACGGGCCGGTCGCGTGCCGCTCGTCCTCGAGGCGATCCGCCGCGGCCTCGAGATGCCGCTGGCCGAAGGCCTGGCGTTCGAGGCGACCCTCTTCGGCCTCTGCGCCGCGACGACGGACATGAAGGAAGGCATGACGCCTTCCTCGAGAAGCGCCCGGCCCGTTTCACGGGCCGCTGACCGCGACGCCTTCCGATGGGCACCGATCTCGTCAGCGCCTGCATCTTCTGCGCCGGCTGGCTCCTCGGCATGGATCTCGCCCCGCGCGACGGGCTGTCCGGACAGATGGGCTTCTCGTACGCGACGATGGCCCGCCGCTACGACGTCACTCCGGAGCGCGTCGACTCCTCCGACGTGACGCCCAAGTTCGTGCTCGTCGGGCTCGGCAATGCGTGGCCGGCGCCGGACGGGCTCGGCGCGGGAACGCCCGCGTCCGAGTGGCAGGCGCGGGTCGCCTTCGGCACGTCGCACGATCAGCAGGAGCGAAGGCGCTCGCCGGAGGAGGACCTCGACCGCATCCTCGACTCGGGAACCGGCCGCTACGAGAACTTCGCCCTCCTCGGGCGCATCCGGCTCGGCGATCGCGATTCGATCGAGGTCGCGCTGAACCGCCGCGCCGAGAGCGCGACCGACCTCGTCGACATCGGCCCTCGGAACGGCGTCGTCTCCGAGTCGCGGTCCTGTCCGCCTCGCGCGCCGACTACGCGGTCGGCTGGAGGCACCGCTGGCCCGGATTCGAGGCCGAGGTCGGCTTTCACGGTTCGAAGCCCGACGGCTACAACTCGACCCTCGGCTCGTTTCAGACCGCGTCCGGATACCTCTGGGGAGGCGAAGCCGAGGGCCGGTGGAAGAGCGGCGGCTGGACCGTGCTCCTCCACGGCGAGGGCATGTGGGGCAACCTCGACGTCACGCGGGAAAGCTCAGCCCGATTTCACCCAGCGCAAGTCCTCCGAGGCCGTCGGCGTTCGAAGCGATCCGGCTGGGCGGCGGCTACTCGTGGCCGAAGACGCAGACTCTTCCTCACGACGACCTACGAGCGGCAGAAGCTCCCGTTCGTCTCGATCGCGGTGCTGGGGACCGAGACGGTCCTGTTCGACCAGGGCTACGACCCGCACTCGGTCAACGACGAGGTCTACTTCGACTTCGCGCTCCGGTACGCGTTCACGCCCGCCATCCGCGCGCGCCTCGACGTCGGGCTCGCCTGGGGCTCCGAGACGGTGACGCTGACCGACTCGGCGGGGCTCTCGCCGCCGGATCGTGCTCGACGTCATGCGGCGGGGCGTGTTCGGGGGAGGGCTCTCCGGAGCCATCGGCGCCCCGGAGGCGGTCTTCTTCATCGGCGCCGATTTCGCGATCGGCGCGCCCGCGCGCTGACGGGGCGTTTGCTCGGCCGGGCCTCCGGGTTTAGACTGGCTCGGGAGAAGAACGCCTTGCACCCGCCGGATTCGGACCTGATCTACGACTGGAACCGCGCCGGCGGAGCCGTGTTCCCGGCCCGCGGCGCGCGTCGAGCTCGACGACGAGACGCTGCGCGACGGCCTGCAGTCGCCCTCGGTCAGGAGCCCGTCGATCGAGGAGAAGCTCGCAGATCCTCCACCTGATGGAGGCTCTCGGGATCGACTCGGCCGACATCGGCCTGCCGGGCGCCGGGCCGCACGTGGTCGCGACCGTCGACGCGCCTGGCGCGGGAGATCGTCCGGACAGAAGCTGAAGATCCGGCCCAACTGCGCGGCGCGCACGGTCGCGGCCGACATCCTCCCGATCGTCGAGATCTCGCAGCAGGTCGGCATCCCGATCGAGGTGTCCTGCTTCATCGGCTCCTCGCCCATCCGCCAGTACGCCGAGGACTGGGACCTCGACCGGATGCTGCGCCTGACCGAGGACGCGGTCTCGCTCGCCGTGCGCGAGGGCCTTCCGGTCATGTACGTCACCGAGGACACGACCCGGGCGCACCCGGACCACATCCGCCGGATGTACACGACGGCGATCCGCGCCGGCGCCGGGCGCGTCTGCGTCTGCGACACGGTCGGCCACGCCACGCCCGACGGCGTGCGCAACCTCGTCCGCTTCGTCTCGCGTCTGGTCGACCGATCTCGACCCCGCGCGTCAAGGTCGACTGGCACGGCCACCAGGACCGCGGCCTCGGCGTGACCAACGCGCTCTGGGCGCTCGAGGCCGGGGCGCATCGCGTCCACGCCTGCGCCCTCGGCATCGGCGAGCGCGTCGGCAACACGCCGATGGACCAGCTCCTGGTCAACCTGCAGCTGCTCGGCTGGATCGACCGCGACCTCACGCGGCTCGACGACTACTGCGCGCGCCGTCTCCGAGGCGACGGGCGTGCCGATCCCGGACAACTATCCGATCGTCGGCCGCGACGCCTTCCGCACCGGAACCGGCGTGCACGCCGCGGCGATCATCAAGGCGCGCAAGAAGGGCGACGAGTGGCTGGCCGACCGCGTCTACTCGGGCGTCCCGGCCGCGATGGTCGGCCGCCACCAGATCATCGAGGTCGGCCCGATGAGCGGCCTGTCGAACGTCCAGTGCTGGCTCGAGGACCACGGGATCGAGCCGCGCCCGGAGCTCGTCGACGCGATCTTCCGCCGCGCCAAGGAGAGCGACCGGGTCCTGCACGACGAGGAGATCCTCCGGATCGTGCAGAGCTTCGCTCCGGCCGCGGCGGGCCGCGCGTAAGACGGCCGCCCCTTCGCCGCCGGGGCCCGCGTCCCGGTTCCTCGACCGCGAGCTCCCGACGTACCTCGATCACCTCGCCGTCGAGCGGGGCCTCTCGGCCGCCACGGTCGCGGCGTACCGCGCCGACCTCGAAGGCTTCGGCCGCTTCCTCGCCGGCCGCGGGAGGGACGCCGATCGCGCCTCGCGCCCCGACCTCGGTCGGTATCTGTCTTCGCTGAGACGGAGAGGCCTCGGCGCGCGCTCGGCCTCGCGCGCGCTCTCGGCGGTCCGCGGCTTCTACGCCTTCGCCGGAGCCCACCTCGGCTTCGCCGAAGACCCGACCGCGGACATGACGAACCCGAAGACGGGCCTGTCGCTTCCGAAGGCGCTCTCCGAGGCGGAGGTCGAGTCCCTGCTCGCGAGCCCGGCCGCCTCGGATCCCCTCGGGCTGCGCGACCGCGCGATGCTCGAGCTGCTCTACGCGTCGGGCCTTCGCGTCTCCGAGATCGTCGGGCTTGCCGCTCGATGCGATCGACGCGGAGTCCGGCATCCTGCGCGTGCGCGGAAAGGGCGGCAAGGAGCGGCTCGTGCCGTTCGGCGCGTCGGCCGCGCGCTGGCTCGCGCGGTATCTCGACGCCGGCCGGCCCGGCGCTCGACCGCCGCCGATCGCCGCACCTCTTCCTGACCGTGCGCGGGGGGCCGATGACGCGGCAGCGCTTCTGGCAGCTCATCGAGGGATACGGCCGCGCGCGCGGGGATCCGGAGCCGCCTGACGCCGCACCGCCTCCGCCACTCCTTCGCGACCCACCTGCTCGAGCACGGAGCCGACCTGCGGGCCCTCCAGATGATGCTCGGCCATGCGGACATCGCGACGACCCAGATCTACACGCAGGTCTCGCGCTCGCGCCTGCGCCGGGTCTACGACGAGTTCCATCCCCGGGCCCGAAAGGGCTCCCGTGGCAAAATAGGCCGGTGAAAGGCTCCGAAAAGGCGCCCCGGTCCGGAATGCCGGGAGCGGCGAGCCCGTTGTCGGTCGGGCATGGCCCGGACCGCTCTCCGCCGCATCCTGCCCTGGGCCGCCGGCGCCGCTGCTTTCCTCGCCCTCGGGACCCCCGCTCGGGCCGAGCTGATCGTCTTCGAGGACGGCCGGACCGTGAAGGCCGAGGGGTACCAGATCTACGACGACGAGGTCGAGATCCGGCTTCCCGGGGGCGGGAGCTACCGGGTGGCTCTCGCCCGCGTCGACCGCATCGTGGACGACGAAATCGTGATCGACGCGGTTCGGGTCGACGACCAGACCCTTCCGCCGGCGGCGTACGACCTCTCCTACGCGCCGGAGCGCAAGCCGCTCTTCGGCAGCGCCTACGACGAGCTCATCGAGCAGGAAGCCCGGCGCTCCAACCTCGACGCGTCGTTCGTGTCGGCGCTCATTCGGGCCGAGTCGAACTACGAGCCGCGCGCGGTCTCGCGCAAGGGCGCGCGCGGTCTCATGCAGCTGATGCCGGCCACGGCCCGCCGGCTCTCGGTCCGCAAGCCCTTCGATCCCGCCTCCAACGTCCGCGGGGGAGTCCAGTACCTCCGCGAGCTGGTGGACCGCTTCGGCCCGAGGCCGGACCTCGTCCTCGCCGCGTACAACGCCGGCGAAGGCGCGGTCGAGACCTACGGCGGCGTGCCGCCCTATCGGGAAACGATCGCGTACGTGAACCGCATCCTCGGCTGGTGGCGGCCGGCGGACGCGTCCGTCGCGGCGTCCCGCTCGCTCGCCCCGTAGCGCGAGGCCGCGCGCCCGCGCACCCGACCCGATAGGATGCGCGCATGGGACCCGGGATCGCGATCGTCCTGGCGGCGGTCTGGTCCTCGCTCGGCGCGCCGGCGGATCTCCCCGGGGCGCCCGACTTCGAGGCGGCGTCGCGCGAGGCGGTGACGCTCCTGCAGGAATACCTGCGGATCGACACCTCCAATCCCCCGGGCCGCGAGCGTCTCGCCGCGGACTTCTTCAAGCCGATCTTCGACAAAGAGGGGATCGAGAACCGGGTCTACGCCTTCGGCAACGAACGCGCCAACATCCTGGCCCGGCTCCCGGGCAACGGCAGCGGCCGCCCGATCCTCCTGCTCAACCACATGGACGTGGTGCCGGCCGACGCCGAGCGCTGGACGGTTCCCCCGTTCTCGGGCGACATCCGCGACGGGTTCATCTGGGGCCGCGGCGCGACCGACATGAAGGGCACGGCGATCTGCCAGCTCATGACCCTCGTGCTGCTGAAACGGTCGGGCGCCGTGCTCGACCGCGACGTCCTCTTCCTCGGCACCGCCGACGAGGAGGAGGGCCAGGAGAACGGCGTCGCCGAGATGGTCGAGAAGCACCGGGACGACCTGCGCTCCGCGGAATACTGCCTGACGGAAGGCAACACGATCTCCGTCGAAGACGGGCGCATGGTCTCGTGGGACGTGGACGTCACCGAGAAGGCGCCGCTGTGGCTCCGGATCGTCGCCACGGGCAAGGCCGGCCATGCGTCGATCCCCGAGCCCGACGGGGCCGTGGCGCGCCTCGTGCGGGCGGTGGACCGCATCCTCGCGTACGAGCCCCCGGTGCGGCTCATCCCGGCCGTCGACGCGTACTTCCGGAAGCTGGCGCCCTCCGCCCGAGGCGACCTCGCCCGGGCCTATGCGGATCCGGGCGCCGCGCTCCTGGAGCCGTCGCTGCGGCGAGCTCTGCTCGACGACCCGGGCCGCAACGCGGATCTCCGGGCGACCGTCTCCGTCACGGGCCTCACGGGCAGCGACAAGATCAACGTCATTCCGGGCGAAGCGACGGCGTCGCTCGACTGCCGCCTCCTTCCGGGCGAAGACCCGCAGAGGTTCCTCGCGACGCTGAAGCAGACGGCGGACGACGACACGCTGCGCTGGGACGTGCTCCTCTCGGAGACGGCGACGGAGTCGCCCATCGACACCGCGCTCTTCCACGCGATCGAGCGGGCGCGCGACCGCTTCGCGCCCGGCGTGCCGGTGCTCACACCGCCGCTGACGTCCTCGACGGATGCCGGAAAACTGCGGCAGATGGGCGTCGTCGTCTACGGGTTCGAGCCCTTCCGCCTCTCCGAGGACGACGACCGCAGCCACGGCGACGACGAGCGCCTGTCGGTCGACAACGTGCGCTTCGGCCTCGAGGTCACCTTCGCGGTGGTGTCGGACGTGGCGGTCGCGCGGGCGTCCCGCTGATCCGCCGGGCGGCCGTCGCCGCCTCGTCGAGCTTCGCGGACAACCGGGCGATCTCCGAGCGGGCGGCCGCCGCGTCGCCCGCCTCGAGCGCTTCGCGGATTCCCGGAAGGGTCTCGGCGACGTACGAGGGCCGGGGCGCGTAGACGAGGTGACGGAACCACGGGCGTCCCGGGATACCGGCGCCGTCGATCAGGCCGTGCTCGAGGGTCTGGAGCCAGACGTTGCCGGCGCTCAGACGCGCCGCATCGACCGTCGAGGCGCGCAGGACGTCGGCGAGCGACCGGGACGCGGCGGCGGACGCGTCGCTCCAGGCTCGGGCGCGTGCGGAGAGCTCGTGAAGCTCCGAGACGGCGGGGGAGCCTGGCGGGGAGGCGGCGAGCCGGTCGGCGTAGCGGGCGATTTCCGCGCCATACGGCGGAGCGTCGTACGCCGCTGGGAAGTCAAGGTCGCCGGGTGCGCAAGGACGGCGGCCTGGAAGTGTGGCACAAGCGGATGCAGGACGGAAGCCGGAGCGTCGTCCTACTCAACCGCGATTCCAGCCAAAAGGAAATTACGGTTTCATGGGAGGACATCGGCTATCCCGCTCACCTCAGCGCCGTCTTCCGCGATCTCTGGCAGGCCAAGGATCTGGGCCAATACAAAGATAAATTCTCCGCCCAGTCGCGCCGCATTCCGTAGTGATGGTCAAGGTAACGCCGTGAACTCTATGCTGCGGACCAGTAGCGCCACCGTCCCGGCGGCTGTCCGGCGGGCGTCTCGGCCGCCGTGCTGAGGGTCTGCCGAGCTGAGGGCAAGTTGTCCTAGGAAGTCGGAAGATGCCGGCGCTACAGTAACCCCTACGGTTATTCGTCCTGACATTACACGCTCTTGCCGATATGTCGCCTCCACCCCGTGAGATAGGTTGGTACTAGACTCTCAATCACGCATGGCGGAGGATCATCATGAATAAAGATACCGTTGAAGGAAAGGTAAAGGACGTCGCTGGCCGAGCACAGCGCCAGGTTGGCGAATGGACCGGCGGCACCAAAGATCAGGCCGAGGGCGCTGCCAAGCAGGTGGAGGGCAAAGTGCAGAACGCGTGGGGCAAGGCGAAAGATGCGGTTAAGAAACCCAGCACCGATGAGACCGACGCCGAGCGTGAAGCTGCACGACGGATCGTGCGGCCAACGAGTAATTAGAATCAGGCCACGGATTCTACGGATCTCACGGATCAAGATCCTATCGTCGGCTTCTGTGTTGATCCGTGTGGATTCGTGGCTTCGCTCTTCTTCGTAGGTCCTACGGTTTTCGCCAACGCGGCACTCAACTCATCCGGAAGAAATCCAAACGGCCCAGGCTTGCTCTTGTAGACCACACGGCCTTGCGCATCGATCAGATAAATGCGGTCGGGCCAGCCGGTGTGCACCCGTCGGTAGAGTTGCAAACTCGTCGAGTACGCTGGGGAATTTTATGCCCAGCTTGCGCACGCATGCCCCCGCGATAAAAGCGCGCTCCTCTTCGTTTTTCGGACTGGCAAATACGACGTTGTCTTTAATATTGCTCTGCATCTGCCACACGTCGCTGGATGTGCCTCGGTGATGTAGACCACCAGAAACGCGACGCGGTTCGCCATACTGCTCGTAGAGTTTGTTGAGGGCGGGAACCTCCCGCCGGAATGGCGGTCAGGTGTAGCTGCCGAAAACCAGCACCACCGGCTGCTCTTTGTTCAACGCGGAAAGCTGCACGCGCTCGGTCTTGTCCAGCTTGGTCAGCAGGGAGAAATCCGGCGCGGGCTCCAACCTGCAGAGTTCCGGCGCGTGCGTTCATCCAAAACGTCTCAAAGGGGAAGAGAAGAAAGGGCACCGGTCCCGGCATTTTCGCCATGACTCGGCCAAACGTCTCCGGAGGCTGATTCATGGACCACCAGACCAGGCTCCCGAAAGCCGGATACGCCACCACCAGTATCACGGCAACCACGCTCAGCCACTTGCGGGCGGTCGGGCTTAGCTTGATCCGGAGTTTGGACTTGTCCCACTTCATGGGAGCGAGCAATCTAGGCGCGAGTGGTGACCTGGGCAATAGTAGGGAAATACTACGGGCGCCCAGGTCAGGCCTGTCAGTAAATCAGCTTCAGACGAAAACTGAATCTGCCGTGAAGACCCGGCCGTCTTGCTGATGATTCCAAATCCGCTTCCGCGCAGGATGTTGGACGGCAACCCGAAATTCACGATGTTGAAGACGTTAAAGAACTCCGCCCGAAATTCCACTGTGCCCAGTTCCCCAGTTCCCCCGCCGGCCAAAAGGAGTGTCTTTGATCAGGGCCACGTCAAAGTCCTTGAAAGCCGGGTCCCCGGAACGTGTTTCGGCCCAAGCGTGCCAAAGCGGCCGTGATTGGGCCCGGTTCCTCCGGGAACATTGATGGGAATGGAGAAGAATGACGCGTTGTTCGTGCCCAGCCCGAAGTAATCCTCGCGCACCGCGCCGCTGGTGAGAAAAATGCGGTTGCTTCACCAGGTCGGGACGGTCCGCTCCGGCCGAACCGACGCCGGTCTGCTGCACTCCGGAGTACACGGTAAAGGGCGATCCACTGGTCAAGGTGGTGATATTCAGGAATTGCCAGCCCCGGGTGAGCGTTCTTCCCAGCGGCCGAAGAAATCTTACGCGGTCGAGCGGCAGCACCTGGATCAGACTGACGGTAAAGAAGTGGGTCGCATCGAAAGTCGAAGGCCCCTTCTCCGCGCCGGGATTCCAGGGATTCTGCGGCAGAGTTTGCAGCACCACCCCGGCACTGCCAATGAGCCCGCCCAGCACCGAACTGGTGTCATCGAGCGACTTGGAATAGGTATAGCTGGCCTGCAGGCCCAGGCCCGCGCGCGCGGAATTCTTGCTGACGCTGGTCTGCAGCGAATGATAGGTCGAGTGCGACTCGGTGCTCATTATGCTTTCCGGACCAAAGCCTCCGATCGCCCGTCCGGCGCGAGTCGAATTGGGTAAAGGGCGCAAACGCGGGATCCGCGCCGCCGTAGCTGTTGGGCGAATAAACGCTGGCCAGGTGAACGCCCGCCGTCGCCACATACGCGGCGCTGAACTTCACATCGCCAAAATCATGGTCGATGCCTGCGGTGTAGCTCCCGATATAGCCGTTGCGGAAGTTCTTGGCCAAGCCGGCCATGGAAAGCAATTGCACCTGGTTTCCCGGGCGTGAGCGCGGTCAGATCGTTCTGATAGCGCTGCAAGTCCACCTCTGTGTTCGCAGCCACGTGGGTGGCATCGCCGCCGGGAAACAGAAGTTCTCCGCCGATGGTGATACGGAGGCGGAAGATTTACCGGCACCGCCACATTCTGAAATGGCAAAGGGACGTTGGGCAGGGCGCTGACATACAGGCTGGTCGCCAGGGGGAGCGCGCCGGTCAGAAAATTGTCCTGCCACAAGTTGGGCAGAATCGTAGTGATCGCGCCGCCCGCGTGCAGCACGGTGTGGCTGGTCAGCGCGTAGTCCACCGAGAGTCGCGGCCCCCATCCGTTCCAGTCCTGATCATAGGGAGGCTGCGGGTTGTATAGAAAAATCTGCTTCGCGCTGTGGTCCCAGTAGGGCACATCTTTCCCGTCTGCTCCGACAAATTTGGGCAGCGAGGTGCGATTTTCCGCCTCATGAATGCGACTGTTCACTTCGTAGCGCAATCCGTAGTTGAGCGTCAGACGGGAAGTGGCTTTCCATGTGTCCTGGAAATAAAAGTTGTAGGCTTCGCGGCGGACCGCGGCTTCATCGAAGCGGTCCCCGGTCGGCGTCACGTCGGCGGCGGCGATCACGTTGTAGGAGTACGGGGTCGCGGTGAGCAGCCCGGTCAGAGAATCCGGCAACGGATCGCCCACTTGAATGTCGTGCGTGCCACTGGCCGATTTGATCAGCACCGGAGAGTAAGCGGTTCCACCGCCGAAGCTGTAAAGTCCGTTCGGATTGGTCCCGAAAATCGTGGCATCGCGGTTGAGCCGGACTTCCACGCCCCACTTGAAGCTGTGGGCGGAATGCACATAGCTCATGTCCTGTTTGATCTGATAGAGATTGCCAAACGATCCGAAGATCGAGCCTCCCGCCGTGTTGAAGCCCTGAAAGAGTCCGTCGCCAAATTCAATGGCCGGTTGGGTGTGATTGACGGCGGGAAAGAACGGCGTGCTGCGAATGTAGCCGAAGGAAGTGTCGGAAGTGAAGTGCGGAGAAATCGTCCGCGAATATCTCACGCCCGCGTTGCGCTGATGATCGAAGAACTGAACTTCGAAACTGGGATCGATCGCCGTCTGGTCAGGATTGGTCAGCGGCCCGGTGACCTGGTTCAGGCTGAAGCGCGTCAACAGCGAGGCTTTGTCGGAAATGCGGTGGTCGATGCGCACGGAAAACTGGTCCGTCCGGGTGTAAATCTTGGAAGAAGCCGCGTAGGTGCGGTCGCCGAACGCGCCCTGGGGATCGTTCGGCAAAGGATAGCGCGCCAGGATCGGAGCCACCGCCGGGTTCACCGGAACCGTCAGGGTATCGCCGGGAAAAGTCAGCGTATCGATGCCCAGGCGTTCGTCTGCGGTCGGCACGGGGAAGACCTGCGTGGTCCCCAGCACCTGGCGAAAGCCCTGGTACTGGCCGAAATAGAAGGTGCGGTTGCGTCCGTCATAGATTTCAGGAAGCACGACCGGGCCGCCGTTGGTAAATCCAAATTCGTTGCGCACAAACGGAGGAATGCGCCGTTCGTCCGCCACGCTCTTGTGATCAAAATAATTCCGCGCATCGAATGCGGCGTTGCGGACAAATTCGAAGACGCTGCCGTGTACCTGGTTCACGCCGGATTTGGTGACGACGTTGGTGAAACTCGCCGCTCCGTGACCGATTTCCGCCGGCATCACTCCCGAATTGCCCTGCACTTCCTGGATCGCATCCACGTTGAAGTTGGAAAACGTAGCGCCGCCCAGTTCCGGATCGGTGGTGTCGAAGCCGTCCAGGGCAAACACCGTGGCCGCCCCGCGTTGGCCGTTCACCGCAAATTGCTGGGTGAAATTGGCGGCACCATTGGCGTCGGTCATGGTGCCCGCGGCCAGCAGCAGCAGTTTGCTGAAATCGCGCGCGTTCAAAGGCAGGCTGGAAACTTCTCCGCTGGAAAGATGCTCGCCGCCGCTCGCCTGCGCCGAGGCCTCGTCGCCGGATGGCACAACGCGGAGTTGCCCCGGCTGGGAAGTAAGTTGCAGTGTCGAGGTGAGCGCGACCCCGTCTTTCAGAGTGATGGGATTGGCCACGTCCCAGGTTTTTCCGTCGGCCTCTACCGAGAGCCTGTAGTCCCCGGCCGCCAACCCGGTAAGTACGAAATCGACCGTTCGCCGACGTGGTCGCCGAGTACTAACGGTCTCCCGAGGTCGCGCGCAGCGTGACGGTTGCTTCGCCGACCGGTTTTCCGGCATCGTCGCGCAGCATGCCGTTCCAGGAAGCCCGACGAAGCGGCGGCCGTCGAGGCCGCCGCCGAAGTCGCAATGAGGCACACGCCGCGAACCAGATCGCTGAGACGGAAAAGCATCGCAGGGAATTATAATTGCAATCCGGAGGACGAAGAGACGCCGGAAGACCGGAAGGACGCCACTTCGGTTCTCGCGTTGAGATTGCAAGACGCCCCACTGGATCGATCGAAATCTTCGGCTTATGATTATCGGGTCTTCACCGGACAAATCATGTTGCAAAGCCACACCGAAGTTTTAGACGCGGCCCGTGAGACCACGCCGGTCTCCTTACCGTTACTTCGTCTACGGGATGACCCTGTATAGCGAGATTCCGCTCGCCCTGCCCG
This sequence comes from uncultured Acidobacteriota bacterium, assembly GCA_963711875.1. Lineage (GTDB taxonomy): Bacteria > Acidobacteriota > Terriglobia > Acidiferrales > UBA7541 > Palsa-295. The sequence goes on from CAVQFW010000017.1 coordinate 48,919, forward strand.
AGCATGGATATGGTGATCTGGGACAGATCGAACTTCGCGTCGCGCTCGCTTCGCGTTTTTCTGAAGCCGTGCGTACCCTGCGAGCGCAACCACCCTCCGAATCGTTCTACCAGTTCGCCGGCACGCGGATGGCTCGAGCTACGTGCGGTGGGAGGGCGTGGGAGAGTTTCTGATTTCCGCGGATGGCAGTCGCATCGCCAGCCGTCGGTTCAAGGAGGCGGACGCAGAGTCGTTTCAGGTTTATCTGCTGGGTCAGGCGCTCTCCTTCGCGCTGGTCAAAAAGTGTCGAACCTCTGCATGCCACGGCGGTGGTGGTGAACGGAGAGGCCGTCGTCCTTCTGGGCAACAGCGGCTTCGGCAAGTCCAGCCTGGCCGCGTGTTTCCTGGCTGGGGGTCACAACGTGCTGACCGACGATCTGCTGGTTCTGCAATCGTCTGGAAATGGATTCCTCGCCATCCCGGGCCGCCGCGGATCAAACTTTTCCCCAAGCTGGCCCGCCGCTTCCTCGGCCACACCGGAAAAGGAGTCGCCATGAACTCCGAAACCAAAAAGCTCATCCTGCAGCTTGAGCCTGCCCACAGTTGTGCGGTTCCGGTTCCGTTAAGTGTATGATGCTCTGGTTGCGCCCCGCGATGTTTCTCGCAGGCAGGCGATTCGTATTTCGGTCTTGCCGCCCCGGGAAAGTTTCTTGGCGCTGGTGCATAATACTTTCAACTCGCGCATCGTTCACTCGGCCCGGCTGGAGCGCCAGTTTAGGCAAACCGCGCGCGTGGTCAGCGCCATGCCGGTAAAAAGAGTGGCGTATGCGCGGGTGCTGGGCCAACTTCCCGCAGTTCGAGACGCAATTCTGGCAGACTTGAACGCGAGCGACAGGCAGGCAGCATGCGCCGATTGAAGCGTTTCGCCCAGCTCGCCCCGTCCGAGCGGCGTCTCCTGATGCGGGTGCTGCTCGTGGTCGGCGTCGCCCGGACCTCGCTCTGGGTCATGCCGGTTGAGGCCGCGCGCAGAGCGGTGTCCAGAGCATCCGCCGGCGCGGTCGGCAACTCTGTGGAGCAGGTAGTGTGGGCGGTGAAGGCGGTGAGCCGCTACCTGCCCGGCGCGACCTGTCTTACCCCAGGCCATTGCCGCCCAGGCCCTGCTAACCCATTCCGGTTTTCCGTCGCAAGTGGAAATTGGCGTCGCAAAAGACAGAAAAGATGATAGAGATAACGCGGCCGCGAAAACTGAAGACGAATCACGCGGATTCCACGCCCACGCCTGGGTAGTTTGCAAGGGCCAAGTAGTACTGGGCGGGCGCCAGGTGGCAGAATGCTACAATTCCCTGATGGTTTGGGACCAATAGGAGTCTCCGAATGTCACCCGAGTTCTCATCCCGCGTCACCACCGCTCCCGACGTAATGATCCGCAGGATATGATGGCTTTCTGGACTGACATACGCCCGCGGTTTCTGAACTACTGGCTGCGCAACTTGCAGACCAGGCCCGATAAACTTGGAGCCACAAATGTTCAGAACCGATATTTTGTCGAGCACACTCGCGCCGGTCGCAAGCAACCACTAAAGACGAGCGCTGGCGCTGAAGTCGCTTAACCTTCAGCGCCCCGCTATAATTTTGATCCGCGACCGAGGCCAAACCGGAGGTTGAATATGAAAACCGATAAGGAGCAATCATTGCCGGATGCGAACCCATCCAAGAAGGCCTACCAGCAACCCGAACTGCAGGTGTACGGCGACCTGAGAAATATAACCCAGAGCATAGCCGCAGGGCAAAAGCAAGGATGGCGGCAAGGGCATAGGAACGGATATGACAACCCCGTAAGGATCGCCAACGTGTATTCGCTAGCCGCCTACGGGCGGATGATAACCGACAAGATCCGCACCGATGCCTACGCTGAAGCTCTAAGACGCGAGAAGCCGGGATGTCGTAGCCGACATAGGCACAGGACCGGGGATACTTTCTCTTCTGGCTTGCCGCTTCGGTGCACGGCGCGTGTACGCCTTCGAGCCTGACGGGGTCATCGAACTTGCCAGAGAAATCGCCGCTGCCAACGGCTTCGCCGATCGGATCGAATTCATTCCGAAAAAATCAACTGAGAGTTCCTTGCCGGAACGGGTCAATACAATCGTCTCTGACATACGTGGGGTCCTGCCTTTTTTCAGTCACGGGTCGGGGTCGCTTAGTTATCGACGGTGCGCCGTAGCGCTTTGTGGCTGGCCGGCGAATGATTCCACGCTGTGACACTGTATGGATTGCCGGAGTTCATGCCCCGGAACTTTACCAGGGGGCACGGCTGGGGCCATGGGGGCGCAGGCCGTACGATTTCGATATGTCAGCCGCGCACCCCAGGGCAATTAATTCGATAGACCAATGTTGGCTGACTGCCGATCAACTTTTCCTCGAACCGCGCTGCTGGTGACTCTCTCCGACTACATGACCCTGGAACAAACTGACCTCGATGCTACGGTTTCGTGGAGGGTCGAACATGCGTCGCAAGGTCACGGAATTGTTCTGTGGTTTGATTCGGTTCTCGCGGATGGAGTTACGTTTACCAATCGGCCGGGTGCGCCACGTCTTATTTACCGACAGGCCTTCTTTCCCTGGCCCAGCCCGCTCAATGTCTGCCCCGGCGACACGGTGACCGTCACGGTTTCTGCACGACTGGTCGGCAACGATTATGTCTGGCGCTGGGATACGCAGCTTTCGAGCAAAAGTGCCGCCAACGGGGCGAAGCCGCCCTTTCGCCAGTCGACGTTTTTTGGGTCTGACTTTTCTCTCGCCGAACTGCGGAGCTCGGAGTCGCGGTTTCAACCGAAACTCAACGTAGATGGCCGGATTCAACGCCGCATCTTGTCGCTCATGGAAGGAACCACGTCGCTCGAAACCATCTCGCACGATCTGGTAAAAGACTTCCCGGGCCGGTTCAAGCGCTGGCAGGATGCGTTCAATCTTGTGTCATCCGTCTCCCGTCATTTCGGAAGCTGATTCAAGCAATCCGTGTCATCCTGAGCGAAGAGGCTGCTTCGCTCGCGAAGCAGCCTCACAGTCGAAGGACACCTACGAGCGGAATCGTCAGGGCCGTCCACTACCCTCAACGAACCATTCGGCAAAAAATCTCCCAAGTCACAGTGATTTCCAATTGGTAGGGGTCCTTCGACTCGCCTGAATCGTCCGCCCAGCGGACGATCAGACTCGCTCAGGATGACACGGTATTTCCTTTCAGCCGACCGAACCCCGTCCGCAGAAATCGCCAACTCCACTTGCAGATCAAACGCAGCGGACGCAGGAAGTAGTACAGGAAATTGAGCGACGCTGGCAGACTTACAAACCGGTGGTCGGCCATCCGGGCCAATGTCTGCGCCCACCAGCGCAGCTTCTCCGACCGCCGTTTCAAGAGACGGGGATAAAACAGCGGCACTTTCCAAGATTCCGACGCCGCCAGCGAGTCCGGGTAAAGCCGGACATCCGCGGGAAGAGGCGGGCAGGGAATCTGTGTCGGGATCGGCGTGCCGAAGAGCGACGAGCACGCGGCCAGGGTCGGTTCGGCGACAGTGTCGAGTTCGAAACGCCCGGTTTTTTTTTTTTCCACTCGGTCCCAATCGACCGTCGCCGAAACGCAGAGTTCATGAATATCCGCCAGCCACTTAAGAACGCTCCACTTATGATAAGCGGCGTGGAAGGACAGATAGAGAAATTGCCACTCCGGCGTCAAGTCATAGGCCCCGCGCCCGAAGAAATCCTGGGGACGAGCCTGGACCACAGTTCTTCCATAGCCTCTCGATCTTTGGATGAATCCTGCAACAGCGTCCAGTGCACTTCCACCAGGTATGTGCGAATCCTGCCTTTTCCCGACGGCAATCGCTTGCTTGTGGTGAACGCCGACCCTGTCTCTTTTCTGGAAGATTTCACCGCGTACGAAGTGGATCTCTCGAAACGTTCCGCGGTTGATTTGGGTACGATACCCGCAGAATCAAGCAGCGTCACCTGGGCAGAACCCGGAAAGTCGCTTTTGGTATCTCGCACTGTGTCCGGGCTGACAAACATCTGGAAGTACAACCTGAGCGACAAGTCCTTCACGCAAGTGACTCTCGGCACGGGCCCCGATTCGTCCCCCATGGTCGACCCGGGCAATAAAGGCATTTACTTTGTCAGTGGCAAGCTCTCCGGCTTTTTGACGCTCTACAACATTCACACGAAGGCATCCACGGATATCGCACAAAACGCCACTCAGCCCGTCATCTCGCCCGATGGCAAGCGCGTAATCTACATAGTGATCGCCGCACAGGACCGCAACGAACTCTGGGCGTCGAACATTGACGGCAGCAACAAAGTCAAGATTGCCACCGGAACGGCTCTCGCTACCGGGTACTGGGCCGCTGACAGTTCTCACTTCGCTTTTGTGGAGGAAGTACCAGGAAAAGGCGACACACCTTACATCGCGGCAGCCGACGGCACAGGCGTTCGTCCCCTTCAGGGGACCGCCGCCAGCATCCAATCGGTAAATTGGAGCGCGGACCAGAAATCTGTCTTTTTAAATATCTTCGAAAAGGGAGACGCCAGAGGATCCGTCTGGAAAGAAAGCGTCGAGGGTGCGGCCCCGGAGAAGGTCGCCGAGGGTTGTGGCTTCGCTTTCGATGTAGCGCACGACGGAAACTACCTGCTGAATTACGTTGGCGGCGGCGAGAAGAGCGGAATTTACGAGTTCTCGCTCGCCGACAAGAAGTGCACTTCCCTTTTGCCAGGTGTGGTGACTTTCGGCCTCTCGTTCGCCCCCGACGGCAAATCGTTCACGTACGCCGTCCCCTCGCGGCACGACGTAACCATTTTTCGCCAGGGCTGGCAGGCCGGAAAATTGATCGGCCAACCCCAGGTTGCCGCCACGCTTCCTTTCGCATTTCCGCTTATCGCCGGCGGCAACGCTTACGATGTGGCGCGCAATCTCGCGTTCGTAATCTACGCCCGCGTCGGCGGCCACGCCGACTTGTACCTCATGGCCCAATAACGGTCCAAAAATCAACCAAAGAGAAGATTCCCCTAAAATATATCCCGGTGCGACCGACCCATCGCGCGCGCCCTTCCGTTGACTTAGTTTTATCATCGCTCTAAACTCCATCCCGCATGCCAGACTCTCCCTCGCCGCTCATCGGCCTCACCGTCTCCCATTACCGCATTGTCGAAAAACTCGGCGGCGGAGGCATGGGCGTCGTTTACAAAGCCGAAGACATCCGCCTCCACCGTTTCGTCGCCCTGAAATTTCTCCCCGACGAAGTGGCCCGCGACCCGCAAGCTCTCGGCCGCTTCCAGCGCGAAGCGCAGGCCGCTTCGGCCCTGAATCATCCGAGCATCTGCACCATCTACGACATCGGCGAAGAAAACGGCAAAGCCTTCATCGCCATGGAATTTCTCGACGGCGCCACGCTGAAACACGTCATCACCGGCAAGCCCATGGAACTCGATCGCCTGCTCGATCTTTCCATCGAAATTGCCGACGCGCTCGACGCCGCGCACTCTCAGGGAATCGTTCATCGCGATATCAAGCCCGCCAATCTTTTCGTCACCCGCCGCGGCCACGCCAAAATTCTCGATTTCGGACTCGCAAAACTCGTTCCCGCGCGCGCCGGCACCGCTCCCGTCGGCGCCGCCATGGCGAAAGCGTCGCCCTCACCGGCGCCACTGTCGCGGCCGACGAAATGTTCACCAGCCCCGGCACTGCCGTCGGCACCGTCGCCTACATGTCTCCCGAGCAGGTTCGCGGCAAAGATCTCGACGCGCGCAGCGACCTTTTTTCTTTCGGCACCGTGCTCTACGAAATGACCACCGGCGTCCTTCCCTTCCGCGGCGAAACTTCCGGCGTCGTCTTCGAATCGATCTTGAATCGCGTTCCGCCCGCCGCCGTGCGCTTCAACCCCGAGATCCCTCCGCGCCTCGACGAAATTCTCCAGAAGGCGCTCGAAAAAGATCGCGAGATGCGCTACCAGTTCGCCGCAGAAATGCGTGCAGACCTGAAACGCCTCCGCCGCGAAGCCGATTCCTCCGGCCGCATTTCCGCCAGCGTTGACGCGCAATCCTCCGGCTCCACCGCCATTCCAGCGTCAGGATCCGCGCCGGTCGCAGTCGCGCCGGGCTCCTCCGCCGCAGTTCCCGCATGCTTCCGGCTCCAGTTCGTCCGTCCGCGAAGTCGCCGCGCAGCACAAATTGGGGCTTTCGCTCGGCACACTCGCTGTCGTCGTCCTTCTCATCGCCGCAGGCTACGGCGCTTACACGTTGCTCTCGCGCAAAACCGCAAATTCCTTCGAAAGTTTCACCGCCAGCCCGGTCACCGATACCGGCAAAGCCTCTCAGGCTGCGATTTCACCGGACGGAAAATACATCGCCAGCATTCAGCTCGACGCCGGCCAGGAAAGCATCTGGCTTCGCAATGTTCCCACCAAAAGCAACACCCAAATCGTCGCGCCCACTGACGACCGCTACGAGTCCGTCACTTTCTCGCCAGACGGAAACAGCATCTACTTCACTGCGCCGCGAGCGCGAAGAAATCAACGTCGCCAGCCTGTACCGCCTCCCCGTTCTCGGCGGCAATCCCGAGCGCGTGATTCACGACGTCGGACAGCAATATCTCCTTCTCTCCCGATGGCGCTCGCTTCACCTTCGTTCGTTTCAAAAACAGCGAAGGCAAGGGCGACTTAATGATCGCCAATGCTGACGGCTCGAACGAAAAGCTTCTTACCCAAGCAATCCTCATTGCTCCATGCGCCGCAATGGTCGCCGGATGGCAAAACAATCGCCGCGATCGATATTCTCTCAGCCGATTCCACCATCGGCTCCATTGATCTCTTCGACGCCGCCACGGGCCAGAAAACCGTATTCCTGAAATCGGAATGCCTTCCTCGGTTCCCTCGCCTGGCTGCCCGATGGCCACGCGCTGTCTCGTTTTGTCCGCCGACGCCAGCTCGAATTACAATCGCAGGCAGATCGGAATCATTTCCTATCCCAAAGGCGAATATACGCGCTGTCACGAAAGATACCAACGACTACCTGAGCGTCAGCCTCTCCGCCGACGGCAAATCCATCGCCACGATTCAATCGCAGCCTCGCGGCTCCGTGCATGATGGCTTCCTACGACGGAAAAACATCCGGCCAGCCCTCCACCATCAGCGACCGCCCTCCCACCATTCGCGTTTACCTGGGGTTCGAACGACAAACTTCTTCTCGAACAGGAAAACGGAATTTTCAGCATGAACGCCGACGGCTCCAATCGCGCTCCCCTCCTCCACGACGATTTCCCTTCCTTCGATCCCATCTCCTGCGACAACGGCCGCTACATCATTTTCTCCTCCGCTCTTCGCGATGGAAAATCCGCCGTCAATGTCTGGCGGATGGACGCAAGCGGGTGGCAATTTGAAGCAGCTCACCATCGGCACCTACGACAATCCCGCGATGTGTTCGCCCGATGGCAAGTGGCTCGTCTTCGCCGGCCTGGTCGGCGGAAAGTTTATCGCGCAGAAGCGTTTCCGTCGACGGCGGCGCGTCACCACTCTCTCCGATCAATCTCTCACCTGCGGCTGCATCAACATTTCGCCCGACGGCAAAGAGCTCGCCTTTCAGACTCAAGCCTGTCACCGGCGGTCCCATCGTGCATCAAGATTCTCGATTTCACCACTCTGCAAGCCGATCAAGACGATGGAGCGCGACCCGCGCGCCGGCGGCGAAATCCGCTACACCGCCGACGGCAAAGCCATCGGCTACTTCATCCGCGAAAAAGGCCAGTACGCCCTCTGGATTTCCCCCGTCGACGGCTCCCCCGGCCACGTCGTCACCGATTTCACCCCCGAGCGCATCCTCGACTTCCACTGGAGCCCCGACGGCAAAAAACTAGCCGGTCATCCGCTTCCACCGCGATAGCGACGTGGTCCTCCTCCGCGAATCTGCTGCCACTCATTAAGTGCGTTTTTACAGTATGAAGTGCGGCGGCTTGCCGCCGCTTTGTTTTGCTAGCGTCCAGGCAAGCGCTCTGGACGTTCGTTGGCCGCCAGTGGTAATCTTTCGCGCTCGACCTTCGCACGCGAGGCTCTTTCAGCCCGCCAGGATTATGCCGCATGGCACCCGATCCCAAAGCTGCTGCCAATGCCCCGCAAAGCGTGCCTTCCATCGCTCAGCCGGTGGCAGCGCCGCTCAGTCGCGCCGCGATATTTTTGGTCGTGACTCTGAAGCCGGAGCCGCAGGCTCGCGCCACCGTTCGGTCGTTCTGCGGCGACCTTAGCGGGATTTTTAGAGCCGTGGAGATGCGCGACCTGGAGGCCGGGCTTTCCTGCATTATGAGCATCGGTTCCGACGCATGGGACCGCCTCTTCGGCTCTCCGCGCCCGGCAATGCTGCATACCTTTCGTGAAATTCGTGGCGAGAAACATACGGCAGTTTCCACGCCAGGCGATCTGCTCTTCCATATTCGCGCGAAACGCATGGATCTGTGCTTCGAATTAGCAACGCAACTGATGGCGCGCCTTGGAGACGCTGTCACGCCAGTGGACGAAGTACAAGCCTTCCGGTATTTCGACGACCGCGATCTCATCGGCTTTGTCGATGGCACAGAGAACCCGCGCGGGCAGGCGGCCGTCGAAGCAGTCGTTATAGGTGACGAGGACCCTGCGTTTGCAGGCGGAAGCTACGTCGTCGTGCAGAAATACCTGCACGACATCAAAGGTTGGGACTCACTCTCTACGGAAGCGCAGGAAAAAATCATCGGCCGCAAGAAACTATCGGACATCGAATTGGACGATTCCGTGAAACCGACTTCAGCGCACAACGCCCTCACGTCCATCACCGTCGACGGCAAAGAGGTGAAGATCCTGCGCGACAACATGCCGTTCGGCCGCCCCGGCCAAGGTGAGTTTGGCACCTATTTCATCGGTTACAGCCGCTCGCCCCGCACTATCGAGCAGATGTTGGAAAACATGTTCATCGGCCGCCCGCCCGGCAATTACGATCGCCTTCTCGACTTCAGCCGCGCCGTCACCGGCAATCTCTTCTTCGTCCCCTCCGCCACGTTTCTCGATGCAATAGACTCAGACTAGCTGGTCCCCACTTTCGTCAGGTCGTCGGGCGCAACGCTCGCTATTGCAAGCGTCGAAATGGGCGTGGCATCGCAGATTCGGCCATACGCGCTCGAAAGATCCCTCGATTTTGAGATTGGCGGTAGAATCGGAGTGCCCTCAGAGAACATCCTATTTGACCGGTAGAAATAGAGCTACTGTCATCACAAGGAGGAACTTATGTACGTCATTACTGGTGCCACAGGAAACACGGGAAGCGTAGTCACCGAAAAACTTTTGGCGAAGGGAGAGAAAGTGCGCGTCATAGGCCGTGACGCGAAGCGTCTGGAACGATTTACAAATAAGGGCGCGGAACCATTCATTGCCGACGCGAGTAGTGCGGATGCGCTGACGAAAGCATTCGCCGGCGCGAAGGCAGTATACGCGATGATTCCGCCTGACATCGCCGCCTCAGATGTTCGCGCGTACCAGGAGCGGGTGAGCGACGACTTGGCCGCCGCAATCACCAAGAACGGCATAAAGCACGCCGTGGCTCTAAGCAGCGTCGGCGCCGACAAACCAGACAGAACCGGTCCCGTGGTTGGTCTGCATAGCCTCGAGAAGAAGCTCGACGGGATCGCCGGACTGAATGCTCTTTACCTGCGAGCCGGTTATTTCATGGAAAACCTTCTGCCGCAGGTCGGCGTGATCCAGTCCTTCGGTGTGATAGCGGGGCCCGTGCGTCCGGATCTGCCTTTGCCGATGATCGCGACGCGCGACATTGGCGCCGTAGCCGCCGAGGCACTGCTGAAACTTGATTTCAATGGAAAGCACACGCGTGAGTTACAAGGGCCCCGTGACGTGACTTACAACGACGTTGCGAAAATAGTGGGCGCGGCGATTGGCAAGCCTGACCTGAAATATATGCAAATGCCTCCAGCGCAATTGAAGCCCGCTTTGGTGCAGATGGGAATGTCTTCCAACATGGTGGACTTGCTGCTCGAAATGGCGGAGTCGCTGAATTCAGGCTACATGAAGATGCTCGAACCGCGCTCACCGGCGAATTCAACCCCGACGACGCTCGAGACTTTCGTGGCCGAAGTTTTCGTCCCGGCGTATCGCGGCAAGGCGGCTGGGGCCTAGTCCCCAAAACCGCGGTCCTTTTGGGCATCGCGTTCAGACCAACGCGATGCCTGCAGGACTCTCGAAATCCACTCGCAGTTTCCAACAGCACCGATGGCCTTGACTTCTCGGTGCGCCGCTCGCTATAAGAGAGCCCAGTTTGGCGCGAGTCGTCGGCCCGCGTCACCGGCCCGTGTCACCGGTCAATGTTCCGTTAGTCCCCAAATCTGGATCCACATGAACTTTCTCGGCATTGCACTGCTCCTCACACTGCTGCTGCCGATCCCGGCTGCCGCGCAGGACCTCGGTTCCGTCACCTTCATCGAAGGCTCGCTGCGCATCATTCGCGGTACGGGAGTGCTGCAAGCTGCGGAGGGAACACGTCTGCGGCAGGGCGATATTGTCGAGAGCTCTGAGAAAGGCTTCGCGCAACTGGAATTCGGCGGCGGCACGATTGTCGCGCTCGGCCCCTCGAGCCGAATGTACATCTTCCGGCATGGCGCGGGAGCTAAGTCTGGAGGCGATGCTGGATCTGAGCTGGTTCTGCTCAGCGGCTGGCTGAAAGGTCAGTCGAACGCCCACGCCGGCTCCTATCGCTACGAAAGCCCCATGCTCGCTGCGACCACCGCAACGGGCACCGTCGTTCTCCATAGCGACCAGACCGGCTCCGATGTTTTTGTCGAGGCCGGCCCCGCGCTCATCGCCGAAGTCAGCACTGGCGGAAGCACAAGCAAGCCGGCCACTGGAACTACCGGCCAGTTCTTCTCGCGCCATCAGGGCAAAAGCGTCAGCAACTCGTCGCGCCCGAGCGCTGCCTTTGTCGAAGCATTGCCGGCATCGTTCAAAGACACGCTCCCATCGCGCCTCGCGCACTTCACTGGCAAGCCCATCGAGCCAAAGGTCCAGCATCCGGTCTCGTACGTTGAAATTCAGGCGTGGCTCACGATGCCGGGAGCGTGGAGACGAGGCTTTGTAGACCGCTTCTCGCCACGATTAAAAGATCCTGAATTCCGAAGGCAGCTGGAAGCACATTTGGGCGAATATCCGGAATGGGGTCCGGCATTGCATCCGGAGTCGCACCCGCAGGAGAATCCGCCGCCTGCACAATCGAATTCCGATGCGCCGCACCCGAGTACCTGAATTTCGAGTATCTGAACGAGTACCTAAACGAGTACCCCAAGAGGTCGCTGAAGATGAAACTACTGGTGAAATTCAACTTGGTGCTCTGCATCGTCTTCGCTGCCGGCTTCCTGACCGCCGGATACATCTGCAATCGCCTTCTCCAGCAGAATGCCAAGGCCGAAATCATGGAGAACGCGCGCATCATGATCGAAGCCGCAATCGCCGTGCGCACCTACACCGCCACTCAAATCAAGCCGCTGCTCGAAACTCAAATTAAATACAACTTTCTGCCCCAGAGCGTTCCGGCCTACTCGGCGAATTCCTATTTCAGCCAGCTGCAAAAGAAATTCCCCGATTATTCCTACAAAGAGGCCACGCTGAACCCCACGAATCCGGTAAATCGCGCTACCGACTGGGAAGCCGATCTGGTGGAAGAATTCCGCAAATCGCACGACAAGAAAGAAATCGTCGGCGAGCGCGACACTCCGAATGGCCGAACTCTATTTATCGCCCGCCCCATGGCCGTCTCCAGCATGGCTTGTCTTTCCTGCCACGATACGGCTGAGGACGCTCCGCGCACGATGATCGATCGCTACGGCAGCGCGAATGGTTTCGGATGGAAATTAAACGACATCGTTACGGCGCAGATCGTCTCAGTGCCCACGCAATTGGTCCTTCAGCGGGCGCACTTTATTTTCAGGACATTTATGCTTTCGCTCGCCGCCGTCTTCGGAGTCCTGCTCGTCGCGATTAACGCGCTCCTCATCTTTGTCGTCATCCGGCCCGTCAATCGCTTGTCCGGCATGGCCAGCAGTGTGAGCCTGGGAAATTCAGAAATCAGCGAATTTCCCGTATCGGGTAAGGACGAAATTTCAGAGCTCGCGCAATCCTTCAATCGCATGGCCAGAAGTCTTCTCGAAGCGATGAAGTTGCTCAAAACTTAAATCGGCCGACATCGAGTTTTATACCAAGGACCTGAAAACGCAGCGGCGTTTCCGCCGGTAATGATCGAGTATCAAGCCGCGCTGGGTGGCACAGGCTTCAGCCTGTGCTCCTTGCGCCGAGTCCGTTTACGCTTTCTCCATGCCCGATCACGAATTCGGAAAGCCGGCGTCCTGAAGAAACCGCGTGCGCTCGGATGGGTCCCGTAAATGATCCGCAAGAATGAAATAGAGCGCCTGCAAATTGGCAGCACGCGGCACCGCGCGCTCCGTCAGCACGCGCGCGATGGGGCCGACGTATCGCGCCAGCAACTCGGCCGCGCGCTGGATCGAGTCCGGAGTCAGTGCCAGCTCCGGCACGGCCGCAGATGCCCGCGATCCACTCCCCGCCGCCGCATTTCCACTCCCGGATTGACTCTGCGCTAACCCTCGGAGCAGTTCATCTTTTCGGGCAAAGAAAGCGTCGCGATCTTTTTTCGACGGAAGCCTCGCCGCCAGTAGTTCCAACATCTCTTTCGTATCCTTGGCCTCCGCCGCAGTCCGTTGCACGATCATCCCCGCCATCGGGCCCAGAAAAGTCGCCAGATATTTTTCTAGCGGCTTCAAAGCCTCCTGCTCTTTTTGTTTCGCTTCGACCACCACCCTCGAGCTCGAGGATATCGGCGTCGAGGGTGTCGAGGGCGTTGAACGCACTGGAGTTCTCGGTCCGGAATCGCTCGCGACCGTCGGCGCTGCGGCAGGTACTTCCGTCGCGAGGGGGAACGGTGTATCGGATTCGGAATCGGCACCCGTAAGAAGGATCGAGTTCACGTCGCGCAACACTCGCTGCAATTCCGCGCGCATGTCGCCCGCATGCTGAAACCGCAGTTTGCGATCCTTCTCGAGCGCCCGGTTGATGATGTGTTCGAGCGCCGCCGGCAAATCCGGGTTCAACCGCACCGGCGCAACCGGTGCACGGTGAAGAATCGCATCGGTGACCAGACCGGAAGTCTCGCCCCGAAACGGCAGCGTCCCGGTCGCCATCTCATAAATCACTACGCCGAAACTAAATAAATCCGTGCGTGCGTCCAGATCCTTCCCGCGCACCTGCTCGGGAGACATGTACGCCACCGTCCCTAGCGTCGTACCCGGGCTCGTCAAATCCTCAGGAGCTACGCTGGCCGTCGCGAGCGTTGACATGCTCGAAGTATCCACAATCTTGCGAGACCCGGCCGGCGTCAGCTTGGCCAGCCCGAAATCCAGAATTTTTGCGTGGCCCCGCTTCGTCACAAAGATATTGGCCGGCTTGATATCGCGATGCGTGATGCCTTCGGAGTGCGCCGCGTCCAGACCTTCCGCAACCTCGATCGCCACTTCGAGGATGTGTTCGAGCGCCATCGGCTTGGACGTGACTGTGTGCTTCAGTGTCACGCCGTCCAGGAATTCCATGGCGATAAATGGTTGGTGTTGATGCTGCCCGATTTCGTAGATCGTGCAGATATTGGCGTGATTGAGCGCAGAAGCCGCGCGGGCCTCGCGACGGAACCGCTCGAGCGCCTGCGTGTCGGCCGCGACGTCCTCAGGAAGGAATTTCAACGCCACAAAGCGGCCCAGCTCCGTGTCTTCCGCCTTGTAAACGACGCCCATGCCGCCGCCGCCCAGCTTTTCCAGCACGCGGTAATGCGAAATCGATTGCCCGGTGAGCGGGTGAGCGTCTCCCATTGGGCGCCATCTTAGGTGCCCCCTCAACCCGAAGTCAATGGCCGCGCGCCAACCGATCGCCCCGTCGCGAAGCATCTCGAGAGAATTCGCAACCGCGCAATCGCTGAGATTTTCACGCGCCGCAGCGCGACCCCTCCATTGACTTCGTTTTATCCTCGCTCTAAAATCCACATCCGATGCCCGACTCCAATTCCGCCGAACCCCGCACTGTTTCGCACTATCGCATTCTCGAAAAATTAGGTGGCGGCGGCATGGGCGTCGTCTTCCGCGCCGAAGACACCAAACTCAAGCGCTTCGTCGCCCTCAAATTTCTCCCCGACGACGTCACCAAAGATCCGGCCGCCCTCGAACGCTTCCGCCGCGAAGCGCAAGCCGCCTCCGCGCTCAATCATCCCAATATCTGCACGATCCACGACATCGACGAAGACAATGGCGTCCCCTTCATCGCCATGGAGCTTCTCGAAGGCGTCACGCTCAAGCATCGCATCAACGGCCAGCCCGTACCGCTCGATCAGCTCCTCGAAGTCGGCATCGGTGTTCTCGATGCCCTCGAAGCCGCCCACGAACGCGGCATCATTCATCGCGACATCAAGCCCGCAAATTTATTCGTCACTCCTCGCGGCGGTGCGAAGGTCCTCGATTTCGGACTCGCCAAACAAGTCGCCAAGCGCGCCGTAGCCGAAACCGTCACCGCAGGCGGCGCACTCGAAAGCGATCCCAATCTCACCAGTCCCGGCCTGGCGCTAGGCACTATCGCTTACATGTCGCCCGAGCAAGTTCGCGGCGAAAAACTCGACGCTCGCACTGACCTTTTCTCCTTCGGCCTCGTTCTCTACGAAATGGCCACCGGCCGCCAGGCTTTTTCCGGCAACACTACCGGCGTGATTTTCGCCGCCATCCTCGAGCGCGAACCAGTTCCTCCGGCTCGGCTGAATCCGGCCGTGCCCGCTGAGCTCGACCGCATCATCACCAAGTCTCTCGAGAAAAACGTGCGGCTGCGCTATCAGACTGCTCGCGACATGTGCTCCGACCTCGAACGCCTCAAGCGCGACCTCGGCTCAGGCTCCGGCCGCTCCGCCCAGGTGAAATACGCCGAGCCATCCGGCTCCGATGCTGTGCCCGCCTATTCCTCCCCGGACGCGCAGTCGCCCGCGCCGTCAGCCTCTCGGCAGCAGGCAAGCGCGCAATCAGGCGCTTCCTTGAGTGGACTGCCGCAATCGGGCGCCGCCGTTGCCGCCTCCTCCGCTGGTTACACTGCGTCCTCCGTTGCCACCGGCTCCGGCTCCGTCACGGCCCAGGCCGCGCGCCAGCACAAAGGGAAACTGATCGCCGGTGCGATCGTCGCGCTGGTATTGATCGCGGCAGCCGGCTACGGCGTCTTCTCGATCCTCCGCGGCAAAGCCGCGATGCCGTTCCAGAATTTCACGATCACCCAAATCACGAACACCGGAAAATCTGTCAACGCCGCTATCTCGCCTGACGGCAAATACGTCGTCAGCACCATCGCTGATAACGGCCTTCAGAGCGTCTGGCTCCGCAACATTCCCACGTCGAGCGACACGCAAGTGCTGCCACCGGCGCCGCGCAGCTACACCGGCCTTGGTTTTTCTCGCGATGGGAATTACATCTACTTCGGCCGATCGGAAAATACTGTCGAAACCGTTCGCTTCGTCTACCGCATTCCCGTCCTCGGCGGCGTACCGCAGGTCGTCGCAAAGGACGTGGACTCGAACATCACGTTTTCTCCCGACGGCAAGCGGATTGCCTACGTCCGCCAGAACGATCCCGATGTCGGCAAATATCATTTGCTGATTTCCAACGCCGATGGGTCCGGCGAGCGTAGCCTCGTCACTGGCTCCACCGACGATGCTCCTACCACTGTGGACTGGTCGCCCGACGGAAAATTGATCGCTGGCTCCGTTTTTCACAACGACCGCGGCCTCACCTCGCTTGAATCCGTGGACGCAACTTCCACCGGCGATAACGCGCAATGGCAGCCGCTCGCCTCCGTGAAATCCAGCATCGTCACCGATCTCACCTGGTTTCCCGATATGCGCGGCTTGCTGATCGCTTTCCTGGGCCGCGAATCCGGCTACAGCCGCAATCAGATTGCGTACGTCGCGCTGCCTTCGGGCGAAACCACTGCCATCACCAAGGACACGAACAATTATTCCTCGATCAGCCTTTCCGCCGACGGCAAAACCGTCGCCACTGCCCAGCAAAGAGCTTCGCGCACCTTTTATCTGCTTCCCGCCGATGGCGGCGGCGCGAATGCTTCGCCGCGCCCTATCTTCGAGCAGGAGCGCGACATCGCCAATTTCGCCTGGGCCGGAAACGATCAGATTGTCGTCTCCGAAGCCGATAAGCTCGTGCGATTTTCGCTCGACGGAAAATCCCGCTCCGTCCTCGCCAGTGACCCCAACGCCTTCCTCAATGCGCCCCAAAGCTGCACCACTCCCGCAGCCGCCGGCTCCAGCGCTCCCGAATCCCACCGCATCGTCTTCGCATGGGCTGGCCACGGCGAGAACGTCACAGGACGCAGCATTTACCGCGTCGATCTCGATGGCTCGAATCTGAAGCAACTCACCACCGGCCATGGCGACCAGGATCCCAGCTGCTCGCCCGACGGCAAATGGGTCTACTTCATCAACAACAATCCCGACCGCATTCGCCGCGTCCCGATCGACGGCGGCGCCGTGGAAGACGTACCCGGCACTACCATTCCGAACACGATCTACGGTGGATTTGCCGCTCACATTTCCCCCGACGGCTCGAAGCTCGCCTTTGTGCTCACCGAAGCAAGCTCCGCGATGAGCGTTACCGGGGGCAGTGACGAAAAAATCGCGCTCGTCAGTCTCGATCCGGCTTCCAAGGGCGCGCACCAGATGGTTACGCCCAATCCGCACATCACCGGCAGCGTCCACTTCACTCCCGACGGCAAATTCCTGGCCTACGCCGTCCGCGAAAACGGCATTGACAACGTCTGGCTCCAGCCCATCGATGGCGGCCCCGGCCATTACATCACCAAGTTCCTGTCCGACCAAAGCCGTGGCGGCTTCGCCTGGTCGCCCGACGGCAAAACCCTCGCCATCCTCCGCGGCCGCGCCGATTCCGATATCGTCCTGCTGCGCGATTCCGCGCCCGCGCGCTGAGCGAAAAGCCTCACCTCTAAAGAGGTGAGCTACATGGACACACATCCGCGAATTACCCGATTTACGTTCCGCTCTCCGTTTGATATAGTCGTCGGGTCACTTGCGTTCCTCGCGGTTACGCGCGGGGGCTTTTGGGTTCCGCGCGACAGCGCCCGCGCCGCCCAGATTCGAGCGAGCTGCCTTCCCCTTTGCTTTCCCTTCGAGTTCCGTAGCACGGTCACTCGGGGGTATTCTTGTCCGAGCGGCGTGGCGATTCGACCCGCTGCTCGGTAGCGAGGCCAAAGGAGAAGTCAGTGCGCATCCTCACACCGACCGAAAACAAACGCATCAACGAGATGATCGGCTTCGTCGGCCTCAGCCTCGCGATCCTGCTCGCGCTGAGCCTGCTTTCCTATTCGCCGCACGACGCTTCGTTCAACGTAGCCGCTCGCGCTCCCGCCTCAGGCCCGGCGCGCAACTGGATCGGTCCCGTCGGAGCGCACATCGCTGATCTGTTCTTCCAGTTCTGTGGATTCAGCGCGTTCCTGTTTCCGGTGGGAATGATTATCGTGGCCACGAAATGGTTCCGCAGCCAACTACTCGAATCGCCCGTGGCGAAAATTGTAGGCTCGGCGATGCTTCTTTCTTCTCTCTCGGCGGAGACGGTGCTGCTTCATTTTCCAGACGTTCGCGGCGCCCTGCCTTCGGGTGGCCTGCTCGGTTCCGTGCTCGCACAGGGGTTGCGCGCCGCGTTCAATCCCGCCGGCGCCATCCTGATCACCACGGCTACTTTCTTTACCGCCTTGTTCCTGACCACCAGTTTTTCCCTTCGCGCTGCCGGCGCCTGGATGAAGAAGCCGATGCATCCGGAAGGAATGTTCGGGAAGCTTTCGGCGCGCCTGAAAGACTGGCGCGAGGAGCGCGAATCGGAGCGCCTGAAGAAGCGCGTGGAAGAAATTAAAATCGCGGGGCGCCCGGCCGTATCGCAGCAGCGAATCTCAGCACGCGAAAGTATTGCAGTGGAGGAGGAAACCGAAGAAGAGGAAGCCGAAATCGAGGAGCGCGAATCATCGCTCGAATCTCGACGCGGGCCCGCTGTGATCAAATTCCACGAGCAGGAGCGCGTTGCGCCGCCCGCGCCGAAAAAGAATACCTCCGGCCCGAAGATTGCCACCGGCAAGACCGCCTACAAGCTCCCTTCCCCGGGCCTGTTGCGGCTTGCCGAGCGCGGCGAAAAGATGGACGAAGGCGAGCTGAAAGAATACGCGCGCGCTATCGAGTTGAAATGCCAGGAATTCGAAGTGAACGGCCAGGTGACCCAGATCAATCCGGGCCCCGTCGTCACCACTTTCGAATTCAAGCCGGAAGCCGGCATCAAGTACAGCCGCATCACCGGACTCGGTGAAGACCTCTGCCTCGCCTTGCGCGCCGAATCGATTTTGATCGAGCGCATTCCCGGCAAGTCAACCGTCGGCATCGAAGTCCCAAATCCGCATCGCGAAACGATTGCGCTGCGCGATATCGTCGAAGCGCCCGAATTCAGCCATTCACCTTCAAAGCTCACCGTGCCTCTCGGCAAAGATTTGATCGGTCGGATTCGCGCCGCCGATTTGACGCAGATGCCTCACCTGCTGATCGCCGGCTCCACGGGCACGGGAAAAAGCGTATTCATCAATTCCCTGCTGATGGGCATGCTGTACAAGGCCACGCCCGAAGAATTGAAATTGGTGCTCGTCGACCCGAAGCAAGTCGAACTCGGCATTTACGCCGACATTCCGCACCTGCTCACGCCCGTGGTCACCGATCCGAAAGTGGCCGCGAACGTACTGCGCAACGCCACGCGCGAAATGGAGCGCCGCCTGAAATTGCTCGCAGGCCGCAGCGTCCGGAATATCGCGCAATACAACCAGACCTTCGAGAAGGGTCATTCGCTTTCGCTCTTTGAAAATGTGGAGGAAGAAGAAGCAAAGCCGCTCCCGTACGTGGTAATCGTGATTGACGAACTCGCTGACCTGATGATGGTGGACACGAACGGCGTGGAAGAATCGATCACGCGGCTCGCGCAGATGGCACGCGCCGTCGGCATTCACCTGATTCTCGCGACGCAGCGCCCCTCTGTGGACGTAATTACCGGCTTGATCAAGGCCAACTTCCCCGCACGCATTTCATTCCGTGTAGCGAGCAAAATCGACTCGCGCACGATTCTCGATGCCAACGGCTCGGAATCGCTGCTCGGCAAAGGCGACATGCTCTACCTGCCGGCCGGCTCCTCCAGGCTCCACCGCATTCACGGGCCGTACGTACATGAATCGGAAGTGACGGCCGTCTGCGAATTCTGGCGCGAACAAGCCAAGGCAATTTATAACGAAGAGCTCCTGAAGCCGCCGCGCGATGAAAATGCCATGGGCGAAGCCGGTGCCGAAGGCGGCGAAGAGGTCGACGACGATCTCTACCAGGATGCGGTGCGCGTCGTTTGTGAAATGGGCCGCGCTTCCACCTCTACCTTGCAGCGCAGGCTGCGCGTTGGCTATGGCCGCGCCGCACGTCTGATTGACCTGATGGAGAAAGACGGAATTGTCGGGCCCCCTGACGGCTCGAAGCCCCGCGAAGTTCTGAAAGCAAAGGGCTGGATGAAAGAATTCGACGACTCAATGAAGTAATCGTTTTCCGCGGAATTCGCGGGCCGGGATCAACTCAGCTTCCCCGGCCCGCTTCCCTCTGCAGAAAATCCTCGGCAATCGCAACAGCACGCCAGGATTTATTCTGTGCGCAGCGCCCGAATCGGATCAAGTGTTGCCGCGCGGCGCGCCGGGATCACGGCTGCCAAAAACGCAGCGAGCACCAGCGCTCCGGTCGTGATCAGCAGTATTCGCGGATCATACGGCTTCACGCCGAAGAGCTGCGCGGACATGGCGCGGCCGGCGGCAATTGTGACTGGAATGCCAATCACGAGCGCAATCCCCATCTGCACGAGCGCTCCCTTCAGTACCAGCTTCAGAACACTCAGCCGGCCCGCGCCGAGCGCCATCCGAATGCCGATTTCATTCGTCCGGCGCTCCACGGAATACGCGGTGACGCCGTAGAGCCCCACCGAGGCCAGAACCAGCGCAAGGAGTCCGAAGAGCGAAGTGAGCTTTGCGATCATTTTTTGCTGCGCGAAATTGCCGTCCACCTGGTCCCCAAAGCTCGTGAAATCAATCACGGGCAGATCCGGATTCACGTCCGCGAAGACGCGCCGCACCTGCGCTTCGAGCCCCGGAACTTTGCCGCGTGTTTCGAGCGCGACGGCGTTCAACACGTGGTTGCGATCCTCGAACGCCTTGAAACGCGGATTATCGAAGACGATGCTTTGCGTCGACGGCAGAAAAAACATCGACGGAATTTTGTGCGTCGGCTCGCGATACTGCGTGTCTTCGGTCACTCCAACGATTTCGTAAGAGTCGGCGTGCTTCATGTCGATGTAGCCGAAATGCTGTCCGATCGGGTTGCCGTCATGGAAGAAGTGCTTGGCAAACGTTTGATTCACCACCGCGACGCGCTGCGAGCTAGGCGTATCCTGCTCGGTGATCGAGCGGCCTTGAATAATCTTCGTGCCCAGCGTTTCGAAATAGCCCGCGGACACGCGCACCCAGGAAGCGTTGTTCTGATCGGAATCGGGCGGAGGTGGCGGCTGTCCCGCGACAAAAACGTTCTCGCCCCAGTTGTCGCCCTCCATCGGAGTGTACATCGCAAAACTCACCCGATTTACTCCCGGGATCGCGGCCAGTGAATCGTGAAGCTGGCGAAAGAGAGCCTGCATTTGCTCAGCCCTGTAGCCCGCCATTTGCGGGTCCAGGTGCCCGATGTAGCGATTAGGCGTCTCGAATCCGAAATTTTGGCTTTGCATGTTGCGCAGGCTTTGCGTCAGCAACCCTGCAGCGGATAGCAGGACGAGCGAAAGCGCAGCCTGCGCGATCACCAGCGACTTCTGCGTCCATCCCCCGCTCCGCCCAGTCGACCGGCCCGCACCGCGCAGCGCATCGGCGGGCGCTGCATTCGCCGTGATCCACGCCGGGGCCACGCCAAACAGAACTCCAGTGATCAGCGAGACGATAAACGTGAAAGCGAGCACGGGCAAGGAAGGCGAAGCGTGAATCGCGACGTAAGTATTTTGAAACGCGAGGTGCAGGATAAGACTGGTGCCGCCAAACGCGATCGCGATGCCCACGATTCCGCCGAGAACTGCCAGCACCGCGCTTTCGGTCAGCACTTGGCGAATTTGTCGCGAAGGAGGCGCGCCCAACGCTGCGCGGATCGAAGTTTGCAGCTTGCGGCTCGTGGCACGAACGAGCATCAGGTTCGCGACGTTGGCACAGGCGATCGTCAGCACGAGTGCGGAAATCCAGAGCAAGAGATGAAGGCTTGATTGGTACTCGTCGCGTAACGCCTGCACACCGCCGCCGCCCGGCGCCAGGCGCAGCGTTTGCTTCGCGACCATATCGCGCTCGCCCGGCTGGAGCTGCCCGATGGGACTCAGCAGCCACTGCTGCAATTCCAACTGCATGTGTGCGCCGATTTGTTTTGGATCGGCCCCCGGAGCCAGGCGGCCGATGATGTCGAGCCAATCTTGCTGCGGGAAATCAATGATCGCGCCGGGGCCGTCAATGAGCGGCGAAGCGGAAATCGGAATCCAGAATGCCGCGGGGTTCGTGAGACGGTCGCCGAAAAAAGCCGGCGGCGCGATTCCGACCACGGTAATCGGTTGACCGTTCATCGTGAACGAGCTTCCGACCACGCTCGGGTCGCCTCCGAATTTATTCTGCCAGGCGCGATAGCTGATCACTGCGGCGGGAGGCGCGCCTTTGCGGTCGTCGTCAGGCGTCAGGACGCGGCCTGCGTACGGGCCGATGCCGAACATCGCGAAATAATTTCCGGAGACGTACTCGCTCCGCAGCGATTGCGCCGGCTGGTTCGACCCCGCGCGTCGCACTCCAATCAGATCGCCGCCGGCCTGAAATGCGGCAAGCTCGACAAACCCCGGCGTGTTGTCGCGAAAGGTTTTGTATTTGTCGTAGGAGAAGAGCGACCAATTATCCTGCAAGCCGCCGTTGACGCAGCAGTTCTCGACATCCCCGACGCGGTAAAGCTCAGAGGGCTTCGCCACCGGCAGCGAATTGAGCAGCACCGCGTGAACGAGCGTGAAGATGGCCGTCGTGGCCCCGATGCCGAGGGCCAGCGTGAGAACCGCCGTGATAGTGAAGACGGGAGCGTTGAGAAACTGGCGTAGCGCGTACCGGATGTCTTTCATGCGTGGCGGAGCCTCCGCTTATTTATACGCAAGCGCCTTCGAATTTGTTCACCGCGCGGTTGAACCGCCGGGGTCAAACGGCGCGAGCCACAGGGCGTGAATTGCATGGCAGGAGTTGCATGGCAGGAATTGCATGGCAGGAGTTGCAAGGCAGCAGGTGCCAGGCAGGAATTGAAATGGCGTGAGTTGACCGCCACTCCACCCGGAGTATCATATCCTCAGTTCCGCGGAGGTTCCGTCCATGAGCGAGCACGGCTGGGCAAAAGACATGGCGGACCGCATTCGCAAACATCGCGAGAAGCGAAACTCCGATTCTGAAGAGAAACAGGCCGAGTGGAGCCTCGTCGAAGCGCACGCCCCCGTGGTCTGGGAAGAAATCAAAGCTTCGGTGCAAGCCAATATAAAAGCCCTCAACGACGCACTCGGCGAAGAGCGCCTCGTCTGGAGCAGCGCCTCGAATCACGAAGCGAAGGTCGGGCTCGGCGCCGGCCCCTACACGGCCAGCGCGGAAGCAAAGCTCGATCCGCACTCATTTGTCATTAGCACTGTCCTCGTGAGCACGCATCACGAGCTGAAGCCCCAAATGGTGAGCGGAAAACTCTACTTCTGCGACCGCGGCGGTGTAACGAAAAGCCCGGACCGGATCGCGGAGGAGATGATCGCTTGTCTCGAGGAATATATTTAGCGGGCGGCGTCGCTCCCGGCGCGATTTATTTGCCATTCGCGATCGGCGCGGCCGGAAGAAAGAAATGGTGCCGAGGGGCAGAGTTGAACTGCCTACGCCGGCCTTTTCAGGGCCGCGCTCTACCGGTGAGCTACCTCGGCACCGGGTCAATCAAAGATTCTACGGAAAAGTTTCGAGCCTGGGAAGGGAAAACACGTAATCGGCCAACGCGCCCAATCTACACGTTCAGGCGCTTGGGGCCGCTCACATACGGATTGCCGCGCTCGTAGAAGCGCAGGATCCGATGGGCGTCTTTCGTGATCCCGATGCGAATGCTCTCGCCGATCTCACCCACCGGTTTTACCGCCGCGCCCAGCCACAGCGCACCTTTGCCGGAGACGAGGTCCATGCCGTCGAGTCGCGCATTGATTCTGAACGCTGACGCAACACGCCCCGGCCCTCGCGCTAGATCAAGCAGTCGCGCGGTGTGGCGCGTGCGCTTCATCAGCGCGATGCCCTCGAGCGGCTCGACCGCGCGAATCAGGACGCCTGTGCCGATGCCCGCCGGACCTGCCGCTACGTTGAGCATGAAATGGCTGCCGTAGCAGAAATAGACGTAAGCGCTGCCGCGTTCGAGAAAAAGCGAACGGTTGCGCGGCGTCATCCCGCGGAAAGAGTGCGCGGCTGCGTCGCCCTCGAGGTAGGCTTCCGTTTCGACAATCCGCCCGCTGAGGCGCCCGTGCGGAAGGTCGCGGACCAGCGTTTTTCCCAGGAGATATTTCGCGAGAGCGGTCGCGTCGAGCGGCAGATCGCGCAGCCGTAGACGGCGGCGGACGCCGCAAATCGGCTTCGCGGTGGATTCTTGTGCCATAAGCGATTTTCGAGCCGCCGTATCATGACGGTCGGGGCGCACTATCATAACGGAAGAGCCGCACGATTCTTTCATTTGAACATCGCGCCCGGTTGCGCGACACTTAGGCGCTTCGCGTGATAGCGGCACAAGGGAGATATTTATGGCGATGGCTTCTGGCTCTGCGAACAGCGCGATTTGGCCCGCGTTGCCTTACGCGGAATGGAAAGACACCTGCGAAACGCTTCACATGTGGACGCAAATCGTCGGCAAGGTGCGCCTCGCGCTAAGCCCGCTCGTCAACCACTGGTGGGAAGTGCCCTTCTACGTGAGCGCCCGCGGCTTGACGACGTCTGCAATTCCCTACCGCGCGGGCATTTTCGAAGCCGAATTCGATTTCATCGAGCATGTGCTGCGAATCGAAACGAGCGCCGGCGAAACGGAAGTGCTCGACCTCGTGCCGCGAACGGTCGCCGATTTCTACCGCGAATTCATGGCTTCGCTCGACTCGCTCGGCATTCAGGTAAAAATCTGGCCGATGGCGGTGGAGGTTCCGAATCCGATTCGCTTCGATCAGGACACCGTGCACGCGTCGTACGATCCAGTCTATGCCGAGCGCTTTTGGCGATGTCTTGTCGCGATCGATCCGATTTTCAAGGAATTTCGCGCACGGTTTATTGGCAAGGACAGCCCGGTGCATTTTTTCTGGGGCAGTTTCGACCTCGCCGTCACGCGCTTCTCAGGCCGCCGCGCTCCGAAGCGGCCGGGCGCGGATGTGATTACCGTCGAGGCGTACTCGCACGAGGCGAGCAGCGTCGGATGGTGGCCGGGCGGAGGCGACGTCGCGAGCCCCGCGTTTTATTCCTATATCGCGCCGGAGCCCGCCGGATTTAAGGACCAACCGGTGAAGCCCGCGAAGGCCAAGTACAGCGAGCAGATGAAAGAGTTCCTGCTGTCCTATGATGACGTGCGGACCGCCCCCGATCCGCGCGCTGCGCTGCTCGACTTC
Organism: uncultured Acidobacteriota bacterium; assembly: GCA_963711875.1. GTDB lineage: Bacteria > Acidobacteriota > Terriglobia > Acidiferrales > UBA7541 > Palsa-295. The sequence continues at coordinate 73,772 of CAVQFW010000017.1, forward strand.
TGCCAATCCACCTATGAAGCGGCGGCGAAACTTGCGAATTGGGATCGCGCGGAGTTGGAACGCGGCGAGATCGCAGATTCGGCTGCTAGGTAGAGGCGCCGCGCGCGTCGTTTCACCGATTTCGGTAGCGGCCAATTCGCTGCAAAGCCGCATTCGGCCAATTTTTCTTCATCCGCCGCGCGTGTTTGCGCATCTGATTCGAGGGCAGGCCACGCCGGGCGGTCGAGCCGCCGGGCGGCACCCGCACCAGCGCAGCTAAATTTGAAACGCGGAGACGCGCGACCTCCGCAATCTATTTCCGAGGAGAGGTTCACGATGAGCGTAACGGATGACGTGGTTCGAGCCAATCAGCAATACGCGCAGGACTTCAAGCTGGGACATCTCCCCATTCCGCCCGCACGCAAGCTCGCAATTGTTGCCTGCATGGACGCCCGGCTGCCGATCGAGGAAGCGCTAGGCCTGAAAACCGGCGACGCGCATATTATCCGCAACGCGGGCGGAATCGTTACGGAAGACGCTTTGCGTTCGCTGATCATCTCCCACTACCTGCTGGGAACGCAGGATTTTATCGTGATCAATCACACCGATTGCGGCATGTTGAAGTTCAACGACTCCGACCTTCGCTCGAGGCTCCATGCGGAAACCGGCACGGCAGCCGTCACGCCCACGGCGTTTCATACCTTCGGGAACCTCGAAGAAAATGTCCGCGAACAGATTCAGAAGCTGCGCGCGCATCCCTGGACGCCGAAAAGCGTTTCGATTCGAGGATTCATCTACGACGTTAAGACAGGCCGCCTGAACGAAGTGGCGGAAAAGCGCGCCGGCGCGGTATCGCGCTGAAGGCTTCCGCGGCGCGCGTTGCTTCGAAAATGCCGCCGGTAACGACCGCAGCCCGCTACCAGAGGAATTTCAGTCCCATCTGGATGTGGCGCGAGCCGCCCGTTCCCATCACGGGATTCGATGCGCCCACATCCGGTGTGAAGTTCGCGAGGCCTACGCCAACTTCGGCAGAGAGGTCGTTGCTGAGCGTGAAATTGTCGAAGTTAGGATGATTCAGCACGTTGAAAAACTCGGCGCGAAATTGCATTCTGAACCGGTCGCTGAGATTCCACACCTTCGAAATCGACATATCCCAGTTTCTAAATCCAGGCCCTCGAAATTCATTGCGATGCATGCCGCCAAACGTTCCGAGCGCGGGCGGCGTCAAGATCGTGTTCCCTTCCACATAGCAGCCGTACGCGCCCAACATGTCAATCGCCAGCTGATTCGGCCCAGCTGCGGCAATGCACTGTTGATTTCCGCCGACCACATGCCCGTTCGCATCCGTCACAAAGTCGTCCACGAAATTGAGCTCTTGCGTCGGTGACCACCGAATGTTGTGCTTTGGCCCCACCATGTTCCAGCGATCTTCCAGTTCACCGGTCGCGCTCACATCGTCCACAAAATCGCTGAGCGTAAACGGCTCGCCTCCCTCCACCGTAGCAATCGTCTGCAGCTGCCAGCCTTCCAGCATCTGCCATTTCGATTTTACCGACGGAATATCGTAGGTGACCGCCAAAGTGAAGCGGTTGCGGATGTCGAAGTCGCCGTTTCCGCGTTCCGCCGCATAATCGTTGCTGTTTTGTGGCGAGCCGGCGCTTTGAGCGACGTTGTTTGTCGCCGTGTCGATCGCGTGTCCGTACGTGTAACCGGCAAGCAGATAGAGTCCGTGTGAATACCGGTGCGTGAACGTCACCTGCAGGGCGTTGTAGCTCGAATTCGAATGGTTTGCGAGGAATTGCATGAAGCCGATGTACGGGAAACACGGCCCGGACGTCGTGCCGCCAGGACAATTGGTGGTGAACGGCCGGTTCGCTTGCTCGCAGCCCGAGTAGTCCCCGTCCAGGATGGCGTCAACGCCCGTCTCGCCGGACGACGCTAGAATACAGGCAGCGCTCGTCGGAGCGTTTGCCTGGTTGGGGTCGGTCACGCTGTAAAGTTTGATTCCGCGGTTCGCCACGTAGGCCACTTGCAACAAAGTGTTGCGCGAAAGTTCTTGCTGGACGTTTAGATTCCAGTTCGCCACATACGGCGTGTGCAGGTGCTGGTCTACTCCGAAAATATCGCATGGGAAATCGGAGTTGCACTGCTGCCCCGCAGCGGCTGGAAACACCGGTCCCGGATCCCAATTGAGCTGAGTGCCATCGAACGACTCGACCAAAAAGGAAGTGATATTGCCGTTCCCGGGCGTCACGCCGGCAACTCCGCTCGGATTTAAGTTCAAGCCGCCGCCGTTAAACATGAACGTGCGGATCGACGGCTGCTCAAAAATAATTCCGCCCCCGGCCCGGACAACCGTTTTTCCGGTGCCGAACACATCCCAGGCAATTCCCAGGCGCGGAGAAACGTTGTTGTAATTCGTCGGATAAGGCTGGCTGATGCCGCGCCCCACTTGCACGATCCCCTCGGTGGGAATGAAATTTGCGAGTTGGTTGTGCGCGTCCTTGATCGGATACGTCACGTCGTACCGCAGGCCGGCATTGATTGTCACTCGCGGCGTCACGCGGTAGCCGTCCTGGACGAAGAGCCCGAAACTTTTCTGGGTGATATTTCTCGCCGGATTGCCATACAAAAGGCGCCACTCGTCCACGTCCGTCGTATCGCCTGCCGCAAATCCCTCCAGATCGGCAAAATCCACCCGGCCTCGACCGTATGTCGCGCGGAAATAATTCACCTGGCCGTCGCGGAAGGAAGCGCCGAAACGAATCGAGTGCTTGCCCCGTTCGATCGAGACCGTGTCCGAGAGGTTGTAGGTGGCGCTCGGAGCGGTCTCGAGCGGCCAACTCGAATTCCCGCCCACGTAGTTAAAAAATGAATCGCCGGGATTAATTCGCGGCAGGCCGAAGAGCCGCGGGTCGGTGACGCCCGTGTTGATTCCATAGGTGAGCGGGTTCACGGCGTGATCCACGGGCGCGATCGCTTCGTTGAAATTGTTGTAGCTGAAGCGTAGCTCGTTCACCCACCGCGGATTGGGAGTCCACGCCCAGGTGACGCCAAATATTTGCGAGATGGGGCTCGTGGTCGAGAGAAACTCCGGTGCGACGGGAAACGCATCTTCCTCGACTTCTCTGCTGTTCGCGTAAATGTAGCGAGCCGAGAGCGTGTGGTGGGAGTTGATTACGAAATCGGTTTTCGCCACCACGTTGTCCTCGCGGTTCGTGTTGTTGAGGTCGAGATTGATCAATGCCGGATCCTCTAGGCTGGCTGTAAATCCGGGATTGTTCGGAAAGAGCTTCGCGATCGACACGCTCGTCGGGCTGCAATTCGGTGCGCACAGCGCAAACGCATCCACGCTGCTGAAATCCGCCGGAACCGTCCCATCAGGAAGCATTCCGGCCCTCGGAATCAACGATTCCGTCACCGGAGTATCCACCGTTCCGGGATTTCCCACCTTGTCGCGCACTCCTTCGTAATTAAAAAAGTAGAACCACTTCCCTTTCTTGATCGGACCCCCGATCGACCCGCCGAAATCGTGAAAAATCAGCGCCGGCACAGCGTCGGGCGCCGGCGCGAACCAGTTGCGAGCATCAATGTAGCCGTTGCGGCCGAAATAATAAGCGGAGCCGTGAATTGTGTCGGTGCCGGACTTGAGCCCGATATTCGCCACGAGTCCGGGCTTCACTCCAAAATTCGCGTCCGGACTTTCCTGCGTATTGAATTCCTGAATCGCATCGAGCGGCAGATGGCTTGCCGGGGTTCCGGAGATTCCAGCTTCATTCATCACCGTCTCGCCGTAGTACGCATCGTTGTCATCCGCGCCGTCGATGAAATAGTTGTTGTCGTCGGGACGATTGCCGTTCGACGTCACGGAGTGAAAGCCGCCGCCCGGAGTCCGTTGCACGCCGGGATGAAGGTTCAGCAAATTCATGAAGTCGCGGCCCTGGACAGGCAAATCGGTGATGGCTTTATCCGCCAGAACTCCGTTGAGCGTGTTCGTGCTCGTGTCGGTCATCGTCGCTTCGGACTTGACCTCAATTGTTTCGCTCAGCGATCCCGCCGACAACTCCAGGTCCACGCGGATTTCGCGCGCCACTTCCAGTTGCACGTCCTTGCTTACGGTTCTCTTGAACCCTTTCACCTCGGCACTTACCGAGTAGAGGCCCGGTCCCAGCGGACCCGACGTGTACTCGCCGCCAGCATTCGTCACGACCACGCGCGCGACGTTCGTCGCCATGTTCGTCACGGTCACATTCGCACCGACGACCACGCCTCCCGACGAATCGCGAATCGTGCCCAGAATCTGCCCCTCGTTTCTCTGCGCCCAAATAGAACCGGCGCACATCGCGACTGCCAGAAGCAACGCACTGAGGAAGCGGAAACGATTCATCGCTGGCTCCTTTGTCTACGCCCTTCTACTTTTGCTGCTTTGCTGTGCATTGCGGATACCTGAGGAACAAAATTCAAATTAAAACGCGATCGGAAAAAGGTGAGAGCGAATTACAGGCCTGCGGCGAGTTTCCCGAGGTCAATCAGGCAGTTGGCCAGGAGGTGAGCGCACTTCGACGGCGTTTCGACAGTTCCCTTTTCCACTGGACTCCACCCCATGCGCGTGTGAATGATGAACAAAAATTAGAACACCTCAGCGCGGATGTCAACGTCCGTCCGCGTTCTGTGTCTCACGCGGCGTGGTTCGGTTTGCGTACCACCTCCGCACTCCTGATTTGTGAGTTTGCGCTGTCGCGCCCGATGTGGCATAAACCTCCGCACGATGAACATAACGATGAACATAACGATGAACAAAAAGATGAAGAAAACGACGTACAAAAAAATCAATGACTTTGTCGCAAGCCGCGTGACGCCTCGATCCATACCCGGATCCGTTCTCGTAGTGGCCCTTGCAGCCGTGCTGGGAATTGCTTTCGCACTCGCGATTCCCTCTCTCGCACAATCGCCGCGAGACGGCGGCCTGAAATCCTACAGCAAGCCAGCGAAGTCGCCCGAGCCCGCGAAGCCTCCCACTTTCGGCGCCGTGCTCCTCGGCGGCCACGGCATGGTCGACGAGGCCACGCGCTTTTTCTGCGATCATTCCGGCGGAGGCGAAATCGTAGTTCTCGCCGCCTCCGGCAAACGCGAATACACCGACCTGTTCCACCACGATTGTCCCGCGAACTCCGTCACCACGTTCGTCATCACGTCCTACGACGCCGGCCGCAAGCCGGAAGTGGCGGAAAATCTTCGCCGCGCCCACGCGATCTTCTTCGCCGGCGGCGACCAGTCCAACTACTTGAAATATTGGTCCGGCACTTCGGTCCAGGACGAAATCAACAACGCGATCGCGCGCGGAGTTCCCGAAGGAGGGATTAGCGCGGGCCTCGCCATCCAGGGCGAATTCGTGTTCGCCGCTTTTGTAGACACCGTCACAAGCCCCGAAGCCCTCGCGAATCCTTACAATCCGCGCGTTACCCTCGAGCGCGAGTTTCTGAAAATCCCGCCGCTGAAGGGCGTCATCACCGATAGCCACTTCTCGCAGCGCGAGCGCATGGGACGTAGCATCGTCTTTCTCGCGAGGCTCGTCGAAGACGGCTGGACCGGTGTCGCGCACGGAATCGGCATCGACGAAACGACGGCCGTGCTCGCAGATGCAGACGGCAAATCAACCGTCGTAGGAAAGAACGCCGCCTATTTCATGTCGCTCGATCACCGGCCCGAACGATGCCTCCCGGGCGAGCCGCTCACGGTTCGCGGCGTCGAAGTTTACAAACTTCCGGCGAAGCCCGGATCGCGATTCGATTTGAAATCCTGGACGGGTGAAGGCGGCGAGACTTTCAGAATAGATGTGATCGACGGAAAAATTACAAAGAGCGGCGGCTAAAAAGCGATCGAGTGAATGTTAATGCGGACGCCGGTAGCTGTGAGGCGTCCCGTTGGGCAAGGCCGCAAGCGGTGCCGGAGCCAGCGTGCGAGCATCGCGATGGCGCTCGAGAAAATGTTTTTGCGCGCGACGGCCCCAGGAACGCACAAAATAATAGTTCAGCGTTCCGCCCGCCCCCGCACTCAACACCGGAATCACCCGCGCCGACCATTTCTCCGCCACCTCGGTCCCCACCTTCACAGCGATCCGGTCAATGATCCGCGGAACGATTCGCTCGATCGCCTGTTTTTCGATGAAGTCGCGGCCCAGGTCCAGTCCCGCAGCGCTCGCGGCAGCTAACCACAGGTCGGTTTCTTCCTTTTCGCTTGTGTATTCGAATCCATAAATCAGGCTCAACTTCTGCAGCATCCGAACCGTGATCGCCGAAAGAATGCCCATGTCCGGCAGCAGCGTGAGCATTCCGCCCAGTCCCATGCCCATCCCTTCAAGCGCGGCGGTTTTCGTCGAAGCGGAAATCACGCGCGTCGCAAGCGGATGCAAAACCCGCTCGTCCAGGTGCTGCATGTCTTTCCATCTCTCAACGGGAAGCCGGTGCACGCGCTGCAGGTGCTTGAGATAGTTCTCCGGATTCACGCGAACGTGAAAATACGCTTGCCGAAAGCCCGATCGTAAGGCTCGCTCGAGGAGTCGCGTGCCGATTCCGGATTTCGCAGCTTTTCTCACTGTAGAAATGGTATCACTCGCCCGACTATCTGGCTAATCCGTCCGCCAGACTGCGCACACGCCCTCCGATTGCCTCGCGCTTTGATTGACTTGCCTTGCCGCACGTCCTACTATTCGGGCATTCTTTCGCTGGCGGAGCGTGGCTTTTCCACGCGGGAGCCTGACGGTGTCCGACTGGCAATACGCGCAATCCGATCGCACTGAACAACTCGCGCAAATCACATACTATTCAGTGAAAAAGCACGATGGCGGCCGCGAAATCGAATTCCACATCACGCTGAAGGAATTCGTCACGCCTCCGCCCGGCCAGCACACCCGTTTTTTCGCCGAGGCCGATAAAAAAGTAAATCAGAAGACCACCGCGCTTCTCCCCTTCGGCTGGGGCGATTCCGTCCTCAAAGCTCTCAGCGGCTGCTTGCGGATGATTCGAGATTTTCCCTACGAAGAGGAGTAACGCGCTCCGATGCCGATGAAGCTTACGACCAAGCAAATGAAGCCCGGAGTCGTCGTGTTCGAAATCTCCGGCCGCGTTTCGATGGGCGACGATTGCACTCTTCTCGATAGCCAGGTCGAGCGCCACATCCAGAAAAACGAAAACCGCGTCATCTTCGACATGGCTGCCGTCAACCACGTAGACAGCGCCGTAATCGGCCAGATCGTCAAATGCCTCACGCGCCTGAAGCGATCCGGCGGCGGCCTCCGCCTTTCCGGCGTGCACGGGATGGTCGAGGGCGTCCTGAAGATGACGCAGCTTTACCAGGTACTCGCGATCTACCCCACTTCCGCAGACGCTGCCGCCGACTTCACCTCACAGCCGCAGCCTCAGGCGTAGTCCGCACTTCAGCCGAACCGCCTCCCTCACGCACATCTCGCCCGCGATTTAGAACTTCACGTCCCGCACATGAGTCGCGATGAACCACTGATTCCCAAAGGGATCAATCACGCCAGCGCTGCGATCTCCGTACACCTGATCCGCCGGCGGCATCACCGACTTTGCTCCGGCGCGCAATGCCTGCTCGTACAGCGCGTCGGTATCCGGCACGTACAAATGAATCGCCGACGGCATCGGCCGGTACGCGCCATGCGCGTCGCTCATCTCGATGATCGAATCTCCGATTGCGATTTTCGCGTGCGCTACCCCGCCATCCGGCGCCGGCACCACAAGCCGCTCCTCCGCGCCAAACGCTGCCTTCAAGAACTCGATGAAAGGCTTCGCTCGTTCGAGTGCCAAATAAGGCGTCACCGCGCGAAGCCCTTCGGGAATCCTCTCTCCTTTCAGAGGCGTCGCGATGTACCAGTGGGTACCAAACTCGTCCACCACCGAAGCGCCGCGCTCGCCGTACTCCTGGTCAACCGGCACTTGCAAAGTTCTGGCACCGGCGCGCACCGCTTTTTCGTAAACCGCATCCACGTCATCCACGAACACATGCAGCGCAGCCGGTGCCGGAGGAAATTGCTCCGACGAATCCGCCAGCTCGATCATCGAGTCCGCCAGCTGAACTTCCGCGTGCATGATCGCGCCGCCACCCGGCCTCGCGACTCGGAACTTTTCCACCGCGCCGAAGACGTCCTCGAGGAACGCGATCATCCGCCCGGAATCCGGAACGATTAAGTATTGCGTCACAGTATGGAATCCCTCTCGAACGGGTTTTACGCCAGCGGTCGTCATCGCGATTCTCCTTTGCAAATCTGCTTTCAGTGCTTGCTTGAATTCTTCGCGGGGCAATCCGCGCAAATCGGATGCGGTCCGCGCGAGCGGCTCGAGTACGGCATCGCCACCCGCCTCGAGTTTGGGCAATCCCGCACCATCGCGGCCGCCCGAGAAGAGCGCTCCGACGAACCGGTCGAGTGATTCGCTCAGGCTCGGCTTAGCCATTTCGTTCACCCATCCGCTCCCGCAGATTCTGAATCGCGCGGAATTGCAACTGCTTCACCGCTCCTTCCGTTCGCCCCAGCTCCTGCGCAATCTCCCGGATTCCCTTCTCCTCGGCGAAGCGCATTTCGATCACGCGGCGCTGGTCGGGCGCCAACTCTCGAACCAGCCGGTAAAGTGCCGCGCGATTTTCCACATCGTCCGCGCTCGCGCCCTCCGGTGCAGCTTTTTCGTCGAGGTCGGGGCTGCCCGTCTCTCGCGCGTCGCGCCGCCGGTGAGTCGAAATGGCGTTCGTCGCGATCCGGAAAAGCCACGCCGCGAACGGAACGCCGCGCCACTCAAACCGGTCGAGCCCCTCGAGCGCCCGCCGGAAGACCTCCGACGTCAGGTCCTGCACCGCCGCGCGGTCGCGGACACGTCGGCCGACGAACGCGTACACGCGCTCAAAGTGCAATTCGTACAGCTCCGCGAATCGGTTCCGATCTCGCTTGGCCGCTTCGATGAGAAGCCGTTCGTCGGCCTCGTGGCTCACTGCGCTCAACTAGTTCTCCGGGAACCGCCTCGTCGTCATCTTCCGATCCAGCTTCTAATGACTAAAACCTCGCAAAGCCAAAAAGGTCACGGTCAATCTCGCCAGGGCACGCGACCGGCAGCCTTTTTCTGATTGCCCGCAACGCCGCTCGTCAGGGCACGGCTTCAGCAGTGCCGCAAACGGATCGTATTGCTAGCGGCTTTAGCCGGTGAGGGAACGATTCAAACGTCCAACTAAACTCAACCGGTCCGCCTTGGCTCAACCCGCTCCCCGCGCCGGCATCGAACTTTCGTCCAGTACCCGCTAGTACGCCCGTTCTATAGGCTATCTCCTCTCGACTCAGTACATTTATCGAGACGGAAACGATTGCTGGAGGCATAGAAATGGCTACAGCTGTCCAAATCCCCGAATCCACCACCACTTCCAGGCAGCAGTCAACGGGCAATGGCAGGCGCCGGGAGCGGCTCCAAGTCTCCTTGCCGGTGCAAGTGCAGCCTTTCGACGCTCGTTTTATTGACATCATAGACGTAGGCGAAGTGAGTGATTTCACCCGCGACGGCCTCTATTTCAGCACCTGTATGCCCCATTATTTCATGGGGATGCGGCTCATCGTCACTTTTCCCTTCGGCGACCAGGCTTCCGCCCACCAGCGCTTTCTCGGCACCATCGTCCGCATGGAAGACCGTAACGACGGAAATCGCGGCATCGCCGTCCGGTTTCTTCTTTAATTCCGGGGGCTCGAAAGTGTCCTGCTCGCTACCCGCCGTGAACCTTTGGGCAAGCTACGTGGTATTCCGGCTTGTCAGCATCCAGACCGCCCAGCGACAATACACCCATAGTGCAAATCGCCTAGCCCGTCGTTGTGCGAGCCGAAGGTAGGTTCGCTCGCCCGGGCAGCCAGGAAAAACGATGCAAGACCACCGGCACAAGAAGCACGAAGCAGCACCGGCGCAGGATCATGGCGCCGCCGTCAAGGAAGCCGAGCGCCGCGGCGGAAATCGCCATATGTTTACGGCGTCTGCCGACGTCGTCGAGATTTCCTCGGGAGCTCGCTTCTCCACTCGCACCACCGACCTCGGCCCGGGTGGCTGCTTCGTTGATACCACCAATCCTTTTCCGGTAGGCTCGAAGCTGCACGTGAGACTGCACAAGGGCAAGACCAGCTTTGAAACTGGCGGAATCGTCGTTTATTCCCAGAACGGGCTTGGTATGGGCATCTCGTTTGATGAACTCGCAGAGGACCGCCGCGCCGCCCTCGAAGCCTGGCTCGCCGAATTAACGGGCGATCGCCATACCCACGAAGTAATCACCTACGAAGCTCGCGCTACGTTGAGTTCCACGCCATCGCGCGGCAGCAAGAACACCTCGCTAGTCCGCCTGGTCCAGCTGATGATCGGCAAAGGCATCCTCACCGAAGCCGAGGGCGCCTCCGTGCTGATCGATCCTGTTTTGTAGCCCCTCTTCCAGTCCCTGGCCTGACTCCGGTCTAGAATTCGGAGCCTCCGCGCCCGGCGCGACGCTTTCGCTGTAGTTTTTCGGCTCTCCGCCCCTTCGCTATTCTGGGTGCCAGCCGCTCTGTCCGCTCTCGGGAACCCTTCCCAAGTTGGCCCTCCACCGCTCCGTGCTAAGGCGAAGTCCAATTCCCACTATGAATTGCCGATGTGGTACTAGGCCTAATCGGCTATGCCCGGGTAGGCACCTATTTCCCTAAATAGGAAAATATTACTTCCCGCGAATTTCGCTTCCCCCTCCCGTAACTTGCTTAAACCAAACAATATCAGGCGCCCAAAAAAGTTACGACCAACGGCTATACTATTGCATCCTAAAGATCAGAGGTCATTATGGGAGAGCGCCGAAAAGCAAGGCGTTACGAAGTTTACCTACCAGTCCAGGTCTGCATCGCCAAGCGCCGCCCCGCTGACTTCCACACGGGACAGCTGCGCGATGTTTCCCGCAGCGGCATCTTCTTCCACTCGCACGTCCCGCTAGAGCCAGGAACAAATGTAGAGCTCACGTTCTCACTCCCAGGCGACCGCGAACGCGGCACAGCCGTACTCGTCCGCGCCAGCGCCAAAGCCCTCCGCGTAGACGCCCTACCAGGCGAAATCTCCCCACTCTACGGTGTAGCAGCCACAATCGACCGCCTAGACTTCGTCCGCCCAGTAGTCTCGTCAGCAGCCTAGCCTGTAAAGGCCACCGGCCCGCCGGCCTTTCGTACCGCCGGCTTCCAGCCGGCTCTATTGCCGAAGCCTCCTCCCCCACCTCACCACGCCCCCACAAATTCCCCCGCAAAAAACCCCCACCCCCGCTACAATACCGCCGCACCACCCGCCAAAAATTCCATGCCCCCCCCTCCCAACAACACCGACCTCGAACGCACTCTCCTAACCGCGCTCTGCTCGCCTTCCCACTCACCAGAATCCCGCAAACAAATCCTAAACAAACTCTCAAACTACACTTGGCACTCCCCCGACCACCGCGTAATCTACGAGTCCCTCCGCCGCTCGCGCCAACAAGACCCAACGACCCTCCGCGAATTCCTGACCGCCGAAGCCACTCGCCTCGGATTTCCAGACATCGACATCGCCCCCTACTTCTCCGCCCATCCACTCCCGTCCGCAGACATCGAAAAACTCATCGCCACCCTCTTGGCGGCCAGATCCGAGCCCCCGCCTCGCACATAAAACTCCGCACGCCTAATGCACCGCCACAGCTTTCCGCCCACTAACTTTCGTGAGCAAAAACGCAATCGGCACCGTCGCAAAACACATCAGCGCGAGATATCGGAAGTCATCAATGTAGGACCACAGCGCCGCCTGCGCATCCAGCGTACCCTCGAGCAGCTTGTAGGTTTTATGGAGCGCATCCACCGGATCCGTATGCTGGTTCAACAACCCCTGAACCCCTTCCACGGACCGCTGCAGCACAGGATTTTGCAGCGAGAGCGAATGGGAAAGCTCGGTACGATGCAATTGCTCGTGGCGCGCCACAATCGTATTTACCACCGAGATTCCAATGCTCCCGCCCACGTTGCGAAATAAATTGTAAAGGCCGCTGGCATTCCCAATCTGCTGATCGGGCAGCGCGCCCATCGCGAGCGTAGCCAGCGGCACGAATACGAAACCGATAAAAAAGCCGCTCACCGTCACAGCCCAGAACATAGACCACTGCGAGACGTCCAGAGTCATGTGCCCGAGCCATAAATTCGCGATCCCCACTCCTGCGAACCCGATCGCGATCAATTTCCGGCCATCGATTTTTGTGAGCAAAACTCCCACGATCGGCATCGCGAAAATCGCTCCGATGCCGCGCGGTGCCACTGCCAAGCCGGCAGCCAGTGCCGTGTAACCCATCAGCGTCTGATAGAACAGCGGCAGAATCGTGATCATCGCGTACACCACCGCGCCGAATATCCCGATCTGCAGGCAGCCCACCGCGAAGTTGCGGTTTAGCAGGATTCGTAAGTCCACCAGCGGTTTTTCGAGCTTCAGCTCCCGCCACAGAAATGCAATAAACGAAAGAATCAAGATCGCCGCCGTCCAGCGGATCCACGTCGCTCCGAACCAATCGTCTTCTTGTCCCTTGTCGAGGATTATTTGCAGCGCGCCAAGCCACACAGCCAACAAACCAAGCCCGATCGCGTCGAGCTTTCCCGCCACCGCGTCGCGAATGTATTTCGGATCCACCACCAGCCGCGAAATCAGGATCACCGCCAGAATGCCGATCGGAATATTGATGTAGAACGCCCAGCGCCAGCTGTAGTTCACCGTGATCCAGCCGCCCAGCGTCGGCCCGAGCACCGGGGCCACCACCACGCCGAATCCAAACGCCGCCATCGCCTGCCCGCGCTTTTCCGGCGGAAAAGTTTCTAGCAGAATTGCCTGCGACAACGGTTGCAGCGCGCCTCCGCCCGCTCCCTGCACCGCCCGGGCGATCAGAATCATCGGCAGGCTCGTCGCAGCGCCGCAAGCAAACGACGCCACCGTAAAAATCACGATGCAAATCACCAGGAAATTCTTGCGCCCGAACTTCCGTGCGAACCAGCCGCTCGCGGGAAGCACGATCGCGTTCGCTACCAGGTAGCTCGTCAGCACCCACGTCGCTTCGTCATTCGTGGCCGATACGCTTCCCGCTATGTACGGCAGCGCCACCGCCGCAATCGACGTATCGAGAACCTCCATAAACGTCGCCAGCATCACGGCGGCGGCAATGAACCACGGATTGATTTGATCGGAGGACGGAGCTGTGGGTGAGCTGGCCATGAAGGCGCGGAAACGCCAACGGAACTGTAAGATTATCCCGGCCGCGATTCAACTGAACGTTTTGCGCCGGATAGAAAAATATATTGGAATGCAGCGACGGCTGTTAGTTGCGCGGCGCTGGGTTTCGGACGCGCGAATGCTTGGAAGGAAATGCAGCCGAGGCCTAAAACGAAAGCGGAAGTTAATATTTGCGCGGAAGCCAGAAATCCGGTGCCGCGCCGGAAAATTCTACGGCAACGTGCGCTTTGCCTCGCGAGCGCTGGCCCGCTTGTACCACGCGGCATTCGCGCTCGGCCTCGTTGAGCATGTTTACGAGAAATAGCCGCTGGCCTTTCACCACCACGGTCGCGATCGTGAATGAGCAGCCATCGTCATTGATGTCCGCCGTTTCCGTTTCTTCGTGGAACGGCTGCTTCTCCGAATCCGAGCCGTACACAAGCACTGGTACGGGCTGTTCCCAACGATTGCTGCGACGCCGATCGGCTCCGTCGGAGTGCGGATGTTCATTCTGCTTGCGCCCTTTCGAGCGCGAGCGTTCATTTTCCGCCTGCTTCAGCGCATCCCAAATGCGGCTCACAGCGGCTCCGGTTCAAACGAGAGGCTTCGCTATCTTTCTTAACAATAAACTGTCTCTCGTCCCACGCGGACAAACGCGCGCCTCCGAATTTCGTATCGGTAACTGAGCGCCATTCACGCCGCCGCCGCTTCTTGCCGGCCGACGTCGCGCGTCACTTCGGCTCGAGCACCAGCGGCAATCCATTCTTCGGATTGCCAATGATTACCACTTTCGCGTTGGTGCTCGCCGCCAGCCGCTCGGTGGCTTCAATTCCCTTCCACTCGAGGAGCTGCTGGCTGATGCCCTGCGCCACGGTGGTCTGGAAGTCGCGAATTCCCTGCGCTTCGATTCGCTTGCGGTCGGCTTCCTGCTTTTCTTTTTGCAGGATAAACGCCATTCGCAAAGAATCCTGCTCGGCCTGCTGCTTCGCTTCGATCGAGCCTTTCAGCATTTGCGGCAGTTGGATATCGCGCAACAGCACGTTCTGCACTTCCACTCCTCGCGATCCCAGTTGTTCAACGAGTTCCTTGAGGATCTGCTGGGCCACCTCTTCGCGCGCTCCGGTGTAAAGCGCGTTCGCGCTGTGCTGCGAGGTGACCGCGCGAATCGTTGAGCGCAAATTTGGCTCGACCACGACCTCGACGAAGTTCGGGCCGATCTTCTGGAACACGTCGGCCGCCCGCTCGGGATTCAGGCGGAACAGCAGCGACGTATCGAGCGTCATCACCAGCCCTTCGTCCGATGGCACGCTCGCCGTTTCCTTCAGCTCCTGCGTTCGAATCGACATCGTGTTGTTCACTTTGAACGGGTTGACGAAATGCGTGCCCTCAGGCAAGACGTCGCCCGTCACGCGGCCGAACAGCGTCAGCACTCCCACGTGGCCCGACGGCACGTACGCCACCGACGCCCAGATCAAAATCAGAACCACAATCAGCAGCACAAAGATTCCCGCTTTCTGCGGGAGCGAATTTCCCAGCTTCGATCCATAGTTGTGCAGCATGTCTTCAGCATCTCCAGGACGGAACGCCGTCATAGTCACCTCCGGTGACGTGTTTGATTTTGCGCCGAGTGCAATTGGCGCGCCGTCATTCTACATGGATGGCGCGAATTCTATTTTTTGCAATTGTTATAAATTGAAATGGGGGTATTTCGCATCGGCGAGGGCCTGCGCGCGGGCGGAAACTTTTGCAGGCGTCTTACCATGAGGGCTTGACCAACGTCCTGGGATCGCGAGGCCGCACTTCGGGCAGCAGCCGTCTCGCAGCCGGTTCTTCTCGACGCTGTGCCAGGAGCGCTCGATCAGGAGCGTGTTGCACGACGGGCAAGAAGTGTGCGCGCCGTCGCTGAAGATATTGCCTTCGTAAACGTAATGCAATCCGGCATCGAGCGCGATCCGCCGCGCTGCGTGTAACGTCTCGGGCGGCGTCTTCGGCTTATCGCGCAGCTTGAAATCCGGATGAAACGCCGTGAAGTGCAGCGGCACATCGGGCCCGAGGTTCTCGAGAATCCATTCGGCCAGCTCGCGCGATTCCGAGGGCGCGTCGTTTAATGTGGGAATCACGAGGTTCGTGATTTCGAACCACACGTTCGTCTCGCGCTTCAGCCACTTCAGCGTATCGAGCACCGGCTGCAAATGCGTCAGCGTGATTTTGCCGTAAAAGTTTTCGGTGAACGCTTTCAGGTCGATATTCGCGGCGTCCACGTGATCGTAAATATCGTGAAACGCGTCGTAGGTGATGTATCCGTTCGAGACCATTACGGTATTGAGGCCGTACTCTTTCGCGGCGGCGCAGATATCAATCACATACTCGCCCCAGATCGTCGGCTCGTTGTAAGTGAATGCGATCGAAGGGCAGCCGTTGCGAATCGCGAGCAGGACTACGTCCTCCGGCGGAATGTAGGAGGAGTTCACCTGGTCTGAGCGGGACTTCGAGATGTCCCAGTTCTGGCAGAAGAAGCAGCCCATGTTGCATCCGGCCGTCCCCATCGAGAATATTTTCGAGCCGGGCAGGAAGTGATTGAGCGGCTTTTTCTCGATGGGATCGATCTGCAACGCGGCAGGATGCGCGTAGCCCAGGCTGTATAGCTTGCCGCCTTCGTTGGCGCGGATGTAGCAGAATCCGGCCTGTCCTTCGCCGATGTGGCAGTGGCGCGGGCAAAGGTAGCAGTGAACTTTATTGCCGGGCTCGGCGTTCTCCGTTGCGACAGGCTCCCACCAGCGGGCCTCGTGTAAGGCTTCGCGGTGAACACCGGATTTTTGAAGGATTTTGAGGTCGGACATAGGGCCGTCGACTCAGTGCGCCATTATACTCTTCCATCACCCAGCGCCGGCGTTCTGTTGTTTCACCACCTAATTTGCTGGAAAAAAAACGCAATTTCTTCGCGATTAGAACGGGTCTCGGTTGTTTGTTTTCATGAAGTTGCAGCGTTTTCTAATCGCGGATTCGCGATTAGATTTTTGGCCGCTTTCGGGGCCGGCCTACGGGTCTCGAAGATTACGTGTTTGGGAAGCTCGGTCCACTGGCCGTCGCGGGAGAGGCAGCTATAGGCGCGGATCGCGCGGATGATCGTGTTGCCCGTGACCGGGGCGCGCTCGACTCTCTCGACGAGATAGTCGAGGGCCATGCGGGCGTTCTGGAGGCGGCGGGTGGTGAGGCCGAGAGCGTGGGCGTGGCGATAGATTGCGGAATGGTGGGCGAGGCCGAATTTGTAGCGGATATCGTCGAGACTGCGCCAGACGAGGAAGTCGAACTCGATTTCGGCGCGGCGTGGGTGTTTGCAAATGCAGCACTTACGGGAGTGGCGGAGCAGATTCGGCTTCGGTTTGCGTAGGCGGCGTCCTGTTACTTTGGCGAGGTTCATGTGGGTTCGAGGAGGGCTCCTTTCATGTGCCCGATTCATGATAACACAGGGTGGTGCGGAGGGGTATCAGTAGAAGTACGTATAGCTGTGGAAAACATGAAGATACGTTGAAGAACCTTAGAGAGTTCTAGGGCGCGATGGTACCAAACGTAGGAATGGAAGGTGTTCGCGGGAATTCTTCACGGGACCTGCTTCATGGAACTGCTTCACGGAACTGGTTCGACGGAGACTTCTGGCGCGCACTTCTTCGCCGCGGATCTTCTTCGTACTAAGTCAGCGTACTGCTTTTCGTCTTTCGAAATACGCCGATTGACGGAGCTTCTTCACGACAAATCTTGGGCGAACTTCTGGCGCGCACTTCTTCGCCGCGGATCTTCTTCGTACTAAGTCAGCGTACTGCTTCTCGTCATTCGAAATACGCCGATTGCAGGATTCTTTGATTTTGCGCACGCACGCAGGATGAGGTGATTCACAAATTCCTCAGGAGGTTGTTCAGTGCGCAAAGCAATGGCATTTTGGGCCGCGGTACCTTTTCTAATCGCATTCATGGCAGGGTGCAGCGGTTCCGGTCACCACGTCAACGCCAATAACGTTCCGGTCGTACTCACGATCCAAGATCAACCGCCGACAGGCATAACGGTAGTTTCGTTAACGGTGCAAATCACCGGCGTGACATTACAGGGCAGCACGGGCACGCAGAGTTCCGTGTCGCTGCTGTCGTCGCCGGTAACTGTGAACCTCTCGAACCTTCAAACGATGGACGAACTGCTGGCGAATACGAGCGCTCCCGCAGGCACGTACGACAGCATCATGGTTACTTTCGCGAATGCGTCGATGACGATACTGAACAACTCGACGACGACGTTTGCGGACGGTACGAACTCTTGTCCTCCGATCACGAACAGCACAACTCCTTGCACGCTGGCACCGGCGTTCAATCCGACCTCGACTACAATTTCGACTTCTCCCTTCCCGCTCACGCTGACGGCTAACACTCCGGTGAATATCGGCCTCGACTTCAATAGCTCGAACTCGATCGCGAATTCGAACGGTACGCTTTCCATCGCGCCGAGCATTACGGTGTCGGCGACCACTACAACCAGCGCGACGACCGGCAACCTGAGCGACTTCAGCAACGTGACGGCACAAGTAAAGTCTGTGGGGGCGAATCAGATCACGGTGGTGGACACCGAAACGAACCAGCAGCTCACGCTGGGCGTCGGCTCCACGACCGCGTTCAACAACTTCAACACCAGCTCTACCTGCACGACGGCGAATACGTTTGCGTGCATCCAGACGGGACAAATCGTAAGCCTCAACTTCGGAACAACGGGCGTGGCAGGAGCGACTCCTACGGTGACGAGCATTTCCCTGAACAACGGAATTACGCAAGGAGTTCAGGGAACCGTGATTGGAGTGAATCCCGACACAAACACGATGCAGGTAGTGATCACCAGCGTGTCGCCGGCTTTTTCCGGCGCCAACTCGGGCGTTGCGGTGGGGCAAGTGGTGACGGTGAACTCGAATCCGCAGACGGCGTTTAGCGTGCAGTCGAACGGGCAGACGCTTCCGGCGGGCTTGAATTTTACTGGCATCAGCAACGTGGCGGTGGGGCAATCGGTGCTGCTCGATTCGACCGGATTCACGGCGGGCACGGGCGGCGCGAACGGCACGCTGACTACGGACCAGGTGATCCTGGCACCGAGCCAGTTCAACGGCACCATCAATTCGCTCAACTCGACGAATCAGGCTTTCACGGTGAACGGATTGAACGGTGTGTTTACGGATAATGGCGTCAACCTCGTGAATGTCGATACAGGAACGACTACGACGTTCACGGGGGTGAACGGCGGCTTTACAGGGCTGGCAAACGGCAACCAGGTGGCAGTCGGCGGGCTTCTTTTCGAGACGCCCACCGGACCTGTGCTCGTGGGGCAGCAGGTAGGAGTCGCTTCGACCACTGTGGCAGCCGCGATCGCGCAGTAGCATTTGCAGGGAGTAGGGATGCATCGAGACGCACGCCTCCGGAAGAGAGGGGGCGTGCGTCTTTGTGTCTGCGCGTCGACAGTGGGCGGAGGATGTGGGTGAGCTGGCGGCGTCCGGTTACTTTGTCGATGTTCATGATTCCGGTCCGCGAGCTCCTTAATCTCTGTTAATGACACGTCAGCTCCTACGCTGTTGACACGAATTCTATATTCACCACACTCCCCGTCCCAAACGGCGCCTTGCATGCGTAAACAGGTGACAGCGCGAGGGATTAGCGAACCCGCTTGGAAAAGATCAACGTAAAGCCGGGCACTCCGTGTGTTGTCTCTGAATAGCCTCCTGTGGCGAGTTCCCACCCTTCCGCGGCATTTTTATCCAACTCGGGTTGTATTTGAGCGGGGAACGCGTTTGAGATTGCGACAACGCGGTACTGGTAATGTTCGCTCGCCGCAAAAGCTGTCTGCGCACCGGAAATCGGACGGATGGCAATCACTGCCAGCAGCAGGATAATAATTACCAGGCAAACCTTAGCGAATCCATTCATTTTGCTTCTCCTTTTCTGTGGGTTGTGCCAATTCGCTGAATTCAAGCGATGGGCGCGGTTATATTACTCTAAATGTACATCTAGGGTAATCAGCGTATAGTGCTAAGGCCTCATTGTGTCCGTGGCCGGCATGAGATGCGGAGAGCGCGCAATGAGGTCGCGCACGGGGCACCCGAAGCGGACGCCCCGCTGCGGTGTGCTTGTGGGGCAGCAGGTGGGGGTTTCGTCGACGCCTGTGGCGGCTGTGATCGCGCAGTAGTATTTGCGGGGAGTAGGGATGGAACTGGACGCACGCCTCCTGGAGAGCTGGGGGCGTGCGTCTTTTTTTGCTGTGATGTGGCGGAAGCGGAGGCTTCGGCAAAAGATGCCGGCTGGAAGCCGGCGGTACGAAAAGCGGCGCGGATGGAGCAAGACGCGGTGGACGTGGCCGAATATCTCCGGAGGCGGTTCCACCGCGAGAAGATTGGAGTCCTGTTAGTACTAAGCAATTCCCCCCTGTACGAAAACTGGCCCACGTTTCTCTTGCGCGAGATTTCAATTCGACGTAGCTTGCTTGCACTCCCAGCCAGTCCCGATCATCCATCATCGTTCAAGAACGATACCTTACCCCGAGTGCAGGGAGGCTACGCGCATGGAGAAGTCGACGGAACGCAGCACGTCAAAAGCTACAAAGTTGAATTCGGAGGGCGCGAGTCGCCGGAAATTCATGGGCGGAATCGGGCGCGCTGCTGCCGCTTCGCTTGCTGTCCGCGCGGCGGGGCTTGCGACAGTGACAAAAGCGTCTGACGGGCCATCCCGCAGCGGCGGCTTTCAGGAGTCGAGTGCCAACAGCCGTCCTATGCAAAGCTTTCAAAACCGACGCGACGCCGCGCTCGCAGAATTGAAAGTTCCAGTTCCCGCTCAGGTTACGAACGGCGACGAGCAGCTCTACAGCAATCGAATTGGAAATTTCTCGAAGGGCCTGGTACATAACAGCGTCGGAGAGGTGGAAGCTTCTTCTTATCAGAGCTTGTTGCGCGCTGTCCGGGGCGGCAATCCGCAGTTGTTCGAGCAGATTGATCTGGGCGGCACTGCTCCACTGGTCGATCCGCAAGCGGGGCTTTCGTTCGATCTGGAAGGAACGGATTGCCACCAGCTCGCGATCGGCACGCCACCGCCCGTTGCGAGCCGCAAGATGGCGGATACGGCGGTGGAAAATTACTGGCTGGCGCTGTGTCGCGACGTGAATTTCACGCAATACGGAAACGAACCGATCTCGCAGGCCGCCATCGCGGAACTGAACTCGCTTCCTGCGTTCACGGGACCCCGGCCCGTGACTGCGCAAAATCTTTTTCGCGGGTTCACGCCCGGAGATTTGCTGGGCCCGTATGCTTCGCAGTTCCTGCTCCAACCATTTAATTACGGCGCGATTCCCGTGACTCAGGCGCTGATCACCTACGTTCCGGGGATCGACTATATGACGGACCAGGCCTCGTGGCTCGCCGTGCAGAATGGGCAAGGACCATTTGGGTCGAATCAGGCGGACGCGAATTTACAGCACGTTCGAAACGGGCGCGGCCTGAGCGCTTACGTTCACACGGACGTGCTGTTTGAAGCGTACTTTAATGCGTGCATCAAGTTGACAGATATAGGCGCGCCGCTCGATCCCAATAACCCGTACGCCAGCTCGAGGACGCAATCGGGATTCGGGACTTTTGGCAGTCCCCACCTGAAGACTCTGGTGGCGGAGGTATCGCAGCGCGCGTTGAAAGCGGTGTGGTTTATGAAGTGGTTCGTCCATCGCCATCTTCGCCCCGAAGCGTTTGGCGGACTGGTGCACATGACGAAAACGCACCAGGCGAGTTATCCCCTGCATCCCGATGTGCTGAATTCGCACGCGGTGGCAGAAACGTTCGCGAAATACGGCAGCTACTTTTTGCCGCATGCGTTTCCGGAAGGCTGCCCTCAGCATCCGTCCTACGGCCAAGGCCACGGCACGGTCGCGGGCGCTTGCGCCACCATCGTGAAGGCGTGGTTCAACGATCTCGCGCCGCTCACGTCCCTTCCGGGA
Organism: uncultured Acidobacteriota bacterium; assembly: GCA_963711875.1. Lineage (GTDB taxonomy): Bacteria > Acidobacteriota > Terriglobia > Acidiferrales > UBA7541 > Palsa-295. The sequence goes on from CAVQFW010000017.1 coordinate 95,011, forward strand.
TTTTCAATCGTGCAGCCAAGCGAAGATGGGCTTTCGCTGATTCCCTACCAAGGCGCCGACGCCGGCCAGCTCACCATCGGTGGCGAGATGAATAAGATCGCAGCCAACATCGCCATCGGCCGCAATCACGCGTCTGTTCACTGGCGCCACGATTACACGGATTCGCTGCCGCTGGGTGAAGCCGTCGCCATTTCGATGCTTCAGGATATGGCTCGCAACTGGAACGAAAGCTTCGACGGTTTCTCCTTCACGATGTTCAACGGCACAAGAGTGAGCGGCATCGGCAGGAACACCAACTAGATTGTGCTCCGGCGGTGCAGGAAGCTGCCTGCTAGATCCCACCGAACAAACAAATTGCCGGCTCACCATTCGCGATGGCGGGCCGGCGGTTCAAAACGCGAAGTTTGGTGCGAGATTGCCGCGTCTCGAGCTAGTGGTGCTCGTTGGCGGTTTCGGCGGAGAGCTTTATTTCTTCGCTCGCCTGGACCAGGAGTTCTTTGGCGCGTCCGGCGTGGCCTCCGAGGTTGTAATGGTTGTCTTGCTGCGCGATGTCAACTTTTTGCCAGGCTTGACGGATGAGTTCCTGTGCGGCGCGCATGTTTCCGTGGCGGTCGCCGACGTTGACCTTTGGTTCCTGGGGAAGGGCTGCGGCGCTGACGACAAAAGCAGCGATGAGAGCGAGTGCGACAACGGGAAGTTTCTTCGTCATCTAGTTCTCCTCAGATTTGGATTTATTTCGGGCTCAGGCTTTTGATGATAGGCGAATTGAAGTGGGCGTCAAGAGGGACGAGGGGAGGCGCGGGCGAAACGATTAGCGGGAGTGCTGGGCTCGGCGGCGGATGGCAACCCAGTCGAGGAAGCGTTCCATGCGGGTGCGTTCGCGCCAGAGGAGCGAGAAAAATTTGCGGGCGTCGAGATTGGCGGCTTCCTTGCCGAAGAAGGTTTCGAGGCGCCATTGGATGTAGGGAGAGGCCCAGGGGCGGAGGCGATAACCCTTGGAGATGATCCAGTAGTAGCGGAGAGCGTTCAGCATGAGGTGGGAATGGTGGCGCGCGCGGGTGGTAGAATCAGCGCGCGAGAGATCGGAGCGCCGAACGGAGACGGATGACCGAGCCGATAACAGCAGAAGACCACTACTACGCCGGGATTGACCGCTTCGGCGAGGGGAAACTCGACGAGGCGATCGCGGAATACGACGCGCGCGATCGAGATGGATCCGAAATTCGCGGATGCGTTGCATGGTCTGGCGCAAGCGTATCACGCCAAGGAAGATTTTGACCGCACGATCGAGGCGGCGCGGCGGATCCTCGAGATTGATCCGGAGGATATTTTGGCGTGGACGACGGTTTCGCGGGCGTATCAGCGTAAGGGGATGGTGCCGGAGGCGGAGGAAGCTGGAAACAAGGCGCGGGTGCTGGGTTGGAAGCAGCAGTTGCGGGAGCAGAAGGCGGCGGGAGCGAAGAAATAAAAAGGGCCGAGCGATAATCGCTCGGCCCCTTTGTCAGAAACAAGCTGCGGCGGCTTTTAGAGCGCGCTGCAGACGGATTTTACTTCCGTGTAGTTCTTCAGGACTTCGTGGCCCATTTCGCGGCCCCAGCCGGATTGTTTGTAGCCGCCGAATGGGAGGGCTGCGTCGAACACGTTGTAGCAATTGATCCAGACGGTGCCGGCTTTAATCTTGGACGCGACGGCGTGAGCTTTTTTCACGTCGCGAGTCCAAACGCCGGCGGCGAGACCGTAGACGGTATCGTTGGCGCGGGTGATGATTTCATTCATGTCGCTGAAGGGCGTGGCGGTAACGACCGGTCCGAAGATTTCTTCCTTCACCACTTTCATGTTGTCGTTGGTGTTCACGAGAACCGTGGGCTTGACGAAATAGCCCTTGTCGCCTTCGCGCGAGCCGCCCGTGGTGGCCTTGGCGCCTTCCTTCATGCCTGATTCGAGAAAGCCGCAGACGCGATTGAGCTGCTCTTCGGAAACGAGCGGGCCGAGATCGCTCGAGGGGTCGAGTCCTGGGAAGTACGCGGATTTTCGCGGCGGCCTGGGAGATGCCGTCGACAACCTTGTCGAAAATTTTCTTTTCGACGAAGAGCCGCGAGCCCGCGCAGCAGCACTGGCCTTGATTGAAGAAGATGGCCATGGAGGCGCCGGGAATTGCGGATTCGAGATCGGCGTCGTCCATGATGATGTTGGGAGATTTGCCGCCAAGCTCGAGCGAAACTTTTTTCAGATTGCCGGCCGCGGCGTGAAGGATCAGTTTGCCGACTTCGGTGGAGCCGGTGAAGGCGATTTTGTCCACGTCGGGATGCGCGGAGAGAGCGGCGCCGGCGGTTTCGCCGTAGCCGGGGACGATGTTGACGACGCCATCCGGGAAGCCGGCTTCTTGAAGCAATTCACCGAGGCGAAGCGCGGTGAGAGGCGTTTGCTCGGCGGGCTTCAGAATTACGGTGCAGCCGGTGGCGAGAGCGGGGCCGAGTTTCCAGGCGGCCATCAGGAGCGGGAAATTCCAGGGAATGATCTGGCCTACGACGCCGACGGGTTCGCGAACGGTGTAGGCGTGAAAGCTTCCCTGCTTGGCGAGGCCCATCGGAATCGTGTTGCCTTCAATCTTGGTGGCCCAACCGGCGTAGTAGCGGAAGTGATCCACGGCGAGGGGCAAATCGGCGACGCGCGCGATCTTGAGCGGCTTGCCGTTGTCGAGGCATTCGAGCTGCGCGAATTCTTCGGCGTGTTTTTCGATGAGGTCGGCGAGGCGCCACATCATGCGTCCGCGTTCGGAGGGCGAGATTCTGGACCACGGGCCGGTTTCGAAAGCGGCGCGGGCGGCTTTTACGGCGCGGTCAATGTCTTCGCGATCGCCTTCGGCGACATTCGAGAGGACTTCACCGGTGGCTGGATTATAGGTGGGGAAAGTTTTTCCGGAAGCGGCTTCCACCCATTTGCCGTTGATGAGCATTTTCTGCTTGCGGCCTACAAAAGTTGAAACGCTGTCGTCGAGCTTTACCGCTTGCGTTGCTGTGGCCATGTTTCTATGCCTCCTTCAGAGGGTCGTTTACTTTTGAATTGGGAAAGCGGGTCGAAATAAAAAGGGTGACGCGGGCTACGATGCAGGTGACGGATGGGTGCGTTGCTGCGTCCAAACTGGGTGCCTCGCGTAGTTGTTATCGCAATCGTTGTGGCAATCGTTGCAAACTTTGTCGCAATCGTTGTCGCTGTCGCAATCGTTACAGTTGTCGCGCTAGCGGGGAGCGTGCAATGGCTATGATAGGCGCGTCCGGTGGCGTCTGGCAATAGGCCGCGGGAATTTCTCCGGAGCGCTGCTGATCGCCCAGGCGATTATCGAGAGCGCTTCTTCGGGCGGCGATTGCGAGACTTCGACCGTTTCGTCGCCCGCCTGCCGGCGCGGCGCGTGGCGGAGGGAGCTTTTCGATTCGTCTTCGCCGCGGGCCATGGGGGAGCGAGCGGGTGCTTCGGCTGGTAAAGTCCGAGCTCGGCGCCGCCGGGAAGCGCGATCGCCGTCGTGAATCCGAAATTGGCTTCGGTGACGGGGCGACTGAATTTCACGCCTCGGGATTCGAGATCGGCGACCGTGGATTTGACGTCGTCGCACATCAGGTAGAGCTCGCTGTGGCTGCCCTTTTCGGCGGGGTGGATTCCCAGTTCCGCGGGCGGAAGCGCGTAGATGAGCCAGCCGTGGCCAGCGTCAACGGACGGCAATTTTAACGTGTCGCGGAAGAATGCGCGGACCTCTTCTGCGTGGTCGGAATAGAGGACAGTGTGAGAGCCGGTGATCATGGTTTCCTCGTTGCCAATGCGATCGATTCGCCGCGGCTGATTCGATCATTCATAACTCAGGCTGCGATCGTCCGCGAGCTGAGAGAGTATATTCCGAAGTAGGAACGATTGAAGCGAGATGTATTGCTGCCGCGGGAACCGAGTGGAGCTGGTGGACATCTTAGGATAGGCGGGCAGGCGGCGTGCTGGAAATGTTGGGGGACAGGGAGAACGAGATCATGAGACGCAGCGAGGGATTTTTCGGCGAACGGATAGCTATTCTGGCGGTTCTTATCGCGATTGCGACGGCGGTTGCTTGCCGTGGACGTGCGGACGGAACGGATGCGGGCGACTCGGCATCGATTGCGCAGGTAAAGGCGGCGGACAATGTTGGAAAACTTTTGAAGGGCGAGGGAGCGTATGGAGATTGGCGCGAAGATGCACCGGGAGTGAGGCGGCTGATTACTCCGGCTGACATGCCGCGGCCGTATGCTACGAAGTCCGTAGGGAACCATGCCGAGGTGGTTACGCGGCCAAAGAATGCGTGGCCACAGGTGCTGCCGGGATTCAAGGTGGAGCAAGTGGCGACGGGATTGAGCGAACCGCGACTTATTCGGACGGCGCCGAATGGGGATTTATTTATTGCGGAGAGCGGAAAGGGGCAGATTCGCTTGCTGCGCGGAATCGGAGCGGATGGGAGGGCGCAGACGGTGGAAGTGTTTGCGACCGGGCTCACGAAGCCATTTGGGATTGCGTTCTATCCGCTGGGGGCGAGCCCGCAATATGTTTACGTGGCGAATACGGATAGCGTGGTGAGATTTCCTTACCAAAATGGAGACTTGAAAGCTCGGGGTGCGGCCGAAACTGTGGTTGCGACGATTCCGGGCGGCGGATTGTTGAAGGGCGGCGGGCACTGGACGCGCGACATCGCGTTCTCGAATGACGGGCGGAAGATGTTCGTGTCGGTGGGATCGAAGTCGAATGTGGACGACGACAGCGCGGAGGATCATCGTGCGGATATTCTGGAATTCAATCCGGATGGATCGGGCGAGCGGATTTATGCGTCGGGAATCCGGAATGCGGTGGGGATTGCAATCCATCCTTCGACGGGGGAATTGTGGGCTTCCGTGAACGAGCGCGACGACCTGGGCGACGATCTGGTGCCTGACTACATCACGCACGTGGATGAGGGAGGATTTTACGGTTGGCCCTGGTATTACATCGGAGCGAATCAGGATCCGCGGCACAAAGGAAAGCATCCGGAACTTGCCGCGAAAGTGTTGGTACCGGATGTGCTGTTGCAATCGCATTCGGCATCGCTCGAGATGACCTTTTACGACGGAAAAATGTTTCCGGCCGAGTATTCCGGGTACGCGTTCGCGGCAGAGCACGGATCCTGGAACCGCGCGAAGAAGACGGGGTACAAAATCATTTGCGTCCCGGTGCAGAATGGAAAGGCAACGGGCGAGTATGTGGATTTCGTCACGGGATTTGTAACAGAGAAGGGCGCTGTGTGGGGACGGCCCGTGGGCGTGGCGGTAGCGAAGGACGGCGCTTTGATTTTTACCGACGATGGATCGGAGAGCGTCTGGCGCGTGAGCTACGCGGGGAGCAAGTAACTGAAAAGCGCGAATGCGGCTCATCGAATTGTTGCGGGCGCGGCGATGTCGCTGCTATGGGTGTGCGGCGGCGCGCCGGGGGCTTTCGCGCGGACTTCGCCAGATGGCTCGTCAAAAACATCGGCACAGAAGAAGGCTGCTGCTGCGCGGCCGGCGAAGGCCAGCGCCGTTCACGACTGCGGTGACGGGATTTCGGTGCGCTTCATTCCGGGCGCGGCGGTGCAAGGGGCGTTGCTGCGGCTCGAGGTGAGCGGGCGAGCGGCGCTTTCTGGTGTGCAGGGCGGATGGACCGAGCGCGACGCGTCGCGGGCAGTTCCCTTCTGGCAGAATGCGAAGACTCCGACGATATTTCACGGATTTCTTGGCGTTGATCTCGCGAAGGTCGCCGGGAAATACGATTTGACGCTTACCGTGCAGCCGGTGGAGGGAGCGGCTGTGAGCTGTACGATTCCAGTTACGGTGGCTGCCGGAAACTTTGCGATCGAGAAACTAACTGTAGCGCCGAAATTCGTTGAGCCGGATCCGGAGGAGACAAAGCGCGCGAATGAAGACGGGGAGCGTTTGCGGGCGATCTACACGACTGTGAGTCCGGAGAAGCTATGGATTGGGGCGTTTCGGGCGCCGTTGCCGGGGAATCACAGCGCCAAGAATTTTGGGCGGCGGCGCGTGTTGAATGGCGAACCAAGCTCGCCACACAGCGGTGTGGATATTCCCGCGCCTGCGGGAACGCCGATTCACGCATCGGCGCGTGGACGCGTGGTGCTGGCGGACAATTTATATTTTCCCGGCAACACCGTGGTGATTGATCACGGACTGGGCGTGTACACATTTTACGGGCACATGAAAGTGATCGGCGTAAAAGTGGGCGACATGGTGGCAGCGGGCGCCGTGATTGGGCGAGTGGGAGCAACCGGGCGAGCGACTGGTCCGCATCTGCATTGGGGGCTTACCGTGGATGATTCGCGGGTGAACGCGCTCGAGATTGTTGGCTTGCCCGGAAGCTAGGCCTGCGCTAGGCGAGACGGCGGACCCAGATGCGCTCGGTGGCTTGTTTGCCCAGATGGACGCGCGGGGGGCGATGGCCGGTGACGGAGAGCGTCATGGTCTCGTCGTATTCGCGCTGATGGACGCGCAGGCGCGCGCCGGGACGCAGATCGAAGTTGACGAGAAATTCGAGGAAGTGCGGATCCTTTTCGTAAACGCGCAGGACTTCGTAATTGTGTCCCACCTCAGCTTCTGACAAGCGGACCGCTCCGTGTTTCCGGCGGAGTTTCTGCATGCCGCCGAAAAGCGGAACACCGTGCGGGCAGCGCGCGTCGCGTCCAAAACGCTGCAGAAGTAAATTCGCGACTTCGGGTGAGATGCCGTGCTCGAGGCGTTCGGCTTCTTCGTGCGCGCGGGTCCATTCGAGACCGATCACGTCGGTGAGCAACTTTTCCGCGAGGCGATGGCGGAGGACGAGGTGCTCGGCGATTTCCTGACCCTTCTGGGAAAGTTCAATCTGCCCGGTGCGGCGAACGCGAAGATAGCCGCCGCGGGTCATCCGTTTCAGAGCGGCGGTGACGGCGGGAGGAGTTACGCCCAGGTCTTCGGCGAGCCGGGCGCTGATGGGCGCGTGTTCTTCTTGAACGAGCTCCCAGATGGCTTTGAGGTAGTCTTCCTGGGAGACGCTGGTTTTTTCGCGGCGCAAGGTGCCTCGCGGAATGCTGGTGACGGCTCGTTGATCGCGCGCGCTGCCTGGCGTCGTCAATCAAGCGACGCGCGATGCGTCGTTAGTCAGGCGACGCGCGATGCGTCGTATCAAGCGACGCTCTATGCGTCGCTAATCCTTACTGCGCAGGCGCGCGGCCAATTCCTTCACACGCCGTTCGATATCATCGCAGATGCGGCGGTGGAGTTCCATACTCTCGCCGAAGGGATCCTCGATGGGCCAGTCTTCGTAGCGGCGTCCGTGAAATAGCGACGCGCTGGGCGCGCCGGACATATTGATGACGAGATCGGGCTGCGAGAGCGAGTGATCGCGCAGGCCTTTCGAATACTGACCGGCGACGGAAACTGCCGCGCTCGGCGAGAACGGCGATGGCGGTCTTGTCGATGAAGCCGAGCGGATGGAGGCCGGCGCTTTCCGGAACGATGACGTCGGCGGCGCTGTGACGCGCGAGCGCTTCCGCCATCTGGCTGCGGACACAATTCCCAACGCAGACGAAGAGGACTATGTAGTGCTGCGTGTTGGATTCGGGCATCCGCTAGGCGCCGTTGCGAACGAGTTTCAGGAAATATTCGTGCACGGCAGTGTCGTCTGTCAACTCGGGATGAAATGTGGACGCGAGGATGCGGCCTTCGCGAACGAGAACGGGATGGCCGGCGTCTTCGGCGAGGACTTCGACAGTCGCGCCGACGGATTCGATAATGGGAGCGCGAATGAAAACCATCTCGAGCGGCTCTTTGCGCAGCTTGGAGGGGCCGGAGTGAACGTCGCTCGCGAGCTGGCGGCCGTAGCCATTGCGCAGAACGGAGATATCGAGCAGCGCGAGAGAATCTTGGGCGGGGCCGTGAACTTGCTTGGCGAGAAGGATGGCGCCGGCGCATGTGCCGAAAAAGGCGCCGCCATCGGCTGCAAATTTCTTCAGCGCGTCGAAAAGGCCTTCCTCTTCCATCACTTTCAGGTGCGTGGTGCTTTCGCCGCCGGGGAGAATTACGCCGGAGATGCCAACCAGATCTTCGGGGCGGCGGACGAAAGTGTAGTTCGACGCCGAGGCGGTCGAGCACTTTCGCGTGGGCATCGTAATCGCCCTGGATGGCGAGGATTCCGATTTTTGGCGTTGTGGTCATTGTGTCGAGCGCATCCGCAGCTGACGCCGCGCAAGCGATTGACGCTGCTATCGTTCAGTTAAGGCGCTCTCGGCGGATGCCTGCCGGATGACGAGCCGCATATTCAGCGCAATTACCAGCCGCGGGTTTGGAGCAAATCCTTTTCGTCCATCTGGCGGATGTCGAGGCCCTTCATGGCTTCGCCGAGTTCTTCGGAGGCTTCGAGGACGACTTTCGGGTCCTTGTAGTGCGTGGTGGCTTTGACGATGGCGCGGGCGCGTTGCGCCGGATCGTTGGACTTGAAGATACCGGAGCCGACGAAGACGGCTTCAGCGCCGAGTTGCATGACGAGAGCGGCGTCGGCAGGAGTGGCAATTCCACCGGCAGAGAAATTCGGGACAGGCAGCTTGCCGTGCTTCGCGACCCAGGCGACGAGCTCGAAGGGCGCGCCAAGTTCTTTCGCTTCGTGCACGAGTTCTTCTTCGCCGAGGGTGGTGAGCTTCTTCATTTGCCCGACGATCGCGCGCATGTGGCGTACCGCTTCGACGATATTGCCCGAGCCGGCTTCGCCCTTGGTGCGAATCATGGCCGCACCTTCGGCGATGCGGCGAAGAGCTTCGCCGAGATTGCGCGCGCCGCAGACGAACGGAACTTTATAACCGTGCTTCCAGACGTGATGCTCTTCGTCGGCGGGCGTGAGGACTTCGCTCTCGTCAATGTAATCCACTTCGAGCGCTTCGAGAACTTGCGCTTCGGCGAAATGTCCGATGCGGACTTTAGCCATCACGGGAATCGAGACTACGTCCATAATCTCGCGAATGATTCTGGGCGCGGCCATGCGGGCGACGCCGCCTTCCTTGCGAATGTCCGCGGGGACACGCTCGAGAGCCATCACGGCGCAAGCGCCGGCATCCTCGGCGATTTTGGCCTGCGCGGCGGTGGTGACGTCCATGATCACGCCACCTTTCAGCATTTCGGCGAGGCCCACTTTTACGCGCCAAAGATTGTTATTCATCAGGTCCATGTTCATTCTCCTCTTTCAGGATTTCGGATTCGAGTTGCCGGTCGCGGTTGCAATGGTATTTGAGGATGCAGACGCGGCGGATCTGTCGGTCTTGAAACGTTCCGGATTCACTTCGACGAAGCGGCCTCGCCGCGGGCCAGAACTTTGCCTGTCGCGATTGCGAGATTTCGCCGACGTGATGCAGGCTGCGGCCGTTCTGTTCCACTTCGTGCGCCTCGATGACCAGATCTTCGTTGATCGGAATCGGGCGGATGATATTCGATCGTGAGTTCAGCGGTTACGGCGCGAACATTCTTGAAGCGGTTCACCTTGCCCATGGCTTCGTCGAGGACGAGAGCGATGATGCCGCCGTGAATAAAACCGCCGCCGCCCTGATATTCGGCGCCGAGGCGGAAATTGCCTCGAATGTGCTGGGTGGCGTCATCCTGTTCGAACGTGAGGAGCATGCCGCGGGGATTGGCGCCGCCGCAGCCGAAGCAGGCATTCGTCGGATTGGGTGCGAGTAGCATCGCCTCGGGATCAGACCAGCGCCACGCGCGGCAGCGATTCGCTGCGCACGCCGCGTTGGCGTTTGCGAAGCTCGATTTTCAGCAGATCGCCGAGAGTTTGGACGCCGCGGGCGATCCGCTTTTCATCGAGACCGGCGAAACCGAGGCGCAGCGTGTTCGGTTGCGGCTTTTGCAGGTAGAAATACCGGCCGGGAACGAAAAGCACGCCGTGCTCGCGGACGTGAATCAATAATTCGCCGGCGTCGAAACCCGGCGGCAGCGTGACCCAGATGGACATCCCGCCTTCGGGGCGCGTCCAGGTGGTTTCGGCCGGCATATGCTTTTCGAGCGCGTCTTCGAGCGCTTCCAGGCGGCCGCGATAGACTTTCTTCATCTTGGCGAGATGGCGGGCGAGATAGCCGCGGCGAACGAATTCGGCGAGGGTGGCCTGCGCGAGCTGGTCGGTGTGAAGATCGGTGGACTGCTTCACGAGGCGCAGGCGCTCGATGACGCTTTCCGCGGCCGATGCACCAGCCGACGCGCAGACCCGGAAACGCAATTTTCGAAAAACTGTCGATTTGAATCACGTTGCCGGAGCGGTCGAGCGATTTGAGTGATGGGACGGGAGTGCCGCGGACGCGAAGGCGCGCGTAAATGTCGTCTTCGATGATCGGCACCTGGTAGCGCGCCGCGAGTTCGAGCAGGCGCCGGCGCTCGCGCGAGCGGCAGCGTGGTGCCCGTGGGATTGTGGAAGTCCGGCGTGACGAAAATGAATTTCACGCGATTCTGCATGAGCACGGATTCGAGCGCGTCAAGATCGAGGCCTACATGTCCGGTGCGGCGAGAGTCGGTTTCGACGCCGACGGCGAGGGTGCGAACTCGTGCGCGAAGCAAAAATAGCGATTGCGCCGGGATAGGCCGGATTTTCGAGCGCTACGGAATCGCCGGGGCGCAGGAACGCTTTGCAGAGAAGATCGATGGCCTGCTGGCAGCCGTCTGGTGATCAGCAGCTGCTCGCTTTTTACGGCTGTTCCTTCGGCGCGAAACATCTCGATCAGAGCTGCTTTGAGCGGCTCGTAGCCATCCGTGGAGCCGAGTTGCAGGATGTGGCGGCCTTCGCTTCGCAGAACCGAATTGCAGCAGCGGCGAAATTCCTCGATCGGGAAAAATTCTTCCGAGGGGCGTGCCGTGACAAACGCGATCGCGTCGGGCGGAATTTCCGGCATCAGGCGGCTCAGGCCTTCGTCGCCACGCTCGTCGGCAAAGAGCGATTCCCAGCGCATGCCACCGCCATTGCCATTCGTGCGCGGAGGCGGCGTGAACTGGCGGACGGCGCGCCGCAGATGAAGGTGCCACGGCCGACGTGGCCCTGGATCAGGCCTTCGGATTCGAGTTCGGCGTAGGCGTTTGCGACGGTGGTGCGATGGACGCCCAATTGAGTGGCAAGTTCGCGGCTGGCGGGGATGCGATCGCCGTCGCGCAGCTCACCGGAGTGGACAAGGGCGCGAAGCTGGTCGCGCAGCTGGACGTACAGCGGTATGTGGCTTTCGGGCTGTAGGTGAAGTGGAAGCATTGGCTCGATCTCGTAGGCCAATATAGAGGGGCAATTGTAGCTGTAAAGAGCCAATTTGTCTTGGGCGACGAGCGATTTGAAACCGCAGATGAACACAGATGAACGCTGATTATGCGAAATAACGAGTAGGCTGAGCGATGTGCAGTATTGCGTGGTTGCCGGTTGCGCGAGAGGGCACGGCATGCCGTGCCCCTACGGAGAAGGAAGAAAACACTTCAAGCTATTGCGTGGCGGACTTTTCGCCGAGGCGGCGCATGCGTTCCTGGAGCTTTTTGCGCAGCGGAGCCGGGGCGTTGGGGTTGAAAGCGACGAGATACCAGAGCGGCTGCGTGCGATCGCGGCTCAGGCGAGAGAGTGTGGACGCGTCGCTATTCGGATGACGCGCGATGTTTTCGCGAATTGCCGAGTAGGGATGATGCGACAGACGGCCGAGAGTTTTCGCGGTGACTTTCGGGTGCTCGCTGATCAGGCGCAGCAAGTAGAAATCTTCTTTGGGAGCCTGGCGCGAAAGCTGATCGAGCAGCTCGGGTTTCACTTCGGCGCTCAGCACGGTGCCGACTTTTTCGTCCCAGCCGGCGATTGATTCGGTTGAGCTCCTGCGTGCGCGCGTGGATCAAGCCTTCGATCACGCGGCGCTCTTGATCGAGACGCGGCGCGGGCAGCGCGCTGCGTTCGACGGAATCGAGAACGCGAAGGAGATGCTGGCGTTCGCCGAAAACGATCTGTGAAGTGCGAACGGCCTTCCCTTTCCCAGGATTGCGAACTAGATCAGAACGTCTCATGTGTCGATCACCCCGCTAATTTTCTTACTTCGCTCGACGGAGCCGCCCGCTGGCTTTGCGAGGGTACTCGCTCGCACCCAAGCAGCGTGGCGCTCCGTCGCATTCTGGCACTGCGACAAAATAGCGACCGGCGAGATTATCCTTTGCGAGATGAGAAAGTGTAAAGCGAACTGGAAAGGCATGTTCCGTAGCGCGCAATAGATAGTCCTAGGACTAGGTGCTTTCGGCGGGATTGAAGGAAGGCGGCAAGTTGCGATTTTGAGGCCGAGGAGCTACCTTCGAACGGACGACGAAACGGAGGAATTGTCCCTATGACGGCGTTTGAGGAGCACCGCGAAGAGCTGGAGCACTATGAAACGATGATGGGGCCCGAGCGTGGCCGCCTGGCGGTGACGCTCGACCTGCTGACGAACGCGCTGGTGCTCGTGGGGCAGCATGGCGTCTATTGCCACAGCGACGGTAGCCCGGCGCGGCCCGTGATGGATATCCGCATCATCACGCAGGAGATCGCAAAGGCGAAGGAACTGATTCAAAGCGTAATGGAAAGCATGCGGGCGCAGCGGGAGGCGAAGAAGTCTTAGAGATTCCCGTTTTGGGCTTTCCCATCGTCCCAAACCATGCCTTTGGGACAGTGGGACAAGATCATTGGACTTACGGGCGAGCCGCAGATCGCCTTCTCAAAAGTAGGGCGCAGCCCGCTATAGCCGCAATCACGCCGACAGAAACGCTGACGCCCAGGGCGGTTAGCGCAGCGGCGTCTTCGTTTGGCTGGTGTACCACCCAAAGCAGCGTGATCAGCGGAAACGAAAGAGCAAAACCCGGGAAGAAGCATCCGAGCCCCAACAGTACCAACGCGGGTCTTCCCTTAGCCTGCGCAATCTCTCCCAACAAAGCGAAGCCCAAGAATCGGATACCCAGGGTCAGACCACCGAAGGCAACCGACCCAATAAGTAGGATTCCAAGCAGCTCTTTCCAAATCGATAGTTCGTGGCTCGGGAATCCTCTCGTTACTTCCCAAGTTAAGCCGCATGCGTAGAACCCAGCGAGGACGCCGAGTAGCCCCATTATTGCAGCGGAGATTCTTTTAAGCATACTTCACCAAAGAATTATTCTCTCAGAAACACCGCTTAGAGGGGACCTTCGAAATCAAGCAAGAGTTCTAAATTCCAACCGTGAGGAATGACGGGCCGAGCCGCGCGGATTCTCGTTTTGGGCTTTCCCACTGTCCCAAAGGCAGGGTTTGGGACGCTGGGACAAGATTATTGGACTTACGGGAAGCCTACGCTAAAAACAAAACTCCCGGAGACAGTGTCCCCGGGAGCTCAACAACTTAAGCCAATCGAGATTTGTTTGCCGCGCTGACCATCGCGCTGACCATCGCGCGGGCAGAGCGGGTCGCGCAGCAGCTTAGACGCTGAAGGAGCTGCCGCAGCCGCAGGTGCTCTTCACGTTGGGATTGTTGAACTTGAAGCCGGAACCTTCGATGGTCTCGATGTAATCGATGGAAATGCCATCGAGGTACATTTCGCTCATCTGGTCCACCAGAACTTTCAGGCCGTCAAATTCATAGACGTTGTCGCTATTCTCGTTGATCGCATTTTCGAAAGCCATGTGGTAGCTGAAGCCTGAGCAACCGCCGCCTACAACGGCCACGCGCAACCCTGCCGGACTGGGGGTCTGCGATTGGATAATTTCCTTAACTTTTGTGACTGCAACCGGCGTTAGTTGAACCATTCTGAAATCCTCCCAAAGTGCGCCCGAAACGGCGCAAGTACAAAGCCATTATAGCAGATTCGCAAAATCTTTGAAGCCCGCCTGAATGGGCATGCTCACAGACAGACACATAAGGCTCTGTCTCTAAAGGCATTAGATGCGCTGGCGGGGCGTTCGATTCGTACGTTGGCGTGGATCGGTTCCCGCGCGGATTGGAAACTGCGCTCTCCGGCGGCTGTGTACAGCGAGCGGCAAATTCCTTAAAATGATTCTCTTACATGGCACACACCATAACGCTTATTCCCGGCGACGGGATCGGACCGGAAGTCGCGAAGGCTGTGCAGGAGATTCTTGCGGCGGCACGGGTGGATATCGTCTGGGAAGAAATCCCGGCGCGCGCGGAAATCGAGCGGCGAGGGACGACTTTCATGCAATCGGGCGTGCTCGATTCGATTCGCAAGAATCGCGTGGCGCTGAAAGGGCCGATGATGACGGCGGTGGCGGGCGGCGCGCCCAGCATCAACGTGGGATTGCGACAAGCGCTCGACCTGTACGCGAACTTGCGGCCGGTGAAAAATCTGGAGGGAGTGCAGTCGCGATTCGAGGGCGTGGATATCGTTCTGATCCGCGAAAATACGGAAGACCTGTATGCGGGGCTCGAGCATACGGTGGTGCCGGGCGTGGTGGAGAGCTTGAAAATCATTACCGAGCGGGCTTCGACGAGAGTGGGGAGATTTGCGTTTGAATACGCGCGCAAGCATGGACGCAAGAAGATTCATGCGATCCACAAAGCCAACATCATGAAATTGTCGGATGGGCTTTTCCTGACGTCGGTGCGCAAGGTGGCAGCGGAATATCCGGAGATCGAGTACAAGGAACTGATCATCGACAATGCGTGCATGCAGATCGTGCTCGATCCGCAGCAGTTCGACATGTTGCTGCTGACGAATCTCTACGGCGACATCATGAGCGACCTGGCGGCCGGGCTCGTGGGCGGGCTGGGCGTGGTGCCGAGCGGAAATATCGGAGAGACGGTGGCGATATTCGAAGCGGTTCACGGGACGGCTCCGGACATCGCGGGCAAAGGCATCGCGAATCCGACGGCTTTGCTGATGAGCGGGATCATGATGCTCGATCACATCGGAGAGATGGAAACGGCGCGGCGGGTGGAACGGGCGCTGCATCAGGTGTACCGCGAGGGAAAATCGCTTACGCGGGATGTTCGCGGGAAGGCTACGACGGCGGAATTTACCGGGGCGGTGATTCGGGCTTTGAAGTAAGCGGCACAGGCTGAATCCTGTGCCACTTGAGGGCATTGACTTCCCTGCTCTGGCTGTGAAGAATGAAGCGAGCAGGTGCGGCACCCTGGGAGGCATTGGTGGCTGAAGAAGCTACGTTGGATGTGGCGCGATTCGTAAACGGCGACATTGAGAAGTGCTATCCGATTTCCGAAGGCGACACGAAGAAACGGAAGCGCAAGCCGCACATCGTTGCCGTAATCAACGAGATGTGCACCGGGTGCTCCGGGTCGCCAGCGTGCGTCGATTATTGCCCGGTGGCCGACTGTATGTTCTGGGTGCCGGATTCCGAGCACGCGCCTTTTGGCCGGATCATGGTCGATCCGCTGCTTTGCATCGGGTGCAAACTTTGTACGAGTAAAGGGCCGGACGGAGCGTTCCTCGAAGGCTGCCCCTGGGATGCGATTGACATGGTGCCGCTGGCAGAGTTTGAGGCGCAGTACGGCTCGATGCCGTTCTAGATTTTCTTCAACGTCTTCACTTCGCACTCCTTCACTTTTTTGCCGAACGTGCCGCACAGTTGTGCGCGCACGAGGCAATTTCCGTTCCCTGTCCATTCGCACAGTGGTGGTTTGAATACGCCGCGGAGGCTCGCTGCGAGGTTGTACGGGCGGCTCTGCTAGGCTGAATGGAGGTGGCGGAGGCGTTATGGACGACACGAGCGCGTTTGGAAAAGCATACAAAATTCTTGGCTGGGTGAGCGTTGCCGGGCTCTTGCTGGTGCTGGCGCTCGTGCTGCGAAAATCGCCTGCGCCGGATGTGCCCACCGATCCGGGTGCGGCGGCGCGGGCGGAGAAGAAATTCGAGGCGGCGGACCGGGCGAAAGCGGCTGGCCAGCCTGCGGAGGTGGCGCTTGACCGGACCGAGCTGAATTCCTACCTCGCGCAGAATTTGCAGGTGGGAGACGGGCAGGCTCCGGCGGGCGCAGCGTCTGGTTCAGGTGGCAGCGCGCCTGGCTCGGCTACTGCCGGCGGCGCGGCATCTTCCAGCAGTGCGAGCCCTGTGACCGGACTTGCGGGAGAAGAACAGCCTACGCTTGATCAGGTCCAGTCGGCCGTGAAGGACGTGAAAGTGGATATGGTTGGCGACGTGGTGAAGGCTTACGTGTTGTTTGATTTCCACGGCAAGGACATGACGCTTGAGCTGGACGGGCACTTGAGCACGGAAGGCGGATACATCAAGTTCGAGCCGATCAGCGGGATGCTGGGGTCGATGCCGCTGCCACAGTCGATGCTGAATACGGCGGTTGAGAAGATGATGGCGTCGCCCGAGAATCGCGAGAAGTTGCGGTTGCCGCCGGACATTACGGACATCAAGATTGTGGATGGGCACGCGGTGATGACTTACAAATGAGGCGCGAGGCGAGGCGGTCCGCTCGCGCGTGCTAACTACGAGGCGGAGCGGTCGCGGATGGCGCGGGCTGTGGATTGAGCTTGTTGGCCGATTTGAGGAGACGCGCCGTAGAGGGCCCGCGCTACCTGTTCAATATCCGGCAAATCTTCTGAGCGGCCTACGATGTAAAGGGCACGGAGCGCTTCCCACATCATGCCTTCGCTCGGGGCGAGCGAGACGAGCGGCTGTCCCGCGGTGACGCTCGCATGATCGGCGACCAGCCAGCGAACGAGCGTGCCCGGAACCGCGGCGCGGACTTCCTTTTTCTTACCTTCTGATTCGATGTGGGCGACCATTGTGCCGGGATTGACGATGTCGCCGGGCTTGAGGCGCGTGTCGAGCGCGCCTGTGAACGGCGACGGCATTTCGTAAGGGTGCAGCATGGCGAGGATTTGAGCGTGGCCTGAATCGTCCTTGAAGCGGACGAGCGAGAGCGCGGCATTGCGCTGGACCATTACGTTCGGGTCGTTCAGCATCGGCAGTAGAGCGCGGTGAAATTCTTCTGAAGAATTATCCTGCCCCATCACCCAGGCGTCGGTCACGCGGATTTCGTCTACCGGGTCGGTTGAGAGCGCGGCGATTTGCGGATACCACTGCTTTACGCGCGGGTCTCGAGCTTCGATGCGGGTTTCGAGTTGCGCGAGGGCGTGCTGGATTTCGCGCGGCTTGGAGCGGTCGTTGAGAGCCTTCGTAAGCTGCTCGTCGGTCATGGGGCGGCCGAACCAGGTGGCGTTCCAGAACAAGAACGGCATCAGCACGAATAAAACGGCAACGATCAGGATGCCGTAGGTCCAGCGCCCGCCGAAGGAGGAGCGCGGTTTGTCGTCGGTTGTCATGCGTTGATAGATTACTGTGGCGAGTGATGAGTGACAAGTGATGAGTGTTGGAGAGAGAGATTACGATCGCGGGCTGCTTTTCCGTTTGACTGGTGTGTGGTTTGAGCGAGTGGAAAATTCAAGGAATTTAACACAGAGAACACTGAGAAAAGCGCACAGAGTTCACGGAGGGGCCGGTGGGCACCTCTATGTGCTCGCCATCGCCGAACGGCGGCGGTATGCCGCTCGAACAATATCGAGATTCGGCGAATTGTTTCCGCTACTACTTCTCTACCGCTTCACTTCGCGGCAGTCACTGCCACTGCCACGGCCGCGCTATTTCCGGTGACCACCATTCCCGCGGGGGTCAGCACACCGTTCGTTCCGAGCGTGAAGATTGACAGCGGGGCGCTTTCATTCGCGGTGTAAACGAATTTACCGGAAGGGTCAACGACAATTCGGAAGGGCGAGCCACCGGTTCCAGCGAGGCCGTTCGCGGTTAGGTTCCCGGTGGTGGGATCAATCGTGTACATCGAAATCGAACTGTCCATCCGATTCACTACGAAGGCGAATTTACCGGAAGGATCTACCGCGACCCCTGTGGGCTGCTCTCCGGTCGTGACAAACTCGGGGGTATTCGGAGTCAAAACTCCCGTCACGGGGTCGATGGTGTATTGGGATAATCCTGTGACCATATCGTCGATTTCATTGGGCACGTAGGCGAATTTGCCGTTGGGAGAAACCGTAATTTGAAACGGCGAACCCCCTGTAGAGACTGTGGGAGGGGTCGTCGGCGTCAACACGCCCGTGGTGGGATTGATGTTGTACATCGAAATCGTTTCGTCATCTTGATTGGCCGCATAGGCGAATTTTCCGGTCGGATCCACGGTCACCGCATCCGGACTCCGCCCCGCCGGGACCGCAGGGGGCGAAGTGGGAGTCAAAAGCCCTGTGGTTTGATTGATCGTAAACATGGAAACGGAGTTGTCGTCGCTATTCGCGGTGTAAACAAATTTGCCCGCTGGGTCGATGGCAATTCCCTGGGGGAAAAAGCCAGTGGGGACCGTGGCCGGGGTTGTCGGCGTCAATACTCCCGTCGTCGGATTGATGGTGTACATGGAGATCGTGGCGGCGTCCGTCGCATTGGACACGAGATTCGCGACGTAGGCGAACCGGCCCAACGGATCGGCGACCATTTGTTCCGGAATGGGTTGCATGGGCGATGATCCTGTCGCGACGGTGGCGGGGATCGTCGGCGTGAGGGCTCCGCTACAAGAGTCAATGGTGTACATCGAAACCGAGTCGCCGTTCAAAACATACGCAAATTCCGGTGGCGATGCTGGCACGCAGGCACCTCCGGGAGGCGTCACGGTTGAGCTTCCCCCGCCGCAACTGGCGGCGAGCACGACGAGCAGAGCCACAACGGCAGTTCGCAAATGAATCACTCTCATTCGGAGTGTCCCTTATTCTCAAGAGTGGAGTTAACTCAAGTATATACCGACTCCATGTTTCGTCCACTTGGACGCGAAGCGCGGCCGCTTGGGTACAAGCGTTACGCGAAGACTTTTTACTACGAGGACGCCAATGGGGTGTAAGCGATGTAGAGGAGCCAGTAGATGATTACGCCGGTGACGGAGACGTAGAGCCAGAGCGGGAATGTCCAGTGGGCGATTTTCATGTGGCTCGCGAATTTTTCGCGGAGGGCGTAGCTGAGCGTGATGATGGCGAGCGGAAGTATCGTGACAGCGAGAATCGTGTGCGAGAGAAGGAGAGCGAAATAGACGGGACGAATCCAGCCTTCGCCGCCGAAGCGGATGATGCCGGCGTGGAAATGAAAGTACAGGTAGCACGCGAGAAAGACCATGGAGCACGTGAACGCACTCACCATGCAGATTTTGTGCGCGAGAATTCTGCGCGAGCGGATGAAAACGTAGCCAAGCAGGAGGAACACCGTGCAGGCGGCGTTTAGCGACGCGTTGAGGGCCGGGAACGATGAGAGCGGGATGGAAGACATGCGGGTTCGTTTGCGGGCGCGGATTGGCGCTGCTATTTATTCATTCTTCGCTGCGGGCGGCGCCGCAGGAGCAACGGCTGGAGTCGCCGGCTTTGCGGGTGCGGCTGGAGTCGCAGAAGCAGCCGGGGCCGTGGCCGCTGGAGCCGTCGCGGCTGGTGGTTTCGGAGCAGCGGCGGCTGCAGCGGGGGCTTTTGCGGCGGCGGAAGGCTTCGGCTCGGCGCGAAGAAACTTGGGCGTGGGAAGGATGCCGGAATGATTCAATTCCGCGAGCATGATGAGGAAAAACACGCCCGCCATCATCGCGCAAACGAAAAGCAGCATGATGCCGTCAATGCCGGCGGTGAGCAGGCCGCTGGTGATGTCGTACACGATGCCCCAGAGCGCCAGCAGAATGAAGAACGCGCAAATCACGCTGATTTCGAGCGCGGTGCTCTTGGACTTCATTCCTAGTTCCCTCCCCGTTGCGGCGGCGGTCATCGAGTGACCTTGTCGAAAATCATCCAGGCCAGAAGTATCGGAATATGCGCGACGGTAGCATGCATAAGCCATTTCGCGCGGACGTTGGTTCGATGGCGGTTGGCCCAGAGGGAAACTTGCAGCAGAATCATTCCGAGCACGAGCGCGCCGAAGAAATAGTGGATTCCCGCCATGCCGACTACGGACGGCAACAAACTCATCGGAACCAGGATCGCGGCGGTGCCGACGATCTGCGCGAACGTAGCATCACCGGAGGGATCGACCACCGGCAACATTTTGATTCCCGCGCGCGCGTAATCTTCGCGGTACATCCAGGCAATGGCCATGAAGTGCGGAAATTGCCACACGAACAAGATGCCGAAGAGAACCCAGGCTCCTGCGGAAAGCGAGCCGCGAGCCGCGGCCCAGCCGATGAGCGGCGGGATTGCGCCGGGGAACGCGCCGACAGCGGTCGCGAGCGGAGTACGGGTCTTGAGCGGCGTGTAGAGGCCAAGGTAGAGCACGGTAGTGGCAAGCGCGAGCAGCGAAGTGAGCAGATTCACCGTGAGCGCGAGCCACGCCGCGCCAATCACGATGGTGACGAGCCCGAACAGGAGGACTTCGCGCGGCTGCAGAAGGCCTGTGGGAAGCGGGCGCGCGGCTGTGCGGCGCATCATCGCGTCCATATCGCGCTCGACGTATTGATTCAGCGCGGCGGTTCCGGCGCCGACGAGCGTAGTGCCGAGAAGCGTGTGCATCAGCAGCGCCCAATCGAGGCGCGCCGGAGAAGCGAGATAGAAACCGGCAACGGTGGTGATGACGACGAGGAAGGTGACGTCGGGCTTCGTGAGGACGACGTACGCCCAGGGCTTCTCGAATGTGCTGTAGGCGGCGGTGCGCGTCGTGCTCATCGGTCTAAGCCCTTGACCCCTGCGCCTGGGAGCGCGCGGCGCCCGATTCGGCGGCTAAGGCGTCCGCCGGACGAATCAGGCGGCTCGAGGATAATGCCAGCAGAACGCTGGAGGCAAGCACTAACGCGCCCATAACGACATGCGCGACTTCGATCACCGAGTAGAGAAGGACAGGCTGCGTACTGAGGCGCGCCTTGTCAACCGCCCAGTAGGCGAGAAAGCCGAGAATCACCTGCGTGCCGAAGGTGGCGTGGAGCATCACGACCCAGCGGCGAATGTCGTTCACCTGGCCAAAGCGCTTGTTGGCGGTGCGCGCCGTCCAAATCACCATGAAGGTGACGACGAGGAAGCCGATGAGGTGCGGCAGGATGCCGAACGCGCCGTGGCGGAATCCGGCGCCGAGGACGAGTTGAACCAGGATTACCGCGGTGAGCCAGATGGTGAGCGAGCGCAGCTTGGGGCTGCCGGTGTCGTCGAGCAGCGGGAGATCGCGCTGCCACCAGTCGCTGGTGAGAAGAGTAAGGCTGACGACGGTGATGAAAAATATCTGAGCGACTGTGGCGTGAATGGTGGCGACTGACGCAGCGTGACCGAGGAGAACGCGTGCGGCCCCGAGCAGAGCTTGAACCACTACGAGCGCGACAGCGACCCAGGCCCTGAGACGGGCGGACTTGCTGAGCTTGGTGAATGAAAGCCAGACGGCGAGGATGACCGTAAGAATTGCCACGATTCCTGCGATAACGCGGTGAGCGTATTCGTAGCGGATCCCTCCGACGAGCGGAGGGATAATCCGGCCATAAGCCAGCGGCCAATCGGGGACGGAGTCTGCGGCGTCATTGCTCGTGACGAGGGCGCCGGCGACGAGGAGGAGAACGGTGGCGCAAGCCGTGGTGATGGCGAAGCGGTGGACGGCTCGCGTGTTGGTGGCGTCAGCCATGAGTCAGTTATTCGAGGTCGCGAATGAAAATTTTGCGAGGGCGGATGATTTTGCCCCGCCCCCGCAGGATGCCTCCCAGAAACAGGCGAAAATTAGTCGCCCGAGCCGGGTTTGAACGTGAACGCAACCGTCGCAGCGCCCTTTGCCGGCACCGTCACGGTCTGATCCACCACGCCGTACTTTTCCTGCCACGCTTCGAGGGTGTACGTCCCCGGCGGCAAACCCTTCAGTTCGAACTTGCCGTCCTTGGTCGTTACCGCGTAGTAGGGATTCTTGAAGACGAAGATGTAGCTCTTCATCCAGGGGTGAACGTTGCACTTTACCGGAATGGCGTTTTCCGCGCGGGCGAAGCTGTCGGCGATGGGCGCGGCGCCGGGTGGCTGCGACTTGTTCCACTCGCGGTTGTCCTTCGGCATCGGGTGAATGTTGTGAGTGGTCTGATCATCGTTCTTCACTTCGACATTTTGGCCAGCCATCACCGCGATCACGTGCGGTTCGTACATGCAGCCCTTCTGGTCGAGTGGAATGGCATCGGTCGGAGCCGTGAAGGTGTAATCGGCCGGCAAACCATCCTTGATGTAGATCACGACGTTGGCGAGCGCGCCCTTGTCACCCGTCACCACTTCGGGCGGGACAACCGGGCTTGAGTGCGCCTTCTGGCAATACGGTTCGGCGCTCATGTTGATCGGTTTTGCGGCGGGCGCGGCGCCATCTAGATTCACAGTGCCCGTGACGGAGCCGGCGGTGGATGCATCTACGGTCTTGCCGGCCGTGGCAGCGGGAGCGGCAGGTTGCGAAGTGGATTCGTCTTTTGCTTTACCGCCGCAGCCTGCGATGGCGAGAGCCAGGATTGCTGCGAACGTGAGGTGCGAGAGCTTTTTATTCATGTGAGGCTGTTTCTCCTTAGCAAAGCGGAAATAGTGTAACGCGAGTTTCAGACATTTGGCTCGACTTCTTGGCCCCAGCACCCGGTTGAAGCGGGCACGGCATGCCGTGCCCCTACTGATGCTTACTTGATGACCCAGACTAATTGCCGCTGGGCTTCGAGGCGCCGCTGGGAGTGCGGCCGAGCAGCGCGGCTTGCTCCTGCGGCGTTAACGCGAACATGTAACGCACGAGGAGATTGGCTTCATCGCCCGTGTAGTGCTCGAGCGAACCGGGAACCGGCCCGGCAAAGACCCAGCGGTCGCCGTCCTTGCGGAAGAGGCCGGAGGGCATCGCGGTGCCGGGAATAATTTTCGCAGGATCGGTGATCCAGCGCTCGGTCCAGGCGGGCTGCAAACGTTCATGCGCGAGCAGGAAATTCGGCGCCGAGGCATTCTTGTCGTGCTCGGCGTTGCCCGTCATGTGGCACTTCAAGCAGGGCGCTGCCGGGCTCGTGAACAGGCTGCGAGCCATGGCCGTCTCCGTGGGATCGAGCGGCTTCACTTGCGGCGGAATAAACGGCTGAGGCTGCGACGACAATGCTTCAAAGAACAGCACGAGCTTACGAATCTCGTCGTCTGAGAGATAGAACGTGGGCATGCGCACCTGCAAATACTGGCGCACGCCGTTGCGGTTCGTGTCCGTGGTGCTGAGCGACGGATTCGCGAGGAACTGCCGCAGCCATTCCGGATTCACGCGCGCGCCCTCGGTGGTAAGCACGGGCGGAAGATTGGCTTTGTTCTCGCCCTGATAGAACGGAAGCGTCTGCAGGACGGACTTTTGGCCGACGTCAATTTGATGGCAGCCGATGCAATTATATTTCGTGGCGATCCACCAGCCATCTTCGATGTAGCGGCGGCGGTCGAAGGGCTTGTACATGTACTCGGGCGGAAGAGTAGGATCGGTCGAGCCGAGAAGCATGGTGACGAGAGCCTCGAGTTCGCCGCGCGATTGGAGATTCGGCTTGGGCATGCGCAGGGCGTCCATCGGATTCGCGTGGTACTTGCCCTGATCGTAGAGGCCGGGATTCTCGAGCTTGGCTTCGAAGAAACCCTTGGGATCGAACCACGGCCCGCGCGGATTCTTTTTGCCGTCGGGCAAAATGCCGCGCTTGGCGTCTTCGGTCCAGAGAGCGAAATCGAGGCGCTCGATGGGCTTCGAGCCTTCGTTCGTGAGTTCGGTGCCGATGCGGCCTTCGTCCTCAAAGCCGCTGATTTCGTGGCAGCCCGCGCAGCCGTAATGGCGGACGAGCTCTTTGCCCTTGGCGGCTTGCTTGGGATCGTCCATGTAGCTCGCGTCGGCGTAGACGGCGTCGGCGTGCTTGAGCGTGATCAGGTAGCTGGCTACGTCGCGCGCGTCGTCAGGCGATAGGCGAAGACTGGGCATGACGGTGGGCTGCTGCACGATCATTTCGTGGTTGTCGTTCGGGCAGCGCGAATGCTGTTCGTCGAAGACGAATGGAAGATTATGTTTGGCGTAATCTTCCGGGCCGAGGTCGCGCTTCTCGTAGGGGCAATAGGGGCGCGTGCGCTGGCGCGGATTGTGAACCCAGCGGACGAGATAATCGTAATTGTCTTTTTCGCCGACGCGGCTGAGATTCGCCGAGAATGTACCGCCGACCGTGTTTGCACCCTCACCGACGGAATGGCAAGCGAGGCATCCGCGGGATTCGAGGAGCTGTTTGCCGTGTCCGGCGTTGCCCGGCTGTTGATGATCGAGCGCCGGACCTGTGAGCGCGTTCTGCCAGATGAACGCGGAAATTGCCTCGACGTCACCGGCGGCGAAGCGGAATTGCGGCATCTTCGTTGTGGGGCGGAACTCTGTGGTGTGGCCCACCCAGTACGGAATCCATTCCTTGCGCAATTTCTGGCGCGCTTCTTTCAGGTCGGGGCCAACTTTTTTGATTTCCTGAATCAAGTTGTGGCTGCGGCCTTCGAGCGACACGCTTTCGGCGTCCATGCGGCTGATTTCAACCGTAAGGTTGGTGGCCTGCCCGTAATATTTTTCGGCGGCGACGTTGTCGGGAGCGTTGTCGCCGAGTTTCTGCAAGCGCGGGATTTCAAGTTCGTCGTCCGACTTTACTTTTGCGATCGCCATGATTCGCTGGCGCGCGCTTACGAGTTGCTCGTCCTGATTATCGAAACCGTTGAAGCGATGGCAGCCGATGCAGCCCTTCGCTCGATAGAGCTGCTTCGCTTGATTGAGCACGGGCGCGTGTTCGGTGACCATGTCGCTGGAATGGCATTGCTGGCAGCCGGCCTCAAAATTTTCGGGATAGTAGAGCGGCCAGAGCCAGTGTTCGTAGCGGCCGTGACCCTTCTCGATCGAGTCGATGGCGCGACCGTTGCCGCCGTGGCAGGGCGAGCAGCCGAATTTTTCGAGCGGATGCCACTTCAGCAGGTCCACGTCCGGATGGCTCGTGAACGGCGCGTCGTTACTCTTCGCGAGGCCGAGATCGGCTTTCGTGAGCGTGATCTGCGGCGGGACGTACCGCGGGTCGGTGCCGACGTGGCAGGACTGGCATCGATCTACGAGTCCGGCGCCTCCGAGATTATTCAGGGTCGCGCCCGGAGGATTGACGTTGATCTGGATGATGCGCTGGTCGAAATCTTTCATGCTGTGCTGAAGGCTTTCAAGCGAAGCGGAACTCAGGCCGGGTAGGTGCTCGGTGACGTAGAGCGCGAGGACATCGCTTGCTTCCTTCGCGGGCTTGTCAATTTCCGCGCGCTTTCCAACGAGAGCGGCACGCTGGGCCATGATGGTGGTGAAGGTGTCGTTGAGCTCATCGCCCGTGAATGGCTTGTCGCGCTGGACTTTTCCATCGCCGAGGGGCCAATCGATTTTCCAGATTTCTTTGCGGCCGTCATTCACTTCTTTCAGGGCTTTGGCCTTGGCGGCCTTATCGGACTCGGGAGTAATTTCGTACTGATACGCGAGGTGGCCGATCTTTCCGCGGGCGTCCTTGAAGGCATCGCCGAGGGCGGCGCGCTGCTCGTCAAGGAGAGCGATCTGCTTGGCGATTTCTTCGTCCTGCGGCTTGGTGGATTTCTGAAGCGCGTCAACTTTCGCGGCGAGAGCCTTGTATTCTGCAGACGCAAAGACGGCGGCTTCGTCTTTCTTCTGTTTCTGAACGGCTGTATCGAGATATTTCGAATACGCGGCGGCGAAGCGGCTCTGGTAGACGCGCCAGGGGCGGAGGCCGTACACCTCGTCGTAGAACGACCAGGCAACCGTAACCATCAGCAGGAGCGAAGCGATCAGAAGCGGTAGTGCGAACGACGAGCTTGTGATCGGATCGTCCGGCGGCGGTGAGGGAGGCTGAATTTCAGGCACCCAAAGTCTCCTTCGAAATGGTCGCTACGATAGTAAAAACTAGAACAGCGGCGCCCGGCATCCGCGGCAAGCTTCGCGGGATCGTCAAATGCTGAACCAAGGCGTCACCCAGACGTATTTAATCGTGAAAACGAGCCGCAACAATATTTTGATGGGCAGCGAAATCATCAGAATCAAGAACGTATATGTGGTGATCAGTTGCAACAGGCTCATGCGCTTGTACATTTTTCGCGCGAAATCGGTGCGCATGCAGATCCAGTGGACCAGAAAGCCGGCCGCAACGAAAAATAACACCGTCGGGAAAATTCCGAATATCACGCGAGCCCAGATCGCCGCCTGGTCTTTCTGCATGTGCGTAATGGCGGCAAGCCACGAGCCGTCAATGCCGAAGACTTGATCGAGGTTGCGGTTCACCGCGTAGTCCACGCGCTCCGCGTCCCAGGTTTGGCCCGGCCAGAACCACATCCACCCCGGCCCGCGGATGAACGTGCCTATCACGATCATCAGCACCCACAGCCCAATGAAGCCGACCAGAAACGTCCAGATCGCAAATTTTCGCTGCTTGTAGGTGTAGTAGCCGTTGCCGAGCGGATTCACGTCAATGTACGGAACCACCATCAATCCGACGATGATCAGCGTGGGCATCACGACGCCCGCCATCCACGGATCGAAGTACACGAGCATTTCCTGCAAGCCCAGGAAATACCACGGCGCTTTGGCCGGGTTCATGGTGACGTTTGGATTCGACGGCTCTTCGAGCGGCGCGTTCAGCGTGAGCGACCACACCATCAGCAAAATTGTGAGAATGATCGCAACGAGCAATTCCATGCGCATCAGGTACGGCCAGGTGTGAACTTCGCGGTCCCACTTCGGATCCCAGGGCTGGGTCTTGCGGTATCTCGTTTTCGCGGCTTGCGCATCGCCTTCGAGAATGGCGATCAACTTGTCGTTTTCAATTCCCTGCTTGATGGCGTACCAGACGTAAAAAGGAATGAAGAACAGCAACGCCACGATCGGAACGTTGTCGGGCGAAGATGCGACTTCCCAGATCTGGTGCCAGTCGAAACCCATTTCGATCAGCCGCCTTGTCCCATACCGCTAGGCCGCAAGACAACCGGCCGCGGGCTGCGCTCTTCTTTGATCTCCGATTCGAGCATCACCGGAGCAGGGCCGGAGATGCCGCCATCTTTTCGCACGCGCCAGAAATGGACGCCCATGAATACAGCCGCGATCAGAGGAATCGCGATGCAATGCCAGATGTAGGCTCGCAAGAGTGCGTTCGCGTCAACAATCGAGCCGCCGAGAAGCGCAAAGCGGACGTCGTTGTAAGGAGTCATGCCTAATTGGGCGCCTAACGGGCCTTCATGACCTAATAATGGAGTTGCGCGAGCCATGTTCGTGCCGACTGTGACCGCCCAGAAACCGAGTTGATCGTCCGGCAGCAAGTAGCCTGTGAACGAGAGCAACATCGTCAGCACCATCAGCAGCACGCCCACGCACCAATTGAATTCGCGCGGCCGCTTGTAGGAGCCGGTCATGAACACGCGGAACATGTGCAGCCAGACGGCGATAATCATCAGGTGCGCGGCCCAGCGGTGCATGTTGCGCAGGAGCTTGCCGAACGGCACGTCATTCTCGAGATACAGAATGTCGCGGAAGGCCTGCACTTTCGTGGGGTGGTAATAAAACATCAGCAGGACGCCGGTGAAGGTGAGCACGATGAAGAGGTAGAACGTGATGCCGCCCATGCCCCACGTGAAATTATATTTCGTGGCGTCGCGATTTACTTTGGCGGGATGCAGGTGGAAGAAAACGTTCGAGAGCACGCTGAGCGCGCGATTGCGCGGCTCTTCGTCGTGCTTCACGCGGAACATCGAGCGGTAGAGCTGGGTTTTCTCCGGCTGCTTCAGCTCTTCGACTTGCTGCTTGCTCTTCTCTTCGAGAGTTTTACGAAGAGCGGCAGCGTCGTCCTTCACCTTATCGAGGAGGCCCGCCTTATTTTTGCCGCCGTTCTCTTCGGCCATCTACCTGACCCCTTCCCAGTTTCTGAAATCCTGCCCTGCTCGACTGCGGGCTAAACGTTTAAAAATGCGCCCGTATCATTAAAATGATTCACACCCGCGCGCGGGTCGTTCACAAACAGGCGGCTCGTATCCACGACGATTTGCCCGGTCGGATCGAGTTTGAGCAGCGCGCGATCCATCGGCCGCGGCGCCGGCCCTTCGAAGTTCACGCCTTCGCTGTCATAACCGCTGCCGTGGCACGGGCACTTGAATTTGTTTTCCGCCGACTTCCACTCCGGCGTGCAGCCGAGGTGCGTGCAGCGAGCGAAGATAGCAAACAGGCGGTCCGGCTCGCGAACGATCCAGACGCGGTTTGTCATGAGGTAGCGCTGGTCGATGCCCAGGCTGAAATCGGACGGAAACCCTGCGGCGAAAACGGTGTTCGGTTCGTACAGAGCGCGCGGAAAGAAAAACCGGAGAAACATCAGGAAATTGACGCCGAGATAGCCCCAAATGCACGCCCAGACGAGCCTTCGCCGGCCCGTATTGACATGTTTAGCGGCAGCTTTGGCATCCGCCGCTGAGGACGACTTTGCGCCCTGCGTTGCGGCTGACGCAGGAGCGTTTTCCGCTACTTTCCCGTCGGAGATATCTGGCATAGACCCGTGTAATTGCTCCGCTTGCAGTCCGTCTCGTATAAAAAACTATCTATGACTCAACGACTATCAAAGCGACACGCGGTTATATGACGTGGGGATGAAAGTGTCAAGGAAAAGTGACATATTCCGCGCATGATGTGATGTCCAACCCGATACGCTTTGCCAGATACATTCCGGCGGATTCGCCTACGCAAACGACGCCACGCCCGAACGCATCCCCACCGCTCGTAGCACCAGGTCCGCCAGCGCGCGAATCAGCAGCGGCGAGTCGTTGAGCGCGGGCATCATGTAGAACTCCGTGACGCCCAGCGCTTCCGCTTCCTCGCGGGCTTCAATATTGATCTCATGCAGCGTTTCGATGTGCTCGGTGAGGAAAGACATCGGTATTACCAACATTCGTCTGATGCCGCTGTGAGCCATTTTTTCGATTGTGGAGGTCAGCGACGGCTGCAGCCACTTTTGCGGCCCCACTTTGCTCTGGTAGCAAAGCACATGCGGGTTGGCCCACGCGCCGAGCTGGCGAACCATCTGCACCGTCTGCTCGATGTGGCGCGGGTAGGGGTCGCCCTTCTCGACGAGCGACATCGGCAGTCCGTGAGCGCTGAAGACAAGCTGGACTTCTTCGGGACGCGGCAGCTTGCGCAGCACACTATTGATCCGTTCGACGATTCCGGCGATGTAGTCGGGGTGGTCGAAGAAATGATCAATCAGATGGACGGGAACCTTCGTGGTGAACTGGCGATTCCATTCCTTCAGGCTGCTGCCGGTGGTCGCGAAGGAATAGTGCGGGTAGAGCGGCAGGAGAATGAGTTCGTCGTAAGGGCCGCGTTCGAGCGACGCGATTGCTTCGCGCGTGTCCGGGTGCCAGTAGCGCATGGCCACAATCGCGCGCACGTTTAGATGCGGACGAAGCGCCGCTTCGAGCGCTCTTCCCTGCTGCTCGGTGAGGCGGCGAATCGGCGAGCCCCCGCCGATTTCAGCGTAATGCTGGGCCACCACTTTCGAGCGGCGCGTGGAAATCAGTTTCGCAAGAGCTTTGCGGGCCAGGAAGGCGCCGGGAAAATTGATGATGTCGGGATCGCAGAAGAGATTGTAGAGGAAGGGTTCGACAGCGGCCTGCGAATCAGGACCACCCAGCTGGAAAAGAATAATTGCGATTCTTTTGGGGCCGCCCATCTCAAACCTCGCCGCTCGAAGCCACCTCTTACATCTGCCCAGCCGCCATTGTTCGCGATATTCCCCAGCGAGCGGACCGCGCCTGGCGCTATCCGTAAGATACCAGAAGAGAGTTACCCTTGTCAGTCCGCGAAACTGCCGGAAACTGCGCAGGCTCGCTGGCGGTTTTTCAGCCTTCCCGCATCTGCTGCTTCAAGCGGTTGATGTCGTCGCGCAGCTTTGCCAGGCGGCGAGCCACCGAGACCTCGTAGACGAAAAACACGGCCCAGACAACCATCCAGGCGGCAAACAGGCTCTCGAAATTCTTCATCGGCGCTCCTCCACTTGAGTTCGCGCGTCCGTGCCTCGTGATTCAACTTCGAAGCGAAGCTCTTCATACTCATAGCGCAATCGCTCGAGCCGGTAGCGATCGGCAATCGCGATCGCCATGATGCAAGCGACAGCCACCCAGCAGAGCAGCAGCACCTTACCCATCGTAGGATCGAGGCCTGAATTCGCGCCGCCCAGGATTACCGGTTGCGGATGCTGCGTTCTCCACAGGCGATTTGAAAAATAAACCAGCGGCACATCGAGGAACGCAAAAATGCCGAAGACCGCGGAGAACATTGCTTTGCGCTGCGGATCGTCGAGGAAACCGCGCAGGAGAAGATACGCGGTGTATAGCAACCACAATACGAATGTAGACGTGAGCCGCGCGTCCCACGTCCACCAGATGCCCCAAACCGGATGCGCCCAAATGGGCCCCGTGATCAGCACGATGGTGCTGCATGCCACGCCTACTTCCGCTCCGGCCACTCCGAGCCAGTCCCATTTCGGCCGGCGCGTGGCGAGGTAAGCGAAGTTCGCGATGAAGACGATAAAGAAAGCGATGAACGAGCAAATGCCGTTGGGCACGTGGAAGTAAAAAATGCGCTGAATGGCGTGCATCGTCTTTTCGTCCGGCGCGATGTAGAGCGCGGCATAGCCGCCGAAAACCATCAGCGCGGATGCGATGAGTGCAAACGTTACGCGTCCCTTCATAGCCTCGGTTCCCTCATTCCTCGACCAGGTAATCGCTCAGCAGCCACGAAGCAGTCATAAACACGATATCAAATCCCGCGAGGAATGCGACCCATGTGCGGTCGAGCTCCGGCGGGTCGGTCAGAAGCCTCGCAGTGGCTTCCACCGACGCAATCAGCAGCGGCGTGAGAATCGGCAGCAGCAGAAGCGGCAGCAGGAGTTCGCGCATGCGCGCGTGCGCCGAAATCGACGAAAATACCGTGCCGGTAACCACCAGACCGAGCGTGCCGAGCGCGAGCACGAAAATCAGCCGGCCCGCCACCGCGACAAATGATACGTTGTAAAGCACCCCGAACACGGGCACGAGAATCGCCTCGGCGATCGCCAGAAAAATAAAATTCGCGAGCATCTTGCCGAGCAGGATTGCAAACGGTGATATCGGCGCCATCCGGAGAGCGTCCAGCGTATCGTTCGATTGCTCGCGCGCGAACGACGGATTCAGCATCAGCGATCCGGCGAACAGAAACGCGATCCAGAGCAGCCCCGGGCCGTAGCGGCGCGATTCGGCGGTGGTCGGCTCGAACGCAAAGCTGAAAAGAACCACGACGACCAGCGCGAAGACAATCGTGGTCGTCAAAAGCTCGCGCGTGCGGAATTCGAGCCGCAGCTCTTTCGAGAGAAGAATCGCGGCGGCACGGGCGGTCGTCACTCAAGCCCCGCCTGTTGTCGATCCGTTCGTCCGGTACTTTGTCCGGCACTTTGTCCGGCACTTCGTCCAGCACTTCGTCCAGCAGCCAGGCCGTCACCTTGTTCGTCGCGAAGCTCGGCCAGCAGAGGCGCCGGATCGCCGCCAGTGCCGGT
Organism: uncultured Acidobacteriota bacterium; assembly: GCA_963711875.1. Lineage (GTDB taxonomy): Bacteria > Acidobacteriota > Terriglobia > Acidiferrales > UBA7541 > Palsa-295. The sequence goes on from CAVQFW010000017.1 coordinate 126,573, forward strand.
ATCGCGTTCGATCCGGCCGCCGGCGAGCAAGACTGCTCTCGTCGCAAGCTCGAGCGATTCATTTCGCGCGTGCGTACTCATCAGAATCGTGCAGCGCTCGTGGCGAAGCCGCTCGAGCGTCGCTCCGAACCATGCAAGGCCCTGGCGATCGAGTCCCGCCGCAGGTTCGTCGAGAAGCAGAAGGCGTGGCCCGTGAAGCAGTGCGCGAGCGATGGCCAGCCGCTGCCGCATCCCGCGCGAGAAAGTACGCACCAGGCTCCCCGCGCGCGACGAGAGCCCGCACGTCTCGAGCGCACTTGCGACGCGGGCCCGCACATCATCGAGGGCGTAAAGCTGTGCAAAGAGGGTGAGATTTTCTTCCGCGGAAAGCTCGTCGTAGAGCAATGTGCTGTGGCCGACGAGGCCGATGAAGCGACGAGCGTCTCGATCCTCGGTGGCGCCGCCCGAAAAAGCGATCTTGCCGCTCGTGGGATTCATCAGCAGAGCCGCCATACGCAGCAGGGTGGTCTTCCCCGCCCCGTTTGCTCCGAGAAGAGCGACAAATTCCCCGCCGGGAATTTCGAGCGATACATCCCTCAGAGCCACGAGCGAGCCAAAGCGCTTTTCAACCGCGGCAAAGGAAATTCCGACCGAATTCACTGACGGGGCGCGGTCAACAGGCTGTACGTTCGCGCGGGGATCGTCCAAGGCAATTCGCTCAGCCTCTGACCAGGTTGCGCAGCGTCGCGTCAATACGCTCGCGCTCGCGCGCATAGTCGTCTTCGCTGATCGTGCCGGCCTGGCGACGCAATTCGAGGCGGAAGAGATTATCTTTCAATTCGTCGAGGCTGCCGCGAACTTCGCGGTCAACTTCAGCAGAAATCGCGCCCGCGGAAGTTGCCGCCGGCTTGGTCGATGTTTTTGATGGCGGCGCGTCGTAGGCTGGCGTGGCAACCGCGCCAGATCCGGCCGAATCGGCCGTACCGGCTGCAATCACTTGCGGGCGGCGAAGCAGATACACGAAGCCGAGCGCGAAAATGGCAGCAAAGCCGCCGATGAGAATCCACTTTAAACCGTCGAGCCGCGCGGGAATCGTTGTCGCTGTGGCAGTCGCAGCGTCTCCGCCAGAATCTGCGCGTGAGTTCACGGACGCGTTCTGCGACGGATCGCCCGCCCCGCCAGATGGCATTCCGCCTCCGCTACCACCAGCATTTCCGCCGCCACCGCCGCTTTGCGCGGACGACGGCATCGGAGCCGTTCCGGAAACTGTGACAATCACCGAAGTATTCGCCGCCACCGCTTCGCGCATGTAGGCGTTGAACCCCTGCTCTTGGCCGGCGGGAGAAAATCCGTCTCCGGTGACGATCACTCCGGGAGGAGCAAAGACCGCGAGGCGCTCGACGGCGTAAGGCGAAGAGATGCGCAGCTTCGTCTGGCTATTCGCATACGGTACTTTGTACGACACGCGCACATTGCTTTCGCCCGGACGAAATGGAAAATCGATCGCTTCGAGGTTTTTGCCCTTATCGATTGTGCCTTGCACCACCGGCATGCCCGAAGCGCCCGACGCGGACACCTGGCTCAACTGCGCGCCATCCGGAAGCGCGAAGACAAACGAGCCGTTCTGATGGAAATAGGCGACGGGCGGCTGCGTTTTATTCTCGATGCTGTATTCTTCGCCGACGAGCAGATCGGTGGCGTTGGGCTGCAGGATCACTGCGCGGGCCGCGACGGCGAAAGTGCCGGCTTTGTCCGTGGGCTCGAAAACTTGAATTTCAGCGGTAGTTTTTCCGGGCGGCACAGGCTCGTGGTAATTCACGCCGCGATAAACGGCGCGCACCAGCATGGGAGCGGTGCCGATATCCGCGTGAGTAAATTCGAAGCGCCCCTGGGCGTCCGTCTTCGTATTTGCGACGGGCTGCATGCCGCCCTGGAGCTGAATCAGGATTACGTCGACGCCCGCGGCAGGCTGGCCGTTGGTTCCGTTGCGAACGGAGCCCTTCAGCGTGCCAGCAGCAGCAATCGACCCCGCGCTGCAAAGCAAAATCGCAATCCACGCGATGCGAGCTGCGGTCGGAAGTAAGCTTGGGCGCGAGCGGGCGCCTGTCGCGGAAAAAACTTTCAAGAATGCCGCCTTTCGGTTGCCGCCTGGCGCGTGGCCGGTGTAGGTGCGCCGCCGGTGTGCTCGTCCATCGCAGCGAGTACCTTGGCCGCTTCGATTTCGAGAGTCTGCTTTGTTTCCTCGTAGTCGGCTTCGGAGAATTTTCCCGCGCGGTACTCGAAGCGCAAGTCGCGCAAATTCTCGTAGATCGCGTCGCGGCGCTCCATCAACTGATCGAGCTGGCTACGATGCGGCGCGGAATCGGAAGCATCCGGGCGCACGTTGAAAATGAAATAAATACAAGCCACGGCCAGTAGCGCGCAGGCGACGGCGATGTCGATGTTACTCATGGATGTTACTCATGGATGCTACTCACCCGGGTCCTTGTCGGACTCGCGCTGCGCCCGTGCGATTAAATCGGCTGAGACGCGCGGGCCAGTCGCCGTCGTCACCGCCGCGCGCCGCCGCCAGCGGCGCACCACGTCCCACAAAATCGCGAGCGCGACGAGCGGAAACAGGATGGGCGCGATCCATGCAATCCGGTTAAATCCTTTCGCCGGCGGAGACGACAGCACGGTCGGGCCATATTCCTGCACGAAAGCCTGGAGCGTCAGATCGTCGGGTTCGTTGCGCGCAATGCGGTCGTCAAGCTCCTTCATCATTTCGTGCGAATAAGTGCAGCCGACGTGATTGCACGAGCCGAGAATCTGATTGCACCCGCAGACGCACATTAACTTCTGGCCCATTTCTTTTGAGCGCGCGGATTCTTGCGCACGGGCAAGCGGAACCAACGGCAAAGCTGCGGCGAGCGCAAATATGCTGAGCGCGGAGGCTCTCCATCGCATCCGGTGGCCGCGAGCGGTCGTCCTACCGCGTGTCTTAATCATGGGCATCCGACCGCGCAATCGCCCCCACCGCCGATCCGCGCGATTCGCCCCAAGCACTGTCGCGAATCTCTGCCGGACGAAGCACGAGCGCCGCGCGACGATTCGGAAGCATCGCGAGAACCGTGCCAAGAATCAGCACCACGCCACCGAACCAGATCCACTTCACCAGCGGATTCAAGTACGCGTGAATCACGGGCTTGCCCGTCTCCGGGCTCCGTCCCGCGTACACCACGTAGAGATCCCACACCGGCGACGTTTGCACCGCCACCATCGTCTCCGTCACCTGGCTCGCCAGAAAGAATCGCCGCTCCGGATACAGCATCATCTCAGATTTTCCGTTCCGGAAAACTTCCAGCGTCGCGCGCTCGGATTCGAAGTTATTGTTCGCGACGCGATCGAAATTCTGGCACAGCACCGTGTAGGGGCCGATCGTCATCGACTGCCCCGCGCCCATCTCCATCTGTAAGTCTTTATTGAACGCCGAACCCGCCACTCCGATAAAAATCAGCACCATCGCGAAGTGCACGATGTAGCCGCCGTAGCGGCGCGTGTTCCGCATCGTCAGTTCGCCCACGGCTGTGAGCAGATTCGTGTTGTCGCGCGCGGCGATCACCCGCGCGCCGCGGTAAAATTCCGAGGCAATCGTCAGCGTGACGAACACCGAAAGAATCAGGCACACAACCGCATAGATTTCGCGGTATCCGAATGCGATGGCGACTACACCCGCAATGATTCCGCACCCGAGCGGCCACGCGAAGTTGCGCTTCAGCGCGTCGAAAGAAGTTTTGCGCCAGGCCAGCAACGGGCCGACGCCCGTCAGAAACAGCAAAAACAGCGCAATCGGAATATTTACCTTGTTGAAGAACGGAGGACCGACGCTGATCTTGCTCCCCACCACCCACTCGGACAGCACCGGAAACAAAGTGCCCCAGAGAACTGCAAAGCATCGCCGCCAGCAGGATGAGATTATTGAAAAGGAAGCTCGACTCGCGCGATACAAGCGAATCCAGTTGATTATCGCTGCGCAGGTAATCGCGGTTCAGCCAGAACGCCCAGAAGCACACGATGAACACCAGCGCGAGGAAGCCGACAAACCAATTCCCGATCGACGATTGCGCAAATGCGTGCACCGAGCTCACGATGCCCGAGCGCGTCAGCAGCGTTCCGAGAATGCAAAGCATGAACGTGGTAAAGACCAGCCACACGTTCCACACCTTCATCATCCCGCGCTTTTCCTGCATCATAACCGAATGCAGGAACGCTGTGCCGGTGATCCACGGAAGCAGCGACGCATTCTCCACCGGATCCCAGGCCCAGTAGCCGCCCCAACCGAGCACTGCGTACGCCCAGTGCGCGCCCAAAAGAATTCCCACGCTCTGGAAACACCACGCCACCATCGTCCAGCGGCGCGTCACGTGAATCCATTTTTCTCCGGGGTAGCGGCCCAGGAGCGCGGCCAGCGCAAACGCAAACGGAATGGTGAAGCCGGTATACCCGAGGTAAAGGATCGGCGGATGAATCACCATCTCCGGATACTGCAGCAGCGGATTTAGTCCGTGTCCATCGCTCAGCATCGCGAGCCGCATCGTGCCGGAAGCATCCGCCCCGCCGAGCACATTGAACGGAGTCGATACGAAATTATTCAGCGTGAGAAAAAATATCTGCACGCCCGCGCAGATCACCACCACGTAGGGCATCAATTCCGGGTGTTTTTTGCGGTTCAGGAAAAGCGCGAAGAAGACGTACGTCGAGAGCAGAAAGCTCCACCAGAGCAGCGAGCCTTCCTGGCCCGCCCACAGCGCCGCAAATTTGTAATAGGCAGGCAGGGCGCGATTGCTGTGCGCCGCCACGTACTCCATCGAGAAATTGTCGGTAAGGAAAAAATATTCGAGCGACCCAACCGCCAGCGTGACGAGCACGAATATCGCCATGCCCGCGTTGTGCGCGCTCTTGATCAGCAGCGTGCGCCGCGTAGCGATTCCCGCAATGCCGGCGCAAAAAGCGTACACCGCCGCCAGAAACGCCAGCAGCAATGCGAACGAGCCGAAAATATCCACTAAACGCTCTCCGCCATCTCAGCTCTTGCCTTCTGAACCAGGCGCGGCGTAAGACGGTTTACCCGGCTGCGCTGTCCCCGGCGTCGCCTCGTATTTCGAAGCGCACTTCGCCTGCACCTGCTCCGCTTCGAAATGGCCGTCAGACTTCATCCGCCCCTCAACGAGCGCCTGCGCGCCGTCCTTAAACGTGTCCGGCAGCGGGTCACGCCCCACGTAGCTCACAGGTACCGCTTTCCCCTGCTCTTCGAGAACGAAATCCACGCGCCCGTCTGCTCGCGCAATCGAACCGGAACGCACATTCCCGGAAACGCGCATGCGTTGATGCAGCGCGCCGCCTTGCAGGGTCGAAAGCTCCGTAATCGTGTGGTAGTAGGTCTTACTCTGCGTGAAACCTACATAGGCGAGCGATACGAGCGTGATGATGATAATTCCTGAGCCGACTAAAAACTTCCCGCGCGTCTTCATTTCGTGCTCTCCGCGCCACAACCCCTAAAAACACCGCGATTTTAGCACCTTGCCCACACCCCTTAAAGCGAATCCTCGACCCAAAATGGTACACCGCAGGACTGGCCTCGAGTACAGGCGAACGAGCGCGGCTTCAAGGCAGAACTGCGAGTGCTTTCTTGATTCTGTCGCCGAGCGACTGGCCCATCGCCGGATGCCGCTTGGGGTCAGCCAGGTAATGATCTACAAACGGCAACCCGTTCTCGAGGATCAGCCGGTCGCCCCAGCCGACCATCCCGAAGAGGCGGATCAGCTCAGCGGTGGGTTGTGAAATCGGCACGATGTAGGCGGGATCGTACACTGTTTGAACGCGCTTCATCACGGTCGGAGCGAGCCTGCGCAATGTGCCCTTCGGATCATCTTGCTCCTCGAAGGGGCATTCGACGGCGTAGGTGAGGAAAAAACCCTTACGCTGGAACTCTGCGAGTAGCGTCGTATCCTGAGCTTCGCCTGCAACGGGGATTCCGGCGCACTTCATCAATTCGTCGAAGTATCTTCGCGAACCGAGTGCGCGATCGGCACGATTCGCGGCGGAGCGGTAAAAATAATCTTCCAGCCGCCCCGGCGGCGCTCCGTCGAGCAGCAGCACCCGAATCTGCTTCGGCCGAAAGCGCGCCGCAAGCGCGATTCGCTCGGCACGACGCGCGATGTGCGCATCATCCGCTCGAGTCCCGCATCCTTCGCAAACTGGCACGAAAATTCCTCCGCGCCGGAATACTTCGAACGCGGGAGGATGTCACGAGAGCGGGCGGGAACGCAAGTGGCGCAATATCCTGTGAAACGCAAATCTCCCGATTCGGTGAGACCTTCGCTTCGTTACGAAACGCGCCCGAGCGCCGCTGCGATTTCCGCACCCGTCGCCCTGCGCGCTTCCCCGGGCTTTCCGGCGCCTCCCGTCTTGACCAGCCGATCCGCGAAAGTCGACTTCTGGAAGATTCCCTCCAATTCCCTCGCTGCCGCGCCCATCAGCACGACATGTTTTGGCCGGTACGAGAATTGAATGCGCTTCTCAATCGTTCGCGCGGCCCCCACGATGCACGTCTTCAGATCACTCGCCGGCGCCGCCGGACATTCCAGCGCATCCGCCAAATAAAATCCGCGATGCTGAAATTCCGCCAGTGCGCTCTCTTCCTCGCGGCCGGCCTCGCGCTCGATTCCCGCCACCGCAAGCAAATCCAGGAAATACTCCGTCGCCTCAGGCGATCGCCGCGGGCCCTCTCGATGAACCCGGTAAAAATAATCTTCATCGAGAGCCGCCGGGGCATCTCCGACAAGCAGCACCTGAATGTGAATCGGGCGAAAGCGCGTCGCCAATTCGAGCCGCTCAATCCGCTGCCGGATGTGAGCTTCGTCAGCCGCAGCCCCGCAGCCATCGCAAACGCGCATGCAAATCCCTCCCTTGAAGGTCCCGAGAATCGCACGGACCGAGAATGATGCGCAAGCAGCTACCGCGGAGGCTCTAAGAGCGGAGGCGCTAGAGGCGCTAAGAGAGGACGCTAGTGGGAGAGGCTACGAACAGGTTTACCTGCCGTCGAAACAAACGCTAAAGCGCCTGCGCGCTGTCTTCTTCTTCCGCCGCGGGAGCACTCGCCACCTGGCCAAGTTTCGTGCGCAGGCAGCCGATCAATTCTGGCGCAAGATTCGATATCGCCATGCCTTCCGACACCAGGAACTTGCAGCTCAAAATCGGACGGCTCTGATCTTCGTCTGAAAGCTGGCAATCTACCTTGCAATACTGGCACTCCTGGTTCCAGCAAAAGCGGCCATACGGAATTGTTTCCGGGCTAATAAATTGAAACGCACGGAGCAGAGAGTTTCGCTCCGGAACCAGAAACGTCTTGCCCATGATCGAAATTTCGACGAGCTTCTCGTACGGCCGAAAGATGTCCGACATCAACGACGCCCCGTTCTCAGACATAGCGCGCTACCCCGTGTCTTGAAATTAAAGCACCGCGCCCATGCGAGCAATGACAACGAGCCGGGACGTGCTCAATGCTCCAATGGCAGATGGAAGGCGAAGACAAATGACGTTGTGTGCGAAGGGCAGACGAAGCGGAAGGAGCCGCCCCGAGAACCAGCAGCAACCGCAATCGCCGGATATCTAAAGCCTGTTGCGGTCGGAAGGAAGCAAGACGATCAGCGTGTAAACACCCAGCATCACTCCGAACGGCAGCTCAGGCAGCGCAAAGAACGCTGCAAGGATCGCGATGGCCCTCGCCGATCCCCTGCGCGCCAGCAAATCCGCGGCAGCCACCAGCGCCACGATGCCGATCGCGATGTTCCAACCAATCAGAATGGCGTACACCAGATGAAAATCGTCCATCAGCGCAAACGGATTCGGCACGCGAGAGAGCAAGGCTCCGAACATCACCGTCGCCGTTCCGCTGTATAAAATCATGATGAGCGCGATCACCAGCCGTGCCACTCCGTAAACCGCCCAAAGAACGCCCAGCCGTCCAGCGCGACTCGTCGAAGTTTCCATAGCACCTCACGCGAAAGTCCCGTGCCAACGTCTCAGGCAAAAAACTGCCCCATTCGCCGGAATTTCTCGTAACGCTGCGCCACCAACTGCTCGGGAGAAAGCTGCCCGAGCTCGCGCAGCGACCGCTCCAGGTACGGCTCAATCAGCTTCGCCGTCAATTCCGGATCCATGTGCGCGCCACCCTCGGGCTCCGGAATAATCTCGTCGATTAATTTCATTTCCAGCAGGTCACGCGCCGTAATCTTCAAAGCTTCGGCCGCCACTTCCGCTTTCGAAGCGTCTCGCCACATGATTGACGCGCAGCCTTCCGGCGAAATCACCGAATACACGGAGTTCTCGAGCATGAATACCCGGTCCCCAACCGCAATCGCGAGCGCGCCGCCCGAGCCGCCTTCGCCCGTGATCGCCACGACGATCGGCACCGGCAATCGCGAAAGCTCGCGCAGATTGTACGCAATCGCTTCCGCCTGCCCGCGCTCTTCGGCGCCAACGCCCGGGTATGCCCCCTGCGTATCCACAAACACGATGACGGGCCGGCGAAACTTCGCCGCGAGTTGCGTGGCGCGAAGCGCCTTGCGATAGCCTTCCGGCTTCGCTTGTCCGAAATTCCGCGCGAGCCGCTGCTTCGTGTCGCGTCCCTTCTGGCTTCCCACAACCATTACGGGCTTTCCGTGAAACCACGCCATGCCGGTAATGATCGCGGGATCGTCGGCGAAGTGCCGGTCGCCGTGCACTTCGCTGAAATTTTCGAAGAGCAACCGAATGAAATCGTCGGTGTAAGGACGCTGCGGGTGCCGCGCTAGCTGCAGGCGCTGCCAGGCGCTGATGTTCGCAAAAAATTCGCGGCGCAACTCATCCACTTCATGCCGCAGCCGGTCGATTTCCGCGGAGCCCTCTTCGGTGGGCGAAAGCCGGCCCAATTCTTCCACGTCGCGCTCGAGCGCGTTGATCGCGCGCTGCCGCTGCCGTTCTTTTTCGCGCGGGCTATCTGCCATCGGATCTTGCGCCACTGTTTTCCCTTCTTTGGCGGCTCGTGCTTTTTGAGCTTCGACTTCCGAGAGCTTTTCTGCCTTCAGTGCCAGCTTGCGCTCGCGACGCCGGCGAAGCCGCTCCCGAAGTTTTTCCCGTTTCCTCATTACACTAATGCCACGGAATCGGATCCGCAGATTTCGCGCACGCGCTCCACCAGCTCCCGGTCCGCGCGCACGGCACTCGAAGACTCGAGCGTCGCCTCCGTGCCATCGTCTTGCACCAGCTCGAACGACACGCGGCATCGCCCTGGCCGGCTCGTAAACAGCTCGCCCAACCGGTTGAGAACAGCCGCATCGAGCGCCTTCAAATCCACTCGAACTCGCAGCAAACTTGGCGGCTTGTCGTTCACCTGATCGAGCACTCGCGCATCGGAGACGATCAGCCGCGTCCCCACATCTTCCACGGCCACTCGACCTTTCACGAGTAACGGAGTCGCCGCTTTCAATATCGGCTCGAGCTTCTGAAACGCCTCCGGGAACACAAGCGCCTCAATCACTCCGGTGCGATCCTGCAGTGTAACAATCATCCACCGCGCCCCGCGCCTCGAACGCATCCCTCGCGACGAAACGATAATCCCCGCCACCACGATATCCTCGCCGTTGCGCTTCCCCTCCAGGGTCGAGAGCTCGATGGCGTTCAAATCTTTCAACCGGCCCGCGTACTTATCGAGCGGATGCCCCGAAATATAAAACCCGAGCGTCGCGTACTCCGCGCCCAGCAATTCGTGCTCCGGCCATTCCGCAACTTCAGGAAGCTCCTCCGCCGGCATCGGAGTGGACGCAGCCGAGCCCCCACCGAACAGCCCATGCTGGCCGGCCTCGCGCGCCCGTTGCAATTTCTGCGCTCGTTCTACCACGCGATCGATCACCGCAATCATCTGCGCCCGGTGAGCGCCCAGCCCGTCCATCGCGCCAGAGCGCACCAGGCTTTCGAGGACGCGCTTGTTCAAGAGGCGCGTATCCACAGACTCGCAGAATTCGAATACGCTCGTGAACCGGCCGAGCTTCTCGCGCGCTTCCAGAATCCCCGTCACCGTATTCTCGCCCACGTTCTTGATCGCGCACAAACCGAAGCGGATCTGGTCGCCCACCGGCGTAAAATTCATCGCGCTCGAATTTACGTCCGGCGGCAGCACGGTGATTCCCATGCTTCGCGATTCGTTGATGTACTTCACCACCTTTTCGGTGTTCCCGGTTTCCGACGTCAGCATCGCGGCCATGAATTCCACCGGGTAGTGCGTCTTCAGAAACGCCGTCTGGTACGCCAGCAGCGCGTAGGCGCAAGAGTGCGACTTGTTGAAGCCGTACCCCGCGAATTCCGCCATCAGATCGAAAATCTTCTCCGCTTTCTTCTGCGGCACTTTCCGCGCCAGGCATCCCGTAATGAATTTTTCGCGCTGCGCCGCCATTTCCTCGTGCTTCTTCTTGCCCATCGCGCGCCGTAGTAAATCGGCGTCGCCCAGCGAAAACCCGGCCAGGCGATTCGCGATCTGCATCACCTGTTCCTGGTAGAGAATTACGCCCCACGTTTCGGAGAGAATTTCCTGCAGCTCCGGCAGATCGTAGGTCACTTTTTTCTTGCCGTGCTTGCGCGCGATGAAATCATCAATCATCCCGCCCTGAATGGGGCCCGGACGATACAGCGCGTTGAGCGCGGTCAAGTCTTCGAGCCGCGTCGGCTGGTAGCGCCTCAAAATGTCGCGCATGCCGTGCGACTCAAATTGAAAAATGCCGGTGGTGTCGCCGCGAGCGAAAAGCTTGTAGGAAACTTCGTCGTCGAGGGGCAGCGTGTCGAGGTCGATGTCCGTACCGCGGTTCTGTTTGATCAACTTCACCGCGTCGCTCAGCACCGTGAGCGTCGTCAGCCCCAGAAAATCCATTTTCAGCAGGCCGATGCGCTCGAGCGCGTTCATATCGTACTGCGTAGTGATTTCATCCTTGCTTGACTTATACAGCGGCACGATCTCGGTGAGCGGCTGCGGCGAGATCACGACGCCCGCTGCATGTGTGGATGCGTGCCGCGCGAGCCCTTCCAGGCGCAGCGCCACTTCTACCAATTCTTTTACGCGCTCGTCCTTCTCCCGCATCGAATCGAGCTGCGGTGATTGTTTCAGCGCTTCTTCGAGCGAAATGTTCAACGTCGGAGGGATCATCTTCGCCAGGCGATCCACTTCCCCGTACGGCATATCGAGCGCGCGACCGGCATCCTTGATCACCGCCTTCGCCGCCATCGTCCCGAACGTGATAATTTGCGCGACGCTCTTGTCTCCATATTTCTGCCGGACGTAATCAATCACCTCGCCGCGCCGCCGCATGCAGAAATCAATATCAATGTCGGGCATCGAAATGCGCTCGGGATTCAGGAAGCGCTCGAAGAGCAGATCGTATTGCAGCGGATCGACGTCGGTAATATGCAGCGCGTAACTCACCAGACTCCCCGCGGCGGAACCGCGCCCCGGCCCCACCGGCACTCCCTGCGCCCGCGCGTAGTGAATGAAATCCCAGACGATCAGAAAGTAGCCGGCGAAGCGCATCTTCTTGATCATCTCGAGTTCGGAAGTCAGCCGGCTCTCGTATACCGATATCGGATGACGCAGCCGGTTCTCTTTGGCTTGTCTTTCGAGCAATGGCGCGCGCGTCAAAAATCCCTCGCGCGCCACTTTCTCGAAGTAGGAATCCGTCGTGTGCCCTTCGGGAACCTTGAACTCGGGAAACGGATTCGTGACGCGCTGGATCTTCACGTTGCAGCGCTCCGCGATCGTCACCGTCCGCGAAACCGCGTCCGGCAGCTCCCGGAAAACTTCGGACATCTCCTCGGCCGTCTTGAAATAAAATTGATCGGTGGCAAACTTCATCCGCTGCCCGTCGCTCATCGTCTTTCCGGTTTGAATGCACATCAGCACTTCTTGCGCGTGAGAGTCCGAACGCGTCAGGTAATGGCAATCGTTCGTAGCTACCAGCGGGATTCCCGTTTCGCGCGAAAGCCGTACGAGATCGCGATTGATTCGCGTCTCGATTTCCATTCCCTGGTCCTGCACTTCCAGAAAGAAATTTCCTTTGCCGAAGATGTCGCGCAGCCGGTAGGCGTTTTTTTGCGCCAGGTCGTACTTCTCCGCCACCAGCGCATCCGCCACTTCGCCGCGCAAACATGCCGAGAGTGCGATCAATCCTTTGCTGTGCCGCTGCAACAAATCGTGGTCCACGCGCGGCTTGTAGTAAAACCCGTCCAGAAATCCGGTCGAAACGAGCTGAATTAAATTCCGGTAGCCTTCTTCGTTCTCCGCGAGCAGAACGAGATGGTTCGACCGCTCCGCGTCCGCTCCGCGATTTTTGTGATTGTCCGGCGCCACATACACTTCGCAGCCGATGATCGGCTTTACTCCGTGGGTTCCTGCCTGATGGAAGAAATTCGCGGCAGCAAATAGATTTCCGTGGTCGGTGACGGCTACTGCGGGCATGCCTCGGCGAGCCGCCTCGGCTGTCAGCTCGCCAATTTCACAAGCGCCGTCAAGCAGAGAGTAATCCGTATGCAAATGTAGGTGGACAAAATTCGGGGGAGCCATTCGAAACCTATTCTAAACCAGCAGCCGGTAATCAGCTACCAACAATCGCCGCGCCCAAAATCGGCGATCAAGAATTCACCTGCGAAACCGGGCTGCGCCACCCGGCGCCATTCGTTTTCGCAGAAGTTTCCCCGCGATCTTACCGCTTCCGGGATTTCGCGCTGCGCCCTTTCGACTTTCCCGCCGCACTCACGCGCTTCGCGCTCGCGCGTTCCTCAGCAGCGTGCTCGTGCTTCGCTTTCGCCTTTGCTCCGATTGCGGCCGCAGCTCCGCCAGCCGTTTTCGTTTTCGCCTTCACCGCAGCGCCTTTCGCGCTCGCCGCAGCCACCGGCGCTGCCGCCGCAACCGCAGGCTCCACTTTGCCCTTCTCGTGCTTCACCTCAGGCGCCGCCGCTTCCTTGCCCTTGCGCTTCTTTTCCTTCTCGGGTTTCTTCTTCGGCTCGTCCTTTATCCCCGCCAGATTCTTCAGTATCTTGACGCGGCTTTCCGGATCGCGGCCCCGCCCGCGCAACTGCAATTCGAACAGCTCCTCCATAATCTTGTCGAACTTCGGCCCGCGCGCCACGCCCAGCGCGTCCAGTTCTCCCGTCGGAAGTCCCAGCCGCAACGGCCGCCACTTCTGCAAATAGTTTCGAATCTTCGAAATCGCCTTCGGGTTCGGCATCTCCACTTCAATAAACGCAAGCGTCTCCGCGGGTAATGACGCAATGTAGAAATACGCGTCCTTCGGCGCATTCGTCTTGCGCCCCTTCAACATCTGCACCACTTTCTGCGCTTCCGAAACCAGCTCCCCCGCTTCCTTGATTTCCGCCGCGCGAAACTCCATGTTGCGCATCGCCGCCGATGCTTCGCGATCCTTCAGCCGCCCGAGCGTGTAATACGTCACCGCCAAATTCAGGCGCGGACGCAAACCCGCTCCCACCAAATTCCCTCGCACCCGTGCCAACTTGTTCAGGCTGTCGTAATCCGGTTTTCGCCGTTGCAGTTGAGGATGAATCGCCTCCAGCATTTCGTGCGACTCCCACTGCTTCAGCGTCGCCACCGGATTATCTTCGCGCGCCAGCGAACGCACCTCGTTTCCCACGTCGGCCGGTTCCAGATGCGTCTGCAGTTCGCGTTCCATCGCCAGGTCGAACCATTCCTGCGTCCGCGACTCCATTTTGAAATTCATCCGCGCGCAATAGCGTAAAATCCGCATCAACCGGATCGGCTGGTTCGTGAATGCGTGATTCGACAGCGCCCGCACTTCTTGTTTTTCCAGGTCGGCCAGCCCGTTCGTCGGATCGAGCAGCAGGCCGCGCGACTGCGTGTTCAAGGAAATCGCGATCGCGTTGATCGAAAAATCGCGCCGCCGCAAATCCTCCATCACGCCCGAGAAACGGTATTCTGGCTTCGCTCCCGGCTTCTCATACACATCGTCACGCGCGCCGGATATGGAACCGTCCACGTCTCCGGCGAAAATCATTTCGTAGTGCCGCAGCTTCTCGCTCTCCCAAAGCGTGCGCGCGCCTCCCTTTTCGAGTTCGCGCACCATCCGCACCGGATTCCCTTCGACCGTGAAATCCAGATCGCGGATCGGCTGCCCCGAAATCAAATCGCGCACCGCGCCACCCGTGAGATAAATATTCACGTCCTGCACGCGCGAGAGCTCCTGCACGCGCTCCAGCACCGCGCGCTGCTCCGGCGACAGCCGACTTTCCAGCAAGTACATGTAATCGGGCATAATCTTTCACGCCTTTCCGCGAATTCCGCGCAATACCGTTCAGGCGCGCGGGTGATGCGCCTTATAAACCTGCTTCAATCTTTCTTCCACCACGTGTGTGTAAATCTGTGTCGTCGCAATGTCCGAATGCCCCAGCATCATCTGCACGGCACGAAGATCGGCTCCCCGGTCCAGCAAATGCGTAGCGAAACTATGCCGCAGCGTGTGCGGCTTCACAGGCCTCCGCAACGCCGCCTTCTTCCCATACCCGCCCAGGATCTTCCAGAACAGCACCCGATCCATCTGCCGGCCCCTCTGATTCAGGAACAAATGCGTTGACGCCTTATCCCCCAAAAGCTTCGGCCGCGATTTCTTGAGATACGTCGCCACTACCCCGAGCGCCTGCTTTCCCACCGGCACCAGCCGCTCCTTGCTTCCCTTTCCCATGCAACGCAGCGATCCCGACGCGAAGTGCAAATCGTCTACCTGCAGCCCCACCAATTCCGACACGCGAAGCCCGGTCGAATACATCAGCTCGATCATCGCCTTATCGCGCAGACCGACCGTCGTCAGCACATCCGGCTGCGCAAGCAAGCGGTCCACTTCCTCAACGCTCAGGAAATAGGGCAGGCTTTTGCGGAATTTCGGCGATTCGATCGTCGCCGACGGGTCTTCCGTCACGAACCTCTCCATCAGCGAGAATCGGAAAAAATGCCGGACCGCCACCAGATTCCGCGCTACCGAGCGCGCGTCCAACTTCCGCTTATAGAGCATCCGCAAAAAATCGACGACATGCGATCGAGTAATGTCACGCGTATCGATTTTGTCAGGTCCGATAAATTCCACGAACTTCAGCATGTCGCGCCGGTAACCCTTGATCGAGTTATCCGCAAGGCCCTTTTCGACTCGCAAATAGCTCAAAAATGCCCGCACATCCGCTTCCAGCGCCATAGTCCCCCGGCTAACTCCCCGCCACTCCCCGCTCCGCTCGCCGCAAGAAAATAAAAACCTCGCCCAACTCCTCGCAGCGCATCACCCACGCCAACCCGAAATAGATCCCGATCGACGCCACAATAATCGCCATCAAAAGCCCCGCTTGCGCCAGGAAATGCTCCGCCGCCGAAAACCCCGACACCTTCAGCCCCCAGTAACAAGCCGCCGCCATCGCCGCCGCGCAAGCCCCCATCTTTCCGAGCGACGCCGCCAATCCCCGTGCTCCCAGCCGTCCATGCCGCTTCCGAAAAATCGCAAACAGCATCAAGAAATTAAAATACGCCGCCGCCGAGCTCGCCAGCGCCGGGCTCCCGTTAGACAAATACCGCAAAAAGAAAATCAGAAACGCCGCGTTCAACACCACATTCATTCCCAGCGCATACGCGCCCACCCGCGCGGGCGTCATCGTATCGTGCATCGAGTAATACATCGGCGTAATCAACTTGATCGCCGCAAACGCCGGCAGTCCCAGCGAATAATAAAAAAGCGCCCGCGCCGTCAGCGCCGTCGATTCCGCCACGAATTTTCCGTGCTGGAACAGCACCTGCACGATCGGCTGCCGCAGAAGAATCAATCCCACCGCCGCAGGAATCGCGATGAACGACACGATCCGCAGCGAAAATCCGAACGTCCGCTTCATTTCCCCGAAATCTTTCGCCGCCGCCTGGTGCGACATCGTCGGCAAAATCACCGTCGCCATCGCCATCGCAAAAATTCCCAGCGCCAACTGCATCACCCGTTCCGCCACGTACAGCGACATCACGCTCCCGGCCGGCATCCCGTTCGCCGTCGCAAACACCCGGTCCACCACGAAATTGATCTGATACACGCCCACCGCGAAAACGCTCGGCCCCATCAAGCGGCCCACTTTCAATACGCCCGGGTCGCGCAACGAAAACTCCGGCCGAAATCGCATGCCCAGTCGCGCCAGCGCCGGTACCTGCATCCCAAATTGAATGATCCCGCCCAGCAGGAACGAACACGCCAGCGCCACCGCCGGCGTCTGAAATCGTTCCGGCGCCATCCGCATGATCGGCCGGTACACGATTCCAAACGAAAACAGAATCATCACCAGATTGAAGAATATTGAGGTCGACGCCGGCAGCCCGAACACGTGAAAACTGTTCAGCACCGCCGCCGCAATCCCCGCGAGCGCGATGAAGAACACCGCCGGCACCACGATCCGGTTCAAAAACACAGCCAGGTCCCACTGCGCCGGGTCGTGCGAAAAAAGCGTAAAAATCCGCACTACCTGCCTCGAGAACACGATTCCCAGCGCCGACAGCGCCCCCAGCACCGCCGCCATATCCCAAAACACCTTCTGCGCCAGCCCCCAGGCCTCCGCCCTCGGCTTGTCCCTCAGGTACCCGGTAAACACCGGGATGAACGCCGCCCCAAGCGCACCCTCCCCCGACAACCGCCGTATCAAGTTGGGAATTCCGAAGACAAGGACGAGCGAGTCGGCGGCGGGTGACGTCCCGAGCAGTAGGGCTACTCGTTGATCTCGTAAGTATCCGCAAATCCGGCTGATAACGGTAACAAGGGCTATCACCGAGGCCGATCTTAGGAGCTGTCGTTTGACCGTCAATCGGCGGGAGCTCCCTGCTAACCCTTTAAACACCAATAACTTGACAAAAAATCGCGTAAGGATAACATAACATTCGGGAACTTAGCAACATTCTCCCCGAAAAGGCCCCATTTCTGTGGCTCAAGCCGCAAAAACCCGCGCCTCCGCCTCCTCTACTCACAAGAAGGTCGTCGTGCTTCTCCTCGACCGCACGCCCATCCGCGGCTACCTCAACCCCCTCTCGCTCGGCCGCGCCGAAACCATTGACCTCCTCACCCTCGACGGCGAACACCGCTCCCTCGCCCTCGACGACGTCAAATCCGTCTACTTCGTCCGCGAATTCACCGACGATTTCGCCCCCGAGCGCAAGACCTTCCTCAGCCGCCCCAAGCTCGACGGCCTCTGGGTCCGCCTCCGCTTCCGCGACGACGACGTCATGGAAGGCATCGTCGCAAACGACCTCCTCGACATCCTCGACACAGGCGTCCAGCTAACGCCCGCCCGATCTCCACGGCAACAATCTCCGCATGTTCATCCCCCGCTCCGCCCTCGCCGAAATGAAAGTCCTCGGCGTTGTCGGCATCGCCCGCCGCACCCCTCGGGATTCGCGCGCCGCAGCGACGGCCGCCCAACCGAAACTCTTCACGGAATAGAACTGCGGTCTCCCGTTGCGAGCACGGCATGCGCGATGTGTGCGCCCCGGAAGGCGTTGCGAGGCCGTGCCCTCTCAGGCACGATTGCGACTCACGATCAAGCGATTTGCTGCACTCGTTTAACGTTCAGTTTGGAATGTCGAGAAATTTCAGACAGAAATCGTTCCCGGTCGGCGTGATAAGGCGAGAAGACAATCTTCCCGTTCGTGCCGCGAACCACGATAGAACCATCACGCTTCTCGTTCACTTCGGAAACTTGCGACCAAGCTTGGGTCCGCCAACCTCCATACCAAGTGCGCTCGCGAAGTCCGTTTGATGAAGCGTAGATGGCCTTTGGCCACGCTGTAATAGGGAAGAAAACAAACAATAGGCCACCGACTACTGTAACCAGTCGATCTGCCTGCGGCCCTCGGAAACCGAAGAATACAAATGAGACACCAAGCGCCAAGGCTGCGCCGAATATCCAGTGAACGGGCCGGATTGCAGGAAATACCCATTCGTTTCCTAACTGATGCGCGCTTGCACGTGTGGCTCGAGTGCCAAGCCAAGTCATCGTTAGAACGGTCACGAATACAACGAAGAACCCCTTCATTAAAACCCCGCCCCCGAATGAAACGCGTCAGGTTCCGACCCGCCGCGTTCCTCTTACGGACTCGGAATATCCAGATTCACCACAATCGGTACCTGCCCGCTGCGTACGCTACGAGGATTTCGAATCCGGCGCCTCGGCCAATACTTCATGTGTCAGTTCAAGGCCCGCTTCGCTTACAACAAACCTCGCTCGATCTAAAAACTCAATACCACTTTCGTTGGGCAGAAACTTGAACACGATGTTCAGCCTGACCGGACGGCCTCGTGCATCCGGGAACTGTTTCAGTAACCCGCCGCTTTCCACGAACGCGAGGTACGCATTGAGTTTCTTCTGCAATATGACTTGATGCCGGACAACGTCGGTCCAATCAAGGTGGTCACTAATCGTGAGGACAACGTGCCCGGTCCGCACGTCCACGCTTGTTATATCGACGACGTCGAGTTGTTCGACAGACACCTAATCCCCCAAAGACCACAGTTGAATGCAACTTGTGTCTGGCAGATCGCGCGCAACAAACCATACTATGACGATCCCGGCGTCGAATGAAACGGGTTCGGATCGCCCGCGGCACACCACGCGATTCGCCCCGCCACCTCCGCCCAACCCAAACTTTTCAACGAATAGCACTGTCTTGCGAAATTCGAGCTTCATGCCAGCTTCTCTCGTCGCAGCCTTTTGACGCAGTCATCTTCCATTTCCAACGTCGAGTGCAAGTTCTCAATCCGATCGATGGTTGCCGCATCGATTTTCGGAGAATCTGGTTCCAACATGAAATCACAAATGAGATTGAGCGCACTCCCAAGCTCAGTCTCACGCATGAATTCGTCGAAGAGGTTTAGATAACCGCTGGCGCGTCCATGCACCAGCACGGGACGAAATGCCATCAGCCGGCTGACTAGCTTTTTCCGCTTAGCATCTTTATTTCGGCGCCACAGCTTTATTGCGAAGAACCAGGCGCTCGAATAAAAAAGTTCATTTGAGAGGATGACTACCTGAGCCCAACGCACCGCGTCGTCACCGTGAACTCCCCCCGGATAGAAAACCCCACCCACAAGCCCACCGGGCATCGCCAGGACATCGGTAACCAAATCTCGCGCTGGACTGTAGGGCAAATACCTCAAGCACGATACGAGGTACAACGTTCCGGCCGCAACAATGCAACTCTTCACGATCAGCTTTAAATTGGCTGCGATTGACTTTGCTTTCATTTCGGTTCAGCGACCCTGATCTCGAGGAACTTCCAACCCCGAATAAAACCGAAGCACCCCGGCGCGAGGGATGCGCGATTTGTGCGCCCGAACGATGTCGCGGGGCCGCGCCCTCTCAAGCACGAATGGGCTCCCGCCTATTAGCTACGACTGGTTAGAGAGTCATCGCCACAGTAGATTTTCGGTGGAAACAGCCACTTTATGTACATCCCTGCCAACCACGAAACAAATAACCATGCGACAAATGCCACCACCGCGAACAGCCACCATGGCCGAACTCTCATGGCGAACGTGATTCCGAAAGCTAACGCAAGAGTGCCTAAGAAGACCGACCAAAGATAACTGCGGGAAACGCAGAGCACGGACTCGCAGGCAGAGCATTTGAAGTCGTTCGTAACATATCCTCGTCCGAAGCTAATTTTAACTTCGAAGTATGAGATCGGCGACCCGCACTTCGGGCACACAAAACTGACATAATTCCAAGGCTCGTAGAGTTGCTTGAGGCTCCTCTTCATTCGCCGCCATTCCAGAATTGAAGTTTGGCCGGAAGCCCTTCTTCGCCGGGCATGCGAATTGAGGATAATTTTGCCGCGCCCCCGGATCGAGTTAACTCACTAATGTTGATCCCGACCCCGAATGAAATGGATCCGCCTCCCCCTCCTCAGGCGCATCCTCCGGGCTCGGAATATCCAGATTCACCACAATCGGCTCCTGCCCGCTGCGGACCAACACAGCCTCCACCGGCATATCGCTCCGCGCATTCAATTCCTGGTGCGGCACAAACGGCGGCACGTAAATGAAATCTCCCGGACCCGCTTCGTCGACAAACTCCAGTTTGTCGCCCCAACGAAGCCGCGCGCGTCCGCTCACAATGTAGATCACCGTCTCGAGTTCCCCGTGATGATGCGGCCCCGTCTTCGCCCGCGGATGAACCGTCACAGTCCCGGCCCAAAGTTTCTGCGCCCCCACCCGCGCAAACGAA
This sequence comes from uncultured Acidobacteriota bacterium, assembly GCA_963711875.1. Classification (GTDB taxonomy): domain Bacteria; phylum Acidobacteriota; class Terriglobia; order Acidiferrales; family UBA7541; genus Palsa-295. Next base: position 146,874 of record CAVQFW010000017.1, read on the forward strand.
ATCGCCTCCGCGCGAGTCATCCCCCGCGTCTGAGGGGTGTTCGTATCCAACTCCCCGCTGCGAACAATCCGTATCCCGTGCTTCTTCCAGTCAATTCTTCCGTCAGTGCGCGAATCCGCCATTCCGGTCTCCTCGCCGCTCTTGTCGAACGCAAACCCGCGAGTGCTGCCGCGAACCACAAGATATTGTGGCCTGCAGAGGGGGCTTTGACAAATTTAGATCGAAAAGGCGCGAACCGATCCCGCGCGCACACGCCGGTTGGTCCTACATAAACGAGACATTGCCGAAAGCCGCGACGGCACAACCTCGCGCTCGACTGTCTCACCCCGTCATAACTCGCGAAAGCAACGGAGCGGTGGTAAAGGCGATGTAGCTGCCATCGCCTTCGCCACGGGTTGCGGTATGCAATTTTTGAGGATGGGTGCTGATCAATCAACGGTAATGCGAGTAGCCGATGTTGATCCTGTGGCTTCCGCGATGGGGGTTCCGACGCCGACGGCTTCGAAGCTGGGGGGCCAGAGCTTAAAATCGAAGGTGCCGCTGTAGGTTTTGCCGTTGCGTGCAACCGTGTTTTTTTCGTCCACGGTAAAGATGTTTGAAAGGTTGCCCATGGAATCGAACATCAGACCGATATGATGCAGCTTGACGCTGCCGTTGCCTAGATCCCTCCAGACGCCGTAGCAGATGTTATTACCCGTGGGAGGCTTGACCGCGTTTTCAAATTCAGTTCCGTCCGCGTGCCACATCTTAAAGGTTTCGGCGAACAGGAAGGGGACGGGTGGGAAAATAGGAGCCCCGGATTCAGTCTCAGCCGTGTAATTGAGATGCCACAAACCAACGATGGAACGAGGCAGGTTCGAGTTCTCCCCTTCTTGATCGTTATCACCGTGGGGGCTCACGAAGCGGAGGGAGGAGGCCGTTCCCATTTTGGATGTAAGTGCGCAACCCCCGGCCCTGACGCCAGAAGCGGTGGACAGAAGGCTCAATCCTACCAATGCAACAAGCGCGAAGAACCGTCCGCTGCGAATTGCCCGGAAAATGTTCAATTTGGTTCTCATCTTTTCTCCTTTTCGAATGAATCGAGTCAGACTGCCGTTTGCGGGAACAGGTTTCTGCGGGTTCACAACGAACGTCAATTCCCTTTCAATCCCAGTTGTGTCCCCAGGCATGTTATTGATCTGAAATGCCTTGCAGTTCTCTATTCCGCACTTAATCGCTGTGTTACACTCGCCCTCCGTCTTACGCAGTCTTCGAAAATGAAAGATGCGCTCTCCAACCGGATTCCCCGCCTCATCCGTTTCGGCGTTTTTGAAGCGGATACGCATACGGGGGAACTGCGCAAAGCCGGGATGCGGGTGCGACTGCGGGGCCAACCCCTCCAGGTACTCATGATCCTGCTCGAGCGCGGGGGCGAAGTCGTGACCCGTGAGGAGGTGCGCTCGCGAATCTGGCCCAGTCAATCCTTTGGCGACACTGACCACGCCTTGAACAAGGCAATCGCCCGCATTCGAGAGGCCCTCGACGACTCCGCTGAAACACCCCGTTACATTGAAACCCTCCCACGCCACGGATACCGATTCATCGGCGCTTTGCATCCGAGCGCTTCCGAGCGGACGATTCAGGAAGCCGCGCCGCCGATCGCGCCTGACCCACGCCCTCAAAAGTTGCGAGGACTCGCGATGGTCTGTGTTTTAACTCTTCTGCTTGCTGCCGGGTATCTGGCATGGCGGCACTATGCAAATATCGGCGGGCGAAGGCCGATTGGGAATCGCATCGCCGTCTTGCCGTTCAAAAATCTCAGCGGCGATCCAAATCAGCAGTATTTCAGCGATGGGATTACCGACGAGATCATCACCGACCTGGGGCGCGCCGGCTCCCTACAGGTACTTTCGGCCACATCGATAAGGAACTACTCCGGATCCAGTAAGTCCGTGCCTCAGATCGCCGGCGAACTCAACGCAGACTTGATCGTGGAAGGCGCAGCACTGCAGGCCGGAGATCGGGTCCGGGTGACGGTGCAACTCATTGATGCTCACGACGATCGCCACCTGTGGGCGCAAGAATACGACCGCGATCTGCGCGATATCTTGAAGGTGCAACGAGAATTAGCGCAGGGTGTGACAGAAATCATCGAAGGAACGGTCGCTTCACGAGGGAGCGGCAAACTAAGGGACGCGCGGCAGATCGATCCTGAAGCATACCGACTTTATCTGAAGGGATCGTATCTGTGCCTGCAAGAGACAAGCGGCAACTTGCACAAATGTGTCGAGTACCTTCGTGAGTCAATCGCGAAAGACCCGACATACGCCCCTGCCCACGCCGGGTTGTCGATCGCGTTCGACTGGCTGGTGACTGACGGGGAAACACCTGCCTCAGAGGGGATGCCAAAGGGCAAAGTGGAGGCATTGAAGGCCGTCGAGATCGATTCATCGTTCTCTGGAGGGCACATAGCTTTAGGCTCAATCCTGGAGGATTACGAGTGGGACTGGGAGGGTGCAGGAAAGGAGTTCCAGAGGGCGATTGATCTGGAGCCAAGCTCAGAGATGGCGCATCACGCGATGGGCTGGTATTCGGTGATGCTAGGACATTCGAACGACGCGATTCGTGAATTCTCGAAGTGCATCGAGCTGAATCCGGTGGGAGGGCTGCACCACGCGCATTTGGCAATGGTCCTCGCTCGGATCGGGCGCAGAGACGAGGCAGCTCGCCATTTTCAAGAGGCACTCGAGATCGAGCCCAATTCCCCGGGTGTTCACTGGTCTCTGGGCTACTCACTCCTGGAGCAACACCGGTATCGGGAGAGTGCCGCGGAGTTTGAGCGAGCCGGTGACTCGGCCCACGGATACTTGGGATATGCATACGCTGTGAGCGGCAGGACGCATGATGCTCTTGCGATATTAGCGACTATCAATCAACGCCCGGCCAACCAATTCCTTCGTCCGTATGAAACGGCTCTCATCTACGCCGGGCTTGGTGATGGCGCAAGAACATTTCAGTACCTCGATCGGGCCTACCAGGAGCGTTCGGAAGCCATGACGGCCATAGCCACGGATGTCGCGTTCGACGACTTTCGATCCGATTCTCGATACCAGGAATTAGTCCGCAAGGTCGGGTTAGGGCCGTGAGTTCGGAGTAGCGGTGAGTTTTCGAAGAATTCGTGGGATGCTTCCTAATTGGTATGCCACTTTTTCGTGTCGCATCTCCGAACCTTCCATCGGCGACCGGTTCTACCTGATGAGTCCACCTGGCCAGTTCGCTCTGGAGTTCTCGTCCGGCATCGCCTGCGGGATTTCGGTTGCCTTCGAACACTCGGCTTGGAATTTGCGGGTAGCGCGAGTTTGGTTTGTAAAGCGCCGGGGTTGCGCGGCCTTGTAGTTGTTCGCCGTGTTGCGTTGTGAATTGTTTTCCTTCCCGCATGGCGAGCAATTGAGAAATTCTAGTCACGAATACATTGCGCGCCCTCAGTCCATTTTTTCCGTCCAGCCCGTGACTCTACTCTGCTATCGTCCTCAATCGTGTCACTCGCCAGCCCACCACCCGGCCCGAAAGTATCCAGCACTCCCGCGCCGATAGGGTTCTATCGGGCTTACACCGGTGACATGTGTGTACGGTTCAAGGAGATCGCACCATGAAGCTTCGCGACATCGCCCAAAAACTCGGCTGCTCGCTCGAGGGCGACCCCAACATCGAAATCACTGGCGTCGCCGGAATCGAGGACGCCGCGCCGGGCGACCTCACCTTCCTCGCGAATCGCAAGTACCGTCCCGCCGTCGAGACCACCCACGCCTCCGCGATCCTCGTCGCGCCGGACGCCGGCCCGGTGCGCATGGCCGCGCTGCGCTCCGCCAATCCCTACCTCGATTTCGCGCGCGCCATCGAGTTGTTCCATCCCGCGCTCGAGTTCCCTGCCGGCATCCATCCCACCGCGATCATCGCGAAATCCGCGAAGATCGGCGAGGGCGCGCACATCGGCCCCTACTGCTACATCGACGAGGAAGCGGAGATCGGACGCAACGCCGTGCTTCACAGTTTTGTTGCGATTTATCGCGGCGCAAAAATCGGCGACAATTTTTTTGCGCACTCGCACTCCGCGGTTCGCGAACACTGCCGCATCGGCCATCGCGTTCTGCTGCAAAACGGCGTGGTGATCGGCAGCGACGGTTTCGGCTTCGCCCGCAACTTCGACGGCACCTGGTACAAAATGCGCCAGTCTGGAATCGCGATCATCGGCGACGATGTTGAAATCCAGGCGCACAGCGCCGTCGATCGCGCCACCATCGGCGAAACGTACATCGGCCGCGGCACCAAGCTCGATAATTTCGTGCAGGTAGGACACGCCTCGAAAGTCGGTGAAGACACTCTGCTCTGCGGCCAGGTGGGCCTCGCAGGCACCACGCGCGTGGGAAACAAATGCATTCTCGCGGGGCAAGTGGGCGCAGCCGGCCACCTCACGATCGGTGACGGCGCCACGCTCACCGCTCAAAGCGGCGTCCCCGGCGACGTTCCCGCCGGCGCCCTCTACTCCGGCTACCCAGCGATGGACAATCTCGCGTGGCGCAAATCCATCGCGGTCTTCAATCGCCTGCCGGAATTGCAAAAGGATTTGCGCGACCTCCGCGACGAAGTCGCCATGCTTCGGCGGGACGCAGCGTCGAACGAATCGAAATGATCGCCTTCAAAACCGAACACCCCGCGCTGAGCTACGGCGCGTCTTTCGGCCACGGCGGTTGGACGAGCGCGGGAATCGCCGCCACAGCTTTCGGATCGGGCGCCTTGAACGAAAGCTGCTCCGCGAGGAATGCAATCCGATCGCGCGTGGCTTCCGCATTCAACGCATGCTGTGCTTGGTACAGCTTGAATTTCTTGGGCTCGCTGACGATTGCGAAGTATTGCTTGTCCATCTCCGGAGTCATGAACGGCTCGTCGGTCGCATACTGAAGAAATACAGCGGCAGGCGCAGCGTGCGCGACGTATTTTCCGGCGTCGGTCCACGAAAACTTCGCCACGAAGGCGTCGAACTTTTCCGCGCCCACTTTTTGCCGGTAGTCTTGAAACGATTTCGATTTCATGTCGACCTCGTCCGAGAGGACGCCCGCCATCAAGACGAAAGCTTTGAATCGCTTGTCGATTCCGCTCAGGAATCCGCCCGCCGCCGCATCGCAACTGTGTCCCACGTATGCAAGCCGCGCGGGATCGACATCCGTTCGCGCGAGGAGAAGATCGGCGCCCCGCCGCAGATTCACGTCTTGCTGCACTTCCACCGCAACTTGCTGCTCGTTCAAGGGCGAATTGTCGGCGACGAATCCGGGATGCACGATCACATGATCAGGCAAAAGAGAAATCACACCGGAGCGCGCCAGCACGATCGCCTCGTCCAAAAACTCCGTGCGGTTTTCCTTCTCGGACCCGGGCATACACCAGTGGCCGTAGATCACAGCGGCAAACGGCCCCTCGCCCGACGGAACCACGAGGTACGCGGTGACGATTCCGCCATTCGGACCAACGGCCTTCGCTCGGTCCGCGACGGGGCTTTCGTAGGAAATGTCATAAATCTTTACGCCATCTCGCTCCTCGACGCCCGCTTGCTTCACGCTAAGCGGAAGATTTTTTTCATACGCCCAATGGCGCAGAAGCTGTTCGTGCGATTCCTGCGCGACGGCAGGCACAAGGAAAAGCGCCACGCACCACAGTGTAGCGAAGCAAGTTTTTTTCATTTTCAGAACCTCCCCTCGCTAACGCGATTGCGAGCTCGCCGCTGCGTCACTTGCAGTCGCAGCCGGCTGTTGGTCCTCCGGCAATCCCGCGGCGACAAGTTCCTCGACGCGCGCGCGCAATTCGTTGCGCCGGTCCATCGTGTACCCCGAGGCGTCCACGGACGGCCCAAACCGCACGGTGATCTCGCCCGGACGCATCGTCCACTCCCCTTTTCGCATCAGGTGCTGGGCGCCGGAAATCGAAACCGGGACAATCGGAACTCCCGCCTGAATCGCCATCACGAAAGTTCCCTTCTTGAATGGCCGCAAACGCCCGTCGGGACTTCGCGTGCCTTCGGGATAGACAGCGAACGAAAGCCCGTCCCGCAGAACGCCGACGGAAGCATCGATGCTCGCAGCGGCCGATTCTTTGTCGCCGCGATCGACCGGAACGAACCTCGCCATGCGCATGGCGGTGGAAAAGATCGGGATGCGAAACAACTCTTTTTTCACGAGCAGCGACACGCGCCTGGGAATTGCGGGGACGAACGCGAGAGGTTCGACATTCGAAATGTGATTCGCCGCGAAGATGCAAACGGCGGGCGGAATATTCTCGAGGCCTTCGATCCGGACTTTAATCTTCGCGATGCGCAGGGACGCGCGCACCGTTTTCATCGCGACTTCGTACATCGTGTTCGGGCTGCCGACAATCAAACTCCACAGAATGAGGAACGGCAGAACGAACAGAAGCGCGAAAGCGAGAAACAGAACGACGGCGATGGTGCGTATCATTTTCCGCGTCGTGATTTCAGACGGCGCTTGAATCGCCGGGGCGCGCAGGTTCGATCGAGGCCCATGCTACTCCGTTGTCCCGTGGAGAATCCCAGCGCGGATGCGAGCTTGCTTCTCCGTGGGATGGGGCAGCTCCACGATCGTGCATCGGTTTGCTTCCCGGGAAACGAGCGCGAACGAGATTTCGATTTCGCGCCCGTCGCGCCGAACTTTAAATTTCACTGTTTCTCCAGGCGTGCGCTCGTTGAGCCATCGGGTGAGCCTGCCTGGCAGGGGCGCGCCGTTCACCGAGATCAGCACATCATCCGCGCGAAGCCCAGCCGACTCGGCCGGACTGCCCGGCGCAACGGAAGCGACGATCACACCAGAGGGCGAGCGCCCCGGAACGAATCCGAGGTCGGCGCTTTGCCGCATTTCAGACTTGAGCGAGAGTCCGGCGTGCTCGAGGAATTGGTCGTAGGGTATTTCGTCGAGCCCTGCAACGTAGCTACGAAAAAACTTTCCGAAATCCTGCCCGGAGACTTGTTCAACGACGGATTGAATCCCGGCGCTTTCCTTGTAGAACTTGCCCTGCTTCGCGTATTCGTCGTTGAGAGTGCGCAGCACATCATCGAGCGATTTGTGATTTCCCGTATCTTCGCGAATTTCGAGATCGAGCATATCGCCGAGGAGCTGGCCTTTGTTGTAATACGAAATGCTGCGGTCGGCGTTGTTGTACGCGTCGTATTTGTCGAACCACGTATCGAGACTGGATTCTTCGGCGCTCTGCCATTTGTGAGCGGGCCGCGATTGGAGTTCGCAAACCTGCTGCGCGAGATCGTTGTAAAAATTATCCTTGGACCAAATGCCGCCGCGCAGAAGCGCAAACGAGCCGTAGGTGCTCGTGACCCCCTCGGCAAACCACAAAGCGCGCGAATATTGTTCCTTGGTGAAGTCGACTGGCTCGAGGCTTTGCGGCCGGATGCGTTTTACGTTCCACGCGTGAAAGAATTCGTGCGCCGCAATCGAGACGGCCATTTCGACCGAACTCGCACCGATCGCGGTGCAGTTGGAATGCTCCATCCCGCCGCCGCCCGCAATCGGATAAGGCCCAATATGAAAGAAAAACGTGTACTCCGTAAATGGCGGGCCGCCCATCAACTTCGTTTCGTAAGCGGTGATTTTTTTGAGCGAGTCTTCGAGCGCAAGCTTGTTGAAATCTTTGCCGTCAACGATCACGCGAAAATGCGCGCCGTTCTCATCGAATTCAAATTGGTCCGTCTTGCCGATTTCAACGGGGGCATCCACGAGCTTGTCGTAATTCTCCGCGGTGAAGGAGTTTGGCGCAGCGCCGGCGGGAAGCGCGGCGATTGCGCGCCAGTCGGAAGGAACATCCGTAAACGTGACTTCGACCGGCTCCGCCCGGCGATCGGGCACATACATGAGAGTCTCGGCAAAGTTCAAGAACGCGTGGTGCGCATTCAGTTGCGAATTGAAGGGCCCGGCGTCGTCCCATTCGATGGTGTACGCAATTTTCACGGTCCCGGGCGTGTTCGAAAGCGGAAACTGCCAGGTCTGCTTGTCGAGTTTGCGCCCCGGAAAGAATGAACCGTCGGAGCCGGGCAAAATCGCGCGTACATCTCGCACGCGATACGCAAAATCGCGAATTTGATACAGCGCATTCCAGGCGGGAATGGCGACAGTCAGATTCTGCTGCGGCGGCGCGACGGGCACTCGCATTTCGACTTCGAACCTGTGCTTTTCGGGATGCGCGAGTGAAACTTTGTATTCAATCGTCGCAGCGGCAGGTCGCGCTGCGAGAAACAAGACCGCGATCGACAGCCTTGCAGAGCAACGCAAGAACGTACGCACAGAAAATCTTGACAGCGTCATCCACGCACTCCCGAGCGAGATTTCAATCTTTCGAGCAGTTTGCCGCTGAGCCCATCAAAACTTCCGTTGGACATGACCATCACCAGATCGCCGGATTTCGCATTGTCCGCGAAATGATCCGCGATTGCATCGGCAGAAACAAATGCCTGGGCAGATCTTCCGTGTTTGCGAATTGCTTCGGCAACGGCATCGGGCGAGAAGCGATCTTCGTCCGCGAGCAACTGGGCGCGATTTACGGGCCCAATCGCGACTGCGTCGGCGACTGCGAGCGATTCCGGCAACACATCCTGAAAAATCTTGCGGCGCATGGTGTTCGAACGCGGCTCGATGGCGGCCCAAAGCTTGCGGGCGGGCCAACGAGTGCGGGCGGCTTCGAGCGTCATGCGAATCGCAGTGGGGTGATGCGCGAAATCTTCGACGACGAGCACGCCATTCTCTTCCCCTTTGATTTCCATGCGTTTGCGCACACTTTGAAATGTGGAAAGGGCGCGCTGAATCGCTTCGTTTTCGACGCCACGCCCGTGGGCGATGGCGATTGCGGCGAGTGCGTCGAGCACGTTGTGCGTTCCGGCGACAGGCATTCGGACGCGCGCGACTTCTTTGCCTCGATACGCGACGCGAAATTCCGTGGCATTGTCGTTCCACGCGACGTCACCGGCAAGCCAATCGCAATCCGGCGTGAGCCCAAATGTTTCCACCGGGCAAAAGGCTTTCGCGGCGGCCGCTTTCAAATCCGCGCTCCCGCCCCAAATCAGAATGCGTCCTTTTCGGGGCACAAGATTCACGAGGCGGCGAAACTGCAGCGCGATCGATTCGAGATTCGGGTAGATGTCGGCGTGATCGTATTCGAGCGACGTGAGAATCAATTCATCGGGATGGTAGTGCAGAAATTTTGGGCCACGGTCGAAGAACGCGGTCTCGTATTCGTCGCCTTCGATGATGAACTCTTCGCCGCCGCCGAGGCCGTAGCTGCGGTCGTTGAAATTCGGAACCACGCCGCCCACGAGGAAATCGGGCCGCCTTCCGGCGACATGAAAGATCCAGGCGAGCATGGCGGTGGTGGTCGTCTTCCCGTGCGTACCGGCGACGACGAGCGAGGTGCGGCCGGCGATGAAATAATCTTCGAGGAGCTGCGGCATCGAGCAGTACGGAATCTTTTCGTCGAGAATCACTTCGAGCTCAGGATTTCCGCGCGCGATTACGTTGCCGATCACAACCAGATCCGGAACAGGACGGAGATTTTCCTCGCGGAAGCCTTCGTTCCAGCGGATCCCGAGCGAATCGAGAAGCGTGGAGGCCGGCGGGTAGACGTTCACGTCGGTACCCGTTACATGGAAGCCGCGCTCCTTGAGCATGCCCGCAACGGGAGCCATGGCGGCGCCGGCGATGCCGAGCAGGTGAATATGTTCTGCGTTCTTGCCGGCGCGAGTCGAGATGGCAGTCTCCTCAAACAATGAAAATCAAACCAGCCGGCAACTCGCCGGGCTACCAAAAAATCAGCTCAAGCATGCCGGCTCGAGAATTTCGAGCGCGGTTTGGCCGTCCGTCGATAGACGCGCGCGAACGCCGAGCGGTAGCGTGAGCATGGGACGCGAAGTGTGCCCTACCGGCGAGCCCCAGGCGACCGGAAAGCCGAGCGGGCCGAGAATCCGGAGGGCGACGTCCTTCACGCTCTCGGTTCCCGGCGGCGGGTCGCTTTCGGGAAAGTCGCCGAAAATCACGCCGGCGACGCCGCTGAATTTTCCGGCCTGCTTTAAGTGCATGAGCGCGCGATCCACCTGCCAGGGCTTCATCGCGCGGTCTTCGAGTATCAAAATCGAGCCGCGCGTATCGAGTTCCCAGGGAGTTGCGAGAGTCGCTTCGATGAGATTCAGGCAGCCGCCTAGAAGCGTGCCTTCCGCCGAACCCGGCGAAAGCGGCACACCTCTTAAATCCACCGACCAACCGCGTTTTGTTTCGGTGAGCGCTCGAACCAGGCTATCGCGATCGTATCCTTCGGAAGCGGCTGCGCCGCGATCGAGTCCTGCCGCCGCCATCGGGCCATAGAATGTGACCCAGCGAAACTTCTGCCAGAGAAAAACGTGGAGCGAAGTGATATCGCTGAAGCCGCAGAAAATCTTTGGCGACGCAAGCGCGAAGCTGAGCCCGTCGAGCAAATAATTTGCGCCGTAGCCGCCGCGGGTGCAGAAAATGCCGCTCGTCTCAGGCTCGGCAATCGCCGATTTCAGCGCCGCCACGCGTTCCTCCGCGGTCCCTGCGAAGAATCCGTGTCGCGCGAGCACGCGTTCGCTGTCGATCCTCACGTCGAAACCGAGACGAGCCAATTCCTCCGAGCCTTTTTTCACGCGCTCTTCCGCCACGGGACTCGATAGCGAAAGAATGCGGACGGCGTCACCAGGGCGCAGCGCAGGCGGCTTAAGAGGTTGGGGCATGTGGCGCAAACGAGAATAAGGAATTTTGGCAGGCGAGTCCAGAAGCGGGAAGAGGGGCGTTTACATCCGGACGGTAGGTGAACTCGGACGGCTCACGAGGAGCGCCAGCCCTAGTTGACCGGAAAATCCTTCGAAGGAGAGACGCCGCCACCGGGCGCGGGATTGGAGACTGCTACGCTGCCAAATCCCATTGCTGCAAGATCCTGAGCCGTAAAATCGACCGTCAACTGCGTAGAACTGACGAAGGTGGTCGGGCGAGGACTTCCGTTCCAACTCACGACGGAAGTTGGGACGAAACCCATCCCGGCAACGCTTACAGAGAACGGACCCATGCTTCCTGCAGCAGCACTGGGCGGCGTGAAACCCGTGATCGCGGGCGCGCCGTTGGCCACCGGATTGACGATGAACGTTACGGCATTGGAGGTTCCACCGGGAGCCGGATTCACCACCGTTATTTGCACGGACGAATCGGGATCGGCAACATCGGCGGCCGTGATGGACATCTCGAGCTGGCTTGTGACCGAATTGAATGTGGTGGCGCGCATCGTGCCGTCCAGGAAGCCAACGGAAATCTTCGAGAATCCGGTTCCGCTCATGAACAGGGTGAAGTCGGCGCTCCCCGCGGTAATGCTGTCCGGAGAGATCGTGGTAAGAACGGGCGTCGGCGTGGGCAGCGTGTTGCTCGAGCAATTGCTGAGGAAAAGCGCCATCGAGGCCAGCAGGGCGACCGCAGTCCAGCGCGAACGTGTCAAGCAATTCCTCCTGAATTCATCTCGGGAACCCCGAAGCCGCTCGGGATCCGCAGCTGGGAACGCGAGGACAACCGAAGCGTATTCGAAATCGGCCCGGCAGCACGTGCCATTGAATTGATAGCACCCGCCGCCGAGACCGTCAACTCGGATTCGCCTGGCGCGGGATTGGTTGGCCCGCAATCCCATCTATCAATGCTAGGAAGCCACGGGACGAGCTTCGCAGTGCACGTTCAAGTCGGCAAGACGCTGAAGCAATTGGCGCTCCTGCGGTGTGGTGACGTCGGCGTCGAATTCGACGACCGCCTTGCCGTCCGGCGACCGGTGAGTCTTCCAGCGCTGAGCAGAAACTTTCACTTCCTGGACGATCTGATGAACGCGGTCAACGATGCTTGGATCGCTCGATGGCGGGGTGAGGGTGAACGTGAGAACGCGGGTATGAAGGCCTGTACGATCTTCCACGAGGCCGAGAATTACGAGCGAGACGAGCAGGAGCAACGTGGTGAAAATCGCGGTCATCAAAAAGCCGGCGCCGATGGACATGCCTACGCTGGCGATCACGAAAATCGTCGCCGCGCTGGTGATCCCTGTGACGGAGCCGCGCTCGCGAATTACGACGCCTGCGCCAATGAAGCCGATGCCGGGAATGATTTGCGCGGCAATGCGCGTGTGATCTCCGCCTACTTCGGAAGCCATCGCGTAAGACATGATGGTGTAAAGCGCCGCGCCGATACAGATCAACATCATGGTGCGAAGACCAGCCGGCTTGTGGCGAAGTTCGCGCTCGAGTCCAACGGCACCGCCGAGCAACGCCGCGAGAAGAAGCCGGCCGACGATCATCGTGTTCAAGTCATGCAGCATGGCACCTCCGGACTTGCGACGGCGCGATTCTACAACGGGCCGGGGCAATTCGGTTGCGCGCGCCGGTCACAGCGTGAACGAAGTGAGCTTTGAGAAGCGGCGAGCCCGCGCCTTGATCTCGCTGAGCCGCAGGGTGGTGAGGCGCTCGACGCCGAAGCGTTCGCACGCGAAGCTGCCCATCACGGAGCCGTAAATCATGGCGCGACGAAGCGATTTTTCGTTCACGCGGCCGGTGCCCGCGAGATAGCCCATGAATCCGCCGGCGAAACTATCGCCTGCGCCGGTGGGATCGTGGACTTCGTCGAGCGGGTAGGCGGGCGCGGCAAAAAGAAAATCGCGATGGACGAGGAGCGCGCCATGTTCGCCGCGCTTGATGACGAGGATTTTCGGACCCATCTTGAAAATATCGCGAGCGGCGCGGGTGAGGTTGTGCTCGCCGGTGAGCTGGCGCGTTTCGTCGTCATTGATGACGAGGACGTGAATGTGCTTCAACGTCTCGCGGAGTTCGCTGCCGGTGCGTTCGATCCAGTAATTCATGGAATCGAGGCCGACGAGCACGGGCTTACGCTTCACCTGCTGGAGCACGGAGAGCTGCAGCGTGGGCTGAATGTTTCCGAGAAAGATGAACGAAGTGTCGAGGTAGGATTTGGGGAGCTTGGGTTGAAAGTTTGCGAAAACGTTGAGGTCGGTGGTGAGAGTGGTGCGCTCGTTCATGTTCTGGTTGTAACGGCCGGCCCAAAAGAACGATTTGCCGGGGGCGTGTTCGAGGCCTTCGAGATCAATTCTTCCGCCGCGACCACGGAGGGTGGTTTTGTCGCGGTCGGTGAAGTCGTCACCTACGATTCCGACGACGCGAACGGGAGTGAAGTGACTTGCCGCGAGCGCGAAATAACTTGCTGCGCCGCCGAGCGTGCGCTCGACTTTGCCGAAAGGCGTTTCGATTCCGTCAAACGCAACCGAACCTACGACGAGCAGTGACATGAATTCTCCGGACTACGATAGGTATTTGCCCACGATCGGGGCGAGGCGCTTTCTTGCTGCCGCCGGAATCATTTTGCGATCGGTGAGAATCGCGTGGGCGAGCGCGGAGGCGCACTTGCAGCCGCGATCCTCGGGGATTTCGCGGACAGCCTCACGCAGCGCGCGCTGAACGTTGTCCGTGTTGCGATTGAGGTTTGCGATGATCTCGTTGAGCGTGACGGCATCGTGCTGCGGATGCCAGCAATCGTAGTCGGTGATCATGGCGATCGTCGCGTAACAAATTTCTGCTTCGCGCGCGAGCTTTGCTTCGGTGAGGTTGGTCATGCCGATTACATCGAAGCGGAGCTGGCGGTAGGTATGCGACTCGGCCAGCGTCGAGAACTGCGGACCTTCCATACAGACGTACGTTCCGCCGCGATGCGCTTTGACGCCGACATGCTCGCAGGCTTCGGCGAGATGCGCGGAAAGATGCGTGCAGGTGGGCTTGTCGAACCCGACGTGTGCGACGATTCCGCCGCCGAAAAACGTGGCGACGCGGAGACGCGTGCGGTCGAAGAATTGGTCGGGCACGAGGAAATCGAGCGGCGGCAAATCGTCGCGGAGCGAACCGACGGCGCTGACGGAAATGATTCGCTCGATGCCCAGAAGCTTCATCGCGAAAATGTTGGCGCGATAATTGATTTCGCTGGGGGTGAGGCGATGGCCGCGCCCGTGGCGCGCGAGGAATGCTACGCGGCGGCCTTCGAGCGTTCCGGTGACAAATGCATCGGAAGGATCGCCGAACGGAGTTTTGACGCGGACTTCGCGAGTGGCAGTGAGTCCCGCCATGGAATAGAGGCCGCTGCCGCCGATGATGCCGATGCGGATTGGCTCGGTGTTTTTTTTGCGCTTCTTCGCTTTCGCCATTCGCTCGTTCACCTTGTTTATCAGTCTACCTTCACGGGTTCGATTTCGATTTTTCCTTCGCGCTCGCGGAGGTAGGCCGACGGCACGTGCGGATCGTGCACAAACAGCGCAAGCCATTCTCCCTGCACTACCTGCGGAATCCATTTCTTTTTATTTTCGAGCGTCTGCAGCGGGTAAAGGTCGTAGCCCATGATCCAAGGCAGCGGAAGATGTGTGGTCATCGGAATCAGATCGTCGAAGAGGAAAGCCGCTTTGCCTCCGCCGTGAAGCCTGACGCACATCATGTCGGCGTTGTGGCCCGGCGTGCGGATCAATTCGACGCCTGGCGCGATTACGCGGTCGTCACCGATCAGCGAGAGCTTGCCGGAGGCTTCGATGGGCATGAAGTTTTCGGGCATGTAGCTGGCTTTGTCGCGCTCGGTGGGATTTTTCGCGTGCTCGAATTCGCCGCGCTGAACTACGTAGCGCGCGTTTGGGAATGTGGGGACGACTTTGTCTTTCACGATTCGCGTGTTGCCGCCGCAGTGGTCGAAATGGAGGTGCGTGTTGACGACGATGTCGATGTCCTCGGGATGATAGCCGTAATCGCGGAGGCGCTCGATCAGCGTGGGGCCTTCGAGAGCGTAGATGTCGCGAAATTTATCGGTCAATTTGTCGCCCGCGCCTGTTTCGACGAGGATGCGCTTGCCGCCTGCCAAAATGAGAAGTGAATTCATCGCCATCGCGATGCGATTGCGGGAGTCGGGTGGCGCTTTCTTTTCCCACATCGGCTTGGGGATGACGCCGAACATGGCGCCGCCGTCGAGCGCGAAACGGCCCGCTTCGAGGATGTGAAATTCCAGGTCGCCCAGCTTCAAGGTTTCACTCCGATTCCCGCGCGGGCGAGAATTTCGTTCACCGCGGCGTAGGGGTCTTTGCGGCGCGCGGCAACTTCTGAGGCGAGCGCGTCGAACTGCGCTTCGTTCATGTGCTCGCCGACCACGCGTTCCATCAGGCGCGTCTCGAGAAGGCGCAGCAGCCATTCCTTCCAGTGAGCGATTTCGCGGGCGCGGCGCTCGTGCGCCTGATCGAAATGCTGCCGAAAGAGCGCGATCTGGCGGGCGAGTTCGTCGATGCCTTTGTTTTCGGTGGCGATGGTGCGCACGATGGGAGGCTTCCAACCGGCGCGCTCGGGAACGATCGATAAAATACCGCGAAGTTGCTGTTCGAAGCGGTCGGAGCCCTCGCGATCGGATTTGTTGACGACGAAAATATCACCAATCTCCATCAAGCCGGCTTTCAGGCTTTGGACGTCATCGCCCATGCCGGGCATCAACACGACGATCGTGCAATCCGCGAGACGAACGATTTCAATTTCGCCCTGGCCTACGCCGACGGTCTCGACGAGGATCATTTGTTTGCCGGCGGCGTCGAGGAGGAGCGCGGTGTCTCCCGTGGCCTGCGCGAGCCCGCCGAGATAACCGCGCGTGGCCATCGAGCGAATGAAGATTCCGGAGTCGGTGGCATGGCCTTGCATGCGAACGCGGTCGCCAAGAATCGCGCCGCCGGTGAACGGGCTGGAGGGGTCTACGGCGATGATGCCGACCGTTTTCTTTTCGCTGCGATAATGGCTCGCGAGGCGGTCAACGAGTGTGCTCTTGCCGGTTCCCGGCGCGCCCGTGATTCCGACGAGGTAGGCGTTGCCTGTGTGGGGGAAAAGCTGGCGAAGAATCTCCTCCGCGTCGGCCGAGCGATTTTCGATCGCGGAAACGGCGCGCGAAATTGCGCGGACATCGCCAGCGCGAACCTGTTCAGCCCAGTTTTCAACGGAGACGGTCATTTGTGAAAAAGTTAACCACAAATGGAACCACAGATAGCGCCGCGTGGAAAGCCCAAAACGTCCGGTTCGCGCTTGCCATCCAGCACATTTTTTCCCATGATGCAACAAGGAGGGCGGATATGAAGATTCAAGCGAATAACCGTTTTCTGGCTTTCTATTCCGGTGCCGTCACGGCTCTGCTTGCGATGTTTCTCGTTTTTCTCCTCACGGGCTTCCGCCGGCATGAATCGGGCTCGAAATCCGACTCCCCAACGAAATTCGCGTCCATCGATGTACAGCGCATCAACGTCGTCGAGCCGGATGGCACCCTGCGCATGGTCATCTCCAATAAATCCGCCGCTCCCGGCGCCATCATTCGCGGCAAGGAATATGCGCACCCCGACCGGCAAAGCGCGGGCATTCTGTTTTTCAATGACGAGGCCACGGAAAACGGCGGTCTGATTTTCGGCGGAGCGAAGGATAAAGATGGCAAATCGCGGAGCTACGGCCACCTCAGCTTCGATCAATATGAACAGGACCAGGTGTTCACTATCGACTCGGAAGACCAGTACGGGCTGCACTCTTCCGCCGTCACCGTCTGGGATCGCCCCGATTTCCCTATCGGCGATCTGCTTGCTACTCCTCCTGAAAAGCGTGCTGAATTTCTTGCCGCCCACCCCAAATGCCACGCGCGGCTGTATATCGGCCGCAATCAGGACCACTCGGTGGCATTGCGGCTCGAAGGACACGAACGGGCGCGACAGAATCGTGCTGCAGGTGGACGCGTCGGGTGCGCCGGTGATCCAATTTCTGGACGAATCCGGAAAAGTGATCGGGAAATTGCCGGATACGCCGGGGCCGAAGCTCTTGCGATAGCGCTGCAGTCCGCCGTTATTTCGTGCCGAGAATCTGGCGGGCGATGACGAGGCGCTGAATTTCGCTGGTGCCTTCGCCGATGGTGCAGAGTTTTACGTCGCGATAATATTTTTCCGCGGGGTAGTCCTTGATGAAGCCGTAGCCGCCGTGGATTTGCACGGCTTCGTTTGCGACGCGGACGGCGACTTCTCCGGCGTAGAGTTTTGCCATGCTGGATTCGCGGGTGATGCGGGAATCGTAGTCGCCGGCTGCGATGGCGCGATCGGCGAGCCATGCAGCCTGGTAGGTGAGGAGGCGGGCGGCTTCGATTTCCGTGGCCATGTCGGCCAGCTTGAATTGAATCGCCTGGAAATCGGCGATGGGCTTGCCGAACTGTTTGCGCTGCTTGGCGTATTTGACGGAACACTCGTACGCGCCCTGCGCCATGCCAAGACCAAGCGATGCGATCGAGATGCGGCCGCCGTCGAGAATCTGCAGGCTATTGACGAAGCCCTCGCCTTCCTTGCCGAGAAGATTTTCGGCAGGTACGCGGCAATCGGTGAAAACCACTTCGGAGGTGTCGCTCGCGCGCAGGCCGAGCTTGTTTTCTTTTTTGCCGGGGCGGAAGCCGGGAGTTCCCTTCTCGACGATGAAGGCGGAAATTCCATGGCTCTTTTTCGACGCGTCGGTGACGGCCATGCCAACGCAGACGTCGGCGTAGTGGCCATTCGTCGTGAAGGTCTTCGATCCGTTGATCACCCAGCCGCCGTCTTTGCGGACGGCGACGGTGCGAGTGCCACCCGCGTCGGAGCCTGCTTCGGGTTCGGTGAGCGACCAGCAACCGAGCTTTTTGCCCTGGGCGAGCGGAGTGACGTACTTTTTCTTTTGTTCTTCGGTGCCGAATTTGTAGATGTGGTTGGTGCACAGCGAATTGTGAGCAGCGACGATGATGCCGATCGAGCCGTCCACGCGCGAAAGTTCTTCGATGATGATGGCGTATTCGATGTAGCCCATTCCCGCGCCGCCATACTTTTCCGGGAAAATGACGCCGAGGAAACCCATTTCCGCGAGCTTGGGAATCAGTTCGGAGGGAAATTTCGAGACTTCGTCCCACTCCATCACGTGCGGGAGAATTTCGGCTTCGGCGAAGGCGCGGACGGTGCGGCGAAGCTGCTGCTGTTCATCGGTCAGAGAAAATCCACGATTCCTCACTTGGCCAATGCACGCCTATAAATTCTGGATATATCGGAATGCATGTTTTATTTATAACACGGCTTGGACGCTTGAGAACAGACTGTATGGCCTGTCAGGACCTAACCTCGTCGCAGAGTCTCACAATCAGGCAATAAAACACCCAATTTACGGCGATCACGATCGCGAAAAACTCCGCCGTATTTAACCGAAGCCCCGTAAAGACCCACACTGCGAAACCCACTCCGGTCCCCGGCATGTTGGCGAGAAACGGCAGAAAGCTCCCGCTCGGGCGAATTCCTGGACTGGCTGACACCATCGCAAGAATTCCAGCAGCGGCTAGCGCCAGCAAGGCAGGTCGTAAGCCGACCCGGAGGCTGAGCGTCGTCAATATTGCAGCAGTCGCCATCGCCAATACGACGAGGGCTGACATCATTTTGCATCCGCCAGCGCGAGAATTTCCTGCGCAGGCAAACTCGTGGCTGTAAAGAGAATGAACAAGTCGGTTGCAAGCAAGTGCGCGCTGCGCACGTTACCAGCCTTCCTTTGCGCCGTTCTTCCGATTTTGCTCGTCGAGCCACGCTTTCAGCGGCGCGAAATATTCGAGCATGGCGCTGGCGTCCATTTCTCGTTGCGCCGGTGAGAGCTTCGAGCGCGTCGGGCCACGGGCGGCTCTTCCCCATTTCGAGCATCTTGGCTAATTTTGCGCCGGCTTCCTTGTTGTTGTAGATCGAGCAGCGATTCAGCGGGCCGGTGTAGCCAGCGGTGCGGCAGAGCGCGCGGTGAAACTGGAATTGGAGAATCGCGGCCATGAAGTAGCGCGCGTAGGGCGTGTTCGATGGAATGTGATACTTCGCGCCGGGATCGAAATCGGCTTCGGTCCGTTCGACGGGCGGGGCAACACCTTGATACTCGCGGCGCAGGTCCCACCAGGCTTTGTTGTAATCGGCGGGCGAAATCTTCCCGGAGAAAACTCCCCAGCGCCATTTGTCGATCATGAGGCCGAACGGCAAAAACGCGACCTTTTCGAGTGCCTTGTGCATCAGTAAGCCCAAATCCGATGAAGCAGGCGGGACCGTCTCGATCAGGCCGATCTGCTTCAGGTATTCAGGAGTGACGGAGAGCGCAATCGTGTCGCCGATGGCTTCGTGAAAGCCGTCATTGGCGCTATCGCGGAAGAGCGGCGGCTGTTTGTCGTAAGCGCGCTGGTAGAAATTGTGGCCAAGCTCGTGGTGAATGGTCGAGAAATCTTCGGACTTCTGCTCGATGCACATTTTGATGCGCAGATCGTCGACGTAATCGATGTCCCAGGCGCTTGCGTGGCAGACGACGTCACGATCGCGAGGCTTGGTAAACATCGAGCGCTGCCAGAAGGTTTGCGGGAGCGCGGCGAAACCGAGCGACGTGAAGAAACGCTCGCCGTAGTGAACCATGTCAACCGGGCCGATATTTTTTGCTTTCAGAATTTCGGTGAGGTCGTAGCCGGGATCGGAGCTCGGCGGCGCGACGAGCGGATAGATGTTCGTCCAGTCCTGCGCCCACATGTTGCCGAGGAGGTCGGCGGGAATGGGGCCGTTTGCATGGACGACGGGTGAACCATATTTTGCCGCGAGCTGGGAGCGCACGTAGGTGTGAAGCGCGAGGTAGAGCGGACGAACCTGCTGCCACAAGCGATCGAGATCCGCGCTGAACGCGTCGGGCGGCATGTCGTAACCCGAGCGCCACATCTCGCCGACGTCGGCGAAGCCGAGTTCACGCGCGCCTTTATTCGCGAGGACGACCATGCGCGAATATTTCTGGCGCATGGGCGGCGCGATCGAGTGCCAGCCGGCCCAGACGCGTTCGAGTTCTTTGGGATCGTGGCTCGAAGCCATGAGGTTTTCGAGCTCGTTCATCGAAAGGCATTTGCCTTCTGCGCCGTCGGGGCACCACTTCCCTTTCCCGTATTCGCTTTCGAGCGAGGCGACAATTTGGGAGAGTTCGGCTTGCTCGGCGGGATCGCGAGGGGCGGGTATGCTCACCGAATGCTTCAAGAGATAAATCTTGCGCGCCACCTCTTCGGAAAGTTTCAGGTGTTCGTACTGTTTCGTTTGCGCGGACAAATCGGCGGTAGCGGCTTTGACGACCTGGTCGGCTTCCGCAGATAGAATTTCGGTGTCGTGGGTGATGAACGTTTGCTGGACCCATTGCGCGCGGCCGGATTTGATCCAGAGATCGAGGAGATGCGTTTCAGCGGCATCGATGAATTGGCGCGCGGCTTCGGGCGTGGCGGCAGACGGCTTCGACGGAGCTTGGGCTGGAGCGGAGCTTTGTGCTTCGATGGTCATGATTCCACCTGTTGCGAGAATTAGCAGTGCAATTGCGAAGGAAAAGAGTCTCGGTGCGGCTGAAGGCGTGCCGAACGGGGAGGCTGGGCCGGAGAGTGCCCCAGCGGCTGAAGCCGCTATTTGGTGCTGGTTTTGCGGCACGGCTAGCCGCCTGACGAACGGCTGGGGTTGTTGGCTGCGGTTGGTGGAGTGGCGGAATTTGCAAATTCACCCCGAGTCTCCTAGTGAGCAGCCGCGGCCGGGGTGCGGCCGGTGATTACTTCGGACGTGGCGGCGAGGGCGCGATCTATGCCGGCGCGATCTACGTCGTAGTGCGTGACCATGCGAATTGCGTACTTGTCGGATGAGCCGCAGCGGATGTGATGCTTCGCGAGGTCGGCACAGATATCGTCGGCGGTGCGTTCTGTGGCGCGGACGTCGAAGATGACGATGTTGGTGGCGACCTTTTTCGGATTGACAGAGATTCCTCTAATTTTCGCGAGGCCTTCGGCAAGGTAACGCGCGTTCTCGTGGTCGCGATGGAGGATCTTCGGCGTTTCATCGAGCGCAATCAGGCCGGCGGCTGCGAGAATTCCGATCTGGCGCATGCCGCCACCGAGAAGTTTTCGGCCGATGTGCGCTTTGTCGATGAAATCGCGCGGGCCGAGGAGGAGCGAACCAACGGGAGCGCCAAGGCCTTTCGAGAGGCAGAACATTACGGAATCGAATTTACGCGTGAGATCGGCAACGCTGCGGCCGAGCGCGACGGAAGCGTTGAAAATGCGCGCACCGTCCAAATGGACGCGGAGATTCGCGGCGTGCGCGTGGTCGCAGATGTTGTCGGAAACTTCCTGCGGGTACACCGTGCCTCCATGCATGTTGTGCGTGTTTTCGAGCGTGACGAGGACGGTCTGCGAATCGTAATAAATTTTCGGGCGGATGAGCGGCTCGATCAGGTCCCAGGTGAGAATGCCGTCGGGGGCGGGCGCGGTGCGCGGCAGGCAGCCGGCGATGGCTGAGATCGAGGCGAGTTCATAGAGATTTACGTGGGCGCGCTGCTCGCAGATGACTTCGCTGGTGGGCGGAGCCCAGCCTTTGATGGCCAGCAAATTGCCCATGCAGCCGGTGGGGACGAAGAGCGCGGCTTCCTTGTCGAAAAGTTTCGCGGCGCGTTCCTGGAGTTTATTTACGGTTGGATCTTCGCCGTAAACGTCGTCACCCACTTCCGCTTCGGCCATCGCGCGGCGCATCGCGGGAGTGGGCCTGGTGACGGTGTCACTGCGGAGGTCGACGGGGGTCAACGCGGAGGGCATGCGCGAGCCTCATGATTCTTTCGGGTCATTTGCAGGAATCAGGCTAGCACGGGAAAGAAAAGATGCAACCGGTTGTTCGAGCGCGGACTCGACGCGCTGATACGAGCGGCGCATCGTCATGCGAGCAGTTCCGCCAGAACGGAACTGGAAATAGTGAGGAGATTCGGAGCGAGGCGAAGACGATTGTTTTCGAGATTGACGAGGCCCTGGGCGGAGAGCAGATCGATTTGCCGGCGAATGAGGGCGAATCGGGCGCTCGTGCCGTTTCCGTTGCTTGCATATTGGCGCTCGATGCGAGCGAGGTCGATTCCGTCCAGTTGCCGGAGACCGAGGAAAAATTCTTCTTCGAGGGCCTGTTCAGGTGCGACGGGCTCGATTTGCTCGCGCGGCGAAGCTCCCTGCTCGATTGAGGCGACGTATCGAGCGGAATCGTGGGCGTTGGCCCAGCGCGTTGCGCCGTCGAAGGAATGCGCGCCTGCCCCGAGGCCGAGGTAGGCATCGCGTTGCCAATATTTTAGATTGTGACGAGAACGGCGGCCGGGAAGCGCCCAGTTTGAGATTTCGTAGTGGTCGTATCCAGCGGCGGCGAGATTCGCGCAGGCCGATTCGTAGAATTCGGCTTGGGTGTCGTCAGGAGGAATGGCCGCCGCGCTGTAACGCGCGCCGCCAGCGAGCGATTCCTTGCCGAGGTGGCTGCCTTCGTCAATTTCGAGCATGTAGATGGAGATGTGCTCGGGACGGAGGCGAAGGATTTCTGCTACGGAGTGTTCCCAGGATTCGCGCGTCTGGTGCGGGAGGCCGGCGATCAGATCCATGCTGATATTGTCGAAGGCGGCGGCGCGCAGAATTTCGGCGGCGCGGTCAACGTCGGCCCGGCGGTGCATGCGGCCAGTGGCCTGGAGTTCCCGATCGTTGAAGGATTGAACGCCGAGGCTGATGCGATTGAACCCGGCAGCGCGCCAGGATTTCGCTTTTTCTGATGTGATGGTTTCCGGGTCGGCCTCGAGCGTGATTTCGGGAGTCGCAAAACGGCAGGTGCGCTCGAGCGTGGCAAGAATTTTGGAGAGTGCCGAGGGGTCGAGAAGGCTGGGAGTGCCTCCGCCGAAATAAACGGTGTCGATGCTGGGTGCGGGAACCTCAGGGGCTGAAGCCCCATTTTTCGGAGGAGGTTAATGTCGGAGCTGAAGCTCCGACCCCCTAAACGGCGGAGGTCGCTAATGACGTGGGAGGCGGAAAGCGCATTTGCCGGCCTGAAGGCCGCCGCTACATCAATCGGGTGAGATGTGTTCGTAATTTCGCGGCAGATGGCGTTGGCGTAGGGTTCGTAGCGATCGGGGGAGACGACACCTGTGTGGAAATTGCAATAGGTGCATTTCGTCTGGCAGAACGGAACCTGGATGTAGACGCCGAGTGTCATCGCACGACCATTCTACCGCATGGGCGCTGTGGAAACAGGAAACCGCAATCGCACTCAGTGGAAGATGATGCCGACTGGCTCGTTGTTGCGAATCACTACTGTGCACGTTGCGCCCGTATTCGGTAGGCAGTTGGCAGACCAGCCGCTGAAAGTCGATCCAGGAGCGGGCGTCGCGGTGAGCGTCACCGTCGAGCCCGATTCAAATTCCGCGGTGCAACCGTTGCCGGAGACACAGTGGATGCCGGGAGGATCGCTCACAATCGTTCCCGATCCCGAGCCGGCCTCGAAGACCGTGAGTGTGCGAGCGCCGCCGCGATCTTGATCCGACTGCTGCGTCAGGGCGGTGCTGGCGGTGAGAGTTGCGCCAGAACGAGATTTCGCTGAGGCGGTGATGACCGCCATTCCTGAATTATTTCCCATCGCTAGTCCAGCGGCATCGACGGTCGCGGTGCGAGCGTCACTCGATTCCCAATGGACTTGACTCGTGATGTCCTGAATGCGGGGCGGAGTGTTGTACGTACCGATGGCCATCAATTGGGTGAACTGGCCTACGTAGCTCGTGGCCTGTTTGCCGGGGATAATTTGGAGCGACGTCAGAGTCCGCGCTGCTGGAGCAGGCACCACCTCAAAGGTTGCGGTGCCAACAATTTCTCCAAGTGGGGCTGTGATGCTGGCGGTGATCGTGCTCGAGCCTTGACCGGTTGCCGTAGCAAGGCCCGAGGGGAGAATCGTCGCGACCCCAACCGTGCTCGAAACCCAGGTGGATTGCAATGTGACGTCTTTCGTAATGACTGGATGACCCATTCCCGCTCGCTCGTAGGTTCCGATTGCTTTGAACTGCACGGTTTCTCCCACCGCCGTCACAGTCGGGAAATTCGGGATGATCTGGATCGAAGTGAGCCTCGCAGGGTTGGTGCACTGGACGAGGATCGAGGCGAGCACGATTACGGACAGGACTTGCAAAGCGACTTTCGTCATACGAAGCTCTCCTCGCCGCTGGTTGAGTGAGATTGAGGCGGATTATAACCCTTTCAGTAAAGTCCACAATCCCTGCTTGCGGTGGGATCGGAGCTCGGGCGAGGACGGCCATTCGCCGGCTTCAGACGCACTTGAGGCGCACTTCTGGCGGAAGCGGCCTAGTCGCCGAGGGCAGCGGCGGAACTTGCGCCGTAAAACGTGAACCACGGCTTCGCGGCTTTCAGGCGAGCGTTGACGTTATTGATATTTTTTACGCCCTGGTCGTTGAGCCAGTCTTCGAGGGCTTTCGCGCCGTGCTTGGCGTAAACGGGGATGCCTTCTTTCCAGGTGGCGCGGCCGCAAAGTACACCGGAGAAATTCGTTCCCGCTTCGGCGGCAAGCTCAAGCGTTTCGTTGAATACATCGTTGCTGACGCCGGCAGAAAGATAAATGAACGGTTTTTTCGCCGCAGCGGCGGCGCTGCGGAAGTATTCTTTGGCCTGATCGCGGGTGTAGGCGGACTCGCCTTTGCAGGCTTTGCTGCCGGCCACGTAAGCCATGTTGATCGGTACTTCGACTTTCAGCACATCCACCGCGTACTGCGGCTTCGAGAATTCTTCCATGCTCTTGGTGACGACTTCGGGCTTCTTGCGCGCGAATTCGATGGTCTTCTCGTCCTTGCCCTCTTCGTAGCCCACGCACTCGAGAAAAAACGGAACGTCGGAGGCGGTGCATTCCGCGCCGATTCGCTCGACCCAGGCGTGCTTGATGTCGTTAATCTCGTGGCTATCGAACGGCGTGTAGTACAGGAGAATCTTGATGCAGTCTGCGCCCGCGCCAACGAGCCGGCGGACGGACCAGATATCGAGAAGATCGGGCAGGCGGCCGGGGCGCGTGTTGTCATAGCCGCTATTTTCGTAGGCAAGGAGCAACCCGGCGTTCGACGAGCGGGCGCGGGCGGCGGGCAGTCCGTATTCAGGATCGAGGAGAATCGCGCTGGCGTGGGGCGTAAGCACGCGAGTGACGATCGTCTTGAACTCTTCGAGCATCTGCGCGGTGACGGCGCTCTTGTCGATGCCTTTATCTTTGGCGATGGCGCTCTTGAGCGAGCCGCGCTGGTCCATGGCGGCTGCGGCGATCACACCGCGCGCGTCGGAAACTGCTTTCATGCCCTTCTGCTTGCCCGGGGTGATCTTCATCGTGCGGCCTCCGAAGGATATCGTCGTAACGTGCGCGGCATTTTAGCACGCGAAGAAACGCGGAACCACGGCGAACGTTAGCGGGCTGGGTGAAGCGCGCCTACAGGAACAAGAGATGATGCTGCGGAGAGGCAAGGTCGGCGTTGCGAGCGAGGGTATCGAGCAGCTCAGAGCCGTACAGAGCGAGCCAGGGCACGGCGCAAAGTGTGCGTTCCTGTAAATCCTTGTGCGGGTAGAGAGCTGCGAGCAGCTCGGCCTCGTGGCGGTCGAGAACGCCGGTGCGAAGATTTTCGGCCCGGCCGGATTTCTCTTTGAGCTTGAGGAATTGATGCAGCATTTTGCGTTCGGCGGAATCGAGAGCGCCGAGCAGAGTGCGGTCGAGCCGCTCGAAAGGCTTGCGGTACTTGTCGAGGACCCGGCGGAAGGACTTTTCGTCGGCTTCGAAGCGGCGCGCGAGGGCGGGCGGGAGCGATTTGCGCTCCATTTTCTTGCGGAGATACTGCCGCCCGCGAAAAACGTCGCGAACATCCAGATCGTATTTCTTGAGCAGACGCGCGATGGGAGGATCGATGAGCGTGAACCCGGGCCGCGGAAGGATCGCCGGCATGCGTCCCAGGAGCGATTTGTAGACGATTTCATTCTGAGCCATGTAGGCGATCTCGGCGGGGCCGCCGATGTAGGCGGCGGTGGGGAGAAGCGTGTCCTGAATGATCGGGCGAAGCAGGACATTCGCGGAAAAATCCTCGGGCGATTTCTTGATCGCGGAGCGGAGTTGGTCGAGGGTGAACGAGCTTTTGCCGGCCGTGAATTCACCATTGCGGCGGCGGATGGGCTCGCGGCGTTCGTTGACGTTGTAAAAGAGAAGCGTTGTTTCGCGCGCCACACGCACCTGGGCGTGAAAGCCGTTGTGTTCCAGTTCCTTCGAGCGCGCGAGGAGCGCGTCGCGTAGCGCGTCGGATTCGTCAAGAGCGCGGAGGTAGATCGTAGCGGAGAGGCGATGCAGCCGTTCGTCCAGCGGATCGATGAAAATAATTCCCCGCCCCGCGAACATGCGCGCCATCAGCTTGCCGAAAGCGGAGCCGTAGGTCTCACCCGATGCGTAGGATTCGCGAAGAGCGGCGGAAAATTCTTCGGCAGACTCGCCCTGAAGGCTCGATGAAGCGGCAGCGACCAGGGACTGCACCGCGTCGCGCAGAAGGACTTCGCCGACACGGCGTCCCGCATCTTCGTCGCGAGCGGGCAATTCGAAGTGCTGAAGTCCCGCTCGTGTATTCCAGTCGGAGTGATTCACTTCGGCGAGGTCGTGATCTTCGGTGGCCAGCCAGAAGATGGGAACAGCGTCGGTGCCCCGCTTGGTGATCGCGTCGGCCCAGCGGAGCGCGCTGATCGCTTTGTAGATGCTGTACGCCGGCCCGGAGAAAAGTCCCACCTGCTGACCCGTGACGATCGCGACGGAACCTGCGGCGAGCCGGTCGAGATTTTTGGCCGTTTCCGCCGGGAGCTTGGAACCCGAAGCGAAACGAGCATTCTGTTCGCGCAAAACTTCGACTACCGTCCGGCGCGTTTCCGTATCGAGGCGCACTTCGCGAGCGGCCGCGAGAACGCCGGCCTCGGTAGGAGGATGCGCAAAATATCGCGCGACGCGTTTGAAATCTTCAGTAAACGCAGTGAAGAGTTTTGTAGTGTGAGGAAGCTCGCGAAACGGAAGACAGTGGGGCTCCATGGAGGTCGTCATGATACACGCGCCCTTTGCACGCAGCAAAGGAAGTGGGACGGGCCAAGCGGAAGGAAGTTAGCAGGCGCGAAACGAAACGGAAGCTGCGCATCGATCTTGGTGGCGCGACGCAGTGTCCCGCGCATGAATCGTAGCGAATTGGATCGACGACAAATGGCGAGCCTCACCCTGCCTTCGGTGTGAATGCGAAACACTCTTACAGATGCGCGGACGGGGCCGTTAGATTCGAGAGCATCACGTCGATTTCCAGCTTGGCCGATTCGTGCAAGGGAAGGAGAGGAGGGCGCGGAGGGCCGCCGTAATATCCCAGGCGATCGAGCGAGTACTTGAGGCCGGGAATGCCGTATTGGGGGCCGAGAATTTTTGCCGGGGCCAGGAGCTGCTGCGCGAGCGAATGGGCCCGGCTGGAACTGCCGGAGCGCGACGCCTCGTAGATTTCGACGCACAGTTCGGGGAACGCATTCGCGAGCGCGAGAATTGCTCCGCAGGCTCCGAGTTCGAGCGATTCGAACAGCGTCGCGGCGGAGCCTACCAGAGTTCGAAATTCCTTCGGCGCGGCCACGATGATCTTGCGGACGCCTTCGACGTCGCCGGAGCTGTCTTTCATGCCAATGACGTTCGGATGCTGGGCGACGCGAGCGATCAGGCTCGAGTCTACCTGCAAATTCGTAAAGATCGGCACGGAGTAAACGAGTACGGGAATGCGCGCAGCGTCGGCAACGCGCAAATAATATTCCGCCAGGGCCTCGAGCTTCATTTGCGGCTTGTAGAAATGCGGTGTGCGAACGAGCGCGGCGTCGTAACCGAGCGTCGCGGCGCGGTTCGTGTGCTCGATCGTTTCGGCGGTAGCTTCCGCGCCAGTTCCCGCGATCAGGGTTTTGCCCGGCGACGCCGCCTCTTTCCCGGTTTCCCAGAGGCGATAAATTTCTTCCCAGCGCAGCAGGACGGATTCGCCCGTCGAGCCATTCAGAACGTAGCCTGCCAGTCCGATTCGATTGTAGCGGGAGATATTCTCGCGCAATTTAGCGGGCGCGATTGCGCCGTCCGCGGCGAACGGCGTTGTGACCGGTACGAATATTCCGTTGAGATTCATCGTCGGTATTTTACCTCAAGCGCGGTCGCTCGAAGCGGGCGCCGACGCGGAGACAGCCGCGCGCGCGGAGGATAGGTTGCTCTTGCGGCGGTGAAGATCCTGAAGCGCAGCCACGTCAACCGCGTGACCGGACATCGCGCGAATGCCTCGTGCCGCTGCGGTGCCGGCGGAAAGCGTGGTGATGCACGGAACGTTGTAACGGATGGCGGCGCGGCGGATGGATTTCTCGTCGTAGAAGGATTCGCGTCCGAGTGGGGTGTTGATGACGAGATCCACTTTCGCGGTTTTGATCAGGTCGACGATGTTGGGGCGGCCTTCGTTCACCTTATAAACGGATTCGACCTCGATACCTGTAGCCGCCAGCGCGGCGGCGGTGCCGCGTGTCGCCACCACTTTCAATCCGGCGGCAAAGAGATCCTGCACGAGCGACTTGATGTGGCGTTTGTCGTGGTCGTTCACGCTGATGAACACGGTGCCCTGCTGCGGAAGCCGCTGGCCTGCCGCGAGCTGAGCCTTTGCGAATGCGACGCCGAACGTGGACGAAATGCCCATTACTTCGCCGGTCGAGCGCATTTCGGGTCCGAGAATCGTGTCGACGCCACGAAACTTATTGAACGGAAACACCGGCGACTTCACCGCGTAGAAATCTTTTAGCGCCAACTCTTTAATTCCGTTCGTCTCGATGCACGGCAAATTCATGTCGCGGAGCTTGCGTCCCGTCATCAACCGGGCGGCAACCTTGGCGAGCGGCACGCCCACCGCTTTGCTCACATAGGGAATCGTGCGCGACGCGCGCGGATTCACTTCGAGGACGTAAACCGTATCGCGCTGAATCGCGTATTGCACGTTCATCAGGCCCACCACATTCAAGGCGCGCGCCAGTTGCTGCGTGTAGTCGCGAATGCGTTCGAGCACGGCAGGCTTCAGCGTGACGGACGGAAGAACGCAGGAGGAATCGCCGGAGTGGATCCCCGCTTCTTCGATGTGTTCCATGATCCCGGCGATCACGACGTCTTCGCCGTCCGCGAGCGCGTCCACGTCAACTTCCGTCGCATCCTCGAGAAACTGATCGAGCAAAATCGGCCGGCGCGGATCAGACGCTGTGCCGATCAAAGCGGCCTGCGTCACGTACTCCTCGACGGTTTTTAGATCGTAGGCGATCACCATCGCGCGCCCGCCAAGCACATAGCTGGGGCGGACGACGACCGGCAGCCCGATTTCGGACGCAACGCGCACCGCTTCCTCGGGCGCGAGCGCCGTTCCGGCGCGCGGCTGCGGAATTTTCATTTCGTCGAGGAGTTTGCCGAACCGGCGGCGATCTTCCGCGAGGTCGATCGATTCCGGAGCAGTGCCGATGATTTTGGCGCCGTTGCGTTTCAGCTCGAGCGCGAGATTCAGGGGCGTCTGCCCGCCAAATTGAACGATTACGCCTTGCGGTTTTTCGCGATCGAGGATGGCGAGGACGTCTTCGAGTGTGAGCGGCTCGAAGTACAGCCGGTCGGAGGTGTCGTAATCCGTCGAGACCGTTTCCGGATTGCAATTCACCATGATGGTCTCGTAGCCGTCTTCTTTCAGCGCGAACGCCGCATGGCAGCAGCAATAATCGAACTCGATTCCCTGCCCGATGCGGTTCGGTCCGCTGCCGAGGATGACGACTTTCGGGCGATCAACGGCGGCGGATTCATCCTCTTCTTCATACGTCGAATACATGTACGGCGTGAACGACTCGAATTCGGCGGCGCAGGTGTCAACCCGCTTGAAGACGGGACGAACGCCGAGTTCATTGCGGCGCGCGCGAACTTCCGCAGCGGTTGTCTTCCAGAGCTTCGCGAGCTCTTCGTCACTCGCTCCGGAGCGTTTCGCTTCGAGAAGCAACTCGGGTGCTGCGTCGCGGAACGAGGTGGCCGCGATGCGCCGGTCGAGCGCGACCATCTCTTCCATGTGGCGGATAAACCAGGGATCGATTTTTGTGAGCGAGCAAACTTCGTCGCGCGTCATGTTGCGCTCGAGCGCTTCAAAGAGCCAGTGAATGCGGTCGGGGCCCGGCACGGTGAGCTTTTCGCGCAGCAGAGAGGTGGTGACCTCGGCAGGCGCGCGCCATGGCGTGTGTGGCTCGAGCGAACGGATTCCCTTGCAGAGCGCTTCCTGGAACGTGCGGCCAATCGCCATCACTTCGCCCACGGACTTCATCTGCGTCGTGAGCGTCGTTTCGCTTCCCGGAAATTTTTCGAACTGCCACTTGGGAATTTTCACGACGACGTAGTCGATCGTCGGCTCAAAGGAGCAGGGAGTTTTGCGCGTGATGTCGTTGGGAATTTCGTCGAGCGTCATGCCGACCGCCAGCTTTGCGGCGATTTTGGCAATCGGAAAACCAGTGGCTTTGCTGGCCAGCGCGGAGCTGCGCGAAACGCGCGGGTTCATCTCGATCACCGTCATGCGGCCGGTGGCCGGGTCCACGGCGAACTGAATGTTCGAACCGCCGGTCTCGACGCCGACTTCGCGGATGATTGCGGCAGCTGCGTCGCGCATCCGCTGGTATTCCTTGTCGGTGAGCGTTTGGGAGGGAGCGACAGTGATCGAATCTCCGGTATGAATTCCCATCGGATCGAAATTCTCAATCGAACAGATCACGACGAAGTTGTCGCGCACATCGCGCATCACTTCGAGTTCGTACTCTTTCCAGCCGAGAACGGATTCTTCGATGAGCGCTTGATGAACCGGGCTGGCATCGAGAGCGCGCGCGATCAGGTCGGCAAATTCCTCGCGATTGTAGGCGATTGACCCACCGGTGCCGCCGAGGGTGAATGACGGGCGAATTACCACCGGATAGCCGAGCGCGTCGGCGAGGCGCACCGCGTCAGGAATGTTGGTGACCACTTCCGATGCCGGAACTTCGAGACCGATCTTGCGGCAGACGTCTTTGAACAGCAGCCGGTCTTCGGCAACTTTAATGGCGCGTAGAGATGCGCCGATGAGTTTCACGCCGTATTTTTCGAGGATGCCGGCTTCGGCGAGTTCGACGGCTAGATTGAGGCCGGTTTGGCCGCCGACTGTGGGAAGCAACGCGTCGGGGCGTTCGGCGGCGATGATGGCTTCGAGATATTCTTTCGCGAGCGGTTCGATGTAGGTGCGGTCGGCGGTGTCCGGATCGGTCATCACCGTCGCGGGATTCGAATTCACGAGGACGACTTCGTAGCCTTCCGAGCGGAGGGCTTTGCAGGCTTGGGTGCCGGAGTAGTCAAACTCGCACGCCTGGCCGATGATGATCGGGCCGGAGCCGATGATCAGGATTTTTTTGATGTCAGTTCGTTTCGGCATTGGCTTATCGGGGCGCCGCCTGGTTCATCATCGCAATGAAATCATTGAACAAGTACCGCGCGTCGTGCGGGCCTGGCGATGCTTCCGGATGATATTGGACGCTGAAAAGCGGGAGCGAGCGATGGCGCATGCCTTCGTTGGTGTGATCGTTCAGATTTACGTGCGTGATTTCCACGTCGCTCGATGGAAGCGAATCGGGATCGACACAGAAGCCGTGGTTCTGCGCGGTGATTTCAACTTTCTCGGTGCGCAGATTCTTCACCGGATGGTTCGAGCCGTGGTGTC
Source organism: uncultured Acidobacteriota bacterium (assembly GCA_963711875.1). Taxonomy (GTDB): domain Bacteria; phylum Acidobacteriota; class Terriglobia; order Acidiferrales; family UBA7541; genus Palsa-295. Next base: position 178,627 of record CAVQFW010000017.1, read on the forward strand.
CGAACTTCAATTTAAACGTTCGGCCGCCGAGTGCGAGACCGCAAAGCTGGTGCCCGAGGCATATTCCAAAAATCGGAACGCGACCCAGCAATTTACGGATGTTATCAATCGCGTAGTGGACCGGCTCGGGATCGCCCGGACCATTCGATAGGAAGACGCCGTTCGGCTTGAGCGCGAGCACGTCTTCCGCGGAAGTTTTTGCCGGGACGACGGTCACGTCGCAACCGTGATCTACAAAGAGCCGCAGAATGTTCTGCTTGATACCGTAGTCGTACGCCACGACGCGATAACGCCGCGACGCGCCCGAGTCCGCGCCCTTTTGCACCGGTGACGAGCCAAGATCAATCGAGCCTTTCGCCCAATCGTATTTCTTCGGCGACGTGACGCGGCTGGCGAGCTCCTGACCGGCCATCGTCGGCAGCGCACGCGCCTCGGCGATCAATTTTTCGGCCGGCGTGGCGTCGGTCGAGACGATTCCGCGAAGCGCGCCCACGTCGCGCAGGTGGCGAACAAGCGCGCGCGTATCGAGATCCCAAATCACCGGCACGCCGTATCGCTCGAGAAATTGTTGCGCGGACTCCGTCGAGCGCCAATTCGACGAGAGCGCGGCAAATTCGCGTACGACCAAGCCTTCGATGTAGGGCTTTACAGATTCGTCGTCATCGCGATTCGAACCGACATTTCCAATATGGGGATAAGTGAGGCAAACAATCTGGCCGGAATAGCTGGGGTCGGTGAAAACTTCCTGATAGCCGGTGAGGGAAGTATTGAAAACGACTTCGCCGCCGCGGCGCGTGCGAGCGCCCGCCGCACGGCCGTTAAAAACTCGTCCGTCCTCGAGCGCGAGTATCGCGCGACCTGCGAGGGCCTGCGTCAGTGTGTCCTCCAGAAGCGTTCATTTCGAAGCCGCGTTTACAGTCGAGGTAGAAGCCAAGGAACCGAAATGGTCCACCGGCCAGTATGCGAATACTGCTTTTCCGTAAATAAAGGGCCGCCCGACGGGGCCAAAGACGCGCGAATCGTTGGAGCTATCGCGGTGATCGCCCATCACGAAGTACTCATCGGCCGGAATCACCATCGGGCCGTAGCTTGAGCCATCCAGGTAGCTCGCCGGAATGTAAGCTTCCGGCAATTCCTTGCCGTCGAGATAGAGATGGCCGCCGCGCAGTTCGATCGTTTCGCCCGGAAGACCGATCACCCGCTTGATAAACGATTTCGAACGGTCGAGAGGATACCAGAAAACGATTACGTCGCCACGTTCGATCGGCTCGAAGCGGTACACAAACTTGTTGATGAAGATGCGCTCCTGGTCGCTCAAGAGCGGCGCCATGCTGGTGCCTTCCACTTTCACCGGCTGATACAGGAAAATAATGATGACAAGCGCGAGGCCGAGCGCTACGGCCAGGTCGCGAGTCCAGCTGCGAAGATCGTGCCGCAATTGCGGCCCGGACACATTTTCAGGTGGATTCGGCGCGCCGGGATTGGAGATGTCGAGCATTGATCTCTCAGAACGACATTAAATTTATATCATGCTCTTGGATGCGCGCCAAGACCTCGGGGTTCGCCGCATTCTCCAGATGATTCCTTCCAAGCGGACGTAAGGACCGTTCCTACCAGCGCGTAAAACAGCGCGTTCAACGCCCCGAAGCCCGCCGCGCCTAAAACGGACATCGCGATTTCCTTGGCACACTCAATCCGTGTCCATCGCGAAGTTCAGGGCCGCGAGAGAGGCGATTACCGCCGTTTCCGTGCGGAGGATGTTTGTACCGAGCGAGGCTTCGAGGAAACCGTTCGTTTGCGCGGCTGCGATTTCTTCGTCCGTCCAGCCGCCTTCAGGGCCGATGGCGAGCGCGGCGGACTTGGGCACTGACTCGTTCGTCGCTTCGCCCCCCAATACGTCACGCAACGATTTCACTTCGCGGCGCTCCGTAAGGAAAATCTTCAGTTCCGGCGTCGATTGCGCGAACGCCAGAGCGGAAGGCGCTGCGGTGTGCAAAATCGGCGGACGGAGGCGACGCGACTGTTGCGCGGATTCGAGGAGGATGCGGTTCCAACGTTCCTGGCGCTTCCCTGCCGCGGCGATTAGCGGCTTGTCCGTGCGTGCAGCGGCGAGAGGAATAATTTCGTCCACGCCCAGTTCGGTGGCTTTCTCGAGGCACCACTCGAAGCGGTCGAATTTGACGATCGAGACGAGAAGCGCGATTCGCAACGAAGGCGCGACGGCTTCGATTGGCTCAACGAGCGCGAACTCAATTCGATTCTCGCCGCGCTTCGAGAGCGCCACGCGCTCCACTCGCGCCAGCCAGACGCGTTCGCCATCGCTCAATTCGTAAAGCTGTCCGGGCTCGGCGCGCAGCACGCGCCCGAGGTGTTCCGCTGCGTCCGCACGCAGAGTGGCGGACTCACGCTCAAAACGGTCAACGAAGAATCGGCGGCGCATCGTGGGCTAGTGGAACTTCTTCTGAAGTTCGTCAACGGATTCAAGAATTACGTAGCCGACGATCGCGAGGCTCTTGGCGCTGACTTTGTCGAGCGTATCCTGCGTCGTGTGCCAATAGCCCGCCTGACTGAAGCCATCGAGGTCAATGACGTCAACGGAAGGAATTCCGCGCGAAAGGAACGGCTGGTGATCGTCGCTGACCTGCCCTTCCTGGGAAATGAAAATATCCTTATAGCCAAGGCTCGCCGCTTTCTTCCACACCAGATCCGTCAGCCATTTGGTCGAATCCGATTCGCGGTGAATTTCGAGATTCGTTTGGCCAATCATGTCCGCCAGAATCACGGCCTTCACGCGCTTCAAATCACCCGAAACCGCTAACCGCGCGGCGAGTTCGCGGCTGCCATAGGTATGGTCATCATTTTCGTTCCAATTGACGAACGCTTCTTCGCCGTCGAGAAACGCGATCCACACAGCGTTCGCCTGCTTCTTCGCGCACAGCAGGCGCGCCATTTCGAGCATAAGTCCCGTGGACGAACCGCTGTCTTCCGCACCTACAAAATCTTTCACCGAACTGAGCGTGTCGTAGTGAGTGAGCAGAAGGATGATTCCATTCCCTTCGCCCGGCGCTTTCGCGATGATGTTTTTCATCGCCACTTCGCCGATGGGCGTTTGCGCGTGGAAGTCGTCTTCGTCCACCTGGCAGCCGTAGCTTTTTAGCTGCGTGCGGATGTATTCCTGCGCGCGACGGATCCCGTCCGAAGCCGGCGGACGAGGGCCGATGGCGACCAGTTGTGCGACGTGATCGTAGGCTTTCGCGCCATCGAAGCCGCCCGTTTCTGACGCAGGCGGAGGCGGCGCACCCGCATATCCCGCCACCAAGCTCGGCTTGCTGCCTTCCGCCGGAGCGCCCTGTCCTGATTTCGATGCGGCGCTGGAATTCTCGGCGGCCTTGGATGGCCCCAATTCATGGCTGCAGGAAATGACGAGAAACGCCGCCAGCGCCGCCGCCCCAAGCCACGCCGCCTTCTTCAGGTGAATCACGCTATTGGGCCTCCCCGCCGGCCAGCGCCCGCGAGCGTTTCTTCCGCACCACAAAATACGACACGATGACTCCCACCACATACAACAGCACCAGCGCAGCCATAAAAATCAGCATCGTGGTCGCGTCCGGCGTGGGTGCGGCAAAGGCGGCCAGGATCGTGATAATCAGCATCGCGTAGCGGAAATTCTTGATCAGAAATTTCGGCGTCACGATGCCGAACACCGACAAAATGAAAATCACCACGGGCAACTCGAATATGATGCCGAGTCCGATCAGCACGATCAGGATCAGATCAAAATATTCGTTGATGCTGATGAGCGGCTTTACCGGCCCCGTGGTGCTCATGCCGATCAGGAAGTTCAACATCGTCGGCAACACGATGAAATATCCAAACGCGATACCGCCCAGAAAAAGAAACATGGAAGGGATGATGAAACCCGCCACGGCGTTGCGTTCGTGCTTGTAGAGTCCGGGAGCGACGAACTGCCAGATTTGCAGCAGCACCCAGGGCATCGCGACCACCACTCCGAGATACAGCCCGAGCGTAATGATCAGCCCGACGTACCCTGCCGGACTCGTGTAGTAAAGCTTGTCGTCCAACTGGTGAGCGCGAAGCGCGGCTTGCATGGGCCGGACGATGTAATCAATGAAGTAGGGCGAGATAGCCAGGCCCACGACCATCCCGAGGCCAATGCCCAGCAGCGAATTGACCAGCCGTTTGCGGAGATCGACCAAATGCTCGAAAAAAGACATGCGTGCGCCGGACTCTTCTCCGGCTTGCGACGGCGAATTGGGGTCAGGCTGGGCGGCTTCCGCCATCGCTCGTCCGCTCGGTCACTTCTTCGGTGTTTGTCCCGCGGGTTTCGGGGGTGGTCGCGTTGCCGGCGCTCGAATCTGTCGCAGGCGTGCTCGATTGCGGCTCCTGGAAAAGTACTTCCTGCACGGGTTCAGCCGCACTCGACGACTGGCCCTCGATGGCCGGGCCGGCAGTCGGCGGCAAAGTAGGGACCGTCCCGGGCGTTGCATCGGGTGCCGTTCCGGGCAAAGTCACAGTTCCCGGCACAGACGCCGAAGGCCCGCCAATCGTACGGGCATCCGCCTCGCGCTCCAGGTCTCTCATGTGGGAATCAAAGGTTGAGCGGAGGTCACCCGTGGCGCGCCTGAATTCGGCCATCACTTTGCCCAGGTTGCGAGCCAACTCGGGCAGCTTTTCAGGCCCGAAAACGACGAGCGCCACGACGAAAATGATGATCAGGTGTGGGATGCTCAACATTTCAGGCCTCTCCGATGCCGTTTTTGCATCATAGAAGAGGGCCAGAGGCGTGTCAAACGGCCCCAAGTGGTATGCTATAATTCAGGACTGGGGCTAAGCGAGGCGCGATGGACGTTACGCAATCTTCCCGGCGTGGAATCGTGGTTTTCGTCGCAGTTGTGGTTATCTCCGCTTTGCTCGGTGGGTGGTTTGGCCCAACGGTGCGGGCAACGGCGAGCGGATCGAGCGACCTGCAAGACTCGGTCAAAAGCTTCACGCGCGTTCTGTCCATTGTCGAACGCAATTACGCCGATCCCGTCGACGTAGACAAAGCCATCTACGACGGCGCCATCCCCGGGATGCTGCGCGTGCTTGACCCTCACTCGAATTTTTTTGATCCTCGCCAGTACGCTCTCTTCCGCGAAGAACAACAGGGCAAATACTACGGCGTCGGCATGACGGTACAGGGCCGCGACAATCAAACGATCGTGCTCGCCCCCTTCGTTGGCTCACCCGCATACAAAGCCGGCATTCGCCCCGGCGACATCATCCAGAAAGTTGACGGAAAGTCTTGCACCGGCCTGACGACCACCGAAGTTGCCGATATGCTGAAAGGCGCGAAGGGCACCACGGTTCACATCTCGCTCGGCCGCGAAGGCTGGGACAAGCCCATCGAAGTCACTGTAGTGCGCGACGAAATTCCCCGCCCCGGCGTTGAATACTTCACGATGCTGAAGCCCGGCATCGGCTATGCGCGCGTCTCCACATTTAATGAAACCACTGACGCCGATCTCGCGGAAGCGCTGAAGCAGCTCGATGTCTCGAAGCTCGACGGCCTCATCATTGATCTCCGTAACAACGGCGGCGGCTTGCTGAACCAGGCCGTGGGCATGGCGGACATGTTTCTCGACAAGAACGAAATCGTGGTTTCCCATCGCGGGCGCGCGTCCTCCGAACGTCGCTACTATGCGCTGCGTGGCAATCAAGGCATCGAAGTTCCGCTCATCGTGCTGATCAACGGGCAGAGCGCCTCGGCATCTGAAATCGTTGCCGGCTCCGTTCAGGACCACGATCGCGGATTGATCGTCGGCGAGACGAGCTTCGGCAAGGGGCTCGTTCAAACGCAATACCCGCTCAGCGAAGATACCGCGCTCCTTCTCACCACCGCGCGCTATTACACCCCGAGCGGCCGGCTGATCCAGCGCGATTACAAGAATATTTCACTCTACGATTATCACTACAATCCCAAGCCACCTCGTACACCGGAAGTGAAATTGACCGACAGCGGCCGGCAGGTTTTCGGTCAGGGCGGGATTACTCCGGACGATGCGGTCCCAGCGCCCAAGCTCGACGACTTTGAGCAGACGCTCCTCCGCCGCGGCGTGTTTTATCCCTTCCCGCAAGGCGTGGGAGATTTTGTCCGCTTTTACCTCGGCGAGAAGCCCGAAGTAACGAAAGAATTCGTTGCGGACGATGCAGTCCTCATCCAGTTCCGCAAATTTCTCGACCAGCAGCACATCAAATTCACCGAGCCGGACATCCAGGACAATCTCGCGTGGCTAAAGTGGAAGATCAAGCGCGAGGTGTTCACGACCGTATTCGGCTTGAACGAAGGCTACAAGGTCGAGCTGCAGGAAGATCCGCAACTGCAGAAAGCTGAAGAGTTGATCCCTCAAGCCAAGGCCCTCTACCAAAACGCGCGCAAGATCGTCGCCGAGCGCGAATCAGGGCAGACGAACCACCCATAGCACCCATAGCAATTGGCAGGTTCGCACGACGTCCCGCTTCATCAACAGGGTACGGCTTGCCCGGCCCTCGCCCGCTTGTATTTCGGCTTGTACTTTGGATTAATCCGGCTTACTCGCGCCCAACGCCCAGCGCGTCCGCCACGCGATTAATGTAGTTGAACCACGACGCGATCAAAGTGATCTGCAATATCCCTTTGTCGTCAAATCCCGCTGCGTGCAGCTTGGCATGGTCCTCACGGCCGATCTTCGTCGCATCTTTCGTAAGCTGAACCACGAAGTCGAGCATCGCGCGATCTTGCTCCGAAATCGGCGCGCTCTTGTAGTCCTTTTGCAAAGCGTTCACCAGTTCATCGTCCAACGTCACGCGACGCAGAAACTCTGCGTGGGACTCGATTCAATAGAAGCACCGGTTCGTCACTGACACCACCGTCGTAATCATCTCGTGTTGCCTGCGAGTGAGCGGCAAATCCGGTGACATCAGCGCGCCAAACGTGGCAAATGCGTGGTACAGCGCTTCGGGTATCAATGTGTGCGAAGCGACGATGCCCGAAGGTCCGTCAGTCGTCGGAAATACTGGCGTTTTGTATTCCACCGGATACAGCGCACGCTGATCTTCCATCGCGCGCATCAGCTTCTCGCTAGCTTCCGAATATGGAACGGTGCGAATCCAGGTCACGATGCTTCCCTCTTTTGCACTCGCAAATTTATTTCTGAAACGGGAATTTCAATCCTACTCTAGCAGCGGAATCTTCGAATTAGAACCTTTTCATCCCCGGCGTCCTTCACAACCTCTCGCCGCCCCAGTGCTACCAAAGCCTAACTATTGCAACCCACGGAACCCACGCAACAACTCTTTCGCTGGGCCCTACCAAAAATCGTAATCTTAGGTAGTACTAGAACCCTATCGTGACCGCAGGCGCCATGAAACGGCTGGAAGCTCGCATCGTTGCGCTCGAACGCGCAATCAAGTTCGAAGCTCGCGTCGCTCCCCTCGAGCGCGTCCTGGTCAAACTCGCCAAGCCGCAACTCGTAATCGTAGCGGCTTGGATCGGGTTCGTCGGCGTTTACGCGCTTGTTTCGATGACGCTTCCAAGAGGCTCCGCCCTCACCGCCTTCGGCGACATCGCCCAAGCTCTGGCCGCAGCGTTCGCATGCGTCTGCCTGATCATGAACGCGCCGTCCGAGGAGCGCAGGACCCGCGCTTTCTGGCTGCTGCTCGGCCTGGGCTGTGCTACCTGGTTCGTGGGCCAGCTGCTGTGGACTTATTTCGAGGTCGTGCGCGGCCAGGAAGCTCCCAACCCGTTCATCGGGGACGTTATTCTCTTCCTTCATCCCGTTCCGATGATGTGGGCGCTGGCGCTGAAGCCGCACGACCGCCGCGACGACCCGAACTTCCACATCGGTTACCTCGATTTTTCGCTGCTGCTCGTCTGGTGGGTCTATCTCTACCTGTTCGTCGTAATCCCCTGGCAATACATTTCGCCGGACGTTGCGGCCTATGGACTGAGCTACGACCATCTCGCCGCAGTCGAGAACGGATTGCTGGCAATTGGATTCGCTGTACTGGTCGGACAGTCGAGCGGAGTGTGGCGGGAGGTCTACGCGCACCTGTTCAGCGCTTCGCTGCTTTACGCAGGCGGATCCTACCTGGCCAACTGGGCGATCGACCGCCAGGACTATTTCACCGGCGGCCCCTTCGACCTTCCCGTCATCGCCTCATTCGTGTGGTTCGGAACGGCCGGAATCGTCGCGTATTACCGCAAGCCGGGACGCGATATAGCCGTGCGTCACCCGGAAGAGGTCAACCGCTGGCCCGCGCGCATCGCGATGACGGCCGTCGTCTCCATTCCGCTGATGGCGCTATGGAGTTTGCGGTATAGCCCCAACCGCGAGACGGTGCGAACCTTCCGCGTCGGGCTGACACAAGTGACGCTGCTCGTGGTCTCCGCCCTCGCGTTCTTGCGCCAGCGCGTGGTCGACCGCGACCGCACCCGCCTGCTCGAAGCTTCGCGCGATTCCCTCGAGAATTTGAAACACATCCAGGCGCAAATGATTCAGACGGAAAAGCTGGTCTCGATCGGCCAATTGGCAGCCGGCGCAGCTCACGAGATCAATAATCCGCTCACGGGCATACTCGGATATTCGGATCTGCTGGTGGATGATCCCGCGATGGGCGAACGCCAGCGCCAGGTGGCCGAAAAAATTCGTACCTTGGCCCGTCGCATTAAATCGCTGGTAACGAGCTTGCTCAGCTTTGCGCGGCGCGTCCCGTCGGAGAAAACGAATCTCGATATCAATCACGTAATCACCAACGCGCTGCACCTCAGCAATCTCGATCTGCGCGGGAAAAAAGTCGTCATCGAGACGGTTCCCGGCGCCGATTTGCCGGCGGTGCGCGGGGATGCGAACCAGATCCTGCAGGTCTTCTTCAACCTGATGAGCAACGCCGTGGACGCTCTCGAAGAAGTCGGCGGGGGCAAACTTGTCATCCGCACCCACCACGCTTCCGAACGAGTGTTCATCGAGGTTTCAGATTCCGGCCCCGGCATCAAATCGCCCCATCAGGTGTTCGATCCGTTCTTCACCACGAAACCGGTGGGCAAGGGCACGGGACTGGGGTTGAGTATCTGCTACGGAATCGTCCAGGAGCACGGTGGGCGCATCGAGTGCTACAACCGGCCCGAGGGCGGCGCTACTTTTCTTGTCGAGTTCCCAGCTGTTTTTGTCGGCGATCCGAGGGCCGCTGAAACTCCCTCCGATCCCGAACTTGAATCCGCGGCGAAATCGCTCGCTCCCTGAAATCACCTGAAATCAGTAGTTCCGCTACCCGCTTGATGCTAGATTCTCGAAACTCGTAGCGAGGTGAACATGCGCCGACTTTTTGTCTGGCTGAGTATCGCAATTTTCATGATGTGCGGCGCCGCAAGCTCCCGCGCCGCTGACCCGCAGCAGGTGCGCGCTCTACGCTTCGGCAAACTCGTTGACGGCAGAGGCAAAGTCTGGACTGACGCCATCGTCATCGTTCGCGGCGACCGCATCGCCGAAATCTCGACCGATGCCTCGAAAATTCCCGCTGGCGCCGAAGTCGTCGATCTTCGGCGTTACACCGCAATCCCCGGGATGATCGACGTCCACACCCACATCACCTATTACTGGGACCAATCCTCGAACGTACATCCCTTCGACCAGCAGAGCGGCTCGCGCCTCCCCGCCGTTGCCGTATTTCTCGCGCAGGAAAATGCGCGCCGCACACTCGAAGCCGGAGTCACCACCGTCCGCGACCTCGGCGCCAACGATTGGGACGACATCGCCATGCGCGACCTGATCAACCGTGGCTCGATGGTGGGGCCGCGCATGTTCGTCGCCGGATATGGCCTTTACGTCGCGGATTCGCCGCCGCGGCCGGGTTACAGCACTCCTCCCGGCGGGCGTGCAGACAATTTAGCCGACGTGATGCGCGTAATTCGCGAGGAGGTCGCAGCGGGGGTGGACGTCATCAAGATGTATGGCTCGACGGGCACGGACAAAGATGTCACGGGCTTCCAGACTTACACCTATGACGAAATGCGCGCCGCCGCCGATCTCGCTCACAAATACGGCAAACGCCTTGCCGTTCACAGTTACGGCCCCGACGGCGCAAAGGATGCCGTGCGCGCGGGCGCCGATTCCGTCGAGCACGCCACGGATATGGATGACGAAACTATCGCGGACATGGTTCGCCGCGGCACATTCTACGTCCCCACAATCGATCACAACCGATACTACGTGGATAATTACGTCGCGTTCGGATGGACGCCCGAAATAGCCGCTGGCCTGAATGATTACATCCGCCGCAATTTCGAGACGGCTCGCCGCGCGCACAAAGCCGGCGTGAAATTCGCGATGGGTTCCGACGCGCTCTTCACCATGTGCGGCCAGAACACGCGCGAGCTGGGCTGGTTTGTGAAGCTCGGCATGACTTCCGAGCAGGCGCTTGCGGCCGCGACCACGAACGCCGCTGCGCTTCTCGGCAAAGAGAAGGAGCTCGGCGCCCTCGCGCCCGGTTATTTCGCCGATGTGGTCGCGGTGGAAGGCGATCCGCTTGCCGACATCAACGTCGCCATCAACAACGTCCGCTGGGTGATGAAGGGCGGCGCGGTCGTTGTCGACAAGACGAAGTGACCTGACGAATTGACAAGGTAATGCGACGGGCCGTCTCGTGCCTGACACTTCACCCCAGGCGCGGCTGGCCCCGTGCCGGACCCGCCACGCGCGGCCAAGTCCGGTCCTGCTAATCGTTTGACGACACGATCCCCGCAAACCTCTCCATTGCCGGCGGCGCCAAGGCATACTGGCTATTCCGAATCGCCTCTCGGCACCCCTCCGGGAATTCGGTGGAGGATTTCAAATGGACGCGCCAACACTGGCTCCTGCCGCACTCACCGAAAAGTTGCCGGATTCGGCGCCGCCATCGCCTTCGCCGCTCGCGCCCGCTCCGGGAGCCGCGCTGCCGACGCCCGCGGGCGCCGCGCCCACAGGACCCGTTGCAGTTCCCGTCCGCACGCCGGTGCTGATCGCCTCGATGCTCGCCGCTGCGAAAGACGCGAGCGACTTGATCTTTTCGCCAGGCCGCGCCCCGCAAGTGGATATGCACGGTGGCCTCGTCCAGCTGAAAATTCAGGGCGTCGGCGTCCTCACGCCCGAAGACACAGCCCGCATCGCCGCGGACCTGATCGGCCGAAATTCAATCGCGCTGCAAAAATTGAAGGAACAGGGCTCCTGCGATATTTCCTACAGCCTGCCGAAAGTCTCGCGCTTCCGCGTCAACGTTTTTACGCAACGCGGCACTTGCGCCATCGTCATGCGCGTAATTCCAAGCTCGGTTCCCACCTTCAAATCGCTCAACCTGCCCGAGCAGCTTGCGGAATCCGCGGAATTGCGGAATGGCATCGTGCTCGTCACCGGCCCCACCGGCAGCGGAAAATCCTCCACGCTCGCCGCCATTCTCAACAAAATCAATGAGGAGAAAGCGTTTCACGTAATCACGATCGAAGACCCCATCGAATTCCTGCACGCTCACAAGCGCGCCACGATTCATCAGCGCGAGCTTCACAGTGACACGCCGAGCTTCGCCCTCGCTCTGCGCGCCGCCTTGCGCCAGGCTCCCAAAGTAATTCTCGTCGGCGAAATGCGCGACAAGGAAACCATCGAAGTAGCCCTCGAAGCCGCCGAGACGGGCCACCTGGTTTTCTCGACGCTCCATACCACCGATGCCTCGAAAACGATCGAACGCATCATCGGCGTCTTCCCTCTTGCCGACCAGGTGACGATCCGCAACCGCATGGCCAAAGCATTTCGCTACATCGTGTCGCAGCGCCTGGTTCCCCGCGCCGACGGCAAGGGCCGCGTAGCCGCGTTCGAGATCCTGAAATCCACCATGCGCACGCGCGACTACGTCGAGAAGGGCGAAACGGAAGGAAAATCGCTCCTCGACGCCATGCGCGACGGCGAAACCGAAGGCATGCAGTGCTTCGACGGCGAAATTGAAAAGCTGATTCGCGCCAAGGTCATTGACCTCGAAACGGGCATCTCCTATTCAACGAACGCCGGCAACCTGCGTCTCCTGATCGCCGACCTCTCCGAAGATCAACGCAGCGAGCGCAATTTCCCTTCGTCGGTTATGAAGCCAATCCCGTTGCGCGATACCGAAATCGAAATCGAAAAATAGCTTCGCCCCGCTCGAGCGCTTGTTGTAAGAGTTGAATCGCAACTCCGTTCAAGGTTACCCTCGCCTGCTGGTCCGTAATTTCCGCCCGCCTCTGGAGCCTGAGCTATGACTTTACCGGATCGAACGATTCGCAGCGCCGCCGCGGTCGTCGTTCTTGTCTTTTTCGTCGCGGCCACATTCCTTGGCGCTCCGCGGCCGAATCTCGCGACCGCCCCGCTCAAAACGCGCACCGTCGTCCTGATCGTTCTTGACGGACTTCGCTGGCAGGAAGTCTTCGATGGACCCGAGCAGGATTTAATGACTGAAAAAGCCGGCCACGTCCAGGACCCCCAGGCCCTGCGCAAAGCCTTCTGGCGCGACGCCCCGGAGGAGCGTCGCCGCGCCGAGTTTCCGTTCCTGTGGGAAGTCGTCGCGAAGCAAGGGCAAATATTCGGCAACCAGCGCAAGAACAGCATCGCGCGCGTCACAAATGGACTGAAGTTTTCCTATCCCGGATACAACGAGATGCTCACCGGCTCGCCCGACCCCAGAATCAACAGCAACGAATTTGGACCCAATCCCAACGTCACCGTCTTCGAGTGGCTCAACGGAAAGCCCGAATTCCACGATCGCGTCGCCGCATTCGCCACCTGGGATACCTTCGGCGACATTTTCAACGTCAAGCGCAGCGGCCTTTTCGTTCGCGCCGGATGGAACGTGCCGTGGGATCCGCCACTCACGCCCCGCCAGGAATTACTCGCCAAGCTCTACGCCACCACAACTCACGTAGAAGATGACGACGCCTTCGATTCATTCACGCACGAAGACCTCGTCGAATATCTCCTGGCGCACTCGCCGCGCGCTCTCTTCGTCGGCTACGGCGAAACGGACGACTGGGCTCACGCCGCTCACTACGACCTCGTCCTCGAAGCCGCTCACAAAGCCGACCAGCACATCCGCGAACTATGGACCGAAATGCAATCGAAGCCGGAGTATCGCGATCAGGTAACCTTCATCATCACCACGGACCACGGCCGCGGCAGTACTCTCAAGGATTGGTCCAATCACGATAAAAATATCAAAGGCGCGGAAAATATCTGGATCGCCGTAATCGGCCCGGACACTCCCGCGCTTGGCGAACTCGCGAACGTGCCGCCCGTCACGCAAAGCCAGATCGCCGCGACGCTAGCCGCTCTCCTCGGCCAGGATTACCGAACCGCAGTGCCAGCCGCAGCACCGCCTCTCCCGGTCGTCAGTGGATGGCCTTCGAAGCCGTAACGGGTGGGGGAAAATGGTGGACGTGGGGGGGCTCGAACCCCCGGCCTCATCGTTGCGAACGATGCGCTCTCCCAACTGAGCTACACGCCCACTGCTGAAATGATTCTAGCAAACGCGCTCGAAGCCGCCAAACACGATCGCGCCGGAAATCGTCACGCTGTTTCCAGCGATTTCTGCGCGAGCGCGACCACATCGCCAGCTTTCGACGCGTCCGCTACGCTTCCCTGAGCGAAATCTTTCGCGCCGCCGCCTTTGCCGCCGACCTGCTTCAGCGTCTCGCGCAGCAGAGCGCCCATGTCGCGCTCGAGTCCCTTGGTCTGCGCGAATACCACGTGACCCGTCGCCCTGCTCGAGAGCAGCGCCACTACGTTCGCTTCCGCAACGAGCTTCGCGGCCACCAATCCGAGATAACTCGGCGTGGCATCCTCGATTGCTTTCGCGACCACGCGCAGCGAGCTTGCGGAGGACTTCGCCTCCGAAAGCAGCGCCCGCGCCTCGTGTTCGGCCAGCCGCTCTTCGAGCCGCTTCACTGCTCCATGCTGCGCGCGCCGCTCTTCGATCAACTTCCCGAGCACGGCCGGCACCTCCCGCAACCCGCAGCTCAGCAGCGCAGCCGCTTGCGTTAAAGTCGCGAAATCCTCGCGCGCTGCGGCCAGCGCCCGAAATCCGCAGACGAATTCAAGCCGCGTTACATCGCGCCTCCGCTCGAGCTTGCGAATCAACAGCGCCCCGGCCTGCCCCGTGCGCTCGAGATGCGTGCCGCCGCAAGGCTGCCGGTCAAATCCCGCAACTTCGATCGCGCGCAAAATACCCTCGCGTTCCACTTTCTTTCGAATGCCCGCCTCCGCCAGCTCTTCCGCCGTCCCGAACCGGATTACCACCGGCTTGTCCTCGAGTATCACTTCATTTACGCGCCGCTCGGCTTCTTCGAGCTGCCGCGCCTCCACCGACGGCGCCTTCAAATCAATCGTCGAAGCATCCTTGCCCAGGTGAAACGAAACCGTCTGCAATCCAAAAAGCTCGATGAACGCCGCCGACAGCAAATGCTGCCCCGTATGCTGCTGCATGTGATCAATTCGTCGGGCCCAATCAATCGTGCCGCGCACCGGCCCCACCGGAATCGCCGCCGAAGCGTAATGCACCACTTTCTCTTCCGCGTCCGCCACTTCGATCACCGGGACATCACCCAGCGTGCCCGTATCGTGCGGCTGCCCTCCCGACGTGGGATAGAACGCCGTGCGATCGAGCACGATTTTCCAGCGCTCGCCATCTTTCTCGCACGAAATTACGCGCGCATCAAATTCCCGCAAGAACGAATCGCGATAGTAAAGCCGCTCGGTCGGTTCACTCATGAATGGCCGCTCGTCTTAGCTCCCAACGCTTTCTGCCAGGCCTCGATGTACTTGTATCCGCATCCGGTGTTAAACAACACCACCTTCTCACGCGGCTTGATCCAGTTTTCTTCCGCGAGCCTCCGCGCTGCCACAACCGTCGCCGCGCCTTCCGGCGCCGCGAAAATTCCTTCCATTGACGCGAGCTCCTTCCCCGCCGCGAGCATCTCATCGTCCGTCGCCGTCACTGCCGTTCCCCCGGTCGCCCGCACGCCCGCTAACACGAGAAAATCTCCGAGCGCCTTCGGCACCCGCAGTCCCGACGCGATCGTCGCCGCGTTCTGCCACGGCGGCGCGCTCGATTCTCCTCGCCTGTACGCTTCCACAATCGGCGCACAACCCGTCGCCTGCACCACCACCATCCGCGGACGCTCCGGCCCGATCCATCCCATCGTTTCCATTTCCTCAAACGCTTTGCACATCCCGATCAATCCCACTCCGCCGCCCGTGGGATAAACAATCACGTCCGGCAACGCGCCGTCGAACTGCTCCCACAGCTCGTACGCCATCGTCTTTTTGCCTTCGATTCGATAAGGCTCCTTCAGCGTGGACACTTCGAACCAGCCCTCTTTTTGCTTATGCTCCGCCACATAACGCCCGCAATCTGAAATCAATCCATCCAGCTTGCGAACGTCTGCGCCGAACGCCTCGCATTCCATCATGTTCGCAATGGGAGTATCCGCCGGCATCACGATCACGCACGGAATCCCCGCCGCCGCGGCATAACCGGCCAGCGCCCCGCCCGCATTTCCCGCGGTAGGAATCGCAAGCGTCTTCGCGCCCAGTTCCCTCGCGCGCGTCACTGCCGCCGAAAGCCCGCGCGCCTTGAACGAGCCCGTCGGATTCAGCCCCTCATCCTTGATGTACAGCGCTTCAAGCCCCATGCGCGCGCCCAAGCGCCGCGCATGAATTACGGGCGTCATCCCTTCTCCCAGCGACACCGCCTCCCGCGCGGGCAGCACCTCGGCATAGCGCCACATGTTCGCCGGGCGCGACCGGAGCGCGTCTCGCGTCAAACTCCGCGCCGCCCTCGCCAAATCGTAACGCGCAAGTAAAGGTGCGCCGCACGTGCACAAATTCTGCAGCGTCTCGTGCGAACGCTTTTCGCCGCACTTCGAGCATTCAAGATGCGTAATCGCAGTAGGAAGCAAGTCAGTAGTCACGAAGGAAGATTAACATCAGTAGGAGCGCAGCAGGCTGTTCGCGCTGCCGCACGCGCCCGACGCCTTGCCGTCCGATGCGGCCGCCGCTCCCCACCGCACCGCCGTTATGCTCAATGCGGCAAAGTCAGCAACTCCGCGTCGTCTTTCTGCCAAAAAAACGCCGGAAACTTCTTCTCCGCCGGCCAAACCTCATCGAGCGTATCTGCCGAATACATCACGCCGTTCTTCACCACGTACTCCAGATCCCGTGAATTATGAATATCGTCCAGCGGATTCGAATTCAGAACCAGCAAGTCCGCCAGCTTCCCCTGCTCGAGCGACCCGATCTGCTTCTCGAGCCCAATGCTTTCCGCTCCGCTCATCGTCGCCGCGTAGAGCGCTTGCCACGGCGTCATCCCGCCCGACTGCAGCATCCACAACTCCCAGTGCGCTCCAATTCCCTGCTGCTCGCCGTGCGAACCAAGCCCCACATGCCCGCCGGCCCGAACGATTTCCGCCGCGCCCGTCGCGATCAGCGGAAACGTGTACTCCTCGTCGAACAACAATATCCGCCGCCGCGCCACCGAATCCACCTGCTCGTGCGGTGTGAATCGCATCACTTTCGGGTCCGCGTGGATGTCCATTCGCTGCCGCCAGTAAAATTGCCCGAACGTCGAGCCATAAGACACGATCAGCGTCGGAGTGTACGTCGTCCCGGCCTGCGCCTCGAGCTGGATCACGTCCTTGTAAATCGGCACCACCGGCAAGCTGTGCTCCACGCCCGTGTATCCGTCGAGCACCATGCTCAAATCCGTTTTCAAATCGCCGCCGCCTTCGGCGGTGATATTCAATCCTTCTTTCCCCGCGGCCATCGCCAGCCATTGCCGCTGAATCCGCCGCGGCTGCATATATTCCTTCAACGAATCCGCGCCGTGCGTTTTGTAGCGCTTCACCAGATTGTCCGCGTCTTCAAAACTCGCGATCCCTCCCGCGCTCGTGGTGATTGCCGTTCCCGTGGAATAAATCCGCGGCCCGATCAAATCGCCCGCGGCCACAAGCTCGCCCTGCGCAAACACGATATTCGACTCGATCGAAGGATCGCGCGTGGTCGTCACGCCGAAAGCCAGATTCTCCGCGTACGACCATTCCTCGTCCGTCATCTCCGGCCGGTCCGTCTTCAAATGCGAATGAATATCAACCAGCCCCGGAACGATCGTCTTACCCGTCACGTCAATCACCTTCGCGCCCGCCGGAGCCTGCATGCTGCCCGAGGCTCCGATTGCCTTGATTCGGTTGCCCTCGATTAAAATATCGCCCTGCGCGATTACCTCTTCGCCCTTCATCGTCACGATTCGCGCCCCGCGGAGATACACCTGCCCCTGTGGCGTGCCTCGCGGCACTTCGAGCGAAATCGTAAACGTCTCGGGCTTCCAGTTTTCCGGCTTGTCCTTCTCCGGCTTCGGAGCATTAAGGACGACGTCGCGCTTGACGCGGTAAAAATCGTTGCCGAAACTCCACGTCAGCGTCTTGCCTCCATCGGCCCAGTAGAGATAATTCGCGCCTTCCTTCGTCAGGCGCCGCAGCGGTACTTCCGGCGCCTTGAAATTGATGTTCACCGCCGCGTCGCCCACCTTTGGAAATGCCGCGAGATACGCATCGTAGCGATTCTGAATCGCGAGCCATTCTCCGTCTGGCGACGGCACGATCAGCACAAACCGGCCGTCCACGTGAATGTGCGTCTTCTTGTCCACGCCATCGAGGCGAATCGATTTCAGCAAACGCGCCGGCGGCGTAGGTGTATCGCCGGCTCCCGGCGGCACGTCGTCCATGTAATACACGCGTGTGCCGTCGCCATTGAATGTGGGCTGCTGGTATCCATCCGGCAGCGTAACGATCGTGTGGCTCGCGCCGCCCTCGGCTGCGACCCACCGGATTTCGCGCACATCCGCGTCGGAATCCGCCAGCCAGCCCCTCCGGGACCCCATCACAAACAGAAGTTTCGTCCCGTCAGGCGACCACTGCGGCGCCGAATAATATCCCGCCACTGCGCTGATTTTCGTCGCGCTTCCGCCCGCCGCGGGAATCTTCCACAACTCGCCGCCGTCCGCGTCCGACCACGTCACGTACGCGATCCATTTCCCGTCCGCTGAAAACGCAGGCTCATACTCGCGCCCTTCGCCCTTTGTCAGCCGCCGCGGCTTCCCGTCCGGCAAATCCATGACCCAGATTTTTCCCACCGCGCTGAACGCGATTCGCTTCCCGTCGGGCGATTCGTTCGTCCACCGCATCTGGCGCACCGTGAGCGGCCCGTCATTCACCGTGTAATCCGTATGGACGCGCGGCCCCAGATCCAGATCCACTTTTGCGGTGAACGCGATCGTCCCCACTTGCCGCGTCGCCAAGTCCACCCGCTGAATATGCCCGTCGCGCGTGAAGATCACGCCCTTCGAATCGGGCGTGAACGCGTATCCCGGCAGCACGTCATTCACCGCGAAACCTTCCTGATCGTCGCGCTGGATCGGCAACACCAGCCAGTGCTCGTCGCGCGTCGTCAAATCGCGAACCCGCAGGCCGGTCTTCGCGTCGTGCCGTGAGGCATACACCAGCCATTTGCCGTCGGGCGAAACGATCGGTCGCAAGCCGCCACCGTACTCCGACGTGATTTTTTCCACCTCGCCCGTCTCGCGATTGAAGGTCGTCACCTGAAAGCGCCCGATGTCCGCGTTGTAGCGGTGCGGCCCCGCGTGACTCGAAAAATAGACCAGCTTCCCATCCGGCGAAAACGCGGCCCCGGAATTGATTGTCGTCTCGCCCTTCGATTTCACCAGCTCTACGCCCTTGCCGCCGTCCTTGTGAAACATCCACAAGCTCGTATAGCGCAAATAATCCGTCGGCCCGGGATATTGCCCGTACTTCCGCGCCACGATGTAATTTCCGTCCGGTGACCATGCCGGCGACCCGAGCTGGTCGTCCGTCTCATCGCTGACCTTTTTCGCTTCCTTGCCTTCGATCTGCGAACCATCTGAATGAATCAGCCAGAGATTGTCGCTGCCGCTCCGGTCGCTGATAAACACAATCTGCTTCCCATCGGGCGAAAAGCGCGGCTGGCAATCCCACGCCGGCCCGCTCGTCAAGCGCTTCGCATCGCCGCCGGTCGCGGGCACCAGGTACAAATCGCCCAGCAGATCGAATACGATCTGCTTTCCGTCCGGCGAAATATCTACGGACATCCACGTTCCTTCATCCGTCGTAAACGTCACCTTGCGAGTCGTCTTCAGCGGCAGCGTTTCGTCTTTCTTCTCATCCTTCTTTTCATCTTTCTTCTCGTCCGTGGGCTTCGACTTATCCTCTTGCGCCCACGGCGAGGCCGCGTGCGCACCGGCACAAGAAAGAATCAGGATCGCCGCAAGCGGCACCCGAACCATCCGCAATCCCCGCGCAATCGTCGCATTGAAAATCATTCAGAAGGTCTCCCTTGGACTCGAATCAGCGCCCCTCGCCGGTGTGCCACGCTCGACGGAACCGCAAATTGTAACCTACCCAGCCAATGGGCCACACCCGTTCGTTGCCACGTTCAGACGTACCGGCGAGCGAATCGTTTACACGAAGTTACGCGTTTCCGGACGCGCTGTTCCGTGGATACAAAACAACGTCGCCCGCGCCACTCCGTTTGGCGTTAGAATCTCGCCGCCCACTCAGGAGGAACCATGCGTCGCTTCGCCATTGCCTCTCTCGCCTTCGTCGCAACAATTCTCTTCTCGCTCGCCGCCCGCGCTGCCGACGCTCCCGACACCTACGTTCGCGCAGGCCACCTGCTCGATGTCCGCACCGGCAAAATGCTCAGCAACCAAATCATCGTCATACACGGCGACAAAATCGCCTCCATCGCTCCAGCCGACCAGGTGCAAATCCCCGCTGGCGCCACCGTCGTAGACCTCGGCCGCTCCGTCGTCCTTCCCGGCCTGATCGATTGCCACACCCACATCACACTCACCGATACCGACGACTCGCACTACGACGAAATCCTCCTCAAGCAATCCTGGCAATTCCGCACCATCCTCGCCACGCTCAACGTGAAAAAAGATCTCGAAGCCGGCTTCACCGCCATGCGCGACGTTGAAACCGAAGGCGCCATGTACAGCGACGTAGACGTGCGCAACGCCATCAATCAGGGCCTTATCCCCGGGCCGCGCCTGAAAGTTTCAACGCGCGGCATCTCGACCACGGGCGGCTACGGCCTCGAAGGCTACTCGCCCCAAGTCACCGTCCCGATCGGCGTCCAAACCATCGACGGCCCCTGGGAAGCACGCAAAGCCGTCCGCGAGCAATTCAACTACGGCGCAGACCTGATCAAAATCTATGGCACCGATCGCTACAGCTTCACGCCCGACGGCAAAATCGTCAGCATCGCCGATTTCAGCCTCGAAGAAACCGACGCCATCGTCGACGAAGCTCGCCTTAAAGGAATCAAAGTCGCCTGCCACGCCTACGACGGCCCCGGCCTCCACTTCTGCATCGACGCCGGCGTCGCCTCGATCGAGCACGGAATCCAGCTCGACGATTCCGCCATCGCCAAGATGCTGAAACATGGCACTTATCTCGTTCCTACGCTCTACGTCTATTCCGGCGCGCTCGAAAAAGCCGATCTCGCAATGTCCGGCGGCAAGACCAGCCGCGTCGTGATCCACGAGGTCAGTTTCAGGAAAGCTCTCGCGGCAGGCGTGAAAATCGCTTTCGGCACCGACGCCGGCCCGTTCCCACACGGCACTCAGGCCATCGAATTCGAGTGGATGACGCGCTACGGCATGTCCAATCTGGCCGCCATCCAATCCGCCACAATCAACGCAGCCGACCTGATGGGCTGGCCCGACCAAATCGGCGCCATTGAGCCAGGCAAATTCGCCGACATAATCGCGACGGATGGCAATCCACTGGACGACATCAAGCAGTTAGAGCAAGTGAAGTTCGTAATGAAGGGCGGCCAAACGATTCGCAACGACTACGCCGCAAAATAACCGCGGGATTTCAACTGCAGGGGTGGGGGAAACGGCTTGCCGTGGACCTGATCCGCGTTCAACCGCGGTGAATCGCTTCGAGGCTTCCCCGCGCCGCCGCAATCGTCCTCTCAATATCCGCGTCCGAATGCGCCGCTGAAACAAATAACGCCTCAAATTGCGATGGCGCGATGAACACCCCGCGCTCCAGCATCTCCCGAAAAAACGCGCCGTACTTCGCTGTGTCCGATTTCTTCGCCCCTGCGTAATCCTTCACCGGCTCTGTGGCGAAAAACATCGTCATCAACGACCCGCAAGCGTTCACCTGCCCCGCGACGCCGCTCTCCGCCAGCGCGCTCCGCAAACCCTCGGCCAGCCGTGCCGATTTCTTGCCCATCTCCTCGTAAAATCCAACCGCCGCAAGCTTCGGCAACGTCGCAAGCCCCGCCCTCATCGCCAGCGGATTTCCCGAAAGCGTCCCCGCCTGATACACCGGCCCCAGCGGCGCAACCATTTCCATGATCTCCCGCCGCCCGCCGTACGCCGCCACCGGCAGCCCGCCGCCGATAATTTTCCCCAGCGTCGTCAAGTCCGGCTGAATGTTGTACAGAATCTGCGCCCCGCCATACGCACTGCGAAATCCCGTAATCACCTCATCCAGAATCAGCAGCGCGCCGTCTTGCTTCGTCAATTCTCGCAGCCGGTTGAGAAACCCCGTCGCCGGCCCCACCACCCCCATATTCGCCGCCACCGGCTCCACAATCACCGCCGCAATCTTTCCCGCGTGCTGCCTGAAAATCTTCTCGACCGCCGCCGCGTCGTTGTACGGCGCATTCAACGTCAGCTTCGCCAGCGCGTCCGGCACTCCGGGGCTCGACGAAATGCCCGAGCGTCGCCAATCCCGACCCCGCTTCCACCAGAAAACTATCCGAATGCCCGTGATACCCGCCCTCGAATTTCAAAATCAGGTCGCGCTTCGTAAATCCGCGTGCCACTCGAATCGCGCTCATCGTCGCTTCGGTTCCAGAACTTACGAACCGCAGCCTCTCGATCGACGGCAGCGCCCGCGCAATTTCTTCCGCGAGCTCGATCTCGAGCGGCGACGTCATTCCGTAGCTCGTCCCCCGCTTCGCTTGCTCCCCCACCGCCCGCACCACATCCGGATGCGCATGGCCCAGAATGAGCGCCCCCCACGAGCCCACGTAGTCGATGTACTCGCGCCCATCCACATCGAACAGCCGCGCGCCTTCCGCCCGGTCAATCACCAGCGGCGTCTCACCCACAGCCCGAAACGCCCGCACCGGGCTATCCACCCCGCCCACGAGAATCTTCTTCCCGCGCTCAAATATCTCCGTAGACTTCGGCCGCCCCAGCCCCACAGCCACTCGCTTCGCCCCCTCCCCCATCTTCAATCGATCCTCCCTCCGGCCTCACTCCCACCCGCTTCATATACCGCCGGCCTTATGTACCGCCGGCTTCCAGCCGACTCTGTTGCCGAAGCCCCGCGTCCCCCCACTCTCCCGCTCGCGGAGGCCCCGCTTAACCACCCCGCCTCAACAAAGCTTCAACCACCGCGCCACATCCTTCGCATGATACGTCAACACAATCTCCGCCCCCGCGCGCTGAATCCCCGTCAATATCTCCAGCACCACCCGCTGCTCGTCAATCCACCCATTCCGCGCCGCAGCCTTCACCATCGAATACTCCCCGCTCACGTTGTACGCCGCCACCGGCACATCGAACCGCTCCCGCACCCGCTGAATCACATCGAGATACGGCAGCGCAGGCTTCACCATAATCATGTCCGCGCCTTCTTCGAGATCAAGCGCCACTTCCCGCAGCGCCTCGCGCGCGTTCGCCGGATCCATTTGATAGCTTCTGCGGTCGCCGAACTGCGGCGCTGATTGCGCCGCCTCGCGAAACGGCCCGTAAAATCCCGAGCAATACTTCGCGGCATAGGAAAGTATCGCCACATCCTCGAAACCATTCGCGTCCAGCTTCGTTCGGATCGCGCCGACTCGCCCGTCCATCATGTCCGACGGCGCCACAATATCCGCTCCCGCCCGCGCATGCGACAGCGCCGCATCCGCCAGCCGCTCGACGCTCGGATCGTTTGCCACGTCGCCCTTTTCGATCACGCCGCAATGACCGTGGCTCGTGTACTCGCACAAGCAAACATCCGTAATCACGAGCAGCTCGAGCTTCGCTTTCCGAATCGCTTCAATCGCACGCTGCACTGCACCATTCGCGTCCGACGCTTCCGAACCCACCTCATCCTTCTTCTCCGGCAGCCCGAACAAAATCACCGCCGGAATTCCCAGCCCCGCCACTTCGCGGCACTCCTCCACAATCTGATCCACCGACTGCTGGAATATCCCCGGCATCGAACTCACTTCCGTCCGCACTTTCGTTCCCGGGCACGCGAACATCGGATACACGAGCCCGCTCGTCGAAAGCCGCGTCTCGCGCACAAAACCTCGGAGCGCTTCGTTGCGCCGCAACCGCCTCGGCCGATGAACTGGAAATGTCATACCCGCCTCGCTTGCTTCAGGAAACTTTCTCTCACTTACGACCCGGCGTCGCGCCCTTCGCGCCCGCGAATTTCCCGTCCGGTTCTTGCCGCTGGTAGAATTTCGCGATCGAATCCACCAATCCCGCGGGCGACGACTCGTTCGCTTCCATCGCCACCCTCGCGCCACTCTCGCGCAACGCGCGCGCCGTCGTCGGCCCGATCGCCGCAAAATCCACCTTCGACGACAGCTCCACCAACTCGTCCGCTCCGATCACATCGCACAAATTGTGATAGGCCGACGGGCTCGCGAACACAATCGCATCCACTTCCGCTCGCCGCAAGCGCTCCAGAATTTTCGCATCCAGGGATTTCGGCGCCGCCGTTCGGTACGCAATCACGTCGGTCACCCGCGCGCCCGCCTCGCGCAAGGCATTCGGCAGACGTTCGTCGCCCCGATCGCTTCGCGGCAACAGCACCTTGCGCTCGCCGATCGCTTCCCACAATTCCGCGACCAATTCCGCGACCAGCGCCTCGCCCGTGTGTTTCGTCGCCGTGTAGTCCACGCGCAATCCTGCTTCCGCCGCCGCCTTTGCCGTCGCCGGACCAACGGCCGCCACAAGCGGCCTCGGCGCCTGCAGCGATTTCAAATCGATCCGCAATTCGCCGCAGCGCTCGGCCAAGAATCGCACCGCATTCTGGCTCGTCAGCAAAATCCAGTCAAACTCGCCGATCCCGCCGAGCGCCGTATCGAGCGCTTTCCAATCTGCCGGCGCCGCAAAGCTCACGGTGGGCAAAGTGAGTGCCTCCGCGCCAACTCGCTCGAGTTCGCGGACCAATTCCCGCGCCTGCTCCGGCGCCCGCGTCACCACGACGCGTTTCCCCTCGAGCGGTTGGCTAGCTTTGTCCAACTGACCTTCCCGCGAGACGCAGAATCCGCTCCGCTCCCGCCGCCAGTAAATCGGCCGCAACTTTTCGACCCAGTTCCGCGGCCTCTTTCACCGAGACGCAAGCCGCCGCTCCGTGTCCGCGAACGCTCTCCGCTCCATCCGCCGAAAGCACGCAGGCATCGAGCACAAGTTCGCCACCCTCGAATCTTCCCCAAGCTCCCAGCGGAAGCCGGCAACCGCCCTGCAATCCCGCGAGCACGGTGCGCTCGGCAGTCACCGCCCGCTCGGTATCCGCGTCGACGAGTCCGTTCAAAAACAAAAGTTCTTCTTCGCGGCTCGCAAGAAATTCCATTCCAAGCGCGCCCTGCCCCACGGCGGGCAACATGATCTCCGGCGGCAGCACTTCGGAAATTCGCGACGTCGCATTCAGCCGGTCGAGTCCGGCCTTCGCGAGGACCATCGCATCGCACTCGCCTTCCGCGACTTTGCGCAACCGCGTATCCACATTGCCTCGCACTTCCACAATTTCGAAATCGCTGCGAACCCTCCGGAGCTGCGACGCGCGCCGCAAACTGCTGGTTCCGATCCGCGCACCGTGGCGCAATTCTTTCAACCTCCCGCCGTGTTGCGAGACGAGCGCGTCGCGTGGGTCCTCACGGGGAAACACAATCGCAATCTTGCAGGCGTCGGAAAATTCGGTGGGCACATCTTTCATACTGTGCACGGCCAGGTCCGCGCGGTCCGCAATCAACGCGTCTTCCAGCTCCTTCGTAAAAATTCCGCGAATGCCGATCTGCTCGATCTGCGCGTTCGAGAATCGATCCCCCGAAGTCTTCACCACCACGATCTCCGAGGCGATCCCGAATGATTTCTGAAGCGCGTCGCGCAGATGATTCGCTTGCCACAGCGCCAGCGCACTGCCGCGCGTTCCAATGCGCAGCGGCTTCAATCCTTGTCCTCGTCCTTCGCGTCATCGAGGCCAAAAAGATGTCTCAGCGCATCGAGCCCCGCCAGGTGCCCGCGCATCTCGCGGCTGCGCCGCAGCTTTTGCGACGGCTGCTCGAGCACGCGCTCGATCAATTCCTCGGTGATGTGCGCGATGCGAGCGCGCTCTTCGGGCGAGACGTCGTTCATCTCGCCGAGCTTCTCGCGAATCAGCATCTCGCGGTGCTTGTGAAAGCTGTCGCGCAGGTCGTCAACGATCGTTCCCGCTTCGAGGGCCGCGCGCCACGATTCGAATTTGGCGATGTGCTCGGCAATAATCGTTTCCGCTCGTGGAACTTCCGCTTCGCGCGCTTTCTTGTTCTGCTCGACGATTTCGCCCAGGTCATCAATGTTGTAGAGGTACAGATTGTAGAGCCCGGTGGCATCGTCGGTGATATTGCGCGGAACACCGAGGTCCACCACAAACATCGGCCGCCCTTCGCGCGCCGCGATTGCCCGCTCGAGCAGAGCACGCGTCAGTACCGCTCCGGTGCCGCCCACCGACGCGATCACGATGTCGGGCACGCCCAGCACGCCTTCGAGCGACGACCACTCAATCGCTTCCCCGCCCATTTTTCGCGCCAGTTCCTCGGCGCGATCGTAGGAGCGGTTCACCACGCGCAAACTTCCAATCCCGCGATTCCGGAGGCTCTCAACCACCTGCTCCGCCACCGTGCCCGCACCCAGGATCAGCGCCGAGTGGCCTTTCAAATTTCCAAACACTCGCTCCGCCAGTTTTACTCCTGCCAGCGCTACGGACATTGGCCGCGCACCCACTTCTGTTTCCGACCGCACTCGCTTCCCGACTTCGATCGCGCCCTGAAACATGCGATTCAGCACCGGGCCCGTGGAGCCGTGATCGAGCGCCTGCCCGTACGCTGTGCGCAGCTGTCCCAGGATTTCCGCTTCGCCCAACATCATCGAGTCGAGACCAGACGCCACGCGGTAAAGATGCCGCACGGCATCGGGCCCCGTCCAGCGATAGAGCCGGCCACTCAATTCCGACCGCGGAATCCGATGAAACGAGGTGAGAAACACTTCCATCGCTTCCGCCGCCGTCTGTGCCGGTTCCGTGGGAACGCCATACAGTTCACTTCGATTGCACGTCGAAAGCACGACGGCTTCTTCGAGAATTCCTTGCCGGCGCAATTCCCCGGCGGCGGCCACTGCCTGCTCGGGACTGAACGTGACGCGCTCTCGCAATTCGATTGGCGCCGTGCGATGGCTGCAGCCGATCAACGCGATGTCAATTCGCGCTGCGCCCGGGCGTTTCGAGTTGGTGAGTGTAGGCATGCTCAATCAGAAGAAGCGATGAAACCTCGTCAGATAGAGATTTACAAACGTGTAGCTGAAAAGCACCACCGCGAAATTAAACGTGCACAGCTTCGCCGCCCGCGCTCCGCGCCACGTCGTGCTCCGCGACAATCGCAAGTACGCCGCATACGCCGCGAGGATTGCGAGCGTCACGATCACTTTCGGGTCGCCCCACGAATAGCCGCCGCTCAAGCGATGCTGCCACACAAGTCCCATCACCACGCCCATCAGCAGCGCCACAAGCCCTACGTACACGCTGCTTCGCGCCATGCGGTCCAGCACGTCGAGCGCGGGAAATCGCCAGAACGGCGCCGCGAGTTTCCGGGAACGCAGCACGCGGTCCTGCCCCAGGTAAATCAAGCTGAGCACGAAGGAAAGCGCGAACGCCGCGTACGCCCACGTGTTCAGCGTTACGTGAAACGCGAAAAGCGGCCCTCGAGCGGGAGGCGGCGGAGGCGCGTCATTCGGCGCGAGCATCGCCAGCAGCACGATCCACACAATCAGCAGCAGCGTCACGAAGGCACCCACCGATCGTTGCCGGTGAAAAAGTTCGAGACCCAAATAAGTGACGCCCAGCAGCCACGCGAAAAGCGACATCGATCCATACAGATCGTTATAAGGGACGGTATGTATCCAGCGCGAGCGCTCGAGCAGTGCGAAGTAGTGCATCACGATGCCGGCGCCGAGGAGCAGCGTCGCCGCTCGCCCTACCCACAATTCCGGCACGTAAAGGATGCGAGCGTAGCAAAGGAAGCTCGCCACGTAGAGCGCCAGACTCACATAGCCGAGATGGTAGTGTGTCATGAGCTGCTTCTGGTTCCCGCTGGGTATCGGATAAACCGAGATTATAACGCCGATTCCATCCTAAAGCCCTGTGAGGGTTGTCACAATCGTGTGTGCCGGGCGAACGTGCGGCCCTTTGGCCCTTCTGCTATCATCATTTCGCGCCCCAGACACGCATGAAACAGGTGAACGAAAATCGAAAACAGCTTTTCCTCCGGGCCTGCCGCTTCGAGCCTGTCGAGAGGGTGCCTGTGTGGATCATGCGCCAGGCGGGCCGGTACCTGCCGGAATATCAGGCGGTCCGCGCCAGGCATTCGTTTCTTGAAATCTGCAAAACTCCGGAAATCGCCGCGGAAGTTTCGCTCCAGCCCTTCCGCACGATCGGTGTGGACGCGGTGATTGTTTTCTCGGACATTCTGATTGTCGCGGAAGCGATGGGCATGCCGCTGGACGTGCCGGATTCCGGCCCCGTCCTGTCGAATCCCGTGCGCGACCGCGCCGCAATCGAGCGCCTGCGCGACTTCGACCCCCTGCGCGATACGAAATTCGTCGCAGATGCCATACGCACGATTTGCCACGAGGTTGGTCCCGACGTTCCGGTGATCGGCTTCGCCGCCGCTCCCTGGACGCTCGCCTGTTACATGATCGAAGGGCAAACGCGCGGCGACATCACGCGAGCGAAGCAATTCATGCGCCACGAGCCTGCGCTTCTGCGCGACTTGCTGGCCCGCATCGCGCGTGCCACAACTGCCTATCTGAAATCGCAAATCGCCGCGGGTGCGGCCGTCGTGCAGCTTTTCGATACATGGGCGGGTGAATTGACTCGCCACGAATACGAAGAGTTCGAGTTACCTGCGACACGTTCCGTGTTCGAATTCCTCGGAGCCGCGGGCGTCCCGAAAATCCTGTACGGCAAAGGCTCGTCGCACCTGATTGACCTGCAGGCGCAATCGGGCACCGATGTATTGAGCGTTGACTGGCGCACGGACCTCGCAGAAGCTCGCCGCACGCTCGGCGATCGCGTCGCGCTGCAAGGCAACGTTGATCCCAATCTTTTGCTCGGCCCGGAACCTGCGATTCGCGCAGCCGCTCGCGAAGCCGTGGAGAAAACCGGCGGCTTGGGCCACATCCTGAATCTAGGCCACGGCATCCTACCGGCCACACCCGTTGAAAACGCGCGCGCATTCGTAGAGGCCGGTCAGGCCGCTCCGCTCCGAGCCCGCGCGCACAGCGGTAAGGCGGACTGAGTCTTGCGGATAAATTGAATATGGCCAACGCCACCACAAACCCGTCAGATAAGCTTGAGATCGGACAGATCTCAGACGCCACGCTTGAAAAATACAATCGGCCTGGGCCGCGTTACACGAGCTATCCCACGGCCCCTGTCTGGAAAGAGGATTTCGGGCCCGAGGATTTTGAAAGCTACTGCGCGCGAGCCGAACAACTTTCGACGCCCGTCTCGCTCTACATGCACATTCCGTTTTGCGAGAGCCTCTGCCTCTTCTGTGCGTGTAACGTCTCGATTCAGAAGGACAAGAGCGTCGCAATTCCCTACCTCGAAACTCTCAAGCGCGAAATCAGCCACGTCGGCACACAAGTTTCGAAGAATCGCCCCGTAATCCAGTTTCACTGGGGCGGCGGCACTCCCACGTACCTGACTCCCGCGCAGATGGAGGATCTTTTCGGCCACACCCGCGAACGATTCACATTTGCGCCCGACGCCGAAATCGGAATCGAAGTGGATCCCCGCGTCACGAACCGCGCGCATTTTGAAACCTTGCGGCGGCTCGGCTTCAACCGCCTCAGCATGGGAGTGCAGGACTTCGAGCACAAAGTGCAGGAAGCGATCCATCGCGTGCAGCCGTATGAAATGACGCGCGACCTGATTCTCACCGCGCGGGAGCTGGGCTTCGAGAGCATCAACGTAGATCTGATTTACGGGCTGCCGTTCCAGACAGCGGACAGTTTCAAAGCCACCATCGAAAAAACGCTCACGCTCGAACCCGACCGTATCGCGATGTTCAGCTACGCGCACGTTCCCTGGCTCAAAAAGCAGCAGGGCTCTTTCGACGCGCATTTGCCCGCGGGCATGGAAAAATTCCGCATTTTCCGCGCCGGCCTCGAAGGATTTCTGAACGCCGGCTACGTGTACATCGGCATGGACCACTTCGCGAAGCCCAACGACGAGCTTTCCGTGGCGCAACGCACTCGCACTCTGCACCGGAATTTTCAGGGCTACACGACCAAAGCCGGCGCCGACCTTTACGGCATGGGCGTAAGTGCCATCAGTTCCATCGGCGATGCCTACGCGCAAAATCGCCGCGAAGTTCCGGCGTATCAATCGGCGGTGGCCGAGCGAGGCATCGCGACGATGCGCGGCTACCGGCTTTCCGACGACGATCGCCTGCGCCGCGCGGTGATCGGACGGCTTCTATGCCACACGGTGATTCCGAAGCTGGAAGTGGAACGCGAATTCTCGATTTCGTTCGATGAATATTTCGCGCCCGAACTCGAGCGCCTCGAGCAATTCCGCGCCGAAGGACTTGTGACGCTCGCGGGCGATGAAATCCGCGTCGCGCCGCTCGGCCGCATTTTTATTCGCAACGTGGCCATGACTTTCGACCGCTATCTCCACGAACAGCAAATGGACCAGCGGCCGCTGTTCTCGAAAACGCTGTAACGGACGGGCGAATGGCTGATCCCAGGCAGGTGGTCGTAGTCGGCGGTGGGATTTCAGGTCTTGCCTGCGCCTATCGCCTCAAGCAGCTCGGCCTGCCTGTCACCATCCTCGAAGCTTCCGGCCGCGTCGGCGGAGTTATCGGTACGATACGAAAGGACGGCTTCCTCTTCGAGTCCGGTCCGCAAAGTTTTCAAGGCACCGCAACGATGCTGGACTTGGTTCGGGAGTTGGGGATCGAAGGCGACCTCGAGACAGCCGATCCACACGCTCCGCGCTTTGTTTATCTGCACGGCCGCCTAAAGAAGATTCCGATGACGCCGCAGGCGCTGCTCGCAAGCTCGTTTCTCGGCGTGAACTCGCGGTTCAAGATTGCGTCCGAGCCCTTCCGGAGTTCGAAGCCGCCGGCGAAGGAAGAGTCGGTGGCTGATTTTGTGCGTCGGAAGTTTGGCCACGAAATTCTTGAATATCTCGTAGCGCCTTTCGTCTCCGGCGTTTACGCAGGCGATCCCGAAACACTCAGCCTGAAGGCTGCGTTCCCAACCCTCGAAGAATGGGAGCGCGAATACGGAAGCGTCTTGCGTGGCGCGATGAAATCTCGCTCCGACGCGGAGAAACGAGCCGGCCCGCCGCCGCTTTGTTCATTTCGGGACGGAGTTGCGTCCATCGCAAACGCGATCGCGTCGAAACTTGGTGACAGCCTGCGGGTGGGAGCGCAAGTCGTGTCCGTCGCACGCGCGGGTGCGTATGAGATTTGTTTCGAGCAGGGCGGACGAAGTGAAAAGCTTACCGCGGCGGCTGTCGTAGTCTCGACGCCTGCGTATATTGCATCGCACCAGGTGGCTTCGATTTCTTCTCCGCTGGCCCACACGCTTTCTGGCGTCGCCTACGCACCCGTCGCAGTTGTCGCGAGCGGGTACTACGACCGGCAGATTGCCGAAGGTCTCACAGGTTTTGGCTTTCTCATTCCGCGCAGCGAGAAGGTGCGCACGCTTGGCACGGTGTGGAACTCATCGCTCTTTCCCGGCCGCGCTCCTGATGGCTCCGTCGTGATGACAAGCTTCATCGGCGGCGCAACCGATCCGAAGCTCGTCGAACACTCCGATGCGGAAATCGCCGCGATCGTGGAAGCCGAGAACGCGCGAATTCTTGGAATTACGGGGCCGCCAATCGCGTCAGTAGTGTGGAAATATGTGAAGGCTCTGCCGCAGTACAACCTGGGCCACGGGCACATCGTGGAAGCGATTCGCGACGGCGAGCGGCAGAATCCGGGACTCTTTTTTTGCGGCAACTATTTGGCAGGCCCTGCATTGGGAAAATGCGTCGAGACGGCGACGCAAACGGCGCAGGCGATTCGCAAGTATTTCGAGCAAGCGCGCTGAACCGCTTTCACTTCGGCGGCGCTTTGTGACGCATCTCGAGCCGCCTCCTGCGGCGCTCGCCGGCTTCGTCGTGGCGGCGCTGGTCGCCAACCGTTTCGAGAATGAGCGGCGGCACGGGGTGCGGCTCGCGATTCAAATCGATCGCGACGAAAGTTAAGTAGGCGCTGCTGGTATGCTTGCGCTCGCCGGTGAGCACATTTTCCGCGAACACTTTCACGCCCACTTCCATCGAGGTTCGAAACACGCGGTTCACGCTCGATTTCAGCACAATCCATTCGCCGACGTCGATCGACGAGCGAAAATCCATGTAGTCAACCGATGCCGTGACGACGTGGCTGTTCGAATGTCGCGTCGCGGCCAGTGCTCCGGCGATGTCGATGAGGTGCATCACGCGCCCTCCCAGCATTTTTCCCAGCGGGTTCGCGTCGTTCGGCAGCACCGCTTCCACGATCTCCGAAGTCGAGGCGCTTACGGGCTTTCCGGCTCGCCTGTTGGACAATTCGGGCTCCTCTGCTGCGCCAGCTTTCTTTTTCATCGCGTTGGCTGCTCCATCGAATTCGTGGCCGAATAAATCGAACGGTTGCGCTTGGCGCGCGTCGTTGCGCCCGTTATAATACGTTCTTTCCATTTATGCCCCAAGCACAGAAGTCGCGGCGTGAAACGCTCGAACAATTCGTGGCCGAAAAACCGGCGGATGCATTCGCCCGCTACGGCCTCGCGCTCGAATGCGTGAAAGTCGGCGACGACACGGCCGCTACCCTACACTTCCAGAAACTCCTCGAATCGAATCCCGGCTATGTGGCCGGCTACTTTCAGTTCGGTCAACTCCTGGCACGAATCGGCCGCCAGGACGAGGCGCGCAAACTGCTTTCCGACGGCATCATCGTTGCCCAGCGCGCCGGCGACATGCACGCGCGCGACGAAATGCAGGCGGCGCTAACGCTGTTGCGTTAGGCCGGAAGCATCACCCAGGTATCGCCATGAGACCGACTCGCATCCCGCTCTTCCCGCTCGACGTTGTGCTGCTGCCGGGCAGTTCTCTCCCGCTGCATATTTTCGAGCCGCGCTACAAGAAAATGATTGGCCGCTGCCTCGACGAGAAAATCGAATTCGGCATGATCTATGCGACGGGCAAAAAAGTTGCCGCCGTAGGCTGTACGGCTGAAATCGTTCAAAAAATGAAAGGCTATCCCGACGGGCGCATGGACATTCTCACTCGCGGCCGGGCCGTTTTCCGCTTGCTCCAGTTGCTCCAGGACGCCGAATACCACGAAGGTGTCGTTGAGTATCTCTCCGAGGAGCTTTCGCCCGAGGATGCGCGGAGGAATGCGCGGATCATCGAGCTGCTTCAGGAATGCCACATCCATCTCTACGGCCAGGCCTGGGTTGACTCCGAAGCGGAGTGCGAATTTTCACTCGCCTACCGCATGGCTGCCCGCCTACCGATGGAAGTCGAGCAGAAACAGTGGCTTCTGGAAATGCGTGCCGAGGGAGAGCGCTGCGATTATCTCGAGAAATGGCTGACGGAGTTTCTGCCCAAACTGGAACACCGCCAGTCGGTCCGCAAACGAGCTGCAGGCAACGGCCACGGCCCAAATTAAGTCTAACTAAAGGATGTATCGGCGCTCGCGCGGTTCCTTTATAATATGGTTTAAGCGCTTGTTTTTGCGGGCGCCGCTTTTCAAAAGACGAATCGGGGCCTCATGAACTCCTATCCGAAAACCCTTGGTGAGCTTCGCAGCAGTGGCAACTGGTCAGAGCAGCGCATTGCGAACCGGTCGTTGCGCCAGGAGCTCCGCGAAAATCTTCTCTGCAAAATGGAGAAGGGGGAGCCGCTGTTCTCCGGCGTCCATGGGTATGACGACACGGTGGTCCCGCAGATCGTCAACGCGATACTTTCGCGCCATCATTTCATTCTCCTCGGGCTGCGGGGACAGGCCAAATCGCGGATCCTTCGCGGGCTGGTTGAGTTTATGGATGCGCAGGTGCCCGTGGTAGCCGGATGTGAGATCAACGACAATCCGTACGTCCCGATCTGCCGCGTGTGCCGCGAACGAATCGCTGCGGAAGGCGATTCGACGCCGATCGCATGGCTTACGCGCGATCACCGCTACGTCGAAAAGCTGGCTACCCCGGACGTCACCATCGCCGACATGATTGGCGATGTGGACCCGATTAAGGCGGCGCGCGGCGGCCGCAATCTTTCCGACGAGCTAACGATTCACTACGGACTGCTTCCCCGCGCCAATCGCGGCATCTTTGCGATCAACGAGCTGCCTGATCTGGCGGGCAAAATTCAGGTGGGGCTGTTCAATATCATGCAGGAAGGGGATGTGCAGATTAAGGGTTACCCGGTGCGGATGGCGCTCGACGTCCTGCTTGTGTTCACGGCAAATCCCGAGGACTACACGGCGCGCGGCAAAATTATCACGCCTCTGAAAGACCGGATCGGCTCGGAAATTCGCACTCACTACCCGGCGAGCGTTGCCGAAGGAATGGCGATCACTTCGCAGGAATCCTGGACGAAGCGCGAAGGCGCGCGGCGGGTGGAAATTCCTCAGTACATTCGCGAGGTGGTGGAGGAAATTGCGTTTCAGGCTCGCGATGACAAACGCGTGGACCGCCGCTCCGGCGTGAGCCAGCGCCTGCCAATCAGCGCGCTGGAAAACGTCCTCAGCAGCGCGGAGCAGCGTGCCGTTCGCACTCGCGATGCGGGGGCTGTTGCGCGCGTCTCAGACGTTTACGCCGCGATCCCTGCGATGACGGGCAAGTTCGAACTCGAATACGAAGGCGAGCTGCGCGGTGCGGATAACATTGCCCGCGAATTGATCCGGGCGGCCGTGGGAAAGACGTTCACGAAGTATTTTTCGGAGATCAATTTCCAGCCGACCGTGCAGTGGTTCGAGCTGGGTGGCGAGCTGAAAGTACCGGCGCAGGCTTCGAGCGCAGAGCTTCTGACGCAGCTCAAAAAGATTCAGGGGCTGTTCGAACACCTCGAGATTCTCGGGGTCGGACCCAAGGCCGACCCGGCCACCGCGACGAGCGCGGCCGAATTCATTCTCGAAGGTCTCTGGTCGCACAAACGCATTAATCGGAGCGAGGAGCGCGGGTACTTCGCCGAGGCGCGCAAGGCGCCCGATCCACGAGAGCCGCGCGAAGGTCCCGGCGGCGGCCGGTCGCCAAGGCGTCAATTTAACTGAAGGTACGGCCAGCGTCGTTATGCTGATGGAGCAAGGCGAGTGAAGGCCCGGTGCTGCCGGTGAATTTGCAGGCAAACAGATGAAATACATCCGCTACTCACGTTACGCACCCGAAGCAGCCGAAGATATCGATTTGCACGAACTCATGAATCGGCTTTCCGATTTTTTCCTCCAGAGCGGATTCGATTCCTCGTACGGCATCTACGAACTCGATATGGAGAAATCGCGCGAGCAGCACATGGATGCGCTGCGCGAAGCGATTCTGCGTGCTCTCGAAGAAGGCGACCTGATTCCGCCGGAGATGATGGAAAAGCTGCTGAACAATCCCGACCTCGCGGAGAATTCCGAGCTGAAGGATCTCGTCGACCAGATTATTCAGCGCATGGAGCAGGAAGGCTACATCTCGCAGCAGCAACAGCAGTCGGCGCACGTGACGCATCCGCCGTCGGAAACTCCGGGCGGCCAGGTGGGCCGCGGAGACGGACCTAATGTGGAAGCGCGCTTCGAAATCACCGACAAAGCGCTCGATTTCCTTGGCTTCAAAACGCTGAAGGATCTTCTCGCCTCGCTCGGAAAGAGCAGCTTCGGGCGCCACGATACGCGCGACCTGGCGACGGGCGTGGAATCGGGCGGCACGTCGAAGCACTACGAATTCGGCGACACGCTCAACATGGACATCAGCGGCACCTTGTTCAATGCCGTGCAGCGCAATGGCGCGGGAATTCCCATCGAGCTCGACTATCCAGACTTGATGGTTCACCAGTGCGAGTATCAAAGCTCCTGCGCTACCGTGCTCATGCTCGACTGCAGCCACAGCATGATTTTATATGGCGAAGATCGCTTCACTCCTGCAAAGCGCGTCGCTCTGGCGCTTTCGCACCTGATTCGCACACAGTATCCGGGCGATTCGCTGCACTGCGTCCTTTTCCACGACAGCGCCGAAGAAATTCCGCTCGGCAAGCTGGCCCGCGTGCAGGTGGGCCCGTACTACACGAATACGCGCGAGGGACTGCGGCTCGCGCAGCGAATTCTTTCGCGCCAGAAAAAAGATATGCGCCAGATCGTGATGATCACGGACGGCAAACCCTCCGCACTCACGCTTGAAGACGGCCGAATCTACAAGAATGCGTTCGGGCTCGACCCTCTTGTCGTGACGCAAACCCTCGAAGAAGTGGCCAAATGCAAGCGCGCCGGAATCCTGATTAATACTTTCATGCTCGCGAGCGACTACAGCCTGGTGCATTTCGTGCAAAAAGTTACAGAGCTTTGCCGCGGCAAAGCGTACTTCACGACGCCCTACACCCTCGGCCAGTACCTGCTGATGGATTACGTGGGCCGCAAAACCCGCAACATTCACTAACACTGATGCAATTTCAAGAATATTGCCCGCACCCAACTCGCTCGAAACTTCCGTCGCTGGAGAAGTCGATCGTCCTCCTGGCAGTAGCATATTCGCCGCTGAACACGTTCCAAACGCAATTCATCCAATTAAGAGGGGCTAAAATCCAGGCATGAGCTTGAAAAATACAGTCCGTGGAATTTTCTGCGGCAAGCGCCTGGCGACGCTGCCCGCGGGCGAGCCTGCCCCGGCCATCTCGTTGCAAGACGCAAACGGCCAGACCGTAAACCTCGAAGAAGCGCTGAAAAAAGGCCCCGTTGTCGCGGCATTCTTCAAAGTCAGCTGCCCTACCTGCCAGTTCACGTTTCCGTTTCTTGAGCGCATGCACGAAACGTACGGCGATTCGAATTTCACGCTGCTCGGAATTTCGCAAAACGATGCAGCGGACACGCGCGATTTTGGCCAGGAATTCGGCGTGAAATTTCCTCTTCTAATCGACGACGAGAACACCTTCGCGGCCTCGAACGAGTACGGCATCACAAACGTCCCCAGCATTTTCTTGATTTCGCAGGAAGGAAAGATTCTGGAACGCTCGGTGGGATTCGCAAAACGCGATCTGGAAAACATGGCCCGGGAAGCGGCACGCGCCACGGGTAAGTCCGCCGGTCCGCTCTTCAAGCCCGGCGAAGTGATTCCCGAGCACAAGCCCGGCTGAGGCTCCCGCAACTAGGTTCCGTCGGAACCGCTTTCGCACTCACTCTTCATCAAGCACGTCCTTAAGTGTTTGCTTGTGTTTCGGCTTCTTCAAGCGCTTCTCCACGATTGTGCGCTCGGGAGGAGGCAGGCCAATTCCCAGACGCGCTCGCCTGCGCGCCTCTGTGCCTACTTTGAATTTCGATTTCTTTTTCTTCGAGGGCACGGTGCTCCTGTACGGGAAAGCTACCACAATCGTGGCTGGATTCGTTGCGGCGAGCTCTAATTCGCCCGCGACATAACAGATCGTTACGATTCTTTAGAACCGAAGCGCCGCTTCGATCTGCGAGCCAAAATGGAGCCCCCGCCCAATTCGCGCATGATTCCCACTTCTTCTGCTTCCGATGTACATTTTGATTGCGTCCCAACGAAATGCAATCGAATCCTACAATCGTCATCACCGAGGCTTGTTCTCTCGCCGACATCGTCGCCGTGCGCGAACTTTTTATCGAATACGCGGCATGGCTCGGTTTTTCTCTCGCCTACCAGAATTTTGAAGAGGAACTGCGGTCGCTTCCCGGCCGATACGCGAGGCCCGATGGTCGCTTGTTGCTCGCTTCCGTCGGCGGCGCACCGGCCGGTTGCGGCGCGATTCGGCGGCTCGATCGAGAGCGTTGCGAGATGAAGCGACTCTTCGTACGACCCGACCTTCGCGGGCTTCGACTTGGCTGGCAACTCGCCGAGCGACTCATCGCTGACGCTCGCGCGGCAGGCTATTCCGCGATGCGCCTCGACACTGTGCCGGAAAAGATGGGCGATGCGGTGCGGCTCTACGACTCGCTTGGTTTCCGCGAAATACCCGCCTACTATGCCGGCGCGCGCCCCGGCACGCAATATTTTGAACTCAACCTATAGTCGCCAGATTTATTTTTGTCGAGCGCGCTCTCCCGCTTTTCGCACGCAGCGCAACGTGCTAGCCTGAACTGGCATGCACGACGAACAATTTGGTCGCCCGCTGGTCCCGCGCTTGTCTTCTGCACGATTCCCCGCACCTTTTGCCGCACCTTCCCGATGTTTCCGCGAAGCCGCCGCTGCTTTTCCGCATCCAATACAAGGAGAGGAAGCTACTGAGTGCGCCGGCGACTAGCCTTCTTTATTGTCATCATCCAGCTGATTTTATTTTCCGGCCACGCTTTCGTGTACGAGACGATTATCCGATTCTGGTCGCCAGTGTCCGCTGCCGAAATCTTTTATCTGCGAATTTGCTTCGCACTTCTCTCCGTGACCTTTGTAACCGCTTCCGTGCTGGCCTTTCGCTACTCGAACGCGCTGCTCCGGATTTACTACAGCTTTGCGGCGGCATGGCTCGGCACGTTCAGCTTTCTATTTTTTGCATCGTGCGCCCTGTGGCCCGTCTACGGTGTGGCCGCGCTTCTCGGTATCCGCCCGGACAAGCAGCTCTTCGCGCTCATTTTTCTCGGGGTTGCGGTTCTTGCGAGTGTCTACGGGATATTCAACGCCGCAGCGACCCGCGTGACTCGTCTCACCGTCAAGCTTGAGAATTTGCCTGACGCGTGGCGCGGGCGCACGGCCGCGCTCGTGAGTGACGTCCACCTCGGCAACGTTCGCAATTTCAGCTTCATCCGCCGCATCGTCAAGATGGTCGATCGGCTCAAGCCGGATCTTGTATTCATCACCGGCGATTTTTACGACGGTACCGCCGGGGACTTCGTCGCACTCGCAGCGCCGTGGAGTTCGATCACTGTTCCGCTCGGGAAATATTTTGTCCTGGGGAATCACGAGGGGTTCAGCGATTCGACGAGATACCTCAATGCAATTTCGCGCGCCGGCATCCGCATTCTGGACAAGGAGAAAGTCGAGATCGATGGACTGCAGCTCATCGGCGTGCATTACCACGACGCAACCCATGCGGAGCATTTCCGATCCGTCCTGCAGGCCATCGCGATCGATCGCACCCGGCCGAGCATTCTGCTTACGCACGCGCCCGATCATGTTCCCGTTTCTGCAGAGGAAGGAATTTCCCTCCAGCTTTCCGGCCACACTCACGCCGGCCAATTTTTCCCGTTCAATTTGTTCGTCAAGCGAATCTATCGGGCATTCTCCTATGGCTTGAATCGCCTGGGACACTTGCAGGTGTACACAACGAGCGGCGCGGGAACGTGGGGACCGCCGCTACGCGTGGGAACAAATCCTGAAATCGTGCTGATCCGATTTGAATGAGCTCCGGACGCAAACGTTCACCGGAATCCCGCCACAAAAACGTTTCGGCGGAGCCAACGGGCGTCCGGCCCGTTCGCCGGCCCGGGATTGTCGGACGAATTGCGACGTCGCTTCCTTTTTTATGTCTGGTCGCGCTTATCGTGCGGCTTGGTTTCTTTTGGGACTATGTGAGGCAGAATTCGCCGCACGCTCTCGCCGTTCTTCCCTTCCTGCAGGAATCCGGCAACATTGCAGCTTCGCTCGCGAGCGGTCACGGTTTCGGTTCTCCGTTTCGCGTTGATACGGGACTTACGGCCTGGATGGCGCCCGTTTATCCGTGGCTGCTCTCCGTTATTTTTCGAGCCTTCGGCGTGCGCACCTATGATTCATTCGTCGCGGCCGCGGGATTCAATATTCTTTGCTCGGTATTGACATGTATCCCGATTTATTTTGCGGGCAAACGCATCGCCGGACGCGCGGTCGGCGCAATGGCGGTGTGGCTCTGGGTGATATTCCCCAATTCGATTCTCAACACGTTTCAGAGCATGTGGGACGCGTCGCTCGGAGCTTTACTCGCAGCGACAATTCTGTGGGCCACGCTCGCGATTGAGAAGTCCGAGCGCCGGCGCGACTGGTGCGCGTACGGAGGGCTTTGGGGACTCGCGCTGATGACCAACGCCGCGCTGCTGGCACTGCTGCCGTTGCTTGTCGGTTGGCTGGCCTATCGCCGGTGGCGAGAAGCCCGCGATCCTCTTGCGAAGCCGCGAATCGCGACGAGCGCTCCAGCAAAGCCCGCGTTGGCCGCCGCGATTGTGATGCTCTGTTGTCTACCGTGGACGATTCGGAACTACCGCGTGTTCCACAGCGCGATCCCGTTCCGTTCGAATCTGGGGCTGCAGCTGTGGCTCGGAAATAACGAGAACGCGAGCGAGGCGTGGCGTGAACAACTACACCCCATTTTCAATACACAAGAACGAGCGCGATACATTCAGCTCGGCGAAGTGAATTACATGCAGGAAAAGAAACGCGAAGCGATCGACTACATGCTGCTGCATCCAGCGCGCGAAGCGCAGCTGATTTCGAGCCGCTTCGTCGCTACGTGGTCCGGCGGAACGGCGAACCCAGTCGATGATTTTATTCGTATTCCGGGGCTGTGGTTTCGCGGCGTCTTGCTCTTTAATCTTTTGCTAGCGGCGGGAACCGTTGCGGGAATCGCAGTCCTCTGGAGACGGCGCAGCGCGTATCTCGTTCCCATCGCCGTATTCCCAATTGTATTTCCGTGGGCGTACTACTTCACTCTGGCTTATCCGCGCTACCGTCTTCCGATCGATCCGGCAGTCATGCTGCTCACAGCCACTGCGCTAGCGGCGGCATTTCGCCCCGGAGAGTTTGCTGCTGGAGCGAGCGAGCATCGCTGACGGATCCTACTGCTGCCAGCCTCCGCCCAGGGTTTTATAAAGCTGGACGAGGTTTTGGTACTCGAGACCACGGTCTTGCGCAAGCGTGAGTTCCGCCGAAAAAAGAGAGCGCTGGCCGTCGAGAACTTCGAGATAGGTGGTGGTGCCTCCGCGATAACGCATGATAGAAAGCCGGACGGACTCGGCCAGATCCGCCACTACTTGCTGCTGGCGGACTCGAACTTCGTGGAATTTCTGGTATCCGATCAGCGAGTCGGATACGTCCCCAAACGCGTGCTGAATGGATTGTTTATAAGCGAGCAGAGCCTGCTCGTGCTGCGATTCGGCGAGATGCAGATTCCCTCGTAGCGCGCCACCGGTGAAAATTGGCTGGCTCACGCTTATGCCGTACGACCAGATGGCCGCCTGCGAACCCATCAAATGCGAGAAATCGCTGCTGCGTCCGAATGCACCCCCGCCCGAACCGGTGAGCGAAATATTTGGAAAGAAGGCGGCTTTTGCGACGCCGATGTCGGCGTTCGCCGACCTCAGAAGCTGCTCCGCCTGCCGAATGTCGGGCCGGCGCTCAAGCAGCGACGACGGCATGCCGGCCGGCACCTCGGGAGGAATTGGCTGGTCGGGCAATTTAAGTCCGCGCGGGATCGTGCCGGGATAATTCCCGAGGAGGATGCTGATGGCGTCCTCCACCTGGCCAATCTGCCTTTCGAGATCGGGGATCTGCGCATTCGCGGTATCGAGTACTTGCTGCGCCTGAAGTACGTCGAGCTTCGTCGCCACACCGTGATCCAGCCGCAGCGATGTCAGTTTCACGGAGCCTTCCTGCGTCTCGACGGTGTCGCGCGTAATTTGCAATTGGAGGTCGAGTTGCAGAAGCTCGAAGTAAGCGCTGGCTACATCACTCACGACTGTGAGAGTGACGGTGCGCTGCGCTTCCTCCGTCGCAAGCATCTGTGCGCGGGCCGACTCAGTGGCGCGGCGCAGCCGGCCGAAAAAATCCAGTTGAAACGTGGCGTCCGCCGTGAGCGAGAGGAAGTTGAACTTCGATTGGAAATTGCCTTCTTTCCCGCCGAGGAAATTCCCGTTCCCTGAGACCTGCGGAAACAGAGCCGAACGCGTGACTGCCACTTGCGCGCGCGACGCGTTGATGCGCTCCGTCGCGATTCGCAAGTCGTAATTCTGCTTCAGCGCCGTGCGAATCAGTTCCTGCAATTGCGGATCCTGAAACACTTGCCACCAGGGCAAATCGGCGAACGACGCCGCCTTGGCCTGCGCCTCGGCTTGCGCGGTATCTCCTAACTCGTGATACGCGACGGGAGTCTGCACCGCAGGCCGCTGGTAATTTGGACCCACAGCACAGCCACTCGCAAGACTCACCACCAGGATCGCAGCCGTCACAATTGACGCCAGAGGCCGCAGTTCCCTCGCGACCTGCTGCGCATTGGCATACCGGGAGCATTTCCATCGGCGGCACATGTCAGTCTCCCTCCGCGCGCACAGGCGCCGGTGGAACCCCGGCGGTTGCCGGATCCTTCCCCGCGCCGGACCATTTCTCGACCAGATAAAAAATAACGGGAATCAGGAAAATACCGATAAAGCTCGCCGCCAACATGCCGCCAATCACCGTGGTCCCCATGATCTGCCGGGCCACTGAACCTGCGCCTGTAGCAATCCACAGCGGAACGCATCCGAGGATGAAGGCAAACGACGTCATCAAAATCGGGCGGAGACGCAGGCGGGCTCCTGCCAGCGCCGCATCGACCAATGGTTTTCCGCTTTCGAATTCGTCCTTGGCGAATTCGACGATCAAAATCGCATTTTTCGCGGTCAGCCCGATCAGCATCACCAGTCCGATCTGAGAATAGACATCACTCTCAATCTGGACCATGTAGGCGGGGTAGAACATTCCCATCACTACGCGTCGCAGCCACAGCACGAGGAATGCGCCAAACACGGCGACCGGTGTGCTAAGCAGAACGCTGAATGGCAGCGACCAGCTTTCGTACAATGCCGCGAGAATCAGAAAAACGAACAGGAGCGACAATCCGAAGATCGCCCACGACGGCACACCTTCGCGCGCCTTTTGTTCCTGGAACGACATGCCCAGGTAATCGAAGCCCATCTCAGCGGGCATCGTCTCCTTAAAAACTTCTTCCAGCGCCGCCGTTGCCTGTTCGGAGCTGTAGCCGGGCGCGGCCGCGCCGTTGATCTGCGCCGAACGGTACTCGTTGAATCGCATCGTAAATTCGGGACCGGAACGCGGAGTAATTCTGGTGAGAGCGGCGAGCGGAACATTTTCCCCGCGATTGTTCCGCACGTAGAACTGGCCCACGTTTTCCATCTTGGCCCGGTAGTCACTTTCCGCTTCGATGTAAACCTGCCATTGGCGGCCAAAACGGTTGAAATAGTTGATGAACGCTCCGCCCATAAACGTCTGGATCGTGCGATACACGTCGGTGAGCGGAACTCCCAGTTTCAAAACCTTGTCGCGGTCCACGTCAATGTACTGCTGAGGGACGCCGGAGAGGAACGTCGTGTTCACGGCGGCAATCTCAGGCCGCTTGCGAAGGGCGGTGAGAAATGTGCTCAAATTCTGCGAGAGGAATGCGACGTCCTTCCCGGCCCGGTCCTCGAGAACGAATGTGAATCCTCCCGAGGTGCCGACGCCGGGAATCGCCGGCGGCGAGAAACTGAACACGATCGCTTCCGGCATTTTGCTCAGCGCCTGGTTTAGGTGGGCCTTGATCTCCTGAAATTGTTCCGTCCTCGATTTCCTTTCGTCCCAGGGCTTGAATGTGACGAAGAAAAAAGCGTTGTAGCTGGTGCGAACGAAGCTCAACAGGCTGAAGCCGACGACGCTGGTGGAATACTCGACGCCGGGCGTGTTCGCCAAAATCTTCTCCACCTCGTGCGAAGCCTCTTCCGTGCGTTGCAGCGACGCCGCATTCGGAAGTTGCATGTTGATATACGCATAGCCCTGATCTTCGTCGGGCAGGAAGCTCGACGGCACGCGACTGCCGAAAAACCCCGCCGCCACCGAGAGAATCACAAGCATCAATATCGCGACGAAACTTTTGCGAATCAAGCCGCCGCAAACGCGGACGTAGCCGTCCGTGGCGCTTCCAAACACGCGATTGAACCAATCGAAGAATCTTCTTAGCAGCCCCTGGCTCGGCTCTTTCTTCCGCAGGAGCAACGCAGCCAGCGCCGGACTCAGCGTCAGCGCGTTGAAGGCTGAGAGCAGCACCGAGATTGCGATGGTCACGGCGAACTGCTGGTACAGCCGGCCGGTGATGCCCGGAATAAACGCGGTGGGAATAAACACGGCAGAAAGAACCAATGCGATTCCTACGACCGGACCCGAAAGCTCTTCCATCGCTTTCAAGGCCGAGTCTTTGGGAGTCATCCCTTCTTCGATATGCCGTTCCACCCCTTCCACAACGACAATCGCATCGTCAACGACGAGACCGATCGCAAGCACGAGTCCGAAAAGCGAAAGCGTGTTGATCGAGAATCCGAATACCGGGAAAAATATGAACGTTCCGACAAGCGACACGGGCACCGCCAACAGCGGAATGAGGGTTGCGCGCCAGCCCTGCAGGAAGATGTACACCACGAGAATCACGAGCAAGAGGGCGATCACAAGCGTCTCGACGATTTCCTTGATG
Organism: uncultured Acidobacteriota bacterium; assembly: GCA_963711875.1. Lineage (GTDB taxonomy): Bacteria > Acidobacteriota > Terriglobia > Acidiferrales > UBA7541 > Palsa-295. Next base: position 222,674 of record CAVQFW010000017.1, read on the forward strand.
CCTTGCGTTACGGAAGCCGTCTGATCCAGCGCGATCTTGTAATCCATATCCTGAGGAAAGCGTTGCCGCATCGTTTCCATCAGTTTCTTCACGCCTTTCGCAGCATCCACGGCGTTTGAGCCCGGCAGTTGGTACACGGCGACGATGGCGCTCGGCTGGCCGTTCATGCGGCTTGAGACGCTGTAGTCCTGGGAACCAAGCTCGATGCGAGCCACATCTTTCACCCGCACGAGCCCGTTCGTCGGAGTCTCACGCACTACGATCTCGCCAAATTCTTCCGGCGAAATCAAGCGTCCCTGCGCCAGAACGGAGTAAGTGAACTCCGTCCCCGCCGGAGCAGGTTCGTCTCCCGCTTTTCCAGCGGGGTTCACCGTATTCTGCGCGCGGATGGCATCGGCTACGTCCGGCACGGTAATTCCCAATTTTGCGAGCCGGTCGGGATTCACCCAGAGCCGCATGGCGTACTGACCGGCGCCGAAGATCTGCACGTTGCCGATACCCGGAAGCCGCGTCAATGGATCGTTCAGATTGATGTAGGCATAGTTGGCGAGGAATCGCGCGTCGTACGTTCCCTTTGGCGAATAGAGCGCGAGGAGCACGAGCGGAGCCGTCACCGATTTTCGCACCGTGATTCCGTAGTTCGTCACGTCCACGGGAAGTTGAGAAGCGGCTTGCGTTTCGCGAGACTGCGTGAGAATCAGATCCGTGTTCGGATCCGTCTTGATGTCGAAATCGACGACCAGCGTGGTGTTGGAATTCGCCGTGGCGTTGAGCGAGTACATGTAATTCATGTTATCCACGCCGCTCATTTGCTGCTCGATCGGCGCCGCCACTGCCTGCTCCAGCGTCTCCGCATCCGCGCCCACATACGTCGCAAGCACCTGCACTTCCGGAGGCGCGATATTGGGGAATTGCGCGATCGGCAAACTCAAAATCGTGATTGCGCCGATCATCACCATCAGGATCGAAATCACGATCGCAACAATCGGCCGGTTGATGAAGAATTTTGACATGCGCCTTACCTGCCCTTCGCTTCGGCCACTTCAGGCGTAAAGGGTTTCGGATTCACTTGCATGCCGGAGCGGACCTTCTGCGTGCCTTCGGCTACAACTCTGTCGCCCGGTTTTAGTCCCTTCTGAATAATCCACTGGCTGCCGACGCGGTCGCCCACTACGACGGGCTGAATCGTCACTTTGTTGTCGCCGCCCACAACCGCCACCTGGTAGCTGCCCTGCAAATCGGTGACGGCGCGCTGCGGAATCAGTAGGGCGCCTTTCTCGGTTCGCGAGGACGCTCGCACTTTGCCGTAGCCGCCCGGGCGCAGGATGTTGCCCGGATTCGGAAACAGGCCCGCGATCAATATGCTGCCCGTGTTTTGATTTACGGCGCGGTCGGCGAAGTCGATCAATCCCTTCTGGTCGTAGGTCGTCCCGTCCGCCAGCACGAGATCGAGAGGGAGCCGTTTGAATTCTGCTTGCCTTACGGTTTCGGTTGGAAATCTGCGATTGAATTCGAGGTATTCCGATTCGCTTACCGTGAAATACACCTTGATGGGATCAACCGTGGAAACGGTGGTCACCGCACCGCTGTTCGGGCTTATCAGCGCGCCAACCTGCAGCTGGGCCTTGCCCGCAATCCCGTCCACCGGGGCCGTCAAGCGAGTGAAACCGAGATTCAGCTGCGCGGTTTCTACGGCCGCCTCGGCGGTTTTTATTTGCGCGCGCGCGGTCGCGACAGTCGCCAACGCCGCCAAATTATTTTGCACTGCGTTGTCGAGATCCTGTTGACTGGCTGCCTGCTCTTTCGCGAGCGGCGTGTAACGTTCCACGTCGAGCTGCGTCCGCTTTTGGTTCGCTTCCGCGTTCGCCAATTGAGCGATCGCCGTCGCCAGTTGTCCCTTCGCTTCATCGAGCGCGGCCTGGAACGGCCGGGGATCGATCTCAAAAAGGAGCTGACCGGCTTGCACGAGTGCGCCTTCCTTGTAATCCTGGCGCAACAGATAACCCGTCACTTGGCCCCGTACGTCCGCATTGACGAAACCCTCGAGCGTGCCTATCCATTCGCCATAAATCGGCACGTCTTTCTGCTCCACCACGGCGACGGCGACCTCAGGCGTTCCCCCCGCTCCGCCGGAGCCATGCTTCGGGCGCATCGCGAGGACAGTCGCAGCCACCACGATTACAAGCAGCACCACTCCGATCACTACCTTGCGCCCTAAAGTACTATTCATGTTCGTCTCCGCTTACGGGCTCCGGCTCGCTTCTTCGCACTTGAAACAATTTCAATCGCTAATGGTCGCAACCGGCGGTGCAACTAAATGGAAAGACGGCGGCGATCCCGGCTCATGCGATTCTAAATTAGGTTTCAGGTGATTTGGTGAAATCGAGTGAATCTCGAGACGCGGTTCAGCAGAAATCCTGGGGAAATTCGCGTCTCCCTATCTTCTAACATCGGCTTCGATATCGCCGCTCTCGGCCGGGAGATCTTACTTAAAACGTCGGGCAGTTGAAACACGATTCGTTTGCTGCGAAGCCCGAAGCACCTGCTCCACGCATCGCAGCTCCCATCGATCGCATTCGCTCGACCGTACTCTCCGCTCAGGAAATCGGCGCCTTCTGCCGGAGGACCCTGATAAATTCGCGCATCCACGCCGGATTATCCGGCCACGCTCGCGCCGAGACCATCGCGCCGTCCACGACTGCTTCGGCATTTACAAATTCCGCGCCAGCCGCCTGCACATCGGGTTCGAGTGCCGGGTACGCGGCAGTCCGCCGTCCCTTCAGCATCCCGTCGGCAATCAGAGCGAGGGGCGCATGGCAAGTGAGCGCGAGCGGTTTTTTCTGCTCGACAAAATGCCGCAAGACCCTTCGAAACTCAACGTGATTGCGAATGTGTTCCGGCGCTCTTCCGCCGGGGATCACCGCGGCAACGTAGTCGGCCGGATTCACATCCGCAAAGGCGAGGTCTGCGTCCCAGCTGTAGCCCGGTTTCTCGGTATACGTTTCGTAGCCGGGCTCGAAGTCATGCACCACAAATCGCAATTTCTTTTTTGAGGGCGCGGCAATCCGCACGTCGTAGCCCTCTTCCTGCAATCTCTGGTACGGATACATCACTTCGAGCGACTCGGCCGCGTCGCCCGTCAAAATTAGAATTTTCGGCTTCGCCATTACAGATCTCCCATATCTACAATTCGCGCTGCACTTCGCACTCTCGCTCTCGCTCCAATCGCTGCGCGATCGCCGGCGAGACCCGTCAGCGCGGGCGCGTCAGCGGCTCGGGACCAGGAACTGGCAGCGGATTCCGCTCCGCGAATTGCCACTGGTGCCAGTAGGGATACGCCGGCGTCACTTCGCTCGCTCGATCGAGCTTCGCCATCTGTTCCGCCGTGAGCTTCCATCCCGCCGCGCCCAGGTTCTGCCGCAGCTGCTCCTCGTTTCGCGCGCCGATGATGACGCTCACCACCGTCGGCCGTTGCAAGAGCCAGTTCAACGCAATATCCGGAACGCTCTTCCCCGTTTCTTTCGCCACGGCGTCGAGCGCATCCATCACGCGATACAAGTATTCGTCAGCCACCGGCGGACCGAGCGCTGCCGTCTTATGCAGCCTGCTGTCCGGAGGCAAAGGATGGCCGCGCCGAATCTTTCCCGTGAGCCGGCCCCACCCCAGTGGACTCCACACAATCGTGCCAACTTTCTGGTCGAGCGCGAGCGGCATCAACTCCCATTCAAAATCGCGGCCAATCAGCGAGTAGTACGCCTGATGCGCCACATAGCGCGCCCATCCGTACCGTTCTGAAATGGCGAGCGATTTCATCAAATGCCAGCCGGAAAAATTCGAGCAGGCGATGTAACGCACCTTCCCGCTCCGCACCATTTGATCGAGCGTCTGCAGAGTCTCTTCGATGGGAGTTTGCGCGTCGAATCCGTGCAGATGATAGATATCAATATAATCGGTGCCCAGGCGCCGCAGGCTCGCCTCGCACGAGCGGATCAAATGGTGGCGCGACGATCCCAGATCGTTCGGCCCGCCGCCCATTCGAAACGTCGCCTTGGTCGAAATCAGTACTTCGGCGCGCCGACCCGCCACCGCTTTGCCCAGAATCTCTTCCGACAGTCCATTTGAGTACACGTCCGCGGTATCAAACAGATTCACGCCGGCTTCGAGGCAGATATCCACGAGCCGCGTCGCTTCGGCCACGTCGCTGCTGCCCCACGCTTTGAAGAATTCGTTGCCGCCGCCAAACGTGCCCGTGCCGAAACTCAGAACCGGCACTTTCAATCCGGAGTAGCCAAGCTGTCTGTATTCCATTCCACTGTAGATGTTCCAGCGTGCGAGTCGGATACACGAAATTTTAAGCCGGCGCCGCTTGTGGTAGACTCACGCGAAATCCATGCCGATTCCGATCGAACACCACATCCGCCTTGCGGAGTTGCGCAAGCAACTCGAAGGCAAGCTCAAAATCACCGACTCCGGGCCCGATTCGCTCGGCGTCGAGCTCCTCCCCGGCAACGATAATCTCCTGCCCAAATTCCACGAGCTGCTCGATCTGCTGAAAGAAATCATGCAAAGTAAAGTTCCGCCTCCCAAGTCGTAGCGCCATTAGGTGGCACAGGCTTCAGCCTGTGCAAGCGCACAAATGCGACGCAAACGCGATCCTCGTCGCACCTGTGACCTCGTTCTTCCCTGCGATCAACTGGCAACGCGCGAATGGTTCACTGAGGGCTGACACAAACAATCTTTAAGTCTGTGCGGAATGACTTGGCGGAAGCGGATGAGTGTAGATCGAGTGAGGCTTCGGGATTGTGACAATTCAGGGTGGTCAGGCTGCTTCCTCACCCCGTTACTTTTGACAGTTTCAATAATTCCGAGATGGAGTATCCTCTGCAGGCACGGGGTGAGAATTCCCGACTGGGATCGATCGCCGCACGAACCATGGGTTAATTTTGATGCGACAGAGTATTTCAATTCTGATTCGCGCCATTCCAGCGAGGAGACAGTGATGAAAAGATTGTTGCTGATTGCAAGCTTGGTTCTCGGGTTCGCTTTGCCGGGACTCGCGCAGGACAGAGAGGCAGATCGTGTGGAGAACGCCGGAAAAGTGTTGAAGGAAATTCTCAACGCGCCTGACAGCATTCCACAAAGTGTGCTCGATAAAGCGGATTGTATCGTCATTCTTCCATCGGTCCTGAAGTTTGCGATCGGAATTGGCGGCAGCTACGGCCGGGGTGTGATGACCTGCCGTGGCGGCAAGAGTTTTAAAGGCCGCTGGGGAGCGCCCTCGATGATGGCTCTCGAAGGCGGGAGTTTCGGACTGCAGTTGGGTGGGCAGGCGACGGACTTCGTCCTTCTACTGATGAGCCCGCGCTCGGCTACAAGCATTCTAGCGAGCAAAGTCAAGCTCGGCGGTGATGTCTCCGCGGCAGCCGGGCCGGTAGGACGAACTGCTTCGGCCGAAACTGACGTCACAATGCGAGCTGAGATTCTTTCGTATTCCCGCACGCGAGGATTGTTTGCGGGAGTATCGCTCGAAGGATCCACATTGCGTGTCGACAATAGCGCAAACAAAAACCTATACGGAAAAGATGTGAGCGGAAGCGCAATTGTCTTCAATCACGCTGTTCCCGTGCCTCCATCGGCGAAACTACTGATCTCCAATCTCATGCGGGCGTCGCCCGTAAATAAGTCGTCGAACTAGCGCTCCGCACTCGTCCCTGAATCAAGTTCGCGGACGAGTGCGTCTGAAAACCTATTGACTTTGATGAAGTTCCGGACTTAAATCGCGCTGCTGTCGAGCCCTTCCGGCTTCCGAATAGTTCTAGCCCAACGCGGAAGCCAACCGTGCCGTCGATTCCCCGCTTTTCGCGGGACGATTTGGCACGCAGTACAAACCGACTCCAACCACCTGGGACTTAGCTGTTTGTAATTCGGTTAAATCGATTGGCGTTCGTCGCTCGCAACCTGCAAATCTCGGTGGCTTACGTCTTGAAGTCGCTCGTCCACGTGCCACCCCCTCCGGCGGTGGGAAGCGCCGCACCGGCCGCACCCTGAGAGGAAGCAAGATAGGCGGCCGTATCCGGAACAGGAGCAATTGTCTTGCGAATGCTTCCGAGGAGAATTACAACGATGCCGAAGCCCCTCTGCGGTCTTCTTTGGACATCCCTGTTGCTCGCGACCACGGCATTCGTCTCACGACCCGTGAGGGCACAGGACCCGCAAGCCAAATCGCAGCCCACCAAACAAACGGTAGCACCGGCTCTCACAGCCCCTCCATGGTCGGGGGACTTCGATGGAATGATGAAGCGCGGCTTTCTGCGAGCGCTAGTCGCATCTTCTAAAAGCCAGTACTACGTCATCAATGGTGTTCAGCATGGAAGCTCCTACGAATATTTGAAAGCCTTCGAAGATTGGGTGAATCACAAATATCCTCCGAAGGCAAAAAACATTCGTTTCCACGTCGTGTTTGTCCCGGTTTCTCGTGACCAGCTCCTCGCGAGACTCACGGCGGGCAGAGGAGATCTGGCCGTAGCTACTCTGACCATCACCCCCGACCGCCAGAAGCTGGTCGATTTTTCAGATCCCCTTGTCACAGGCGTGAAGGAAATCGCGGTGACCGGCCCGAATTCTCCGGAACTTCATTCGGTGGACGATTTATCGGGGCAGGAGGTGTTCGTTCGTAAAAGCTCGAGCTACTGGGAGCACCTCGACGCGCTGAACGCGAAGTTCAAGAGCAATGGTAAAGCGCCAGTGAAGCTGCGAGCCGCGCCAGAAGAACTGGAAGATGAAGATTTGCTCGAAATGCTGAATGCAGGCCTGGTTCCAATCGTGGTGACCAACGCGTATCTGCCCAAGCTGTGGGCGCCGTTCTACACCCACATCAAGCCGAATCTTGACGTCGTTTTGGACGACTCCGGTCAAGTCGGCTGGGCCATGCGCAAGAACAGCCCGGCGCTGATGAAGGTTGTAAACGAATTCGTGAAGACTCACAAACAGGGGACTCTGTTTGGAAACGGCGTGATTGCGCGCTACGCACAGAGCCCCAAGATGCTGAAAAATGCGGTTGCACCTGCCGAGCTGAAGAAATTCCAAGCGACGGCTTCGCTCTTTCAAAAGTACGCAACCCAATACAACGTGGACTACCTGCTTATGATGGCGCAGGGCTTTCAGGAATCGACGCTCGATCAAAATGCGAAAAGCGCAGTCGGTGCGATCGGAGTGATGCAGCTTATGCCTCCGACGGGCCAGCAGATGAAGGTCGGTGATATTCATCAGGAGGAAGCCAACATACACGCGGGTGTGAAGTACATTCGCTTCATGGTGGATAAGTATTTCGCCAATGAACCGATGGATGACACGAACAAAATTCTGTTCGCGTTCGCTGCTTATAACTGCGGCCCCGGACGCGTTCACTCCCTCCGCGAGGAAGCAGCGAAAAAGGGCCTGGATCCCAATGTATGGTTCGACAACGTAGAGTTGGTTGCCGCGGCAAAGATCGGTATGGAGACGGTCACCTACGTCGCGAACATCTACAAGTATTACATCGCCTACAAGCTGGTCGCGGAGCGGGAGGCGGAACGAAAGAAAGCGGTTGAGAAACACCCTTAGAGGAGGCTTCGATAGAGCATGGCAAGGCGAGAATATCGAAAGATGCGGTTCAACCGCTGACTGAATACACGGGCCCTGCCGAACCGGCTCGCTTCTCCCTCGTATCGGGTGGCCTCTTGTTCCGGTTGTTCCGAAAAGTCCACTTATCCGTCCCTCTAACCGTCCTTCAAAACCAATTGCGTCACGCCGACGTGAAGACTACCCTGCGGGTCTACTCGCACGTCATCCCGCAGACACAGCGTGACGCGATGGAACAGGTTGGAGGATTCCAATCATAACGGGAACCCGAATCATTACTGAAGTTCAAGCGTAAGTGATTGACTTACGCGTGGTTGGCGGAAGCGTGTGGGAGTCGAACCCACCATCCTGGCCGCGAAGGACAGGATCAATGGCTTTGAAGGCCACGAGAATCACCGGACCCCTTGCGCCTCCGTCGTTGTAGGGCTCACAGGCTACAAGATTTATTGGACGTATTCAATTCGCGCTTCCTGCGCCGCCTATCCGTCAGGTTGTCGTCGCGGATCTCCCGGCGATATCGGAGCGAAGTAAATCGGTGAAGAGGTGATGCAAACCCGACGAACCGCGCACCGGGCCGGGGCGTTAAACAGACTTAACCCCAGCCCCGCGGAGCAAAAATACACTTGCGGAAATACCCGCCGCCAGAGACGCAACCAAAATTCCAATTTTTGACAGATTCAGCAAAAGCCCTTCTCCGAATGCGAGGCCTGCAATAAACAACGACATCGTGAAACCAATTCCGCACAAGCAACCCGCTCCAAAAATCTTTCCCCAGGTCAATTCTGGTGGCGCAGTCGCCAGTTTCATTTTTGCTGAAATCCAGGCGAAGCTCCAGATTCCCAGCGGCTTCCCGATAAAGAGTCCCAATGCCACGCCCAAACTGACGGGATGGGTGATGGCAGTCGTGACATTCCCCAGTATTCGCACTCCCGCATTCGAAAAAGCGAACAGCGGCATCACGAGAAAGCTCACCCATGGATGAAGGCTGTGTTCGATTCGGTGTAACGGCGATTCCACCAGCTCGCATTGAGTTTCCATTGAATGAATCGCCGCGTGCGCGACATTGGAGTCTGGAACCGCAGCTTCAAATTTATCAAGCAGCCATCGGCTGCGCTTGAGAAAGAAATCGCGATCAATGTACGTCCTCGCCGGAATCGTAAAGGCAAGCAAAACCCCGGCCACGGTGGCATGCACTCCCGACTCAAGCACCGCGCACCATACGACAATCCCGATGAGCGCGTAGAAAATCGGCTTGCGAACACCCAATACATTTAGTCCGAAAGACACAAGCACCCCGGCAAGTCCCACGGCCAAGCTTAAAAAGTGAATCTGAGCGGTATAGAAGAGCGCGATTACCAGCACCGCCATGATGTCGTCTGCGATGGCCAGCGCCGTAACGAAAATCTTCAGCGACACCGGAACTCGATTCCCTAGCAGTGCAAGTACGCCAAGAGCAAACGCGATGTCGGTGGCCATCGGAATGCCCCAGCCTTTTTGCGCTTCGCCGCCATTGTTGATGCACGAATACAGGAGCGCCGGAACAATCGCGCCCCCCACGGCCGCAATCAGCGGAAAGGCCGCTTTCTGAATCGAAGACAGCTCGCCGATCAGCACCTCCCGCTTGATTTCAAGCCCTACCAGGAAAAAGAAAATCGCCATCAACCCGTCGTTGATCCATTCGTGCCGGCTTTCCGACAGGACGAAATGTCCGAGGCCAATCGCGAGTTGTGTATCCCAAATCGCGTGGTAGGCATGCTCCCAGGGTGAGTTGGCCCAGATGAGCGCGGCAATCGTGCCGACCGCAAGAAGAATGCCGCTAGCCGCTTCCATTTTTGCGAAGCGCACAAACGGGCCCATCAATACTTCGATGGGCAGGCCTTTCGAGGGCGAAAACTCGTCGGACATGCTCCTCTCTCTACCTTCGTGGGTGCGCGAATGCAACCATAAGTTTTGCGAGCTTCGATTCGCCAAGGCGTGCTAGTCTCGGGGCATTCGATCCCAGGCTCGGACGATTCAGGCGTACGCTGATTCGCACCCCTCACGCCGATGAACAACGAATCGGGTATCAACAAGAGCAGCCGGACTTCTTACCTCGGCAAAATCGCCCCGGGTTTGGAGAAACTGCTCCACTACCAGCGTGCCGACCTCCCTCACGATCTGATCGCTGGACTGTCCGTAGCGACGGTCGCGTTACCCGTAGGCGTGGCCTACGCGGAACTCGCTGGATTCAATCCCGCCGTGGGACTGTACTCGAGCATCCTGCCGCTAGTCGCCTACGCAATTTTCGGGACCTCGCGACAACTGGTGATCGGACCCGATGCAGCCACCTGCGCGCTGGTAGCCGCTGCGGTGGCTCCGCTTGCCGCAGGTGATCAAAACGTCTACGAATCGCTTTCCGTGACGCTGGCTTTCATGGCCGGCTTACTGTGCATCGGCGCGTGTTTCCTCAGACTGGGCGCGTTTGCGGATTTTCTCTCGAAACCGATCCTCGTAGGCTATCTAAACGGAATCGCTCTAAGCATTATGCTGGGACAAGTCGGAAAGATTTTTGGTTTCCCGATCGCGGCGGGTGGAATAGTGCCACGCATACTCGAATTCGCAAGGAAACTGGAGCTCACGCACGTGCCGACTCTCGCCGTTGGACTGGGCACGTTCTTGCTTTTGCTGGTCACTCCGCGAATTTCTCGTCGCATTCCAGCCTCGCTGCTCGCCATGATTGTGGCAGCGATCGCGGTGCGAACGTTTGGTTTGGAAGCCTACGGAATCAAGATCATCGGAAACGTGCCCGCGGGGTTCCCTCCCCTGAGGATTCCGCGCTTCCCTCTCGCGCTTGTTCCCACCCTCCTCGGGGATGCCGCGGGGCTCGCGCTGGTCACTTTCTCGAGCATGATGCTCACGTCGCAAAGTTTCGCTTCGAAGAATCGCTACGATATTGACGTCGACCGGGAGCTCGCGGCCCTCGGTGCTTCCAATATCGCGTCTGCTGTTTCCAGCGGATTCGCTGTGAGCGGAGCAGATTCCCGCACGGCGATGAGCGATTCAACGGGCGGACGGACGCAGGTGACTGGCCTCGTCGCCGCTGCGTCGGTTGCGATGGTGCTTCTGTTTTTCACCGGACCGCTTCGATATGTCCCCACTGCCGCTCTGGGCGCAGTACTTGTGAAAGCGGCCTTTTCTCTCGTAGACCTTTCATCGCTGCGGACAATTTACAAAATCGACCTCCGGGAGTTCGGGATTTCCATTCTCGCCACTTTGGGAGTTGTGGCCGTCGGCGCGATTCAGGCGATTGTATTTGTAGTGGTCCTCGCCATCCTCCGATTTGTACGGCTCGTGTCTCGCCCAAAAATCGAAATACTTGGGGAAGTCCCGGGATTTCCGGGCTTTCACTCGATTGAGAACCATCCCGGGGCCGTCACAACGCCGGGCGTGATGGTGATGCGCTTCAACGCGCCAATCGTTTTCTTCAATGCGCCGTACTTCAAACGCTCCCTCATGTCAGCCGCCGAGTCCGCCGGACCATCCTTAAAATGGCTCGTCCTCGACATGATTCCGATCACCATGGTAGATGCCACGGGACTCTTTACGGCCAAAGAGCTCGCCGATACGCTTTTCGAAAGAGGGATCGTTCTGGCCGGCGCCGGGCGACAAACGGAGTGGCACCGCTGGGCCGAATCCCGCCCGGGAATTTTCGAGGGCCGCCAGATTCCCATCTATCCCACATTTCACGAAGCGATCCGCACGTTCCATCGCGAGCAAGAGTTAACCGAGACTCCCAAAACTGGCGGGACGGCGTGATTTGGCAGGTGTGTGTCGCTAGTTCAACTGCTTACGGAGACGGCGGTCAGTACTTCTCGGGGATAAAGCGCCGGCCCTTCATGGAAGCTTCGTCGTCATAGCGGTGCTTCTCGGAACGCTTCGGCAATTTCACCTTTTCGCGCGGCACCTTGCCGCGGGGAAACAGGCTCAGCAAATGCGAAATACAGTTGAGTCGCGCGGTCTTTTTGTCATCGGACCGGACGATGTACCACGGGGCATGCTTGGTGTCGGTGGCTGCTAACATTCGGTCGCGGGCCCGCGAGTATTCGTACCAAAGGCGAAATGATTCCAGATCCATGGGGCTCAATTTCCACTGCCTCAGCGGATCTTTGATCCGGGCCTCAAACCGGCGCTGTTGCTCTTTCTTGCCAACTTCCAGCCAATATTTGACGAGAATGATTCCCGACTGAACAAAGTACCCTTCAACGGTGGGGCATAGCTCCAAAAACCGTTTGTATTCTTGCTTCGAGCAGAATCCCATCACTTGTTCCACGCCCGCGCGGTTGTACCAACTCCGATCCCAGATAACGATTTCACCGGCAGCGGGAAAATGTGCCATATAGCGCTGCATGTAGTTCTGGGTCTTCTCGCGGTCGGACGGAGCCGGCAATGCAACTAACCGAAAAACGCGTGGACTCATCCGCTCGGTGATCGCTCGAATCGTTCCACCTTTGCCTGCAGCATCGCGCCCCTCGAATACCACCATGATTCGCAGGCCCTTGTACTTGATCCACTCTTGAAGCTTCGAGAGCTCGGACTGCAACTGGCGCAATTCCTTTGCGTACTCTTTGCCTTTCATGCGCTTTTTCTCGCCGTTTTTATCGGGCTTGGCCATAATGGGACCTTCCTATCACAATCACACCAGCTCTAAAAGAAAATTCTAAATTCGCCTCCGGCATTCCTGCGGCCCAAACCCGATCGCGTGCAGCAAGTCGTTGCAGTTCCTGCGTGGCGGAAAATGAGCGCCGCATGCGAAGCGATTCCCGAGCCGTCACGTATTGCTTCTAACGTTTGGGTTGCGGAACTCTCGAGTTAGTAGCAGAATGTCGCCGACTCTGCTTCTCTCTCAATAGTAAGTGAAATTACTGAGTCGGGGTTCAATGGCAGCGTATCGTCCGCAAGCCGACTGCGGGCATCCAGGGAGTCCTGCATGCAAGGAACCTCGGATTCGGTGAGCTCCACTCCTAGCGACCATCCGGAGGCGAGTGAATGAAAGCCCATCCTCAAACGCGCATCCTCATGCTTCCTCATTGCGCGCCTAAATTCGAAAAGGCCGGCAGCTCACCGAGCGAGTCCGCGAGACTTCACAGGGGCAGCGGTCTACGAATCGGCGTTGGTACCCTTCTGATCGCGCTCGCAGTTTGCGCGGGTTGCGCGTCCAAGGAGGAAAAACCCCCGCCGCCGCCTCCCGGAGTCACAGTTGCGCCGGTTACTCAAAAGGACGTGACCCTGCACCAGGAATGGGTGGGACAGACGGTCGGCAACGTAGACGCCGACATTCGCCCGAAGGTCGACGGATTTTTGCTCACCCGGCTGTACACCGAAGGTTCCTACGTGACAAAAGGCCAGGCGATGTTTCAGCTCGACAAGCGCCAGGCACAAGCTGCGGTGGAACAAGCAACGGGAAATCTGGAGCGCGCCAATGCCGCACTGGCCCAAGCCCAGATTGACGTCCGCCGCTACACTCCCCTCGTAGCCCAAAGAGCCGTAAGCCAGTCCGAACTGGATAAAGCGCTAAGCATGGAACGGGCTATGACGGCTGCGGTGGCCGCCGATCAAGCCGTTCTCGACAATGCCAAGTTGAATCTTGGTTGGACTACCGTGACTTCGCCTATCGCTGGAATTGCTGGCGTTGCCAAGGTTGGCATCGGCGATCTGATGACGCCCACTACGGTCATGACCACTGTCTCCGCGGTTAATCCGATTTACGTTGACGTCAACATCGCCGAGCAGGACTACATGCGTTTCACCCGGCGAAAACCGGGTGATGCAACCGGCCAGAATCTGGAGTTAATCCTCGGCGATGGCTCGGTCTATCCGCAACGTGGCCGCACACTTTTCGTGAACCGCGAAGTGGATTCGCGGACCGGCACAATTCAGGTGCGGGGCGAGTTCCCGAATCCTGGAAATGTGCTGCGTCCCGGCCAGTACGCCCGAATTCGTGCCGCCACGGAATCGCGCAAGGGCGCGCTACTGATCCCGCAGCAAGCCGTGGCTGAGTTGCAGGGTATCTACCAGGTCGGAGTGGTGGGCCATGACAACAAGGTCACCATCAAGACAGTCCAGCTCGGTCCCCAGTACGGCGACATGTGGCTCGTCGAATCCGGCCTGCAGGTTGGAGACAACGTTATCGTTGATGGCTTGCAGCGCGTGAGGACGGGCATGACCGTCGCGCCCACTCCCTTCAAGGATACCCAGGCAAACGCGCCGGCCGGTGGGGCTTAGCCATGGCGAAATTTTTCATCAACCGGCCCATCGTCGCTATTGTGATCGCCATCATCACGGTAATCGCTGGCGTCGTCGCAATGGCCAAACTACCGGTCGCTCAACTTCCCGATATCGTTCCCCCGCAGATCAGCGTCTCCGCGGTTTACACCGGTGCCGACGCGCTCACCATCGAGCAATCCGTCGCCACTCCCCTTGAGCAGCAGATGAATGGAGTGGACAACATGCTCTACATGATGTCCACGAACGCCAATGACGGCACCATGACGCTCAAGGTTACTTACGACATCGGAACAAACGTTGATATCGACCAGGTCAACACTCAGAACCGCGTATCTCAGGCCAGCCCCAATCTTCCCACGTCGGTCAACCAGTACGGCGTGACCGTCAAGAAAATGATGGGCCTGCCCCTTCTCGTTTTGTCCGTGTATTCGCCCAACGGCGCTTACAACGGCCAGTTCCTGGGAAACTACGCGACGATCAACATCAATGACGCTCTCTTGCGTGTGCCGGGCGTCGGACAGGTCACGAACTTCGGCGCGGCGGATTACGCCATGCGCATCTGGGTAAAGCCGGATCAGTTGACGAAGCTCGGGATGACCGTCTCCGACCTCAATAATGCCATTCAACAACAAAGCGCCGTCAATCCCGCTGGACAAATCGGCGCCGAGCCCGCCCCCAAAGGTCAGCAATTTACTTACGCTGTTCGCGCCCCCGGCCGCCTCGTCAATCCGGAAGACTTCGGCAACATCATCGTTCGTCAGAACCCGGACGGATCGACCGTCCGGTTAAAAGACGTGTCGCGTATTGAGTTGGGATCGCTGAATTACCAACAGATCGGACGCTACAACGGCAAACCAGCCGTGATTGTTTGCGTATATCAAGCTCCTGGTTCGAACGCTCTGGCTGTTGCGAATCAGGTGAAAGCGCAGATGCAGGATCTGAAGACTCGTTTTCCCCAGGACCTCGACTACGTCGTCTCGTTGGACACCACCCTTCCCATCACCGAGGGAATGAAACAAATCGTGCACACGCTGCTCGAGGCAATCGTTCTGGTCATCATCGTGGTATTTCTTTTCCTTCAGAACTGGCGTGCCACCCTCATCCCTCTTCTCGCCGTTCCGGTCTCGCTCGTCGGCACATTCGCCATCTTCCCAATGTTGGGCTTTTCGATTAACACCCTTTCTCTCTTTGGAATGATTCTCGCCATCGGCCTCGTCGTGGACGATGCCATCGTCGTCGTGGAGGCGGTCGAACATCACATCGAGCACGGTTTGTCGCCCCGCGACGCCACCTTCAAAGCGATGGAGGAAGTCTCCGGACCTGTCGTCGGCATCGCATTGGTACTTTCCGCGGTGTTCATTCCCATGGCGGCCATGGGCGGTATCAAAGGAATGCTGAACCAGCAATTCGCCGTGACCATCGCCATCTCGGTACTCCTCTCAGCCTTTAACGCGTTGACGCTCTCCCCCGCCCTGTCAGCACTGATGCTCCGCCCGCGGACGAAGACCCGGGGCCCGCTCGGAAAATTTTTCGACTGGTTCAATCGCGTATTCGGAAAAATGACGGGCGGTTACGTCAACTGGAGCAGCGTTCTCGTTCGCCGCTGGGTGGTTTCCATGCTCCTGCTCGTCGGGATTTCCGTCGTTGCCGTACTTATGGGCAATCAGCTTCCTACGAGCTTCATCCCGGAAGAGGACCAGGGATTTGCCTTCATCCAGGTGCAACTGCCCGATGCCGCATCGCTCCAACGCACCGACACCGTCCTGAGGAAAGTGGATGAGATCCTGTCGCACACCCATGGCGTTCGCAGTTACGACGCGATCGCGGGTTTCAGCTTGCTGTCCAATACCTCCTCCACCTACAGCGGATTCTATTTCCTTGAGCTTGAACCATGGGAGGAGCGCCCCACTGCGGAACTTTCTGCCACCGGGATCATGCAGACGTTGAACCAGAAAATGCGCGCTGAAATCCCGGAAGCCATTTCATTCGCCTTCGGTCCACCGGCTATCCCGGGTCTCGGCACCGCCGGCGGATTCACATTCATGCTGCAGGACCGCGCCGGCGGCACCGTCCAACAACTCTCCGATACCCTCGACAAACTTACCGCCGCCGCGCGCAAACGGCCCGAGCTTGCATCCCTGGTAAGCACCTTCCGTCCTTCCGTTCCGCAACTCTATGTGGAAGTTGACCAGGATCGCATCCTGAAGCAAGGACTGCAGTTTGGAGAGGTCTTTCAGACGCTGCAGGCATTTCTGGGCGGCGCCTATGTGAACCAATTCAATCGCTTCGGGCGCCAGTGGAAAGTGTATTTGCAAGCCGAGCCTGAATATCGAAATAGCGCGGACAAAATAAACAACTTCTACGTGCGCAGCGCCAAAGGCGACATGACGCCGCTGGCCTCCCTCGTCACAATCAAGCGCGTATCGGGTCCCGAGTACACCAACCGCTTCAACCTGTTCCGAAGCATCCAGATAAATGGTTCGCCCGCGCCGGGTTATAGCTCGGGACAAGCCATGGCGGCGATGGAACAGGTATCGAATGAACTCCTTCCCGCCGGCTTCGGCTATGCCTGGAGCGACATGTCGTTTCAAGAAAAAAAGGCTGCGGGTGGGCAGGCGATGGTCTTCGGGATGTCGTTCCTGTTCGTGTTTCTGATTCTCGCGGCGCTGTACGAGAGCTGGTCGCTTCCGTTCAGCGTTCTTTTGTCTGTCCCGATCGCCGTCCTCGGAGCGAACGCCGGGTTGTTGTTGCGCAAATTCGACAACAATGTGTTCGCCCAAATCGGGCTCGTCATGCTGATCGGACTTACCGCCAAGAACGCCATCCTCATCGTTGAGTTTGCGATCCTGGAAAATGCCAAGGGCAAGGGGCTCGTGGAAGCGGCGCTGGAAGGTGCGCGTTTGCGCTTACGCCCCATCCTGATGACCTCGTTCGCCTTTATTCTCGGATGCGTGCCTCTCTGGATGGCAAAAGGTGCAGGCGCGATCGGGCGCCAGGTGCTCGGAAGTTCTGTGATCGCGGGGATGCTCGCGGCCAGCATACTGGGAATCTTTCTCGTGCCCGTCTTGTACGTGGTAGTCGAACGCCTCGCCGGGAAAGAAAAGAAGGCAGCCGCACCGGTCCCTGGCGCGCCGGCGCTCGAGGGAGGTCACGACTGATGCGAAAAATCGCTCCAGCCGCCCTTCTTTCATTATTGGTCGCCGGCTGCACTGTCGGCCCGAAGTATCAACGCCCTGCGGTCCAGCCTCCCACTAACTTTTACACCGAGGACCAGGCGAAGCAGAATTCCGTCGCCGATCTGGCTTGGTGGGACTTGTTTAAAGATCCCGTGTTGCAAGATCTCATCCGGGAGGGGCTGAAGAGCAACTTTGATTTGCAGTTGGCAGTAGCGCAAGTCGAACAGGAGCGCGCGCTCCTCGGCGTCACCCGCTCGCAATATTACCCGCAGGTCGCCTACGACACGAATATCTCCGGACAGCAGTCTCCGGCCGTTCCCAATCACACGTACTACTCCTACGGCTTTACAACGTTTTGGGAAATTGACCTCTTCGGTCGCATTCGTAAGCTGAATGAAGCGCAACGCGCCGTGTACTTTTCAAGCGAAGAAGCCAGGCGAGACGTCCGCCTCCTCGTAATGGCTGAAATTGCGCAAGGATATTTCCAGTTGCGCGCTCTCGACGAGCAGTTGCAAATCGCTCATCGAACGGTCAAGAGCTTCCAGGACACCCTCGACATTTTTCAGCACCGATTTGAAGGAGGCGAAGCTTCAGGACTGGAGGTGGCGCGGGCACAAGCCGCGCTCTCCAACGTCGCCGCTACCATTCCCGATACCCAGCGCCAAATTGTCGCGCAGGAGAACGCACTCAGTCTGCTGCTGGGCCGCAACCCGGGCGCGATCGTGCGGGGTGCATCACTCGCCGAACAGTACGACCCGCCGGAGGTTCCCGCAGGACTTCCCTCGACTCTTTTGGAGCGCCGGCCGGATTTGCGCGAAGCGGAGCAGAACCTGATCGCAGCGAATGCGAATGTGGGAGTCGCGAAGGCAAATTTCTTCCCCACGATATCGCTCTCGGGCTTGTTCGGCGGGATCAGTCCTCAACTCTCGGATTTGACCGGCGCTGGCAAGACCTGGAGCATCGTCGGCGACCTCGCAGGCCCGCTCTTTACCGCCGGCCGGCTGACGAATCAATACCGCGCATCTCTCGCCGTACGCGACCAGGCGAAAATCTCGTTCGAGAAGGCTGTGACGCAGGCTTTCGGTGAAGTTTCCACTTCCCTCTCCGCGCACACGCTGCTCGACGCGTCTTACCGCGAGCAACTCAATTCCGTCGACGCCTACCGCGAATCCGTGCGGCTTTCGACGATCCGATACGACAGCGGGCTCTCGAATTATCTGGACATAATTGACGCGCAAATCCAGCTATATCCCGCCGAAAGCGCCAGCGTTCTTTACAACCTCGGCCGAAAGCTGGCTTTGGTTGATCTCTACCGCGCACTCGGTGGCGGGTGGAACTTGAAGGACCCGGACTGGATAGGACCGAACGCTTCCACTTCCGCGCCAGCGCCGGCTCCTGCTTCGACAAAACCCTGAGATGCCTCGCTCGAATACGTAAGAAGTTGTTGCGAGGCTCTGCCCTATTTTGATTGGCAGCACCTCCGGCTCACGCCGATTTTCAGCGGCCCGCCGAACCCTTCCGCGGCACGCCGAGTCCTTGCCTGTCTTCCACCGAGGCTTCTCGCTTTCCCTCCGCATCGGGAAACGACCGCTCGACGGAGGCATCAAGTCTCGCTCGAAGGTTCCGAAGGGGTTCGTGGCGCTCCGGTGGCAGCGCCGAGATCAAGTCGCTGGTCAACGCCCTCATCCGTCGCATGACCTGCACGCTCCTGGCGCCATAAAATCGGATTTCATCGAACGCCAGATTCAGAAAGTCTTCCCAAGTGGGTCCGGGGACTACCAGCCGGAGTCTTCCGCGTCTGTCGCGACGGGCGCCAACCTCCAATCTCCTGCGACCCAACCTCAGCAGGAGATCTTCGATTTGATCGAGCGCTTGCACCGCCGTCGTCGGATCGTTGATGGCGGGAGAGAGAGCCTTGATCGCAATATCCACGAGTAACCGGATCGCATATTTGGGGTCCTGCTCAAACGTTCGTTCGCCGCCCATGTCAATCGTGTCAGTCAGGCTTTTTTCCGGTATTTGTTTCTTTCCGCCGTGAACCCGCAGCAGTACCGTCCCTTCCACAACTGTGTCCCCGACGGACGACGCCATCACCACAATTCCGTCCGCTTCCGAAGCCAATTTGAGCAGCGATGTTTCGTCAAGAGCCTGAATTACTCGCGGCCGCCCTTCATGCATCAGCGTCTGCGTAGCCGAAATGCTCTCAAACTCCTCGGGTTCGGCCATCGCAGAGGGAGCCTGCAGGGGGGGATACATATTCTCAATCACGCTTCGTCCATGATCGCCGGTGAAAGTAAGCATGTTGTTGATCTGAAGCACCGTGATCCTGTCCACCAAAGCTATAAACATGCCGACACTCGCGAGCAACAGGCCAATCACGAGCAATCCGCTGAAAAATGGGACTCTGCCGGAACGATCGCGGTCCAGCCATGCAATGGCGCCGATGGAATAAAGGAAAGTGGCTGTGAAGACTCCGAACGAATGCCAAATGATGCGGTCTCGCGCAACCCATAGGACGAGACGCGGAGAATATGCGATGGCGCTGAACTGCACCATCACGAACACCAGCGAAAAGACGATCCCCGTCAGGGCCAGCATTCCCGATCCAACCGACGAATAAATCGCTGCCGCCGACAGGGGCGAAAACCCGGCTTTCAGAAATGGAAATAAGGCGCTTTCGATTCTAGGCAGGGTCAACGCTGCGACGACTGCTACAAATGCGTATACCGTGGGGATGGCCCAGTTGGGAACGCTCCCGTGGTGACGTTGGCCGTTCATCGTGTTTGCATCGGCTTGCCGCCCGACACTATGTCATAAGCGCTGGAATTAGCTCAAGCTCCACATATCGGACAGCCACACCTCGAGTCCCACTCGAGCCTGCCGCTGGCACGAATTCACCGGAGGCTTTTCAAACCTCACTTGTGCTCTTAATTTTTCGCGGGAACGGTACTGACCTTCTTCCGGGCAAGCTCCAGCAATTTCGGGTGGGTGCAAACTTCAAAATACGCGCGCGTGCCCTGCGCCCCAATCTTGCCTCCGGGCAACAGCTGCCGCACATATCCTTTGCGGATGATAATCGGCTCGAAAGTATCGCCGATCGGAACCTCGCCAAAATATAGCTGGACGCGTTCCTTGCCCCAGGGCATCGGAAAATTGCCGCCCATCGGAGCGAGCGCGATTTCCGCGCTGATTTTCTGGAAGCCTTCTTCGTTCATCTCGATTCCATTCTGGTTGTAACGGACGACCAACTCGTCGCCTTCGTCCTCGACCGTATCGTCCATCAGCGTCTGCAGCAGGAACACATTGAAGGGCGACGGATTCTTCTGAAACAGCCGCTTCGCCATCTTCGAGCAGCTCGATAGCCTATCGGAAAGATTCAGCGCGCGCGAAATCATCACCTTGGAATCGGCATCCATCCAAAGCGACGGCGCGGAATCCTGAAACGCCACGCCCACGCCCAGTTCCAGTGCCGGCAAATTCGTAGTGCTGGCGCGAAGGTTATACGCCTGCGTAACCGCCAGAATTTCGCGCGCCAGGACGCAAGCCCTCGCCACCGCCCGCTGCGTCGCCCGCTTCGACTCGGTCTCGTAGATCGCGAGAATAATCGCGTCGCCTTCGATAAACACTTTCGCCGCGCCGTAGCGCTCGAGCATCCGCTTCACCGGCTCGTGGAGATTCATGCTGAAATGCGACGCCGGATTCATTCCGCGCTCGAGCAAGTCCTTCGTGATCCCGGTCGAGCCTCGCACGTCCGCCTTGATCACCACATGGGAACTGACTGGATCGTCGTCCGGCCGCCCTTCTTCCGGATGCAGGAACTCGTAAAGACTTTTATTCGCGCGCGAGAGCTCGCGTGTCCTCTCCGACCGCACAATGTTGATCCGCTCGATCCACGACGCTACGTGCTGGTAATTGCGCCGGTCGCGCCGCAAGCGCATCAAGTCCTCGGCGAATTGAACGCCGGTCGTGAGCGTCTCTTCATGTGTGCGGCGCCGGATCACTCTCGAAGCATCATCGAGCCGCTTCATCGAAATCTTTCGCGCCGGAAACTGCTCCAGAATCGTCTCGATCCGCTTCTGTTCTTCCCGGTGAACGATTGCCTTCTTCAACTGCTGCAGGTGAATCGGCGGGCAGTATTCCGCGTAGATTTTCCGCAACTCGTACCCGGCGAGCACGTGGAACAAAAGGTCGCGCTCCTCCAGCCGGTGCACCCATTCCTCGCGCAGTTGTGCGCGCGTATCCGGAGGCGCTTCTCCCTCCCCCGTGGAAGTTTGCGTGCCGAACAGTCTGCGCGCGTTTTCGGGCTGGTTCAGATAGTCCCCCAACCGGTTCTGGTATTCCTCGGTAAGAAAGTCGAGGCGCTGCTTGGCCGCGTCAATTGGTGGCGCAAGTTCCTCGAGATTTACCTCGAGCTCCGAAAATCTTTTCCCCAGCGCCGCGAGTTCCGCCTTCACGTCCGCCGAAGAACTCGTTTTCCGCTTGAATAGCCACGGAAAACCATCCACGCTTTCGCCGGCGCGCGCCGAAAGCTCCCGCTGCTCTTCCTCGATTCGCTCGAGCTCAGACCGCAGCAGGCGCGCCTGTTCCATCAACCGTTCGTGCGTCTTGCGCGCCTTGCTCAGCTCCTCCGCATCGCCATCCGCCAGAACGAAATCGCGCATGAAATCCAGCAGCAGGTGCGTCGAACACATCGAAGCGGTCCGGGTCGTTCACGAAATTCCCGAGCAACATGTAGTGCTCGAGGAAAAGGTGATCGTCGTTTCCGCCCTCGACGAAAAGAAACCGGTTCTGCAGCAGGTCGTACGTTTCGCGAAAATCGTCGCCGAAAAGGGCCCGCCGCGATTTGGAGATAATTCCCTCTTCCACTTCGCGCCACACCCGGTGCAGCGTGTCGCCCACTTGCCGGTACACGTTCTTTTTGTCCGCCTGAATCTCCGCGATCTTCGACCGCATCACGTGCGCCTGCTCGCTGTGCTCGAAAAGTTCGCCGCGCCCGCGAATCCATTCCTTGCACTCCACCACGATGCTCGAAAACTGGTTCGAAAGTTCCGTCGTGATGTACTTCAGCACCGCCAGTTGGTGCAGGACGTCGGTCTCGATACGACTGCTGATACTTCGCCCGCGTCAGCGATTCCTGCAGAATTTCCGTCAGCATCTTCCGGAACGCGCCATGCTCCGGCGTGCCCGAGCGCTTCTTGTCTTTGCCGTAGACGAGGCTGATGTTGATGGTTTGCCGGACGAGGTCGAGAAGATACTTCCGCGTAAAATCGACGAACCGAGGGCTCAGGAAAACGTCATAATGAATGTTGTCGATGCCCAGCGTGAGATTGGGCAGCCGGATTTCGGCGGAGTAAGGCTCCAGCTTCATCCGCGCGGGATGGGTGGGCGACGGCAGAGTATGGGTATCGGGCATACAAGCCGCCTGATTCGGACGAACTTTCACTGTAGTGGGCCGCGGAGCATGGCGCAATGGAACGAAGCGTAAGGGTTAATGCCGGGTCGGGTAGCAGCGGCGATCCAGGCCCGCCGAGCGATAATCGCTGGCCATCCGTCAATATCCACGGCCAGCGGGCGCCCGAACCGATGCCCCATCCGGACCCCGATGCCGGCTCCGCCTTCGAAGGGCCCGCCGGCAAGGAACCGACGCGACGTCCCAACACAATGACGCGGGCCGGCACGGCGGCTGACCAGGGGCCGTGCCTTTACTTCGGGCCCGCCGGGCAGCGCTGCGAACGACGCGCGACCAGAGATGGGTTCTGCGCCCGGCATCAAGCGGGCGCTTCCGCCGTCCGCGTGCCGATTCTGACGCCGAAGAAAATCGCGGCGTTCCTTGTAGCAATCGCGATGCTTTGGCCCGAGCTTGTGAGAATCGTGAGCGCACTTCTCCGTCTGCTGCGCTGACGGTGACGCAAGCCGTTCCGCGCGCCTGGGCCCGGGGCTGCGCTTGCGAACGCTCCAGCGCTTGAACCTTCGCTTGCAATGGGCTCCGCGTGTGCGCTCGCGCAGAAGTTGGTTTTCTATTTTGGATTTCAAGGTAAAATCCCGCCATGTCGAAACTACTGGAAGGAAAGACCGCCATCGTACTCGGCGTTTGGAATAAATGGAGCATCGCCTACGCGATCGCGCAGGCATTCGTTCGCGAGGGCGGCACGCTGCTGCTCACCTACCAGAACGAGCGCGCGAAACCGACGGTCGAAGAGCTGGGCAACGAACTCGGCGCGAAAGCGTTCTACCCTTGCGACGTTCAGCAGCAATCCGACATCGATAACCTTGCGGCATCGGTGAAGGCCGACGGACACAAGCTCGATGCCGTCGTCCACTGCCTCGCCTTCGCAAATCACGACGATCTCGGCAATCCGTTTGTGCAGACGTCGCGCGCCGGTTTTCAACTCGCGCTTGACGTAAGCGCTTTTTCGCTCGTCGCGATTTCGAAGGCGCTCACGCCGCTGATGACCGATGGCGGCGCGGTGATGACGCTCACCTACCTCGGATCCACGCGCGTCGTGACCAACTACAACGTGATGGGAGTGGCGAAAGCGGCGCTCGAAGCGTCTGTAAAATATCTTGCGAGCGAATTGGGCAGGAGCAAAATTCGTGTGAACGCGATTTCCGCCGGCCCGATCAAAACCATCTCCGCCCGCGGAATCAAGGATTTTTCGAAGGTGCTCGAGTTCGTCGCGGCCCATGCGCCGCTGCGCCGCAATACCGACATCGCCGAAGTGGCCGACACGGCCGTGTTTCTCGCGAGCGACCTGGGCCGCGGCGTCACCGGCAACACGATTTACGTCGACGCCGGCTTCCAGATCATGGCACTCGACCCGCCGTCCTAGCAGCTTTCTCAGGATGACGGGGCGCGAGTGGCTTGCGCCGCAAGCACTCCTGATTCGTCGCTGACTACGATTTTCCGTTCGTCTTCCGCTACATGTTCGAGTTCGATTCGCACGACGGGCCAGTCGGTTCTGAGCGTGAGCCTGTCGGGCCACTCGACGATTACTACGTTCGGCTCCGCGAAAACATCTTCGAGGCCGAGCGTTTCGAGATCGTGAAAATCGCCGATCCGGTACAGGTCCACGTGGTAGACGCAGGCGCCATGCTCGTATTTGTGGACGAGCGTGAACGTGGGACTGGTAACTTCCTCTTCGCGCGCCGCTCCGAGCCCACTGACGATTCCTTTGGTGAGCGTCGTCTTCCCTGCACCGAGCTCGCCCACAAGCAGAATCAAAACCGGCGGCTTCAGGCGCGAGCCGATGCCGCGTCCGAAGTCGATCGTTTCTTCCGACGAATGGGTGACGAACCCGCGGCTAGCCACGGCCGGACTCGGCAAAGAATTGTTGGTAGGCTCGAGGTATCGCGCGAATCAGGTCGGTGGCCATCAGCGGCGCCGATCCCGTATCCGCGTAAGCGAAGTCGCCGGCTAGCCCGTGAAGATAGACGCCGAAAGAAAGCACACTCGCTGGAGGATGAGCAGGAAAATATTGCGCAAGGAGGCCGGTCAGGATGCCCGTCAGCACGTCGCCGGTTCCGCCGGTCGCCATTCCCGGGTTACCTGTGGAATTGACCCAGGCGCTGCCGGTCGGCTCGGCGATCACCGTTTGGTGACCCTTCAGGATCACGATCGCGTTCCAATCTTTCGCTGCTTTTCGCGCTACATCGAGGCGGCTCGACTGGATTTCGACGGTGGAGCATCCGAGGAGGCGCGCCATTTCTCCGGGATGCGGCGTCACGGAGAGAAGCTTGCGCTGGGCTTTCAATTCCGCCGCGCGGCCGGCGAAGGCGTTCAAGCCGTCGGCATCGAGAACGATTGGAATCTGCAGATATTTTCCGAGCACAGCGCGGACGAACTGAACTGTTTCCGTATTCGTCGAAAGCCCGGGACCGATCGCGAGGACGCTCTTCCCTTTTAATATTCCGTCGAAGCGTTCGTACTCAAGAGCGCGCAATGAAATCGTTCCGGCGTCGGTGGCGGCGAGCGGCTCGGTCATCACCTCCGGATTCGGCGCGGAAACAACCGGCAGGATCGGCTCAGGCACGGCGGCGGTGACGAGTCCTGCGCCCGTTCTAAGAGCCGCCCATGAGGCCATCACCGCCGCACCGCTTTTTCCGACTGAACCGGCGACGATGAGCGCGTGACCGTAGTTGCCTTTGTTGCCGTCGGGCTTTCGCGCAATCGCAAAGGGCGCGAACTCGCGCGGCTCGAGCCAGCGCAAATTTCCGCGGCCGACTTCTTCGACGAGTTCCGGCGGCGAGCCGATTTCACGGACGATCAACTGCCCGACGAACGCTCCGGAATTTCCGAGGAACATTCCGACTTTGGGCGCGGTGAATGTGACGGTGTAGTCGGCCGCGATGATGTTCTTCGAGCCGCGAGCATCGCCGGGGACGGTGGAATCTGCGCCGGTGTCGGCGGGGAGCCCTGAGGGAATATCCACCGCGACGACGATTTTCCCTGGGTCGCGGAGATTCACTTCGTGAATCACTTCTGCGAGCAGGCCTTCGACCGAGCCGTGCACTCCCGTGCCGAGGAGCGCGTCAACAATGAAATCCGCGGCCGATAATTTTGGTTTCGCCGTTTGCCAATCGGCCCCGTTGCGAATCACGCTTACTTCGCCGCCGGACTTGCGCCAGCGTTCGCGATTCGCAGCCGCGTCGCCGCGCATTTCGTCCTGTCCGGCGACGAAAATTACGGCCGGCTTTGCGCCGAGGTCGGCAAGGCGCCGCGCGGTGACGAAACCATCGCCGCCGTTGTTTCCTTTGCCGCAGAGGACCACGACGCGCCGTTCGGCAATCCGGCGGAAACGAGCGGCCATGAAGTCGGCGACGCTCTTGCCGGCGCTTTCCATGAGCGCGAGGCCGGGGATCCCGTAGCGCTCGGTCGAGAGCCGGTCAACTTCGCGCATCTCCGCGGTTGTAAGAATTTTCATGGTTGGGCGCCCGTTATGGCTGCGGAGGCAGTATATCTCGGGGCGGGAGCGGGAGGGAGGGCGGTGGTGGCGGTTTTAGCGCCGATTGGAAACGGTCGCGGAGCCATGTTTTCAATTCGGATCGTCGAAAAAAAACGCAATTTCTTCGCGATTAGGAATTTTTAGCAGGCTTATTTTTCTGTAGGTTACGCTGATTTCTAATCGCGGATTCGCGATTAGAAATTCGCAGGAGCTCGGCGGTAAGTACTTTGTTTGCAGGCGCGGTTCTGGCATCTCCGCTCTCCCGATAGCGGTCGAGGCTGTCGGACGCGAGAAACTAAATACGCGAAACGCGCGCGAGCGACGGGCGAGGCGAGTGTTACCGAAGCGCTTCGTCCCATTCCGGGTGGAGACGGACTGGGTTGAAGCTTCCCTTGAAGTGACGCGCTGATTGTCGGTTTTGGCGGCTGTTCTCATGACTCAATCGTCACGGTAGCAAATTCAGACGGGCAAATCAATCGGTTCTTTGCGTAACGAATTTGGGGGGATGGCGCAGAGCGGATGACGTGCACGAGACGCGGAGAGAAGCGCTCTGCCTGCAGTGAAATCACTACGGTTTCACGGGGGCGAGATTACGGACAAGGCCTGAGAGGCACGAGCTTCGCGTCGATTTACAATTCGAATCGCCACGGCCAATTACTTAAGCGAGGTGGCTTATGAGAAAACGTTTCGTAGATTGTGTAGTGATGCCGTTTTTGGTTTGCGCTGTGTTGTTGGTGGCTTGCGTTCCTGCGGCGCGGCTCGGTGCCGCCGTGAGCCCGGCGCAGGCAATCCAAACCCGAACTTCTGAGCAACCCCTCGAGAATTCATTCACGGGAAAGATCCTGTCACAAAATGGCGTGCGCTTCATTTTGCGCGATGAGACGAATGACGTCTGGTATCACCTCGACGATCAGCAGGAGGCCGGG
Organism: uncultured Acidobacteriota bacterium; assembly: GCA_963711875.1. Lineage (GTDB taxonomy): Bacteria > Acidobacteriota > Terriglobia > Acidiferrales > UBA7541 > Palsa-295. The sequence goes on from CAVQFW010000017.1 coordinate 249,602, forward strand.
AAATTTCTGGGCAAGCACGTGTTGGTGACCGGCGTCCTGGACGGGTTCACGGATACGATTCGCGTACACAGCATAGTGGAGTCCAAAAGTTGAACCTGGTGCGCATAGCGGTCAGGTGAAAATCCGCGTTTCGCGTGGAAGTGTGAATTTTCCGGGCGAGTGATACGGCGAAAAACAAAAGGGGCAGCGGATTCTCGCCGCTGCCCCTGAACTGCTTGTACCGCCTATTTGTGAACGATGGGGCGAATGCCGCTGCTGGCGCCGGAAGCGGAGACGCAGGCGGGGCCGGCATCGGTCGTGAATGTATCATTGTCTGAAAACCAGCCGTGAATGCCTGTGGATTGCGAGGAGTAGAACCACGAGAAGAAGGCTAACTCCTGCAAGTGATAGGTGAAGCCGTTGCGGCCGCCAATGGGAGAAAAATTGGTGCCGCTGAGCGGATCGCCTACTTCCAAATTGTTCTGGCAGAAGCCCAACGGCACCTGACCGACACCACCCCAAGCGGGCGTGGGATTGTTGCCTAACGGATCGTTCACGAACTCGGCGACTTCATGAGAGAGAGTGTTCGCGTCGCCTTGGGTGGACCCGAACAGGCCTGTGGTGTCGAAATCCGAGGGCGAATAGGCCTGGATCGGGGTGTTCGCGGTGGTGCCGTGGTAGCCGAGAACGCAGCAGTTGTCCACCAGATCGGTGATGGGCGTGAAGGCGAGGACAGTGTTGTAGAGCATGAAAATGGGGAAGTTGCCGGCATTCACCTGGGGTTGAAGCGCAGGGAGCACGTTGTTTTCGAGGTACGCATCGAAGAAATCGATGTCCACGATCCCGAAGGGCCCGCAAGCCGGAAATTGCGCCGGAGGAAGCGTGATGCCGAGTTTGGCAGGCACCGTAATGACGATCGGTGACGTGGTGATGACCGGATTGAGAAGAACCTGATATTGCGCGGGATTCTTTAGGACGTTCCAGAATTCGGCACGTTGAAACGCGTCAATGTACTGCGTGTGGCCCATATCCACGCCGCCGACGGAAATGTCGTAGTTGTCGAAGATGGGCGAATGCTGGAAAAGTTTGAGGGGGTTGTTATTGGAGCCCGACAGGCAGTTGTTGTCGTTCTTGGTGGGATCGAAAACGGTCATGCCTGGCGCGGTGGCGATGATGCCGGTGGAGGGATCGAAACTCGTGCCAACCGATTGGGTGACCACGACGATCGGGACGATGAACGTTTTTATGTTGGTGTGGTTGCCGTTGCCATTGCCATCCCCACCGTCGTTCTCATTCTGTATCTGCGAAAAGGGGTTGGTACCTACGATTACACCGGTGTAAGCCTGACCGTCGCGATCGGATTCGATATTGTAGGTGAAGAGGGGCAAGCCCGACTTATTGCTCTTTCCCGTGGACTGAACTTCGTTCTTCACTGCCTCAGCCGTTTGCGAATTCGCGGCCTTTTTCGCGTGAATGATATGGAGCTTGGGTGTCGCCCTTTGCTGCTCCTGCCCAAACGCTGCAGACGCAGCAGCGCTCAGGGCAGCCAATGCGAAGACGGATATCGCCAAGAATTTGCGATCCACTTGTAATCCTCCTCATAAGTAGACTTAATTGAATTCGGCCGAGCAAAATCGGCGCCCGCGCACGGCTGACTCTTACCGAGCAGAGATCGCTCAGATAGAACGCGCCAGTTCAAACGCCACAGTTTGAAGCGGAAATACAAACCAGGCGGCCACGGGATGTGTCCGGCCTGTGCGCAACGCTGGGCGCATACTCAAGCTACGTTCATTCAGTGTCAATAAAATAATGCAAAACAGATAAACTTTTTTTCCGCTGGAGGCGCGGCTGAAAATTTTGTCTGATCGTGGGAAATGTTTCGCCACAATTTGTCCGTTTTTCCCACGGGCGAACACAGACAACGCCAATACTAATCTGACTTATCGTCGATATAAATCTGGTTAATGCAGAAATCCGGCGTAGATCAACGTTCGCGAGCTTCCAAAAATTGTATGGACCTCGAAATTTCCATAGGTGCCGATTTCGCGGACAACGGTCGACGACTCGAGGAGATTGACGAAATCGCGGCCATGGCCCAGATTTGATAGCGCGTTGCGGGAAACGGGGGAGCGATGGCGGATGCGGGGGCTTAGGTGGCGGCGAGCGCGGGGTCGGGGTTGAATCGGGCGTGGTTGGTGCATGCGGCTCGGACAACTGTGGCGGCGGTTGTGTCGCTGTATGTGGCGCGGATGTGCAGGTTGCCGGAGGGTTACTGGGCGGCGGTAACGACGCTGGTGGTGATGCAGTCAACGCTGGGGGCGGCGCTGAAGATTTCCGGGGAGCGGCTGGCGGGAACGGCGCTGGGAGCGGTGGCAGGGGCGTTGCTCGAGCAGTATTTTGGCGCGAACGGGATCGCGTTTGGCGGCGGAGTGTTTGTGCTGGGGTTGATTTGCGCGGTGTTGCGACTCGAGCGCAATGCGTACCGGTATGCGGGAGTGACGCTAGCGATTGTGATGCTTGTGACGCGCGAGGGCGGAGTGTGGACCATTGCGGCGCACCGGTTCATCGAGGTGTCGATTGGGATTGTGGTGGGGCTGGTGTTGACGGCGGTTTGGCCGGAGCGAACCGTCGCCGAGTGAGGCTGCCGTTTCAGGATTGGCGGAATCGAAATGGAGATTCGATAGGGCGCGCAGAGTCTGCGAGAAGCCCGCTAGTCCATGCGGGCGACTACGACCGTGATGTCGTCGGCTTGTTCGGCTGAGCCGGCCCACTGTTCGGCGGCGGCGATCAGATTTTCGGCCACGCGGTGCGGAGCGACATTTGTTTGGCGCAGGATTTCTTCTTTCAGGCGCTCCATGCCGTATTCCTCGCCGTAAACATTTTCAGGCTCGGTGAGGCCGTCGCTGAATGCTACGAGCAAACTTCCCGGCTCGACCCTCAGAGTGCCTTGGGTGTACGGAACTTCCTCGAAGAGGCCGACGACTGTGCCGCCCTCGTCCAACCGTTCGACTTTTCCTGCGTGAACAAAAAACGGAGCGAGGTGGCCGGCGTTCGTGTAGATGAGGGACTTCGCTTCGGAATCGTAAACCGCGTAGAAGAACGTGGCGTAGCGATCGTCGGAAGTATTTTTGAAGAGCTGGGTATTGAGGCGCTCGACGAGGCCGGCCGTGCCGTCGTGACCGTCGAGCATGGCGTTGGTGCGGAGCGAGGCTTGCAGGCTGGCCATCAGAAGCGCGGCGGAAATTCCTTTGCCGCTGATGTCGGCGAGAGCGATGCCGAGGCGCGAGGGGCCGAGGCGAATGAAATCGTAGTAGTCGCCGCTGACGGTGCGGGCGGGACGGCAGATCGCCGCAAGCTGCAGGCCGGGCAATTGCGGCAGAGTGCGGGGGAACAGCTGTTCCTGGACTTCGCGAGCGATGGAGAGCTCGTTTTCAAGGCGCTGGCGTTGGCGCTGTTCGGTGATGAGCTCGGAGACGGATGCGGTCATTTCGTTGAACGATTCGCCGAGCGCGCCGAGTTGATCGTGCTGGTGGACGCGGACGCGATGCGTGAAATCACCGCGACGGACGCGGAGGGTGGCGTCGTAGAGATCGCCGACAGCGCGCGTGATGGTGCGCGTGAGAACGACGCCGGTGGCGAGCGCGAAAATTTCGAGCACGAGGAAAATCACGCCGGCGAGGATGAGCAGGCTGGCAAGAACAGGCCCGACCGCCCCAACGGACGTGAGGAGCCGGTGATTGACAGCCGAGGGACGAAGCGCGAACGATGCCAGAACCGGTGCGGGCGCGGGGTCGGAACCGGGCTCGTGGTGGAGCGCTTCGAGCGTGGATGCGCCGTTTACGCGAACGTCGAGAAAATTCGCGGGGGGAACGAGAGCGCGTTTGAGACTGAGAACTTCCTGGCCGGGAATGTAGATGCGGCTTTGAATCTCGAGCGAAATAGTGCCGCGCGGCTTTTCCGCGGCTGGCTGCAGCAGCATCATTTGAATGGGGCCGAGTTCGGCGGGGAGACTATCGAGAAACGCGGGAGTGACCGGCGCGCCGACAAGAACATAAATCGGGCCGGTGCGAGACTGGCGGCTTTGTGCGGAAGCGATCCAGATTTGATGTTCGAACTCGATGATGCCGGAATATTCGCGGCCGTTTCCGGCGGCGACGAGGTGTTTGCCGCGATTCAGGAGCACTTGAACGTCGGGCCATTCGCGGCGGGCTGCGGCGATGAGGACCGCGACTTCGGGCTTGGAGAGCACGGCTTCATCGTGCGGCGGGACGCCGCGGTTGGCTTCCTCCTCGATGGCGCTGGCGATTGCTTCACCGTCTCCCGCGACCATGCTGATGCGCTCCTGGAGGTCGTCGTGAAGGAGGTGCGCGCCTAGCTCGAGGTAAAGTCCGTAGGCGGCGAGCGAAGCCATGGTGAGGAGCAGGACGACGGGAACGACGGCGATGAATATGTAGGCGACGAGGAGGCGGTTGCGAAGTCGCCAGAGGAGTTGATTGCGAAACCACGGCATCAGGCGAACCAGGAAATAGATTGCGGCCAGGAAGCTGAGGAAAAAGAGGAGGCCTGTGAACGGGAGGCGCATGTTGGCCAGGGCGAAGAGGCGGGAGATTGTGAAGAGGAGGAGGATGGCGAGAGCGACGCGGTCGAGCAGAGTGGTGCGGCGGAGGAAAACGAGTAGGCGGAGTGGGGAGAGTTGGGGCACGTTTTTTTTGGCGGCTCGAGTGGGCCGCGAAGAGGTAATGATAACCCAGACGGCGGAGCGGGGAGAAAAAGAGGCGTGGGGTGGGGGTGGGTGACGGATTGTGGGATTGGAGAGCCTGGGGATTTGTGGGCGCTGAGGCTTTGGGAAAAGAGCCGGCTGGAAGCCGGCGGTACGAAAGGCGATGGAAGAGCGGCGCTGAGGCTTGGGCGGCTACATGGCTGTGCGATCGTTCTTTTGGACGCGGCTGTGGTAGCGGCTGTAGGAGAAATAGATTACGAGGCCGATTGCCAGCCAGACGTATGAGGCGGGCCCAATTGATCCAGCCGAGCTTGTACATCATGTAGCCGTTGAAGACGATGCCCATGACGGGGACGAAGGGGACCCAAGGGGTGCGGAAAGGGCGCGGCTGGCCGGGATTTGTGCGGCGCAGGACGAGTACGGCGATGCAAACGATTACGAACGCGAGAAGCGTGCCGATGTTGACCATGCGGCCGATGTCGTCAATTGGGACTGTGCTGCCCACGATCGCAGCGAGAAAGCCGACTAGGATTGTGTTTTTGTACGGCGTGCGGAATTTCGGATGGATGGCCGCGAAGAATTTGCGCGGGAGAAGGCCGTCGTTGGCCATGGAGTATAGAACGCGCGTCTGGCCGAGAAGCATGACGAGCATCACGCTGGTGAGGCCTGCAAGCGCGCCGAGGGTGATCAGGTAGGAAGCTTTTGTGAGTCCGCGGTCGAGGAAAGCGACGGCCAGCGGAGCTTCGATGTTGATTTCCTTCCAGGGGACCATCCCGGTGAGAACGCCGGCAACGAGAATGTAAAGAACCGTGCAAACCAGGAGCGACGCGATGATGCCGATGGGGAGATCGCGTTGCGGGATTTTTCGCTTCCTGCGCGGTGGTGGAGACGGCGTCGAAGCCAATGTAGGCGAAAAAGATGTAAGCAGCACCGGCCCCTATACCGCAGAATCCCATGGGCGCGAACGTGGCCCAGTCATGTCCCCAGTTGCTGAAATTGATGTAGTGAATTCCGAGGCCGATGACGAACAGAACGACGGCGACTTTGATGATGACAATGACGGCGTTGAAGGAAGCGCTTTCCTGAATTCCACGAACCAGAATCGCGGTGATGATGAGCGCAATCAAGAATGCGGGAAGGTTAAAACCGATTTCCATGCCGAACAGGTGCGGCGCGTTGACCAGATCGTGAGCGCGCTGAATCAGTTCGGGCGATTGCGCGGCGATGATGTCGCCCACGCGCGCGAGGAAGGCCTGCGAGCCGAGGGCGAGGCCGGAGTCGGAAGCGAAGCCATCTGCCGGGCGACGATGTTTTCCGCGGTGCGAAGCGCGGTCCAGTGATCGTAGGCGAGCCAGAGCGGCATGCTCAATTCCAAAAATATCGAGGAACTCGATGAAGTGATTCGACCAGCCGGACGATACCGTGCTCGCGCCCATGGCGTATTCGAGCGTGAGGTCCCATCCGATGATCCAGGCGAAGAGTTCGCCGAGCGCGGCGTAGGCATACGTGTACGCGCTGCCGGCGAGCGGAATCAGCGCCGCAAATTCGGCGTAGCAGAGTCCGGCGAAAGCGCAGCCGAATCCGGAGATTACGAACGAGAGCATGAGTCCCGGGCCGGCGTAATGCGCGCCGAGTCCCGAGAGAACGAAAATTCCAGCGCCGATGATCGCGCCCACGCCGAGTGCGGTGAGCGAGACGGGACCGAGAGTGCGTTTTAAGGTGTGCTCGCCGGTAGCTTTGGCTTCGTTGAGGAGCCAATCCATCGGCTTCTTCCAAAATAGCGGATTGCCTGACTGCTGAACTCCACTTGGCGCTTGCGCTCGCTCACTCATTTATCTGAAGGACCTCCGGCTAGGCAGCTTCGCTCGTTCCGTTCGATTTGTCGGCCATTCTCCAGAGCCAATATACAGGAACACCGAGCACGACGATGATCAGTCCGGGCCATGTGTACTGGGGCTTATACCGCAAAAGTTGAATTTCGAGAAATACTGCCATGACCAGATAGAGCGCGGGAAGAAATGGATATCCGAAGGCGCGATAGGGGCGCTCCATATCCGGACGCTTCCAACGGAGGACAAAAAGCCCGCCGAGGGTAAGGATGTAAAAAATCAGGACGGCGAAAATCAGGAAATCGAGCAATTGATTGTAGGTGCCGGAGAGACAGAGCACCGAAGCACCAGATGCACTGCACGATGAGCGCGGCGCCGGGAGCGTGATGGCGGTTTACTTTGCCGCACGGACTTGAAGAAGAGCCTATCTTTCGCCATCGCGTAATAGATGCGGGCGCCGGAAAGGATCAGGCCGTTGTTGCAACCGAAGCCGGAGATCAGGATGGCGATGGCCATCACGACGGCGCCGGCCGAGCCAAAGATTACTTCGGCGACGGCGGTGCCAACGCGTCCTCTGGGCGGCAAATTCGATGCCGCGTGCGACGGCGGTGGTTCCCGCAGGATCGCCGGAGATCGGAAGGACGCGCAGGTAAGCGACATTCGCGAGCGTGTAGAGCAGGACTACGAGTCCCGCGCCGAAGGCCAGCGAAAGCGGCAGATTGCGGCTGGGATTTTTTACCTCGGCGGCGGTGAACGTGACGTTGTTCCACGCGTCCATCGCAAAGAGCGAGCCGACCATGGCGACGCCCACGAGAGTGATCGTGCCGATCCACCAGGTGGGATTATCGGGCGGATAGGGGTGCAGCGCCGAGAGGCTTGCGCCTTGCGCCAGAAGTGCGTGAAGTTCACTTCGCGGGCGGCGTCAGTGGAAAACCAGAATGCCGAGAAGCGACCAGAACGGCGAGGGTGCCGATTTTCGCAACCGTGAAAATATTCTGCACGATCTAGCCGAGTCGGAGGCCGCGCGTATTAATCCAGGTGACGAAGATGATGGACAGGATGGCGAGCAGGTTCTGGCGATTGAGGCCGACATTGTAGGGGCCGAGATCGCCGAACCAGAAATGCCACGGACCGAAGGTGCCGAGTTTTCAGGATCCAATCCGTGAGCGAGAACCACGGCATCATGACAGCGGTGAATTTCGCGAATGCGATCGCGACGGCTGCGATCGTGGCGGTTTGAATGACGAGCAGCATCGTCCAGCCGTAGAGAAAGCCCCAGAGCGGGCCGAGGGATTCGCGCAGGTAAACGTATTGCCCTCCGGCGTGAGGCATGGCAGCGGCGAGTTCGCCGTAGCTGAGCGCGCCGATCAGCGTCATCACGCCCGAAGCGAGCCAGACGGCGAGAAGCAGTGCCGGGGCTCTGTACCTGATGGGCGATGTCGGCGGAGACGATAAAAATGCCGGAGCCAATCATCGAGCCGGACGACGATCATGGTGGCGAATCGAAAAGGCCGAGACCTTTAACGAGTTCGGATTTTTCGGTGGTCACGGCGCCTGAGTCGATTGTGTGAGCTTGATCCGCCATCGAGCTGCGAACCCCCGAAAGATCTGAATTAGTTGGAGTGGGCGGTGGAGCAATCCCACCAGTCAAAACCACGCCAATCCACCTGAAAGCCCTGCCAGTCTGAAGCCGTGCGCTACGAGCAACACCGCTTGGCTATTGCCAGGTATTCCCCGGCTCGTTGTGCTGGATCCGGCGCCTGGAGCAAATCGCCCGACCACGGCCAGCGAGTCTGCGCCCGCCCGAAAGACCGACTCGGCGGACTGTATCGTAATGCCGCCTATCGCTACCAGAGGTTTTCGCGTCAATGATCGAACCTGACGCAGAAAGTCGATCCCAACGATCGGGTCGGGGTTCGCCTTCGTGGCGGTCGGGAAGATGGGCCCGATGGCTATATAGTCCGCTGAAGTAAGGATGGCGAGGCGCAATTGCTCGATGTTGTGTGTCGAAACGCCCACCCACCGGTCGGGACCGACCAGCTTTCTGGCTTCTGCGACCGGGAGATCTTCCTGGCCGACGTGCACGCCGCCTGCTCCGACCATGGCGGCGATATCCGGGCGGTCGTTGACGATGATGCGCACGCTGCGAGAGGCAAACTGTAGAACGAGGCGGTTTGCGGCCTCATAAATCGCGCGGGCGGATGCTTGCTTATCGCGAATCTGAATCAGGGTGACGCCCGCGTCGACGAGCGTCTCGATGATACGGCTCGCGGGGCCGTTGGTCCGGGGCACGTCGAGAATTGCATAAAGGGGCGGAAAGGTGGGCGGCATCCCGGCTATTTCGACGGGACGGTGATCGAGCGCTCGATGAAATGCGTGTCGAACTTCCCTGCCACAAAATCGGGATCGGCGAGAATGCGCTTCTGGAGCGGGATGGTGGTTTTGATGCCCTCGACGACAAAGCCGCCCAGCGCGCCGTTCATTCGAACGATCGCTTCGGCGCGGTCGCGTCCGTGGGCGATGATTTTGGCGATCAGGGAATCGTAGTACGGAGGGATGACGGCGTCCGCGTACAGGGCGGTGTCCACGCGAATTCCCGGGCCGCCGGGAACGCGGAACGCAGTGATGCGTCCGGGCGAGGGGACAAAAGTGACGGGATCTTCGGCGTTGATGCGGCACTCGATGGCGTGGCCGCGAAATTCGATGGGGCCCACGACATCGGCGAGCTTTTCACCGGCGGCAACGCGAATTTGCGATTTCACGAGGTCAATCCCTGTAACCATTTCGGTGACGGGATGTTCGACCTGAATGCGCGCATTCATTTCGATGAAGTAGAGCTTGCCGGATTCTTCGCGGAGAAATTCGACGGTCCCGGCACTCGAATAGCCGAGCTTGGTAAGCGCGTCGACGACCTGGTCGCCGATTTTCTTGCGCGTCTTCGAATCGAGCACCGGCGATGGCGATTCTTCGAGCACCTTCTGGTGGCGCCGCTGAATCGAGCATTCGCGTTCGCCCGAGATGGATCGACCGTTCCGTGGCGGTCGCCGAGCACCTGAAATTCGATGTGGCGGGGCCGCTCGATCAGCTTCTCCATGTAGACGTTGGGGCTGCCGAAAGCTTGCTCGGCTTCGGTGCGGGCGGTTTGAAAAGCGTTGGACAGTTCGCGATTTCTCGCGGACGATACGCATGCCGCGCCCGCCACCGCCTTCCGCCGCCTTGATCATGACGGGATAGCCGATTTCCGCGGCGAACGCGCGCGCCGCGTCCTCGTCGGGAACGACGCCGGGGCTGCCGGGAATAATCGGCAGTCCGGCTGCAGCCATTTCCTGGCGAGCGCGGTCCTTTTCGCCCATCAGGCGGATGACGGCAGGGGTACGGGCCAATGAAAGTGATGTGAGAGGCTTCGCAGACTTCGGCGAAATTGGCGTTTTCGGAGAGGAAGCCGTAGCCGGGATGAATCGCGTCTACATTCGCGATTTCAGCCGCGCTGATCACCTGCGGAATGTTCAGGTAGCTTTCGCTGCTGCGCGGCGGGCCAATGCAGATGGCTTCGTCGGCAAAGCGGACGTGGAGCGCGTTGCGGTCGGCTTCGGAATAGACGGCAACGGTGGCGAATGCCGAGTTCCTTGCACGCTGTAAGAATACGAAGGGCGATTTCGCCGCGATTGGCTATGAGGATTTTTCGGAACATTTTAGCTGGAGAACGAGCGCCTACTTCTTTCCGTGCGGGCGAATGCCGAAAAGCGGCTCGCCGTATTCGACCGGTTGACCATTTTCGACGAATACTTTTGCGATTTCGCCTGCGACGTCCGACTCAATTTCGTTCATCAATTTCATGGCTTCGATGATGCAGAGCACGTCACCGGCGCTCACCTTGGCACCGACGGTGACGAACGTGGCGGCCTCCGGACTCGGTGAGGAGTAATAGGTGCCGACGATGGGGGACTTGATGATATGCAGATTGTCGGCGGCTGCGGCTGCGGCGCCGGAACCGGTGCTTGAAGCTGCCGACGAATCGTGCGCAGCGTGGGGCACGTGAGTGGCGGCGTGGGATGGCGCGTGCAAGGCGGCTGCATGGGCGTCGGGAGCAGCCAGCATCCGCGAAGCACCCTGAGAATGTAGCGAAGGCTTCTTCAGGCGGACGCGAACGCCGTCGCGCTCGTATTCAAACTCCTCGAGACCGTGCTTTTCCATGAAGGAGAGCAAGCGCTCGACTTCCGCGAAATCCACTCCTCGCGGGCCGCTTCCCTTTGCCGATTCGGATGCTGTTTTTTTCGCCATTATATTTAGAGTTCGAGAAATTCCCTGGGGGCGGTCGTAAGTACCTCGCCGCCTGTTGCCGTCACGACTACGTCGTCTTCAATCCGGATACCGCCTAACCCTTCGACATATACGCCTGGCTCAACGGTGACGACCATGCCCTCTTCCAGGAGCGTTTTATCACCTTTTCCGAGCCGCGGCATCTCGTGCACTTCCAAGCCAAGGCCATGACCGGTGCTATGGGTGAAGTACTGGGCGAGACGTTCGCCTCGCAGGACCCGCCTGGCGGCGGCGTCAATCGATCCGGCGGTTACCCCCGGCCGAATTGCCGCTTTGGCCGCTTCCTGTGCCGCCAGTACGGCGCGATACATCCGCCGAATTCTCGCGGGGGCCCGTCCCAGGAAGACGGTACGCGTCATATCACTGCAATAACCACGGAGTATAGCACCCTGGTCAATGACGACCAACTCGCTTTTCCTGAGCGGGTTGGACGAGGGTTGCGCGTGCGCCCAGGCGGAGTGGGGGCCGGAGGCAACGATGGTGTCAAACGACGGGCCGCTCGCGCCTTTGCGTTTCATGGAGTACTCGAGCTCGGCGGCCAGGTCGAGTTCGGAGATGCCGGGCGAGACGCGAGGCAGCGCTTCCTCGAAGACCTGGCTGATGAGGCGCGCGGCTGCACGCATGGCCGTGAGTTCCTGGGGGTCTTTGATGGCGCGGAGCTTTTCTACGGCGTTCCCGCCACTCACCCAGCGCACGCGGCTGCCTGCCGCCTGCTGGAGCGCTGCGTGTTGCGCTACGGTGACCTGGGAGGGGCTGTAGGCCACGCGGACGCGGCCACGGCTCTTACGGAGCGCCTTGCCGGCCGCGGCGAGCAATCCCTGGCGGGCGATCACGATGCGCGTGCCAGAGACCTCCTGGTGGGCCTGGAACGTGTAACGGCTATCGGTGAAGAGCGTCGAGCGCGCAGGCTCGATGAGAAGCAAGGCGGCGCTTCCGGTAAAGCCGCAAAGGTAGCGGATATTGGGAAGATGGGAGACAAGGAAGGCGTCGGCGCCGAGCCCGGAAAAGGAAAACCGGAGCCGATCCACTCGGCTCCGGTTTGATAACTCGTGTCGCGATTTAGTTTTCACGTCCGATAGCTGGCCCGGTATCGAGGAGCCAACTAGCTGGGCATGATGCGCGGCGTCAGGAAGAAGAGCAGTTCCTGAGCCGTGGAGCTGACCGTCGTGTGCCGGAACAGGTTGCCAACGGCCGGCAAGCTGCCGAACAGAGGAACCTGTTTCACGTCGGTCTGCTGGTTCGTGACGATGATTCCGCCGATGACGACCGTGCCGCCGTCGTTGATGAGCACTTTGGTTTCGGCAGACTGCGTGTCGATAGCCGGAATGCCCTGGACACGCGGAATGGCTTGGTCGATCTGGTCGTTGGTGACGGTGACGTCCATGAAGACCGTTCCGTCGGCAGTGATCTGCGGCGTAACTTCGAGCTGCAGTACCGCGTCAACGAACTGGACCGAAACTGTGTTGTTCACAACCGTCTGCACCGGGATCTTGGTACCTTGCTTGACGGTTGCTTTCTCGTTGTTCTGCGTGATGACCTTCGGCTTCGAGAGCAGCTTGCCGACGCCGCGGTCTTCCGCAGCGGTGATGATCACGTCGAGTGCGAAGTTTGCGGCCGAGAACGAGTAGCTGATGCCGCTGGTCGGGACGTCAACGCCGAGGTTGGTAGACAACGGCAAAGAACCGCTCGTGGCGCCTGGCCCACCGGTGCCGACGATGATCGGAGGAGCCGGAAGCGGCGGGAAGTTACGAATGATCGGGCTGGTGCCGACGCCCTGCGCGCCGCCGAATACGTTGCGGCCGTTGTTGCTGGCGGCTGCGAAGGCAAGCTGGGTGCCGATTTCGCGCGAGAAGGTGCGGTTCGCGGCAACCACGCGGGCTTCGATTTCCACCTGCTGCGATTTGCGATCGAGCTGCCGGATCAAGTTGTCGAGAACCGGCAGAACGCTCGGAATATCGCGGATGATCAGGGTATTGGAGCGCGTATCCGCGAGCACATCGCCGCGGGACGAAAGGAACTTCTTGAGAGTCGGGACCAGAAGCGCAGCCTTGCCGTAGCTGAGCACGCGGGTGGTGGTGACCACGTCGGCTGCTTCGGCTTGCGCTTTGGCGAGATCGCGGCTCTGTTCGGCTTCTTTCTTCAGCGTTTCTTTGGTCGCGACGCGAAGAACGTTGCCGTCGAGCTGCTTATCGAGATCGTTGTTCTTGAGCACGATGTCGAGAGCCTGATCCCACGGTACATCGTCGAGCACGATCGTCAGATTGCCCTTGACGGCGGGATCCACGACGACGTTGAGTCCGCTGATTTCGTGAATCAGGCGGAAGAAGTCGCGAAGGTCCACGTCCTTCAAGTTCACCGAGATTGGCTCGCCGGAATATTTTCCGGAGGGAGCGGACTGGCTGTCAGAAACCGGCCTGGCCGATTCCACCGGCTTCGAAGAGATCGGCGCCGGAGAATCGGAACCGGCGGCAGGCGATGCAAGGGCCGCAACCGGCTGGCTGTAAGCCACAGGAAGAGTGGCTGCAGGCGCCGGGATGGCTGACGCGGCAGGCTGAGAAGCGGCGATTGGTGCTGCCGGCGCTGCTTCGGGCTTCGAAATTGCTTTGGCGGTCTTCAGATTGGAAGACTCGCTGGATGGCGCAGACTTGCTCGCTCCACCCGACTTGCCGGAAGAAGTGCCGGACGGCGCTGCCGCAGGTGCGAAAGACACCGTAACGGAATTTCCGCTGGCGTTGATGTTGAAGCGAGCCGGCTGGCGAAGATCGATCACGACGCGCGCAACGTCTGGCGAGAATTGCGCGAGCCGGACTTCGCGAACCGGGTCGAGATTGCTGGCAATCTGCTTTTGAGAAGTCTTCAAATGCGAGCCGGTAAAGTCGAGCACCAGGCGATCGGGATTCTGAAGCTTCGTCGCATGGTAGGTGAGCTTGCCTGAACCGATCACATTCACTTCGGTCTGGTCGCCGTTCTGAGCGAGCTTTACCTGCTGGATGGATTCAAAGGTTGAGCCGGCCGTCTTCGCTTCCGAAGAGATGGCCGAGGCATGGATGATCGCGGGCGCGGAAGCGGGCGCAGCCGCCGCTGAGGCCTTGTCCGCGGAAGGAGCGGAGGTAGCGCCGTCGGTTCGCGCGACGAGCAGTGTGAGGTCCTGCGGGTCCTTGCGCTCCAGGCGAGGTTCGATCCCCTGGCTCAAGAGAATTTCCACGCGGACGACGGGCTTCTGTCCCGAGGCGTAATTGATCACGCGGTAGCTCTTCACAAGATCCGAAGCCACCACGCGCGCGCCGGCAGGATCTGCCGCCGAGACTCCGCTCAGGTCGAGCACATAGAGGCTCTCACTGGGGCGATAGGTGGTGTATTCGAAAGGAGCGTTGGCCTGCGCTTCCAGGCGGACGGCTCCGTCCTTCACCACCGCTTTCACATGCACCACCGGCGCGTCATTCGCCGGAAGCGCTCCATTCGTCAGTATCAGGCTTGCCGCAACTAGCGCAGTCAGGCCCCACGCCCGCCACATGATCCTCATTGCTGCTCTCCTGCACTCTGGTAGATTCGTTTCGTAACCATGCGTTCCACCGGTTTCCCAAAGGCATCTTTTGAATTTTCTTTGAAGGTGACGCCATCCAGCCCGATTTTCTCGACGTCGCCGTCGTAGAGCTTGTCGCCTTCGCGGATGAAATAAACTCGCTGTTCTTCGTTCGAGACCACGGCAAGCATTCCGCTGGGCGATTTGACCGTCCCATCCACGCGCACGGAACCAATGACGAGTCCGGCTTTGCCCGGAGGCAGCGGACCGTGCGTGGGCTTCGTGTCACTCACGAGCGGTTGGAACGGATCGCGCTTCGCCGTAACGGCGTCCGGCTTTGCCGCCGGCGCGCCAGCACCTGGATCCGGAGCTCCGGCAGGCGCAGCAGCAGTGGCTGAAGCGCTCGCTTTCGCCTTATGCGCGACCTTCTTCGCCGGCGCACTCTGTGCCCCGACAGCCGGCACAATCGCGAAGGAAATCGCCAGCACTACCCACAGAATCGCGGATGACTTTGCCAGTTTCATCGTTTTTGCCCTGCGGCAGCCTTATTTGCCGTCGCGGCAGCAGGCGCCGCGGGGACTTCTGCCGCTTTCGTGAAGAAAGTAGTAATTGTGAAAATGCCGGTGACGGAAGCTCCCGGGGCCGTGTGGAATTTCACATTCTGCTGCGGTCCGCCGCCGAGCCCGGAAAGCTTCAGGTCGCCCACGTTGATGATCCGGCTCAGACGTCCGAGCCGCGCGAAGAAGTCGAGAACGGAGAAATACGGACCGTCGGCCTCGATGTCGAACGGCATCTCAAAGTAGTACGGCTGCGTCGTCACGGGCTTGGCCGTCAGCTTGCGAATTGAAACTCCCGAGCTCAGCGCCGCGCTCTGAATCATGATGATGAACTGATCGACCTGCTTTTCTTCCGGAACGATCGTCTGCAACGTTTCAAGCTGCTTCTGGAGGGCGTCCATCTCCGACTGCAACTCCGCTCTCCGCTGCTTGTAAACGCGCAGGCTCTGAACTTCCTGTTCCAAAGGCTTAACGGTGTTCTGGGCCGCTTCGAGATCGCTGCGAACCGTACGTACGGGCGAGATCGGCAGGTAGAAACCGGCCGCTACGATCACAACCGCCAGCGCTACGTAGAAAACTGCTTGCAGGGGCCAGGGCCATTCGCGGAATGAAGTCGCCATGTTAGCTCCTCCCCTTCGCGGCAGGTTGCGGAGGCGCTGCGCCACCCGCGGGTTGCGGCTTGGCCTGTTCTGCGGGAGGCGTCGCTGCGTTGGCGATAGCCGCCGTCATCGAGAAGCCGAATGTCTGGGCCGACTTCACGAGGTCCGTCTCGGTGGCCTCTTTAATTTCCACGTTATTGAAAAACCCGGAGCGCTTGAGCTGGGTGATGAAATTGGCCACGGCGTTGATCGAGCCTGCCTGGCCTTTGATTTCTAGATTGTCGCCCTTACGGTCGAGGTTGGTAAGCCAGAGCGAATCCACGCGCACCACGGTGTTCGCGACCATCTGAAGCAATTCCTGGCCGCCGGAGCGATTCTTCTGCAAGGTTTCGATTACGTTGATGCGCTGCTGCAGAACGGCCTTCTGGCTTTCGAAACGGTCCACGTCCGCCTTGATCGTCTGCAGAGTGGCCTTCTCAGCGCGCAAGGCCTGGATCTTCTGGTTCGTGGCGTCGAGTTCGCGCTTTTGCTGGTAGTACGTGATGCCCAGCACCAGCGACGCGAGGCCAACCGCCACCAGCAGAAAGACGATCTGGATCGTCGCTTCGAGCGGAACCGTGGTTTTCGTGGCCTTCGGACGGGCCTGGCCAAGTAAATTAATCCGGATCATGGCGTGTCAAAGCTCCTCAGCGCCAGGCCGACAGCGATTGCCAGGCGCGGCGCCAAATCGCGAAGCTGGCTTTCATCGTGACGCCCAGGATTGATTGCAACCTTCCGGAACGGGTACAGTTCCTCGACCGGCATCGCAAATTCTTCCTTCAGCAAGTCGAGAAGGCCCGGAACCCGCGCCGTGCCACCCGCGACGTAGATGCGCCGGATGTTTTCGCCGCTCGCCGTCGCGCGGAAAAAGTCGAACGTCTTTTGAATTTCGAGAATCAGGATGTCGGAGACCGACCGCAGGATCGCCGTGCGCTGTTCTTCGCTCACCCCTGCCAGAGTGCCGCCCATCTTCAGTTTCTCGGCGTCCTCAAAGCTGAGGTCGAGTTCCTTCTGCAGCGCGTCGGTGTACTGGTTGCCGCCCACCGAGACGTCGCGAGTAAAGAGCGGCGTCCATCCGCGGACGATGTTGATGTTCATTACGCTCGCGCCCACGTTCAGGAGAGCAACCACCTGCGAGGGGTCCGGCTCGTAGTTCACTTCGAAGCAGTTCTGCAGAGCGAAGGCGTCAATGTCCACGATGACGGGCGTCTTCCCCGCCTGCGCCAGCACGTTCGTGTGGTTGAGAATTTTGTCTTTCTTCACCGCCACCAGAAGCACGTCCATCTGGTTCTCGGTGGCTTCGAGGAGCTGGTAGCTCAGGTTGACGTCCGCGATATCGAACGGAATGTGTTGGCTGGCCTCGGATTGGATGCGGTCGAACAATTCTTCTTCCGTCATCAGCGGCATGCTCACTCGCTTGACGATCACCGAGTGCCCCGATACCGACGTGGCGACATCTTTCGTTTTGATCTTCTGTGTATCGAAGATCGAAATTATTTTTTCGGCTACCGACGGGGCGTCCATGATGGCGCCGTCCACGACGGTGTCCTGGGCGAGAGTCTCGATGCCGTGACTAACCAGCTCGTAACCCTCTTTCGTTTTCTTCAGCTCGATGGCCTTCACAGAGCTCGAGCCGATATCCAGGCCAATCAACGATTTCGTTTTCCCCAGATTGAACATCGCGCGGCCCCTCACTCCTCACTCCATCCCGCTTCGCAGGACGGCCCCAGCTTTACTTTTGCTTCGCTACGTTTGCTAAGAGAGCCAAGAAGCTTGCTGCTGGCCTAGAGCCTAAACACCCCGTTCGGCGCTGCCCAGCATCGGAGTACCGAAGTACTGTGAATCCCGGTACGTTCCGCTTTCATTCGTTTATTGCACCCGCGTCACGAAGTGTCAAGAAAGGTTGTGAGTGTGTGTGCTCTTGGTTAAAACCTTGTCCGAAAGGACAGGTAGGCGAAAAGGACAGGTGAAAGTACAGTTTCTGCCTCAGCTAAAGGCTTTCCGGTGAGGAGGGGGAGGGTGTGGAACGCGGCGGCAGGGCGCGAATCAAATTTACGAGCTATTGCTTTTTCTTCGGTGCATCGAGCTTGAAGTGGTGCCACATTTCGTCCACGCGCCTTTTTGTGGCTGGATCCATCTTGATTTCGTCCGGCCACCTGCCCGAGAAACCCTCCTCGGGCCACTTGCGGGTAGCGTCGATTCCCATCTTCGAGCCGAAATCCTGACGGCGAGCGGCGTGGTCGAGCGTGTCAACGGGACCGAGCACAAATTGAATGTCGCGTTCGGGATCGATCGCGCAAAGCGCCTTCCAGACCACTTCGCGCGAGTCCTGCACATTCACGTCGTGGTCCACCACGAGCACAACTTTTGTAAACATGGCCTGCCCAAGCGACCAGATCGCATTCATGATCTTGCGCGCTTGTCCGGGATAGCTTTTTCGAATCGCGACGATCATTAAATTCTGAAAAATTCCCTCGGCGGGCATCGCAACGTCCACGATCTCGGGGTACTGCATTTTCATCACGGGCAAGAACACGCGCTCGATCGCATGACCAATAAAATAATCTTCTTGCGGCGGCGGCCCGACAATGGTCGTCAGATAGAGGGGATCCTTCCGGTGGGTGACGCACGTCACATGAAAAACCGGGAATTCGCCTTCGAGAGAATAAAAGCCAGTGTGGTCGCCGAACGGGCCCTCGGTGCGCATTTCACCCAGTTCGACGTATCCTTCCAGAACAATTTCCGCATTGGCGGGGACCTCGAGGTCAACCGTCCTGCATTGCACCAGTTCGACCGGATCGCGCCTCAGAAACCCGGAAAAAAGGAATTCGTCCATATCCGGCGGAACGGGGAGTATCCCGGCAAGGCAGGTGGCCGGATCAGCTCCGATCGCAACGGCTACCTGGAGCTTCCCTTCCCGGTTCTTGGCGCGCGCGCTGCGGAAATGTTCGGCACCGTGCTTTTGCGTCTGCCAGTGCATGCCGGTGGTCCGTTGGTCGAAGACCTGCATCCGATAACAGCCGACGTTTCGTTTACCCGTTTCGGGATTCTTCGTGATGACCATCGGCCAGGTGATGTAGCGTCCGCCGTCCTGAGGCCAGCATTGCAGGATCGGGAAATGATCGAGCGAGAAATCCTTGTCGCGAACTACTTCCTGGCATTCGCCGCTCCGCACCGTCTTGGGAAAGAACGAGCCCAGCTCCGCGAGTTTCGGAAGCATCTTCACCTTTTCGAACAGTCCTTGCGGTGATTGCATATCGAGAAAAGAGTGGATTCGATTTGCCACTTCCTCGAGCGAATCCACTTCCAGCGCGAGATTCATGCGGCGCTCGGTGCCGACCAGGTTCGTCACGACGGGGATTCGCGAGCCTTTGGGCTTTTCGAAGAGAAGGGCCGGGCCGCCCGCCTTTACCACGCGGTCGGTAATCTCCGTGATCTCGAGGATGGGGTCCACCTCGGCGGAAATTCGCTTCAGCTCGTCCTTCTTCTCCAGCGTACGCAAGAAATCGCGCAGGTCTCGATAAGCCACTTCGCCTCCTGGAATTGCTTTCGGTGCGGTTTGCCTCGCCCGCCACTCTAACACGGGCGTTGCGCACGATGAAAATCCGGCGCTGGCTCGGCGCGGTGGGATCAGGGCGGCGATTCTTGCGCAAATAGGAAGTTTTCAGGCGGGCGCCGAGGGTGGGGAGCGCGGATGCGGCACAACTCGTTTCAACGTGAACCATTCGGAAGTGACCTTTTATAAGGAGGGCGCTCGAAGCGGCATGGAATCGAGCATTAACCTCTTCTAATTCATGGGCGCTGATAAATCGCGCTCGATTCAACCCAATGGCGCCCAGATTGCAATGTTCTTATCCGTATGATTGTATCCATTTTCATCCTGATACTCGCCTTGGGCGGATTGCTTCAGTTTTCTGTGGCTTATTGCCGCAGCCTGCTGATCGCTTACGGCAAGGTGGAGATTTCCGAGCGCACTCGAGAGTTGGCCGGGATCGGCGGCGATAGAATTGAGCCGGAGGGGTTCGGCCGGTTGATGGCATTCGTGCGCATGGCCCCGGATCCGGGAGACGATTCGATGGATATACGAATTGTGAAGATGTATTTCCGTGTGATGAATTTCGCGCGCTCCGTTACGGCCCCGATTTCCGCGCGCATGGCCCGATGGACGGAAGGCGAACTCTCCAGCTGTGCCTATTTTGCAGCGGTCACTCTTGACCGCCGCATGCCGCCGCTTTCGTAGTGCACTGCAGATCCACGGCCCGCCGGCGCCCGAACCAATCTTGCGCACGACTTAAATCCGGTGCTACTCTGAGCATGTTCAACCCGGGCGGGAGTAGTTCAGTGGCAGAACGCGAGCTTCCCAAGCTTGAGGTGAGGGTTCGATTCCCTTCTCCCGCTCCAGACTTCTTATCCGCAAAAAGTTCGCGCTGAATGTGAAATCGCGCTACGCAATCGCTAGCGGTACTGCCTTCTTCCATTTGCCTTGGGCTTTCAGGATCAACTCCACCACTTCGCGGATCGCGCCTTCGCCGCCCTTTACCGTGGTGACGTAGTGCGCGGCTCGCTTCACTTCGAAAACGGCGTCGGCCACGGCGACGGCAAGTCCCACTCGCTGCAGGATCGGCAAGTCCGGCAGGTCGTCGCCTACGTAGGCTACCTCATCGTCCGTAACGCCCGCGCGCACGAGGATCGCCTTGTACGATTCGAGCTTTTTCGGCTGCCCTTGAATCACAAATTCCATTCGCGATTCGCGCGCGCGCCGTGCGTTGGCCGGAGAATCACGGCCGGTGATGAAGCCGGTGCGAATGCCCATGATGCTCGCGAGGGTGATGCCGGCGCCGTCGTGCGCGTTGAACATTTTCATTTCCGCGACGCTGTTATCGGGAAACGTCTGCAGGCAAACCCAGCCGGGCGTCATCGTTCCGTCCACATCCATCAGCAGGACGCGAACCGGCTTCGCCCGCCGCATGACCTTCGCCGGAAATTTTAATTCCTTGATCGCCATTCGCTTTCTTCCTTAAAACAGCTGCAACGTCCACAAATCGTGAATGTGAACCACGCCCTCAAAGCGCCCGGCGCGATCCACCACAATCACGGAGGTAATTTTTCTTTCTTCCATCAGGCGCAACGCGCTCGCGGCCAGCTCCGTCCGAGGCAGCGTCACTGGATTCCGCGTCATGCAATCCGCAGCGGACAATTCCAGCACGTTCTGCTGGCGCTTCTGCATCACCCGCCGCAAATCTCCATCCGTAATCAGCCCGAGTAGTTTGCCGTCCGCTTCCGCGACGGCCGTGAGGCCCAACCCCTTCCGGCTCATTTCGTAAATCACGTCGGGCATTTTCGCCGAGGGCAGAACGCGCGGCGCTTTTTCGCCCGCGTGCATCAGCGCTTCCACCCGGCGCAGCTTCTTTCCCAGCCGTCCCCCGGGATGAAGGGCCGCGAAATCCTCCTCTTTGAATCCGCGGCGATCGAGCAACGAAATCGCGAGCGCGTCGCCCATCGCAAGAGCCGCGGCGGTGGACGCGGTGGGCGCGAGATTCAACGAGCACGCTTCTTCTTTCACCGCGATGTCGAGCGCGACGTCGCTCGCATTCGCCAGAGTCGAACGCACCTTGGCGGTCAGCGAAATCAGCCGGATCCCCATGCGCTTTACCGCTTCGAGAATTTCGACGAGCTCTTCGGTCTCGCCGCTCGCGGAAATCGCGAGAAGAATATCGCCCGCGGTCAGCGCGCCCAGATCGCCGTGCAGCGCGTCAGCCGCATGTAAAAATATCGAAGGCGTGCCCGTGCTCGAAAACGTGGCAGAAACCTTTCGACCGATCAAGCCGGATTTGCCAATGCCGGTGACGACCACCCTGCCCTGGCACTCGTACAGCATCTCGACAGCTTTTTCGAATTGCCCATCGAGCCTGTCGATCATCCCGGAGATCGCTTCGGCTTCGATTCTCAGGACGCGCTTGGCCGTCGCAAGCGCCGACTGCGCGCGGCGCGCGGCTTTCGCTCGCTTCGGTTGGCTCGATGGGCGGCTCGAGGCGCGTGTCGGGGTGCGTTTCTGGGTGCGGGTCGAGCGGCGCGTCATTCTGCGTCCCACTTTCTCGCAAGCGCGCCCAGCTCGACGATTTTCCGGAGCAGCGGACGAAACTGGCTGAGCGGCAGCGCGTTCGACCCGTCCGAGAGCGCTTTCGACGGATTGTCATGCACCTCGAGAAAAATTCCGTCGACGCCGGCGGCAACGCCGGCCCGCGCGAGCGCCTCGATAAACTCCGGTTGCCCTCCGCTCGATTTTCCTTCGCCGCCAGGAAGCTGCACGGAGTGCGTCACGTCAAACACAACCGGATACCCAAATTTGCGCATGACGGGAAACGAGCGCATGTCCACCACAAGATTCTGATAGCCGAACGAATTCCCGCGCTCCGTCAGAATAATTTTCTCGTTTCCAGTGCTCGCCACCTTCTCGGCCGCGTTCCCCATCTCCGCGGGCGAGAGAAATTGACCCTTCTTAATATTCACCACGCGCCCGGATTTTCCCGCGGCCGCGAGCAAATCCGTCTGCCGCGAGAGAAACGCCGGAATCTGCAGAATATCGCACACGTCCGCAGCCGCCGCCACTTGCGACGCGTCGTGAACATCCGACAGGATCGGCAGGCCCGTCCGCTTCTTAATCTTCGCCAGAATCTTCAGCCCGTTCTTCAATCCCGGCCCGCGATACGACGAAACGGAAGTACGATTAGCCTTGTCATACGAAGCCTTGAATATGTACGGCACGCCCAGTTCGCTCGCCACCGCCGCGAGCTTCTCCGCCATCATCAAAGCGTGCCCCTCGCTCTCAATCACACAAGGCCCAGCAATCAAAAACAACGGCGCCCCAGCGCCGAACTTGATCTTCCCAATCGAAAATGAGTTCGCTGACACTGTTTGTGATCCCCACAATATCGCCCAGCACATTGCAGCGCCAAAACGCCAACGCACCACGTCAGGGCACGGCTTCAGCCGTGCCGAAACACACAGCCAACACCCCTAGCGCCACGGGAGCTTCATGTGAGACATCATCTCAGATTCGATTGAAATTTCGGAATCGGAAATCAATAGAGGATGGAGTTGCCCGTCGAAGTCTGGCGCCACGAAAAGCAACTTGCGAAAAAAACTAATCCGCCGCGGGGTCGGCGGTCGTAATGCGCTTATCCGCAGCGACGCCCTGCCGAGTGCGCCGGTTCTCAAGACTGGCACGGATGAACGCGGCGAACAACGGGTGCGGAGCCAGCGGCTTCGACTTGAACTCAGGATGGAACTGGCACCCGACGAACCACGGGTGATCAGGAACTTCTACAATCTCAACATAGACTCCGTCCGGCGTGCGGCCGGTAATTCGAAACCCAGCGCGGGTCAGCGTCGGCTCATACTCGCAATTGAATTCGTAGCGGTGGCGATGGCGTTCGGAAATTTCGAGTGTCCCGTAGGCTTTGTGGGCGAATGAACCCGGCTCGAGTTTGCAGGGCCAGGCGCCGAGGCGCATTGTGCCGCCCATTTCGTCGACGCCGAGCAGTTCGCGCAGTTTGTAAATCACGCGATTGGGAGTGGAGGGATCGAATTCGGTGCTATCGGCGTGTTCGAGCTTCGAAACCTGGCGCGCATATTCGATCGTCGCGCACTGCATTCCGAGGCAAATACCGAAGAACGGAATTTTCCGTTCGCGAGCATACGTGATCGCGTGAACCATTCCCGCGATGCCTCGTTTGCCAAAGCCGCCAGGAACGAGAATGCCATCCGCGTGGCGCAAAAGCTTATCGGCTGTCGCGAGCGAGTCGATATCTTCCGCTTCGATCCATTCGAAAACGACGCGCTGGCGATTCGCCAGGCCGCCGTGAACGAGCGCTTCGCGCAAGCTTTTATACGCGTCCTCGAGCTGCACGTACTTGCCGACGACGCAGATATGAACTTCGCCTTGCGGATGCTCCAGCGTTTCGAGCATCGCGAGCCAACGGCTCAAGTCGCGCGGCGGCGCTTCCAGGCGAAGCAGCCGCAAAATCTGTTCGTCGAGGCGTTCCGCGGCAAGCGACATCGGAACTTCATAAATGTTGCCCACATCCGGCGCCGAGACCACGCAAGCTTCTTGCACGTTGCAGAAGAGCGCGATCTTGCTCTTTAAATCGCCGCCCAGCTGTCGGTCGCTGCGGCAAATCAAAATGTCGGGCTGAATTCCGATGCTCAGCAATTCCTTCACGCTGTGCTGCGTCGGCTTGGTCTTCAATTCACCGGCCGTGGGTATGAATGGCACGAGCGTGAGGTGCACGAAGAGAACGTTTTCGGCTCCGAGCTCGAGCCGCATCTGGCGAATCGCCTCAAGGAACGGCAACGACTCGATGTCCCCTACCGTGCCGCCAATTTCCACCAGTACGATGTCCACTGAGTCCGCGACCTTGCGAAAAGCGGCTTTAATTTCGTCGGTGACGTGGGGAATCACCTGAACGGTTTTGCCGAGGTAATCGCCGCGGCGTTCCTTCGCGATGATGGATTCGTAGATTCGGCCGGTGGTCCAGTTATGGTCGCGCGTCAGGTGTGCGTTGGTGAAGCGCTCGTAGTGGCCGAGGTCGAGATCGGTTTCAGCGCCGTCATCGGTAACGAATACTTCTCCGTGCTGATAAGGAGACATCGTGCCGGGATCGACGTTCAGATAAGGATCGCACTTCTGCAGGGTGACTTTGAGACCGCGGCTTTCAAGAAGGCAGCCGATGGAGGCAGCTGCGACGCCTTTGCCGAGGGAAGATACTACGCCACCGGTTACAAAGATGTACTTCGGGGCGGCCCGCAAGGCGCTCGAATTCCTCCACTGGAATCGGCGTACTCGTCATTATGGGCAGAAACGGCTCGCGTGTCAAATCGCGTTCGAAAATTTTTATTTGCGCGGAAACCGATTGCGCGTCAGGAAGCAGCGCGCTCCTGCAAAATCTTTTCTACGCGCTGGATGTCGGCGGGCACATCGACGCTTACAGCGTCGTAATCCGTTTCCACCGCCCGAATGCGGAAACCATTTTCGAGCCAGCGCAGCTGCTCGAGCTGTTCGATTTGCTCGAGTTCGCCGGGCGGAAGCGTGGGAAATTCCAAGAGGGCGTCGCGGCGGAACGCGTACAGCCCGATATGTTTCCAGTGGTGCGGCGTGGCTTCTGCTTTTGTGTCGCGAACCCACGGAATGGGAGCGCGCGAAAAATAGAGGCCGTTGCCGTCGAAATCGCGGACCACTTTCACGACGTTGGGATCCATGATTTCGTTCGGCTGCGTGATCGCCGTGCAGGGCGTCGCGATTTGGATGGACTCGTCGTCGAGCATTTCGG
Source organism: uncultured Acidobacteriota bacterium (assembly GCA_963711875.1). GTDB lineage: Bacteria > Acidobacteriota > Terriglobia > Acidiferrales > UBA7541 > Palsa-295. The sequence continues at coordinate 274,497 of CAVQFW010000017.1, forward strand.
CAACCACGGCGTCCACAGTGCCCGGATCGATGAGAGGCTCGTCGCCCTGGATGTTCACGTAAATTTCCGCTGCGAGGTGCGAGGCCACTTCGGCGACGCGGTCGGTGCCGCTGCGGTGATCCCGCCGCGTGAGAATGGCTTCGCCGCCGAAATCCTCCACGGCTTTCTTCACGCGTTCGTCATCGGTGGCGACGATCACGCGCGTGACGCGCGCGGCTTGCCGGGCGCGCTCGACGACGTGCTGGATCATCGGGCGGCCGGCAATTTTTGCCAGTGGCTTGCCGGGAAGGCGCGTGGAGCCGTAACGAGCCGGAATCACGGCGAATACCTTTATATTGGAGGCGGAGTCAGTATTTGGCATGGCGGCGCCGCTGCCCTTTTCGCGCGAAGCAAGTCTATCATTCACACAGGCGTTCGCGGGAATTCCACCTGGCCGGTCGTCGCCCGTAGGGGTCTTGCCACGCTCGCGGTGGGTACTAGGCATGAGCATGAGCATGGCGCAGGAGCAGGAGCAGGCTCCGGCGGCGGACTGACTCGGTCGTGCCGGGCCGAAATACGGAATTCCTTCGCTTGTATTCGAAAAGCGGGGTGGTACAATTTGTCAGCGATACAGAGAGTCCCGGGGGCACTTTGAGAGTCCGCGCAACGAAGCCCGTCGTGCAATGGGGGCTTGGGGCGGCTTGCGCGGTTGGCGTCCTTCTGGCGGCTCCCCTTCTCGCGTCTCCTCTTTGGGCTCAAAATCAGGCGCCCGGCCCTGGCGGTCCTCCCGCGGCCGAAAAACTCGGCAAAAAACTCAAAACCGAAACTGAAATGGCGCTGGTCAATGTGACGGTCACCGATCCCTATGGCCGTCTCGTCACCGGGCTCGAGCAGGATGCCTTCCGCATCTTCGAAGACAATATCGAGCAGGAAATTGTGCGATTCTCGAGCGAGGACGTGCCGATTTCCATCGGCGTGATCTTCGACATGAGCGGCAGCATGACGGACAAAATTGACAAGTCGCGCCTCGCGGCCGTCCAGTTTTTCCGCACCGCGAACCCGCAGGACGAATTCTTCCTCGTCGATTTCAATGACCGCGCGCAGCTCGCGAGCTCGTTCACCGGCAGCGTGGAAGAATTGCAGAACCGGCTCATGTTTACCGCGGCGCATGGAGAGACCGCGCTGTTCGACGGGATTTACCTGGGCCTGAGCCAGATGAAGGGAGCACACAACACAAAGAAAGCTTTGCTCATCATATCCGACGGAGGCGATAATCATAGCCGGTACACGATCGCGGACGTCCGCAATTTTATCAAGGAAGCAGATGTACAGATTTTCGCGATCGGGTTGTACGATCCGAATGGCGGGCACACTCCGGAAGAGGCGGGTGGGCCTTCCCTGCTGAGTGATTTGACGGCCATGACGGGCGGCCGGACATTTGTGGTGAATCAGGTTGGGGATTTGCCGGATATCGCGTCAAAAATCAGCATGGAGTTGCGGAACCAATATGTCTTGGGATATAGACCGAGCGACCACGCGCATGACGGTCGATGGCGCAAGATTAAAGTCAAGCTGCACCCGCCGAAGGGACTTCCTCCCCTCACCGTGTATTCGAAGTCGGGCTATTTCGCGCCCGGCCACTAAGAATTCCCGCTTCGCAATTCTTTCGCTCGTAATCGCGTGCGCGGGGATTTTCTTGTTTGCGCCGCAAGTGCGCGCACAGGGCGCGATTCCCGGCCCTCCTCCTCCGCCCAATCAGTCGCCGCAAAAGGGCGTGATCAAAGCGAACGTGGACCTGGTGGTGCTGCACGCCACCGTGGACGATGAGAAGGGCGCGTTCGTCGCGGACCTGAAACAGGATAACTTTCGCGTGTTCGAAGACAAGGTGGAGCAGAAGATTTCGCTTTTCTCCCGCGAAGACATTCCCGTAACGATGGGCCTGGTAATCGACAATAGCGGCAGCATGCGCGAGAAGCGCTCGCAAGTGAACGAAGCAGCGCTCACATTCGTTAAAACCAGCAATCCGCGCGATGAAGCGTTCGTGGTGAATTTCAACGACGAGTATTATCTGGACCTGAACGAGGATTTCACGAGCGATCAGAAGGAATTGAATGAAGCGCTCTCGCGAATCGATTCGCGCGGCAGCACGGCGCTCTACGATGCCATCATCGGCTCGCTCGACCACTTGAAGAAGGGGCACAAGGACAAGCGCGTCCTGCTCGTGATCACCGATGGCGACGACGACGCGAGCCGCAAACCATTTGAGTATGCGATCAAGGTGGCCGAACAATCGGATGCCGCCATTTACGCCATCGGCGTTTTCAGTGACGATGACCGCAAGCACAGCAAAGGGATGGTCCGGCATTCGAAGAAGATTTTGACGGAGCTGGCGACGGCGACCGGCGGACTGGCCTACTTCCCCGATAATCTGGAGCAGATCCAGGCGATTTGCGCACAGGTGGCGCGCGATATCCGCAATCAGTACGAACTCGGCTACTACCCGACGAACAGCGCGAAGGACGGCACGTTCCGCACCGTGCAGGTGCAGGTGCTGCCGCCGAAGGGCCACGGGAAACTTTCGCTCCGAACTCGCGCGGGATACTACGCGCAAAAAGCTTCGCAGGGCCAGTAGCGGAAGACGAAATGCAAACCGGCGCGCCGGTTGGCGCAGCGGTTATCTCGAAAGCAATTCCAGAAAACTCGTCCCGTGGGCAATCTCGCCGCCGAAATTTTCAGCGACGGTTTGTCCCATGTCCGCAAGAGTCGAGCGCGTGCCGAGATTTCGGCCTTCTGCCGCGCGGGAAGTGTACGCCAGAATCGGAACGTATTCGCGAGAATGGTCGGTGGTCGGATTCATGGGATCCGGATCGCAGCCGTGATCCGCGGTAATGATCAGCAAATCCGACGCGCCTAGCGATTTCACCATCGGCCCGAGCAGCGCGTCGAATTCTTCGAGCGAACGAGCGAAGCCCTCCACATCCTTGCGGTGGCCGTAGAGCATGTCGAAATCCACGAGGTTCGCAAAGATGAGTCCCTTGGGACGCTGCGCGAGCGCGTCTTCCACCTTCGCCATTCCCTCTACGTTGTTTTTCGTCGTGACGTAATCTTTCACTCCGCGTCCGTTGTAGATGTCGTGAATTTTTCCGACGCCGAGAACGGGAATCTCTCGCTCGGCCAGCACGTCGAGCAGCATCCCAGGAGGCGGTTCGACAGCGTAGTCATGGCGGCGCTCGGTGCGCTGGAAGTTGCTCGGAGGACCGGCGAAAGGCCGGGCGATCACGCGTCCCACACGGTTCGGCCCATCCAGGATTTTGCGGGCAATCTCGCACATGCGGTACAACTCGGCGATGGGCACCACGTCTTCGTGCGTCGCAATCTGAAAGACGCTATCGCCCGACGTATAAACGATCGGGAAACCGGTGGTGACATGCTGCAGACCAAGCTCCTTGATGATTTCCGTTCCCGAGGCGGGTTTGTTGCCGATTGTGTGGCGTCCGATCTGGCGCTCAAATTCTTCGATGATTTCTTTCGGGAAGCCTTGGGGATAAACCGGAAACGCCTGGTCGAGCCAGATGCCTGCCATTTCCCAGTGGCCGGTGGTCGTGTCCTTCCCGGGAGATTTCGTGGCGCCTTTACCGTAACTCGCTGCGGGATGAACCGGCGGCGGAAGAAATTCGAGTGGAGAGATGTTGCAGATTCCGAGCTGCACAAGATTGGGAATTCGCAGCGGACGCGAACGAGCGATGTGCCCGAGCGTGTCGCGCCCGACGTCGCCATACGCTTTCGCGTCCGGCAGCGCCCCAACGCCGACGCTATCAAGCACAATCCAGACGACGCGATCGAAATTATGCGACTCAGTCGCCATCTCTGCCCCGCGTCAAGAATTAACACACAATGACGGCAAATGGCGAATTCTTCGCGGATTTCGTTTCGGCGACGCGCGTTTATTTCGATGGCGGCAGCCAGACATCCTGCTGCACGAAGGCGACGAGCGCCGTACCTGCGGGAATTTCGACGTTCTTTCCGTGCTTGATCAATCCGATCGGCCCGAAAATTACTGTAAGCGCCACAGTCGCGCCCACTTTGCCCTGCCCCTCCTGGCCTTTAGTTCCTCGGAGCTGAACGTGGTTTGTCCCGGCGATCAGATACTGCAGTTGAATGTTGAGTTCGCCGCCCTTGCCCATCATCCCGGCCTTTTTCGCGTTCGACACGGTGGCCATCGCATGGGCGCCCTTTCTGACGACGATGGTCTCTCCCATCTTCAAATCGCTATCGAGCGCGAACTCCACCGGATCGCCGTCGGCGGCGGTTTTGGAGCTGAGTGGAGAGACAAACGAAAGCGGTACTTCAGTGCCCTCGCGAAGCAGGCATCCTTTGGAGGCATTGCACGCCCCCGAGTCCCCGCCCTCGTTCTCAGCGCCTTGTAGAGCATCGAGAGCGGCGGAAGGCTTGTTGGCTTGCGCCGAAAGCATCGCTTCCATCACAGACGAGTCAACGCCTGCTTGTTTGAGGTCGAGAAGCGCTTGGGCGGATACGTCGAAGGCCGTTTGGCTGGTCTGGATTGCTTTGACGATAAGCTCAATATCAAAGCCCTGCTTCGTCATGCTCACGACGTCTTGATTCGTCAAAGGCTTTCTTGTTTGAGAATGCGCGCCCGGAATCAGGATAAGGCACAGGGCGCATCCCAACGTAAGGTGTCGAAAACGCATTAGCGTGGCTCCTTCGGAACCCGGCGGCGGGAGACGAACCAAAAGCGGCAGACGAGGAGGTGGGGTTCCGAGTCCGCAACCACAATATTCCTAATAGGATGCATTGTCGATTCATTAATAGGTGCGACTGTTGCGAGTGCGGAACGTCCGCCCATTTTGGCCGTCGCAAAGCCGATTTGCTCGGCTTGACTCGACGGCGTATAATTTTGGGTTTACACACATGGCGAAGAACCCTACAGACAAGGTGGCACTCGCGAAGGCGCTTCGGGCACCCGAACCCGCGGCTCCGGCAGCCGCGGAGCTTCCCGGCGATATCGAGGAGATCCGCGTCCGCGGCGCTCGCGTCCACAATCTGAAGAACCTCGATTTCGCCATTCCGCACAACGCGATTACAGTCGTCACGGGCGTCTCGGGTTCGGGAAAATCGAGCCTCGCGTTCGACACCCTTTACGCCGAAGGCCAGCGCCGCTACATCGAGTCGCTTTCCGCGTATGCGCGCCAATTCCTCGAACGCATCGAGAAGCCGGATGTGGACGAAATCACCGGGATCGCGCCCGCCATTTCGATCCGGCAGAAGAATTCCACGCGCAACCCGCGCTCGACAGTGGCCACCGCAACGGAAATCTACGATTACTTGCGGCTGCTCTACGCGCGCATCGGACGCACTTTCTGCCTCAACTGTGGCGATGAAGTTCGCAAGGATTCCATTGACCAGATTGCGGCGCGAATCATGGCGCTGCCGGCGGGCCGGCGCTTTTACGTTCTTTACGAGATGAAGCTCGCGCCCGAACCAGCGACGCAAACGCCGAAACCTCGCAGGCCGGCTCGTCCCGGGCCCGAAGCAATTCGGCAGGCGCTCGTCAGTTTGCGGAAGCGCGGGTTCAACCGGCTGTATCAGGGCGGGCGCGTGTTCGAATTCTCGACTCCCGAAGATTTGCTGGATCTGGATTTCACGAAAACGGCCTATGTGCTCGTTGACCGGCTGGTTCTCGGTCCCGAAATTCGTTCGCGCCTTATGGACTCGATCGAGATTTGCTACCGCGAAGGACGCGGCGAAGCAATCCTCGAATTTGTGCCCGATCCGCCGTCCGCGGATTCTGCCAGCAGCGCTGCGAAGCCTTCCGCGGCGGCCGCGCCCGAGCGGCTCGTCTTCAACGAGCGCTTCACTTGCAAGAAGTGCGGCGCGGTGTATCAAGAGCCTGAGCCGCGGCTTTTTTCGTTCAATAGTCCCTACGGCGCATGTCCGCGCTGCCAGGGTTTCGGCAACACGATTGATTTTGATCTCGACCGCGTGGTGCCGGACAAAAGCAAATCGCTGGCCGACGGCGCAATCGAGCCGTGGACGAAGCCGCGATATCGCCAGCTTGCGATGGACATGCGCGCGTACGCTCGCAACAAAGGCATTCCGCTCGACGTTCCCTTCCGGCAGTTGAGCGCAGCGCAACGCGACGCGATCATCGAAGGCGACCCGAAGGAAGATTTCACCGGCGTAAAGGGATTTTTCAGCTGGCTCGAGCGCAAGAAATACAAGTTGCACGTGCGCGTTTTCCTGAGCCGCTACCGCGGCTACGCGCTTTGTCCCGATTGTCACGGCACCCGGCTGCGCGCCGAGTCCCGGGCCGTTAAAATCGCCGGCCGCTCGATCACCGAGATTTGCCGGATGACGGTGAAAGAGGTGCGCCCATTTTTTAAGGCGCTCGAGCTTACCGCCAGCGAAACCACGATCGCCGACAAAGTGCTCGAAGAAATTCAGCGGCGATTGCAGTTCCTCGACGAGGTGGGCCTCGATTACCTCACGCTCGACCGCCTCACCTCCACGCTTTCCGGCGGCGAAGCGCAACGCATCCAGCTCGCCACATCGCTCGGCTCGCACCTCGTCGGCGCGCTCTACGTGCTCGACGAGCCTTCGATCGGCCTCCACCCGCGCGATACCGACCGCCTGATTCAGATTCTCAAAGGCCTGCGCGATCTCGGGAATACGCTGCTCGTCGTCGAACATGACCCCGACACGATTCTAGCGGCCGACCATATTCTCGATCTCGGGCCCGGCGCGGGCGAGCACGGCGGCAAGTTGATGTTTGCCGGCTCGCGCGAAGAATTGCTCGCCGATCCGAATTCGATTACGGGCCGTTATCTGCGCGGAGATTTGAAAATCGCCATCCCGACGCGGCGCCGCAAACCGCAAGGCAAATTCCTGAAAATTACGGGCGCGCACAGCCACAATCTCCAGGGAATCGACGTCATGATCCCGCTCGGCGTTCTCGTCGCCGTCACGGGCGTGAGCGGCTCGGGAAAATCCACGCTCGTGTACGACGTGCTTTACAAAGCCCTCGAGGCCAAGCGCACCGGCGGCAATTACCGCGAGTTTGCCGACCGGCTCGAGGGCGACTCCGCGCTCGCGGCCATCGAAATGGTGGATCAATCGCCGATCGGCCGCACGCCGCGGTCGAATCCGGCCACGTACTTGAAAGCCTTCGACGCGATTCGCGAAATCTTCGCGTCCATGCCGGAAGCGAAAAAGCACGGGCTCACAGCCGGGCATTTCTCGTTCAATATTCCCGGCGGGCGATGCGAGGCGTGCCAGGGAGACGGAACTGTTACGGTCGAGATGCGCTTCCTCGCAGACGTGGAGCTTGTGTGCGAGGAATGCCGCGGAACGCGCTACAAAAGCAGCGTCCTCGACGTGCGCTTCAAGGAAAAAAACATCCACGAAGTGCTGCAGATGACGGCGCGCGAAGCGTTAACCTTTTTCGCCGCGCATCCGAAAGTGACCACGAAGCTGCGCGTCCTCGATGAAGTCGGCCTAGGCTACCTCCGCCTCGGACAATCCGGCACCACGCTTTCCGGCGGCGAAGCACAACGCTTGAAACTCGCGGCGCATCTCACGCGGCAGGAAAACGCCGGCATCCTCTATATCTTCGACGAGCCCACTACGGGTCTGCACTTCGATGATATTCAAAAGTTGCTTACGGCGTTCCGCAAACTGATTGAAGGCGGCGCTTCGGTGCTGATTATCGAGCACAATCTCGACGTGATTAAATCCGCTGACTGGGTGATCGATCTCGGCCCGGAAGGCGGCGACGAGGGCGGGCACGTGGTTGCCGCGGGAACCCCCGAACAGATCGCGCGCAACTCGCAATCGCATACCGGAAAATTTCTTGCGCGCGTGCTGAATGGACGCAACGGCAACGGCGCGAATCACACCAACAATTCCTCCCTGGCCAAGCCGAGCGGCCCGGCGCGAGATTCGTCCGCCCCATGATGAGGCGAGCATCGCGACGCGCATCGCGTCGAACACCGAGGCGAGCATCGCGTGGAACGCCGCGATCGAAATCGCTCCCACGTAGCATTCGTCTGCCTGCAATTTCCGCTCTCCTCTTCGTTCTCTCCTTGGCTCTTTTCGGCGCTCCCTCGGTTTCGTTCGCGCAAAGCAACACCACCCGCACGCGCATTCACGTAGCAGACGACACGCCCGACCCGGCGCTCGTTGCAGCTCGCGGCGCGATGGACCGCAAGGATTACGCGGCGGCCGTGCAATCCTATCAGGAGTATCTCGCGAAGAAACCGGACGACGCCGACGCGCATTTCGATTTGGGGAACGCCTACGCGAGTCTGAAACAAAGCGCCGGCGCCAAAGCCGAGTACGAGAAGGCAATTTCGCTCGATCCCAAACTGGACGCGGCATACGTCAATCTCGGCATCATGCTGATGGAATCCGACCCGAACGCGGCGGTCGCTCCATTTCAGAAGGCCGCCGAACTCGTTCCAAACGAAGCGCGTCCCCGATTTTTGCTGGGCTGGGCGTACGAGCGCTCCGGAAAACTTCCACTCGCGATCGAACAGTATCGTGCCGCCGCAAAGCTCGATGCCAAAAGCTCCGACATTCATTTCGCGCTCGGACGCGCGCTGCTCGCCTCCAACCAGCCGGCCGACGCAGAAGCGGAATTTCGCGCTGCCCTCGCAACAGACCCGGCGAACGATCAAGCGCACCTCGGCCTTTCGCAATCCTTGACGGCGCAAAAGAAATTCGAAGAAGCCGCGTCCGAACTGAACGCCTACCTCGAATCACAGCCGAACGACTCGGAGGCTCGCGTCGCCCGCGCATTGGCTCTCGCGCGGCAGGATAAGAACGAAGAGGCGCTTGCCGAGCTCGATCGCGCCGCCGCCGGCGCGCCGGAAACTCTTCCGGAGCTGAAACTTCGCGCTCAAATTCTCTTTCAAATGAAGCGCTACGACGATGCGATCCCGGTTCTGCAAAAGACTGCGAAGCTCTCGCCCCAGGACCCCGATATTCCCGCGCGCCTGGGCCACCTCTATCTCGAGAAGCGGGATTATCCGAGTGCGGTGCAGCAGTTGCTCGTCGCGTTCAAGATGAATCCGCAGTCGAACGACGTGCTCGGCGAACTCGTCGCCGCCGAGTATCTCGCGAAGAACTACGAGCCGGCGCTGAAAGCGCTCGACCTGCTGGCGCAGCGCGAAGAACTTTCCGCAGGGACCGTTTTTATCCGCGCCACCTGTTACGATAAACTGGGGCAAGTGGCCCCGGCGCTCGACGCGTATCAGAAATTTCTGGCGCTGAATAAAGATCAGAACAACGACATGTATTTCGAAGCCACCGCGCGAGTCCGTTTTCTCGCTCGCGAGCTGAAGGAAAAGAAAAAGTAACGCCGTGTTCACGTTCGCTCAATTTTCGGGACTCGCGCTCGGCCTCGCGGCCGTGGTCCTCGCGCCGCTCGCCGCGCAGGAATTCCGCACCACCGAACAGTTGCGCGCCAAGTTCGTCCACGAAGACGACCCGATTCGTAAGGCCAAACTTCTTCCTCCACTCGGCGATTCCGAGTTCAAGGATGCGCAGACAGCTCTCGCTGACGACAAAATTCCTCTCGCCCTCGACATCGTCAAACAATATTTTGGCGAAGCTCAATCCGTCCAGAAAGCGCTCGACGCAAAGACTCCTGACCCTGAAAAGCATCCCAACGGCTATAAGCAGCTTCAGATTTCCGTGCGCGAATCGCTCCGGCGGATGGACGCGATGATCGTGGGCCTCTCGGCAGACGATCGCACTCCGTTTGTCGACATTCGCGGCCAACTCGATGAAATGGATCGTCATCTGATTCAGCAGTTGTTCCCCAAGCAGCCGGAACGAACGGCGCCGGCAAAGCCGAAGAAATAGGAGGCCGCTATGGGACGCCTGATACTCACGATCGCGCTCGGGATATTCGCTTCTCTTCTTTTTTTGCCTTCGTCCGCTCTCGCGCGCGCTCGCGCTCCCCTGCCTCAAGAACGAAAGGAATATCTAACGGAGAGCGAAGCCAATAAGATTCGCGATGCCTACGAACCGGCCGAACGCATCGCGCTTTACATGAAATTCGCCGAGGATCGCCTGAAGAAATTTCAGTACGAGCTGAATCGAAAAGTGCAGGACAGGCGCCGCGCCGAGGTGCTCAACAATCTGCTCAATGCCTACACGGGTTGCATGGACGACGCCGCCGACCAGATCGCCGTCGGCGAGCAGCGGCAGGCGGACATCCACGGCGCTTTGAAACTGATGAAGGCAAAAGGAAACGAGTTTCTCGACATTCTCGAAAAGCTCGAGCAAAACGGCGCCGAGCTCGAGACCTACAAAGACACCCTCCTCGACGCGATTGACGGGACGAAAGACGCGCTCACGGACGTTGACAATGGACTGAAGACGGCCGCGCCTCCTCCCGTCCGGAGGAAGCCGGCGTGAACCTAGCGGAGCGGCGCTCCCGCGCAGTCCCCGGTGGCGAGCGCATTTTTCAGCGCATCTACACTCGCATCGGCTGCGAGGGGCGGCCGCCGCGCTTCGTCGTGGAATATCATCCCTATGCGGACCTCACGCACACGATCCGCTTGCGCGAGGATACGGCCTACGTTCGCGTCTCCGACTTGCTCCGCGATGCGCCGCGCTCAATCTTCGAGGCGGCCGCTGGAATCCTGCTGGGACGGCTGTATCGCCGGCAGCCTCCCGCGGAATTTCTGGATGCGTATCGAAATTATTCCTACGCTCGCTCGACGCGCCGCAGGCTCTTGATGGTCCGGCAGCGGCGCGCGCGCCGCGCGGAACATCGCCCGGCCGGGGTTTATCACGACCTCGATCCCATGTTCGAGCGGCTGAATGCCAGGTATTTCACCAACGCGCTTGTAAAACCGAGACTGGGCTGGAGCAGCCGCGTCTGGCGTACACAGCTGGGCTGCTTTGATCCCGCGCTCGAGCAAATCGTGATCAATCGCCAGCTCGACCGCAAAAATGTTCCCGAACTCGTGGTCGCCTACGTCCTCTACCACGAAATGCTTCACTTGAAACATCCGATGCGCTTCGCGCGCTGCCGAAGAGAGTCGCATTCTCCGCAATTTCGCAGCGAAGAAAAACAATTCGTCGGCTACCAGCGTGCGATGAAGTTTCTGAAGACTTTCCCCGCCTATTGACGGCGCTACTGACCGGAGAGCTTTTCGATTTTCTTGCGGACTTCCTTGGCGTCGGGTGCGCCGGGGAGGACTTGCAGATATTCCTTGTAGTATTTCACCGCGGATTCTTTGTCGCCCTTTTTCTCATAGGCCTTGCCGAGCAGCAGGCGCGGCTTGGCGAAATTCGGGCGCTGCTGAATCGCGTCGAGGAAACGGTCGATGGCCGCATCCACGTCGCCTTTGTGTAGATAGAACATGCCGACTTCCACGTCCTGCTGCGCCGGAAACGGATTATAGGTCGCGTTGGCTTTGGCTTTTTCTGCGTCAGAGGAAATCGGAGGCGGCTGATCCGGCAGCGCGTCTTTGCCGCCCTTTTCATTCGTCGCGTGCGGCTTCTTCGAACTCGATTCCTGGGGCACGGACGATTCATCGGAATCGGACTGATCTTGTCCCGCTTGCTGCTGGCCTTGTTGACCTTGCTGGCTCTGCTGACCCTGTTGCCCCTGTTGTTTATCCTGTTGCTGCTGCTTGTCCGCCGGCGGCTGTTGGGCAGGCAGCGCCGCGCCGGTGATCAAGAGCCCTGCGAGCGTAAGCGCGATTCGAGTCATAGCGTTTCCGTGTGGGTTTAGATTCCGTTTGCTATCATAAAAGTTGTCTTCGGCTGTCGCGCCTTCCGCCAGGGCAATAGCCGCCCGGCGAAATATCGAACAATAGTGTAACGCGTCTCGATGGAACTCCGCGAAAAAGTCGCCCAACTGCCCGCTCAGCCCGGGGTGTACCTGTTTCAGGATGCCGGCGGGACGATTCTCTACGTCGGAAAAGCTCTCTCGCTGCGAAATCGCGTCCGCTCTTACTTCCTCGAGAAGAGTTCGCTCGACGCCAAGACGGGATCCCTCGTTCGCGAAATTGCAGACGTCGATTACATCGTTGTGGACAATGAAAAAGAAGCGCTCGCTCTCGAAAATAATCTGATCAAGAAGCATCAGCCAAAATTCAATGTCCTGCTGCGCGACGACAAAACCTATCCCTACATTCGCTACACTGCCTTTGAGAAATATCCGCGCGTCTATGTGACCCGCCGGCTGCGGAAAGACGGCTCGCTTTACTTCGGCCCCTACTTCCCCGCCAATCTCGCGTATCGCATGGTGCATCTGATCCACAAGCATTTTCTCGTGCCCTCGTGCACGGTGGATCTCACGCGCCGGCACCCGCGCCCGTGCCTCCAATATTACATTCACCGCTGCCTCGGTCCGTGCGTCGAAGGCCTCGTCACCGACGAGCGCTACACGGAGGCGGCGCGCGACGTGCGCTTGTTCCTCGAGGGGCGCCGCAGCGACCTATCGCGCAGCCTCGAAGCGCGAATGGCGAGCGCTTCCGAGAGCGAGCGTTTCGAAGAGGCGGCCGGCTACCGGGATCTGCTCCGCACGCTCGCGGAAATGGAGGAGCGGCAGAAAATCGCCGCGGCCTCGGGCGACGATACCGACGTGATCGCGTGGTACGCGGAACCGCCCCAGGTAGCCGTCAATCTGTTTCATATTCGCGGCGGCCGCGTTGTGGACCGGCGCGACTTCTACTGGGAGAACCTCGAGGAGTTCAGTCCAGCGGAATTTCTGCCATCGCTGATCAAGCAGCTCTATCTCGACGCGGCCTACCTGCCTCGCTACATCCATACGCCAATCGAATTTGAGGAGCGCGAATTACTGGAGGAGTTTCTTTCCGAACAGGCCAAGCACCGGGTGGAAATCCTGAATCCGCAGCGCGGGCCAAAACACCATTTCCTCGAGCTCGTCGAGAAAAACGCCCAGCATTCCTTCGTGCAGCGATTTCGTGTGCTGCGCCCGACCTCGGCCGCGATCGGGGACGCCCTTGCATCGGCGCTCGGACTGCTCGAGCCGCCGAAACGGATCGAGAGCTTCGATATTTCGCACACGCAGGGGACGGAAACCGTTGCGTCCATGGTCGTGTGGGAAGCGGGACGAATGAAGAAGTCCGACTACCGGAAATTTATTATCCGGGGAGATGAGGCCATCGCCGGCGAGGCTGCTCAGCCAGGCGGGCTCTTGCGCGACGATTTCGCCAGCATGCGCGAGGCAGTCGGAAGGCGCTACCGCCGCTTGCAGGAAGAGGAAAAACCGATGCCGAACCTGATTTTGATTGACGGCGGCATCGGACAATTGCACGCCGCCGCCCAGGCGCTCGAAAAACTCGAAATCATCAACCAGCCAATGGCTAGCATCGCGAAAAAAGAGGAAATTCTCTATGTCCTCGGACGCGAGGACGAGCCCATCGTTCTAGACCGCCATTCGCCCGTCCTGCAGCTGATTCAGCAGATTCGCGACGAGACGCACCGCTTTGCCGTTACGTTCCACAGGCAGCGCCGATCGAGCCGACGCGTGCGCACCTCCCTCACCGACATTCCCGGGATTGGCGAGCACACAGCCCGAAAGCTGCTGCGGAAATTCGGAAGTGTGGCCCGGCTGCGGGAACTCTCCGTGGAGGATTTGGCGGCGGAGCTTCCTCGCGGGCAGGCCCAACGGGTCTACGCGGGGCTGCGGAGTGCCAATTCGGGAGAACCTGCCTCGAACTAGCTGCCACATACGGCGCCGTATGGCGGCATTCCTTGCTACCCCCGGAAGCCTGTGCTACTGTGAGCTTTGGAGGTGAAAAGATGGCTGATAATAACGCTGGCTCGAAGGTGAGCTTTTTCCTAGTTGGACTTGGCATTGGAGCACTGGTAGGTCTACTCTTCGCACCGAAATCCGGCGAAGAAACACGCGAATATCTTACTGGCAAGGCCGACGAAGGCCGCGAATACGCACAGCGCAAAGCCCGTGAATTGCGCGAACGCGCCGAGGATTTGATCGAACGCAGCAAGGAAATCATGGCGCGCCAGAAGGACGGCTTGACAGCCGCCGTCGAAGCGGGAAAAGAAACGTACAAGCGCGAATCGAAAGTATCGTAGTTCGACCGAGCGGTTCGTAAGGAGCGATCGATGTCCGGCTGGCTTGAAGCGTTCATCGTGATTGCGGCAGTTGCCATCGTGATTCAGATGGCGATCCTGCTGGCGATGTTCCTGCAGGTGCGGGTGGCGATCGAGCAATTCACCAGGATCGCAACTGACTTGCAGAACCGGATCGATCCGATTCTCCTGCGCACGAACCGGATACTGGAAGATTCCGAAGACCGGATTGCGAGCATCATGGGCGATGCGGCGGAAATTACCCGCGTCGCCCGTGGATCCGCTCAAAAGATCGATCGCGTCTTTACGGATGCAGTAGAACGGCTGCGCGTGCAGATCATTCGCGCCGATCACATCCTGACGGGGACGCTCGAAGTAGTCGAGGAATCCGGCGCGAAATTCCGCCGTACGCTTTGGACCCCGATTCAGCAGGCGTCGGCGATTCTAAAGGGCATGAAAGTCGCGATCGATATGATTCGCGGGCAAAACCGGCGGCCCGAGCCCGAAGCAGCGACGCAGGACGAAGAACTTTTCATCTGATTCAGCCTCGCGGTCCTCGCGAGTTTTGATTCCAGAAAATTTGAAGGAATTTGAAAGCGCCGGTTACTGTCCCGCCTGTCAGCGGATCCAGCCGCCGCCGAGAACGATTTCGCCTGCGTAGAAAACGGCCGCTTGGCCTGGGGTGATCGCGCGCTGCGGTTCGCGGAATGTGACGCGGGCTGTCGTGGCGTCGAGCGCGACGATTTCGGCAGCGGCAGGCTCGTGCCGGTTGCGAACGCGGACCTTTGCTTCCACCGGGGCGCTCGGAGCCGCGAACGGAATCCAGTTCACGTCGCGGACTTCGCACACGGTGCTGCGGAGATCTTCGTCTTCGCCCACGATCAGGCGATTGCTCGCGCGATCGAGCGCGACAACATAGAGCGGGCGCCCCGCGGAAATGCCGAGGCCGCGGCGCTGGCCAACCGTGTACTGATGCAAGCCGGTGTGCCGCCCGAGAACTTCGCCATCCGTCGTGACGATTTCACCGGGATTCGCCGCCAGCTGCGTTCCCTGCTCCTGCAAGTAGCCCTCGATGAAGCGAACGTAATTCCCTGTTGGAACGAAACAGATCTCCTGGCTCTCCGGCTTTTCCGCCACGGGAACTTTCAGGCGGCGAGCGATCTCGCGCACTTCCTGCTTCGACAGCTCGCCGAGCGGAAAATCGGTGCGCGCCAGTTGCTCTTGCGTGAGGCCGAACAGAAAGTAGGACTGGTCTTTCGATTCGTCTACCGCCCGCAGCAATTCGTAGCGCCCGCTTTCCGCATTGTGGCGCACGCGCGCGTAATGGCCGGTAGCGATCCGGTCGGCGCCGATCTGACGCGCGGTGGTGAGAAGTTGATCGAACTTCACGTGATTGTTGCAGAGCGTGCACGGAATCGGCGTGCGGCCTTCGAGATAGTCGTTGACGAAGGGGCGAATCACGTTGTTTTCAAATTCGCGCTCGAAGTTTACGACGTAGAACGGAACGCCGAGATGTTCGGCGACGCGGCGGGCGTCGTACACGTCATCGATCGAGCAGCAGCGATGCTGCGCCGGTGCGCTCGTTTCCTCTTGCGGCAGGCGGCGCTGATTCCAGAGCTGCATCGTGAGCCCCACCATCGCCTGGCCGCGATCGCGGAGCATGGCAGCGACCGTGGAGCTGTCTACGCCACCGCTCATGGCGACTGCCACGGTTCCCTTCGCGGTCACGTTGCGGCTCAAGCTCGTGTCCGCGGGCGGGGATCGAATGCGCTGCAATCGTAGTGCTCATCGGCCGGTCACCACGGTAGCGGCACGCGGCGAGAGAGCGCGAAGGCGTTCGACGACGGCGGGGATTGCGGCGATCGCGTGATCAATCTCTTCGTCCGTGGTTTGCCGCCCGAGACTAAAGCGCAGACTCGAGCGAGCTTCGTCAGCCGAGAGCCCAATAGCCAGCAGGACGTGCGACGGCTCGACCGCACCAGAGGAACACGCGGCGCCGGTGGAGCACGCGATTCCGAGAAGATCGAGGGCGATGAGCATCGCTTCGCCGCCGGCGGCTGCGAACGAAAGATTCGTCGTATTCGCCACGCGGCGCGTTGTGTCGCCGTTTACGCGCACCGACGCGACAGATTCGAGGATTGCGCGTTCGAGCCGGTCGCGCATCGCGCGGATTCGCTGCGGCTCCGTTGCGAGATTCGCGATGGCAAGCTCGGCGGCTTGTCCGAGCCCGACGATTCCGGGAACATTTTCCGTGCCGCGCCGGCGATCACGCTCGTGATGCCCGCCGTAGGATTGCGGCGCGAGCGGCGTTCCGGTGCGAACGTAGAGCGCTCCCACGCCCTTCGGCCCGTAGATTTTGTGCGCGGAAATGCTGAGCAGGTCAACGCCAAGCTGGCGTACGTCGAGTGGGAGCTTCCCCGCCGATTGCACCGCGTCGCAATGAAAGTAAACGTCCGCTTCGGCGGCAATCCGCCCAATTTCTTCGATGGGCTGGATTGTGCCAAGCTCATTGTTTGCGTGCATCACGCTGATCAGAATTGTTTCCGGTCGCAGCGCGCGCCGAATTTCGTCGGGGTCGACCACGCCTGAGCTGCCGCCGCGGACGTAGCTAACGTCGACACCCTGTAATTCCAGCGTCTGGCAGGAATTGAGAACGGCGTGATGCTCGATGGCCGAGGCGATGATGTGCTTCGGCGCGCCGGCTGAGTTCGCAGCAACCGCGGAAGCAACGCCAAAGATCGCGAGATTGTCGGACTCTGTGCCGCCGCTCGTGAAAACAATTTCGGCAGGCTTCGCGCCGACCAGAGCGGCTACGGAATCGCGCGCGCGGTCCACGGCAGCGCGCGCACGCTGCCCGGCGGAGTGAATCGAGCTGGCATTGCCGAAATTATCGGCGAGGAACGGAAGCATGGCGTCGAGGACGGATGCGTCCACGGGGGTCGTCGCGTTGTAATCAAGATAGGCGCGCATGGGTCCGGGCATCGGCATCTATTACAGCCTCGCGATTATGTAAGGCCGATTCTGAGCCGATTAGAAATTGGTATGTGACTGTTTTTACGGGGGTTGACGCGATTTCTAATCCCGGCGTCGCGATTAGAATCTCACTCGCCGCTTGGCCGTTTCGCCCGCGCGGCATCCGGCGACGCTCTTCCCTTGCCCGCGTGCGGTATTGTGCGTTCATTTTCCCTCTATAAGGCTAGCAGGAAGCGCGAGGATTGCAAGCGGACGTTCGCGCCCGGATTTTGCGAGCGGCGGCGGCAACTTCGTGCGCGAAACGAGCGTTACTTCTTGGTGCGCGTTGCCTTGACACCGGTGTGAGCCTCCGTTAGCGTCGAAGAGCGAGAGACGCGGAAGAAATTCGCACTTAATCCACATCGGAGAGCGCGTTGGCACAACACCGGCCCATCATCACTTTGACGACGGATTACGGGACCAACGATCACCTGGTTGGCGTCATGAAGGGCGTGATCTGCAGCATCAATCCCGAAGCCACGATCATCGACATCACCCACGGAGTGCTCGCGCACGATATTCTGGATGGCGCGTTGACGATCGCGCAGGCGTACGACTACTTTCCGCCGCGCACGATTCACGTGGTGGTCGTTGATCCGGGCGTGGGAACGGCCCGGCGCCCACTGCTGGTGGCGAGCGACCAGCACTATTTTGTCGCGCCGGATAATGGCGTGCTCTCCGCGGTTTACGATCGCACCGAAGCGCTGTATGCGTGGCACATCACCTCCGAACATTATTTCCGCCAGCCCATCAGCAATACCTTCCACGGGCGCGACGTGTTTGCGCCGGTGGCAGCGTGGCTTTCGAAGTCGTGGCAATCGTCGGCGTTTGGCGATCCCGTCGAAGATTTTGTGCGGTTCGCGATCCCCAAACCGAAGGTAAACGGAAACACGATCAAAGCGATCGTGCTGCGGATCGATAATTTCGGGAATTTGATTACGAATTTGAAAGCGGAGGATGCGCCGGCGCTGGTGGCGGCGGATGGCAAGTTTGCGATCAAGGTGGGCAAGGGCGAAGTGACGAAGGTGCTGCCGACGTTTGCGGGCGGCGCGGCGGGAGAAGCGTTCGGAGTGATTGGGTCGAGCGGATATTTGGAAATTTCGGTGAATAAGGGCAGCGCAGCGCGCACGCTCGGAGCAGGGCGCGGCGCAGAAGTTACGGTGGAGTTGGGGTAGGCCGCAATCGTCTTAAGCGCGTGCAGCGGCGCAGTGCTGGACGCGTCGAGCGAAAGCCACGGTTACGACTTCTTTTTGAGTAGTTCCCTCCTCGCGGGATCTCAATTCTGATCGACATTAGGAAGCACGACTTCAAGCGGGGTGCGTTGCGAAGAGCTGCGCCAGCGGCACTGAGCGCCGTCCCTTCGAAAGATTCTATCTAGCGGGCGAGCGTGGTGACGATCAGGTAGGCGCGCATGCGGGGATCGAGCCAATCGCGGAGGGCGTCGCCTAGAAGATTGAATGCCAGGACGGCGGTCATCACAGCAAGGGCTGGAAAGATTACGAGGTGAGGAGCGTCGAACAGGTGGTTGCGCGCGTCGTTGAGCATCGCGCCCCAGCTGGGCATGGGCGCGAGCACGCCGACGCCCAGGAAGCTGAGAGTGGACTCGGCGAGGATGGCGCCCGCGAGCGCGATCGTGGCCTGGATGAGCACGGGCTGAAGGATGTTGGGGAGAAGGTGCCGGACGAGGATGCGCGCATCGTTTGCGCCGAGCGAGCGCGCGGCGAGGACATATTCCATTTCCTTCGCTTGCAGAATTTGCGCGCGAGCCAGGCGAGCGTAGCCGGCCCAGCCGGTGATGACGAGCGCGAGAATCACTTTGCCCAGTCCGGGGCCGAGAAATGCAGCGAAGGCGATCGCCAGCAGGATTCCCGGGAATGAGAGAAACGCGTTGATGAGAACCACGTTGACGAAGCGGTCGAACCATCCGCCGAAATATCCCGCGAGCGATCCGATGGCGAGGCCGATGAGTCCTGCGCCGAGTACGACGGTGATGCTGACCAGCATCGAGACGCGCGCGCCGAAGAGAATGCGCGAGAAAATGTCGCGGCCGAGTTGGTCGGTGCCCATCCAGTGCGCGGAGCTCGGGGCGGCGAGCCGAGCGGGAAGATTTTGTGCGATGGGATTGTAGGGCGCGAGCCAGGGAGCGGCGAGTGCGGCGACGACGAGAATTAACGTGAGAGCGAAACCCACGCGGCCCGGAGTGCTGTGGCGAAGAAAATCGCGGAGGGATTTCATCGTCTGGACCCCGCTGCTCGGCGCGTCATTCGAAGCGCACCCTTGGGTCTACGGCCGCGTAGACCAGATCGGTGAGGAGATTTACGACGACGTAGGAAACAGCGATCAGCAGAATGCAGCCTTGCAGTAGCGGATAATCGCGCGCATCGATCGCTTGCACGGCGAGGCGTCCTACGCCGGGCCATGAAAAAATTGACTCGGTGACAATGGTGCCCGCGAGGAGCGTGCCGAATTGGAGTCCGAGGATGGTAAGGATCGGAATGAGCGCGTTGCGAAAAGCGTGGCGAAAAAGAACGGCGGCGTCGGACACGCCTTTCGCACGGGCGGTGCGGACGTAGTCGCTCGAGAGTTCTTCGATCACCGAACTGCGAACCATGCGCGTGAGAATTGCAGCGAGCGCGGCGCCGAGCGTGATGGCCGGAAGTATCAAATGGGACGGCCCGCCTCTTCCGGAGACGGGAAGCCAGCCCAGAATCACCGAAAAAATAAGAATCAGCACCGGTCCCAGCGCGAAATTCGGGACGGAGAGGCCGAAAAGAGTAACGACGCCGACGGCGTGGTCGGTGGATTGGCCGCGTTTTTCGGCAGCCAGCATTCCCGCCGGAATTCCGATCGCGGCGCAGACGAAGAGCGCGAAGATCGCGAGTTCGAGCGTCGCCGGATAGTGCGAGAGGATTACGCGCGTGACAGGTTGTTGATACCGGAATGATTCGCCGAGATTTCCGTGCGCGATACCTGCGAGATAGCGCCCGTACTGCACGGGCAACGGGAGATCGAGGCCGAGAGCGTGGCGCAGTTGTTGCAGGTCTTCAGTCCGCGCGCCTTCGCCGAGCATCTGCTGAACGGGGTCTCCGGGAACGATGTGAGCGAGAAGAAAGACCATCGTGAAAATGAGCCACAGAGCCGGGAGGGCGAAGAGCAGGCGGAGGGAGATGAATCTAAGCATCGGCTGCTCCCTGAATGGTGTGCGAACAAATTTGCGCGCGCGCAGTCATCGCCAATTATTTGCTTTCCTGGGAGCGAGCACTGGCGGCGCGACGGGCTTTCGCGATCTGTTTCCGAGGCTGATTCTCGGCGTCAGCTTCGGCGGCGGGCCCGGCCGCAGACGAATCTCGCTCGGCTGGCTTGGCGTCGCGCGCGGATGACTGGTTTTCAGGCACGGGCGGCTCGGCCGGGCGCACGGATTTTATTTTCACGCGCGAGACGCGCCGATGATCCATTTCCATCACCGTGAAACGGAATCCAAGCGCCTCAAAACTTTCGCCCCCGCGAGGGATGAAGCCGAGATGGTGCAGGATGAACCCGCCGACGGTTTCGTAGGAGCTGTCTTCCGGAAGCGCGATGCTGTACTGCGTTTCAAGGTCGCGAACGTTGGTCGCGCCGTCGAAAATCATCGATCCATCCGCAAGTGTAAGCGGGCGCTCTACCACGTCAAACTCGTCGTGAATTTCGCCCACCATTTGCTCGAGGATGTCTTCGAGCGTAGCGATGCCGAGGATGCTACCAAACTCGTCCACGATCATGGCGAGGCCGGTGCGGCGAGCGCGAAATTCGAGGAGGAGTTCGCTGGCGCGTTTGGTTTCGGGGACGATGAGGACGTCGCGCAACATTCCCCGCAGGCTGAAGTCGGCCGGCGGCTGCGGGTCTTCGATGTGCTGCTGGCGCTCGTCCGCGCTGCGAGCGCGATCGAGGAGAATCCAGATCATGTCCTTGATGTGGACGAACCCGAGAATATGGTCGAGCGAGCCTTCGTAGACGGGGATGCGCGAGCGCTGGGTAGTGGCGAACATGCGCATCGTGTCCTCGAGCGTGGCATCGGCGGGCAGCGCGTGTACGTCCGGGCGTGGGACCATCACTTCGCGAACTTCAATTTGTCCCAGCTCCATCGCGCTTTGAATGAATTTCACCTCCGCGGCGGGGATCAGGCCGCGGTCGTGCGCCTGCTGGACCATCACCTGCAACTCTTCGGTGGAGCGAACCAGCGTGTGGCTGTGCGGCGAAACCACACCGAGCGCTGCGACGATTTTTTCCGCGATGCCATCGAGAAGATCGATGGCCCAGCGAAATGTTTGCAGGAACCAATGGAACGGGCGGGCGATGAGAAGCGCGACGCGTTCGGCGCGCGCGAGGCTTAGGCTCTTCGGCACGAGTTCGCCGAGAACGACCTGCAACATCGTGAGCAAGCCGAACGCGAGAATCAATCCGGCGCCGTGCGCGATCACGGCCGCCCACGGCCGCGGAATCGCAGCAACGAGCGGCGCCAGAATATTGGAGAGCGTGAGTTCGCCGAGATAGCCGAGGAGCAGGCTCGCAATCGTAATGCCCACCTGCACGGCGGAGACGACGCGGCCCACGTCACCGAGCAGGCTTTCGACGATTTTTGCGCGCGGGTCGCCCGCTTCGACGAGCTGCCGGACACGCGAGCTGCGAACCGCCACAAGCGAAAATTCCGCAGCGGCGAAGAAGGCGTTCATGCCCACGAGAAGCAATACCGCGAAAAGATGAAGGACAATCATCGCCAGCCGTCCAGTCGAGTGGGCGCGACGGGGCTCATCGCTCGGAGCCGGCCGATGGGAATGCGGCCCGTGTGAAAGCGGCCGATGAGATAGCGGACGAAGCAGCCATCAACTGCGATTTTAGCAAGTTGTGCCGCGCTAGAGGAGAAATCCGCACCGAGACCGGCGAAGGAAGCAATGAGTATGCGGAGTCGAGCCGGCGCGCATAGCGGATCAGTTATCGAGGCGCACTCGAACCGGGCCAAAAGCGATAAGGCGCGCGGGCAGGTCGCGAAGATACGGAATACGGAGAAAAGCGCGGATCAGCCATGGGACTCGCACCATCTGCGTTGACTGCAAAGCGGCGGATACGACGCGCTTCTGCAGTTGCGTCTGCGCAAATTGGATGATGCGAGTGGGCCACTCGCGTTTGCGCTGGACGGATTTTAAATCGTCGAGCGTCACATGACCCGCTAGCAGCGGCTTGGTGAGAATATTCGCGGCCACCACGGCATCCTGAATCGCGTAGTTGATGCCCACGCCGCCGATGGGAGACATCACGTGCGCCGCGTCGCCGATCAGAAGCACGCCGGGCGCGCACCAGCGCGGGCAGCGGCTCGATTCCACGGAGAGGAATGCGATTTGCTGCCAGTCCGTGAGCGACAGGACGTGCTTCGCGAGCGCCGGCATAATTTCGACGATGTGCCGGCGCAGACCCTCGATCCCTTCCGCTCGAACCGCCTGATAGCTGCCCTTCAAGATGACGTAGCCCGCCTGCCAGTAATCGGCGCGGTCGAGGCCGAGAACCATGTGTCCTTTGCCGACGCCGCCGAATGCGCCGCCGATCGAAGGCGGGTCCTCGGGAAGATGCGGCAGGCGAAACCAGAGAACGTCCATCGGCGGCGAAGTGCCGATTGGCTCGATGCCGAGAAGCCGGCGAACGCGAGAGAACCGGCCGTCGGCGCCGATGGTGAGCGTGGCGCGGAGTTCGTGCGGGTTGCCGTCCTGTTCGTAGTGAACGCCGCGCACGGTTCCATTTTCGGTGATAAGTTGCGTCACGTTCGCGCCCATCTCCAGGCGGAAGTTCGGGTACTTCGCCGCTTCGGCGGTGAGCAGCTCGAGCAGATCCTTTTGCGGAAGCATCAGGATGTAAGGAAATTTTGTTTTCAGGCGGCCGAGGTCGAAAGGACGGAACGAGCCCGTGGCGATTTGAAGCGTTGGGCTCGTGACAGTCGCGTGCCGCAGCCGGTGGATCTTTTCGGCGAGGCCCAACTGGTCGAGTAATTCGAGCGTCGAGGGATGCACGGTGTCGCCGCGAAATTCGCGATCGAAGTCCTTGTGCATTTCGAGCAGCGTCACGCGGATTCCCCGGCGAGCGAGGAGCAGCGCGAGCATCGCCCCGCCGGGGCCTCCCCCAACGATGCAGCAAACGGTTTCGGCGGCAGAGGACTCGTTCATCAGCACGGCCAGTTTATCGCATTTTCGGAAGCGCGGTTGCCTACGCTGGAGCGCTGGGCTACACTCCGGCGCGAACTTTGACGAGAAAATCTTTTCAACCCGGGGAAATCGGAGAGTGGCTTGATGACACGTGGTTCGCGGATCGTTCGGAATGTGATTGGTGCGTTGCTCGTGCTCGCGGGAATCGCGACGCTCGCTGGTTGGTGGATTGTGCATCGCTCGCTGCCAACACTCGACGGACAGGTGGCAGTCGGGGGGTTGAAGGCCGGCGTGATTGTGGACCGCGATCGCTGGGGGCGGCCATGGATTCGCGCGAAATCGACGGAAGATTTGGTGATGGCGCAAGGCTACGTGATGGCGCAGGACCGGCTGTGGCAGATGGATTTGCTGAGGCGGGTGGCGGCGGGCGAATTATCGGAAATTGTGGGCCCGCAGGCGCTGAAATTTGACGAAGAAAATCGGACGCTCGGTCTGCGTCAAGCCGCGGAGCGAGCGGCCGCTGAATCGAACCCAGAAATTCGCGCGCTGCTGGAATCCTACGCGCGCGGAGTAAACCAATATATTTCGGAGCGGCAATCGCGCCTGCCCGTGGAATTTTCGCTCATGCGCTACAAGCCGCGGCCCTGGACGCCTGCGGACACCTATCTCGTGAGCTTGTACATGTGGAAGACGCTCACATCCACCTGGAAAGCAAAAATCAATCGCGCGTGGGTGTCGGAGAAAGTCGGGCCAGAGCGGGCCGCACAAATGTTCGCCGCCGATTCGCCGCTCGATCATTACATCATGGCGCCCGCCGCGGCGCCGGCCGCACCGCCTTCTCCTCTCGCGCCAAAGGCCAGCGGTGACCGAACGACGATCGGCCCCAGCGGCGCGCCGAAGCCCCGCGTAAGCCAGTCGGCGCCGTTTGCTCCGCGCAAGTGGGACGCAGCGCGGGATTTTCTCGCCCAGTTCGAAGAGGAATCTTCGGAAATCATCGGCAGCAACAATTTCGTGGTGAGCGGCGCGCATACGGCGTCGCACAAACCCCTTCTCGCCAACGATACGCATCTCGCGCTCAGCGTGCCGTGCATTTGGTACCTGATTCATCTGACGGCGCCGGGATGGAATGTGGAAGGCTTCGCGTTGCCAGGTTCGCCCCTCGTGATAATCGGCCACAACGATCGCGTCGCGTGGGGATTCACCAACAGCAACGCGGACGTACAAGATTTGTATGCGGAGACGTTCGATCCCGCCCATCCCGGGAACTATCGCGCGAATGGAAAATGGATTCCCGCGGACGTGAGGAAAGAAAAGATTCATGTGCTCGGCAAGCCGGACGTCGAACTCGACGTGACCGTCACCCGCCATGGCGCGGTCGTCTATCGCGACTCAGCGGATTCAGCCGGCGGGCACGCCTATGCGCTGCGTTGGACGGCGCTCGAACCGGGCGGCCTCGATTTCGGTTTTCCACTCCTCGGTCGCGCGAACAATTGGGATGAGTTCGTCGAGGTCACGAGGCACATCGCCGGGCCTGGTCAGAACACAATTTACGCGGACGTGGACGGAAATATCGGATTTACAATTCCCGCGCGCATTCCGATTCGCGCGAACGGAAACGGCACGCTGCCCGTTCCCGGCGACACCGACGAATTCGAATGGCAAGGCTACATCCCATTCGAAGATTTACCGCGCGTCCTGAACCCGCCCGACGGAATTATCGCCACGGCCAACGCGCGCACTGTCGGCCCCGGCTACAAATATTTTCTGAGCGCCCGGCAAGCGGGGCCGTTCCGCACCGAACGCATCTACCAACTCCTCACCGGCCGAACCGCGCTGAAGCCCGAGGATATGAACGCAATACAAAACGACATCGTGAGTTTGCCCAATCAGTTTCTAGCGAAGCAGCTTGCGAGCGCATCTCGAACGACCCCGCCGCGCGATCCGCGCACACTAAAGCTGATTGCAGAATTGAGCGGATGGGATGCGCGAGCGACGGCAGACTCCTACGAGACTTCGTTCCTCGAACTCACCCGGCACGCGCTGCTTCATAATCTGCTCGTGCCGTATCTCGGCGACGAAACTTCGAGATACGAATTATGGGAGCCGCGCAGCGTCTACAACGACGTTTGGTGGCGCGATAAAGTTTTCCTCGAAAATATTCTCACCGAGCGGCCGTCCGCGTGGCTTCCGAAAGGCGTCCTCAATTACGATGTGCTGCTGATCTCAAGCGCGAACGACGCAGTAGACGAACTGGCGCGGGGCACGCGGACGAGCGACGTCACGCGCTGGCAGTGGGGCGCCTTGCATCCACTGAATATGTTGCATCCGATTGGGCGCACAGGAATGTGGCACTCGCTCTTCAGCATCGGCCCTGATCCGCAAGGTGGCACGATTGATACCGTGAAAGCAATGGGCGTGGGACACGGGCCCGCGATGCGCTTCGTTTCCGATTTGTCGAATTTTGACAATTCGCTGATGGAAATTACCACGGGCGAATCCGGCCAGGTTGCGAGCCCTCATTATCGAGACCAATTCCCTGAGTGGTTCGAGGGGCGCGGAATCCCGGCGCCGTTCAGCGAGGCGGCCGAGGAAAAGTTGCGCGCGCACCGGCTAACTCTGGTGCCCGCAGGTGGGAGCGCGCCGCCCGCGGAGTGAGCCGCCGTCCGCGCTCGACGCTCTCTTGGGCAAAGTGATCAGCTTAATTGGAGACGAATGCCCGAACTTCCCGAGGTTGAAGCGGTAGCGCGCGCCTTGCGGCCGCTTGTGAAAGGGCGCCTAATTCGGCGGTGCCGCGTGATTCACTCGATTGCTGTACGTCCATCATCGGGGCGCGGCGCGAAGCAAGCTGCGGCGGCGATGGAGCGCGTCGTCCGAGGGCAGAAGATCCGCGGAGTGAGCCGGCGCGGGAAATATCTGATTCTTATTCTTGAATCAGGCGCGGTCGTGCTGCACTTCCGCCTCGACGGCCAGCTCGTGTGGTTTGATTCGCGCGAAACGTCGGGACACATTGACGTGGCATTCGAATTGGATCGCGGCACGCTCGGCTTCGTCGACCGCCGCCACTTCGGCCGCGTGCAGTGGATCGAATCGCCGGAAGCGCTGCCCGGAATCGCCAGAATGGGCATCGAGCCGCTCTCGCCCGAGTTCACGGCGGCGCGTTTCGCGCAATTGCTGCGCGCGAGTCAAAGGCCTTTGAAACTATTCCTTCTCGACCAGGACAAAATCGCCGGCATCGGCAACATCTACTCGAGCGAAGCCATGTGGCGCGCGCGTATCCACCCGCGCCGCCGCGCAAATCGCGTGAACGCTGCGGAAGCGCGCCGCCTGTACAAGGCCATTGTTGACGTTCTGCATCGTGCGCTAGAATGCTGCAGCAATCCCGCTCCAGATTTTCGCGACCCGCAGTGGTGGTTTCAGGGACTCGAGAGTATCTTGCGAGTCTACGGCCGCGAGGGCAAAAGCTGCCGCAGGTGTGGTGAGCCGGTCAGGAGAATCGAGCAAGGCGGGCGGTCCACATTTTTCTGTGCGCACTGCCAGCGATAGCGGCGCAGAATAAATGTGGTGACGACAGAGCGGCCACGCAGAAACGAATTTGCAACGACGCATCACTGAGGCACGATGAGTTCACCGAGCAACAAGACAACCGAAGCGCCGCGCAAGGGAGATTTCGAAAAGTCCCTCGCACGCCTGGAAGAAGTCGTGAAGCGCCTGGAAAGCGTTGAGCTTTCGCTCGACGAAGCGATGAAACTCTTCGAAGAGGGCGTAAAACTCTCGCGCGAATGCCAGAAGCAGCTCGAAGAGGCCGAGGGCCGCGTCGAAATTCTTTTGAAGAAAGCGGACGGCAAGATCGCAGCCGAGCCATTTGAGCCCGAAGATGACGCTTCCTAGCGGCTCCGGCGCGACGCGCGCGCCCCATCTCACTATGTCTTTCGCCGCAACCATCCGATGAGCGTCCCTGAGTTTTTTGAAGCCGATCGCGCTGGGATCGAGGAAGCGCTCGATGGCCTGCTGCCGCGTGAAGAGGCGCATCCCGCGCTGATTCACAAAGCGATGCGCTACAGCGTATTTGCCGGCGGAAAACGCATCCGCCCGATCCTCTGCCTCGAAGCAGCCGGAATGTTCACCGAAAATCCCGTGGCCGCCGTTTCCACGGGCTGCGCGCTTGAATTCATTCACACCTACTCGCTGATTCATGACGACCTGCCGGCGCTCGACAACGACGATTTGCGCCGCGGAAAACCCACCTGCCACAAGGTTTTCGGCGAAGCGATCGCAATCCTCGCGGGCGACGCGCTGCTCACCCTCGCCTTCCAAACCCTCGCCTTCGTTCCCGTCGATCCCCAGCGGCGCCTGAATATCCTCGCGACGATCGCGCAGGCCGCCGGAACCGATCGCGGCATGATCGGCGGCCAGGTGGCGGACCTCGAAGCGGAGAAAAAAGTGCCCGACGTCGGCACGCTCGAATACATTCACCGCTCGAAAACGGCGGCGCTGATTCGCGCATCCATCGTCGCCGGAGGAATTGCCGGCGGCGCATCCAACGAAGATGTGGACCGTTTGCGGCGCTTCGGCGAAAACATCGGCTGGGCGTTTCAAGTCGTGGACGACATCCTGGACGTAGAGGAATCGTCCGCCGCGCTCGGGAAAACGGCCGGAAAAGATCAGGCGCAACAAAAGGCCACCTATCCGGCACTCTACGGGATTTTGCAATCGCGCGACATTGCCGCCGATCTCGCCGCGAAAGCGCTGAAAGAACTGGAATGCTACGGAGAGCGCGCTTCGAATCTGCGGGAGCTCGCGCAGTTTCTCGTCGCCCGGCGCTCCTAGTACATCGCCGTACGCGAAAACCTCGCAACACAATTATCCGAAGTAAATATGCAGAGTAGTGCCACAATTCCTCCTGCCATGGCGCCCAAGACCGAAAAAACTCGCCTCGACGTGCTGATCGTCGAGCGGGGTCTCGCGCCTTCGCGCGAACGAGCCCAAGCCCTGCTCCTCGCCGGGCAAGTTCGCGTGAACGGCGAGCGGATGGAGAAACCGGGAAGCCGCGTGGCGGCGGACGCGCGAGTGGAGCTCGTCGGCGACGGAATGCGCTATTCCAGCCGCGGCGGACTGAAACTCGAAGGCGCGCTCGAGGATTTTGGCGTCGCGCCCCGCGCCAAGGTTTGCCTCGACGTGGGCAGCTCGACCGGCGGCTTCACGGACTGCCTGCTGCAAAATGGAGCGGCGCGCGTCTACGCCGTGGACGTGACGGTCAACCAGCTCGATTGGAAATTGCAAAAGGATTCGCGCGTCGTCACGATTGAACACAACGCGCGGTATTTGAAACCCGGGGATGTCGGCGAGCCCGTCGAATTCGTGACCATGGATCTGTCATTCATTTCGGTGACGAAGGTGCTCCCCGCGATTGTGCCTTTGGCAAAGCCCGGCGCGGATTTTCTGGTTTTGATCAAGCCGCAATTTGAACTGGAAAAGAGCGCGGTAGGCAAAGGCGGAATCGTTCGCGACTCCGCACTACAAGAAAAAGCCGTCGAGCACGTCAAGACCGCAGCGGCGGCCCTGGGACTTGAAATCGCAGGCGTGCGCCCCAGCCGGATAACGGGCACCGAGGGAAATCAGGAGTTTTTTCTCCACGCGCGCCGGGGCGGCTAGGTTAAAATTCACGCGCTAACCATGATTCGAGCGATTGGAATCGTCTGCAAGCCGATTAAGGAAATGGTCTCGACGGTGGTGCCGCCGCTGGTCGCCTGGCTGCGCAACCGCAATATCGAAGTCTATGTGGACGTCGAGACGCAGGGCTGCGTCGCACTGGAAGTGCCGTGCATCGCCCGCGAATCGATCGGCGAGAAGGTCGACCTCCTGATCGTTTTGGGCGGCGACGGCACGCTGCTATCCGCCGCGCGATCGTTGCGCGCTCACAATGTGCCAATCCTCGCCGTCAATCTCGGCAGCCTCGGATTTCTCACCACCGTCACGCTCGACCAGCTGTACCCCATGCTCGAGCAAGTCCTCGAGGGACATCATCGAATTGGCGAACGGATGATGCTCGAAACTCAGGTCTTCCGCAGCGGCAAACCGGCGGAGCGCCAGACGGCGCTCAACGACGCCGTCGTAAACAAAGGCGCGCTCTCACGCATGCTCGATTTCGATTTATATGTCGATGGCGACCATGTCGCGCGATATCGCGCCGACGGTTTAATCGTAGCGACGCCCACCGGCTCGACGGCCTACTCGCTTGCCGCAGGCGGGCCCATCGTGCAGCCCGGGATTGACGCGTTTGTGATCACCCCGATTTGCCCGCACATGCTCACCAACCGGCCGCTCGTGATTCCGGACACCTCGAAGATGGAGATCGATTTTTCGGCCGCGGATGAGCGCGTCTACCTGACTCTCGACGGCCAGATCGGGTACGAGCTGGGACCGGCCGACCGCGTCGTGATCACGAAGTCGGAGTACAAGGTGTCGTTTGTGCGGCCGCCGCGAAAAACTTATTTTGAAGTGCTGCGCAACAAGCTGCGCTGGGGAGAACGCTAAGGTTAGCCGCGAGGCGCCCACGTCACTTGACGCGCTCGAAAAAACTTCTAGTTCACTTTCAGAACCACGAGCGTGCGATCGTCCGCCGGGTGAGCGCCGCCGGAGAAGCTGTCAAGCTCTTCCAGTATTTTGTCGGCCAGGCCGTCGGGCGAAAGCGCGTGGTGCGCGGCAATCAGTTGGCACACGCGATCGTGCCCAAAGAATTCGTTAGCCGGATTCGTGGTATCGCCGATTCCATCGGAGTGAAACACCACCACGTCGCCGGAATCGAGAATAAAGCTGCGCTGATCGTAGGTCGCCTCTTCAAAAATCCCCAGAGGAAATCCCACCAGTCGAATTTTTTCGCAGCGCCCGCCATGATAGAGGAACGGCTGTTCCTGCCCGGCATTCGCGACGCGCAATTTGCGCCGCCCGCGGTGCCAGGTGGCGAAGCAGAGCGTCATAAAGCGCCCCTCGATCATGCGCTCGCCCAGAAAGCCATTGATCGCGTGCAGCATTTCCGCCGGACGGTGCTTTTGCGGAGCGAGGCTGCGAAGCGTTCCGATTCCAACGGCGCCGTATAACGCCGCCGCGCTTCCCTTCCCGCTCACGTCGCCCAACGCAATCGCAAGCTCCTGCGGTCCATAGCGCAGAAAATCATAGAGGTCGCCGCTCAGTTCACGTGACGACACCACGCGAGCCGCGATTTCCAGGCCATACTCCGGCCCCGGTATCCGCGGCAGCATCGCGCCCTGAATGCGCCGCGCGGCGGTCAGGTCGCGCTCCATCCGCGCTTCGTCGCGTGCCACCTGTTCGTAGAGCCGCGCGTTTTCGAGCGACACCGCAAATTGCGCCGCGAGGATCGATAGCACCTGCACATGATCCGGCGTGAAATAATTCAGCTGTGGGCTCTCGAGGTCCATCACGCCGATCACGCGATCTTTGTACAGCATCGGCACCGCGAGTTCCGAGCGCGTCTCGCTATTCACCTTCAGGTAGCGCGGATCGAGCGTCACATCCGGCACCACCACCGGTCGCTTGAGCGTCGCCGCAGCTCCCACAATTCCTTCGTGTGCGGGAACGGCATGTTTTTCCTGGATTCGCTGCCCGAATTTCACGGTCACGCGATGGCGAAACACGCGGTCCGATTCTTCGTACAGCAATATGCTGAAAATCTGGTAGTCAATCACGCGCTTCGTGAGTTCGGCCACGCGACGAAGAACTTCTTCCACACGGAGCGTTGAATTCGCCTCGCGGCCCACTTCGTTCAGAAGCAGCAGCGTCTCGGCCTGATTGCGTTCGTGCTCGAAGAGCCGCGCGTTTTCCACCGCCGTGCTGATGCGCGAAGCGACGAGCGTCAAAATGTTCTGCTGGTCGGGCGTGAAGTAGTCGGGCTGGCTGCTTTCAATATCGAGGACGCCGATCACGCGCCCGCCGAGAACTAGAGGAACGGCAAGTTCGGACCGCACGCCATCCACCGCGCTCAGGTAGCGCTTATCGGTCGTCACGTCACCAACACGGATCGCCTGGCCAGTCGCCGCGGCAGTGCCGATGATGCCTTCGCCCATCGGAATGCGCCAATATTCCACCACCTCGGCCCGGTGTCCGATCGCAAACCGGAAATAGAGCTGATCGGTGTTTTTCTCAGGAAGCAGGACGGCGAATATTTCGTAATCAATCAGCCGCTTGATTTGCGCCGCAGCCGTCGCCAGCACTTCGTCCAGATTCAGCGATGCGTTGATCTCCTGGCTGATGTCGGCGAGGATCGCCAACGTCTCGGCAGGAATCTCCACTTTCGAATTTAGTTCGGTTGAATCCATTTGACTAGCTTCGGCGGCCGCTCCCCAGCGGCGTTCGGGCAATTCCGCGCACAGAATCCTTCTCGCGCTCGATTGCCGGGACGAATCATTATATCAGTTGGGAATGGCGGCTTCGGCGAGAGTTGAAGGCGTCTCAAAATTTAATAAGTTCCGCTCGGTGCTTCCACCGCCGCGGTTTCCGGATGCGTAGCGGCCCGGGCCTGCTCGAGAATTTTTACGCTGGCGCTCGCGCCGATCCGGGTCGCGCCGGCCTCGACCATCTTCTGCACATCTTCCAGGCTTCGCACTCCGCCGGAAGCTTTCACCCCGAGTCCGTCGCCCACCACCGCGCGCATCAGCCGGACATCCTCCGCCGTTGCGCCGCCGGTACTGAACCCGGTAGACGTCTTCACGAAATCCGCGCCGGCATTTTTCGCGGCCAGCGATCCTCGCACTTTCTCTTCCGCGGTCAGCAGTGACGTTTCCAGAATCACTTTGCAGATCGCCCCGCCCCGATGGCTCGCTTCCGCTACCCCGCGAATATCCGCTTCCACGGCTTCCGCCAATCCGGATTTGAGCGCTCCAATGTTGATCACCATATCGATTTCCTGCGCGCCCAGTTTGATCGCTTCCTCCGCCTCGAATTGTTTCACCTGCGGGAGAGTCGCGCCCAGCGGAAAGCCCACCACGGTGCAGACGCGCACTTCACTTCCGCGCAAAAGCTCGGCCACCTGCGAGACGTTCCAGGGATTCACGCACACCGAGGCAAATCCAAATTTGAGCGCCTCCACGCAAATCTTGCGAATTTCTTCGCGCGTAGCGTCGGGCTTCAGCAGCGTGTGGTCAATGAGACGCGCAATGTCCGCTTCGATCGGCCCGCAAGCGGCCCCCGCCGAAATTCGCGCCGCACCCGCCTCCACCACCTTGCGTGTCTTTCGCGCGCAACGCTCCGCGCAACGCTCGTCGCAGCCCGGGCAGACAAGCTCGTCAATTTCGAGGCCGCAGAGGTCAGTGCATTTTTCGTTGCCGAGGTAGCCGAGGATTTCTTCGGTGATGGCCTGAATAAGTTTGTCGAGTTGCTGCTGATCCACCCGGCACTCCCGTGATGCAATTCGCCGCGCCGCCCATCCAAATTGCCGCGCGGATCAGGATTTTAGATGCCGCTTCTCGATCGCTCGAATCTTGTCCACGCGCTTTTGGTGCCGTCCGCCCGCAAACGGCGTCTCGAGCCACGCCGCCAGAATCTCGCGCGCTACTTCCGCTGGAATCAGGCGCGCGCCGAGAGAAAGAATATTCGCGTCGTTGTGTTCACGGCTGTTGCGCGCAGTGGCCCTATCATAACATAGCGCCGCACGCGCTCCCGGGACCTTGTTCGCCGCAATCGACGAGCCGATTCCAGCGCTATCAATCACAATCCCGCGCGACGCCTCACCTCGCACTACCGCATTCGCCACCGCTTCGGCAAAATCCGGATAATCCACCGCCTCGCGGCTCGACGTGCCCTGATCCAGCACGCCATATCCCCACGCGATCAGATAGCCCTTCAATTCCTCTTTGAGCTCGAAGCCCCCGTGATCGGCTCCAATCGCGATCACCCGCGTGGTCGCCATCGCCGGGCTCTCGGCTCCAGCCTGCGCTGGATCTTCGAATCGAATCGTGATTCCGCGAATTTCGGCTTCTTCACGCGCCAGCGGCGTCACGATCGTATCGCGCGCGACCACAACTTCGCCGCCAGCCACAGTTGATTCGAGGTCCCGCACGGTGAGCACTTTTCGCGCCACGTTTATTCCGGAGGAAGGCTGAGAACGCACACATCTTTCAGATTGCGATATCGCTCGGCATAATCCAGGCCATAGCCCACCACAAATTCGTTTGGAATCGTGAAGCCCACGTAGTTCGCTTTCACTTCCTTGATCCGGCGCGACGGTTTATCCAGCAGCGCCGCGATGTGCAGCGTCTTCGGCTTGCGCTGCTGCAGCACGCGAATCAAGTAGCTCAGCGTAAGCCCGGTGTCGAGAATATCTTCCACCAGCACGACGTTCAGCCCCTCAATGCTGCTGTCGAGATCTTTCAGCACGCGCACCTGGCCGGAACTCTGCTTCCCTTTGCCGTAACTCGAAACCGCGATGAAATCGATCGACGTATCGAGATTGATCTCGCGCACCAGATCGGAAAGAAAAATGCACGCGCCCTTCAGCACGCCGATGATATGCACGCGCTCGCCCCGGAAGTCTTTCGTGATCATCTGCGCCACTTCGCGCACGCGTTTCTGAATTGCCGCGCGCCGAATCAATACTTTCAACTTGGCCTGCCCCGTACCCGGCAATGAGCGCTCCCGTAGAGAAGGCGGCTACTCTATCCCACGGCCCGAACGATGACAAGCCGGGGGATTCACAATGATTTTCTCGGCGGAATTCAGGGAGGTATTCGCAGCGGTATCCAAAGCGGAAAGAAAAAGCGCGCGCGAGCGTATCAGCGGGCACGCCCCGGAAGACGACCGCCGCGACGCTCGACCGCAAAATTTCAGCAGCGCTCGATAATTGTAGCGATCCCCTGCCCCACGCCAATGCACATCGTGCAAAGCGCGTAACGCCCCTTCGTGCTCTGCAGTTGATACATCGCAGTCGAAACCAGCCTCGCTCCACTCGCGCCCAACGGATGCCCGATCGCAATCGCGCCGCCGTTCGGATTTACCTGCGCCGCATCATCCTTCAGTCCCAAATCGCGCGTCACCGCCAGCGCCTGCGCCGCAAATGCTTCGTTCAATTCGATCACGTCCATCTGCGAAATCTGCAGTCCCGTCTTCGCGAATACTTTGCGCGATGCAGGCGACGGCGCAAAGCCCATCACCCGCGGCGCCACTCCCGCCGTAGCTGTCGCCACAACTCGTGCCCGCGGCGTCAGCTTATATTTCTCAGCCGCCGCCTTCGACGCCAGCAAAAGCGCGCACGCCCCGTCATTGATCCCCGAAGCGTTCCCCGCCGTCACCGTTCCGTTCGGCCTCACAATCGGCTTCAACTTCTGCAAACCTTCCAGCGTCGTGTCCGGCCGCGGCTGCTCGTCCGTATCAAAATTCTTCGCTTCGCCTTTCGGCTGCGCCACCGGCACCGCGACGATCTCGCTATTAAAAAATCCCGCCGCATGCGCACGCGCCCAGCGCTGCTGCGTCCTCAGCGCGAACGCGTCCTGATCCTGCCGGCTCACGCCATATTCCTCCGCCACGTTTTCAGCCGTCTCCGGCATCGAGTCCACGCCATACTTGCTCTTCATCAGCGGATTCACGAAGCGCCATCCGATCGTCGTGTCGTACATCTGCGCATCGCGGCTGAACGCTTTGTCGGACTTGCCGACGACGAACGGCGCGCGCGTCATGCTTTCCACTCCACCCGCAATCATCAACTCCGCTTCGCCAGCCTTGATCGCGCGCGCGGCGATCGACACCGCTTCCAGACTCGACCCGCACAATCGGTTCACCGTAGCGCCCGGCACCTCTTTCGGCATCCCCGCCAGCAACAGCGCCATCCGCGCCACGTTGCGATTGTCTTCCCCAGCCTGATTCGCGCAACCGTAAATCACGTCGTCAACCGCCGGCCAATCCACGCCCGCATTCCGGTCCATCAGCGCGCGGATCGGAATCGCCGCCAGATCGTCCGCGCGGATCGTAGCGAGCGCCCCGCCAAAGCGTCCAAACGGCGTGCGAATTGCATCGCAGATAAAAACTTCGTTCACGCTGATCTCCCGAATTTCCTGTGGCGGCATCGCAAAAATTGCCGCGCTTTATCTCTCTCCTGATCCCTGTCTTCCACTTACTATGATGAATGTTTTGCCGCCTTCCTACAAGTCGCCCAATCCCCTCATGCAACTCCCAACTTTCCGATGTAGAATGCCCGCGCGATATTCGCGCGCCGGCCCGAGCCAGGCTTGCCCGAGCCACGAAGCGAAGAAGAGAGGGGTTCGTACCGCCGGCATCCTGCCGGCAGGTTTTTCCGGAACCAAATTTCATTGAACACTCTCGAATTTTCCGCGCTCCTCTTGCTCGGCTCTCTCCTCGCCGGCTTCCTCGGCTCATTAACCGGCCTCGGCGGCGGTGTCGTCGTCGTTCCGCTTCTCACCCTCGTCTTTGGCGTGGACATCCGCTACGCCATCGGCGCCTCGCTCGTCTCAGTGATCGCCACTTCGTCCGGAGCCGCCGCTGCATACGTTCGCGAAGGCTTCTCCAACATTCGCGTCGGCATGTTCCTCGAGATCGCCACCACGATGGGCGCGATCACCGGCGCCATCGTCGCGGCCTATTTGCATCTATCTTGGATCGCCATCATCTTCGGCCTCGTGCTTCTCTACTCCGCGTATGAATCCGTGCGCTCGCGGAAAGATTCCACCGGACCGTCCCAGCCCGATCGTCTCGCCACGCGCCTTCGCCTCGACGGATCGTTTCCCGATTCCGAAGGCGTTCGCGCATACCACGTCTCGAACGTCCCCGCGGGTTTTGGCCTGATGTTTACGGCCGGCATCCTTTCCGGCGTCCTCGGAATCGGCTCGGGTGCCGTGAAAGTGCTCGCGATGGACCGCGCCATGAAGCTGCCCTTCAAAGTCTCCACCACCACGAGCAATTTCATGATCGGCGTCACCGCGGCCGCCAGCGCAGGTGTCTATCTAAATCGCGGCTACATCGATCCAGGACTCGCCATGCCGGTGATGCTCGGCGTACTCGCCGGATCGCTCGCCGGTGCGCGCTTCCTGGCCGGTGCAAAAGTAAAAGTTTTGCGAATCGTCTTCAGCATCGTGGTCGCCGCACTCGGTCTTGAAATGATTTTCAACGGGCTCGGCGGGAAATTCGTCCAATGAGCGCTCCGATGCCACCACCCGTCCCGCCCCCGGTTGATAAATCCACGCGGCCGCCCGCGCACTCGATGTCCGATCAGCGCGCTGAATCCATCATCGGAATCTTGCTGCGCACCGGCGTCACAATTGCCGCCATCGTCGTCATCGCCGGTGGTATCCCCTACCTCATGCAACACGGCGCCGCCCCGCCGAACTACCACACGTTTCGCGGCGAGCCCGCCCAGCTCCGCCACGCCGCCGGAATTTTGAAAGCGAGCGCAGGGATCGACCCCGCCGCCATCATTCAGTTGGGATTGCTGCTGCTGATCGCAACGCCTGTTGCGCGAGTCGCGTTCTCCGTATTTGCGTTCGCCGAAGAACGCGATTGGATGTACGTAGTCGTCACGCTCATCGTGCTCGGCCTGCTTCTCTACAGCTTGAGCGCAACCAATTTATGAAGAATGCCGCCGGAGCGCGCCTTCCAATCCCTCGCTAATTCGTAGTCGTCGTGTGTCGCGCCGCGTACCAGCACGGCGCAAACCCAAAATGCGGAAAAATCGAATGAACGCAAGTCTCCGCCACTGGCGGGTCCAGATCGAACTCCACACGTCCATCTTTTTGCGGCACATCCCACTCGTGATGCACCATCACGGTCCCAAGTCCCGCAGGATTCCCTCCAGCCGTCACGTGCCGCGCCCAAAGATAATCCCCGGCGTACAACAACGCCGCCGCAACAATCACGCCGAGAATTCCGCGTTGTAAAATCACCTGAGCTCGCATCGTTCTCCTCGACACATCTTCTTCCAGAGTAGTGCCTCACTCCGTTCTCGTATACGCCTTTCGTCGCCCGAACCGCCAAGCATCCGTTCCCGCTTATATCGGAGCGCGAAAAATTCACTACGCCATCGAAAAGTACAGTTCTAGGACTAGCTGTACCATTCCGTTCCTACGACCAGTCGTTTTTTCCCTGCCAATCGTGCTACCCTTTTTCATGGCGCTCGACATCAAAAATAAATTTCACCGCTATCGCGAACCTCAATCGTCCCGCCGTCGCGCCGAACACCAACTTCGCGCCGCCTCGCAAGCCCGCGCCGCAATCCCGCGCGTCCCGCACTTTCGTCAATCCGCTGCACTCGCGCCTAATCCCGGAACCTCGAATTTCCGCTCAAATTTCGCTGATAACAAGCCACTTCCGCTCCCATTTCTAATCGCGAATCCGCGATTAGAAATCGAGCTAACTCATAGTAAAGAAAGCCTACTAAAAATTTCTAATCGCGAAGAAATTGCGTTTTTTCCGGTCAATTCGCTTCCCGACCCTATTCCGTCACAATCCTCGTCCCGCTTCCGCCGAAAACCTGTCCCGGAAATTGTCCCAGAATTTATCTCGGAACACGACTCGCCTTCCCTCGCAAGCACGATTTTTCATTTCACGGTATAATTTAGGCTCCTTTGCTCACCGTAAATAACATCACCATGCGGTTCGGCGCTCGAATACTGTTCGAGGACGTAACCTGCACCTTTTTCACCGGCCGGCGCTACGCCATTACCGGTCCGAACGGCGCGGGAAAATCCACCTTCATGAAGATCCTCACGGGCGAGCTCGAATCGTCCAAGGGTTCCGTCACTCGCCCGAAAAAGCTCGGCATCCTTCGTCAAGACCAGTTCGCATTCGACGAGCACCGTGTGATCGACGCCGTAATCATGGGCAACGGCCGCCTGTGGAAGGCTCTGCAGGAACGCGAAATCCTCCACGCCAAGCCGCACGAAGCTCTCACCGACAAAGACGGCATGCGCATGGGCGAACTCGAAGGAATCATCGGAGAAGAGGACGGCTACACCGCCGAAGCCGACGCCGCGATTCTTCTTGATGGCCTCGGACTCGAAGAGCCGCTGCACGAGCGCAAGATGCGCGAACTCCAGGGCGGACAAAAGGTTCGCGTCCTCCTCGCGCAGGCTCTTTTCGGCAATCCGCAGGTGCTGCTGCTCGAC
Organism: uncultured Acidobacteriota bacterium; assembly: GCA_963711875.1. GTDB lineage: Bacteria > Acidobacteriota > Terriglobia > Acidiferrales > UBA7541 > Palsa-295. The sequence continues at coordinate 312,874 of CAVQFW010000017.1, forward strand.
GAGCCCACGAACCACCTCGACCTCGATTCCGTTCACTGGCTCCAGGATTATCTGCTCGAATACGAAGGAGTGCTGATCGTCATCTCTCACGATCGCCACTTTCTCAATAGCGTCTGCACCCACATCGCCGACATCGACTATCAAACGATCATCATGTACAACGGCGGCTATGACGACATGGTGCTCGCCAAAATGGCGATTCGCTCCCGCATCGAATCCGAAAACGCCCAGCGCGAGAAAAAGATCGCTCAGCTTAACGAGTTCATCGCCCGCTTTTCCGCCGGCACGCGATCCGCACAAGCTACCTCTCGTAAAAAAGAAGTCGAACGCCTGCAAACTGCCGACCTCGCCCGCTCCAACATCGCTCGCCCCTTCATCCGTTTCCAGATGGACCAGCATTCCGGCAAGCATCCGCTCGAAATCAAGAGCGTCGTGAAAGCCTACGACGGAACGAAAGTGTTTGCGCCTTTCAGCGCCAGCGTTTCGCGCGGAGAAAAAGTGGCCCTGATGGGCCGCAACGGAACCGGCAAAACCACCCTGCTGAAATCCCTCGTCCGGAATGCTCCGGGATTTGTCGGCGACGAAGAGAAGCTTTTCCCCATCGATCACGGAACGGTCGCCTGGGGCCACAACGTTGCCGTCGGATATTTCGCGCAGGACCACAGCGACACGATTGTAAAAGGCACCACCGCGATCGAGTGGCTGCATCAATTCGATCCCATGGCCACCCAGGAACAGCTTCGCGGCGTCCTCGGTCAAATGCTGTTCAGCGGCGAAGAGGCGCTCAAGCCCACCGGTGCTCTCTCGGGCGGCGAAGCGGCCCGGCTGATTTTCTGCCGCCTCATGCTGCAGAAACCCAACGTGCTGGTCCTCGACGAACCGACGAACCACCTCGACCTTGAATCCATCAACGCGCTCAACATTGCGCTCCAAAAATATCTCGGCACCGTCCTGCTCGTCACCCATGACCACGACGTGATCGACGAGGTCGCCACCCGCATCTGGCACTTCGAGAATGGCCGCATTGAAGATTTCAAAGGCCCCTACTCCGAGTACGTTGTCTACGCGCAGGAAAAAGCGTCCTAGGAGAGCGCAACCAATCCGGATTCCCGCCCAAAACCGCGACCAGGAACCGCTTATGTCGCCCGAAATAACGCCCAAACGGAAAAGTGCTCTTTAGGCACATTTTTTGCCGAACCCTGAATAAGTTCCCACTGTCAATTCGAAACGACTATGCTCCCTTACGACTCAACGTCCCGTTCCGATTCCTGGCCGCGTGCCAGAAAAATCACGCTGAATCGAAAAGAAATGGATTCTATGCGAATGATGCGCACGTTCCTCACCGTCTTGGCAATTTCCTCCCTGTCCCTTCTCTCAGCTTGCTTCCCAAGTCTCGGCGACATCATCGGCGGCGGAGGAGGAGGTTCTCCAGCAACCGTTTCCGGCAAATGGTCCACCGCCATCACCTCGAGCCACGGCTCGAGCAATAACCAGGACCTTGAATTTAACCTCTCGCAATCTACCGGCACTATCTCTGCCGCTCAATCCGTAATCGTCTCGAGTTTCCCGTGCGAATTCGGCACCGACTTTATCCAGGGAACCGTGAAATCCAACACCATCACCTTCACGCTGGCATTCGGCACAGGCCATCCCACCGCTACATTTACGGGAACCGTCAGCAGCGACGGCTTGACGATGTCCGGCAGCTACAAAGTGCCATCGGGAGATTGCACGGCCTCGGATTCCGGTTCTTGGGCCGCGACGAAGTTCGGTGATTCCTCGGGAAGCTACTCCGGCGAACTTACGTCTTCGGTTACCTCTCGGACGATTGAAGCGCTCGCTGTCGTGCAGGAAGATGCAAGCAACAACTTGCTCGTCACCATGAGCCTCACCAACGGCGGCTGCTCGAGCCTCAATCTCACCGGGAAAGCCATTGGCAGTTTTCTCGACCTGCAAAATTCGAATGGCACGATCGACGTGATTGGACAAGGTTCCAATCCAACCTTCGCAATCCTGTCCGTAGTCGGTTACACGATCGGCGGGACCACTTGCGGCACTGCCGACGAAGGAACCGGAACGCTCACAAAAACTGCGGCAAACGTCGTGATCCGTTCCAACGCAAAAGCTCCGATCGATCCGGCAACTCAATCGTTGGTTGAGAAAATCCGGGAAAACCTGAACGCGACCCGAAAATAAATATCGTTACGGTGGCTACGGCTTCGGGTTTATACTCGCGGCCGAGCCACCGAGAGGTTCCGTGAACGGGGTCCTCATCTTTCAAATCGTCGTTAGCATTGTGCTGGCGGCGATTTTTCTGGTTCGTCCCTCCTTCACCGCTGGTGCTGCGGGGAAGATCGTGGCCTTTGTTGGATTGTGCGTTCTTCCGGCCCTGTGCCTCATCGCAGGGATGAAAACGCATATGCAACGTTCCGAACAAACGAAATTTTGCATTTCCTGCCACGCGATGGAACCGTACGGCCAGAGCCTCTACCTCGACGACCCGGCCCACCTTCCCGCGCAGCATTTTCAGAATCACCGCGTTCCGGTCGACACCGCCTGTCACTCCTGCCACGCCGACTACACGATCTACGGGCCCATGAAAGACAAGCTCTCGGGCCTCACTCGAATTTACAAGCAGTACGTGAGCACGCCGTCGAATCCGATTACGATTCCGGGTGGGTTCAAGAACGGACAGTGCTTGCAGTGCCATCTCGGCGCCCGCGGTTTTGAAGAGAATCCGATTCACGCGGCCATGATTGATTCGTTGAAGTCGAATGAGGTTTCGTGCCTCACCAGCGGTTGCCACGATACGGCGCACGACGTGGCGAATCTAAGTCATCTGAAATTCTGGAAGCCGGGCCAATGAAACTGAGCCAGATCGGAATTCGGCGCTTGCTGCAAGTTTCGAGCGGGTTGGTGATCGTGGGCCTGCTGCTCGAAGCTGTGAGTCTTCTGTGGTTTCATCCGCTCTCGTTCGTCCTGTTTGCGTTCCTGGCAGTCACCTTGATCGGACTCGGAATCCTGATTTTTCTGGCGTCGCTCCTGTTTGTCGCCACGCCTCGCCCCGATAATCCGAGCTGACCTCCGGCGTCTCTCGAGATTGTTCCCGAAAATCGCTCTCCTCCTTTCGCCTACGCAGGTCTAAGACTTCCAACCTCGGCTGCGATACAATGCGGCGGGTACGAGCGACCGAGGGGAGGAATTATGAAATTCGGACTATGGGTGCCGTGTGCGATTGCTCTAAGTTTCGCGCTGGGGATGGTTGTGCAATCGGCGCTAGGATCGAGCGGGGCCAAAGAGACCCCGAAAGTGACAGGCGTGGGCGGATTCTTTTTCAAAGCGGAGAACCCGGCGAAATTGGCCGACTGGTATCGCACGCACCTGGGAATCGCGCTCGTTGCCGCGGGCAAAGGAGACCACGCCCCGCAATTCCATTCCTTTGAATGGCGCGAGAAGGACCATCCCGACACGATCGGCGCAACGGCATTCTCGATTTTCCCGTCGACCACGAAATACTTCGAACCCAGCACCGCCTCTTTCATGATGAATTTTCGCGTCGCAAATCTCGAGGGATTGCTGGCGCAGCTCAAGCAAGACGGCGTAAAGGTCACAGACAAAATGACGGAAGACGAATCCATGGGCAAGTTCGGCTATGCCATGGACCCCGAGGGCAATCGCATCGAGCTCTGGGAACCAAAGCCCGAGTAAATCGGACGACGTAACCGCCGGCGAGTCTCGCAGAAGTAAGTTTTGGTAGGGGCGGTGGGGATCGAAATTTAATCCCTAACTCACAAAGACCTGCACGGCAATGACTTGGCACCACCGCCCACTTTCAATTGTTGTCAAATGTTGTTAGGTCTCAAAAATGTCAGAGATCGTTGCGCCGCGTCGATCTCACATCAGTTCGACCATTGTCGAGTTATCCAGCGCTTCACCTTCCTCGCCTCTTTCAGTTAATGGCATCCTGCGGACTGGCTGGAGGTGAGCCAGTCGCGTGCGAATTATTCTCCGTCTAATTCCCCTCTGACAGGGGTAAATACAAGAAATATCGCAATCGTGGGCACGATCCGGAGCGATAAGCTCACTCTAAAAGGGAGTTTACCTTGCAGCCAGAATCTAGAAGCCAATCGGAATTGGGAACGACCAGAGAATTCGACTTCCCTGATACGACCGCTTGCCAATACCTAACGAGATCAAACCTGTCTCGGCCCGCCCGCATCGATCTCGTGTATGTCACACGCTATCGGCTGTGCTCTAGAGTCTTCTTGATGACGTCCCGGGACTTCTAAAGAGAAGACGCGGAGCGGTCCACGGCTACCTTTCCAGCGTAATTCAAATATATAAGGTTGAAAGCACGGTAACAGTTGCCCGTTAATCTCCGCTGAATCTAAGAAACTTATGGGGACGCTCCATGCCTTTTGTAGCCAACTCAGAAATCCGTAGAAGAAGCCGTTTTTGTTCGTCAGTCGAAACTCTGCTGGCTAGCAGGTCCAATTCTCTTTTCACCTCAGGTAACTGTGCTCTGTTGAAAATCGTGTTTCCATAAGCATCGACGTATTGTAGTAGAGGAAATGAACTGTCTCCGACTGGCCAAACTTCGGCCAACGAATAGTTGACGTCAACGACCTCATCCTCCTTGTTTCCAGCTATATCTTGCAATATCGAGTTAATGCTCATCGTTGTATCCTCACGGGCGCAGCGGGACTCCGGGGAACGCGGTTACAAGGTTACCAGAAGAATCTGTTACGACGGTGTACACAGTTGTGTACTGTCCCGAACTCACATAGCCAATTGGGTCAGACCCGTAGTTCACGTAGACAATGTTTCCATTGAATTGCACTGCGCCGCTGGATGTCTGGCTGTTCTGTATCAAATTCGCTACGTCTTGAGCATCGCCGGTAAAGATGCTCTTTCCCGCCGTTTCTGCTCCGGCCTCGAAAGAAATGCCTTCTCATGTATGTACGTCCTCTGCTTCTCCGTGCAGACCAAAAACTTTGAGACAAAATGATTTAAATTTCGTTTCAGTCGGTGCTCGACCATCTGGGTAGCCCGCAGTGATAGCAGCGCCGCGGGAGAAAGGGAAGTAATCCTCGGAAGGGATCACCGCATTGCGGACAAGGCCAGCGCATAAATCGCACAAAGCTAACCAGGAAAAACCCCATCCATCCGATCGCCAATACAAACGCCGGCACGGGTGTTTTAAAGAGTAGTTCTGACCCCATTGCGACAATTACGCACGCGGGAACAAATCCTGCGAAAATGAGAACAAACTCTCGACGGAGCTTGCGGTAATCCCTCCATGCCTCGCTAAGTGGATGTTCTCTACTCACTGACTTGCCAACCTATCGCCTCACATTACGAATCGTTTTATTGAGACTCGATGAGGTACGAGTAAGACCCTCAGAGGTTCCTAGATGCATCCATCTAACGGTTCTGCAGAATGAATCGAGTGAACAGGACATAGACGGCCCCAAACAAATTTACAACTCCAACCATCCTTACAAGAGCTACAACAAGTCGTGGCGGGTTTCTGCGCCAAGCTCCAAAGCAGTATAGAAATGTCGAGGTAGAAAAAATTGTCCACATTCCAAGAATCAACGGGACTGCGACGAAGAAGACGAAGAGCGCACTTCTGCTAGAAGCCGACATCTAGCACCCGTCGGACGTGCACGTGTATGTGGTTAGCGCCGATCCTCCAAATCCGGGAGTTCCCATCCCTGCGAGGTTCGCCGATTGGCGCTGTCATACGCAAATTGTACTGTAGGGGTCCCCTGAGCGATATTCGTAAGCCTGTTGGCGTTATCGAAGGTGTAATTGACAGCTGTCTGCCCTGCGACAGTCATCGTCTGCCGTCTGCCTGCCGCGTCGTATGTGTAGGTGACGGAGCGTTGCGGAGTCGTTTCCGAAGTCAATCTATCGAGTCCGTCGTATGCACGCGTGATTGTGCCCGTCACAGAGTCGACAGCCTGCGTCATCCGATTCCCAGCGTCGTACGTGTAAGCGATCGTGCGTTCATACGTGGGATCTGTCTGCGTTCCGAATCCTGCAAACGTTCTGCGATTCAGATTGTCGTAGCTATAGGTCGTGATTTTGCCGCGACGATCCAGCACGCATCGCGAACTACGGGGTCAAGTAGTTCAATTGTTGTTAAACGGCTTATTGTCGTTAAATGCTGCGGTAAGCCGTTTAACGTCAAAAGGATTGGTAGGGGCGGTGGGGATCGAACCCACGACCTTCGGCTTAAAAGGCCGCTGCTCTACCACTGAGCTACGCCCCTAAACTCTTTACTGGAAGAATGTTACAGCGCACTTTGAGTGCCGGCGGCGCCGCGTCGTTTAGTGGAAAACGCTTCGGCTCGTCGCGTTTCGTGCTCGGAATGCGCAAATTGCAACCCTGCAAGTCTACCATGTCCCGCGTGAGGCTGTAATGGCTGGCGCGGTGCGAGCCGCAGTAGAGCGACGACTCGAGTGCTCTTGACTCGCAGGTTGCTGGCGCGCTGCGCCGGGACTGGCGCCGGCAATGGCGCATGGACTGCGACCTAGGTTTTCTGAAACAAATGATTCGGATTCGCGGCGATGAGCTTGTAACGGCCGCCGGCAATAATTTCCGGCATCAGCCTTGCCACACCAAATTCCGGCAAAGTGGAATCATCAAAAAGTATGAATCCACCTCGCTCCAAAAACTGGTCGCAATTCAGAAAGTCCCGCTTCGCAAATTCGTAAGTATGATTTCCGTCGATATAGCAAAAACTCAGCGGACCACCCAGCTTCACCGGCCGTCCCATCACGTCCGTCGCGCTTTTCCCTTCTTTCCACGCCGCAAAGAACTCGTCGGAGCTCAGAGAGATCGTGAAAGGCAAATCATCCGCGCTGAACATTTTAATGTTTCGAATGTAAGTCTCGCGCGCGAATGCCGCATAGTCGGAAAACAGCACCGGTGAATTCGGCAGCGCGCGGCGGCCGTTCGTATTCTCAAAGTCCCATTTATCGCAGGTAATCAACGGGTTCCGCTTGCCGTGCAGTCGTTTGAAATGCGTGATGACGTTTGTGGAAAGCCCGCAGAACGATCCGATTTCCAGAATCCGGCCTGCGCCCGGAAGATTCCGAATCGCGTAATCCATCAAGTAAATGTTTCCGGGATCGAGCATCCCCGGAATCGCGTATGACAACCAGGTGACGCCTTCGTCCTCGACGGCGCGAGTCTCGGCCGGAGGATCAATCATCCTGGCGCCCTTGCGAAGCGCGCGCGCTGCCAGCTTACGCACCGATTTCACCGCGAACTTCCCTTCTCCGATTCAAGCGCGACCGTATCGCACGCGCATCACGTCCGGTTGCGATTCCGCGAAACCGCGCGTCCATTTGTGTGGTTCACAGAATGCGAGTGCCGGATGGTCTTTTCGGTTCGCACAAATTGCGGTAACGGAGTCCGGCGGCGCGGCAGCGAAGAAACGTTGTCCCCTCGCGCTCGGTCGTCGCGGTGTCCGCCGAACGTCCACCCGAACGCGGCACAGTTTATCATCGCGGCGGTTTGTTCGGCGCGGCATTCGAATCGTCATCGAATCCGGGACGCCCTTTTCGAATGGCGCTGGAAAAATCGGGATCTTTGTCAGCGGCTTGCGCGGCGGGATTAATCAGGGCGCGCCGTTCGAGTTCTGGATACGGAAGATTCCCGGCGAGCGCGCCCTTGTAATAAGCCTTTTCGTCGTCCTTGCCATTCAGGGGGGAACGCCAAACCATCCTGCCTGGGCTGGCGCCGTTCGCAGCGGCTATTTCGGCGTAAATATTTGTGGTGCAGTTGCTGGTGAGCGCGTTGTACCACTCCGGATGGTCGTGCAGTTGATTGACCCGCCGAATGTATTCGAGGAACACGGCACGGCTCTTTTCACGGGTCGCCTTCAGGTGATACAAGGAAACTTCTTCCGCTGTCCGGTAGTTTGTGCGCAAGCGGATTACATCCCGTTCGCCGGTGACGATATAGATGAGCTCGTACTGCCGAAAAAATCCGCGGATGGCGGAGTAGCCCTCTCCAATTTCTTTTCGCGTTTCGATGGAAAAGGCGACGTGATCGTTGTCGCCAAACTGAAAGCTGAGGATTGGGTGAGCGATCCAGGGCGAACCCCAGTGAGTGAAAAATAAATCCACGCCGCGAATCTCGCTCAGGTCAACCGTTTTCGTTTCCCACCGGCAGGTGTAGTCGAACTCGGCACGATAATCGCAATCGCGAAAATTGTGAATGGTGACGCGGTCGCCGTTCGTTTCCGCCCAGGCCGTCTGCGCGACATCGGCCTGCCACGCCCGGTGATTGGATGGCCGCAGTGAAAGCCACCACACCAGCACCGCTGCAAAGAAAGCGACGCAAACGATCCATCGGAGCCAGCGGGATCTCACAGCGAAAATCACCGCCGCGATGACAAACACGGATAGAACGGCCGCAGGAATGCGCAACCACGGGAACGGGAGATCAAAATACAGCGCAGCGACCGCCCAAATCGCGAGTAGTCCGGCGAGAAACCATGCGAAAGCCAGCGCGAAAATTCGAATTACACGCATTGCACGCATCGCACGCCCGACGGAGCGTGCCGCTGCTATTTCTTCTTTCCGCTACTCGCCCCACTGGCAGCTGGGACCCAAACGTTGTCGGCGGCCGCGATTTCGACGCCAGGCACTTCGGTGGAAATATTGACGCGTTGCAGTCCGTCCTTGCTCTTCGGGATAGCCTGGAAAACGAGATAGTACTGATTGTCGAAAATTTTCTGAATGCGATCGAGGTAGGGCTTGAAGCTGAGCGGGGCCTGGGTTCCCAGGGCGAAGTACTCTCCTCCGCTTTCGGACGTAATCTTGGCGACGCCGGACTGACCCATCTGTGCGTCCCAGGTATTGCGGCTCTGGCGCCCTACGCCGACGGCATAAATTCCGTGAACAATCACGCCGTAGCGCTGGCTGAGGTTACTGGCCGTATCCGCGTCTGAACTGATTGTCGCCATGCCGGAGGGGCTCATTGCGGACGCGCGATATCCACGTCCATAGGATGAGGGTGACATGCGGTCAGACGAGCGGTCACTGCGCAGCCGGTCGATGCCGTCGCTTATCATCAGAACTTCACGCCGGACTTTTTGCTCCGGCCAGCCCTTGAGCAAAGAAATAAGGGAGAGATAAGGGCTATCCATAGCGGAGAGCGTGCCACGCGGCAAGCGCACGGATTTCGCGGCGAGAGCGTGATCGGCCGTGAAGTTTTGCGTGATTTGGATCGTGGTGTTGGACATGTACGCCACGCCGACGACGGTGGAGGCGGGCTGCGCGTTGATGAAATCCTTGATATCGCTGAGGCTGTTTCCGATGCCTTGGGGTTCACAAGTATCGTCGATCAAAATAAACAGCTGGAGCGCGGCATTTTCGCCTCGCGCGGGAATCAAATGATCGACTTTGAGGAGTTCCTTCCCCTGCTTAACCTGAATATTTTCCGCCCGGAGGATCGCGAGTTCGGAATCGTCGCGAACCGCTTCGTCGGTGACGACCATATGAACCTGGACGGTATTGGCCGCGGCCTTTTCCTGCGAGCGCACCACTTGCGCAGCCACTCCGAGCACGCAAAGTAAAGCAGACACTCCGAGAATCATCGTAAGGCGCTTCATGTGTCCTCCTGAATTTCGATCAGCCTGGATATGCATCAGGCTGAATAGGGATCCGCGTAATTATTCATAGTCGATTCGCTATCGCGGCGCGCGTCCGCCGATGTTTCTCGGATTGATGCGAGCCCGGCAACCACAACCGGGGCTTTGGCTGTCACTCGGCTGGCACTAACTTCCCATTTCCAATTCTCAATTTCTTATATTCCAGAAACTCCCGTCGGGCTACCTCGCAATTGGGAGCGAAGCAGGTTGTTGAAGGCGAAACTCGATCAACGATTCAGAAGGAATGGACAATTGCTCGCCTTTTTTGGAGGCTGCGATGGCTGTGCCTCCGGCGGCGCCGACGAGTGCGCCGATTCCGGCGCCTTTACCTCCGCCTGCAATTCCTCCGATGAGCGCGCCAAGCCCTGCACCACCGACCACCTTCTTCGCGGTATTCCCACCTTCCCCCTTGCCTTTAATCGAATAGGTGCTGGTGAGCAGAGGATACGCTGTGCCGTTGATCACGATATCGGTCAGCTCCAAGGTAAGCTCGGAGCTTCCTTTCATTCTGCCGGAGGACGCAGCGGATACGAGATGGCCATACACCGTCGTGCCTCTGGGTGCGACTACAGTGTTGCCGGACTGGAGATTGGTCTCGAGGCTCGCCGTGAAGCGATAGCCGGCCTTCTGCTTCGACGAGTCAATGGAATCGATCATGCGAACCAGGACGCGCGTTCCGGCAGCGATGGAGACTTGCTTCTGGGGCGCCGGTGAACCTGACGCCAGGCTTGTGATGAGAGTTACGGCGCAAAGAATTGCGTTTCTCATTTCTCTCTCCTCTTTCCGGAAGTTAAGAGCCTGATCCGACGATCGGCAAGGAAGCGGCAATCTGGAGATCAATAATCAGGAGCAACTGGTGTTCCACCTGAATAAAGCGAGCGGCGGTGATGGCGCCCAGGGAGTCTTTGACGCGACCATAATATTTTGCGAGCAATTCGCCGCGCTGTACTTGAAATTGCAGAGAGTTCTTGATCAGCTCGTCCGCTTTTGCGTCGGTCATATCATTGTAGGTACGCGAATACTCCTCGATGTTGGCAACCCTCAGGTCGTTCACTTTCGTCAGTTCCGCATCGTAATCGGCGTAGATCGGCCAGAACTTGGCTGCCTCCGCCGCGCTCAAGACCATCATCGCTCCCATCATTTCAGCTTTATCCTGGCGGACGTTGGCGCGGAGCAGCTCGATATACTCCTTGATGTTCTTGTCCCGCGTTGTGTCCGCGGGTGATGGGGCGGCTTTCTTGTGCGGCTTCGCGGCCGCGGGTGCCGGTGCGGGTGCGGGTGCGGCGGTGGCTTGCGCGCGGACGGCGGGGACAAAAACCATGAGCATCAGGATCGGGAGCCACACCGCTCTCTTATTTTTCATTTCGCTTCCTCCTCAAAAATGGATGCTTACTGGCGTCCGACTGAATGACCCGCAATACTATACGGACGGACGCGCAAATCAAGTCACATTCTCGTTTGATCGCCTTGTCGCACGAAATCAAGTGAATGAGGTTTGAAAGGCTCAGACGAAATTAGAATTTCCAGCCAATCCCCGTGGATATTCCAAGATCATTCCGCGGCGCGGTGATGGGTGGGCGGCTGTCAAAATTCTCGTAAAAATGAAAATCCCAGTAGAAATCTTTCACGATTTCGACGTGCACATTGGAATCGGAACTCAAGCGCACACGTCCCGGATCGGACATGCTCGGATAAATAAGCAAGGTGCTCCGAACGTCCAGGACCTTGAACCGGAACGCATTGAAAGTAGCGCCGACGACTCCCTCCGCGGTTTGGTTGACGGGGGTCGTGCCTGCCTGTTGAAAATAGCTCTCGCGACTGAAAACAGCTCCGCCAAATATGCGGAGATTGGTCTTGTCCGTAAGTATCACGGTGTGTCCCACGACCCCGCCGACCGAACTTCGCAAGTTAAGGTTCTGTTGATCGCTCTTGAGGAAATCAAGCAAGCCTCCGTAGAACCATCTGGGGTGACAGCAGACGGAAGTACTGACCATCAAACGTAAAGCGATTGGCGGTGGACCCGCTCGATTGCGTATTAAACTGTGAACTTGTGGTGATTCCGAGATAGCTATTGGTTTTTTGATATTGGACGCCGGCGGCCAATGTGGAATTCAGCGCATTATCGCCGCTTGTAAAGGCCATTCCGTAGTCGATGGTGCCGTTCAGTTGGCTCCAAAAGTTCCCTTCCCGCTGTTCGATCGTAATCACGTCTTGTTGCTCGATTTCCATCGGTTTGCCTTGCGATTCGATACGCAAGACGCCCGGCTGACCCTCCTTGCTGGATGGTTTTTCGATGAGCCCAGTAACGCGCCTCCCATCTTTCAGCGCGACGAAGAATTGATCCTGGCTCTGGATCCGGTCGACCTGCACCCAATCGAGTTGCACAGATTCCAGCATGTAGCTGGACTTGAAACTCAGGATTCCGCGGTTGAGGCTTTTGATTTCTCCCGTGAACCGATCGCCATTCTTCATTACAACCACGTCGTCCTTCCGCTTTGCGAATAGCGGGTTCCCGAGAGCGAGTATCGCCAGGATCGCGAGCGCTGCATGTGGCGCGAGCTTCCATGCGCGGGCGCTCAAAACCAGGAATCGAGCCGCGTTGCCTGGATTGTATCGACTCTCGAGCTGAGACGACGAATTCAGCCGACTCGACGGGTGCAATCGTTTCATGCGAAGCTCCTGGCCCAAATAATCACAGATGGTTGTAAACGACTTCGGGCCGCTTCCGCAACAATGTCGTGGCGCGGTGCACCGTTAATCGCAATCTCGCCTTCAGCGAATGGCGCGCGTAATGCGCAGGGCAACGTAAGCGTTTAGCCCCGGCCATCCGGCGCGACGAACGGACCTGCCACGCTGGATCGAACAAATCGCGGCGCTTGATTTATCGCGCACTCGCCGATATAGTCCTTCGCAGAAAGCAATCGTGCTCCCGACTAGGCGAAGTATGTCGCGCCAATTCGATGCAGAGGTCACAACCATGAAGCAGCAATCCTCTCGGTCAAGCTTGTTCCATGAGATTCTTCGCAGCGGCGTCGCAGCCCTTTGCGTCGCGCTGCTCTTACCTGGAAACGCAGTCCTCCGTGCACAGCCGGCGCTACAACAGGCGGCGGACGATTCTCCAAAAATTCCGAACGATCAGCTCGATTCGCTGGTCGCACCCATCGCACTGTACCCGGACCCGCTCCTCGCCCAGGTATTGGTTGCGTCCACCTACCCGCTCGAGATCATCCAGCTTCAACAGTGGCTCGCGCAGCACAAGGATCTGAAAGACAAGGCGCTGACAGACGCGGTGATGAAGCAGGACTGGGACCCCAGCGTGCAAGGCCTGGCGGAGCTTCCCGATGTGGCCAAGCGGTTGGCTGACGACATCAAGTGGACGACGGACCTCGGAAACGCTTTCCTGGCGCAGCAGTCCGATGTGATGGACGCCGTGCAGCGCATGCGCGAGAAGGCGAAGGGGCAGGGGAACCTGAAGTCCAACGAGCAGATGAAGGTTGAAACGAAGGTGGTGGAAAGCAAGCAGGTGATTGTAATTGAGCAGACCAACCCGCAGGTGGTTTACGTGCCCAGCTACAACCCCATGGTCGTATACGGGCCGCCCGTATATCCTTATCCACCGATCTATTATCCTCCGCCGGGCTACTACGCGGCAGGAATGGCAATCTCGTTCGGGGTTGGATTGGCGATCGGAGCAGCCTGGGGCGGTGGCGGCTGGGGCTATAACTCCGGGTGGGGCGGAAACAACAACATAACGATCAACAACAACAACAATTTCAATCGCAACACGAACATCAACGGCGGGAATCGCAACAACATCAACGGCGGGAATCGCAACAACATCAACGGCGGGGGAGCCGGCGGCAACGGCGGCAACTGGAAGCACAATCCGCAGCACCGTGGCGGCGCTCCTTACGGGGACCGAAAAACAGCCAGTCAATACGGCGGCACTTCGCGGGGATCTTCTGCCGCTGACCGTCAGGCTAACGCCCGCCAGCAACAATCCCGGCAGCAGAGTGGCAATCGAGCAGGCCAGGGACAAGGCGCAGGCGCAGGTCGCGGCCAGGGGAACCAAGCGGGTGGCGGCAGGCAGCAAGGGGCGGGAGCGGGAGCCGGAGCCGGAGCCGGGAACCGCGGCGGTGGCGGTGGCAATCAAGTCGGCAATCGACAAGTTCCGAGCGGCGGTTCCGGCGGAAGAGATTCTGGAGCGTTCGGTGGTTCCTCCGGCGGTGGAGGCGGGAGCGCGGCGCGAGCGAGCAGCTCGCGCGGGTCTTCCAGCATGGGAGGCGGTGGCGGAAGCAGAGGTGGCGGTGGTGGTGGTGGAAGCAGAGGTGGCGGTGGTGGTGGCGGCGGGCGGAGGAGGTAGCGAGCCATGAAAAAGGAGCGAAACATGAGAACCGAATCTTCGAACGTCATGGCGCGCAACACGCTGCTGGTTGCTTTGGTGGCTATCCTCTCCGGCGCATTGGCAACCGCATCGTCCTCAAAACCAAAATCGAGCGAGCAAACTCCAGCGGCGGCTGCGGCGGCACAAAAAGGGTTTGCGAGTCCTAAAGCGGCGGCTGATGCGCTGGTGCAGGCGGCTGCCGATTTCAATGTCGCGTCGCTAACGGAGATTCTGGGTCCGGACGGGGAAGACCTTGTTGCTTCCAAGGACACAGTTCGCGACAAGAACAACGCTGAAACGTTTGCCACGGAGGCTCGGGAGAAGCTCACCGTAACAGTCGATCCGAAGAATGCGAATCGAGCGACGATTGCGGTTGGCAGCGATGCATGGCCACTTCCCGTTCCGATCGTGAAGCGAGCCGGGCAATGGTATTTCGACTCCAAGGCGGGACGGCAGGAGATTCTCTACCGCCGCATCGGCGCTAATGAGCTTGACGCTATTCAAGTGTGCCGCGGTTTCGTCGAGGCGCAGGAAGATTATGCGGCGGAGAGGCATGACGGGTCCGAGGTCAACCAGTACGCGCAGAAAATCATCAGCACTCCCGGCAAGCACGATGGGCTTGCCTGGCAGAATGCGGACGGAAGCTGGGGAGGCCCGATCGGCGAAAACGTCGCCAAGGCATTGGAAGAAGGCTATTCGTCGAAGGCTCAGCCATTTCACGGCTACTATTTCAAGGTGTTGAAGGGACAGGGCAAAGATGCGCCGCTGGGCCAGATGGATTTCGTAGTGAATGGAGCGATGATTGGTGGCTTCGCTCTCGCTGCGGCGCCCGCGGATTATCGGGTCACAGGCGTGCAGACGTTCATCGTGAGCTATGAGGGGGTCGTCTACCAGAAGGATTTGGGCCCCGATACGCTCAAGACATTTCAAGCGATGGAACTCTACAATCCGGACAAGACGTGGCACAGCACGGATGATAATTGGTGATCGGCGGCAGCTTTAGAGATTAAGCTGCGCTCGAGCTGAGGGTCGTCGCGTTGCCGGCGGCTGAATTCGGATCGTTGATTTGGCCGTTTATCTGACCGTAGCCGAATCGAGACGCCATCGGCTGTTTGCGGACGGCGCTTTCCCCGATCGCGCCGCTCAATCGGCAGCCTGATTTTTCTCGGAAATTCCGCGGCCGCGCTTGCGCTTCCACAGATAGTCCTTGCGCAATTTCTCCTGATGCTTTTTCACCTGGCCCTCGAGCTCTGCGAACGCGGCTTTCGCGCTCATCCGGACATCGCCCCCGGCGGCCGACGCGTGTAAATTCCCGGTCGGCAGGTGCAGATTCACCGAGAATACATACTCGATCTTGCGAGGAGTCTTTTCGATCGAACAGTGCAGCTCGACCAGATCCGGATCGTAACGCTTCAGCAGCCGCTTCAACTTTTCGATGTGATGAGCGGCTTCAGTTTCGACGGTCTTGCGATGTTCCGGTTCGATATTGCTGTAGAAGATTTTCATGGAAGCACCCTTTTTCGATCCGTCGCGCGGGGGGAAGAAGCGTTCGCATAGCGGCAACTCCAGATTAAACCTCCGCACGGCGCATTTCAATACCGCGTTCGGCGAATTGACAGGTTCGCGGGCGCGTCATACTGTGCAGCTATCGAAGTGTGCTGTGATCGAAGGGCTTCAGCGATCGAAGTGCTGCTGCGATTGGATACGCTGAGTATTGGACGACGGCGACGCGATGGAATCGAAAGCGAGAGCGGGTCGAGGGACAAAGCTTCACCAGGTGCGCGCCGGGCTCGCCGGCTGGTCGTATGACGACTGGAATGGGATCGTGTATCCCGCGCCGCGGCCTCGGGATTTTCACGAGGTCACGTTTCTCGCCCAATATTTCGACACGATTGAAATCAATACCTCGTTCTACCAGCCGCTGCGGCCGCACCTGGCGGAGCAGTGGCTCACCCGCGTGGCGGAAAATCCGGGCTTTCTCTTCACCGCAAAAATGTGGCAGAAACTCACGCACGAACCGGACTCGACCGCCGCCGATGAGCAGCTTGTTCGCGCTGGATTTGAGCCTTTGCGGGACGCCGGCAAACTCGGCGCGGTGCTTCTACAGTTCCCTTTCTCGTTTCATCACACTCCGGAAACCCTGGCACGCCTGAAGCGGTTGCTGCACAACTTTCGCGAGTATCCGCTGGTCGTCGAAGTGCGCCATGCATCCTGGGCGCGGCCCGACTTCTATGAATTTCTCGAGGAACGCGGCGTGGGGTTCTGCAATATCGACCAGCCGGTGATCGGCAAATCCATGAAGCCCACGGAACGCGCCACTTCTCCCGTCGGCTACTTCCGCTTGCATGGCCGGCGCTACGATACGTGGTTCAGTGACGACCCCGCCGTCCCGAGCTATGAACGCTACAATTATTTGTACAGCGAGGAAGAGCTTCGGCCCTGGGCCAACCGCGTCGAGCACGTGGCGGAAAATGCGGAAAAGACCTTCGTCATCGCGAACAATCATTACATTGGCAAAGCGGTCGTCAACGCGCTTCAGTTGATCCATCTGCTTCGCGGAACGAAAGTGAAGGTGCCGGAACCGTTGCGCCAGCGCTATCCGCAGCTGGAAGCGATTGCCAGCGAGCCCGCGAAGGAACCGCTGCTGTTTCCTCTCCCTCCTCCGTGATCGGGTCGCGGCAGAATTTTTCCCGCGCAAGTGCGAACACACCAGTGCGCGGGTGTGGCGATCGTCCATCATCGGTTGTGGATTCTCGGAGGTTGTGGATTCTCGGAGCTACTTCTTGAAGAGATCTTCGAAGGCCTTACGCGCGTCGTTGGGTCGTCCGGCGGCTGGAGCAGCGGGAGTGCTCGTGGCGTAATTCACCGGCGACGTGTCCTTTTCCACCGTCATTCGAAATTCGAAGAATTTGCAATCATTCTTCGCGAGCTTGTTCGCAATGCGCTCCGGAATCGGCTGCGTGCATTCGAACTGCGCTCCCGTATCGAAGTGCACGCATTGCTTGCAGGAATGCATCGCCGCCTGGCATCGAGGGCATTCGCCATTCTGATCGAAGCCCGGCGCCAGCACCGCACCGCAACTCGAACAACGCGCCCTCATCACGGTTCCGACCATGCGCGGCGTGCGAGGCCCCAGCATGTCTTGCTTCGGCCGTGGTTGCTGCTCCGGGGGCCGGTCGGCTCGTTCCCGCTTTTTATCCTGGGAATCCGAGTCGCTGTAGCCCCTCTGCCTATACTTCCGCTCCATGAAAACCTCCCGGGGGATGTTTCATCATACCCCCAATCCTATTGAGTAAAGGGCCTTTTGCGACCGGCGTGTGGAATGGTAATGAAGGGTAAGCGACGAAAGTCAGTAGCGATTCTGCCGCTGACTTTCACGACTAACCTTCACGCCTTCCCTTCCGGGCCACTCAACGCCGCAAAATCCGCTCGCAAAAATATTTCGGCGGCCGTCTCTCGCAGTGTTACCCGCGCGCTCGACTCTGCTTCGCCCAGAACTTCGAAAAGCCTTCGGGCGACAAGTCTGGCTGCAGCAAGCTCGTCGCTTGCCCGTAGCGCGACAGAACAGCCTCGGCGGCGAGGTAACCGCTCCGCACCGCTCCTTCCATCGTCGAGGGCCACCCGGTTTGCGTCCAATCGCCCGCGAGAAAAAGATTCGGGATCGAAGTCACCTGTTCGGGACGCCAGCGATCGACTTCCGGCTCCGGCGAGAACGTAGCGTTCACCTCTTTGATCACCGTCGCTTTCAATACTTTCGCGTCGCGCGTCGCTGGCAGCACGTCAGCCAACTCGCGGCGGCAAAGCTCGATGATTTCCAGTCGCGAGCGCGGGACCAAATCGTAGGACGCGCTGATTACGAGCTGCAGATACTGCCCTTCGGAATCGGCCGCTTCCGTGCGGGACACGTCGCCCGCCTCAACTCCCTCCCGATGCTCCGTTGGACGCGTACTGCCGCCATTCGTTTCGCTTCCGGCCGAGAGCCGCGTCTTATTGAAAATCCACTGGGTCGTGTGGTCGAGAAGCGTCAGAAAAGGCTCCGTCATCACGGTGCGATCGAACCAGAAATGCACGCTCGTAATGGGCGAAGTCCTGATGTGCCGCAATCCTTCGAGCGGGCCGCCCGTTTCCACCATTGCACCCGGCAATTGCTCGAGGAGCACGTCATGCGGCACGGCCGCAATGCATGCATCTGCTTCGATCTCCGAGCCGTCGTCCAGAACCGCGGCCGTGAATCGCTCATTCCTCACGCGAATCTCGCGAACCCCGCAGCGCATCCGCAAATCGCCTCCGCGCGCCACGATTTCTTTCCGGCAACCTTCGTACAGATCGGCCAGCGGGACGGACGGAATGCCGATCCGGTATCCCCGCGCGTTGCTCAGAAAACCTTTCCAGAAGACTTCGATACCGTATCGGGCGTCGGTTCGCGCCAGCTCTTCGTCGAGCGCGCTCACCAGCACCACCCGCCAGAACCGCTCGATGGCGCCGGGCGTTTGCTGCATCGCGTGCAGCCAATCCAGCATGGACGCGCCGCCGGCACGCGGCGGATTTCCTCCGGAGCGCGCGATCGCGAGCATCGCTTCCGCAATCGAGCGCTTGTCCGCAAGCGTCAGCGCGTCGAAGAGAAGAAACGACGGCGCCATATGCAGCGGCGGAGGCAAAGGCGACGCCTGAATTTCCGAACGCCGTCCCTCGGCATCGGCGAAATACAGCCGGTCGTAAAAACGAATTTTTCCGCTCGCACCAAGGCGGCGATAAAAATCGGCCAGATTCGTGCAGCACCCGAGTGTTACGTGCTGGCAATTGTCCACTTCACTGCCGTCGGGCAGCGTGTACGACGTGGCGCGTCCGCCGAGGTGCGGACGCTTCTCGAGCAGCTGAACGCGGAAGCCTGCTTCAGCCAGCGCGATGGCGGAGGACAGGCCCGCCAGGCCGCCGCCGATTACCAGGACGCTTTGCGAGGGCATCACCCTTCCACCAGCTGGCCTTCCCGACTGCAAGTCCCGCCGTGACGAGATATTGAATTTTTTCGGCGCTCGATAGCGAGACGCGCGAAGTGAATACGTCGAAATTGCGCTCCTCGATGCGCGCGAGGAGAGTGCTGTAGGTGCGAACGAGCGCCCACAGGGTGGCGCGGCTGTCCGGATTCACCTGGCCGATGAGCGCGACTCCTTCTTCGTAAAAACGCCAGGCGCGGTCCGCTTCGAATTCGAGCAGGTCGTGAACGCGATCGGTAAGGGGCCCGCGAAGATCCGCCGGCGTGCAACCGAACCGTTCGAGGTCTTCCTGCGGCAGATAGACGCGGCCCATCTCGAGATCCGCGCTCACGTCGCGAATGATATTCGTCAATTGAAATGCGAGTCCCAGGCGTTCGGCGAGATCGGGGTCGCGCGGATCGTGAAAGCCGAAGACGTGCAGGCACGTAAGGCCGACGGTGCCGGCAACGCGGTAGCAATATTCAGAGAGCTGATCGAAAGTGGCGTAGGATGCTGACCGTCAGGTCCATCTCCGCGCCGAGAATCAAATCGTGGAAGTAGCGCGATGGGAATGTCAAACCGCGCAATCGAATCGGCGAGCGCGGGAAGACTTGCATGCCCGCTCGTTTCGCCCGCGAGCGCATCGTCGAGCATTCCGCGCCAGCGCGCGAGGCCCCGGCGCTTCGATTCGAGATCGCCCGGCTCGTCGGAGACGTTGTCAATCAGGCGCATGAAGGCGTAGAGCGCGAAAAGCGCATTTCGCTTGTCGCGAGGCAAACCGAAAAATGCAAGATAGAAGCTGCTGCGCGCGCCGCGCGCGATCCGGTTGCATTCGAGATACGACGCAGCGACAGACGGAGCTTCCGGAGGCAACGATACTCCGGATTCGGACGCCACCGCAGCTTCCCGAGTGTCCGGCTTGTTCTTGATTTCACCGCTCCGGCCGGATTTCGAAAGTTTCGAGGCGAGTGCCCCGGCCAGCAGGCGAACCTGCTTCCACTTTGAGATCGCCGGGCGGTGATTCAGCGTGTCATATCCAGACGATTCGATGGCGTCGAGCACGGCAAGACCGCCGCGGCTGAACATTTCGATGTCCGTGCGCAGTGCGCCTTCGACCTTCTGTGCGAGCGGCAGTCCCAAAGCGAATAAGTCGCGGGTTCGGGCGATCAAGTCCTTCATCAGCGAGACATAGCGCTCGCTGAATCGCCGCTCGACGATGTCGGATTCGGTGAGCCCGTGCGCGGCGAGCGCATCGAGGGGAATGTAGATGCGGCCCTTCTCGAGATCGCGCGAAACGTCCTGCCAGAAATTCGCGAGCTGCAACGCGGTGCACGTGTAATCGGACAGTTTCTGCCGTTCGGCGTCGCGGTAATCGCAGAGGTAGAGAACCAGGCGGCCCACCGGATTCGCCGAATAGACGCAATAATCAAGGACATCGTCCCAGGTGGCGTAGCGTTGCACTCGCTGGTCCTGGCGAAACGCGCGGAGCAGATCGCTGAAACGGCTCGATCGGAATATCTTTCGCGCGAATCGTCTCGCGCAGGGCGATTAGAACGGGATGCGACGGGGCGCGGTCCGTCCGGTAGCAGAGCCGGAGCTCGTCTTCCCAGGCGTCGAGAAGCGCGAGCGCGCGAGCGCGATCGGGAATTTCATCGCCGAGATCGTCTGACCAGCGGCAGTACGCGTAGAGATTGTAGAAATGCTGGTGCAGGCGCTTGGGAAGCAGCCACGACGCTACGTTGAAATTCTCGTAGTGATGCGTCGCCAGCCAGCGCGTGTAGCGCTGCGATTCGACGGCGCTCGAACCTTCCGCAGGAAGATTGCGAGCGATTTCAAGTTCAGGTGTTTGTAGCATGCAGGCCTGACGCGGCCGAGGATCGTTCCGTTCTGTTTTTACGTACCGACTGCAATAAATCCGTTCCCGCTGACCGCTTCGTAAGAACCTCGAGCGCTGCCCGCGCCGGGCAAAGGAACGCAGCCAAAGCTCAGGGCGCTCAGGGACCTCAAGGAATAATGGCGGTTTTCAGCTGGCCGTTCCGGTGCTTCATGTGTTCGAACACGGACGGCAAATCCGCGAGCGGCACTTCCCCCGTAATGAAGTCGCTGGCGCGAACTTCGCCGCGCGCGATCGTCTCAAGCGCTTCCCGCATGAACTGCGGGGTGTGATGAAAGGTCGACTTGATCGTGATCTCGGAGTAATGCAGCGCCGC
Organism: uncultured Acidobacteriota bacterium; assembly: GCA_963711875.1. GTDB lineage: Bacteria > Acidobacteriota > Terriglobia > Acidiferrales > UBA7541 > Palsa-295. The sequence goes on from CAVQFW010000017.1 coordinate 334,111, forward strand.
CGGATCAAATTCCACGTGCGAGCCTCGCGGGCACCCGCCGAAGAGATTTACCGTGCCGCCCTTGCGAGCCATTTGCACGGCCCACTGCCAGGTGGTGGCGGTGCCGACAGCTTCAATCACAGCGTCGGCTCCGCGTCCGCCTTCGCTCAATTCGCGGACGAGCTTTACCGGGTTTTCGATTTCCGAGATGTCGAAAGCGGCGACCGCGCCCAGGCGTTCCGCGGCGCGCGTCTGCGATTTCCGCTTGCCCAGCGCGATCACGCGCACACCGCGCGAGGAAAGCACGCGAATAAACTTCAATCCGATCGGACCGCAGCCGATGACGACCGCCGTATCGGCTCGCTGAATCCCCGTTTCGTGAATGCCGCGCAGAACGCACGCGAGCGGTTCCGTCATCGCGGCGTCAACGAAGGAGACTCCCGCGGGAATTTCCAGCATGTTCTGGCGAACAATTCTTCCGGGGATGCGAATGTATTCGGCGTAGGCGCCGTTGTTGAAAAGAAGATCTTCGCAGAGGTTGGGCTGCCCTTTGCGGCAATAGAAGCAGGTGTTGCAGGGCGCCGAGTTCGCGGGCAGAACGCGCATGCCCTTGTGGACGCCGCCATTGACGGAGCGGCCCTGCTCTTCGATCACGCCGGCCAGTTCATGGCCAAAAAGCGCGGGCGGCTTGATCATCCGCGCGTGGAATCCCTGTTTCCAGACTTTCAGGTCCGTGCCACACGTGAGCGCGACTTCGACGCGCACCAACACTTCGTCATCGCCGAGGCGCGGAATATCCACTCGCTCGATTTTGAGGTCTTCCCGCCCGTACAGGACGGCCGCGTTCATGTGACCGTTCTTCTCTCGCCTCATTGGTGCGTGATCACCACTTTTAAAGTATCATCCGCCGGCCGAGCCGCCAATGCCAGGGCGTCGGCAATGCGTTCGAGCGGGAAACGATGGGAGATCATCTCCCGGACCGGCAACCGGCGCTCGAACACCAGAGCAGCCGACTCCTTCTGATCTTCCGCCGACGCGCTGTAACTTCCGAGAATTTCTTTTTCTTCCACTCCGACAGCCGCCGCGGGAAACTCGAGCCGCGTGACCGGGTCGTTATGAGCAAACAGTAGCACGCGGCCACCCGGCCGCGCGATAGCCAGGGCTTCGGGAACTAATGACGGGTTGGGCACGGCCACCAGGACCGCATCCGCGCCGCGCCCGAAGGTCCGGCGGCGCATTTCGTCGGCAAGCATCGTATTCGCCGGATCAAAGGCTTCGGCGGCGCCAAAGCGGACGCTCGCCGCGCGGCGCCCGGCCATCGGGTCGCTCGAGAAAACTTCCGCGCCTTCCTGCTTCGCAAGCAGCATCAGTAAGATTCCAATCGGGCCCTGTCCGATGACGAGAACGGTTTCGCCGGGAGCGACGCGCGCTTTGCGGACGGCTTTCAGGCAGGTGTTCACCGGCTCGACGAAGGTGGCGTCTTCGAAGGTGACGTCCGGAGGAAGCGCAATCATTCCGCGTTCGACGACCCAGGGCATGGCGCGAACATATTCGGCAAAGCCTCCGCCATTGGGATCAAATCCGGCGGTGAGGCCCGTTTTCTTGTAGCCCGCGCATTGGGAGAAAAGCTTGCGCTCACAGTAAAAGCAAGCCTCGCACGGAACGTGATGAAAACTCATCACGCGATCGCCGGGCTGGAATTTCTTGACTCCCGAGCCAACTTTTACGACCGTGCCTGCGAGTTCATGTCCTAGAATCTGGGGCGGCGGGACGTAGCCATGCTGGATTTTCTTGATGTCCGTGCCGCAGATGCCGCAGGCTGCGACGCGAAACAGGACTTCGCCTTCGCCAATTTCGGGCACGGGAACCGATTCGACGACGACGCGGCCCTTGCCGCGGTAGACCCCGGCGCGCATGTGGCCGAGCCTCGGAGCGAGGGGGGCCCGGTCGAGTGTCGTGGTCGTCTGGCTCATTCGAGTGCTTCTCTCTACCCTCATTTACAGTAGATTAGAACGGGTGCCCGTTCTTTATTTTCCACAACTTACGGCTATTTCTAATCGCGGCCCCGTAGATTAGAACGCCACCAATTTTAGATGCAGCAATCGCCTCGAGCGCTCGGATTTTCACCGGGCGGTGGCCTTCAGTTCGACCGCTCGCGTGCTGGCGGCGAGCCTCTCGATATAGCGATCGAGGAACTGGGCGAGCGCCTCGGCCGCCCTTCTGCTCTGTTGACCGAGCTTCACTAATCCTGGAACCGATTGCGGGTGTAGCGCTACCTGGCCGACGACACGAGGAATGCTCAGCTGGCCCTCGTCACTGAAAACTTCGTTCATGTTGAGGGGCAGGTCTTCGTCCCAGACGTCGCTGATGGCGCGTATCGCCACGGCCGGAACGCCGGAAGCGGTGGCGCTCGTAAGGATGTCAAAACTTTCCATCTCGACTGCGTCGGCATTCTTACCAAGAAATTTCTTTTCGTCGGCTCGCGTGATGGCGCGGTCGGCGGTGTAGAACCGGCTGACGATGCTGGCGCCGGAATCCGCAGCGAACCCGAGGAGAGCAGCGCTCGCGGGGATCACGCGGTGATCGCCACTGTCGTCGCTCTCATTACGCTCAATACGTTCGCTACGTACGCCCGCGGAGGCAACTTCGCGAGCCCCGAGCACCTGAGCGATCGAATAATCGGGGCGCAGCGCGCCAGCAAGGCCGGAGGAAATACAATATTCGAGAGTTTCCGATTCGCCCCAGGCGACTTTCGAGAGCGCGAGTTTTGCAGGTCTAGACCCCACGCCGGTGAGGAGAACCGCGACGTCCGCTCCGCCGATTTCAGCGACTGACACATCCGCTCTGCCCCACGCACTATCGCGGAACTTGTGCATGGAGCGCCAGGGGGCGAACTCGTTTTCGAGCGCGAATGTGACCAAAACCTTCAATGCAACTCCCTAGGCTGCAGCGGCGTGCATGGCTGTGACGGTTGCCGCTTTGCCGCGGATGTAGCCGTGCGATTCATACCAGCGAACGGCACGTTCGAAAGCTGTTTCAACCGGCGTTGGCTTATAGCCGAGTTCCTTTTCGGCCTTGTCGCTTTCAACGAACATGCGGTGACGCGACATTTTGACGCCTTCGACTGGAATTTGCGGTTCGCGGCCGCGCAGTCGCGCAAAAAATTCGTCGGCATAGCCCGCGGCGAGCGCGACGGCGTGCGGCAAACGTATCGTAGGAGCCGGACGGCCGGTGATGGCTGAGAGCGCGTCCAGAATCTGCTTCAGAGTGAAATTGCGCGCGCCGAGGATGTAGCGTTCGCCGATGCGGCCTTTTTCGGCTGCGAGCAAATGGCCCGCCGCGACGTCTTCGACGGCAACGACATTCAAGCCTGTGTCAACGTACGCGGGCATTTTTCCGTTCAGAAAATCGAGAATGATTCTGCCGGTGGGCGTGGGCTTCCAATCGCCCGGGCCGACGGGAGCGGTGGGATTCACGACGACGACCGGAACGCCAGCGGCGGCGGCGCTCATCGCTACTTCTTCGGCAAGGAATTTCGAGCGTTTGTAATGGCCGATCATTTCGGTGATGGCGGATTTCGTGGCTTCATTGGGCAAAGCGCCGGGGCGCGGAACGGCGATCGTCGCAACCGTGCTGGTGTAAACGATACGCTCGACACCGGCACGTGCGGCCGCTTCGAGCAGACGTTGCGTGCCCGCAACGTTCGTTTCGTAGATTTCTTCGGGCCGGGGCGTCCAAAGCCGGTAATCGGCGGCGACGTGGAAGACGCGGCGAATACCGCGCATGGCGCGTTCGATCGAGGCGGCATCGCGCAAATCGCCTTCGACGCGCTCGACAGGCAGGTCCGCGAGGATCTCCGCATTGCTTGTGGGTCGAGCGAAGATACGAACTGCGTGGCCCTGGTTAACAAGCTGCCGGACGACGTGGCTTCCTACGAAGCCCGTAGCCCCGGTAACGAGTGTGGTCATAAAATGCGGAAAACTTCGTCTCCCTGCTGTGCAGGAGCTACCGGAATCACGCGCTTTGATCCATTGGCATTCGCAGCGCCGTTTCCGTGGCCATTCGAATGGCCGTTGCCATTGGCCTTTTTCGGGGCCTTTCCGGATTCATCCCCAATCAAGCCGCCCATTTTCCCAGAAAGAGTCCAACTCAACATCTTCCAGGTGTCGCCCAACTTCTTATTGCCACCGAGTACAGCGGAAGCTTCATAGCCGACGTGAACCATGCAATCCTCGCAGCGAGGATCGCGACCGCGGCCGTACTGTTCCCAGGGGGTTTTCTCGATTAGTTCTTTGAAGGTTTCGTGGTGCGCGTCCGTCATCAGGTAGCACGGGCCTTTCCAGCCGCGCGGATTGTAGGTCGGCATTCCCCAGGCGGTACACATCAGCTCGCGTTCGCCGCGAAGATATTCCATGTAGATGGGCGAAGTGACGATGTTGTAGCGCTCGAGCAAGGCGCTGGCCTGGCGGAACTTCTCGCGAATTTCTTCGCGCGACATGAAAATTTCCTTGGTCATTACGGCGGCGTAGGAATAGGCCGGCGAGAGCATGTGACCGTCTACGCCGAGGGTCTGCAGATAGGCAAATAGGTCGGCAATCTCCTCGATGTCCGTTTCTTTGTAGATCGTGGTGTTCGAGGTGACGAGGAAGCCCGCGGCCTTCGCGGCTTTGATGCCTTCGACGGCTTCGCGAAAGACGCCGTCGCGCTCGACGCAGATATCGTGCGTCTTTTCGAGCCCGTCGAGGTGCACGTTGAAAAAGAAACGCGAAGTGGGCTTGAAATCTTTCAGGTGCTTGCGGATGAACATACCGTTGGTGCAAAGGTAGATGTGCTTTTTCCGCGCCAGGATTTCGCTCGTGAGGCGGCCGATTTCGGGATAGATCATCGGCTCGCCGCCACAAATGGAAACAATCGGCGAACCGCATTCGTCGACAGCTTTCAGACATTCCTCGACCGTCAGCATCTCGTTGATCGTGGATTTGTATTCCCGGATGCGGCCGCAGCCGGTGCAGGTGAGATTGCACGCGTGGAGCGGCTCGAGCATCATCGTGAGGGGAAACTTCTGGGCCCCTGTGATGCTCTTGCGAGCAAGATATCCGGCCATGCTCGCCGTCATGCTTAACGGAACTCTCATCCATTACCCCCAGATCCAATTAGATGCTGTATCTCTTCGGCGGGCATCTGCAAAGCGAACGATTTACGCCGACCTTTGCGCATATTGTCGAAGCGCGCAAGCGCATACAGCGGGAACGAATTGCGGTACAGGTGATATTTCAGATAAAAAACGCACGGGAAGCCCGTCCCGGTAAATTCCGGCTCATCCCAGGAGCCGTCTTCGTTCTGATGCTCGGTAAGCCATGCGGCGGCGCGTTCGGACGCGGGATCTTTCGGTCCGACCGTCGCGAGAAGTCCGATTAGCGCCCAGGCGGTTTGCGAAGCGGTGCTCTTGCCTTGTCCTTTTAGCGCCGCATCGTAGTACGACAGAATGGATTCGCCGAAGCCGCCATCGGAATTCTGCACGGAGCGCAGCCATTCCGCGGCACGACGGCAGTCGGGATCAGAAGAAAGCCCGATGGTTTCGAAGGCGCGCAGGACTCCGCTTGTTCCGTAAACGTAATTGACGCCCCAGCGACCGTACCAGGAACCTTCCGGCGTCTGGTCATGCTTGATGAAAGCGCGAGCGCGGTCCACGACGGGATGCGTGGCCGGCCATCCAAACTGGCCCAGGCATTCGAGAACGCGAGCCGTAACGTCCGCCGTAGAAGGGTCGAGCATCGCGTTGTGGTCGGCAAACGGGATGTGATTCAGGAATTGGAGATTGTTTTCGTGGTCGAAAGCGCCAAAGCCGCCGTCGCTATTCTGCATGCTGACGAGCCACGCCATTCCGCGGCGAATCGAGGCGCGCAACGGAGCTGAGTCGGGATCGGCCACACGGCCGAGGGCCATCAGAACGAATGCGGTATCGTCCACATCCGGATAGAAATCATTCTGAAACTCGAATGCCCAACCGCCGGGGGCGGCTTTCTTGTTCTTCACCTGCCAATCGCCGGGCCCGAGAATCTGGTTCTTTAGGACCCAGCGTTCGGCGGCAACGAGCGCCGGATGCGAGGGATCGAGTCCGGCTTCCTCGAGCGAGACCATGGCAATCGCCGTGTCCCACACCGGCGAAATGCAAGGCTGGACGCGAATCGTGCCGTCTTTTTCGTCTTCAATTTCGTAGCGCTCGAAATATTTGACCTCGCGATGCACGAGCGGATCGTTCACATCGTGTGATTCGGCGAGGAGCGCAAAAATCGAATTCATCATCGCGGGATAAATCGTGCCCAGGCCTTCGCTGCGCTCGAGATGTTCGTGCATCCAGTTGCGCGCGCGATGGAGCGCGAGTTTTCGGAACGGCTTCCACTTCAAGCGTTCGTACAACTTCAGGCCGCGCTCGAGCGCCAGAAACGCATTGCGCCAGGTGAAGGGGCTCTTATCCCACGCGAAGGAGGCCGGCCGCTGGCCCGGCACTTTAAAAAGATCGGTGACGTCGATGCCTTCGGGTAATCGCCATTCCGGTTTGTGAGCGTAGACGATGGCGAGCGGAACGACGATGCCGCGCGTCCACGACGACATCTCGTAGAGATTGAGCGGAAACCAATCGGGCAGGAGCATCATTTCGGGCGGCATGGACGGAACCATGTCCCAGCCCACTGCGCCGACCATCGCGAGATAGAAGCGTACGTAAGAATTTGTGGCTTCGAGACCGCCGAGCTCGAGAATTTTCGCCTTGGCGAGCCGCATGTTCGGCGCGGAAGCGGAATCGCCTGCAAGCCGGAGCGCGACGTAAGCCTTCACGGTGGCATTCAGCTCAGAGGGGCCGCCGTAGAATATATACCAGCCGCCGTCGGGAAGCTGCCGTTCGCGGATATAGCGCGCGAGCTTCGCAGTTTTCTCGGATTTCAGCTGGCCTAAAATGTGGAGGTAGAGGATGTAGTCGGATTCGAGGGTGGTATCCGCTTCGAGTTCGCCCCACCAGTAGCCGTCCTGCGCTTGCGCGGCGAGCATCCAGTCGCGACTGCGGGAAATTGCCTGTTCGATTTGCGATTCGAGGTCGCGCGTCTGAACGACTGCTGTTCCCTGACCCGCTCCGGTGTGGGCGGCCTCAACGCGCAGTCTTGCTTCCGGTGTCATCAATCCCTCAGACATATATTGTTGAGCGTTATCGTTCCATTAGGAAAACGCAGGTGCAGACCGACCGCCTCGTCTAGCGGCGCCACAGTACCCCGCGCCTTTCGACAAGTTACGCCCGCTTCGCTGCCCTGCGGGGAGCGTCCAAATCGGGTGGCCGCTGCTCAGGCCGTCCCCAACCGATCGCATCCGCCTTCCGGCCCCCCACTGTGCCGGCTCCCATGGGTCGTTTGTGGGCTGTCAACAAATCGGCAAAGATATACTTGGCCCGTCTTGCAGGAACAACCGTTCCGTAACAGTAACATTATGTTCGGCTTTAGGCCCTTGGTCAACTAGAAATCCCAGCTCGAGTGTCCAGACGTGAGATGGCCTAGGGTCACGAAAAGCTGCCCGTGAAGTACCGGTAAAGTTCCGCGGGGAATGCGGAGCCCAAGGGCTGAAGAAATTTTGGTTTTGCGATGGCGGCGATCGCGTTGGGAGAGGTATCAGATGGGTTAACTGGCGAACGCAAGACGAAAGCGTCCGCGAGAGGGATATTTTCACGGGCTGAACTCTTGAAATCTGGATTAGAGGGGTCAAGTACCATCAGAAACAGGTACGGCCGCCATAATTTCACGAGCGCGTCGCTTTCGATGATTACGTGAGTGGCGTTTGCGAGATCGGCCGCGAGGCTGGGAAGGGCATCGGCGAGGCGATGTTCTTTTGATTGAAGCCAGAGGGCTTTTTCGGCCCCGGCGGCGAGAAAGCGCGAGGTATCGGAGTTGCCGCTCGAATCGCGCTCTTCACGGATGGCGAAGGTGTGCTCGTTCGAGGCACACCCGCAGGATTCGCCATTCACGGGACAGCCAGATTCGGCGTAGGGAGTGATTTTCACGGCCGTCCATTTCAAATTTTGGAAGGCTCGGATGATGTCAACGACGAGCGCGGATTTTCCCACCTTTCGGCACTGGCCACCGACGGAGAGAAGACGGCCGGGGAATGGCGGCTGGGGGCGGGGTGATGTCATCGTGATTTGCGATTCCGCAGAGCGTTTGGGTCGGATGTGGATTGCGTGCGCGCTTCGAGCTTGCGGACGCGTTCGGCCAGCTCCGGCAGGCGCGCGAACCAGGCGTATTGTTCCTTGAATTTATCGAGCGGGCGGGCGGGAGTGCCCCAGACGGTTTGCGCGCGGCGTATTGTCTTGCCGGTGGGAATGCCGGCTTGCGCGCCGAGAATTGCGTGATCCTCAATCGTGCAGTGATCGGCGATGCCTACCTGGCCGCCGATCATCGCGCGCTTCCCTACTGTGCTGCTGCCGGAGATGCCGGTTTGCGCGGCGATGACGGAGTGTTCGCCGATTTGAACGTTGTGGGCAATTTGAACGAGATTGTCAATCTTCACGCCGGATTCGACGCGAGTCGTCTCGAGCGAGCCGCGATCGATGGCGGTGTTCGCGCCGATTTCGACATCGTCGGAGATTTCGACTGAGCCGATCTGCGGAAATTTCCAGTAGCGGCCTTCGCCAAAAACGTAGCCGAAGCCGTCGCTGCCGATTACGGCGCCGGAGTGAATTTCGATTCGATCGCCGAGACGCGCGCCGGCGTAGAGCGTGACGCGCGGATGCAGAATGCAATGGGCACCAACGCGCGAACCGCGGCCGAGGAAAGCGAAGGCGCCGATCGCGGAGCCTCGGCCGATTTCCACCTGGTCTTCGACAACGGCGTAGGGGCCGATGGAAACATCGGCGGCAATTTTTGCCGTGGGGGAGATGAGCGCGCTTGGGTGTATTTCGGATTTCGAGGCTTCGTGCGGCGGCAGAAGCCAGGCCGAGGCTTTCGCGAAGGCGAATTTCGGGTCGGCGACTTCGATGACCGTTTTATTGGCGAGGACGGAGCCAGGCGAGGCGATCACGCAGCGGGCAGGTGATTTCTGGGCGCGCGCGGCGAATTTTGGCGCGTCGAGATAGATCACGTCGGTCGGGCGCGCGTGATCCGGCCCGGCCACGCCCGCGACGATTTGGTTGGCGTCGCCTTTTAAGTTCGCTTCGAGATGCTTTGCGAGTTCAGCGGCTGTGCGATTCATGGGAACCTCGTATTCGTTTTATGCAGATTTGCCCGCGCAGGAATTGTTTCGAGCTTTTCCCCGCGCGTTCCAAATGGCCCAGCGCGTTCAAAACGGATAGATAGCCGGCTCGCCCGGCGGACGCGTTTTCCAGCGCTTGTGCACCCAGAGCCACTGGTCGGGATGCCGGCGAACGTATGCTTCAATTACGGCTGTGAAGCGCGCGGTGTTCTCGCGGACGTCGGAATCTTCGTCACCGGTGCGGACGAGATCGAGCGCGGGCCCAAACTGGAGGCGGTATTTTTTCTGCGCGGCGTCCCACATGAGAAAGCCGGGGATGACGGCCGCGCCGGTGCGCAGCGCGATGCGCGCGAGGCCCGACGTGGTGGATGCGGGACGGCCGAAGAAATCTGCGAAGACGCCTTCTTCGAGTGAGGTATTGGTGTCAGCAAGAATGCCGACGGTGCCGCCATCGGCGAGAACTTTCAAGATTGCGCGCGCGGAACGATTTTTTTCTATGGGGCGATTGCCGGAGAGGCAGCGATAGCGGTTGATGAGTTCGTCGACGCGCGCATTCGCGACCGGACGCACAAGAAAATGGAGTGGGTGGCCGTAGAGCGCGTGGGCGAATGGCGCGAGTTCCCAGGCACTCATGTGACCGGTGAGGAAAAGTACGCCTTTGCCGCGACGTTGAGCGCTATCGAAATGTTCGGCGCCGTCGATTTCGACGATTCGCGAGATATTGGCGGCCGTGTATTTCGGGAACTGCGAGAACTCGCCGGCCATCCATCCGATCTGGCGGATCATGCCCCGGAGAATTTGCTCGCGCGCGCCTTCGCTCGATTCCGGAAATGCGAGATTCAGATTAAACATCGCGGCGCGGCGGAGCGGCGTTCGCAGTTTGTACGCGACCGCTGCGAATGCCGCGCCTACCTGGCGGGCGGCGCTGCGAGGAAAGAGGCCGAGCGCTTTCAATCCCGTCCACGCAGCGGCGTATTCGAGCCATTCTCGCATCGGGCGACATTATGCAAGAGGGTTGCGACGGGATGCTAGCGATGTGTGGTGAAAGATTGTTTGGCGCAATGTTAGACTCGGGCCGTTGAAATCGGAATGTGGATCGGCGGATGTAAATCAGAAATGCGACGGCGTGGCAGTAGGGTCGATGAGACATTATACGTCGCAATAGGCGACACACCGGAAAACATGCTTAAGATTTAGTAGCGCTGAAGTGGAAACGCGGCGACTTTTGGTGCTATCGTGAGGATTGGTGACGCTCGTGTGCTTGTTCGGCCATCTGGGCGCGATTGGGACTGGTGGGGCCGGACGAGCCGCGCTATGCGTGGATCGCGCGCGCAATGGCAACGACGGGCGATTGGGTGACGCCACGCTTGTACGGGCAGCCGTGGTTTGAGAAGCCGGTGCTGTATTACTGGGCGGCCGGCGCGGGATTTCTGGTGCATCTTGCCGGCTGAGTGGGCGGCGCGGCTGCCTTCGGCGATCGCGGCGCTGGTAACGGCCATTGCGATCGGATGGCTTGGTGGAAATATTACGGACGTTCGCCGCTGAACCTCTCGCTTCCCCGGTTAATTCTGCGCCGCTGATTTTTTCGACGAGCGTGGCCGCAATTGGATTCGCACGCGCGGCGTCGCCCGATATGCTTGTTCAGCGCTCGCTTACGCTCGGGATGGCGAGCGCTGCGGCAGTGTTGCGGAAAGACGCGGAGCGTTGCGGTCTGCCGAGATCGCTGCTTGCCCGGACGTGCTGCATCGGATTATCCTTCGCTCGCGCTATTCGGTGCGGCGCTCGGGCTTGCGAGTGCTTGCGAAAGGGCCGGCAGGGATAATTCTGCCGGAGGCGCCATTGGAATTTGGGCTCTTGCTTACCAAGCACGGTGGCACGATGCTTCCGCTCGCGCATCCGATTGCGATTGCGGCTTTCTGCACGTCGCTCTTCCGTGGTACGTCCTTTGCGCGATGCGCAATCCGGATTTCATTCACATTTTTATTTTCCAGCACAATTTTGAGCGATATCTCACGCCTCTATTTCAGCATCGCCAACCGTTCTGGTATTTCGTGCCGATTTTGATTCTCGGGCTGCTGCCGTGGACAGCGGCGCTGTGGTCCGCCGGGGAAGAAGGATTGCGGCTTTGGCGTGAGCGAAGCTGGAGCGATTCGCCGGGTTTCTTTTTTGCGTGTTGGGCGATATTTCCGTTTTCGTTTTTCAGCTTTTCGCAATCGAAGTTGCCCGGTTATATCCTTCCCGCGATTGCGCCGCTCGCGCTTCTGATTGCGGTCGGATTGAGTCGCCGAGTCTTTGCGCGAAATCGTCCCGTTCGCCCGAATCGTCCGCGAAATGGGTTATTGCGGCGATTGGCATTACATGGATGCTCATGACTATCACGGCGATGCATTGGATCAATCGGGTACCGTCAATTGCAGTCTTTTTTTCGGGGACAAGTACTCTGGCTTTGATGTCCGCGGGCATCTTGTTCGGAACTATCATAGCGGGTCTCGGAGTCAGGCGCAGTCGCGGCACTTTTTGGCTTTCGGTGCTCCTAGTGGCGGCGCTTGTCGAATTATCGGGTACATTCCTGCTTCCGGCGTTGGATCTCGACACCTCTGCGCGATTCCATCGCAACCTGTTTCGCGACCATCGCCGTTCAGATCGATTTTTTACCTTCCATCTCACTCGCTCATGGCAGTACGGTCTCAACTTTTACTTTGGCCGAGAGATTCCGGAATGGTCGCCTTCAGACTTAGACCCTGCCCTCGTATTGACGACGCCGCGGGGCTTGCAAGAAATGATAGAACTGGGGAGAGTTCAGGGAACAGTTGAACAACCCTATCTCCACGTAGTCTATGTTCCGGTTCCGCCCGCTCGCGTATTCACGTTCAATCTGACGCGTTCGTGGGAATACGGGCTCGACTTCTATCTCGAGCGCGAGGTTCCAAAGTGGTCGCCGGATGATCCCAACGCAGCGCTGGTGCTGACGACCCCGCAGGGCCTTGAGGAAATCAGGAAACTGGGCCGGTTCCAGGGCGCGCTCGATGAACCGTACGTGGGGATTCTGTATGTGCCGGTGCTACCCGCGCCGCGTTAGGGATTCGCGCGGGAAACGGGCGGAATATTCTGCAGGAAGAAATTGACGATTGAATTTTCGTAGGTGTGGCGATCGTCGTCGGTCATCTCGGCGTAACTCAACCGGTCACGAATCAGTTGTTTCGGCTCCGGAGCGACAGTGAATATTCTGAGCGTTTCATCCGACAGCTGCGGCCGGTCCTCGGACTCAATAAACAGCTTCGGAACGCCCTGCGTCTTCGCAAGGTGCAACGAAACCGGCTGCGCGGAGCGGTAGCGATAGTTCATCAGCCGGAATCCCCAATCGCAAAAGCGGCCGACGTAAGGAATCACGGTGAGGCCGGAGCGTTTCACTTCGATTTGAATCATGTTGCGCGGATCGTTCCAGGCATTGTCGGCCACGAGAGCCTTGATGCGAGGATCGGCCGCCGCTACTTCCAGCGCGACATACCCGCCCAGATCCACGCCCCACAGGCCGAAACGCTTCGCATCCACATCGTCGCGCGTGGAGAGCGCCTGGACGGCGGCTTGGAGTTCAGCCGTCTCGCGATAACCGAGCGTGGTGATGCCCGGACTCGTACCGTGGCCCATAAAATCGAACACGAACACATTGAACTGGTGATCCTGCAAAGCCGAGACGAGCGTCAGCACGTCCGCCCGTTGCGAAAGATAGCCGTGGCAAACCACGATCGTGGGAGCGCCACGCAAGCCGGGGAAAAACCAGCCCTCGCGATCCGGTTCTCCAGGAATCGAAAACGTGAGCGGATTCGGGTGCCCCATCATGACGTTCAAGTCGTAGTTGGATGTGGAGCGCGTCGGCTTGAGAATCTGATAGAGAAGGAAGCCCGATACGGTAGCAATCGAAACGAAGCCGAACAGGATTATCGCCATCAGCGCGGAAAGAACTTTGGCGGGGCGCGTTGTGGGATAGCGTAGCTCTGATAGGACGGCCATCCGTTGAGCGCGAGCGCTCGACTCCCGCGCCGCGATGAACGCATGTTAGCACAATTCTCGTGCCGTACCGTTCCGAGGGCGCTACCGTTTCCAACTCGCACACTCGTTTGGGTTCTTTCGCCCGGCGCAGCTATAATGAAATCCGGGAGTGGCGCGGGCGTAAATGCAGATTGTCGACCTCCGGCAGGTCCATTCGAGAACCCTCGATGTGCTGTTTCAAGAGGAAGCGCGCCATTGGCGCGACGAGCTGCATTGGGACTATCGTCCGTCGATTGACCTGATCCGGAAATTCATCGATTCGCGCTCGCTGAACGGCTATCTCGCGCTGGACGACGGGCGTCCCGCGGGATATGGGTTCTACGTCCTCGAAGATCACAAAGGGCTGATCGGGGGCTTGTTCGTCGCTTCCGATTACGCGCAGTCTCCCATCACGCGCGATATTCTGAACGAGATGTTGACGGCGTTACGGGCCACGCCGCGGCTCGAGCGCATCGAAGCGCAATTGATGCCTTTCGGCATCGAGTTCGATCCCGCATTTCTCTCGAAGCAACTCCGGCTGCACACGCGGCAGTTCATGCTGCTACGGCTTGCGGACGCCAAACTGAGCGACAAGCCGCTCTCGAGCGGGCTGCGCATCGAGCCCTGGACCGACCGAGCGTTCGAGTCCGCCGCCAAGCTGATCCAGCTTGCCTACGCCGATCACGTGGACGGCGAAATCAACGACCAGTACCGCACGCGAAGCGGGCGGGATGAAGTTTCTGCGCAACATCGTGATTTTGCCTGGATGCGGGCAGTTCTTGCCGGAAGCGTCGTTCCTGGTGCGTCCGGCCACGGGCGACCGGCTGGTTGGCATGGTGCTTACTTCGACTGTGCAGGCAGGAGTGGGCCACACGACGCAAATCTGCGTGCTGCCCGGATACCAGGGGCACCACGTGGGCCGCGCGCTGATGGAAGCATCGATTCAGGCGCTGCAGCGGCGGCGATATGAGTGGCTGTCGCTCACGGTGACGGCAGTCAACACTTCCGCGGTGCAGCTCTATGAACATCTCGGCTTCAAGACGATCAAGAAATTCGCGGCGGGAGTGTGGCAGGCGCAGTAACTCGAATTCACTTCTTCGCGCGATCCTTCAGCAGGCCCTTCAGCTCGTCCATAAATTCCTTCACGTCCTTGAAATCGAGATAGACGGACGCGAAGCGCACGTAGGCGACCTTGTCGAGCTTCTTCAAGCTCTTCATCAGCTGCTCGCCGATTTCCGAAGTGGTGCGTTCGCGCTCGGGCGCTTCGCTTACGAACGCCTCCGCCTCGTCCACGATGGTCTCGAGCTTGCCGACCGGCACCGGCCGCTTCTCGCACGCTTTCAGCAATCCCTGCAAAATCTTCTGGCGCTCGAATTTTTCGCGGCGGCCATCCTTCTTGATGACCATGTAGGGAATTTCGTCGATGCGCTCGTAAGTAGTGAAGCGACGATTGCACTTCAAGCATTCGCGGCGGCGGCGAATCAGGTCGCCGGTACGCGCCTCACGCGAGTCCACTACCTTGTCATCGAGGTGCGCGCAAAAAGGACACTTCAATGAGGCCTCTCTTCCGGACGCCCGGGATGTTGTTCGGCGTCGGCCAGCAGAACTGCTTCGCCGGCTTTTTCCTGTTCGCGTACCATGCGCTTCAGTTCTCCCATCGACCAGCCTTCGCGAAGCATCAGCGGCAAGCCCACCAGGCAGCACGAGGCGAACGAAACCAGCCAGACTACCATCGCGACAGTCACAGCCGGCTCCTGTTCTACTCCAAAAATCAACGTCAATACAAGAATCGTGCTGGCCTGCGCGCCGCCGCCGACGCCCGGCAACTGCGCCACCGAGCCGACTAATGCGAACGCGAGGACGAGCAACGCGCCGGCGATATCCAGCTTTGCGAGTGATCCACCAAAAGCGTGAGCTACCCAGAGATAGACGAACGCCACCAAAACCCAATGGATCGTGGTGTACAAAACGAGCATGAATAAGTCATACCAGGTGCGAATTCCCTGCAGCCCCTCGCTAAATCCTTCCACAATCACCACAATCTTCTCGCGCCATCCGGTCCGCCATTGGGGATTTCGCAGAACCTTCGACAGTAGCTGAGCGCCGTGAAAACGGAAATAAACCAGGAGCGCAATCACGACCAGAAGCCCGTACAGCAGCAGCCGCCCGATCGAGCCGGCGAAGGTCATCAGATGCGCATTTCGATCGTTCTCCAGGCCCCGTCCATGGAAGAGAACCAGCGCCAGGCCCGCGAGCACCGCCGTCGCTGCTATGTCCGCGATTCGCTCGAGAAAAAAGACACCAAACATTCCGGCCACCGGAAGTGAATCTTTCTTCGCGATCAGTACCGGCCGAATCGGCTCACCCGCCCTGCCGAGCAAAAACATGCTGGTGAAGCCCATCAACGTGGCGTTGTACACATTCCAGAAATGCGTGGGGCCGAGCGTGCGCGAGAATTGCATCCAGCGCAGCGCGCGAATCGCGTAACAGACGTAGATCGCAACGATCGCCAGCAGCAGAAGAGAGAGGTTTGCGTGGCGGAGGGACTCAGCTACCATCCCCCAATTGAATTTTTTCAGCGTGGCCGAATGTCGAAACTCGAAGACGATGAATCCAATGGCAAGGAATGCGATAAGGACCGGGACATACCTACGCGACTTGTGAGGCATTCGTGGCAGACGCTAACAGTTACATTCCAAAGGTGTCAAGGCGCCCTTTCGCGATGACTGCCTTGGCCCGCTCAGGCCGCTTGTATTCGCGCGCGCTGGACAGCTAAGATGCACCGCGACGCCGTGGAACTTTTCGACCCCATTTTGCGTTTCATCATTGAGGCCGAGAGGTGAAGAAAGCTGCGAGGCTGAGGAAGATTGGAGCCCGACGCTCAACTGGTACAGCAATGTCTCCGGGGCGAAGGGCCGGCCTGGGAGGAACTCGTGCGACGCCACACGCGGCGCGTGTTCAACCTATGCTACCGGTTCACGGGGAATTCGACGGATGCCCAGGACTTGAGCCAGGAAGTGTTCCTGCGCATCTATCGCACGCTTCCGAGTTACCGGGCGGCGTACGGGGCGTTTCCGACGTGGCTGACAAGCGTGACGCGCAACTTGCTGGTGGATCATTACCGCCGGACGCGCCACGATCGCATGACGGACTCCATTGACGATGCGATGCCCGTACTCGAGGAAAAGCATTCGAAGGCGCGAACGCCGGACAAGCTGGCAGAATCGGCGGAATTGAGCGTGCAACTGCAACGCGGGCTGGCGCGGCTTTCGCCGGAATTGCGGGAGGCAGTGATCTTGCGCGATTTGCAGGGCCTGGATTACAACGAGATTCAAACTGTGCTGGCGGTACCGGAAGGCACGGTAAAATCGAGAATCAACCGGGGACGGATCGAGCTGGCGAGAATTTTGGAAGAGATGGGACTCCGGCCAGCGTAGATAGGGCAGTTTGGATAGGCAGTGTATTGGAGCGAGCGATATGGACTGGAACTGCAAATTCTCGGAAGAGCGGTTGAGCGATTACCTCGACGGCAAACTCTCGCCCGCCGAGGCGTCCGCCTTCGCAGTTCATTCGGGCGGGTGCAGGAATTGCGCGCAGTTGGTCGCGCAGGTAGGCGGACTCGTCGGCCAACTCCATCAGTTGCGGGAGATCGAAGAGCCAGCGGATCTGGTTCAGAATATTCTCGACGCCACCATCGGGCCGCGGACGCAGAGCGGAGGCTGGAAGAAGTGGTTTTCATGGGTGCCGGTGCTGTGGCAGCCGCGCTTCGTGATGGGTGTTGTGACGGTGGCTGCGACGCTCGCCATCGTGATTCATACGTCAGGAGTAACACCCGCGAAACTCAAGCGAGCCGATTTCAGCCCCACGAGCATCGTTCGTTCCGCGAACCGGCAAGTGCACCTCACTTATGCCCGCAGCGCGAAGTTTGTAAACGACCTGCGGGTGGTTTACGAGATTCAATCGCGATTGCAGCCGGGACCTGAACCTTCCCCCGCGTCCGCGCCGCTGCCCGAGCAGCGATCTCCGCAGCAGACGACGCCGCAGCAAAAATCGGAGAAAGATCCACCGCGCGACCGCAGCCAGGTACGCGGGGGAAGCATGTTTGCCGCGCTTCTGCCGTCCAGTGTGCCCGGCAACGTCGTCGCAACTTTTGCCTGGAGCCCTCAATGAATTGCGCTGTGCATACCGATCGGGAGGCCACCGGTTATTGCCGGAACTGCGGGAAAGCACTCTGCCCGGAGTGCACGCGCGAGGTGCGCGGAGCGCTCTACGACGAAGAATGTCTCGCGGGCCTTCTGGCGGCGGGCGGTCCCGGCGGCGCAGGTTCAGTGCCGACGGAAACGAATCCGGCACTCGCGGCCACGCTCGGCTTCATTCCCGGTCTCGGCGCAGTGTACAACGGCGAATACGTGAAGGCGTTGATACAGGTGCTCATCTTCGGCGGTTTGATCGCGGCGACATTCCACGGCGATACGCCGGGCGGAATTACGGCATTCCTGGGAATCATCCTCGGCTGCTTCTATTTCTATATGCCGATCGATTCTTACCGCGTGGCGAAAGCTCGCCGGCTGGGACAGGCGGAACCCGGAGCGCTCGTGGAAGGAACAGGCGCAAAGCCAATCGGGGCGTTTCTGCTGATTTTTATTGGCGTGCTCTTTCTGCTTTCCAATTTCGGGCTGCTGCAGACCGACTGGATCGAGAAGGCGTGGCCGATCGGGCTGATTGCGCTCGGCGGCTGGCTCGTGTGGGACCGCATGGGAAAAAACGCCTAGGAACAAATTTAGGAGCAAATTGATGTCTGACGTAATTAAATCCCGCTGCACCTGCGCGAACTGCCGTATCCGCGGATTGATGGGGCCTGTGATGCTCATTACGGTCGGCGCGCTCTTCCTGATCCGGGAATACTCGCGCTTCAGCATCGGCGACCTCTGGCCCATTCTGCTGATCGTCGCTGGAATCGTTCTGGTGGCGCAGGCAATGGCCTCCCGGGAAGGACACATCGGGTCGTGAGCACCGGCGGACAGCTTCAGCCTGCACCACAACCGCAGCCACAACCGCAGCCACAGCCGCAGCAACGGAGCTCGATTTTTGCCGGGCTGCTGCTGATTCTGCTGGGAGTTCTTTTTCTTCTGCACCGGTTCGATCCCGAGCTTGGGATCGGTCATCTGATTGGGCGCTACTGGCCGATCTTGCTGATCGTTTGGGGAATCGCGAAATTAGTGGACCACCTCTCGGCGGAGCGTGCGGGGGGCGTTCGTCCACCGGCGCTTACCGGCGGTGAAGCTGCTTTGCTAGTGTTGCTGGTCGCTTCGCTGGGGGGAATATGGATCGCGGACATTGTCCGGTCCAAAAATCCCGATCTAGAGTTCGACAATATCGACGTCTTCTCCCACCGGCATTCCGATAACGACGAGCTTCCCGCGCAAACGATCCCTGCCGGATCGCAAGTGACGGTGCAGACGGGCCGCGGCGATCTCACGATTCACGCAGGAGACGGCAACGAGATTCGGGTAGTCGTGAGCAAGTCAGCCTCGGCGCCGACCGAATCGACGGCGCGGGAACGATTGAAAGGCGTGCGAGTGGTGATTGAGCACTCGAGCGGCGGGTACGTGGTGCATCCGGTGAATCAGAGCGAAACGAAGGGTAGCGTTTCCGTGGACCTCGACATCGAGGTGCCGAAACAAATCTCGCTCACGGCTACGAGCGCTCGCGGGGATATCAATATTTCCGGTGTCGGCGGAACGATCACTGCGTCGACGCAGAATGGCGATGTGGAGATTCATGACGCGGGCTCCGACGTGAGCGTGCAGTTGCAGAAGGGCGACACGCGCATCTCGGACGTTCCGGGGAACGTACGCATTACCGGTAAAGGCAGCCAGATCGATATTTCGGACGTAGCGGGCGATGCCCTGCTGGAGGGAGATTTCTACGGGCCGATTCGCGTGCGCAACGTAACGAAGACCACTCACTACGCAACGCAGCTTACCGACCTTACTCTGCTCCATCTTACCGGCCAGCTGCAGCTAGATTCCGGCGAGATTGAAATTTCCGACGTCGCCGGATTTGCGAAGCTCGTCACGCACAACAAGGATATTCAGGTGGAAAACGTGGCCGACCGGCTCGACATCACGGATTCTCACGGCGACATTGAGGTGCGTTACGCCCAGCCCCCACACGAAGAGATCAACATCGCAAATGATTCGGGCGGAGTGGATATCACGCTGCCTTCGAAATCGAGCTTCGTGATTTCCGCAACGTCACGTTCGGGGGAGGTTCAAAGCGACTTCGAGGATTCGTCGCTGAAACTGGCAAACGAAAGCGACACGGGGCGACTGAGCGGCACAGTCGGATCGCACGGACCGAAAATCACGATCGCGACGAGTTACGGCACGATCTCCTTGCATAAGTCATCCTAGGTTTCCGAATGCCCCTCTGGAGCCGGCGCGCCGCGCAGGCGCTCGAGCGTCGCGAAAAATTCCGGGAAAGAAATCCCCACGCACTCCGCGCCTCGTATCACCGTGTCGCCTTCCGCTCCGAGTGCCGCCACCGATAGCGCCATCGCAATGCGGTGATCGCCGTGCGGGTCCACTTTCGCGCCGCGCAATTTCCCAGCGGACCGGCCGGCCACGCGCATTCCGTCCTGATACTCCTCGACTCCAGCGCCCATCTGGCGCAGTCCCGCCGCGAGCGTCGCGATCCGGTCGCTTTCTTTCACGCGCAATTCCTCGGCGTCGCGAATCTCGATTCCCTTCTCGGTGTAAGGGCCGAGCGCGGCCAGCATGGGCAATTCGTCAATCATTTCCGCCACTTGTGCGCCGGCAATACTTCCGCCGGAGAGCGGCGAGTGGCGCACCGAAAGGTCGCCGATGAGTTCGCCGTTGCGCAATTGCACCGAAGCGAGATTGATTTGCGCTCCGATCGAAATCAGGAAATCGAGCACCTTCGTGCGGGTGGGGTTCAAGCCCACATTGTGAAGCATGAGCGACGAACCGGGCAATACGAGCGACGCAGCAGCGAGGAAAACCGCTCCGGAGAGGTCGCCCGGCACCGTGAGCTGGCGGGCTTCGAGTTTCGGACGCGGGTGGATGCGAATGGATTCTTTGGCGGTATCGAGTGTGGCGCCGAATTCGCGGAGCGCGAGTTCGGTATGGTCACGCGTGCGGACCCGTTCGCGAACGGTGGTCACTCCGTCTGCGTACAGCCCGGCGAGCAGAATCGCGGACTTCACCTGCGCGCTTGGAACGGGCAGCGTGTAGTCAATCGCGCGCAGGTTCCCGCCATGAATTTCAAGCGGCGCCAGATCGCCGTCGCGTCCGCGAATTTCAGCGCCCATTTGCCGCAGCGGATCAGAGACGCGACGCATCGGCCTTTTGCGCAGCGAACCGTCACCGGTAATCGTGGAAGTAAACGGCTGCCCGGCGAGCACTCCCGCAAGCATGCGCATCGTGCTACCCGAATTGCCGGCATCGAGCGCGCGGCGCGGAGATTTCAACCCGTCCAGACCCTTGCCCACGATCAGGACGCGTTCGCGACTCACTTCCATCGCAACGCCCAGGTTCCGGAGGCAGTCGAGCGTGCTCCGGCAATCAGCCGCCGTCGCGTAATTCAAAATCTCGCTGCGTCCTTCCGCGAGCGCTGCCAAAATCGCATACCGGTGCGAGATGGATTTGTCGCCCGGAAGTTCGACGACGCCGGTTACATGTCCTCCGGGTGAAATGATCCTCTTTCCCACCGCGCAATTCTAGCACGCCACTTTCGCCATCTGAATTCACCGCCGCAGGAGGCCGCTTGCGAGCGGCGCTGCTTTCCCAAACGTCGCGACGAGCGCAAGAGAACCAAATCAGCAACAACGAAACTCGCTCATTTGCTTCCCGATATTCCTCCGCGTATCATCAAAGGTTCATGCCCAAGACGCTGCGAAAACTGCATGTCGTTATCCTATCGTTCCTCTTTTTCGGCTCACTTCTCCCGCTCCGTGGCGGCGATACGGCCGAAACCATGCCCCTGAGCCAGATTCAACCGGGTATGAAGGGTGTCGCGTACACGATTTTTGAGGGCGATCGCATCGAGAAAATCGACCTCGTGGTTCTCGGCACGCTCCACAACGCCCTGGGCCCCAAACAAGACGTGATTCTCGTCCAGCTAATCGGGGAAAAAGTGGAGCACACGGGCGTCGTTGCCGGCATGAGCGGCAGCCCCGTTTACTTCGACGGAAAACTTGCAGGAGCGTTGTCGCTGAAGCTCGGCGTTTTTACGAAAGAGGCAATCGGCGGCGTCACGCCTATCGAAAACATGCTCGATGTCGAAAAAGCCGCCGCGTTTCCGGCCACTCCGATACCCGGCGCGACGCCCACCAAACCCGCGTCCATCGCCGAGGAGCGCATTGCGCTTCCCGAGAGTTACGCTCGCCAGTTGAGCGTTCCGACGAGTGCAGGCTCCGGCCAATTTCTAGTCCCGATTGAAACGCCCCTCGTCTCGACCGGCCTCTATCCCGAAACAATCGCGCAATTCGGAAAGCAGCTTTCGGCCTGGGGCATGACGATGATGGCCGGCGGCACCGCCGCTCCCTCTCCCGAAGACGCTCAAATCAAACCCGGCGACATGGTCGGCATGGAACTCATTCGCGGCGATCTTTCCATCGCGCCGGGATGTACGGTGACGACGGTTGTCGGCGACCAGGTGCTCGCCTGCGGCCATCCGATTTTCGGCTTTGGCGCCGTCGCGCTGCCGCTCACGCGCGGCCACGTGATTCTCACCCTGGCCTCCTCGATGGCGTCCACGAAAATCATGTCCACGGGCGGATTGATCGGAACCCTGACGCAAGATCGGCTCACCGCCGTAATGGGTAAACTCGGGGCGGGGCCGCCGATGATTCCGCTCGACGTGCACCTCGTCACGCCTTCCGGCGAGAAGAATTTTCATTTCGAGGTAATCGAAAGCCCGCAACTGACGCCGCTTCTCGTCGCGCTTGCGACCTTCAACGGAATCGTCGCCAGCCCCGCTTACGGCGAAGGATCGACGCTCGCGATGGATGGCTCGATTATGATCAAGGGGCATTCCCCGGTGCGACTCGAAGATCTCTTCGCGCCCGCCGACGTCCCCGTACCCACGGGATTTTTTGTCGCCACCTCCGTGCAGAGCGCATTCGCGCGGATTTATTCAAATCCCTACGAACTTCCGCACGTGGAGCAAATTCAGATTCGCGTCACGACGATGCCCGAGCGCCGCATCGCGACGATTGATAACGCCTGGGTGGAAAAAAGCGAAGTGAGGCCCGGCGAAACGGTTGCCGTCAAAGTCCAGTTGCGGCCCTACCGCGGCGCGTCATTCATTCAGGAAATCCCGGTAACGATTCCAGCGCAGTCGGCCCGCGGAACTCTGCAACTTGTGGTCAGCGATGCCGATACATTGAATCGTAATGTTCAGATTCTTACGGGAAACGCGCAGACGCAACTTCCCGGTCTCGAGGAGCTGATCAATCTGATCAATCGCTCGAGGCAGAACGACCGCCTGTACGCGACGCTGCTGCAGCCGACGCCGACTCTGCTCGTCGAAGATAAGGAAATGCCCAACGCGCCGTCGTCCGCCATCAACGTCTTCGACCAGCGCCAGAATGTTGGCGGCGCGCGCTTGCTCTCTCAATCGAAAGCCGGCGAGTGGTCCGTCGAAATGCACCAGGTGATCGCCGGCGAGCGCACGCTGACGATCACAGTCAAGTGACATCCGGAGCGAAAGGAGATCCCGCTTGAAGATAGGGCGAACGATTCTCGTGTGTTTGCTGGCGGTTGGACTGAATACGGTTTCCGCAGTTCCGGCCCGAGCCGAGCACACCCGCACCTGGCGGCAATCCGACGCCAACGAATTTGAAAAAGGGACGGCGAAAGGCGTGGCGATTCGCAGCGACGGAAAGCTGATGCCCGCGCCGCGCTTCGTATCCTTCTCTGATCCCAATCTCGCCTATCTCTGGACTTTGCGCGTGGACTCTAAAGGACGCCTCTACGCAGCGGGCGGCTCGGACGCGAAAGTGCTCCGCTTCGACGATCCCGCCAAACCCACCGTTGTATTCGAAGCGCAGGAACTCGCGGCGCAAGCCATCGCGTTCGATTCGCACGACAACCTTTACGTCGGGACTTCGCCGGACGGAAAAGTTTACAAAGTGACGCCCGACGGCCAGAAGAGCATCTTTTTCGAGCCGAAAATGAAATATATCTGGGCGCTCGCGATTGATTCGCAGGGCGCGCTGTTCGTGGCCACCGGCGATTCCGGCCAGATCTTCGTTGTTGGTGCCGACGGCAAGGGAAAGCTTTTCTACCAGAGCGATGAGCGCCACGCGCGTTCGCTGGCGTTCGATGCCAAAGGTAATTTGCTCGTGGGCACTGATCCCAATGGCCTGATTCTTCGGATCGAGATCTCGCGCAAAAATCCGCAAGGCTTGCCCGATGCTGGCGCGCCGTTCGTGCTCTACGAGACCAGCAAGAAGGAAGTCACGGCGCTGCTAACCGACGCCACCGGCAATCTCTACGCAAGCGCCATCGGCGAAAAGAATCGAGCTGCGAATGCGCCTGCGATGGGCTCTCCGAGTCCTTCGCCGCAGCAGCAGCCGTTCGTCACGCCCCAGCAGTCCGGAATCGTTGTCACTCAGATTCAGGCGCCCGGACAGGCACAGTTTCCGTTTTTCCCGTCCACGTCCGGCGGTTCTGAGGTGGTGAAGATCTCGCCTGACGGCTCGCCCGATTCCGTGTGGACTTCGCGGGACGATCTCGTTTTTTCGATGGGGCTCTCGCCCGCGGGGAAGGTTTTGCTGGGAACTGGAAACAAAGGAACCATCATCGAACTGAACGGCCCGAATATTTACTCCATCGTCGCGAAGACAGCTTCCGCCCAGGTGACGAGCATTGTTCCCGGCCCGGGCGGAAAGATTTATGTCGCCACTGCAAATCCCGGAAAGATTTTTACGATGGGCCCCGGATTTGAAACCGAGGGGAGTTTTGAGTCCGACACCTTTGACGCCAAGATTTTTTCGCACTGGGGACGGCTCACGTGGTGGGGCGATAACGGCGCCGCTTCCGGGAAAGTTGCGTTCTACGTTCGCTCGGGCAACACTTCGAGTCCCGAGAAAAACTGGAGCGCGTGGTCCGGCCCTTACAAGAACGCATCCGGCGAAGCAATCAATTGTCCGCCGGCGCGATTCGTACAATGGAAAGCGGTATTCCTCGATACAGACCACGGGGGCGCTCCCAACGTTTCCTGGGTAAATATCGCGTACCAGCCGAAGAACGTGGCGCCGGAGATTGATGACGTCGCGATTCAGGATCCGGGCGTTCGCGTGCAGGGATTCGCGCAGCAAGTGGGCGGACCGGGAACTCCCGTGCCCGCGCAGGTTCGAATGCCGCAGCGCGCCGGGGTCGTCACGTTTCCCGCCGCCGCGGCCAACTTGCAGCAGAAAATCGATGTCCCGCCGCAGGGATTTCAGGACAAGGGCTATCAGAGCGTGGTGTGGAGCGCTCACGACGACAACGATGACGATTTAATTTTCGCCGTCTACTACCGCGGCGAAGGGGAGCAGAACTGGCGCTTGTTGAAGGATAAGATCACGCAGCGATTTTATTCCTGGGATACCTCGACGATGCCGGACGGGCCTTACTATGTGAAAATCGTTGGCTCGGACTCGCCGTCGAATCCGCCCGATCAAGCGCTATCAACGGAGCGCGAAGCCGACCGCTTCGAGATTGCGAATACGCCGCCGCGCATCGAAAATCTGCGAGCGGAAGCGAACTCTCCAAATGTAAAAGTTACGTTTGATGCGATCAGCCCGTCCGCTGCCATCGAGCACACACAGTACAGCGTTGACGCCGGCGATTGGCTGATGGTGTTCCCCGTCGGGCTTCTTTCGGACGCGCCAAAAGAAACCTACCAGATTCAGCTCCCGGGGCTCGCGCCCGGAGAACACACGATTGCTGTCCAGGTGTTCGACCGCTTCGCGAATTCGACGGCGGCGAAAATTACGTTTACCGTGCCGGGCCGCACGCCAAAATAAAAGCGCGCTCGCGAAGGTTAATTGTCCCAGCTGCGAAATCGCTGGAGGGATTCGAATCGTTCCACCGACGCGCCTACTCCCCGCCACCCCCGCTCGTCTGTATCCGGCTCGATGTGTACGACTCTGGCGCAGCATCGTACTGCCTCGGGATTTCGGCCCGTGAGCTCGCGCGGAAGTGTGAGGTACACTTCCACCGACTGCCCGATTTTTACGTACTGAGCTGATCTGAAATAGATTCCCCGCTCGGACAGATTCACGGTTTCTCCGATCTGCATATCCAAAACGCGTGCAGGGCCTGTGGCGTGCGCGCTGCTGCTCATCGAAGTAACTGACGCAACGCTTCTCGATGCCGCCGACGCTCCCGCCGCTACAGTTGCGACCGATTCGATCCCGCGAGAGCTGATTCGGATTGGAATTGAGAATGTCTTCCGGGGTGCAATACGTCGTTCGTCGCTGGACATGGTGCCTCCTGGGGCGAAATCAAGTAAGACTGTCTGAGGAAATACTTCCGGAAGGGGTTTGCCGAGAATCGCACCCTCCACAAGGGCAGTCAAGGATTTAATGCGATCGCGCGAGAAAAAAGTTTGATCGACGCGTCGTGCGCGATTCGTGTCTGGCGAGTTGTGCCATAATGCACTTGGGACGTCCCATGGCGACGCAGTCACTCACAATTGCTCCGGACATTGAAGCGATTCGCGCGGCGCACCGCCGCATTTCGCCTCGCATTCACCGCACGCCCGTCGTCACGTCCGCTTCGCTCGACGATATCGCCGGCGCTCAACTCTATTTCAAGTGCGAGAATCTGCAGAAAACCGGCTCGTTCAAAATACGCGGTGCGACAAACGCAGTCTTCTCGCTCACCGACGAAGAGGCGCGCAACGGCGTAGTGGCGCCGTCGTCCGGCAATCACGCGGCTGCGCTTTCGTTGGCTGCACGCTGGCGCGGCATTCCGGCTTTCATCGTGATGCCGTCGAATGCGCCGGCAGCGAAAAAACGCGCGGTCGAAATGTACGGCGGCCAAATTACCGAATGCCAGCCGAACCTCGCTTCGCGCGAGGCTACGGCAGCGGCCGTAATGAATAAGACGGGAGCGCATCTCGTTCATCCCTACAACGATGTTCGCGTGATCGCCGGCCAGGGAACCGCAGCGCTCGAACTACTGGAAGAAGTGCCCGATCTCGACGTGATTTGTACTCCGGTGAGCGGCGGAGGGCTGCTGGGGGGAACCGCGATCGCGGCCAAGAGTTTGCGGCCGCAGATTCGCGTGGCAGCCGGCGAACCTGGCAATGCGGATGACGCGTACCGCTCGCTCGCATCCGGGCACATCGAAGCCGCCTCGCCGAACGAAACAATCGCGGACGGGCTCCGCGCTGTGCTTTCCCCGCTTACGTTTTCAATTCTACGAGAGCGCGTGGATCAGATTTGTCCGCTCACCGAGGAAGAAATCATATCTGCCATGCTGCTGCTCTGGGAGCGGACAAAGCTGGTTGTGGAGCCCTCCGGAGCGGTGGCTGCCGCTCCTGCGCTTTTGAGAAGGCTTGGTGCTGAAGGCAAAAAGGTGGGAATTATTCTGTCGGGCGGCAATCTCGATCTGGCAAAACTTCCCTTCTCTTCCTGATCGCATCGCCGTTTGTCGCGCCACAGAAGAATTTGCTACAGATCGTCGGGTGGGCGCCAGTCTGACGGTGGAAACGCAATTCCCCAGAAATTCGGTTCGGCCGAGTCAAATTCCAGCGCCACGTGAAATCCTTCCGGCATGTCTCGCGCCGGGCGCACCACTTTGCAAGTCACTCGCTGCCGGGAGACGGTGTGTTCGAGGACCACGCGAGAATCAATCGAGAGAGTGCGAGGCATCACGATGAGCGCTCCGTGATCGTTCACGCTCAGCGTAGTCACCTCAAAGGTCGTGGCCACTCCCTTCAGCGCCACGTGGACGTTCGCGCGCACCCGCAGCAGCACGCGTTGACTGCGCCGCCGCTCTTCGCCTGCAACCGTGTGCTTTGATCCTGTCGCCGCCGCGGCTGGATCCGCAGAAGATGGCGCCAGTTTCGGCGCAGGCTTTGGCGGCAAGTTCGGCGCTTGTGGGCCCGACGTTGCGGGCGTCGGAGCAGACTTCAACTGCGGCATTCCTGCTCTTGCAGGCGCTAACTTCAGATTTTCAATTTTCAAAGGTCCATACCCCAGAATTCCAGATCGGCCGCCACGAACTCTACCCCCAGATCCCAACCGTCCGGCCGCTCCACACCTTTCCAGACGACGACCGCTTCCTCTGTTTGTCGCGTGGCCAGATTCGTCACCCGCAGCCTCTGCTGCAAGTCGAGTTCCCTTGGACTCACCAGAAGGCAGCCGTAGGAATTGACGACGCGTGTAAAGCCTGTTTCAAAATGGAGCGTACCCTGCCGCCCGTTCCATTCGATTGACACGGGCACGCGGGAGTTCATGCGCGAACCACGTCGCTTGCGCCTGGCTCTTATGTCTCGCGGTAGATCGAGTAGTGACATCCTGAAGTGCTCCCCGTGGAACTGATACGAAACACGGGGGAAAATCCCATATTCCGGCCAAGAATTTGAACGCTCGATGCCTACGAAATTCATCGTAGAGTGCAAAATTATCTCGGTCAATAGTACGAAGCGACAGGCGAAACTGTCTCGAAGGTCATGCGCGTACAGTTCGAGCGATGTCAATTGAGCACGAGAGATGGATCGTCGGATGGCGGCTGATTGGACGGAAGAAACTTGGGAAGGCGCTCGGCAATTCCCTTTTCCGCGCGGATTCCCGAAACGGTTTTTGGCTTTCGGTGATCGAGCAGGTTTTTAGTCTGCGGCAGCTTGATCCAGATACCAAACGACCCGTCCGGCGGGGCGAATTCGCGCCGCTGGATACTGACTCGTTTCCGGTGCGGATTCGTTTCGGAGAGCGGCGAGAATTTCGCGCTTGTTATCACCTGCCACGAGGAAAAATGTATTGCGTCCTTGATTCAACACGACAGGCGTCAGCGTCAACCGCTGCGGAGGTTCCGCCGGCACCGTGACGGCTGCAACCCAATTCTGCTGCTCTTCGAGGGCCGGTGACCCGGGAAATAGCGACGCCGTGTGTCCCTCGACGCCCAGGCCCAACAGCTGGACGTCAAATGCCGGGAGCGCACCCTCGCCAAAAAACTTTCGAAGCTCCACCTCGTATGCTTCCGCGGCTTTCTCGGCCGACGGGAAATTCGTCAGCATCGGATGAACGTTTTCCGCGGGTATGGGCACCTGCGCGATCAAAGTTTCTCGCGCCATCCGGTAATTGCTGAGCAAATCGTCCTCCGGCACGAACCGCTCGTCGCCGAAGAAAAGATGGACGCGATCCCACGGAGTTTGCGTCTTATATTTTTCCGCCCAGAGCGAGTAGAGCTTCGCGGGAGTATGCCCGCCGGCCAGCGCGATGGAAAAGCGTTCGCGCGTCGCCACCGCATCCGTCAGGATCCGAAGTATTTCCGCGAGCGCGGCTTCGCTGAGCGCTTCGATATTCGGAAAAACGCGCGTCTCGAGTTTCATCGCTTCTCCACCTGACGGCTAGTTTTACTCGGCTCGTTTTGCTCGAGCTTGACGCCGAGCTTCGCGAGATCGGCCTTCAGCTGCGCAAGGTCCTTCACTTGAATCGTCTGCAAGCCCAACTCGCGAGCGCACTCGAGATTCAGTTCCCGGTCGTCAATCATCACGCAGGCGGACGGCCGGCGCTGCGTAATTTCCATCACTCGCTGGTAAATCTTGATGTCGGGTTTGCGAACGCCCAGATAACACGAGCTGAAAAACGCTTCGAAGTAATTCCGTAACTTGAATTGCGAGATGCGGTACTCGTTGATTTCTTTCGATTCGTTGTTGAGCGCCGCCATGATGTATTTGCGCGCCGACGCCAGTTGTCCCAGAAACTGCAGCGCTTCCGGAAACGGCTGCGATTGCGCGAACATGAACGCCTTGAAATCATCCGGAGTAAAATCCCGGGGCCGGTAGAAAACGGTTCGCTGCAAATATTGATCGAGAGTCGCCTGCCCCGTTTCAAATGCGTTCAACATCAGTTCGTGCCGGTCGGCGAAATCGTCCCAGTCGAGATGAAACTTTTCCACCGCTCGCTTGCGCGCGCCGCGATCCCACCCGTTTGTGAGAATCACGCCGCCGTTGTCCCAGAATAGCGCCTCGATCTCAGGCATGAAGTTTCCGGTCCTTTCCGTGCGCCCGCGAGTGAGGGGCGCTTCCCGGGAAATGGGAAGGATCTTATTATCCTTGCGAACGGCTGCTCGCTAAAGAACAATTCGCCGCGTTCGAACTCCGCAGCGATATGATGGACCCGGAACCGATGCGAACGCGAGACAAAAACAAGAAATTCGAAATCTTCACCGTGGGGCATTCCACGAGGCCCATCCAGGAGTTCATCGAGACTCTGATGTCACATGGGGTAAAGCGTGTGATCGACGTTCGCTCCATCCCGCGCTCGCGCCACAATCCCCAATTCAACCGCGAGTCGCTCGGCCCGTCCTTGCGCGCCGCCGGAATCGCGTACACGCATCTGAAGAAACTCGGCGGCCTGCGCCATGCGAAGCGGGATTCGATCAATCAGGGCTGGCGCAATGCGAGCTTCCGTGGCTTCGCCGACTATATGCAAACTCCCGAGTTCGCGTCAGGCCTTGAGCGCGCGGAGAAACTCGCGCAAACCAGACCCAGTGCCCTCATGTGCGCCGAAGCGGTCCCGTGGCGCTGCCATCGCTCCATGATTGCCGACGCTCTCACGGCGCGCCGCGTGCCGGTCAAGCACATCATCAGCAGGTCGCGCCCGAATCGCCACAAAATCACGCCGTTTGCGCGCCTCTATCGGGGCCGCGTCACGTATCCCGACGAGAAGATTCGCCGCTCCCGCTGACTCCTTTCCCCGAATCGACTCCGCCCGCCGCTCTCGCGCGATCCCGCAGCAAATAGCGCTGGATTTTTCCCGTCACCGTTTTCGGGAGGTCATCGACAAAATAAATCTCGCGCGGACATTTGTAATGCACGAGCTTCGCGCGCATCGCCTCACGAATCGCGGCCACAACGCCCGCTCCCGGCTCGAACCCAGCCGCCAAAATCACATACGCAACCGGTTTGATCAACCCCGCGCCATCCTCCACTCCAATCACGGCCGCTTCCGCCACCCGTTCGTCCCCGAGCAACGCGTTCTCGACTTCCACGGGAGACACCCACATGCCGGAAACTTTGATCATGTCATCGCTGCGGCCGGCGTAGTGGTAGTAGCCGTCCGCATCGCGAAGAAATTTGTCGCCAGTGGCGACCCACTCGCCCGGTTTCACTCCCGCCGATAGCTCAGGCTTCCGCCAATATTCGGCGAGCGCGCTCTCGCCGCGCACAGCAAGATTCCCAATCTCTGCGATACCAGCTGTCCGCCCGTCGTCGCCAGTGATGCGAACTTCGTAACCAGGGACCGGAGTTCCGCAACTCGCCGCCCGCGCGCGTCCCGGCCGATTCGAAATGAAGATGTGCAACATTTCCGTCGAGCCGATGCCATCGAGGATTTCCAGCCCAAATCGCTCGCGACATTGGTGGAACACCTCCGCGGGAAGCGGCTCACCCGCGGAAACCGCAAGCCGCACCGAGGTGAAATCCACAGCCAGCCCGCGATTCGCTTCCTGCAGCAGCGCCGCATAGAACGTCGGCACGCCAAAGAAAATCGTCGGCCGGTGCTTCACTAAAAGTTCCGCGACGCGATCCACGCGCGTTTTCTCCGGATTCAGCACCGTGCTGGCGCCTGCGGACAATGGGAAATACATCCCGTTGCCCAATCCGTAGGCAAAGAATAATTTCGAGACTGAAAACATGCGATCGTCAGCGCGAGTTCCCAGCACGCCTTCTGCATAGCCGCGCGTGGCGGCCAGCATGTCTTTGTGCTGATGCACGGCGGCCTTCGGACGACCGCCACTCCCGGATGTGTAAAGTAGAAACGCGGGATCGTGCGAAAAGCTCGGGTGCGAATCGAGTTCCTCGGAACCGGACGCGATCCACTCGGCCCAATCGATCGCACCGCCAACCGCGTCGCTACTCGGGCGGCCAATCTCGTCGTCAATCTCACGATGCCCGCCCACCACGATCAGCTTTGGCGCCTCCTCATCGATCTCCACCGCGGGAGGAAATTCGCCAAGCGCAGACGCATCCACAAGCGCGATGGAAGCTCCTGAGTCCGCGAGGTAAAAAGAAAAATCCGCTGCGCGAGCGAAGGAATTCACAGGAACCGCGATTGCTCCTATTTTCGCAGCGCCGAAAAAAGCGGCGATGAATTCTGCCGAGTCTCGCAGCACCAGCAGGACGCGGTCCCCTGGAGCACAGCCGATCCCCTGCAGCGCATTTCCAGCACGATTGGCCAGCGCGCGAAGCTCGCCGTAAGTGGCCGCCGACGGCTCGCCCAAAATTGCAACGCGGTCGGGATGCTCCGCAGCCGGCCGATCGAGAAACCACTCCGCGATATTAAATTTTGATGGAATATTGAATCGCGGTGGCATGTTGATTCGCGGCGGAATCTTGAATTTCGCAGCCTCGGTTCGTCCGAGCTACTGCTCCTTCCCGCTCACCTTGGCCGCCACCTTCACCGGCACTCCATACATCCGGGCCGGCGCCCACGGATGCACGGGCACGCCGCCCGCAATCCGGGATTGAATTTCGCCGCCGAAGAAAATATAAGGCTGCGCGGGCTCGAGCGCGCTCGCTTCCTCCAGCCGTTTGCGTAAGTCGGTGGGAATCGCGAAATCAATTGACGCCAGATTGTCGTCTAGCTGCGCCACCTTCGTCGCTCCCACAATCGTCGAGGTAATTCCCGGCTGCGTCGCCACCCAATTCAGCGCCACCTGCGCAGACGGCTTATTGAGCTGCTTGGAAACTTCGAGAAGCGCGTCCAGGACGCGCCAGTTTCGTTCCGTGAATCGCATGAACGGGCTTCCGCCGGGCGTCGTCAGCCGCCCTTGCCCTTCGCCGGTCCCGGTTTTCTCCCGTTTGTACTTGCCGCTCAAAAAGCCTCCGGCGAGCGGACTCCACGGACAGATCGCAGCGCCCAGTTCCTGCGCCGCTGGAACGTGCTCGCGTTCGATCGTTCGCTCGACGAGCGAATATTCCAGTTGCAGTGCGATCAACGGTTCCTTGCCTTCCTTCTGCGCGAGCGTTTGCGCGCGCGCCGCGTACCACGCCGGCGTGTCCGAAAATCCGTAGTGCCGGATTTTCCCAGCGCGCACCAGATCGTTCATCGTCGCCAGCACTTCTTCCACTGGCGTCACCGTATCCCACGCGTGCAGCCAGTAGAGGTCCACGTAATCCGTCTTCAAGCGCCGCAGCGAACCTTCGATCGCGCGATAAATATTTTTGCGGCCATTGCCTCCGGCGTTGGGATTTCCCGGGTCGGTGTTGAACGTAAACTTCGTCGCCAGCACCACACGATCGCGCAGGTGCCGTTCCCCGATAAACTTCCCCGTCAACTCCTCGCTCTTCCCCGCCGTGTAACCATCCGCGGTGTCCACGAAATTGCCGCCCAGCTCGATATAGCGGTCGAAAATCGACCGCGACGCGTTCTCGTCCACGCCGAATCCCCACTCCGTGCCAAACGTCATCGCCCCCAGGCACAACGGGCTCACCCGCAGACCCGAGCGCCCCAGCGTCACATATTCATATAAGCTCATCGCCGTCCCTCCGGAATAATTTCAAGCGGAAGTTTACCCGAACCTGCGATTGAGGGCTTCGATTTCTGCCCGGAAAGATTTATGCTATGGCCAATGCGTGCCGCACCACCCAAAGGGGGAGTCCATGCACAGCTTAGCGATTGAAAAACATACCTTGGCCGTCGGTGACGGCAGTTCGATGCACGCATTTGTCGCGCGTCCCACAGATAAGGGTTCGTTTCCCGGCGTCCTTCTTTTTCAAGAGGCGTTTGGAGTAAACGCGCATATTCGCGACGTCGCGCAGCGGATCGCCCTCGAAGGCTACGTCGTCATCGCGCCCGAACTCTTTCACCGCTCCGCCGCGCCCGGGTTCGAAGTGCCTTACGACGCGTTTCCTTCCGTGATGCCCCACCTGCAAGCCCTCACTGAAAAAGGTTTATCCGACGACATCCGCGCTTCCTACGAATGGCTCCGCGATAGCAGTCACGTGGCGCCCGATCGCATTGGCAGCATCGGTTTCTGCATGGGCGGCCGTGTTTCATTCCTCGCGAACTCCATCGTCGGCTTGCGCGCCGCCGTCTCGTTCTATGGAGGCAGTATCGCTCCGGCACTTTTGCCGCGCGCCGCTCATTTGCATGCCCCCATGCTTTTCTTCTGGGGCGGGCTCGACAAACACATCCCGCAGGAACAAATTCGATCGGTGATTGACGCTGTGAAGGCTGCCGGCAAGCCGTACATCAATGTCGAAATCTCCGACGCCGATCACGGATTTTTCTGCGACGCGCGCCCCACATACAATCCGATTGCCGCGCGCGAAGCCTGGAGCCTCACGCTGAGTTTCTTCCAGGCTCACGTCAAAAAAGCGGATGAGCGTTCGCAGGCGGCAAGATAAGTCTCTCGCGCGCCGTGCATAGGGCGCATCAGGACCCAAGCTCCGCAAGCAGCGTCGTTCGCAGCCGCTCTTCCTGCTCCGCGCTGAGCTTTCCGCCGCCCGACGTAAGGTAGAAGACGTCGATTGCCGTCTGTCCCTCCGTATCAATCAGAGCGATCTCAATGTTGCATTTCTCGTGCGCGAATTTCGAGCTGATGCGATGAAGCAATCCGGGCTGGTCCTGCGCGATCACCTCGATGAGCGTGCTGTGCGCGGAACACGCATCGTCGAAATTGATCCGCGTCTCGACTTTCACTTTCGGAGCGCGATTCTGTTTCGAGCGCAGCCGGTCTCGCAATAGCCGGTCGAGATCCGATTTCCCGAGAAGCGCGTCATGAATGCTTGCCTTGAACCGCTCCCACTCCGATAGATTCAGCTCCAGCGTGCGAAATGTGTCCGTGAAGTAGAACGTGTCCACCACAATCGCAGCCTGATTCGAAAACGCCGACGCTTTGACAATATTCATCCCCCAGGCCGCCAGAGCCCCGGCCATCGTCGCAAAAAGAAACGGGCGGTCGGGCGTCACAAGAGTCAATTCGAACCAGTGGCGCCCGCGGCGAAGGTCAATCTGCACCGCCTCTTTCCCGAGATTCGCTGCCATCTCCGCGTGAGCGAAGACGTCTCCGGCAGCGTGCATGAGCAGATAACGGCGTGGCAATCCTTCGAGAAACGTTTCCACGCGCTTCCCGGTTGCCGGGGCGAGCGTGCGCAAGTGCTCCAGTACTTCATCGTGAGCGTCGGCGTGAAACCGCTGATCGAGATTGCGGTTCAGATGGTTCGCGGTCGCAATATAGAGTTGCCAAATATTTTCCGCTTTCCAGGGCGAAAGCGCTTCCGGGTTCACCGCCTTGATATCCGCGTACGTGAGCAGGCAAAGCATCTTCAGGCGTTCCGGAGTTTCCACTCTTCCTGCAAACGCGCGCACGGTTTCGGGATCGAAAATATCGCGGCGCAGTGCCGCGCTCATTTCCAGGTGCCTTCCCACGAGAAATTGCACCGCCTCGCGATCGGGCGTGTCGAGATCGAGGCGCTCGAGCGCAGCTTCTGCCAGCGCGTGGCTGGCACTCACGTGCTCGTCCGTCTTCGCGCCTTTTCCCGTGTCGTGCAGCAGAATCGCCAGGTACAGCAGGTCGGGTTGCTCGAGTTCTTCGAGAAGTTCGGCATAACGCTGATCCCATCTCGACTGTGACTGCCGAAGCGCGTGCAGGTTTTCGATTGCGACGAACGTGTGCTCGTCCACGGTGAACCGGTGCGAATAATCCCGCACCACCAGCGAATCGATTCCGCTGAATTCGGGCAGCAGGACCGTCAGCAGCCGCAGCGAATGCATGGCGCGCAAAGAGTCCGCCGCGTGCGGCGCCAGAAGAATTTCCTGGAGCACGTGCCAGAATTCGCTCCCTTCGGGAGGATCGGCCACGAGCGATGGCAGCGCCTGCTCGATTTGAGACTCGGCCACGGAACTGAGCGAGATGCCGTGAAGCGCGAGGAAACGAAAAACACGGAGCACTACGTATGGATCGCTGAGCGTCTCCGGTTGGCGCAAGAAAACCAGATCGTCTACCACGGAGAATTCCGCATTCGAAAGCTTCGAGCGCATCGTCTGAAACTGGCGGTAGAGCGAAGGATGCTCCGCGGGGATCTCAGAGAGAAGCTGCGAAGCGACGCGATAGACCGTGCGCGCGTGGCTGAAATAGATGCGCATCCAATCCGAGGGTGTCAGCTCTGGGCCGTCCGGCGCCCCGGTTTTTGCTCGGGCGGCATCGGCTTGCGCGTCCCAGGCCAGCGAGTTGTCGTCGCGGGAATTTCGAAAATGAAGAAAGCAGCGCGCCGACATCAGGAAATTGACCGCCGCGTCCAGCCTCCTTCTCTGCTGCACGGGCAAAAGCATTTCCTGGTCGGGCCATCCCTGGCGCTTTTCCATTGCCGAAACGAGCGCGAGCCAATACGCGACGTTGTAATCCCGCAACCCGCCTGGGCCGTCCTTCACATTCGGCTCGAGATGAAATGGAGTGCCGCCGACTTTTGCGTGGCGGCTGCGCGCAAGTTCAGCAAGCCGGTCGAGCAGGACCTTCGATTCGCGGGCCACAAGTTTCGGAATGGCAGCGTCGTGAAGGCGCGAATAGAGCGCGCGGTCTCCCGCCAAATACCGGCAATCGAGAAGTGAAATCGTGAACTCGAGGTTGTCCGCATTGAAATGTTCGCACTCGCTGAGCGTGCGGCTCGCCGGACTCAGCTTCAGGCGAAGGTCCCAAAGCTCCTGTGAAAACCGGCGAATCGGTTCCTTGATCTTCGCCTCCGAGGTGCCTGCGCCGTGAAGAAAGAGAAGATCGATATCGGAGTAAGGAAAAAGCGATTTTCGCCCGTAGCCGCCGAGAGCGATTAGCGCGAATCCAGGGGGGCCTTCGGGCTCGGCGGAAATGATCTCCGTCCATAAGCGCTGCGCCATCGAATCCACCAGCGCGGTCCGCGCCGCCACCGCCGCGCGTCCATCGCTCGAGGCGGCGAATTCCTCTTTCAGACGCGCGTATCCGCTCGCGTAGAACTCGCGAAGTTCGGAAGCGAGCGAAGGATTTGAAAACATCAGAGCCCGCCCATGATTGCTCGTCCCAGGAAACTAGCTTCGAGAGGGTACATCGGTTTGCTTCGGCTGGCGCCGGAGAGATACGGCCGGTTAGAGGGCGCTTTCGCCCCGCTCATCATTTCGAATTCGGATTGCGTCATCCACTCGGGTGAGGAAAATTTTGCCGTCACCGATTTTGCCGGTCCGCGCCGCGTTCACGATCGCTTCTACGGATTTTTCCACCATGTCGTCCGCGAGCACCATTTCGATTTTTATCTTGGGAATCAAGTCCACGGTATATTCGCGTCCGCGATAGAACTCCGTGTGCCCCTTCTGCCGGCCGTGCCCGCGGACCTCCAGCACCGTCATGCCCTCGACGCCGATTTCGTGCAGTGCGTCTTTCACGGCGTCGAGCTTGGAGGTTTGGATGATCGCTTCCACTTTTATCATCGTCGTTCGTCTCGAGTCTGCGGCCCGCCGTGTTACGCGGACGTCTCCCAATAATATCCTTCTTCACCGTGTTGCGAGAGGTCGAGCCCTTGCGTTTCCTGTTCTTCAGAAACGCGCAATCCGATTACCGCGTCCACGATTTTTAATAGCACGAGCGTTCCCACAATCGCGAGCACCCACGCAATCGCGACGCCCACCAGCTGATTGATCACCTGATGGGCGTTTCCTTCGAGCAACCCGGACGGCAGCACGTTTCCGTTCGCATCTTTGAAAATGGGATTGATCAGGCTCGAAGCGAAAACGCCTGTCAACAAAGCGCCCAGCGTGCCGCCCGCGCCGTGCACTCCAAACGCGTCGAGAGAATCGTCGTACCCGAACCGCGACTTCACCGAAGTGACCATCCAGAAGCAGCACACTCCGGCGATCAATCCGATCACGAGCGCAGACATCGGCCCGACGAATCCCGCTGCCGGCGTAATCGCCACAAGTCCAGCAACCGCTCCCGAAATTGCTCCCAGCGCGCTCGGCTTTCCGTTTCGCAACCATTCCGCGCCACTCCATCCGACCGCCGCCGCCGCCGCTCCAAAATGTGTCGCCACGAATGCGCTCGTCGCAAGTCCTCCCGCCGCCAGCGCGCTGCCCGCGTTGAATCCAAACCATCCGACCCACAGCAGGCAAGCGCCGATAAAACTGAGAACCACGCTGTGAGGCGGCATCGCGAGCTTGGGATAACCGAGCCGTTTGCCCAGATATAACGCACACACCAGTGCCGAAACTCCCGAGGTCACGTGAACCACTGTGCCGCCTGCAAAATCGAGAGTCGGGAAGCGTCCGCCGAGCGACGCATTCAACAGCCCGCCCTTCCCCCAAACCATGTGCGCCATCGGATCGTAAACGAACAGCGACCACAGGATCAGGAATAGCAGCATCGCGCTGAATTTCATGCGCTCCGCGAACGCACCCGTGATCAGCGCCGGCGTGATGATGGCAAACATGAGTTGATAGACCATGAACGTCTGCAGCGGAATCGTCGCCGCATAGTCCACATCGGGCTGCAATCCCACGCCGCGCAGAAGCGCGTTGTGAAATCCCCCGATGAAACTGTTCCCGGCGCCGAACGCGAGACTGTAACCGACCAGCGCCCACAGCACCGTGATCACGGCCATCATCGCGAAGCTCTGCATCATGGTTCCAAGAACATTCTTCTTACGCACCAGTCCGCCGTAAAAAAGCGCGAGGCCCGGACCCGTCATCATCAGCACGAGCGCGGAACTCGTGAGCATCCAGGCATTGTCGGCGGAACTTTTTGCGTCGGCGGTTTGCTGTTCGAGCGCGGCGATCCGCTTCGATTGCGCGTCTTGCGCGGAAGAATTTTGCGCGAACAAATGTAGCGGGGTGAAGGCGAGAAGAATAAAGAGAATTGCGATCCGCGGGATCAGCCGTGTTTCTGTCAAAATCCGTCTATCTCCGCCGGCGAAATCAGATTTCTAAGACCCGAACTCTACAGGCAGATCCCGCATCGCCATAATTCGAAATATTTATCGGCGATATTTAAGATTGCTATCCAGCCGGCCGGATCGCGCCGAACTTTTCCTACTCGATTCCCGTCACGATTCGCGCGACGACTTTCTTTTGCGCCGCTTCTCGATTTTTCCGCTCACGGGTACCGCACTAGCAGCCGCCGCCTGCAACAAGCGAAGGAACGATTGCGCGTCTCTGCCCAACGCGCGATGCCGCGGATGTATCACGTCCAGATTCCGGCGCAAAGGCTCGGCGTTCACGATTTCGATCCCCACCAGCTTGCGCTGGCGAAATTCGTCGGTCACCGAAATCTGCGGAAGGAAGCTGAAGCCCAGCTTCCGCTCGACCATGCGCTTCGCGGCTTCGATCGTTTCGACTTCCATCACGACATTCGGCAAAAGGCCGGCGCGGCGGAACAGGCCTTGCGTGAGCGTCCAATCGCTCGAACCGCGATCGAAGAAAACGAGCGGCCACGATTCGAGCTCTTCCATGCGAACGTGCCGCTGACGAGCCATTCGATGTCCCGGATGCCCGACGAGAATCAGGGGGTCGTCGCGCAACGTGGTCGTCTCCACTTCCGGGTGTAGCAGCGAACGTGCCACGCCGATGTCGGCTTCCCCGTCAAGCACCATCTTCAGAACTTCCATTGAATTTCCGGAGCGGAGCGTGACCAGCACTCTCGGGTTGGCCGCCTGATAATCCTTCAAAACATCCGGCAAAAAATACGTGCAGATCGAAAGAGCCGCAGCGATGCGCAAGGTGCCGGCTTCCGACGGCTGGAGCTCGTGGACCACTTGACGAGCAACCGCCACTTGCCGGAGCAGCTGCTCGGCATGCGGACGCAGCGCTTTTCCCGCCGGCGAAAGCGACAGGTGGTTTCCGTCGCGAGCAAAAAGTGTCACGCCGAGAGATTCTTCCAGGGATTTGATACGCGCGCTCACCGCGGGTTGGCTCACGCGCAGGGTTTGGGCGGCCTTGTGAAAGCCGCCGTAGGTGAGAACCGCTAAAAACGTCTCAAGTTGATCGATTTCCACAAGATCTCCTGCAAAACGTTACCTTTTTCGGACAAAAACGGAACTCCAGGTAACGTTCCAGCCCATCTTATTCCGATAACTTGTTTCTATCAAGATGATAATTACAATCAGTTTGACTGATTGTCCTCGTCCAGTAATAATCGCTCCACTGTCGCCGCGTGCAGATTTTTTGCGGCGGGACCGAAGGAGCCGAATCGAATGGAAGGTTCCAACACCAGAACGTTTCCCCGGATGCTGCTCGACAAGACAGTTGAACTCCAGGTCGGCGGCGATACGATTCGCGTCGAGAATCCCAAGAACAATTTGAGCGTCGGCGGCATGTTCCTTCGAGGAGCAGGCCTACCGGTCGGCACGGCAGTCCGCGTGCGCATCCTCGAACCGCGACCTTTCGAAGCGGATGGCCACATCTGCAATTCGAATACGACCGAATCGGGCGTCGGCATCGGTTTCACTTCCCTTTCGGGAATGAACCGCGATGCACTCGACGACCTGATCGAAGACCTCACTCTCCGAGGACTTCCGGCCGCATAAGGCTGAAAAAAACAAAAACTTTGTAGCAATTGCAGGAAGTAGCTTGCTGCAGCAAGGTGGGAAGAAGTGTGTTTGGCGCGGTTGTTTTCCCGTCCATAAGATTGGGCGAACTCAGACGAATTGAAGTTCCGAGAGGATACCGAGATGGCGAGCAATTCTAACGGCAACGGCACGAACGGCCACAGCGCGAACGGAAACGGGAACGGCAACGGCGCAAAGGGACAGTCGAAGCTGGGCATGGAGTGGAAGTCTGACCCGCGCTGGGAAGGCGTCACGCGTCCGTACGAGCATTCCGATGTCGAGCGGCTGCGCGGTTCCGTTCCCATCGAGCACTCTCTTGCGCGCCTGGGTGCAGAGCGCCTCTGGACACTGCTGCACGAGCAGCCGTACGTGCAGGCGCTCGGCGCGGTGACTGGCAATCAGGCCGTGCAGCAAGTCAAAGCCGGCCTCTCCGCCATTTACGTGAGTGGCTGGCAGGTGGCCGCGGATGCGAACAACGCCGGCGAAACATATCCCGACCAAAGCCTCTACCCGGCGGATAGCGTTCCGAACCTTGTGAAGCGGATCAATCAGGCGCTGGTACGAGCCGACCAGATCCATCACGCGGAAGGCAAGCACGAGACGTATTGGTTCGCGCCGATGGTGGCGGATGCGGAAGCGGGATTCGGCGGAAATTTGAACGCATTCGAGCTGATGAAAGGAATGATCGAAGCGGGCGCTGCGTGCGTCCATTTTGAGGACCAGTTGTCGTCGGCCAAGAAGTGCGGACACCTGGGCGGCAAGGTGCTGGTGCCGACGGTGGAAGCGATTCAGAAATTGGTTGCGGCTCGACTGGCGGCGGACGTGATGGGAGTGCCCACACTCGTGATGGCGCGAACGGATGCGGACAGCGCGACTTTGTTGACGAGCGATATTGACCCACGAGATCGCGAATTCTGCACTGGCGAGCGAACACACGAAGGATTCTTCCGAGTCCAGGGCGGGCTGAAATCGGCGATCGCGCGCGGCATCGCCTACGCGCCCTACGCTGACCTGCTGTGGTGCGAAACTTCCAAGCCCGACCTTGGCGAAGCGAAAGCGTTTGCCGAAGGCGTTCTGCGAGAGTTTCCGAACAAGATGCTCTCGTACAACTGCTCGCCCTCGTTCAACTGGAGAAAGCACCTGGACGACGCGACGATTGCGAAGTTCCAGCGCGAGCTTGGAGCGATGGGCTACAAGTTCCAGTTCATTACCCTGGCCGGCTTCCACTCTCTGAACTACGGAATGTTCGACCTGGCGCGCGAATACAAACAGAGTGGAATGAGCGCGTACACAAAACTGCAGGATGCGGAGTTTGCGTCGGAGACGGCGCACGGGTACGAAGCGGTGAAACATCAGCGCTTCGTCGGCACGGGCTATTTCGACACCGTGCAGCAAGCGATCACGAGCGGCAATTCGTCCACGACGGCGCTCGCAGGTTCGACGGAAGCCGAGCAGTTTCATGGGTCGCACGCGGCAGTGGCAACGGCCAAAGTTGAACCGAAGCCGCGCGTCGCGGCTGACTAGCCGACGCGTCGCAACAATTTGGGGAGCACACGGGCGGGGCCGAGATTCGGCTCCGCCTTTTTTTGTGCCGCGCGCCGACTGGCCGTTAGGTGGCACAGACTTCAGCCTGTGCCACTGGAGGCGGGCCCGTCACGCGAGGCGATAGGGCGGAGAGAGGTCTTTCGACTTCGCTCGAGATGACAGCGATATTCAAGGGCGGAAGATGAGGCCCGCTGACCAACGGCGCGGCATGGGGTTGGTGCGGATTGGTACCCTGTGCGGGATTGACAATCACGTTGCGACGCGATAGCTTTGCGGACACTTTACCGCTGTGGTATCAGAGACAAGTCTTTGTGCGCTTCCGGCAGCCGAAAACGTGTGCGCGGTGACAGGAGGCCAGCCCCTCATGAGCCGTAACCTTCGTATTCCCTTCTCAATCGGATTGATTCTACTGCTGGGCGCGGCGTTTGGGCCGAGGCCTGTGCCGGCGGGGGATGATTGGAAGCCGATCCCGCCGGAGGATTTGGCGCTGAAGGACAATCCGGCGAGTCCTGGGGCGCATGCAATGATTTTGTATCGCGAGGAGCTGATCAACGCGAAGGAGGCGTGGGACGACGAGTATATCCGTTACAAGATTTTTACGCAGGAAGGCGTGCGGGCACTGGCCGACGTTTCGATCCCGTTCCTTGAGCAGCAAGGACACATCCAGAACATTCGAGCGCGAACGATTCAGCCGGATGGACGAGTGGAAAATTTCGACGGGAAAGTGTTCGAAAAAACAGTAGTGAAGGCGAGCGGGATCAAGTACCTGGCGAAGACGTTTTCGCTTCCGGACGTGAAGCCGGGAAGCATTATCGAGTACCGATACCGGACGCAGCGGGACCCGTTGTACGTGTGGAGCATTAATTGGACGGTGGAGGAGGATTACTACACGCGGCTGGGACGGTTTTCGATTATTCCGAACACCGGCATGGGAGCGCCGCCGCTGTATTACCGGGTGTACGGGCTGGGAAACGAGGGACCCAAGCGGCAGCCCGACGGA
Organism: uncultured Acidobacteriota bacterium; assembly: GCA_963711875.1. GTDB lineage: Bacteria > Acidobacteriota > Terriglobia > Acidiferrales > UBA7541 > Palsa-295. Next base: position 376,646 of record CAVQFW010000017.1, read on the forward strand.
TCGCTCTTGCTCGAAGTGCGTGACATGAAAGGGCTGGACATTGAAGAGTACATGCCGCCGGACAAAGCGCTGCGGGCGCGAGTGAGTTTTTTCTACAAAGATATATCCGCGCCGGCGAACGAGACGACGGAGCAATTCTGGCGGCGGTTTTCGAAGGAGTGGGGCGGGACGGTAGACGACTTCGTAAATAAAAAAAGAGCCCTCGAAACGGAAGTGGCGCGAATCACGAGCGCGAGCGACACGCCGGAAATGAAAGTGCAGAAAATATTTGCGCGAGTGCAGGAGATTCGGAATTTGAATTACGAGAACGAGAAGAGCAAGAAAGAAGAGCGCGCGGAGAAAATCAAGGATAACAAGAATGTGGAGGACGTGCTGAAGCACGGGTACGGGACGGGCCGCGATGTGAATTATTTGTTCATCGGCCTGCTGCGGGCGGCGGGGTTCTCCGCGAACGAAGCGTTGGTGGCGTCGAGGAACGACACCGCGTTTTCGCCCGAACTGCAGGATACGCGGCAACTAACGACGGACGTGGTGTGGCTGCGCGCGGGAGACAAGGAGATGTATCTCGATCCGGCATCGAAATTTCATCCGTACGGAACGTTGCCGTGGACAGAGACGGCGACGAACGGGGTAAAGCTGAGCAAGGACGGAGGCGCAATGATCAGCACTCCGGTGCCAACGAGCGGCGATGCGACATGGGTGCGGCATGCGGACCTGGAGCTCAATGAGGAAGGCACCGCGACTGGAACAATCGAAGTGAACTTCACGGGACATTTCGCGGCGAGCTGGCGACAGGATGAGCGGGATGACGACGAAGCTGGGCGGAAGAAGGAATTGGCCAAGGCGATCCTGGCATGGCTGCCGTCGGGCGCGTCGTTTGAGGTGACGACAATTACGAATTGGGACAAGTACGCGGAGCCGCTGCGGGTGGAAGGAAAAGTGCAGATTCCCGGCTTCGGAAGTGCGATCGGGCACCGGATGCTCGTGCCGGCGACGGTGTTTCACGAGGGGTATTCGACCGCGTTTGTGACAGCGAAGCGCGTGAATATGGTTTATTTCCATGTGCCTTTTGAAGAGACGGATGACATTACTTTCCACGCCCCGGCGGGATTCAAGATCGAGACGGTGCCGCCGGAGAAGAAGATTGATCCGGGAGCGGTGTCGTATCAACTCGCAGGAACGCAAACGGGAAATGCGGCGGAAGTGAAGAGGCATTTGCGAGTGAATGCGATTCTGGTGCCGGTGGAGCATTACCCGGCTTTGCGGGCGTTTTTTGCCGGAGTGAAGACCAATGACGATGCACAAATCGTGCTCCGAAATGCGGAATCGGCGAGCAAGTAAGAGCGCTTCGAGGACCGCCGCCGGAATCGTTGCGCTGGCTTCGGGACTTGGCGCTCTCGGGGTGCTTGTGTTTGCGTTGAGCTTGCCGAAGCGCGCGCTGGGGGCGGATAACGCGCCGGACTGGATGCGAGCCGCGGCGCAGGACAAGTTGCCGGAGTATCCGCCGGAGACGGTGGCGGTGATTCTGTTCGACGAACAGGACACAACCGTAAAGGATAACGGAGAGATCGAGACACGGTACAAGCGCGCGTACAAGCTGCTGCGTCCGGAGGGTCGCGAGTCGTATGGAGGGGCGGCAGTTTACTTCGACAATGAGACGAAGCTGACATATTTGAAAGCCTGGACAATCACGCCGAGCGGCGTGGCGATCGAGGTGAAAGAGAAAGAAGCCATGGAAGTGGGGATGTCGGATTTTGAGATTTACAGCGACCAAAAAGCGAAGTATCTGAAATTTCCGGAAGCCAATATGGGAAGCATCGTGGGGTACGAGTACGTGCAGAAGCAGCGGCCGTTTCTATTCGACGACGAGTGGAGATTTCAATCGAAGATTCCGACGCGAACGGCGCGCTTCACGCTGCAGCTACCGGCGGGCTGGGAATACAGCAATCAGTGGGCGCACTATGCGGAGCAAAAGCCGGAAATATCGGGAAACCAATTCGCGTGGCAGGTGCACGATGTGCCGGGCATCGAAGTGGAGCGAGAGATGCCGCCGTGGCGCGCAGTGGCGGGGCGAATGGACGTGAAATATTTTCCGCGCGACCCGAAAATGCGGGCGCGGACGACTGGATCGTGGAAGGACTTGGGATTGTGGTATGCGGGGTTGACGGCGACTTCGAGGGCGCCATCGCCGCAGTTGCAACAGAAGGTGGCGGAAATCACGGCGAATGCGCCGGACCGGCTGGCGAAAATGAAGGCGCTGGCCGAGTATGTCCAGAAACAGATCCGGTACGTGGCGATCGAGATCGGTATCGGCGGAATGCAACCGCACAAAGCGGCGGACGTGTTCACGCACCAATACGGTGACTGCAAGGACAAAGCGACGCTGATGGGAGCGATGCTGCACGAGATCGGAGTGGATTCTTATTACGTGCTGGTGGATACGGAGCGCGGGATCGTGGCGCCGGCATTTCCGTCCACGCGATTTAATCATGCGATTCTGGCGATCAAGCTGCCGGAGGATGTGCCGACGGCGTCGCTGTATGCGGTGCTGAATCATCCGCAACTGGGAAAGATTTTATTTTTCGATCCGACGAGCGAATTCACGCCACTGGGGTACTTGCCGTCGTCGCTGCAGGACAATTACGGACTCGTGATCGGACCGGATGGAGGGGAGTTGCTGGCGATGCCGTTGCTGCCGCCTTCGACGAACCGATTGTTGCGGACGGCGACGATGAGTTTGAGCGACGAAGGAAGCCTGACGGGGAAAGTGGAGGAGCGAAGGTGGGGAGCGCCGGCGGCCGCGCGACGGGCGGAGTTGCTGGGAATGGCGCCGAAGTTGAGGGCCAAGGTGTTCGAAGATTTTCTGGGCGCGACATTGAATAACTTCACGCTGACGCACGCGTCAATTGGAAATCTGGACCGGTTCGACGAAACGCTGCTGCTCGATTATAGTTTCGTTTCGGCGGGGTATGCGAAATCAGCCGGCAATCTGCTGATCGTGCAGCCGCGCGTAGTGGGGACGAAGGAGCGGAGTATTTTGTCGGGCAAGCCGCGGAAGTATCCGATCGAGTTCAGCGAAGCGACGCGGCAGGACGATGTGTTCGACATCACACTGCCGGCGGGATACGCGGTAGACGAGCTGCCCAAAGCGGTGAGCGCCCAATGCCCGTATGGGTCGTATAAGAGTGAAGTGAAAGTAGATGGGAACGTGCTGCACTACAAGCGCACGTATGAAATTACCGATGTGATCGTGCCCACGGAGAAGCTGGACGAAGTGAAGGATTTCTTCCACCAGATTGCCGCCGACGAACATTCGAGCGCGATATTCCGGCGCACGAATCCTTGATGGCGCCGGCGCGGATTCGAAGACTCCCACGAATTAGAATCTAAGATTTCCTATCGCTGTGTGATTACCTGAAGCCTTTACCCCAATTGTAGTCGTACTTCACGGCGAAGCCGGTGTAGGCCGCGCCATTTTGATGCGCAAGCACCTTGGCGAACTCGAAGGTGAGTGAGCTATGGAGATTGAGGGAAACATTTACCTCGCTCCCGAGAATGAAATTTTGTTGCGTATCGTTCTGGTTCAATCCGTTGATCAAAGTGCTGCCGCGAAAAGAGTACCGAGTATCAAGGGAGGCCCAGACGCTATCTGTCAGCGAGTAGCTGATGTGTCCTTCGATGCCGGGCAGAGGTTCCTGGCGGAGGATATCCGCGCCGTGGTAGGAAGTGTTGCCCGTATAGAAATAGGCGTTGGCGTAGGCGTCGAACTCCCACTTTTTTTCAGGACCGAACGGATGCGACCAAGCGATTTCCGGCTTGAATGACCAACGATTTGTACCGAGGTTGAGAATTTTATTGACGTTGTATAGTCCCGTGGGCGCAGTCATGGTAAAGCTCACGCCCAGAGTAGTAGTTGGCTCGTAATTTTTGAATTGCTCGAAGCTGAGCGCCGGTCCTCCCTTCAGCAGCGCAGCCAGCTGGTAGCTGGAGTCGCCGGCGCCGGTGACGGAGCCTTGGAGGTTGGTACCGCTAACCGAGCCACTGAGTCCGGCCAGTGGGAGGGTGGCTTCGACCCAGAACATGCGATGAAGGAATCCGAAATAACGTGTGTAGTCTATCGTTCCCTGGTTTAGGTTGAATCTTGCGCCCGCGACGATTACCGAAGTATCGAGCGATGCGTTGGAGTGAACGTACGAATAGGCAAGCTCTACTTGATTTAAACCCACAGGGGTATTTTCGTAATTGCGCGGGTCTGTGAACTGGGCGCGCACCTGGCCGGGGGCGAAAAGAGCGGCGACGGCGAAGCACGCGAGGAATAACCGTTTGCTCAAGGCCGCAATTTATCAGACGGCGCGGGTAGCGGCAAACGAAAGCAGGTTGGGAATGGCTGAAGTTACGTCAGCGGTGATGGTCACTGCCGCTAAGCACCATACAGGAAATCATTGACAACTACACGGAACGGTTCAACACTGCGCGGCATGCGTTTGGCCTGGCGTGCCTCTGCGTCAAAGCTTCCATGACCACGCACCAGAAATCTCGCGGAGCAAAGCGGAACTCGAATGACGGAATCCAGGGTACTTGAGGAACCACGCGATTTCTCGCTTGTTCTAGGTGGCCCACTGTTTCAACTTCTTCGGAGGGCACATCTCGAAGGAGAACACCTGGAGCTCTTGAAACGCCGGCTGCTGATAATCAGCCTGGTCGCGTGGTTGCCGTTGTTGGTGCTGGTAATGTTTTCTTCAACGGCAGGCGAATTCAGCCGGCTTTCCTTTTTTCACGATGTGGAAGTACACGTCCGATTCCTGATTGCACTTCCGGTTCTCATCGCTGCGGAATTGATTGTTCACTCGCGGATACGTCCCGTTGTGCGGCGTTTCATTGAGCGGCGGATTGTTTTGCCGGAGGATTTACCTCGCTTTGACAGCGCGCTCGAGTCAGCCATCCGGCTGCGCAATTCGATCCCTCTCGAGCTGGGACTCATGCTGGTTGTCTACACGGTTGGCTTGTGGATTTGGCACACTGAGGTCGCACTCGGCCAACCAACCTGGTATGGCAATCCCGGGAATAGTTGGAACTTGAGTCCCGCAGGTTTTTGGTATGTTTTCGTCAGCATCCCCATCCTCCAGTTCATTCTCCTGCGCTGGTACCTACGGATCTTCATCTGGTTTCGCTTTCTCTGGCAGGTGTCCAGGATCCACCTAAACTTGATTGCGACTCATCCCGACCGTTGCGGCGGACTCGCGTTTCTTGGCAAGAGTGCCTACGCATTCGGCCCGTTCCTGTTTGCTCAGGGAACCATGCTCGCCGGTCTGATTGCCAGTCGAGTGCTTTACGGAGGGGAAAGCTTGCTGTCGTTTAAGTTGCACGTTGGAGGCTTCATCGCGTTTTTCGTTTTCGCAATTCTTGGTCCACTGGTGATATTCACTCCAGAAATGGCTCGAGCAAAAAGAAAGGGGTTGGCCGAATATGGCTTGCTCGCTCAGCGCTATGTCGAAAGCTTTCAGCAGAAGTGGGTGCTCGGCGATCCTCTTCCGAAGGAAGAGCTTCTCGGATCTGCCGACATTCAATCGCTCTCGGACATGGGCACCAGCTACGCAGTCGTGAGTGAGATGCGCACGATCCCGTTCGGACTCCAGGACATCACTCGTCTGGCCGCTGCCACGGCGGCTCCTTTCTTGCCGCTATTGCTCACGATATTCTCTCCGGAAGAACTCATCATGCGAATCATCAAGATCGTGTTTTGAACAACGGCTGGTGCGGGGCGAGCGCTCGAGCTACCAAGCCCGCAGGGTGGTGGCAGAACGACAGGGTGCCGAGACTTACTTCTGAGACGGCCGCGCTACTTCCTCTACCTTCCGCGTCCAAACATTGAGAGCGGTATTGTCCCCGGGCTCTTCGGCTCTGGCTCGGGCTCGGGCTGCTCCTGTTTGGGCTCATCACGTGGCTGAACAGGATTGGGAATATCGGCAGGCTTGGACTGTTCGAGCGGTGCGTGCTTTTCGAGGGGTGTGCGCTGTTCGAGTGGCGCATGCCGGGGCAGCTCAGCTTTGTTCGCTTCTTGGCGTTGCAGCGCGATGGACTCAAGTGCGGTGGCGATGCGACTGAGTTCGTGGGTAAGTTTGTCCGCGCCTCGCGACTTGGCGGAGCCGGAGCCGATCGCGCGATAGAGCGCATAGACCACACCGACGACGCCAACGAGGGCTAAAAGCCCTAGAAAAAATCCCTCAGGAGATGTGATGTCCGGCAACGTCAGTACCTCCGACTATTCCGGAGTCTAATACCGCGGCGAGAAGTTGGTCAAGGAATCGCCGACGCGGTGCCGCGGTGGCGCGCTCAATGCCAGTAGGAAATAGACCCTACCCGATCGACGTCACGCAGAGAGCGCGGGAACTAAGGGGAGCCCGATGCGGCGCAGCAGATCCTGAAAACGCGGGCTGGAGCGCAAGGCGTCCATGCCCGGATCGAGGTGGAGATAAATGAGCCAGTGGGAGTGCTCTTTGAAGGATGTCTCGAGGCATTCCATTGCGCGGTCGGTTTCATCCAGGCCGATGTGTATTCCGGCGAGAAAATAAGGGGCGACATACTTTTGCTTTGAGAGCGTTGTAAGTTCATCGAGGATCTGGATTGCTTCTTTTTTCCTGCCCGCGGTGGCGAGAGTTTGCGCCAACGCGGCGCGCATCAGAATGCTGCCGCCGGAAAGGGTGACGCCTTTTTCGCCTTCGGCGATGGCCAGGTCATAGCGGCCCATTTTTCTGTGCAAGAGGCAGAGAATCCAGTATGTGACGGGATAATTGGGGTCGAGTTCGACGGTTTTTTCGAGTTGTTCGATCGCTTCGTCGAAGCGGCGGGCCATGTAGAAGGCCCAGCCAATTGCGACGCTGATGATGAGAGACAAGGGATCGAGCTCCTGGCTCGCTTTCATCTTTGCGATGGCAGGCTCATGTCGGCCCATGGTCATCAGATATTCGGCGTACCAATGATTGGCGGTGGGATAGCAGGGGTTGAGGGCGAGGCTGCGGTTGAATTCCACCTGAGCTTCGGGCCACAGCCAATCGTGAAGCCAGAGGACGGCTGCGAGAGGAGTGTGGGCCTCACCGAGATCCGGATCGAGGCGCAGAGCCTCGTTGGCAGCGATTTTAGCTTTCGGAAAGGCTTCCATCGGCGGCAGATAACTATTCCATCCGAGAAGCACGTAAGAATCGGCTACGCCGGAATGGGCGAGAGCGTAGCTGGGATCTTTTTCCACGGCTTGCTCGAAATATTCGATCGCTTTATAGAATCCGTCTTCGGTCCAGCGATCCCAGTGATGGCGGCCTTTCAGGTAGAGGCGATAGGCTTCCGCATCGTGCGTCTGGCGTTTGGTCAGGCGCTTTTTTTCTGCGTGAGTGAGCTTGAGCCGGAGTTTCTCCGCTATTTCACTGGAGATTTCGTCTTGAACGGCAAAGATGTCGCCGGGCTTGCGATCGTAGTGCGCACCCCACAATTGAGAACCCGTGGCGACATCGACCAATTCCGCTCCGATGCGTAAAGCGCCGCCACTTTGCATGATTCTTCCGGTCACCACAGCGCGGACATTCAGCTCGCGACCGAGCGCTTGCGGATCGATGCCGCGCCCCTTGTAGCGAAATACCGTGCTCTGCGCGATGACGCGAAGCTTTGGGACGGTGGCGAGGATATTGATGAGACTGGCGGAGATTCCGTCGCTCAGATACTCGTGCTCCGGGTCGCGACTGGCGTTGTCAAACGGCAAAACTGCCAGCGAATCGATAATTTTTGATACGCGCGGTTGGCGGAAGGCGGTTGTTGCGCCGGTCGTATTCTCTGCCCTCTGCGCTTCCGGCGAGCCTGGGGCACTCGTGGTCGAGAGAGGGCCGGAACTTGCGTCGCTATTCGCAGCGCGCCAACCGGAATCGGGACCTCGTTCGAGTCGTTGCAGATCGCTACGCAATTCAGCGGCGTGCTGATAGCGCTGATCGCGATCCTTGTGGAGCGCCTTGTCGATGATGGCTTCGAGGTTCGGCGGAATATCCGGATTGATGCTTCGCACGGCGACCGGCGGGCGCGTGAGAACGGCTTCGATAATCACGCCGCCCGTGCCCCCGCCAAACGCCTGGCGTCCCGTGGCCATTTCATAGAGCGACAAACCGAGCGAGAAGATATCGGTGCGCTCGTCGAGATTGTCGCCGCGGACCTGCTCGGGGGACATGTAAGAAGGAGTGCCGCTGATGATTCCAACGATCGAAGTGGAATCGGAGGAGTCGCCGCCGGAGTCGGCGCCCTCAATTCCTTTGGGAACGACCTTTGCGAGGCCGAAATCAAGGACTTTTGCCTGTCCGCGCCTGGTAACAAAAATATTGGCGGGCTTGATGTCGCGGTGAATGATGCCTTGGGCGTGAGCCGCGTCCAAAGCTTCGGCGATCTGGATTCCGAATCGCAGGATTTCTTCGAGAGGAAGCGGCTTGCCGCGGATGTGGTTGCGCAGCGTCTCGCCTTCGAGAAATTCCATGGCGATGAAGGCGCGGCCATCCTGCTCGCCGACGTCGTAGATGGTGCAAATGCCCGGATGATTGAGAGCGGATGCGGCTCGCGCCTCCCGGCGGAAACGCTCGAGCGCGTGAGGGTCCTGAGCCATTTTTTCCGGCAGGAATTTCAGCGCGACGGGCCGATCGAGGCGGCTATCGAGCGCCTTGTAAACGACGCCCATCCCGCCGGCGCCGAGTTGTTCCAGGATGCGATAGTGTGAAATGGTCTCGCCGAGCATGAGCAGAGAAGGTCTTGGGCGAACTGCGATTCAGGCTACAGAGTTGGATCGTCGCGACCAGAATCGGTGGTCGGTTTCTTTCTGTCGGTCTTCGGTGGCCTCGGCGATCCAATCAGGCTTAAAACCTGAGAGCCTTCGCCGAAGCTGTTCGCAGCGGCGAGAGGTTCTTGCTCAAGCGTAATCGTCTTGTTGCATACCGTACAAACCAGCGCGGCGTACGCCCCGCCATTCGATTGCCGGAACATATTGCATCGCATGAGGCGACCGCAGCAAACAGGAACCCATATCGTGGAAGCTTCGTCCGCAGCCATGAGTCTCCTTGCGGGATGGGAAAGCGCGAGGATTATACACTGGAAACTACTGGCATTGATTAGTCGGAGGCGCTCTTACTCGTTGGGGAGCGCCATCTGACGGATGAGGTCGGCATAGCGGGGGTCGTCGCGCAGGGAGTCGAAGTCCGGGTCGACGCGGAGTTGCAACAGGCCCGCATCGTGGCTAGCGAGGCCCCGGAACAAAGTGTTCAGCGCTTCGTCGCGCATGCCTGCGGCTACGTAGGCATTGGCCAACTCCCAGAGGTCTGGTTGGGGATTTTTCAGGAGTTCGTCCAGTTCCTTTTTTGCAGCGAATAGCCGCGCTGCCTCATACCCGTGCGCGCGGTACTCGCGCTGGTACTCTGTTGCCCAATCCGCGTGCCCTCTCAAAACTAGAAGCCTGGCGCATTCCGCGGCCGATTCATCGAAGAGTTTCAAGCGCCCCAGCTCCAGGCAAAGATCGAACTGTGCGTCGATGTTCGCGGGGTCAGCGACGAGTGCGTTGCGGGCCCAATCGATATGGGATTCGTAATCACGGGCAAAAAACTGCTCGAACCGTAGCTGGTCTTTCAGATCATCGCGGTAAGGGTCCAATGCGAGCGCCTGTCTGCGATGGTTTAGATCCTCCGGGATATTGCCCGCGACCCTGAGATACAGCGCATATCCGACGTGCGCCTCGGGCGAACTGGGATTTAGTTGCAGGGCGCGCAAAAAGTGTTCGCGTGCTGCGTTCCAATCCCAGTCGTGCATCAGTTTGATCCGGGCAATGGCGGTGTGTGCTTCGGCGCTTTCGGCATCGAGCGACAACGCCTTGGCGGCGTACTGTTCGGCCCGCCGCCAGTTCCCTTGCGAGCCCTTGTCTTCCCGCATCGCATTGAAAAAATAAAAATCGGCCAGACCGGCGTAGGCCGGGGCGAAGGACGGGTCGAGCTCGATGGTGCGCTCGAAATATGCTCGAGCCGCATCCGTCGAGTCCGGCCCACGTTTCAACTCGAAGCGGCCCCGGAGATACGCTTCCACGGCCTGAGGGCTCGCGGGCTGGCGGGGAGCGCGGCCGAGTACTTGCATTCGCAGCTCGCGGCCGATTCGTTGAGCGATTTCAGATTGAAGCGAGAGGACATCGCCGACGTGCCGGTCGAAAGTATCGGTCCAAAGCGTGACTCCGTCGGCGGCTCGCACGAGCCTGACGGAAATGCGCGCCTCGTCATGATCGCGCCGCACGCTGCCCTCGAGGACGTATTGCACGCCGAGATCTCGCCCCACTTGCTGCACAGATTGCTGGCGATTTTTGTAGGACATGACGGAGGTGCGGGCGATCACTCGAAGCTGTTGTGGATCGAGATTGCCCAGCTGGGTGACCATTTCTTCGGTGAGTCCGTCGCTGAAGTAGTCCTGCGCGGCGTCTCCGGTGAGATTCTGGAAAGGAAGAACGGCGAGTATCAACTTTCCGTTCGGTGGCTGGGAAACGTTTGGCGTGCGCGTCCAATTCCGAAGAAGATAGCCGCCGGCAATCGTGAGGAGAATCGCGGCTGCAGCGAGAACCTGCCATCGCCGGGTTTTCGGCGCAGGGGTGGCGGATTCGAGGGTGAGAGGCGCGAGTTTCTGAGCGGCAGGCGCGAGAATTGAGTGGTGATCGGAATCCATCTCGATAACCGGCGCGATCAATCGATACCCCTGGCCGGTGACAGTCTGGATGAATTGCGGCTGTTCGGGATCGTCGCCCAAGGCGAGACGAAGTTTGCGAATGGCGATGTTGAGACTGTTGTCGGCGTCGAGAAATACGCCCTTGCCCCAGATTCGCTCGGCCAACTGATCCCGGGTCACGATCTCTCCCGGCTGCTCAATCAGTGCGGCCAGGGCTTCCAGGGGAATGCGCTGAAGTTTGAGGACTTGACCCTCGCGGCGCAGGGTGCGGGATTGCGGCTCGAATTCGAAATCGTCCCCCAGACGAACCGTGCCCTGGGTTCTGACTGGATTCGTCGCCACCGCCGCCTCCCTCGTAGGATTACCACAATTATACCTCTCTTCCAGTTCCCTTTCTTACACTTAGCAGCCTCCCCTGTGTTTTCGGCCGATTGAGGGGGACAGAAGAATTAAGCCGGGGACAGATGCGCGTCTATTGCAAGGCCGCGCGCTGAGGCTCACGATGCGCGCAGATCGAGGACGCCGAAAGAACGCTGCGTCGCGAAGAATCCGCGTGCAACTCGTAGAACGTGGAATTCGAATTGGGAGGTACACCATGAAGAGCAAAATTTACGGATGGGCAATACGCATCATCGCGGTCGCGGCACTGGCGTCGGCAACGAGCACTCTGGCGCAGGAACCCGCGCCCGAGCACTTCGCCGGAATCATCAACGACTATACGCCCTTAGTTCTGGCCACCCCCACCAAGCCAAGCAGCCTGTATGAAATGCGCGGGCATTGGTCTTTGGATTTGAAGGGCAAGTCCGGCAAAGCTGATTTTACAGCGTTTATGACGATGGAACTCTCCGATTATTGGATTCTGTTTACGAATTCGGATGCCACGAAAGCGGATATCCGTGGCGCTCACACTCACCACATCGTTATGACGGACGCGACGGTCACGCCCGATCCGACCAACTGCCCTCCCGATTCCCCGACGAACACCGCTCGTTTCATGGTCAGCGGTCCTGCCGATTTCGTTTCCGGCAACGGAAATCCGGCGGCGTTTGAGAAAAACGGGCCGTCGATGCTGCAGATTTGCATCACCGGAGGGACAGAAGCGACATATTCGAATATGACGCTGCAGTTCACCGGGCCCGCGACCACGCATTTCGGAACGCAGGCCATCCACGGCGCCGTTCGAACCCGCGACGAACGCGCACGCAAAGACAGATAGGGACTAGAGGCACGCTGTCGGACGGCGTGCCTCGAAACCATGCTGCAACGGCCGGAGCACTGTTACCACCAGAGTCTGACGCTAGAACCGCTCTGATTGACCAAGGAGAACACGATGAGGATCGCAACACGGATGTCCATTGTCGCACTGGCGTTGCTGGCAGCGCTGGCCGGGCTCGCTTCATTGGCCGCACCGGCGCCGAAGCCGGGGACGCATAAGGCTCGTTATACGATCACAGACCTCGGCACGCTCGGCGGGACGTACGTTGATGCCACCGGCATCAGCGACACTGGCTGGATAGCGGGCGATTCAACGCTGCCCGGCGATAGCATCATTCGCGCCTACCTTTGGCGCAATGGTGTGATGACCGACCTCGGCACGCTCGGTGGTTACAACAGCGATTTCCTTCTTGGCCCCAACCTCTTCGGTGACGCGTCCGGTTATTCCGAGATCTCCGTGGCAGACCCCAATCAAGAAGATTTTTGCGGCTTCGGCACCGGGTTGGCCTGCATCGCATTTTTTTGGCACCACGGCGCCATGCACGCACTGCCCACACTGGGCGGAACCAACGCCGCCGCCGGCGGTACCAACGACCTGGGCGAGGCCGCCGGGGTGGCGGAAAATACGATCCAAGAGCCGACCTGCGCCGGCACTGGCCGCGTCCTGCAATATAAACCTGTGACCTGGAAACAAGGGCTGATCCACGAACTGCCTACACCGGATCATGACCCCGTCGGCCTAGCATACGCAATTAACGACTCGGGCGAAGTCGTCGGCCAGACCGGGCCCTGCGGAACTGAAGATTTCGGAGGCGCCGGTCACGCCGTGCTCTGGAAGAATGGAAAGGCCATCGACCTCGGTAATCTCGGCGGCTCCACGAATAATGTCGCTCAGAATCTTAACAACCGCGGTCAGGTGGTTGGATACTCCGGCCTGTCCGGCGACGCAACGTTTCACGCCTTCCTCTGGCAGAGTGGCTCGATGACCGACCTCGGCACGCTTCCCGGGGATTTTCATAGCGTAGCCGAAACCATTAATATCTGGGGCGAGGTGGTGGGAAGGTCCTCGGATGCCGACTTCAACGGACGCGGCGTGGTGTGGCAGAACGGCGTGCCGGCCGACCTCAACACGCTCATCCCTGCGAATTCTTCCTTGTACATCGAAGAAGCCACTTCCAACAACGATCTGGGCTGGATCGTTGCGGTTGCCTCGGATATGGATGGCAACTCCCACGCCGTCCTCTTGATTCCCGCGAATGGCGCGGCGCTCGCGGAAGCGTTCGACAGCGTCCAGCGGAGGAAAATTACTCCACCTGCAAATGTTCGCAAGCTGTTACGGCAGCGAGGAGGGCGGTACCGACCGCGGTAAGGACACCGCATCTAAAAAGAGTACACGGCGCATCGTAACAATCAGAAGCGCCGAAGGGCGGAGCTGAATCGGCTCCGCCTTTTTGTTTCGCGACTCGGTCGTCGCGAAGAGATTGGGCTGGGCGAATGCAGGCGACTCGGGCACCGGGGATGACGCCGACGCCTGCGCCGGCGATCGCCGCGACTGCGAGCAGGAAGATGACGGTCGGGTTGTAGCACGGGATCCTCGGGCGCAGAGCCGAGGAGGTCCGGAGCGCGAACAGGTTCCGTGCCCTTCTCGGGACAATGGCGGTAAGATTCTCGGGTCGCAATCTCTGGGCTGGGTGAAGGAGGGACGAATGAAAGCTTGTACGCATCTCGATCAGATTCGTAAGGTAACGCCGCACACGCGCGGGTGCGAAGAATGTTTGAAGATAGGCGATACGTGGGTGCACCTGCGGCTGTGCATGGAGTGCGGGAAAGTGGGGTGCTGCGACTCGTCAAAGAACAAGCATGCGACGAAGCACTTTCACGAGACCAAGCACCCGATTATGAGGTCGATCGAGCCCGGCGAAAATTGGGGCTGGTGCTATGTCGATGAGGTGGAGTTGGATTTCGCGTAAGAGAGGCGAGCGCGCCGCATCGGATTGAAATGCGATCAGGCTAAATCGCGATCAGGCCGGACTTGATCGCGAGGAGTGAAGCGATCGCGACGATCGCCCAGAGTATGACGCCTTGCACGAGAGGCTTCGTGCCGACCTGCTTCAGCGTCGCGCGCGATAGGCCTGTGCCAATCAAATAAAGTGTGACGGTGAGGCCGATTTTGCCTGCACGGCTAAGGATTGGGTAGGCGGGAGCGAAACGCGAGACGTAGGTATTTGCGAAGGCGGCGAGGCAAAAGAACAGAATGAACCAGGGCCACTGCACGCGCGTCTTGCTTTTCATTTTGTAGGCCGTGAAAAGCGCGATGGGCAGGATCCAGAGAGCGCGGGCCAGCTTCACAGTAGTACCGATGGCGAGTGCTTCGTTTCCGTATTTCGCGGCGGCGCCAACGACCGAACTGGTGTCGTGAATCGCCAGCGCGGCCCACAAGCCGAATTGCGATTGGCTCAAGTGCAGCGCGGCGCCCACGGGCGGAAACAGCAGCAGTGCGACGGAATTTAGAACAAAGACCGTGCCGAGCGAGACGGCGATCTCTTCGCCGGTGGCCTGCGTGATGGGCGCGACGGCGGCGATCGCGCTGCCACCGCAAATCGCGGTTCCCACTGTGATCAGGAACGAAACTTTTCGCCGCACCGCGATCATGCGGCCCAGGAAAATCCCCAGCAGCATCGTTGATGCAATGCCCACCGCGGTGTAGAGAAAGCCGGAGCGTCCTGCGCGCACCACCTGGTCAAGGTTCATTCCAAAACCGAGGGCCACGACGGAGGCCTGCAGCAGATATCTTGATAACGTGCGGCTTTCAGTGGCGAACGGGTGTTCGAGAGTAAATCCGTAGAGAAGACCGCCGAGAAGTGCGAGCGGCGGCGAGACAAATCCGGACGCAGCCAGAAGAAGGCCGACGAAAAAGACAATTTTTGAGAACGTCTTAAAGAACATCCAGCGGTTTCGCCCCAAAATTACGCGGAGCGACGATACACCATCAAGCGGTGGGGCTGGAAGAGTTTGCACGCTCCGGTGACGCCGCGGGTTGCGCGGTTTCCCGGGCGCGCAGGAGGAGACGAAGAGCTTCCTGCGGATTCGCCGGGGGTCACATCCCGCGCGCTGAGATTGTTCACACACTTGTCACATCGCCGTAACGAAGACTGAGTAGCTTCACGGCGCACGAAAGTCGGCCGGCACACGTTGGGCACACATTGGTCGCACAACCGCCCAACGGAACGAACCCGAGTGGCGGGCATTTCGACAATTCTCAAGATCAAGGGGTGAACGATGGCAGCAACGGGAATAGCGCCAAGCGCGAGCCAGGAACTTATCGCACCGCCGCGAATATCGCCGCTGGGCGACCATGTGAAGGCGAGTCCCGCGGCGAAAATTGGCATGGGGATCTTCGGAGTCGTGCTGGTCGTGGGAGTGATCTACATCGGCCGCCAGTTGATCGGCGATCTTTCCGAGGTGCATGCGCCGTCGATGATGCCGTACTTGCTGCTTGGCCTCGCACTACTCGTGGCGCTGGGGTTCGAGTTCGTGAACGGGTTTCACGATACCGCGAACGCGGTGGCAACGGTGATTTACACGCACACACTCGAGCCGCACGTCGCGGTTGTGTGGTCGGGCATGTGGAATTTCACGGGAGTTGTGCTGTCGAGCGGAGCGGTGGCGTTTGGCATCGTGTCGCTGCTGCCAGTGGAACTGATTCTGCAGGTCGGAGGCAAGGCAGGGTTCTCGATGGTGTTCGCGTTGCTGTTCGCCGCGATCATCTGGAATCTGGGCACATGGTGGCTCGGCCTGCCCGCTTCGAGCTCGCACACTTTGATCGGGTCGATCATCGGCGTTGGCATAGCGAACCAACTGATGTCGGTGAAGTCGGGAACGAGCGGCGTCGACTGGGGCCAGGCGGCCAACATCGGAAAATCGCTGCTGCTTTCGCCGATTGTGGGATTCATATGTGCAGCGCTGCTGCTGATGGCGTGCAAGGCGCTGATCCCCAATAAGGCGCTCTACGAAGCGCCCAAGGGCAACGACCCGCCGCCCTTCTACATTCGAGCGCTGCTGGTACTCACGTGCACGGGCGTAAGCTTTTTCCACGGCTCGAACGACGGACAGAAAGGCATGGGATTGATCATGCTGATTCTTATCGGGACGGTACCAACGGCTTACGCGGTAAACCATGCGGTGACGTACCAGCAGACCGCGGACTTCATCGCGGTTTCGACGCAGGCCGCGAACGCGCTCGATCATTACATTTCGCCGGCAGCCGTGGTGGGCGATGCGCGCGACGAACTCACCGATTACATTCGCACGAAGAACTTCACACCGAACACCATGCTCGCGTTGCGGGGAGTGATCAACGGGATCGGCACGGAAATGGCGCAGTACAAATTGTTGAAGGCTGTGCCGCAGGATCAAGTGCGGAACTTCCGCAACGACATGTACGTGGTGAGCGAAGCGTTGCGCCTGATGAAGAAAACCGGGCAGCCGAAGTTTTCGGCAGAAGACTCTGCGATCATCGCGAACTATAAAAAACACATCGACAACGCCACGAAGTTCATTCCTACCTGGGTAAAAGTGGCGGTGGCTCTGGCGCTGGGACTCGGAACGATGATTGGATGGAAGCGGATCGTCGTCACCGTAGGCGAAAAGATCGGGAAAGATCATCTGACGTACGCACAGGGCGCGGCTGCCGAAATTACGGCGATGGCCACGATCGGAGCAGCCGACGCTTTCGGATTGCCCGTCAGTACGACGCACGTGCTGTCATCGGGCGTCGCCGGCACGATGGCGGCGAATCATTCCGGGCTGCAGTGGGGCACGGTGCGCAATCTATTGATGGCGTGGGTGCTCACGCTTCCAGCATCCATGATGTTGGCGGGATTCTTGTTCTGGGCTTTCCGCCGTATGAGCGGCGGGTAGGCCAGGCGATTTTTTCTCGGGACGAGACGAACCCATTTCCGGATGGCGCGGATGGCGGTTGGACGATCTGCGCAAGCCGCGACCGTTGCCGTTTGGCGCGTTCGGCACTACACTTCCCGCGATCGATATGCCCGGGAGGTGCCGAATGGGAATGGCGCGACGCGAACTTCTGGCGAAGTGCATGGCGCTGGGCGTGGTTGCCAGCACCACAAATCTTTTGCCTTCCGCGCTGGCGGCTGCGTGGGAGCAGAACGAGAAATCGAGGCGGACGCCGACGCCGGCTGCCGAGCTCGGCCCGTTCTACAAACGGCTCGCGCCGGGCAATGGAGAGCTGAGGGCTCCCGGCGATGCCGGGATGCCGCTCGTGGTGGCCGGGCAGGTGTACAGCTCGCGCGGCGAATTGATTCCTTCGGCAATCGTCGAAATCTGGCAGACGAATCACGAAGGGCTGTACGACAACGATGGTTACCACTATCGCGCGAAGCTGATCACACCCGCCGACGGCAAGTACGAGTTTTCTTCCGTGATGCCGGGACACTATCCCGCGCGAGTGTGCCAGCATATCCACTATCTGGTTTCAGCGCCCGGCTATCATCCGCTCGTCACTCAACTTTACTTTGCGACGGACCCTGTATTCGAAGGCGACCCTGACAAAAACTTCACGCGGGATCCTTTGGTGACGAGCCGCGAATTGGTGCGGCCGGTGACGCTGGTGGGCGACCCAAAGGAGATTCACGCCGCGGTGAAGTTCGAGCTCGTGCTGGAGGCGCTGTGAGCGGCCGCGCGCGAGGGGCAGCGATTACCGCGTCGGCGGCTCTGCTCTGTGCGCTTGCGGCGCAGGCGGCTCAAGCGCAGGACGTCCGGAAGCTTTCGACATTTTCGACGACCGGAAAAATTGTGGTCGTTTCCGTATGCGGGAAGAGCGGGTTTGTGGCGGGGCTTATCCGCGGCGGGTCGATTGCAGTGTGGCGACTGCCATCCGGGAAGGTGGCGTCGAGCTGGAAATCGGCGGAGGGCGTAAGGTCGCTGGCGTGCTCGCCGGACGGGAAATGGATCGCATTGGGCAGGAGCGACGGCACCGTGGAGATCGCGGACATTGCGGGCAAGCCGGCGAGGACGCTCGCGGCGGGGCACGGCGATGTGACCGACGTGGCATACGCCCCGGACGGGTCGCTACTGGCAGTGAGCCTACACGAAAAGCCGGTGCAGCTCTGGAATCCGGTGAACGGTTCGCGCGTGGCCGAACTTGAAACGGATTTCAGCGGCAGCACAGGAATGGCTTTTTCGCCCGACAGCTCGGCCTTCGCGACGTCAGACGCCGATACGACGGTGCGCGTTTATGATCGAGCTGGAAAGTTGAAGGCAAAGTACACGGACCTTTTGCTTGAGCCATTTGCGATTGATTTTCTTCCCAACGGGAAGGAAATCCTGGTGGGAGGAGCGGACGACACGCTGACGATTCTGGATGCGTCAAACGCGCACCTGAGCCGCCAACTGCCCAAGCGGCCCTCGCCGATCTTCGGAGCGATCGCGCTACCGGGTGGCCATTCGCTGCTGAGCCTAGAAATCGACGCGGCGACGCTCGCGAAGTTTGCGGTTGTACTGTGGAATCTCGGAACGGGCGCACAGCGCGAGCTCGCCATCGACGGAGCGAAAATCGTTGGCTATGGGCAAATATCAAATGGCCAGCCGGTGCTTTTTACCGCCGATTCCGATTCGAGCTTGAGCATGTGGGCGGTTCCCGACTGACGCGAAGCGCCTCGGCAAGAAAGTGAATGCCAGGCGCCATCGCTTGACCATTGGCTTCGATGGATATTTCGATTCGCAAGGCGGCTCCCGCCGATGTTCCCGAGCTTCGCGACTTGATTGACGCGTCGGTTCGCGGCCTGCAGGCCGAAGATTACACACCCACACAAATTGAGAGCGCGCTCGAGACGGTGTTTGGCGTTGACAGCCAGCTGATCGAGGACGGGACCTTTTTTCTGGCGGAGGCGCACTTGGCGGGCGGCGACGCGGCGGGCGCGCGAAGCGTTGTAGTTGGATGCGGCGGGTGGAGCAAGCGCAAGACTTTGTACGGCAGCGACCATTGGACCGGCCGCGAAGACGAATTGCTCGATCCGCGCGTGGATGCGGCGAAGATTCGCGCGTTTTTCATTCATCCGAAGTGGGCGCGGCGCGGGGTGGGGAGCTTGATCTTGAAAGCGTGTGAAGACGCCGCGGCAGCTGCGGGCTTCACGCGTTGCGAAATGGGGGCCACGCTGACCGGAGTGAAGCTATTCGCAGCGAAGGGTTACGTAGCGCTTGAGAATATTTCGGTGCCGCTCAAGAACGGCGAAGGTTTGCCGGTGGTGAGGATGTCGAAGCAGATTCGGTAGCGACGGCGAGCGGTATTCTCATCGCGGGCGTGTGGGTCGCGCCTACCAAGCCGGCGAAAGACCGGCGTCTCAGGCGCGCCCGGGATGCGAATTTTCCTGCGCCTTCCTTTCTGCTTCGAGATCGCGCTCGAGGCAGTTGCGACAGAGACAGCCGTCCGGGTCCGGCGCCGCGATTCGTGAGGGCAGTTCGGCGCACCAGCACTTCCCTTCCGGATTGCACGTCATCGGAGAATTGCAGCGAACGCAATGAGTGTCCACGGAACAGATTATTGCGCTGGCGAGCTCGAAACTGTGAATGAATTGTGATTAGTGCTGCGGGGGTCGGGCGGGTGCTCCGCTGGACGCGCTGGAAATATTGGCGGCGGAGGCGGACGATGTGGAGTTCGACGTCGAGCTCGACGTGGAATTCGATGCCGCGCCGGACTCGGAGCCTGTAGTTGCGGATGGAGCAGTTGAAGGCTTCGGCGGCGCAGCGGGCGAAGAAGGCGCGGAGGGCGCGTTGCCGGACGCAGGCGCCATGGAGCAGCAAGGCGGCTTGGGCGCTGAGACGCCGGCAATGCCGGAACCCAGGCCGAGCTTCTGCAAGCTGGTAGCGTCCAGCTTGCCGCTGGCCTCGAGGCCGTTCGCCGACTGAAATTTCTGCAGCGCTCCTACCGTGTTCGCGTCCCACTTCCCGTTTGGCTCGCCCTGGTAGTACCCGCCGCGTGCAAGTGATGATTGAATTTCAGAGATGCGTTCGGGTGTGGGCGCTTTCTGCGTCGGTTCGCGGCGCGCGTGCTTCGATTTCTTGCTGGATTTCTTCGATTTCGATGAGGCCGTCGAGGTGTGTGCGGATGTCTTGGAAGATGAATTGGAAGCGTTCGATGCCTTCGCACCGGAACCGGTAGATGACGTGGATTTTGGAGCTACTGCCGAACTCGCCTGCTGCGGCTCTACGTAGCGCACCGCCAATAGCGACGATTCCGTCGTCTCCATCGCGTGATGCTTCGGATGGGTGTTGCGCATGGGGTGCGAGGGATGCGAATTGTGCTTGCGGGATTTATGCGCCTGCTGATGGCCGGAATGCTTCTGAGCGCCTGTGGCTGGAAGCGAGAATAGGAGCAGCAAGAGTGAGATTGGCAGCCATCTCGCGGAGAAACCCATAGTTCTTAGACGCTCGCGTTCCCGAATTTGATGCCCGGCGGCGCTCATGCCAGTCCAATTATGGACGATCCGAAGCGGGACTCAAGCCGCCAGCTTTGCGCGTGAGCTTAAATGACAACCGAGGGTAATGCAAGAGCGCGCTCGGCGCTGTGCGGGAGCAATCAGGAGTTCGCGAGCAAGAGACCTCGAGAGAAATGCACTCCTCGCTCTGAGCTACTGGTGCTGTCGGCCCTATTGCGACGGGACGGCGCCGGCCAGGAATAGTGTGAGGACGCGGTCGTTGTCTGCGTGGCGCGCGACCTTGAACAGGACGTCTTGCCCCGGCTTGAGGCGACCCATTTCCCGGCGATAATCGGCGAGGCCGTTGACAGCCACATGGTTCACCTCGACGATTACGTCACCTCGCGAGAAATCAATTTCCTCGGCGAAGCTCGCGGGCTCAACCTGCGTGACCACCACGCCCGTCAGCTTGCCCATGCCGAGCTTGCGTGCGAGGTCGGGAGTGAGTTCTTCGACGTGCAAACCAAACTGGCCGGGCTCTTCACTTTGGTCGGGCTGTTCTTCGGCGCTCGCCGCGGTTTGCGGGAAGATCTTGGAGCGGTCGGCGACGACCATGGAGACTTCCTTGGCCACTTTGTCGCGAACGTAACGGACCTGCACGGACTGGCCAATCGTGGTCTGCGCGATGGGATTTACCAGGTCTGCGCCGGTGTGAACGGGCGCGCCGTTAATGTTGGTAATCACGTCGCCGGGTTTCAAGCCGGCCTTTTCCGCCGGGCTGCCCGGTTCGATCGCCTCGACGACGATTCCGTAGGGAGCGCCGAGTTCCTTCAAGAGAACTGGATTATTGCTGCGGTCTTCCTGGAAGGTGATGCCGATGGAGCCGCGCGTCACTTTGCCGACAGTGATGAGTTGGTTGTAAACGGTAATGGCGGTGTTCGACGGCAATGCGAAGCCGACGCCTTCGAATCCGCGGCTTCCCGTGTAGATCGCCGTATTGATGCCGATTACTTCGCCCGCCATGTTCACGAGCGGGCCGCCGGAATTTCCGGGGTTGATGGCCGCATCCGTTTGAACGAAGCGCTGGAATTGGTGGCCCACGTTCGAACGGTCTTTGGCGCTGACGATGCCGGCCGTGACGGTGGAATTCAAACCGAACGGGCTGCCGAAGGCGAGCACCCAATCGCCCACTTGCACGCCGTCGGAGTTCCCGAGTTTCGCTACGGGTAGATCATGGTCCGCGTCAATCTTGATGACGGCGAGGTCCGTGTCCTTGTCGGTGCCGACGAGATGCGCGTTGTATTTCTTGGGATCGCCGTCCATGGCCACTTGAATTTTGGTGGCCTGGTCGATTACGTGATCGTTGGTGAGGATGAATCCCTTGCGGTCAACGATGACACCTGAGCCGAGGCTGCGCTCGGCGTCCGGTCCATTATCGGGTGAGTCGAAAAAGCGGTCGAAGAAATCCTGAAATGGATCGTTCTGGTGATGCGGCCGCTTCGCTCCGCCCTTCGGCTTCTCAATCACTTGTGTGGTCGAGATGTTCACGACGGCGGGGCCCAATTTCTTTGAGATTGTTGAAAACGAATTCGAGAGCGTAATGGGATCGGGGATGGCGAGGAGCGAGGCGCCGCTGGGACCGTTCTGTCCGTGTGTGGCGAGAGCGCGGCCGGAAATGATCGTGCCAATCATGATGCCGATGCCCAGAGTGAGGGCCACAAGGAGGGAGGCGAACACCTTACGGCGCCTAGCCCAGCTCGCTAGTTCCTGAAATTGGACGCCCATCCTCGTGCTCCCTTCCTACTAGGAATGCGACAAACGCTGAAGAATTCTGATTATAACACCCATTTGATTCGCGCCGCCCCGGGACGGTTGCGCGAATGCCCATTTAAATAAGGCACACGGGTAGCGCCGGACGGAGGCGCAATTGGTAACACGGACGGTCGGGCGGAAGTAGCGGCGGGAGGGCCAGTCGCACCGCGGAAGTGCTAGTTTTCGGACGAATTCCCCACTGCGTCAGGGTCGAGATCGAGGTCCGTGGCATCCCCTGGCAAAACGTGCATGAAGGCCTCGTTCCCGGAAGCAATATCGTCGCCCTCGACACGGGGTTCCAGTTTCTTCTGTGCGCGGCGTTCTGCCTTCATACGCGCCTTTTCCATGCGCTTCATTTCCTTTTGGCGTTTCTTGAATGTGGTGGTCATTTAATGGCTCCTCATGAGGAGATATGCTGCGACGCTTGCCCGGGCGCGCCTCACGGCGCCCTAATTCACCGGACAATTCGCGCGCTGAAAGCGCTCAATTCATACACGGAGACAGTCGAAGACGGATTCCAACGAGTGAAGCAGGCCGCCAGCTGCGCGCATGGGCCGAAATTGACCCACTCCCCGGGGCGCGCATCACTACTATAACACAGGAGAGTTACAAAAACAGTTCGGAGCGGAACACTCACTGCGCTACGGCTTCGTGGCCGCCATCCAAAGCGTGTCGCTTGTTGGAAGGCGATCGAGCATTGGGCGAGCAAGAGGCACGAATCCGGCTTGGCCCAGAATGCGGGCGAGCGTTCTGGGGGTGAAGTAATTGCAATGCGAGGGGATGTGGACGCCGCACCAGTCTTCGCCCATGAAGGAGCGATTCCAACTGGCGTAGTTCGGAGTCTTGATTACGAGGACGCCGCCGGACTTCAGCGCGCGGAACGCGACCGCCAGACCCGCGAGCGGCTGCCATTCATGTTCGATGTAGCCGAATTGCGTGACGATGTCGAACGAGGCTTCGGGTACGACTGCTTCTGTTACGGGGCTCACCAGAATCTCAGCGCCGCGGACGCGGGCTTTCGCGGATTCGGCGGCGCGAGGGCTGAGTTCGACGCCCATCACTTCGAACTGGCGGGCGGCCATGGCGAGAAAGCGACCGTCGCCGCAGCCGAGGTCGAGCAGTTTGCCTTTCTGCCTCCAACGAATTGTGTGCGAGAGCTGGCGCGCAGTGGCGTCTTTGCGCAGCGGGCGAGTGAGGCGCGAGAGAAACATCAGCAGTGGCCGATCTTTTTGGCGCCGGGAGACTTCTTTCTCGTAATCGTCCACCCAATCGTGGTCGGTCGCCTGCGCGTCGTAAGCCAGCGGCTGATCGCCGATGAAGACCATTTCGCAGCGCGCGCATTGGACGACGTGCCAGGAGTCTCGCTCGAAGACGAGCCGGCGATCGGGCGCGCCGCAGAGCGGACAGGGGCGCTGGGTTGATTGCGGAAGTTCGTTCAAGAGGCGCTCGCGTGTGGGCTCATTTCGTTCCGCGAAATACTAACACTGCAGCGCCTTGGGCGTGAGGCGGACGCCGGAGACGCCCAGACACTGGACCGAGGGCGGCGGAGTTCTTCGCGAAGATGGCTTCGCGAAGGATTGGCGGGCGTGCGGCAGACTTGTTACAATGGTAGATGGCCGAGGCGAAAAACTTCGGCCTGTATGCCGGGGCAAATCCCCGCGGGTGAAAACAACCAACCGTATGGCTCCTCGCACTCTGTTTGAAAAAATCTGGGACGCGCATCTCGTTCGCGAAATTCCCGGGCAGCCCTCGATCATTTACATCGACCGGCACCTCATTCACGAAGGCACTTCCCCGCAGGCATTCGCCGGACTCAAAGCGGCCGGGCGGAAAGTGCGGCGCCCGGAACTAACGTTTGCGGTGATGGACCACTCCGTTTCGACCAAGAATCGCTTGCTGCCAGTCCTCGACGCGGACGCGGCCGGGCAATTCGAAGCGCTGGCGCGCAATTGCGAAGAGCACGGCGTGCACCTCTTCGACATGCACAGCAAAAATCAAGGGATCGTACACATCATCGGGCCGGAGCTGGGGATTACGCAGCCGGGGCAGACGATTGTCTGCGGCGACAGCCACACTTCGACGCATGGCGCATTTGGCGCACTCGCGTTCGGCATCGGGACGAGCGAGATCGAGCACGTCCTCGCGACGCAGTGCCTCTCGCAATTCAAATCGAAGACGCTCGAGATTCGTTTCGTCGGCAAGCGCCCGCGCGGGGTCACGTCGAAAGACATGGTGCTCGCGGTGATCGGGCAGATGGGAATTGCGGGCGGAAACGGCTCTGTGGCGGAATACACCGGCGAAGCCGTGCGTGGCCTTTCTATGGAAGCGCGCATGACGATGTGCAATATGACGATCGAAGGCGGCGCGCGCGCGGGAATGGTGGCGCCCGACGATACGACATTTGCATATCTGGAAGGGCGGCCGTTCGTGCCGCGCGGGAAAGAGTTCGAAGAATCGGTGCGCAATTGGAAATCGCTCGTATCGGATCCCGATGCGAAATACGATTCTACGGTGACGATCGAAGCCGACGAAGCTCGCGCCGATGGTTACGTGGGGCACAAATCCGGGAATGGTGACGCAGGTGACGGATCGCGTGCCGGACCCGCATTCGTTCCAGGATCCCGTCGACCGCAAGGCGGCCGAGAGCGCGCTGGTTTACATGGATTTGAAGCCAGGGATGCCGATCGAGGATATTCCGCTCGACCGCGTGTTCATCGGCTCGTGCACCAATTCGCGGATGGAGGATTTGCGGATGGCGGCGAAAGCGGTGGCGGGAAAGCACGTGTCGAAGGATTTGAAGCAAGCGCTCGTGGTTCCCGGCTCGCGGCGCGTGAAAGCCGAAGCCGAGGCCGAGGGGCTCGACAAAATTTTCGTCGAAGCGGGATTCGAATGGCGCGACGCGGGCTGCAGCATGTGCATCGGCATGAATGATGACGTGTTGCAAAGCGGCGAACGCTGCGCGAGCACATCCAACCGGAATTTCGAAGGGCGGCAGGGCAAGGGCGGACGCACGCACCTGGTGAGTCCGATTGATGGCTGCCGCCGCCGCGATTGAAGGGCACTTCGTCGATATTCGCAAGTGGAAGAATCGTGGACGGAGCGGAGTAACACCGGCAGCGAACACGGAAAAGATCCAAACGCAAAGTAATGAGTGAAAGCACGGAGACCACAGAGATATGCAGCCGTTTACAAAGCACACGGGGATGGTGGCGCCGGTCGATCGCGTGAATGTGGATACGGACCAGATGGTGCCGAAGCAGTTTTTGAAATTTCTCACGCGCGAAGGTTATGGCCGCGTTCTTTTCTACGACTGGCGATATCTGCCGGGCGAAAAGCCGAATCCTGAATTTGTGCTGAATTATCCGCGTTACAAAGGCGCATCCGTCCTGCTGGCGCGCGCGAATTTCGGCTGCGGTTCGAGCCGCGAACATGCGCCGTGGGCGATTCTCGATTACGGTTTTCGAGCAATTCTGGCGCCGAGCTATGCGGATATTTTCTACAACAACTGCTTCAAGAATGGGATTTTGCCGGTCACGCTCTCCAATGACCAGATGGACGAGCTGTTTCGGCGGACGGAACAAAATGAGGGCTATCGCGTGACGGTTGATCTCGAAGCGCAGTTGGTCACCGACGACAAAGGCTTGAAGTATTCGTTCACGGTCGATCCCTTCCGGCGCGAGTGCCTTTTGAAAGGCCTTGACGACATCGGTCTAACGCTGGTGCACGAACCGCAAATTTCCTCGTTTGAACAGAAGAACCTCCGCCATCCCGTGATGTACGAGGCGGTGGACGTGAAGTTCCACAAGCAAGCGCCGAGCAAATAGCGCCGCCGTCCGCGACCTCGCATTAGGGCTGAATTTTCCCGCGCGATTCCCTTTTACGGACGCGGTGCGACGATTGGCTCGGGGGATTCGGGCGCGATCGGAGCAGCGCCCTTCAATTCCGCGAGAACGATTCCCAACAAGATAAGCGCAGCGCCGAAAAGTACGCGGCCTCCGAGCCGTTCGCGCGCGACGACCCACGCGGTGATCACTGCAAACACTGGTTCGAGGCTGATGAAAATCGCGGTGTGCGTGGGCGACGTGTACTGCTGGGCCCAGGTCTGAAACGAGAAGCCGATCACGGTCGAGCCAATCGCGGTGATGAGGACCGCGAAAATTAGTTGCCCGGACCAGACGAGGCGAGGCGCTTCCCACTTCGCCGAAGCGAGCAAAGGCACGGCGAGCCCGGCGAGCACCGCCGTGGTGGCTACCTGTAGAAAACTGAGTGCGCCCACGGAGTGGCGTTCGACGTAGAGGCCGATGAAGATTACGTGCAGGGCGAACATCACGGCGCAGCCGAGCGCGATGGCATCGCCACGGTTCAAGCTGCCGAATCCTTCCGGCGGGATCATCAAAAAGTAGAGCCCTGCGAGCGCGGAAAGCGCGCCGAGCCAGATCCAAATATTGATCCGGCGGCGGCCAAACGCCGCGAGAAAAACCGGCACGAGCACGACGCTCGAGCCCGTGATGAATGCGGCTTTCGAGGCGGTGGTGAATTTCAGGCCGGTGGTCTGGAAGGCATAGCCGCCAAACATGAAGAACCCAATTTGCACTCCCGCCCAGATCGTGTGCCGGTTCAACTCGCGCAGCGCCCGCCAGAATAAAATTCCCATCACGAAAGCGGCGAGCGCAAAACGAACCGCGAGGTAGGCGAAAATCGAAACGTCCGCGAGCGCGTCTTTGACGACGATGAACGTTCCGCCCCACACGAGCGAGCAAAATAGCAGGGCGAGGTCGGCGCGAATGCGTCTGCTTCGGTGGAGGTCCATAAGCGAACGACGAGTGTAAGCATCCAGCCGTGCGGAGGCAAGTTAACGTCAAGACGCTGGAAGCGTGCGCTGCTGACGCCCGGTGCCACAATGGACGGCCCAATCAACGGGCTCGATTGACGCTCCGAGCCAGATAGTGGAAACTTCGTTAGGTTATGTCCCGACGAATAGTTGCGATTCTCTGCATGCTTCCCGCGCTCTCGGCGCCCGCCGGATTGCCGCTGCGAGCGGCGAAGCGCGACGCGTGGGTGGAAGTCCGCTCGCCGAATTTCATCATCGTGAGCAACGCCGGAGAAAAGCAGGCGCGCAAGACTGCGATTCAATTCGAGCAGATTCACACGCTATTTCGCGAGTCGCTGGCCGTCGCACAAGGCCGCCCCAGCCCTGTGATTACCGTCTTCGCAGTGAAAGACGAGAAATCGCTGAGCGATCTGGTTCCGGAGTATTGGACCAAGGGCCATGCGCACCTTTCTGGGATTTTTTGGAACCGGATGAGCCAATACTACGCGGCGGTGAATCTGGACGCGCAAGGTTCCAATCCCTACGCGACGATGTATCACGAGTACTATCACTCGCTCACGGTCCCTTATTTTCCCGACCTGCCCGTTTGGCTGAGCGAGGGCCTGGCGGATTTTTTTGGCCACTCGGAAATTAATGGCAACACCGCGATGATGGGAATGCCGGACGCCGGCCTCATCGAAGTGCTGCGACAGAACAAAGCGATTCCGCTCGACGTGCTCTTTCATGTCGATACTTCCTCTCCGTATTACAACGAGCAGAACAAGACTTCTGTTTTTTACGCGGAGTCGTGGGCGCTGACGCACTACCTCATGGTCGGCGACAACCAATCGCACCGGCAGATGCTGCTCGATTATGCTGGCGCGTTGTCCAGCGGAGCTACCGAGGACCAGGCCGCGGCGAAAGCCTTTGGCGACCTGAAGAAATTGCAGGAGCAACTCTCGCGTTACATCGGCAGGTATACATTCAACTTTTTCACAACGAAAGCGCCGGCAGAGCCGTCTGTGGCGGAAATCCACACGCGCATGCTTTCCGATGCGGAAGAAGAAGCGTACCGCGGAGGTTTTTTCGCGATTCGGGCGCGGCCGGAAGCGGAACAAATTCTGCAGAACGCGGTGAATCTTGACCCGAAGCTGGCTCTCGCGCATCAAAATCTCGCTTTGGCGGAATTCTTTGCTGGGAACCGCGATTCAGCGT
Organism: uncultured Acidobacteriota bacterium; assembly: GCA_963711875.1. Lineage (GTDB taxonomy): Bacteria > Acidobacteriota > Terriglobia > Acidiferrales > UBA7541 > Palsa-295. Next base: position 404,852 of record CAVQFW010000017.1, read on the forward strand.
TGGAATCGGTTCGCGAAGCGATCCAACTCGACCCGCAAAACGGATTCGCGCATTACCTTCGCGCGTATCTAGTGGTCTCCGGTGCAGGCGGCTTCCCGCAGGACGCCCAGGTCGAAGCAGACTTGCGTGCATCAATCTCGGCGAACCCGGACTTCGCTCCTTCGTATGCGCTGTTGGGAATCTATCTGTCGAACCGGCAACAGAGCCTCGACGAGGCGTTCCGTGTCGCGAAGAAAGCTGCCGAGCTTGAACCGGGAAATAGCAATTACATGTACGACCTCGCGCGGGTGCTGGCGCAGATGCATCGCTACGACGAAGCGCAGTTCGTAGCTCTGCACGCGCGCGCCAGTGCACGAAATCCGCAGGACCGCGCGAATGCCGAAGCGTTCCTCGCTTTTCTTCAGAAAGTTCGCAGCGCAGACGCGGGACTTGCACCCGCATCCACGAGCCATGAGGCCGTGAAATCGGCAGACAATTCGAAGCCCGATTCGAGCAGCGAAGATACCGTGCCATCGGATGCGGCTCCCGCGATTGACAACTCGCGAGAAGTGACAGGTATCGTGGCGCAGGAAAGTTGCGTGGGCGGCCTGAAAGTCCAGCTGACAACGACTACGGATACGCTGACGCTTCGTTTGCAGGCGGGAGCACCTTCGGCGATTCACATGATGTCTAAACCGGCGGCAAACTTCGACATTTGTACATCGCTGAAAGGAACGCGCGTGACGGCTCGTTATGTGCCCGACGAGCCCAACAAAAATTCGGGAACAATCCAACGGTTGACGATTTTGGACGTCGACGCGCCCGCTCGGGCGAAATCATCCCGTCCAGCCGACGCGAGGACGCCCCTGCGCGTCGAACCGGGGGAAAAGCGCGCGGCGACCGTCAACGCAACAATTTCAGGAAAAGTAACCGCGGTATCGTGCGACGGGAACGAGATGAAGCTGACGCTCGCGGTACGAGAGTCCGAATTTGATTTGCACGCGCGGGACTATACGCGAGTGCATTTCGAACAGTCGGTTCCATTCGACACGGGCCAGTTTCAGCCGTGCACGCAGTTAAGGGATCACGACGCGACCGTCGAGTACATAGTCACGGAAAAAGAAAATTACGACGGCGAAATCCAGTCGGTGGAAGTGGGAAAGTAACGCAGCGCCTTGAAGCAACAACCCGCGGGAACAACGGTCCGCCATTAAACACTTCGAAATCTAATGCGGCTGCTCGTACACGATTCGGCCGCCGGCAATCGTCATCGCAACTTTCGTGGTGAGGAGATCGCGCGGTGAAATCCGCGTGATATCGACAGGAAAAACGACGATGTCCGCCAGCATTCCGGGCGCGATCGTTCCTTTCCGCTTTTCCTCAAACTCCGCATAGGCGGAGCCTGATGTGTACGCGCGGAGGCAATCGTCCATCGAGAGCTTTTCCTGCGGCTGCCAACCGCCTTGCGGACCACCTCCTGGCAATTCTCGCGTGACGCAGGCATAGACTCCACGCAGCGGGTTGAGCGACTCGACGGGATAATCCGTGCCAAACGCGAGACGCACGCCGAGTTCCTCGATCGTGTGCCAGGCATACGCGCCCTTTATTCTTTCGGGGCCGATTCGGTCGGCGGCCCAGCGCTCGTCGTCGAGCAGGTGCGACGGCTGCATCGAAGCAATCACGCCGAGAGAAGCGAAGCGCGCGAAATCATCCGGGGCGATGACCTGCGCGTGTTCCACGCGATCGCGACGCTCTCGCGGCCCGTTCGCTGCTTCGGCGGCCGCGAACGCGTCGAGCGCGATTCGGTTCGCGCGGTCGCCGATGGCGTGGAACGCGAGTTGAAACCCGGCGCGATCTCGTTCGATCGCCATCGGCAAAAGTGTATCCGGTTTGATCCGCAGGATTCCGCTCGTCGCAGCGTCATCGGAATAGGGCGCGAGTAGCGCCGCCGTTCGCGAGCCGAGTGAGCCATCGAGAATCGCCTTGAGCGCGCCCGTTTTCAGCCAGGGATCGGTGGTGCCGCCCTCTCTTCGCATCTCCTCCAGGTGAGCGATGGGAAAGGCGAATGGTAGCCACTCAGTTATGCGAACATTTAGGGTTCCATTCTGCTCGAGCTGCCGAAGCACCAGGAAATTTTGCCAGCCATAGTTGTCGGTATCGGGAAGAGAGATTACGGAATTGTCCTGGATGGACGTGACGCCGAATTGCGAAGCTTCGTCCAAGGCGAGCGCAAACACGCGGCGGCGTTGGGCTTCGGAATATGCCGGAATGTGCCGCTCCACAAGCCCCATCGCAGAATCTTCTTTGAGCATTCCGGTGGGCTCGCCTGTTTTGGGATCGCGCTCGATTTCGCCGCCGGGAGGATCGGGAGTCGCTGCCGCGATTCCCGCGATCTTAAGCGCGAGTGAATTGACGACCGCCACGTGGCCGTCCACGCGCCCGAAGAACATCGGACGATCGGTCGAGATGGAATCGAGATCCTGCCGGGTGGGAAATTTCTTCACGGGCCAAAGCGTGTGATCCCAGCCAAAACCGATGATCCATTCTCCCGGTCCAAATTCGTGAAGACGATCGCGAACTCCTTTCTGGAGTTCCGCGACGGATCGCACGCCGTCAAGATTCACCTGCAACTTAACAAACGCACCGCCGGCGAGATGGACATGAGCATCGTTGAATCCCGGCATCGCAAACTGGCCGTGCAGGTCAAGGATGCGCGTCTTCGGCCCGCTCCAGGACTTTATTTGCGCGTTGGCGCTGCTATCGTCGCCGGTGACTCCAACAATCTTTTCGCCGCTAATTGCGATCGCGCCGGCCCACGGGTGCGAGGCGATGCCGGTATAAATTCTCCCGTTCGTGAGAACCAAATCGGCTGGAGGTTGTGGCGGCGCGGTTTTTGAATCTGCAAAAATCAGAAGGTGTGCCGTTGCCACCCACGCGACGGCGAGAGCAACGGCGGAAGCGACAGCGAGGATTCCTGAATGCCGGCGGAACATCCTACGGTTGGACTCCAGCGAGCGCGAGCGACGTGAGCAGCACGCGTTTCAGCCCGAGCTCGCGACCGGTGGGGTCGTACCATTCGGCGAGTGTGTGAGAACCGCTTCCCTTGCCTCCGCCGCCAATCGCGATCGCGGGAATCCCTTGTGATAGCGGAATGTTCGCGTCGGTAGAGCTGCGCTCGAGCCGCGAGCGCGTGCCAAGAAAGCGGTCCACGCTTCGGATTGTCTCGAGCAGCGGAGAATCTTCCGGCAGTTTTCCGGAGGGCCGGGCGCCGAGTGAAGTAATTTCCAACTGCAAAGAATCAGAACTGGAGCGGCCGGCGGCGATTTCGTCCTTTACGCCCGCCTGCATCGAATCACGAAGCGCGCTTTCCATTCGATCCAGCTCGGATTCCTCCTCCGAGCGCAAATCAATTTTCACGGCGGCCCGCGACGGGATCGAGTTCACCGAAGTGCCACCCTCGATGACGCCAAAATTGTAGGAGCTGCGCGGGTCGTCCGGCACGCGAATCGAAGAAAATTTCACGATCCCGCGCGAAAGCGCCGTGATCGGATTCGGCGCGCCGAAATCAGACCAGCTATGTCCGCCGGGCCCCGCAATGCTCACCTGAAAGCGCCGCGAAGCGATTCCTTGCGTCGTGATGTGCTCGGTTGACGGCCCGTCGATTGCAATCACGGCGGACAACCGGGAACCAAGCTCCTCGACGAGAGCGCGGACTCCGCGAAGATTTCCCTCGCCCTCTTCCCCGACGTCGCCGGCGAAAACGAGCGTTTTCACCGTGCGAATGCGCGCCTCTGCGAGCGCGCGTGAGACTCCGACCAGCGCCGCAAGCCCCGCACCATTGTCGGCGATTCCCGGCGCCTCGAGGCGCGTGCCGTTGCGCTTCACAGTTACATTCGTTCCGGCGGGAAATACGGTATCGAGATGCGCCACGAGGAGGATGACATCCTTCGAAGTAGATCCGGGACGCTCGCCGATTATGTTTCCGATTTTGTCCACGCGCACGCGCAGGCCGTTCGATTCGAAAAGTTTCTTCAGCGCTTCGCCGCGGCGCGCTTCCTTGAATTCGGGCGCGGGAATTTCCGTCAGGCGAATCTGTTGCTCGGTAACCCAGCCGGTGTTTTTGTCGATCCATTCAATCGCGTGCACGCAACCGGCATCCTGCGAGAGCTTTTCGATGGAGTCCTGGGCGGCGCGAGCTGAAAGAATAGCCATCACCAAAAAGATACAGCAGATGGAGGCGAGTTTCACGAGATTCGTGCGCAAGATCTAGCCCGCTGGCGCGATCAGCGCACGAATCTCTTCTTCCGTAAAAATGCGCCCCGCTTTTTTGGCAGCGTCGAAGATTCGGTCCACCGTCTCGTCGGCCGGCGCAAAGCCACGCTTCTCGAGCCAGTAGATCACGTTCGACCGGCCGCTCAACGGGCCGACTTCGATAATTTGTTCGAGGCCGAAGTGATGGGAAGGAACGCCGCTATAAATCGAGTTCGCGAGCTCCTCATCGCCTTTCTTGTAAGCCTTCACGATCGCCGCGGCATGGACGCCGGTCGCGGTGCGAAACGCGTCGCGCCCGACCACCGGATAATTCGGCGGTATTACCGTGTGCGTGGCCTTCGATACGGCCTCGGAATATTTCTTCAGATTCGAGAGGTCGTGATCAATCAAGCCAAGCAGCCGCAGATTTACGAGCATCAGCTCCATCGGCGTGTTGCCCACTCGTTCCCCGAGAGCGAGCGCGGCGGCGTGTACCTGATCGGCGCCCGCAGCAACGGCGGCCAGAGAATTTGCGACGGCGAGGCCCCGGTCGTTGTGCCCGTGCCAATCCACGCGGATTTTTTCACCGGATGGCTTGACGACTTCCTGGATAGCGAATTGAACGAGATTGAACGCGCCGCGAGGAGTCGCGTGCCCTACCGTGTCGCACAAGACGATTGCGCGAGCCCCTGCCCGAATGGCCGTCGAGTAAAGCGTGACGACTGTCGAAGGGTCGGTGCGAATTGTGTCTTCCGTGACATACATCACGGGCAAGCCGGCCGCGACGGCGAACTTCACCGCGTCCTCGGTCGTTCGTTGGAGATGATCTACAGTCCAATCTTCCACCAGCCGTCGAATCGGGCTCGACCCAAGAAATGTGGCTGCTTCGAGGGGCATTCCCACCCGCTCGGAAATTTCGATGATCGGCTGGATGTCGTTTTTTAGCGTGCGCGCCGCGCAGTTCGGGCGAATTTTCATCCGCGACTGGACGATTTCGCGCGCAAGCGCTTCGGTGTCCGCATACGCGCGCGGCCCGGCGCCAGGTAGCCCGATATTCACGGTATCGATGCCCAGCGATTCCATCAGGTGCAGGATTTCAATTTTCTCGCCGATGCTGGGATCGTGCACCGACGGATTCTGCAGTCCGTCGCGAAGGGTTTCGTCATTGAGCGCGACGCGCCGGCCAGAGGGAATTTCAGCGCCGGCGAAGGTATTCCAATCGTGGATGAGTTCGTGCTTCATTTTTCGTGGCTGCGTAATTAGTAGCGAAGCGTGTAGCTGTGCGGCGTCCGCGAGAGATCGGGCTTGTAGATCGTCTGGCAAAATTCGCAGCGATAGATTTCCGCTTTTGCGCCGACGAGCGCTTCGATCTCTTTCGGGTAATCGTACCAGCGCTTCAGGTGGCCGCAGCAGAGCTTGCCCTTCGCATCTTTTTCATCGCACGCGCGCTGCGTGGCTTTCTTCGGCTTTACCTTCGGCGCGGACGGCGCTTCCGGCTCCGTCGCTACGGCAGCTGCTGTCGTTGCTGCGGGCGTTGCTGCCGGTGTTGCTGCTGGCGCCGCCACGGCCGGAGCGGCCGGTTTCGCAGCGGGCGCTGGGGCAGTCGGCGCGGCAGTGGCATTCGCGGCTGCGGGCGCAGCGGGAGTTTCCGCCGGCGCTTGCGGCTGCGACGGATTTTCTGGGGCGTTCGCGTCTGGCATCGATTCACTCCTCGTTTCTTCGGTCACTCAAATCCGGTTGCGCTTGAAAACCATGCCGCGCGCACCGCGCTTCGCGAGCATCGCTCGAATTCGCCGCTTCCAGCTGGGAGCATACAGAGCTTCGACCGCGCTCGCAGCCGCAGCCGCGAAGTCTTCCGTGTAACCATACCACCACGGTTTCGCGGTCCGCGGCAGTCCGTCCACATCCACGTATTTTACTTGAACCATTTCGAGCAGTCCAAGCCGCGAATGCGTCCGCCCCCAGCCACTCGCGCCCGGTCCGCCGTGCGGCGCTTCTGAAATTCCGTAATAGCTCGCCACATCATTCACCATCACCGACCCGGCACGAATTCTCGACGCGAGCTTCCTGCCGCGCCGGCCGTCTCGCGTCCATACGCTTGCGCTCAATGCATAGGGCGAGTCGTTCGCAAGCTCGATCGCCTCGTCGGCAGAAGCAACCGAGCGAATCGCAATCACGGGGCCAAATGTTTCCTCGCGCATCAGCTGCATCGAATGGTCCACACCTGTAACGACGGCAGGCTCCAGAAAATTCGGGCCGAGATCGGGGCGGCGGCCTCCGCCGGTTCTGATTTGCGCGCCGTGCTCGGTAGCTTCGCGCAATTGCTGCTCGACTTTTTCAAGCTGGCGCAGACGGATCATCGGACCCAGGTCCGCTTCCGGATCGTCTACACCGCCGAGGCGCAGCTTTTTCGTCTTTTCGACGCACAGCTCCACGAAACGCTCGGCCGCCGGCCGTTCGACATAAATCCGCTCAACTGAAAGACACGCCTGCCCGCAATTCGTGAAGCCTCCCCACACGGCGGCGCTCGACGCGATGTCGAGATCGGCGTCGGCAAGCACGATCATCGCGTCCTTCCCGCCCAGCTCGAGCACCGACGGAATCAGTTTGCTGGCGCAGGCCTCAGCGATTTTTCGGCCGGTGGCTACGCTCCCCGTGAAGAAAACCTTCGCCGGTCCCGCTTCGATGATTGCCGCGCCGAGATCGCCCGCGCCTTGCAGGACGTGCACCAGGCCCGGGGGAAATCCGGCGCGCTCGATCACCTCTCCTACCAGAGCGCCGCTCGCGGGCGTGAGCTCCGATGGCTTCAGCAGCACGGCGTTACCTGCCACGAGCGCCGGAATCATCTCCGTCATCGGAATCGAGAATGGGAAATTCCACGGCGAGATAATCGCGACGACCCCTTGCGGCTCGAATTCGAGCCAACCGGATTTCGTTTTTAGCGCAATGTTGTGGTGCGGGACGCGCTCGGCACGAAGCCAGCGCGGCGCCTGCTTCGCCAGAAAGTCGGCGGTATCAAGCGCGAGCAGGATTTCAGCAAGGATTGCTTCGACGCGCGGCTTGCCGGTTTCTCGCGTGACGACGTTCGCGATGTCTTCGCGCCGCTCGAAGATCGCATCGCGCAGCCGACGCAGCACCGAGCAACGATCTCGAAGCGCCACGGCCGCCCAGACCTTTTGCGCGCGGCGAGCCGTTTCGAAAATTCCGGGAATCGCGCTGATCGGGGTCGCTGGTATGCGCGCCACTACCTCGCCTGTCGTGGGGTTGACGGAATCCACGAACGCCGGCGCATTCGCTGACGGACTCGCGAGCGTTTGTGGAGAAACGGGCATTTCTTTTTGGATTCTACTCGATTTGTCCGGGCGGCGGAGAGTTTCCTGGGCTACCTGATTGACGACTGGCGACGCGACGTGGACGAGGCCAGCGAATCCGTCGGGTCGGGATATTCGAGCGCGACCAGGTATAAACCCTCCGCGGGAATCGTGGGGCCGGAGCGCGAGCGGTCGCGGGCTTCGAAGATTTGCGGGATGTCCGCAGGCGCAAGCCTTCCCTTCCCCACTTCGATCAGCGTGCCGACAATTTTGCGCACCATGTAGCGCAAAAACGAGCGGCCGCGAACCACGTAGGCAATCTCGTCGCGGTCAGGTTCGCGAATGATGGACGAGGTATGGATCACGCGTACCATTTCGCGCTCGCGATCATCGTCTTCGGAGCCGCTCGAAGCTGCGAACGAAGTGAAGTCGTGCTCGCCCTCAAACAGGCGGGCGGCCTCGGCCATCGCGTTTTCGGCAAGCGGCCCGGAATAGTGGAACGCGCGGCGGTAATCGAACGGCGGCAGCACTTCGCCGCGATAGATGCGGTAGCGATACGTTTTTCCCTGCGCTTGCCAGCGCGCGTGAAAATCCGGGCCCATTTCTTCCGCGGCGACGATGCGGATCGTCGGCGGTAGCAGCGCGTTCAGCGCCCGCTGAAATTCGGCGGCGGCCAGTCCCGATTGCGTTTTGAAATTCGCCACCTGCCCGAATGCGTGCACGCCTGTGTCCGTGCGGCTCGCTCCCTGGATGAAAACTTTCTCCTGCGTGATCTGGCTCGCGGCATCGGCGAGCGCGGCCTGGATGGTGGGCAAGCCGGGCTGCGACTGCCAGCCATGGAAGTCGGCACCGTCGTAGGCGATTGTGAGTTTAATATTGCGCATCGCGTAGCCCGATTATCGCATGGAGTCATGAGCGTCTCGCAACGACAGATCGTCGCAGCGCAAGAAACGGCCGGATTAGAAAAGCACAGTGAGGAAACGTACCGCGATGGTGACGATGACGGTTCTGGCGTGTGATTTCATGACCGCATGTGCCGGCCACTCTCGGGGTCGGCTCTCACTGGTTAGCTCTCAGTAGCCAACTCTCAGTAGTACCTCTCAATGATTAAACACGGGAATCGCAAGAAAGTCGCGGAGGGTGGCGCGTCGGTTACTGGTGCGCGCGGGAGAATCGGGAGCCGGGGCGCGTCGGCATCCCACCGGCGCGGCAGAGCGGGCATTCGTCCGGCTCGTAGCTGGGGACGTCCATCTCGATGAGTGCGCGAGCCGGAACGTTGAGTTCCAGGCGCCCGCCGCTGCGATCGATCAGCGCGCCGGCGGCGACCGCGAGGCCGCCTTCCTGTTCGACGACGCCGATCGTTTCGCGCGTCGATCCGCCCGTGGTCCAAACGTCTTCGATTACTAGCACGCGCTCGCCGGGCTTGAGTTCGAATCCACGACGCAGCGCCATTTGCCCGGAGCGGTCGCGTTCGACGAATAGGGCGCGGACGCCAAGCGCGCGCGCGGCTTCGTGGCCGATGATTACGCCGCCGAGAGCGGGCGAAACCACACACGCCACCGAATGCTCGCGAAAAATTTCCCCGAGCGCGCGGCCCAGCGACTCGGCATGCTGCGGGAATTGCAGCACAAGCGCGCACTGAATGTACGTGCCGCTGTGGCGTCCGCTCGAGAGCTCAAAATGGCCCTGGCGGATTGCGCCTACTTGTTCGAGCAGCTTTAGAATTTCGTCGCGCTTCATCGCGTAGTGGCTCGCGCGCCATTCAGAATCCAGGTCGGCCAGCCGGTGCGGGTAGCCTAATGGCGCGGGGAGAATGTGTCAAGCAATGCGGGGATGGGGAGCTGTGCGAATCGGAGGCACGCCGATGAATGGACGGTCCCGGCAGTCCCATCAATTCGTGCGGAAGGTACGACGGGCCGCCTGCGGGTCAGCGGCTTGCCGTCCTGATCGCCGCCAAGGATGAAAATGCGAGGATCGGCAGCAGGATAATCGTAAAGTTTACAGGCGCTTTCACAATTGCAGCCGCGAGGATCGCAGTTGCCCAAAACACTGAGGTGATGATCCTGACTCGCTTCATGGACACCCCCCGTTGAAGGTAGCTGAGCAATCCCAACATGGCTGTTCGAGTACCGTCAAAACGAGCCGAACGCCAGATTCCAACGACAACTGATCACGACGGCTTCTGAATCTCGGCAAAAAAAGATCTCATCGCTGGACGAGATCGATGGCGCCGACGCCGCCTTGAATCTCGAGCGTGATCGTGACCGGCGTCTTGCCGTAAGCCGCGTTAACGTAGTCGTCGTCCTCCTTCGTCATGCCATGGGTGCTGATCGCACCGATGCCGCCGGAAGCGTGCACTTTCACGCCGACATCTTTCGGCAGATAGATTGACGCGGAGCCGACGCCGCCCTGAATGTCCGCGTCGAGATTATTCTTCCGGTCGCCTGTGAGATCGAGTTCCATTTCGCCCGCACCTATGTTTACCTTCAGGTGCGTCACATTCAAATCGCGCAACCGCAGGTTGCTCTGTCCGGCGCCCATTTCGACGTTCAGATCGAGCGGCACATCATTCGAGAAGCGCAAATCCCACGAGCTGTGTGTAGTGCCGATATGCAGGCGCTTTTCTTCGCCCGCGACGGTAAGATCGCCGTGATCGCCGCTGACGATATAATCCACGCGCGGCTTCCCTTCCGATTCTCGAAATACAAAATCCGCGTCGAGAAGCTTCGGCGAGCCTCCGCTCAATTGGAGAGTTCCGGCAGGGAGTTCCACACTCGCGTTGACGCGCTTCGCGCCTTTCAGTTCAACCGCTTGCGTTTCGTGCCGCATGTAATTCCCTGCGCGCCCCTTCCATAGCGCGATGCCAAAGAGAACGAGAAGAATCACGAGCGCAAGCCATGCGCCGAAGTGCCTTCCCGACGGCGCTGAATCAGCATTCCGGCGGGAGAGCAGCGCGTCCCAAATGCGGCCGAGGCCGATGACGATCAAAATCACGGGCCAGTAGTGCGCCAGGATTGGCCATGGATCGAATTCCGGCCGCAGCGTCAAAAGCAGGAAAAAACAGCCGACCGCAATCAGAATCAATCCGCCCGTCGGCGAGCGCCGCCGCCGAGCGCCAGTTACGTCCATCGCTCACCTCTCTGCCTCTTAGTACGCTGGCGCACGCGAAATGTTTCGCTCGATCATCGATTTCCAGCTCACCGCGCCACACGCCCGCGCACAATTCCCGCCCGGAAACAACGCACCCAAATTGACAGGACTGCTAAGGTCGGATATTCTGCTTGTTTCCAATTACACTTTGGTTCGAACAATACTACGAAGGAGCACTGAATGGCTCAGGGCGGGGCTGTAAAGCACAAGAAGAAGACGAAATCTGTACTGAAGAACATCCGCCAGGCGGAACAGCGGCAAGCGGTGAATCAGATGAATCGTACTCGCGTCCGCTCGGCGATTCGCCGGCTGCGCACGGCTCTCAGCTCAGGCGACATCGCCACGGCTGAGAAGCTCACCTCGCCGACCTTTTCGGCGCTCGACAAGGCAATCCGCAAGCGTACGCTCACCGAGAACACAGCCAACCGGTACAAATCGCGTCTGGCGCTGGCGTTGAACGCGCTTCGGGCGAAGAAAAAGGCATAATCGCGCGAGCGGTTTCGGAATTCGAATGGGAAAGGGCGTCCCGAGTAATCGGGGCGCTTTTTTTTCGCGCGCGCGTAACATACTAGCCCGCGAGGCGACGGCATACGGCGACCTGCGGCGAGGGTCGCCACGGAAAATTAGTTGGCGCCGGCCTCGGCGACGATCGATTTCATGATTCTCTCGAGTGCCAGGAGCCGAGCTTCACCCGGAACCGGCCGCAACTTTATTTCCCTTCCGAGCACCATGCATTGCTCGAACTGCAAATCGTACGCGGGCCACACCGGATTCGGCTTGGCGTTTGGATTACCGGTCTTCGCAAATTGTACCCAGTAACGCCGCATCGCCTCGCCCAGCTTTTCCTCATCCCGGCCGCGCGGCCAACCGCCCGGAAATTCGTCGGCTAGAAAAAGAAGCTCCTCCGTATGAAACGCGCCCTCACGCGCGTATTCTCCCGGCCCAGCAAAATTGAAATTATAGAGATAGGCCTTTTGCCCGGAACGCGTAACAGCTCGCGCCATCGAATAAGCACCGTAGCCGAAGAATTCTGTCTGCAACCGGAGGTACGCGGCCGGCACATCGGCATCCGACGTTGCCGGATAAGCCGCGAACTCCTCGCCTGAAAATTTACCTGTGTCGCGCTCGAGATATTTCTTGTACTGCTCGATCGTGCTCGGACTGTCGCGGCCCACGAACCGGGTCCCCTCATCCGCATTGCTCCCCACGAGGATTGGAACCGCCGCCTGCTTGCCCTGTGCGAACACCACGGCCGGCTGCTCCGGGATCACCCATCCGTCCACCACCGCCGAAACAATCACGTCTGGGTCCACGATCCACGCCTGCAAAATTTCGCCGGCCGGAATCGCGCGCAGTTTTGCCAATTCATCGGCCCCGCTCGCAATTCCAAAATGACGCGAAAGCGCCGTGCCCTGCTGTTCGCCGCTGCCGTGAATGAAATTGTAAGGAATGGATTTTGCGAGCGCGGTCGTTAGCGTGCCCTGGCAATCGCCGCTCTCGAGAATCGCTCGCTGAAAATATCCCGCAGCGAGCGGCGACGTCATCAGCAAGCACGCGTCGGCTGCCCCCGCCGACTCTCCGAAAATCGTCACCACGCCCGGATCGCCGCCGAACTTCGAAATATTCGCGCGCACCCACTTCAGCGCTTCGATCTGGTCCAGCAGCCCGTAATTTCCCGAGGAGTGATGCGGCGATTCCGCCGTCAGCGCGGGGTGCGCAAGAAAACCAAACACCCCGAGCCGGTAATTGAAGCTCACCACCACAACTCCCATTCTCGCAAGTGCGGGGCCGAGCGGCGGATCCTGCCCCCGGCCCTCGTAATTTCCGCCGCCATGAATCCACACCATCACCGGCAATTTCGCGCTGCTCGTAAACTCGGGCGTCCACACGTTCGCGTAGAGGCAGTCTTCGCTCGTCTTCAGATTGCCCGCATTCGGCGCCGCCGGTTGCAGACACGACGGCCCAAATTTCGTCGCGTCGCGTGTGCCTTTCCACTTCGCCGCAGGTTCCGGCGGTTTCCAGCGCAAATTTCCGACGGGCGGAGCCGCGTAGGGAATCCCCACGAACGCAATTTCGTTCGCCGCGTGCCCAAAATTCCCGCCGCGCAGTATTCCCGCTTCAAGTTTCACGGTGGGCGCAGGAGTGTCAGAACGGTCAGCGGGACCAGAACGACTAGAAGGATCGGAAGGCGCGTCAGCGCAGGCGACAGCCGGAGCGAGAAGTGTAAACAGGCACGCTGCGCACGTGACGACGAGCCGTCGCCTCACGTCAGACCGCAACCGCCGCAGACGAAGTGAGCCGCGCGATAAGAAATTCCATAAACGCGCGCGGATTCGGATTCGACGACTTCAACTGGCTATCGGCATCCGCCAGCGCCGCCAGTCCTGCAAGTAATTCGGCTTTCGACGCACGATGCGCATTGCGGATCGCATTCTCCGCGTCGCCCGGGCTCATTCCCAGCTGTCGCGAGGCCTGAAAACCGTTCATCGTTCGCGGCAGCCCGCGCGCTTCCACCAGCTTTCGATATCGCCACGCGAGTGCGCCCACCAGCCGCACGGGTTCTTCCCCTTCGCGCAGCAGGTTATCCAGAAACGCCAGCGCCGTCGCTCGTTCGCGCGTCGCCAGCATGTCCGCAAGCTGCCACACCGTATTTTTTCGCGCTGCCTTCACCAGCGCTTCCACGTCCGCGGCGGTTATCCGTCCCCGCTCGAACGCGTACGCCGCGAGCTTGTCAATTTCCATTCGCATGCGCGCCGGCTCGCCATTCAAACTTTCCGCCAACAATGCCGCCGCCGCGCGATCCATCTCGATTCCAAGTTCTTTCGCCATCTGAGCGGCGAGCGCCGCGGCCGATTCGGCCCCAATCGTCAGCTCCACCACCAGCGCTTTCTCGGCCAGCAGCTTCGAGAATTTCTGCCGGCGGTCGAGCGCCGCCGCTTCGATCAGCAGCACGCTGAATGGCGCGGACGAATCGAGATATTTCGAAAGCGCGGTGACGATCCCCTCGCGCGCATCGTCGCCCAGCTTTTCGACGAGCTCGCCGTCCTCGACAATAATCACCTGCCGCGGAGCGAGCATCGGCATCGTCTGCACGCGTTCGAGCGCCTCGTCCCAACCCGCCGCATCGCCGCGGATTCGCGCCACCGCCCATTCGCGCGCGCCTTCCGGAACACAAGCTTCCACAATCTGCTTGCGGCACAGTTCGCGCAGGTAGGAATCCGTGCCGAGCAGCACCACGGCTGGAATCGCCTTGCCGCTTGCGAGACGCGCGATCAGTTTTTCGGGTGAAAGCTCGGCCATTAGAAATTCTCCACCACATTCGCGACCAGCTTCGACGCGAAGTCGCGCGACATCCGGCCCAGCGCAGGACTCTGCTCGTCGAAAAAACTCTGCACGTCGCTCGAAATCTGGTACTCGTCGCGAAACACCATGTCGTTATTCGTATACACGGGATTCGAGGTCTTGCGATCAACGAGCAGCACCTTCGCGTGCACGGTCACCAGCATCAGTTCCACTTCACCCGTCGTCGAATTGAAAATTACCGGTGCTGTTTCGATCGAAAGCACTTCGCCGTGCAGCACGCCATCTGCATCCTCTTCATTCTGAATCACGCGATATTTCGTGCGCGTAAGGAATTCATGGATCACGGCTTCGGTGAGCCGCTGCTCGAGACGATAACGCGTCGTGTCGTTCTTGAACGCCGGAATCGCAATCGAACTCCAATCGGTTGGAAGCTTCGACGAGCGCCCCGCCACATGGTAGCCGCAACTCGCGGAAATCAGCGTCACACCGGCCAACAACACGAGCGACGAAATCCGCCGGAGCGCACCGCGATCCTCCAGGCGATTACGCGACCGGTTTAGCAAGCAACTCCTCCGCAATGCGCACCGCATTCGTGGTCGCCAGACGCAGATTATCCGCGACGCCCCAAATCCACCTGCCTGCTGCCACATTCGGATCGGTCTCAACGGGCGCGAGCTGAATTTCGCTTTCGCCCGCTACGCTGACATTCGTCGGAGCGGCCTCGCCCGCCACCGCCATCTTCACTCCCAGATTACGAAACGCCGCTTCCAGTTGCCCCGGCGCAGGAGCCGCCGCGAATTCGATGTACGCCGCGAAAGCATATCCATAAAAAACCGGCGTCTGCACCAATTGAATCGCCGGCACCGGCGCGCGGCTCGCAAGGTACTGAACCACATCTCGCGCGATTGCCGCGCGCGTGGATTCCAGGCTCGGCTTGCTCTCTTCGCCGTAACGCGACAGAAGATTGAAAGCCACCTGCGTGTCGAAGATCGTCTGCTGGATCGGCTGGAACGATAGCAGGCTCGTCGTTTGCGTTTCGAGTTCGTCGATTCCCGGCTGGTCGCGCTCGGAAACGGGAGGAAACAGCATCACCGCGATCGTCCGCGGCGCGAGAGTTCCGACGCCCGCAGCAAGCGTGCACGCAATCACCACCGGAGACGCAGGCGACGAGTATGCGATTTTGTTCGGCGAGCCGTTCGAGCCTGGTCCCGGCTTCGGCGGAAGCACGGCAGCGAGCGACGGAATCCAGGCGATGGCTTTCCCCGAACCAGCGAGAACTCCCGTCAGATCGATCACGGTCGCGCCCGCTTTCTGCGCCGCGGCCCAATTCTGCTCGGTCTCCGCCACGCTCCCTGCAAAAAACGCAAATCGAACGCCGTCGAAGCTGTCTGCCTCGAGCGCGCGAATAAATGTAGGTTCGCCGGCGGCTTCCGTCAGCGTGCCTGCCATTACCGAGGTATCGAGCAAAATCACTTCGCTCGCCGGAAAATTGCGCTCCTCGAGGACAAGTTTCAATTCTTTTCCGCGCAATGTGGACGCGCCGACGATAGCAATGCGGTGGGAGTTTGCAGGACCTGCGGGCATCGGTTTACGCAGTTCTCGAGGCGAGGCGGTGGCGGACGAAGCGCACTAGCTGCAGCGTGACGCCGTGCAGCGTATACACGCTCGCGAGAATCAGCAACGTTGGCCCCGAAAACAGAAAAATCCCGGCAATCAACAGCGCCACCAACACAATCGCAAGCGACGGTTGCCGCTTCGTCCACTGAATATCCTTAAAGCTATAATGTTTCACAGTGCTGGACATCAAGATTCCGAGGCAAACCACCAGCACAAGCCAGAGCAATGAAATGCGAGTGTCGTCAATCGGCGTGCGAAATGCATGCACCACCGCTGCAATCATGCCGGCTCCCGCTGGAGTGGGCATCCCGACAAAATAACGATTGCCGCCCGAGGCCATTCCTTTGATGTTGAACCGCGCCAGGCGCCACGCGCAGCAGCCCACGAAGAAAAATCCGATGAGCCAGCCAAGTTCGATGAGGTGCAGCGCGGGTGAGGAGTCCGCCGCTGCCATCGCGCGAATTCCCCAAGCGTAAGCCAGCACCGCGGGCGCAAGCCCGAAGCTCACCACGTCCGCCAGCGAATCGAACTCCTTACCGAATTCGCTGCTCGTGTGCATCATCCGCGCCACGCGGCCATCGAGCGAATCGAACAGGATCGCGAGGCCAATCGCGCGCGAAGCATTGTCAAAATCGGTCACCTTGCCGTCAACCGTCGCCAGAATCGCGTAGTAACCGCACAGAAGATTTGCAACGGTGAAAATACTCGGGAGGATGTAAATTCCGCGGCGAAGGTGGTACTTCCCAAACGGGCTCCGCGGCCTTTCTTCGCCTCCGATCGGATCTAGGCTGTTGAATTCCATTGCGCCAGGATGCTTTCGCCGCCTTTCACTTTCTGCCCGCGCTGCGCCACGATCTGCGCCTCCACCGGCAGCCAGAGATCCACTCGGGAGCCGAAGCGAATCAGGCCCACACGTTCGCCAAGCGCCACTTTCTCGCCCGGTTGTTTCCAGCATATCACGCGCCGCGCGATGGCTCCGGCGATTTGTTTGAAGACCAACGGGCCTTTTGTCGTATCCATATAGATTACGTTTTGCTCATTTTCCTCGGAAGCGCGCGCGCGAAATGCCGCAAAGAATTTCCCGGGGCGATATTCCACTTTCGCAACGGTCCCCGCCGCCGGCGCACGCTGCACGTGCACATCCCACACCGCGAGGAAGATCGTAATGCGCTTCCCCGGAACCGAATCGAACGGCTCGTCCACAATTTCGACTACGTGCCCGTCCGCCGGTGAAACCACCGCGCCGGGTTCGGCCGGAATCGTGCGATTGGGATCGCGAAAAAAATAGAACACGAACAGCCCGAGAAAAACCAGGATGCCTCCCGGCCATTTCCACCCGATCAAAAGACACACGATGCCGGCGACAAGCGGCGGCAAAGCAAACCTGTAAGCATCCTTGATCATATGTGGGTGTATCGATTCCTTTTCTCAACGCGCGCCGCGGGAATACATCCGGCGAACACACCATCAGTGTACGACAGAAACCGCGGGAACAATTCGCCCGTTACGTAGGCAGCGCGCTGTGCTGTCTGCGCGCAACGATCAATTCCATCTGATCTTTCAATCGCAGTTTGAATTTTTTCAGTGTAGTTTCGAGGGCGAGGTCTTCAGAACTTAGGTAGGGCTCGGTGAGGAGTTGTTTCAACTGCTTTTCACATCGCGAGTGCTCTTCTGCCAGCTTCCGGAATTCAGTATCACTTTCCAATAGGGTCTGCCGGATATCGTGCGTCGTAATCGGCATACGTTTCCCTCCTAGTTGGAGCAGGTTGTTCACATAGGCGTAACAATTATCACAATGCGGTGGCGGGAGCAAACAAAGAAAATCTCGAGCTCGGCAAACTCGAGTGTTGGACGATACCAGACGCGTCGGAGGGCTCAACTTCCGTCGGGAAATCCGCCGCGGTGGAGCACCATCGGGAAGTGAGGCAGCGTGGCGGGCTTTGGGACTGACGCTCGCCAGCCGTCGGGGTAGGGATCCAATCCGCGAAACAGCAGCGAGAGTTCCGCGGTAGGCTCACCGACGAACCGCTCGAGCGATTCGCGAAGCCCGGCAATTGTGCCGGCTCCGAATCGCGCTCTCCAGCGATCTTCGATCTCGCGGAGTAGATCACCGTAAGCTTGCTGCGCTTGCCTGCCCTTCGAAGTGAGTTCAATCACTTTTGTGCGGATGGCCGTCCGATCTGCGCGAACGGTGATGAGTTTCTTTTTTTGCAAGAAGCCCAACGCGACGCTGATCGCTTCCTTCGATACTCCGCTCAACGCCGGAAGATCCCGGACTCGCACGGCGTTCCCGCCGAGAATTCGAAGCACGTTCGCTCCGACCGCGAGCGATATTTCGGACTCGCGCTCGAACTCCAGTGCGAACGCGAGCAGCACTCGGGAAAGCAGCGCGGGCAGAGGAAGCGGCGCGTCTTCAGAGTCTTTTCGCTGCCCTGCTGCGCCTCGGATCCTGACGGGCGGATTGTTACGAAGTCCGTAACCGAGAATCGGAAGGCAATCGGGAAGGTCGAAGGCGAATCGGCTCGTCAAAATTGCCAACGATTCGCGAAGGCTTTTCATTTCGCGGTCGCCGAAACGAGCCTGCCAGCGCTTTTCGATCACCCCGAATAGCGGCCGCCAAACTTCCTGCGCCTGGCGGCCTTTGGAAGTGGCGCGAATCATCCACTGCGAGCGCGGCGACTTCTTGGAGCCGTCGCCGGCCTCGGGCTTAATTGCAACGTATCCCCACCGCTCCATCCCCTTCAAGTTGGTTTCCGTACGGGCGCGGCCGGCGAGATCGCGAACGCGAACACCATCATCGCCGACGAACTGCATGCAGTTGGACCACATGGCGAGGGAGACGAGCCAGGGACCGTTGCGCGCAGAGTCCGTGGCACCGTGATCCGTGGTGCGATGCGGCATCTGGTGCTCGAATTCATTGTCGAACTCGATCGTGAAAGCAACCAGCGCCTGAGAGAGGAGCGCGGAAAGCGGCAGTTTGTTTGCGGCTCGCATTGCCCCTTAAGACGCAGCAGAGGGTTGCAAAGTTGCGGGATGCTGCTTGATCCAGTTGCGAATCATCGTTGCGACTTCCGGATGCTTGGCTTGTTCGGCGGCTTCCACGGCGTCTTGCACGCCGAGAAAACTTGCGCCCTGTTGGCGAGGGTCGACGCCTCGTTCGAGGAAGTAGCGGCAGAGGTCGGCATGGCCGCCCGTAGCCGCGACGTGCAGAACGGTACGGCCGCGCATGTCTTCTTTTGGATCTGCTCCCATGCCGACCAAATATTCGGCCGCTTCGAGTTTTTGCGCTCCGAACGCCGAATACCAGAGCAGTGGAAAACTGTGAGCGCCACGCTCGTGAATTCGTTTCGGGTCTTCCGTCAACATTCGCTTCACATCTTCGAGCGATCCGAAAACCGTGGCCGTGCAAATCGAGTAGGACGCGCCGCGGTCCAGCAAAACTCCGCCGATATCGGCGCGCCCCATGTGCGACGCCGCTTCCACCGGCAGCTCGTCCCATGTGGCGCGTGTATTGAGAAGCGCAGGACAAAGCTCGATCCATTGCTTCACGCGTTCGAGCGAGAAATGGGATACGACGGCGAATCGATTGATGAAGTCCTGCGGAAGGCCTTCCGTGTCGTCACGCTTCAGCGGAAGAAATTTCGGGTCGTAGGCAAAACGTCGAGCATAATAATCGCGAGGGACTGCCGCCGGGTTGCGCAGGACGTCCCAAGCCTCGGTTTTTCCCGCCGCTCGTGCAATCTCCGCCGCAGTCTCGCCCGCGCTGTTTCGAGCGTTTACG
Source organism: uncultured Acidobacteriota bacterium (assembly GCA_963711875.1). Classification (GTDB taxonomy): domain Bacteria; phylum Acidobacteriota; class Terriglobia; order Acidiferrales; family UBA7541; genus Palsa-295. The sequence continues at coordinate 424,244 of CAVQFW010000017.1, forward strand.
TCAGCGCCTTTCTGCAATAGCAGTCGAATCACACGCGGGTATCCCGTGCGTGCGGCGCAATGTAGAATCGTATCTCCGTTCGTGGTTTTGAGGTTCGGGTCGAGTCCGTTTCCTACCATCGCAAACGCCATGTCTTCCGCTTCGAGCCGCGAATTCACCTCCACAGCCAGATGCGCAGCCGTCGCGTTCCCGCGCAGTGGATTACGCAAGGAAAATTCCGGGCCGTACTGAATGGTGCTGCCGATTACCGAACCGCGGCTCGATAGTGCCGCCACATGCAGCGGCGTGTCGCCCGCTGCGCTCGGCGTATTCACCAGACCGGGCGCCCGGCGCAGCAGTTCGTTCACGCGCTCCATTTTTTCGCCGGCCACCGCCTCGTAGATATCGAGAGTGACGCCTTTCGATTCGAGATAAGCCATCACTTCCGGCCGTCCCGCATAGGCGGCGAGCAAGTACACCGACTGGCCGCGAGCATCTCGCGAGTACACAAGTGCCTGGTCGCGTGCCACAAATTCTTGCACCACCTTCAAATCGCCCGCTATTACCGCTTGGCGAAAGGGATCCACTTCTGCAGGCTCGAGGTCGGCGCCCTTCTGCTCAACAGGCGCCTCGCTCCCCAGTTTCTCCAAGACGGAAGCCGGAGAATCTTCGCCAGGGCTACTACCAAAACACGCCAGCGGAGCCATGCCGACGACCGCCAGCCCGGCCGAGGCTGTTCCTGCGAGAAACGTTCTGCGGGGCACTCGTTTCGCAATTTTCAAGGGATACCTCGAGAAATTCGCCACTCGTTCACGAGCATTCTACCTTCTATGACGCAAGCCGGCGGATTTCGAGAGTTGGCATTTTGCAGCGCGAGCCGCGTGCGCGGGCCAGCTAGGGGCCTGCTAAGAGAGTGCTAAGCGGAGGAGGAGCGCGTCTTCGATCGGCGCCGTGTAGTACCGCGGACGCCGCCCGGTCACTTCAAAATTGTGCCGTTCGTAAAATTGCAGCGCTGCAACATTCGAAACGCGCACTTCGAGAAACGCCTCGTGCGCTTCGGACATCTTCGCCCATCGCAGCGCCTCGCCGAGGAGCGCCCTACCAATTCCCCCGCGCCGCGCCGCAGGCCGCACGGCAAAATTCAAAATCTCGAGCTCCCTCGCCACCAGCCGCGCCACCAGAAAACCAGCCATCTCGCCCGCGTCAAGCTCCGCCACCCAGCCCGCCATCGCTCCTCGCGCCACCCGATCGTAATCCCACAGATTCCACTGAGCGATTTCCGGGCTTGCCGCCTGGATCGCAAGCACGTCCTCAATATCGCGAAGCTCGAGCGAGCGCACCAGCACCGCGGTCAGCTTTCCTTCCAATGCATCTCGGCGTCCGTCCGGCGCACATAGTTCGCGTCGAGCGTCAGCGCATTCGCCAGTTCGCCGCGCTGCGCCTGACGATATCCGATCTGCCCGATAAATGGCGCAAGTACGGGAGACGCCGCCTCGACGGAAGCCTTCAACCCACGAATCGCATCGCGCGACGCCGCGTCCGACAAAATCTCCGGCGCAGGCGTCACGATCGCAATTCCGCCTCCGCCCGCACGCCCACGCAGCACCTCAAAAAACTCCGCCGGCGTCATCACATACTCTTCGCCATCAAGCGCCAGCGCGTTACCCTCACCCGCATCGTCCGCGCCGCGATCCCCGCGCCGGTACACCCCGAAATATACTTGCCCACGCCGCGCATCGAGCACCGGCACTATTACCGGCGCGCCCCCCTGCACCTGCGCGCCGCTCTGCTGCGCCACGGCCTCGAGCGCGCTCACCGCCGCAATCGGCTTCCCGTATACCTCCGCCCAAGCCTTTGCCGCCGTCAGCCCCACCCGCAATCCCGTAAACGATCCCGGCCCAGCCGCCACCGCAAACAGTTCGAATTCCTCCATCCGTAGCCCCAATTTGCCAAGCAGCGCATCCAGCTCCCGAAACATCCGCGACGAATACACCTCCCCCGTCGCCGTCGACACCACTCCGATGACTTTTTCATCGCGCAGTACTGCCAGGCTTCCGGAGGGAGAAGAGGTGTCTAACGACAGGATTAGCACGAGCCCAATTATAGGGCAATTCCGGGGCCAATCTCGCCACAAACATCAGTATTCTCAATCGCTTATGACCCTTGGTTATTAACCCGGATTTCCTTGACGCCGTCCTTGCATGTGTCTAAAATTTCAACAAGCTCGGGGAGGCTACTTCCACCTATGGAATTCAAGCTAGGCGAAAAGGTCGTATATCCGAACCATGGCGTAGGGGTAATTGAACAGATTAGCTATGGGTATTTAAACGGTAGATCAGAACGGTACTATATGCTGAAGATCGTTTCGAGCGGATTGAAAGTGATGGTCCCGCAGTCCAATATCCTCAACGTTGGCTTGCGACCTATCATCCGCACAACCCAAGCTGGCGCGGTTCTTTCCTTCCTCGAGAAAGGCCGCTCCGATTCCCACCATGATTGGAAACACCGTTTCAAAGAGAATTCGGACCGGATGCGCACTGGCTCGCTGATGGAGGTTGCCGCAGTTCTGAAAGGCCTCGTAGCCCTCAGCCGGACCAAACCTCTTTCCTTCCGCGAGAAGAAGATGCTGGAACGCGCGAAGTATCTTCTCGTCAGCGAACTCGCAACCGTCCGAAATACCTCCGAGCAAGCCGTCGAAGTAAACATCGTCCGCGCACTTGCCAAAGCGAAGCTGCAAATGCCGGAGATGGCTCCGCCGGCAGAGTAAATTTAGAGTCATTTGTCTCTTTTTGCCGGGCACGATCTGAAGAGATTGTGCCCGGTGCTGTTTTCAGGCACTTTCTCAAGGTGTCGCAGCACAAGGCGTTGCCAACGGGATGCGATGAACGTTCCTCTCTACAAAGAATTCCCGCCCTCACCGAAATTCGCCGCCCACATTGAATGCTTTTGGCTTCATCGCTCGGAAGAATCAGTCCGCAATTTTCGCGTGCTTCCCGACGGCTGCGCCGACATCATCTTCGAGCAGCCCGCCCGCGATTACGGCGGCCTCGCCATCGTCGGCACCATGACGCGCGCGCAAGCCTTCGACATTCCCGCGCGCCATTCAACCTTCGGCGTCCGCTTCCGTCCCGGCATGGCTGCGCGCCTCGTCCGCGTGCCGGGCACCGTCGCAGTCAACCAATCCATTCCGCTCGCTGACGCATGGAAAGCCGCCGCCGTTCGCGAACTCCTCGATCAACTCGCCGGCAGCGATTCTCCGCGCGATCAGATCGCCCGCTTCGAAGCTGCGCTACCGGCCCCGCAGCCGCTCGACCCCATCGATCGCGCCCTCGCGCAGCTCGCTGCCGCGCATGGCCTCACTCCTGTCGACGCGCTTGCCGACGCAGCCAGCCTCAGTTCGCGCCAGTTCCGCCGCCTCTGCCTCGAACGCGCCGGAGTAAGCCCCAAACGCCTCGCGCGAGTCCTTCGCTTTCGCCACGCGGCCGCGCACGCCGCTAACCCACGCCGCGACTGGGCCGATGTCGCGCTAGCCTGTGGCTACTACGATCAGGCCCACCTCATCAACGAGTTCCGCGAGCTGGCTGGAATCCCGCCCGCACAATTCGCCTCCTTCGCTTCTTTGCCTCTCAATCGCTCCGCGCGCTGATCTGTCGCACCGCTCGACGGCCACCCAATCCGAAGCTACCTCGCAGAATGTCCGTTTTTTCCAATCCGCGCTTCCGCGTATCGGCTACGATTCGCGCCATGAAACGACTACTCGCTGTCGCACTGCTCGTCGCCGGAGTTTCATCCGGTCAAACTGCAGGCCACGCATCTGGCCAGGCCGTACAATCGAAAAAGGAGACCCCCAAAATGAAAATTACCGCAATGATTTACGTTCCGGCGATCGAACCATCACTTAAATTCTGGGTGGATCAGCTAGGCTTTACAAAAACAGTGGAAGTCCCCGATGGCGACAAACTGGCTTTCGTAATCCTGATGAAGGGCGACGCCGAACTGATGCTCCAATCCTCAGCCAGCGTCGGAAACGATTTACCGGCGATGGCCGCGTTCGCGCGCCCCGCCGCATGCCTTTACATCGAAGTCACTGATTTCGACGACCTGCTCAAGCGCGTCGCTTCCGCTCCCGTCGTAGTCCCGGTGCGCACCACATTCTACGGCATGAAAGAAATCGGCGTCCGGGAACCCGGCGGCAATATCGTTCTCTTCGCCTCCCCATCGAAATAGCCGCGGCCGCCGTAGGGGCACGGCACGCCGTGCCCTCTCGACCACCTGCGATGCGCAGCCCGTCCGCCAGGGCCCTGCGCGCTACTTCGTTTTCTTCGGCGCCAGGATTCTCTCGATCTGCCCCAAATGATTCAAATCATGCCCCGCGAACATCCTCGCAATTCGCTCCACCGTCTCTTCCCCGCGCTCGGCATGGATTCCATGATGCTTCCACTGTTCCGGCGTGAGCGATTTGTACAGCGCCAAGTTCGCTTCGCGCAACACCCGGAACTGCTCGACCGAAATCCGCGGATCGCGCTTCTCGTAATGCGATGCCTTCACCCACGCGTCCTGATCGTACGCCTGGATCGGCGTTCCCGGCGCGCCCAGAACCGACCGGATCCGCCAGCTCCCCACAATCTCCGCATCCGCCAGGTGCGCCAGAATCTCCTGCACCGACCACTTGTCCGGCGCCGGACGCTTCTTCAACTTCCCCGCCGGCACTCCCTTGATCAGTTTCTCGAGTTTCTTCGCCGTCGTCGCCTGCACCTTCAACGGGTTCTGCACACCCGCCGTATATCCCAGCAGCCGCTGAATATATTCTTGCGTCGTCTCTGCCATAGCCGTCAATCTCCTCTCACGACGATCTGCCCCTGATCGTTTTATATGCAACTTCCCTGCCGGAACGTCGACGTACAACGCTCGCGCCCCCGGCCGGAACGTCTATCGGAAACGTCCCTCTCGAGAACGCCTGTCGCAAAGATGCTAGTAGAGATGCCGCACCCACGAAAAGGACGCCGCTCGTTTTGATTGCCACTCCCTCAAATCCAATTTGGCCCACGCTAAATTCCGTGAGCCGCCGCTTCTCGCCCCACACTTCCGCATGGCGAACAAAAAGCGAATATGCTACCCTTCCTCCCATGCAAGTCCGCTCCTGCCGCGTCACCGTTGCCGACATGGACGGCGTCGCCCACACCGTCGAAGTCACCGCCGCCACTCTCTTTGAAGCCGTCGCCCTCGGCCTCAAACAACTTCAGGGCAACGAGTGGGTCGCAGGAATTGGCCGGCCCCTTGACACCGTCACCGTCGCGGTCAAAAGCATTCCCATCGAACACACCGTCCGCTTCGGTGAATTCACGAAGTGGCTCGAACGCAGCGGCACCAGTCCAGCTGAGGTAATGCGGAAAAGAAGAGTCCGCGAAATCCTGGGCCTTCCCGTTCACGGTTCGTAGCGAATTTCGGAAGGCGAGCTACACTGTACTCGATTTAAAGATTCCTACGCGGGAGAACGCAAATGCCCGAAGCACACAGCAAAGCGCCAAGGAAATCGCTCGCAGGTAAAATCGCGCTCGTCGCAGGAGCCACCCGCGGCGCCGGACGAGGCATCGCCGTCGCACTCGGCGAAGCAGGCGCCACCGTTTACTGCACCGGCCGCAGTTCGAGAAAAGGTTCGCGAGGCGCTGGAAAAAATCCAGCCACGCCCGTCCGCCCCGAAACCATTGAAGAAACTGCCGAGCTCGTCACAGCCGCCGGCGGCCGCGGCATCGCCATTCGAGTCGACCACACAATTCCAGCCGAAGTGAAACGCCTTGCCGCAACGATTCGGCGCCGCCACAAGCGTCTCGATATTCTCGTCAACGACGTCTGGGGCGGCGACGCGCTCACTGAATTCGGCAAGCCCTTCTGGCAGACGAATCTCGAGAACGGACTCGCGATGCTCAAGCAAGCCATCCACTCACACATCATCACGTCGCACTACACCGTTCCGCTGATGCTCGGACGAGCGCAAAAGAGGAGGCCCGCGCGGAATCATTTTTGAAATCACTGATGGCGACGCTTTCTACTACCGCGGCAACCTCTTCTACGACCTTGTGAAAATTTCCGTCATCCGCCTGGCCTTCGCCATGGCCCGCGAGCTGCGCAAACGCAACATCACCTCCGTCGCGCTCACTCCCGGCTTTCTCCGCTCCGAACGCGTCCTGGAACATTTCCGCGTCACCGAAGCAAATTGGAAAGACGCAGGCAAACGCAAGAACGCAAACGTAAACTCCACGGATCAAAACGACGCGCCGGCCGACTTTATGATCTCCGAATCGCCCCGCTACGTCGGCCGCGCCGTCGTCGCCCTCGCCGCCGATCCCAAAGTAAAAATGAAATCCGGCCGCGTCTTCAGTTCCTGGGCCCTCGCGCGCGAATACAACTTCACCGACCTCGACGGCACGCGTCCCGACTGGGGCGCCCACGCCCGCAAAAAATACGGCAAATACAAAATCTGCGACGAAGAATTCTATTCTTACTGGGTCCCAGGCCTCATCGAACTGGTCTTCCCCGACTGGTTCTGAGCGCATCGTCGCCGCAAGGCGTTCGAAACACCCACCCTGTCCCATCCTCCGAAGAAGCGTACGAAGGGCGGCGCCAGCCACAATCGCGCCAAATCCCAGGTCGCAATCCTGCACCCAGCCCCATTTTCGCTTATGGAAACCTCGACCACGCAGTCGGAACGCTCGCTCCGCAGCAGGCTACAATTTAATGAAAGGCCAACGGCGTGACGCTCAAATCAGCCGACATAACGCCCGTCAAACCAGAAGACCAGGAGCTCGCCCGCAAGCTTTCCGAGCAGACGACTCTCGAAGTTGAGCTGACCGAGCGCGAACTCCGCACCGCAAACCTTCGCGCCGAGCTGGGCGCGTTCGAGCGGCGCTACCTGCACTTCGTCGGAGCGCGATATGCGGAGCTTGACGAACTGAAAGCGCAACTCGCCGCACAGTTGGCCGTCGAGCAGCCCGACAACGAACGCGCCCAGCAGGCCGCACGCGACGCGCGCGCACGCGCAGAGGAAACAAAATCGGCGGCCGGAGAACGCGCCGACACGGCGCCGCGCGCGTTCGAAGCTTCTCCCGAAATGAAGCGTCTGTATCGCAACGTCGCGAAACGCATCCATCCGGACTTGACCTCGGACCGCGAGGACCGCGCCAAGCGTCAGCTGCTGATGTCTGAGGCGAATGAAGCCTACGAGCGCGGCGACGAAATGCAACTCGCGAAAATTCTTACCGAATACGAGCACAGCCCCGAAGCCGTGCAAGGCGAAGGGCCCGGTGCGGAATTGGTCCGCGTGATCCGGCGGATTTCGCAGATGCGCAGTCGCCTGGCGGAAATGGAAGCGGAGCTGCAAGACCTGCTGCGTTCGGATCTATTTCAACTGAAATCGCGGCTCGACGAAGCCCGGGGCCTGGGGCGCGATGTGCTCGCGGAAATGGTGGCAAAAGTGGACGAACAGCTCGAACAAGCGAAGCAAAGATTAGCGAAGTCCGGCGCGCGCGGAGACTGAGCGGCCGCACCGAACGGGGTCACTGAGCGGGATTACTGGGCGGAGACACCGAGTCGAAAGTGGATCGAAGGGAGACGATGGCATCGCACGACGCATCTTCGACGAAACATCTTGCGCGCACCGCACCCGGCGCCCTCGCCGTACGGTCTTCTGCGCTCGTGGCGCGCGGCCTGCGCGATCTCGCACGCGATTCGAATTGGCTGATCAAAAAACTTTTCACCGGACGCTCGCCACACCTCGGGATTTCGTCCGAAGGGCAAGTCTGCGCGATTTCCACCCACGTGCATCACGGAACCGCACAAGTCGCGCTGTATGACATCGAGTTGAGCATTCCCACGATGGCGCTCTCGGTGCCCACCGGAACGCGCGTCAGCTCCTCCGATTCGCCCGCGGTTTTCTCCTGGTCGCCCGAAGCGCGCTATCTGGTTGGATCGTGGAGCGGATGGCCGGCAGGATTGCACCTCTTCGATCTCCACGGCAAACTTTATCTGGGAAAGCTCGGCGAATCGGAATGCGTTCCCGGGAATCTTGCGTGGTCGGATTCCGGCGAATATTTTGCGGCTACTTCGCGAGGCAAGCGCGCGGCGCTCCGGGTGTGGGAAGCACACGGCGGGCCTCCCGGAGGCGAAGCCGCCATGGAACTTGCGACGCCAGACTGGCTCGAACCGCAGCAAGCGGGCGAAGAATTCGCGGAGGAAGGCTCGTTCAAAGGCTACGGCCGGGCGGCGTTCAGCCCCAATGAAGACGCGCTCGCGAGCGTGATCGAAATCAAAGGCGAGTGGGCGGACGATTCGATCATGGTAGCGGACGTGAAGAAGCTCTCGCGGAGAACGGTGTACGGCGCGCAAGGCCACGTCACCGATCTCACCTGGACGCCTGACAGCGAGCGAATTATTTATTGCGCCGCCGGACAAGCCTACCAGCTCGAGCCGCAAAATCTGACTCCGGAGCCGCTGCCCTTCGGCGCAGAACTATGCGCCTGCCACCCGCATTTGCCGCTCTGCGTTTGCTTCAGCTCGTGGCTGAAAAATTCGGCCAAGGGCCGGCTGTTTTTGGTGGACTTGAATCGCTCCACGGTGTTCGACGAATATCCCGCGGAAGGTGTGGCCGATTTGCGATGGAGTGCGGACGGATCGAAAGCCTATGCCGTAACGCGCGACGGAATCGCGTACATTTACGAGCCGCCGCTGATTTAATTTCGAACGCAGAGTAAACACAGATTTGCCACGGTGATGAAGGCCGCTTCAAAAACAATGAAAAATTTAATATTCGGGGCGGCGCGCGGCGGCCACTGTTTTACCGTTGCGTGGCGGCGGAATCACGGTAGCCATCTTGCGGATCATCGCGAGGACAAGCTTCTTGTCGTCGTCCGAGAGCGTGGTGGAATATTTCTTGATGTCTGCCAGGAAGCGAATTTCTTCCTCGGAGAGTTCGCCGAGAACTTTGCGCGTTTCGCGATCCTGCGCCGTGTCGCTGCCGGGGAAAAAATCGGCCAGGCTGATTTCCATCGCTTCGGCAATCTTCGCGAGCGTCTCGAGCGAAGGCACGGTGTGGCCGTTCTCGACGCGGGAAAGATAGCAGCGCAGCAGCCCCGTGCGCCGCTCGATGTCGCCTTGCGAAAGGCCGCGGTCGCTCCGGTAAGAACGAATCACTTCGCCGATGTTTACCTTGGGCTTTTCTTTGGGCACGGTATCGTTCCTGACAACAGGGCGTAGCATACGAGTTACCCCCCGAGGGCGCAAGAATATTCTTGCCCTTGTGTTCCTGTGATGAACATGTTGTCGCGCGATGTTTGCGGAAGTGCTTACGAAAACGCCTACGAAACTGTTTGCGGAACCGCCGAGGGAGCAATCGCTTGAGCTACTCGCTTGCCCGAGCGCTTATTAGCGTAGAGCGCGTCGTCGGCGCGCTTTAGCAGCTCAGCGGCGGATTCGCCCGGCTTGTAGTCGGTGAACCCGCTCGAGAAATGGCACTGAATTCTTTCGCCCTGATATTCCACTTCAAGGCCTTCTACGCGGCCGAGCACGTGGCGCACTTCTTCGGCGCGGCACTCAGGCAGAAGAGCCATAAATTCATCGCCACCCAGACGAACCGCAAGATCAGAACCGCGAATCGCGCGCTGGAGTCGTTCAGCAAATCCTTTGATCACCAGATCACCGGCGGCGTGCCCGTGTCGGTCGTTTACTGCTTTTAGATCGTTGAGGTCGAGAAGCAAAACGGTGAGCGGACGGCCGTGGCGCTGGGCGCGGCTGATTTCCTGCGCGAGGCGCTGCTCGCCGGAACGTCGGTTGTAAAGCCCCGTGAGCTGATCGAGCGCCGCAAGCTTGTAAACCTCCGACGCCAGGCTTTCTACCTTAGCCAGTGACTGAATCTGATCCGCAAGCTGGGTTCGCATCCGATAGATCAAAACCTGCTGGTACACAACGTAGACGCTGAAGAGCAAAACCATCCCCACCAGCGCTCGTACCGACTGGTTCAGGTAGAACGAGTACCCGCCTTCGTCGTGACTCAGCATTGCGGGAAAAGCAAACGAGGCGACTGCCAAAGTCAGGAGCAGGATGACGGCAACCGTGGTCGACCACAGCCACCACTGACGCCGGTCGAGATGGCGCAGATGCGTTTGTATTTCTTCCGGGCGCGGAGGGGTCGGCTCGGGCACAGCTACGGCTCTCGTGTCGGTCATTTGCCTAGGCTCGTCTGCCTACATCCAGAAATACAAGGCTTCGGCTACAAACTCCATCCGTATGTTCCGCAGGGGTTTCAATTCCGTTACCTGTCCTTCGTTCCTGAACGGTAAGCGCACGAAATAGTCGTCGGGATTCGTGAAACGAATCGCGGTTGCCGTCTCGAACGGGATTGGTGTTCGCACATTGGTTCGCCCAGCCCGACACGGCTGAACGGGGCCGAACGCGGCTGAAAGAGGCTGCTTCCCTTTCCGAGCAATCGGTCCCAAATCAATCCGATTCTCTTGCCGTTCTTTATTGTCTCGCCGGCCCACGGGCCAATTCCACTTGGAGGGGAGAAAAAATGAAAAAGATTCTAATGGTCGCCACGGTTGCCATCGCGGTTTTGATGCTTCAAACCAACTCGTTCGCACTTGACGCCACGCGCTCGGTTCAAACGGTTCACCGCGCCGACGGCACCGAGCCGATGCCGCCTCATTTTCACTTGGAGGCCAGCTTCGACGGCACCGAACCCATGCCCCCGCACTCACGTCTCGATGGCACCGAGCCCATGCCTCCGCACTTTCATCTCGACGGCACGGAGCCCATGCCTCCGCATTCACGTCTCGATGGCACTGAGCCGATGCCACCCCACTTTCGTCTCGATGGCACCGAGCCGATGCCGCCGCACTCCCGCTGACACGAACACGATTCCCGTCGCCGGGGGAGATGACTGAATTCTCCCCCGAGGAACTATGCTAGGATGTACGTCCATAGGAGGTACATGGCCACTACCCTCTTATGGTCGGCTGGTATTGTCCTGGAAACGGTAATCCTCTACCGATTCCTGAGCCGTCGCCTGTTCCGGCACTATCCGTTTTTCTTCGCGTACATGGCGATCGTGTGGACCTCCAGCATTGCACTGTGGCCGATCTACCACTGGAATTACTCTGCCTATGCGAATTTCTTTTGGGCCAAGCAATTTCTCGCCGTGCTGGCTGGATTCGGGGTTCTCCTTGAAATCGTGCACAAAGGCTTTCAAAGGTATCCGGGCGCCCGGGCATTGGCGACGACGGTCGTTGTGGGGATGTTTGTAATTCTCGTGGGATACTTCGCATACCTGCTGCGGGTGACTCCACTCGAGCAGGCCAACGACAGGTTTTCGGATCTGGAGCGCGACTTCCGGACGATGCAAGCGCTGACGCTCGGCGGAATTCTTGGGCTCATCGCTTATTACGGGATTGACGTGGGTAGAAACTTGCGCGGGATCATCTCGGGGATCGGTTTGTACGTGGGAACCACGATTCTGGGCCATGCGCTGCGGGATTACGCGGGCCCTTCGTTCGAGCACGGTTGGCAAGCCGTCCAACCTTACACATATCTTGTTGCGCTCCTGATCTGGACGGCGACGCTATGGTCATACGCGCCCGCGCCGGCTCCCGAAGAACTGCCGGAATTGGACTACGACTACGAAGCTTTCGCGCGCCGGACAAAGGAACAGCTCGGAACAGTGCGCACGCTTGTAAGCAAGGTGGAACGGCCTTGATACAACTGCTCTTTCTCATTGCGGTGGGTGCGGGACTTCTAGCCCTGCTCTATGTGGTGATGCGGCGGACGCCCACAGCGGCCGAAGGCAGCGGCGGAGCGCTGGTGGCAGCAAAACACTCCTTGCAGGCGCTGCAGGGTGGGCTGCTTCCGGCAGAATCGATTGGCCGCGTGTTCGGAAGGCACGATCTCGCCTACATCGAATCGCTTGGCTCCCGCGAACTTCGCGACCTCTTCCTCACGGAAAGAAAACGGCTGGCGCTTCTATGGATCGGCGAGGTTCGCGAACAGGTGGACGGGCTGAAGCATTTTCATACCCGGAGGTCGCGTCTCTTCGCCCACATGAGCCGCAGGACGGAATTGAGCCTCGCGCTCGATTTCGTGAATCTTCAGGTGCAGACGCGCGTGCTCCAGATGTTGATGCAATGGCAGGGCCCATATGCCGCGCCCAGCCTGGTGCGCCGAACCGCATCGAGGGCCGCTGGAATTTGTGCGACTCTCGATGAGTCTCTCGCGTTCTTAACGCCTGCGCTGCCGGCAAATTTCGGGAGTAGTTCAGGCGCCGACGGGACGACGGTGTAGCCCCCGACATGCAAACCAGAGCCAAACACGCGGACGTGCTCGCAGCGGCTGAAGATCTACGCTGGCGCACTCTTTCGCACGCGCCCGGATCGCTGAACCGGCTGATCTATCTCGCCTCGATGCGGGACTACAACACCGGCCTGTATGTTCACGAGGGACTCGCCGCGCGGTTTTCTTCCGAGGTGGCTTGCGAGGCGCTGGCGGATTGCCACCGGGAGGCCTTCCGGGAATTGCTCTCCATGTCGCTCGAAGATCTGGTGGCGCAGCTGGAATCTTACATGGCGTTAACGGAAACTGAGCCTGCCGAATTCATCTACGCGTGGAAGGAACTTGCACCGTACCGGGTGGCGGTACCGCTGGGAACGGATTCGCTGCTCGTCGAGTTCCTGTTCTCAAACCTCAAGATCGCTTTGGCAATCCTGGAGCATCAGCACTCACCCCATCCGGCCCCGGTGTCAGCCGCATAGCCACCGCAGTCACCTGCCCGACAATCTCGGCCTCATCCGGGTAGGCGAATTGGCGGACGGAACACGCGGAGAGCGGGTGCGGCAGCAACGTAAGCCGTGAGCCGCTCAATTCGCACCACGAACAGGCATAGCTATCCCGCAATTCAATAAAGTAGATCGGGCGGTCGAATTCAGTGCGCCAAGCCGCCGGTCGTATGCTGGCGATTTCGCTATCGATCTGAACGAACGTTCCGGGACGAAGCAGCGGATACATCGTGAAGTCGCACATGCCGATGTAGCCGTACTGCGTGTGGCGCACGTCCAGCCGTTGCAGCAGCGAAATTGGCACATCTCCCCAGATTTCAACGACGCGCGAGACCAGGCTCGTCTTTTCCAAGCTGAAGCTACGATCGAGACGAATGGGAAACGTGACCGCGGAAGCCGGATCGGGAGTTTCGAAGGCGACAAGATGCGTATTCGCGAGCGGGACTTCCAGCTGGTAGCGTGCGCTATTTCCCAAATCGATGCCGAAGATTGCAAGCAGATCGACGAACTTGGAGCGGTAGATTACGCTCAAGCTGAATAGTTTGTAGATGCTGGGAACTGAATCCTTGTTTTCCAGCTGCGTGAGCCACGCGTTCGAGATGTAAAACTCGTCGTTTCCAGTGGATTCGGCGAGCCGGCGGCTGAAGTCTTCGACTTCTCTAGTAGTCACCCCAAGGCGATTGCGAAGCTCCCTGAGTTGGTCTCCGGGACGCGCTGAGTGCGGCATAGGGGCTAGTCTCGTTTCTGAACGAATCCGCTGTCGGGGAAGCCTAGAACTTTCAGTCCGGCGACGCAACTGATTTGGGAACTGACACGGAACCCCGGTTTTGGAGACGCCGACGCGTCGTTCGATTACAGCACGCGCCCATTCGGCAGTTGCATGCTCGGTATTGAAAGCAAAACGCGATTGCGGTTCCCGATTCGGGACTACGTTTACCGCACAAATACGGATGCAGACTTCGCACCGAATTTGCGACGAAATTTCACCCGTCCGAGTGGACAGGTTGGCCTTACGCGTCACGCGGGCGACGCGAGACTGGCTGAGCGATTGTGGTTGTGCCAAGCTGAGAACAACAGTGGAGCCTGTCGATGGGCGAAACCAGCATACCTCCGGGCAACTCGGCTCAGCCTTATCGTGAACAAAGAACGGTACCGCGCTACAGCTTTATCGCGCATGTGGACGTGGTCGAACCTTCGAGTGATACGCGCATCGCCGGACGCGTCTCAGAAATCAGCCGCAAGGGTTGTTACATCGACGTACTGATTACACTGCCGCCCGGCACTCTGATTGAATTGAAGGTCCAGCGCGACCTCGGAACGTTTGCGACGAAAGGCAAAATCATCTACGCGCAAGAGGCCATGGGAATGGGCGTGGCGTTCCTCGAAATCCAGGATGAGCAATTGAAAACTCTCGACGCTTGGCTCGCTGAAATTTCTGCTTAGTTCCCCGCTCTGAATTGCCACCGGCTTTTCCACCGTTGTGACGGCGCCAACCGGCGCGAGGCAAATCTTGCGCAGGTTGCCGAGGATTTGGAACTCGGAGAGCATTTCGGAATCGCGGCCCGGATGCGATACTATCAACGACCCAAGACCCCGAGGAGGACGATTGAGTTTCAGCGCCAGCACCCGCCAGGTGGGAGACATCACGATCGTGGACGTGAGCGGACGATTCACGCTGATTGAAGGAGAAGCGGTTCACGAATTGCTAGGCGATCTTTTTCGGGATGGCCGGAAACGAATCCTTCTGAATTTGCGCAACGTTTCGTATCTCGACAGCTCCGGGATCGGGCAGCTGGTGCGGTCCGTCTTTACCGCGCGGAAAAATGACGCCGACTTGCGCGCCGTTGATTTGAGCACCCGTGCTCAAGAAATCCTGCGGCTTACGAATCTTCACACCGTCTTTACGGACTTTCCGGACGAACAGTCCGCCCTTCGCAGCTTCGATTCCTAGCAGCTGCCCTACGCCCCGGCGACGGCGCCGCTCGAAAACGAATTGATGGCTGCGGCTTCGTCTTCCTTGATGTCAAACACGGTGTAGAGCTTCGTCATTTTCAGAAGGTCGCTCACCTGCTGCACAGGGTTGATCAACTTCAGCGCGATGCCCTGACTGCGGGCGCTGGTGAGAGCGCCTACGAGCTGGCCCACGCCGGAGCTGTCCACGTACTTCACGCCTGCGAGATTTACCACAATCTTCTTGTGGCCTTTGCTGCCGAGATCTTTTATCGCGTCGGTGAGCACCAGGTCACTGCCAGGACCGAAGGCGAGAGCCTCGCCCAGGCTCAGGCGGCCTTTGAGATCGAGAATGGTCACGTCGTGAATGTGCCGGATATTGCATTCCATGGTCATCGTTGTTGCTCCTTCCGACTGGGCGGCAAAGTACCCGCACTCCGCTGCTCGTTGCGTACGCCTGACGCGAGCGAGGCCGCTGGCGACTTGGCGGCGCTCTTGAACGAGCGCATTGATTTTGAGCGCGACGAGAGGCGACGTGATGGGTCCCAGGAATTCCGACTCTCGCGATGGAGAGAGTCTACAACCGGGCTGGGGAGAACACAACGGACGCGGGAAGGAGCGAGGGAGCGAGCGAGTCGGTCGATCGATCGGTCGGTAGGCAGGCTTCGCCGGCTCCCGGCGTCCGATCTCGATTCGACGCGCGCTGACGCTACTGGCTGATTCCGCCGCCGCCGATGAAGCGGAAGGCTTCTTCGACGGTGCGCGCGGGAGCGTGCGATTCCGACTTCGAAAATTGCGGGCGGCGGCGCGGCGAGAATTTTGCCGGGTCGAAATTGCCGCGCTGCATCTTGAATACCCAGACGTATTCGCGATGCGATTTATCCGCTTCCGATAGCGGAACCAGCGCGGTATCGATCGTCGTCATCGGACTGAAATCCGAGAACCCGTTGTGGTCGGTGTGAATCGGGCTTGGCAGAGTGGAGCCGAAGAAATCCACGTCATGCGTGAAGATAATCACGTAATCGATCTTCGAGGGATCGGGTGCAGGGCAGATGCTCGAGAACTGTTTCTTGCGATTCTGCGCGATCCATTTGAATTGCGCAGGCGACAGGCCGTACGCCGAGAAAAAGGTCTGGCACGCGGGATCGGCGCTGGCGTTCTCCGGCTGGTAATCCGGGTATTCGTCGGACTCGGTAGCCGCGATCGTGTGAACGCTTGCAACTTCGCGAGTCGGAACCGGCTGAACGCTCACAGTGGTCTCGACTGACTTTGCGCTGCTAGAAGCGGCAGGCGTCGGCACCGAGGGGGTCGGTGCCGTATGCGCGCCGCCGCTCGGCTGAGGCTGTGCCACAGCGGACTTGGTGTTCGCCACTTTGGCGGACGACGCAGGCGAACTCGATTTTGGATTGCTCGTGGCCGAACTGGTGGCCGAAGTGGAGCTTAAGGCCGGAGCGTGCGCAGAGGGGGCTGGCGCGGGTTGCGGTTTGGGCGCGGCGCTCGTTACCGCATTCGGTTTCTTCGAAGCGCTCGGCGCGGGAGTTGATTTCGCGGCAGCGGTGGCGCTGGCCGTCGCTGCAGAAGTGGAGGTTGCAGGGGGAGCGGAAGCAACCGGAGCTGACGAAGTTTCTGCAACCGTGCGAACAGCGGAGACAGGCGCAGCAGCCATCGGGTTTGAGTTCGGAGGAACTTGCGCCACGGTTACGGCTTCGGGAGCGCGAGTGGCACTCGCTGCGACTGCAGGCGCTGCATACGGCGCAGGCGCCGGGTTTGACACAGGACTCGAAGTGGATCCGATCGAAGCGCTTGTTGACGCTGCCGGGGCCGGATGAGCAGCCGCGCGCGGAGGCACTCGCTTCGCGAGCGAGACGGTGTTCGTTTGCGAATCGTTCGGATCAACGTAAGGAGGCAAATCCGGGAAAGTGCTGTCCGGCACGTAGCCTTCGGTGCCGTTCGCGGCGCGGATTTTCACGTAGCCCTTCACGCGGGCGGTAATCTCGACGGTTTCGCCGCACTTCAATTTTGCGGAGACGTCAAAACTGTTCAGCGAGTCGTAAACCCAAATTCGGTCCTGATTCGCAGTGCATTTCATGGTGGCGCTGTCTCCCGCGAACGTGGAGTGAGCAGCCGAAGCAGTCACCAGGAGAAAGAGGACTCCGAGTCGATTCGTCATTTTACCTCCATGCAGATTGCGAGCGGGGTGTGCGGGTCGAGTGGCGTCAGTGGTGGTGGCAATGAGTTCCCCAAGCCCCATGTGTGAGTCCCAAGTGCGTGATGCAGCGAAATCAGTTTGCAGGAGGGCAAAGCTTGGGACAACTGTACAGCAGGGCAGAAAACGGGCAGGCGAAAGTGACGAGCTTGACGTACTAAGGAACCGCAATTGGGCGCTCGCTTGAGTTTCGCCCCCGGGCGTTAGCTTTCGCGCGTTGTTTGAGGATTCGAGGATATTGATGCGAAACGGGATTTGATGCTATACCGCATCGCGAAACCGGGCGGCGGCAAGTTTGGTTCTTCCAAGGGAGATGCGGCGATGCACTTCGATTTTCTGGTGGAAACGTACGAGACAGAGCGGCTGAAGGTGGTGAGCACGTGGAGCGAATTTCGGGACGAGGAAATGCCCGTCCGGCCGCGGGCGGGTGATCCGCGCGGCCGAAGCGTTCACGAGCAGATGGTGCATCAATGCGTGAGCGAAGATATCTGGCTGCGCACCATGCTGGGAATTGACGTGGGTGCGCCGCCCCTGCCGAAACCGGAGACGCGGCTCGAATTCATCCGGCGTTACGCGGAAGACAGCGGCAAGCGGCTGGAATTGTTCCGCCAGAAAGACGATGCGTGGTGGCAGGGCGAGACGATGTTTTTCGACGTGCGCCGTTCGCGCGCCTGGGTGATGGTGCGGCGCATCGCGCACACGGCGCATCACCGGGGCCAGCAGATTGCGATGCTGCGAATGTTCGGGCACGACTTGCACAGCAACTACGGTCCCACGGCGGATACTGGCGGCCTGATGCAGGATCACGCGCCGACGGTTTATGCGTATCCGAGTTTCGAGGCGCTGATCGAGGGCGAATTAGCCGGCGGGCGGAAATCCCCGATGCCCGGACCGAAAGGCAAGCCGATTACGGAGCGGCCTGGCGAGGCATAGCCGCTCAGGTGACGGGCTTCGGTGTTTGCTTCACGTTGAAGCGCGCCACTTCTTTTACGGCGCGGTGCGCTTCGTCAATTGCGGCGTTCGTGTAGGCGAACGCGGCGGCATCGGAATTGGCGATTGAGATTCTACCGAAAGGCTGCCGGCCGATGACGCAGGGACGTTCGTTTTCGGGCCAGTTCGGGTCGAAGAGTGAGTTGTACTCGTACGCGTAACCGTGGGGCCAGCGATTCACCGTGATGGCCTCGATGTCGTGCGCCGGATCGAAGCCGCCCGGAGAAAGCACTCGCTCGAGCTGGCTGCGGATATGGCGTTCGAAAGTGGCGAAATCCGTGCGATACAATTGCATGCGGCCTGCGATCTGCTGATCGCGCGCGGTCGCGCCCGGGCCGCACGTGATTTTTTCCAGGTGCAGAACGCAAGGTTCGTCGGCGCTCATCGGATACTTGTAATCCCCCATACTCACCGGATAATCCAGCTCGACGGTGCTGAAATAGCTGCCGGGGCACCGGACTCGCCGGACGCCAAGTTTCTCGAACGCGTGCGAGTTGCGAATCTGGACGTTGGTGTAAACGAGCGGCACTTTCACTCCGTAAGCCAGCGCGTCCTTTTGCTTTCGCGACATGTCCGGGCACATGTACGGAATCACCATGTTCCAACAGGCGAGGATACAGGAGTTGGCGCGGACAGAATGCGCGCGGCCACCTCGGACGTACGTCACTTCGACACCGGTCGGGTTCGCCGGATCGCCCACGTTTGCGGCTCGCACCACGGTGCTATTCAGGCGAATGCGTGTGCGTGAATTCGGATCGTCGAGAGCCGCGTAGTTCATTTTCGCGGTGACGATATCTTCCATCGTGTGTCCTGGCGCGCTCGCGGGGATCAGCGCGCGAACCAACAGCCGCGCGATCGACGCGTTGCCGTCGGGGAAATGATAGATGTACGGAGCGTCTTCATCCCGCTTCGTGATTTCGACGCCGAGACCCGGACCCGGCGGCCCCGATAAATCCATTCCGCCAAAGCCGGGAAATCCCATCCCGGCCAGGTCGCCTGCCGGCACCACATCGATTCCGACGCCGTAGATTCCATACGTTTGTTGCTGAAGATATGGAATCGCGTCGGGATGCACCTTCACGTATTTGAGCAGGTAATCCTTGTAGCTCGTTTTCGCGAGAAGGACTTTTTTGTTCCAGGTGGAGAGGTGCGGAAGGTAGTCAACCTTTTCCGTGAACAGGCGAATCAGGTCTTGCTTCGCGTCGGGGCTGAGCGGCGTCTTTTCGAGAAACTCTGCGCGGGAGAGTTTGCCGCGCCCCGTGACGAGCTTGTCTTCGCCAAACGTTTCCTTGTCGAAAAACGCGGCGTCCGATTCCGTGGGGTCTATATCCAGCCCGCGCTCAAAGTATTTCTCGAATCGCTGGACGTCCACTCCAAGTTCTTGAATCAAGCCCATCGCCTGCTTGCTCCAGCGATTGGGCGAATCGATTGACTGCGTGCCGCCATATCCGATCAGCAGCCGGCTCGGCGTGTGGTACTCGTTGCGCTTGGCGTGGCCGCCGAAATCGTCGAGGTTTTCGAGCACGAGGATGCGCGCGTGGTTTCCCGCCACTTTGCGGTAGAAATAGGCGGCGGAAAGTCCGCTGATTCCGCCACCCACGATAACGAGATCGTATGTTTCCTTATCCGGCGTTGGGTTCGGCCATTCTTTTCCGTCGCGCAACGCGTGGCCCGCGGCCATCGAGGCGTCCGTGGTTCCGCGCATGCCGGTCAGAGTGGGCGGGTAATAGTCGGGGCTTTTTTCAGGTGCGAAAGGAGACTGGGGAATTCCGAAAGCATCGAGCCATTTTTCGTCAAACGGGAGAAGAGCTGCGCCGATAGCGACGCTTACACCATTCAGGAAATCGCGCCGCCTGATAGCCCGGTCCATTCCAAGATCACGGTCCGATTTTCCATCCGCCACAACTCCCCCATCAGATTTGACCACCAGGACGACTAGGCCGTCCGCCGACCGAACGGATGGCGCTCCCTGGCTTTAGATTTTCAGCAGAAAAGAATACCGCGAGAAACCGCATTCGGCGGAAGAAACTGCGCGGAGGGTGCGATCTGTTCCATGGGCCGCACGCATCTAGGCCGATGGACGCTTTCGCATGTGCACTTCCGTGCCGCCTCGCTCGTAGTGAATCTCGTCCATGAACTGCTTCATCAGGAGAATGCCGCGTCCGTGTTCAGCGCCGAGATTTTCGGGAGCCAGCGGGTCGGGGACATCCTTGAGATTGAAGCCGGGGCCTTCGTCACGCACGACGAGCGAAATACCGTGCTCTTTTCCGCATTCGCAGCGAACATGCACACTCTTCGCGGAATCCTCACGATTGCCGTGAAGCACCGCGTTTGCGAGCGCTTCCCGCAGCGCCAGCTCGATCGCAAATTCGCTGCCCGGATCGCAATGGATTTCCCGGATTTTGAGCATCAATTCATCGACGAAGGGCGAGATCGCCTCAATTTCACTCTTCATCGAAAGCTCAAGGTGCAAGTTAGGCCGCCTCGCCCGAAGGTTTCGCAGCATCTTACTGGTGCTGCGCCCGAGTTTCAAGCGGACTCGCCCGGCAACGGCGTTCCTAACGGGGCTTCTGGCGGGTCGTCAAGCCACGGCTTAAGCCGCTAAGGGCAGCCTTCGTCACGGCACGCCTTCAGCCGCTAAGGCCAGCCTTCGTCACGGCACGCCTTCAGCCGCTAAGGCCAGTCTTCGTCAGGGCACGCCTTCAGCCGCTAAGGCCAGTCTTCGTCAGGGCACGGCTTCAGCCGCTAAGGCCAGTCTTCGTCAGGGCACGGCTTCAGCCGCTAAGGCCAGTCTTCGTCAGGGCACGGCTTCAGCCGTGCCGCAAAGTCAGCACGAAAGAGCGGCTTCAGCCGCTGAGGGACCCGCACCAAAACCCCCCACTCCCACCCAAACTTGTCCCTAGACTCCGGCGTTAAACGCGGCTAGAATCCACTCTCTTCAAGATTCCTGGACCCTCCATATTCGAGGTTTTAAATGATCGCAGAAGCCGAAAAGCAACAGTATCGCGGTGTACTTTGCATTCATTGCCGTCAGCCGATTCCGCTTTCAGCGTCGCTCGTTCGCAAAGAAAAAGAAATGCGCGAATCGGAGCCGAGCGAGATGAGCGAATTGACCTCTCGTTCGTTTAATCTGCGTTGCCGGGCGTGCCACGGAGAAGCTCTCTACACGGAAGCCGACACGATTGACGTGGAAGGAACGCCTCGCACAAGAACCGTACCCGCGAAGCGAAATCCTTTTCTGAAGCCTGAACCTAAGAATCTCGCGCGGGCTGCCAACGGCTGAGAGGCCGTCCCTCTGGAACCGCCCCGCTGTAACTAGAATTCACTGCACGGTCACTTTTACGGTGGCCGTGGTGCGCCCGAACTGATTCGTAGCCGCGAGAGTGTAGGTGGTGGTTTGCGCGGGATGAACTTGCGCGGTCGTTCCCCGCACCGCTCCAATCTCCGGCGAAACCATAAAGTACGAAGCTCCCGTCGCGCTCCAGTTCAGCGTGACGGCTGTGCCTGCGGATGTCGTCGAAGGCGTGGCCGTAAAGCTCGAAATCGTGGGCGAGGCACCGGTGGGCACATTCGACGCCGTGTAAATCGGATTCATCGCGACGACCTCGAAGTCCGAGGCGGTAACGCTGCCGAGCGAGTGCAGATCGTCGTTGTCCCACCGATCGTCGGGCGCGCCGCTGATATACATAGACGAGCCGTTGTCCGCCATGATCATCCCGTACTGCTTCATCGCTTTCAGGATCACCTGGTTCGTCGCCGAGAACGTGGAGACGTCGAAATTCGACTTCAAGCGCAGCCGCATACCCATCGGCGCGGCCATGGCTTGAGAGGAAGTCGCGGCCCAATGCGATGCGGGCGGTGTAAACGCCGCGCGGCTGAATTGCAGAGTGAAGCGAATCGCGTGCTTGATTTGTCCGGCAGCCACCTCGTCGTAACGGATGAGACCCGGGAAAATCGCGAGGCCTGCCGCGTCTGCAGAAGTCCAGGTCCACGGGCGCTGCTCGTCATTCTGAAGATCCCACACCGCGGCCGAGCCCGCATTCCACGCGCCACCCGATCCTGCCGACGCGCCGTAGAGCTCATAGAGCCAGCAATTGCTGTTGTCGAGAACGAGCACGTGGCGGTCGCCAGTGCCTGGGTTGGGGTATCCCTCAATCGGCGCATTCGCAGGCACCGGCATCGGCCCGGGATCGCTCTCGTCGGCAAACTGGTTGAAATTAATATTCACAAAGGGCTGCGTCGAATCCACGACCACGTACGGAATGCCGATGCTCGATCCCTGATACTGGCCGGAACCGAAATCCGGATGCATCGTCACCGACGCGCCGATGAAATTGATGAGCGCCGTCGAATTGGAATCCACGGCGGCGGATGAAATATCCTTGTTCCACAGATTATCCGCCGGGAACGGGAGGAAACCGTTCAAACTGCCGCCTTGGCCCGGTGTCATCACATTGCACGCGCTGGGCGGGGGTGGCGGTGGCGCGGTGGAAGTCACCTGCACGTTTACCGACCCCGATGTGCTCGCGCCGGGATTCGGATTGCTCACAGCCACCGCAAACGTGCCCGCTGCGGAAGCGGCGCCCGTCGCGGTCAACTTGGCTGCGGAGACGAAAGTCGTAGTAAGCGTGGCTCCGCCAAACGTTACGTGCGCGCCGTTCACAAACTCGCTGCCATTGATCGTCAAGGTGAAGCTGCCCACCGCGAACGTCTGCGGACTCACGCTGCTCAGCACCGGCGCGGGATTCCAAAGCGTGAGGGTACTCGTGGCGGTTGCAGTGGAGTCTGCCGCGCTCACCGCCTTGATCGCTGCCGTGCCGGGGTTCGGCATGTTCGCCGGTGCGCTGTAGACGCCGGATGTGCTGATCGTGCCGACCGTCGAATTGCCGCCTGCGATTCCGTTGACGAACCAATTCACGCTGTGATTCGACGAGCCGCTTACCGTCGCCGTCAGTTGGTCCGTCGCGCCTAGCCGCACGTCCGCAGCGGCTGCTGAGAGTGAGACGGTAACTGTGGGAGGCGGCGGAGGGGTCCTGCCCTTCGAGCCGCCATTCGTGCTGCCGCAACCGATTTGAACGCAGAGCAGAAGCGTTAAGAGGAACGGATAGGCGCGTCGCACGAGAGTCTCCGTAGGAGTCGCCGAGATCGGCGAGAACTCAATACTGACTATGCGGCATTGCCTCGGCCGCGAACAACTGGACGAAGGTACAAAAGAAGTGCAGGGCGAAAAGGGTCCGCATTCTGGCAGGCGCGGCCTACGCTACTCGTTGCCTCTACAGCGAATCGTGTACAGCAGGAAGAAACGGAGCCTGACCGGCCCAATTTACGCGGTGGCGCTCCTCGCAAGGAACGGCAGAGTACCTCCTAAGTATCACTAGGCATGAGACTTCCCGCTCCGCCGAGACTTGGCAGACACATTGCACTATCTAGTGTCTGAGACTCGAGCGAGCCAGCGGTCGAGAAGCGAGCCCAGCCGCAAACAGACGGACAAAAAACCGAATGAGCCGATACATCGAGAGCGAGCAACTGATTCCCAGCATTTTCTTTCTACTGAAAAAATGGGACTCAATCACCGGAGACCGGGAGGCCACCGACATGAATTGGGATCAACTCGAAGGTAAATGGAAACAGTACAAAGGCGACATCCGCGAGAAGTGGGGAAAGTTAACCGACGACGACATTCATGTGATCGCAGGAAAGAGAGAGCAACTCATCGGGCGCTTGCAGGAACGCTACGGCATCGCGAAAGAAGTCGCCGCCAAACAAGCGGATGAATTCGTGAAAGCGCTCACGGAAGAACCGGACGCGTACGACGATCGCGCGCGGGCTGCCGGCCGCCGTTGATATTCTCCGAATTCGTCGTGCAAATTAAAAGTTGTCGGGCCAAGTAGAGGTTCTTTCGGACGCAATCCCGGAGCCCAGGACTCCGGGATTGCCGCCCGAATCGAAAGGAAGAAAATCAAATGAAGCGAGCGAGCGTATCGGGTCTCATCTTGGCAGTCGTCGGCTTGATTTTATTTGCTCATCAGGGTATCGCGCAGGCGATGCAGAAGCGCGAGGCGACCGAACAGACGATTGCTCGCCACGCTCGCAGTGCCGCAACGATAGAGGAAGGCTTTCCGGTGGCTTCCCTGCTGGCTGGATTCTTTTTTATAAGCGGGATCGGATTAGTCGCAATCGCCGCGCACCCACTCGAGCCGGCGCGAGACGACGAGCCGATCTCCTAATCCTGATTGCGATATTCTTCTGGAACGTCGTCTTCGGGAACTTCGCGAGTCTTCACCTCTGAGACGTCCGGATCCGCAGCGTTCTCCACTCCGTCGACTACCTCCGCTTCGAAGTCCTGTCCCTCTTCAGCGAGCTCACGAACGCTTTCCGAATCCACGTCCTCGACGCCCGATAAGCCCTGCAGGTCGCCCGACTGGCCACCCGTGGCAAGCCCCACTCCCTGACGAATCCGCGCGGTGGATTTTTCCGTAATGGGCGTAGCGCGGCTGTGGCGTTTGCGCGGGGCTGCCTTCTTTACTTTTGCCTTCGCCTTCGCCGGCTTCCTGGTTTTACGAGTGATTTTGGCTTGACGCGCCGGTTGCTTGCGGCCGGCGGATTTCTTTTTGCGGGTCGGTTTTTTCTTGGCCATGCCCAAGTCTAGCACCGCGCGCATCGCCGCCGCAAAAGGCTTTCGCACAGCACAACGATGCGTCAAAGCTCCGCGAGACGCATCAGAGTATAGTTGTAGAGGAGCCACGCTACGAGATTCAACAGCCGAGGAACGGGACCGAAGAATCGGATGGACGCTGAACGCAGCCCGCGCGATCGAAACCGGCCGCCGAAATCGAAGGATGCCTGGAAGCTGCTGCCCGACGTGTGGGAGCTGATCCAGCCGCGCCGCGCGATACTGGCCCTGGGTTTTGGATTGATGCTGATCAACCGCGTCGCGGGACTTGTGCTTCCCGGCTCGACGAAGTTCCTGGTGGACAACGTAATCGGGAAACACCAACGGCAGCTCCTGCTGCCGATCATACTGGCCGTGGTCTGCGCCACGCTTATTCAGGGCGTGACTTCGTTCTCGCTCACTCAGCTTCTCTCGAAATCCTCGCAGCGCATGATTTCCGATCTCCGCGTCAAGGTGCAGGCGCATATCGGCCGGCTGCCAGTCACATTTTACGACGCGAACAAGACGGGCGTGCTGGTGTCGCGCATCATGAGCGACGTCGAGGGCGTCCGCAATTTGATTGGCACGGGCCTGATCGAATTCGCGGGCGGGATCATGACGGCCATCTTCGCGTTGATCGTGCTGCTGCGGATCAGCCCGAGCATGACGGCGGTAGCAGGCGTCGTGCTCCTCGGATTTGCGTTCTCGCTGAATAAAGCGTTCCAGACGATCCGGCCTTTATTCCGCGCGCGGCCCAAATTGAATGCAGAAGTCACAGGAAGGCTCACCGAATCGCTCGGCGGCGTCCGCGTCGTAAAGGGCTACCATGCGGAAGAGCGCGAGGGAAAAGTGTTCGCTGCGGGAGTCCAACGGCTGCTCGACAACGTGATCAAGACACTCACCATGACGTCGCTGATGAGCCTTTCGTCCACTGTATTGATGGGCCTCGTGAGCGCGGCGATCATGTTCCTCGGCGCGCGGCAAATTCTCGCGGGCACCATGACGCTCGGCACCTTTTTGACGTTCACGATTTTTCTCGGAATGCTGATTGCGCCGCTCGTGCAGATCGTCAGCATCGGCCCGCAACTCACGGAGGCGCTTACCGGACTCGAACGCACCCGCGAAGTATTGAACGAAAATCCGGAGGATGAAGCGCCCGGCCGCACCATCGCTCTTGGCCGGATCAACGGCTCGGTCGCCTTCGACCACGTGGATTTTTCATACGATACCGGCAAGCCGGTGCTGCATGACGTGGCATTCGATTCGGCGCCGGGCACCGTCACGGCGCTCGTCGGGCCTTCTGGCGCCGGGAAATCCACCGTGATCGGGTTGCTGGCCGCGTTTTACGTTCCTTCCAGCGGACGCGTTCTCGTAGACGGTTTCGATCTCGCGCGCGTGAGACTCGATTCCTATCGCACCCAACTCGGCGTCGTGTTGCAGGATACGTTTTTATTCGATGGGACGATTCGCGAAAATGTGTCGTTCGCGCGGCCGAATGCAAGCGAGGAAGAAATACTCGCGGCGTGCCGGATCGCGCGCGTCGACGAATTCGCGGAAGGCTTCGAGAAAAGATACGACACGGTCGTCGGCGAACGCGGCGTGAAACTCTCCGGCGGCCAGAAACAGCGCGTTTCGATCGCGCGCGCAATTCTGGCGGATCCGCGAATTCTGATTCTGGACGAAGCCACGTCGAGCCTCGATTCCGAATCGGAGGCGCTCATTCAGGAGGGCCTGCGTTATCTGATGCGCGGCCGCACCACATTTGTGATCGCTCACCGGCTTTCCACCGTCCGCCGCGCCGACCAGATTCTAGTCCTCGAGGACGGACGGATTGTCGAACGCGGCACTCACGAATCCCTGTACGCCGCCGGCGGCCGCTACTTCGAGCTGTATACCAAGCAGCATGGCGTCGAAACGAACCTGTTCCTCGCGCCCGGTGAGAGCGGGTCAGCATCGAGTGAAGCGGAAGCCCCCGAGAGCGAGGCGGCGTCTGCGAGCCAGAACGACTCCGACCTTCCAAACGCCATCCGGTTAATCCGCGGCCCTGGTAACTAGAACCTCGAAGCAGCAGCCTCGGATCGGCCCTCGATTGATCAGCTTCGCCATTTTCACCTCTTTATCATCTGCTTAATCGGTTTTATGTGAACGCGTTGGGCTATTGTGTGCAAGCTAGTTCCCAAATTGGGGAAGCAACGAAGCCTCCCTCCGCCCGTGAATCCTCCCAAGATACTGACAACATGGCCGATGCGCGCCCACGCGATTTCGCAGGAAAATCCTGTCGTGGGGAATCGATTGCAGATATTATCGCGGGGTTTTTGGCGGGGATTTCGCAGCGGCCCAC
Source organism: uncultured Acidobacteriota bacterium (assembly GCA_963711875.1). GTDB lineage: Bacteria > Acidobacteriota > Terriglobia > Acidiferrales > UBA7541 > Palsa-295. The sequence goes on from CAVQFW010000017.1 coordinate 451,177, forward strand.
TTTTACATTCGGCTAAGGGAATATCTTGACCACTCATAGCGGCCTCGCAGGCCGCAGATTGTCTACGTTTCTTCCTACTCGTGTGTGCACTCGCTCTCATCCATGGCAGCGAACTCTCCACCTCATCCGGCGCGCGAGTCTTTTAGCGCTGTTCTTCTTCTCAGCCTTAAATCTTCGAGCGGGCGCACCTCCCAGCGATGCCGGCCATTCCAGCCGTTCGCTCGAAGCGCCCACTTCCGCAAAATCGCATCGAAGCCGCGCTGTGGCCGCGCCAGGTGGAATCCAGAGCGCAGGATCGCCGTCGGTCCTCGCCTACTCAACTTATCTCGGCAATCCTGCTTATCGCGTCAACGCAATCGCGCTTGGTACTGACGGGACAATTTACGTCGCGGGCGTGAAGCTCGGAAGCGCGGCTGCGATCGATCCTACGCAAGCAAGCTCGGGCGAAGGGACTGCGTTCGTCGCACGCATCTCGAGCGACGGCTCCGAGCTTCTGTACTTCACGAATCTCGGCACAGGCATCGCCGATGAAGCGCGCGCCATTGCCGTCGATCTCGCCGGCAACGCCTACATCACCGGCCAAACTCGTTCGAATAATTTTCCCGTCGTGAATGCGCTTCAGCCCGCGTGCACACAAAATGCCTCGGGACAGTGCAGCGGCGACGCGTTTCTCGCCAAAGTGAATCCGCAGGGAGCGCTCGTCTACTCCACGTACCTCGGCGGAAGCGGAGAGGATGCAGGGAACGCCATTTCACTCGACGCAAGCGGAAATATTTATATCGCGGGCGCGACGGCTTCCACGGACTTCCCCACGTTCCGGCCCGAGCAATCAAGCCTCGGCGGCGGTCAGGATGCGTTCGTCGCCAAGATTTCCGCGGACGGCTCGCGCGTGCTTTTTGCGACGTACCTCGGCGGCAAGGGTGATGACGAAGCGCGAGCGATCGCTCTCGACGCAACGGGAAATATCTACGTCGCCGGCGTCACAGCGTCTCTCGACTTCCCCACTCAGAATGCGCTGCAAGCCGCTTGCCTCCTGAATTCGAAGAGCGCGTGCGGCGGCGAAGCTTTCGTCGCGAAGCTTTCGGCGGATGGCTCCGCGCTCCTCTATTCCACGTACCTCGGCGGCAGCGGCGGTGATGCGGCGAATGCAATCGCGATTGACGCAGCCGGCAGCGCGTACGTCACCGGCGTGACAAGCTCATCAAATTTCCCCCTGGCCAAGCCGCTCCAGCCCTACGCAGGCGGCGCGAGCGACGCGTTTGCGACTCGCCTCTCGCCCGACGGAAAGAGCCTGCTTTTCTCCACATATCTCGGCGGCAGCGGCGCGGACCAGGCCAACGCAATCGTGCTCGATTCGTTCGGCAATGTTTTCGTTTCCGGTTGGACAGCTTCGCCAAACTTCCCAACAATGAATCCCGTCCAGTCCGCTTGCAAGCCAGACGGCCAGGGCGCGTGCAGCGTGGATTCGTTCGTCGCGGCTCTTGACGCTGCTGGCTCGACCATAAAATTCGCAACATATCTTGGCGGCAGCGGCGTGGACGATGGCCGCGGCGTCGCCGTTGACCCGCAGGGCTCGATCCACCTCGCCGGCGCGACGATCTCCACCGACTTCCCCGGCGCGAAAATCGTGCAGATGCCTAAGTCCGCCCCCGCGAATCAATCGGCAGCGTCGGGAAACTCTTCCACTCCGGAAGCTGCCGGAGGCGCGTTTGTCGCGGAGATTACGGGGATCAATCTCACGGGAAGCACAACGGGCGGCAGCAGCGGCAGCAACAATCTCAAGAGCGAAGCTTCCGCACCTCCCGATCCGCCCACCGCCTGCACAGGAACTACCACGAATTGGCTCGGCGGAACCGGCAATTGGAGCAACTCCGCAATGTGGAGTACCGGCGTCGTTCCCAACAGCGCCGCTACCAACGTCTGCATTGACGACGGGAACGCCGCTAACTCGGTAGTCACCCTCGATATCACAGCAACGATCGGCACTCTCACGATCGATAGCGGAGATACGCTCATCGTTGGCAACAACACAACTCTCGTGGTCGCGGGAAATATTTCGAATGCCGGCCAGATTCAAATCAGCGCTGCCGCGAATAACACCTTCCTCACGATTTCCGGCGCCGTCAGCATTTCCGGCGGCGGTACCGTCACCCTCTCGAGCAGCAACGGTGGCATTCCTGTCATCAATCAGACGGGCAGCGGCGCGGTGCTGACCAACGTCAACAACACATTCCTCGGAATCGGCCAGATTGGAAACAACGGCCTGACTCTCGTGAACCAGGCAGCCGGAATCGTTAATGCGAACGGCGGCGGAACACTCTCCCTGAATTCCGCCTCGATCATGAATACGGGCCTCCTCGAATCAACCGCCGGCGCACTCGCGATCAGCACCATCACGAACAATTCCGGCGGCACCATTTCCGCCACCGGCGCTGGTACCGTCCAGCTCGTCAATGGCGCAAATATTCAGGGCGGCGCGATTTCGACGACCGGCGGAGGAGTGCTGGGCGCTGCCGCGAACAACAACATCACACTGGATGGTTCGACTCACGGCGCGCTGACGATTGCGGGAACCTACACTGGTGCGAACAACACCACCACGGTTGCGCTCGGAACGATCAACAACACCGGCTCCATTCTGGTGAGTGCCGCAGCCAACAATACTTTCCTTACGATCTCGACCGGCGTAACTCTCACCGGCGGTGGCGCCGTTACTCTCTCCAGCTCCGCCGGCGGCATTCCCATCATCAACCAAACCGGCAGCGGCGTGATTCTCACGAACGCCAACAACTTGCTTCAAGGCGTCGGCCAGATTGGAAACAACGGACTCGCTCTCGTCAACCAGGCTGCTGGAGTTGTGAACTCGAACGTCGCCGGTGGAACTCTCCTGCTGAACGCCGCTGGCATCACCAATTTGGGTTTGCTCGAAGCCACGAACGGCGCCAGCCTCCAAACCACCACCACCATCAACAATTCGAACGCAACAATCACGGCGAATGGCCATAACTCTACCGTTCTATTCCTGAACGGCACGACCATCGAGGCGGGCACGCTATCAACGCTAAATACCGGCGTTCTGGGCACAGCCCAAAACAATACCGCCACCCTCGACGGCTCGACGCACGGTGCGATCACCAACGCCGGCACCTACACAGTCGCCAACAACGCCTCAACAATTCAGCTCGGCACCATCAACAACCTCGGCGCGATTCTGATCGCTGCTGCAGCCAATAACACCTTCCTCACGATTTCAGGCAGCGCCAGCTTTACCGGCGCGGGCACGGTGACGCTCTCGAGCACCGCCGGCGGCATTCCCGTGATCAACCAAACGGGCAGCGGCGCCGTCTTGACCAACGTTGACAACACAATCCAGGGAGTTGGACAGATCGGAAACAACGGCTTGGCCGTAATTAATAAATCTTCGATTCTCGCGAATCAGACCCCCGGCATTTTGTCCCTCAATTCGGCGGGCATTACGAACCAGGGCCTGCTCGAAGCGATCGCCGGCGGCACGATGCAGCCAAGCACGACGATCAACAACGCCGGCGGCACGATTGAAGCGAACGGCTCCACGTCGTCCATGCAATTCTTGAATGGCACAACGATCCAGGGCGGCACTCTCGTCACCGCGAACAGCGGAGTGCTCGGCGTTGCTCCCAACAACACGATGACGCTCGACGGGACGACGAACAACGCCTTGAACAACGAAGGCACATTCGTCGCCGCCAACAACAGCACCACCATCCTCACGGGCACGATCAACAACCCAGGCGCGATTAATTTGGTCGCTGCCGCCAACAATACTTTCATTACGGTCTCAGGAAGCGTGAAGCTCACCGGCGCCGGCACCCTCACCATGTCGAGCTCGGCCGGCGGCATTCCCGTCATCAACCAGACGGGCTCGAACGGCAGCCTGACGAACGTTGACAACACCATTGCCGGTGTCGGGCAGATCGGCAACAACGGTATGGCGCTCGTCAATCAGGGAACGATCAACGCGAACGTCGGCGGCGGAACGCTGACCATCAATCCCTCCGGCACCACGAATCCAGGGCTGCTCGAAGCCACCGCAGGCACGCTGGCTCTGGTTAACTCCGTTCTGAATAATGCCGGAGGAAACATCAAGGTCAGCGGAGCCACATCGGCCGTCCAGTTCGCGAACAACGCGACAGTGCAAGGCGGCACCCTGACAACCGCGAATGGAGGGGTGCTGGGGACAGCAGCCAATTCCACAATCACTCTCGATGGTAAAGCGCAGGGCGCACTGAATATCGTCGGCGTCTACACCGCGGCCAACAACAGCTCAACCGTCCTCGTCGGCACGATCAACAATACCGGCACAATTTTAATCGCCGCCGCCGCAAACAACACGTTCCTCGACGTTTCCGGCGCGCTGAGCCTCACCGGCGGCGGCATCGTGACGATGTCGAGCACGAATGGCGGCATTCCCGTCATCAACCAGACGGGCAGCGGCGCTGTACTCACCAACGTTAGCAACACGATTCAGGGCGTAGGCCAGATCGGCAACAACGGACTGGCGCTCGTCAACCAGGGCACGATTAACGCGAGCGTTCCAAGCGGAACGCTCACTATCAATCCCGCCAGCACGAATAATCAAGGTTTGCTCGAAGCTACGGCGGGAACTCTGCAATTGGCGATTTCCGTCGTGAACAACGCCGCGGGAACCATCAAAGTAGTCGGCGCCGCATCTTCTGTTCAATTCGTCGCCAATGCGACGATTCAAGGCGGCACTCTGGCCACCGCCAGCGGAGGAGTGCTGGGCGTTGCCGCCAACAACACGATTACGCTCGATGGCAGCTCGCAAGGCCCATTAACAATCTCCGGAAATTATACCGGCGCCAATAACAGCACCACGATTCTCGCGGGAACGATCAACAACACCGGCGCGATCCTGGTGAGCGCCGCAGCCAACAATACTTTCCTTACGATCTCGACCGGCGTAACTCTCACCGGCGGTGGCGCCGTTACTCTCTCCAGCTCCGCCGGCGGCATTCCCGTCATCAACCAAACCGGCAGCGCCGTGATTCTCACGAACGCCAACAATTTGCTTCAAGGCGTCGGCCAGATCGGAAACAACGGACTCGCTCTCGTCAATCAAGCCGCTGGAATTGTGAACGCCAACGTCGCCGGTGGAACCCTGCTACTGAATGCAGTCGCCATCACCAATTTGGGTTTGCTCGAGGCCACGAACGGCGCCACCCTGCAAACCAGCACCACGGTTAACAATTCGAACGCAACCATCACAGCCAGCGGTAGCAACTCGACGGTTCAATTCCTGAACGGCACGACCATCCAGGGAGGCACGCTATCCACCCTAAATACCGGCGTCCTGGGTGTCGCCCCCAACCAGAGCATGACGCTCGATGGCGCAGCGCACGGCGTACTCACCATCGCCGGCACATACACAGGCGCAAACAATTCGACAACAATCCAGGTCGGCACGATCAATAACACGGGAGCGATCCGAATCGCCGCGGCAGCTAACAATACGTTCCTCTCGATTTTGGGCAACGCCAGCTTGACCGGCCAAGGCACCGTCACGCTCTCGAGCTCCGCCGGAGGCATCCCAATCATCAATGCAGAAGGCGGTGGAGCAGTCCTCACAAACGTCGGCAACACGATCCAGGGCGTCGGCCAGATTGGGAACAACGGTCTCGCCGTCGTCAACCAAGCGACGATTAATTCCATCGCAGGCGGTACGCTGACGATCAATCCTGCGACGCTGACGAATCAAGGAGTGCTCGAATCCGCGGCCGGTTCCACTATGCAAGTGACGCTCGCTGCCATCGCAAATACCGGCGGCACGATCAAAGTAGATGGAACAATGCCCGTCCCCGGAAATTTCACCGTGAACGGCGGCACTCTCTCCGGCGCAGGCACAATCTCCGGCAATGTAAGCCTCGGTCCCAGCGCGACCACGCAGCCGGGCGACGCTCCCCTCGCGGGCATCCTCGCGATCAACGGAAACGGCGGGGGCAATTACACGCAGGGCGCCACGGACGTCCTGAACATCGTGATCGGCGGCGCCACTCCGGGCACGCAATATTCGCAATTGAATATTACAGGCGCCGCAAATCTGAACGGCACTTTCAACGTGACGCTCGCGAACGGATTCACGCCCGCCGCCGGCGCGCAGTTCACAATTTTGAACGCAGCATCCGTCACGGGCCAGTTCTCCTCGCAGAATTTGCCGAACTTGCCTGCCGGTCTGCTTTGGACCGTCACCTACAATCCCACATCGGTGGTGCTCGTCGCGGCGGCCCCTGCTTCGATCGCCGTCACGCCCGCGAATCCTTCCATCGCGGTCAACGCCACTCTGCAATTCACCGCCACCGCAACTTTCGCAGGCGGCGGCACCCAGGACGTCACGAACACCGTCACTTGGGGTTCGTCAATCGCGGCTACGGCGACGATCAATTCCACCGGACTTGCCACTGGCGTAGCCGCGGGTCCCGCGACCACGATCTCCGCCAGCCTCGGCAATGTCTCGGGTTCGACGTTGCTCACCGTCACAAGTTCCGGCAACCCGGCGTTGACGCAGGTGGCTCCCAACACAGGCGGGCAAGGCCAGCAAAATCTCTCCGTCGCAATCACCGGACAGGCCACGCACTTTGCGCAGGCATCCACAATCGCGAGCTTCGGTGCCGGGATCACCGTCGCGTCGCTCACGATCAACTCCGCCACCAGCGCCACCGCCATCATCAATATTTCTCAGTCGGCAGCACTCGGCGCGCGCACCGTCACGCTCACCACCGGAAACGAAGTCGCCTCGCTTACCAACGGGTTCACCGTCACCGCACTCACGCTGAACTCGATCGCGATCACGCCGAACCCGCCGCCTTCGATCGCTGTCGGCGCTACGGAACAGTTCACGGCTACCGGAACGTTTAGCGACGGCTCGACGCAAAATCTCACTTCGTCGGCGACGTGGAACTCTTCCGCTCCCGGCTTCGCTACGATCAGCAACGTAGCCGGTACGCGAGGCCTCGCGACGGGCGTCGCAGCCGGAGCCACATCCATCACCGCCGCCGTCGGCGCTGTCACGTCGCCTGCGGTCAGCCTCACCGTCACAGCTACGGGACCGACGCTCTCCTCGATCACCGTCGCGCCACTCACAGCTTCCATCGCCGTCGGCGCAACACAGCCCTTCACCGCCACCGGGCATTTCTCCGATGGCTCAACCGGCTCCGTCACCGTCACTTGGACCTCGTCGAGCAACGCCATCGCCACCGTCAACGCCGCTGGCGTCGCCACCGGTGTAACGGTCGGCGGCCCGATCAATATCATCGCCACTTCCACTCAAACGCCCTCGATCAGCGGAAACGCTCAACTCACAGTCACCGCTGCACCGCCGACGCTCACCTCGATCACCGTCGCGCCGCTCACAGCTTCCATCGCCGTCGGCGCAACACAGCCCTTCACCGCCACCGGGCATTTCTCCGATGGCTCAACCGGCTCCGTCACCGTCACTTGGACCTCGTCGAATAATGCCGTCGCCACCGTCAACGCCGCTGGCGTCGCCACCGGTGTAACGGCCGGCGGCCCAATCAATATCATCGCCACTTCCACTCAAACGCCCTCGATCAGCGGAAACGCTCAACTCACAGTCACCGCTGACACCGCCGACGCTCACCTCGATCACCGTCGCGCCGCTCACCGCTTCCATCGCCGTCGGCGCAACACAGCCCTTCACCGCCACCGGGCATTTCTCCGATGGCTCAACCGGCTCCGTCACCGTGAATTGGTCCTCGTCGAGCAACGCCATCGCCACCGTCAACGCCGCTGGCGTCGCCACCGGTGTAACGGCCGGCGGCCCAATCAATATCATCGCCACTTCAACTCAAACGCCCTCGATCAGCGGAAACGCTCAACTCACAGTCACCGCGACTCCGCCAACGCTCACCTCGATCACCGTCGCGCCGCTCACCGCTTCGATCGCCGTCGGCGCAACACAGCCCTTCACCGCCACCGGGCATTTCTCCGATGGCTCAACCGGCTCCGTCACCGTGAATTGGACCTCGTCGAGTAACGCCATCGCCACCGTCAACGCCGCTGGCGTCGCCACCGGCGTAACGGCTGGCGGCCCAATCACAATCACCGCCACGTCAACGCAAAATCAAGCGATTAGCGGCGCCGCGCAACTTACCGTAACCGGCGCCGCGCCAACCCTGAGATCCATCACCGTCGCGCCGCTCACCGCTTCGATCGCCGTCGGCGCAACTCAGCCTTTCACCGCTACCGGTCACTTCTCCGACGGCTCAACCGCCCCAGTCACGGTCACCTGGAGTTCTTCCGACACTGCCGTTGCTACGATCAACGCGGCCGGCCTCGCCTCAGCCCTCACGCCCGGCGGCCCAATCACAATCACCGCCACGTCAACGCAAAATCAAGCGATTAGCGGCGCCGCGCAACTTACCGTAACCGGCGCCGCGCTTGTCTCGATCGCCGTCACCCCCGCGAATCCCTCGGCCCCGGCCGGCACAACCTTGCAGTTCCACGCCACCGGCACCTACGCCGACACCAGCACGAAGGACATCACCACAACCGTCGTATGGGCATCGTCGAACACCGAAGCAGCAACGATCAACATCGCCGGCCTCGCAACGTTAATCGCGACAGGCCAATCAACAATCTCGGCGACCCTGGGAAATATCAGCGGCAACACGGTTCTCAGCGTCACGAACGCGCCGTTCACGCTCACGCTCGCGCCGCCTCAGCCGGGTCAGCCCACTGTTCCAGTCGTCGCGCCCGGCGGCACAGTTGCCTTCGGCCTGGTCCTCACGGCGATACCAGGTTTCTCCGGCACGGTGCAATTCACCTGCACAACCACGAATCCGACGCTCACCTGCGCGCCCGATCCTAACTCCGTGACGCTGAACCCGAATTCGCCGAGCCAGGTCGCAATCGTCCTCAATACGTTCTGCCAGGGAACCACATCGAACGCGCGGCAAATTCCTGCGGGCGCTGGCAGAGGATTCGACGGAAGAATGACGGGCGGTTTCGCGCTGCTTCTGATGTCTCTCGTCTTTGCCGGCGCGGTTCTGTCCTACCGTCGCCGCCAGACGTGGGCTCTCTCGTTCGCGGTGCTGATGTTGATCGCCCTCGGAAGCGCCGCGTGCTCCAGCCTCCCCAAGGGACCGAACGGGCCGACGCAACCGGGCCCCGTCACTGTCACAGTCACCGCGTCAGCCAACGGCGCCACCGCCACCGCCCCCCCGCTCCAACTGATCATCGACTAACGCGCGCGCAACCCAGCCCTTTAGGGGGTCGGAGCTTCAGCTCCGACAAAAACCCCCAGATAAAATGGGGCTTTAGCCCCTGATGTTGCACGCAGCGGCGCCACCATTTACCCCCAACCGCGCTCGCTGTACAATCGCCGCGGCTCGTATTCATTGTTCCAGCAATCGGAGGCGTCATGGTCGCCCGCGTCACCCACTATCGCATTCGTCCCGGAAAAATCGAGGAGTTTACGACGATTCTGCAATCCCTCACCGCCGCCATGGACGAGCTGAAGGGATTTCGTGTCCTATTGATTCTGCAAGGTGAAAAGGACGAAAGCCAGGACGCCACGGCCATTTCGGTTTGGGATTCGGCCGAAGCCATGAAAGACAGCGACAGCAACACCCTGTACTACCACATACTTTCAAGACTGCTTCGTTGCTGTGAAAGTTTTTCGCCCATGCACCAGCAGCAAGTGCTCCTCAGCAAATTCGGGAAGGCATCACTACAATCGGAGTAAGCAGGCAGCCGCGAGCCACCGGCGACTAGAATCGGTACGTGTACCCTGTCCCAATCTGAAAGTTTCCCTGCGTCACAATATAATCCGTCGAGATAAAAGCTTTCTGAGGCTGGTGCGGATCCACAATCCCCGTCAAATATCGAACCATGGTCGACCCGGCGTCGATGCGAATCGCTGAATGCGGCGATGTATGCCATATAAACTCGGTGCCGAAATCGAAAGCAAATCGTGTCGCGACCGTAAAATCTTCGCCGCTCGCCGCCGTGAGCGTCTTGTCATAATAAATAAAACCGGGCCGCACCTTCAGGTAAAGCCCCCACGATTTCCGGGTCACTCCGTACCGGGGCCCAAAAAGTCCTTCGACTGTGCGGCCTTTGTCGCCGAAATTGCCTGACCCGGGAAAAACATTGGTGTCCGCGTCGAACCACAAACGGTTCGTGATGCGATACGCAAGGTTGATCCCGAATCCGGAATTGTTCACCCGGCATTTCGTGCAGCTTTCCCAGTCCATCGGCAAACTCAAATACGCGTAATGAGCGCCGAGTTCCCAGCGGTCCACGTTCTCCCAGGAAAATTTCTCACGATCTCGATGCGCCCCCGCGAAAATATATCCTCCGTCAGGTCCGTCGAGCCGGTACCGATACCAGGGAACTCTGCCGCCCATAAAATTCGCCATCACATGCCCGGGACTCAATCCCGCTCGCAACAACTTCCATCGCAGCCGGTCGTCTCCATCGGCCAGCTTGTCAACGATCTCGGTTTCGATCGAATCCTCCAGCACGATCCAGCCCGTGCCTATCAACGGAGTCACGACGAAGTCCACCCATCCCGTATTGTTGGTGATGGGGCCTTTGCCCGGATGTTCGCACGTGATATTCGGATCGCATCCCTTGCGGTAGAAGTATCCGCCTTCGTTTCCAATCGCCGCTTCGCTCAGCATCGGCCCAGCCTCAAACTGCGCGCTGTACACCGCCGACCAGGCCATCGCCCGCAGCCGGCTCATCCAGTACGCCTTCGAACGGCCGAACGTAAGCGATCGCCCCTTGGGATCATTTACGATTTCGATGTTTCCGGTCACCGCGCCCTGCAAAGGGTGCCCGATATAATTCACCAGGAAATCGTCGCCGTCGCCCCAATGGTTGAAGTAGAAATGTTGAGTTGAAATTCCGTAATCGAGCCAGAACGGTTTATGCCACAGCAGGTATCGAAGAAAAGGATCCGAAGCGATTCGGAACGCGTGTTCGAATACCAGAAAACGGAACGACTGCTCCAAAGCCGGCCACCAGTGAAATCCTTCCGGAGCGGAATTCGAAGCGGCATTGGGATCGTAGCTCGACAGAACCGGACTCAATCCGGTTCGAGGGCGTACATCAATCCATGAATTCGCAGAATCGAGTGACGGGCTTCGCCACTCAAACATGATTCTATTTGCGAATGGAAGCTGCTCCGCCGCAGAATCGTTCTCCCGCGAACTCCTGCCTTCACATCGAGCGACCGGCTCGCTACACGGCACGAGGTAGAAACCGGAGAAATGAAAGTTGCTTCCGCCCGCGGTTGGACTCCGGTTCCACGGCACCGAAAATTCACCGGTAGAAACCGATACCGGCCTGTCCCGGCGAACGTCCCCCGCTTCCCCGGTAGCCGCAGAATCAGAGACGAGCCCTTTCGAAGAATTCGATCTCGCTGCGTCATCCAAAACCTCAGCAAGCGTTCGAGAGCGCGCGCAGGTAGGACTCAGCGCGACCACGGCGCACGCTGCGATCCATACCCGCCGGCTTACAGCTCGAAATCTCCGCTCCGATTGCGACGGCCTGCAACGCAATTTTGCGAGTCCTCTCGCGGCGTATTCAATATTCACTGGCAAGTCAGCGCACCCAGTTTTTTGTACCGCCGGCATCCTGCCGGCTCTTTCGCCGCAGCCCCCAGCGACTACTCCAATCACTCCTCGTTGGCCTTCGGAGTTGAGAACTTGGAAATAGTTCAGTGCCGGTATCGGAGATCGAGCGATTCTGCGGTTTCCAACGAGAAAGCGAGAAGACTATTAGGCGACTCGCAAAGGAAGTCAATCGAATAGATAGAGGATTTGGTGCCGGAGGAGGGACTTGAACCCACACGGGCCGTTAAGCCCACCGGATTTTGAGTCCGGCGCGTCTGCCAGTTCCACCACTCCGGCACGTGCAGCAACTTCGCGTCACTTCAATGTGCTGAATTCAATGTATCGCGTGCGAACAGCACGGGTCAAGCCACGCGCTCAAGTCGCGCGCGAGTGAGCCTTCTCCCGGAATTTCACTGGTTCCACAATCGCGCGCCACACTCGCCCGCGTCCAATCAAATGCTCCCCGGCCACGGCCGTGACGTCGAAAATCATGAAGCGACCCTTGTGCTCCACTAATCGCGCCGCTGCTCGCACCGCCGTCCCCTCCGGCACAGCCTTCAAGTGATCCACTTCGATTCGCGTGCCCACGCTGATGGCTCCCGGAGGCAAATCATTTTGAATCGCCTCCGAAGCCGCGATCTCCATCATTCCGATCATCGCGGGGGTCGAAAGAACGGCAGGCAAGTTCGGGTTGTAGGCGGCCAGCGTCCATCCGCGCGAAACCACTCTATCAATGACGCCTTCCAGGCCCAGCCGCGGCCGATTTTCCGCCGCCGGCTCGGACGCAGAGCGAGCCTTCGAACTGTGCGTGGATTTTCTGGGACGTTGCAGTTTCTTGGAACGAACCGGACGTTTCATCAGGAAGGTTCGCGGGTCACTGCGCCAGTCGCGCCGCGGACGCAGCGCGGGTCGAGAAAGCTATGCGCAAATTCCGCCATCGTAATTCCCAGCTGGCCCCACAATCGCTGCTTCAATCCGCGATAGTCTTGCGAGCCGCTGAAGACATCGCGCATCAGATCGCGAAACGCCGGCGAGTAATTGATCAGCTGCACCATGCGCGTCGTGATCGCGCCGCCGAGGAACGTCCCGCGAAAAACTTTCCGCGCGATGTTCGCCGCAAATTCCAGGTCCGCGGAAAAGGCCGCCCGCAATCGCTCCGGATACGCGTGCGGTTGCTCTTCGGCCAGTGCTTGCGCCAGCACATCGCCGGACCGCAGCGCGTAGTAAAGTCCTTCGCCGGTAATCGGATCCACACAGGCAGCCGCGTCGCCCGCCAGCGCCCAATTCCTTCCTGCGATTCGCCGCCCGCGAATCGTTTGCGCCTGCGGTGAAGGCAGCACGTGGCTATAGAGCTGCGCGCCTTCCATCGGAACTTTTTCTTCCGCGATGAACTCTTCGAGATGCCGCCGCAATTCCTGGCTCGACGTCTGCCCCAGCTTCGCGCAAATCCCGATCGAAATATGGTCCGCGCGCGGAAACGACCACAGGTAGCCCTCAAACTGTTTCAGGAATTTCACTTTGAGGATGTCTTCTTCGGTGGGCACAAAATATCCCAGCGTCATTTCCAGGTCGCGAGCGCCGAGCGCCGTCGTTTCCGGAAGCAATTGATTGCGCGCGCCCGCCGCGAGCACCACGAAGTCCGCCGTCCGCTCCGCCCCGCTCGCGCACAACTTCACCTTCGCGCCCTCAACGTTCACTTCGGTCACGCGTGACTGAATCGCCGTGCATCCGGCCGCGATCGCGCGATCGAGCAGAAGCCCGTTCAGGGTTTTTCGCGCGTATATCACGATCGGATGACTCATCTCAAACCGGCCCCGGTGGCCCCGGCTCGAAATCAGCTCCGCTGTGCGAATGATTTTCTTGGGATGTGGAGTGTCCAGCAGAAATGGGTAGGTTTCGATTGCTTTGTGCGTCAGCCCGCCGCCGCACGGCTTCTCCCACGCGAGCCGCTCGTCGAAAATCGTTACCTGAAAGCCCGCCGTCGCCAGCCGCTCTCCGCAGAGCGCACCGGCAGGACCGCCTCCGACAATTGCGATTTCTTTCATGTCGCGATCAGGTTAGTGGGCGCACCGGCGCAATCAACCAACTCGCGAGTATAGCATCAAAATGTGCCGCGGCCGTCGCAGAGCCCGTGCGCCAGCGTGACGCATCGGTACCGGCCGCGCGCCCATCGCAACCAAACGCAATTTCCCAGCGCTTCACCGAGCCAGCCCCGCCTCGGACAACAACGCGCATGCTAGAATTGTCTGCTCGCATCAAGCAACAGAAGCGAATAGGAGTACGCAAATTTGGGCCGCGTGATTTCTCAAGACGAGCTGATTCTCCTCGGCAGCGATTGGAAACGCAACGGCAAGCAAGTCGTGTTCGCAAGCGGCACGTTCGACCTGCTCCATCCGGGCCACATTCGCCTGCTCGAGCAGGCTCGCGTGCTTGGCGACGTGCTCGTCGTGGGAATCGCACCCGATGAAGTCTCGCGATGCGACGATGCGCCCGCTAAAAGCCTTCCGCCGCGCCCGATTACGCCCGCCGCCGAACGCGCTGAAATCGTAGCCGCGCTCGCCGCCGTCGATTATGCGGTCGAATTCGATCCGCAGTCGTCGCGCGCGCTGCTCGCGAATTTCGCGCCGGCCGTCGTCGTCAAGGGCGGCAATCCCGGCTCCGATCAAGCGGCTTTTGAAGCAGACGACGCCGCAGCTCTCGCGGGAAGCAAAGTCGTTCGCATCCCTCTCGAGCCCGGCCACTCGACCGCGCGCCTGATCGAGCGCATCAAAAATCTTAGCGCATGATTCTGTCCCTGGTATCTGAGCTTCTCGCGCGGGTCGGTCGCCAGCCCGTCGTAGAAGAAGCAGTCGAGTCGCTGCGCCGCAGCGGGGGCGAAGTGCGCCTCGACGGCCTCACAGATCCCGCGAAAACTCTCGTCGCGGCCCTCGCAGCCACCGAACTCGGTCGCCCCACCATCCTCCTCGTCGATTCGAATCAACGTGCCGAAGCGCTCGTCGAGCCGCTTCGCTGGTTTTACCGCGCCGTCACCGGCAAGCCCGGCCATCGCGTCGTGCATCTTCCCGGCCTCGAAGTCCTGCCCTACGACAATCGCTCGCCGCACGCCGAAATTTCCGAAGACCGCGCCGTCGCGCTCTGGCGATTCGCCAACGGCGATGCCGACCTGATGATCGCGCCCGTCCAGGCGGCCTTGTGGCGCATGCGCGAAGCCGAATTTTATCGCCAGCTCGCCTTCAGCATCGAGCGCGATCAGGAAATCCCGCACCGCGAACTTCTCGACTTCCTCGCCGGCGCCGGCTACGACAAACAGGTCACCTGCGAGATGCCCGGCCAATTCTCCGTGCGCGGCGGCATCATTGACGTCTTCTCGCCCGAAGCTCCTCAGCCCATCCGCATCGAGCTTCTCGGCGACACGGTCGAATCCATTCGCGCGTTCGATCCCAGCACGCAGCGTTCGACGAATCCCACCGAGCGCGCCACTCTTCTCCCGCTCACGGAATTTCCCCGCCGCGCAGAAGTGTTGCAACGCCTGCGCGTCCCCGCCGCCTCGGGCCGCGAAGATGACGAAGCACCCCCCGGCTTCTACCCCGGCTGGGAGTTTCAGCAAATCCTGCTCGAAGAACGAAAGTCCACTCTCTTCGATCTCGCCGGCGATCCGCTCGTTGTCGAGGACGAACCCTCGCTCCTCAAATCTGCCGTCGAACAATACCGCGAGCGCCTGCGCGTCGCATTCGACGAAGCCGAAACCCCTCTGAGTGAGCCCCCCAATCGCTACCTCTTCGACGACGAAGAGTGGTCTCTCGCACTTCAGCTCGCGCCCCGGCTCGCGCTCGAGCATCTCGGCGTCGCCGTCGAGGGCAAGGTCGCGCACACGCTTCACACGCAGCCCACCACGCGCTATCACGGTAACGTCGCCGCCTTCATCACCGAAGTCCGCGGCCGCCTCGCCGCCGGCGAACAGGTAATGGTCTCGGCCGCGAGCACCGGTGAGCTTGAGCGCCTTGCGGACATCTGCCACGAATATGAAGTGGCCTATCGTCTCGGTGAGCTCGAAGAAAATGTTACCGTCAGCCGCCTTGCCGAAGAATCGCACGGCGGTAACGTTCCCGGAATGATCCTCATCAAAGCGCCCACCAGCGAAGGCGTCGTAATCCCCGCCGCCAATCTCACCATCTACGGCAACACGGATCTTTTCGAAACTCTTCCGCCGCCCTCGCAGCGCGCCCGCTCGCGCCCAAAAACGGCCAGCTTCTTCAGCGATTTCTCCGATCTCAAGCCCGGAGATTTTGTCGTCCATGTGGACCACGGCATCGGCCAGTTCGAAGGCTTGCGCCAGGTGGCGATCGAAGGCGCGAACGGCGAGTTCATGCTCCTGCGCTACGCCGAGGACGCCAAGCTCTACGTCCCGCTCGCTCGCCTCGACCTCATTCAGAAATATCAGTCGCTCGGCGGCGTCACCCCCACGCTCGACCGCCTCGGCACCACCATCTGGGAATCGCGCAAGACTCGCGTCCGCAAATCTGTCAGCGATATGGCCGAGAAACTTCTCGAGCTGTACGCCGAACGCAAAATGGCCACCGGCCACGCCTTCCCGCCCGATTCCAATTGGCAGCGCGAGTTTGAAGACGCCTTCGAGTTCGAAGAAACCGTCGATCAGCAGAAAGCGATTGACGACGTGAAACACGATATGGAATCGCAGCTTCCCATGGATCGCCTTCTCTGCGGCGACGTTGGCTACGGCAAGACGGAAGTCGCCATGCGCGCCGCCTTCAAAGCCATTGCCGATTCAAAACAGGCCGCCGTCCTCGCTCCCACCACCGTGCTCGCCTTCCAGCATTACGAAACTTTCCGCCGCCGCTTCGCTGCCTTTCCCGTGCGCATCGAAATGCTCAGCCGCTTCCGCTCCGAGAAAGAACAAAAGAAAGTCCTCGACGAGCTCGAAGCCGGAAAAGTGGACATCGTCATCGGCACGCATCGCCTCCTTTCCAAAGACGTAAAATTTCAAGATCTCGGCCTTCTCGTCGTCGACGAAGAGCAACGCTTCGGCGTAGCCCACAAAGAACGCCTGAAAGAAATGCGCAAAAATGTGGACGTTCTCACCATGTCCGCCACTCCCATCCCACGCACGCTCCACATGTCTCTCGTCGGCCTCCGCGATATGAGCGTGATCGAAACGCCGCCGAAAGACCGCCTCGCCATTCAAACCACCGTCGCTCCCTTCAACGAAACCCTCGTGCAGCGCGTCGTCGAAGAAGAACTCGCGCGCGATGGCCAGATCTTTTTCGTTCACAATCGCGTCGAATCCATCGAATCCCTCGCCGCCATGATCACGCGACTCGTTCCTAAAGCCCGCGTCGTGATCGGTCACGGCCAGATGCGCGAGAACGAGCTCGAAAAAGTCATGCTCAAATTCATTCGCGGCGAAGCCGACGTGCTTCTCTCCACCACCATCATCGAAAACGGCCTCGACATCCCCCGCGCCAACACCATCATCATCAATCGCGCCGACCGCTTCGGCCTCTCCGAGCTGTACCAACTCCGTGGCCGCGTCGGCCGCTCGAATCAGCGCGCTTACGCCTACCTGCTGATTCCCACCGAGACGGCCCTCACCACCATCGCCCGCCAGCGCCTCGCCGCCTTGAAGGAATTCAGCGACCTCGGCGCCGGCTTCCGCATCGCCGCCCTCGATCTCGAACTTCGCGGCGCCGGCAATCTCCTCGGCCGCGAACAGCACGGCCACATTGAAGCCGTCGGCTTCGACATGTACTGCCAAATGATGGAACGCGCCGTCGCCGAACGCAAAGGCGAAGCGCTGCCTCCCGAGCGCCGCGCCACACTCAACCTCGGACAGGAAATCCGCATCCCACCTGAGTACATCGAGAGCGAGAACTTGCGCCTGCGCATCTACAAACGAATCGCCGGTGTCACCTCCGACGCGGAACGGGTCGAAGTCCGCCGCGAGCTTGCAGACCGTTTTGGCCCGCCGCCGCAAGCGGTCGAGAATTTGCTGGACTACGCTGTCTTGAAAGCGCTCGCGGAAAAAATGCTCGTCGCCACCATCGATCGCCGCCAGGAACAGATCGCGATCAAATTCTACGACGACACGCCGCTCGGCCCGGAGCGCCTCGTGAAACTCGTCCGCAAACGCCGCGGAATGCGCCTCGACCCCACCGGCGTCTTATGGTTTGACTGGAAAGGTGACGCAGGCGGCCCGATGGCCGCAGCCAGAAACGTATTGCAACAACTACAATCGTAGCGCTAAACTTTCGTTCGAAGGACTACTCATGAAATCTCGCACCATGCTTCTCTCAAAACTCATTCCTCTCGCTTTGCTCTCGCTCGCGCTTCCGGCCGCAATACTCGCGCAGCAAAAGCCGCAAACCGTGATTCCATCGCCGCCGCCTCCTGCCCCCGCTTCGGCTTCGGCTCCCGCCGCGTCCACTCATCACGGCGTCGTTGCGGAAGAAATCGTCGCGCGCGTCAATAACGACATCATCTCTCTCACCGATTACGAAAAGGCCGAAGCGGCGCTCCACCACGACGTCACCGAAGATTGCCAGGCCTGCCCTGCCGATCGCGTCGACGCAATGTACAAAGACAAACAGAAAGACCTCCTGCGCGACTTGATCGATCAGCAGCTCTTGGTGCAGCGCGGCAAAGACGAAGGCATCAGCGTCGAGACCGACGTCATCAAGCGGCTCGACGACGTTCGCAGGCAGAATAATCTCGCGAGTCTGGACGACCTCGAAAAGGCCGTCGAGAGCGAAGGCCTCTCCTGGGAGGAATACAAAACGCAGTTCCGCAACGCCCTGCTCACCCAGGAAGTGATCCATCGCGAAATGGGCAGCCGCATCGTAATCGGGCACGACGAAGTGAAGCAGTATTACGACGCGCATCAGAAAGACTTCGTCCGCCCCGAAACCGTGGAACTTGCCGAAATTTTTCTCGACACCCAGGGCAAAACGCCTCAGGAAATCGAAGCGATCGATCAGAAGGCCAACGACTATCGCAATCGCATTCTGAAGGGCGAAGAATTCAGCGAAATCGCCAAGCGCTATTCGGAAGGCAGCACCAAAGATAAAGGCGGCAATCTCGGCACGTTCGAGCGCGGCCAGCTCTCGAAACAGCTCGAAGATATCGTTTTCAAAATGGATAAAGGTCAGATCACCGAAGTCATCCAGACGAAAACCGGATACGAAATCCTCAAAGTTCTCGAGCATTTCCAGGCCGGCTTGCAGCCCGTGGAAAAAGTCGAAACCGAAATCATGAACAAGATTTACATGCAGAAGATGCAGCCCCAAATGCGCGAATACCTCGCGCAGCTTCGCGAAGAGAGCTACGTCACCGTCAAGCCTGGCTTCACGGATTCCGCCGCCGTCCCCGGCGCCAGCGTGATTCAGGAAGTCGCGCCCACGGCCGATACCTCGCAGAAATCCAAAAAGAAGATGAAGCCCAAGCTCGGCTGATGAAAACCCTTTACGTTTCCGGCCTCCAGGACGGCCATCCGGTTACATCCCTGTTCCTCGTTCGGGAAAAAGAGATTCGTACTTCCGCCCGTACCGGCTCGTCATGGCTCCAGCTCGAGCTTGCCGACCGCACCGGCACGATCTCCGCGAAAATGTGGGACAACTTCGCCGCCATCGCAAATACTTTCGACCGCGACGATGTCGTCCAGATCCGCGGCCGCGTCAAGCTCTACAACGGCCAGAAAGAACTGACGCTCGAGGCCGTGATTCCCTCCGCGGAACGCGATTACGACCTCGCCGATTTCCTGCCGCATACGAAGTACGATGTCGAGGAACTTTTCTCCCGCCTCCGTGCCGCGATTGCGGAAATGAAGAATCCGTTCCTGCAGAAACTACTCTCAAGCTTCGTGGACGATCCCGCCATCGCCACAAAACTCAAACGCGCCCCCGCCGCGATGACCATGCACCACGCTTTCATCGGCGGCCTGCTCGAACACATCGTGAGCCTCGCCGGGCTTGCCCGCGCGCTCTCGGTGCATTATCCCGAACTCGATTCCGACTTGCTTCTCACTGGTGTCGTGCTCCACGACATCGGAAAAATTGACGAGCTGCGCTACACCCGCGGCATCGACTATTCCACCGAGGGCCGTCTGCTCGGCCACATCACCATGGGCGCGGGCATGGTGCGCGACCGCATCAAAACGATTCCCGGCTTCCCCGCCCCGCTCGCCGTTCTCGTCGAGCATTTGATTCTCAGCCACCACGGCACCCACGAATTTGGTTCTCCCGCGCTGCCTCAGGTGCGCGAGGCGGTCGCTCTCAATTTTATTGACGACCTCGATTCGAAAATGGCGGCCGTGAACGCGACCCTCGAATCCCTCTCGGGCGACGATGAATGGACGGGCCGCAACCCGTCTCTCCGCCGTTCTCTGCTCGACGCCCGCAAGTATCTGGACGGTCGCGCTGCAAAACCTGCTACCGTAGGCGAAGCTGCAAAGAAAGTCCGGGCATGACGGGCGGCCGAAAATGACTGACGCAATCTCGAAACTCCAATCTCCTCGCCGCTCGGTCCTCGACCTCGCGCCCCTGGAACTCGATTGCATGAACACGCTCTGGCCGATGGGCGAAGGCACCGTGCGCGAAATCCGCGATCGTCTCGCCGCTCGCCGCCCGCGCGCCTACACCACGATCATGACCATCATGGATCGTCTCGCGCGCAAAGGTGTCGTCGAGCGCCGCAAAGTCGGTCGCGCCTACACCTATCGCGCGAACGTATCCGCCGACGAAGCTCGCGCTCAGGCTCTCGGACAGGTCGTTGAGAATTTCTTCGGTGGCTCGAAGGAAGCTCTTCTCGCTCAGCTCAATGGCGTGCTGCCCGCCGCCCGCATCGATCCTTTGTATCCGCCGCCCCGCGCCCGTGCCGCTGCCGCATCCGCTCCGCAAGTTCGCAAAGCGCCGGCGCCGCGCACAACGCAATCACGATCTCCGCCTCGCCATCGCGTTCCGTCGCCTCCGCGCCACAATCCACATCGAACGCTCCGGCCAGCGAGCGAATCGACGACACGCTCCTCTAACTCATGTTTCCGACCGAATTCACGATTCGCAATCTCGCCATTCGCCCCGCCACCATCCTTGCGCCCATGGCCGGCGTCACCGACACCGTTTTTCGCCGCGTGATTCGCGGCCTCGGCGGCTGCGGCTTGATCATGACGGAATTTACCAGCGCCGAAGGACTCACCCGCAATTCCGCCCGCACGCTCCACTATCTCTATTTCGACGGCGACGAGCATCCCATCGCCGCGCAGATTTTCGGCTCCGATCCCAAAGTGATGGCTTCCGCCGCCGCCCTCACCGAAGACCTCGGCTTCGATCACATCGATATCAATCTCGGCTGCCCGGTAAAAAAAGTCGTCAAGTGCGGCGGCTCCGGCCTGCTTCGCGATCTTCCGCACCTCGAAGTTCTTTTCCGCGCCGTGCGCGCCGCCGTCCGCATCCCGCTCACGATCAAAATTCGCTCCGGCTGGGACGACAAAAATATCGTCGCCGTGGACGTCGCCCGCATCGCCCAGCAAGCCGGCGTCGAAGCCATCGCCGTCCATCCGCGCACTCGCATGCAGGGTTACAGCGGCTCCGCCGACTGGTCCGTCATTCGCGACGTGAAACAAGCCGTCCAAATCCCCGTCATCGGCAATGGTGACATTCGCACCCCGCAGGACGCTGTCCGCATGATCGCCGAAACCGGCTGCGACGCGGTCATGATCGGCCGTTCCGCCTCCTCCAATCCCTGGATCTTCCGCCAGATCCAGCAGTACGTCGCCACCGGCCGCTATGACGAGCCCACCGAACTCGACCGCTATCGCCTGCTCTCCGGATATTTCCGCAGCCTCATCGCCGCCGAAATGCCGGACGCCCCCGGCAAAATGAAACAATTCGCCAGCCTCTTCACCCACGGCGTCCGCAACGGGGCCGAGCTGCGCCACAAAGTCCACCACGCCCAATCCGCCCCGCAAATCCTGGACGTAGTAGACGCCTTCTTCGCAAACCTAACCACCCAATCATCAATCTAGCTGTCTGTTCCGAAGGTGTGCAAACCGTACGGGGCTAAATTCGGGGACCAACCAAGCGCGGTGCATTCCGGCTTTCCTGCTTTCCGGTTTTCTTTCTTTCTTGCTCTTCAGCTTTTCTGCCCTTTTGCTTCTCCACTTTCGACTTTCCGCGACTCGCAGTTCGAATTTCAAATTTGAAATTGCAAATTGAAACGCCCCATCACTCATCCCGCGTAATCAAAAGCTGCTTATACGCCTCTCTCCGCGTCAATCCCCTCTCCCTCGCCGCCACTTTCAACGCCGCCTTCTTATCCACCCCCCGCTCACTCGCAATCTCGCTCACGCGCCTCGCGAGCGGAACCATCGCTGCCGCACTCGCAGCCGCGTCCATGTGCACCGTCTCCGCGTCCGGCGGCCCGATCAACACCGTAATCTCCCCGCGCGGCGTCTTCTTCCTTACATCCTCGAGCACCATCTCGATCCGTCCGCGCAAAAATTCCTCGTAAAGCTTGGTCACCTCGCGCGCCACCACCGCCGGCCGGTTCCCCAGAATTTCCAACGCATCTTCCAGCGTGTCGAGCAACCGGTGCGGCGCCTCGTAAAGCACCACCGTCCGCAACTCCGCCGCCAGCGCTCGTAGCGCCTTCCGCCTCTCCGTCGGCCGCGACGGCAAAAATCCAATAAACGCAAACTCCTCGATCGGCATTCCCGAAGCCGCCAGCGCCGCCACAAATGCCGACGCGCCCGGCACCGGCACCACCTGTATCCCGTGCCGCAAACACAAACTCACCAAATGGTGTCCCGGGTCGGATACCACCGGCGTCCCCGCATCGCTTACGAGCGCCACTTTCGCTCCCTGCTCCAGATCAATCACGATCTCCGCCGCGCGCGTAATCTCGTTGTGCTCGTGATAACTCACCAGCCGCTTTTGAATATCGAAATGCGCCAGCAGCTTCATCGTCTGCCGCGTATCTTCGCAAGCAATCACATCTGCTTCCTTCAGGACGCGCAGCGCCCGCAGCGTGATGTCCTCCAAATTTCCAATGGGAGTCGCCACCACGTAAAGACACCCCGCCCCCGGCTCATTCAATTTCGTGGTTTTAGTCGTAGCCTTAGCCATTGTCGTCGTCTCCCGAGACTAAGCTCACCCGCACCATCTTGCAAGCCGCGGCGTGCCGCTTACGACCCGCGCACCGCCGCCGCACCGCCCACTCATGCTAAACTTTTAGTTTCATCGCCCAAGGAAGGGAGTCCAGCTTGCCGTTATACGAATACAAGTGCGACAAATGCGGCCACCGCTTCGAGAAAATCGAAAAGCACTCGGCCTCGGAAATGAAGAAGTGCCCGAAATGCGGCGCGCACGCCCCGCGCCAACTCTCCGCTCCCGGCATCCAGTTCAAAGGCTCCGGCTGGTACGTCACCGACTACGGCGGCAAAAGTTCTTCCGCTCCATCCGGCGAAGGCTCCGGGGACAGCTCCGCCTCCAAATCAGAAAAATCGGAAAAGTCAGAGAAGTCGCAAAAGTCCGACTCGAAATCCACCGATTCCAAATCAAGCGATTCGAAATCAAGCGATTCGAAATCATCGGCAAAGAAAGACAAGAAGTAAAGTAGCGCAGCCTTCAGCCTCTGCCACAAGCCGATAAAACCGCCGCGCACATTGCTTGGCAAGCGCGCGATTTCGTTCTTCGAACGCTCGCCCCCCTACAATTTCAACTCCCGCAAATACTCCCGAAACTCCCTGCCAAAATTCTCATTCTTCAGCGCAATCTCCACCGTCGCCTTCAAGAATCCCAGCTTGTCCCCCGCATCATGCGTCTTCCCGTCGTACACATACGCATACAATCCCTGTCCCTTCTCTTTCGCCAGCGTTCGAAGCGCGTCCGTAAGCTGAATCTCGCCGCCAGCCCCAGCTTCCGTTTTCTCCAAATACTCAAAAATCTCAGGCGGCAGCACGTACCGTCCCGAAACGCCCAGATTCGACGGCGCCTTCTCCGCCTCCGGCTTCTCCACCAGATCCTTGATCCGCAACAACCGGTCGCCCCAGCGCTCCTGCTTCTCCACCACCGCATCCACAATCCCGTAAAAATGCACACGCTCGCGCGGCACTTCCTCCACCACGATCGCGCCCACGCCGGTCGCCTCGTAAATATCAATCAGCGACCGCGTCGCCGGCACTTTCCCGTCCATGATCACGTCGCCCAGCAATACCGCAAACGGCTCGTCGCCCACCAGCTCCCGCGCCGTCAGCACCGCGTGCCCCAACCCCAGCGCGTCGCTCTGCCGCGTATAACTGAAATGCAGCCCGCCGCTGATTTCGCGCACCATCTTCGCTTGCTTCATTTTCCCGCGCTGCTCGAGAAACTGCTCCAGCTCCGGGTTCGAGTCGAAATGATCTTCGATCGCGTTCTTTCTCCGCCCCGTCACAAAAATAATGTTCTCGATTCCCGAAGCGATGCACTCCTCCACCGCATACTGGATCAGCGGCTTGTCCACCACCGGCAGCATTTCCTTCGGCATCGCTTTCGTGGCGGGCAAAAAACGCGTGCCCAGCCCTGCCACCGGCATCACTGCTTTCCGCACTCGCTTCGGCTTCGTCGTCATCATTCAGTTCCTCGCCGTTCGAACCGTTTCATTCCGTGCTGCCCTCATTCTGTCTCGTCCAATCGCTTTCACAAAACCGCTCAGACGATCCCGTCAATCGCGCCGTTCAAACCGCCCGCGTCCATCTTACTCGAAGCTCGCGCCGCTCGGGTACCCGCAGAATCCTGTATGTTACGATAGCGTATTGTGGAAGGAAGCACCTTGAACGCGAAAGAAAATCTGATCCTGGGCATCGAATCCTCCTGCGACGAAACGGCCGCCGCCGTCGTCGCCGGTGGACGCCGCGTCCTCTCGAGCATCGTCTCCTCGCAGATTGACGTTCACCGCAAATTCGGCGGCGTCGTTCCCGAGCTTGCCTCCCGCGAACATCTCCGCAAAATCGTTCCCGTCGTTCGCGAAGCACTCGACCAGGCCCACATCACCCTCGCCGATCTCGACGCTGTCGCCGTCACGCAAGGTCCCGGCCTCACCGGCGCTCTCCTCGTCGGCCTCACGTACGGCAAAGTTCTCGCGCTCGCACTTCGGAAGCCGCTCATCGCCGTCAATCATCTCGAAGGACACGTTCACGCCGTCCTCCTGGAAGCCCACGCCGCTCAAAAAAATCCGGAACTCCCCGCCGTCTGCCTCATCGTTTCCGGCGGCCACACCGTTCTCTACTACGTGAAATCTGAATCCGCGAACGCCGATCGCCACGCCAGTGCCAGCGCCAGCGAACGTTTTTCCTACGCTCGCATCGGCGGCACTCGCGACGACGCCGCCGGTGAAGCCTACGACAAAGTCGCCCGCATGCTCGCCCTCGGCTATCCCGGCGGCCCCATCCTCGATCAGCTCGCCCTCCACGGCGATCCAAAAGCCATTCGCTTTGCCGAGCCCAAAATGAAAGGCAACACGCACGACTTCAGCTTCAGCGGAATCAAGACCGCTGTCCTCTACCATCTCCGCCGCCATCCCGAGCTCGAAACCGAAATCGCCGCCCGTCGCAACGCCCTCTCCCGCGGCGAACGCTCCGCTGACTCGCTCCGCCAGCTTTCCACCGCCGCCACTCTCGATCTCGTCTCAAGCTTTCAGCGCGCCGTCGTCGACAATCTCGTCTCTCGCACGCTCGCCGCCGCCGAAGAACACCACGCCCGCACCATCCTCGTCTCCGGAGGCGTGGCCGCCAATCGCGAACTCCGCTCCACCTTCGAATCCGAATCCCAGCGCCGCAACATCGTCACCTACTTTCCGAGCCGCGCCCTCTCCACCGACAATGCCGCCATGATTGCCGCCGCCGCCCACCCCCGCTTCCTAAACCAAATTTTCGCCGACGCCACCCTAAACGCCGAACCAAACCTAACCCTAGCCTAATTCCTCCCAACGCCCCCCACCGCACTCCTCGATCCGCCACGTTCGCCTAATCTTTCTCCCGCCCACGCCTTTCATCCGCCCCCCAAAAAACCATTCCCAACCCCGCCCCAAATCTGCTAAACACACCCGCATGGAGCTCCCCAATGTCCGATAACACTTCCCCAACCACCCCGCAAATCAATCTCGCACTGCTACTCATCCGCATCCCCTGCGCACTCGCCGTCCTCTACCACGGCTGCGCCATCCTCTTCGGCGCATTCGGCGGGCCTGGCCCGCACGGCTTCGCCGCCTTCATGCACCAGCCCGACGCCATCGGCTACCTTGTCGGCCTCGCACAAGTCGCCGGCGGACTCGCCATTCTCACTGGCGTCTTGATCCGCATCGGTGCAGCCTGCGTCATCATCGTCATGCTTGGCGCAATCTTTCTCGTCCATCTGCCCCACGGCTTCAACATCTCCGCCGGCGGCGCCGAATACGCAATCACGCAACTCTTCATCGCCGCGGCTCTCGTCGTCGCGGGCGCCGGTTCCTACTCGCTCGCAGGCGCGCTTCCGCCATCCCTGCGCAAATTGTAGTGGGAGAGTGAAAGCCGCGATCTATTCACCGGCTCGATAGCCCGGCGAACGCGTGTCTTTACAACTAGCCGACGCTCGACTTCGGCCGTTCCTGCAGCGTGGGAGGAGGGATAATCGAAAAAAGTTCGTCTTTCAATTTTCGGTACCGCTCGTAAGCAACAATCTCGATCGTTCTCTGCTTCAGCAGCTCGTTGTACGAAGTCCAGCTCGAAGGATCTCTCGTTTCCGCCAGCGTCACGCTCAACTGCTCCGCCTTCTGCGAATAGTCGCTAAATGCCTGATCCATTCTCGCCAGCAACATCCTCTGCCCCGCGTCTTCCATAATTCCTCTCGTAATCCGCACGCCGCTTCGCACGAAGAAACTCCCGCGCTCCCAAGATGTTACTCGCTAGCGAATAGAATAGATGTAGCAAACAACACAGTTTCGAATCGACACGTTCGCATTCCGCATCCAACCTCTCAGCGCTTCGCGAATCCCACCGCTACACCGCCTCCCGCCCTCCGAAAATCTTGCATCGCCCGCTCGATGGGACTAATCTAACGGACTTTAACGGAACCTATGTTTGCCCATCGGTAAGTTCTGAAGACGAGCATCACTCTGAGGAGGAACATCCACAATGATCAAGAGATTTGCACCACTCGCCGTTACGGCCTTGGTCGCGCTGATTCCTGTCGGAAAGCCCGCTCCACCCAGCGGCTCCTGGCAGGTTGACAACGGTCATTCCAACGCGCGACTTTCCGTTGACGGCACGACGAATTACGGCAAGACCCCTTTCCAGTTCACCGTTGGTTTTACGCGCGCGATCGGCTCCGTTCGCCTGGATAAAGATGTCCCCGCAAATTCCGCAGTTCATTTCAAGTTGTATCCAGCCGGTGCCATGACGCCGATGATTAACGAAGCTGGCCAGGTGTCGAAGAAGTGGCTCGTCGGAAACCCCGATCACACCCTCATCTGCTTCGACTCAAAGAGCGTCACTCCCGTTGGCGACGACAAATTGACGGTCACCGGCATCCTCACGCTGACCCGCGTGGACCGCAACGTCGAAATCACTCCCGACGACTCCTACTCAGGTCCGGTCTTCGGTCCGCCGATTATCCACCGCCTTACGCGGCCGGCCACTTTCCTGTTCCTCATTCCTCCTTCCGGCGACAGCGAAATACTGCTCAAAGGAACGGCCCACGTGAATCGCGAGGACTTCCCTCAGCTCGTCACTTCGGTCCTCAGCACCTATTGGCCTCCTGTCGTCGAGGACAAGAAGTGTGAAGTCGCCTCGGGCGGCGCCGAAGATTACGCTGGTGCGTTTTGCACGGGAAAGCTCGTGGATGACGGCAAGTCCACTCCCGAATCCCCGTCCGGAGTGAATAGCCAGGAAGACTACGGCACTCCCTCGGACTTCAACAAAGTCGTCGCTCAACACCTGGACATTCACGTCCACCTGAAGCTCAGGCAGTCCGGCGCAGCATCGGCACAAGCCGGCGGCAACTAAATCAACACGCATACCCAGGCCGGCCGCCTGCGAATCCACCATCGATCCCAAGGATTCGCAGGCGGCCCGGCCTCTCCTCTCAAGCCAACCCACCAATCTCAGTCCCAATTCACCACGGTTCAGGTTTCTCGTCAGGGCTCGGCATAAGCCGTGCCGAAAAAACAAAAGCAAACCGCGGCTTGCGCATCATCGCATCCCCCACCCCTGGCATCCGTCCGTCACTTATGCTATAATTACTATTGAGTTATGATCACCGGCTCCCGAACCCGCCCTACGACGCACGCGACCCGCAGCAGCGAGCCGCGACGCCATATCCTCGATTCTAATCGCCACCTCTCAATTCCCTCAAATCGCGCGTTGCAATCAAAGCACTTACCGCCCATTTTCACCCAATTTCTAATCGCGAATCCGCGATTAGAAATTGCCGTAACTCCAACAAAACAAAGAACCGACCCCAGTTCTAATCGCGAAGATATTGCGTTTTTTTATCTCGTTTCCCGAAAAAGAGCCTTCAGCCTCTCCCGGAACGAACTCGAACCCCGTTCCCCATCGCTTTCGCACCCACCCGCGGGCAAGCCACTGCGGCATTCCCGCCGTTCGGCCACACTAGAACCTGGCCGCTCGCCACTGGACACTGTCTCTAGCCACCCGGTGGCGCGCCACCCCGCATTTCGCTAGAATGTGAACCGATGACCGAGAAGCGCCACAAAACGGTCGGTGTAAAGGTTGGCAACGTCCAGGTAGGCGGCGGCGCGCCAATTGTCGTCCAGTCGATGACCAACACCGACACAGCCGACATCGCCTCCACCGCGCAACAGTGCTTCGAACTTGCCCAGGCCGGCTCGGAAATTGTCCGCATCACGGTGAACGTCCCCGAAGCGGCCGCGGCCGTCGCCGAAATCAAGAAGCGCCTCGTTGACGCCGGCTGCAACGTCCCCCTTATCGGCGACTTCCATTACAACGGCCACGTCCTGCTCACGAAATATCCCGACTGCGCGCAAGCTCTCGATAAATACCGCATCAATCCCGGCAACGTCGGCCACGGCCAGCGCCGCGACGAACAATTTGCGACGATCTGCAAGGTGGCGCGCGAACACAATAAGCCTGTGCGCATCGGCGTCAACGGCGGCTCGCTCAATCAAGAACTCGTAATGCAGAAAATGCAGGAAAACACCGACGACGATCTCGGAAAATCTTCCGAAGACATCATCAACGAATGCATGGTGCTTTCCGCGCTCCAGTCAACCGAACTCGCTCTCGAATCAGGCTTGCGCAAGGACCAAATTATTATTTCCTGTAAAGTTTCGCGGCCACACGACTTGATCGAAATTTATCGCGACCTCGCGCGGAAAACCGACCAGCCGCTCCATCTCGGCCTCACCGAAGCGGGCATGGGCGCGAAGGGTCTGGTATGGTCCGCGGCTTCCATGGGAATTCTGCTCGGCGAAGGAATTGGCGACACGATTCGCATCTCGCTCACGCCCCGGCCCGGCGGCGACCGTCGCGAAGAAGTCTATGCCGCCTGCGAGCTGCTGCAATCGCTCGGCCTGCGCACGTTCGCGCCCAGCGTCACCGCTTGCCCCGGCTGCGGCCGCACCACCAGCACCACTTTTCAGGAACTCGCCGAAAGCATTCAGGGATACATTCGCGACAAAATGCCCGATTGGAAGCGCGAGTACGAAGGCGTCGAGGAATTGAAGCTCGCCGTGATGGGCTGCATCGTCAACGGCCCCGGCGAATCGAAAGCCTCCAACATCGGAATCAGTTTGCCGGGAACCGGCGAAGCCCCGCGCTGCCCCGTCTACATTGACGGCCAGCACTTCACCACCCTCGAAGGCACCTACGACGAGCTCTCCCTCGCCTTTCAAACCCTCGTCAACGATTACATTTCGACGAAATATCACAAGCGCGAAACGCCGCTTCCAGCCGCGGCCGGAATGCCAGGCGCAGCCGCGAAGCCTGCTCTTCGAGTTCTCGCGTAACCCCTCGAAATCGCGTGCGCGATCGCTCCATGCCGCGAATGCAACGCGCACCGCGAACCCTGCGCACAAATTTTTCAGAATTGCGTTAGACTCGCCCTCAGCTCGAAACTTCCTGAAATTTCGAGGCGCACCAAAAAAAATGGCTCGCTTCCCTCGCGCATCACGCCATGACTGAAACCGTCGCGAACGCATCCCCGGAGACCGCAGCGCCGCCGGATCGCTTCATCGCGCATGCTCCTCCCGCCGATTGGCGACGCGGGTTCTGGGCGCTGATCGTTACGCAATTCCAGAACGCCTTCAACGACAACGCCATCAAGTTCCTCGTCATTTACATCATCGTCGAGATGAATTTCCCCAACGGCAGCGCGACCTCCTGGTTCTCGTGGTCGGCGCGCTATTCGCGCTTCCCTTCATCTTCTTTTCGATGACGGGCGGATACTTCGCCGACCGCTACAGCAAGCGCAGCGTCGTGATCGGCACGAAGTTCATGGAAATCGGCGTGATGGGTGTGACGATCGCGGGCCTCGCGCTTCAGAATCTTGCCGATGGAATGCGCGGCCGTATTTCTGATCAGCACGCAATCCGCGCTCTTCGGGCCGTCGAAATATGGATTGCTGCCGGAACTGCTTCCGGAGCAAGCGCCTCTCGTGGGGCAATGGCATCATCGAGCTGGGAACATTTCTCGGCAGCATCACCGCGCGTGATGGCCGCCGGTTTTCTGGCCGAGCATTTTCGCGGGCGCAGAAATGATCGTCGGGCGTGATCCTTCTCGGATGCACGCTGCTTCGGCCTCGCGACGAGCTTTGGCATTTCGCGCGTTCCCGCAGCCGATCCCGACGCAAGGAGTTTCGCTGGAATCCTCTCGGCGATCTCGTTCTCGCAGACTGAAGACGATTCGCGCGGATCGCGTTCTCACCTGGGCCGTGCTCGGTAACACGTATTTCTTGTTTCTCGCCGCGCTGCTGCAATTCACGATCGTGATCTACGGCCACGACGTGCTGCGCGTCGACGAAGCGCATATCAGCTATCTGCAAGCCGCCGTTGCAATCGGCATCGGCGTCGGCAGCTTCGCCGCCGGCTATCTTTCGGGCGGCAAGATCGAGTACGGACTGATTCCGCTCGGCGCGTGGGCATGACGGTTTTCGGCGCGCTGCTCTATCAGCCCCGGCCACACGCTCGCTGTCCGCCGCCACTCATCTCGCGTCTGCTCGGATTCTTCGGCGGTTTTTTTGCGGTGCCGCTCAACGCGCTTGATCCAGCACCGGCCGCGGCCGGAGCAGAAGGGCGGCGTGATCGCCGCCGCGAATCTGCTGTCCTTTGTGGGAATTTTTCTCGCCGCCGGCGCGTACTATTTTTTCTCGAGCGTCCTGCATCAAACGCCGGCGGGAATTTTCCTCGATGGCGCCGTGCTCACGCTGGTCACGACGGTTTACGCAGTCTATCTGCTGCCCGATTCGCTCCTGCGGCTCGTCCTGTGGCTCGTGACGCATTCCGTGTACCGCATCCGCGTCGACGGGCGCGACAACATTCCCGAAACCGGCGGCGCGCTGTTCGTTGCGAATCATATGTCGCTTCGTCGATGCGCTCCTGCTGATCGCTTCCACCGACCGGCCGATTCGCTTCCTGATGTACAAGGGAATCTACGACCTGCCCTACGTGAAGCCGTTCGCGAAAATGATTCGCGCGATTCCGATTTCCTCCGAACTGCGCCCGCGCGAGATGCTGCAATCGCTGCGTGAAGCGAGCAACGCGATTCGCGACGGGCGAAGTGGTCTGCATTTTCGCCGAAGGGCAGATCACGCGCATCGGCCAATTGCTTCCCTTCCGCCGCGGAATGGAACGCATCATGAAAGGCGTGGACGCGCCGATCGTGCCCGTGAATCTTGACGGCGTGTGGGGCAGCATCTTCAGCTTCGAGCGCGGGCGCTTTCTGTGGAAAATGCCGCGCTCGATTCCCTATCCGGTCACGGTGAGCTTCGGCAAGCCGATGCCGCCCACCTCGGCTCCGTTTGAAGTGCGCGAAGCCGTGCAGCAATTGCAAACCGAGGCCTACCGCCATCACAAGAGCCCGGCTGCAGCACGCTGCACCGCGCGCTGATTCGCACGGCGCACTCGCTCGCCCGTTCCGCTTTGCGATGGGCGACAAGCGGCGCCCGCGCATGAACTGGGGCAGCGCGCTGCTGAGCGCGATTTTTCTCGCGCGGCGGCTTGCGCAGCACCTGGGCCGGACAGGAAATGGTCGGCATTCTGCTGCCGCCGTCCGTTCCCGGCGCGCTCGTGAATTTCGCGGCAATGCTCTCCGGCAAAATTCCGGTGAACCTGAATTACACATCGTCGAACGAAACGCTCGCATCCTGCGCGCAGCAGTGCAAGCTCGAAACGGTGATCACGACGAAGCTGCTGCTCGAACGCATTCCGCTGAAAGTGCCGGCGAAGACGATTCTGCTCGAAGAAGCCGCCGCCGCGCCGCAACCCTCGGCGAAAAAATCGTCGCGCTGCTTCTGTGGTTTCTGCCGGGCTGCTGGCTCGAGCGCGCGCTGAGCGGCGCGAAGCCCAAAATCGCTGGACGATCTCGCGACCGTGATTTTTTCCAGCGGCAGCACCGGCGAGCCCAAGGGCGTGATGCTCACGCATTACAACATCGCGTCCAACATCGAGCAGATGGGCCAGACGTTCATGCTCGATCAGCAAAGATGTGCCTGCTCGGCGTGCTGCCGTTCTTTCATTCCTTCGGCTTCACGGTGACGCTCTGGCTGCCCGCCGTGCTCGGCGTGCGGCGTTGCTTATCATCCCAGCCCGCTCGACCTCACCGCCGTCGAGCGAGCTCGTCCGCGACTATCGCGTCACCTTTCTTGCTCGCGACGCCAACATTTCTGCAGGCCTATCTGCGCCGCTGCTCGCCGGAAGATTTCGGCAGCCTGCAATTCGTGGTGGTGGGCGCGGAGAAATTGCCGGAGCGGCTGGCGCTCGCCTTCGAAGATCGCTTCGGCATTCGGCCGCTCGAAGGCTACGGCGCGACGGAATGTTCGCCGGTCGTCGCCGTCAACACCCGCGATTTTCGCGCTCCCGGATTCCGGCAGGTCGGCGCGAAAGCGCGGACGCATCGGCCATCCGCTGCCCGGAGTCAGCGTGCGCATCGTGGATCCGGAAACGCGCGAGCCGTCTGCCTGTGGGCACTGCCGGCCTGCTGCTCGTGCGCGGCCCCAACGTGATGAAGGGCTATCTCGGCAAGCCGGAAAAAACCGCGGAAGTGCTGCAGGACGGCTGGTACGTCACCGGCGATATCGCCACCGAGGACGAGGACGGCTTCCTCACAATCACCGACCGGCTGAGCCGCTTCAGCAAAATCGGCGGCGAAATGGTGCCGCACATCAAGGTCGAAGAAAAACTTGCACGAACTTGCCGGCGCGACCGAGCAGAAATTTGTCGTTACCGGCGTGCCCGACGGAAAGAAAGGCGAGCGCCTCGTCGTGCTTCACACGCTATCGCCCGAGGAATTGAAATCCGTCCTCGAGCACATGCCCGAATCCGGCCTGCCCAATCTCTGGACGCCGCGCCCGAATCAATTCTTCCACGTGGAGGAGTTGCCGCATCTCGGCAGCGGCAAGCTGGACCTCCGCCGCGTCCACGAAATCGCGGTCGAATTGTCGCCAGCCGAAAAAGAATAGCGATGCGGCTGCTATTCTTCGCGGAGCGCTCGCATCGGGTCCACTTTCGTGGCCCGGAAGGCGGGAATCAAGCTTGCGACGAGCGCCACGGTTGCGAGCAGGGCCGAGACGCTCACGAACGTGAGCGGGTCGGATTGACTCACGCCGTAAATCAGGCTCGCGACGACGCGGCTGAGCGCGAGCGCGCCCGCGAGACCCAGCGCGATCCCGATCAGAGTGGGCATCATGCCTTCGGCCACGACCAGCTTCAGCACGTCGCCAAGCTGGGCACCGAGCGCCATGCGAATTCCGATTTCCCGCTGGCGGCGCCGCACGGCGTAGGCGAGGACGCTGTAAATTCCGACGGCCGCGAGAACCAGAGCCAGCGCTGCGAATGCCGCGAGCAAAAGCATGCTGAAGCGCTGCTGCGATAGCGAACCTGCGAGAATCGCGTCGAGCGTGCGTACGTCGCGAACCGGCTGACCCGAATCGATCTGATGAACGGCGACGGTGATCGCGGAAAGCGCGTTCGTGGGATCGCCGGTGGTTCGCACCACCAGCGCCTGATTCCAAAACGTCATTTGCGCGAGCGGGACGTACACCATCGCGAGCGACTCGCGGGACGCGAGACCTCGAAATTTGATGTCGCCGACAACGCCCACGACTTCGCGCACTTTTCCCGGGAAGAACGAAAGCGTCATCCGCTTTCCGACGGCATTCTCGTTCGGCCAAAACTCTCGCGCCATGGATTCGCTGATGACGACTGCCAGCGGCCGATCGAGCGAATCTGCGTCGGTGAATTCCCGGCCGGCAATCAGCGGAATGCGAACGGTCCGCAGGTATCCGGGCGAAATAGTGCGCACGGCCACTTCGGGCTGCATCGCGAACTCGACGGCCGGACGCCCATCGATGGCAACGGGCTGCGTCGAGCCGTCGTCGTCAAATGGCAATGAGTCAATCGTGCCTACCGATTCGATTCCCGGCAGAGCGCGTACGCGTTCGGCGAGTTGCGAATAGAAAGCGAGTTGCTGCTCGGGCTTGGGATAACTCTCTTGTGGGATTGTCACGCGCACGGTCAGCACGTTGTGCGTATCGAGGCCGGGATTCACGCTGTGCAACGCCCACAAACTGCGGATCATCAGCCCCGCGCCGATCAGCAGCACAAGCGAGAGTCCCACTTCGCAAACAACCAGGACGTTGCGCGTCGAGCGGCCGCCAGAATCCGCGTCCGTCCGACCGAGTCCCTGTTTCAGCCCGTCATTTACATTCGTACGCGCGAGGCGCCAGGCGGGCGCAAGCCCGGCGATCAAACCGGTGGCGATGGAAATCGCGAGGGTGAATCCCAGAACTTGCGGGTCGAGACCAACCGTTCCGGTCTGCGGCAGCTTATCGCCGAAGAATGCGACGATCAGCGCGATGCCGCCATGAGCCACGAGCAAACCGAGCGCGCCGCCCGCCGTCGCGAGTAGCACAGTCTCCGCGAGCATCTGCTGAACCACTCGCCGCCAACTCGCACCGAGCGCCGTGCGGATGGCAATTTCTTTGCGCCGCCCGAGCGTCTTCGCCAGCACGAGATTCGCGACGTTGGCGCAGGCGATCAGAAGTACAAACGCAACCGCACCCAGCAACACGAGAAGCGCCGGGCGCACGTCTCCGACTAAATCCTCGCGCAGCGGAACGATCACCGCGCCCCATCCCTTATCGGCTTCGGGATAGGCCTGTTCAAGGCGCGATGAGATCGTGTCCATCTCTGCCTGCGCCTGCTCGCGGCTCACACCGGCTTTGAGCCGCGCGATCACGACATAGTTGTGATTTTTTCGCTCGGCGCGATCTTCATCTTTCCATCCGAGCGGAACGAAATACTGACCTTGATCGGGAAAATGAAAACGCGCCGGCATCACGCCGATGATGGAATACGCACGCCCGTTAAACGTGAGGCTCTTCCCGATGATCTGCCGATCGCCTCCAAAATGGCTCTGCCAAAACGGATAGCTCAGCACTACGACGTTCCCGTGACCGTCGCGGTCTTCTTCCGGCGTGAAGGTGCGGCCGAGAATCGGAGTTCCGCCCAGCACCGAAAAAAATTCAGAGGACACGACCAGTCCCGGAACTGCTTCCGGTTGGTCTTTGGCCATCAGGGTCATGGCGGCGCCGTGAAAAATCGACAGGCCGTCGAAGACGTGGTTCTGGGCGTGCCAATCGAGGAAGTTCGCTGGCGACACTGCAAAAATCTTCGCCCCGGGAAAGCTCTTCTGCGGGGGGACGTGGTAAACCATCGCGAGACGTTCGGAATGCGGAAAAGGCAGCGGCCGCAACAGCACCGTATTCACCACGCTGAAGATTGCGGTGTTGGCTCCGATGCCGAGGGCCAGGACGACTACGGCAGCTGCCGAAAATCCCGGACTCTTGAGCAGCACGCGGAAGCCATACTTGAAGTCTTGCCACAGATTTCGCATTCGTCCCCCTCGACTGCGCCGTGCGAGCAGACCTTGACTGACTGCTAGAAGTAACGAATTGGTGGCATGTTTTGTTCCACTGATTCGAGCGAGGACGAGCTGAAATGACTGGATTTAGGGAGCTTGTGCGAGCGATGGATGTGTCAGGGCGTCCGAATTTGGGATGATTCGTTCGCGCGCGGACTGAGTGCCGGCGATTGATTGATCGCATTTCCGGCGTATAGACCCGACCGGCAAAAGAGCCGGCGGTACGAAAACCGGGGGCTGATGACCTTTGACGCTGCGATCGCGACGATTCGCGCGGGATATTCTGCCGTTGGACGATTTTGGATTGTACCGATTGCGTAACTCTTGTAGAATTGCGGAAGCTGGAGACTTTTACGGTCATGCAGATACGAAATCACAACTCGTTGCTTAGATTGGCGGACACGACGCCCGTCTGGGACTGCATCCGAATGGCATCCAGTCCCTCACGGTAGTAAGCCCGCTTCGAATCTGATTCATTCCTGGCAACTTCAACCGTACCTGGCGTAACTCTTTCTGCTTGCGCGTTGGGATTTGCTTTTGCGCCGGCGAAATTCCGGGGCAGAGGCGTGGGCATCGGCGGGACCGAGAACGATGCCGCGATGGGTGCCAAGTATCGAGCTGGCCGGAGTGAAGGTACGGTGGCACAGGCTTCAGCCTGTGCCACCTGCGCGGGAAAGCGAGGTGACCATGTTCATCGTGATTGCAGTCATCGCTTACTGGGTGATGCGATTTGTGGTGGAGGGCGTGGTGCCGAACCTTGCGCCGCGGGACGCAAAGCCGGCGGAGGAGACTCCTGAGATTCCGGCGGTAAGCGAGGATGCCCTGCCGCTTTTCGAGGCGGCGGAGGATGAGGCGCGCGTGCCCGTGCCGGAGCCGGAGGCGCCGGCTGCGCTGCCGGAGCCGCTTTGCTACCGGTGCTTGTACGCGCACATCGTGCGAGGGTTCGGAGCGGGTGAAGAGTTGATCGCGTGCGGTTACGTGTTCCCGATGCGAGAAGTTTGCTATCGGGTGCGTGAGTGCAGCGACTACAGACCGAAGCGTGAACGCAATCGCGTGGAAATCGCAAGCGAGGGAGCAGTGTGTATCCTGCCTCTTGATGAAATGGCAGCCGATTTCCACGCAGTAGCTGCCACACGCAACGGGAAGGGCGGAGTGAAATCGTCCTATGACTAAACCAACCCGGGCGGGGCCGCGGAATGCAGTTTGGATTTCGCGGCCCTGATCCGGAAATTCCGGGAAGTATTTCCTTCGATCAGAAAATCGCCAGCTTCACGTGCAGGAATTTTTTGGGATTCTGGCGGAAGTCGCTGACCATCAGGCGCATGTCGCCGGCGAGGCCGGTGAAATTATCGTAGAACGCCGGATCGTTGAAAAATTTGCCGAGCGTGCCTTGATTCGAATTCATCTTGGCGGTGGCTTCGCGGAAATTGGCGGAGGCGTCTTTCAAATTGGTGTAGAGCGCATCGTCGGTGGTGAGCTTGCCGAGGGTGCCTTTGCCGGCGCGAACGTCTTCGAGCAATCCGTTGCCATTGTTGACTAATTTTTTGGCGTTGTCGTACATCTCGGGATCGTAGACGAGTTTGCCGAATGTGCCCTGTCCCTGACGCACGGCGGCGATGACGTTTTGCGCGTCGCCGACCGAGGCGTTCACTTTGTCATACAGCTCGTTGGACTTCAGCAACTTTCCGGCAGTGCCTTCGCCGCGCTGCACGCCCGCAATCAGATCGTCGGTTCGTCCAATGGCATTGTTCACGTGATTGTAAAGCTCGGGATCGTTGAGGAGCTTAGCGATTGTTCCCTCCCCCGAATTGGCTTTGGTAAGGATGTCGCTGATTTGGGTAGAGAGACCGTTGAACTTGTCGACCAGCTCCGCCATCTGCGGTTGCTGGGTGCCGGCGAGAACGCCGCCGTTGGGAATGGGCGTGCCGGTGAGGCTGCGCGACACGGTGACGTAGCGATTTCCGAGCAGGCCTTCGGTGATGAGGCTGGCGGTTGAGCCGGTGCGGACATCGGGCTGAAACTTTTTCTCGATGCGCATGACGAGGGTGATGTTGTGCAAATGGTCCGGCGGCTGCGGCGTCAACTGAATGGATTGGACGCTGCCAATCTCAACGCCGTCGAGGCGGACGGGCGCGCCGGCCTGCAGTCCTTCGACTTCCGGCAGGTAGGTGATCACGCGATATTTCGGGCCGAGAACTCCGGCGCCGGTGACGTAAAAGATCGCAATCGCGAGGATAAAAAGTCCCGCGAGCACGAAGAGTCCCACTCGAAGTTCCGTCCAGCTCAATTGCTTCCGTTGCGCCATCGCTTTCCTCCTCCGTCGTCGTCGCCTGCCAGATTATTCCGCAGAAGCGAGATATTTTCTCAGATAGTCGTCCGTGGTGCGCAGCAGTTCGTCCGCCGGGCCCTCGAAGTAGATTTTTCCGTCGCGCAGAACGAGGATATTGGTCGCGTGCTCGGCGTAGGCGCTCGCGCGGTTGCCGTCGAGGCGCTCGACGCGCTTGTTCGCTTTATCGTAGCGAAAATTTGCGAGGCCGAAGGCATCCTGGATGCGATGGGTGGCCAGGAGCGATGTGACGTTCTGCATATCGCGGTCGCGGAGAATGAGGGTGATGATCGTTTGCGACGTGACGGGGTCGAGGCCGGCGGTGGGCGAGTCGTAGAAAACTATGGGTGGACGATCGACCAGCGCGCGCGCCATCGAGACGCGCCGACGCATTCCGCCGGAAAGCTCGGCGGGATATTTTTCCATCGCGTCTTCCATTTCGACGAACCGCAGTACCTCGCGGACGTGGCCGTCAATCTCTTCCGGGGGCACGTTGTCCTCGTTCAAACGAAATGCCACGTTTTCGGCCACCGTGAGCGAGTCGAAAAGCGCGCTCTCCTGAAACACGAACCCGATCCGGCGCCGGAAATTGAGCAGCTCTCCTTCGCTCATTTCCCGGATTTCGTGTCCCGTCACCCAGATTTGTCCGGCGTCGGCGTGCATGAGCCCGGCGGCGAGCTTCATGATGAGCGTCTTGCCGGAACCGCTTTCGCCCAGCAGCACTTTTGTTTCGCCGGGCAAGACCTGAAACGAAATGCCCTTGAGAATGTCGCCCTCTTCAAAACCGACGCTCACGTCTTTGAAGACGATCAGCGGCTCGCCCGGAACGGTTTCCGTCATCCGAGCCGCCTCGATTGAAATTGTGGCCGGCGCGGAAAGCGCACAGGGACAGCCGCAACAATCATTGCGAGATTATAGATGGAAATCGGGCGGAATCGCAGCGCAGGATTTGGCATGAGAGGAATGTTTCCAAAAGCAGAACACTTCCCGTGACGGCGCATGGCGGTGAGATTCATTTGTGAAAGAGATACAAGAGGACGCGGGAGAGGAAGAAATCGAACACGAGAATCATAACAGAGGAAATCACGACGGCGGTGGTGGTGGCGCGGCCGACGCCTCGCGTGCCGCCGCGGACGCGCAGGCCCTGATAGCATCCGACCGACGCGATAATCAGGCCGAAAACAAGGGGCTTCGTGAAGCCCTGGACCAAATCGCCGAAATCGAGCGCGTCAATGGCGCGGGTCCAGAATTGAGCGGGCCCGAGGCGCAGCGTGAAATAAGCCACGACGAAGCCACCGATCAGGCCCACGAAATCGGAGACGGCTGTGAGCAGCGGCAGCATGGCGACGGTCGCGACCATGCGCGGCGTCATCAATTTGCGAATCGGGTCAGTGCCGAGCGCACGCATGGCGTCCACTTGCTCGGTAACGACCATCGAGCCAAGTTCGGACGCGATACCCGAAGCGTTGCGACCGGCAACGAGCAGGGCCGTGATCGTGGGACCGAGCTCGCGCACCAAGGCGAGCGAGACGGCATCTCCGGTGAGCGCCGTTTCGCCGAAGCGCTCGAATTGCGACGAGGTCTGCAGGACCAAAACGCCGCCAATGAAAAAGCCGGTGAGCACGACGATCGGAAGCGAGCCGACGCCGATCTGGTCCATTTGCTCGAGCGCGTCGAACCAATATAGCGGCGGGGTAAAAAGGTTGGTGAGGGAGCGGAAGGTAAGGAGCGAATAGTCCTGTACCGCCAGGACTAGGCGCTTGAGCACGTCCCCGATGATCGAGGGGAGCGACTGGCTTTCACCGGCTTCGAGCATCGTGTGAGGACGGCGCGGAGGTGTTTTGCCGCAGCGACATGAAAGCGTAGCTGCCGGCAAGAGTGGCGTCAAGCAATCATCCGTGGGCCACAAATTCCGCGCGGCATCGCTTTACGCGCGTGAATGCGTCCGGTAGAATTGCGCATTTGCCCGGTGTCGCGGGCGGGATGCGTAGCGAGTGCTTCGATTCGTCAGCGCGGGTGAATCGCACGGGCAAGCCCTGATTGCGTGGATCTCCGGGTTGCCGCTGGGCATGCCGGTGGATCTGGAGTTCATTCAACGCGAACTGCACCGGCGGCAGCTGGGGTATGGACGGGGCGGGCGCCAACGGATCGAGAAAGATCAGGCGGATATTCTGGCGGGCGTACGGCACGGCAAGACGATCGGGGCGCCAATCGCCGTTCGCATCGAGAATCGCGACTGGGCGAATTGGGAGAAAGCGCTGCCGGTGGAGGACACTGAGGGCGCAGACGCAGCCGGCGCGAAAGGAGCGCAGCGGCCGCTCACGGCGCCGCGGCCGGGGCATGCCGATCTTGCGGGAGCGCTGAAATTTAATTTGCACGATGCCCGGTATATTCTCGAGCGGGCTTCTGCCCGTGAAACGGCATCGCGCGTGGCGGCCGGCGCGTTTGCGAAATTGCTGTTGCGCGAATTCGGCGCGACGGTCCTGAGCCATACGATCAGCGTGGGGCACGCGCGGCTCGAGCGCGAAGCGAGCTGGGCGGAGATTGAAGCCGTGTGCGCGAATCTGGAATCGCCGCTGCGCTGCGTGGAAGCTGCCACCGAGGCGCGAATGAAAGCGGAAGTGGATCACGTGCTTCGCGCAGGCGATTCGGTGGGCGGCGTTTTCGAAGTGGTGGCGCGAGGGATTCCACCGGGGCTTGGCAGCCACGCGCAATGGGACGAAAAGCTTGACGCGCGGCTGGCGCGAGCGGTGATGTCGATTCAGGCTGTGAAAGCGGTCGAGATCGGCAGGGGCGTCGCGGCGGCGGCGAGTTACGGCTCCGAAGTGCAGGACGAAATCCGATATGATGATTCGCGCAAACGTTTTGACCGTTCGTCGAATCGGGCGGGCGGAATCGAAGGCGGCATCACGAATGGGCAGGACGTGATCGTGCGCGGCTACTTGAAGCCGATTTCGACGCTGCGGCGCCCGTTGCTGACGGCGGACTTGAATACGAAGGAAGCGGTGAAAGCGGCGTATGAACGCTCCGATGTTTGCGTGGTGCCCGCAGGGGGAGTGGCAGGCGAAGCGATGGTGGCGCTCGAGCTTGCGTCTGCATTCCTCGAAAAATTCGGGGGCGACTCGCTGGAAGAAACGCGCAGGAATTTCGATGGCTACGAACGGCAACTCGACAACTTCTAACCGCAGGCAGGTAGTAAGGACGAACGCGAAATGATTCATCCGATAGTTAAATACGGCGATCCGGTGCTCGAGACGCAAGCAAAGCGAATCGACAAATTCGACGAGGAGCTCGAAAAGCTGGTGGCGGATATGTTCGAGTCGATGTATGCGGCGGCGGGGGTGGGCCTGGCGGCACCGCAGATCGGGATCGGGATGCGGATTGCCGTGATTGACGTCTCGAACGGGAAGAATGCGGAAGCGAAGCTCGTCTGCGCGAATCCGGAAATCATTCACGCCGAGGGGGAGCAGCGCGAAGAGGAAGGCTGCCTGTCGCTACCGGGATTCCGGGGACACGTGGCGCGGCCGCAGTACGTGACTGTGCGCGCGCAAGACGCTTCCGGCAAAGAATTCGAAATGCGCGGCGAAGGATTGCTGGCGCGAGCGTTCTGCCACGAAATCGACCATCTGAACGGAACGCTTTTCATCATGCACCTGGGAATGATCAAGCGGGACATGATCAAGCGCAAGATTCGCAAGCTGAAAAAAGCGGGCGAGTGGTAGGACGGCTGTGCCGCTGAAACTTGTGTTTTGCGGCACGCCCGCTTTCGCCGTTCCTACCTTCCGCGCGTTGCTCGCCGATGCGTATTTCGAACTCGCTGGAATTGTGACGCAGCCGGACCGTCCGCGCGGGCGCGGCAAGAAAACGGCGAGTTCGGCGATGAAGGATGCGGCGCTCGAAGCGGGCGTGGCCGTTTACCAGCCGGAAAAAATTAAATCCGAATCGTCGCTCGACTATTTCAAGCGGATCGCGCCCGATGTGGTGGTGATCATCGCGTACGGTCAAATCATTCCCGCCGCGCTCATCGCGATTCCCCGCCTGGGCTGGATCAATCTGCACGGATCGTTACTTCCGAAATATCGCG
This sequence comes from uncultured Acidobacteriota bacterium, assembly GCA_963711875.1. Classification (GTDB taxonomy): domain Bacteria; phylum Acidobacteriota; class Terriglobia; order Acidiferrales; family UBA7541; genus Palsa-295. Next base: position 493,359 of record CAVQFW010000017.1, read on the forward strand.
GCGCCGCGCCGATCCATTGGGCGATTGTGAACGGCGAAAAAGAGACGGGCCTTACTACGATGCGAATCGATACGGGGCTCGATACCGGGCCGATTCTTTTGAAATATCAAACCAGCATCGGCGCCGACGAGACGGCTCCGGAGCTTTACGCTCGACTTGCGGAAGCCGGCGCGCCGCTGACGGTTGAGACTCTGAAGCGGCTCGGCCGCGGGGAAATCGCGCCTACGCCACAGGACAATTCCCAGGCGACTCTCGCGCCGCCGCTGAAGAAAGAGGACGGCCGGATTGATTGGCTGCTTCCCGCTGCGAAAATTTACAACCGAATCCGCGGCTTGCAGCCGTGGCCGGGGGCGTTTACGACGTTTCGCGGCGCGACGTGCAGAATTTGGGGGCGTCCGGCGGAGGCGAACGAAGCGGGCGGCTTGCCCGGCAGTATTCTTCCGACGCAGGAAGGCGGCTTGCTTGTAATCTGCGGCGACGCGATTGCGATGCGCGTCGAGCATGTTCAACTCGAAGGGCGTAATCGAATTACCGGCGGCGAGTTCCTGCGCGGGGCGCGAATTGCGGCCGGCGAGCGCTTCGGCGGTTGATCGCTGCGGGAGCCCTCCTTCTCGTTCCGCCGCGAATGTGGTTTGATGATCAGGTGCCCATCAGTCCTGCGCGAACGATCGCTTTTGAAGTGCTGCGCCGCGTGGAAGCGGAGGGAGCGTATGCAAGCGACGTGCTTCACGCCGAACTTGGGCCGCGCGTAGCGCCCGAAAACGCTGCGCTTGCAACCGAGATCACCTTCGGCGTGCTGCGCTGGCGGCGACTGCTCGATTTTCTTCTCGATAGGCAACTCAAGAAACCGGTGATACGGCTTGATCTGCCCGTGGCGCTCGCGCTCCGAATGGGTCTTTATCAGCTTCGCTTCCTCGAACGCGTTCCGGCTCGCGCGGCCGTGAACGAATCCGTAGATCTTGTGAAGCTTGCGCGGAAAACTTCGGCGGCGTCGCTGGTCAACGCGGTACTGCGGCGCGCTTCGGTAGAGGCAGCGCAAACGGCGACGAGTTCACTTGCGACGTCCATCGAGCCGCTGCTCCCCGCGAAAATATCGCTCGCCGAACGCCTTGGAATTCTGCACTCGCACCCGACGTGGCTCGTCGAACGGTGGCTCGCTTCGTTTGGTGAAGCGCGCACGATTGCGCTGCTCGAAGCCAATAATCGCGCGCCACATCTGAGCTGCGCGATTCACGATCCCGCTCGGCGCGAGGAAATTCTCGCCGCGCTCGAGAAGGCCGGCTTGCGCATCGAACCCGGCGAACTCCTCGGCTCCGCGTTCACCGCGAGCGGCGGCAGTCCCGCGCGCACGGAGGCTTTTCGCGAAGGCTGGCTCTCGATTCAAGATGAAGCCTCGCAAGCGATTCCCCTGCTGCTCGATGTGCGGGCGGGCGACCGGGTTCTCGATCTCTGCGCTGCGCCGGGCGGGAAGACGCCGCCGCTCGTCCGCGCAGCAGGCGCGAACGGCACCGTAGTCGCGGCCGACCGGCACGCCCACCGGCTTCGCGCGATGCGCAAGCAATTCGAGCGGCTTGGGCTCGCGAGCGTCCGGATCGTCGAACTCGACGCCGAGCACGAATTACCATTCAGCCGCGCGTTCGATCGCATCCTGGTTGACGCGCCGTGTTCCGGGACCGGCACACTCGCGCGCCACCCTGAAATTCGATGGCGGCTGCGGCCCGAACAGTTCCCGGAATTTCACCGGTTACAGGTGGCGATGCTCGCGTCGGCGATGAAGCAGCTCGCGCCGGGCGGCCGGCTTGTTTATTCGACGTGCTCGATGGAGCGGGAAGAAAACGATCAAGTGGTGGCCGAAGCGCTGGCCGGCGCACCGTCCATCCGGCGAGTGGAGCGCTCAGAAATCTCGCACACGCTGCAGCCCCATCTCGCGCTCGGAGTCGACGCCGAAAGTCTTATTGACGACGCCGGCCAATTTCGCACTTTTCCTGCCGCTCAGCACACGGACGGCTTCTTCGCGGCTGTGCTGCAGAAATCCTGACCGGCAAATCGGCGGGCTGGAGGTCTTTACAGCATTTTCATGCGCGTTGCGGCTTCCACGTTCGTGTGTCTGCGGCCTAACCCCCTCGCGTTGAAGGCGCGCTACGGCCATGCTAGGCTCGAATGGTGAGGAGCATTTTGTCAGGACCGCTTCGTCAGGAGCACCTCGAATGACATTCCGCGAGCGCCTCGAATGGATTTTCCGCATGGCGCTGATGCTCTTTATCCTCGCGTCGGTGGCATTCTTGAGCGCGCTGCTGGCGATCCGATTTGCGATCCAGGGCCGCGAAGTGGCCGTGCCCGACGTGGTCGGCAAAAAAGCGGTGGAGGCGCAGCAAATCCTGCAGGGCCGCGGCATCGGCATCCGCATTGACGATCACATCTACAGCGCACTGCCGCCGGATGATGTGGCCCGCCAAAGCCCGCCCGCGGGGACGAAGGTGAAAGTGGGCCAGTTCGCGCATGTGGCGCTGAGCCTCGGTCCTCGGAAGGCTACGATTCCGCTGCTCGAACAGAAAAGCATACGCGCGGCGCGAATTGAACTTTTGCGAAGCGGATTGCAGATTGGCGAAATCTCGTCAGTCTATCTCGTCGGCCCGAACGAAGAGACTGTGATTCGTCAGGATCCGGCAGCCGGGAAATCGGACATCACCAGCCCGCACGTCAATCTGCTCGTTTCGCTCGGCGACCGGCCATTGGCTTACGTGATGCCGGAGCTTGCCGGCGTGACGCTTGCGGAGGCGGAAGCAAGAATGTCCGCCGCGGGACTGAAACTGGGCAAACTTACATTTTCGCCTACGGCCGGAGGGCAGCACGGCGTCGTACTGGCGCAACCGATCCCGCGCGGGAGCCGCGTCGAGGCCGGAACGCCGGTGGATTTGCAGCTCGCGCAGTAACGGGCGACAAGCCCACAACCTCAGCCCGCAAGCGCTTGTGCTAAACTGCCCGCTGCCGATGAGCTACGCACGAATCGAAATCGCGCCGTCGATCCTGGCCTCGAATTTCGCGAAGCTGGGCGACGAAATTCGCACAGTCGAGCAGGGTGGCGCCGACGTCCTCCACGTGGACGTGATGGACGGCCACTTCGTCCCCAACATCTCGATCGGGATTCCGGTGGTCGCGTCATTGCGCAAAGCAACCCGCCTGCCCCTGGACGTGCATCTGATGATCGAGCGGCCGGAGAGTTATATCGCGGAGTTCGTTCGAGCGGGCGCGAATCGCGTGCTGGTGCACCAGGAAGCGACGGTGCATCTGGACCGAGCGCTGGCGATGATTCGCGAGCACGGGGCCGAGGCCGGTGCGGTGATCAACCCCGCGACTCCGGTCGGGATGCTGAGCGAAGTGCTCGATAAGCTGGACACGGTGCTGGTGATGTCGGTGAACCCGGGATTCGGGGGCCAGAAATTTATCCCCGGGGCGATCGAGAAAATTCGCCAGCTCAACGAGTGGCGCGCGCGATATAATGGGACGTTCCGGATCGAAGTGGACGGGGGAGTGGATCTGGAAAACATAGCCGAGCTGGCGAAAGCCGGAGCCAATACGTTCGTCGCCGGAACTTCCATCTTCCAGACATCCGATCCGGCGGGTTCCGCGCGCCAATTGCGGCAACTCGCAACGAACGCACTCAGCCAACGGGTTTGAAGGAATTGCGCGAGGAAGGAATCGGTCGAGACCGGCCCAGACTAATAATGAAGTTGGAGAAATGATGAAGAAACATTTTCTTAAGGCACTCGTTGGTCTTGCAATCATATTCGGCGTGAGCACCAACGCCGGAGCGCAGCTCGGCAAGCTAACCAAAAAGAAAGCACCCGCCAAGACCGCCGATAAGGATACCAACGCATCGGCCGAGCCCGACAAAGTTCTCTACGATCGCGCGCTCGCCGACATCAAGCACGGCCGCTACACGGAAGGGCGGCTCTCGCTGCAAACCCTGATCAATACCTATCCCGACAGCGAATACCTGGCCAAAGCGAAACTTGCGGTCGCGGATTCCTATTTCAAAGAGGGCGGGACGTCGAACCTGACGCAGTCGGTGGCCGAGTACAAAGACTTCATCACGTTTTTTCCCTTCCTCGAAGAGTCCGCGTACGCGCAAATGCAAGTGGGCATGGCGCATTACAAGATGATGGAGAAGGCCGACCGCGACAGCTCGCAGGCACAGATGGCGGAGGACGAGTTTCAAGCGATGCTGCTGAAGTTCCCGCAGAGTCCGCTGGCGCCGCAGGCCGAGCAACGGCTGCGCGAAGTGCAGGAAGTGCTGGCGGATGGCGAATACAAGATCGCCCACTACTACTACACGAAGCAGGATTACCGCGCTTCGGCGGCGAGGCTCCTCGAAGTAATCAACCGTTATCCGCTTTACAGCCAAAGCGATGAATCCCTGTGGCTGCTCGGCGACATTTATACGCGCGTGAAGCAAGGTTCGAAAAATGAAGACGTGCGCAACTACTGGAGCGCGCTTTCCGGCAAGGTGTATGACCAGATTGTGACGCAGTACCCGCTTTCGACGCGGGCGCCGGACGCCAAGGCCCGCCTGAAGCAGATGGGCATGCCCATTCCCCCTCCCAATCCCGAGGCTCTGGCCCGGATGCAGAAAGAGCGCGAGTTCGAAAAGCAGCACCACCAGAGCGCGATCGTCAAAGGCCCGATGAACATGATTCACGGCGCGCCGGACGTGACGATGGCCGCGCACGTGGGCCAGCCGAACCTGAATCCGCCGGACGATGCCGTCGCAGCGAGCGAGGTGCTGAAGCCGAATGCGGGCGTGACGGGCTTTACGCTTTCAGGTTCTACCGCGACACCGGGGGCCGATGCAGCGGTTGCCGGAAATCCGGACGCGCCGGTGAAGCAGGAGGACGCGGTATCGACGGGGACAGTCGAATCCGGTGCAGCTTCGGGAGTGACGTTCGGCGTTCAACTGATACAGCCGCCAGTGGCGTCTACGACGGCGACAGCCGATCCGGCGCCCGGTACCCGGGCCGACGCGAGCGCGAATTCTGGCACGTCTTCTCCAGCGGGTGCGGCATCGACGGGGACATCGACGGGGACAGCGGCGGCGGCGCAACCTGCTGCGAATCAGACAGATACGGGGGCGGGGACGACGACATCGACAACCACGACGACCACGACGACGGGCGGTTCAGCCGATTCCACTGCCAGCGCTCCGGCTGGTCAGCCAGCTTCGGGCGCGCCGGCGGCGTCCGGTTCGGGGTCGGCTTCGACGGCTGCTTCGACGACTGCTTCGACGACTGGCCAAACGGATCAGGGTTCGACGGATTCCTCGAGTAACTCGACGAACCAGAGCGCTTCGTCTCCACAAACCCCGACCGACGATTCGAAAGATTCGACCAGCAAGAAGAAAAAGGGCATCCGAAAGGTCATTCCCTGGTAAACGCCCTGTTTACCCCCTCATAACAACTGAGGCACGCCTGTACTTCGTCTCCGTTGACGCCCCCCTGTAGGGATGCTGCAATAGGATAGGGAAAGGCGTCGGCGTGTCGCCGTGCGGGTGCGCCGAGAGGTGGTTCAAGTGCCCAGAATTCTGGTCGCGGACGATAATACCAACATCCAGAAAATGGTCGTGTTGGCGTTTGAGGAGCGCGGTGTCGACGTGGTTGCCGTCGGCAATGGCGAAGCGGCAGTGCGCCGCATTCCGGACGTCAATCCCGATCTTGTTCTCGCCGACGTATTCATGCCGGTGCGCAACGGCTACGAAGTCTGCGAATTCGTCAAGAAAGATACGCGGTTCGCTCATGTGCCGGTGATTCTTCTGGTGGGCGCGTTCGATCCGCTGGACGAAAAAGAAGCGCGGCGCGTGGGCGCTGATGGCGTCCTGAAGAAGCCTTTCGTTCCGCCCGACCCGCTGATCGCGATGGTGATGTCCGCGCTCGAAAAAAATCCCAAGATTGCCGCGGAACTTGCGAAGGCTCGCGAAGTTCCCGTTGCGCCGCCTCCTCCTCCGGTGATGGAAATTGCCGCGAAGGCCGAGCCGAAACCGCTGCCCGAATTCCCCGAGCCTACGGCCGAAGAAGCCGCGGCCATCTACGGATTCGGCAAAGGCGTTCGCTCGATGGGCGATGAAGTTGACGAGCCCGACGAGTCGGAAGCAAAAGCTCCGAAAGCTCCGGTAGCGAAAGCGGAAGTGGATGTTGACGACGAAGACGATTTCGACGGAGCCGCCACCGCTACCGACTGGCGCCGCACCGGCGGCATGGATTTCGAAATTCCCGAAAATACGGCGGTTGATCCCGGCTATTCGTATGGCAAAGATGGCAAGGAAAAAGCTAAGGACGAGCCGGCCATTACATTTCCATCGGAGAAAGAAGTTCCGCCGCGGCACATTCGCGTGCGCGACAACGAGCTTGAAGCAATGGACGAACCGGTGGCGCCGTTCGTGCCGCCCATCGCGCAGCAAATTGCGCACAAGCCGCTCGAGCCTTCGCATCCGGGCGCGCACTCCGACGGCGGGCAATCCTTCGCGCCGTATGGCATGAAGCTATCCACCGAGCCGTCCTCGAACGAGGATGCGCCGGCTGCATGGCACGAGAGCCTGGCGTTCCAATCCGCTTCGAATCAGCCTGCGACGATCGAGGAAGAACCGGCGCCGGCGGCATTTACGCCGAAGAAGGAAGAGGCGCCGGCTACTCTGGCACCAGCGGCACCGGCGGCGTCAATTTCGCAGGTAAAGGATTCGACGCCCGTGCCAGCGACGGCTGCTAGTTCCTCCGCGCCCTCGACTCCGTGGACGCCGCTGACGGCGCCTGCGTCGGAATATCCCGAGAGCAGCTGGATGTCCGAGTCCCATTGGACACAAACGTCTCGCGCCCCGGAGCCCGAACGCACGCCAGCGCCGGTGGCAGTGTCGTCCTCGCAGCCTGAAACCTTGAAGGCGCCCGAGCCGCCGCCCGCTCCTTTGTCGGCGGAGCCGTCTTGGCTCTCGAAAAGTGAAACGGCGAGCCGCGCAGAGCACTCCGCAGTGCAGCAAGGAGTGCGTGAACAGGCGCGTGAGGATGCGCGCGAAGAGGTGCGAGAAGAAGCCCACGAGGAATCGCGCCCACGCAAAAAATCGTGGTTTTCTGACGCCATTGAAGCCGTCCGTGAAGTGGTTCAGGGAGGTTCGCACGAGCCGGCGGAAGAGCCCATCCGCACAGCGCACATCGAGCCGGTTCGCGCGCAGGCCGAAACGACCGCGCTTGTTACGCGCCCGAGCATTGAGACAACCGCTGGAACGAGCGCACGTGAAGTTGCTCGGGAGAGCGCGCCGCCAGTTGACTGGCAGAGCGCTTCGCCAGTTCAACAGCACCGGCCTTCGTCACTTGACCAGCAAGGTGCTGGAGCCGAAGCTGCTTCGCGCACGCCGGAGCCGCCAATCGCCGAATCAAAATCCGGCACAGACGCACAACTCCTGAGTGCACTGCCGGAACTCGCGCCCTCGCGCAAAGATCCCGCGCTGGAACGTCCTGTAGCCGCGCACGTCACGCCCGAGCCGCTTCTCGTTCGCGACGAAACGCCCGCGAGCCCGCGGTACGGCGAGATGACAGAACCGGTGGCGCCGCTTCAATCGTTTCCGCTTCCGGGCGAGTCCGAACCCGTCAACGGCGAACCTGCCGCCGACCTGGTAGCGACCAATCACGAAGAAGTGCCGGCGTTCGTCGCATCCTCGGAAATTTCGGCAGCCGAAGAATCCATGCCCGCCGATTTGGGCGAGCGGATCCCGACCGCGCCGCCTCCGAATCGCGAAGCGCTCGCAGGCATTCCGTTCCTGATGCCCACGGCGGCCGCGCTTGATGCCGTAAATGCTCCGCAAGAGGAGCCGCCAGCTGCAGCCGCGGCTGGGCCGAACATGGACGAAATGGTCCAAAAAGTTCTCGAGCGCCTCGAGCCTCAGCTGCACGAGCTGCTCTCGAAGAGCCTGCTAAAGCCGCTCGTCGAGAACATGCTTCAAAACGAGCTAGCCAAGAAAGACAAGTAATCGCGCGGGGCTACGCACTTTTGGCAGCCGCCTGTGGCGGGCGACTTCCCCATTTTTTCCTCGCACTTTTGGAATCCTTGGCGTCCCTTCGGCGATTTGACGGCCTGCTCTCCCCCCGCTTATATTAATTGTTTCTCCCGCGCACAAAATTCGCACCCGCGCGCAAAGGACTCATGCCCCGCGAAATACCCAAAGCCTACGAGCCGCAGGAAATCGAAGCGCGCTGGGCGAAGTCGTGGCTGGATGAAAATCTTTTCCGCGCGGAGAATTCCGGCACCGCCGACGGACCCCGTTTCTCGATCGCACTGCCGCCGCCCAACGTTACAGGCTCGATCCACATGGGGCACATGCTCGAGCACACGCAGATAGACATGCTCGTTCGCTGGCACCGCATGCGCGGGGAACGCACGCTTTGGCTTCCAGGGATGGATCACGCCGGGATCGCCACGCAATTCGTGGTGGAACGGATGCTCGCGAAGGAAGGCATTACGCGACAGAGTCTTGGGCGCGAAGAGTTCGAGCGGCGCGTGTGGAAGTGGAAAGCGGAAAGCGGCGGCGTGATCAAAGGGCAGATGATTCGCCTGGGCGCTTCATGCGATTGGACGCGCGAAAAATTCACGCTCGAGCCCGCGCTCTATCGCTCCGTTCTCGAAGCTTTTCTGCGGCTCTATCGCGAAGGGCTCATCTACCGCGGGCGGTACCTGGTGAACTGGTGCCCGCGCTGCCAGACCGCGATCAGCGATTTAGAAGTGGTTCACAACGAGCGCAGCGGGCAGCTGTGGTACATCCGGTATCCATTGGCGGGAGGCGATGGCTATCTCGTGGTCGCTACGACGCGCCCGGAAACGATGCTCGGAGACACCGCCCTGGCCGTTCATCCCGAAGACGAGCGCTATCAGCACCTCGTCGGGAAAAAAGCGATGCTGCCGTTGATGAACCGCGAAATCCCGATCATCGCCGACACTTATGTTGACCGCGAGTTCGGCACAGGCGTCGTGAAGATCACGCCCGCGCACGATCCCAACGACTTCGAAGTGGGCAAACGCCACAACCTTCCGGAGATTGACGTCCTTACCGACGACGCGCACATGAACCAAGCCGCGGGAAAATATGCCGGACTCGAACGGTTCGTTGCGCGGGCGCGCATCATCGCCGATCTCGAAGAACTCGGCCTGATCGATCGGATTACCGAGCACACGCATTCAGTCGGGACTTGCGACCGCTGCAAGGCGATCGTCGAGCCGCGGCTTTCGACGCAGTGGTTCATGAAAATGAAGCCGCTGGCGGAAGCTGGGAAAAAAGCGGTGCTCGATGGATTGATCGAAGTTGTTCCCGACAACCAGCGGACGATTTTGCTCAACTGGCTCGAAAATATTCGCGACTGGTGCATCTCGCGGCAGCTCTGGTGGGGCCACCGGATTCCCATCTGGCATTGCGCCGAATGCAAAGAAATGGTGCCCGCGCTCGATTCGCGCGTCGAGATCGTGGACGGCCACGCCCGAGCGGCGAGCGTGCCCGCGAAATGCCCGAAGTGTGGCGGGTCGAAGCTCACGCAGGATAAAGACGTCCTCGACACGTGGTTCAGCTCCGGCTTGTGGCCGTTCTCCACTCTGGGCTGGCCCGACGACACCGCCGATCTCCGCACGTATTACCCCACGAGCCTGCTGATCAGCGGCTACGACATTTTATTTTTCTGGGACGCTCGCATGATCATGATGGGCCTCCACCTGAGCGGCGAGCGATTCGAGAGCAGTTCAGCGGGCGGGAGCTTCGACTCCGAAATTAAGCCGGCACTGAAAGCTGCGGCTTCAGCGCCCGGGGACAATCTTGCAGAAGTGATCCCCTTCCGGCGGCTGTACCTCCACTCCCTGGTTCGCACCGCCGAAGGCGCGAAAATGTCGAAGACGAAAGGCACCGGCGTTGACCCGCTGCAGCTGACCGAGCAATACGGCACCGATGCTATGCGGTTCATGCTCGCCAGTATGGCCGCGCCAGGCACCGACATCATTCTCAGCGACGACCGCATTCTCGGCGCTCGCGCGTTCGCCAACAAAATTTGGAACGCCGCGCGGTTCCTTTTCTTTAACCTCGAAAAAATCGAGGCGCAGGGCGTCACGCTCGAAGAGCTGGCCGCGCCGGAAATCCGCGCGAAAGCTCCGTACGCCGTGAAAGGCGAAGGCGGGCTGTCGCATCGCTGGATATTCGCGCGCCTCTCCGCGGTGGCGGCCGAAACGAGCAAAGCGCTGGACGAATTCCGCTTCCACGAAGCCTGTCACGTGATCTATCAATTTTTCTGGGGAGATTTCTGCGACTGGTACATCGAGTGGGTGAAACCGCAGCTGGCCGATCCCGACCGCGAAATCGCAGTCGCCGCGTGGCGCAATATTTTCGCCGCGTTCGAAGCCGCGCTGCGCCTTCTGCATCCGATTATGCCGTTCCTGACGGAAGAGCTGTGGCACCGTCTGCCGCAGCCGGCGGGCGCGCGCTCGATCGCGCTCGACCAATTTCCCGAACCGCGCGCCGCGTGGGCCGACGCCAAGGCCGAGCGCGACATGGCCACGCTGCAGGAAATCATCATCGCCGCTCGCAACATTCGCGCTGAAATGAAAGCCGACCAGAAGAAAAAACTGGCCGCCGATTTTTCCTCCGGCGATAGCGCCGTCCGCAAACTGGTCGAGCAAAATCTCGATCCTCTTCTCCGCCTCGCCAGCCTCTCCGCCCTTGGAATCTCCGGGAGCCGCCTCGATGCGGCCGGGGCGGCGCTTCGCTCCACCGCGCAATTCGATCTGCGCATCGCCTACGGCGAGGCCATCGACAAATCCGCGGAGCTCATCCGCCTGAAAAAAGAAATCGAGCGCCTTACAAAAGACATCGAATCAAAACAAACTCGCCTGGCCGACGAGACTTTTCGCAGCAAAGCGCCGGCCCAAATCGTCAGCGGCATCGAGGCAACGCTGGCCGAGCGCATTATTGAACGCCAGAAACTTTTGGATCGCCTGGCCCAACTCGAATAACCGAGCCGACGCGCGTATCGCGCCGTTCGCGTTGCGCTACATTTCACGCGCCGTTGTATAATCCCCGCTCCAAGGAACTTTGAAGCCGAGTCCTGTGAGGAAGGTGGCATGGCAGCTATTCGGCCACTCGCTTTAGTTCTCGTCGCGCTACTGGCGTCGTCCGCCTTTCCGCAAGAAGCCGCCAAGCGCCTGACGAATCAAGATGTGATTGAAATGATGAATCTCGGCCTGTCGGATGACGTAATCATTGCCAAAATCCGCAGCGCAAACGGGGCGGATTCGATCAAATTCGATACGAGCGTCGACGGCCTCAAGACTCTGAAAGCTGCCAATGTCTCCGATGCGGTGATCAAAGTCATGATTAATCCCGCTCCGGCGCCGTCGCCTGTGGTTGCAGCCGCGACTGCTATCACCGTCGATCCGAATCTGCCGCCGCCAGAGGTTGGCGTCTACTGGAAAGACGGCCCCACTTTCGTTTTCATTGAAGGTGCCGCGATCAGCCGCATGAAAGCCGGCGGTCGAGCGGCCAGCTTCGCCACCGACGGGATTCGCGGCCAGCACTGGGACGCCACGATCGAGGGACCGACGTCAAAAAACCACGTAAAGGATCGCCGGCCGATTTTTTACCTGTACGTCCCCGATGGCGCCAGCGCTGCTGACTTCGTCCTCTTGAAACTTCTGAAAAAAAGTGACCGTCGCGAATTTCAAGTTGGCTCCTTCGGCGGCATCGGCGGCGGCAAGTCCGGAGTGAAGCGCGACAAGGAAGTTGCCTGCTCGGCCGAACATGTCGGAATCCGCATGTACAAAATTACCCTCAACGAAGACCTCAAGCCCGGCGAATACGCCTTCTTTATGGGCACGGGCTCGCAATCTAACATGTCCAGCGGCCGCGTCTCGTCCTCCTCCGGCGGCAGTGCGTCGGGCCGCGTCTACGACTTCAACATTCCCGAATAACGACCGCGCGTTTGCGCGAATCTGATGAGGGCGAGATTTGCGAAGGAGCCACCGAGATTCTCATGACCAAGCTTCCGCCATCGGCAGCGCTCATAGTTGTTGATGTCCAGCAGGCATTTCTCGATCCGCTGTATGGAGAGCGGAATAATCCGGACGCGGAATCGAACATTGGCCGGCTGCTCGCCGCCTGGCGATCGAGCGGGCGGCCGATCCGGCACATCGTTCACGATTCCGTGGAGCCAAATAGCCTTCTGCGCCCTGGCGTGCCCGGCAACGCGATTCAGGCCGTTGCAGCGCCCAAAGCCGCCGAGCCCGTCTATCGCAAGCACGTGAATAGCGCGTTTATCGGAACGAACCTCGAGCAGGATTTGCGTCACGATGGCATCGACACGCTCGTGATCGTCGGCCTTACCACGAATCACTGCGTTTCGACCTCGGTCCGAATGGCCGGAAATCTCGGGTTCAGCACCTTCGTGGTTTCAGACGCTACGGCCACTTTCGCTCGCCCCGCTATCGACGGAACCGTGCGGCCTGCGGAGTCCGTGCATTGGGCCGCTCTCAGCGACCTGCGCGGTGAGTTCGCCACCGTCGTTGACACGGCAGAGATATTGAAACGAGCCTCTCCCTAGCAGGCTCGCGGCGCGGAGCTAGAACGTGAGGCAGACGCAAATTTTCGGCATCTCTTTTTGCCAAGGCGCCATCCATACGAGTGACTATGCGCTTCGCCAAAATCGTGTTTCGCATCGCTGGAGTCTACGGCTTGCTCGTGCTTGTGCCGCCGCTGTTCCTGGAAGCGCGCTACGGACGCGACTATCCGCCTCCCATCACGCATCCTGAATTTTTCTACGGCTTTTTCGCCGTGGCCATCGCGTGGCAAGTCCTGTTTCTGATCGTTGCCAGCGACCCGGTGAAATACCGCGCCATGATGCTTCCAGCCATGCTCGAAAAAATTGGTTACCCCGCGGCGCTCCTTGTTCTACACGCTCAAAATCGCATTGCGCCACAAATGCTCGCGCTAGGAAGCATTGATTGGATCTTCCTCGCTCTTTTCATCACGGCCTACGCAAAGACCCGCACAACCGACTCCCGGCAGCAGCGGCTCTAAGACGCTCGCTTCGCGCCCCAACTTGTCCCCGGCGCTCTCGTCGAGTATGCTTCCCTCCTCTCGATGGCCACAAATACGCGCATGGCGAGGCTTCCCGGCATCACCGACAAGCGCATAGACGCACTGCTTGCTCTGCTCGCGGAAAATTCGACCATCGTCATCAGCGGCGCGAAAATCGCTGCAGAAATCGGCGTGTCGCGGCAACAAGTGTGGCGGTGGATCGAAAAGCTTCGCGCGCTTGGCGTCCGCGTGAAAGGACACGCCGCTACCGGCTATCACATCGAGCGCGTCCCTGATATTCTCGCGCCTCAACTGCTGGCGAATCGTCTCTCGGGCACCGCATTCGCGCGCCGCATCTACCATTTCTTCAAAATCGACTCGACGAACAACGTCGCCATGCAGCTCGGCGAGCAAGGCGAGCCACACGGTGCAGTGATTCTCGCCGAAGAGCAAACCGCCGGACGCGGGCGCGCGGGACGCAAATGGCTCTCCGAGAAATCGGCCGGAATCCATTGCACGGTGCTGCTGAGGCCACAGATTCCGCCAGCCTATGCGCCGCTGCTGACTCTTGTTGCGGGACTCGCCGCTCGCGATGCCTGCGCCGAAGAACTCGATACCGCGCCCGATATTCGCTGGCCGAACGATCTTTTATTTCGCGGCCGAAAATTTTCCGGCATCCTCACCGAAATGCACGCCGAACCCGACCGCGTGCACTACGCCGTAATCGGCATTGGCATCAACGTGAATCAGACGAAAATGCCCGGGGAGCTCGCCGATATCGCCACTTCGCTTCGCATCGAGACGGGCAAACTCCATTCCCGCCTCCAGCTGCTCATTCGGTTGCTGCGCCACCTCGACCGCTACTACAATCAATTCCTGGCCGAGGGAGCGGAACCGATCCTCCGGCGTTTCGCGGAAGTCTCGACTTACTTTAAAGGGAAGCATGTGAGAATTTCGACTGCCACCGAAACCTTCACGGGAATCACATCTGGACTTGAGCCGAGCGGCGTCCTGCGCGTGAAGCGGGATGACGGCCGGGGGACCGACTCCCTCCTCTCGGGCGACGTGAGCGAGGCCTCCTGATGCTGCTCACGCTCGATGTCGGCAACACCAACACTGTTCTCGGCGTGTTCCGCGGTGTCGAGCTCGTCGCGCACTGGCGACTGACCACCGCTCGCGATCAGACCATCGACGAATACGGCATCCTCACGCGCGACCTCTTCACCCTCGCGAATCTCGAGCCGCGCGAAATTGGCGGCGTGATTATCAGCTCCGTCGTGCCGCCGCTCAACTCCACGCTCGCGGGAATGGCCGAGCGGTACTTCAGCAGGAAAGCGCTCTTCGTCGAGCCCGGCATCAAGACAGGCATGCCCGTGCACTACGACAACCCGCAGGAAGTGGGCGCCGATCGCATCGTGAATAGCGTGGCCGCGTTCGATAAATACGGCGGGCCTTGCATCGTGGTAGATTTCGGCACCGCGATCAATTTTGACGCCGTCTCCGCGCGCGGCGAATATCTCGGCGGCGTACTTTGTCCTGGAATCGGCATCTCCGCTGACGCGCTCTTCGCGCGTGCGGCGCGGCTTTTCCGCGTCGAAATCAAAGATCCCGGAAAAATCATCGGCACGAACACAGCCGCGTCGATGCAGGCTGGCCTCTTTTACGGATACACCGACATGGTGGACGGCATCCTGGCGCGGATGAAAGCGGTGATGGGCGCGAAAACAAAAGTGATCGCGACGGGCGGTCAGGCGAGCCTGATCGGAGGCGCTTCGCGTCACATCGAGGTGGTGGACGAATACCTGACCCTCGAAGGGCTGCGGATTATCTGGGAACGCAACCAGCCCGCAGCACAGGAGCGCGGCACCACGCCGAAAAAAGTTTCTTCCGCGCGGACAAAGACCTGACGACGTCGCGGTCTCCATGGAATCCTTCAACTACTTCAACTATTTCACCGAGATCGAAGAATATTTCTGGCGGAAACGCGGCGCACACCTTCTCGTCTCGCCGCTCGATTGGGCCATCGTCGAAACCTGGCAGAAAGCAGGCGTGCCGCTCGCGGCGGTGCTCAAAGGAATCGATCGCGCGTTTGAAAGCTGGTCGCGCTCGAGGCGTGCTGCCGGCGGACGCCAGCTCAAAAGCCTCGCCTACTGCGTCGATGCTGTGCTCGATGCAGCCGCCGAAGCGAGCGAAGCGAATGCGGGTGCCGGGCCCGAGATCAAGCGAACGCAGCCGGCCGCAGAACCTTTCTCCCGCGCGGAGCTGAGAAAATATCTCGAGCGCAACGCGGCGCGGCTGCGCGCGGCCGCCGAAAAGCGGCGCCCGACGCACGCATCGCTTGCAACGCGGCTCGACGAAACGGCGAAGCGACTCGACGAGATGCTGCCGCTCGTCGAGATTCCCGCGGAACCAGCGGAATCTATAAGGCTTGACCTTGAGGATCTCGAGCGCCGCCTTACCGTACTCGAAGACAAACTCACGGCATCGCTGTCATCCGAAGCGAACGAAGATTCGATGCTCACGGTCCGCCGCGAAATGGATCGCGCGCTCGCGCCGTACCGGCGTAAGATGTCTGCTGATCAACTCGCGCAGCTCGAACGCCAATACATACAGAAGCGGCTTTATGAACTTTTCGAAGTACCGCGGCTGAGCCTCTTCTATTTGACGTGACGGGGCTCACGTAACGGGGCTCACGTAAGGGGCTCACGTAGCCGAACTCACTCGGCCCATCTCGACCGGAAACGACTGCACAACTCACATCGATGCCCACGATGGACGTCACAATTGAAAAATTAATTTACGGCGGCGAAGGCCTGGCGCATCACGAGGGCTCGACCGTTTTCGTACCGTTCGTTCTGCCTGCGGAACGCGCTGCGGTGGAGCCGACGGAACAGAAGAAGAAATTCATCCGCGCGCGGCTTGAAAGAGTGCTCCAAGCTTCCCCTGTGCGAACCGAGCCCCGCTGCCCGCATTTCGGCGTCTGCGGCGGCTGCGATTATCAGCACATTCCCTATGACGCGCAGCTCAAATACAAAACCGAAATCCTGCGCGAAACGCTGCGCCGAATCGGCCGGATCGAGTGGCCCGGGGAAATCACAGTGCACGCGTCGCAACCCTGGAGCTACCGCAATCGAGCGCAGTGGAAAGTGCGCGCGCTGAAAGATTCGCCGGCGAGCGGGGCCGACGGAAGCGAGGCGGACAAACTCGGCATCGGCTATTTTCAAGCGAATTCGACCGCGCTCTGCCCGGTGAGCGATTGCCCGATTCTTTCGCCGCTGCTTCTCAAGACGCTTCTCGCCTTGCGCGGGGCGCTCGCGGCGGGAGCGCTACCAAAGCAGCTCCGCGAAATTGAAGTTTTCGGCGATGCGGCCGATTCGAAGCTGCTTCTGACGGCATCGTTCGCCGGATTCCCCGCTCGGGCCGCCGAAGTCGCCGAGAAGCTTCGCGCCCTTGTGCCGGAAATCGAGAGCCTGCTGCTTTACGATCCGGGCCGGGAGCGCATGGAACTATTTGGCCCCGGCTTCATGGAATATGAAGCGGGCGGGCAATCATTCCGCGTTGGCCACTTTTCATTTTTTCAAGTAAACAATTCGCTCGTAGATGAGCTGGCTCGCGAAGTCGTCGAACACGAAAAAGGCGGTCGCCTGGCGCTCGATCTGTTCGCTGGTGTTGGCCTTTTCGCGGTGCCGCTCAGCAAGCGTTTCAATCGGGTGATCGCCGTCGAAGCGAATCCCGCGGCGACGCGCGACCTGGAATCGAACGCCCGCGGCGGAACAATCGAAGTTCGCACCTCCGATGTAGAACGATTCCTCGATCGATTCAAAGAAAGGCCCGAGTTCGTGGTGCTCGATCCGCCGCGGGACGGGATGGCCCGCACGGCGATTGAGCGACTTGCAAAAAATCAGCCCGCTCGCATCACCTATGTTTCCTGCGAGCCGCCGACCCTTGCTCGCGACCTCTCCGTCTTGCTTATGAACGGATATGAAATTACCGACATTCATCTCTTCGATCTGTTTCCCCAAACATTTCACATGGAGGCAGTAACCCGGCTCCGCCGGCGCGAATGAAACTTCCAGCGCTCTGGATCGCGGCAGCATTCGCAGCGGGCATCGGCGTAGCAAGCCGGTGGCCGGAGAAGCCGCTCCTGAGCGTTGTCGCGGTGGCGGTGGCGCTCGCCGGCGGCGGCATTCTGCTCTGGCGCGGACGAGTTGTTACGGCGGGAATATGCGCCATTGCCGCCTGGGTCGCGCTCGGCGCGCTTGCATGCGGGATTGAGCGTGCGGCCGTGCCTGCGAATCACGTTACGCGGCTGATCGCAGAGAACCGTCTTGATCTGACGGAGCCGCTCCGCTGGCGAGGAAGGCTCCGCGAAGACCCACTCGTGATGCCGTGGGGCCGGCGGTACGAAATCGACCTGGAACAAGTGGAAGCGGTGGGCCAGTCGATTTCCGCAAGCGGCGGCTTGCGTGCCAATCTCTATGGCGGCCCGCAACAAGCTGCGGGCTTGCCCGAGAACCTGCGCGCGGGAGATCGCGTGGAAGTTCTGGTTCGCGCGCGGCCGCCGCGAAATTTCCTTGATCCCGGCGCGTTCGATCTTCACGGCTATCTCGCGCGCCAGAAAATCGATTTGATTGGTTCTGTTCGGAGCGGCGAATTGCTGCGGCTCGTCGATCGCCCGCCGCCAACGATTCTGCAGCGACTTGCGCGCGCTCGCGGAAATCTTCTCGGGCGCCTCGACACTCTTTTTGCAGGCCAGCCTGATCGCCTGGCGGTACTGAGAGCGATGTTGCTGGGCGACCGCACATTTGTGGATACGGACGTGGTGCTCGCATTTCAGAAGACGGCCGCTTATCACGTTCTCGTCGTCGCGGGGCTTCATGTGGGCGCGCTGGCCGTATTTTTCTTCTGGCTGGGGCGCAAGTTGCGCTTCTCGATCGGTGCAGCAAGTTTGATGACGTTTCTCGCGCTCGCCGCTTATGTGGGAATGGTGCAGGATCGGCCGCCGATCCTACGCGCGGCGCTGATGGTCGCGCTGTATTTGTGCGCGCGGCCATTCTTCCGCCGAGTGGAACTGCTGAACACGATTGCGCTCGCGGCCCTCGCGCTTCTTTTCTGGAAACCATCTTCGCTCGCGGATTCGAGTTTCGAACTTTCGTTTCTGGCTGCCGGCGTGATTGCGGGGTTGGCGGTTCCGTGGATGGAGAGATCGAGCGCGCCTTACCGCGCTGCGCTCCGGCACCTGGGAGACGTGACGCGCGACATCGTGCACGCGCCCAAAGCGATTCAATTTCGAATCGAGATGCGCGCCGCCGCTCACTGGCTCGCCGCACGCATGCCGGGGCGGCTCGCGGCACACGCCGCCTCGCTGTTGTCACTTCCCGTTCGCGCAGGCCTGCGGCTCTGGGAAATCGTTCTGCTCTCCGCCGTGATTCAGTGGGGAATGATGCCGATGCTCGCGGAGGATTTTCATCGCGTGAGCCTGGCGGGGCCGCTGAGCAATATTCCGGCGGTGATTTTGACGGGGCTGATCGTGCCGCTTGGATTTCTGGCGCTGATCGCGACGTTCGTGTGGGCCGGGTTGTCCGTGTGGCTCGCAAAAGCGCTGGGCTTTCTGGCGGGAGCACTGCTCGGAATTGTGAAATGGTTCAGCGCGTGGCCGCTTGTTTCTTACCGCATTCCCGGGCCGCCGCTCTGGCTCGTGATGGCATTCTTAGCGGCGCTGGTTTGCGTGGCGACGGCTGCTCGAGCAGCAGCGGCGACACGAACGACGCGACTCGCGCGACGCGGGTTTGCGCCGGCGATTCGAGCGGCAGAATGGATTCCCGCGCTCGCGCTTGCGGTGCTGACCGTCCTGGTGGCGACGCATCCATTTGCACCCGCGCTGAATCGCGGGAAGCTCGAAGTGAGCGTCCTCGACGTAGGACAGGGCGATTCGATCTTCACTGCTTTTCCGAACGGTCGCACGATGCTGATTGATGGTGGCGGGCAGCCGGGCTCCGAATGGGCCGGGGGCCACCGTTCCGGGATCGACATTGGCGAGCAAGTGGTCTCGCCCTATCTGTGGTGGCGCGGCATCCGGCGGCTCGATGTCGTCGCGCTGACGCACGCGCACCACGACCATCTCGACGGCTTGCACAGCGTGCTTCAGAATTTCCGCGTGGGTGAACTATGGATTGGCCGCGACGAGACGACTGCGGCATTCGAGAGCTTGCTGAAGGAAGCGCGCGAGCGCGGGGTCCGCATCGTGCACGAAACGTTGGGTAGCAAATTCGATTGGGGCGGCGTCGAGGGCAGCGTGCTCTGGCCCGCCGATCTCTCACCGGTAAACGAAGCTTCGAACGACGATTCACTGATCGTGCGGCTCGACGATGGCGGCGTCCGATTCCTGTTGCCGGGAGATGCTCAGAAGAAGGTCGAACAGCGACTCGTCGCCGAACACGCGGACGTGAGCGCGGATTTTCTCAAGGTGCCGCATCACGGGAGCAAGACGTCGTCCACTGCCGACTTCGTTGCTGCCGTCGCGCCCAAAGTGGCCGTAGTGTCCGCCGGTGAAGCGAATCCATTCGGGCATCCGGCCGAGAGTACCGTGGAACGCTACACGCAAGCGGGAGTGCGGCTGCTGCGAACCGACCGCGACGGAGCGGTTACCGCGCTTACGGATGGCCACAGCCTCGTGGTGACGACGTACGCAGAAGTCCACCCGCAATGAAATGGGTGGTGCGTCACGCATGAGGATGGAATTCGCGGCAGATCAAAAACTACGATGGAAAACGAAAATCACCGCGATCGCTGCACGATTTGAGAAACTGCCGGACGGAGGAATTATTCTTCGGACCCGGCGGTAGCGGCGTTGCCCTTCGCATATTCCGCAATCAACCGCCGCGCCTCAGCCGCTTGGGATTCGAGCACGAGTATGTCTACGCCGTGGCTGGCTTCCAAGGGCTCGCTCATGGGAAACGGGTCGCTTGACGACGATCCCGGCGAATCGATGCCCGCACTCTCGAGCAATCCGCGGATCACCATCGCTTCTTCCGAATTGCCCGCCACGTGCGCGACGACGACTTTCTCGCGCGAGTGGTGCGGATCGTGTTTTGTGTCCTGGCTCATAGTCCCCTGCTCCCAAGTACTATTGCGCGGTTCTCGCTTCAATGTCCATACTATTTAGCGAGATGCCACAGGCGACTAAAGCAACCGACGAGACCGAAATTAGCGCGGGAACCACGCAGGAACAAATTGACGACGAAAGCCGCCGGATTCGCCGCCTGCGAATTCTCGTCCAACTGACGATTGAATCGATCGCTGCCGGTGACCTGACGCCGGAAGAAGCGGCCGGGATGGTGGCGGCGACGAAGCGAATCGCGCTGGAGATGTTTCCGGGAAAAGAGCGGGCGTTCGATTTGCTGTATCGTCCGAAATTCCAGCGCGTGATGCACGCCGTGTACCGCCTGCAATAACGCATTCCTCCGCAAATCGGTCAGTATCCTAACCGAGATTTGAGCCACATCCGCAGCGAGACCATGCCTAGCGCGGCGATTGTTCCGATGAGCGCTCGATATTCGCGATTGCGCTGGTATTGGGCCCAGGAAAATGAGCCGTTCGAAACGGATTCGCCGTTCGCGGATGTCGCCGTGACACCTGGGGCAAAAACTTTCGGGAAGAAAAGCGGCACGCGCCTGGCGTAGGAATCAAAATCCGCACCGAATCGCACACGAAGGTCTTCCTCTTCGTTCCGCATCACAGCGTAATAAAAAACTCCGAAGTACGCAGCCACGAGCAATCCGGCCAGCCACGAATGCCCCGCGACGATGAATCCGGCGGCGAGAATCGCGCTGCCGAAATACAGAGGATTGCGCGTCCGGGCGTAGGGACCCGTGACTGCAAGTTCGCGGTCCTTGCGAAGATAACCCGCAGCCGCGGCGCGCACCATCAGCCCCAGTGCCGCCACAATTGCCCCGTATGCAATCGAATGCGGCGATGGCGCCGCCAGGAGCCAGTACAGCACGGCTACCGGGTAGCCAAGGCGCACGCGCCAGCGCATCCAGAACTTTCGCGGCTGGGCTGAAGCGCTCGCCGTGGCTTTATTCGGTTGCGGCGCTTGCGTCGGGGGCATCAGCTCATTTCCATGCGGCGTTCGACGGCTTCGACAACCTGGCTCACTGTGATGGATAACATCGCGGAAGAGTAGGATGCGGCTCGACGGTAAGTCGTTATCGCCTGCCGCGGATTTCGCACAGCAATATCGTTCGCCGAAAACGGGCCGTTGCGCGCCGGATCGGTGGGGCCGAACAGCCCGACCACGGGAGTTCCGAGCGCCGAGGCGAGATGCAGCGGCCCGGTATCCGCAGAAACAACGAGCTTGGCGCGCCGGAGAAGCGCCATCAATGGCCCGAGAGGGAGCGGAATCGCAACGGGCGCGGGCTCTCCGGCGGCCTGCATCACGTCGCGAGCGAGGCTGTCTTCGCCGGGACCATAGGTTACGACGCCGCGCCATCCGTAGCGATCGGCGAGCCTGCGATGCAGTTCGCCGTAGCGAGCGGCCGGCCAGCATTTCGAAAGCCATCCGCCGCCGGGATTGAGCACGTAAAATTCCTGCACTCCGCGCTCGTATAGCTCGCGGGTCACGACGTCGTCTTCTTCTTTGCGAATCGCGAGCGGAAATCGCGGGAGGCCAAGGCGTGCGCCGGCGCGTTCCGCGAGAGTTAAATTGTGATGAACCTTGTGAGGACCGCGCGGATTCAGACGATCGGTGTAGAGCAGCGAGACGAGGCCTTCCCGCGCATAGGAGCTTTGAAAACCGATCCGTCGCGGCGCGCCGGAAACGAGCGCCAGCAATGCGGATTTGTACAAGCCCTGAAAATCGATTGCGCAGGTATAGCGAGCGGCGCGTAGCCTGCGGACTGAAGACGCGATTCCACCGGGGCGCTTGCGGTCGTGCGAAATTATCTCCGTGAGATCGGGATTGCCCTCGAGGAGCCGCTTCCATCGCGGGTCGATTACCCAGTCGATGCGCGCGTTGGGAAAGGAGTCGCGAAGAGCTGAGGCGGCGGGAAGCGCGTGGACTACGTCACCTAGCGAACTGAGCTTCACGAGGAGGAATCGCTGGTCGAATTGACGGTCGTGAAGGGGTTCAGCCATTGCGCTCGCGGCGGACGCGCGCGATGACGTCACGCGTGGAGTGGTCCTTGGGATCGCCGCAGATCACGGTGCGAATGCCGAGAAGCTGCGCGATTGCGCGTTCGGGAACCGTGTCCACAGTGTAGTCGGTGCCCTTCGCGTGGACGTCAGGCTGAAACTCTCGAAGGATTGGTGCGACATCGGCATCATCGAAGATGATCACATAGTCAACGACCGCGAGGGCGGCAATCAGAGTCGCTCGCGCGCGTTCGGTCATGATCGGACGGCCCGGGCCCTTGTAGGCGCGCGTACTCGCGTCGGAATTAATCGCGACGGCGAGAATATCGCCTTCCGCTTTCGCCGCCTGGAGGTAGCGCACGTGCCCGGCGTGCAGCAGGTCGAACACGCCATTGGCAAAAACAATTTTGCGATCCGAGCGACGATGTTCTTCGAGCACGGCGTGCAGACCTTCGCGGGAAATGATTTTTTCGCGGGTGTCCATGCGGATTCAGCGCTGGGCAGTGGCCTCGCGGCGCAACGCGGCTTCGAGCTCGGCGCGGGTGACGGTGGCCGTGCGGCGTTTCATCACCACGATTCCGCCGGCGTAGTTCGCAAGGTGCGCCGCTTCGAGGTACGTCGCGCCGGCCGCCACGGCAAGAGTAAATACTGCGATCACCGTGTCGCCCGCTCCGGCGACGTCCACGGGCGCATCCGAGCCATAAATCGGGATGTGCCTGGCGGGGCGATCGCCTTGCGAGCCGCCTTCGAAAATGGCCATGCCGTCTTTGCCGCGAGTGACGATCAGCGCTTCGAGTTCCAATTCACGGAGTGCGCGGCGCCCGAGTGCGTCGAGATTGGTCGTATTCGGGCCGACTTGCACTTGATACGCGGATTCGAGCTCCGGCTCGTTCGGCGTAGCGGCCGTGACGCCGGAGGCGGCGTAATCGCGGAGGCGATAACGCGAGTCCAGCATGATGCGCCGGGCGGAAATTTTCCGGACGAGTGCAGGACTGGCCGCGCCGAATCCATAATCCGAAACCAGCACGGCGTCCGCTTGTTTTGCGAGGCGGCGAGCCTTGCGTTCAACCGCCAATTGCGCGGCCTCCGGCAGAGTGCCCTCCGGCTCGCGATCCACGCGCAGAACCTGCTGCTCGGTTGTGTGCGTCCAGCCGGCGAGGTAGCGGGTTTTTGTGGCCGTCTTCCAGCCGCGCGCGATGGCGATGCCAGACGTTGCTACGCGCTTGCGCCGAAAATGCTCGAGGAGGGTGCGGCCACCTTCGTCGGCTCCCACGACGCCGACGGGCAGCACACGCGCGCCCAGATCGGCGAGATTGTTGACGGCGTTGGCCGCGCCTCCCGGATACGCTTCGGTGCGGCGATGGCGCAAAATGAGGACCGGGGCTTCGCGCGACACGCGCGAAATTTCGCAGGACGCGAACTCGTCGAGCACGAAATCGCCGACGACACAGATCGTCTGCTTCGAAAACGCAGCGACGACATCGAGCAGGCGCGTCAGGTCAACGGTCGAGTCCGTCGCGGGGGCGTTCGCCGCACTACCGTTTCGCAATGATTTTTTGCGCGTGGGGCTCAATCGATCTCCAATTTCTGAATCGCCGATTTCCGAATCATGTCGGTTTGACTCGTTCCGGGCGGAAACGTATCACAGCGTGGTTAACGGCAGCAATCTGCGATGCTGCGGGGAGGTAAAATGTCGTTCGGACCGCACTATGGCGCGGCCTGTGCCTTTCGAGACTCGATTGCGGCCATCATCGTTCGCCAGAAATCGTCTTCGCGGTCAACCCGCAGCGAGATGGTACATACCCACATATCCATCGAAGGCCAGGGGCCGGGACAATTGAAGCTGTCTTTCTCCGTGCAGATCACGGCGTTTGCGCCGGCCGCGCGAGCGGCAGATTCGATTTCGCGAACGTCCTGGCGCGAGTACCGGTGATGGTCCGGATAAAACTTGTGGCCGGCAATCTGAAATCCCCAATCGCGCAAATCGGCGATGAATGCGGGCGGATTGCCGATGCCGCAGAACGCGAAGAGTTTCTTAGCCCGCGCATCCTGTTCCGTGAGATGCGGATGAAACGGGGCGAAGACTGAATCGAGCTCCGCTCGCGCGTAGAAAATCGGGGCATTGGTGTCGCGTCGTACGGCCGCTTCGACCGCCGGCGAGTGAATGCTACGCGTCAGGACCACGATATCGGCCCTCGCGAGAGCCGTCTTCGGTTCGCGCAGGCGGCCGGCGGGGAGCAAGTGACCTCCGCCAAACGGGTTCGTCGCATCAATCATGACGACGTCTACATCGCGCGCGAGTTGCAGGTGCTGAAAGCCGTCGTCGAGCACGAACCAATTCACTCCTCGCTGAGCGAGCTTTTGGCCGCGCGCGAAGCGGTCCGCACCGACTCCAAACGCGACGCGCTCTCCGAGACGCGCTTTCATCAATTGCGCCTCGTCACTCGTCGATTCACTTCCGTCGATGCCGGCGCTCTTCGAGTCTCCGGTCTCCTCAGCGGTTTCGCCGCGGTAGCCGCGGGTGAGAATGCCGACGCACTTGCCTCGCGCAGCCAGACGCTCGGCGATCCAAATCACCATCGGCGTTTTTCCCGTGCCGCCCGTGGTGAGATTTCCCACGCTGATCACGACGCCGTCCAGACGCTGCTGCTTCAGGAGGCCGGAGCGGTAAGCGCGCACCCGCAGGTGCGAGACGGCTCCGTAAGGCAGCGTCAGCGGCCAGAGAAGCGAATCCTTGAGCGTCACGACGGTGGCCTCGTCCCGTTCAATTCTATTTTGATGCGTTCGAGCGACCGCGCGGTGGCGCCGCGATTCCTTTCGGACAGCTCGCGTGCGGCTTTTCCCATGCGTTGGCGAGCCGCGTCATCCTGAATCAGCTGCACCCAGACGCGGCCAAGCTGCGTCCCGCTCGTAACCTGAATGCCGGCACGCGCCGCCAAAAACTGAGACGCCATCTCGTGGAAGTTTTCCATCGAGGAGCCGAAAACAGGCGGGCGTGAAAACCACGCCGGCTCGAGAATGTTATGCCCGCCGGCCGGCACGAGCGAGCCTCCCACGAACGCGGCGTCCGCGAGCGCATAGATTCCGGCGAGCTCTCCGATCGAATCGAGCACAAGGACATCGGCGTTCTCGCTCAACGCGGACATCGGATCGAGACCGCTGCGCCGGACAACTTCCCAGCCTCCGGCGGAAACAATTTCCGCAGCGGCGTCGAAGCGATCGGGTTTGCGCGGCGCCATCACGAGTAACGCCCGGCGCCATTGCCTCTGCACAATGTCGAATCCAGCGAGTACGGCTTCCTCTTCCTCGGCCACAACGCTTCCGGCGACCACGACGGGCCATCGCTCCTGCATGGCGATTTGTTCCTTGAGCCAGCCTACGAACGCGCCAGGCTCGGGCGGCGCGCCGTCGTATTTCAAATTGCCCGTCACTTCGACGCGTGCTTCCGGGGCTCCCATCTCCGCGAGGCGCTTGGCATCTTCGGGCGTCTGCGTGAGGAAAAGGGTTGCGTCCTGCAGAATTCGCGCGAAGAAAGGACCGATCAGAAATTTCCAGCGCATGAACCGGGCGAACGAACGATCGGAAATACGCGCGTTCGCGAAAATCACCGGAACGCCTTCTTTGTGGGCCTCGCGCAAAAAGTTGGGCCAGATTTCAGTTTCCATCACGATCACCAGCGCCGCTTGAATCGCCTTCAACGCGCTCCGGACCGGCACGACCCAGTCGAGAGGAAAATAAAATATGCCATCGGCAGACTGCAAGCGCGCACGCGCCAATCGCTGTCCGGTCTCGGTGGTGGTGGAAACGAATACCGCCCGCCCGGGAAATTGCTGCTTAAAAGCTTCCGCGAGAGGCTTCGCGGCCAGGACTTCCCCCACCGATACAGCGTGAATCCAGATCGCGCCGCCATGATCCGCGGCCGCGGCTGCAGCTTTCGAAGCGATGTCCGCGGGAATAATTCCGAGGCGTTCTCGCAGGGCGCTGGATGGCTCGCCGCGTCTCCAACCACGAAGCGCGAAGTAAGGAGCGAGCACGAACATTCCCACTGCCGTCAATATGCGGTAAAGGAAATACATGCGGAAGGCGTCGCGCGCAGCTCCTGAAAATCCTTGGCCGCGCGTAAGCCCAGTATTATAGTGACACGCGCGCCAAACGCGCACAACTTCCGCCGAAAAGATCACATCAGAGGTTTTGAAGGGATCGGGGGCGCGCAAATGAAGTTTCGGCATCGATTGCTGATGAGCAGGCAGACGCCGATGCGCTTTCGCGATCGAGCCGGACTGCTACGGATGGCGGCGCTCCTGGGAGTTTTTCTGGTTCTCTGCGCTTGCGCGTCGGCGCAATCTTCTCCTCCGCCTAGCGAACCGAAGGCTGCGACGCCCGCCGTTCTTCCCCACGATCAGCACAGCGGCCTTACGGTTTCCGTCGATCCCTATACGGAAGCTGCGCGTTCAAAAGAAAAATTCGGGAAAGCGAGCCCGAACGACGTGGGCGTGCTGCCGGTCGAAGTCTTCCTGCGGAACGATACCGATCAGCCGATGCGAGTGAATCTCGAGACGGTGCAACTGGAAGTTCCGCTCAAGAATGGAGTTCGTCAGGAAGTGGACTGGCTTCGGTATGAGGAAGTGGCGCAACTGATTGCGCATCCGACCGGTTCGGGTGCGCCGCAGCAGCGCCGCCTGCCGTTGCCGATCCCCATCACAATCGGCGATAAAAAGGCCGAAAAGTTTGCGGTGATTCTGCGGCCGCTGACGCTGGATGCCGACGTAATCCCGCCGAAAGCCACGATTCACGGCTTCCTTTATTTCAACGTAAGCAATGACATGTCGCTGGCAAACAGGGCCAGCCTGTACGTGCCGGACGTCGCCATCGCGCCCTCGAACGATCCTCTTGTGTACTTCGAAGTGCCGCTCCGCAACGCTCCTTCGAAGTAGCAGCGCAGGAATGGGTTCACTGGCCGCTATTGCCATTTTCAAATGAGAAATGGCACGCTAAAATGGATTCGGGGCGGAAATCGCCAAGCGAACCCGCACGCCTTGACGGGACGCTCTGAAAGGCATGGTCGCGAATCGCGTGACTCGCCGAAAGACCATCCTTTATTGACGAAACGCGGGATTCCTGCTACAAAAGTTGTTTTGGAATTGCAGGTTCTCGCGACCCATAGACTCCCGCTCGAGGAGTCCTATTCCGGAGGAAGAATGTCGGCAGAAGCAGGGGTTTGTTGTCTCACAAGTGTGAGCGCTCGATCAACGGGGCGCAGCCCGCTTGCAGGAAGCTGGGGCAGATTTTGTCAACTGGCGAAGGTCGCCGGTGGCGGCGCTGCGTTCGTTCTGCTCGGCGCTGCTTCGACTTTCGCCCAGCCGGGCATCCCGGCGCCTGGCGGCGAAGCGAACCTGAAGCTCCCCGATCTGTCTCAAGTGAAATTCCTCGGAGTTGACGGGCACACGCTTCTGCTCTTCGGAATCGCATTTTGCATTCTGGGACTCATCTTCGGCATGGCGATCTTCACGCGATTGAAGAATCTGCCCGTGCACCGCGCGATGCGCGAAATCTCCGAATTGATTTATGAGACGTGCAAGACCTACCTCGTGACGCAAGGGCGGTTCCTCTTGTTGCTGGAGGCGTTCATTGCGGTGGTGATCGTGCTGTATTTTGGCCTGCTGCTGAAATATGAAGCGATTCGAGTGATCGTGATCCTGTTGTTCAGCGTCGTGGGAATCGCCGGCAGTTACGGCGTCGCCTGGTTCGGCATCCGCGTCAACACGTTTGCCAATTCGCGCACCGCGTTCGCGGGTTTGCGCGGGAAGCCGTATCCGATCTACCGGATTCCGCTCGAAGCCGGGATGAGTATCGGCATGATGCTCATCAGCGTTGAGCTGCTGATGATGCTGATCATATTGCTGTTCATTCCGCGAGAGTACGCCGGACCGTGTTTCATCGGCTTCGCGATTGGCGAATCACTTGGCGCGGCAGCGCTGCGCATCGCGGGCGGAATTTTCACCAAGATCGCGGACATTGGCTCCGACCTGATGAAAATCGTCTTCAAGATCAAAGAAGACGACGCGCGCAACCCGGGCGTGATTGCCGACTGCGTGGGCGACAACGCGGGCGATTCCGTGGGCCCCAGCGCGGACGGATTTGAGACCTACGGAGTGACGGGCGTCGCGCTGATTACGTTCATTCTACTGGGCGTGAAGGACCCGACGGTGCAGGTGCAACTGCTCGTCTGGATTTTCGTCATGCGCATCGCAATGCTGGTTTCGAGCGCCGCCGCTTACTTCATCAATTACGCGCTGGCGAAAGCAAAGTATGCGAACGCGAACGAAATGGACTTCGAAGCTCCGCTCACTTCCCTTGTGTGGATCACATCGATCGTTTCCATCACAATTACCTACGCAATTTCCTACGTAATCGTTCCTTCGCTGCTGGGCGACACCACCCAGTGGTGGAAACTTGCGACGATTATTTCCTGCGGCACGCTTGCCGGGGCTGTGATTCCCGAGCTGGTGAAGGTTTTCACATCCACGAATTCGCGTCATGTGAGAGAAGTGGTCAGTTCGGCCGAAGAAGGCGGTGCGTCGCTTGGGATTCTTTCGGGTTTCGTTGCCGGCAATTTTTCCGGTTACTACCTGGGCCTGGCGATGGTGGCGCTGATGAGCGTCGCGTACTTCTTCAGCCAGATGGGCCTGCACAATTTGATGATCGCGGAGCCTGTGTTTGCGTTTGGCCTCGTCGCCTTCGGATTCCTCGGGATGGGGCCGGTGACGATCGCGGTTGATTCCTACGGTCCTGTCACTGACAACGCGCAATCCGTTTACGAACTGTCGCTGATTGAGCAGGTTCCTGGAATCGAACAAGAACTGAAGCGTGATTTCCAGGTGGACGTCAATTTCGAGCGCGCGAAAGAGCTGCTGGAGGAAAACGACGGCGCGGGAAATACGTTTAAGGCAACGGCCAAACCTGTGCTGATCGGCACAGCCGTGGTCGGCGCCACGACGATGATTTTCTCGATTATTATGGCGCTCACCGCCGGCATCACGACCAATGTGGACAAGCTATCGGTGCTGCACGCGCCGTTCTTCCTGGGCTTGATCACCGGCGGCGCAATGATTTATTGGTTCACCGGCGCTTCCACGCAAGCGGTGACCACGGGCGCCTATCGGGCGGTGGAATTCATCAAGGCGAACATCCACCTGGAGGGCGCTACCAAAGCTTCCGTTGAGGACAGCAAGAAGGTAGTCGGGATCTGCACGCAGTACGCGCAGAAAGGCATGCTCAACATTTTCATCGCGATTTTCTTCGCGACTCTCTCGTTCGCGTTTGTCGACCCGTTCTTTTTCGTTGGCTACCTGATTTCGATCGCGATCTTCGGCTTGTACCAGGCGATCTTCATGGCGGACGCGGGCGCGGCCTGGGACAATGCGAAGAAAATTGTCGAAACGGAAATGAAGCAGAAGGGCACGCCGCTGCACGATGCCACGGTCGTGGGCGACACGGTCGGCGATCCGTTCAAAGATACTTCGTCCGTAGCACTCAACCCGGTGATCAAGTTCACCACTCTTTTCGGTTTGCTGGCTGTCGAACTGGCGGTTGAACTGACGTCGCAGAATGAGATGCTGACGCATGTACTCGCGGCTGCATTCTTCCTGGTCTCGTTCACGTTCGTTTACCGCTCGTTTTACGCCATGCGGATCAAGGCCTAGGCCAGCGCGCGAGCAATCGAATGTCTCAGGCACGCTTGCCCGAACCATGGTTGCGCGCAACTCATACTGACGTTCCGCCCGTGCTACGAGCCGTGCTCCACGCACTGGATCTCGCCAAAGAAGACCTGGAAAAATGGTGTGGCGATCTCTCGGATAACGAGTTGAATGCGGGTCCGTTCGGGCTCGCACCCGTTGCGTTTCACATCCAGCATATCGCACGCAGCATCGATCGCCTGCTTACGTACGCCGAAGGCAAAGAGCTAGCCGCCGAGCAATTGGGGGCGCTCAGGACCGAACTCGATCCGGGTGCGACGCGTGATGCGATATTTAAGGAACTTGCAGCAGCGCTAACGAAGAGTGCGGAGCGGATTCGTGCTTTCAACTCAGAAAGTTTGAACGAATCGCGGAACGTCGGAAGGAATCGACTGCCGACAACCGTGGGCGGCCTGCTCGTTCATATCGCCGACCACACGCAGCGCCATGTGGGTCAAGCTATCACGACGGCGAAAGCCGTGCGGGCGCACTCCTAGCAAGTGGCGGTCGCGTCAGGCGTTTACGAGCCCGACGAACTTCTTCGGATCGTTGGCGAACCCCGGAAACACGGTTTTTAAGTCGCTGTCGCCAAGATGCTTCGAAATAATTTCACCTAGCACGCTGCGATAGTCCGTCGTCACCGCGAGATCGCGCCCATCGTGCAATTCGCCATCGCTGAGGCCCGGCCAGCGCGAATACACGCGCCCGCCTTTGATATCGCCACCCAGAACAAACATGCAATTCGCGTGGCCGTGATCGGTTCCGCGGTTTCCATTCTCACGAGCTGTCCGTCCGAATTCCGACATGCTGACAAAAATTACGTCGCCCATCCTGTCGCCCATGTCCTGACGAAACGCGGCAATCCCCTGCCCCAATTCGCGCAACAAATTGGCGAGTTGTCCCTGGACGCCGCCTTCATTCACGTGATGATCCCATCCGCCGCTATCGAGGAACGCGACTTCGAGACCGACATCGGCCTTGAACAGCTCGGCGATTTCCATCAGGCTTTGCCCAAAACGGTTCTTTGGATATTCCGCACCGTTTTCAGGCTGATATTTATCGGGATTGATTTTCTTCAGCTGGTCAACGGCTTCAAATGTTTCGTGCCCGACGCCGCGCATCGCCTGATCCACAGTCTGCGCGTACATGGCTTCGAATCCGCCTTCGGTGGTTTCCTGCGGCCCGTACATCTTGAATTGCTTCAGGTCCGGAATTGCGATCGTCGGCGCGCTTCCCTGTAGCGTGCGCGGAACATACGGCCCGAACGCCACCGCTCGAAATGGCGACGACTTTTCTTCGGGCATCGATTGCATCGCGCGGTTCAACCAACCATCGTCGGTGGCTTTTCGTCCCGGCGTCCCCGACTCCATGAAATCCTGCGCGTCGAAGTGGGAGCGCGTCGGGTCCGGCGAGCCGACAGCGTGCACGATCGCAAGCTCGCGGCTTTGATACAGCGGCAGTAAGGGCGCAAGACTCGGATGCAGCGCGAAGAATCCATCGAGATCAATCGCCGCATCGTTGCCGCCGCGTCGCGGCGCAGGAATCGAGATCGATGGCCGCAAATTGTAATAGTTGCGCTCGCCGAAAGGCACCACCACGTTCAATCCGTCCATCGCACCGCGCTGGAACAGCACGACCATTTTCTTTTTGTTCGGTGCGGCCGAACCTGCCACCGCCCTTTGCAGAAAGGATGGCAACGCCGCCATCCCCAGCATGGCCACTCCGCCACTCTTGATAAAATATCTGCGCGAAATCTTCATCGCGTGCCCTCCCGCGCCATCATCGCCGCTGAAACTCCGGCGCACCCAGCACCAGTCCCGCAATCAGACCCTCATTCACCTGCTTCACGGGATCATCGGGACCCGCTCGCAAAATCTGCGGATCACTCAAACGCGATTCGAGCGTCTGCCGCGTCGAGCTCGAGATCTCGCCGCCCAGAAAAATATCGATCGACTGATTGAGCGCAATATTCGGGTCTTCCGCCGCGGGCTGCCCCAGCAATTCCTTCAGGCTCACCGAGGCCCCCGGCATTTTGTCTCCGGCAAACGCCAGCGCAAAGTTCAGGCGGTTCAAGAGCGCGCCTGTGTTCACCCACGTTTCCGCTTTATCGGAGTAGCCTGTCGGCGGCTGGCACAAAAACAGCGGCTCACCCATTCGCCCCACCCATTGCGCAAGTGGCAACGAAACGGGCACGTCCGCGCCCAGCGCGCGTGCGGTGCTGGCCACCATTTCGAAGGGCGTTTTTACCTTCGCGCGGTACGCTTCCTTCGACCAGAACTCGGGGGAATAAATCATCGTTTTAAGCAGGCTGCGAATGTCGCCGCCGGTGGATGTGTAATTCTTCGCCATTCGCGCAACCAACGACTCCGGCGGATTGTCCGACACAAAATGCCGCGCGAGCTCGGTCGAAATCATGCGGGCGGTGCTGGGATGGCTCGCGAGAAATTTCAGCGCTTCTTCGCCGTCCTTCATTCCGCCGTAATGAAACGACTTCCCCATCACCACTTGCTTGGCGTGCGTATGAATGCGCTCATCGAACATGAATTCCGGGTCTTTGCGCGGCTCGTGGACAGTCCAACCGGTGAGCGCCTCGGCCATCGCGATCACGTCTTCTTGCTTGTACCCCGCGTCCACGCCTACCGTGTGCAACTCCATTACTTCGCGGCCGTAGTTTTCGTTTAAGCCTTTATCCTCTTTTTTCTTTGGTGGAGGACCGCCGCCAGCGGGCAAAGGCGATGGTCCCGGGAACGTTCCGGGAGTCGAAGGATATCCGCCCGCAAAGATTCCTTGATAGCGACGACGGCGCGCCTGTATTTCCGCCTGCATACTTTTGTAGGCAGCCGGGTCTGCACTCATCCAGTTGTCGAGAAAAAAAAGCATCGCCGGGCTTTTTGCGGTCGCTAGAAGCAAATCCGAAAACCTGCCCATCGTGTGCGGCCGAATCGTGTCGCGCACGTAGGCCGTGACGAACCATTTCTCCGCGCCTTTGTTCGCGAACACGTTGAAGTGGTTGAACCAGAAGTCCTCCATCACCGCTTCCAGCTGCCTCTGGCTGTATACGGCGCGATCCAATTTCGCCATCGAGAGCTCGGCCACAATTCGCCCGGGGCCCTGAAGTTTCGCCAACTGCTGGTTTGCCTTGTCGAAATTATCGTTGCCGGTGGGCAGCATCTGCGCCAAGGCGTCCTGCCGCTTTTGCTCCATTCGCTCCTTGTATTCGTCTTTGGTTACGCCTTCGCGCTTCACTGCCTGCGCCGGCTGCGGATAATCATCGAGCAGCTTTTTCGACGACATCTTCAAGGTGGGATACTGGACAAGCCGTTCTTCGAGCGCCGCGTCGTCAATCGATTCGGGATGCAGTTGCTGGTCGACCCACTTCTCGAGTCCCATCTGCCGAACACGCTCCACATCTCCGGGGCGCGACCCGTATCCCAGCCGGTCGAGCGCGTGCAAAATTGCCTGATCCGCCGTCAGCTCCGTAATCGGGAGCCCGCCTTTGAATTTCTTGTCCAGTACGATCGCGCCGGGCTCTGTGGACGCCTTCTTGTTCTTATCAGCGCCCGAGGGTGGCGCAGTCAGAGCGAAAAGAACCGCGACCCCGAGCCCCAACACTAGGGCAAGAAGTGCCGTTCCGGCCGGATCCATTCTCCGCCCGGTGAAATCTCCCGCTCGACGCGACTTCATCGCTTTTCCGTCACTTTCCAACCCCTCACCACGGCCATTTCGCTCACACCATGGCCTCTCGAAACCCTTCCAACCATACTAACCCCGGCCCGAGGCAAAAGTTTCGGCCCAATCCAAACAGTACTGGCTCGAACTGGATGGCGGGCCTTTAGGTGCGCTTTCTGCGTCCGGAATGCTTCAGCGGGAGCATTCGCAGCAGCGCTGCGCCCGGCTGCCAAAATGCGCGGCGGGCACTCACGAGACGCGGGAAGCTTTGAAGCTAACCTGAAGGATCAAGCGCTATCTGGCGGTCCGAAGGGGTTCTATCAGCTGTTATTCGTGGCCATTTGTGACTGAAGTTTTATCCTGCCGCTCCCAAATCTTCGTGCGTTCTTTCAATACGTCCCGCGCCTCTGCGTTATAAGCAGCGCCCACCAGCACCACGATTGCGGTGATGTACATCCACAGAAGCAGACCAATCGCGGCGGCGAGTCCTCCGTATACGACGTCGTACGGCATCTTGCGCACATAGACGCCGAAAATAATATCGGCCGCCCACCACAACACAGTCGCTACCACGGCGCCGGGCAACACATCGCCGTCGGCCGCGTGTCCGGGTCGCCCGATCCGGTACATCAGCACGAGGACACACATGGCCAGCGAGAATACAATCGCCGCATACACCACGAATCCCAGCGCATGAATCAGGCTCGACAATCCGACCTGCCGGATCACCCAAGTGCGCAACTGCTTGCCGAATACCGTCATCACCACCACGGCGAGCGATGGCGCAAACGTGAGGCAGAGGAGAATCAACGCACGCCCATGCACCCGCCAGTACGACGGCCGTAGCAGATCGCCTTCGATAATGCGAAACCCCTCGATGTAGCCGACCATAACCTGCGTGCCTGCAATCAGCGTCCCAGCGAGCCCGAGCGACGTCCATTTCCACGGATGCAATCCCCTGCGAACGAAATATTGCAGCACTACCTGGTCGCTGCCCGGCGGCAGAATCAGCCGCAGCCGGTCCGGAATTTCCTTCATCGCGCTGGAAAAGTAAGTCGTATTACTGAGAACCCCGAGAATCAGCAGCAGCATGGGGAAAAATGCGAGGAACATATTGAACGCGATCGCCTGGCTCAGCGTGACGCAGGCCGGAAAGATCCGGCCCAGTCCGCGCACAGTGTTTTGAATCACTCGGTCCATCATTTGCCAGCCGGATTATACGGGAACCCACGTTAGCGCGCCATTCGCGAGGGTCGGTCGCGCCAACGCCGAGTCGCGGGGCGAACTATCCTTGCAACCCGCGGACATTCTGCTAACCTAATTTGGGAGTGTATGCAGAGAGAAATTGACGCGCACCGGGCGCTAGGGTCGTGCAGTTGGCCTTTGCTGGTTTCTGTTCGGGTGGATCCCAGGCGCAAGAAAGCAGCGCTTCCTGGCAAACGGATTCATCTTTTTGTCCCGCCAGACAACTCGAACAACGCTTCCCCACTCGCTTGCCGCGTCGCAACCCGCGGAGTAAACTGTCTCGCGAATCACGCTCCAATCGCGTTCCCGAATCGCTTCAGGGGAGGCCTCTGATGGCTCGGCTCGTGCGTTGCGGACTCATCCAAACTCACTGCGAATGGTCGCCGGAAAAGTACTCGATCAAGGACATCAGCAAGAAAATGCTCGAGAAAACCGAGAAGCTGATCGAGGCCGCCGCCAAGAAGAAGACCCAGATTCTTTGCCTCCAGGAACTTTTCAACGGCCCCTACTTTTGCGCCGAACAGCAGACCCGCTGGCACGAACTCACCGAACCGATTCCCGATGGCCCCACCACCGAACGCATGAAAAAACTCGCGAAGAAATATGGCATGGTCCTGATCGTTCCCATATACGAGCGCGAGATGACGGGACTTTTCTTCAACACCGCTTCCGTGATTGATGCCGACGGAAAATATCTCGGCAAATACCGCAAGCACCACATCCCGCAAGTGGCACCGGGCTTTTGGGAGAAGTTCTATTTCACACCGGGCAATAGCGGATATCTCGTATTTCAGACGAAGTTCGCGCGCGTGGGCGTGTACATCTGTTACGACCGCCACTTCCCCGAGGGCGCCCGCATCCTCGGCCTCAACGGCGCCGAAATTATTTTCAATCCATCGGCGACCGTTGCCGGACTCAGCGAATATCTCTGGGAGCTCGAGCAGCCCGCTCACGCCGCCGCGAATGGCTACTTCGTGGGCGCCATCAATCGCGTGGGAAAGGAAGCGCCCTGGAATATCGGCGAGTTCTACGGCAAAAGCTATTTTTGCAATCCGCGCGGCAAGATAATCGCGCAAGCCAGCCGCGATAAGGACGAAGTTCTCGTGCACGACATTGACTTCGACGAAATCGCCCAGGTGCGCGCCACCTGGCAATTCTTCCGCGATCGACGGCCCGAATCCTACGGTGAAATCTCGCGAACGCAAACAGCAGCTCGCGCCGCCGACGCTGCCAACTGAGGGAAAGAGGACACGCCCAATGACGACCACTCCCAAAATGACCGAGACGCGCTCCGAAGAGATTGTGCGCAAGCACAAGGAATACATCTGGCCGGCCGTCACGAACTACTACCAGAAGCCGCTCGTCGCGGATCACGCTTCGATGCAATACCTGTGGGACATCGAAGGAAACAAGTACCTCGATTTCTTTGGCGGGCATCGTTACGATCGGCGTAGGCCATTGCAATCCGAAGGTCACTTCGAAAATCAAAGCGCAGGTGGACAAGCTCCAGCACACTTCGACGCTTTTCCCCAACGAGCACATCGTCGCGCTCGCGGAAAAACTCGCGCAGATCACTCCCGGCAAGTTGCAGAAGAGTTTTTTCACCAGCTCCGGCACTGAAGCCAACGAAGCGGCGCTGCTTCTGCTCCCGCATGGTGAGCCCGAGTTACGACATCGTCTCGCTCCGGCATGCCTATTCGGGCGGCTCCGCTCTTGCAAAGTCCGTGACCGCCCAAGCGCCGTGGCGCAAATCGGGCGTCATCAGCGTGGGGATTTCGCACGCTGTGAATCCCTACTGCTACCGCTGCCCACTGCATCTGAAATATCCCGAATGCGGAGTAGCCTGCGCGAACGACGTCGAAAGCGTGATTCAGACCACCACGAGCGGCTCGATCGCGGCTTTCATCGCCGAGCCGATTCAAGGCGTGGGCGGATTCATCACGCCTCCGCCGGAATATTTCAAGATCGTCCATCGCATCGTGAAGAACTACGGCGGCCTGTTCATTTCCGACGAAGTGCAAACCGGCTGGGGCCGCACCGGCAAGAAATGGTGGGGCATCGAGCAGTGGGAAGTCACACCCGACATCATTACGTCAGCGAAAAGCATGGGCAATGGCGTTCCGGTCGGGCTCACGATCACCACCGCCGAACTCGCTGACAAATTTCAAGGGCTCACGATTTCGACGTTTGGCGGCAACCCGGTTACGTCCGTCGCCGTTCGCGCCGTGATCGAAGTGATCGAAGAAGAGAATCTGCGCGAGAATACGTTCGTCGTGGGCGGCTATTTCCGCCAGAAGCTCGAAGAATTGCAGCAGAAATATCCGTTAATTGGCGACGTTCGCGGCATGGGAATGATGCAGGCGCTCGAGCTGGTAAAAGACCGGCATACGAAAGAGCCCGCCGCGCAGGAAGCCACACAGATAATGGAAGGCGCGCGCAAAAACGGGCTCTTGATCGGCAAGGGCGGCCTGCTTGGCAACACGATTCGCATGGCGCCGCCGATGAACATCTCGAAAGCGGACGTAGATGAAGGCATCCGGCTCCTTGACAAAACTTTCAGCGAAGTTCGCATCTAAATCTTACGAGGGAACGCGATCATGGCAACGATGACGGAGACAGCGACTCTTTGCAGAAATTATGTCAACGGGCGATGGGTGGAATCGAAGTCGCCGAAAATTGTCGAGCGGCGCAACCCGGCGAACACCGACGAAGTGGTCGCGCGCATTCCTCTCTCGACTCGTGAAGAGATGAAGGAAGCGATCGCGGCGGCGAAGGCTGCGTTTCCCGCGTGGCGCGATATGCCCGCTCCCGCGCGCGGCAAAATTCTCTTCAAGGCAGTCCGCATCATGGAAGAGCAGAAAGAGCAGTTGGCGAAGCTGCTCACGCGCGAAGAAGGAAAAGCGCTCAAAGATTCTCTGGGCGAAGTGCAGCGCTCGATCAACATCACGGAATTCATGGCCGGCGAGGCGCGCCGCTTGAACGGTGAAACACTACCCAGCGAACTGCCGAAGAACTTTTCGTACACGATCCGCCAGCCGCTGGGTGTCGTCGGCGTCATCACCCCTTGGAACTTCCCCGTCGCGATTCCCATTTGGAAAATCGCTCCGGCGCTCGTTTGCGGCAACACGGTGGTATTTAAGCCGGCTACGCTCACGCCGCTCACCGCGATGAAGGTAGTTGAGATCTTCGAGCAGGCGGGATTGCCGTCCGGCGTGCTGAATCTCGTGATGGGCTCAGGCCGCGACGCCGGCGACGAACTGGTTCAGAACCCGCACGTCCACGGGCTTTCCTTCACCGGCTCGACCGAGGTAGGCACCCAGCTCTACGCGTGCGGGGCTGCGCTGCTGAAGAAATGTCAATGCGAAATGGGCGGCAAGAATCCGATTGTCGTTCTCTCCGACGCCGATTTGCAGCTCGCCATGGAATCGACGCTCTTCGGCGCATTCGCTTCCACAGGCCAGCGCTGCACTGCAACGAGCCGCGTGGTGATCGAAGAAAAGGTTGCCGACCAGTTCGTGGCGATGCTCGTCGAACGCGCCAAAAAGTTCTCCGTAGGCGACGGGCTCGAGCCTGGCGTCGAGATGGGACCGGCGGTCGATGAATCGCAGATGAAAACCGTTCTCCAGTACATCGAAACCGGCAAAAAAGAAGGCAAGCTGCTCTGCGGCGGGGAGCGGCTCACCGGCCCCAAATACGACAAAGGTTGGTTTGTCGCACCTACTGTTTTCGATCACGTTCGCCCGGAGAGTGCGATCGCGCAGGATGAAATCTTCGGTCCGGTGCTCAGCGTGATTCGCGTGAAGAACTTCGACGAAGCGCTCGACGTCGCGAACTCTGTCCGCTTCGGCCTCACGAGCGCGATCTACTCGACCGACTCGAACAAGATTTTCGAATTCGTGGATAAAATTCAAACGGGAATGACCCACGTCAACTCTCCTACGGTGGGCGGCGAAGCCCACGTTCCATTTGGCGGGACGAAGGCAACGAGCGTTGGCCCGAAAGAAGTGGGTAACACCGCGCTCGATTTTTACACCGACCTGAAAATCGTTTATATCGATTACACGGGGCGGAAGCGCGAATCGAGCATTTACTAGGACACGGAGAATCCCACGGCCGGCTTATTCGATCGCGAAATTTATCTGGACATCGAAACGCTGAAACTTTCTCACGAGGTGGAAGGCGGATGGGGAAACATCCGCGCGTTCGGCGTCGCTGTTGCCGTCACCTGGGACAGGGACAACAAGTTTCGCCGCTGGTTCGAAGACGACACGCTAAGACTCATCAACGAGCTCGAAGCTTTCACTCATGTGGTTACCTTCAACGGCAACCGTTTCGATTTTGAGGTACTCCGGGGTTATGGCCCGGTGGATCGCGTGCGCGAGCGCTCGCTCGACATTCACGAACTCCTCCACAAGCAGCTCGGCCATCGCATCAAGCTCGATCAGCTCGCGAAGGACACGCTCGGCACCGCGAAAAGCGGCGACGGATTACAGGCCGTCGAGTGGTGGCGCGCCGGACAAAAAGACCGCGTCGCCGAATATTGCGAACAGGACGTTGCGATTCTCCGCGACGTAGTAGAGCACGGCCGCTCGAAAGGATTCATCGTCGTGTCTTCGCGGCAAGTGCGCGTCACTTGGGACTAGCCCCCGCGAATCCGGGAATGAACATGCTTTCCGTCCCCCGATTGGAATCACGATGCAGCAATCGACGCAGAGCCGCCGCTGCGATTTTGATTTTTCTGTTCGCGATCGGCTCGGCGGGAGCCAAGGACGACAACGGCCGAATCCACTGGAAACCAAGCGATCGCGGGCAAGTAAAGCTCGATGACAAACAGCCGCTCAAAACCGCGATGTACCAGCCGGACAAATCGCAAAAGAAACCAAACCTCGTTCTGATCTTGCTGGGGCATCGCTGGCTCGCGCTCGATATCAAGGCGAGACTCGTTTATCAGGTTCTGCCCTCCGACCTGCAACCTCAAGGCTCGGATTTTGAGAGCGGCGATCTCTTTACGAGCGATCGATTGGTTTCGAGTAAGGGTTGGACGTCTCGCGATGTTGGCCCGGCGGAACTCATCAAGGTGACGCTGCAAGACTACGGCCGCGAATTGCAGGTCTTCGTGCCACACCCATCCGATTTACGAGCGTTTTATTAACGAATCGCGAGGCCCAACGCCCTGCGGCAAGAATCACGATGGGGTGTCGCGACCGTCAGGCGTGAGGAACCGTTCCGCCCAGTCCGCTGCTTATCTTTTGCTTCCACGACATTGGTGGCAAACCTTTATCAACCTGCTGCATCGTGATGCAGCCGTCGACGGGACAGACGAGGGCGCACAGATTGCATCCCACGCATTCTTCTTCGATGATCCTCGGAACGTGAACCTCCATACCATTCGGATTGTGCTTGCCGTTCCCATTTTTTGCGGCCGCCCGCTCGATACACTGATGGGCGCCATCCTCGCAAGCCACGTAACATAGCTGGCATCCGATGCACAGCTCCGTGTGAATGTTTGCGATGATTTTGTAGTTCAAATCCAGATCGCCCCAGTCCATCACGTTGGGAACCGCCCGACCGCGGAAATCCTCGATCGTCCGATAGCCGTGATCGTCCATGTACGCGTTAAGGCCGTCAGCCATGTCCTCAACAATTCGGAATCCGTAGTGCATCGCGGC
This sequence comes from uncultured Acidobacteriota bacterium, assembly GCA_963711875.1. Classification (GTDB taxonomy): domain Bacteria; phylum Acidobacteriota; class Terriglobia; order Acidiferrales; family UBA7541; genus Palsa-295. Next base: position 533,891 of record CAVQFW010000017.1, read on the forward strand.
GGTACACACTTGTACGGTCGAAGCGCCAAGCGCGATATGCTCCGCGGCGTCAATCCAGCTGCCAATTCCGCCGATGCCGACGATCGGGATTTTTACTTTTTTCGCGACACTCGAGACGAGGTGCAAAGCAATCGGTTTCACGGCAGGGCCGCAATAACCGCCGTGCGACGATTTGCCGGCGACGTTGGGACTCGGCGCGAAGGTCTCAAGATTCACGCTCATCAGCGAGTTAATTGTGTTGATCAAGCTTACGGCGTCCGCGCCGCCGCGCTCGGCCGCCAGCGCGATTTGTGTGATGTCTGTGACGTTGGGCGTCAGTTTCGAAATCACCGGCGTCTTCGCCACCTCCTTGGCCCACGATGTAATCATTTCCGTGTATTCGGGCACTTGGCCCACCGCTGCGCCCATTCCGCGCTCGCTCATTCCATGCGGGCATCCGAAATTCAGTTCCAGCATGTCGGAGCCGGCGTCTTCCGCGCGACGCACGATGTCATGCCATGCCTCGCGCTTCGATTCCACCATCAGCGACGCGATTACAAGGTGCTTGGGGTAGCGTTTTTTCACTTCCGCTATCTCGCGCAGATTCACTTCGATCGGCCGGTCGCTGATCAGCTCGATGTTGTTCAGTCCCATCATCTTCACACCGTTCAAGTCGATGGAAGCGTAGCGCGACGATGTGTTCGTGATGGGCTCGCCAATCGTTTTCCATACGGCGCCGCCCCATCCTGCATCGAACGCGCGCATCACCTGGCCACCCGTGTTTGTGGGCGGGCCCGAAGCGAGCCAGAACGGATTCGGAGACTCGACACCGCAGAGTTTTACGCGCAGATCAGCCATCGGTCACCTCGGAAACTCGATGTAACCACAGATGAATCCAGATTAAAACTTACAACCCCAATCCCGATCGAATGAGTCGCAGGCATATTGCGTTGGCCGGTTCCCTCGTTCATACGTGCTTCTCTGTGGCCGCGGTGGATCTTGTGCCGCGCCAAACGAACCATGCGACCACCCCCAGCATACCTAGCCAGCCGGCAATGCGTACGGTTCCCGCGATCTGCGTATCATGCTGCAACAGGCCAAGCTTTCCGAACAGGTAGTTCCAATCGTGAATCACGTCGTCGCCATCTCCGATCGTGAGCAACGGAAGTTCTTGCGCCCGGGCGTCAGCCATGTACGTCGCAATCGGCAGGAATTGCTCGAACATAAAAAACAGGCAGAACGCGACGCCCTGAGCTTGGCGCTGAAAAAAGAAGTATGTCGCAAGCATGAGGGGCACCGCGAGCTGCAGGAACGTCCCGCCGGCGACGCTGATAAATTCACCAAAAAACCTGAACAGGAGATGTCCGCCCTCGTGAATCGGGATGAACACAACGTCCATCAAGAGCAATATTCCGGCGCCACGCGCCGCCTGATACAGAAACAATCCATAAAAGATAGTCCACGCGATGAGTGCTGCTTTGGGGACGGGATCCCAGTCAGATTCGAGGGGATCGAGAAACGGAAGGCGAACTCGAAGCGTATCGGGAAGCCGCACGAGCCGTCAGTTCCGGGCGCGCGGCCGGCCGAGCCAAGCATCGATTCCTCGTGCCGCTGATTTGCCGTCTGCGACCGCATCGACAACTTCTTTGCCTCCATTGGTGCAATCGCCGCCTGCGAAATATTTCGGGGCCCCGGTTTGATACTGGTCGCTGATCGCGATCGTGCCCTTATCTCGCACCTCAATTCCTGGTACCGCACGAAATAGGTCCGTGACTGGTTTTTGACCGATGGCGCGAACAACCATATCCACGGCGATTTCGAACTCGCTGCCCGGGACCGGCCCGACCTTGCCACGTTCGCGGCCGCTCCCGGGTTCGAGCCGCGTCTGCACGCATTTGATTGCGGAGACTCGCCCACCTTCCCCAATAATTTGCACCGGCTGCGTGTACCAATGAAAGTTCACACCGTCCAGCTTCGCCAGATCGTATTCATAGCGGAACGCCGGCATTTCTTTTTCACCTCGCCGGTAGATCAAGTGCACGGATTCCGAGCCAAGCCGCTTCGCAGCCGTCACTACGTCGATCGCAGTGTTCCCCGCCCCGATACAAGCGATGCGGCGCCCCACTTGCACTTCGGCGAACGAGCGCAGTTTCGTCGCCTCGATAAACTCCATCGCGCCGCAAACGCCAATCAGATTCTCGCCGGGAACCGCGAGGTCCCAGGTCTCGCCGAGGCCCACGCCGATAAAAACCGCGTCGAACTCCTGCTCGAGCTGCGCGAACGGCACATCGCGGCCCACTTCGGTTTTCTGCCGGAAATCGACGCCCAGCCTGCGAATCGCCTCCACCTCGCGGAGCGAATCGTGAGCGCGCAACTTGTACGCCGCAATGCCATACGTATTGAGGCCGCCCGGTACATCATTGCGATCAAAAATCGTGACGCGATAGCCTGCTTGCGCAAGCTCGGCCGCGCACGCAAGCGACGCGGGCCCGGAACCGATGCAGGCCACGCGTTTGCCGTTCGGCGTGCCCGCATGGAAAAGCTGAATCTCGCGATCGAGAACGTAATCCACCGCATGACGTTGCAACCGGCCAATCTCGATCGGCCTCTGGCCTTTCTCGTGCATCACGCAAGCGCCTTCGCAAAGCACCTCGGTGGGGCAAACGCGGCCGCAGCTGGCTCCGAGAATATTCGATTCGAGAATTACACGCGCAGACCCTCGCAAATTGCCCGTGTATATTTTCTTGATAAACGTGGGGACATCGATGTGCGTGGGACAAGACTGGATGCACGGTGCATCGAAACAATACAGACACCGAGCCGCTTCCAGGGCCGCCTGGCTCGACGTCATAGCAGGCACCAGCTCCGAAAAATTCTTTTCGTATTGCTCGGGTGGAAGCTGAGGAGCCGTTTCGCGTAGGTTCATGAATTCGATTTGTTCCGAAAAGTGGGATCCTGGAAAGAGGCCATTCTAGTGCCGTTTCCGATGAATGTCGCCATCTTCCTTGTGAGTTTTGACACGGAATGGTAAAAGGTGCAGATTTCGTCACGCGCAATGCACGCGCGCGGCTGCGGGATGCCGGCGAATCTGAAACGGGTGTAAGCTACACGCCCTGCAGGGTACTCGAGGAGGCCACGCTCCATGCGGTTCGACACGATTATTCGCAACGGCACAGTTGTCACTGCGACAGACACCTACGCGAGCGACGTGGGCATTGTCGCAGGCCGGATCGTCGCGATCGGTAAAGATCTACCGACGGAAAACGCCGGAAAGCTCATTGACGCCGCCGGGGCGTACGTGATGCCGGGCGGAATCGACGTGCATACTCACCTCGACATGCCTTTCGGCGGCACGAGGAGCGCGGACGATTTCGAATCGGGCACCGTGGCAGCGGCGTACGGCGGCACCACCACACTGATCGATTTCGCCATTCAGTACAAAGGTCAAACGCTCCATGAAGCGTTCGACACGTGGATGAAAAAGGCCGACGGCAAGGCGGTGATCGATTATTCGTTTCACTGCATCATTACGGAATTGAAAGACGCACAGCTCGCCGAAATGAAAACGCTCGTCCACGAAGGCGTGCCGACCTTCAAGCTATTCATGGCCTATCCGGGCGTCTTTATGCTCGACGATGCTTCGATCTTCCGCGCGATGTCCGCCGCTGCAAATAGCGGGGGAATGGTTTGCATGCACGCCGAGAATGGCGGTGCGATCGACGTAATCGTGCAGCGCGCGCTGGCCGAGGGAAAACGTGCGCCGAAATATCATGCGCTCACGCGCCCCGTGACGGCGGAGGCGGAGGCAACGTCGCGCGCCATCGCGCTCGCGGAAATGGCAGGCGCGCCCGTTTATATCGTGCACCTCTCCTGCAACGAAGCCCTCGAAAAAGTGCGCGAAGCGCGCGACCGGGGCTTACATGCGTTCGCCGAGACGTGTCCGCAGTATCTCTACCTCTCGCTCGACAATATGGATGCGCCTGGTTTTGAAGCCGCCAAATACGTGTTCACGCCACCGTTGCGGGAAAAGTGGCACCAGGAAAAGCTATGGCAGGGACTCGCGCAAGACGACTTGCAGGTAGTCTCCACCGACCACTGCCCGTTCTGCTTCAAAGAACAAAAGGAACTCGGTAAAGACGACTTCACGAAAATTCCGAACGGCGGCCCGGGGATCGAGCACCGGCTGAGCCTCGTCTATACGGGCGGCGTCCACGGAAACCGTTTTTCGCCGAACCGGTTCGTGCAACTCGTATCCACGGCGCCGGCAAAACTTTTCGGCCTATATCCGCGCAAGGGCACCATCGCGGTCGGTTCGGATGCGGATTTAATCGTTTTTGACTCCAACGAGGAACAAGTGATCAGCGCGAAAACTCATCACATGCGCGTAGATTATTCGATGTTCGAAGGGATACGCGTGAAGGGAGTGCCCAAAATCGTTCTGTCGCGCGGGCGCACCATCATCGAGAACGGCAAATTCGTCGGCAAGCCAGGCGCCGGCGAATTCATTCGTCGCGAAAATCCGGCAAGAATCTAGACGGCGCCGATTTCGCAGGCATCAAGGCCGCGAGACGCCCGACACCCACGGGATCCCGACCAGCCCACCCTTCACCTGCACGGCAACAACATCGCCCGTCGTGAAGCGATCGAAATCACTGGGATCCACGGGGACGCGCTCGAAACGCCGCCCCTCTCTCCATGAATTCACGATGAGCCTTCGGCTCGGTACGGGCCCGCGCATCGCAAATCTCCCTACGACTCTCGCGGATTCGATCTGTGGCGTCGAGCGGTCCAGCGCACCGTTGCCCAGCAACAAAATGGCGAGCAGCCACGGCAGCGGAATGAGCCCGTAGTAGACCCGCTTCAACGCTTCGACTTCGGCGTGGCGAAGCGCGCGGCGCTCCACCCAGATAGCAACGCCCAGCGTGAGGAAAAAGAGCACTCCGATGAAAATGACAATCGCATCGAGGTCGAGCGCCGGATAGCGCCCGCTCGCGGCAACGAATGCAATCGCGCCCAGCAGAAATATCGCTGTGCGATTCAGCAGCTTGCTGCGCAGAGAAAATTCTGCAGCCGTAGAGCCAAGGCCGCAAGACTCGCATACGTCAGCGTCCCGGTCCGCCCCACAATTCAAACACCGCGTCATATTCGTGGCCGCATCCACCCAGAGAGATTTAATGCTAAGCGGCGAACCGGGAACTGTCAATTCACGCGAGCTCCCACCCGTCCATAGGTTGGACACCGAAAGCGTTCGCGTCGGGTGATATATAATCCCCGAATGACGCTCCAGCAATTTTTCCTGAAGCAGAAAGAAGCCATTCGGGCTCGCACCCGCGACATATTCGCCACGCTGCGCCCCGAGCACATGGAATGGAAACCCGAACCGGGCGCGCTGAACGTGGGAGAATTGCTGCGCCACTTGTGGGCCTCCGAAGAAGGAGTGCGGCGCTGTGCGCTCAATGGTGATTTCACATACTACGAAATTCGCGTGCCGAAAGGCTTGCACGCGGTGATGGGTACTCCCGGCTCACTCGAGGAAGAAGTGAAAAATGCGGAGCGCGTGCACCGCGAGACCATCGCTGCCGTCGCGGCTCTACCGGAAGCGGTGTTCGACGAAGAGCGCGCACACGAAGATCTCGGCTTCCGCCGCAAGGTGGCCGTAATTCTATTCGGGCTGAACGAGCACGAGATCCATCATCGCGCCCAGCTCATGACTTACCTTCGGATGCTCGGCACGCCCGTCGCTCTCAAAGTTGCCAGGAAGTAGACGATCGGGGAGCCGGTTACTTTATTTCGCGGACGCTGGTGGGCTGCACGTCGTTGCAGGCCATCACCTCGTCGCGACCGTTCGTGATCAGCCCGCAATCGATGTCCCTGGCGCTCCGGATAGCCTCCTCGGCGGTGGAGCCTCTCGCCGTGGCGCAATGCGAACGGTCCTTGAAACTCACGCAGACCTCGTATTCCTTGTGCGTTTGCTGCAGCGTCGAATAGAGCAGCACGCCGATGAACACAATTCCACCAAGCACAACGATCAGTCGCATCTGCGTCGATTGTTTCGGCATTTCGCTCCGTGTGCTCTCGCCTACGCAGTTAGTCTGAGACTTCCCTTGCGCCCGCCGCTCGTCGCGCCAGCTCCCTCTGAACGTATTTCTTCGAATGTGGCGCGATCGGTTCCTGCTTAACGATTTCTTTCAAGTCGCTCATCGTGAGATTCGGAAGAATGGCGAGCACGATGGGCGCCGGCGTGTGCGCATTCCGCATCAGCCCCAGGCGCACATTGTACTGGCAGGACCACTTGGGATGCTGGGCAATCGCAACGACCACGCGCTCCGGTACGTCTGGCTTCGCGAGCACCTTCAGCAATTGGCTCTCGGTGAGGAACGCATTCCCGAGGGCCAGCTTCACGGCCTGTGCCTGCCCTTCGGCCAGAATGGCTCCCGCGATTCTCGAAGGCCCCCGCCGCGCCAGCGTCAATTTTTCACCCACGGGGAGATGCGGTATGCGCGCCAGAATAATTCCTTCTGCCGCGCGCCGCACTTCCGCAGGCGCCGACGGCAGCAAACTTACGCGTACGAGGTCGAACAGAAATAATTGCCGCAGTAGCGTGAGCGCGATGCGCCGGGGCGTGTGCGGATGCCGCGCGAGACGCAGCCGCACGGCTTCGCTCGCAGTCCACTTCCCCGCTCCGGCAATGGCCGAAAGGACGGTCCCGGGAAGATCTAATCGCTCGAGCAGCTGGACCACTTGGGGTTCTTCTAAATGCGGATTTTCGACAAGCGCGAGAAGTGTTGCCTCGTCCGCGTCGTGCACGAGGGGTTTGATTTCGTCCGCCGGTGCCGACCGCGCACGGCTGGCAGCCGGCGAAACATCATCCGGCATGGGCCTCGCGCTGCCGGAGACGAATCGCGAGTTGCGCAGCCGCTTCGGCGGGCTTCCTCTCGAGCGGAATGAGCCGCGCGCGCGGCGCCACGCGCGTCAGTCCCGCGTCGATCGCCGCGTCGAAGAATTTGCTGCGTCCCACGGTGCCGCCTGCCTTTGCAATCGAAATCTCGCGACCGCTCATCTTCAACCGCGCGAGCACGCTCGCGGCAAGCTCGGCGAGCGACTCAGCCGCATCCGATAAAATTTCGCGGCAAACCGGATCGCCGCCATCGCCCAACTCCGCGACGAGCGGAAAAATCCGCGGGAACACGTCGTCGGGATTCTTCACCACCCAATCGAGCACTCGATTCCATTCCGAGCAACCCAGCCATTGCAACACGCGCGCGGAAAGCGCCGTCCCGGGCCCGCGATTTTCCTCGGCACGCACGACTGCGGCAAGTGCCCGCCGCCCAATGTCAAACGCGCTGCCTTCGTCGCTGAACCACGGACCACGCCCGCCCGCACGCGCGGTTTCGCCGCGAGCATTGCGGCCGTACGCGGCTGAGCCCGTCCCAATCACGAGAATGATTCCTTCGCCGTCGCCCACAGCCGCTTGCAGCGTAATCGCCAGGTCCGTCGTCACCTTCACGACCGCCTCGGGAAACGCGTTCTCGAGAAATGTGGCCAACCGCTTCGCCACCACTTCGCGTCCCGCTCCGCCAATCCCGGCGTAGATCCCTCGAATATCTCGCGCCTTGATGTGTTGGTGCTCGAGCACCACATCGGCGGCGTCGCTCAGCGTGAACCAGGCCTTCGCATATCCCGCGCGAATCGGATTCGATGGCCCAGCCGTCGAACGCGCCAGCATCGTGCCTGCCGCGTCCACCAGTACGCAATCCGTTTTCGTTCCGCCGCCGTCAAGCCCGATAAAATAGGCTGTGCCAGACGCTTGCGTTTCAGAGGGCATTCATCCTCGCTAGGCTTGACACGCTTCGAACCCCGCAGTTAGCATCGCGCGACCCGCCGGCCTTCAGCAAATTGGCGCGCGATGCAAATCAGCCCAACCGACTTCGCCATCATCGTTCTCTACCTGGTCGGCATCACGTATTTCGGCGCCCGTTTCCGCCGTGGACAACAAAATCTGCGCGACTATTTTCTGGGCGGCCGCTCAGCGCCGTGGTGGGCGATCGCGTGCTCCATTGTGGCCACCGAGACTTCCACTCTCACAATTATCGGCACTCCTGGCATTGCGTTCGGCGGAAACCTCGGCTTTTTGCAAATCGTGCTGGGCTACCTGGTCGCGCGCGTGGTGCTGTGTGTTGTCTTGATCCCGCAATATTTCCAGGGCGAATTCTACACGGCTTACCAGCTTCTCGAAAAGCGATTTGGGACGCGAATGCGTTCGGCCGCCGCGGTCGTCTTCCTGCTGACGCGCGCGCTTGCCGAAGGCGTTCGAATATCGGCCATCGGCAAAGTGGTGAGCGTGGCGTTTGGAACTGGCGACCGCATTTCGATTCTGATCGTGGCGTTGCTCACGCTGTTTTACACGTTTGAAGGCGGCATGCGCGCCGTGATCTGGACAGACGTGATTCAGTTCGCGATGTATCTCACGGGTTCGGTCGCCGCGTTTTTTCTGCTGCTGCACAAAATCCCAGGCGGCTGGCCAGAGGTAACGCAGGTGGCTGCAGCTGCCGGCGGTAAGCTCACGATTTTCGACTTTACGTTCAGCCTCACGAAAACTTACACCTTCTGGGCTGGCATTCTCGGCGGCACGTTTCTCACGATGGCAAGCCACGGAACGGATCAAACAATGGTGCAGCGCCTACTCGCTGCCCGCAATGAGCGCGACAGCAAGACGGCGCTCCTCGCGAGCGGCCTCGTCGTTTTCTTCCAATTCGCTCTGTTTCTCGTGATCGGGGTGATGCTCTTCGTTTACGCGCAACACGCCGCGCTGCCAGTTCCCTCGGGCGATTCCGACCGCATCTTTCCGCAATTCATCGTGCACGACATGCCGATCGGCCTCGCGGGTTTGGTACTCGCTTCGATCTTTGCGATCGCGATGTCCAACGCCAGCGGCTCATTGAACTCCCTCGCTTCCTCCAGCATCATAGACCTCGGCATCTGGCGCCCCACCGAGTCGAAGCCCCTTTGGGGCTCGCGCCTCATGACACTCATTTGGGGCGCGGTGCTTGCGGCTCTCGGCCTGATTCGCTGGGGAAAAGTGCTCATCGCCGGGCTCACGATTGCTTCGATTAGCTACGGGGCTTTGCTCGGAGTGTTTCTTCTCGGCACCTGGAACCGGCGCGCCAACGAAACAGGAGCGCTCACGGGATTCGTGGTGGGATTGGCATTCATGATCGGCATCAAAATGTACACGCCGCTGGCATGGACTTGGTATGTACTCGTCGGCACGATCGTTACGTTCGCGGTAGGCTCGCTCGTAAGCGTTGCGACTCTTAACGGAGCGCCGGCTGTGTCTCGGCGACCGCCGTCGTAACCGTCGCATACTTAAATATCACGGAGAATCTTGAAGCCCACCTCCACCGAAGCGAAACCCAAGCAGCCGCTCGAACTCGTTCGCGCGCTCGGCGCTTGGGCCGCTGCGGCGATCGTCGTCGGCACAATGATCGGCACCGGAATATTTCTGAAGCCGGCGGAGATGGCGCGCGAAGCCGGATCCACCTCTATCGTTTTCGCTGCGTGGATCGTCGGCGGCGTGTTGTCAATGTTCGGGGCGCTGAGTTTTGCGGAACTCGGCGCGGCGATTCCCGAAGCCGGGGGCGAATATGCCTATTTGCGCCGCGGATTTGGACCCGTGTGGGGATACATTTTCGGATGGACGCACTCGATTGTGGGGCGTCCGGCTTCGACCGCTTCGATTGCCGCAGGCCTCTTGCGATTTATTGGCTTTCTCTTTCCGATCGTCTCGGCGCCGCTTTACACATTCCACTTTCAATTGCCCTTCTTCGCAAATCACCCGTCCGAATTTATTTTCACGTGGGCGCAGCCACTCGCCGTTGGTGCGCTCCTTCTGCTCACGTTCATTAATTACCTCGGCGTTCGACTCGGCGGCCAGGTGCAGATAGCGCTCACATTCATCAAGATAGCGTCAGTCGTCGCGATCATCGTCTTTGGGTTCGCGTTCTCCCATGGTAGCGCATCAAATTTTCAACCGATCTGGCAGAAAGCTCCGGGCTTCGGCACTCTCACCGGATTTTTGGCAGCTCTGGCAGCGGCGCTCTGGGTCTTCGACGGCTGGGAGGACGTCAACCTCGTTGGCTCAGAAATCAGCAATCCAGGCCGCAATATTCCTCGAGCGCTGATCGGCGGTGTCGCATTCGTGATCGTTCTCTTCAGCCTGGTAAGCGCCGTGTGCTTCTACACGCTTCCATTTGGCGTGGTCGCATCCTCGCAGCACATTGCATCGGATGTAGTCGAAAGCTTCGCCGGAAGAGGAGCGGCGCTCTGGATTACGCTCGCGATGATTGTCTCCGCGCTCGGCACCTTGAATTCATCCGTGCTGAGCGGCGCCCGCGTGGATTACGCGATGGCCCGCGACGGAATTTTCTTTCGATTCGCAGCCGCCATTCATCCAAAGTTCCGAACGCCCGGCAATGCGCTGATATTTCAATGCATTCTCGCGAGTCTGATGGCCTTGACCGGCACGTTCGAAGACCTGACTTCCCTCTTCATTTTCGCGGGATGGATTTTTTACGGCCTGGCTGTCGTCGCGATGCTTCGCCTTCGGCGCACGGAACCAAACATGCCGCGTCCCTATCGCACGTGGGGCTACCCGGTGGTACCGGTGGTGTTTGTGATCGGCGCACTCGCGCTCACGATCAGCATTTGGGTCCAGCGACCCGTACGGTCGTCAATCGGCGTGGCGTTGATGTTCGTAGGGCTGATTTTCTACCGGCACTGGCAGAAACGATTGCCCGCTTAACCGTGCGTTTCAGCGCCATCTAGATCTTGCGGAAGGTCCCATCGGGTAAGTCGCAAGTCACAAGATCCGGATGGAAGATGTGAGCGAGAAGTGCGACTCCCTCCGCAAGCCGCGGTCCTGGCCGCGAGAAAAAGCTGTTCGCATCGACCGCGAAAATCCGTCGATCTCGTATTGCCGGAAGATTGCTCCAGCTCTCGGGCAGCTTTTCGAACTTAAATTCCGCTGCTGCTCGCGCCGCCCCGTATCCGCACGGCATCACGACAATGATCTCCGCGTTCGTGTTCGCGATCGCTTGCGCCGTCGCGCGAAATGACGGCTCGCCGGCCCGCCCCAATACATCCTCGCCCCCTGCTTTCGCCACCATCTCCGGCACCCAGTGCCCGCCGACGTAGAACGGATCCATCCATTCGAGGCAGAGCACTCGCGGCCGCGGGACGCCGGCCACTTTCATTTCGATTGCAGCTACTCTTTGTTCGAGCGTGATCGCCAGTCCCTGGGCATCGCGGCGCCGCCCGGTCGCTTCGCCGATCCGTCGAATGTCATCCCACACATCGGCAAGTGAATGCGGCGTCAGCGCGAGTATCCTCGGCGGCTTCGAAAAGCGCGTGAGGGCCGTGGCCAGGTCGTCAGGCGACGCCGCACAGACGTGGCAAAGGTCCTGCGTAATAATCAGATCGGGAGCGAGCGATGCGAGCAGATCGGCGTCCACCGCATAAATGCTCTCGCCGCGCGAGACAAGTTCCGTCACTTGGCGATCGATCGTCGCGGGCGGTGCTTGCGGGTCAACTCGCGGTCGAATCAGCGGCGGCTTCTTCGCCGCGTCGGGCGGAAAATCACACTCATGCGTCACCCCCGCTACGGAGTCGCCCAGTCCTAGCGCGTAGAGAATTTCAGTCGCTGACGGTAGTAACGAACAAATCTGCACGAAGCCCTCGGTTCAAACTCAATCGCCAGGATGCGTCTCCGCCCGGGCTGCGACGTTTCCCCTGGGCGCCACCGATTCGTTCGGCACAAGATCCGCAAATACGAATCCATCCCGCTCGACGATCTCACCCGCGCTCACGGGTATTGGGCGCTCGAACATCGGCCCCGCCCACGCGAAGGTGTGGAACTCTCCGTTTTCTCCGCACGGATCAACCCCCTGCGGCAGCGCTTCCAGAAACTCCACGTCGAAGCGGCGTCCGGCGAAAGCGGGATCGAGCTTCGCCGGGTCAACACAAGTGATATATGCCGACAGCCCGCTTGCCAGCATTTCGCCAGCAAGCTGCCGCGTGTCCCTGCGCCAAAGCGGAAACACTCCCTTCATCTTGCATGCCGCAAGCTGTTTTTCGCGATACTCGCGAATATCTTCGAGGAACAAATCACCGAAGACCACGTGTCGCACTCCTTCGTCCCTCGCCCGCGTCATGGCCTCGCTCATGGCTCGCTCGTAGTCTTCGTTGCGGCAGAGCGCCGGAATCGGCACTTTCACGAGCGGCAGGCCCGCCGCTGCAGCCTGCATCTCCACCAGGCTTTCGCGCACGGCGTGCATCGCCACTCGACCATGTGCGCGGTTGATCGTAGTCATAAGCGCTACGATTTCGAAATCGCCGGCTTGCCGCACGGCATGTAGCGACCACGCGCTGTCTTTGCCGCTGCTCCATGCGAGCCAAGCTTTCGGTCGGTCGGGCATCGTAAGTCCCCAGCACCGCGCACCAGCACCTTAATGGTACAGGAGATATTTTTCGCGCAAGGCTCGAAACTTGTCGAGCTCAGGCTTCCACCCCGCCGCGATTTCCTTTGGATCATCTCCGCGCGAGAGTCGCTCGACCGTCGCCTGCGAACCGAGAAGTTCGATCATCTTCTCGACGTGAAACTGCTCCGGATACAGTCGGTGCAGAGCGGATGCAATCTCAAGCCCCATCAGCACGGGCTGAAACGCGCCCCGATCCCTCACGTCGATCGCGATCCCGCTGCACAGCGTTCCGCTGAACATCCCACTCGAAGGCGTGAATTGCGTCACCGCGAATTGCACGCCAGGCATCGCCCGGCGGTTAAGATCCGCGGCTAACGCAACTGAATCGATCCAGGGCGCGCCAAACACCTCAAAAGGTGTTGGCGTCCCGCGCCCAACCGACACGCCTCCGGCTTGAAGAATCTCAACGCCGGGATACACAAAAGCGGCCCGCAAAGTTCGCAGCGCTGGTGACGGCGGAATCCATGCGAGCCCGGTCATGTCGTACGTATCCCGGCGGCGCCAATCCTGCATCGCAATCACGTGCACATCCGCGCCGATTTTATTTTCGACATTGAACATTTTGGCCAGCTCGCCCATCGTCATCGCATACTTCACCGGCATCGGGAAATATCCCACGAACGAAATCCGGTCGCGATCGAGCACCGGTCCTTCGATCGCTTCCCCGCCCAGCGGATTCGGCCGGTCGAGCACGTAGAACACGATATGCTCGCGGGCCGCCGCTTCCATACAATAAGCCATCGTTGTGATGTAGGTATAGAACCGCACGCCCGCGTCCTGAATGTCGAACACGAGCGCGTCGAGTCCGCGCAACATCTCGGGGGTGGGCCGCCGGGTCGCCCCGTAGAGGCTGAACACCGGCAGCCCCGTCGCAGCGTCCGCTTGATTCGCAACCGAAGCGTCCGCCACACCCGCAATTCCGTGCTCTGGGCTGAACACTGCCTCGAGCTTCACGCCCTCCGCCCGCGACAGCAAATCAATCGTTCGATGGCCGTACGCATCAAGTCCCGTCTGGTTTGTAATCAATCCCACTCGTTTGCCGCGCAGCGATGCAAATTTTTCCGCTTCCAGTACATCGATTCCGGTATTGGTGTGGCCGCTCTCGCCGCTCGCAGGCGCACCCGAAGTCGCCTGCGCGGGCGCAGGTACCCTCCAGGACCGGAATGCGCCCACAAAGACAGCCGCGCCGGCCGCTAACGAAATGAGTGTGAGTAAACGGAAACGAAACATAGGCTGGGAGGTTCGGTTGTGCCGCATGAAGCCGTGTGCTATATACAGCCGCGGGATGCAGGCGTCAACATGGAACGCCCGAAGCGCTTCGTCACAGACACTCGGGCTCTTCGCGATAGCACTGCTCCTTCTCATGACAGCTCCCGCCCGCTCGCAGAAAACTCCGCCCGCGAAACCTCGCGCGTCAACCGGCAATTCCGCCTGGGTCGAATCCACGTTGAAAAAAATGACCGTGCGCGAAAAGATCGGCCAGATGCTGATGCCGTATTATTTCGGCGTCTTCACGTCGACAGAAAGCCTCGCCTACAAAGAACTGCTGCACCAGGTGGAAGATAACCACGTCGGCGGGTTCATCGTCGGGACGATCCGTTCCCCGCTCGGCATCGAGCGCAGCCAGGTTTACTCCACGGCGGTGATCACCAACGAGCTTCAGTCTCACGCCAGAATTCCTCTCCTCATCAGTGCCGATTTTGAAAGTGGCACGGGGATGCGGCTCGACGAGGGCACGAATTTCCCTTCGGCCATGGCGATCGGCGCCACGGGCGATCCAAAACTCGCCTATACCGTTGGCAGAGACACGGCTCTCGAAGCTCGCGCCGCCGGAATCCACTGGATCTTCGCGCCCGATTCCGACGTGAACGACAATCCCGCCAATCCGATTATCAATATCCGCTCATTCGGCGAAGATCCACAGCAAGTTGCCCAATACGCCGCTCAATTCATCCGCGGCGTCGAAGAAAATGGCGCACTCGCCACAGCGAAACACTTTCCGGGCCACGGTGACGTGAGCGTTGATTCGCATGTTTTGCTTCCGGTGGTTCCAGACGATCGCAAAGAGCTCGAGAGCAACGAGCTCGTTCCCTTCCGCGCCGCAATCGCCGCGAACGTCAGCTCGATCATGCCCGGGCACCTCGCGGTGCCTGCATTCGAACCGGACGTCACAGTTCCGGCAACGCTTTCGCGCAACATCCTCACGGGCCTCCTGCGCGACGAAATGAAATTTCGCGGCTTGATCGTCACCGACGCGATGGACATGGGCGGCGTCACCTCGATGTATCCGCCGGGCGAAGCGGCGGTACGCGCCGTCGAAGCGGGAGCGGACGTCGTCCTCATGCCTCCGGTGCCGGACGCCGCACTCGCTGGCCTTGAAAACGCAGTCGCCTCCGGACGAATTTCTGTGAAGCGCATTGACGAATCCGTCCGGCGAATCCTTCTTGCGAAAGCGCGGCTTGGCCTGGACAAAGACCGCATGGCCAACATCCCGCGCCTCAACAAAACATTCGGCCTGCCGAAATTTGCCGAGGACGCGCAAAGCATCGCCGACCGTGGCGTCACTTTGCTCCGCAACGCAGCCCACGTTGTGCCTCTCGACTCGACTCGCCCGCTACGCGTTCTGCTCGTTTCGCTTTCCGCCGATCCCGACGCGTATCCCGGCGCCACCCTCGAAACCGAAATTCGCTGGCGCGTCGACTCTCTCAAAGCGCTTCGTGCCGACACGCAATTCGTCAGCGTCAGCACGTTGAAACTCCCTGCGCCGGACACCTACGACGTCGCGATCGCCGCCCTTTTCGTTCGCGTCGCCGACCGGAAAGGCAACGTTGGTTTTCCGGATGATCAGCGCGCCTTCGTCAATCAAATCCTCGCAGCCGGAAAACCCTGCGCCGTAATCGCATTCGGAAGCCCGTATCTGATCGAACGCTTTCCCGACGCAAGCACATGGCTCGGCGAATTTTCGACGAACGACGTCTCGCAACGCGCCGCCATCCGCGCGCTTTTCGGACAGGTCGCCATCGGGGGGCATATTCCGGTAACGGTTCCGAATACCGTTAAACGCGGCGAGGGCCTCGAAATAGCAGCGAACCCGATGACGCTCGCACCCGCTCCGGCGCCAGTCTCGAATCGCCTCGCGCCCGCATTCGCTCTGCTTGATCGTGCCGTCACCGATGGTGCGTTCCCTGGCGGCGTTCTAGCCATCGGGCTGAACGGCAAGCTCGTCATTCATCCATTCGGGAAATTTACGCGCGACGCAAAAGCGACCGCTGTCGAGGCCAGCACGATCTACGATCTCGCCTCGCTCACCAAGCCCATCGCCACAACCACGGCGGTGATGATTCTCGTTCAGCAGAAACGCCTCGATCTCGACGCGCCCCTCTCGCGTCTGCTGCCGGAATGGAGCGCCGCCGCAAAAGCCGATCCCAATCCTTCCTGGCGAGCGCGCGTCACCCCGCGGATGCTCCTCCTTCACGATTCAGGCCTCCCGGCCCATCGCGACTTCTACAAGGACGCGAAAGGGCACGACACGGTCCTCAAGCGCGTCCTGGCCGAGCCGCTCGTCCATGAACCCGGCACGCATATCGAATACTCCGATCTCGGTTTCATTCTGCTCGGCGAAATTGTCGAACGCCTCACCGGCGACACGCTTTCAGAATTCGCGCGGAAAGAAATCTTTGACCCGCTCGGAATGAAAGATTCCCGCTTCAATCCGCCGCGCTCGCTCCGCGCCCGGATCGCTCCCACTGAAAATGACCAGACTTACCGCAAACGGTTGATCCAGGGCGAAGTCCACGATCAGAACGCCTGGGCCATGGGCGGTATCGCCGGTGATGCCGGCCTGTTTTCCACTGCAGGCGACGTCGCCAGCTTCGCGCAGATGATCCTGAACGGCGGCATCTACGCGCATCATCGCGTCGTCTCTCGCGCAACGATTGCGGACTTCACCGCGCACCAGACCATCGCCAATTCCACGCGCACTCTCGGCTGGGATGCGCCGCTCGACCCCGCCGCCACGGGCCGCTACTTCTCGCCGCACAGCATTGGCCACTACGGCTACACCGGAACGTCGCTCTGGATCGATCCCGATCGCGATCTATTCATCATCCTGCTCACAAATCGCGTCAATCCCACCGTGGACAACATCAAGATCCGCCAGGTCCGCCCCGCCCTCCACGACGCGATTTTCGAGGCCTTGGGCCTTACCGCGGGGCCCGCCCCCGCTCGATAACTTCCTCGTCACATCCCTCAACGGATTCTCTCGCAGCCTCCAATCGAGGCGCCTCCTCCCGGTATACTGGATACTCTCACTGAGGCGCGCGGTTGAAACCGACCGGAACCGAACGTACGAACCCTCGCTCGCGAGGGCTCGACAAAAAATCGACGCTCGAGATTCTTCGCGTCCTGAATCGCGAGGATCAGAGCGTAGCGCACGCTGTTCATAGGGAGCTGCCGCAAATCGCGCGAGCCGTGGACGCGATCGTCCGCAGCCTCGCAAATGGTGGCAGACTTTTTTACGTCGGTGCAGGCACCAGCGGCCGTCTCGCGGTTCTGGACGCTGCCGAGTGCCCGCCGACATTCGGCACGGGCCCCAAGATGGTGCAGGCGCTGATTGCCGGCGGCGCGAAAGCCGTGCGTGGCGCGGTCGAAGGCGCCGAGGACTCCGCCAAAAATGGCGCGCGGGATCTTCGAACCGCACGCCTCGCCCCGCGCGATGTAGTGGTCGGGATCGCGGCGAGTGGTACGACGCCGTACGTTCTCGGCGCGATCGATTTCGCGCATCGCCGCGGCGCGGTGACGATTGGAGTCACCTCGAATCCACGCTCGCAACTTGCGCGCGAAGCGAAGATCGCAATCGTGCCGGAAACAGGCGCCGAGGCAGTTGCGGGCTCGACGCGCTTGAAAGCAGGCACCGCGCAAAAAATGGTGCTGAACCTGCTCTCCACCACTGCGATGGTGCGCCTCGGGCGGGTTTACGAGAACTGGATGGTGTACGTGGCGCTCACAAATCAGAAGTTGCGGCACCGCGGTGTGCGGATTCTCCAGGAAGCCGCCGGCGTTCGTGTGTCTACCGCCGCACGCGCTTTGGGGCAAACGGGACACGATCTGCCCGCTGCGCTGGTTATGCTGAAGTCCGGCACAAGCGCGCGCGATGCCAAGCGTCTCCTGTCGGACGCCAGAGGCAACGTGCGTGAGGCGCTCGAAGCGTCGCGAGCGTCGCGAGCCCGGAAAACGAGTCGAGGAAAATAAAATGGACCGCTTCAAAATCCAAGGCGGACGAAAACTCGAAGGGAAAGTGCAAATCAGCGGCGCCAAAAATGCCGCTCTACCGGCGATGGCCGCCGCGCTTCTCACCAATGAGCCTGTCCACCTTCAAAATATTCCCAAAGTCCGCGACATCATCACCATGGCCAAGCTTCTCGCGCACATGCGCTGCCGCGTCGAGAGCCCGGACATTCCGCCCAGCCAATTCATCCTGCAAGCCGAAACGGTTTCGCACGCGGAGGCGCCCTATGAACTCGTGAAGACGATGCGAGCCTCGGTCTTGACGCTCGGCCCTCTCGTCGCGCGCTTCGGCTACGCTCGCGTTTCGCTCCCCGGTGGCTGCGCCATCGGCGCTCGCCCGATCGATCTGCACATTCAGGCGCTAGAAAAACTTGGCGCTGAAACCACAGTGGACCACGGCTACGTCGAAGCGCGCGCCAAGCGGCTTCGCGGCGCCACGTTTCGCTTTCCGAAAATCACGGTCACCGGCACCGAAAATATTCTCACCGCCGCCGTGCTCGCCGAAGGCGAAACCATCCTCGAAAACTGCGCCCTCGAGCCGGAGGTCACCGACCTTGTGGACCTGCTCACGAAAATGGGCGCCAAAATCGAAGGCCGCGGCACCGCCACTCTCCGCATTCAGGGTGTTGACCGGCTCCACGGCGCCACGCACGCCGTGATTCCCGACCGCATCGAAGCGGGCACGTTTCTCGTCGCCGGAGCAATTACGGGCGGCGAATTGCTCCTCGAAAACTGCGATCCCAGCCATCTCGGCGCGGTCATCGACAAGCTCCGAGAGTGCGGAGTCGAAATCCGCTGCGAAGGCACCCATGCGATGCGCGTCAAAGCGGGGAAAAAGCTTGTGGCCGCCGACGTCACCACCGAAGAATATCCCGGCTTCGCCACGGACATGCAGGCGCAATTCATGACGCTTGCGACGCAGGCCCAGGGCGTCTCGCACATTCGCGAAACAATCTTTGAAAATCGCTATCTGCACGCCAGCGAAATGTCGCGCATGGGCGCAAATATTGCTGTGGACGGCAATCTTGCTGTCGTCACCGGCCCCACCCCGCTCAGCGGCGCTCCCGTCACGGCATCCGATTTGCGCGCCAGCGCATCTCTTGTTCTGGCGGCACTCGTGGCGGAAAACACAACCTACATCGACCGCGTCTATCATATCGATCGCGGCTACGAACGCATCGAAGAGAAGCTAAGCGAGATTGGCGCGCGCATTGAGCGCATCACGTAATGCGCTTTGCTCGGCGGTTCCTCGCATCGCGAGCTTCCGCGCAAATGGCTCTGCTGCTTCTCGCGTTCCCGGCCGGTACGTTCGCTCAAAAATCGGCTGACTCGCGGAACGGGCCGCGCCCTGAAATTACGCTCGAAAGCCCAAAGCCACCCTCGCACAAGACCCGCAAGAAAGATCCGGCAGGACCGGCGGTTCAGCTTCGCTATCGAATCGCGCCAGGCACATCGGGCGTCACCGCCGCACGCATCGAGATCTGGGACCGCCCGGACCTGCTCATAAAAATTCCCGTCCGCGTCGCGAAAACCGGCGAAGTCACGTGGGCCGACACGTCGGAACCAACTCCGGGGCGCCTTGATTTCGCGCTGGTGGACCCGGACTCGCCCGCTTCCTGTAGCAGCGATTGCGGCGGCGCAAATCCATCATCGGACTTTTCGGCCGTGACTGTCGCAGGAGATGTGCCCCCTTCCTTCCTCTCCGATCCCGTCCGCGTGCGAGCCGGCGAGGAAACCATGTCGCTCGAGCTTGAGGGCAGCTTTTTCACAGCCAGCACGAAAGTATTGCTCGCCGAGCCGACGCCGAAAAAGGACATCTGGAAAGCGTGGGAATTTCTCGCCAGCGAGTTCGTTGATTCGACCAGGATTCGCGTCACGGTTCCGTGGTCGTACCTCGCATCCCCTCGCAAGCTCGTGCTCTGGCCCTTTAACCTCGACGAAGTGGAGGCGGCACAAAGCAACGGGCTGCCTCTCGACGGCACCGAGCAGAAAACTCCAGCCGGTGGGGGCGCGCAGGAAATTCTTTACGTCGCAAGCCCCGCCAGCCCTGTCCTGATGAGGACAGAGCCCGCCCGGCTGGCCGCCGACGCTTCCGATAAGAGCGATGCTGTCGTCCTATTGCATGGCAGCGGCTTCACTCGCGCGAGCGTCGTCGTAGTTGGACCCGACCCTCTCGAAAAGAACGTCTTGCGCAGAACGCCGCTCGTTCTCACGCCAAAATACATTGCGCCCGATATACTCGAGATTCACATTCCGCCGTCCCAGCTCAAATACTCCGGCGCGCCACTCAGCGAACGCGGCCCCATTCGCGTCTGGGTCAGGAATCCGGAAGGCAACCTCCAAATCTCCGAGCCTCGCGACATTGAAATTCTGCCTACCGCCAAGCTTCCACCGGCGCCGCCGCCCGGAGCAATACTCTCGATCTCGCCAAGCCCGCTTCCGCTCATGACCGCCGACGGCCCGCCCAGCGCAGAAATAACGGTCCTCGGCAAGAATTTCCGCGCCAACGATTCCGTGGTCGCTAGTGTTGACCAGGGCGAAAAAACCAAGCTTCCCACGCAGTTCATCTCCTCGACCGAGCTGCGCGTCGCGTTGCCGCGCCCGCTCTGGCGCGTTCACCGCGTAAGCTACCGCTTCGTGATTGTCACTCCGCAAGGCGAGCGCGCCACGGAGCTGTACGAAGACGAAGACGCGCCCGAGCCCGAATCCGATCCAGCTCCAGCCAAATAAAAAAGGGGAGGCGATCGCTCGCCTCCCCTGAACCTAAATCCATCCAACTGCCGGTCGCGAAATTTATCCGGCGGCAGCTTCTGGCTTCGGCGCTTGCTTGTCACGCTGTTCGCGCAACACGGCTTTGCGGCTCAGCCGAATCTTGTTGCCTTCGATCGCCAGCACCTTCACGAGAATCTGGTCGCCTTCCTTCAGCTCGTCGCGCACGGAACGAATCCGCGCCTCCGCGATTTCGCTAATGTGCAGCAAACCATCCGTCCCCGGGAAAATCTCGACGAAAGCCCCGAATTCCGCTATCCGTACCACTTTGCCGAGATACGTCTTGCCGATTTCAGCGGTCGCGGTCACGTCCCGGATCATCTTCAAAGCCTCTTCCGCTGCCGGCCCGCTGCCCGCAAACACGTGAACTTTTCCGTCGTCCATCACGTCGATCTTCACACCGGTCGCTTCAATGATCGAGCGGATCTTCTTGCCTCCCGGCCCGATCAAATCGCGAATCTTGTCGGTCGGGATGCTCAGCATGTAAAGATGCGGCGCATACGTCGAAATCTCCGCGCGGCCGGTCGAAATCGTCCGGTCCATGATGTCCAGAATCTCGAGACGCGCCTTCCGAGCCTGCGCCAGCGCCTCGCGCATCATCCCGATGCTGACGCCTCCCACTTTAATGTCCATCTGCAGCGCCGTGATTCCCTGCCGCGTTCCGGCCACTTTGAAATCCATGTCGCCGTAGTGGTCTTCCGCGCCCGCTATGTCGGTGAGGATGGCGTACTTCTCGTCTTCCACCACCAACCCCATCGCGATTCCGGCGCACGCCGACTTCAGCGGCACTCCCGCATCCATCAGCGCGAGCGATCCGCCGCACACCGTCGCCATTGACGATGACCCATTCGACTCGAGAATGTCCGACACGACTCGCATCGCGTACGGAAAATCCGCTTCCGGCGGCAACAAATTGCTCAGCGCGCGCTCGGCCAGCGCTCCGTGACCGATTTCACGCCGTCCCGGACCCCGCAGAAATTTCACTTCGCCCACCGAAAACGGCGGGAAGTTGTAGTGCAGCATGAAGCGCTTGAACGCTTCATCCTCGAAAAGTAAATCAAGCCGCTGCATGTCTTCTTTGGTGCCGAGCGTCGCAGTGGCGAGTGCCTGTGTTTCACCGCGCGTAAAAAGCGCCGAACCGTGAACGCGCGGCAGGATTCCCACTTCGCAGGTAATCTGCCGGATCTGGTCGAACGCACGCGCATCCGGACGCCGCTTCCGCAGCAACATGTCGTCGCGGAAAATCCGCTCGCGCAACCGCTCGAATGCCCGGTACGCAAGCTTGTGCTTCTCGTCGTCGTCTTCCGGAATCGCCGCCATGATTTCAGCCTTGATCGCGTCCACCAGGCCGTAGCTTTCGCTCTTGGGATGCTTCGCGGTATCGAGCGCATCGCGCAGCCGGTCTTCGAATTTCGACTTGATGTCTTTGTAAAGCGCTTCGTCGAACGCCGGCGGCTTCACAGCCACTTTCGCCGGATTCACACGCTTTTGCAGTTCGCGAATCGCCGCCACAATCTTGCGAATTTCCGCGTGCGCGAATTCCAGCGCGTCCACCACCGTATCTTCGGACACCTCGAGCGCGCCCGATTCCACCATCACGATCGCCTCATCCGAACCCGCAACCACCAGGTTCAGCAGGCTCGTCTTCTGCTCCGCCACCGTCGGATTCACCACCAGCTTGCCTTCAATCAATCCCACGCGTACCGCGGCAATCGGGTTCGTGAATGGAATCTTCGAGATAAAAAGCGCCGCCGAAGCCGCCGTCAATCCGATTACGTCCGGATCGTTCTCGCTATCCGCCGAAAGCACCATTGCCACAATCTGCGTTTCCGTCGACCATCCTTCGGGGAACAACGGCCGCAACGGCCGGTCCGTGAGCCGCGACGTCAGAATCTCGCGCTCCGAAGGCCGCCCTTCTCGCTTGAAAAATCCACCGGGAATCTTGCCAGCCGAATAGGTGTATTCGCGGTAGTCCACCGTGAGAGGAAGAAAATCTTTCTCGGTCGCCTTGTTGTCCATGCAGGCCGTAGACAGAACCACCGTGTCGCCATACCGCGCCACCACCGCTCCGTGCGCCTGCCGCGCCATCTTGCCTGTCTCAAACGTCAACGTGCGTCCGCCAACCTCGACGCTTACTTGTTCAAACATCAAATCACATCCTTCGCGCCCCGAATCATCGGGTGCGCCATTTCAGATACGAGAGTTCGCTCTCGTGAAAAATTCAAACAGGAAATCGCTTCGACTCGGGGAGAAAATCGCACCGGCAGACGCACTTCGGCCATAGCTTCCTCTACGTCCGCATGGCGCTCAACTTCTCTTGCCGTTTCTGAGGTTTCTGCGGTGGGAAACGCGCGGCCCGCAAGGCCGCCCGGGAAAGCGCTACTTGCGCAAACTGAGTCGTTCCACAATCTCGCGATACCGATCCGGGTCGCGGCGATTCAGATAGTCCAGCAGCCTACGGCGCTTGTTGACCATCATGATCAACCCGCGTCGTGAAGCGTGATCCTTCGCGTGGGACTTGAGGTGGGTCGTGAGGTAGCTGATGCGCTCGCTCAACAACGCGATCTGCACTTCCGGCGAACCGGTGTCCTTCGGATGCGTCCGGAACTGCTCGATAACCTCTGCTTTCGCTTCCATCAGCTCGCCCCTCCCCCTCTGAAAAGCCGTTCCCTACTGTCTCTCTCTATTTCCCGTTCGACACTAAAAATCGTAGCATAACGGATTCGCGCCGCAAAGGAGATTTACAGCGATTCCTGTAGTTCCGGCCGCCGTTTTACCTTACCGTTCTTCCGCTATTCGATCCCGGCCGGCCGATTAGCGAGCACCGCGCACTCGAAGCCTTGCCCAGACCGCGCGCGTCGCCGCCTGCTTCAGCTCTTCCCGCCAATCAGCGCCAGAAACTCATCTCGCGTCTGCTTGTGGTCGCGAAAGGCCCCCAGCATCGCGCTTGTTACGGCCGCCGAATTCTGCTTTTCGACCCCGCGCATCACCATGCACAAATGCCGCGCCTCGATCACCACGCCCACGCCTTCCGGCGCCAACTTCTCCTGAATCGCCTTCGCAATATTGCTCGTCAGCCGCTCCTGAATCTGCAATCGCCGCGCAAACATATTCACGAGCCGCGCGATCTTGCTCAGGCCCACCACTTTCTTGCTCGGGATGTACGCCACATGGCACTTCCCAAAGAATGGCAGCAAGTGATGCTCGCACAAGCTGTATACCTCGATGTCTTTCACCACCACCATGTTGTCGTAGCACACGCTAAACATGGCTCCATTTAATAGCTTCTCCGGATCCTGCCGGTACCCGCTCGTCAGAAATCGCAGCGCCTTTTCAAAACGCTCCGGCGTTCGCCGCAACCCTTCGCGATTCGGATCCTCACCCAGCAGCGGCAGCATCTTCCGCACCAGATCCGCAATCGTTTCCTCGCCCTTGGTCTCGGGAATGATGATTTCAGTCGTCTCGGCCATTTCGTCTCCGCTCGTCATCGTCTGTATGTTCCCTATGCCCCATCTCCGCCATATTCGAAGCTGTTCTTGCTCGTCTCCTCGATCCGAACCCGCTCGAGGCGCGCCCGAGGAAACTTCGCGAGCCGCCCGTAAATCTCGCGGCAAACATTCTCTGTAGTCGGCACAATCGCCCTGAATTCGGCCACCTCTTCGTTCAGATACTTATGATCGAAGGCCTCAATCACCTCGCGCTCGACAAACGGATCGAGCTCCGCGAGATTCGCAATCATCCCCGTCTCCGGGTCTACTGGGCCAGTCACCGTAACTTCCAACCCGTAATTGTGTCCGTGCCCATACGGATTGTTGCATTTCCCATAGAGCCGCTGATTCTCCGCTTCGCTCAGCTTCGGCGAATGCAACCGGTGCGAAGCCGCAAACCAGTACCGCCGCGTCAAAGAAATCTTCATCGAGATTCCCGCCCGGCGCTGCCGTCCGCGGTGCAGTCCGCAAACAAATCCTCAGACTCATACAGACGCACCCGGTCCAGCTTCCCCTGCCGGATCTTCGGCTCAAGCAATTGCCAGATCACTGCCGCCACGTTCTCGCACGTGGGAATCTTCCCCTTGAGCTCCGGCACTTCGTAATTCAGGTGACGGTGATCCATCCGCTCCACCACTTCGCGCTCCAAAATATCCTTCAACTCTTTCAAATCGAGCACCATTCCCGTCTCCGGATCAGGCTCGCCCGCAATCGTCACTTCCAGTATGTAGTTATGCCCATGCCCGTGCGTGTTGCTGCACTTCCCGAACACTCGCTTGTTCTCTTCCGCCGAAAACTTCGGGTTCTGATAAAAGTGCGCCGCCGAAAATTCCACTTTCCGCGTAATCCGTATCATCGCTTCCTCTTACGATTCATGATGCACTGGGCGCGCCCGCGGGATACCTTCGCCCCTTCCACACGACGTGCCCGCAAGTATTCTTCCACCACGATGCAAGCAAGACCGCTACATACATGCTCACTGCAGGCACATAGTATCCGATGAAACGCACGGGGTAGCGATTCTGCAAAAGTTGACGCGCATACCGTATCAATCGAAACGTCAGCATAATCAACAAGAACACACCAACAAACGTCCAATCCACGTGCCCGCCACGCCCCGCGTGCCACACAAAGGTGCCCGCAAGCAACGTTCCAACGATCGGACTTACTTTCACGAGTTCCTGTACCACCGAGCCCGCCGTGCCCCCAACCAAGGGATACATGTTCTTCGTCCACCCCTGCCACATCGCGCCGAAACTTCGATACATCCGCGTTCGCACCACTCCCAGCGGCGCTGCGAAATAAATTCCGAGTTTCGCATTCTTCACGTTCCGCGCCAAAGCTACATCCTCCAAAATCTCGCCGCGAATTGCCCCGTGCCCTCCCAACTTTTCGTACACGTCGCGCCGCACGAGCAGAAACTGCCCATTCGCGGCCGCGTCGGCCAGCGCAGGATCATTCACCCGCGAAAATGAAAACCGCTCCCCCAGCCGGCAATATACAAACGGAATCAGCGCCCGCTCCCACCAAGTCTCCAGCTCCTGCTCCGGCGAATACGACACCAGCGCCGCCCCATGCATCGCCGCGTCCGCCAATGCCGTCCGCATCGCCCCAGGCAGATGAAACGTATCCGCATCCGTGAACAGCAGCCACTCCCCGCGAGCCTCCGCGGCGCCTACCGACAGCGCCCAATTCTTCCCCACCCAGCCCTCCGGAAGTTCCCCCGCCCGCAGCACTTTCAATTTCGGCACGCGCGCCTGAAGCTCCCCCAGAATCGCGCCGGTCCGGTCCGTCGACTCGTCATCCACCACAATCACCTCGTCAACCTCCGCCTGCGCCCCGACGGACTCGACCGCTCGCGCAATCGACGCTTCCTCATTTCGGGCTGGAATGATGGCTGATACCAACGCGCGTAGGGTCCGCTCCGCGGCGGCTCTCAAATCTGGGCGTTCAATTTGCGGATACCTTGTATTATAGGTGCGGGAACTGCCGATTGAAACGGAAACTAAACACCGCCCTCGTCCTCATCTTCATCGCAGGCCTGCTCTACATGTTCGCCCGCGCCGACTATCGCCAGGGCGAACCGAGCCTCCGCGGCATGCCCGAAAAAGACTTCGCGCTCACGCTCGACGGCAAACCCGCGCGTCTCTCCGATCTCCGCGGCCAGGTCGTAATACTGAATTTCTGGGCCACCTGGTGCCCCCCCTGTGTCGACGAGGCCCCATCCCTCAACGCTCTGCAGCGCCGCATCGCGCCCCTCGGGGGCACCGTTCTTGGCATTAGCCTCGACGAAGACCAATCCGCCTACGAAAATTTCCTCAAGACCTACCAGCTCGGCTTCCCCAATTACCGCGACCCCTCAAAAAAAATCGCCCTCGACTACGGCACCACAATGTACCCGGAATCCTACGTCATCGACCGCAAAGGCCGCCTCGACCGCAAGATCATCGGCCCCCAGGATTGGACCAGCCCCGAAATGACCACGTACCTCGACTCCATCCTGAAATCCAAGTAGCTGCAATCTCTCCGCCTCTCGATCAGGAATGCGTGCACATTTTTCGCGCGTGCCTCGCCGGGCAGGCTTGGGACGAGATCGATAGCGGGCCTGCGTCCCGTCGCTTTTTCTAGTGCTTCTTCCCTGCTGCTTTGGGTTGTGCCGCTTCAGGTGATTGCGCTGATTGTTGCGACGTGAGGGGCCTCGTGATGTCATCCAGATACGCGGGCGTGCCCGGTATGCGCTCGAGTGCGGGAAATCGTTCGCCATCGTGATAATCGATATCGGCGTTCGACACAAACGTATCCGCCTGCACGACGAAGTGGATCGGCTCGGATTTGCCTTTCGCCTCGCGAATCGCAGCTCGAAGCCTTTCGCCCGAGAAAGCCTGTCCGTTGACGGCGATGATTTTATATCCCGGGGCAAATCTTGCTTTCGCGGCGGGCCCGTTCCAACGGACGTCCACAATGTTGCCGTCGCCACCGACGATGAGTCCGATCGAGTACCAAACCTCCACGGACGGAATTCCCCCGGGCGCGCTTGCAGCCAGCGCCGACTGTACCGCCAACGCGGACTCGTTCGGCTTGTCTGCGTACACCAGCTTGTAGCCGCCTCGCTCAATTCCGGCGAGATCGGCGCGGGGAGTAATCTTGTAGATTTGGTCGCGGAAGAACGTCGCCCAATCGTACGGTGCCACCTCGTTGAGGTCTTGCACCAGTTCGTCAAAGCTATACGTAACGATCAGCGGCCCCGTGTTGCCGCCTTTCCCCAGAAAAATGTGCTGGAAGTCGTCGAGAGACTTTTTATTGTTGGTCAGCTTGCGAATGAGTGTGTCGGCATCCAGCCAGACAAGTTGTCCCTCGTCGTAATAGTCCTGGCCGCGCCTCCAGTTGTACCAGGCCTGACCGCCTGTGCGAAGAATGCTGGCTGATATTGCGGTGTCTTCCGTCGACCGCCATTCGCGCCCGGGCGTGTAGTCGAGGATCGCAGCCGACCACGCGAGCATGTCGCGGTATTGCGATTGCGACTTCAATCCGGCGCGCGCCGCGAGTATGTTGCCGAGGTATTGCGTCATGCCTTCGTATACCCAGAGCAAAGCGCCTTGCTGCATCGTCGCAAAATCAGGTTGGTAGAGTCCCACCGGACGGCGGTACTTGCCGTTCCACGAGTGGCTGAATTCATGCGGCAGCAGATCCGAGCCCAGGAGCAAATAGCCTTCATCCGAGAAAAATTTTTCAGCCACTCCGTATTCCGACGATTGGCCGTGCTCCAGTGTTACGTCGCCGCCAATCGCGTCCGATAGCGCGATAAGGAAATGGTAATCGTTGTAGTGATGCGACCGGTACAACGCGTCCGCTTCCCTCACGAGATTCGCAATTCCAGCCATCACAGCCGGCGAAAATTTCGCGTCTTCCGGAAAATCCGACGTCACGTCAACGAAATGCTTCGGAGATATTTCCGGAGCCACCGCAAATTCGCGGAAGTATTGGCCCGTAAGAACCGGAGAATCCTCCAGCTGCTCCACATTTGTCACCGCAAAGTGAGTCGTGCTGCCGGCGGCGGGCAGAGGATAGGCACTGCCGCCGATTGGCGAAAGCGCCGTGCCGACGCTCCAGCCCGCCGGAACAATCAGCGATGGCTGGATCGAAATGTCGCGGACCGGCGTGTCGGCGGGGTAGAGCATGAGCGTCTCCCAATCGAGCAGCGCCATCTTTTGCGTGATGTTTGTCGTCACGATGCAATCGAGATGCGCGTGAAGAGTGCTTACTCCCTCGGGAACCGTCACGTGAAACTTGTACAGATCCACATCGTCGCGGCGCCATGCGAGTGGCCGCCCGTTGGCGGTGAACACTACGCCCGTGATGCTCGCGACCGGCCCGAAAGGCTGGTGAGTGCCGGGAATCCATTTGGGAGTGGTAAGCGCGAGCGGCCCCGCGGTCACCGGCAGATCCACTTCTGCGTGGTAGAGCTTGCGCGGCGCGTCTGAAAGATCCGCGGTAATCTGAATCGGGGTCTTCGGAGTCTGCGCCCACGCAGGCACAGCAAGAAGGAAACACACAACCGGCAGCCACTTACGCATTTGCTCTCCTCGCGTTCTACCTTTGTTCAAACCGCAGAGTCTAGCACGCGCGGCCCGTCTCTCGACTAGCGGACTCATGGCGCCGGGTGTGGGCCATTGCCCAGTACCCACACCCGCCAATCTGCCCTTCGTCAGGGCACGGCTTCAGC
The DNA here is from genome assembly GCA_963711875.1 of uncultured Acidobacteriota bacterium. Classification (GTDB taxonomy): domain Bacteria; phylum Acidobacteriota; class Terriglobia; order Acidiferrales; family UBA7541; genus Palsa-295. The sequence goes on from CAVQFW010000017.1 coordinate 562,672, forward strand.
CGTGCCGAAAATATCGATAACACCAAGCGGCTTTAGCCGCTGAGGGCAGTTCGTCACCGCGCGTTATTCGTCGCGGCGCCTACATTGTTTCCGCGGCATCAATGCAAGCTACTACTTATGGCCGACGACGGCTGAACTCCCTATGATTTCTTCTCGTTCGCATCATTGTTTTGGTCAGCGTTTGGTCATTGTTTAGTCAAGGTTTAGTCAAGCTTTGATAAAGGATTGGCAACGAGGAGATTTCATGAAGCAATTCGATGTCTTGATGAAGCTCGAGAATGGCGACCTACTCTGGATGGCTGCCGCAGCGACATCTTCCGAAGCGGAGCGCGCGGCAAAAAAAGCCGCGGCCGCACGAAATAGCCCGTTCGTTGTTTTGAACCGGGAAACCGGAGTGGTGTTGAAAGAGGTGCGGGAAACCGGCGGTTCCACGTCCTAACGAGCTGGGAGGATACCCATGGCTGCGTCCGTATGGAAGGGAATGATTTCGTTTGGCCTGGTGTCAATACCGATCCGACTATTCGCAGCGGCGCGCCCCAAACGCACTGCTCTGCACCAGATTCACAGTGTGTGCAAAACGCGATTGAAGCAGCCTCTCTATTGTCCCACGTGCGAGCGCATGGTCGACCGCTCGGAAGTGATGAAGGGCTACGAATACGAAAAGGGCCAATACGTGCTCGTTGACGGCGAAGAGATAAAAAAGATTACGCCGGAGTCGGGCCGGACGATGGAGATTCTGGCTTTTCTTGAGCTGCGCGAAGTGGACCCCATCTACTTCAACTCGTCCTTCATTGCACTGCCCGAAGAGCATGCCGACAAGCCCTATGTACTCCTACTGAAGGCGCTCGAAGACACAAAAAAAGTCGGCGTCGCAAAGGTGAGCATGCACCAGCGCGAATATACCGTCTTCATTCGCGCGCGGAACAATGGCCTCACCCTTCACACCATGTACTACCCCAATGAAATTGCCGCGGTCGAGGGTTACGGCAAGAACTACGACGTGAAGCTGAAACCCGAGGAAGTGAAGCTCGCCGAGCAATTGGTCGAAAGTTTATCAATGCAATTCAAGCCAGAGTCTTACAAGGACGAATTTCAGGCACGCCTCAACGCCCTAATCGACGCGAAGCTCAAGGGCAAGGCTGCTACCGCGCCGCCGAAGCGCGGCAAGGCGCCTGTGATCGACATGATGCAGGCATTGAAGAAGAGCATTGGCTCGCGCACCGCGGCCAGGCCCCCGAAGAAAACCGCCCGCCCGGCGCACCGCCAGCATCGCAAAGCGAGTTAACATGGGTGGATTGGGCGGCGAGGTAAGAGCTCCAACTCAGGATGAAGCGTGGGCGAAATTCGAATCCGAGATTCGCGCCCAGATCGAAGAGCGCTTTGGATTGTTCCTGGACGCGCCGCTCACTCGCGAGGCCGCGTACCGAAAAATGTGGCGGGACGAGGAATCGAACTCCTGGGTCCTCGATTATCACTTCTCCAAATAAATCAGGGAACGAACAGTGCCAGTAGGCGTGCGGCTTAATTCCGGGGTTTAGCTATGTCGGTCACACGAAGTTTCTCTTCCCCGAATGCTTCCAATTCCGCACTCATCTTGCGATTCGAACCGTCGCTTCAGACCCGCTTTACCAGCCACACGATCAAGCAAATAATTACGAGCGTCCCGATCAATCCGTATCCGAACATTTTTAAGATCTCCTTTTTTACGTTGGCTTTAACTTGTCATGGTGGCGGTTAACTTCGACAGAGGGAATTAACACCGCACGCGAGCACGACGGAGTATCGCTTCTCAGCAAAGCCAATGACATCGGTACCAAAGGGTATATCGCCCCGACTGATCCCTGTATCCGGCTCTAGAGGGTGGAACAGCCAACGAACCGGCTTAGCTGTGTTGCAGCAGTTTCTTGCAAGTCTTTTTTCACCGGCGTAATAGTTGGCAATTGCAAATCCCCAGATCAGGTCGGTGGGTTGTGTTCGAGTGAGATCTGTAGATGCATTTATCTCGGAGAATCCCCCACGCGCCGTTGACTTTACCGCGCCCCGCCCCTAACATCCTCCTCGTCACTCGGCCCTGCGAACGATATCTGACTAAAAGCCGATGTCACCTTCCAGCACCCAGCCCTCACTACGGCTCAGCCGCATTCGCACCTTCCTCTCGAATCAAGGACTCTACCTCGTCGTCGCTCTCGCTCTCTTCGCTATTCTCCGAGTCACCAACTGGCACGGCGCCGATTTCGGCGCCATCCTCCTCTACTCGCTCGTCACCGGCAATCTTGTCTCTCCCGCCATGAACCGCCTCACTCCCTGGTCACACGAATTCGAAACTCCTTACAACTGGATCGTCTACGAGCTGTGCCTCGTTTTCGTCGCGCTCGCGAGTTCCGCCGCAGCCGTCGCCGCCACAATGGCCGCCTATCGCGTTCCCTTCGAAATGTTCCCCTCTCAGTTTCACGGCGGCGGCAGACTCGGCGTCGTTGTCGTCCTCATCGTCGGCACCCTGGTCCATTTGAACAGCCTCACTCGCGAAAAACTCGAGCACACCAGCCGCGAGCTGAAACTTACGCAAGAACTAGGCAAGTCGCAATCCCAGATCCAGGAACAAGAACTCGATAAAGCGCGCGAAATCCAGGAACACCTCCTGCCCAAGATAATTCCCCAGATCCGGGGCCTCGATGTCGCCGGAGCGTGGCAACCAGCCAGCGTCGTCAGCGGCGATTATTTCGACGTTCTGAAATTCAGCGACACCAAAATCGGAGTGTGCATCTGCGACGTAGTCGGAAAAGGCATCAGCGCCGCATTGCTGATGGCCAACCTGCAGGCCAGCTTTCGTGCGTTCGCCTCCGAACCCGTCTCGCCGGGCGTCGTGGTGCGCAAACTCAACGAAGTGATCTCCAACAACATCGCCCCCGACAAATTCGTGACCTTCTGCTACTGCCTCATCGACGTCCCACAAAGAACTCTCACCTACTCGAGCGCCGGCCACTGGCCTCCGGTCCTCCTCCGCCGCTCCGGCAAATCTCGTCTCGTTGAAAGACGGCGGCCCTCCCCTCGGCCTTTTCCCCGAACACGAGTACGGAGACATGATCGTTCGCCTCGAACCCGGCGACCAACTCGTGCTCTACACCGACGGCCTGACCGAAGCCCAGGATTCCAGCGGCCAAGAATTCGGCGAACACAACGTAGCCAAAATCGGTAACCAAAACCTCCGCCTAAGCGCAGCCGAGATGCTAGAAACCCTCCGCCGCGAAGTCACCACCCACTGCAACAACACCTTCAACGACGACCTGACCCTGGTCGTGGTCAACGTAAAATAACTTCGCCTCTGTCTTTCTCCGGTGCCGTTGACTTCGCATTTCGTACCGCCGGCAGGATGCCGGCGGTACGAATCTTCGCCCCAACCCCGCCAAGTCCCCCACACCAACCAGAGTTGAATCCCCAGCCTTAGCGTGCTACGGTCGCTCTTGGGTTCCAAAATTGAACCCAGGAGCAGGATAGTCGGCACCCAACGAAGGCCAAAGCTCAACGCCAACGCAGACCCAAAATCTCGAATTTCTAATATACTGTGCCGCGATTAGAATTCCCCGTAAGTCATTGAAAACATGAGACCGACACCATCTCTAATCTACTGTAAACGGGGGGTTACGAGCGCCGTTCGCGTCGGCCTTTCCTCGCGCCTCCCCGCCAGGTGCCGCCGGGAGCGAGCCCGCAATTGACCGAGCGCGATCCAGTCTGCGGAATGGCCGTCGACCCGGCCCGCGCCAAAGCCACGCGGGAGCACGCCGGCACAAGGTTCTATTTCTGCTGCGAGTCCTGCGCCACCAAATTCACCGCCGACCCAGCCAAGTATCTAAGCCCGAAATCCGCGCCAGTCGTCGCGTTACGCACCGGACTATCCGCTGCGCCAGCCGCCGCGTCACGCACTGCCGCTGAAGCGAAGCCCGCAACCAAGGCGCCGAAGCAAACCTTCTACGTTTGCCCGATGGATCCCGAAGTCCGCGAGGACTTCCCCGGCGCCTGCCCCAAGTGCGGCATGGCCCTTGAGCCCGATATCCCAGCTGCGGCCGCCACGCGCGTGGAGTACACCTGCCCGATGCATCCGCAAATCGTCCGCTCCGAGCCCGGCGCGTGCCCGATTTGCGGAATGGCGCTTGAGCCGCGCACAGCGGCGGCGGGCGAAGAAAAAAATCCAGAGCTCGCCGACATGACGCGACGATTCTGGATCAGCGTCGCGCTTACGATTCCTGTTCTCATCCTCGGTATGTCCGACATGATTCCCGGCCACCCGCTCGAAAAATCACTTTCGATGCGCACGGTTGGCTGGATCGAGTTCGCTCTCGCCACTCCTGTGGTGCTCTGGGGCGGCGCGCCATTTTTTGCGCGCGGCTGGGCTTCGATCGTAAATCGCAGCTTGAACATGTTCACGCTCATCGCGCTCGGAACCGGTACTGCCTACGTCTACAGCGTGATCGCAGTTCTCTTCCCTGAAATTTTTCCGCCGTCATTTCAAACAATGCCGGGCGCGGTGCCCGTTTATTTCGAGGCGGCCGCGGCGATCACGACCCTCGTTCTCCTGGGACAGGTGCTCGAATTGCGCGCGCGAAGCCGCACATCATCGGCAATTCGCGCGCTTCTCAATCTTTCGCCGAAAACGGCGCGGCTCGTGCGCACCGACGGCACCGAAATGGACGTTCCCGTCGAACACGTGCAGCCGGGCGACACGCTTCGCGTCCGTCCCGGCGAAAGAGTGCCGGTCGACGGAGTTGTTACCGACGGTTCAAGCTCGGTTGACGAATCGCTGATGACGGGCGAGCCCATTCCGGTGGAAAAAAGTACGAGCAGCCGCGTAATCGGCGGCACCGTAAACGGCACGGGCACCTTCCTGATGCGCGCCGAGCGGGTTGGAAGCGAAACGCTCCTTGCGCAAATCGTTCGCATGGTCGCTGAAGCGCAACGCAGCCGCGCACCGGTCCAAAAGCTCGCCGACCGAGTAGCTGGTTACTTCGTTCCAGCCGTCGTTCTCGTCGCCATTCTCACCTTCATCGCGTGGGGAGTGTTGGGCCCCGCTCCGAAAATGGCGCACGCGCTTCTGAACGCAGTCGCCGTTCTCATCATCGCGTGCCCTTGCGCACTCGGCCTCGCCACACCCATGGCCATCATGGTTGGCACGGGCCGAGGCGCTCTCTCCGGCATTCTCATCAAGAATGCGGAAGCTCTTGAGCTCCTCGAAAAAGTGGACACGCTGGTCGTCGACAAAACCGGCACGCTAACGGAAGGAAAGCCGCGCGTCACGTCGCTAATCACCGTGCCATCCGGGAATGATTCCGAAATGCTCCGAATCGCGGCCACTCTCGAACGCGCGAGCGAACATCCGCTTGCAGCGGCGATTCTCGCGGGTGCCAAAGAACGCGGCGTCGCGCTCGGCAACGTAAGCGAATTTCGCTCGCTGACGGGCAAAGGCGTGACGGGAAGCGTGGACGGCCAGACCGCCGCCCTTGGCAACCGCGCGCTTTTCATTGAACTCCAAATCCCGCTCGGCCCTCTTGATGACCGCGCCAAGCCCTTAGAGGCCGAGGGCCAGACCGCCATGTTCGTCGCCGCCGGCCACAAGGCAATCGGGATCATCGGCGTGGCCGATCCAATGAAACCAACCACTGCCGAAGCCATCGAACGGCTTCACCGCGACGGCGTCACGATCGTGATGCTCACCGGCGACAGCCGCTCGACTGCCGAATCCGTCGCTCGAAAACTGAAAATCGAGAAGGTCCACGCACAAGTGCTGCCGAATCAGAAGGGTGAAATCGTGAAGCAGCTCGAAGCGGCGGGACACATCGTCGCAATGGCCGGCGACGGCGTGAACGACGCGCCCGCCCTGGCCGCAGCTAACGTCGGGATCGCGATGGGAACGGGCACGGATGTCGCCATCGAAAGCGCGGGAATCACGCTTCTGAAAGGCGACCTCGTCTCGATCGCACGTGCGCGCACACTCAGCCGCGCGACCATGCGCAACATCCGCCAAAATCTTTTCTTCGCCTTCGTCTACAACGCGCTCGGCGTCCCCATCGCCGCCGGAATCCTTTACCCGTTTTTCGGCCTGCTGCTCAGCCCCATCCTGGCCAGCGCCGCGATGACCTTCAGCTCCGTCTCGGTAATTACAAACGCGCTGCGCCTTCGTCACGTGAAACTGTAGAGTGGAATCGTCGCGCGCGGCTATCTGCGGCCCAACGGCGGAATGCTATAATCCAGGCCATGACATTGATGACCGTCACCTACGAATTGCAAGACCGCCTGAAGCCGGCCCAATTCCGCACGCTCGGCGAATTTTCGAATACCTACGGCCTCCACAAATTTCGCTACGACGAGAAAACCAATCGCCTTCACTTCGACTACGACGCGTCGCGCCTCCGCGAATCCGTCGTCGAACATGTGCTTCGGCAATCGCGAATTCCGGTCCTCCGCCGCGTCGAAAATTCCTAACGGAATTGCGCATCACCGTATCGAATTGCGCCGCAACGCGTCACGCCGAACTTTGCTCTGCTTGTTTCTTGAACGAGGGCAGCTTCCGCATGGACTGCGATGCTACACGCGGCGAAGAATCTCATAGCAGCTCCGCCAGTGCCTCCGCATCGGCAACATTCAAATGCGGGACGAGCTACTGCGGAGCCGAAACGAAACGCAATGGGAGGACAACTCAAGTCAACCGAGGGCAACTGAGGTCAACTGAGGTCAAGCGAGGCAAACTCTGCGAAGACGAAAATGGAGCTAAGGCGACCGGTGCGGAAAATTGCGCGGAAAAAAATAAAGGGGCCCTCGCTTGGGATCGAGAGCCCCAAAGGTCGCGTTCCGTTGGTTCAACCTAGGCGTGATCGAACCATGGGGTCATCCATCCTAGCTTCCCTCTCAGAGGCAGGTGGGAACGACCCGTTCCTTCCGATGTCTGGGCCCCTTCCTCCCCATTCATCAGTCGGTGCGGATCGTGTAGGAACGCGACCCACGCCCTCTCTTATGCAAGTCGGTGACCCATTCGAGAGGCGCAAGGCGGCCCGACTGAGCGTGCATTTACTACGACTTAACGCCCGCAGCCCGGATTGGCCGAGCCAGTCTGAACCCGATTCGGGATTTGAATCCCGTAATGGATTTCGGCGCTCGATTCTCACCGTCGCTCCTTGCTCCCGTCCGTTGCCGGAGGGCTCACTTTTCGCGCACACTCGCGATCGCAACTTGTTCGCAGTCTTTCTCTGCCGCATAATAAAAGCCTCGCAGGACAAAGAATGAAGAGACCGTTCATCGCGATTCTCGCAATCTTCGCCGGCCTCGCAGGCCTTGCGATCGGTATGGCCGCTTCAGGCGTGGGACGCAGAGGCCCCCACACGCTCGCCTGGGCGGGTAATAGCGCACGCCGGCCGGCCGCAACTTCGGTACCGGTGGGGGCAAACTCCGAAGCGTCCAATGGCGCGCCGGAGGCAACTGCGCTCATTGACGACGATGACGACGCGGTGATTCGCTTTGCCAGCAACCCGCAGCCGATGCCTCCGTTTCTTCTGAACGATCTCGACGGAAACGTGGTTTCGACGGCCCAGTGGCGCGGCAAAGTGGTGCTGCTAAATTTCTGGGCGACGTGGTGTCCGCCCTGTCGCGAAGAGATCCCGATTCTTGTGGAGCTCGCGAAAAAATATAAGGACACTCTCCAAATCGTCGGCATCTCCGTTGATGACGGGTCGCCCAATGACGTGAGAGATTTCGCAAAAGCGTTCCACATCAACTACCCGGTGGTGATGTGGAGCCACGAACTGGTCTCCGAATATGGCGGCGTTCCTGCGCTTCCGACGACCTTCCTGATAAATAAAGACGGCCGCGTGGTGCAGAAACACGAAGGGCTCTATCCGCCCGAAGTGTACGAAACGGAAGTTCGCTCGTTGATGGGGCTGGCGGTGAACGCGAGGATCGAAACCTTTGAAGATACCGGGCAGATATTCCTGAAGAATGCTATCAACGCAACCGAACTTCCCGACGTGGATTTCTCCGGACTATCGGCCGATCAAAAGAAAATCGCGCTGAAACGATTGAATACGGAAGGCTGCACGTGCGGATGCCGCTTGACGCTGGCACAATGCCGGATCAACGACACTTCCTGTGTGCGAAGCAAAGGCCTGGCCGCGAAGGTCGTTCACGAGATCAGCGATGCGGGAGCGGTTCCGCCGTCTCCGGCCGCTCCGCAAGCAGCACCTGCCACGAACGAATAATCCTTGTGCGCAAAAAAATCGCTCGAGGCGCCCGTTGCTTCGAGCATGGCGCCCCGAGCGATCCGAACCCCGGCTTAACGTTTAGTGGTTTTCGTGTTCTCTCGTTTCGATTGCTGCATTCGTTTCCCCAAGCGCCGCGTCCAGATGCTTGATCGCCTTGTCACGATGGCCGCCAAACGAGCCGGGCGCGCCTGCGAGCATCCCTCGAGCCTGTTGCATCAAATCCCGCGCGGTACGAACATCCTTCATCGCTTCGTGCTTCTCCTGTGCTGCGACCACGGTAACGTTCGCGGTGCCTGGAATCGAACGCGAAGCAGCGCCGGCAACAAAAGCCACCACGAATCCCCCGACAATCAGTACCCGAGATATCTGATTCTTCATCGAATGACCTCTCAATTGAATTTGACAACAGCCGCAAGTGCATTGCGATCCCTACGACTGGGCATGTGAAGCTGGAGCGGCTGGTCGAGAACCATCCTAAACCAGAGGCAGGCATGATTGACCACGCTGTGATGGAGCTGTGCCCTAAGAGGATAGCTAAGTGCCGGCTGGAGAGGTGGAATCGAGGGCGAGCTACGGGTGAGTCATATTCTCGGGACGGACGAGATCGTCGAATTCTTTCTCCGTGAGATGACCGAGCTTCACGGCCGCTTCCCGGAGGCTCAGATGTTCGTGGTGGGCCTTGTGCGAAATCTCGGCGGCTTTGTCATAACCGATCCTGGGAGTCAAGGCGGTGACGAGCATCAGCGAGTTGTCCACATTTTCTTTAATGCGCTCACGATCCAAATCCATGCCCACAACGGCGTGGTCCGTAAACGAACGGCATGCATCCGAGAGCAACCGCACCGAGTTGAGAAAATTATGAATCATCACCGGCTTGAAAACGTTCAACTGAAAATTGCCCTGCGAACCCGCGAAGCCGATCGCGGCATCGTTGCCGAAGACCTGCACGGCAACCATCGTCATCGCTTCCGACTGCGTAGGATTCACTTTGCCGGGCATGATGGACGAACCCGGCTCATTTTCCGGCAGAGTGATTTCGCCGAAGCCGGCGCGCGGGCCGGATGCCAGCCAGCGGATGTCGTTCGCGATCTTCATGAGCGAGGCTCCCAGCGTTTTCAGAGCACCGCTGGCAAACACGATTTCGTCATGCGCGGAGAGAGCCGCAAATTTATTGGGATGCGACTTGAACGGCAATCCGGCCAGCTCTGCGATTTTTTTCGCCGCGCGCTCGGCAAACTCCGGATGCGCGTTCAACCCGGTTCCGACCGCAGTTCCGCCGATGGCGAGGTCGTAGAGTCCGGGGAGCACGAGTTCGAGGCGTGCGACATCGCGATCGAGCAGGCTCACCCACCCGGACATTTCCTGCCCCACGGTGAGTGGCGTTGCGTCCATCAGATGCGTTCGGCCGATCTTCACTACGTCCTGAAACTCTCGCGCCTTCGCGTCGATTGCGTCGCGCAGGCGCTTGACCGCGGGTATCAGCGATTCCGCCACGCGCGTTGCGGCTGCAATATGCATGGCCGTGGGGAATGTGTCGTTCGACGACTGGGACATATTTACGTCGTCATTCGGATGAATCGGCTTCTTCGAACCCATCACGCCGCCGGAGATTTCGATGGCGCGATTGGAAATCACCTCATTGGCGTTCATGTTGGTCTGCGTGCCGCTGCCGGTTTGCCAGACGTGCAGCGGGAAATGCTCATCGAGTTTTCCGGCAATTACTTCATCCGCGGCCTGAACGATCAGGCGGGCTTTCTCCGGCGAAAGTTTCCCGAGGTCTTGATTCACAAGCGCAGCGGCTTTCTTGAGGATTCCAAAGGCCCGAATCAATTCGGGAGGCATCGTGTCGCGACCAATATCGAAGTGGATCAAGGAGCGCGCCGTCTGTGCGCCGTAGTAACGGTCCTTCGGCACTTCGATTTTCCCCATGCTATCGGATTCGATCCTCATCTGCGGCTTCGGGGCGGGCGACGTCTTGGCGTCCAATTTCATTCCTCCAACGAGGCGCGGCGCAAATCCACCGCGAGCGATTCCCAGAAGTAAAGGATACTGCGGAAACGCGCTTTGCGCAGCCCTGATTCGTGCGAATGGAACCACTTTAGTCAGTCTCGTCACTTCGAGCCGGTGCAAAATCTCCGGAACAGCTGTACGTGACTTGCACGTTTGGACAGGCGCGATTTCAGAAACCTTCGGGTACGATGGGCCAAGGCGATTCTCGAAACAGACTAAAATTGATTTTGTCGACGCTCGCCCACTCGCCGGCGGCTCTGCGGGAATTGGGTGGTCGTGGCCCGATCGTAACTTAGGGGACGAACAAGCTCATGGCGTGGAGATTTAGACTCGGCTCAAGGCGGGAAGAGCCGCAGGGCGCCGGCGTGGAAGTTGCCGACCCTGTGGCAGAGGAATCGCATTCGCCAGACGCGTCGGTGGAAGAGCCTGTCGCTGCTGCGGCGAGTTCGGATTCCGCCGAGTCATCCGTTGCCGAAACTTCAAGCTCCGACCTTCTCCAGGACAACTGCGAGTCCAACACATCGAAGGCGAATTCTGAGAATGACGCTCCTGCGGATCCAGGCAAACTCGAATCAAGCACGGCGCTCGATGACGCTCCCTCCGATGAATTGATTTCCGAATCCGCGGCCGAGAGCGAAGCTGCGAGCCATCTCGCTAGAGATGCCGCTTCCGATTCTGCGACCGATGCCGCGACCGAAAACGGGAGCGAAACCGCAAGATCGTCGGAAGCTGCACCGCTTATTCCGCACTTTCCAGCGATCGCGAGCGACTGGGCGTTTGAAGAGAAGCTTGCGATGCACAAGGAGTGGGTTGAATCGCAAGGCGGCGCGGGACGAAAAATCGATCTCACCGGCGCAAAGCTCGAAGGCGCGGAACTGGTGGGCGTCAATCTACGCTTCGCGGACCTGCAGGACGCGGACTTGAAAGCGGCCGACCTGCTCCTAGCCGACCTTCGCGATACCTGCCTCGCGCGCACGAACCTCGAAGAAACATGCCTCGTCGGCGCAAATCTGGAAGGCGCGAATATGGAAGGAGCGGCGCTCGCCACCGCGATGGGACTTGTCCCGCGGCAGCTGGCCGGCGCGAATCTACGCGACGCGACTCTGCCGCCACAAGTTCTCGAGTTCCCGGGGCTGGCGGATTTTGCGCGCGCGTCGCAGAGCGCTGTATGGTTTTTCGGCGCGACGGTTACCCTGAGCCTGCTCTCCTGGCTGATGATCTGGAAAACGAAGGATGTGCAATTAATTTCCGATTCATCGATCTTGCCGTTTCTGCATTCCGCCGCCGCGTCCACCGCACTTCCGACAGCGGAAATTTATTTGATTGCGCCGGCGTTGCTGGTCGCCGTGTATCTTACGTTTCAATACCATTTGCAGCGACTGTGGGATTCGGTGCTCGAGCTCCCGGCGATTTTTCCTGACGGCCACTCGCTCGATGAGCACCGGCCGTGGATCGTCACGGGACTTCTGCGCGTTCACTTCCGCTGGATGAATCACGACGCGCCTTCGACGCGTTTCATTGAGAAGGCGATTTCGATTCTGGTTGCGTACTGGCTGGTGCCGGTGACGCTGCTTGGCTACTGGGCGAGGTACCTCACTCGCCAAGATATGCACGGCTCGCTGCTGCACGTGATTCTTTTTGCCGCTGCGACCGGCGTTGCCGTGTACGTGACGACGCGCGTGGGACGCCCGCAGGAAGCGTGGGCCGCGGAGAGAAAGATTTCCGCGGGAATTTTCAAGAGGCTACGATCGCTGAAATTTTCGCACCTGATTTCCGGGCTCATCGTGGTGCTGTTCCTTCTTTCGCTCGGCACCGTGAAAGGAATTCCGCACGATGCCGGTCGAGCGACTCAATTTGCGGCCGCCGACATTCGCCGGTGGGCGCCGAGCGTCTTCTGGGCGATCGGGTACGATCCATACGCGGATTTAACCGAAGCTGCGATCTCGACGAAACCCGCCGAGTGGACTGGCGCGGATGACCAGGTGGGATCCGTGAAAGGCGCGCGCCTGAACAACGCAAGATTCCGTTACGCGCAGGCTTACGGAGTTTTTCTCGCGAACTCGCACCTATTCCGCGCCGATTTCAGCGGTGCATTTCTCTCCGAAGCCGACATGCGCGGAGCCGACCTGGGCCAGTCCACGATGCGCCTGGCAATTCTCGATCGCGCGCAGATGGCTCACGCGAATCTCGACCGTGCCGATCTCGACGGTGCCAACATGACTCGCGCGGATCTTCGTGGCGCCAATCTTTCTTATTCTTCGCTGAACGATGCAACGCTCGTGGATGCGCGGCTGGAGGGTGCGAGTCTATATTCGGCGCGATTGAGCGGAGCGATCCTGATTCGCGCGAATCTCGACAAAGCCGATTTGCGCGAGGCGCACATGGAAGCCGCGAATCTCGAGCACGCTGATTTGCAGCAGGCTTATCTGTGGTCTGCAAAACTTTCCGCCGCGCATCTGAACAACGCCCAGCTCAGCACCGCGATTTTTATTGACGCCGATTTGCGAAGCGCGGATCTGCATGGCGCGCACCTTCAGGCAACGGTGCTCAACGGCGCGAATCTTCAAGGCGCGAATCTGGATTTCGCAGATATGCGAGGCGCGCTCGGGCTGAGCGGGTACCAGATTTGCTCTGCGAATTCGCGGAACGGGGTGCTGCTCGACGAGCCAATGCAAGCGCAGGTGGACTCGCAATGCGGCGGCGGACATTCATCACTGCCGGCGCCACCCTCGACGCTTCCTCCGGGCGCAGCGCCGAATCCCGCGCCTGACTCCCACCACTAGGCGAACGGCCGCAAAGAGCGCCGTTTCGCTCGGATTCTCCGACGAAATAAAAATTATGGCTTGGCCTCCGGCGTCGCGGCGGGCTTTTCAAATTTGCTGTCATCCACTGGAACGTTCGCATCCATTTGCTGCCATTTGTAGGTCGTGGTGCCGTCCACGCGAGTGACGCGCACGATGAACGGAATTTTGAGCCCGTTCACCGCGCGATAGTCGTCGTAATCGGTCTCGAGTGGAAGAGCGCCGAGTGGGCTTTCAATCCGATGCGTCACGCGCAGGAGCAAACTGGAATTCGCATCGAAGTAGAGCTTGTCTGCGCCGCCCGCCGGCCACCACGCCATGACGACCCAAGAATCGTGGCCGTTGACTTGTTCCGTTCCACGCACCTGAAACCGCGCGTAGTCCCGCTTGAACTGCTCCCCTGGATAGAACGCGGCCCACTGTTTGCTCCGAGCCAGCTCATCGCCCGCCTCGTCCGTCAGTTCGCCATTCGCTCGCCGTCCCCAGCCGCTCTGGCCGTTGACGCCCTCGGTCACGTCGCCGTTCGCGCCGTGCAGCACCGCGAATGCCTTGTCCGGCGCTTTGCGAAAAGTCTCGATGGTAGCGTGGAGCCCTCTCGGTCCCTCGACATTGCCTTTCTCAACTCGCGAGCTATTCTTTTGAATCGCGCCGGATCCGCCAATCGCGGCGAGGTACTTCGCAAAAATTTCGTCCGCGCTCGGCAACGACGAGGATGCGCCCGAAGTCTCCGAGCTGTTCGCGTCGCTCGGCTCCGGCTTGGGAGCAGGTTTCGTTGCCGGCACTGAACCCGCGGCGGGCGCAGCGCCACTAACAATTTCGTCGGGGAGCGCGGGGGTACTCGTGGCTTTCGCTACGCCTCTGTGGCAGGTGTAGCAGGTTACCTCGCGCCGGCCATTGAAGTTGTCGGTATTGATCGCGAACATCATCCTCATCATGTTGCGCGCGCGTTCCTTCGTCGGTTTACCGTCACTATCAAAATGATCGGGCTCGTGGCAGTAGTCGCAGCGGACTCCGAGCGCCGCCGTGATGTAGCGCATGGAAGGAAGGAGTTGCTCGGCGGGAATGTCCTTCAAGACCTGGATATTTTTGAACGCCTCGCCAGCGGTTTTCTTCGCGGCTTCATCAGCAGCGCGCGTCGCGGAGAGTGGTGGCGCTGCCGGACGAGCGAGCAGTCTGACCGGCAACCAACCGAGCGCGGCCAATATGAAAGAAAGCGCGATGCGACGGGCAGAACTTCCTCGCGAATTAATTTCGTTAGTCATAGAAGCCGATTTTCCTTTCAGAATGAATACGGTCGCCGGCACGGGAGCGCGGGGCTTCTCGGAAGACAGCCTACGAAGCTACGTCATCTTCATCCGGAAGTGAAGAGGCGTGCGCGGAAATCGATCAGGTGACACCGGCCGCCGCGTGAGGTTCACTAGGCCAACCGCGATGGCTCGGGTAGAATCGTTGGCCAGATGAACTTATGAATACGACGGTCGCGAATCAAAATCGGCGATCTTCTTTGTCCCGCTTTTCGCTTTCAAACATTTCCATGCTGGGAATTGTAGCGGGGGTGTGGGTTCTCGTTTACGTTCCGGGACTTTTTCATCCGGCGCTCCTCGACGATGCCGACACCGTGCATGCAGAAGTATCGCGAGAAATGATTTTGAACCACGACTGGGTCACGATGTTTATCGACGGCGTCCGTTACCTCCAAAAGGCGCCGCTGATGTATTGGATGGTGACGATTAGCTACAAGCTTTTCGGAATTTCCGAATGGCAGACGCGCCTGCCGCTGGCCCTTTGCGTTCTCGGCCTGGCATGGTCGGTGTATTTATTCGGGCGAAAATTCTTCGGCAAGGAAGCCGGATTCTATGGGGCGCTGATCATCGTTACATCGCCGGGGATTTATGTTTTTACGCGATTTCTGATTCCGGAAGTGATCGTCGCAATGTTTCTCACGCTGGGCATGTACTTCTTCCTCGTGGCCGACGAACAAGCGCAGCCTTCGCGCTGGCTGTGCTGGGGGCTGGCTGTAACGATTGCGCTGAATGTCTTGACCAAAAGCCTGATTGGCCTCGTGTTTCCCGTTGCGATCATTCTTGCATTTCTATTTCTCACCGGAAATCTGAAGAAGATCTGGAAGTTTCACCTGGTATCGAGCAGCCTGGTTTTTCTGATTGTAGCCGTGCCGTGGCATGCCCTGGCGGCGATCCGAAATCCGGCGCAGCCCACGGGCCCTGAGAAAGGCTTTCTCTGGTCTTACTTCGTGAACGAGCAATTCCTCCGCTACCTGAATAAGCGCATTCCCCACGATTACGATAAAGTGCCGCTATTGCTGTTTTATGGGCTCCTTCTTCTCTGGATCCTTCCCTGGTGCGTGTTTATTTTTCCGGCGCTAAAGGAAATCCCTTTCAGCATTCGCGCCTGGCGCGACCGCCTCGACGAGCGTGCGCGCGCGAACCTCCTGCTCGGCGTTTGGGCCGCCGTAATTGTAGGTTTCTTCAGTTTCTCGAGCCGGCAAGAATACTATTCGCTGCCCGCGGTTCCCGCACTCGCGCTGCTCGCGGCCGGATGGCTGCAGCGCGAAGCGGAATCGGTGGGCGATAGTCGTGAACGCCGCGCCGGAACAATCGCATCGGGAGTGCTTCTCGGAGTGGGATTCGTGGTATTTCTCGCGTGCATGAGCATTTTTGCGCAGACTCATCCTTTCCCGCCCGGCACGGATATCGGCGATGTGCTCTCCGCGCGCCCAGGAAACTACAAGCTTTCGCTCGGCCACATGCAGGACTTGACGATTGAATCGTTCGGACTGTTCCGGGCGCCGCTGTGGGAGTTTGGAGCGGCCATGTTGCTGGGAACCGGGCTCAACTGGTTTTTTCGCCGCCGCGGCTCACCTTTGAAAGGCAATCTCTCGTTGGCGGCGATGATGGTGGTGGTACTGCTTTGCGTTCATCAGGGCTACTCGATTTTCTCGCCGGAAATCTCGTCGAAAAATCTGGCGCTAGCGATCGAGAAGGAATATCAGCCCGGCGAGACGATCGTTATCTATCGCAACTACGAAAACGGCTCGTCGCTCAATTTCTATACCAAGCGTCCCGTGCACGTGGTGGACGGACTGCGTGCCGATTTGTGGTTTGGATCGTTCTTCCCGGACGCGCCGCCGGTTTTTGAGGATTACGAATCGTTCGCGCGCCTTTGGAATGGACCGAACAGGGTTTACTACTTCACGCAGGAATCCCTGGTAGATCAGGCGACAAAGTCAATCGACCCGAACACCGTGCATATCTTTGCTCGCAGCGGCGGAAAAGTGGTGCTCACGAATCAGCCGACGGAGATGAAAGCGGCGCCATCGAGTCCGAGTCCCTGAAACCTAGTGCCGCAATACGACGATCGTGCAGGCTCTCGAGTGGCTTGCGAGGACTCTTATGACGCATCCATGGCATGACCTGAGTCCGGGAGACAAAACGCCACAGGAGTTCGACGCCATCATCGAAATCCTAGCCCAATCTACTCGGTGTACATCATCAGCATCACGCCCAGCACGACCAGGAAAACCGGCCAGACCTTACTGAAGAACCCGTACCACTTCTCGTTTGTTTCCGCGAGACCCTTTGCTACCGCCGCCGCAGCCCCTGCCTCCGCGAACCGCAAATGTTGATGCTGCACGCTCACCATCGTCTTCATCGCGTCGGGGCCGTGCATTCCGCCGTGATGGTGAAACAGCAGCAATACGCATCCGCCCAACGCCACCACTGGAAATACCCAAGCGCTCCAGGCAGCCTTCAGGCGCCCGCTCGCTCGAAGCATTTCGATCACGCCCAGCACCAGTAGAATCAGAGCGAACGTTTTGTGTTGCGCATCTTCCGGGTCGTGCGTCACCGCGTAGACGAAACTCATGTATCCGAATGGCCAGATTTCCGTATCGCTGAAAATGAGGAGAAACAATCCCGCGATCAGGAAACACATCGGCCACGCATAACGCGCATCCGGCCAGCGCTTCGCCAGGCTGCCTTGCGCCAGGAAGAACAGCGCCGCGAGAATCACCAGCACACCGGCGAGATGATGGTTGAATTCGCTTTCTCGCTTATCCGCGATGTGCTTGGCCTTCTGCGCGGGAGTTTCTTCCATCGTCATGCCCGGCATGTCCGCCATGTTGGACATGTCCATATCGCCCATTTCCTGTTTGGGAGGCAGGTTCGGATGTTGGGTCCACGCCGGCGCGGCGAGAAATACGCCGCAAATCACGACCAGAAGCAAAACAAAACCGATCCAGAAAACTTTCTCACCGCGGTTCAGTGGCAATGTCTTGAGTCCTCCGTGACGATTTTTGCTACCTGAATCTATTTCAAATCCATGGGCAGGCCAACGTAGTTTTCCGCCAACGACTGGGATGCAGCGCGGGAGCTTGTGACGTAGTCGAGCTCCGCCAACTGGCGCCGCTGATCGAATCCGTTGTCGGTGTCAAACACGTGCAGCATCGCCGTCATCCACCAGGAAAATCGCTGTACTTTCCAGACCCGCCGGAGGCAAGTCGCCGAATACTCATCGAGCGCGTCGCGCCTTCCCGATTTGTAAAACTGCTCGAGCGCCCGCGCGAGGACGCGAACGTCCGCCACCGCGAGGTTTAATCCCTTTGCTCCCGTCGGAGGAACGATATGCGCGGCATCGCCAGCGAGAAACAACTTACCGCACTGCATGGGCTCGACGACGAAGCTTCGCATTCCGGTAACGCCCTTCTGCGTGATCGGGCCTTCTGTGAGCTTCCATCTGTCATCGGTCGCCAAACGCCGGTGCAGTTCCGCCCATATTTTTTCATCGGGCCATTCGTTGATGTCTTCCTCCGGCGAGCACTGCAGATACAACCGGCTCACTGCCGGTGAACGCATGCTGAGCAACGCGAAGCCGCGATCGTGATACGCATAGATCAGCTCGTCGCACGAGGGCGCCACATCGGCCAAAATTCCGAGCCATCCGAAAGGATAGGTACGATCGAAGTATGTGAGCAAGCCCTTCGGGATACTTGGCCGGCAGATTCCGTGAAACCCGTCGCACCCGGCGATGAAATCGCACGTCAGTTCGTGCGGTTCGCCGCCACTGCGAAAGCGAATCGTGGGCTTTGTCGCGGATTGCGCAGAGTCGAAATCGTGCACGCTTACGTCTTCCAGGTTGTAATAGATCTGCCCCCCGGCATCGCGCCGCGCTTTATTCAGATCTTTTATCACTTCGTGCTGCGCGTAAATCGTGATGCCTTTGCCGCCCGTCAACTCGGCGAAGTCGATCCGGTGCGTTTGCCCGGCAAAGCGCAGATTCACGCCGTGATGAACAAGCCCTTCTTTTTTCAGCCGCTCGCCTACGCCTGTCTCGATCATCAGGTCCACGGTGCCCTGTTCGAGCACCCCCGCACGCACACGCTCTTCTACATACTGCTGGCTGCGATTCTCGAGGACGATGGACTCGATTCCCTCGAGATGCAAAAGATGCGAAAGCACAAGTCCCGCGGGTCCGGCGCCGACAATTCCCACCTGGGTGCGGAGTTTTTTCACGCCGCTATTCTAATACCCGGAAGCGCAGTTCGTGCGGCCAAGATTTAGGAGTCAGTATCCGCTTCCGCTTGACGCTGTCGAACGAACTCCGGTAGCCTCTTTCCCGCAGGAAAGCGGAAGTTGCATCGAAGGAGCGGCCGGAAAATGCTTGTCAACCAGAAGCGCCTGCTTGTGGAATGGGGCGACTGCGACCCCGCCGGGATCGTGTTTTATCCGCGCTATCTGGCGTGGTTTGACAATTGCACCACCGCGCTTTTTCTGGCGGCCGGACTGCCCATCCAAAATCTTTTCCGATCTCACGGCGTGCTCGGAGTGCCTCTCGTGGACGTGAAAGCGCGATTCATCGTGCCTTCGAGTTTCGGCGACGAACTCCTGGCGGAATCGACCGTGACCGAATTCCGGCGCAGCAGCTTCGTTCTTCGCCACCAGTATCTGAAGGACGGAGTGCTCGCGGTCGAAGGGATCGAAACCCGCGTCTGGGCCGGTCTCGACCCGCAAAATCCGAAGCGAATGAAATCGCGTCCTCTCCCGCCCGAAGTGATCGCCCGCCTTTCCGCCGAACAAGGGTGAGCCTGCGGGCTATGGCAACATGCACGACGGATTCGTTCCGTCGCCGCCGGGCCCACTAGAAATAAATTTTCATGACGCAAACCGCAACCGCGACAATTTTCCCGCAGCAAAGTCCCGACCGGCTCTTGACGGTCGCTGATCTCGCGGGAACCTTTCTCTTTGCGATCGAAGGAGCCACGGCCGCTGTGGAAGGCGACCTGGATCTTTTAGGCCTGATGGTATTGGCGTTTGCGACTGCGCTCGCCGGCGGGATTGCGCGCGATCTTTTGATTGGAGCGGTGCCACCGCAGTCGCTGCGAGACTGGCGCTACCCCACGGTCGCATTCGCGGGCGCGACGATCGTCTTTTTCATGCATCTCGGCCTGGCGGGGCTTCCGCGGACGCCGCTGATCGTTCTCGATGCGGCGGCACTCGCGCTCTTCGCGGTGGCGGGAACCGAGAAGGCGCTGAATTACAAAATGCACCCGTTCGTCGCCGCTTTGTTGGGGACGCTCACGGCCGTCGGCGGCGGGACGATTCGCGATGTATTCCTCGCGCAAATCCCGAGAGTACTGCGCGCCGATGTATACGCGACGGCTGCATTGATTGGGTCTTCCGTGATGATCGCGGCGCGAAAGCTCGGAATGAGCGATACCGCGTCAGCGATTCTGGGAGGCGTCACCTGCTTTGCGATTCGGCTGATCAGCGTGTGGCGGCACTGGAATTTGCCGCATGCTCCCGGCTAGCGCGCGGCAATTTTATTTGGCGGCGTCAATTTCCGCGAACACTTCCTGCGCGGTGTGAAACGCGGTGTTGGCCGCGGGCACCCCGCAATAAATCGCACTTTGCAGGAGCACTTCCTGAATTTCTTCGCGCGAGACTTTATTATTGAGCGCGGCGCGGACGTGCATGCGAAATTCATCGTTCCGATTGAGAGCGATCATCATCGCGAGCGTGATCAGGCTGCGCGTATTCCGCGGCAAACCGGGCCGCGACCAGATTTCACCCCAGGCGTAGCGAGTGATGAAATCCTGAAACGGTTCGGTGAATGCAGTTTTGTTTTTCTCAGCTTTGTCCACATGCGGATCGCCGAGGACTGCGCGCCGAACTTTCATGCCAGCCTTGTGCCGTTCGCGGTCGTTGCTATTTTCGCCGGGCATCACTTCCCCTCCGGTTCGTTCAAGAAATTCACCAGCGCGTTGGTAAATCCGTCTGCCGCTTCGATGTTCGAGAGATGCGACGCGTTGAGCTCGACCAGCTTTGCTCCCGGGATCGTATCCGCGAGGTAGCGAACGTCGGCTGCGGGAATAACGGGATCGTGCGCTCCGGCGATCACCAGCGTGCGCGCGCGAATCTTTGCGATTGTTTCGCGCTGGTCCATATCGCGAATCGCGCCGCAATTTGCTGTGTATCCGTCAGCAGAAGTATTTGCGATCATCTGGCGCGTGGCCGCAACGACGGCAGGCGCGCGCGCGATAAACGCGGGAGTAAACCAGCGCTGCGCTTGCGTTTCGGCGATCGCTTCCATTTTTTGCGTGCGAACCATCTCGATGCGGGCATTCCACATCTCGGGCGAACCAATCTTCGCCGCCGTGTTGCAAAGAACCAGGCGATGAATGCGTCCTGAAGCGTAGACGCCGAGCCACATGCCTATCATGCCGCCCATGGAAAGCCCGCAGAAATGCGCGCGGTCGATTCCAGCGGCGTCGAGCAGGCCGACGACATCGCGCCCGAGTTGCATGATGCTGTAAGGCCCGGGAGTGACGGCCGATTGTCCGTGGCCTCGCGTGTCGTAGCGGAGCACGCGGTAGCGGGACGTGAGCGCCGGAATCTGCGGATCCCACATCGAGAAGTTCGTGCCCAGCGAGTTCGAGAGGACGAGGACGGGCGCGCCGGCTGGGCCGTCGAATTGATAGTGAATCCGCGCGCCGTTCGATTCCGCAAAGGGCATTTTTTGCGCGTCCTTCTTTGTCGAACAAACTTTCTCGATCTAGAGTTTGCGATCCAGGCTCGACAGAACTTTCTTCGTCATAGCTTCCGCGGAGCCGATGTAATTTTTGGGATCCATTAGCCGGGCAATATCCTCGGCGGAAAGGTGAGCGCGGACTTTCGCGTCGGCTAGAAGAATCTCGCCGAGTCCGCGGTTCTCTTTCACGGCGCGGCGGCTGGCGTTCTCGAGCAATTCGTGCGCCTCGGCGCGGCCCAAGTGCTTGCGGAGGACCATCGCGACGGCCTCGGCGAAAATCAGGCCGTGCGTGGCGTTGATATTCTCGGCCATGCGATTTTCATGGACTTCGAGTCCACCGAGAACGTGCGCCGCATTGGCCACTGCCCCGCCGGCGAGAAGGCAGATTTCCGGCAGCGTTTCCCACTCGGCATGCCAGCCGCCGAGGCCCCGTTCGTGCTCCTGAACCATAGCTGCGAGCATCGTGGAAACGAGCGCTGGAACACGGATCGCCGCCGACAATATCAAGGCGCAACCGACAGGATTTTGTTTGTGCGGCATTGTCGAGGATCCGCCGCGGCCAGGCGCCGGCGGTTCGGTGAGTTCGCCGACTTCCGTCTGCGCCATCAGAGAAATATCGCGCGCAATTTTTCCGAGTGAACCGACCAGCAATCCGAGGGTCGTCGCGACTTCCGCGATACGGTCGCGCTCGGCGTGCCAGGGTAAGTCGGGAATGCCGAGTTTCAAATCGTCGGCTAATGCCGACGCCACCGCGGGACCTTTATCGCCCAGAGCTGCGAGCGTCCCGACCGCGCCTCCGAATTGAATTACGAGTACGTCTTTTTGCGTTTGATTGAGGCGCGCGTGGTGCCGCTCGATCGCGGAGAGCCAGCCGGCCGCTTTCAATCCCAGCGTGACGGGAGGACCGTGCTGCAGCCACGTGCGGCCGACGACGAGCGTAGTTTCGTGAGCTTCGACGAGTTTCACGAGCGCGCTCGAAATTTTGGATAGGCCGTTGCCGATTTCTTCAAGCGCTTCGCGAAGCTGAAGGACGAGGCCCGTATCGATTGCGTCCTGACTCGTCGCTCCGTAGTGCACGAAGGCGGAGGCCTTGTCGTTGGCTTTCGCTACCAGCGAGGTGAGCTGCTTGACCATCGGGATAGCGACATTGCCCGCGAGCGCCGCTTCGCGAGCCAACTTCTCCATCGAAAATAAATTCGCATCGCACTGCGACTCGATCGCTTCGGCAGCCGCTTTGGGGGCAATTCCTGCGCGCGCAAGCGCTCGCGCCAGTGCGGCTTCGAAATTCAACATGCTTTGCAGGCGGCGATGGTCGGAAAAGATTTCGCGCATGTCGTCGGTTGTAAACAGAGGATCGAGCAGGCGGATGGGAGTGGGTGTGATCATTTTGGTGTCGCCAGCTTCGGTATCATAGCGCGAGAAGCGCTTTGGCGAGGAGAAAAGGAAAGCACGGCGCGGCGGCGACGAGTGGAGGCGCTCGTGTGCTAGCAGGAGCAAGGTCTTGACAAGCGGGGTTTGTGAGTAGAGAATTTCTGTAGGCGAAGAAAAAGCGAAACTCAATATCTCGATCTGTTCTTCTTTTTCCTCGCTGCAAGCCGTTGTAGTTCGCGACGCTGAGAGCCTTCTCCGGCAGACCGGTGGGCTGCGCTGGCGGCTCCCGCCACGAGCGGCGAGTCAAGCTGAGGGCCGCCCCTACTTAAATGCGTGGAAACTTTGCTGCTTTGCGATTGCAGGTGGAAACGGCATTGGCCGGGCGCGTTGCTGCGCCTTTTTCCTATCGCGACCGCAAGCTTGTGGAGATGGTTTCTGCCGGCGTTCCAGAAATTGATGCGCTTACAGGTGGTTTGCCGCGCGGCGGGTTGACGGAAATTTGCGGGCCTCCCTGCTCCGGCAGGACGAGCCTGCTGGTTTCGGCGTTGGCTTCGAGAACGGCGCATGCAGAGGTGTGTGCACTCGTGGATGGACGCGACGCTTTCGATCCGCATGCCGCGGCTGCGGCGGGTGTGGAGTTGAAACAACTGCTCTGGGTGCGCTGCCGCAATATAGATCAGGCGCTGCGGTCAACCGACATGCTGCTGCAGGGCGGCGGGTTCGGAATGATCGCGGTGGACCTGACGGATATTCCACCGGCGACGGTGCGTTACGTTCCGTTGAATGCGTGGTTTCGATTCCGGCGGGCGGTGGAGGATACGCCGACGATTTTGATGCTACTCGACCAGGAGCCGAATGCGAAGACGTGTGCTTCGCTGGTTTTGCGGCTGGGGTCTGAGCCGGCGCGGTGGTCGGGAACAATTTTGGATTCGAGTGGTGAGCTTTCGGGGCATGCGTCGGCTTGTTTGCTTCAGGGAGTGGGGGTTCGGGCGGAAGTGGTGAGGTCAAATGTGCAGGCGCTTGATGGAGGCGTGGCAGCCGTGGACGGGAGTGTTGGAGAGTTTGAGACGAAGGCGGTGTGGGAGCGAGAGAGCGATTTCAAATTTGAAATGTTGAAATGAAGGCAAAAGCAAAATCGAAGGCAAAAGCTAAAGTCAAAAGAGTCGGCGGGACGCCGGCCCGCCAGCGATCGGCGAGGCAATCGTTACGGAATGGACGGCGGCGGCTTCAACGGCGAGCGTCGGGGCTTTCGAGTACGTTGCGATACCACGTCACCGTGCCGGAAACGCTCGCGCAGCTCGGCATCAACCACGCGAACACGGGTGGCGGCTTTTTTGGCTTGCACGGGCCAAATCGAAAACCGACGGAGGATTTATTTTGGAGAGATGAGATTTGCTGCCATTCACGTTGCGGAGTTTAGGGTACAGGCTGTGGTGCGCGCGGAGCCGGGTGTGCGGGATTGTGCGCTTGCGCTGCTGGAGGGGACGCCGCCCGTGCGCATTGTGATTGCGGCAAATGTTTCTGCGCTGAGTGCTGGGATTGAACTGGGGATGACGGAATCGCAGGTGGAAGATTTTTGCGTGGTGCAGGTGCGTCCTCGATCGCCGGCGCTGGAGAAGAGTGCGCATGCGGCTTTGATGGATTTGGGGTGGTCGATTTCGCCGCGTGTGGAGGATACGGCGCCGGACACGATTGTTCTCGATCTGGAAGGACTCGCGTCCCTGCTGGGTTCGGAAGAAATGATCGCCGCTCAATTGATCGAACGCGCCGCGGGGCTGGGACTGGCTGCGCGTGTGGCAGTCTCTTCGAATCTCGAAGTGGCCATCCATGCGGCACGCGGTTTTTCCGGAATCACTTTGATTCCTGCCGGAGAGGAAGCGAAGCGGCTGGGCGGTTTGCCGGTTGGTGTGCTTTTGCCGCGCGCGGAAATTCTTGAAACGCTCGAGAGCTGGGGTGTGCATACATGCGAAGGGCTTGCGGCTTTGCCCGTGTTGCAGCTTTCGGAGCGGCTGGGGCAGGAAGGCGTTCGTTTGCACGAATTCGCACGCGGCGCGAGTACGCGTTCACTGGTGCTGGCCGAGCCGGATATTTATTTCGAAGAAGAGATGGAACTCGAGGACGCCGTACCGGAGCTGGAACCTTTGTCATTTCTACTGGGACGGCTGCTGGATCAATTGTGCGCGCGGCTCGAGGCGCGTTCGCTGGCTGCCGCGGTGATTCGCGTGCGATTTGAGCTTGAGCCAGTGTCTGAAAATAATGTGCGCTCGCTGAACGACAGTTCTTCCTCGCGAAAGGCTGCGCCGCCTACGTACGAGAAACTTCTGACGCTTCCTGTACCGATGCGGAATTCAAAAACGCTGCTGAAATTGATTCGCCTGCGTTTGCAGACGGAGCCGCCGAAGACAGCCGTGGTGAAAATATTTATGGCTGCTGAGGTGGCGCGGCCCCGTTTCGCGCAGGGAGGATTATTTCTTCCCAGCGCGCCCGATCCGGAAACACTCGAGCTGACGATTGCGCGACTGGCGAATCTGGTGGGTGATTCGAATGTGGGCGCGCCGGAACTGGCAGACACGCACCGTCCGGATGAATTTCGGATGCGCCGGTTTGTTGCGCCGGGGGTGGGGTCCGCAGGAGCGGCGCGCGCGGGCATCGACACCGCGGAAGACGATTCTGGATCGCGCGTTCGCCGGATACGGACGTCATTTCGCGTTTTCAGGCCATCGCTCGCGGCCACCGTCGAGATGCGCGAAGGACGGCTGAAGCGCGTTTCGTTCGGCGGGGTGCGCGGCGAAGTGCTGAGCGCATCCGGGCCGTGGCGCACATCGGGGGATTGGTGGCGGGAAGATGCCTGGGAGCAGGACGAGTGGGATGTGGACGTTCGCTTCGCCGGTTCGTTGTCGTCTTCTTCAGCGCCAGCTATTAGTGGTTCTTCGCGCCGCGGCAGTGTCATCGCGCGTTCGAATTTATTTTCGCCGAAAGATTTTCCGCAGCGGCTTCCGCAGCACGGCTTGTATCGGATTTATTACGACTCGGTGCGCGGCGGCTGGTTCGTTCGAGGGATGTACGACTGATGGCAAAAACGCGCTACACGGAACTTCATGCGCGGTCGGCATTCAGCTTTCTGGAAGGCGCGGCGTTGCCGGAAGAATTGGCCTGCGCTTGCAAGGAAAAAGAAATGAGCGCGATGGCTGTGCTCGACAGCGACGGTGTGTATGGGGCGCCGCGTTTTTACCTGGCCGCGAAAAAGATTCCCGTCCAAGCGCACATCGGCGCGGAAGTGACCTCTCCCGGGGGGTGGCGATATCCGTTGCTGGTTGCGTCGCGCGAGGGTTATCGGAATTTGTGCCAGTTAATCACGCGGATGAAATTGCGCGCGCGCAAAGGTGAAGGAGATGTGCTGCCCGAGGAGGTGGCCGAGAAAGCGCGCGGGCTGATTTGTTTGACGGGAGGCGAAGAAGGGCCGCTCGCACAGGCGCTGGCGCGCGGAGGCATTGTGGGAGGCACACGGTGCGTACAGGAGCTTTGCGAGTTATTTGGCCGCGAGAACGTTTATGTCGAATTGCAGCGGCACCTCTGTCGCGACGAAGAAGCGCGCAATCAGGCGGCGATCGAAATCGCGCGAAAATTAGATTTGCCGCTGCTCGCGACGAACGGGGTGTGTTATGCGGAGCCCCGGCAGCGGGAAATCCTGGATGTGTTCACATGCATTCGCAACCATCGCAATCTTGCGACGGCCGGGCGACTGCTGGCGCGCAATTCCGAGCGTCATCTGAAAACTCCGCGTGAGATGGCGGAATTATTCGCCGACCTTCCCGAAGCGATTGCGCGCACGCAGGAACTTTCGGCGCGCTTGCAATTCACGATGAGCGATCTGGGATACGAGTTTCCGCGCTACCCGGTGGCGCATGGCGAAACACAGATGAGTTTTCTGCGCGCCCGCACGTATGAAGGCATGATTTCGCGTTACGGGGACGGCGAAGAACGCGCGCGCAAACAGATCGATCGCGAACTCCGGCTGATCGACAAACTGAACCTTCCGGGATATTTCCTGATCGTGTGGGACATCGTGCGCTTCTGCCGCGAGAAAAACATTCTCGTCCAAGGGCGCGGGTCGGCTGCGAATAGCGCTGTTTGTTACGCGTTGGGAATCACAGCCGTCGATCCGGTGGGAATGGATTTACTCTTCGAGCGGTTTCTATCCGACGAGCGCGGCGAATGGCCCGACATCGATCTCGATTTGCCAAGTGGAGATCAGCGCGAGCGCGCGATTCAATATGTGTACGAGCGCTACGGGAAACTGGGCGCGGCGATGACGGCGAACGTCATCACCTATCGCGGGCGTTCGGCGGCGCGCGAAATCGGCAAGGCGCTCTCGTTCGATCCCGACACGCTTGATCGGCTCGCGGGCCTGGTGAGCGCGTGGGGATACAAGGATTCGAATGACACGCTCGAACGGCAGTTCCGCGAGGCCGGCCTCGATCCGGAACACCCGCGCGTCCGCAAATTTTTCGATCTTTGCCGCCTCGTGCAGGATTTGCCGCGCCATCTGGGACAACACTCGGGCGGCATGGTCGTTTGCCAGGGACAACTGGATTCGGTGGTGCCGCTCGAACCGGCGACGATGCCCGGACGCGTCGTGGTGCAATGGGACAAAGAAGATTGCGCGGACATGGGGATCGTCAAAATCGATTTGCTGGGGCTCGGCATGATGGCCGTGCTCGAGGAGTCGCTGAAACTTATTCACGAGGATTATGGCGAGGAAGTTGACTTGGCGCATTTGCCCGCTGATGACGAGATCGTTTACGAGACGCTGCGACGGGCAGACACCGTCGGGATGTTTCAAATCGAGAGTCGCGCGCAGATGTCGTGTCTTCCGCGGCTGCGGCCAAAATGTTTTTACGACATTGTCGTGCAGGTAGCGATCATCCGGCCGGGGCCAATTGTCGGACAGATGGTAAATCCGTATCTAAAGCGGCGGCAAGGACGCGAGGTGGCCGAGTGCTTACATCCGTCGCTCGAACCGGTGCTCGCGCGAACGCTGGGAGTGCCGCTTTTTCAGGAGCAATTGCTGCGCATGGCTATGATCGCGGCGGGATTTACAGGGGGCGAAGCGGAAGAGTTGCGGCGGGCGTTCGGTTTCAAGCGCTCGGAATCGCGCATGAAAGAGGTGGAAATTAAATTGCGCGCCGGGATGGAGAAAAATGCGATTCGCGGCGCGACGCAGGACACGATCGTTCAATCGATCACTTCGTTTGCGCTCTACGGTTTTCCCGAATCGCACGCGGCGAGTTTTGCATTGCTCGCCTATGCGAGCGCTTATTTGAAATGCCATTATCTGGCGGCGTTTACGGCCGCGATGCTGAACAATCAGCCGATGGGTTTTTATAGTACCGCGACGCTTGTGAAGGACGCGCAGCGGCATGGATTGAAAGTCCGGCCGATTGACGTGACGTGCTCGGAGTGGTTGTGCACGCTCGAAAAAGATGGCCAGAGGCTGGTTGTGCGGCTGGGGTTGCGTTACGTGAAAGGTTTGCGGCAGGAGATCGCGCTGGAAATCCTGCGGCAGCGCGCGATGGGCCCGTTTGGATCGATTGAAGATTTGAAACTGCGCGTGCCCGCGGTACAGAAGAGCGAATTGGCGGCGCTGGCTGCCATCGGTGCGCTGAATTTCATTTCCACCCGGCGCGGGATAAATGGACGTGGCATCCATCGGCGCGATGCGCTGTGGCAAGTGGAGCGAGCGGCGCGGCGGCCGGGGCCGTTGCTTGAGAGGGCTGCGCTGGAAGATATTGGACCCGATCATTGTCAGCCTGCACATTCTGAGCCTGCACATTCTGACTGAACATTCTGCATCTGCACATTCTGAATCTGCACATGCAGAACCGGAACGCAGTTCTCCTTTGTTGCCGATGACTGCGGAAGAAAGGCTGGTCGCCGATTTTCGCGGCACGGGAATGACTGTGGGACCTCACCCCATGGCATACCATCGCGCGGAATTACGGAAGCAAGGAATTCGTTCGGCGATCGAACTGAACGCCATCCCCGATGGAACGTGGGTGCGCGTGGCAGGATCTGTGATTGCGCGGCAGCGCCCGGGAACGGCGAAAGGGTTCGTGTTCCTGAGCCTCGAAGACGAGACGGGGATTTCGAACGCCATCATTACGCCGCAACTTTTCGAACGGGACCATGTAGTGGTGGTGCATCAGCAGTTTTTGTTGATCGAGGGGCCATTGCAAAACCAGGAGAATGTAATTTCCGTGAAAGCCGCTCGGGTTCGACCGCTCTCGATCACGCGCGCCGAAACGGTGTCCCACGATTTTCACTGATGAGCCGCACCGCGGAGCGCGCTTCGAGCGGCTGCGGCGTCGGTCGTCGCGGTTGAACTTCGCTGCGGCGTGTCGTAATCTATCTTAGTAGCAACCGCTTCACGGCGCGCCCGTAGCTCAGCTGGATAGAGCGTCTGGCTACGAACCAGAAGGTCGGAGGTTCGACTCCTCTCGGGCGCGCCACTCTTTTCAACGACTTAGCAATCTCACACTTCATTGCACTCGCTCCAGTGTAGTGGCAAGCGTCGAGATCTGCACTCGTCGCAGACTAAGATAGATGGTGATAATCCCTGTTCTCGACAGTTATCCGGAAGGACGCTAGTTCCGGATCAGCGCGTTAATCGTTCGAGTAGGAAACGCTCGTTCGTGAGATGGGATTTCTTTGCACCTCTCGAAGCTACCTCAGAAGCCCCGCGAGCATATCGAAACTCGTCAAGTTTTCGCGTCCTGTTTGAACACGAACCGCGCTCTCTCCGATTCGTCAGGTTGTCCGCGCTGCGGTCGAGGGACTTCTTATGACGATTGCTGATCAACGAGTTCGGGTGGACCGACGCGGTCCACCCGACGGTGCAATTCGCTCGTCGCTTGCCTCCGGGGCTCTTCTCCAGCCCGACCGGAGGTTGATCTTAATCGATGATCCCTGTCAGGGGCACCGTTTGCGGGCTCTCTCCACCATTATCGGTGACAATGAGAGTGCCTTTGTAAAACGTATTAAAGGCGCCATTGAATGTGACTGTAATGGAGCATGACAACCCTGCCCCCAAACTCGTTGGACAGTTGTTCGTCTCCCCAAACGCATGGCGTGACGGCCCCACAAGCGGACTGGTGATGGTGATGGAGCTGATGGTAAGCGCCGTCGCTCCCGCGTTCGTCAGCGTGGCCGTCTTTGGGCCAGGAGGGCAAGTCTGAGTGCAGAGGAAGTTCATGAACGATGGGACAAGATTTACTTCCGTACCTGCACCATTCAAACTAGCCGTCTGCGGACTGCCGGGTGCGTTGTCGGTAACGGAAAGAGTGCCGAGCACGCTATTTATGCCGCCAGGCTTAAACGTTACGTTGATAGTGCAACCCGCTCCGGCGGCAAGACTCGAACCGCAGTTATCGGTTTCGCCAAAGTTTGCAGTCACAGCGATACCCGCAATGCTGAGCATCGTCGAGCCATAGTTGGTCAATTGAACGGGCTGCGGTGAGCTGGTCGTGCCCACAAGCTGGGTAGCAAAATTCAGACTGGTGGATGACAAGAAAGCGCCCGGTCCAGATACCAGCCCCGGTTGCAACGTCACGGAAACGGTCGAGCTGTCAGAGTCGGCGACGGCCAAGTCCAGCCGGCCGTCATTGTTGAAATCTCCCGCCGTCAACGAGGACGTCTTCGAGCCGTCCGGAAAGTCCGCCTTCGGCTGAAAAGTCCCGTCACCGTTTCCGAGCAGAATACTGATGCTGCTTTTACCGGCGTCGGTCTTGTCGGGATTCAGCACCGCCAAATCCAGCTTTCCATCGCCGTTGAAATCTCCCAGTACCACCGCGGAGCTTGTAAATCCGGCGGAGTAATTCACGGCAGGCTGGAACGACCCGTTGCCGTTGCCCAGAAGGATGCTGACGGTGCCGTCGGCAAAGTTGCCGAGGCCGGAGTTGGCTACAGCCAGGTCCAGCTTGCCGTCGCCGTTGAAATCTCCGACTACCACGAAGGAGCTATCCGATCCGGCGAGAAAGTTTACGGCGGCCTGAAACGTGCCGTCGCCGACACCCAGGAGGATGCTCACGTTGTCTTCAATACCATTCGCCACGACCAAGTCCAGCTTGCCGTCGCCATCGAAATCTCCCACTGCCACCGAGGAGGGATTTGACCCGGCGCCGAAGTCAACGGCGGCGTGAAAGGTGCCGTCACCATTGCCCAGGAGAACGCTCACGTTACTACTGCCCGAGTTCGCAACGACCAGGTCCAGCTTGCCGTCGCCGTTGAAATCTGCCACCGCCACGGAGTCAGGATTTGTTCCGGTAGGGTAGTTGACCGCGGCATGGAATGTCCCATCGCCGTTGTTCAAAAAGATGCTTATGTTATTGCCGTCGCCGTTCGCTACCGCCAGGTCCAATTTGCCATCACCGTTGAAATCTCCGAGCCCAACCGAAGTGGGTTTCGTACCGGCGGGGTAGTTTACGGCGGCACGGAATGTTCCGTCGCCGTTGTTCAAAAAGATGCTGATGTTATTGCTTCCGCCGTTCGCGACGATAAGGTCCAGCCTGCCATCACCGTTAAGATCTCCGGTGGCCACAGAAGAAGGCGCGGTTCCCGGAGTGAGGTTGGATGCACTGCTCCACGCGACCGAGGAAGTGGGCCGGGTAGTTTCGAAAAAGGCTGCGTTCGAGGTTCCGCCACCTGGGGCAGGATTCACGACAGTTATCGAAGCCGTGTTGAACGTCGCTATGTCGGAAGCCAGGACGGCTGCCGTTACCTGTGATTCGTTCACAAAGGACGTGACGCGGGTGCCCCCGTTCCATTTTACTGTCGCGCCAGGCACGAAGCCGGTGCCATTCACCGTCAGAGTGAAGGCTGCTCCGCCAGGGATTGCAGCATCAGGATTCAACGGTTGGTTGATTAGTGGTACGGGATTCGTCGCGGTTGCAACGCTGACGTTTATCGTTTTCGAAGTGCCCGTGACGGCAGGGGCAACTGTGTCGGTCGCCGTGATAGTTTGGCTGCCGACCGTCTTGAGAATGGCTGAGAAGCTCCCAGTCCCGTTCATCAGCGTCGAGTTGGTCGGCAGGTTAGCTTCTACGTCGGCACTCGTAAAGTGCACAGTCCCGGAGTAGCTTGTCGCCACGTTGTTCGACGCATCGAGCGCCGTCACTGTAAAGTTGAATGCAGTCCCGCTAGTGGCGTTGGCTGGTGCGGCTACGGAGAATTGCTTGGCCGGCGCTCCCATTACATCAATAGAGTTCGAGGTGCCAGTGATCGAAGCAGTCACCGAGTCAGTCGAAGTGATGGTTTGACTGCCGACGGTCTTCATCGTGACTGAAAATGTCCCCGTCCCATTTACGAGCGTTGAGTTCGCCGGCAATACAGCTTGGCCATCGGTGCTCGTGAAGTGCACGGTCCCAGAGTAACTGGTGGCCGTCTGGCCCGAGGCGCTGAGAGCAGTCACTGTGAAGTTGAAGGCCGCCCCAGCGACGGGAATGGCCGTCGTGGTAACGGAAAAGTGAGTAGCTACGAGCGGAGGCGGA
The DNA here is from genome assembly GCA_963711875.1 of uncultured Acidobacteriota bacterium. GTDB lineage: Bacteria > Acidobacteriota > Terriglobia > Acidiferrales > UBA7541 > Palsa-295. Next base: position 594,685 of record CAVQFW010000017.1, read on the forward strand.
GTGCTCCCACCGCCGCAGGCACTAAAGAGAGCCAAACTGCAGATTGAGATTAGTAGCACCAGGGAATTTTTCATGACGCCTCCTCAAGATCGAATTTGATCCGTACGAGCACGACTCAGACTTTTTCGTTCACTTTAATTCTTTGAACAATGAGTTCAGACAGATCCGAACTGGCAGCCCCGGCGGCGACCCGTGGAACCGTTCTTGATCGAGCAAATGCCGAACGGTTTCCACGTCAACCTGGGCCAGTTCGGCAGCGCTCTCGATGGGGATCATCTCCACTTCGGTTGCGCATTGTTCGCACCAGGCCCGCGCCGACGTTCCACGAAGGATGACTAGGAGCCGGCTGGTCTCAATCGTGATGCGCACTGTTTTTCTTGTCTCCAAACGGGTCTCCAATCGTTCGTCCGGCGTCTGTTTCTGTGGTACATTCCGGCTCACGTCTTGGCTCTCTTTGTGGGTCCCATCTCAACGCGATCGCATCCTGCTGGAAGAGCGGGTTGAATGTCCTCAAGGCCCGCTCAATAAGTTCTGAATAGGACTTGGAGTGGCGTATGGATAGGCCGGCCAAGCACTTACTGCAATTCGGCCCCTTCCGAATGGACCTCGAGGAGCGCGTCTTAACGCGCGATCAGGAAACAATCACCCTCGCTCCGAAGGCATTTGAAACCCTTTTGGTTCTCGTCCAACACAGCGAACGGCTTGTCCTGAAGGACGATTTGATGAAGACCCTGTGGCCAGACACCTTCGTGGAAGAGTCCAATCTCAGCCAGCACATTTTTCAGCTTAGAAAGGCGTTGGGCGACAAGGCGCACGATCCGCACTACGTCGTCACGGTTCCTGGGCGGGGCTATCGCTTTGCACAGAAGGTGTCAGAAATCACAGAACCGGATGGCGATGTAATTGTGCACAGTCGTTCGGTGCAAAGCGTCACGATCGAGGAAACAGAATCCAGCGCGACAGTCGAGTCTTCCTTCAGATTTCGCCAAAGACCCTGGAACTGGGTCCTGAGCGGCGCGGGAGTTGTTGTCCTTCTGGTCGCGGCGTCTGCCTTAGTCATACGAATGCGCCGGCCGCCACCATTGAATGAAGCCGATCTGGTTCTGGTTTCCGATTTCGTGAATACCACCGGTGAGCCTGTGTTCGACGGCACGCTGAAGCAGGCGCTAACGGTCAAGCTCGCGGAATCGCCCTACTTCAACGTCGCGCCCGATTCGACCACCAGGAAGACCCTGAGCTTGATGGGCCTCTCGGCCGACGAACGAGTGGTGCCGCCTATGGCGCGGGAGGTTTGTCAGCGCGAGGGCGCCAAAGTAGTCGTCGGTGGTTCCATCCTCAACATCGGGAACAAGTATGTTCTGGACCTGGACGCCACGAACTGTCTTACGGGAGCCTCCCTGGCACATCAGCAGATTGAGGCCCTCGATAGAGAGCAAGTCCTGAGCAAGCTAGGGCAAGCGATCCCCCATCTGCGCCGTAAGCTTGGCGAATCCGTCGGGTCCATTCAAAAGTTTGATACACCCATCGAACAGGCGACCACCAAATCACTGGCCGCACTGAAGGCCTATACAACTGCGGAACAGATGCGCGCCCAAGGGCTGGAGACCGAGAGCGTCCCCTCTTACAAAATGGCGATTGAATTGGATCCGGAATTTGCCATCGCGTATGCCAGATTGGGCACGGTCTACGGCAACGTCAACGAGCCTGATCGTGGGGACGAGTACTTGCGAAAGAGTTTCGAGCGGCGGGAGCATGTCAGCGAGCGGGAGAAGCTATATATCCAGGCCCGTTATTATTACAACTCCGCCAAAGATTACGACAAGGCGGACGAGACCTACAAACTGTGGTCCGAACTTTACCCCCACGATGGTTCGCCGTTTATCGGATTGGCAAACACCTACAACATTACCGGCCGATTGCAGGAAGCCATCACGGCCAGCCAGCAGGCATTGCGGCTGAGCCCCAACTTTTCCCTTTCCTATGCAAATCTTTGCGTGGCCTATGAACGAGCCACGCGCTACGCGGAGGCAAGAGCCGTCGGCGAAAAGGCGGTTGCAGAAAAGCTGGACAGCTTCGCGATTCACCAGGTTCTATATCGCGTGGCATTTGAAGAGGGTGACGAGCCAGCCATGCAGCGCGAGATTGCCTGGTTCAAGGGCAAACCGCAGGAAAACTTGAATACGTACTGGCAAGCGAAGGCTGCATTGACTCTGGGGGAGGTGCGCCGCTCCCGGGAACTTTTCGAACGCGCCCGTTCCAGCACACCACAAGTCGGGCGCGAGGAGGAGCTGGCCGCCATGCTCAGCGACGAGGCACAATCCGAGGCCGAGATAGGGAATGCGCAAGAGGCGCGCAGGCTGGTGGGCCTCTCTCTTCGCCTCACGCCCAACTCTTTGCGGCAGAAAACCTGGGCCACGATCCCACTCGCTCGAGCCGGGGAAATACAACGATCGGAAGTGCTTCTCAATGAATTGAGTCATTATCCCGAGCCGGGTACATCGCTAAGCAAAATTATTATTCCCTGCATTCGCGCGGCCGTGCATTTGAATCGAAAAAATCCTGCCGCTGCCGTCGAGGATTTGCGCCCCGCCATCCCCTATGATCTCGGCGGCGAATCCGTCGGAGTCACCGCTTATTATCGCGGCCTGGCCTATCTAGACATGAAGGCATGGAAAGAGGCTGCCGCCGAGTTTCAAAAGCTCGTATCCAATCACGGCGCGGTGGGCATCGACGTCTATTGGCCGTTGGCTCACTTGGGGCTGGCCCGAGCTTACGCGCAAACCGGAGAAATGGAGAAGAGCCTCGCCATGTATCGGGAATTGTTGACAATTTGGAAGAATGCTGACCTCGACCTCCGCCCTCTTAATGAAGCGAAAACGGAGTATAAGAAGTTGAGCGAACGCGCAAACTCCTCCCAGTAGCCTACCGCCAAGTGAGCAGACCAGATACCTCTGTGGATGATCGCGCTGAATCCTTGGTTACGGCCCGTTTCCGTAGCGGCACAAGGGGACGTGGACTTAAGCAACGTTGAATCCTGCCTTTCGTCCATTGATTGTCACGTTGGCCGCTATCGAGAGGAACCTGCACAAACTCCGCGATTTGCGACTAATTCACCGCGCGCTATTCCAGTCGGAACAACCGTTCCAGATCCTCGACAGACGCAGTACTATCGCCCGCGCGCCCGATGAACCGTTCGAGGTCTTCCGGTGTGTTGACTTGCGACGCGCGAGCTTCGTTGTAGCTGCGGAGTTCGCGAACGAGGTGACCGGCGCTTGATCCGGCTATGCAGCCGGGTGCTTCAGAATTTCCGCCAAGGCGCGCAGCCGTGTCGCGTCAGTCGAATTGCTCGCTGTGGCGGCACTCGTTTCGACCGACGCCGCCATGCCCTTCAACTTCGCCACTTTACTTTGGCTCATCTTTGACGTCTCCGCCGCCTGAATCGCCTTGCGCAGAGCTGCGATTCGGTCTGCGGGCAAAGCCTGCGAGCGTTCCAACTGATCGACGTAAGCTTTCGCTACCACGAGCTTCGAAGGCCACTCGATCTTCTGCTGGTTCTGCACATTCAGTGCGGGTACACGAACTGACTTCGCCGCGTCGATTTCGTTCTGCGTGAGGAACTTCGTCGGCGTGAGTTCGAAGATGTCGAGCCCGCGCGCAATTTCCGAGCCGTAGATGTTGCCGTTGTACCAGTAAGCTGACCACTCACCGCCCAGCACGAGCATGTTCGGATCGATCGGCCCGCGATCGAAGTAGGCGATCTCAAAAGGATGCGCGGCGTCGGTGAAGTCCACCACGGAGACGCCACCCTGGTACCACGCCTGCACCTCGATATCGCGTCCGGGAACCGGGACGAGAGAGCCGTTGTGCGCCACGCAGTTCTCGGTGTCGCTCTGCGCCGCGGGCAATTTGTAATAGCTCGCAAAGCTCAACTTGTCGTCCTTCAGGTGGAAAATAGCGTCCGCGCCCCACTTGTTCGGATCGTTCGGACGGCAACGCGCCCCCAGGCCGCCGCCCCACTCGTCGGTGAAGACCACTTTCGACCCATCGTTCGAAAACGAAGCCGAATGCCAGTAGGAGTAGTTCGGGTCGTTCACGGCATCGAGACGCTTGGGATTTACCGGGTCTTTGATGTCGAGAATAATTCCGTTTCCCGAGCACGCGCCGGCTGCGAGGCCAATCGCCGAGTACGCCGTGATGTCATGGCACTGGTTCGTGTCGGCCGGCTTCCCCTTCTCGTCAGCGTCGTCTTTATCGTGGGTGCCGCCATTGTTCAGACCGTTCAGCGCGCCTGTGCGCGGATCGATAAATAGCCGGGGGCTCGAGACCACCTTCGCATCCTGCGGAGCCGCCACCGGAACTTTGATCACTTCGATTCGGAACAGAGCGGTATTCGGGTCCTTGTCCGGCGCTTCGTCTGAGCAGCCAGCTAATTCTTCCGGTTGCCGCACGAAGGATGTCCCCGACACATAGATGTAAACGTTTTTCTTGTCGTTTGGATCGAGCACCAGCGTATGCGTGTGCGAACCTCGGCACGTCTGCACCGCTGCCACTTGTTTCGGATTCTTGATGTCTGAAATGTCAAAGATCCTCACGCCGCGGAAACGGTCCTTTTGCGCAGCGGGCTTGCGAAATTGTCTTTTATCGCCGGCAGCGGGTTCTGGCGCAGGTTCCACGGGGGGCGGCGGCGGAAAACCTTGCGTGCCGCAATCCAGTCGCCCGTTGGGCATTTCCACGGACATGAACATCAGCTTTCCGTACACCGAGACGTCACCCTGCCCGCCGGGGCACACCATCGAAGTGAGTAGTGCGGCCTTCGCCGGATTCGAGATGTCGTAAATATTCATGCCGTAGAAATTTCCCAGGAACAGGTGGTTCCCCTCAAAGGCCATGTCCGAGTTCGCAAACGAGAGTTCCGCGATCGCCACTTGTAGCGACTTCGGCATCTTCGAAGTACCCATAATACCGAGCTGGCCTATCAACTTCCCCACTCTCGGATCGTCCGGCTGAATCACACCCAGCTGAAATGCGTCCGGCTTCTTGAGCAGCACGATGTGTTTGATGCCCATCGATGTTTCACCCGCGTCAAAAAGTCCGGGCGTCAGCTTGTAGCGCGGATCGTTGACGTCTGATCCCGTCATGCCCGCGGGCAGTGGCGGAGCCGGTTCCGGCACAAACGGATTCTTGGCCGCATCCGGCGCCTTCGCCGGTGCCGGTGCTGCAGGCGCCTGCGCGTGAACACCGCTCGCGCTGAAACACAATACGATTGCGGCCAAGACCATGCCGGCCAGGCGAAAAGCCACTCGGTGCACTCGGTTCATCATTTCTCCCCTATCGATTTGTTTTCGGGCTTTTTGCCCTCGGGCTATTTTTTCTCGTGCCAAATCTTTTGGAGCATGGACTGCATAATCCGGATCTCGGCCCGTTGCGTGTTGTCCGCATCGGTCGCGAAGTTGAACACTTCGGCATCCTGCCCCGCGCCGGGCGTATCGAACAAATCCTTCACCATTGTCAGCGCGCCTTCGTGGTGCTGAATCATTCCGGTCAAGAACAAACGATCGAACTCCGCGCCCTTCGCCTTGCGAAGTGCTTCCATTTGCTCCGGCGTCAGCATACCGGGCATCAGAGCCATTGCCTGATTCGGGTGGGGCGAGTCTGACTGGCTCGGGTCTGGCTCTTTCGTCTCCGGCATTTTCATGCCCGGCATTCCCGGCATCGGCGCCGCAATCGGCTCTCCGCGAGTCGCCAGCCACCTCTGCATGAATTTTATCTCGTCCGATTGCGAACTGCTGATTCGCGCTCCCAGTGAGCGCACATCTTTGTTCTCTGTGTGCGACGCAATCAGCGCCGTCATCTCCACCGCTTGCGCGTGATGGACGATCATGCCTTGCATGAACTCCACGTCCGCCTGCGATCTTTGCGGCAGTGTCCCTGTCGTCGACGCTGGCAGGGTCTTGGTCGGTTTCCCCGGCGCACCCGGCTGCACGACCACGGGCGCCGCCGCGTGATCAGACTGCTGGGCGCGCGCAGCGGGAGCAAACGATAGCGCGAGTCCGCTCGCGAAGACGAGTTCGATCGCGACCACGCCAAGCAGAACCGCGATGCCTCGCGCGAATTGGGGCTTGCGCGCGCGGCAAACACAGCAACGGTTCAGTATCGATACAAAACCAGCCATTGTGAGCACTCTAAGCTATCACGAAGCGGGAGCATGCGAAAAACCGAGATGCGGCGACCCAGCTTGAGAAAGCGCGACCGGGTCCGGGCACCGCTGTGGGCCACCCGGCATGATCTTCAGTCCAAGGGAGCAAGCCGACTCATTTCGAGGGCGGGGGGATGTCGATTCTCGCGTTGCAGCGCAGGTAGCCCTGGCCGTTGCACTTCAACGTTACGTTTCCTGCTCCGCTCGCACTGGCACTCTGGCCGATTTTCAAATTTCCCGTAAAACCGGGCGCCGTGATTTGGCACGACGGCGCCGGTTGGGTGTTCGGAGTTTCCGATACGGCACTGAGGCATGTGATCTTGGCAGGTCCTGAGATTGATTCCGTGCGGGGATGGGCGCCGGCCTTGTCCGTGACTGAATCCATCGCCTGCACTTTGCCTCGCGCGGCCCGTTGTGCATTGCCCGCGTTCGGTAGAGTTACTATTGCGATGACCAGCAGAGAAAGCACTGAAAAGAAAACGCGAGTCTTCATCGTACGCCTCCGATCGAGTGTGGACTGTACGCCCTTCGATAACGCTCTGCAATCTCGTACCGCTCAAAAAAATGATGGCCGGCTACCGGGCAGCTTGCGGCAGGATATTCTGATTCAATCGGAAAAAATTCGCGGGATCGTATTGAGTCTTGATCTTTACCAATCGCTGCCACCGCTCCTGGTACGCTTCGGGGACGCGATCCTGCTCGTCACCACTCATGAAATTCACGTACACGCCGGGCTTCATGCTCGGCCGCAGCGCAGCGAATAGATTTCGTACCCAGGCGATATTCGCGGCGTCTTCGGCAGGCTCTTTCCAATCCGCGAGTAAATTCAGTATGAAAGGTGCGCTACGATCCCCGAATGCCGTTTCCGACGCGCTGACCCGCCCCGCAGCGCCACCGAGGTAGGCGAGTTCGATCTGCGTATTCTGCGCGGGAATCGCAGCAGCAGCGTCCGCCATGATTTCGATGATGCGATCGCTGAATTCGGCGAAATAGCCGGACTTCGTATAGTAGCGGCGGCCGTGAGGAAAATCGGCGTCAGCCATGGTCTGCAGAGCGAGATAGGACATCGTCTCCGTCTTGCGATTAAATTGCCGGCCGCGCGAGAAGATGCGATCGATGTGGCGGCGGCCCTCGGCTTCATCCCCGAACCAAACAATGCTGAGGCTCAATGCGGGCTTCCCGCGGATTTCGTCGGGGACTCGATTGTCGTTGGGCGCGAGCACGACGGAGATGTTCCACTTCAGTTCGTCGGGCGCGCCAGGCATAAACTCACGCCAGTCCTGCAATACAGCAACAATATCGTCCTGATGGCAATAAGAAGTAGCGAGCAACACGGAACTCAGCGGGTGCAGGCGCACTTCGAATTCCGTGACGACGCCGAAATTTCCACCGCCTCCGCGCAGCGCCCAGTACAGCTCGGCATTCTCCGCTTGATTCGCGCGGACGAGTGAGCCATCCGCCGCCACGAGCGTGAAGCCCAGCACGTTGTCGCATGACAAACCGTGTAGCCGCGTGAGCCAACCGGTGCCACCGCCCAGCACGAGTCCACCCGCTCCCGTGTGAGAAACGACTCCAGCGGGAAATACCAGGCCATCGCGCTGCGTGGCTGTGTCCACAGTGCCCAGCAGGGATCCGCCACCGAACTTCGCGCAACGCCCTGGCGCGTCAACCTCCACTCGCCGCAGTCGCGACAAGTCGATTACCAGGCCGCCGTCGCAGCTGCCAAATCCAGCGAGACTATGTCCGCCGCAACGTACCGCGGTAAGAATGCCGGCGTCAGCGGCGGAACGAACGGCCAACTGAACATCGGCCACGTCGGAGCACCGAGCGATCATGCCCGCCGAGCGCGCTGCGAGCGAATTCCAGATCCGGGCAGCCTCATGGAATTCGGCATCGCCGTCGAGGATTAAGGATCCCCGGAATTTGCTGCGCAATAATTTGCACAATTCCTGAAGTTTCGTGTCCATTTTGACATTCGACCGCGTCCGCGTCCCGGCGTCGCTCCGTTACCGCGACGTCCAGGTTCTCCTCAAGGGCGCCCAATCGTCGCCGCCAAGCCCCGCGAACCCTAAACCGCCGCGTTCCAGCATGTCAAGGGAATGGTTTCCGCCTCGGAGCAATTCGTTCAAACGCGTGCCAAAATCGCGGCCATCCGAATGCGTTGACACTCCCTGTAAATCAGATATATATACAGCGCACGTTCCCATGTCTGCCGTAGGCCTATTCGCGCCAGGGATACCTCTCGCGGAAATGCAACCAGGCGGCCATCGCACTTCGGTGCGCACAAATATCTGCAATCTTCTCGCGAAATTCGGAGGTGAGTTGTGAAACGAATCGCCTGGCTTCTTGCACTGACGCTTCTCGCACCTGGGTGCGCAATGAGTGGCAATCAACTCACGCCCGAAGAAAAACGCACGCTGGAATTGAAACCTGCCGTCGTCCTCGTGCTGGTCTCCGTGAAGGTTGAAGCCGACTTCAGAGGACAGCCGGTCTCCCTGAGGAATCCCTACCTCACCACAGCGGGCAGCGGATTCCTCTTCCGCCATGACGGCTACCTCATCACCAACGGACACGTGGTGCAAAACGCGAAGATAAACGACCCGCAAGCCAAGGAGCAACTCGAAGAAAAATTGCGCGCCAAGGTTTACGCGGAAGTGTTTCAGGCGTTCGATCAGTTTCTCGCGAGCAAGGGGCACGGTCCGCTAACCACCGCGCAGAAAGTCGAGCTGTACCAATCGCGCGCCGTTCAAATTCATTACCACAATCCCACTCTCACGGTGTACCTCGCGAATGGAACGCATGTCCCCGGCGAACTGACGCCTAACTACAGCCCGGAAATCGGCGTCGGTAAGGACGTCGCCATCGTCAAGATCGACGGCACCAACCTTCCCTCGGTTCCTCTCGGTGATTCAAATAAAGTACGCGAACAAGACCGCATCATGGTTATCGGCTATCCAGGCGTCGCGTCCGATTGGGGCGGAAACGAACTCATCAGCAGCTCGTCAGCCCTCGTCCCGTCCGTCACAAGTGGCAGCATCTCGGCGATCAAGACGCTCGCGGCCACCAGCACGCCCGTCCTTCAGTCCGACGCCGCAATCACGCATGGAAATAGTGGCGGACCCGCGTTTAACGCGCAGGGAGAAGTAATTGGAATCGCCACCGCCGGCTCGGAAGCGACGCAGGGATTCAACTTCTTCGTTCCCATCAATACTGCGTGGGAATTCGTTCGCCGGGAGGGAGTGGCTCCGGACGCCGGCCCGTTCACGCAACACTGGCGAAAGGCGCTCGATCTGTTTGACGAAAAAAAGTGCCGCTCCTCCATTCCGGAATTCGATGACGTACTGCAATTCATGCCGGGGCTTCCAGACGCGGCAAGGCTCCGCGCGTCGGCGGTCGAGTGCGTGGATAGCGAAGGCTTTGTTGACAAAATTTCAGACAGCCCCGCTGGGCCGTGGCTGCTGTACGGGCTCGTTGGCATAGCGATTCTCGCGATCGCCGCGCTGGTGATGCGTTCGCGCACCGCGCCTGCCAAGGTTATGCAACCGGCGGGCGGAGTTCCGGGCGGCACGCGCATCGAATCCCCCGCCGCGCCCGCCGCGCTGCTCCCCGGCCAATCGTACGGCAACATCCAGGCTACTGCCGGAGCGCTTTCCGGGAAATCGTTCAAAATTCCGAAGGAAGGCCTGCTGATCGGCCGCTCGCCGAAATGCCAAGTCGTCCTGCAGGATGATACGGTCTCGAGTGAACATGCGTGGATCGTCCCGTCGGGAAACGAAGTGGTAGTGATCGACAAAGGCTCGTCGAACGGCACGTATATAAATTCGGTGGAATCGCCGAAAGTGAGCAAGATCGGCCTGCGCAATGGAGACCGAATCTTTCTCGGCAAAAAGGGCGCCAACATTTTCACCTATTTCAATTCGTAGCGGAATTCGGACCGAGGAGATCAACATGTCGAAATTTTGCGCCAAAGGTCATCAGATGGAAGATTCCTGGGACACTTGCCCTACGTGCCAGACCACGGGTTATCAGTTCGCTGCCGGCGCCGGGGCCGGCGCGGCTGCGGCCAAGACGCGCCTCGAGACGGACGCTCCCAAAGAAGCCCCTGCCGCTGCGGCCGGAGCCGGTCGGCGAACTGTGCTGATCTCCGAGAAGCGAAAGCCTCCGGTCGTCGGATGGTTCGTGGCGATGAGCGGCGATCAAAAGGGAGAAGACTTCCGGTTGCACGAAGGAAAGAATACGGTCGGATCCGGCTCAGACTCTCAGATCGCATTCAAAGATTCCACCGTCTCCGGCCAGCACGCCAGCATTCGGTATGAAGACGGCAAATTCGTTTTGACCGACCTCGATTCTTCCAACGGGACCTATCTCAACGACAGAAAAATCGTGCGCGAAGAATTGAAGGACAACGATATGATTCGATTTGGCGAAGTGGCCGTAAAATTCAAGCGACTATAAGGGACCCTGCACGTCATGAAGATTCGCCCCGGGATTGAACTGGCAAATCTAACCGATGTTGGCTTAGAACGAGCCCAGAACGAGGACAATTACTGCTACGCCGAGCCCGAGAACGACGACGAAATGCGGAAGCGGGGCCGCCTGGTTGTGATCGCCGACGGAATGGGCGGCCAGGAGGGCGGGCAGATTGCCAGCATGCTCGCCGTTGACACCATCCGCGACGTTTTCCTCAACGGACCCGCCGATGATCCCGCAGCCGCGCTCGTAGACGCTTACCATTCCGCGCACACGAAGATTCAGGAATACGCTCGCGTTCATCCCGACCTTGCGGGCATGGGCACCACATGCACAGCCGCGGTTCTGCGGGATGGCTATCTATCGTATGGCCATGTCGGAGACTCGCGTTTGTACCTCTTTCGCGACGGGGTTAGCGTTCAGCTCACGCGTGATCAAAGCTACGTTCAGCAGATGGTCGAGAGCGGCGTAATCAGCGCCGACGAAGCTCGGACGCACCCGTCGAAAAATATCCTCACCTCCGCGCTGGGCTCCGATTCCGCGGTCGAAGCGGATTTTGCCGAGGCCCCCATTCCGCTGCTCGAGAACGACACGCTCTTGCTCTGCACCGACGGTCTGCACGGCACTGTAACTGACGAAGAAATGCTTGCCGCCGCTTCCCAGAATTCGCCGCGCGAAGCGTGCCGAAAATTGGTGGACCTCGCAAAGGAACGCGGCGGGCTCGACAACATCACGATTCAGATCGTGCGCATCGAGGCAACGCCGGCCGCAACGAAACGAGATTCGACCGCCGTGGGGAGTTAGTGAACAAACCATGATCGGAACGGAAATCGGCAGCTACCGGATCCTGGACAAGCTCGGGCAAGGCGGGATGGGTGTCGTCTACAAAGCCGTGGACACCGGCCTCGACCGTATGGTTGCCATGAAGGTGCTCAATCCCGATCTGTCGAGAAATCCGGACCTGGTTGAGCGGTTTCGCTCCGAAGCGAAAGCGCAAGCCAACCTCAACCATACGAACCTCGCGACCCTCTATGCCTTCATGGTTCATGAGGGAACCGCCATCATGGTGATGGAGTTTGTCGAAGGCGAGACGTTCGCACAAATAATCCGCCGCCGAGGCCCCATTCCGGAACCGGAAGCCATCCCGATGTTCCGGCAAGCGCTTCTCGGAATCGGATACGCGCACCGCGCCGGGATTCTCCACCGCGATATCAAGCCCAGCAACTTGATGCTCAATAAAAACGGTCTCGTGAAGGTAATGGATTTCGGGATCGCCAAGGTGATGGGCACGCAGGGCATGACGCGTACCGGAATGCAATTAGGAACGCTTGCCTACATGTCTCCGGAGCAAATTCAGAATCGCGGCGTCGATATTCGCTCGGACATTTACGAGCTGGGCATCACTTTGTACGAAATGCTGACCGGGCACCTGCCATTTGAAAGCGACAGCGAATTTCAAATCATGCAGGACCATGTGTACACCGCGCCCCCGCCGCCCTCGAAATATTATCCCTACATCAACAAGGGCATCGAAAATGTGATTCTGAAATCCATCGAGAAAAATTCCGATGCGCGCTTTCAGACGGTCGAGCAATTCGGCGCGGCGCTCGAACATCCCGATTCCTTGAGCTATACGCCGTCGGTGCCTATCGGCGATGCCCCCACTGCCTCGCTCCAGGGCAGCGTGGAACGCCCGCATCTCTCGGTATCCGCTGTTCCGCCCGTGCGATCCTCGGGAAGTTCAGCGGCCCCGACGCCAGCAGCGCCGTATGCCGCCTCCGTTGCAACTCCTGTCCCGACTCCGTACAGCGGGCCGCAGGTGGGCGCAACGCGCGTACAAGCGCCGACGATGGCGCCCACCATCGTGCAGCCCCAATCAGCGGGACATTCGCAACTGCCGATGCAATCGCCGGCACAAGCGCAGGCCGCTCCGTCGGGAGGCTCGAAGAAACTGATCATCGGCGCTATCTGCGTCGTCCTGTTATTGGTCGTCGGCGTAGCGGCCTATCAGATTCTTACTCCCACTCCCCACAGTGGCGGAGGCGCCTCCACGGCGCCGATTCCAGCGCAGGCCGTATCGCCGGACGCCGCTCCAGCGTCACAAGCGACCCACGCGATCGACGATGGGCCGCCGCCCGCAAGCAGCGGCGCGACCACTCCTCCCGCTCCCGCGCCGAAACCTGAGCACACGTCGCGCCAGCCCGCAGCGCATCCAAAACCGAGCGCACCTGCTGCACCCGATCAAGGGCAAGCGTTCTACCAAAAAGCCCAGACCGCGCTCAGCCAGAGTCGCTACTTCGCGCCCACGAATGATTGCGCACTGTACTGGGCCATTCAGGCGCGCCAGGCAGGCAATCCAGCCGGCAAAGCCCTGGAAGATCAAATCGTCTCGGTCTACAAAACACGAGTTACCCAGTACTACAATTCCGGTAACTATCAGGCAGCTCTCACGCTCGTCAACGAGATGCTGAAATTCTATCCCGGCAATCCCACACTTCTGAAAGACCAGAAAAGATTCCAGGCCGCAGCCGCGTCTTCCAATTCATCGAAACAATAGCTCTTCCGTTCGGCGTCGTCCGTATTGAACAGACTCACTCGAACCAGTACACTCTCACCTACGCGCCCGTAGCTCAGCTGGATAGAGCATCTGGCTTCGAACCAGAGGGTCGGGAGTTCGAATCTCTCCGGGCGCGCCACCATTTTTGTGCGGTTTATTTTCAATAACTTCCGTCGCTACCCTTTGGTTCGTTTCGAACTCGAATCTAACGCCTCGCACCGGATGAAATCGACTGAGTTGACTTGTCCGATAACGGCGTTAATAAGGAGTCGCGCTGATTTGATGCTAGAGTAGCGAATATGGGCCCGATAAAACTCTTTCATCCTGCGCTGCTATCGGCGTGTGTGATCTGGGCCGTCGGGATTACGCCTAAGGTTTTAGGCATCGATGGTGGGCAAGTGGAACCAGAAACGCCGAACTTCGTCTATTACGTGAACCCAAATGACGATTCACTCGTTCCACTTGAGCGCGAGACTCCGGAAACGAGCGCGAGTTTCAACAATTTGACGGGCGCGGTCAAGGGTCAAATGCTTGTGCAAGGCCAGAAATCGCCAGTAAGACTGAAGCTAAACCAAAAAGCAGAATTTGAGGTTCAGCCGGCTGATCCGTCCCAATACTTCGGGGTTCGTTTCGAAAGATTCGAGGCCAAGCATGGGAAGCGGATCCTCAAATTCGTAAAAGATCCGAAACCGAGCAATACCCCGGATCGGCCCGGACTACTGGCATTTGACACCAGTCATTTTGGGAAATCATCGATAAAACTCTCCGTTCCGTATGATCTGCCGCCGGGCGAATATGGCATCACCATCAGCCCGCATGGGACGGGAACGAAAGTTTATTGTTTCGGCGTCGATCCGCCATGATTGCGCCGGGCCTTGTTGAATCCGGCGTTGCCGACGGTGTGAAAATTACGACGGTAAAACCCGGGGGCTTGGACGGACTCATATTTTGAATCCTGGCTCAACTACTGATAAGTTGCGTAGCCGGACAAGTATTACCCCCGGGGTCTGCAAGACGCTACAACCTCAATAATCCGACAGGAAGCTCAAACTGTGACCAGGCTGCCACGAAGTCACCGAGAAAAGTTCTATAATCCTCCCCTTGGGCGCGCCACCTTTCTTGCTACTTCTCTTCAATACCTTCCGATTTCGCCTTTAGACACTTTCGCACTCATCCTGGTTGGTCGGCTAATCAGGAGGCAGCGCTTACAGGGCCTGGCATACCGCGCGGCTAGAGCGCGGCCGGGTGATACAAAACTTTGGAATCGTGGATAACGCAGGTAGAATCGCCGCATGAAAATCACCTTCCGTTCTCTGCTCTCGCTTTTTCTTATTGCTGTTGCAGCAGTCTCTGTCGCTTTTCTGATTTCCTCGTCGCGTGCGGCAACCGCTCACGGACCCAATGGCTCGGAGCTCGACCGCGAAAATCTCGCGGTCGACAGCGCGGAACAACAGGCGGTTCTGGCGCCTATAACGAAACTGTTTGACGCCATGGCGAACCGCGACGCCGCGGCGTTCCAGAAACAATTGCTGAGCGGCGGCACCATGGTGCTGATGAGGGACGGCAAGCCCACTCGGATGACTTTTGAAGAGTTTGCGGACCTCGTAGGGAAGCCGGGAACCACGCCGATTGAGGAGCGAATTCATGATCCGCTTGTGCGCGTGGATAACGATCTGGCGATGGTGTGGGCTCCTTTCGAGTTTCTAGTGGATGGCAAGGTGGACCACTGCGGGACGGACTTGTTCACTCTTGCTCGTACCGATGGTAAATGGGTTGTAGCCGGAATCGCGGATACGGGGCGCAAAGATTGCGCTGGCAGGTAGACCTGGATAGCGTTCCTTCATTAACACTCTTGGATAGTTCTAGTCCCAGCAAGCCGGCCGGACGAGTCCGTCCGGAGCCTAGCGGCGCTCCGCACTCAAGCCTCGATCCCGCAGGCAGTCCGTGGCATTGCTTAGAAGAACCACCGGATGCCGCGGTTTCACCCGCATCGGGAGGGATAAGCGGAGGGTTTAGCGTCGTATAATCCCGTGCGCGGAGCCAGGAGGCAGAACCTATGACCGTACAAGAACAAATTAAAAAGTATATTTCCAGCCAACCTGAACCAAAACGCAGCGACATGCAAGAGTTGCACCGGATCACACTTCAGGTGTTACCCAAATGCAAATTATGGTTCCACGACGGCAAAAACAGCAAAAATCAAACGATTTCCAACCCCACGATCGGATACGGATTTTTCATCATAAAGTATGCTGATGGAAAGACCAGAGAGTTTTTTCAAATCGGCGTGAGCGCAAACAAAACCGGAATCTCCGTCTATATCCTTGGTATCAAAGATAAGAAATACTTAGTCCGAACGTATGGAAAAAAACTGGGCAAGGCGAGCGTGACCGGATACTGCATCAGGTTCAAGACTCTGGAAGATATAAACGTCGACATACTCGAGGCGGCAATGCGATATGGGGTTCGGGCGCAGAATGAAAAAGGCGAGCTGAAGAAATAATTCGACTTGTAAGTGCCATCGGCGAGCCTTGTAATTCGCGCGCGGCTTGCGCACGGGTCGAGAGAAGTGAGCAACCAGAAGACGATTAACAATCCCTATCGAGTCGTAGCCTGTATTTCCTGCAGGGGAACGATGCGACCCGCCGCGCGAAGATAGCGGAACAAATGGTCTGTGGGTGGCTTGGGAAGGAAATCGTCGAGGGTGACCACATCGCTCCCGGCGCGCCCGTGCACAACGCCTTCCGGCACGCCGCCGTGCGCGGCGACGAGCAGCTCCATCGGCATCGAAGCGACGTAAATTGTTACGTCGGTGAAGAGCAGGCGGCCAAGATCCTCCAGCACGGCTCCCGGCAACGATTGATACACCCTATCCTCCATGATCCGAAGAAGATCAGAAACCCAGAAAATTATCCGCACGGGCGCAGCGGTGTACCGGCGAATGTGGCCAATGATTTCGTAGCCCTCCGAGTAGTTCGTGGCGACCACGGTGCCCAGCAGAGCGAGTCGCTCGATCCGCGCGAGGAGCGCCGCGTCATCGGAGGCCGAGTCTTCGAAATTGGGTTTCGTGAGCACGGAGACTGCCACCGGTTCGTAATCGAAAGCCTTCCCTTCCGCCGCGAACTGCTCCCGTGCGGCCTGAAAAGGAACTGCGACAGACTCGCCGGCGTCGCTGGGCAAAGGGGAATGCACGATGATCGGACGTTTGCGAAGTGGAGTGGCGGGCTCGACAGGTTGAGCCTTCGAATCGAATACGAACGCCCGCGATAGCCCGTTACGCACCATATGCAGGCACCACAAACGCGAATCTACACCGGCGAAAGTGGGACCTGAGATTTCAAGAACGTCAATTTCCACGCGTTCAAGAGATACTTCGTCGAGCAATCCAGCCAGAAATGTCTTCGGCGAAGATCGCTGATGGTAACAAGCGTAGATCAGATTCACTCCCAGCGTACCGACAGCCATTTGCTGTAGCTGCGCCGTGGAATCTCCGAGACGAACGTGCAGAAGAATCTGATTGGGCTCACTCTTGGGCTCGGCCTGAAAGCGTATGCCGAGCCAGCCGTGCTGCTCGTTGTTTCCCTGATAATTTCGAGTGGCGATGGTATCGGCGAAAACGAAGAAACGGGTGTTGGAACCGCGGTCTTTGTCGAGCCGATCGAGAAGAATTTGATATTCGCGATCGAGCATCGCCAAGAGGCGCTCTTTCGAGACGTAGCGCGTGCCGGCGCCGTAAATATCATCGCTGACGGTCTTATCGTAAGCAGAGATGGCTTGTGCGACCGTTCCCGACGCTGCGCCAACGCTTAGAAACCACCGCGCCACTTCCTGCCCGGCTCCGATCTCGGCAAACGTGCCGTAGATAGAAGACTCCAGATTGATAGCCAGCGCCTTCGCGTGAGCATCGCCGCCTGGATGATTTGCTTGGCCTGACTGGCCGGACTCGAATGATGACGCGGACATGCGCGACTCCGTCTGCGAATTCCCGATGGACCGCGAGTATAGCGCAGAATGAGAGCGGCTACCCCGAGATCGAAAAACGTCCAGTGAAGTAATTCGTGTGCGCCCGAGTCCACCCGGACGATCCACCGCACGGACGATCCACCGCACGGGGAAACTTGAATGCGAACGCGACACTGTGCTATTAGAGTGGCTCGCAACGCGTGCGCAAGGCGAGAAGGCTGCCCCGGCGGCCACAGCGACCGGCGTCACATAGGTCCGAAGTTTATGAGCTGCAGCGAGCGAACTCGCAACCTTCTGGGCAGGGCGGCGGGAATCGCGGTGTTGCTTGCCGGTTTTTTCCTCGCTGCCGGACTTTGCGCGGGCGCTTCTCCGAATCCCGCCCAGATTCCGAATATTTTCAAGCCTGAATCGACGCCCGCGGACTCGATCTTTCGTTTGTCACTGCTGGTTCTCACCGTCACCGGTTCCATTTTTGCGGTCGTTTTCAGCTTGCTCCTGTATTCGATCGCGAAATTCCGCAGGCGCACCGGCGACGATGGCCGCGAGCCTCCGCAAGTCTACGGCAGCAATCAAGTGGAACTCGCGTGGACGGTGATTCCCGTTCTCATCGTGTTGGTGCTATTCCTCGCCACCGCCCGCGTCATCCATTCGATTCAGGACGCGCCCAAACCGCCCGATGCAATCGAAGTCGTCGCGATCGGCCATCAATTCTGGTGGGAGTATCGCTACCCGGCACAGGGCATCGTTACCGCCAATGAGTTGCACGTTCCCGTCAGCGATCCCGCGCACCCGACTCCCACTTTCCTTACGCTGCTTTCCGCGGACACCGACCACAGCTTCTGGGTGCCTCGCCTTGCGGGAAAGACGGACCTGATTCCAAACCGCGTCAATCACATGTGGATCGATCCGCACAATACCGGACTCTACGTCGGTCAGTGCGCGCAGTTCTGCGGCGTCCAACACGCCAAAATGCTGCTGCGCGTGTACGTTGACTCGAAGGAACAATTCGATGCGTGGGTCCAGGCGGAAAAAAAACCGGCCGCGTCCGACGCCGCAGTCGCCGAAGGACGGCACATATTTGAGACCACAGCTTGCGTGGCTTGTCACGCTGTTGCGGGCACCGTGGCTGACGGGCGTTTCGGTCCCGATCTCACTCACATGATGAGTCGTGACACGATCGCATCCGGTGCCGCGCCCAACACTCCCGAACAGCTCAAAATTTGGATTCAAAACCCAGACGCGATCAAACCGGGCTCGTTAATGCCGGCAATGAAGTTGAATGAACACGATCTGAACGCGTTGACGGCGTACCTCGAAACCCTTCGATAAGGGCAACAGGAGAGTGATGGCTTCCGAATCAGTCGCACTCGGCGGAGTTTACGACGGCGCACGGCCGCTCAGCGAACGCCTCCACGAGTGGGTCGTCACCGTGGATCACAAGAAGCTGGGCATTCTTTATATTGTGTATGCGCTCTTGTTTCTCGTCGTCGGCGGCATCGAGGCAACGATCATGCGCATCCAGCTGATCGTTCCGCAAAACCATTTCGTTTCGCCTCAGATTTTTAACCGCATGTTCACCATGCACGGCACCACGATGATTTTTTTCGTGGCCATGCCGGTTTTATTCGGATTCGGCACGTATCTGATTCCCTTGATGATTGGCGCGCGCGATATGGCGTTTCCGCGCCTGAATGCTTTGAGCTTCTGGCTGACGGCTTTTGGCGGATTGCTTCTCAACTACAGCTTCATCGGCGGAAACGGGCTTTACGGCGCCGGGAACGCCCCGGATGTCGGCTGGTTCGCCTACGCGCCGCTCACATCCCCCGCGTTCTCGCCCGGTCACAGCACAGATTACTGGACGCTCGCGCTGCTCGTCTCCGGCATCGGGAGCATTGGAACGGCCGTAAACTTCATCGCCACGATTCTATCCATGCGCTGCCCCGGGATGACTCTGGGGAAAATGCCGCTGCTCGCCTGGCTGAACTTGATCATGGGCGGCATGGTTCTCACAGCCCTGACGCCGCTCACGGCGGCCCAGCTCATGCTTTGCGTAGACCGTTATCTCGGGGGACATTTCTTCGATACGCAAGCGGGCGGCTCCGCCGTGCTCTGGATGCACTTCTTCTGGATTTTCGGTCATCCGGAGGTTTACATCCTGATCATCCCGTGCTTCGCATTCATTTCCGAGATCGTTCCGGTTTTCTCCCGCAAGCCGATCTTCGGATATCCGGTGATGGTTGCCGCGACGCTCGCCATCGGATTCGTAAGTGTGAGCGTCTGGGCTCATCACATGTTCGCCGTCGGCATGAGTTCTTACTCCAACAGTTTTTTCACCATCACGACGATGGCCGTGGGTGTTCCCACGGGAATCAAAATCTTCAATTGGATCGGCACGATGTGGGGAGGCAAAATTCAGTTCCGGGTTCCCATGATGTTCTGCATCGCGTTCCTGTTCCAATTCCTGATCGCCGGTCTCACGGGAATCATGCTGGCCGCGTCTCCCTTCAATTGGCAGCTCACCGCCTCCTATTTTGTGGTCGCGCATTTTCATTACGTGATCGTGGGAGGAATTCTCTTCGCACTATTTGCCGCCTTCTACTTCTGGTTCCCCAAAATCACCGGGCGGATGCTGAACGAGACGCTCGGCAAGTGGCACTTCTGGCTTTTTGTAATCGGGTTTCATCTCACATTCGATTCCATGCATATTCCGGGCCTATTGGGCATGCCTCGACGCATCTACACCTACGAGGCCGGCCGCGGATGGGATACCTGGAATCTGATCGTCACGATCGGCACGTTTGTTCAGGCGATAGCGATTCTCGTTTTTGTCGGCAACCTCGTCTGGTCATTCTTTCGGGGCGAGCTTGCGGGAAACGATCCCTGGGATGCGTGGACGCTCGAATGGTCCACAAGCTCGCCTCCTCCGGACTACGATTTCGCCACGATTCCTGTTGTCCATAGCCGGCGCCCCCTTTGGGACATCAAGCACCCGGAAGATCCCGATTGGAAATACGAGTAAATTGGAGAACTCGATTGAGCACCGCGGCAATACCGAACCTGGCGCCTAAACCGAAATGGATTCTCCCCTCGCGCGGGCGAACGGGGATGTTTTCTCTGATTGCCGCCGAGTCGGCAATGTTCACGATTTTTGTGGTCGCTTACATTTTTTATAACGGGAAGAGTCTCTCCGGCCCCACGCCGAAGGATGTGCTCGAAACTCCCATCTTTATCACCATCTGCCTGCTGTCCAGCAGCCTGACAATTCATTTCGCGGTTCGCGCACTTCGGGCAGCGAAAGTCGGCGCCTTTGGATTGTGGTGGTTCCTCACGCTGGCTCTGGGCGCCATTTTTCTGGCTGGAACGGCTCGCGAATGGCATCACATGATTTTCGAGAAAGGTCTGACCATCAGCACGAATCTTTTCGGCACCACGTATTACTCGCTCGTGGGGCTGCATGCTTTTCACGTTACCGTCGGGCTGATTGCCATCGCAGTGGCGATGATTTTCACTTTACTCGGTGAAGTAAAGCCGGAGCACAGCGAGCGGGCGGAAGTGTTCTCTCTGTACTGGCATTTTGTTGATGTGGTGTGGGTGATTGTGTTCACTGTGGTTTACATCATCGGTCGGTAAGGATAGCTGGAGTCAGATGGCTCATTCCGGTTCACAAGCGGAAGCACCTGAATCGACTTCCGGCGAGGTCCAGCTGCCGGCGCCGACAGCTTGGCCCATCGTTCTCGCGTTCGGCATTACTCTGCTTGCAGCCGGGCTGGTGACGAGCGCTTCCGTCGGAATTCTAGGTGCGCTTCTTTCAGTTACGGGATGTGTCGGCTGGTTCCGCGATGTCTTCCCGCACGAAAAGGAAGAAACGATTCCAGTTGAGCTTGAGGCACCATCCGCGATCGCGACCACGCGACGCGAGGTCGAAAGGCTACCGATCGCACCAGAACTCCCCCGCGCTCTGCTTCCGCTCGAGACATATCCCGTTTCCGCCGGAATCAAAGGCGGTTTGGCCGGCAGCGTAGCTATGGCCGTTCTCGCCTGTCTCTACGGACTTCTCAAGCAAGGAAGCATCTGGTATCCGATTAACTTGCTGGCAGCCACCGCTTATTCTCAGTCCCTTCAATTCACTACCGCATCGCTTAACGCATTCCATTTGGACAGCTTCGCGATTGCCGTCGTCATTCATTTGCTTACCTCTGTGCTCGTCGGCCTGCTCTACGGAGCGATGCTGCCGATGTTTCCGCGGCGCCCGATTTTTCTGGGCGGAGTGGTGGGTCCGGTTCTTTGGACAGGCTTGATCTTCAGCGTGCTCGAACTCGTGAACCCGCTTCTCAATAAGCATATCGATTGGGTGTGGTTTGTCGCTTCGCAAGTTGCATTCGGTGTCGTCGCTGGTCTTGTGGTGGAGCGCCAGCAGCGCGTGCCCACTCAGCAGTTTGTGCCGTTTTCGGTGCGTGCTGGGATTGAGGCTCCGGGAATGCTTAGAGAAAAAAAGGACCAGGACGAATTGAGATGAATTTTCGTTCGCTCATCCTCGGAACTCTCACCCTCGTGGCACTTGGAGTGTGGGGATGTGCGAACGCGCCGGGCAAGCCCACCGCCAGCGAGACGCCCATCGTTCCCAGCGAGATTTTGGATTTCAATACGCTCTACGCTCAGAATTGTTCCGGTTGCCACGGCGCTGAAGGAAAAGGCGGAGCGGCCCTCGCGCTCGCGGATCCTGTCTACCTCGCAATTGCAGACGATGCGGTTGTTCGTCGCGTCGCGACAAAGGGGATTCCCGGCACTTCCATGCCTGCGTTCGCGGTGAGTGCCGGCGGCATGCTCACCGAAAAACAGATCGATGCGATCGTCGGCGGAATCCGCGAACTTTGGTCGAATCCCGATGCGCTGCGGGGCGCGAGCCCGCCGCCGTACGCTGCCTCCGCATCCGGCAATGCCGCTCGGGGAGCGGAAGTCTACGCCATATATTGTTCGTCCTGCCACGGCCCTAACGGAGGAGGACAGAAAGCGAGCTCCATCGTGGATGGATCGTTTCTCGCCTTACTGAGCGATCAAGAACTCCGCACGATCGTAATCGTAGGACGCCCGGAGCTTGGAGCTCCGGATTGGCGGAGCAATGTTCCGGGGAAGCCGATGTCAGCCGAGGACGTGTCGGACGTGGTCGAGTGGCTCGCCTCGCAGCGGCCGAAATATCCGGGTTCGCCTTATCCAAAGGTGGCGAAAACGACGGGAGACGTTCGATGACCTTACCGGGCGGACTGAACAGGCGCGATGTACTGATGAAAATCGGAATCTTGCTGAATGGGATCGTCGCTGCCATTCTCGCCGTGCCGATCGTCCGATATCTGCTCTCTCCCGTTGCCCATGTACGAAAAGGCGCGTATGACGCCTGGGTTTCTCTCGGCCAGCTCGATCAGTTTCCCTCCGGCGAAACGCGCCTCGCCACCTATCGGAATCCGGTGGTGAGTCCAACGGATGGGGATACCGCCGAAATCGCCTGCTGGGTTCGCAACGTGGACGGAGAAAATTTCCAGGTCTTCGCAATCAACTGTGCGCACCTCGGATGTCCGGTTCGCTGGTTCCCGCAGTCGAGCCTGTTCATGTGTCCGTGTCACGGTGGTGCGTATTACGAGGACGGTTCCCGCGCCTCCGGTCCTCCCGAACGCGGATTGTTTCAGTATCACCACAGGATTGATTCAGGAAAACTCTTGATCAAAACCGGCGAGATGCCCACGCCGGGCCAGGCGTCAAATATCGTTCGCGAGATACATCCGTGCGTCTGATCGAATCCATCGGCGAATGGCTGGACGCGCGCCTTCAACTCGGCGCGACCATACGCGAGACCGTGGAGCATCCCGTTCCGCGCGAATCTGCCAGTTGGTTTTATGTTTTCGGCAGCGCCGCCTTCGTCGTGTTCATCCTCCAAATCGTGACGGGAATCATGCTGGCACTTATTTACGTGCCGTCCGCCGGGGAGGCCTGGAGCAGCCTGCAGACTCTAAATCACAACGTATCGCTGGGCTGGTACATCCGCGCGCTGCACGGTTGGGGCTCGGACTTCATGGTCGCGATTGTTCTGATCCACATGGTCCAGGTTTTTCTTTTTGGCGCCTACAAGTTCCCGCGCGAACTCACCTGGATTGTGGGCGTTTTACTTTTGATCGTCACCCTCGGAATGGCTTTCACCGGGCAGGTGCTGCGATTCGATCAGGACGCCTACTGGGGCCTTGGAATTGGCGCGTCGATCGCCAGCCGCGTACCTGTGATCGGTCCCTGGGCAGTGAGTTTAATGTTGGGTGGACCGATCATAGCCGGCGCCACACTCTCACGGTTTTTCGCTTTGCACGTCTTCGTCATCCCCGGGTTGCTGATCGCATTTGTTAGCGTCCATCTTCTGATGGTTATCAAGCTCGGCATCAACGAGTGGCCCATGCCCGGACGAGTCGTTCGCAAGGCCACCTATATCCAGGAGTATCACGCGCTGACGAAAAAAGAAGGAGTGCCCTTCTTCCCGAGCGCGATCTGGAAGGATTTGTTCTTCGCGGCCTTCATTCTGCTTTCGATTGCCGTGTGCGCAGCCTACTTCGGTCCTTTTGGCCCGTCGGGCCCGCCCGATCCCACAATCATCCAGACGTCGCCTCGCCCGGATTTCTTTTTCCTGTGGCTCTACGCCGTGCTTTCACTTTTGCCGCCGTCGATGGAAACCCCCGTTCTACTCGTCGGACCCGTGATTGCGATACTTGCGCTTCTGCTGTTGCCTTTTCTTTTTGGCGAAGGCGAGAAAAGCTGGCGAAGAAGGCCGATCGCAGTCCTTACGATCTTGCTGGTGGCAGTTTCGCTCGGAACGTTCACCCGTCTTGCCGGAAACGCGCCATGGAGTCCCGTGATGGACGCGTGGAGTGGCCTTCCTATTCCGCTCGAGTTTCTAAAAAACCGCTCCGCGCTCGAGCGGCAGGGTGCGCTGGTTTTTCAGGTGAAGCAGTGCCACAACTGCCATTCGCTCGATAATCAGGGCGGAAAACGCGGCCCCGCTCTCGATGCCGTGGCCGTTCGGCTGACGCAAGACCAATTGATTCGGCAGGTGATTCAAGGTGGCGGCAATATGCCCGCGTACGGGAAAAATCTCAGTCCAGCGCAGACGGCGGCTCTTGTCGCGTTCCTCGAAACTTTGCATCCCGCGGGACAATCGCCCGCGCGAGACGCTTCGCGTTCTGTTGCACTCGGATCCGAAGTGCCCGCGTCGCCAGCTGGTCATCCGTAGGGAATTGCCATGAAATCCAGCGGGAATTCCGAAAATGAACTCTGAAGTGCAAGCCGTTCTGCAATCCTGGTCGGCTCCCCTCGGAGTCAACGTACTTCTATTTCTGGTCGCTGCGATTTACCTGCGTGGCTGGTTTCGACTGCGGGATCTTTTTCCGAATCTGATTTCAGTGGGGAGGCTTTCGGCATTCTTGACGGGAATTATTTTCATTTGGCTCGCGATCGGTTCCCCTTTGGATGCGTTTGACGAATTGTCGCTCACCATTCACATGGTGCAGCACCTTCTGCTGATGGCAATCGCTCCTCCGTTGATATTACTCGGCGCGCCGGCACTCCCGCTGTTGCACGGACTTCCACAATCGATCGCTCGAAACGTCGTGGGCCCGATTCTTCGGCAGGAGTGGATGCAATCACTCGGACATTTCCTTACGAACCCCGCGGTTTGTTGGCTGGCCGCTGCTCTTGCTTTAATCGGATGGCACGTTCCCGCGATATTCGACTTGGCATTACGCTGGAATTGGCTGCATGAAATCGAGCACGCCAGCTTTCTCGCTACTGGCTTCCTGTTTTGGTGGCCGGTAGTGCAACCCTGGCCGAGCACGGCAAGGTGGCCACGTTGGTCCATGCCCCTGTATCTTTTCGGCGCGACGTTACCCTGCGATGTGCTCTCCGGATTTCTCGCATTCTGTGATCGCGTGGTTTATTCCTCCTACCTTTCCGCGCCTCGGATCTTCAATATATCTCCGCTCCAGGACCAGGAATTCGCCGCCGCCCTCATGTGGACCGCCGTAACGCTTATTTTTCTATTTCCCGCAGCCATCATCACGATCGGAATACTTTCGCCCCATACGGCGCATTCATCGGAGAATGCTTCCGCCCAAGCTCGTAAAATCACGGACCGGCCATTCGACGATTCGAAGCTGGGAGTCATCTAGATTTACCACCCGCTGCCGATTCTGATTCTGATTACGCCTCCCTGCACCACCAGCCCCATAAATTCTCGCTGCGTTCAGTGTTCTTTGCGTACCGCCGGCATCCTGCCGGCAGGTTTTGCTTGGCGTTCGAAAATCAAACTGCCTCGGCTGGTCAGCAATTACCCAAGCCTCACTCGCCCCGTCGCCCATTCCCTCTTGCGCACCTCGCAGGAAACCATATCTCCTGGCCGTGCGCCGCCGCCGATATAATTGTTGCTTGACCCTTTCACCCGCTCCCGTAACCCACTCGAGGAGCAACCGTCGCTACCCGCGGATTCCCACGCCCAAGGGCGTTTGGGTTTCCTGGCAACACGACGGCGCGCAGCACGTCTCGCGCGTCCGCGACCTGAATATCGGCGGCCTTTTCATCGAGAGCCAAACCCCGCCGAAGCTAGGCGCGTCAATCACCCTCCTGTTCTCCGTGCCCGAAGGCGAAATCCGCAGCTCCGCAATCGTACGCAACGTCACTCCGGGCGAAGGGATGGGCGTCCAATTCGTCGCCATGACCCAGGAACACGCCGTCCGCCTCCAAACCCTCTTCTCCCGCCTCCTCCGTGCGATGGACGCGACATCGGCTTAAACCACCCCGCCCGAACATTCTCGAACCGCTCCGCCCAGAATTCCCCACTTCTCCCGAATCTTTTCAATCCCCTCAACATCCGATGTTGACGGAGCAGTAGGTCGGAGGTAGGATTCAGGCTATGGATAGCAGCACCCGAACCACAAACTGCCTGCCGTGCGCTTGTTGTTGTCGCAGCCATGGCTGGCACGGGTGTGTGCAATCCGAATGATCTAAGCTAATCACAATTCGGATTTTTTGCAGCCCGCTCACCAGCGAATCGCATCTGGTAGCGGGTTTTTTATTTTCCGGCGCTTTTTTCGCGCCCATCAACTCGGAGGCCACGTGGCCAGCTCCACCGACGTCGCATCTACTCGGCAAGCCAAAGAGACGAAAGCCCAAAAGGTCGAACGCCTCAAGCGCTCGAAGAATCCGTGGGAGCACCTCGACGAAATCAAGGAATTCGCGCGGCTCGGCCGCGACGCTGTCGTCCCCGAATGGGCCAACCTTTATTTCAAGTGGTGGGGCATCTACACGCAAGGTGACGGCGCAGGCGCCATCGGCGGCACGGGAGGCGAAGGCAAAGCCACGAAGTATTTCATGATGCGCATTGCCCTGCCCAATGGCATCCTCCGGTCCGAACAACTTCGCGCCATCGCCCAAATCTCGGAACGCTACGCCCGCTCGAGCGCCGATTTCACCGTTCGCCAGAATATTCAGCTCCATTGGCTCACAATCGAATCAATTCCCGAAGTTATCGAGGCGCTTGGCTCCGTTGGCCTCAGCCCCAAGAGCGCGTGCGGCGACGTCACGCGCAACATCACCGGCTGCCCTCTCGCCGGCATCGCCTCCGACGAACACATCGACGCGTCCCAACTCGCTCTCGAAGCCGCTCATCTACTCTCCGCCAACAGCGATTTCTACAATCTCCCGCGCAAATTCAAAGTTTCGATTACAGGCTGCCCCGTCTGGTGCTCGTATCCTGAAATCAACGACGTCGGATTCACCGCCGCCGTGCGCACGCGCAACGGCATTCGCGAAGTCGGCTTTTCAATCCGCGTTGGTGGTGGACTCTCCGCCGATCCGCATCTGGCCGTGCGCCTCAACGCATTCATTCCCCGCGAGCAGGTCTTGCTCGTTCTCCGCGCCATCGCCGAAATTTTTCGCGATCAGGATTGCCTGCGCGAGAACCGCGATCGCGCTCGCCTCAAACATCTCTTCACGCAGCACAGCTGGACCGCCGAGCGTTTCCTTCGCGAGCTCAATGTCCGCCTCGGCTTCGAGCTCGACCCGGGCGTCGAGGATTTTCCGCCGCCCGACGCCTATCGCGACCACGTCGGCGTTCACGCCCAGAAACAGCCCGGGCTCTACTACGTGGGCGCCGCGGTGCTCCGCGGACGCATCACCCCGAAACAAATGCGCGCCGCCGCCACTCTCGCTGAAAAATACGCCGCGGGCGATCTTCGCACCACCAACATGCAGAATCTCCTCATCGTCAATGTTCCGCGCGAAAACGTGGAAGCTCTTGTCTGCGAACTCAACGATGCCGGCCTACGTGTCGAAGCATCCCCGTTCTGGCGCGGCGCCGTCGCCTGCACCGGCACCGAATTCTGCAAGCTCGCAGTCACGGAAACCAAGGGCTTCGCTCGCTGGCTCGTCCAAGAACTCGAAGAGCGCGTTCCAGAATTCGACCAGCCGCTGAGACTCAACGTCACCGGCTGCCCCAACGCCTGCGGCCAGCACTGGATCGCCGACATCGGCCTCGAAGGCAAAAAAATCAAGCACGGCGGCGAGCTTGTCGACGCCTACTATTTTTGCCTGGGCGGCGCAGTCGGCGAATTTGCGCGCATCTCCCGCCAGGTTGGCTATCGCTGCGCCGCGGAAGACGTTCCCGAAGCGATTGAGCGTCTCCTCAAGACATATCTATCCACGCGCGACGGCAACGAAAATCTCCGCGCCTATTTTGCGCGCCATTCCGACGGAGAACTTCGCGCCCATCTCGCTGGCGCCATCGTCGCGCCTGTCCCGCGCGATCTGCCCGTCGGCCCCGTCCCGCACGGAGTCGGAGACTAATCATGCCCGCTGAATTATTTCCGGCGTTCATCAAGCTCGACGATCGCCCCTGCCTTGTCGTCGGCGCCGGCTCAATCGCCACTTCCAAGATCGCCTCCCTGCTCCGCGCCGGAGCGCGCCTCACCGTGGTAGCGCCACAGGCGAAGGCGGAAGTAGCAAAGTTGGCCGCGGCAGGAAATTTCGTATGGCACCAACGCGAATTCCAGTCCGCCGATCTGAAAGGCGTGTTTCTCGCCATCGCCGCTACGGCCAGCAACGCGGTCAATCGCGCGGTCTTTCGCGCCGCGCAAAAGCGCGGCATCCTCTGCAACGCCGTTGACGATCCGCCGCACTGCGATTTTTATTTCCCCGCGATCGTCAGGCGCGGAGATCTCCAGATCGCCATCTCCACCGCGGGTGAAAGCCCCTCCGTCGCTCAGCGCTTCCGTCGCGAAATCGAAGCGTCGCTCGACCTCTCTCTCGGCAATTGGCTCCGGTTCGTCGGCAGTCTTCGTCGCCACGTACTTGCGAACCATCCGCCCTCGGACGAGCGGAAAAAACTCTTGCAACTTCTCGCCTACAGCCGGATTTGCGACTCAAAGGATTGCAAAACCGAATCGCGCTCGATCGAATTCGCCGGCCGCCACGTCCATCTCCCGGAAAATCTGCCGGAGCACGCGGACGTCGGCCAACCATCCATCCAGGAGCCACAATGAACAACGCCACTCGCGGCAAAGTGCATCTCGTCGGCGCAGGTCCCGGTGATCCGGAACTCCTCACCGTCAAAGCCCACTCGCTCATCCGCTCCGCCGAAATCATTCTCCACGACGATCTCGTTTCCGCTGCGATCCTCGCCCTCGCCGGCCCCCATGCGATGCTCGTAAACGTTGGCAAGCGGTGTGGCGCAAAAAATATCACTCAGTCCGAAATTAATCGCCTGATGATTGCCTCCGCGCGCCGCGGCCTTCAAATTGTTCGACTCAAAAGCGGCGACCCTGGAATCTTTGGCCGCCTCGCCGAAGAACGCGACGCACTCGAAGCCGCCGGCATTCCCTACGAAATCGTTCCGGGAATCACGGCCGCCCTCGCTGCCGCCGCCGAACTCTCCGTCTCGCTCACCGATCGCCGCACAAGTTCGCGCATCGTCGTCATCAGCTCGCATCGCGCCCACGAGAACGAAAACGAGCCGGCTACCGACTGGCGCGGCCTCGCCACCAACAACACCACGCTCGTCGTCTACATGCCCGGCCAGAATTTCGCCGCCCTGCAAAAAGAATTGCTCGACGCAGGCCTCGACGCCGCGACCCCTGCAGCAATCGTCTCGCGCGCATCTACACCCGACCAGCGCGAGTTCCGCACCACCCTCGGCCAGCTTCAACACGCGCCCCCCATGGACGCGCCCTCGATCCTTCTGATCGGGCGCCCCCTGGAACACGCCGCCCAACCGATCGCCGCATCGGTGCCTCTCACCTGGGAATCACTTCTCGACGCATCCGAAGTCGGCATCGCCGCAAACAATTCGAACGCAAACTTGGACAGGAGACTCAGCTCATGACCACACAATCCACGCCACAAAAAGCCGCGGTCCAAACGCCGAAAAACGATTCCGCGCCGAAGTTCTCGCTGGACACCTGGGCCGTTGCGTTGTCGCTCGCCATCTCGCTCCTGGTCTGGCTCGGCCTCATCAAACACATTCCCTGGTAATCCCAGGCGCAACAAATTCCACTCTCAGGAGAACGAAACGCATGGCCACCACAATCGCCCTCTCGCAACCGCAACCGCTCAGCCTGTTCAGGCGCGCTGGTCAAATACTTCCCGGCCTTCTGCTGCTCGTCGCAGTCGGCTACGCCGGGAAATTTATCGAGCGCTCGATCGCGCAGTACGGAAAAGCGCACCACCTCACGCTGCCGAACATCGAATACGTACTCTGGGCCATTCTTCTCGGCCTCCTCATCGCCAACACCACTGGCGTTCCCGTCGCGTTCAAGCCCGGTCTCGCCACTTACGAATTCTGGCTCAAAGCCGGAATCGTTCTGCTCGGCTCGCGTTTCCTTCTCGGAGACGTTCTCAAACTCGGCGGAATCAGCCTCGTCCTCGTCGCCATCGAAATCGCTCTCTCGCTCACCTTTATGACCGCGCTAGGCAAAGCCTTCGGACTGAAACCAAAACTCACCACGCTTCTCGCTGTCGGCTCTTCCATCTGCGGTGTCTCCGCCATCATCGCCACGCAAGGCGCCATTGACGCCGACGAAGAGGACTCCTCCTTCGCCATCGCCGCCATCCTCACTCTCGGCGCGATTTCGCTTTTCATCTTTCCTCTCATCGGCCACTGGCTGCACATGTCCGACTTGAGCTACGGCCTATGGGCCGGCCTCGGGATCGACAACACCGCCGAAGTCACCGCCGCCGGCAATCTCTACTCCGACGCCGCCGGAAAAGTCGCCGTCCTCGCCAAAACCGCGCGCAACGCTATGATCGGTTTTGTCGTTCTCGGCTACGCGATTCACTGGGCGCGCAAGGAAAAAACCGAAGGCGTCGGCAACAAAGCCGCGTTTCTCTGGGCCAAGTTCCCGAAATTCGTTCTCGGCTTTCTCCTGATCTCCGCGATCGCCACGGCTCACGTGTTCAGCAAAGACCAGCTAACAAGCCTCGCCAATCTTTCCCGCTGGGCTTTCCTCCTCACGTTTGCGGGAGTGGGCCTGCGCACAAATATCGGCGACATGCGCAAGCAAGGATTCCGGCCTTTCGTGGTAGGCGCGCTCGGCGAAATCGTGATCGCGGCTCTCACGCTTGGCCTGGTCTTCGGCGCCGATAAGTTCTTGCGCTGACAGCAGAAAGGACGCGACGCGTAAGACCCGTTTGTGATCAGCGACGCGCACGGAAGCGCGGGCATCCGGCGAAATTGCTTTTTTCTCGGCGGCTCGCGTTTACCCCGCTCCCAAATCCTTCCCGCCCGTGTCCCGTCTGCAATCCTCAGCCGCTCGCCTATCTTCCCCACTCGCAATTCCATGCTAGATTGACTCACGGAGCTCAGCCCGAATGCTCGATCGAAAACGCACAACTTTCGACTGGATCGACATTCTCTGGCTCTTTTTTCTCCTCGGCCTCGCTCTTCTCCCTCCCGTCCACGAAATTCACAAACAACTCACCATCCTCGCCATCGGCGTCTTACAGCTTCTCGAAGGACGTCTGGTAGCCTGGAGCCCGAAACGCGGCCCTGCCTATGCCGTCATTCTCAAAATCCTGCTCGCCACTCTTCTCATTGACCACTCCGGCGACCTCGGCATCAATAGCAACTATTACCCCATCTACTACCTTCCCATCGTTACTGCCGCGCTCTACTTCGGTCCCATCGGCACGCTTGTCTGGACCTCGCTCACCTCGCTTGCCTACTGCGCCTTTCTCATCCCCGCGCTCGAGGAATATGAATTCACCGCGGAAGGCGCGGGAGATCTCGCGATTCGCATCCTTTTCTTTTATGTCGCCGCGGTCATCGTGAACCGCTTTGCGGTCGAAAATCGACGCCAGGTCCACAAATACCAGGAACTTTCCGAGCAGCTCGAAGAAACCAACCGGCAATTGCGCCGCGCCGAAGCCGACGCCCGTCGTTCCGAACGTCTCGCCGCACTAGGACAGCTTTCCGCCGGCCTGGCTCACGAAATCCGCAATCCCCTCGGCGTCATCAAAGGCTCCGCGGAAATGCTCAGCCAGAAAATCGAAGCCTCCAATCCGCTCGCGAGCGAACTGGCCGGCTACATCGGCTCGGAAGTGAATCGCCTCAATTCCCTCGTCACCCGCTTTCTCGATTTCGCGCGCCCCTCTCGCCTCGAGCTCCGTTCCACGCAACTCTCCGCCATCGTCAATCACGTTCTCGAATCCGTCCAAAATCAATTCCCGGAAGCGCACGTCACCGTTCATCGCCAGTACGCCCCCGGTACTCCCGACGTTCTCGTTGACGCCGAACTCTGCGAGCAGATCTTCGTCAACCTCATCACCAACGCCTACCAGGCCATGGACGGACGCGGCCGCCTGCGCATCGCCATTGCGCCCGAATCTCAGAATGGCAGGCTCGGAGTCGGTGTCGTCGTCGAAGACTCGGGCCCAGGCGTTCCCGCCGAATCGCGCGAGCAAATCTTTAATCCCTTCTTCACTTCAAAAAAAGATGGTGTCGGCCTCGGCCTCTCCATCGTCGCCAAAATCGTGGACGATCATCGCGGCACAATTCGCCTCGAGTCGCCGCCGGGCCAGGGCGCTCGCTTTCGCGTATTTCTTCCCGAGACGCAAGATTGATGCGCCGCTGAAAGCGCGCGTCTGAGGCGTTCGTTCGATTTTGCTGCGGCACCCCTCCGTCAAACCAGTTCTCTTGTCAATCCGTATTTCCCACAATAGAATCTCGCGGGCCGATCGTGGTAACGTGAGTCGGGGGAATGTTTACGCGATGAAAACGAGGTACATGCAGAGGTACATGCAATCGGCCGAAGCTCTCGCCGTCGGGAGCGCTCATAGCCTTCCGATACCGCTCGCTTCATCGGCGGGACTTCCGTCTCTTGTCGCCTTCCCTTTACCTGTGACCCCCCAATTTCTAATCGCGAATCCGCGATTAGAAATTCGCGCATCTCATTGCAAACAAATGCCACTAACTTTTTCTAATCGCGAAGAAATTGCGTTTTTTTTACGCGAAAAATGACCGCCGAAAAACCCTCCATCCTGATCGTTGAAGACGAGCCTAAGATGCGCCGCCTTCTCGAGCTGCAACTCGCCGACGAAGGATTCCGCGCGCAAACCGTCGCCGACGCCGAAACCGCCCTCAAAATGGTCAATAGCGGCCCCTTCGACCTCATCGTTACCGACCTGAAGCTTCCCGGCATGAGCGGCCTCGAGTTCCTTCAAGCCGTTAAGCGCGCCAACGCCGCTGTCCCCATCATCATCATGACCGCTTACGGAACCGTCGAATCCGCCGTCGAAGCGATGAAAATCGGCGCGAGCGATTACGTCCTGAAGCCCTTCTCGCTGGCGGAACTCGTTCTCGTCATCCGCAAGGAACTTGCCTCTCACCAACTCCGCGAGGAGAATCGTTCGCTCCGCGAAGCCCTCGGCCAGCGATATCAGTACGACAACATCGTCGCCCGCAGCGAAAAAATGCAAGCAGTCCTCGCTCTCGTCGAGCGCGTCGCGCCTACCAACTCGACAGTCCTCCTCGGAGGAGAGAGCGGAGTCGGCAAAGATCTCATCGCTCGCGCGATTCACCAACACTCCAATCGTGCTTCCGGCCCGTTCATCAAAATCAACAGCACCGCCATCCCCGAAACTCTTCTCGAAAGCGAGCTCTTCGGCTACGAGAAAGGCGCCTTCTCCGGCGCCACCACCAGCAAGCCCGGAAAATTCGAACTCGCCGACAAGGGCACGCTCTTTCTCGACGAAATCGGCGATGTCCCGCCCGCGATTCAGGTGAAGTTGCTGCGGGTCCTGCAGGAACGCGAATTTGAACGCCTCGGCGGCACCAAAACTCTGAAAGTTGACGTGCGCTTGATTGCCGCTACGAATCGCGATCTCCGCGCCGCCCTCGAAGAAGGCACCTTTCGCGAAGATCTCTACTACCGGCTCAATGTCGTCGCCATTGATATTCCCCCGCTACGCGATCACAAAGAGGACATCCCCGCTCTCGCCAACTTCTTCCTCGAAAAATTTGCTCGCGAATCCGGCAAGCCCATCCGCGGGATCACGCCCGCAGCCATGAATCTGCTCCTCGATTTCCATTGGCCCGGAAATGTTCGCGAACTCGAGAACATCATCGAGCGCGGCGTCACTCTCTCCGCCGGCTCCACTCTCGATGTCGCCGATATTCATCTCGACGCCCCAACGCCGCGCGCCGCCGCAGGCGCCGCGCCTGTATTACCGTCAGGAATGACTCTCGATCAGTGGGAAGACGAAGCCATCCGCGAAGCGCTTCGCCAGGCCAATGGAAATAAGAGTCAGGCTGCTCGCGCCCTGGGACTTTCGCGCAACGCCCTCCGCTACCGCCTCTCGAAAATCGGCGTCTCCGATCCCCCCGAAAAAGAATAGCCACCGTTCGCTCGTCGCCCTGGCCGAAAACCACCACCCGAGCGTGATATGCACCACCAAGCGTAGCAACCACTTTCGCAGCTTCGCGATGGAGCATGCCTTCAAATCATTGAAAAAGCTGGTGTTACAGACGAGGGTTTAGTTTCCCAGGCTTTGGCAATGGCCCTGCATTAGTAGGTTCCGTGATTCGAACTTTCGCGAGCGGTGCTGTCAGTCGGTGGGCCATGAAAAAGTTTTTCACAATCTCGGCGGCAATTTTGCTCCTGATGGCAGCGGGCACCGTCCGCGCGCAGGATGCTCCGCCGCCGCAGTACGACCGGCCAGCGCAGCAGCAGGCCGACGATGACGACGCTGCGCCGCAACCGGATCAGAATCAAGCCGATCAAATTCAAATTCAGGATCAGGCTGCCGACTCCGTCGCGAGTCAGCAGCAACAGCAGCAAGACCAGCAGCAACAGCAGCAAGACGTCGCCGCCCAGCCCGGCGTCGCGCGCGTCAGCTCGATTCGCGGAGATGTTTCGACGCAGCGTAGCGACACGGGCGAGTGGGTTGCCGCCACTCAGAACACGCCGCTCGCGCAAGGCGACCGTGTTTCCACGGGCGACCAATCCCGCGCGGAACTGCAACTCGACTTCGCCGATACGCTGCGCATGTCGTCTCGCGTCACCGTGAAAATCGCGAACCTCACGCGCTCTCAAATTCAGCTTCAGGTCGGCCAGGGCCTCACCACATATTCAGTGAGCCGAGGCTCGGAAGCGTCCACAGAAATTGACACACCCAACGCGGCCATCCGCCCGATGGGTGAAGGCGAGTATCGGATCCTCGTAAATTCAGACGCCGAGACGCAAGTAATCATCCGCCGCGGCTCCGCAGAAATTTCGACGCCCCAGGGCAGCACGCGCGTGGATGCCGGCCAGATGATCACGATCGCCGGCACCGACAATGCGCAATATCGAATCGCGCAAGCGCCCGGCCGCGACGATTGGGACAACTGGAACAGCGATCGCGACCGCGCCATCGCCAATGCCGAAGGCCGGCGCAACACGAACCGTTACTACACGGGCTCGGAAGATCTCGATACCTACGGCCGGTGGACCACGGTTCCCGATTACGGTCGCGTCTGGGTACCGAACGTGGCCCCTGGCTGGGCGCCCTATCGCGCCGGCCGCTGGGTGTGGCAGCCATATTTCGGTTGGACCTGGGTTTCCTACGAATCGTGGGGTTGGGCGCCTTATCACTACGGACGTTGGTTGCCGTATGGCGCCGGGTGGGCGTGGTGGCCGGGTCCTGTAGCTACTTATCCCGCTTACTATCCCGTCTGGGCGCCGGCATATGTTTCGTTCTTCGGTTTCGGTGGCGGCGGCTTCGGCGTCGGATTCGGATTTGGATTTGGGTACGGCCACGTGGGCTGGTTGCCATGCGGTCCGGGCGACTGGTATCACCCGTGGTACGGCCGCTACGGCGGCAGCTACCGCGCGGTCGGCGTTGGGAGTGCGGGCGGTTTTCACAACGGTTGGGCGCCCCTGCACGGCGGCGCGCACGGATTCTCGAACGTGAACGCCGCGCTTCACAACGATCACGTTCGCGCGGGAATGAGCTCGATGGACAGCCGCAGCTTTGGCCGCGGCACCGTGCCGGCGCATCAGTCCGGGATTAGCGCGGGTGAATTCCACAACGCGAGCATGGTCTCCGGCAAGATGCCGGTGACGCCGGGCAAGGGCAGCTACAGTTCGTCGAGTCGGGAAGCGAGCCCCTCGACGATTCGCAGCGCATCATCAAGCTCACAACATTTTTATTCGTCGCCGCGCATGAATGCGCGCTCTACGCCGACGTCGTCGCGCTCGACCGGGTCAGCTTCGACTGCCCGAGGAGGCAACGAAAATTCTGCGGGCTCGACGGCACCCAACCGAAACAGCGGCGCGATGAATCGTCCGGAGACACAGCCGCACACAACCGCTCCGTCGAATAGCGCGAATCGAGGCGGCGCCCCGACTTCTACGGCGCGGCCTGGCGGAGACTGGCATACGTTTACGCCTCCGTCCACCGCGGGTGCAAACCGCACGGCGCCCAATACCCAGTCAGGCGGACGCGGCCCGATGCCAGTTCCAGGAAACCGCGGCGGCTACGGCTCGTCGAACGGAGCGCCACGGACTTATCAGCCGCCGAACACTGCATCACGCGGCGGCTACGGATCTCCCAACGGAGCGTCGCGGACTTATCAGCCGCCGAACACTGCGTCACGCGGCGGCTACGGATCTCCCAACGGAGCGCCACGGACCTATCAGCCGCCAAATTCTGCGTCGCGGGGAGGCTATCCCGGCTCAGCCGGACGGCCTCCTCTCAACATGAGGCAGCCGATCGTAGGCCCTCGAGGCGGCTCATCTTCCGGTTCGAGCGGATCTCGCGGCGGATCGAATAACGGATCTCGCGGTGGCAATTCGCACGGCGGGGGTGGTGGAGGAAGTCACAAGCATTAATAAAAATAAATAGGATTCATCATTCATACCCCAGGGTCTCGCTTACTCGAGTGAGCGAGGCCCTGGTATTTTTTTGCCGCAACCGCTGGAAAATTCCGGGAAACAATTTTCGTGAAACGTGGGTTCTTAGAAACTTCTCGGTGGCTGAGGTGTTTTATCAGCAGGAGAGAATTCGATGACCGACGTTCGCATCATCGTTTGGTTTACGTGGTTTGTAGCGAGTAGCGCCTGGAAGAATTTCGTGATGAGGCTCTCAACGAGAGCAAACGCTCTCAATGCTTCGGCCGCTTCGCATGGGCTCTAATGCGTTTCTGGCGCGGGAGTTGACGACGGCGTTGCAGGCGGGCGCTCGATCGCAAGATAGGCCCGCCCGAAAGCGGAGTGCTGCGTGCCCGCCCCAATCACCACGGCTTGCGCCGTGTAGCGGCCTGCCGGAAGCTTCGCGAGCGGCAAGCTGATGCGATAGGTTGCCGTCCGCGATTTTGGATCCACCTGCGCGGGAGTGAGCAGAGGCGTCGCGTTCACCTGAATTCCGTTGCGGAAGAAAATCAGGGCAGCGCGGAGCGTTGTGGGATCGAACTTGTCCGCCTTGTCGGATTTCTCCGGATAGTAAGCCTGAAAGAAAACGTACAGCGTCTGTCCCTCGGTGAAAAACCGCGTCACGCTCGGCACAATTTTCTCGCCGGCCATTTCGAGCGGCGTGCTCGTAAGTTTTGCGCGCACCCCTTGCGCTTTCGTCTGAACCTCGGTGGACTTCTCGACGGGCACAAGCTGGCTGGAAAGTAGAACCGAGCTGAGCATGATCCGGTCGGGCTGAACCGGCGCCACGAGAAGATCCTGCTCGAACGTGCCGATGCGGCCCGATTCATTCTCGCGCACGAGAAATTTCAAATGATACTTGCCCGGCGACAGCACCACGCCCCCCTGATACACCAGGCTGCTCTGATTGATCTGCTGGAATCGCGCCGGATCGAGATTTACCTGAATCGTGTCCTGCAGCTCTGCCACGGACTTGCCATTCGGGTAGACGCGCACCTGCGCCGCAAAATCGAATGCTGCTTCCTTTCGTCCATGTTTCTCAGCCCAGTCGAGAGCGCTCGCTGAAATCTTTGCCGCGATCGGTACGTAGGTTTGCCCATCGCTCAACCGGAACATCGAAGTTTCGACGGCCATCGGCAGCTCGACAACGGGATGATCGGAGCCCATCGCATCGGCGAGCTGCGATTGACGGTCTTCCTTTTGCAAATGCTGAAAATCGCGCGGCGCGTAATAGCCGTTGCGATAGTGAACATGAGCGCCGGGCGCATTCACTTTCACCCGCACGCTTCGCCAACGCCCATCGCGTTTCACATTGCCGCCGAGGTAGTAGCCCAGCAAATAATATCCGCCGTTTTCCTGCTGGATTTTCGGAAACGCTTCACTCAAATCGCCCAAATCGAAAAACGCGCGCCCGCCGGTGTCGGACGCAAGTGTCGCGAGCGTGTCGCGCGAATCCTGCCGCGAATCCATCTGGTGGAATACGGACGCGCCCGTGAACATCGAGGTGCCCGTGGCCGCATTGGCCGTCACGTCACCCCCCGGAACTTCCGCGAACAGCCCGCGCGCATCAATCGAATAGATCGAGACGTCGGCGCGATTCGCCGCGTCGGTGGCCGCCCGCAGCTCGGTGCGGTTTTCCTCGCCCGTCTGGGTAATTCCTCCCGTGAACTCGACCACCGTTTTTCTGCCGGGAATCGCCGCGAGAACATTCACAAGCCCCTGCACGGCCAGCAACTTCTGGTCGGTGTTAAACGCATTGAACTCGGTCTCATCGGCCGTGTACGCCGCGCCCGTATATTGCTGCACGTCGTATTCGCCATTTTGCGCAGCGGCGTAGGAAAGATCCGCCAACTGTGAAGCGACGTCTGGACTCAAGCGCCCCACGGCCTTCTCGAGCTTCGCGTGATCATTCGTGAAGTCGGCCCACACTGTCAGCCGCGCCGCGTACGTCACGATCGACACGAGGTCGGCGTTTGTCATCTGCTTCTGCACAAATTTCAGCGCTGCATCGTGGGCGCGTTGGATGTCGTCGGTTTGCATCGAAGTCAAATCGAAGAAGAGGACGATCATCCGATGATCGCGCACCTGCTCGCTCACCGCTTCGGCTGCCGCGGGCGTATTGGGCGCGTCGATCGCCACAACGATCGGCTTCGCGTCCTCTTCCTTCACCGTTTCCATCTTTTCGATATCCTGAAAAGTGAAAATCGATATTTTCTGCGCCCTCCCGTCCTCGGTAATTGAGAATTGTTCGGGCGTGAGCCCCTTGACCGGCTTCCCGGATTTATCCGTCACCTCGACGTCAATCCGCACCAAATCCGACGTGGAGTGAATCACGGAACTTTGATTCACCGGGGCGGACTCTTGCGCTGGTGCTTGCGCCGCGGCTTGCTGCGCCGGTGGATTCGCAGCCTGCGCACGCGCGGATGCCGCGACAACCAGCAAAGCGCCACATAGCACTACATCGGCCAGGGTGAAGCGGGCCAGGGTGAAGGGCCAGAGCGAAGCGGGCCAGCCGAATCGCGGTCGGAAATTTTGTCAAAGCTTTTCTCATCAGAAATTAAACCTCAGCATCACGTCCATCGTCCGCATGGAGGCCGCGCTCGTCACGCGTCCAAAAACCGTCGAGCCAAGGGTGGTTCCCAGCCCGTTGAATCTCGGCGTATTCGTGAGATTCTGCACTTCCCAGCGCGCTTCCATGCGGTGCTGCCGTTCGCGGCTCCCGCCAAACACAAATCCCTTCGCGAGCGAAACATTCCAACTGAAACTGCAGGGCCCTTCGACCGATCCTCGCCGCTCGTTTCCGTAAGTTCCGGTGGCAGGCACCACGAAAGCGCCCGTGTTGAAATAGTTGAGCGCGGAGCCCCCGCAAACGCCAAGGTTCGGATTTCCGGCTGCCCCTTCGCAATCTCCGTCGAGGCGGCACAGGTCGGCGCGCTCGGAGAAATTCGAGCCCGTCCCGGAATTATTCGACGCGTTTCCGCCCAGCAGCACCGTGAACGGCGTGCCCGTCTGCCACGTGATTACATTATTCAGACGCCAGTTTCCCAGCGCGTGCTCCTTCCAGCCATGCGTCGCGTAGCGATGCCGCTCGCCGAATGGCAATTCATATACGGAGAAAAACCGCAACTGGTGCCGGACATCAAATGGAGAGAGTCCGTACTCCGCGGCCACATTGCCGTCCTGCTGCACGACCGTGGGCGAGGTTCCTCCAATCGAGCTCGAATCGTCGAGCGATTTCGAAAACGTGTAGATTCCCTGAAAACTGATGCCGTGAGTAAAGCGATGAATCACGCGTACCTGCAGCGCGTTGTAAATTGAATTTGCGCCGGACTGATCGTAAAGAAAACTCACCGCATCCGGAATTTTCAATTGCGCCTGGGTGTCGAGCGGGCTCGTCCCGGCCGGCGCGCGATTGGGCGCGCGCAGAATGTCGAGATTGCTTCCGCGCGTCCCGGTGTACGTCAGGTCGATGAGCCAATTCTTGCTGAGCGTCGTTTCGGTGCCGAGCGTCCAGATTTGCGCGCGGCCATCGCGATAAAAGGGATTTACGGCTGTGGTATTGAAAATGTGATTTGCGGGTGCATTCTGAATTTGAACGAGGGCTGTTTGCAGGATGAGAGGCTCGGCCGCCGTCGTGAGCTGTGTGAGGGACGTGGCGAAGGGCGGCTGATAGGCTAGATAATTGGTTGCGAGCGTGTTGTACACGGACTCGTTGTAGAAAATCGAGTACCCCGCGCGCACCACGGTCTTCGGTTTGATCGGCGGCAGCCACGCGATTCCGATGCGCGGCGCCCAGTTATTGTAATCGCCGTGCACCAAGGCTTGTGGATACACGCCGCTGAAAGGTCCCGTTGCTCCCGGAAGCACTTGCGCCGCGCACGTGGGACACGGCGCAGGTACGCTGGTGATCAACGGATTCAAATCTACGTTAGCGACGTGGTTGAAAAGTTCCACCGGCGGCGTCACGGCTTCGTAGCGCAAGCCGTACTGAAGGGTCAAGCGCGAATTCACGCGCCAGTCGTCTTGCGCGAATCCGATGAAATCCCAGCTGCGGAAATAATCGTTCGTGATCCCGAATCGTCCGGACGCCGAGTACGGAACGCCGAGCAGAAAGTCAGCCAGATCGTTACCGGTTCCCGCCACCGGCACTCCACCGCTGAGTTCGCTCGTCAGCAAACCGGTAAACGCAAATTGGCCGCGCGGATTCGGATTCGTATCCGTGTTCAGCTGAATGCGCCGGACTTCGCCACCGAATTTCATGGTGTGTTTCTTATGCACGTGGGTCAGCGTATCGAGAAAGCGAAGCGTTTGATTGCGCGTCAACGACGGGATGGGATCGCCGAACCCCGAAAAGCTCGTGAAAGCAAGATTGGGATAACCGAAATCGACGGGGTCGGTGCTGCCGCCCTGAATTCCCACCTCCGAGGCGATGTCGTTGACGGACGAGTTGTCGCTCAGGATTTTGATGCGGCTGCGGCTGAAATTCACGTGCGAGTCGTTGACGAAGGTGGGAGTCCAGTTCTGCGTGAGCCCGATGTCGAGAGTCTGACTGCGGGAATCTTGCGTGCCGCCGACGCCGGCGAAATCTCCCAGCGTGTCCGAATGGGAACCGCTATAGTTGTAGCCCACCGATACGTTGAACTTCGCGTTGATTGTGTGCAGCACGTGAATATTCGCGACGTTGCTCTGGAGCGGCGTCGCCGCTTGCAGAAGATAATTTTGCGCCTGATTCGGACCGCTGCCCGGCACGTTGGGCGGCGGAATAAATCCGAGCAATCCTTGCGCCGCCGAATTGATCGGACCGATTTGCTGAGCGGCGCCGCTGGTACAGTTCGCGTCCGCCACCGTGGGAAAGGGAGTATTCGTGGCGCTGAATGGAACGAAAAGCGCGGGCGTGCCCGCATTCGCAAGGCAGAACAATCCATTGCGCTCATCGAGGGTAGGAACCGTGGAAAACGTATTTACCGCGCTCTGCGCGTTTTCGTGCTGATAATTAACGAAGAAATATGTTTTGTCGCTTCCGTCGTAAATGTGCGGAATTTTCAACGGGCCGCCGATGTTTGCTCCGAAGCGGTTGTCGAAGTGGCTTACTTTCGGCGATTCTGCGCCGGTAATCGAGTAGGGCCGCGCATCGAATGCGGAATTTTCGTAGCGATCGTAAAATCCGAATCGAATCCGGTTTACTTGTTGGCGAAGAAATCTTCCGCCACCACCGCCGCCAAACTGGCCTCCGCCAGCTCCACCGCCACCCGCTCCTCCTCCGCCGCCGCCGAAAAGTCCGCCGTTTCCACCGCCGCCACCGCCGAATCGCTGCCTGCCCCCACCACCACCGCCGGGTCCGCCTTGGTCGCCGGGTCCGTTCGGGCCGCCCGGGTTGTCGGGTCCGCCGAATCCGCCTGCACCTGGGACATTCACTGCCATCCCCCGTCCAATCGTGCCCTGCAACAGAAACGAATCCGCCGATGCTGCTCCGCTATTCGAAAGTCCGGCGCTGAGCTGCGGAGTGGCGCCAGTATTCTGTTGCGCCGGCAACTCGTCGGCTGGAGCGTTTCCTTCGCCGGTCAAATCTGTTTGCTGAAAGCCGCCGCGGCCCATGCCCTGGTTTACGGCGTTCGAAACGCCGGGCGGCAACTGCTGCCGTCCGCCATTTCTTCCGCCCGGTCCCCCTCCAGTTCCCCCGCCGTTACCGCCGGCGTTTCTTCGCGTGCGATTTCCGCCGTTGCTTGCTGAATTTTCGGGCGCTGTTGTGCCCGAGCCGCTCGCCGGATTCGGAGCGGCCTTCTCGCCGCCGGCAGTAGCAGCTTTGTTCCCATTTTCCGCGCTGGGTGCCGTTTTGCTTGCGTTCTCGGCCGGCGCGGTGAGCTGCTCAAGTGTGGCCACCTGCAGAACCATCGGGATGGGGCCGGCGGGGACGATGGGAACTTCTACGTCGAGCGACGACGGAACAAAACCGAGTTGGCTCGTCTCGATGTGATAGCGACCGGGGGGAAGCGCGGGAAATTCGAATCTGCCGGACTCATCGGTCCAGCTCGCCCAGCTTTTTTTCTTTTCCGTGTCAACGATTCGGACCATCGCGCCCGGCACGGGCGATCCTTCCGCGTTGCGAATGAGGCCTGTCACGGGAGGCCCGGAGAATTGGGGCGCCAGCTGCGATGCGCGCGGAGCTTGCGGCGGGGATTCCTGCGCGCACGCGG
This sequence comes from uncultured Acidobacteriota bacterium, assembly GCA_963711875.1. GTDB lineage: Bacteria > Acidobacteriota > Terriglobia > Acidiferrales > UBA7541 > Palsa-295. The sequence continues at coordinate 637,492 of CAVQFW010000017.1, forward strand.
CGGATATGAGGAGCGCGAACGGGAGTTGCACGAGAATACATTGCGCCAGAAAACGCAGCGATAGAAAACGTCGCGCGAGCAAAAAAACGGCGACGCGAGTCCGCGCGCGCGACTCGCACCGCCAATTATTGCCTCGCCGGTGTGGCACGGTCCAGACCATCGTGGATCGGACAGGCTGCAATATTTCCGGCCGAATCAAGGTCAGCTACTGGCTCGCGCCTGCGCCTGCGCCGCTCGCCGCAGGATCGTAAACCAATCGGTAGGTGACCGGCTCTTTGAGGCGCTCGTTTTCCATTGTTGTCGTCACGTAGAGCTGCTTGCCGTCAGCCGACAAGCTGTAAGTGCGCGTTGATTTCCCGCGCGGGCCCTGGCTTACGACCGTCAGCTGGCCGTCTTGCCATCGCGATGTGGTGGTTCGATGGCCTTCGCCTTCTCCGCCGGAGTTTTTGTCGGCGCTCGAATCGCTCGCCGGGTATTGCGCGAGCACTCGTCCAGACTTGCCCGTGACTTTTACAGCCGAGCCGCTCTGATCGATTTGAAGCGCCTGCAGTTCGTCCATCATTCCCGCACCCTGACCGCGACCGCCGCCGTTCCGGCCGCCTTGTCCGCGGCCACCGCCGTTGCCGTTGCCGCCACCGCCTTGGCCGCCGCCCTGCGCGCCACCTGAGTCGCCTCGCGCTGCCTGCATCTTCTGCCGGGGATCATCGCTCTGATCTTTATTCAGTTGCCACTGGCCCGCCAGCTTTTGGGTGCTCGCGGTCTGCGAGTTGGTTTGCGACGGAGCTTTCGCAACTGCCATCGCGTTGCCGGATCCCAGGAACAAAGCTGCTGCCGCGAAAATCGCGAGCGGCCAGTGAGTGAAACCACCATTTTTTCGATTGCGTAAATTCGCTGCTGATAGATTGCTTTTCATCTCGCTCCTCGTGGCCCAAAAGCCCGCGTCAAATGAGACCTTCACCTGCGGCCTATGGTTACAAGTATTAATTCCATCGGGAGCGCACAAAGGTTCCCGAGAGTGGTGCGACAGAAGCGGAATGAAGGGTCGTACCTGGGGCGCGAAACGCTAGTAGCGCGGAGGTGTTGGGGGAGCGCCCGCGTCAGTGAGGCGGAGTAGCGGAAACCAGATGACCGATCGCGTGAATATTGATGTCAACATTATCGCTAACGTGCAAAAGAAATGTGCTCGGATTCTTCAGTCCCCACTTCACGAATGGCACGGGAAACTGCGCCGTCGCCTGAGTTTCGCCAGACGGCCCTGGCTGCACAGTGAACGTGAGAGTCATCTCGTGATCCTGCCCGTGAAGCTTGAATTCACCCGTCACGGCTACCTGGGAAGTTCCTTGCGGCGCTACCGCTCCCGCCACTCTGGTGGGAACAAAAACAATCTCTGAAAATTTCGGGCTCTCGAGGACTTCCTGATGCATTTTTTTGTCGCGGCTGTCGTTGCCGCTCTCGCCGCTCAGAGCGTCGACAACAATCGCTCCGCCGGCCTTGCCAGAGGCAGGATCGAAGTGGATTACGCCGCTCTTCAATTTGAATGTGCCATGCACGGTATGGAGTGACGCACTGAGGTTGAATTCGACGGTCGTCTTCGCGGGATCCAATGTGAAAACGGACTCCTGCGCCGAGAGCCGCGGCGCAAAACTCAGAGCGGATAAAAAGAGAAGGAATGGGAGAGTGGCGTGGGCTCCGCGGCGGGCGCTCACCTTAGGACGAAGTGTCATACCTATGCCCAAAGCACGCGCCAGGAGAGGTCCACCACTTCCCGAACGTCAAACGCGCGGTCTTGCGGCTTGCTGGTGTGGATCGAGATGATCTTCGCGAAAAGATCCGGCCGGTTCTCGAACAACCGCAATGTTTTTTGGCGAATCCAGTTGCTGGCGTCCATTAAAAGCAGCAGGCGCGTCATCCGCATTGGCAGGCTCGCGATTCTGCGATGCGCTCGCTCGTAGAGGCGAAGATCCCCGCGCGAGAGCGCTTCTCCAAGCTCGAGCGCGGCCTGCAACCCCAGGCTCAATCCATGGCCTGCGATTCCGTCCACAGAACAAGACGCATCGCCCACCAACGCCACGCGGCCGGCTGTCACCCGCCGAGCGCTCCTCAACCCGACGAGAGTTCCCTGCTCCGCACTCGTCGAGACGGCCCCTTTAAGGCGCTCGGCGATTTCAGGAAATTCGGCCAGCCCGTCGTCAATTCGCAACTTCGGGTCGCGAGAAAAAAAGCTTACGCAGACGTCGCCATGAGTGGGGGCATGAGTGGGAGTGATCACCATTTGAAAGCGCCCGCCCCAGTACACTTCGACGAATTTGGACCACGGCGCGATTGCGAAATGCCGGCGGAAACCAAACCTCGTGCGACCCGCGCGGGGATTACCTAAACGGGCCCATTTGCGGACGGCTGAATTCAGGCCGTCGGCCCCCACGAGCCAGTCGGACTCGAAAAACTCGCCGCCGATTCGCGCGCCATCGGGCGCGAAATCGGACACGCGCGCACCCCACCGAAATTCCACTCCGGCCGCCGCAGCCCTTCGGACGAGCAATTCGTGCAGCAAAGTTCGGCGGAGACCAAACGCGCGTCCATTCACGATCGGAGCGCAGGCGGAATGTTTGCGATCGGAAAAGAGAAAACCTTCGAGGGGAAAACCGAGTGAAGAATTTAGTTCGACGCCAAGACCGCGGAGAGCCTCAACCGCTTCAGGCAATAATCCTTCGCCGCATGGCTTGTTGATCGGCGGCCGGCGCGCGTCCGTTACAACGACTCGCAGCCCTTTCGCGGCCGCAGCGATCGCGGTCGCGAGTCCGGCCGGGCCCCCGCCTACAACCAGCACATCCAACTTCATTTTTGCCGGACCTCGTTTCTCTTACCATCTGAGCAGCACCAGCTCGGAGCAGAACCCGGGGCCCATTGCAGCCAGAATGCTGTAGCTCCCGGCGGCGGGGCGCCGGTGGGTATACACATCCTCCAATACTAAGAGGACGGAAGTGGACGAAATGTTGCCAACCTTCCGCAAACATTCCCAGGACGCAGCGAGGTCCTTGGCCGTGATGCCGAGCGCCTTAGCCGTCGCCTCCAGAACCTTCGGGCCGCCGGTGTGCATGACCCAGCTCTTGATGTCGCTGCGCTTCAATCCCTGCTCGCTCAGGAATGTATCGACATCCTCTCCCAAATGCTTCACGACCGTGTCCGGCACCTCGGGAGAAAGCACGATGTGGAATCCCTTTTCGGAGATATCCCAACCCATCACGCGTTCCGTGTTTTTGTAGAAGATCGACTTCGTCGCAAGGATTTCGGGGCCGGTTGACTCGCACTCTGACCCCACTACGACTGTTGCCGCCGCGCCATCTCCGAACAAAAGCGCGGAAATCATGTGAGCCATCGACAAATCATCGCGTTGCAAGGTGAGGGAGCAAAGCTCCACCGACACGAGGGCAGCAGCCTGGTCCGGGAACGCGCGCACGTAATCCGCGGCGCGCGAAATTCCCGCCGCGCCCGCCACGCAACCCAGCCCAAAGATCGGAATCCGCTTGATGTTCGGCGAGAGCCCCATGCGATTCACCAGCCGCGCGTCAATCGAAGGCGCGGCGATGCCCGTCACCGATGTGACAAAAATTGCGCTCAATTTGTCCGGCTCAATGCCGGCTCGCGCCAATGCGCGGCACAGCGACGTTTCACCGAGGTTCAGCGCGGCCTCGATCCACACGTTGTTCGCTTCTCCCCATGTTTCCATCCCCGTGTGGTAGTACGAGAGCGGCCTGACGGTATACCTTCCGTCCACCTTCATGCTTTCGTCCAGGCGGTCGAGAATCGCCGGGTTCGCCAACTGTCCAATCCAGTAGTTCTTCAGCGCTCCCACCAACACTTCCTGTTTGTGATAGTGCTCTGGGAACGCACTTGCAACGCTCGCAATTCTCATTCTTCGGGCTCCTAAGGGATACAAGATGTAGGGTGAATATTACATCGAGTCAGCAATATATCCCACGACGATTTCCTAAAATCATTCCCAACCGTCCCCGAATCGCCTATATCGGCCCAAATCGGGACTCGGGGAGAAACCGCCTCGAATCTCGCGGATTAGATAATTCAGCCGCGGTTCTCGAACTCCGGCGTCTACGTGGGCGCGCGCCCTCGACGGGCGCCGAGTGAGATGTCGAGCGGGAATTGTATCGCCACAAAAGAAAAACCCGAGTCCGTTGGGGTGAACGGACTCGGGTCGGGGGGTTGTGAGGGGCTAGGGCCGGTGAAATTTGTTAACGCGTCTCAATCATTTCGAACATCCGCGGCTAGTAATTCCAGCGCCGCATCATCAATGTCGCTCGAAACACCAGTTGCAGCCCGAGCACCAGCAACGTGTCGCGAATGGCGCTGATTCGGTCTCGCATCGCCGTCTCCTCCACATTCTTGGGGAACGGCATCGCTGCAACTGTCTCTTCGCTTTGTGAATTCCAGCGATTACCTGCCAGTGCGCTCATGCGGTCCGCCTAGTTGACCACGTGCACAGGATTGTCGTGCTCGACGCACACAACCATGGATTTGAATATGTCGATGTCCCAGCTGTCCGCGATTCTGAGCCTCACCACTTCATCCGTTTCCGACAACATCCGCCCGCGGAGCGGAACTCGTAGATTCCCGGCCACCACTCGAAGCACCACAGGTTGCCCCATCCACACTGCGTAGCCGCCTTCCATGTCTGCACCCTCCTCAGAGTGTCACCCTCGTGCGACTTCATCTTCGGACAGGGCTCCGGGCTGGCCAATGGTACAGGGGGCTACGTTTGGTAGGAGGGTGGTACTACGAGCTAAGTGATTGCTTCAAGGGAAGTTACGCGCAAAAAGCCACAATTGGGCCCAATTTGTTCAGACGTACGGGTGCAACGAAACAGGCGCCCCGGCTTCACCCGCCGCAGCGATATTTTCTGGTATCGTTGAACCGCTTGTTTCCAGGGGCCCGAATTTCGGCTTACGCGAGGACCGAACCTGAATGCTTGAATCTTTGAAGCAGATCCTAGCGCACCTTTATGACGTTAGAGGCCTCATCGAATGGGGCGGACCGATCCTCGTCTGCGTGATCGTCTTCATCGAAACCGGGATGTTTGTCGGCTTCTTCCTGCCGGGCGATTCCCTTCTCGTCACCGCCGGCGTATTTGCGGGCGCCGGACACGCGAGCATCGCTACGCTTCTAATTTTCGTCACGCTCTGCGCAATCGCTGGAGATCAACTCGGCTACTTCATCGGACGCATGGCGGGCCAAAATCTTTACAAACGCGAAGACTCGCGCTTCTTCAAGAAGCGTCATCTGGAGCGCGCTCACGATTTCTATGAAAAATACGGCGGCAAGACAATTATCCTTGCCCGCTTCGTTCCCATCATCCGCACTTTCTGCCCGCCCGTCGCCGGCGCCGCGAAAATGAACTACACCCACTACCTGATCTACGATATCTTCGGCGGCATTCTGTGGGTGTGGAGCATGACGCTCCTCGGCTACACCCTGGGCCGCACCGTTCCCAACATCGACAAGCGCATCCACTTCGTCATCGCAGCGGTGATCGTCGCGTCGCTACTGCCAGCTGCCTATTCGGCCTGGAAAGCCCGCATGGCCAGTCACGCCGCCCGCCCGATGCCACGAGAGCGAACTGACTAGTCCTCGGTCTCACCCGCCGAATTCTCACCCCTAAATGCAAAAAACGGGGAGCCTGGCAGCCCCCCGTCTTTGCTTTTCCGTAAGCCGCCGATTTGCCGAAGGCATTTACGGCGGTGCGCACCGCAAAAGCGGTGTGTGAACGGCTTTCAATTTTCTAGGCCCGGTGGCGTCATGTTGCATCCTCCCGTCCACTAGCCACTACAAATGCGCTTTTACTCCCGCGCAGCGCCCCGTGCAAGCAAAATTTTCCCGTGCGCAAGCCCAGCCCGGACGGCACGCCCCGCGTCGCCATTCGGGCTGCCCGTTTCGAGAATCCAAACGAAGCCGGGCGTTTGCTGTAGAATCGCGGACGTGCCATTCGGTGGCACCGATTCCTGATGTGGATGAGATTTGCCCTTATGTGGACGGGCTGCGTCTGCATTTTTATCGGCGCGATTTATTTCTTTAAAGCACTCTAGAAGCGGGGCAAAAAATGAACAACCGATTTCGAGCCGGACCAATCGCGGCCGCGGCGATCGGATCGGCGCTCATGCTTGTGACGATGACCTACGCATTCGTTCGCCCGCCGCACGGTGCGCTTCCCGCGGCGCTCCCTGAACTTGTTCAGCAATCCGCGACCACCGCAACGAAAGGAGATATTGTGGCAACTCAACATGTAACCGGAGATTTCGACGTCAAGCTGGTGCCGCAAGGCACGCCCGACAAAGCCGACGGCTCGACCCTTGCTCGAATGTCGATCGACAAGCAGTACCACGGGCACCTGGAAGCCACCGCGAAAGGCGAAATGCTCACGGCAGGAACCGACGTGCAAGGCTCTGCCGGTTACGTCGCGATCGAGCGCGTGACCGGAACGCTCAATGGACGCACCGGAAGTTTCGTTCTGCAGCACAGCGGAACACTCACGCGCGGCGCACCGGCGCTAAACATCACCGTGGTGCCTGATTCCGGTTCCGGACAGCTCGTGGGGATCACGGGGAAATTGACGGTGGTCATCGAAGGCGGAAAGCATTCCTACGAGTTCGAATACACGCTCCCGCCGGGTTCCTGACCGGACTCGGGCGCGCCGAATTTGGCGGAAGAAGCGGTAAGAACAGAATTCTGGAGCTACTTCAAGAAGAGCGCTTCGCGGAGCTGATCGCGCCCCACGAAAGTCTTTGACGAGCGGAATTTCCCGAAGAGATCGAGTATTTCCCGGTTCTGAAACACATGCGCGTGGACCGCTAGAGTCGGCGCCGGCAGGACCTCAATCGTCTGCGTATCCACGATGCGATAGCGATGGAAGCGCTCTGCCGTGCGACTGTGGAACATCGCGAGGACTACACCTGACGGACGGAGCAACGAGTACAGCCGCTCCATCGCGCGCGGCAATAGTTCCGAGTCGAAGTAATCCAGTAAGTCCCAGGCAAGCACTCCGTGAAAACTTTCGTCGGGATAGCGCAAGCCCGTTTCGAGGAACTTTTCGGCCAGGTAAGACTGCGAAATCTTCTGCCCTCCGTTGTTGCCTACGGGCGCGAGTCTCAATCCTTCCTCTTCCGCGGTCAGAAATTCCTTCCACGATCGCAGCGAATCTTCCGTCGTGACCTTAAATCCCTTCTCAATGAAAAACGTGAGGGTTGCTTGCGAAACCTGCCCCAGATCGAGGATCCGCGGGCTCTTCTCATCGTTAATCTGCGAGAGAAATTCCTTCATGCCGTTCGACACGCGGAAATTCCCGGCCGGAGTCGCGGCGGAGTTTCCGGCAGACGAGATCGCGCCGGGCTTCGACGAAACAGTGTTCACGGCGTTGCTCGAACGGGTTTTCGCCATCCAGTTCATTGCGGAATCTACTCTCCGGACGCGCGGGCGATTGCTTGCGGCGCAGATGTCAGTTTCGTCGGCGGCGCCGGAACCAGCGGTGCAAGGGACGTCTCCTGCGTCGAATCGGACGCGCGCGTCGTCGTCATTTCGACTTTTCCGCGCAGGCGTGCGCCGTCGTCAATCGCAATGCGCGGCGTGGTCAAGCTTCCCTGCACGTGGCTTGAGGCGCCCAGCTGCACGCTGGCAGACGCTTTCAAGTTTCCGTTCACCGTGCCCTCGACGATGATCTCGCGCGCTTCGATATTCGCTTGCACGCGTCCGTTAGGGCCGACCGTCACTTTCGATTGCGGAAATCGGAACTGCCCTTCCACCTGGCCGTCGATATACAAATCGTCGTTGCCCGAGATCTCGCCCTTAATCCGGATGCCGGAGGTAATGCGCGAAACGCCTCGAGCCGAGACGGGAGTAGCAAAAGAAGAGGCGGCAGGCGCTGCAGGAATTGTCGCGGCCGGTGAAATTTCGGCCACAGCGCCGGGCGCGGAAGCTATCGTGGAAGGCGCCGTAGGCTGCTTGGCTGCAAGAGGTGCAGTTGCTTCTGGAGCTTGCGAGGTCGGCTTCGCCTCCGCGGGTTTACGCCACATGGAAAATGTTCCTCCCCGAGCACAATCGCCAGGATCGCTGCGCCGGGCGGCAGGCGAGTCCAAAACGTGGACGAACTATAGTACAGACCCGTCTAGGTGTAAATCGCGACTGTCTCGCTATTTCTCAATCGAGTACGGGGAGGGCGCCGGGAATCGAGCATGGATTCGATAGTATGAACGTCGCTATTGCGTAATTCCCAACGGGCTACGATATAGCCAACCGACTCGTAGAAGAACATCTTCAATCCCTCTCGCGTTCGCCACCAGCTATTCGGATCGTAGGCGGGATCGGGGGCCGCAATCACGCGAAGCTCCGTGCCGGGCATCAGCGTGTGCTCGTAGATGAACCGCGCGCGGCGCGTGTGGTAATTCGACGTAACCACCAGGATTTTCTTCCATCCGTGCGCGGAGAGAAAATCGGACACGGCCGTTGCTTCTTCGAGAGTGTTCCGCGCGCGATTCGGAAAGCGGACCACGGCAGCGGCCGGCACGCCGCGATCCGCGACGTCGTGCTGCATCAATTCGGCGATCGAAGCGTAGGGCCGCAACTGGCGCCCGCTCGCGACAATTCGTGGAGCCCAGCTGGCGCGGAAAAGATCGGCCGCGCGCGAAGCGCGGACCGCGTCGTAATCGTCATCGCTCAATATCAGGATTGCGTCGGACGTTTGCGGCGATTCGTCCACGACCCAGAAATTTCCCGCCAGTCGGAGGATCGGATAGCGTGCGAGATAAATTACGAAGGCGAGCACGATCAGAAACATCAGGAACAGCAATCGGAAAAATATTCCGCCGCGTTCGGAGTGCGAAAACGGCCGGGACAACGGCACCGGGCTCGTGGCGCGCGGCTTCATTTCGCGGGATCAAACTGCCGCAGACGCTCCGCGGCATTTTCCGGAAGCGTGCCGTTGAAATAAACCTCCTTGATGCTGTACGACTTGCTTCCTCTTTCGACGATGGGGAGGATTTCGATGTGCCAGTGATAATCTCCGGCGATCGTGCGCCAGTAATCGCTCAGCTCGCCCTTCGTTTGGAGGGTATTGGGCGCGGTGTGCACCACCATGTGGTAGGCATCGGAGACTTTCAGCAAGCGACGCAACGTGCGTCCCAGGAGACTTGCGAGGTGGCGGCGATTTTCGCCCGCAGCCGGAGCTTCGAACTGATGATTGTGAGTCTTCGGCATCAGCCAGACTTCATACGGTACGCGCGATGCATAGGGGCAGAACGCGAGGTAATCGCCCACGTTGTCCACGATCCGCTTCTTTTGGCGCTCTTCCTGCCGGAGAATATCGCAAAAGACGCAGCGCTCGCGGTCGCGAAACCATTCGCGCGCGGCTCGCAGCTCATACAGAATCCGGCGCGGAACGAAGGTCGTGGCGGTCACTTGCGAATGCGAATGCGGCCACTCTTCTCCGGATTGCGGCCCTAGATTCTTGAAGACCGCTACGTATTTGAAGCGCGCGTCGCGCTTCAGGTCGGCAATTCGAAGCGCGTAAGCCTCCAGCACACGCTCGATCTGCTCGTCCGGCATTTCCGAGAGGTGGCGAGTGTGCTCCGGCGATTCGACGATGATTTCATGAGCTCCCGTCGCGTCCATGCGATCGTAAATTCCCTCCGCGCTGCGCGCGGGATCGCCTTCGATGCGGTAGAGCGGCCGGAGATGCGGGTAGGCGCGAACTTGCCACGGCCCTTGCCGCGGCAGGTCCAGCAAAACGCGTGTCTCGATGCGATTCTCCGGGCAGAGCGGGCACGGATCGGGGCGAGGTTTTTCGCGCTCGGGATGGCCGACCACAACCCAACTACGAGTGATGGGATCTTTACGGAGTTCCATTTTTCGCTAGGAAGAGTGCGCCCACCATCTTATAACGCACCCAAGCGGGAGGGCAAAGGAAGACCGAAGCATTCGAAGAAAAGTTGCGGCGGGAAGCTCGAAGGAAAACGGCACGATCAGCGAGTGTAGTGCGTCGGCGTCGGGCCGGCTTCCAGGCGGTGCCGGTCCCAGATGGCGCCCTCGCGACTGTAATTTGCCATCTCGAAGTCCTGTGTAAGTTCCAGGCAATCGGTGGGGCAGGCATCCTCGCATAGCCCGCAAAACATGCAGCGCGAAGTGTCGTAAGTGAAGTTCGTGAGAACTTTGCGGCGCGTCGCATCGTCGCGCAGCCAGCCCACCACGATCAGATTTTCCGGGCACGCCAGCGCGCACAGATTGCAGGCGATGCAAAGTGATTCACCCGTTTCCGGATTCATGTTCAGGCGCGGCGCTCCGCGATAGCGCTCGGCCACCATCGGACGTTCGAGCGGATACTGTTCGGTATAGATGTTCTTGGGAGCCTGGTAACTGAATGTCAGCCACATTCCCTTGAGCAGGTCTACAAGAAAGAGGCGCCGAAGGAGTTCTCTCATCGAGTCGTAGTCTGACTGCCTCACAAAAAATTGTCAAGGCGCCCGGAGTGCGGCGATAACTCAGTGGGCCGCGGGCGCTTTCATCGACAAAACGAATTCGCCGAGGACGGCCTGGCGCAGCAGGTCCGGCGGAAGCAATCCTTGTGCGAGCACAAAGTCGTGGAAGTCTTTCTGGTTGAATTTTGCGCCGAGAGCGGCTTCCGTGTCTTGACGAAGCGCGAGCAGCTTCGTGTATCCGTAGAAGTAGCTGTTCGCCTGGCCGGGCGCGCGATAGGTGAACCGTTCCACTTCTTCTTTGGCGAAAGCGTGCGAAATCACAACGTCCTTTTCCAGGACGCGATACGCGTCATCCGGCTGAATCGTGCCGGCCTGCAGCTCGGGGTCGAGAAAGGCGCGGGCCGCCCGAAGCAAACGGAGCTGCAGAGAAATGAGCTGCCCGTCGGCCGGCATGTAAGGCTTGATCAGATATTCAGCGTACAAGCCCCAGCCCTCGACGTTGGTGCTATTGAAGGCAAATTTGGCACGGGCCACGGAGACGCCGTGTTCAAGCATCGAGTCAAATTGCAATTCATGGCCGGGTCGCGCTTCGTGCGCCGTCAGAGTCCACGCAGCGGAGTCGAATGCGAAATCATCATACTTGTCGGACGAATTCTCTCCGACAGGCCCGGGAATGTTGAGCGGGAGGACAAACTCGCCCTTCTGGCCGGTGTTGTGAAGAAAGGGAGGAGGATTCATGTGCGGCGCGGGCTGCTGGGCGGTCTCCGCGGCGGTGGCGATGCGTATGCGCGCGGGGCGCACCGGAAGCGTCACGATCTTCTCGTCCACGATGATTTTCTCGATTTGTTTCAGGCGATTCTCGTAGAACGGAAGGATCGCGTCGCCTATCAATTGCTGTTTCTTCAGTTCACGAACCACATCTCGATAGTCGCTGGACGGCAGATGGCGTTCCTGCGCAACACGCGCCGCTACTCCCCGCATCTCGCCCTGAATTTCGGTGAACTCCTGATGGGCCATCGCTGCGAGCCGGGCGGCTGGAATGTCGATGCCGAATTGCTCGAGGTTCAACGAATACTCTTCCGGCGGCAAACGGAAATCCGAGCGGGCTTTGGGAAGCACATTCGCTTTCATCCACGCGTCGTAACTTGCAAGCTGCGATTTGAGCGCAGCGAACGGTTCCTGCCAGCCCTCCAGCTTGTACCTCGCGAGGAGCGCGGCAATGCCGTCCACGTAATTCGAGTTGCGCGAAAGTTCGGTCTCGATTTCGACGCGCGCTGGATAAATGATTCCGGGCTTGGCCATCTGCTCGATCGCGCGCTGCTTCAAAAGGTCCACAACCGGCGAATAGCCCGGCTCGACTCCGGCATACTTGCGCAAGCGCACAACCGCGGCGGGCCGGCGGTCGGCTGCCGTCTGCTCGTCGAGTAACACCTGCAGACCCGCGAACACGTAGCCGCTCGCGTTGATGAAAGGCACTTCGTGGGCGCGCGCAAAGTCCTGCTGTTTGAACCGCAGCTCGACGTTCCGAATCATGATCTGCAAGTCCTGCGCGACTTCCTTCTGCTGCTGTTGCGCGGCTGCTGCTTTCAGTTTGGCGAGCACCTCGGCTGTTTCTTGCCGCTCCTGGTCCTCGTCGGCCTGGGTGGGTTGAGAAATCAGGGGATCGTATTGGCTTAAACCTTCGCGCGTACCGATATCGGGGTGATGTTTCATCGCCACGGCGAAAAGCTGCTGAGCGTAGCCGTTGCTGATGGCGACCCAAGGCTGGTCGGCCGGCGGCCGAGTGGGGGCAACCACGACAAGGAATAAGAATGCGGCGACAGGGAGCAGAGCAATTTGGCGCGTCAATCGCTTTGCGAACATCGATATCGTGAGCCTCGTGACAAGAATTGAAAAACCAGTAGAACACGCGAGCGCGCGAAGCGCAAATTCGGAGACGAAATCGAGGAAATCAGAGGATCGCTGCGGGGAGGAAAACGAAGCCTGTGGTGCAAGGCGATTGGGGCTTCGCGGGGAGGATGCGGCAAAAGAGCCGGCTACGAGAAGGCGGCGGTACGGAAGCTAGCTTAGCAGGCGCATGAGAGAAAGGCTGCCTCCTCCGGTGGTGACGATTACGAGATTCATGACGATCATAATGAGGTCGTAGCTCCATCCGTCGGTTCCCGATTTGCCCCAGAAGCCCGAGTGCCACACGAACATTTTCTTTTGAACGGCCCCGAGCATCAGGAGGATCAATCCGAGGGCGGCAAGTTGCGCGAGCACTCCGGAAAGGACTCCAAGTCCTCCGGCGAGTTCAGCGAGGCCGAGAAACTTGGTGAACGGCTTGCTGGTGCCGAGGTCTTTGCAGCGCGCGTCGGTGTGTTTGAGATCGGTGTAGCCGCTCGAGATGAATATGACAGCAATCATGCAGCGCAGGAGCAAAAGCGCGATGTCCGTGAAGCGAGCCAGTCCCGGGAAGATCATGTCAGGTCTCCGCGAAGCTTTTTCCCTGTCGTCCGGCCACTATGAATATCACAGACGCGCCGGGCGAAGAAAAGGGTACTGCGCCGCCGCTAGTGGCTTGCAGGCGCCCCGCCTGTTTGGAATTTGCGGATCAGGAGAGCGAGAGGTGCGCCGAGGAGGACAATCCAGCCGAGCGCGGTGAAGCAATCGAGCGAGCCCTGGAAGGATGCTTGCTGCTGCAGAAGTTGCGCCAGCTTGGCTTGGGCGTGATGGGCCGCGTCCGCGGGTGAAAAGCCGTGAGCAGCGAAGTACTGCGTGAACGAGTGCAGCGTTGCGCGGTAACGAGAATCGCCGGCAGTGACGTGAGAAACGAGATTCGACTGATGGCGCTGCGTTCGTCGCGCGAGGAGGGTGGTGACGAAAGCAATGCCAAAGCTCGCGCCTTGATTTCGAAACAGGTTCGTGAGGCTCGAGGCTTTGTTGTTCTTGTTCTTCGGCAAAAAGGAATAGGCCAGTTGGCTCACGGGAACGAAAAGAGGCGCGATGCCCAGTCCCTGGAGGGCGCGCGCCAGAGCAAAATGGCGATAGTCCGTGCCCAGATCGAAACTTGCGAAGTGCCACATGGCGAGCGCGAAGATGCAATAGCCGGCGAAGATCATCGGCTTCACCCCGACTTTGGGAAGAACCGCAACGACAACCGGAGCGAGGACCACGATTACGAGCGCGCCCGGCCCCAGGACCAAACCTGCGTCGGTGGCGGTGTAGCCGTAGAGCTGTTGCAGCATCTGGGGAATCAGGACGGTCGAGCCGAAGAGTGCGAATCCAAAGAGAAAATAAAAAAAGTTGGCGAGCGCGAAATTGCGATCGCGCAGCAGACGGATTTCGACAACAGGGTCCGGGTGGCGCCACTCCCAAACAACGGCAGCGACGAGCGCGATGATCGCGATCGTAAAGAAGACGACGATGAAGTCGCTCTCGAACCAGTCGAGCGTCTGGCCGCGGTCGAGGACCACTTCGAGGCAGGCAAATCCCAGCGCGACGAGCACAATACCGAGGCCATCGATCTTCAGCTTTCCGCCGCGACGAGCCTCTTCCACTTCGCGGGTAAACTCGGGAGGGTCGGAGACGAGGCGGCTCGTCAGGATCAGCGAAATAATTCCAATGGGAATATTGATAAAGAAAACCCAGCGCCAGCTCCAGTGATCGGTGATCCATCCACCGAGCGGCGGGCCGACGACCGGCGCTGTAACAATCGCCATACTGTAAAGCGCGAAAGCGGCAGCGCGCTTCGCGGCCGGAAAAGTGTCAACCAGGATCGCCTGCTCGACGGGCGCGAGTCCTCCGCCGCCGATTCCCTGCAGCACGCGGAAGAAAATCAACAATCCGAGGCTGGGCGCCACACCACACAGGAACGAGCTTACGGTGAAGAGCACCACGCACGTCATGTAGTAGCGCTTGCGTCCGAAGACGCGGCTGAGCCACGCGGAGAGCGGAAGGACGATGGCATTGGCAACCAGATAGCTCGTCAGCACCCAGGTGCTTTCGTCGTAGCTGACGGCGAGGCCGCCGGCGATGTGCGGGAGAGCGACGTTGGCGATCGCGGTATCGAGCAGCTCCATAAAAGTGGCGAGGGTGACAGTAATGGCGATGAGCCAAGGATTAATAACGGTGCGCGGGGCAGGGACTGCGAGCAGCGCGGGGGATGCGATTGCGTCGGCCATGGTTGCGATCGTTCGGTTAGATGATTATGAGACCGTTCGGTCGCAAATATGATATGCTAGATGGCTGTGAAACACCAGAGCGAATGAAGGTGGGATCGGACAGCGATCCGCAGGGGGCCGGGATGAGAAAGGGAGAACGGACGAAACAGGAGATTGTGCGGAGCGCCGCGCCGTTGTTCAACCGGAAGGGGTACGAGGGTACCTCGCTTTCGGACTTGATGGGAGCGACCGGATTGCAGAAAGGCGGAATCTACCGCCATTTCGCCAGCAAGGAAGAATTGGCAGCAGAGGCTTTTGATTATGCGTGGGGCAAGGCGGTAAGCGGGCGGCTGGACGGAGTGGCGGACGTTCCCAACTCGGTGGATCGACTGAAGAGAATGATTTCGAACTTCGTGGAGCGGCGCGCGGGGCTGGTGGAAGGCGGCTGTCCGCTACTGAATACGGCCGTGGAGGCGGATGACGGCAACGTGCTGCTGCGGGGGCGGGCGCGAAAAGCGCTGGAGGCGTGGAGCGGCCGAATCGTGGGCGTGGTGAAGGAAGGAATCAGGAAACGAGAGATGAATGCGCGCGTGAATCCTCGAAAACTGGCGCGATGGATCATCGGCTCGCTCGAAGGAGCTCTCATGATCAGCCGCATGGAGCGGGACGATGCCGCTCTCGAAGGCGCGCGAGAACAGCTGAATGAGTTTCTCGAGCGCGCGGTAAGGTCTGGCCGCGCACAGGCAAACCGAGCGAACGCGTCCTGGCAAAAAAATCCGCAAATTATTTCCGGAGGTTGCGATCAATGACTACGAAGCAAATCAGTGTGGAGCGATTCAGCGTGACGTCTTCGAAACCGTTCGGCGACGTCGTAAAAGCGCTCGAAGCGGGCGTAGGCCACCCGAATCTCGGCAAGCTCATGAGCGACATTTCGGCGGCAAAAACGTACGGAGACGTTGAGAAATCGGTAGGAGAAGTCGCCGGGCCGACCGGGCTGATGGAATTCGTGCGGTTCAATCTGGGCGAAGTGCTGCGGAAGGCGAACGGTGAAAAAGCTCCGCGCAGCATGCGATTTCTGATTGGCAATCCACTCGTCATGAAACGAATGGTAGAGCATGTGCCGGACGCGGGTTCGTACGCGCCAGTGACGGTGCTGGTGGACGAGCGGCCGGAAGGCGTGCGTGTTTCCTATGACCGGATGGCGAGTTTTCTTGCGTCTTACGGGAATGCGAAGGCGCTGACGGTGGCGCGAGAGTTGGATGCAAAGATTGAGGCGCTCTTGACGGCGGCCGCAGGCTAGACCGCCCGAACCCCTACGACGAGGAAATGCGTTCGTCGCGGTACGCTTGCGAGTTGCCTGCTCGCATCCTCGGCACCTCGAACGAGGCACCTCGAACGAGGTACCGAGGATGCGCGGCAGAATTATTTGCGGCTGCGTCCTGCCGGGCCGCTGTTGACGTTGGGCACTTCGACGCCGAGAGCAGTGGCGAGATCGATCTGATGGTCCTGTTCCTGCATGAGGATCTGGCGAATCTGCTCGGCCATCGCAAATTCCCCGAGTATTTCGCACTGGCGGATGCGGTCCCGATAGTTGCGAACCGTTTCGTTCTCATTCTCGAGGTCAAAGCGGAGCATGTCCTTGGCTTTGTCGGAAGTGCGAACCGGCAACGGTGTGACGGTAGGCATTTTGCCGAGATAATCGATCTGGCGCGAAATCGTGAGCGCGTGATCGAGTTCCTGCTTGGCGTGAATCTGAAGCTGGTCGGCGATATCCATGTACTCGGCACCCTTCAGCACCTGCGAGTAGACGACGTACCCGATAATGGCTTGATATTCGCGGGAAAGATCCTCGTTCAATAATTCTGCGAGGCGTTCCCGCGTGATTTCGTTCTTGTCCTCAGCGGCTTTCGGCTTGGCCATTTGCTTTCTCCTTTGAGATTCAAAACCCATTGAAATTTCGAGGCCGATTGTAGTGCGGGCGCGAAGTGCATCGTAGCGCGCCTCCTATCGTACCAGTTCCCTGCCCGGTCTAGCGATGCATGGCCGAAAGTCCGTAGACGGCAGAACGCAGAACGGGCAGCTCGTCATCGGAGAGCTCGATTCCGTCGGTAAGAATCGTGGGATCGAAGGCCAGCGCCTTTTCGGCCACGTCGCTATTGGCGACGACGGAAGTGATGGTGATGGTGCCGAGGTCAACCGTCTTGCGATCGGCAGGCCAGACGAGGGTGCTGTCGTTCGTGGAATCGCCGGGATTGGGAAGCTGCGCCACGAGACGGAACTTCACAGGCTCTTTCGAGAGGCGACCTTTCAGTTCGTCGAAGAGAAAATTGGGCGATTGATTCTTGACGGCGTCGGCGGTGAGGTAATTGGGGCCAGCCACCGGCAGAATCTGATATCGAAACACCTGTTTGACGCCCTTCTTGTTAACAAAGATGAACGAGTTATTCGAGAAGAACGACTCATTCGCGAAGCTCGCGGGCGTGGGATTGGGGTCTTGCACGAACTTCAAAGCGCGGGGATGGGAGCCAATGAACTGTTCGACGGGCCACGGGTGCGGCTCCGAGGGATTGGTGGCGAGAATTGCTTTCTGGAGCTCGAGAAATTCCTGGCCCGTGCCGACGATAAATCCATTATGTGAGATCGCGACGATGTCCGTCATGTCGCCGCCCGGGATCAGGAACCGAATCGCCATTCCGCGGGGGAACGCGCTCGGAGAAGTGTCCGGGATGGCAGGATCGGGCGCGCCGTCGGAGAAGCGGATGGTGACAGGAACCGGCTTGCCCTGGAGATGGGCGGCGGTGGAAAGATTCTTCGCTTCGGGCGAGGCAGTAAAGGTGGCTTGGCAAACGATTCCTTTGGCATGGACGGGACGAGTGGCTGGTTTTGCACCCGGGATTTTCACCATGACGTCGAAAATTTGCTGCGCGAGATCCTGGGTAGAAGTCTGCGGTGCGGCCCAGAGAGCGCCTGGGGCCGAGATTAGCGCGAGCGCGAGGCCCATCGAACGGAGCGGGAGCTTCAGTGTGCGGGTGCGGGTGGGTGTGCGTGTGAATGAATTTGACTGGGTGCCGACGGTCTCGCGATTTTCCATCCATTGCCTCCGGGGATTTCGGGTTACAGCGCAGCGACTCTTTTCACTTCTCACGCGACGTTTAGTGATTCGGACGGGTCGAGGGTGCCGGCCGGTGCGAAGTATCAGGCTCCATTCGATGCACCGAGAGCGCGCGAGGTTACAACGAGCGATGATTTTTCGATAGCGCAGGACATGCAGTGACCGGCCGGCGGACTCCCGGCGGGCGGGCATACCAGACCTTCGAGCATGCTATTCTCGACGATGATCATGAATGAGCCATCGAACGATCTGGAATTCATGCAGGCGGCCCTGGAAGCGGCGCGCGAGGCCGGGCAGCGAGGTGAAGTGCCGGTGGGCGCGGTGGTGGTGGTCGACGGGGCGATCGTCGCGAGCGCGGGAAATCGTACGATCGCGGACTGCGATCCGACGGGACACGCGGAGGTGATCGCGCTGCGAGAGGCGGCGAGCGCGATCGGAAACTACCGGCTGCCGGGCGCGACGATGTACGTGACGATCGAGCCTTGCGCCATGTGCGCAGGCGCGATGATTCAGGCGCGCATTGCGCGGCTGGTGTATGGCGCGGACGACGCGAAGGCAGGGGCCGTGCGGTCGTGCTTTGCGATCCTCGAGCACGAACGATTGAATCACCAGGTGGAGGCGGTCGGGGGCGTGAAAGCGGAAGAAGCAGTGGAGTTGCTGCGGGCGTTTTTTGCGGCGCGGCGATAGCAGCGGGCCGGGGCCGGTACGCGGTTAGATTGCTTCACTCTTGGTGCTGCGCTTCGATGCCAGGGCGGCGCGATAGCCTGTTTGCAATAGATCGCGCAGCGCGTCGGGATGAAGCTTCGAGAGCCGCACGAGGACCCAGGGATACTTGAGATAGTGGTCGGTGATGAAATAGGTTTCCGCATCAGCTGCCATTAATTCTTCACGCTGCTCAAATGGCATTTTGAGGACAATCGTGTCGGGGTCAACTTCGTTACGCCAGCGGACGAAAAGCTTTTTCTTCACTTTGAGCGCAGGCGTCCCGTACGAAGTGCTTTCTTCGACATGTGGAAACGAGAGAGCCATTTTGCGCACGGAGTCATAAGTGATTTTGGGAGATCGTTTCATGGGGTTTGCGCCTTCCGCTTGATTCCATTCTAGCCTAAGCCGCAGGAGAGCAGCGGCATCGTACGATCTCTTCGATGGTGTTGCGTCGAAATGATCTTCGCTCGCTTGCGGCGTGCGAATTGATTACACTTTTCTGCTGCTTACGACGGATGGATCTCGATATAGGTGACGGCCGAGGGGGAAGATGGCGATGCGCGATTCCGGAAAAAATGTAAATTGGCGCGGATGGCTGCGAGGGGTCGTGGTCGCCGCCTGCGTCGTGCCGTCGCTCCTTGGTGCTGGCTCCGCGCGCGCCCAGACGAAACCCGAGGATCCGCACCAGGTGCTGCTCAACCAGTTCAGCGAATCCATGGATGAACTCACGGCGCGGGTCTCGCCTGCGGTGGTACAGGTACGAGTGACGGGATATCGAGCCGTGGAGAGCAAGGATCAGGATGAAGCGAGTTTGATTGGACGGCAGCGAAGCCTGGCCTCGGGCGTGATCGTCGATCCGGATGGCTACATCATCACGAATGCGCACGTGGTGAAAGGAGCGCAACGGGTGCGAGTGTTTCTCACGCCCCCATCGACGGCGGATCCGGAGGGCCGCAACGGCTCGAGTGGCGTCGAGCATCTTCCTCCGCTGGACGCCAAGATTATCGGGATCGCATCGACGATTGACCTGGCGTTGCTGAAAGTCGAAGCGAAGGGACTGCCTACGCTTCCCTTTGCGGATTATTCGAAACTCAAGAAGGGACAAATCGTCCTGGCGTTTGGAAATCCGGAGGGGCTCGAAAACTCGGTGACGATGGGAATCGTCAGCGCCGTGGCGCGACAGGCCGATCCAAGCTCGCCGACTGTTTACATTCAGACAGACGCACCCATCAATCCCGGCAATAGCGGCGGCCCGCTGGTAGATACGGCGGGCCAGTTGGTGGGAATCAATACGTTCATTCTCTCGGAGACCGGTGGAAGCCAGGGACTGGGATTTGCGATTCCGAGCAGCCAGGTGGAATTTGTTTACGGGGAGCTGCGGAAGTACGGGCGCGTGCATCGCAGCATCATCGGAGCGAGTTTGCAGGAGATCACTCCCGATCTCGCCGCGGGACTTTCGCTTCCGAAACGCGACGGCGTGATCGTGGCGGATATTCTTCCGGACGGGCCTGCGTCGAAAGCGGGGCTGAAAATTCAGGATGTGCTTTTGGCGCTGGACGGGCGGCCGGTGGGCGCGCTGGCGGTGGCGGAGAGCATGATTTCAACGAAGCCGGCCGGAGCGAGCGTAAAGGTGGAAGTCCAGCGCGGGAAACAAACTCTGACGCTCGAGATTCCGGTAGCGGAGCAGAAGGAGAAGATTGACAAGCTCGCGGATCTCGTGGATCCGGCGAAGTCGCTGATTGCGAAGCTGGGAATTTTCGGCGTGCAAATTGACGACCGGCTGGAAGATGAGGTGCAGGATCTGCGAATTCCGTCTGGAGTGGTGGTGGCGGCGCTTTCGGCGGACCTTTCGGGCGTCGAAACGGATCTGCAGGCAGGCGACGTAATTCACGCTGTGAATGGAACGCGCGTGGAAACCCTGGACGGCTTGCGCGCGGCGATCAATGCGATTGCGCCGGGCGGTGCAGGAGTGCTGCAGGTGGAGCGCGATGAGAAGCTCACGTACATCACTTTCGAAATGGAGTGAAAACTCGCGCCGCCCGCGGTGTTGTGGGGACGGGAGGCGTTTGCTAGACTGGGCGAGGAGAGGTGTCTGAGCGGTTGAAAGAGCTCGCCTCGAAAGCGAGTGTTGGGGAAACCCAACCGTGGGTTCAAATCCCACCCTCTCCGCCAAATCTTCCCGCGCTAAGAAGCCTTGTGAGTCGATTTTTTCGCTGAGCCGCCAATTTTATTCAGGGTTTCCTGCGCTTTGGCCTTGTACGGACTATTCACCGAAACCGCTTCTGTCAGCACCGTTCGAGCTTCGGCTGTTCGCTGCATCTTGGCGAGAGTAAACCCCAGGCGATAAAGGTTGCGTCCGTAGCTGAAATTATCCGACTTCAGCAGCGGGCTTGCCTGCTTAAACGCGTCGACGGCCTGCGGGTTCTGATTGTTATTCACGTACACCTGGCCGAGAACGGAATATGCCAATCCTTTCTGGATCGAGAGCTGGCGCTGCCATTGATCGTCAGTGAGATTTTCCGGCTTCTTCGCTTGCCCGAGCAGGTCCAGAGCTTTTTTTGCGTCCACGGCGGCTTTGTCGAGTTGCTGGCCGTTTTCGCTCCAATTGTCGGCGAGAAGGAGCAGCATGGAAATGTTGTCTGGATCCTTGGCGAGAATTGCCTGGGCGGTTTCGATCATTTTGGGCGTGTTTTGCGCCTGCTGGTAGGCAATTGCCGTTTGCTCGCGCACGGCCATGGTGTATTGCGAATCCGGGAACGCTTTCGCGTAGCGCTCGAGCAGCACGGTGCGGGCGGCGAGATCGGACGTCTTGTACGCTGCATTTACCATCGTGTATTGCACGTAATTGATGTCGGCTTGCGCGTCTTTCAGATTTTGAGTTTTCTGCCCGGCCCACTGGTCGTCACTTGTGCCGGCAGGCGCGGCGGAGGCTTGGTAGTGAGCGAGTAGAGGCTCGACCCTTTCGCCGATCGCGAACAACTTCTGGACGTCGCCTTGCTCCTCCGCGGCATGAACCATCAGGATCACGGCGGAGAAATCATCCGGATCGAGGGCGAGCGCTTTTTCTCCGTACTCATATACCTTCGCGTACTTCTTCTGCGCGAGGTAGCTTTGCGCGTAGAGCTGATCCGCGAGAAGCGCCAGATCGCCCGTCCCGTGGTCGGCCGCGAATTTGTCGAGGAGCGCGATTTTGTCAGGTCCGTCGGGAGCGGCATAAATCGCCGCCAGATCCTTGTCCTCGGGCGTGCCGGCTGCGACAGAAACGCTTTTGCCTATCTGCGCTCCGGCAGTCGTAGCGAGAAAAAGGAAAGCGACCACGAGACCTGCGGCCTGTTTCATACATGCCTCCTGATAGACGGGTCACCATCGCGTATCCGCGGCGCGAACTCGCCGATCGACGTTTCGTGGCGCCGGGAATCCAGCTTATGGGCGCATCTTAATCGAACCGTTGCCCGAGTGTAAGCAATTTTAGAATGAGTCATGATTGGAATGGGTCGTGGAAGCGCCAAAGACAGGCGGCCAGGCATTGACGATTTCGTCGTTTCGATACAGGATTCCCAAGATATCCATATTCAAAGACGAGGTGCGCGATGCCGGTCGCAACGCCGTGGGAAAAAATCAAGAAAGACCAAATGAGCGACATCATCTCGCGCCAGATGGTGAGCGGTGAAGATGGCACGCTCGCGCGCGTGCTGCTCACGCGCGGCGCCGTCGTGCCCCGCCATTCGCACCGCAGCGAGCAGTACACGATGATCTTGTCCGGAGCGTTGAAGTTCAATTTCGACGACGGAGAGACAACCACGGTTCGCGCCGGGGAAATCCTGGTGATTCCGGCGCACATGCCCCACGAAGCGGTGGCGCTCGAAGATACGGTGGACATCGATTTTTTTGCGCCGCGACGCGAGGAATGGATTCGCGGTGACGATTCCTATCTGCGCCAAGGCATAAAGAAGGACTGACCCGATGGACCTCGGACTGAAAGGGCGAATAGCAATCGTCGCGGCAGCGAGCCAGGGATTGGGCCGCGCCGTCGCCGAAGAGCTCGCGAGAGAAGGCTGCCACGTGGCGATTTGTGCGCGCACGCCCGAGCCACTCGAGCGAACCGCTTCGGAGATTGAATCCGTGAGCGGCCGTCGCGTTTTCCGCCGCGCGCTGGACGTGGTGAATTTCGAAGCGGTCAGCAGCTTTGTCGAGGCCGTGGAGAAGGAATACGGCCGCATCGATATTTGCGTCACCAATGCGGGCGGCCCGCCCGCGAAAAAGTTTCTCGACATCACCATGGACGAATGGCGCACGGCTGTGGACCTCACGCTGCTGAGCACGGTTTATTTCGCGCGAGAAGTTTTGCCGCGGATGCAGAAAAACCGTTGGGGCCGCCTGTTGACGATCACCTCCGTCTCCGTGAAGCAGCCCATCAACGGGCTACTGCTCTCGAATTCCCTGCGTGCCGCGGTGGCGGGCCTGGCGAAAACTCTCGCGAACGAATTCGGGGCGAGTGGCATCACCGTGAATAATGTTTGTCCGGGTTACACGCTCACGGAGCGCCTTGACGAATTAGCGGAAAAGCAGGCGCGCATCGGGGGCGTCCCTCGCGACCAGATTTTCGAAACGTGGAGTTCCGAAATTCCCATTGGGCGCCTGGCGCGGCCGGAGGAGTTCGCGGCCCTCGTCGCTTTCCTGGCATCCGAACGAGCCAGCTCGATCAACGGAACAACGATTGCGGTGGATGGCGGCTGGGTGAAGAGTCTGCTCTGATCGCGGGATTCGACTCCGATTTTCCGGATATTGCAAACACCATTGCGCTGTTCCTGCGTCTATAATTGTTTATTGCCCCTCGTTCGCACGGTTCCGCGGGGAATTTCATCAAGTTCACGGAGGAAAGAATGATTTACGGTTGCGGGCGGACGCGCCCTACTCACTTGCTCGCGCGCTGCGCATTGCTTCTGGCGCTCGCGCTGCTACTTTCCATGGCAAGCCGCGCCGACGATCCCTACGCTCGCAGTCGCGATTATGACTTGCAGAATGTGCGCACGCACTTGTGGCTCAGCGCCGATAAGAAAGAGATCCGCGGTGAAGTGACCCACAGCCTTTCGATCTTGCGCGATGACGTATCGCAGCTCCGATTCGATTCCGTGGACCTGAAGATCGAGCAAGTGACCGTGGACGGCAAGCCGGCGAAGTACGCCACGAATCCGAACGACGTGACCGTTTCCCTGGATCATCCGGCGAAGCGCGGCGAGCGCCACGAGGTCTTCCTCCGCTACTCGGGAGCGCCGAAGAAGGGCCTTTATTTTATTTTCCCCGACAGGAATTATCCTCAGCGCCCGCACGAAATCTGGTCACAAGGCGAATCGGAAGACACACGCTATTACATACCCATCTACGACTATCCGAACGATCGCACGACTTCTGAGATGATCCTGACCGTCCCCGCTTCGTGGTTGACGATTTCGAACGGCCGATTGGTGGGCGTGAAAGACGAACTCGATGGCACGAAAACCTGGGACTGGAAACAATCCGAGACTCTTTCCACCTATTTGATTTCCGTCGTCGCGGGCGAGTTCGTCGAACAAAAGGACCAATGGCGCGGAATGCCGGTGCGCTATGTGGTGCCGCGCGGCGAGGAATACAAAATTCCGTCCACTTTTGCGCGCACGAAAGGAATGCTCGACGCTTTCTCGGATGTGCTGGATGTGCGTTATCCGTGGGTGCAATACGCGCAGTCGTCGGTCGACGATTTCGTCGTTGGCGGAATGGAGAATACCAGCGCGACCACGCTCACCGCGCAAGGCCTCGTGCATCCGAAACTCGCGGGCGAAAAGCTCACGGGTTCGGACCTCCTCGACTCGCACGAACTCGCGCACCAATGGTTTGGAGACCTCGTCACCTGCAAAGACTGGGGCAACATCTGGCTGAACGAGGGGTTCGCCACCTATTTCGAACATTACTGGACGGAGCATCATTTCGGCGCGGACGAAGCGGAGTACGAATTCTGGAAAGACCAGGGCGAGTGGTTTTCAGAGAAAAGCCTTTTCAAAGTGCCGATCGTCACGCACGACTACACGGACATGATCGCGCTCGAGGGCAACATCTACACAAAAGGCGGCATGGTGCTGCGCATGCTGCGCGAAAAGTTGGGCGACGATAATTTCTTTCGCGGATTGCATCATTACCTGGACGTGAATCGCGGCCACAATGTCGTCACAGCCGACTTGCAGAAAGCGATCGAGCAGGATACTTCCGTCAATGTGGATCAGTTCTTCCATCAATGGGTCTACCGCGGCGGTGCGCCTGAATTTGAGGTCGGCTACGCGTTTGATGACGCCGCGCATCAGGTGAAACTCGACGTCAAGCAGACGCAAAAAGTGGAACATCTTGTCGGAATTTTCGATGTTCCTATCGACGTGGAAATCGTGACCGCGAGTGGGAGAAAAACGTATCCCATCGAAGTGAATGCGGCGGTGCAATCCTTCACGCTGGCGGCTGACGGACCTCCGTTGATGGTGGTCTTTGACAAGGGCGACAAGATCCTGAAGTCGCTCGCTTTCAAGCGCAGCCCAGCGATGCTCTCGTATCAATTGAAAAATGGCGAGACGGTTCCCGATCGCGCCGACGCGGCGGTTGCTCTCGGCAAGCTAAAAGATAACCGTGATGCCGTCGCGGCGCTCGGCCAAGCGGCGCAGCACGACCCGTTCTGGGGCGTTCGCGTGGAGGCTCTGAAAGCACTTGGCGCAATCGGAACGCCCGAAGCCCGGAAAGAAATTCTCGCGACACTGCATGACGAAGCGCCGTGGGTGCGTGACGTAGCGGTGGCAGAGCTCGGCAAATTCAAGGGCGAGCCTTCACTCGAATCACAGTTGACGCAGATTGCGGCGAACGATCCTGCCTACCGTGTGCGCGGTGCGGCGCTCAAATCGCTCGCGGAAATCAAATCGCCGGATGCGTTTGATACCTTGAGCGCCGCGGTGAAAACGGAGTCGCCCGACGACACGATCCGCCAGGCCGCGCTGCACGCGTTTGGATCACTCGGCGACGATCGCGCCGTTCCGATTCTTCTGGAATGGGCCGCGCCGGGAAAGCCGCTCGATACTCGCGGCCCAGCGATCTCGGCGGTGGCCAGCCTCGACAAGGGCAACAAGGAAATTACAAAAGCGCTGATCTCGTTTCTCGCAGAGCCCTATTTCGATATCAAATTTTCGGCGCTCTTTGCGCTCGGTGCGCGCGGGGATAAGGACGCGATTGGCCCGATCGAGGCTTTGCTGAAGAGCGGCGAGCTAAGCATCGGCGCCGCGCCCTACATCGAGTCGCAGATTGCATTGTTGAACGCGCCGGCGGGAGACAAAGCTGCGGGTGGCACTGCGAAGAATCCGCACGAAGCATCCGCAGAAGCGTCGAACGTGGCGGGAGCCAACACGTCAGTGGTAAACGCCCTGCAGAAACTCGAAACGGAAATGGACGAAGTAAATAGCCGGCTCTCGAAGATCGAGTCGGAGCTGAGCGACGGGGCCAAGAAATAAATTTCCGGATCGCCCGTCAGCCTGCGATCAGAATTCGCAGGTCGCGCAGATTATTGCCCGTGGGACCTGTGACGATCGCATCGCCGAGGCTCTCGAAGAATCGAAAGGCATCGCTGCGCTTTAGATAATCGCCCGGATCAAGGCCCGCTTTCCGTGCGCGCGCAAGCGTCTCGCCGTCCGCAACCGCCCCGGCTGCCGGACTATTTCCGTCAATGCCGTCCGTTCCGGCGCTTAGCACGGTGATTTCTTTTCCGGCAATTTTTGGCACGCATGTCAGCACGAACGCAGAATTCCGCCCGCCGATTCCAGTTCCAGTAACCGGGCTGCTCACTTCCCCGTCGGCCACAATCGCGCAACGCGCTCCGGGATTTTCTGATTTCATCGATTCGAGATTTCCAAGCAGATGATCGGCGGCTTTTTCGAGCGGCCAGTTGTCGGTCGTGTTGTCAGCGATGCAGAAATATCCCTGGGCCTCGAGTGCGTGGTGCGCAGCGTGCATCAGATCGTGCGCGCCAAGCAGCAGCGAGAAATGAGAGCGCGCGAATGCCGGATCGGATTCCTTCGGCGTTTCTTGCAGACGTCGCTCGTCGAAGACAGCGCGGATAGACCGAGGCAGCTTCGGAAGCAATTCGTATTTCTCGACGATTCGATACGCGTCGGCGGCGGTCGTCGGATCGGGAAGCGTAGGCCCGGAAGCGAGCGCGGATTCGTAGCCTTCGGGGACATCGCTCACTCCCCAAGTCAGCTTCATGGACCGAGGCGCTGCGGAGGCGAGCCGGCCGCCTTTTGTCGCCGAGAGGTGTTTTCGCACCACGTTGATTTCTTCGATCGGCGCGCCGCACGTTACGAGGGCGTAGTGCAATTTCTCAAAATCCTGGTGAGTGGCGGAAGGATCGAGCGATTGCTCGACCAGCGCCGAACCTCCGCCCGACACGAGAAAGAAAATCAGGGTGCGCTCATCGCAACGCGATAGCCGCTCGAGAATCGCCCGGCCGGCGATGAAACTTGCGTCGGTCGGTATCGGATGCCCGCCAACGAACGTCGTCCAACCGGGCAATTTCCGCGCGGGCGGTTCGGGAGCGACGAGTATTCCTTCCAGTGAGCAATTCGAAGGAAGCACTTTGCACAAACCGTCTGCCAGCGGGAACGCGGCTTTGCCGATCGCGATCGCGACGAATTCGGCGAAGTCGCCGAAATTGATAATTTTTCCGCCGGCATGGACGCACTTGCCGTCGCAATTGAGTTTGCGCTCGAGCGTCGCTTGGATATTTATGGCGGCGAGCGTCTCGCGGAAGACACGCTGTGCGGTTTCTTTCACTCGAGCCCGGACCGTAACGCGAAGGATTTCATGAGCAATTATTATTTGAGGCCGAGCGCATCCGCGTTGAGCGCATTGGGCGGGCGGTGGCCATCGAACGCGGCCACCACATTGTTCGCCGCCATCACCGCCATTTTAGTTCGCGTTTCCACGGAAGCGCTCGCAATATGCGGAGTGAGTATCACATCTTTTCGGGCGATGAGCGCCGGGTGGACCTTCGGCTCGGCTTCGAACACGTCGAGCGCCGCTCCGGCAATTTTCTTGTTTTCGAGGGCGTCGGCGAGCGCTGCCTCGTCCACCACGGGGCCGCGCGAAGTATTGATCAGGTACGCGGTCGGCTTCATCTTCCCGAGATTTTCCTTTGAGATGAGGTGCCGTGTGTCGGGAAGAAGCGGAACGTGCAGGCTGATGAAGTCGGATTCGCGGAACAGCCTGTCGCGGTCCACGAATTCGGCGTGCAATTCCTTTTCAACGTCTGCCGGCGCCCGGACCGCATCATGATAAAGGACGCGCATTTGAAAACCTTGCGAGCGGCGCGCCACTCCGCGTCCGATACGCCCAAATCCCATGACGCCGAGCGTCTTGCCCCACACATCGCCGCCCAGGAGTTGATCGAGGTCCCATCCAGGCCACGTGCCGGAGCGCATCCAGGCATCGCCTTCGAGCAGGCGCCGCGCGATCGCCATCAAAAGCGTCCACGCAAAATCGGCAGTCGTGTCGTCGAGAACGCCGGGGGTATTCGTCGCGATCACTTTGTGCCGCGTGCAGGCGACCACGTCAACGTTGTCGAAGCCGACGGAAACGGTGGCGGCGATTCGCAACTTGGGAGCGGCGGCGAGAAGTTCTTCGTCGACTTTTTCCGTCAGCAGGCAGATGAGCGCCTCTTTCTCTGCGACGCGTTTCAGCAGCTCGGCGCGAGAAATTCGTTCCGCGGGCTGCCAGTATTCGGCGTCGAAATGCTGGTCCAAAATCGCCCGCGCCGACGGAAACAGCGGCCGCGTTACCAAAATCTTCGGTTTGCTCACCCCTCACCTCATCCCAATGCGCGCCGAGCGTGAGTAATATACACCCGAAGGCTTGCCGGCACGGATGCCGCAGCCGCGCGCATTCCCGGCCCTGCTCCGCGGCGATGTGCGCAGCCGCGTTCGTTTGACTGGCCCACAGCAGGCGACTATAGTTGCGATGGCGATGACGACAGCGGCTCGCGGCAGCTGGAACGTCGAGCACTCGCCCCACGCCATCGGCTTGAGGCCCGACTCATGGATTCGCGGCTCCTCCAAGATCTGAAAAAACTTCTCGGCCCGGACGGAGTGCTGCACCAGCCGGAAGATTTAATCCTCTACGAATACGACGGCTCCGTAGAACTGGCACGCCCCACTTGCGTCGTCTTCCCGCGCACGAAAGAACAGGTTCTTGGCATCGTCGAGATCGCGAAACGCCACAATGTTCCGATCGTGGGTCGCGGGGCCGGAACCGGGCTCTCGGGCGGAGCGCTTGCGCGCCGAGGCGGCATCGTCGCAATTTTTTCGAAGATGAATCGCATTCTCGAAGTGGACGTCGAGAACCAGCGCGCCGTAGTTCAGCCTGGTGTTGTGAACGCCGACTTGAGCGCGGCGGTGGCGCACACAGGACTTCATTTCGCGCCGGACCCCTCGAGCCAGAAAGCCTGCACGATCGGAGGTAACGTCTCCGAAAATTCCGGCGGCCCACACACCCTGGCTTACGGCGTCACGACGAACCACGTGCTCGAACTCGAAGTCGTTCTGCCCACGGGCGAACTGATTCGCATCGGAAATTCCGCGCTCGATTCACCCGGTTACGATTTGCCCGGACTTTTTGTCGGCTCCGAAGGCACGCTCGCGCTGGTGACGGAAATCACGGTAAAGCTTACGAAGCTCCCCGAGTCCGTGAAGACGCTACTCGCGATTTTCGACACGCTCGACGACACCACCGAAACGGTTGTCGACATCACTGCCCGCGGCATCACGCCGGCCGCTTGCGAAATGCTCGACGGGTACACGCTGCGCGCCGTGGAAGATTACGTCCACGCCGGGTTTCCGGTGGATAGCGCCGCGGTGCTGCTGATTGACGTTGACGGCGTGCGGGAAGGCGTCGAATCGCAAGCGGAGGAAGTGGCTGAAATCTGCCGCGCGCACCGAGCACGCGAAGTGCGAGTGGCGAAAGATTCGCGCGAACGCGATCTCCTCTGGAAAGGCCGCAAGAATGCGTTCGGCGCCGTCGGCCGGCTCTCGACGACTTATTATGTGCAAGACGGCGTCATCCCTCGGACGAAGTTGCCGGCCACCCTCCGCCGCATCACCGAAATCAGCGAAAAGTACGGCTTCCCCATCGGAAATATTTTCCATGCCGGCGACGGCAATCTCCACCCGCTGATCCTTTTCGACGCGCGCGACGAGAGTCAGTTGAAACGCGTGATCGCCGCGTCCGATGAAATCATCCAGTTCTGCATCAGCATGGGCGGCTCGATCACCGGGGAGCACGGCGTCGGCATGGAGAAAGACCGGCTGATGCCGCTGATTTTCAGCGAATCGGATCTCGATTTAATGCGCGGCGTTCGCGACGCGTTTAATCCGATCGGGCTCCTCAATCCCGAGAAAATCTTCCCCAACAAAAAAGGTTGCGGCGAAATTCACATCCGTCCCATGCCGGTTGCGGGAGCCTCACGCGCATGAGCACCGCCAGCAAAACCGTTTCCGCGCGCCTGCCGGATATTGTCGGCGCGACTCACATAGACACGGACCCCGCGCAATTAAGCGCCTACGCGGTGGACGGAATACTCCCCGCTGCCGCCGTCCGCCCGGGCTCGCGCGAAGAAGTGGCCGGCATCATCCAATTTGCCGCCGCTGAAAAGCTCGGCGTAATCGCAAGCGGCGCGCGAACGAAATTGGGCATCGGCCTGCCGCCTACGCGCTACGATCTCGCGCTCGACCTGTCACGCCTCGATCGCGTCATCGCCTACGACCCGGGCGACCTGACGGTCAGCGTCGAAGCCGGGGTGCCGCTGCGAAAACTGGCTGCAGTTCTGGCGGAGCATCGCCAATTTCTACCGCTAGCAGTCCCCTACTTCGACCGCGCGACGGTCGGCGGCACAATTGCCTCAGGTGTGGATACTCCGCTGCGCCAGTTTTACGGCACTGCGCGCGATTACGTTCTCGGGATGGAATTTGTGATCGGCGATGGCGTCCACGCGAAAAGCGGCGGCACGGTGGTGAAAAATGTCACAGGATACGATCTCCACAAACTGATGATCGGATCGCTGGGCACGCTCGGCATCATCACCCGCATCAATTTCAAGACGTTCCCGACGCCGGTCACGAGCCGCGGCTTTGTCGCCTGGTTCGAAAATCTCGACCGCGCGATTGATTTCCGCCATCGCGTGGCGCAGTCTTCGCTCACTCCGATGACGTTCGATATCTTAAGCCCGCGCGTGGCGGAACTTTTCGCGGGAACCATCGCCGAACGGAACGCAAAAGCGCCGATGCCCGTCAACGTGATCTCCGCAAATCACTGGGCCGTCACGATTGGCTACTCCGGAAACGAAAAAGTTCTTGCCCGCTACGAAGCCGATCTCCGTCGCATGGCGGCGGAAACCGGAGCGGCAAATGTCACGGCTGTCAGCGGCGAAATCACAGCTGCGGCCTTCGCTCACAAGCGCGAATTCCTCTCCACCGCTCTCGACTCGTCACCTGCGACATCCATCGTGAAAATCAGCGTTCTGCCCATGCGCATGAAAGAGGCGCTCACAGCCGCAGCGAAAGCAGCGGACGCAAACCGGCTACCGTGGGCCGTGATGGCTCGCAGTTTGGGCCCAATTTATTTCGCGCTCCTGCCGAAAGATAAAAGCGCGGACTCGCTAGGTCAGGTAGCGGCCGCCACAAATCAAATTTTCGCAGCCGGTTCCGCGCTTGCCGCGAACATGACGATCCCCTGGTGCCCCGCCGAATGGAAAACTACGCTCAAGGTCTGGGGACCGGAGCGCGCGGACCTGGCGCAAATGGGTAAAGTGAAAAAAATCTTCGATCCGCTCGGCATCTTCAGCCCGGGCCGATTTGTAGGAGGCCTCTAGCCTCGTGGCTTCCACTCCGCCGCATTCTCACGAAGAGGCGCAGCGCGAATTCGCGCTCACCCTAAGCGGTTTTTCGGCGACCGACAAGCCGGAATACGAAGAATACTCGCGCTGCGTGCATTGCGGCCTGTGTTCGAACCAGTGCCCCACCTACCGGCTCTGGGGCCGCGAAGCGGATTCTCCCCGCGGCCGCATCCGCCAGATGGCGCTGGTGGACCAGGGACGCCTCGAGCTGGGCGACGCGTTCGTTTTGCACATCGATCGCTGCCTGAACTGCCGCAATTGCGAGTCGGCGTGTCCTTCGGGCGTGGAGTATGGACAATTGCTCGAACGCGCCCGGTCGCAGATCGAGCAAAAATATAAGCGCCCGTTATTTTCGCGAGTCGCGCGCGACGCGGTGTACCGCCGCTTGCTCCCCTATCCCGGCCGCATTGCCGCGGCGGCGCGCCTGCTGAAATTCTATCAACGCAGCGGCCTCGCTGCTCTGGCGCGTGGAACCGGAATCCTGCGCCTCCTCGGCCTGCAGGACCGCGAGCGCCTGCTGCCAAAAATCGATTCCGATTTCTTTTTCTCGGAGCTTGGCAAGACGTATCCCGCGAAAGGCACACGCCGCGCGCGAGTCGCGCTTTTCGCCGGGTGCGTCGCGCAGGTAACGTTCAGCGACCTCAATCGGGCCACGATCCGCGTTCTTCAGGCCAATGGCTGCGAAGTCGTGATCCCCAAGACCCAAATTTGTTGCGGTGCGCTGGCGGCTCATGCCGGCGTCCGCGACGTCGCTCGCAACCTGGCGCGCTCGAATCAGGACGCGTTTCTCCCCGGCGAATTCGATGCCATCATTACCAACGCAGCTGGCTGCGGCTCGACGCTGAAAGAATATCCGGAATTTTTCTCGAAGGACGATTCGGCGCACAGCCAGGCGGAGAAGTTTTCAGCCAAGGTCAAGGACGTCACCGAGTTTCTTGCCGAACTCGGCCTCGTTGCTCCGCTTCGCTCCGTTCCCCTTCGCGTTACCTATCAGGATTCCTGCCATCTCTGCCACGGTCAGCAAGTGCGCGAGGCCCCGCGCAAATTGATACGGGCCGTTCCCGGCGTAGAGTTCGTCGAAATGCAGCTTTCGGAACAGTGCTGCGGCTCCGCCGGCGTCTATAACGTCACGGAAACGGAAGCCTCGCTCGAAATCCTCACCGCCAAAATGGAGTGCGCCGGCCGCACGAAAGCGCAAGCCATCGTCACCGCAAATCCCGGATGCATCCTGCAACTCCGCGCCGGCGCCGCAATTCACAAGACTGGCCAGGAAGTCCTTCACGTCGTCGAACTTCTCGACCGCGCCACAAACTAAAATTAACGGCTCCGCCAAACGAATGCGGAACTCAGTCTGTCTGCAGTTGCTTCTAAGTGGCACAGGCTTCAGCCTGTGCTGCAATTTGACAGGTGCTGGTGTTAGCGATGCGAGGAAGCCGGGATGCCCGGAGGGAGACAAACAAGAAGAGAGCTTGCGGGCGGAGCGTGGTGGGATCCGCCCGCAAGTACAGCGAGTATTACGGGGTGGGTGAAGTCGAACTTGCCGGTGGTGCGTCCGCCGGGGCTCCAGCGCCAGCTCCGGCTGCGCTGCCAGGGCCACCGCCGGGACCACCCGGCCCCATGTGACGCCGATGCATTCCGTTACGGCCGCCCGGGCCGCCTTCTTGCACGGTGTAATCGGAAGGAACCTGGAACAACGTCGCCGCTGGTTCCGTCCGCTGAATATTGGTCAACTGGCGGACGGTCTCACCCATTCGCGGATCGCTGCGCTTGGTCAGCACTGTTTCCTGCAGATCGGCGGAATACCACTTCTCGACCGTGATCACGATTGGCTTCTGGTTGCCGATTTCGCCCGCGGGAATCGTCCGAGTGGTGCGGGTGCCCTCGGCGCTCACACCGTTGATCATCTGCGTCCCCAGTGACGTGGTCGTCGTTTCCTTCTCCATCTCCGCGGCGAACGCTCCGCCACGCGCTCCCTTACCCTTTGCGAAGTCTCCGCCTGAATGAGTATGCGCCGGCGCCTTGTGCGCAATCTTGCGATTTGCGTCCAGCATGTATTGCGTGCCCGCCACCGGATCGTGGATGAACGTCATCTGCGGAGCAGGCTTGCCCGCTGCCGCCCACGGGCCGATTGCCGGCAGCGTCATCTCACTGCGTGTCCGTCCCTGGCTGTCTCGCGCCAGGCTGCCGGTGGTTGACCGCTGAATTTGATTGCCGTCCGCCAGCGTTTGCGTCGACTGCGTCGAGACGCTCGCAGTAAACGGCGCCCCCGAAACCGTCTTGCCTCGCACGCCACCTTCAAATTCCACGAACTCCATCGCCTCGGGCGGACCGCCGGGCCCCGGGCCCATCGCCTCAAACATCATGTTGCCTCCGTCCGGAGGCGGGGGTGGCGGCGGATTCTGCGCAAGCACGCTCCCACCGATCACGAGCAAGCCCGTCGCGATCGCTGCGATTCCCAAAATTCGATTCTTCTTCATCTCTACTCCTCCTGAAAGATGGCGCGAATATTTAGTTCCAATTCCACGAAAATCTAATTCACGTTCTGCGATACAAGACGAATCGCTTCGGGCGTTCCATCCGCGCTTACCACTAAATCCGCGGGAATCTGTTCCGCGCTTCCGATATCGGTAAGCGGTACGCCGAAAGATGCGAGCGCCGAGCGCGACAGCGTCACGCGAACCACCGCGCCGCCTTCCATCATTGACGCGTCATCCGCATACGGCAGCGGAGTAAAGTCCTCCGCGAACTCGGTGCCATCGGCATCGTCAGCGGTCAACTCTGTCGCTTGTGCAGTAGAGGACGCGCCTGGAACGTCTCGCTGAGAATTTCCGTTACCTGCCGCCGTCGCATCGTTCGGGACTTTCGCCGGCGCGCTCACGTTTGCGTGCGTCCCGGCGTCAGCCCCGCTCACGGGAACAAATCGGTGCCGCAACGACAACCCAAGCGCCAGGAACAGCGCCGCCGCGATTCCAATCGCGGCCACTCGCCACTGCAGCCGCCGTCGCGACGATGTCGCTTTCGCGCGCCGGAATTCCTGAAGGAGCGCGGCTTCCACTCGCGCTGGCGCCGTCGTTCGTCCCGCCTCATCCGCGATCTTGACCAGTGCGAATCCGAGCGATTCGACTTCCGTCAGCAGCGCGGCGCAACGGCCGCAAGACTCGGCATGAACGAGCGCCTCTTCACGAAGCGCGGCTCCCTCCGTCTCCGGACGGTCGAGCTCGTGCACCAAATCTTCGAATCGAGCGCAGTCCATATCGTTCCTGGCTTCCTTCATCGCTTCGTCCATCCCGAAATCCTCATCCTCATTCACATCCTCGTCCCGCCAACCTTGTAGCCGCCCGTCTTCAAGATGCCCGTCTTTAAGCAGAATGTCCCGCGGCCGAGCCGCGCACCGCCGCCGGCTCGCGCAACTTCTCCACCAGCAACGCTCGCGCCCGGTGCAGCCTCGAGCGAACCGTTCCAACCGGACAATCGAGCGCGCTCGCTGCTTCCTCGTAGCTCATTTCTTCCAGCTCGCAGAGGACCACCACCTCGCGGTAATTCTCAGGCAGCGTCGCTATGGCCTGCCGGACTCGCCTCGCTGTTTCAAGCGATTCAAATTCATCGTGCGCCCTGGCCGCCGTGCTGAACTTGCCGGCTCCATTTCCGTTTGAGCCGTTGCCCGACGCCCCATTTCCATTCGCATGGCCGGAAATCACGTGAAAACCGGCGTGGCCCGTCTCTGCCGCTTCGTCAGGCAGCGGCACGGATCTTCGCTCCTGCTCCCAGCGTTTTCGGACATGATTTCGAGCAATCCCGAAAAGAAACCCGCTGAGTGAGCCGCGTGCGGGATCAAATCGGTTCGCGTCGCGAATCAGCGTCATGAAGACCTCTTGCGTCACGTCCTCGGCCACCGCCGCATTCCCGCTCATGTGCAACGCAAACCGGTAGAGGGCCGGATGTTTACGCCTATAGAGCAGCGTAAACGCGTCCTCGTCTCCGGACTGCATCCGTCGCAGCAGGCCGTCATCGGTTATCTCTATGGCCTTCGTCATCACAATACTTTGGACGGCCTGCCCTGCTTCTCGTTACATATTCCGCCCGGGCGGCCAATTGGTTCCACGAAGTACAACGGCGAACTACGACGGCGAAGTTCGATGGCGAAGTTCGATGGTTCGATGCATCAGGGTCGAAGTGGCGCTGCGCTTCCGCACGTTTGCTGGGAAGCCCTTCTTTCGGCTTGGTTTACGGCCGCCGATACTGGTTTCTCGCGGGGGCTCGGAGAGGGGCAGAAATCGTGGAGTTCCACCAGGAATTCGGCCAAGCGTTCGAGCAGGAAGGACACGCCGACTTCAACAGTCTACGAGTTGGAGGGGCGCATCATCTTCGCGGCCATCTTTGCGACGAAGCTTCGGGGCGCAACCCGCTGCGATTCCATCAACAACCGGTTCTTCGCGCCTGAGATTACATAACTCTTCCCCGCAGCGAGGGCTTCCAGACCTACGCGGGCTACCTTTTCGGCGGTCTCAGCCGAGCGGAAGGCGCGATCCGGCTGCTCGGCTACCTGCTGAAATTCCGTATTCGTTGATCCGGGACACAACGCGCACACCCTGACCCCGAACGTGCGCAGCTCCTCGGCGATTCCCTCCGCAAACAGCAGATCGAAGGCTTTCGTCGCCGCATACGCGGAAATAAACGGCACCGCTTGGAATGCAGCCGTCGAGGCCAGAATCAAAATGTCGCCGTGCCGGCGTTCCACCATCCCGGCGACGTACAGCCTCGTCAGGCTCACCACCGCCGAACAGTTCACCTGAATCATCTCGGTCATCCGCTCGGCAGGGATTTCATGGATGTAACCGAATGCGCCAAACCCAGCGTTGTTGACGAGCAATTCGATCTCGAGATTCTTCCTCGAAGTGAATTCATAAATCTGCTGGGGCGCTTCGGGCCGCGCCAGGTCCGCTGCAAATACTTCCACGTTTACGCCGTGCTTCCCGGCAAGTTCGGCCGCGAGCTGCTGCAGCCGATCCACGCGGCGCGCGGTGAGAACAAGGTGCGCTCCTCCGGCGGCCAGCTGCTTGGCCAGCTCCAGGCCAATTCCAGCGCTGGCCCCCGTGATTAGGGCCCATTTGCCACGCCATCGGTCGCTCAAGGAAGCCTCCACACCACTTCGAGGGATGAAACCATATACGAGGGATGAAACCATAAACGGGGATGCTACGAAAGCGGGAAAATCCTGCAGAAGCTTAAATGCGATCAACCCCGCTGGCGGGAAAGAAGCGTGTCGCGAAGCCGTACACCCTGATCTTTTAATCGGCCGCCCTGCTCTTTCAAGCTGTCGAGCAGCCTCCGCGCCCAGACGAATTCAGCCGCCAGCACGCCCAAACCAAGTGCGATGACGAGCCACCCGGGGCCTGGCGTGACCAGCATCACGACTCCCAAAGCAAGCAGAGTGAACCCGAAGAGTATCTTCAGGAACCGCTTCGTCTGTTGAATCGACTTGAACAGCATCTGCGCCGGTCCGCCTGTGCCTATAAATTGGTCCAGAAATCGGCCGTTCGATACGTTAGATGCAGCGACGGCACCAATCGAATCATTAAGCACGTTGATTTCCACCCGAAAGTAGGTGGCCTCTTCGTTTTTCTTGCGCCGCGCTGCTGATGCGACGGCACTTGCCTGCACAATCGGCCTGAACGCATTTCACTTCATTCGATTCGTGGGAATTTTGGTACCGGTCGAAAACAATTTTTGGGATGAAAGTGCGCAAACGAATGTCCGGGATTACAGGCCCACGCAGCGCAGCTCGCTTTTTCGGATTGGAACTAGGGGAAGCTCAGCTCGCGCTGTGAGGCGCAGAGCTGGCTGCTGGGAAAGCTGTAATCCCAGGTTTGGCTCGCTAGAACTTGAACACGAGACCGGCTGAAACCTTTGGGCTGTACTGGTAGGTCGAGAAGTAATGCGAGCCGATCATGTCGGCGCCGAACCGCAGTGCAAATCTGCTCTTGGGCGTGTTGATATCAACTCCGCCGCCGACTTCATAAGCAAACGCTTCCTGTTTCCCAAATGGCGTCTGCGGCGTGAAATGCGATCCGCCGAGCAGCGCATGTCCCCACAATTCAAGCCCGCGCGGCCCAGACCATCGGAATCGTGGGCCGCCGCCGCCGAACAGGAACCAGGAGCTCTGGCCCCCCTGGTCGCCGTGCGTCGCTGACATCTCGCCATCGATTCCCAGCCAATCCTTCCAGTAATACACGATCGACCAGTTGGCCCCGTTGGTGTTCTCATGGACGGTCGGATGCGAGCTCTCATAGAATCGGAAAAACGTGTAACCCACATATGCTTGCCACGAATACTGCTGGTGCACGCTTTGAACGTACTGCGGTTCCGGTTCGGCTGCCGCCGAGGAAGCGGGCGACGCGATTCCGGCATCCAGCGTCGCCAAACTGGCGTTCGCCGGCGCGGCCGGAGTTTCGGAGGTGAGTG
The DNA here is from genome assembly GCA_963711875.1 of uncultured Acidobacteriota bacterium. Lineage (GTDB taxonomy): Bacteria > Acidobacteriota > Terriglobia > Acidiferrales > UBA7541 > Palsa-295. The sequence continues at coordinate 675,331 of CAVQFW010000017.1, forward strand.
TCGCCAAGGTGAGGCTGGCGGAAGTGCCGGTCACGTAGGGAAGCGTCGCGGAGGTGGGCCCGGGCAATGCCGGCGCGGCAAACGGGCTCGCAAAGGGCAGCGTGAGCAGTAACGAATTGTTCTGCACGCCCTGTGCGGCGGCGCTGAAAGTCGCTAGACTCACGATTCCGACTAGAACGAGAACGTATCGCATCGCATTACCCCCAAAAATCGCGCTCCCCGGATTCAGTCTCATAATTTGACTGATATGGCACGGGCCTGTCCACTGAATTGATAACCGCAGACGCCGAACTAGCATGGCCCGTTCACCTCAACTCAAGCATATCGCTTGGCCTGCGCTCGCTCGACGCGCCTGCTTCGCTCGCTCTCCACTCTTGACTCCCATTTCCCTTTTGCTATCATCTTCTCGCTGGCTTACCACCAGCGCTTATCCAGAGTGGCTGAGGGTACAGGCCCTTCGACGCCACAGCAACCTGGTCCATGTGCCAAGGTGCTAACTCCTGCCCAGTGGGGAGAGATAAGATCCTCAATCGACCGGAACCCCGGTCGTTGAAGATTCAACTCCCAAACTGCTGTTAAAGACGGCGGAAGCATTCGCATTTGCGTATTGGCATTTCACATTCGCCAATCCGCGTTTGCCGATGCGTGAACGTTCCGTTCGCGACCACCGCTCCCCCGAGCGCGAAGGAATCCTGCATTTTGCAGGCCTTCCGCCAAAGAGCGGCGCGGACGCCGTTTACTCCGCTCACACGGGAGGCTTTAAATGTCGGAGAACATATCGGCAAAATGTACGATTGCCGTGATTAAGATTGGCGGCTCGATCCTGAAAAATTCACGAGCGTATCGCCGCGCCGCTCGATTTGTTCGCAACCGGCACACCGCCTCGCCCGAGGAACGCCTCGTCGTCGTCGTTTCCGCCCAGGAAGGCGTTACCGACAGTCTGGCCGGCACCGCTTCCCGAATTGCTCCTCAGCCAAACCCAGCCGCCCTCGATTTGTTGTGGTCTACCGGCGAATTGCGCTCCGTCGCCCTTCTCGTAATTCACCTGCAAGCCCTCGGAATTTCCGCAGCCGCGCTGAATATTCACGAGGCAGGCTTGGGCCTTCCCGACGCAACTCGCGATCCGGCCTCTCTCGCGCACGAAGTTCGCGTGAATTCGCGCCGCCTCCGTTCCGCGCTCACGCAGCATCCAGTCGCCGTCGTACCCGGATTCTTCGCCACGAACTCGGCAAGCGCAGTCGTTTCTCTCGGTCGCGGCGGCTCGGACTTGACTGCGGTACTCCTGGCCAGGGGCCTCGAGGCTTCCCGTTGCGAGCTGCTCAAAGACGTTCCCGGTTACTTCACCAGCGATCCGCATCGCGATCCCGCCGCCCGCCACGTTCCGCAACTCTCGTTCGATCGAGCTCTGGCCTTCGCCGATAGCGGCTGCGATCTCGTCCAGCGCCAGGCAATTCAGGCGGCGGCCGAATCGAATCTCCCCCTCGTCATTCGCAGTCTCGACGAGATGGCTCCGGTCAGCCGCGTCACGGCAGCCGAGGACGAATTACACCGCCCCGATTCGGTGGCAGCAGAGGCAGTCGCCACATGAAAATGAGATCGAGAACCAGCAGGAGCGAATGCCACCAATCTCAAAATTTTTCGTCACCAACGAAATCCCACACGATCGAGCAATCGAAAGGAGCAAGACCATGAAATTCGCAACCAAGACGATCCACGCAGCGCAACCTTCTGAGCCGGAAACCGGCTCGCTGGTAGCACCCATTTTCCAAACCTCCACCTACGAGCAGGACGCTCCCGGCCACGACAAGGGCTTCAACTATTCACGCACCAATAATCCTTCGCGCCAGCGTCTCGAAGCAGTGCTCGCTGAACTCGAAGGCGTCCAGCACTGCGCTCTTTTCGCCTCCGGCCTCGCCGCCGAAAACGCCGTCCTCCAGGCCTATCTCAGGCCGGGCGACGAAATCGTCCTGCCGACCGACGTCTACGGCGGCACCTACCGCATCCTCAACAAAGTGTTCCAACCCATCGGTGTCGTCGTACGCCAGCTCGATTTCTCAGACGCTGCCGCCCTCGACGCCGCGATCACCCCGCGCACCAAGCTCGTCTGGATCGAATCGCCCACCAATCCACGCTTGCTCGTTTACGACATCGCCGAAATCTGCCGCCTCGCGCACTCCCGCGGCGCTCTCGTTGTCGTCGACAACACCTTCGCCACTCCCTATTTCCAGCAGCCCTTTGAACTCGGCGCCGACATCGTCGTCCACAGCGTCACAAAATATCTCGCGGGCCACTCGGACTTGATCCAGGGCGCCGCTCTCGCAAAAGATCCCGCCGTATTTGAGCCCATCAAATTCCTGCAAAACGCGACCGGCGCCGTTCCCGCGCCGTTCGATTGTTGGCTCACGCTGCGCGGACTCAAAACCCTCGAACTCAGAATGCAACGCCACGAAGAAAACGCGATTGCTATCGCCAACGCGCTCGAGCACCACCCTCTCGTCAGCCGCGTTTACTTCCCCGGCCTTTCTTCGCATCCCGGCCACGCCATCGCCCGCAAGCAAATGACCGGCTTCGGCGGAATGGTTTCGTTCGAATTGAACGGCTCGATCGAAGAGGTCGTCGCCTTCTCCTCTTCGCGCCGGTATTTCACGCTCGGCGAGAGTCTCGGCGGAGTCAAAGCTCTTCTCTGCCATCCCGCCACGATGACTCACGCCTCGATTCCCCCCGAAGCGCGCGCAGAGCTCGGCCTTTCGGACACGCTCATCCGGCTTTCGCCTGGCTGCGAGCACGCGGACGATCTCGTCGAGGATCTGCTCGAAGGTCTGATGCAGCTCGAACGCGCCCGCGAAGCCAAGAAGAAGGAAGGCCTGAAAGCCGATTCGAAGGCGGTCACCGCGCGCGCTTAAAGCAAGAAGCATCCGAAAAATCCGCCCGTGTTGGACGCACCGCGTAAATTATTCCCGGCGTCCAACACTTACGCATTGGGCAACTGTCCCCAATCGCCGCCCTCCGACCCTCGTTCCCCGCGATACCATGGAGATTCGAGCCGTTATTTTCTGACGAGGTGAACGGGCGATGCGCGTTTTCGATCAGGTGGATCCGCAGCGAGTCGAGCGGCGGGAACTTCAACTGACGATTTTGTCGCTCTCCGTCAATGCAATTTTGGCTGCCGGCGCCGCCCTGCTGATGTATCCCACGATTTCGGCTCACCCGGTCATATTCGGCGAAACCACTTCCCGGATCATCTTCGCCGGCTTCTGCGTCCTTTGCGTGCTGCTGGTGGGCTATCTGTTCGATCGCCAGATCGTCGTTCGCCGCCTTCGCAACGAAATCGCGCAGGAGCATTTGAAATACACCCAGCTCCGGCTCCAGGCCGGCCGCGATCTGCTCAGCACTGTTTCAGGCTTCAATCATTTTCAAGACCGCCTCATCATGGAGTTCAAGCGCGAAATGAAGACCGGATCGGCGCTCTCGGTTCTGCTCGTCCGGCTTACGCCTTCCGATCGCGTCGAGGATTCCAATGAAGTGACCGTAGCCTACGGCGATGCCGCGAAAGCCATGATGCGGAAACTGCGCCGCGAGGATTTTCTCTACTATTTCTCGAGTGGCGCGTTTGGAATCGTGTTGCCGGGTGCCAAAGTGCTCGACGCGCGCGAATTCTCGGCGCGCATCGCCGAAGGCCTCAGTGACGCCGCCGGCGTCATCGCCCGCTTCAACTCCGACATCAAAACCTTCAACTATCCCGAGCACGTCGAAACCGCCAGCGAACTCGAGGAAGCCGTCCGCGCCCTGCTGCCGCGTGACATCATTACCGAACCGGCAATCGCTGATTCCCTCGTCGTTGCCGACCGCGTCTAGCTGTCTTCCGCGAGCCTTCGCGTCGTACTCACTTTCGGATGGGAGCGCGACCGGCGCGTTTGCTGCGTCGGCTTCAATTTGTTAGGCTTCCAAAGCGCGTCACATGCGGAGAGGTGTCCGAGCGGTTTAAGGAGCACGCTTGGAAAGCGTGTGTTGGGGAAACTCAACCGTGGGTTCGAATCCCACCCTCTCCGCCATCATTCTGTGTCCGTCGCTCTGCACCGATTTTCACGGAACAAATTTCTCCTGACCTCCCGCGATACTGAAGTAAAATGTCTTCTGCTTCTCCGGGGTAGTGCAATTGGTAGCACGCCAGCCTTTGGAGCTGGTTATCTTGGTTCGAGTCCAAGCCCCGGAGCCACTTCCGTCCCGGCCGTTTTGCGCCTGCGAACCGCTTGCGCAACACCGGACGAACGCTTACCCTTACCCCCGGCATGACTCCCGATTTCCTCGTTCTCGGCATCATTTGGTACATCGTCTTTCTTTTCTCAACCACGTGCCATGAAGGCGCTCATTCTCTCGTCGCCAAACTCGGCGGCGATCCCACCGCGTTCGAAGGTGGTCAGGTCTCGCTCAATCCGATTCCCCACATTCGCCGCTCTCCTTTCGGACTCGTCGTCGTCCCCATCCTCTCCTACTTCGCCGCTCACTGGATGATCGGCTGGGCCAGCGCTCCCTACAACCCGGAGTGGCAGGAGCGCTATCCTCATCGCGCCGCCTGGATGGCTCTGGCAGGCCCGGCGGCGAACTTTTCCCTGATGCTACTCGCCGCGCTCGCCATTCACATCGGAATGCTCGCCGGCGTTTTCGTGCCGGGCACCTTCGGTTTCACGCACATCGTTGCAGCTACCGTTCCCGGCTACGCTGGATTCGCAGCCACGTTTCTCAGCATCCTCTTCGTTCTGAATCTGCTTCTCGGCACGTTCAACCTTCTCCCCGTCCCGCCGCTCGATGGCAACACCGCGATTACACTCCTGATGCCCGAAAATGCGGCCAGGCGATTCCTGCAGTGGTTTCACAGGCAAAGCCTCGGAATGATTGGCCTTGTGCTCGCCTGGTATCTCTTCGACAGGATTTTCGAAGTAATCTTTCGCTTCGCCGTTGTTGCGCTCTATACCGGCTACTCGGCCGGTTGATTCCCGTTTTGGATTCGGCCGCGAATGAAGCAACGCCTGCTCGAATGTCCCAACTGGAAACATCGATTCGTTTCTATACACACCTCGCGTCTCTGGCACATGTCTACCGCAATCGAGCCGCGTCGATATTCGTAACTCCTTATTCGTGAGGGCCCCACGCGCCGTGCTTTGGCACCCTTCCTGCATCCTCTCGTTTGAGGAGAGTTGCGATGGGCTTGGACACGAACCGCGAGGATGTATATCGGGTAGAAGTATCGGGCTGGGACGCCGACGAAAATTTCTTCGTTGAGAAGACCAAACTCGAATGGAAGCCGGAAAACAACAAAGCAATCCTGTTGCGCTCCGCTATTCGCCCGGGCTGCGTTGTGTTCGTCCGCCTCTTACAGCCGACGGGACCGGGCGCAAGCTACCCAATCGCCTACGCAGCCCTCACCAGCGACGCAAAAGACGAAAACGGCTCGGCAAGAATCTCGCTCGAACGCCTTCGCCCCCGCGCAAGTTATAAAGAAACGTACAAAGCGCAAAACGAGGCGGTCACGGTCGCGTAGCAAACAGCAGTCGCGTCGCTGGCCAATCGCGATTCGCGGCGCTCGATCTCGACTGCCACGAATTCCCATTTGGCACTCACTCGCTCTACAGTCCCGAAATGACATGCCGCCGCATGCGCTGCCGTCAGTGTTTCTACGCACATTTGTGTCGGTCCGGCTCACGACTTTCCGCTGCCACCCCGTCCAAGACCATCACGGTGCACTGCTTAGCGGCCGGCAAAATCCAAACGATCCGTCGCGCCGCGCCTATTCTCAAATTTCCAAATTCGTGGCGCGTTCTGGCACACGTCGTGCCTATACCTCCACATGATTACACTCGAAGAAAAGCCGGTAGCCAGCATGACCCGAAAAAATCTTCCCATCTGCGTGGTGGACGACGAAATCGATCTCGTGGACGTCACCACCGATCGCCTCACGAAGCTCGGATTTCCCACCTTCGGCACCACCAGCCCTCTCGAAGCGCTCCAGAAAATTCGGCTGGGTGGATGCCGCGCCGTCATCGCCGATTTCAAGATGCCGGCCATGGACGGCCTCGCATTTCTCGAAAAGGTTCTGCAATACGATCCCGGCATCTACGTGATCCTTGTCACCGGCTACTATTCCGTTGACGCTGCCATTGACGCGATCAAACGCGGTGCCTACGACTATCTCGCGAAGCCACTCGATTTCGCTCGCGTGACGAAAACCCTCGACGATCTCGCCGAGCTCTTTACGCAGCGCTCCCAGATTCGCGACCTCGAGGATCGTCTCCTCCAAAATCTGCAATTCCATGGAATCGTCGGCCGCAGCCCCGCGATGTTCGAAGTGTTCGACCTGGCGAAGAAAGTCGCGCGCCATTACTCGAACGTCCTCATCACCGGTCCCACCGGCTCGGGCAAAGAGCTCATTGCCCGCGCCATCCATCACATGAGCCCCGTCGGCCAGGAACGCTTCGCCGTTTGCAATTGCTCCGCTCTCGTGGACACGCTCCTCGAAAGCCAACTCTTCGGACACATTCGCGGCGCATTCACCGGCGCCACTGACACCCGGCCCGGCCTTTTCGAATACGCCAACGGCGGCACCGTGTTCCTCGACGAAGTCGGCGAGACTTCGCTCCAGATGCAGGCCAAACTCCTGCGCGTGATTCAAAACCGCGAGATTCAGCGCGTGGGTTCGCCCGAAGTGAAGAAAATCGACGTCCGCCTGATCGCCGCCACCAACCGCGACCTTCGCGCCGAAGTTCTCGCCGGCCGCTTCCGCGAAGATCTTTTTTATCGCCTCAGCACCATCGAAATTCGCGTTCCCGGCCTTTCCGAGCGCGCCGAGGACATCCCTATCCTCATCCAGCATTTCCTCAAAAAATACAGTCAGGCCTATGCCAAATCTTTCCAGGGTCTTTCTCGCCGCGCTCAGATCGTCATGCTGCAGCACGATTGGCCCGGCAATGTCCGCGAGCTCGAAAATGTAATTTCGAGCGCCGCTATCACCGCCACTGCCGACTTCATTGACGTCACCGACCTCCCCGAGCATCTCCAGAAGCCTCGCCGCGCCGCCGCGCACGCCGACGAAAATTGGCGCCCACTCCCGCTCGACGAAATCCGCGGTGTTCACATCCAGCGCGTTCTCGAGATGTGCAGTGGCAATCGCGTTCGCGCCTCGCAGATTCTCGGAATCGGCCGCACGAGCCTTTATCGCTTCCTGAAGCGCACCAACAAAATGGCTGTGGCCAAAGGCGCTGCCTAGCCCCGCCTGCATCGCATCGCGCTTCGCGCAAAGCTTAGTCACGCAGCCGCACGGCGGCGCTCTCACCGTGCCACTCGCACAGGTTCCATTTGCCGGCACGCAATTCGAGCGCGCCGGACGCACACACTTTCGAAGGAGGATTCAGATCATGACAAACACAGCGACGTACTTTGCAGAAGTGTCCCGGGAGGAAGCCGTCCGCCAGCCGCGCCGAGAGCAGCGCGTTCCGAGCGTCTTTCGTATCGAAGTTTGCGGCTTCAATCGCCTGGGGCGCTTCTTCACCGAGCGCACGCAGACGTCCAACGTCAGTGACGGCGGCTGTGAGCTTTCGCTGGGCATTGAAGTCGAGAAAAATTCCGTGCTCGCGCTGCGTGTGATCGAGCGTCGCAATGGCTGCGAGCTCCAATCCCATCCCGCGCTATTTCAAGTGGAGAGAATTGTTCCGCAGACGCGGGGATGGACGCTGGGAGTTTCGAAACTACAGTCCGTGCCCGTCTGGGGGATCGGATTAACCGCCGAAAAGTATCTCGCTCCGGCCTCTTGACTCGCCGGTGTTCACAGGGAGTCGTTTAGAGGAGATCGTTCACCCGCACGGCCCGACGCGCTGCGGCGCGTGCATCCAACCGATGCATCACGCGCCGCACCTGCTCCGCCTTCGCGTTACTTTCCGGTGTTCGTGTAAGCCGCGCTTTTCAACAGCACATCCGGCAACGCCACCGTCGAATCCATCCGCACCAGGATTCCCGTCTGCGCCGGCAACTCCACGTCCTTCCCCTTCTTCGCGCAGATATAAACGCCGCCGCCTACCAGTCCGATGATCGTTCCGCGCGTCACCGCGCCGAACAACACGCCCACCACCGTCCCAGCCGTAGTGCTCAGGCCCATCGTGGTCACGTCGCCCTTCCAATCGCGTTTCTCCTGCAGCACCGCTCCTTCTGTGGTCTTGATGTCCTTCCGCTGCTTGGTTGTCTCTGTCCCTCCCGCATAGAGAGAGAGAATGCTCATCTGCGCGGGAAACAGCCGGCTTTCCACTTCGATCGTATTGAACGTGATATTCATTGACGCTCCGCCGCGAAACATCCCGAACCATTTCGGCCGGGTCACATTTCCGACTGTTCCGTGAATCTTTGCACCCGCTGGAAGCACCAACTGGGTGCCGATGAAAACCGGCTCAGCCACCACCGCTGTAAACGGGTCGCCGTCATGCGCCACATTCGTAGCGATTCCGCTTACCAGCGAGAGGCGCACTTGCGTCCCCGGAATTACCTGGCTCGAATGAGTTTGAGCCTGCACTGCAGACGTGAAAAACAGCACTACCGCTACCACTGCGCCAACACATACCAAACGCTTCATTGAATCCTCCTTGGCCCCATGAAAAATTCGGATGGACTTCTCACGGGGTATTTCTAAGGTGGAGTTTGCGGCTCCACGAAAGGTTTCGCGTCGGCCCAATAGCCGAGCGTCCCCGTATCGTGGGGCGTGCCGCTGGCGCAGCGGTGCGGGTGCGGAGGATGCACCCGCCGATAAGATATCCCACCCCAAACCTAAGGTTGCGCGAAAATCCACGCCCGTGTTCCAAACTGCTATCCCCTCCCCGCCGCTACCGCATCCGGGAGAAATCTGTGGTTGGCAGGGGATCCGATCAGAATCGTCGAAGAATCCGAGTATGAACGCCGATGGATCCGGATCATTCGCTGCCGCCGCTTCTCGCCTGTCCTTCCGTACAGGTTCCGCACGCGACACGCACCGCTCATTCGGCCGCTCGCCACTCCCGCGCAGGTGTTAACTTGATTTCCAGGCGGGCTTCAGAGGCCTCGCCTCATTCTTGGGTTCGAAACATGGTGTCGCGATGCGCACTAGGCTCTTGGGCGTTGTCAGCTTCTTGCTGTTAATCATTGTTAGCGCCACGTTTGCCACGGACTTCGCCGTCATCGTCAATCCGGCGAACCCAGCCCGCGTCATCACGCTCGCCGACCTTGGCAAAATCTTCAAAGGCAAAACCGCGACGTGGTCCAACGGCCGCAACGTCACCATCGTTCTTCGCGAGCCCTCCACGCCCTCCATGAAATTCATTCTCGAAAAAGTAATGGGAGTTGACGCCGAACAGGGCAAAACAATTCTCGCCGACCTCGGCCATAAGTCTTCCTCCGCAGTCGTCTTTCTCGCGAGCGATGAGGAAATCGTCAAGATCGTGGAAACCAATCCCACCGCCATCGGCGTCGTCGACGTCTACAGCATCAATGGCGGCGTGAAAGTCATCAAGATCGACGAAAAACAGCCCTTCGATCCTGGTTACGTCCTGAAGGGGCACTAGAGTTCAGCGAAAAAGTTCACGGCATCAGAACCGAATCCCATTGCGAGGACACATGAAACTCTCAACACTCAGCCGCCACGCTCTCACCGCCGCGATCATCATCACCACCGCCGTCGCTACCGGCGCGATCGCGCGCGCGCAGGATACGGGCAAGCCTGCGCACCAGGCGAAGCAACACGCAAAGTCAGCACCCGCCGCCGCGACTGATCCGGCCGTGAAGTCCGACACAATTCCCGTTACCACGAAATCCGAGGAAGCGCGCCGCCTCTACGAAGAAGGCGTCCACGACGAATTCGATCTACTCTACGTCTCCCGCGGAGTCGATACGATTCGCAAGGCCGCCAACGCCGATCCGAAATTCGCCCAAGCCCATGCGATGCTCGCATTCACCACCACCGATCCCGCCGAAGGCGAGCACCATCGCGCGATGGCCCGGCTCTACATGAAGTCCGCCACGCCCGACGAACAAAAACTGATCGAATTCCTCAACGGCACGAAAGACGGCCACCTCGTCTCCGCCATCTCCGCCATGAACGATCTCTTTGAAAGCTACCCGCGCGACAATCGCTTCATCGCCATGGCCGGCACCTGGATCTGCTCGAATAATCAGGAATACGATCGCGGCGCCGCTATTCTCGAGCGCGCTCTCAAGAACGATCCCAATTACGCGCCCGCTCTCAACAATATCGCCTACTGTTACGCTTACGCCGGACACGGCCAGCTTGCTCCGCCCTACATGGAGCGTTACGTCGCCGCTCTTCCCGGCCAGCCGAATCCGCTCGACTCCTACGGCGAAATCCTGCGCATGCTCGGCGATTTCAAAGGCGCTCTCGCGCACTACGAAGCTTCCAACAAAATGGTCCCCGGCTTCTCCCAGATCGGCATCGCCACCACGTACGCCTTAATGGGCGACGAAGATCGCGCCCGCACCGAATACGACAAAGCCATCGAGCTCGAACAGGATCCCGGAACGAAGGTAGTTGACCGCATGCTCCAGGCGATGACCTACTTCCGCGAGAACCGCCTCGCCGACGGACGCAAAGCCAATCTCGCTCTCGCGCTCGCGGTTCACAAAGACGGCCGCTTCCCCGTTTCCGAAGCGGAAATCCATCGCACGGTCGCGCTCTTCAATCCCGACCCGAAATCCGCGATGAGCGATCTCCGCGATGCCCAGCTCGTTCTCTCGGAAAAGCATCTTCTCTCGCGCGACGAACACGATACCGAGCTCGCCTCGATCCTTCAGACTCGCGCTTTCATCGCCGCTCAAGCCAACATGAAAGCCGAGGCGGAACGCGCACTCGCTCCGCTCGCCGCCATGGCCAAGACCAGCCGCAGCACTCCCGTTCAGAAGTCCTATCACTCCGCTAATGGCGCCGTTCTTTTCCTCGACGGGCGTTATGCCGCCGCCGTCTCCGAGTTCCAGGAAGATCCGCGGAACCCTCTTTCCCTGCGCCTTCTCGCCGACGCTGAAACAAAAGCCGGCGAACCAGTCGCGGGCCAGCAAGTGCTCGTCACTCTCGCTGCCATCAACGACGAGCGCATCGAATCGGCCATCGCTGTCCCCCAGGCCCGCGCCGCTCTAAAATCCGCGCCGGCCACAACGGCTCAGGCCACGCACTAGTTCGGAACTCTGCGCGCGGAGCGGACCACCACTCGGTCCGCCCGCGCGCGCTCTCCCTGTTTTCACTTTGGATTCCCTCCGCCTTTTTCGCCCACCGCCGCCCTCATTAAAGCTATACTCACTCGGGCCAACATCTCCTCCTGGTAGGTGACGGCAATGGGCCTCCAAATAGCAGTCCGGCAAGCCGGCAGCGTCGCAATCCTCGACCTCCAAGGCCGCGCCACCATCGGTCCCACCAACGATGCACTCAGCCTGAATCTGCGCAAATTGATCGATTCCGGCGCATCGCAAATTCTCCTCAACCTCACCGGCGCCACCCAGGTAGATAGCTCCAGCATCAGCACCATCGTTCGCGCCTTTGTCTCCCTTCGCAATCGCGGCGGCACCATGAAGCTCCTCGGTATTCACGGCAACGTAAAATTGGTTCTCGAGATGCTCCGCCTCCTCAACGTAATCCCCTATTTTGACGACGAAGCCACAGCCCTAGCCAGCTTCGAATCCCGCAAAGCCAGCTCCTCGTAGTCAAATTCGCAGCGCCGAAATCCCGCGCGCCCCCACGCTTACCCGGCGTGCCGCTGCAGTCGCAGTTGACGTAGCCGTTCGTACCGCCGGCATCCTGCCGGCTCTTTTGCCTCCCCCCAACCTCAATCATTCCCGAACACGCGTTACCACAGCCTCCGTCCCCCGTCGCAATTGACCCCGCCCCTCACCCGCGATACTCTTCCGCCAGTCTCCCAATTCACCCCGGCCCCCGGAATTTCGCAACGTCACGCAGGTCCTAGGCGGCTCAAAAATGTCCACGCCCAACCGGATCTCGATCGCAACTCAACTCCTCGCCATCGCTTTCAGTCTCTCCGTTCTCGCCGCCCGCACAGCTCAAGCTCAATCCAATCCCGCCACTCCACCCGCCTCCCCGTTCCACGAAGACCTCCTCGCCGAAATCTCCCCCGGCGCAGAAGTAAAACTTACTTACGCCTCCAATCACCATCTCGCCTGGGTTGAAAATCTCTCCGGCAAACGCACCGTCCGCCTCGACGCCAAGAAACAAGGCGGCGAATACGACGACGTCCAGCGCCTGGAAATCAGCCGTGACGAATCTCATTTCGTCTTCTCCGGCAAACGCGGCTCGGAATGGATTTTCGTCCTCGATGGTCAGGAACACGCGAACGGATATACGTATATAGCCTCCGCCGCATTCCAACCCGGCGGAACATCGATCGCTTACACGGCATGTAAAGAAAAAAAATGCCATCTCATCGTGGACGGAGCCGAAACCGGCGCCGAGTATGAAGAAATCTCCTACCCGCGATACAGCCCCGACGGAAAACGCATCGCATTCCTCGCCAAGCAAGGCAAAAAATGGATCGCCGTCGTGGACGGCAAACAGCTCGGCCCCGAGCTCGATCAAGTCGCATTTACAAGTTGGGGTTTCAGCCGCAGCGGGACCCGGTTTTACTGCACCGGGCGAGAAAAAAATATCTGGCTGCACGTCGTGGACGGCACGTCCACCCCCGGTTTCGAGGCGATCAGCCGGCTCGCCTTCAGTCGCGACGGTGAGCACTATGCCTACGGCGGCGCAGACGCCAAGGGCGGCCTGAAAAAACAAAAAGTATTCGGCACGATCATCAAGGACGGTCAGCCCGTCGCCAATTACGAAGGCAAAGGCATGATGGGCGAGTTGTCGGCTCTCGGCGGCGCTCGCGAAATCATGCTCGGCGGTGTGCATGAATTGAGGACCGATTTTCACGGCGTTTCAACTCCGGAGTTTAATCCCGACGGCCAACTCGTCTACGCCGCTCGTCGCGATAAGGGCGACGTAGCCGTTTTCGTCGGCGCCGATGCTGGCCCGGGCTTCGACGAAGTCTTAAGCCCCGTCATCTTCGCCGAAGACTCCCGTCACTTTGCTTTCATTGCTCGTCAAGGCGGTGACTTCGTCGAAGTCCGCGACAATAAACCCGTCCTCACGATCCCCGCCGGAAAACGCGGCGCCACCGAAGTCGGCTGGATCGCCATCAGCCTCGACGCGTCGCACCTCGCCTACGAAACCGTCAGCGGCGGTCGCAACTTTAAAGCCGCCGCCACTCTCCGCGCCTACCGCACCGCCGTCCTCGACGGCAAGCCCGGCCAGGAGTACAACGCCCTCGGCATCAACAGTTTCGGTTTCGATCCCGATTCCCATCATTTTTTCTACGAAGTAATCGGCGCCGAAGCCGACCGCGATCTCGTCAACGTTGACGGCCACGAAAGCCGCCTCTACGACACGGTCACCAACATTCGCTACCTCTCCGACGGCAAATCAGTCGCGTTCGTAGCCCGCGACGGCTCCCGCTTCCTGGGCGTCACCTTCGCCCTGAGCTCAAGCACCTCCCTACCTACAGTCTCCACGGCCTCAAACGCGACTCCAACTCCAGGCCGCCTCCTCAAACTCGACTCGCGCAGCCAAGACGAGCGCCTCGGCTCCTCGCCGACCCCTTCGCACTAACTCCCCCAACGCCGCCAGCAATATCGCCGTTGCCGTCGCCTTTCGTACCGCCGGCATCCTGCCGGCTCTTCCGCCTCCGCAACGCTTTAGACATTGCCAACCAGTTACCATTATGCTAACATTACCCATGCCGCTCACCAAAAACTCGCCGTCACCCCCGCCATCACCCCCATTCCCATTTCGGTCCTCCCCCGACCCCTCCCCTCGCACCCCCAAGCCCATTTTTCTAATCGCGAATCCGCGATTAGAAATCAAGCTAACTCATAGAAAATCCAGCCCAATAAAAATTTCTAATCGCGAAGAAATTGCGTTTTTTTATCTCGTTTTGAAAGGGGCCAAAGCTTCCTCTATCCAAATTCGCCGCGAAAAACGTCGCCCCCGCACCCGGCCACTCGCGCCCAAAAATTTCTCCCGCTCGAACCCCTGTGCTAGACTTTCTCAGGCAGTCCAGCAGCAAATTAAATTTTCTGCCACGACTGCCCATCGGTGGAACTTCGGGCTCTGTGCAACGATTCCCCGCGAACCCCGCCAGGCCCGGAAGGGAGCAACGGTAGCGGGTCAGCTTCGTGTGCCGCGGATCACCCGAAGTTCCTCCTTGCTCCTGTCCCAAGTACGCGAGCCGCAAGATGTAGTTCGAGTGCCGGACGAAGTCGGGGGTTTGCCTTCCATGGACGATAAACGATGAGTTACAAAGTCATCGCTCGAAAATATCGCCCGCAAACGTTTACCGAGATCGTCGGGCAGCAGCACGTCACCCAAACCCTCGCCAACGCCATCAAATCGAATCGCGTCGCCCACGCCTACATCTTCTCCGGCGTTCGCGGCGTCGGAAAAACCACCTGCGCCCGCATCCTCGCCAAGGCGCTCAATTGCGTAAAAGGTCCCACCGCTGAACCGGACAATACCTGCGACTCCTGCCTCGAAATTTCCGCCGGCACTTCGCTCGATGTCCTCGAAATTGACGCCGCCTCAAACCGCGGCATTGATCAAATCCGCGAGCTTCGCGAAATGGTTCGTTACGCGCCCGCCTCGAGCCGCTATAAAATCGTGATCCTCGATGAAGCGCATCAGCTCACAGACGACGCATCAAACGCTCTGCTCAAAACTCTCGAAGAGCCGCCCGAGCGCGTCGTCTTCATTCTCGCTACCACTCGCTCCGAAGATCTCGTCGAAACAATAAAATCGCGCGCCCAGCTTTTCCAGTTCCGCGCGCTCACCTTCCAGGAAATCGCCGGCGAAATCGAGCGCATCTCAAGATCCGAGAACCTTGAAATCGATTCCGGAGCCGTCGCCGTTCTCGCGCGCGCCGCGGAAGGCAGCCTGCGCGACGGCCTCTCGCTCCTCGAACAAGCCATCGCCTACTCGGGCGACAAAGTCACGGACGCACAAGTCCGCGAACTTCTCGGCGTCGTCGCCGAAAGCGTTCTCGACGATCTCGTCGAAGCCATTGCCACGCAATCCGCCGAGCGCGCTCTCAGCCTCGTCCATCGCCTCATCGCCGACGGGCAAAATCTCCAGCACTTCTGCCGCGAATCCATTCGACACTTCCGCAACCTTCTCGTCGCCCGCGTTTGCGGCGCGGAGTCCGATCTGGTCGCTGCGCCTTCCGACGAGCGTCCTCGCCTCGCGGAACAGGCCGCGCGTTTCACCGAGGAAGATCTCACGCGATTTTTCCAAATCCTGCTTGCGACCGACGATGATCTTCGGCGCAAGCCCGATCCGCGCCTTCATCTCGAGCTGGGTCTTCTACGCCTCGTCAACGCGCAGCGTCTCGCGCCCCTGGAAGAACTCCTCGCAGAGCTTAGAGACGAATCGTCGCGGCCCGCGAGCTCCCCGTCCGCGCCCTCGACCTCTGGCGCGGGCGGCTCGGCCGCGCCACGCTCGATGTCTGCGGCGCAAACGGCCGCTCCATCCTCTTTCGCGTCAGCAGCTACGGCCGCGCGCATGGCGCCTTCTTCGCCGGCCGGCGCGCCACAATCAGATCCACAGGCGCCATCGCCGGCCGCGCCGCCATCCGCCAAACTTTCGGCGCCCGTTCCAGCGCCCTCCGCTCCCATTCCGGCGTCTGCTCCGCGAATCGTTGCTCGCGCGGCAGAAGATTCATCCGGCGGCCTTGCTTCCGCGCAAGTGGACGCGATTAAAGCGGCGCTGCAAAATCAAAAATTTCTCTGGTCCATGGTCGAGCACGTCACACGCTGGGAGATTGAAGGCGGCGAGCTGCGTCTTTTCTTCGCCACCGAAAGCCGCGCGCTCGCTGAAATGTTGCAGTCTCGCGACCCGATGGAGCGTTTGCGCACAGTGTTGAACCAAGTCGTCGGCCAGCCGCTGCGTGTGTGTGTTAAACTGGAATCAGGTCGCGCAGCTGCGGTGGGTCGCAGTTCGGAGCTGCGGGCTCGATTTGAAGAAGATCCGATCGTTAGGGCAATGCTTGAAAAGTTTGGCGGCCAGATTTCAAAAATCAAGCGCCCAGGCGAGGAATGACCCATGGAAGTGAAAGCCCTACAGCAAATGTTGTCGCAGTTCCGCCAGGTGCAGGAGACCCTCGAGAAGCAGATGGACGGGCTTCTTGTCGAAGCATCGGCAGGCGGCGGAATGGTCTCGGTCAAAATGAACGGCCAGAAGCAACTCACCGAAGTTCGCATCGAACCCGACGTATTCAAGAACAAAGACCAGGAAATGCTGCAGGAACTCATACTCGCAGCCGTAAACGACGCAACGCGCCGCATCGACGAAGAGCTTTCCAAACAAGTAAAAGATCTCGCCGGCGGCATGCCCGGAATCATGGGCTTGAAAATTCCCGGACTCTTCTGATCCGGATGAGATTTCGGAAAATCGGGCCTGCCAGCGCGGCGCCGGTTCCCTTCTCGCGCTTTTTTCCGGAAATAAAATTCTTACAACGGATTCCACATGGCTGATTTTGCTCCGTCCGTAACCCGCTTGATCGACGAATTGAAACGCCTGCCCGGCATAGGCCAGAAAACGGCCCAGCGCCTCGCGTTCTATCTTTTGCGTGCCGACCGCGAGCAAGCGTTCAATCTCTCGGATGCGATTCGCGAAGCCAAAGAAAAAATCCGCGAGTGCTCGATCTGCAACAACATCACGGACACCGACCCTTGCCTCTTCTGCTCCGGCGCCACCCGCAACAAATCCATCATCTGCGTGGTCGAAGAAGCCACCAACATTCAAGCCGTCGAAAAAACGCGCCAGTTCAGCGGCCTCTATCACGTTCTCGGCGGCGCGCTCTCGCCCCTCCAGGGCATCGGCCCCGATCAACTCAAAATCAAGAGCCTGATCGAACGGTTGAAGGGCGGCGCGGTGGAAGAAATTATCGTAGCGACAAATCCGACGGCCGAAGGCGAAGCCACCGCGGTCTACTTGTCGAAGCTGATCAAACCGCTCGGCGTTCACGTCACGCGAATTGCCATGGGAATTCCGGTGGGTTCGGATCTCGAATATGCGGACGAAGTGACGATGAGCAAAGCGATGGAAGGCCGCCGCGATCTCTGATCCGGTTTGTCGCGCGCGGTTACGAGCTCCCGTTGTGCAGGTCGAGTTCGTACTTCGGAGCGTCCTTCGTTCCCGTGATTTTGATCGGAATCTCGGTCACTCCGTTCTTCCGGAAAAACGGATCGACCGCCTTCAGGAAAAATGATTTCGTGCCCGTGACCATTTGAGAGAGTTTCGCGTCCACCCGCAGCTTCCCGTGAAAATCCAGTTCCCCGCTGTCGAGCGAATATTTTCCAGCCATCGAGAGCGACGCCCCCGCCACTGCAAACGTGAGACTCGAAAAGTTCACCACGCCCTTGTCCATCGTGAATTTTCCGTCTAATTCGGAAAGCTGAGTGCCTTGAGCGGCAAGCTGCGGCTTCCCCTGCGCTTTGTGGCTCAGCGTATCGATCCGCTCCTGAATTTCAGGGTTCGTGAATCGGATGTCGCCAATCGCAAACTGCCCATTGAGCTGCATGCGCTCGATGAGGTCTTCGTCTCCCTCGGGGATTAGGATCTTCGCTTTCAGATTTTCCGTGCCGGTCATCACCGGCTCGTCGGTCTTTACGGTGAGCCGCAGCAGATCCTCGATGCGTCCCTTGTTTGAAACGGCGTCCAGATTGATCGTGCGTCCTTTCATCTTCGTTCGATCTACCACCTCGCCTTGCGCGACGATCGTCGTGTTCAAGAACGTCGCCACAACATTCTTGAGGATCACGTTGCCGTTCGTCCCGTCCACAATGGCCGAGTACTTGGTGTGCAGCGGCATCGGGTGACTCGCTGTCCGCAGCGCGAAGTCGCCCATGTCCGTTTCACCTTCGACCTGCAGATAATCGAGCGGCCCCTTGAATGTGCCCTTGGACGAAAGGAAACCGGTGAGACCCTTCAGCGTGCGGAAATCGGCGTGGGTAAACGTAAACTTCGCATCCACCGGCGTCGCGCTTGGCTCCTCCGCTTGCCACGGCCCGAATTCGCCCACGGCGTCGATTTCGCCTCGCGGTACGGGATTTGTCAGGATGGCGTGAAACTCAGCCGGCTGATCGAATCTGAAATTGTGCACCTCGATATACTGCAAGAGAAACGGGCGCGGCGTCTTGGTGGGATCTTTTGGAAGCGGCACGAGGATGGCATCGCCGGCGATGACCTGGTCGATCACAACCGGATATTTCGCTGTGAGGTCTGTGTCGGTCGAATGAATTAGCGGCTGTCCGCCGGAACCACGCGGCGGCGTATGAATCTCCAGTCCTTCGAGGTACACATTGCTTACGTTGATCTTCTTTCCGAATAACTTGATGAGGCTCGCGTTGAGCGTGACTCGCCGGATCGCGATGAGCGGCGGAATGTCGGTCCGGCCGTTGAACCGCAAGACCACGCCGGTGACGACCACATGCACGCCAGGCCGCAACGAAACGTAGAAATCCTTGATCTCGACAGCGCTATGAAAACGGTTTTGAAGATACGCTACGGTTTGATCCCGAATGATTTTCTGGACGGTGCCGCGCATCGCAACGAGCGCAACAACTACCGCTAGCGCCAGCACCGCGAAGACGGAGCCGGCAATGATCAATGCTCGTTTTGAGATCCGGACGACTGCTCGTTTTCCCGGCGGCGTTTCCATCATAAGGGCAGCCGATTGTAGCGAATCGAGGCAGAAGATTGCCATCGAGCAATCGCTGTAGGCAACACGGCGTGAGAACCGCTACATTGATTTCGCTACGGACACTCGCTCCGGGTGCTCGTTCCGCTTACTCGCTCAGGTCGCATACTTCAGGCACGTGCTTCGGTTGCTTGCTTCCTCAACCCGCCGAGCGTATAGCTATCCTGAGCCAGCGGGACCGGAGGACGCGATGCCGTCAATCGAAAAATACATGGCGCAGTACGATCACGAGCACACGAATCCTTGGAATAAGGTGATGCACGCAATCGGAATTCCGCTCATCATCGCGGGGATTGTGCTCGCCTGTCTCACTTGGTGGCGAATCGGCCTCGCGCTTTTCGTCGCAGGCTGGGTCCTCCTCTTCGGCGGGCATCGCATCGAAGGCAACAAGCCTGCGTTCTTTCAGGGCGTAATCTACTTCCTCGTCGGCCCGCTCTGGATCGCCAAAGAGCTTAAGGATGCGCTTTTGGGCTCATCGAACCGTTCGACGACTTCGCGCTGAGCATTCCCCGCCCGAATCCCGCGCTTTGCCCCGGAAATACTGAGTTACCCTTTCGCACAGTTGCGCAAGGCCGCGCGATTGCGCCCTTTCAGAGTGCTACCCTTAGAAATTGCCCCCCGGAGGCTTGGGTGAACGAATCCGCGCTGTCGAACGATCCCGGCACTCAGAAGCGCCGAAGCACGCGAATCGTGCAAGCGGTGCCGCTAACAGTGACGGGTGTGGACGCCCTCGGGCAACCGTTCAAAGAGCGCACCACGACCGTGATGGTGAACTGCCACGGTTGTAAGTACCAGTCGAAACACTACGTTCCCAAGAATTCCATGGTCACGCTCGATATTCCGCGCCCTCAGCCCGGGGTTCCGGCGCAGACCGTTCAAGGCCGAGTGGTTTGGGTGCAGCGACCACGCACCGTGCGCGAGCTGTTTCAGATCGGACTCGAATTCGAGTCTCCCGGCAACGTATGGGGTATCGCTTTTCCGCCGGATGATTGGGCCGCGTCTATCGCCGAGACCGGATCGCCGGAGCCGGAACCGTTCGAGATAGCTACGGAGCCCGAAGCTTCGGCCGGCGAGCCGCAGCAATCGGTTGCGCCTTCCGTGGTGCAATCTGCTCCACCGCAGGTCGCGGCGCCGGCGGGTCCCGCCGGTGCGTCTCTTGCAGCGCCATCCACCGCAGCTTCTCCTGCAGCGACGTCTCCCGCAGCGCCCGTCGATAACAAGATCCATGCGGTGCCCACTCCGGCGCCCGATCCGCAAGCGCTGATCGCGCGGCATCTGGCGAAGATGGTGGGAGAGGCGAAGGACAATCTCGATAAGTCGATGCGCAAGGGCGCGGAAACCGCGATTGCCGAGGAAATGACGATCGTGCGGCAGCAGCTCGATGTGCAGCTGCATGAAGCAGTGGAGCGAGCGATCAAGGTTTCGATGGAGCGAGTCTCCGAGACCTCGGTGAAGAAGGTAGTGCAGGAGGCCGCGCAGCGCACTTCGGCAATCGTGGAGGAAGCGCGCAAGGCGAGCGAAATTTCGTCGGAGCAGCTGGACGCGAAAGTCCGGAACGCCGTGCAAGCGGCGGTGAGCACGGCGGCCGAACAGGCCGCGCAGCAGGCTGCGCAGCACGCGACGGCGCACGACATGAAGCAGGCCGTGGAAGAAGCCGTCGAACGCGCTATCAGCTCGCGGCAGGCCACGACGCCATCGCTCGACATTCTTTCGTCGCCCGAAGCGGCGCAGAAACATCTCGACGACTGGCGGATGAGCCTGGAAGACGCTGCCAAGACGATTCGCAGCCAGACGGTGGAGCAAGCCAACGCAGAAGTAAGCGAAGTGAACCGGCGCTGGCAAGAGACGTTCGATGCCGCTCTGGCCGGCGCGTCGCAAAAACTGGGCGCTCAACTGAATGATGCGTCTCAGGCGGCACTCGAGCGAACGAACCAGGATATCGAGGCGCGAAAAGCAAGCCTGCAGCAATCGCTCGAGCAGGCGGTTAACGAAGCGCAGAACAACGTCGCGTCACTCAAAACCGGTCTCGAACAAGAGCGGGTGCGGGCCGAACAAGCGAAATCAGGCCTGGAAGAAACAGCGCGCACGACGGCCGAATCCATTCGAGCCATCATCGAACAGGAGCGAGCCCGAGCCGAAGAGACAAAGTCTCACCTCGACGAGGCGGCGCGAGCGACGGTGGAAACTGTGCGCGCGAATCTCGATCAGGAACGAGCGCGTGCGGAAGAGGCCCGAGCGAAGCTCGAGTCGGCTGCGCAATCCATGGTCGAGCAGACGCAGCAGCGCCTCGACGGCATCCTCGCGGAGAAATACGACGAGATCGGACGCAAGGCCGACCAGGCGATCCAGGAGCGCGCGGAGAAAATCGAGCCGACACTCGAAGCAGCAGCGCAGAAAGTGGTTCAGCGCCTCTCGGGCGAGCTCGATCAATCGCTCGCTACCAAAATTGGTGACGCGCACAGCGTAATTTCGCAGCTCGCGAGCGCTGAGGAGCGGGCCGCCGAAACCCAGACCGGCTTGATCGAGCAGGTACAACAAATATCCGAACAAGCGGCCGAACTACAAAATGCGGCGCGCGAACACGCGGAACGCCTTTCCGAGCACGCCTCGAAAACGCAAGACGCGCTCCGCGAACACGCCCGGCAAGTCGCCGAACAGGCGGAGCAGGCCCGCCACCGCGTGCGCGGCGAGATCGAGCAGCTATCCGAACACTCCGCCAGGATTCAAGAGTCGGTGCGCGAAAATGCGCGGAAGGCATCCGAAGAGGCGATTCAGGAATCGCTCGAGCGGCTGCGCCAGGAAACTGCGAAAATGCCAGCGGAAGTGGAAGAATCCTGCCGCGACGTGGTGTCGAAGGTCGCTGAAGAATTCGAGCGCAAGAGCCTTGAAACGGAACACACAACGTACGAAGCGCTGTTGAAAGCGTCCGAGTGGTACCAGAAAAAAGCGCAGACCTCGATGCAGACGTCGATGGAGCGCTCGGTGGAACAAGCTACCGGGGCGCTGCGCGACCGGGCGGCGGAAACTTCACGCTTGCTCGCTTCCGAGCTCGACCACTACGGCCGGACGTATGTGGAACACAGCCAGGCGCAAATCGAGGACGCGGCCAAAGCGATCGTAGATCGCGAGCGCGGCAAGCTGGGCGAGAACGCCGAAATCGCGGCAGCCAGTTTTTCGAACCAGGTGAACCGGGTCACTCTCGAATCGCTCAAGCGGTTTGAGGAAACGTCGCGCGAGGCACTCGAAAAAGCCCGGTCTGACATGGAGTTCAATCGCGAAGGTTCGCTCGCGGATTTCCAAGCGAAACTGGATGAGCGGATGCTCGATGGCGTGGAGCAGGCGCGCGTGTACTTGCAGTCGCAGCTTCTGCCGCTGGTGGAATCCTGGCAGGCCCAGCAAGAGCAGGAGAAAAAAGAGTGGATGGAGCGGCTGAAGGAATCCACGGACGAGTCCATCGAGCAATACAAACAGCGTCTCGAGAATGCGTCGAACTCGTGGCTGCTCGCGTCCGCCACCACACTCGGGCAGCATTCTCAAACCGTCCTCGATACGATCGCAAAAGCGGCGGAGAAGCGCCTGCGCGACACATGCTCTGACGTCCTATCCGGCATGGGCGACACTTTGAAGAACCGTCTGCTGGGACTTTCCGCGGATTTCAGCTCCGACGAAGAAGACGACGACTTGCCGAAGCAAACGAAATAGCAGCGCTCCCTTCCCGGCTTTAATTCCGCTTCGAGTGCAGTTTTTGGCGCAGCAAGCTATCCCGGTATAATGGTTGGGACATGTCCAATCAGGCCTACTTGAGTATTTGGTCGAAGGATTTCACCGAGCCACGAATCCTCGAACAATTCGGCGCGCTGCTCGCAACGGTGCCCTTCTCGGCGACTGCGCCCGGGTTCAGCTATCTCGTGATTCGGGCGGTGGACGCGACTGAATCGCCAGTCCTCGAACAAGACTTGCGCGCCGTGCCGCTGGATGCGGACGCGGTGATCGAAATCGCGAAGAACCATCTGAATAGCGATTGCGCTTATGAGGTTCGCTCGCATTGGGATTTGTGGACATTCGAGGACGCGGCGGCGCGGTGGCAGATTCAGCCGCAGCCGCTTGAATTATTCGCCCACGGCGAGGATTACGACGAGGGCTTCTGGCACGAATTCGGACACCTCCAAGTGAACCTCGGCTTCGAACACTTCTTCACCGGACACGCCGGCCTGCTCGGCTTCCGGCAGGCCGCCAAGGCGAGCCCGGAAAGCCCGGAGGAAGCGCGGTTTCTGGCAGCCATGGAACGTCCTGAAAATCTTAGGAATTACCAGGAAAAGACTGCGGACAATATTCGTAGACTCTTTGAGTGGGTTCGGCGCATCGAAAAGGCTGTGCCTGTGGAGCGCCTGCGGCTGTGGTCGGAGGGCGAGGAGAATCTCGAAGCGCGGATGGAGGAAATTCTCGCCGCTCGGTAGCCAGGCTCGATAGTAAGACTCGGTAGTAAGGCGGCGAGCGATGCGGCGATTGGTGCAGCGACCCATGCGTGGCGGGACTGCTGAGGAAAGCTGGCGCGGGAGATTACTTTCGCCGGCGGAATCGAACGGCTACAATTGCTCGAAACATTCGTGAACCGAAATACAATCCTCGCGGCAGCCGGCGTCGTTGCACTCGCGTGCGGAGGCTGCGGCTCGTTTATGTCAGCGCCGGTTGAGTCTACAAAAACCGAGGCTGCCAAAGCCGCGGCCGCGCGCCCCGCAACGCCTCCGGATATTCAGGCTGCGGCTGAAGCTGCGCTTGGCACCGAAACCGACGTTCTCGCGTTCGGCAACCTCGCGAGAACAGACAAACAGCAAATCTTCGCGGTGAACCGATTGAAATCCACACCGCAGGGCGTGATGCCGGGAACGCTGGTGAGCCGAGCGGTGGTGATCGAGAACGACGGCGGCAAGTGGAAGGAACTTTTCCGCTGCGACGAACATCTTCAGAATCCGAAAGGCTTTCTCGGCGGCACTCCCCTGGCGCCGGTGGCGGCCTGGAGGATTCAATTCGAGCAGCACGATGACAAAGGACTGGAAATGTATTTCACTCCCCTCGCGAAACCTGCGGGCGGATACATCGAGACGACCGGCGTGCGCTGGAATCCGGAGTTGAAGCTGTACGAATCGCTCGACCGCACGTACGAACATTTTCTGGGCGAGACGCGGAATCTCGAATCGCCGGAGTCGCAAGCGAGATAATGAGCGCGATCGCACAACCTGTCGCAGCCGCAGCCGCCCGACCTGAGAGGCGCCCGTCGGGCTGGCAGAATTTGAAACCGCTGCTGCCGTACGTGGCTCGCTACAAGGGCATGGTTGCGCTTGGATTGATTCTCGATGTGCTGATGGGAATCGTCGCGGCGCTGCCGCAATTGATTCAGGGAATCATCGCGGATCTGTTGAGCGGGCTGCCGCAACCGCTTACGACGCTGTCGGGGAGCGCGCGGGCCACGCTGGCGCCGTTCCTGCGTTTTTACGCACCGCTGAGCAGCCACGCGCTGGCGCTCTATTGCTGGACGATTGTGATCGCGATGCTGGCGAAGGGAATCTTTTCGTTCTGGACGCGCTGGATTCTGATCGGAGTGTCGCGCGAAATCGAGTTTGATCTGCGGAATGATTTGTTCGACCGCTTCGTGCGGCTCGATCCCGAGTTTTACGTGGGCAATCGCACGGGGGATTTGATGTCGCGCGCGACGAACGATTTAAACGCGGTGCGGATGGTGCTGGGCCCCGGAATCATGTACACGGCGACGACGATCGCCACATCCGTAGTCGCGCTCTACTTCATGATCCGGCTTTCGCCTACGCTGACTCTGTGGGTGCTGTCGCCCGTGCCGGTGGTAGTGGCGGCGGTCTACTACTTCGGGCAGACGATTCACCGGCTGTCGGAGAAAATTCAGGCGGCGCTAGGGGCGCTCTCAACACGAGCGCAGGAAAACCTTACGGGCGTGCGAGTGGTGCGGGCCTACGCGCAGGAAAAATCGGAGATGGCGCTGTTTGAAAAAGCGAATCGCGATTATGTAGACCGCAACATCAAGCTGATCAGTTCGTGGAGCCTGTTCTTCCCCGCGTTGACGGCGCTGATTGGAGTGAGTTTCGTGGTGTTGCTGGGCAAGGGCGGCACGCAGGTAATTGATCAGCGAATTTCGCTTGGCACGCTGTGGTCTTTCTACGCGTTCCTGGGCGTACTGATTTTCCCGATCATCGCGCTCGGATGGGTGACGAATATTTTTCAGCGAGGAGCGGCATCCATGGGGCGCTTGCGATACGTCCTCACGGCTGAGCCCAATATTCGCGACGGCGCTAATTCGCATTCGAGCGCCGCGGCCCAGTCGAACTCTCAACCGGCCGAAGCGGCGAGCTTCGAATCGCCCATCCGCGGCGAAATTGAATTTCGCAATCTTACGTTCGCCTACCCGCCCGGACCCGGAGGGGCCGCAAACGAACCCGTACTGCATAACATTTCGTTGCGGGTTCCGGCGGGGTCGACACTCGCGATCGTGGGACCGACGGGAAGCGGCAAGTCAACTGTGGCTGCGTTGATCGCGCGATTGTGGGAGGCTCCGCCGGGCACAGTGCTGATCGATGGGCGCTCGATCCGCGATTATCCGGTGGCGGAACTGCGGCGCGCGATTGGCTATGTGCCGCAAGATACGTTTCTCTTCAGCGAGACGATTCGCGAAAATATCGGCTTCGGAATGGAGAATGCGCTCGATGAGAACATCCTCGAAGCCGCCGAAATTGCCAGCATCTCCGGCGAAATCCAAAGCTTTCCCGAAAGTTACAACACGATTTTGGGCGAGCGCGGCATCACGCTTTCGGGCGGCCAGCGGCAGCGAACGTCGCTTGCGCGCGCGATCGCGCGAAAGCCGAAAATATTGGTCCTCGATGACGCGCTTTCGAGCGTGGACACGTCCACCGAAGAGCGGATTCTGAAAAGCCTGCAGGGAATCATGCGGGAACGCACGACGATTCTTGTTTCGCACCGGGTCTCAACCGTGAAAGGCGCCGATCAGATCGTAGTGTTGCGCGACGGGCGAATCATCGAACGCGGCACACACGATGAACTGCTGGCGCAGGGCGGCTATTACGCCGATCTCTACCAGAAGCAACTTCTGGAAGCAGAGTTGGAACGCGAATGAGCGATTTTCGCGAAGAAGAGAAACTAGGAAAGCTGTACGACACGCGGCTGACGCGCCGGCTGATGAAATATTTGCGGCCGTACCGCTGGCAGGTGATCTTCGCGGTGGCAATGAGCCTGGCTGTGGCGGGGATGGAGATCGTCGGCCCATTTCTATTCGGACGCGGCGTGGATCGGTTCATCATGCCCGCGGCGCGCGGAGAGATCGAGCGAAAAGTCGCGCTGCTGGGCCTGGGAGCGATCGCTCTGCTGTACCTGGGGTCGCTTGCTGCGAGTTTCGCTTTGCAGTATCTGCAGATGAGGATCATGCAGTCGGTGGGACAGAAGACGATGTCCGATCTGCGCAAAGAGATTTTTGAACATCTGCAGCGGCTGCCGATGAGCTTTTTCGACCGCACGCCGGTGGGGCGGCTGGTGACGCGCTCAACGACGGACGTGGATGCGTTGAACGACCTTTTTGCGTCGGGCGTGGCGGCGATGCTTAACGATTTTGTGCTGCTGATCGGCTTGGCGGTATTTTTGATCCGGTGGCATCCGGTGCTGGGGCTGGTGACGCTGTCGCCGCTGCCGTTCATGTTTTTGCTGACGTACATTTTCCGGAATCATGTGCGCGACGCGAACCGAAACATTCGCACCGCGATTGCGCGCATCAACGGATATTTGCAGGAACACATCAGCGGGATGTCGGTGGTACAGCTTTTCAATCGCGAGAAGAAATCGCGCGCGAAGTTCGCGGATTTGAATCGCGTTCACATGGAAGCGTACAAGGACGCGATTGACGCGTTCTCCTACTTTTACCCGGCGGTGGAACTTCTCAGCATGTCCGGCGTGGCGCTGCTTTACTGGGTAGGCGGGATCCGGGTGATTGCCGGCACGTTCACGCTGGGCGTGCTGATTTCTTTCATTCAATACGCGCAACGGTTTTTCCGGCCGATTCAGGATCTGAGCGAAAAATTCAACATCCTGCAGGCGGCGATGGCTGCATCGGAGCGGATTTTCGGGTTGCTCGACGAGCCCATTACGATTGCGTCGCCCGCCAAGGTGCATTCGCTTTCGGCGCCGCGGGGAGAAATCGAATTCCGCAATGTGTGGTTTGCGTACACCGGCGGCGCAAATCCGAAAGACGAGGATTGGGTGCTTCGCGACGTGTCGTTCCGCGTGGAACCCGGCCAGACTCTGGCAATCGTCGGACACACGGGCGCGGGCAAGACTACGATCATCCAGCTCCTGCTGCGATTTTACGACGTGCAGCGCGGCGAGATATTGCTCGACGGCGTGAATATTCGCGAGCTCGATCTGCAGACGCTGAGAAAAATGTTTGGAATCGTGCTCCAGGATCCGTTCCTCTTTACCGGCACGCTTGAATCGAATGTGAAACTCGGCACCGAAACGATCGATCGGGCAGGAACGGAACGCGCGCTGCGTGAGGTGGGACTCGGCCCTTATCTCGAAACGCTACCGCAGGGCGTGGATACGCCGGTGACGGAGCGCGGCTCGACGCTTTCGGTGGGCCAGCGGCAGCTCGTGAGCTTTGCGCGAGCGTTGGCTCACGATCCGAAATTCCTGATCCTTGACGAAGCCACCTCGAGCGTTGATACCAAAACTGAACTTTTGATTCGCGAGGCGCTCGACCGGCTTCTGGAAGGCCGCACGGCAGTGGTCATCGCGCATCGCCTGAGCACCATCCAGCACGCGGACCGGATTCTCGTTTTTCATAAGGGGCGATTGCGCGAACAGGGATCGCACCAGGAATTGCTGGGCCTGCGCGGAATTTACTATCGCCTCTACCAGCTTCAGTACAAGGAACAGGAGCTTTCGGTTTCGCTTCCCGGCGGCGGATCGTCCGGATTCTCTCATCCGCTGCCGGCCGACGATTGAAGATGCCCGAAAATGACTGACGCGGCAGCGCTCTCCTGCCCTCTCGCACGATTCCCTTCCATCCGAATCGATCTTGAATCGCACCCGGAGCTTGCGTGATGAGCGCCCCCGAAATTCTGATTTCGGCGGGCGAAGCGTCGAGCGAGATGTACGCCGCGCGACTTGCTGCTGCGCTTCGGGCGCGGACCGGCGCGCACCTTTTTGGAATGGGCGGCGCGCGCATGGCCGAAGCGGGCGTCGAGCTTGTCGAGGATTACCATCAGGTGGCCGTCGTCGGAATTTCGGAAGTGCTGCACAAGATTCCTAGCGTGATCGGGGTACAGCGCAAGCTGGCGCGCGAAGCGAAACGGCGGAATGCAGCGCTCGCGATTCTGGTTGATTCGCCAGGAACTCATCTCGGTGTGGCGCGCCGGCTCAAGAACGCCGGAATCCGCGTGGGCTATTTCATTGGGCCGCAGGTGTGGGCGTGGCGCGCAGGCCGCGTGCGGATCATCAAGCGACTCGTCGAGCGCATCGTCGTTATCTTTCCGTTCGAAGAGAAGATTTACGCCGACGCAGGAGTGCCGGTTAATTTTGTGGGCCATCCGCTCGTCGACGTGGTGCGCCCCACGATCACTCGAACAGAGTTCGCGGTGCGTCACAGCCTCGATCCCAGCCGCCCGATCGTCACTCTTCTGCCCGGCAGCCGTCGCAGCGAAATCGAACGGCACTACCCGCTGATTGTCGAGGCCTGCGAGCGCCTTTCACAAGGGCGGGAGAGCCGCAGTGCGGTGCAGTTCGTCCTCGCCGCCGCGCCCGCGCTTGGGCGGGAAATATTCGCGCCTTACGCACGCCCCGGCGTGTCCATCACGCGCGTTGAGAACGCAACTTACGACGCGCTGGCCGCTGCCGATTGCGCGATAGTCGCGAGCGGTACGGCCACGGTGGAGGCCGCACTGCTCGGGACGCCAATGGTAGTGGTTTACCGCGTTAGACCCTCGAGCGCCTTCGTTCTGCGCCGCATGGTGCGCTCACCTTTTATCGCAATGGTGAATCTAATTGCCGGACGGCGCGTGGTGCCGGAATTGATTCAAGAACAATTCTCGGCTACGGCGGTGGAACGAGAAGTCCGCACACTTCTGGATTCGCCTGCCGCGCGCGATGAGATGAAAGAAGACCTCGCGGAAGTGCGCGTGAAGCTTGGCGCGGGCGGCGCGATTGAGCGTGCAGCGGACATTTTTGCGGAGATGTTATAGCCTGTTGGGATAGGCAACTATGCCTGCCTGTTTGGTATCCTAGTTATGCAGGGGCAGCGAACTGTTCGAGAGGGGCTTCTCTTGTTGAAAATTCATCGGCTGGCGGCTCTTCTGGCGGTTTCGCTTGTCTTTTCGGCTGCTGCGACGGCGCAGGCGCCTCACACCTTTCCCTTTCACGCGACGAATTACGACGTGGAAGTCATCGTTCATCCAGACGACCAGACGATCACAGCGACGGTGAAGGCGGATTTTGTCGCGGATCAGGTGTCGAAAACCGTCGTCGTCGAATTGCATCCGGACCTGAAACTCGCGACCGTTCACGAACCGAATGGCAAGCCGCTCGAGTTCAGCCGCGACGCGAACCTGCCGCTCCTCCTCACGATTGGGCTGGGGGAATCGGCCACGCCGGGCAAGAAAATCACTCTGCAATTTGATTATGCGGGCCCGGTTTCGAGCGAAGACGACAGTCCGACGAAGGGCGTCCGCTTTGCGAATATTGATAAGTTATCCGCGTATCTCCTGCTGCCGTCGCGCTGGTTTCCGCTTACGAATTTCCCTTCGAACCGCTACACGGGAACGTTCAAAATAATCGTCCCGAACACATTTGTGGTGGTTGGTACCGGCAAGAGCGATCAGCCGACGACGCAGCCGGCGCTCGGACGCGGCGACACGCCCAAATTGTCTTACACCTTCCATTGCGACAAGGCCGCTCCGGTGGGAACGTTTGTGATGGGGGCCCTGCAACTTTCGCCAGTGCAAACCGAAGGAATGAGCGCATCGATTTTCACGCCGCCGGCACAAGCGCCCACGGCGAATGCGTATGCGACGTCGCTCTCGCACATCATCAGCTATTTTTCCGAGACGTTCGGATCGCTCGAAGAGCAACCGACGTGGACCATCGCGCAATTGCCCGACGGAACGCTGCAGGGTTATGCTGCGCCCGGTTTGTTGCTGGTGAGCGCGCGGCAGTGGACGACGAAGGGCAACGACCGGATGCTTTCGCAGCTCGCTGCCGAACAGTGGTGGGGCGAACGCGTAATGCCGGCTACTTTGGCGGACATGTGGCTCACCGGCGGGCTTTCCCGCTATTCCGAGGCGTTGTACGCGGAGCAATCGGATGGAGTCGGCGGGCTGCATAAAGCGCTCGAAGATTTTGCCGTGGGGGCGCTGATGTACGAGGACACGGCTCCGATCGCGCAGTCGCAGCGTCTCGCGACGTTCTCGAACGAGTACCGATCCGTGGTGGCCGATAAAGGCGCGCTGGTATTTCACATGCTGCGCACCGAACTGGGCGACGACGCGTTTAATTCCCTGCTGCATGATTTCTACAAAAAGTATGAAGGCAAGACGGCGACGATCGCGGAATTTGAAGCGATGGCAAAAGCGAAGGCGCCCGCGCCTGCGAAAGGACAGGCCCCGCTCAATCTTGTCTCGTTTTTTGCGCAGTGGCTCAATTCGACCGGCATTCCCGAATTCAAGCTCGAGTACATCACGTATCGCACGGCGAAAGGTTTCAAAGTCGTCGGGAAAATCCACCAGGATTTGGACACGTTCCGCATGCCCGTCGAGATTCGCGTGGATACCGAAGGCAATCCTGAATTCAAGAAACTTCTCGTCACCGGCACGACTTCTGATTTCATCATCGAAACGTTTGGACGGCCTAAGCCCAACGGAATCGTCATCGATCCGAACAACAACTTATTGAAATCGAGCCCGCGTCTTCGCGTGCATGCCGCGATTGCGCGCGGCGAGGGATACGCAGAACTCGGCAAATATTACGAAGCCATCCAGGAGTATCAGCACGCTCTCGACCTCCAACCCGGAAATTCTCTCGCCAATTTCCGCATGGGCGAGGCGATGTTCTATCAGAAGAACTACCAGTCGGCGGCCAACGCATTCCGCGCCGCACTCAGCGGTGATCTCGATCCCAAGTGGACCGACGTCTGGAGCCACATCTACATCGGAAAGATTTGGGACTTGCTCGACCAGCGCGCGCGCGCCGTGAACGAATACAGCCTTGCGCAACACACGGGCGACGACACCGCCGGAGCGCAAGCCGAGGCGACGCGTTTCCTGCAGAAGCCCTATTCGTCAGACCCCGCGGTGAACGCGGCGAACACTCCGAGCCCAACCGATAGTGATACGAAAGCCAGCACGCCGGCGTCGGGTTCCGGATCGGGCGGAAGCTCGGGCGATAGACCTGTGCTGAAGAAGCGTCCGGCGGGTGATCAACTGCGCTGAAGTTTTCCGCGGCGGCGATTAGAGCGCTTCGAAACCCGCGAGACGCATCGCCTCGATCCCCTTCCGTTGAGCGAGCACTCGGAACGTCTCGCCCATTCCTTCCGGATGAATCAGCGTCTTAAATTGCAGCCTCGCTGCCGTCTTTTGGTGTTCGGTCGCGTCCGCATCGTCGAGATCTGCGAAGTTCGTGTGCCTGGCAAGCGCCAGCAAGAAATTCGTCTGCGAAGTAAATCCTGATGGGACGAGGCCGCCGCGCTTTCCCCAGACGTCGAGCGCCGTGAAATTCACGTGTGCCGTGAGGTCCTGTTCGCCGGGCGCGCGGTAGAAATCTTCGCTTGCGCGATGCCGGCCATACGCGAGCAGCGTTCCGCGCATGTGCCGCTCGTCGTAGAGTTCTCTCGCGTCGTGGCCGTAGTCAATCGTGAGCAGAAATCCCCGGCGCAAACGGCTGCCAGCATCCTGAATCCATTTGCACGCCCCGAGATTGACTTCCGCCATCTGGCCGTCGCGCAGCGCGATTCCCTCCTCATCGAAATACTCCGCGATTGCAGGCGACGAGAGCGGCCCGATCTCCTCGCAAAAACCGTGCTGGCCCTCAGTGACATAGATCTCGCGCAGCTCTCCATTTTCCTGCAGCACACGATGCACCGCGAAAGCGTCCAGCAACTCGTTTGAAAATATGCACCCGTCCGGCATTTCAGCGGGCAAGTCCTCGCGCGACGAAAATCGTCCTCTCCGGCCGTGCTTTTCGAGAGCGGTTGCCTGCACGCCGCGGCGCACGGCAGATCGTTCCACGGCCACATACTGGAGCGCAGAATAAAACTCGCCCAGGGATTCGGACGCGCAATCCAGAATCTCGTTCGCCAGATGCCCGGTTCCTGCGCCGGCCTCGACGAGCAAGAATGGCTGCGGCCGGCCGAGCAGAGTCCACATCTCATGAAATTGCCGCGCGAGCAATCGCGCGAACACCGGACTCACGTCCACACTTGTGATGTAATCGCGCCGCGACTGCTGATCCGGCTTCGCATAATACCCGTACTGCGGATGATAGAGACAAGCTTCCATGTATTCTGCGAACGTAATTCGACCTTGCGAGCCGATTCTCTTCGCGAGAATCTCCGCGAGCGGCGAGGACGCAGGGTGCTCAAGCATTAATTTTCCCGCTGGGGATTGCGCGTGAACATCTCGATGACGTAGTCGTGCAGGCAGTCGTAGAGGTGCTTCTGAAAGGTCCACGGAAACTGCGAATGCTCGATTTCGCGCGGTCGCAGCTGGATCGTGTATTCGTGAACGTCCGCGCGCGCGGGCTTGAAACGAATGATCACTTCCACACATTCCGAGGCGCCGCGCGCCTCGAAATCGAATATCGGATGTTCGTACTTCGCGAGCTCCCGCCGCACTTTCACAACCATTTCCTCATCCGGCGTCACGACGCAGCGGCTCCCTTTGCGTTCATATCGCGCCAGACACTCTGGAAAACGGAGAGCGCTTCCTTGTCGAACAGGACGAACGTGACTTGCTCGAGCGAACTGGGCGCATCAAAATGTTTCGCCACTTCGCGCAGCATGATTTCCGCGCACTCGCGCAGCGGGAATCCCGCGATGCCGGTGCCCACCGCCGGGAACGCGATCGTCCTAAATTTCTTCTGCGCGGCAATGCGCAAAGAATGTGCCGTCGAGGTTCGTAGCGCGAGCGCTTCGGTGCGGCGGCCAAGCTCCATGCTCGCCGCGTGAATCACATAACGCGCTTTCAAGCCGCCACCCGAGGTGATCGCTGCCCCGCCCACTGGAATCGTGCCAATCGCATCACATTCCGTCTGGATTTCCGGGCCACCTTTGCGGCGAATCGCACCCGCGACTCCGCCGCCGAGTTTTAGATCGTTATTCGCGGCGTTGACGATCGCGTCCACATCCATTTCCGTCAGATCGCCCTCAAGGAATTCGATTCGGTGCGCGAGGTTCATTCCGCGTGGCCCTTCGCTCGAGATACAGCATCCGTGTCGCGCCCGACGGCAAACTCCGGCGGTTCGCGCAGCACCACTGCTTCCAATCCCATCCGCCGCCCGATTTCCACGCATGCCGCAACGGTTGCGTCCGACGAATCCGCTCCGCGTACAATTTCGAGCAGACTCTTCTGCGGCGCGCGATTGACGAATCGCATTCCCACGCAATTCTCGGTGCGAAACGTAATCGCGGCGATCTCCGTAATCGAAAGCCACGTGCTGCTCGCCAAAATCGCATCGGGTTTCGCAAATTTGTCGAAGATAGTAAAAATCTCGAGCTTCACTTCCATTTCCTCGGGCACGGTCTCGAAGAGCAAATCGGCCTCGCGGCACACTTCGTCCACTCGGCGCGCGGTTGAAAATCGAGCCAGAGCGCCATCGACTTCGTCGCGCTTCAGCCGTCCGCGAGTCACGTCGTCGCGGAGCGATTGCTCGATCGCTGCGGTCGCCTGTTCGAGCGTGCCGGGCGACACGTCTTCAAGAATCGTCCGGTAACCGCCGAGAAGAGCTGCGCGCGCGATTTCGCGTCCCGCCGGCCCAGCTCCAATCACTCCAATCGTCTTTACATCCATGGATTTCTCTCGGATTTACGCTTGCAGCGGAAAAAGACGCGCTGCGTTGTCGTACAATATTTTCTGCTGCGCTTCCGCCGAAATCGGCAGAGCGCGAAATTTTTCGATATTTCCTCGCACACCAGGAACGCCGGGCCCTGGCCAGTCCGTGCCGAAAAGCACCTTATCCGCGATTTCCTCGATCCGCGGAAAATATTCCAGCAGCTTCTGCGGAGGAATCCCGGAAATGTCCATATACATATTCTTGTGCCGCCGGACCAGAAAGAACGCCTCGTTCATCCAGAGCGGGCGGCCGCCGTGCGCGAGGATCACGACGAGGTCGGGAAAATCGACGCCCACATCGTCGGCGAGAATCGGCTGCGCATACGCGTTGCGCGCGCCGGGAAAAATCGAAGTTCCCGTGTGAATCATCACGGGGATTCCGTTCGCCTGCGCCCTTTCGTACATTCCGCGCAGCGGTCCGAGCCCGTTGCGATAGTCGTTGGGCGCGAAAAGCTGGTGCGACGGATGAACTTTGAGTCCGCGAATGCCAATCTTCTTCAGCCGGTCGACTTCTGCGCCAGGATCGGGAACATATTTTGGATGGACCGAGCCGAACGCCAGCAGGCGCCGCGGGTCAGCCGAACAATAGCGCGCCACCCAATCGTTCACTTCCGCGGAAAACCCGATCACATCCGGGCTGACGTAATTGATCAATCCGGCGCGCTCGATTTCGGCCGAGTCCATGAATTTTAGAAACTCGCCGGGGCTGGCAGCAAAACGGACCGCATCGTCAAAATCGGTTCGTCCACGCCGAACAAGCTCTTGCGCTTCCGCCTTGAAGCCTTCCATCGGCGTGATGTGAATGTGGATATCGATGATGGGCGGCAAAGGGTCCTCGGCAAAGACTTCGTAAGGTTCGGCGGCCGCGACTAGAGATTCGCAATGGCCTCTTCGTCAAAACCCAGTAACACGCGTCCGCCGCAAAGTATCACAGGCCTGCGAATCAGGTTCGGCTCTTTCGCCATCATGCGAATCGCGTCCGCGCGCGATGGCGGATTCTCTTTCATTTTCTTTCTGCGGTATAGCTCGTTCCGAGTATTCAGAAAATCGCGGTAGTCGCGATCGCCAATCAGCTGGTCGATTTCGGCAGCGCTGAGCCGTTCTTTATCGAGATCGCGAAATTCGAGCTGGGCGTCCTTCTTTTGCAAGAGACCTCTTGCCTTCCGGCAGGAGGTTCAAGTGGGCTTGTGCAGCACCCGGATCGTTTTTCGCGCTGGGCTTCGCTTCGCATCACTCATGGGATTGCGTCCTCTCAGTATCGCGGCACATTCGGATCCACTTCCACCGACCAGCGATCAATTCCGCCCGCCATCGAACGCGCACCTTCGACGCCCTGCGAACGCAGCCAGGCCGCCGCGTCAAAGCTTCGGATTCCGTGGTGGCAGTACAACACAATTTCCTCGGCCCCTTCAAAACGCGCCAGATTTTCCGGCACTTCACGCAGAGGAACGAGCGTCGAGCCTTCGATGCGCGAGGTTTCGAATTCCCATTTCTCACGCACGTCCACGAAAAGGAATTTTGCGCCGCGATCGAGCAGATCCTTCACTTCGCGGGGAGAAATCTCGATGTTCGCCAGAATATCTTCGGCCATCAGAATCCGTAGTCCGCTGGCGCAGAGAAAGCGTGTTCGCGCACCCGCAACGAATTGAATCGCTCCTCGCCGAGTCGCTTGAGGTAGTCGCGCCGGTCGGTCGGCTGCAGAATCCATTGCGCCAGCCAACTTTCGAAGTCCTCGACCCGCCGGGTGAGGTCGTGATACTGGCCGAAGAACGCGTGGTCGCGGCCATAATATCCCTGCACGGGCGATGGATGGGCGCCGCCGGGTTCATGCACGACCGCCGACACCAGAAATCCGGGAATCAGAGTGCGATTGGGGTCAGAGGCAATCAATCCGGCCTCGACAATTTCCTCGGCGACGACGATTACCTTCCGCGAACCCCGCGCTCCGTCTACCGCCACTCCGAGGCTTCCCCAGATGTGCGCGTTGCCCTGCGCGTCAGCCCGCTGCACATGAACGATCGCCACATCGGGCCGCAGCGCGCGCACCGCCACAAGCTTTTCTTCGCTCACGGGCGATGAAAATTCCCGCAGGTTGCCGTTCTTTTTGAGCAGGTCGCTGCCGAGCGTCGCATAGGTCGGCATGAACGGAACGCCGAGCGCCGCCGCGTGCAGCGCCAGCGCGAGCGTAAAATTCGAGTAGTCAACCGTTTCGATGCGCCGCGGAATTCCGCTTTCCACCGCTCGCCGGAAACAGTATCCCACGCCCGCAGAAACATTCCCCACCCACGCAGCCATCACGCGTGAGACGCACCCCGCTCCAATCAGCTGGTCGAACAGGATATCCGAAATCGGCCCGACGATCGTGAGATCGCGCCGTCCCTGGCGGATCAGCTCGTGTCCCGCAGCAAACGGAATCATCTGCTCGAGCTGCGCGCCCAGCAGAACCATCGAACCCGAAGGCACATGTTGCGCGATTGCCTCGCGCATCGTCATTAACTTGGATTCAGTAGCCATATTGTCGTCGTCAGGCGCGAGCCGGGTCACCGCGTCCAGAAATGATTCGGATCGATCGTGCGCATTACTTGCAGCTCCGCATCACTCGGAGGCTGCGTCTCGATCAATTCATCGGCTACGCGTAACGTCCAGCCGGTATTTGCGAGCACTTCTTCAACGCTGATGCCCGGGTGCACGGAGGCGAGAAATGCTTCGCCGTCGGCGCCGAACCGCAGCACACCCATCGTCGTGATCACAGCGGATGGACCCGAGGCGGGAGGAAGGCCCTGCGCGTGGCGCCAGCCGTCGCCCGAACCGTAGCCGGGTGATGTGACGTGGCTCACTCGCTCCGTCAAACGCCCGCGATCGTGGACGAGCAGTACAATCGTGCGTTTCGCGAGACATGCGATGTCGCACGCGCCGCCGGAACCGGGCAAGCGTTGCATCTCGCGATTGCGATGTCCCCAGGTCGTGTTCAAATTGCCGAAGCGATCCACTTCCGCCGCGCCCAGAAATCCAACGTCCACGCGTCCCTGCTGCAAAAGGCCCATTACGTCGAGCATCTGTCCGCACTGCGTAGCTCCACGCAAATTCGGCGGATCGCCCATCGTGTAAAGTAATTCGATAGAAGGATTCTCGCGGATGATGCCGTTCTCAAAAAGTCCGATCGCGCCGCGTGCGTGCGTACTGCGGGCCACGAGGAATGCCAGCATCGGTAGCCGCATGCCGACGAATACGAGTTCGCCATCCCCGATTTCCCGTGCCGCCGCGGCCACCATCAACTCGCTGAAGGTGTAGCCGCGCGCTGCGCTTTCCGCGTCGGTGCGAGGACGCACGTTACTCCATGCTCCCCTTCGGCCCGACCCACTTCGGCTCGGTGATCTGAATTTCGTTCACGAGCTTGATGTCTTCCGGTTGTGGCAGCATCTCTTTCGCATGCTCCGCAAATTTTTCGGGACTCAAGAGCTCGCCGGTTACGCTGTAGGGCTGGTCGGCAAACTCGCCGATGTGGCGGTTGAACTTCAGATCGGGAACGAACAGTTTCGGCTGGCCGGCAGGAACGTGCTTATTAATCTGCTCGATCAGCTTCTCGCACTCAAGATGGAAGAGCTCG
Organism: uncultured Acidobacteriota bacterium; assembly: GCA_963711875.1. Taxonomy (GTDB): domain Bacteria; phylum Acidobacteriota; class Terriglobia; order Acidiferrales; family UBA7541; genus Palsa-295. Next base: position 712,887 of record CAVQFW010000017.1, read on the forward strand.
CGATTGTGTTCGTTCATGTGCCCCAGGTCCGCTTCCTGGTGAGTTTGGGCTTCGTCGTAGCGTCCCTTCAATCCCCACACGTAGAACCAGTGGGCGGAGCTTGACGAATCGACGCCGAAGAGGTCATAGCTGACCGGGATCCATTTGTTGATGTACTTCTGCACGATGTTGAGCGGCACCACGCCGGCCTTCACGATTCGCTTCAGCCCGTCATGACCCGTGCCCAGATGGAATGACTCCTCGCGCAACATGGGGTTCATCGACTGTGCGAGCGGCTCGAATCCCGAATAGCTCAGCATTGTGAGCTGGAATTTTCCGTCGCGATCGACGAAATCGGTGTACGTGAAAAAATCCAGCCAGTTGTCAACGATCTGATTGAACGCGCCCAGCAATCGCTTCTGCTCGAATGCACGCCGCTCGAGCATTTTCTGCGCTTCCACTTTTCCGCTATATCCGAAATGGTTGATCAGCAGGTGGCACATCTGCCAGCCGTGCCGCATTTCTTCCGTCACCACCCGGCAGAGCGATTTCCGGTCGTGCTCGCTCGGTGAATGCGCGAAAAGCCGCCGCTGCTGTTCCACCGATGCGAATTCCGTATCGCCCTGATAGACGATCAAGTTCATCAGGCCATCGCGGATTCGCTGGTCGGGAATCTGCAGCACGCGCTGCCATTTCGGACGCCCCTTGAACGCTCCAAATTCGATTTCGTTCGATCGCGTAGGCCCGAACTTCGCTTCGAACTGATAATTTTCAATTTCGGGGTAATTTACGCCGATGTCGTTCCGCCAAACGCGAAACAAATCCACCCAATCGTCAAAAGTGCCGATGCGTGCTGCAGGCATTTAGAGTTCTCCTCACCGGGTCCGTTATGATTTCTGAAATCTCGTCGAGCCACTCGCTGCTAGTGACCTTTGAAATTCGGTTTCCGTTTTTCGAAGAAGGCATTCAGCCCTTCGAGGCAATCTTCCGATTGGAAACAGTGAATCTGGAGCCGAATTTCTTCGTCAAGCTTCATTTCTAGCGCCTTTTTATCGTCGGCCACAATCGTGCGTTTCACGTCCCGCAGCGCCACCGTAGGCGCTCCCGCAAGCACTTCGACAATTTTCTGCGTCTCCGCTTCAAATTGAGCCGCGGAAAATACGCGGTTAACGATTCCCAGCCGCAGTGCGTCGGCCGCCGAGAGCGTTTCCGCGGTGTAGAACAATTCCGCCGACAGGGCCGGTCCCACGATTCGCGGCAGAAAATAGGTTCCGCCGAAATCGGGATATAAACCAACCTTCGCAAATGACTCTGTGAAACTGGCCGCGTCCGATGCCACTCGGATATCGGCCGCGAGCGCGAGATTCATCCCGCCGCCCGCCGCCGGCCCGTTCACCGCCGCGATCACGGGCTTCGTCATCGTCGCGATCGAAAGGCAAATTTCTTTGCCGGCCTCGAGGAGCGCCTTCAGTTCATCGCTCGCGTTGCGCTTGCGGAGATCTCGCAGAAGCTCCACGTCGCCGCCGGCACAAAACCCGCGCCCGGCTCCCGTCACCACCACCGCGCGAACGGAATTGTCTTGCGAAGCGCGCAGCAGCGCGTGAACCAGCGCCCGCCCCATCTCGATGTTTAATGCGTTGAGCCTTTCCGGCCGGTTCAATCGGATCGTGGCAATGCTGCCGTTTCGCTCTTCGAGGACCACCGGCGCAGCGCTCGGTTGCTGCTTCGCGCCGGTTGCCGGTTTCGCGGCTTCAGCCATCGTAAATATCCTCTAATCCTTAAGACTCTTCAACAGCGCGGCCAGTTGCTTGAAATATCGCTTCTTCAACGCCCGGTCCGTACCCGCATTTTGTCCGCTCGTTGACGGCAGCACGAACACTTGCGCGTCGTACAGTTTTTCTTTCTGCAAGCCGAGCTTGCACGGGCGCCCCGTAAATTTCTCGTACACCATTTTCCCGTTGAATGCGATCACGCGCGGCCGCATCTCTTCGAGCTTCTGAGCCAGCAACACTCGTCCTTCCGCGAATTCCTGCCGCTCGATCTCCTCGATGCCGCGCGTCGGGCGCTTCACCAGATCCGTCATCCCGATGCCAAACTCGAGGCAGCGGCGGTCATCCTCATAGCCCAGCGGTTCGGGAATCACGCCCGATTCGTACATCATCGGCCAGAATTGATTCGAGCGCCCGGCGTAGTAATGCCCCACACGCGCCGAACGGTCGCCGGGATTTGCTCCGACGAGAATCAGCTTCATTCCCTTGCGGAGATAGTCGGGTAGTGTCCTCATTCGCCCCTTGAAACTCACTCACTCACACGCCCATGGCGCGTGAAACTGAATCGCCCGAAACTGGTCCGCGTGAAATCGGACCGCCCGCATTTTACACCGCCGACGAGTCCATCAATCGGCCGAGTTACTTCCCTTTGAATTCCGGCTGACGCTTCTCGACGTACGCCTTCAGCCCTTCCTTCGCGTCTTCACTCGTAAAGAGCAGCTGCTGCATCTCGCGCTCAATTCCCAGCGCTTCCGCGAAACCAACTTCCGATCCCGTCACGACCGCGCGCTTGATTCGTCCCACGGCGCGCGAAGCCTTATTCGGCGGGCAGAACTGCCGCGCATAGGCCAGGACGTCGTCCCAGAAAGTGTCGCGCTCGTAAATGTAGTGAATCAGGCCGAATTCAAGCGCTTCTTCGAAGCTGAACGTGCGCCCCGTCGCCATCAATTCAATCGACCGCGCTCGCCCGATGATTCGCGAAATTCTCTGCGTCCCGCCCGTTCCGGGCAGCACGCCAAGATTTACTTCAGGCAGCCCGATCTTTCCGCCTTCTTTTTTCGCGATGCGAATATCGCAAGCCATCGCAATTTCCAGCCCGCCACCGACCGTATGCCCGTTCAGCGCCGCAATCACAAGTTTGGGCGTCTGCTCCAGGCGCGAGAGAGTTTCGTTGGCGTGCAGGCAAAAATAATATTTGAACGTGGGATCGGCCTGCGTCAGCATCGGAATGCTCGCGCCCGCCGAGAAAAATTTCTCGCCTGCTCCGCGCAGTACGATCACGTGAACGCTCTCGTCCATCCGCGCGCGCAAGATCAGCGTGTCGAGCTGCTGCATCATTTCGTATGTGTACGTGTTCGCCGGCGCATCGTCCATCTGGATGATCGCCAGGCCGCCGTCGGTTTCGTATTTCACCAGCTGCTTCTGTTCCACCACCGTTGTCGTTGCCATTGTTTATCGTCTCCGTTTTCTATTCTGTTGAATTGAAATCGCTCGGCCTATCCAGTGCCACGAATTATCCCGCCGCGCGCCCCGCCACGGCAATACCGCTGCGCCCCACTCGCGCCGGTTTCAAATCCGGCATCTCGTGTCCCTCGGCCATCACGCCGTGCAGAAACATCCCCATCATCGTCTCCGCCAGCGGGTGCGCTTGCGGATCCGTCTGCGGGCGATGCCAGGTGTGAACCCAATTCATCATCCCGAAGAGCGACAGCACAGCCACGCGCGAATTCACGCGCCGTGCGATTCCCGCTTTGCGCATTTCCTCGAAAATCCCCAGCGCAATCGAATAATAGCGCCGTTTCACTTCCAGCACTTCCTTACGATACTCCCCTTCGAGCGCTTCGTCTTCGTGCGTTAGGACCCGCATTTCCACCGGATGACGCAGAAAATATTCCAGGTGATTTTGCACCAGCGCCCGCAATTTTTCAGCCGGGTCGCTCACACCCTTCAGCCGTTTCTCGAGCCGCGCGACGATCGTCTTGAACGTGACCAGCTGAATCAGATAGAGCAACTCCTGTTTGCTTTTAATGTAGTAGTACATCCCGGCGAGCGAAACGCCGCTCGACCGGCTGATGTCGCGGATCGACGCGCCTTCGTAGCCCTTGTCGCAGAATACCTGCGCCGCATGGCGCAAGATGAGCTGTTGTTTGGAGGGCGAAACGCGCGGCTGGGAATGAGCTTTTGGCATCGGGAAAGGTTCGAATACTTGTCGAACGTTCGTTCGAAAATCAAGCATACGAAAACTCTCTCGCGGTTGTCAAGAAACATTCGCCCTTCCCCGCCTCGCCAGCAGGGCCCATTTTCCTGCATCCCACGGCCACGTTCGCTCGTCTAATCGGGCGTGACTGTGTCGACGACCTTCGCCATCTCAACCTGTGCTACCCTGTCCATTCAGGATACCCCTTCGGATTGGACGATCAGATGAGCGCTCCGAAAATGAATCCGGTGGCACCTCCGGCGCACGCCCTGCCTTCGCAGGTTGTGAAGGACGACGAGCCCGTACTCGTCGCGGCAGCGAAAGCGGGGGACATTTCCGCCTTCGAAACCCTGGTCAGCCGCTACGAACGCAAGATTTTCCGCCTCGCGCAGAACATCACCCAGAACCGCGAGGATGCGGAAGACGCGATGCAGGAATCGTTTCTGAAGGCCTTCGAGCACCTCGGAGAATTTCAAGGCAACTCGCGCTTTTACACCTGGCTTGTGCGCATTGCCGTCAACCAGGCGCTGATGAAGCTCCGCAAGCGCCGGCCCAATCAGGTTTCTCTCGACGAAGAAATCGACACGGGCGAGGAATTGATTCCTCGCGACGTGGAGGACTGGGGACCTTCTCCCGAAGATCGCTACGAGCAATCCGAACTTTCGGGAATTCTCAACACAACAATTTCGGAATTGGATCCATCTTTTCGAGTCGTTTTTCAGCTTCGCGACATCGAAGAATTATCCACCGAGGAGACGGCGGAGGCGCTGGGCCTGTCGGTGCCGGCGGTGAAATCCAGATTGCTTCGAGCGCGCCTCAAGCTGCGGCAGAAGTTGAATCGTTATTTTCGACGGAGTGAAAATTCGTGAATTGCAGAAACATCGTGAAGGAACTTTCGAATTACCTCGACGAAGCGCTCGACTCCACCCTGAAGGCTTCCATCGAAAAGCACCTCGAGCATTGCGAAGACTGCAAGGTGGTGGTTGACACAACCAAGCAGACGATCCAGATCTATTGCAATTCCGAGCCGGCGCCGCTTCCCGAAGATACGCGCGTGCGCTTGCGGGATGCGCTCAAGCGGCGCCTTCGCGGCGTTCGCGTTTAGGCGCCTCGCGCTTCGCCGAATCTGGCATCCTTATCCCACATGGGAATTTCCCTTCCTACTTTTCGCTCACGGGCAAGTTCGTAAATGCGCCCGGCTACCACGATGTCTTCGATCGCGATTCCATTCGATTTGAAAAGCGTGACCTGTTCCGCGTTCGATCGTCCCGGAAGCTTTCCCCCTACAATATCCGCGAGTTCGCGAACGCTGTCCCACCGCTTCGCATCATCGCCGAACGCCTGAATCAGGTCGCCTGCTTCGAGTTTCGATTGCTCGCGAGAGTCGGCCGCAATCACGTCGCAGCGATTCACAGCGTCGGCATCGAGCTCGCGTTTCTGCGGGAAATTGGCTCCGATCGCGTTGATATGCATGCCCGGCGCGAGCCACCGGCCTTCGAGAACGGGATTCGTCGCGGTCGTCGAAGTGACCACAATGTCGGCGCCGCCGACGGCCTCCTCCGCCGTGGCCACCGCCTTCACCGGCAGCTTCAAACGCGCCGCCATCTCCGCGGCGAATGCCTCGCGTCTTTGCGGATCGCGTCCGTACGCTCGCACTTCCGTTAGCTTGCGCACCGCTGAAATCGCTTCCAACTGCGTTCGCGCCTGCAATCCGGTGCCGATGATTCCCACCACGCGGGAATCCGCGCGCGACATCAGCCGCGTCGCCACTCCACTCGCCGCACCTGTTCGAATTTGTCCCAGGTAGTCCGCTTCCACCACTGCCAGCAAATCCCCCGACTCGATGTGGAAAAGCGGAATGAGAAATCGCAATCCTTCCTTCGCGCTCGAGTAAATCTTTAAGCCCATGTAACCGCCGACGGCATCCGCCGCAGCCATGTAGTGCAAATAACTCTTGCCGGGAACGTGCAAGCGCTGGCGCGGATGCACGATGGCGCTTGAATCCGCGAGCCCCCGGAACGAATCCTCCACCGCCACAAGCGCCAGCGGCATCGTCAACAGCTGCTTTACGTCGGCTTCCGTCAGCAACAACGCCATTTTGTGTCACCCCGGGTGGAATGGTATCCCATCGATGACACTTTGCAGAAGCGGTTCGCTGTTTTCCAGGATGCAGTGCTCTCGCGGCGACTTTATCTGCTCGCATTCTCCGTCCGCGCTTGACTCCGCCACCCATGCAGGCTAGCGTATGCCGAAATTCAACGCGCCTGAAATCTCGTACCGGACCCGGCGCGCTGGCGATTTCAGCAAAGGTTGTTGCGACGGTAGACTGATCCACGCGGAGGCGGATCGATGACCGTGGGCCGAATACTATTAAGCCGTCTCAAGACGAGCGCCGCATTTCCCCGCTCCGGCAAAGACCTCGCACTACTCGCTCTCGTGGCGGGCGCTTACTTTCTGGCCGGTATACTTGGACTGAAGATCACCGTTCTTCATCCGCCCGTATCGCCTGTCTGGCCGCCCGTCGGAGTTGGGTTGGCGGCCTTGATACTTCTGGGGTATCGCGTCTGGCCGGCGATCTTCCTGGCATCTTTCCTGGTCTGCGAGGCGGGCCACACGCCTGTGAAGGCTGCGCTCGCGATCTCCGTCGCGAATTTGCTCGAGGTCCTTGTTGCCACCTATCTCATCAACCGGTTTTCACGGGGTGTCAAAACTTTCGAAACCGCGTGGGACGTAATCAAGTTTGTGGCGTTCGGATCGGTCCTTACGCCTATCATCAGCGCATCCATTTGCATTGCCTACCTCTACCCTGCGGGGTTCTCCCAAGGTCCGGATAAGGGGCTGATGTGGCTCACGTGGGCCGTGGGCGATTCGATCGGCGCTCTAATGTTCGCTCCGTTCCTCATTCTGGTTTTTGGCACACCTCATCATCGGTTGGATAAACGCGAGCTTCTGGAGCTCTCGGTGCTGCTGCTCAGCCTGATTACGGTCTGCCTCACGATCTTCGGGCCGCTCTCGGCTTACTTCGAGCAGAAGCAGCTCTTGATGCCGTGGATGTGCGTTCCGTTCCTGATCTGGGCGGGTTTTCGCTTTTGCCAGCTCGAAGCGGCGGGAACTTCTCTTCTTTTATTCGGCATCGCAATCTGGGGAACGTTGCACGGATACGGCCCTTTCGTGACGCCTAACTTCAACGTAGGTTTGATGGTTCTGGCGGCGTTTGTTGGCGTCACCGGCACAGCTACGCTGGCCATCGCCGCCACGCTCTCCGAGCGCCGGCGCATCGAAGAGGGTTTGCTCGGGTTGCAGAGCATCCTCCAGGAGACCGTCCAAGGGAAGACGCGCGATCTTACTGCCACAATCGAGACGCTGCAGGCAGAGGTCGTGGCACGGTTGCTCGCCGAAAAAGCCTTGCGAGATAGCAACGACCGGTTTCAGCAGATCGCCGCAACGATTTCCGACGTTTTCTGGTTGATGGACATCACCGAGATGCGGGTTCTGTACGTGAACCCGGCCTATGAGATTGTCTGGGGCCGGCCGTGCGCGAGCCTCTACGCCGATCCTCACTCCTGGCTCGATTCCGTTCATCCGGACGATCACGAGAGGGCGCTCACCTTTTTCGACCAGGAAACCAAAGACTCGCAGTATGACGCGGAGTATCGAATCGTCCGGCCGGACGGATCGGTGCGCTGTATCTGGGATCGTGGCTACATTGTTCGCGACTCGCACGACCGGATTTGCCGCATCGCCGGACTCGCCACCGATATCACTGACAAGAAACGCCTCGAAGAGCAGCTCGAGGAAGCTCAAAAACGGAAGCCTGAACGCAATTGACACGCGCTCGGTTTCCTTCTACAACTGAACAGGGGAGATCAACACCATGATGATTGGAAACAGATTGCGGGCCATTCGCGAACAGAAGAACCTTTCGCAAGGTGACATTGAACAGCGCACGGGTTTGCTTCGTTGCTACATCTCGCGCGTTGAGAATGGGCACACTGTCCCGGCAATCGAAACTCTCGAAAAGCTCGCTCGCGCGCTCGACATTCCCCTCTATCAACTTTTCTACGACGGTGAAAAGCCACCGGCTCTTCCTAACGCATCGGCGAAGGGCAAGGCCTTGGAGAAGGACTGGGCCAGCTCGGGCAAGTGGTCGCGCTTCATGCTTCGAGTGCAGGACCTGGTGGGTCGCATGGATCCGCGGGACCGCCAGCTGCTTCTATTCATGGTTGAAAAGATGGCTCGGAAGTAGCGCGAGGACTTCCTAGAAGTTGGTGCGGTAACGCAGCACCCGCGCTTCGGGCTGATCGAGCACCAGTAACTCTCCGCGCGGGCTCATCGCCAGTGCCGGCGCGGGACGCGACGCTTGCCCCAGCTGTGGCGCGAGATCCATGTCGAGTTTCGGCTTGCCGTCAATCGTCCACACGTGCAGCGTCCGTCCATCCGCATCCATCGCGAAGATGTTCGTTCTGGACACGGTAAATTGAGCGCTGAGCTTTCCGGCTAATCCGCCGGCGCCGGATTTCACCTCCGAGACGAACTGCCCTCCGTCCGTGAAGCGCTCGATTCGGCTTCCGCGCTCGTCCGCGATGTAGAGGTATCCGTCCGGACCCATCGCAATTGGGCCAGGATGCGATCCCGCATCGGCGGAACCGCCCGAGCTACCCGAGTTGCCGGATCCGGAGCCGCTCGACGCGATCCACGAGTGCTCGAGCCGAAATCTCGGCGTGTACGTGTCAACCTTTCCGGTCTTCGAATCCAGCACGTGGATGAGCTCGTCCGCGCCGACGGCGACGCTCACAAACGCCTCCTTACCCGGCCGGTTCTTCAAACGCAATTCGCGGTGAATGTCTTTTTCTCCCCCGGGATAGAACACGAAGATACTTCCGCGAACCGGATCAGAAACGTAGATGTCTCCGTCGCTGTCCACTGCGATCCACTGCGGGTGCTTCAGAGGATCTTCCTGGAAAGAAAGCAGCGGAGTTCCCTGCGAATCAAATTTGTGGATGAAGAGGCTGCCTGCGTCGGCCACGTACACATTCCCGAGCGGATCTGTAGCAATGCTCACCGGCTCCTGCAGGTGCCCGGGCCCGTCGCCTTTCACTCCCCACTGTCCGATGAACTCCAGCACCGGCGCGGCTGGCTTCGCGGGTTGCGCCTGCGTGGCGGTTTGCGAGCATCCTGCGACGAGGGCACCGGTGACCAGCAATCCGGCAAGAAGTCCGCTGATGTGAACCGGAGAAACTCGAACGGGCATAGAAGATGAATCTAACGCATCTGCGCACAACTCAGAGGCGGAATAAAAGACAATGAAGCTCGATGATTAATGGCCGCGCTTGCGGGGCTTTGCTTCGCCGGGCTGCTTCACGCGACGGACAATCGTCTGATGCATTTTGTAAGTCCGCTCTTCCGGTTTGCCAGAGCCGAGATCTTCGAATGCGAACGTCGTGTCGCCCGCGGGTTCGCGCGGTTTCGTTATGTTCACGGGAAGTTTCCCGCAAACACCGCTCTCGACGTAAGCCGTCTCATAGCGGGCCCGCTGTTTTCCCCATGTGTACACTCGCAACACGGAGAAATCGCAAGGTTGGCCCTCTGGCCCGTGCGCGCCTACCAAAAGATACTGCGGGCGGGATTTTCCGGAGGAGTCGAGTACCTGATTCAGCTCGAACCACGCCACGATACGCATGCCCGCCGAACTCGCATAGTCCGGCAGCGGCTGGGGCACGTCCAGCTCGATGAAGCGTCCGAGAATCCATCCGGAAACTGAATCCTTCTCCGAAATTTGCGCTCGCACGAGCCACCAATCCTGTTTCTTCGCCGCTGCCGGCTCGCCACCCGCGTCGTCTTCGGCTCCTGGGGTCGTCGCCGGCGCCACCTCGACAGCTCTGCGCTCGAAAATCTCGAGCGGCACCGATTTGCTCAATTGCCGGATTCGAGTTGCCTCCCGGCCTGCGTCCACGCGCAAATTTGTGAGGACCTTCGTGTGGCCGCGCGCCTGAAACGGCATCGTTCCTGTCCTTTTCTCAAGATCGGCCGCCTTTTGCCACACATCAGCGGAGAGGAGATCGCGTTCGTACACCCAGCCCGTCGCACCGTTCGCGGTGCGAACGCGGACCTGATCCTGAAACCGCTCGAGCACTTCCAGGCGATCTCCAAAACCGACCGTAGCCACCGCCTCACGCACCTGCGCGGTCGTACTCTGCAGAGTGACCAACCGGTTCCCGGCATAGGCGGTCTCGATCGCGCGCTGCGCATGATGGAACTGATAGTAAGCGCCCACCGCGATCACCAGCAGCACCGCGAATCCGAGAAGCAGTTTTCGGGTCACGGGCGGTCACCGAACGTGATTCCTACCGCCCTGGCCGCCCGCACGTAATCGCTTTTCGGGTCCACCAGTTTGGGCGCCCCGATCGCATCCGCCAGCGGAACATTCTCAATCTTACCCGCGCGCAGGCAAACCATGCGGTCAAAACTCCCACGCGCCACCAGATCCACGGCTGCAACTCCGAAACGCGTCGCGAGAATCCGGTCGAACGGGCTGGGCGAACCTCCGCGCTGTACGTGACCGAGCACCGTCACGCGCACTTCCTTGTTCGTGTATTCACGGATCGCAAATCCGATCGAATTCGCCACTTGTCCCGGCTGCGGCTTGGGGAATGGTTTCCCGAGCGCGTCGCGCTCCGGAAGTTTCACTCCCTCCGCCACCACCACAAGGCAGAACGAGCGGCCCAGGGCTTCTCGACGCTGGATCGCTTCACACACTGTCTCGATCGTAAACGGGATTTCCGGAATCAGAATTACGTCGGCTCCGCCTGCGAGCCCCGAATGAAGGGCGATCCAGCCCGCGTCGCGGCCCATCACCTCGATAACCATCACGCGGGAGTGGCTCTCGGCCGTCGTATGCAAACGGTCGATCGCGTCGGTAGCCACGTGCAGTGCGGTGTCGAATCCGAACGACACCTCGGTCGCGGACAAATCGTTGTCGATTGTCTTCGGCACGCCCACGACCTTCACGCCGAGCTTGGCGAATTCGTGGGCGATCGTCATTGTGCCGTCGCCGCCAATCACCACGAGGCCGTCAATTCCAAGTTTCCCGACGCCCTCGATGCAGCGCCGCGAATAATCCTGCACGATCTGGCGCCCGTTCTCTTCCACGGGATACGCGAACGGATTGCCGCGATTCGTCGTTCCGAGAATCGTTCCGCCGCGCGGCAGAATTCCCCGGATGGATTCGGGAGTGAGTTCTTGCGATTGCTCGGGCCAGATGAGGCCGTTGAAGCCGTTCGTCACGCCGACGACGCGCCAGCCGTAATCGAGCCGCGCCGCGCGTACCACCGCGCGGATCACCGCATTCAATCCGGGGCAATCGCCTCCGCCGGTGCTGACGCCAATGGTTCGTATCGATCCCGTCATTCGAAAAACATCTCCAGAAACAAGCGACGATTTTACACTATCCGTCGCGGGCTGCGCGGAACGCGTTCACTGGGAAGTTTCCACGGGTTTCGAAGCCGGAGCAGTTTTCGGTTCTGGTACAATCCCGCGGTGGTTTCAACGCTGGCATCAGGGACGGGAGCACTCACATGGAGACTCTGGAGAAATTGAAGCCACTCGCGCTGCTGCTGCTGCGCGCGGGATTGGGAATCATCTTTATCTTTCACGGCTACCCGAAGCTCTTCACGCACACGCGAGAGATCATGGGATTCTTCGAGAAGATGGGATTCCCGGGCTACTTCGTTTACATCGCGGGCGTTCTGGAAGTGTTCGGCGGAATCGTGCTAATTCTCGGATTGTTTACGCGCATCGCGGGACTGCTGCTGGCGGGCGAGATGGCAGTGGCGGTTTTGAAGGTGCATCTGCCGCAAGGCGCGATCACGGACGTAAAAAATTACGAATTCCCGATGCTGCTCGCCCTGGCTTGTTTCGCGCTGGCCACCACAGGCGCCGGATTGCTCTCGCTCGATCACGCGATCTTTCGAGGCGGGGCCGGCCGAAAACCATCGCGACGTCCGAAAGAGCGCGATTGAAATAACTTTGCCGGCACGCCATGCGCCGGATTTTGCTTGCCGCGACGCGGCGAGAAAATGACTACGCGGTTTGCGGAGTGCGCTGAGCGTCGGTTGGCGCCGTGACGATCGGAGCGGGGAGCGGCGCTTCGGGCATCACGATCCACGCGATAAAGTACCCGATGAACGCAGGTACCAGCGGGAACGGGACGAAACACGCGACTACCCAGAGCAGCCGGACGATCGTCGAATCAATGTCGAAATACTCGGCGACGCCGCCGCAGACGCCGGCAATTTTTCGATCGACAACGGAGCGCATCAGCCGTTTCTGCACGAGCGGTGTCCCGGCGTACGGGACGTGCTGGCGCGTACCGCAGTAGTAGCAGAAATTGGAATACTCGGTTATGTCGCGCTTGCAGTTCGAACAATTCATCGTGCCACCCTCCCGCGCGGACTACTCCCCTTCCCGCGCTACAGATAGTTACGTTGGAAGCCTCGAAAAAGTTTCCATCGAACCTCTAATATTTAGCCAGGTCGCGGACAGCGCGGACAATGTCTTCCGTCTGCGGCAAAATCGCGTCTTCGAGTTTCGGCTGATAGGCACAAAACGTGTCGGTGGCTGCCACGCGGCGAACGGGAGCGTCCAGCTCGTCAAAAAGTTCGTCGGCGATGCGCGCCGCGATTTCGGCGCCATAACCCCAGGCTCGCGTGTCTTCGTAAGCGACAATCGCGCGATTGGTCTTGCGCACCGTGGCAGCGATCGCCTCCCAGTCGTAGGGGCTGAGCGTGCGCAGGTCAATAATTTCGGTGGAGACACCGTCGCGAGCGAGCTCGGCCGCAGCTACTTCCGCGCGATGCACCACAGCGCCGTAGGTGATGATGCTGACGTCGGTTCCCTCGCGTGCGACGCGAGCTTTGCCGAATGGAATCGTGAATTCCGGACCGGGATATTCGGACCGGTTATAGGGCTGGCGGTAGAGATGCTTGTGCTCGAGGAACAGGACCGGATCGTCCGAGCGGATGGCGGTGCGCAGGAGTCCGCAGACGTCGAGCGCCGTAGAGGGCATCACAACGCGGATGCCGGGAATATGAGTAAAGGTAACTTCGCCGCACTGGCTGTGATAAATCGCGCCACCGGTCAGGTAGCCGCCAATCGCGACGCGAATCACGGCGGGCGATTTGAAATGTCCGGCAGAGCGCCAGCGCATGACGGATAGCTCGTCGCGAATCTGCATCATCGCGGGCCAGATGTAGTCGAAAAATTGAATCTCGGTGACGGGCTTCATACCGCGCGTGGCCATGCCGATAGCGCGGCCGACGATATTGGCTTCCGCGAGCGGCGAATTGAACACGCGATGGCTGCCGTATTTTCGTTGCAGGCCCGAAGTGGCTTTGAAAACGCCGCCCTTCCCTTTTACTCTTTCGAGACTCTCTTCGCGGCTGCAGTCGGCGACGTCTTCTCCGTACACGACGATACGTTCGTCGCGCGCCATTTCGTCGAAGAGGGTGGCGGAAACCATTTCGACCATGGTTTTCGGCTCGCCTTGCGGTTTCGGTCTGGAATCGAATTGTTTGCCTGCGGGATCAACGTCCGGCGAGAAGACGAAATCGTAGATCGACTCTTTCGCGGGAAGCTCGGCGTGGAGGGCGCGGTCAGTGGCTTCGAGAACTTCGCGCTCGACATCGGCTTCCAGCGCTTCGAGCTCGCGCTCGTCGAGAATGCCCTCGCGAACCAGGAAAAGCCCGAATCGCGGGATGGGATCGCGGCGAGCCTCCTCCTCGCGTTCTTCGGAGGAGCGGTACAGTTTTTCATCGTCGGAAAGCGAATGAGAGTAAGGGCGGGTGACGCGCGCGTGGACTAACGCAGGGCCTTTGCGCGCGCGACAGTGCGCGGCGGCGCGGCTGAGCGCGGCATAACTTTCGAGGGGATCAGTGCCGTCGCACTCCTCGATGTGCAGGCCCGGATAATTCGCGACGAGTTTTGCAATGTTGCCGCCCGCGGTTTGCACTTCGACGGGAACGGAGATCGCGTAGCCATTGTCTTCGATCAGGTAGAGAACCGGCAGGCGCCGGGTGCTCGCGGTATTCAGCGACTCGAAAAATTCGCCTTCGCTCGTGGCGCCTTCACCGGAAGAAACGTAAACGACTTCGTCGCCATGGAAGCGAACGGCGTTGCCGAGCGGCGCTTGCTTGGCCTGTTCAAGCGCCTTCGGAAACTCTGCGTAGTAGAGCGAAGCTTCCGCTGCGCCAACCGATTGTAGGAACTGCGTTCCAGTGGGCGAGGAGCGCGAGACGATGTTCAATTTTTGATGTCCCCAGTGCGAAGGCATCTGGCGGCCACCGGAAGCCGGATCGTCTTTGGCACCCACACCCTGAAGAAGCATTTCGTAAGGCGTGACGCCGAGCATGAGGCACAGGGCGCGGTCGCGATAGTAGGGGTAGAACCAGTCGTAGGCGGGTTTGAGAACAAGCCCGGCAGCCGCGAGGACGGCTTCATGGCCGGCGCCGCTGATCTGGAAGTAGATTTTATTCTGCCGCTTGAGCTGAATCTCGCGGTCGTCGAGTTTGCGAGAGAGAAACATGGTGCGGTAGAGGCGAATGAGCGCGTCGCGGTCCAGGCCGTGATATTTCGCAGCGTCAAAGCTAGCGGTCGTCGTTCGAGTCTGGGTTTTGGACTGGGTCGGCATCAGCTACCTTCCGCATGAGAAGAGCGAGATGCGGAGATCTGGGTGCATTGAGTACGAGATATTATACCGGGAAATTGGCTGTGGCGTGAGGGGGGCGTGCGGAAAGGGCGGACCGAAGGGCAAATTTTCCAATCGGACTGCGCCGGTTACGAGTGAATCTTTCTTTGCAGGCGCGGACGATCGATCGGAAGGATGGTGGGGGTAATCGTCGGGGCGACGTTGTACTGCGCAACGATGTTGTAGCACTCGCAGGCAAAACTCTCCAGCTTTTTGCGATTCAGGATCTTCAGCGAACCACGCGCATAGTCGATGATTTCCTTCCTCTGCAAAATGCCGGCGGCGAGCGTGACGCTGGGGCGATCGGTCCCGAGCATGGTGGCGAGGAAATCGTGCGTGAGAGGCACCACGCCCGACTCGACGCGATCCTGGGCAATCAGAAGCCAGCGGGCCAGGCGTTGTTCCACTTTGTGAATTCGGTTGCACGCGGCTGTCTGGGCGACTTGCATCGCGAGTCCGGCGGCGTAGCGATTGAGAATCATTTGAAGCTCAGGCGTCGAAGGCAGGATCTCTCGCAAAGCGCTGATCCGGAGCATCAATCCTTCGCCTGAAATCTGGACGATCTCTCGAAGCGGACTACGAGGGAGGCCCAGAACAGCGGAGATCCCGGATGCGCCGTCGCGGCCAAGGAGACCTGCTTCAACGCTGGTTCCGTCGTGCATTTCGACGACGAGCGAGATCAAGCCGTCGTTCGGGAAATAAGCGAATCGCACGATTCGGTGGGGCTGATGAAGCGTCTCGTGGTGAGGGAGGCTGACAAATTTCAGGAGCGGACGGATCAAGCGGAATTCTGCATCGGAGATGGACAAAAGCAACTTGTTACGAATCGGCTTGCCTTCGGGACTGGTCCGCTCGCCGGGTTGGATGACTTGCAGCTTTGGAATTGAGACCACGGTTACTTCTATCATCGGCGACGCCCCTACGCAAGTGACTGCATTCGTTTGAATCCGTCTCAGACGGTCTAGCCGGCGGGATCGGGCGGAAGGGGAGCTGGCGGATCGCAGGAAGGCACGTTAATTCGTGCGACGACTGCGTTCGTGGGCGTGTGGAGCGCGAAATGTTCGTACGGAGAGCGCGAGGCGAGTTCCTTCAGATGGGCCAATGCGTTTTCAAGGCCTGTGACGCACTCGCGCCATAATACGGAACCGTCGGGAAACTTCTCGAACAGATCGTATTCGCGGTTCATTCCATCTCCTGTGGCCGCTCAGCGGCTCCGGGTGGGCGCGATATAGTTAGCAAGGTCCGGGAGCGCCTGTCTGTAGGGCAGCCTACAGAGGCAGCCGGATCTTGCTGCCGGCTCGGCGAAGAGACGAGTCAGGATTGGACACGTGTGAGAAAGGCAAGTTACTAGAGTGAGACGGGGACGATTGCTGTATTTGGCAGTTAGCGTGGCGTAAGATTAGCCGGCAGCGGTACCAGAACTCGATTCGGATAGATGAAACCGTAGGGATGTTCTGCACATCTGAGATACAGGAGGCATCCGGCGATGAAGGTGCCACAGAGATTTGAGAGCGCGGGGAATTTGAAGGGTGCGACGGGTGAGCGGAGGCTGCGATTGCGCGGGCGAATGCTGGCGGCGATGATTTTGAGTGCGCTGGCATTGGGCGCGATGCCTCGGACGCTCGGCGCGTTCCAGGACGCTCAGCAGGATTCGTCACAGCAGGTACAGCCAGGCCAGCTGGCTAGCCAGCAAGAAGGACAGGAAAATGGCCAACAAGCTGACCAGCAACAAGGGCAGCGATCGGCTTACACAACGCAATCGCCCGAACAGTTGCAGCAGCTTGTGGCTCCGATTGCCCTCTACCCCGATTCCTTGGTGGCGCAGGTGCTCGCGGCGTCTACATTTCCGGCGGAAGTGGTGGAAGCCGACCGTTGGTTGCAAGCGAATCCGGATTTGAAAGGCGACGATCTGGCGAAAGCAGTCGACCAGCAACAGTGGGATCCGAGCGTGAAGGCGCTCACCGGGTTCCCCAGCGTGCTCGGGAACATGGATAAGAATATTTCGTGGACCTCGTCACTGGGAGACGCTTACTACAACCAGCAGCAGGAAGTGATGGATGCAATCCAGGTGATGCGTCAGAAGGCGCAGGATTCCGGAAACCTCAAAACCACGCCGCAGCAGACGGTGCAGTCGCAGGGCTCGACGATCGTGATTCAACCGGCCGATCCGCAGATCGTCTATGTGCCAGCCTACAATCCTTGGATCGTGTACGGCGGGCCGATCGTGGCGTGGCCGGGATGGTATCCCTATCCGGGGATTTGGTACGGCGGCCCGTATTTGTCATTCGGATTCGGCTACCCGATCGGATGGTACGGCGGATACGGTTGGGGCTGGAACAGTTGGGGAACCAACTGGCATAACCACTACGTCGTGTACAACCACAACACCTATTACTCGAACAGCCGGACGTTCTACAACCGCAACGCTTATTACCGCGGTGGCGGGGACCAGGGCGTGCAAGCGAATGTGCACAACGGCGGAAACGAGTCGCACAACGGCTACAACGGTCACAACAGCCAGGGGAACATCGGACGCGGAGGCGAGCAGAACACCGGACACTCCAGCACGCGTTCGCCCGGCGATGTGTACAACCATCCGGGCGGCGCTTCAAACCACCCGTTTGAAGGCAACACCCAGGCGGCCCGGGGATATGCCGAGCCGCACGGAGAAAGCGGTACTCACAGCGGCGCGTTCAGCGACTACGATCACGGCGGGGAAAGCCGGGGATATTCGTCGCGCGGTAGCAGCAGCTTTGGGGGAGGCGGCTACGGCGGCGGGTCGCGCGGTGGCGGCGGCTATGGCGGTGGCGGAGGCGGAGGCGGGTCGCACGGCGGCGGCGGGGGCGGGCACCGGTAACCGGATTCCCGCAATGTTCGCGGCGTAACAGAGAATCGAAAATGGAGAAGAGAGCGATGCAGCAGACGAAGATCGAAGCGAACGATAGTCGCAGGGGCCGTCTCATTCCATTGGCCGTGCTGGCCGTGATTCTGATCGGCGGAGTGCCGGGCCAGGCGCTGGCGCAGCAAAAAGGGCAGCAAACTTTTGCGACTGCGGAAGAGGCTAGCCGGGCGCTGGTGGCAGCGGCGCAGGCGAATGACGAAAAGGCGATGCTGGCTGTGCTGGGGCCTGCGGGAAAAGAGATCGTCTCGTCGGGCGACGAAGTGCAGGACCGCGAGAGCCACATGAACTTCGCGCGCCGATTTGAAGAGATGCACCGGCTGGTACTCGAGCCCGACGGGACCACGACGCTTTATATCGGCATGCAGAACTGGCCCGCGCCGATTCCGCTCATCCACAAGGGCAACGTCTGGTACTTCGACACGGAGATGGGCAAAAAAGAAATCCTTTACCGGCGTGTGGGACGAAACGAAATATCGACGATCCGAGTTTGCCAGGAACTCGCGGCCGCCCAGAAAGAGTACTTCGCGTCGCAGCACGAGTACGCGCAAAAGATTTTTAGCGACGAGGGAAAGAAGAACGGACTCTACTGGAAGGCAGGTGACGGCGAGCAGCAGAGCCCGATTGGGCCGCTCGTTGCGATGGCGGTGAGCGAGGGATACCGGCCTCAAGCGGCCGGACCGTCGAAGCCGTACCGCGGCTACTTTTTTCATACGTTGACGTCACAAGGGAAAGACGCGAGCGGCGGGGCTAAGCCGTACCTGGTGAACGGGAAGATGACTGGCGGATTTGCGTTTGTGGCGTATCCCGCGGAGTACCGCTCGTCCGGCGTGATGACGTTTATCGTGGGGAGCGACGGCGTGGTGTATCAGAAGGACCTCGGCAAGAAGACCTACACCGTAGCGATCGCGATGAACAAATACAATCCCGACTCGACGTGGCAGAAAGCCGAGGAAGTGAAGGAAACGGTGACGGCGCAGCAAAAGGCGCAGTGAGCGAGCCGGCGCAGGTCGACCGATGACGGTGTATGCGATCGCGATGTTTTCGATTGGCGACCCGGCGGCGTACGAACGATATCAGGCGCGGTTTATGGGCGTGATGAGCGGCTACAAGGGGCAATTGCTTGCGGCCGACAAGCACCCGATCGTGGTGGAAGGCAGCTGGGATCTCGAGAAGGTCGTGTTGCTTTCGTTTCCGAGCGAAGCGGACTTTCGGGAGTTTGCGGAATCGAAGGAATACCAGGAAATTTCAAAGGACAGGCGCGCGGGCACGAGCGGGTTCGTCGTGCTGGTGAAAGGGATTCCAGAGCCGGCGTAGATCGAACTGCGATTCGCGGCCAGCTACGGACCCGAGTAGTAGCCTTCGCGAGCCTGTACGACTAGATCCTTCTGATTCGTGGCGAGATGGAGCAGGTGGTAGGTGTCTTCGGTGCTGGCGTGATCGGGCGTATAGCCGAGGCTGTATTGGTTGCGCAGTTCTTCTTCGATTTGGGCGTAGATTTGATCGATTGAAAGCTTTTTCGAAACCTGGAAAAGCTCGCCGCCGGTTTCCTTCGAGAGTCGAGCCAGTACTTTTTTTCCGTCTGGGCGATCTTCGACTGGATAGCGGTGCCCCCCACCGTAACCGCCGTGACCACCTCCGTATCCTCCGGCATGTGGGTAGGCGTCTGGATCCGCAAATAAAATTGAGTAAACGGCTGTATCGGCGCGCTGAGCTGTGGCGATGGCTGAGTTGAGCGATTCTTTGCTGCCGTTGTCTACACCGTCGGTGAGAACGACGAGCGCTTTGCGGCCTTGCTGCTTTTTCATCAGCTCGTTCGATGCGAGATAGATTGCGTCGTAAAGGAGCGTGCCTCCTCCCCGGCGGCCGCCGCGAGAACCTCCTCCACCCGGTCCCCCACCGGAACCTCCGCCTCCCCTCGTCGTCTGAAATTCCGGCGCCTGCAGCAATTCGAGCGCGGCGCGAAGCTTTTCGCGCGACGGAGTCAAGTCTTGTAGAAGTTCGACGTCCCGATCGAAGTGGATCAGAAAGGCTTTGTCTTTCTCGGGGCGAAGCATGTGCTCGAGGAAAGCGTAGCTGGCGGTACGCTCCGGTTCGATCAGGCGCCGCTGGCTCTGGCTGGTATCGACGAGGAGGCCGAGCGTAAGGGGCAGATCGGTTTCGCGAGCGAAATATTTGATGGTTTGAGGGCGAGCGTCTTCGGTGAGAGCGAAATCGGTCTGATTGAGGTTCGAGATGATTTTGCCGTGCTTGTCGCGAACGGTGGCGTAGACGGTGACGAATTTCACTTCAGCGGAGATTTTGGATTGCGGCTGTGATGGTGACGGTTGCTGCGGCTGCGTTGATTGCGGCGGCGGCTGCGCTTGTTGCTGTTCTGGCTGTTGTTGCTGTTGCGTCTCGTGTTGCTGTTCTTGCTCCTGGCTCCATAACAGGCTCGCGGGGAGTAAGAGCAAAGTGAGCAATCCGAGAACGGCCGGGCGGTTGACTCCTCGCCTCCGCGATTGCGCGCATGTATCGTCAGAAACTGCAATTCTCTCTCGCATGAGCAATAAAGAGATTCGCCGCGCGCTTTCAAAGTTGCCTGCGCGCTCATATTTCCCATAAAGTATCTAAAGCCCTCCGCGGACACGAAGCGACTCTTTTTGGCATAGACCGGCAATCGATTTTGAGGCAGAATCGCGCCGCGTTTGAGACCCGCTCGGTTTGGCCCACCGAAATCTTGGGAGGACAACTATGAAGAAATATACAGCCGAACTTGTCGGCACATTTGTGCTGGTATTCGGAGGTGTCGGCAGCGCCGTGCTGGCCGGAGGCAAGATCGGATATTTGGGCGTGTCATTTGCGTTTGGCCTGTCGCTGCTGGCAATGGTGTACACGATCGGACCGATTTCCGGATGCCACATCAACCCGGCAGTTACTTTTGGAATGCTGGTATCGAAGAAAATCGGCGCCAAGGACGCGGTGGCTTACATGATCGCGCAGGTGATTGGCGCCGTGATCGCGTCGGCCTTGATTCTTTACGTGGCGGGCAGTGCGGCGGGCGCTGCGAATCCAATCGCGGGTGGACTTGGCGCCAACGGTTACGGCGAACATTCGCCGGGACTCTACTCGATGGGCGCGGCCATGCTGGTGGAAATCGTGCTGACGATGTTTCTGGTGCTGACCGTGTTGGGATCGACCGATTTGAAAGCGCCGGTGGGATTTGCCGGCGTGGCGATCGGACTGGTACTGACGCTGATTCACCTGGTTGGAATTCCGATCACGAATACTTCGGTGAATCCGGCGCGGAGTATCGGGCCGGCGATTTTTGTCGGCGGCTGGGCTATGCAGCAATTGTGGCTGTTCATTGTGGCGCCGTTGGCGGGTGCCACGCTTGCGAGCGTAGTGTATGGGGCCATGCGAATGCCCGGCGAGACGATTACGCCCAAGCAAGCCGAGCGCGCACTCGGGAGCGAGCAGAGAGAGCGAGCGGCGGCGGCAAAAGTCTGAAACACTAACAACTGAATCCAGAACGTTGCCGGCGGACGTGTTGAATCCGCCGGCAATTTTTTTGCGCACGAAAAGCGCGACTGGCGCGCTGTGTACCGGCTACGCAGTGCAAGGGACTTCAGGGGCCGAGTTCAACTCCAGAACGAAGCCCTTGTCCTGCGAGTGGATGAGGTAGTGGCCCGGCACGGCATCTGACAGGCGATCCACGTGGCTTCGAGCTGAATCGAAGTCCTCGTCCGCGGCCACCCAGAAAAAGCAGCCGTCCTGAAGGCGCTTGAAAATGTCGAATGTGGCATTCATCGTTGGCTCCTCTGAGCTAGAAGCTCGCGGTGGGAAAGAGCAGGTTGCGTACCAGATGTGCAGGCGAATTCGTTTTGAAATGAGCGAGTTGCGGCATAAGGGAATCGCTGTACTAGCGGTGGTGACAGGTAAATTTTGCAATCGTGAGGCGAGTTTGGGTACTGAAACTAGGTCGTCTTTCTGCAG
Source organism: uncultured Acidobacteriota bacterium (assembly GCA_963711875.1). GTDB lineage: Bacteria > Acidobacteriota > Terriglobia > Acidiferrales > UBA7541 > Palsa-295. The sequence continues at coordinate 734,447 of CAVQFW010000017.1, forward strand.
ACGCTGCAGCGTGATTTGTTAAAGCGGGGGCCGTGTCGTTACCCGAAATCAGAGAAATTCTTAGGAGGATTTCGGGTACCAGTCGAGCAGTTCGACTTTGATGCCGGTGCCCTTCAGCGCGTTCTCGAAAACCGTGAGATCGGAGCCGTGGTAGTGATACGGGTATACGACCCTGGGATGAAAGGCCTTCACAGCGTCGGCGGCCTCTTCGGGCGGCATGGTGTACGGGAGATTCATGCAAACGAATGCGAAGTCGATATTCTTGAGCGCGCGCATTTCGGGAATGCCTTCGGTGTCGCCGGAAATGTAGAAGCGCTTGCCGCCGTACGTAAGGACGTAACCATTTCCGCGGCCTTTATCGTGGTAGAGCTTGCCCGGTTCGGGGCCGCGCTTGAGGTTGTACATGGGGATGGCTTCGATCGACCACTCGCCCCAGACTTTGGTTTCGCCGTTTGAAATCGGTGACGCGACAGTGACGGTCGAGACGACAGCTTTCGGAGCGAAAATTTGCGTCGTGGGCTGGCGAATGGCGGCGATCGCGTCCGGGTCCATATGGTCGCCGTGAATATCGGTGATGAGGATCAAATCGGCCTTCGGCAGGCCGCTGAAATTGGCGGGCGCCGCTGGATCGACGTAGATGTTCTTGCCGCCGGCTTCGATCAGCATCGAGGCGTGATAGAGCGGCGTAACTTGAACGGAACCGGCGTCCGTCCTAAGAATTGTAAGCACTGGCGGCATTGGACGAGCCTGGGCGGCTTGTGCGTGCGAAGCCGGAACGGCCGCGAGAAAGAGAATCGCTGCCGTTGCGAAGATGCCTGGGAGTTTCACGGGTGAGCTCCTGGATTTTTGATGTGCGCGCGGGTTAGTCGAGAGACTCGAACAGCTCGGCCGTTTCCTCGAAATCGGAGTCGGGCGGGCGGATTATTTCGCACTCCACGGATTTGAAAGGATCCTCGGCGGGGATGCGGTCGAGCCAGCGCTGCTGAGACAGTTTTTCGTGATCGGAGAAATCGAGGCGCACAAGGAGGCGGACGCGAGCGGCGGCGTCAGACTTGTCGTCCTTGGCCGGTGATTTCTTTTTCGCCGCGGCGGCCTTCGGGGCGGCGCCTTCCTTTTCGTCGGACTCCGCGTCCGCGCGTTCGAACTTCAGAAGCAGCTTATTGCCAAGGCGGAAGCCTTGCTTCCACGCTTCGATCTTGTGCCGCGCCTGCTGAGCGGTTTCTTCGTCGTTGCCGAAATCGAACACGAGATACGAGTGAGCCATATTCCTTATTTAGCGGCTTGCGGGCGGGGTGTGTCAAGTGCGGGCTGGGCGGCGGTGCGGGACGTGCGGCAGCGCTCGTTTTCGATATTGCATGGGTGAATGCATCGTGGTAGGTTAGGCGAACAAAAAGCGAATAGCTGTTTCGGGGGATTCTATGGCTGCCTCTTCATCAACTCGAGGGTTCGCGGTGGTGAAGGCAGGCCCCACGACGCTGGACACCTTCCAGGACGTCCTGGGGACGCTTGCGGGGCGCTACAAGACGGATGAGGTGTTGACGGCCGTCAAGCACCTGCCGGCGCGGGAGGCAGAGTTCCGGGCGATGCCAGCGTGGGTAAGGCCCGAACTGCTCGCGGCCTATGCCGCGAAGGGGATCGAGCAGCTTTTTTCGCATCAGGCTCGCGCAGCAGAACTGGCGCGTGCGAGCAAGGATTTTGTGGTTGTGACGCCGACGGCTTCCGGTAAGACGCTGTGCTACAACCTGCCGGTGCTGAATTCCGTTCTGGAGGAGCCCGATACGAGGGCGCTCTACCTCTTCCCTACCAAGGCGTTAGCGCAGGACCAGCTGGCGGAGTTGCATGATCTGGCGGCGCGGCTCGATGACTGCTTCGGAGTATTCACGTATGACGGAGACACGCCGTCGGACGCGCGGAAAGCGATCCGCGAGCGCGGGCACGTGGTGTTGACGAACCCCGACATGCTGCACACGGGGATATTGCCGCACCACACGAAGTGGACCCGGCTGTTTGAGAATTTACGCTACATCGTGCTGGATGAGCTGCATACCTACCGGGGAGTTTTCGGGAGCCACCTTGCAAACGTGCTTCGGCGGCTCCGGCGGATTGCGGAATTTTACGGCTCGAAGCCGCAATTTATCTGTTGCTCGGCGACGATTGCGAATCCGGGGGAGCTGGCGGCGCAGCTGATCGAGCGCGAAGTGGAAGTGGTGGAGGAGAACGGAGCGCCCGCGGCGGAGAAGCTTTTCGTCTTCTACAATCCGCCGATGGTGAATCGCAACCTGGGGATTCGGCGGAGTTATTTGAACGAAACGACGAGGGTGGCGAAGGAGTTGCTTGCGCGGAAGCTGCAGACGATCGTGTTTGCGAACAGCCGGTTGCACACCGAAGTGCTGCTCACATATCTGCAGCAAGCGAATCCTCCGCAGCCAGGGCAGCCGCAACCCGTGCGCGGATATCGCGGCGGATATTTGCCTGGCGAGCGTCGGGAAATCGAGCGCGGTTTGCGCGAAGGGCGCGTGCGCGGCGTAGTGGCGACGAATGCGCTGGAATTGGGAATTGATATCGGCTCGCTGGATGCATGCGTGATGGCGGGATATGCGGGGTCGATTGCTTCGACGTGGCAGCGAGCGGGGCGCGCGGGGCGGCGGAGCGGGACGTCGTGCGCAGTGCTGGTGGCCTCCTCCGCGCCGCTCGATCAATTTATCGTGCAGCATCCCGATTATTTTTTCGGGCGCTCGCCGGAACATGCTTACGTGCAGCCGGATAATCTCGAAGTCCTGGTGAACCATTTGAAGTGCGCGGCGTTCGAGCTGCCGCTTTCGCCGGAGGAACATTTCGGCGCGGTGGAGTTGCCCGAATTGTGCGAGCGGCTTGGCGAAGCGGGGTTTCTGCATCGCAGTGGCGGCGAATGGCATTGGGTGCAGCAGGCGTATCCGGCGGACGCGGTGAGCTTGCGCGCGGTAACGTCTGACAATTTCGTGATCATAGATACGGATGGCGACGAAAACGGCGACCCGGAAGTGATCGGCGAGGTGGACTTTTCCTCCGCGCTGACGACGCTGCATCCCAAGGCGATTTACATCCACCAGGGGCAGCAGTATCACGTGGAGCGGCTGGATTTCGAGCAGCGCAAGGCGTATGTGAAATCCGTGAATGTGGATTATTACACGGATGCGATCCGCTACACGCAGGTCCGCGTACTCGAGATCGCGGACGAGGAGCCGATCGCGGGCCCCGCGGCGCGTGCGCACGGAGATGTGCTGGTGCGATCGCAAGTGGTGGGCTTCAAAAAAATCAAATTCTTCACGAATGAAAATGTGGGCGCGGGCAAACTCGAGCTGCCCGAGAACGAGATGCATACCACGGCTTTCTGGATCACGCTTGAACGGACGCTACTGGCGGGATTGCCGTTTGCGCTGAGCGACCGCCAGAGCGGAATTTTTGGATTCCTGTACGCGCTGGAGTCGATGGCCACGCTGCTTCTGATGTGCGACCGGCGGGATTTGGGGACGGCGGTCGGTGAGCGGCCTGCGAGCGCGGGGATCGAAACGGAGTGGGTTGCCTATTCGGATGCGAATGAGATCGAGAAGATGAAAGAGTTCTTCGAGCCGAATCTGTACTTGTACGACGCATATCCGGGCGGGATCGGATTCAGCGAGCCGCTCTATCGCGTGCACGAACTGTTGTTGCGGAGGACGCAGGAGCTGATTGCGGCGTGTCCGTGCGATAGCGGGTGCCCGTCCTGCGTCGGCCCTGCCGGCGAGAAAAGCGAAAAGACGAAAGAGGCGGCGCTGGCGATCCTCGAGAAATTGTGCTGCTCCTGAAGATTTTCCACGGAGAGACAGAAGAACGTCAAAGGCGCAGCACAGGCTTACTACAGCGAACACTGAGCTCGGAGCGAGGGCTCCGAGGTGAGGGCACTGGCGTGAGGGCATCGACGTGAGGGCATCGACGTGAGGGCATCGACGTGAGGGCATCGACGTGAGGTCAAGTACCGGGGATCGATTTGCGAGATTGAAGGCACTACGTCCCGCTAGCGCAGGTGCGACCGTCGCAGATCGCCATGGCGCGAGTGAGTTATCTCACGAACGGGGGCTGGAAGCGCTTCCTGGAATTTCGGCGGACGTGCCGCATGGCGCGGAGCGGTTGGCGGAGATATTGGGCGCCGGAGTGAAGCGGAACAAGTTCGGCGAGCACCTTGCGTTGCGGCGGTGGTTTTCGGAGACGATCGATTGTGCGCCGCCGGACGGGCAGTTGAATGCCGGAGCCCTGCGGTTGCTCGCCCCAGGTGCGGCTGACGAAATAGCCGACCCGAGCCAATGGCTATTCCTCGATACAGAGACGACAGGGCTTTCGGGAGGAACGGGAACGTATCCATTTCTAATCGGAATCGCATGGTGGGATGCAGGCGGGCTCGAGATAGAACAGTTTTTCATGCGCGAGCACAGCGAGGAGCATTCCGTGCTCGTTGAGCTGGCGGAGCGGATGGCCGAACGGCCAGTGCTCGTAACGTTTAATGGGAAATCGTTCGATTGGCCGCTGCTCGAGACGCGTTATCGAATGACGCGGAAGATTCCAGTGCCAAAGATGCGAGCGCATCTTGATTTTCTGCATCCCGCGCGGAATTTGTGGCGGCTGCGGCTGGGCTCGGTGCGGCTGGCGGAACTCGAGCGGCACGTGCTTTGCTGGAATCGCGGGACGGACATGATGTCGGAGTTGATTCCGTCGCTTTACTTCGATTTCCTGCGCGGAGGCCCCCCGGAGCCGATCGTGCCGATTTTTCATCATAATCAGATGGATTTGCGCGGGCTGGCCGGGCTATCGGCGCGAGTGCTGTCGCTCCTCGAGAACGCGGAGAGCCAGAGCGCGGATGCCTATGAACTATTCGGCGTCTCGCGCATCTGCGAGCGCCGCGGAGAAGCGGCGCGGGCGCGGGCGCTGTTTCAGCGCTCGATCGAAGGGGAGCTGCCCGCGGCCACGGAACGGATCGCGCGCCGCTCGTTGGCGCTTATGGCGAAGCGCGAGGGAGATTTCGCGCGAGCGCGGGCGCTGTGGGAAAGTCTGCTCGGAAATTCGCGCGAGGGGCTGGAGGCTTACGAGCAGCTGGCGATTTATTACGAGCGTCATGCGAGAGAGCCTCTGGAGGCCGCATCGGTGACGAAGAAAGCGCTCACCGAACTCCGGCGCGCGAACCGGGCCGGGACGCTCCCGGCGAGCCTTTACCGGAGCACCCGGGCGCGGTTCGAGCACCGGCTCGCGAGGCTCGAGCGAAAGGGGGCGCGAGCGCCCCGAGGGCTCATCTAGAGTCCGACGGACCTCCACCTGCGCCTGCGGAATCAGAATCTTGCGCGAGGCCGGAAGAATCTAATCAGGTGGGCGAAAACGAGGGGACTTCCATGCACGAAACGGATAGCGTAGCGGCAGGAGCAACGAGAAAATCGGAGCCGATCAATCTGGGAACGATTCATCTGGAATCGAGCACCCCAATGGAGAAGAGCGCCATGCCCGAAGTGACCGAACCTTACATCCGCGAACAACTCACGAAGCGGCGCGAAGAACTGCAAACGACGATTTCTGTGGCGCCCGCAGCCGTGCCGACGGCGCCGTTTATGGAGCTGCTGCAGGAAGTGGACTCCGCTCTACAGCATATCCACGACGGCACGTACGGAACCTGCGTTGTGTGCCAGGGAACCGTGGAACAGGAGCGGCTGATCAAGGATCCGCTCGTGCGCGTGTGCCTGGATTGCATGACGACTGAGGAGAGGCGGGCGCTCGAGGGAGATCTCGAACTCGCGGCGGTGGTGCAGCGAGGATTGCTCCCGCAGAGAGCCACGCGATTCGGCGACTGGCGCATCCACTACGAGTACAAGCCGGCGGGCATGGTGAGCGGCGACTATTGCGATTTGATCATGCCCGAGGATGGAGACGGCAAGCTCATCTTTCTACTCGGCGATGTGGCGGGTAAAGGCATGGCGGCAGCGCTGTTGATGACGCATTTACATGCCATGTTTCGGAGTCTCGCAAATCCGGGCGGCGGTGCGAGCGCCAATGCCTGCCTGGAACTGGAGAAACTGCTCGCGACGGCGAATCGCGTTTTCTGCGAGAGCACTTTTGCCGGGCAGTACGCCACGCTGATTTGCGGCCGCGCGGCGAAATCGGGGGAGCTCGAGATTGCCAGCGCCGGACATTTGCCCGCAGTCATTGTGACGCGCGAGGGCGTGAAGCAGATTTACGCCACCGGGCTGCCGCTGGGAATGTTCAAGACAAGTCCTTACACCGTGCAGTGCGTTCGGCTGGAGCCGGGCGATTCCCTGCTCTTGTACACGGACGGAATTTCGGAAGCGCGAAACGCGAAAGGCGCGGAGTACGGGTTGAAGCGGCTTTCAAGCGTGGCCGGCGAGAGGCACGGCTGGGTGCCGCAGGAATTGCTGGCGGCGTGCATGCGAGACGTTGCGGGGCACTCGTCAGGCACGAAGCAAACGGACGATCAGACTCTGATGGTGCTTCACCGCAACGACACAGCCGGGCTTTCGCTCAGCGAGTGAAACGCGTTTGACGGAGCCACTGCCGTAGGTGCACGGCGCTCCGTGAACGTATTGCCAGGATGCGTATCGGCAGGCGCGGGAGCCGCGGGCCAGCCGATGGCGCGATTGATGCTGTCAAACGCGTCGCGAGTCGCATGCTCCACGGTGATGCAGGTTGCCCCCACGCAGCGCAGGAAAACGCCGCCAGCATCCGTTTGAAACTGGAAATAGTTAGGGCGGCGGAAAAGATCGGCGCGCGTCTTGTATTTTAGCTCGAGGGCTTCGCTGTACTGGCCAAAGAAGCGCGCGGCGTCCTCCGCATTGTCGAGCACCAGCCGGAACACGAGCGGAATTTCTTTGGTTTTTTGATCTTCGAACAGCGCATAGCGATCGCCGGCCCACGCCGGAGAGATCAACTCGGCGCGGTTTGCACCGAGAAACTGTTTCAGTACTTCCCCAAGGCCGAACTCTCCGAGCACATTCTCTTCCAGCAACTTCCAGTCGGCGGGAGCAACGCCTTTCCATTCGGGCAGGGTCACAACCGCCGGCTTCACGCCCGTGAGATACAAATCTGGATGAAGAATCTGCTGCGTGGATACGGGAGGATTCTTGAACAGCAGATTCAGGTCCGCCCATCCTGCATGCGCTTTCAGAAATTGCTGGGAGAAGCTGGTGCCGGCGAGATAGGGGAAAAGTAACTCGTCGCGAATGTAAATCGGAGCCTTGGCGAGATTCGGATCCTTATTCATTTCGTCGACGGCGCCCGAACGAATTAAGACCGAGACATCGGGAAGATCGCGAACGCCGATCTGTTGTTCTCGCAAGGTGTAATCCACCATCGCGGCGAGAGCAGAGCCTTCGCTGACGGCTTCGCGAGCGAGTTCGGCATCGTCGTTGGGGCGGGCAGCCTTGATCCAGGGATCGATGTGGAAAGACTGGTCTTCGAGCGCATGGGTGAGTTCGTGCGACATCACAGCGCGCTGCTCGTCAGCCGCAATCCAGTCAGCAATATAGAATTCTTTAGCCTTCGGATCGTACAGGCCGGCCACCTGGTCGGTGAGTACGTCGAGCATGAAGGAATCGAGCGGGAAATCTTTGGGTAGCAGCCCAAACGCTTCGAGAGATTTTGCGTCGGCGAAGCGTTGTGCGTCGTTGCGATCTTCTTTCTCTTCTCGGACGAGATACTCGCGAATCTGCTGCTTCGAGCGAAGGCTTTTTTTGAGCGGCTCTTTGATCGGCAAATCGAGCAGTTTGCTCATTTGCGCGAGCACTTCGTCGGCGGCCTTGATGAAGTCCGCCGTTGCAGCTGGGCCGGCTTGCGGCGCGGGTGTGGTCGGCGCGGCGATGGCGGCAGGCGGTGCGACCGATTGCGGTGCGACGGATTGCTGTGCGGCTGCGGCATCCACTGCCAACCCTGTCAATGCTGCCAACGCTGCCAGAGCACCGATACAGAGCAGCCCCGCAAATCGCTTCATTCGCCAAACCTCCAGCAAATAGGATGAAGAATCAGGGTAACAGGTTTCTCGGAGATTCACCGCCGGGCGGCGATCGCGAATGCGCGGAATTGAAACGGACTACGCGGTGGCCGCGGCGGTGGTTTGTTCGCCCACAAGTAGGCCGAGTATCGCGCGCGTGTTCGAAATAAAGAGATTGCGGAGGTAGGGGGGTGTCCCGAGAGGCAAAAAGGAGCGAAAGTGTTCGAGTTCGAGCCAGCGAGCGGCGATTTCGTCGATGGGGGCATTCATCCGGGCGAAATGCATCCGCAAGTCCCGTTCCTGGCGCTCCAGGGGCATTTCGAGAACTTTCTCGAACAGCTCCTCGTGGCAATAGAGCAAAGCCTGATGGACGGCGGGCCCGGAGTAAGCTTCCTCGAGCGCGGGGTGGTAGTAACGGCCGGCGGTCACGTCACGCAACATCGCGACGTGAGCCAGGCGCCCAAAATCGCTGGGAATCGCCGCGAGCCATTGAGACACATATTCCTCGATGATGAGTTGGTGCTGAGCGAACCGATCGAGAGGCTCCACCTTTTCACCTCGCAATGTCACGAGTCTGTCTCAACGGGCCGTCTATTTGGCCGCGATACTATGCCTTGTAGGCTGTTAAGTCAACACCAACTGAGTAAACAAGCTGAGGCCATTCGGTGGATTTCGTGAACGCGCCAGGACGATGCGATCGGAAGGTTTCAGGGCTTGACGGGAGTGGCCGCTTCGGTGCGAAGCGTTTTTAGTACCGTGGAGCAGAAGGAATCGATCGAAAAAGGCTTTTCGAGAATCGCGCATCCGGACGCGCGAAGGGTGGCGCTGATCTCTCCATCTCTCGCATTCGAAACCGTGAACACGATGCGCCCGGTGAGGTCGGGCCGATTCTCTTCGATCCAGCGATACAAACCAGTGGCGGACATTTCGCCTGGAACTTTCATGTCGGCGACGACCGCATCCACTGATTCGCGGCGAAGCAAGTCGATCGCCTCCTGGGCGCTTCGAGTGGCTCGCACAGCGATTCCCCTCGCACGCAGAATTTCCTGTTCGAGCTGCAACACGGAATCCTCGTGGTCCACGAGCAAGACGGTTCCCGTTGCGACCGCTTTCGACGGCGCGGCTTTTGCCATTTGCGGCAAATCAGAGACAGCGAGTATGGGCAGAACGATTGCGAACGTCGCGCCACGAGGAGGCGAGTTGCGAACCTGAATCTCTCCGCCATGCTCCTTCACGATTCCGTAGCAGATGCTAAGGCCGAGGCCCGTTCCCTTCCCGACTGGCTTCGTGGTGTAGAACGGATCGAAAACGCGATGCGGGTCTTTGACGCCCGGGCCGTTGTCTGTGATTTCAACGCGCAGGCGATTACCCGCCAGCACCGTGCGGATCCAGATTTCACCCTTCGCGCCTTTTTCGACGAGCGCGTCCACGGCGTTATTGAGAATGTTTAAAAAGACTTGCTGGAGCTGGTGAAAATCTCCCGCGGTCAGCGGCAAATCCGGTTCGAATTCGCGGTGGATGCGAATGCTGTTGAGCTTCATGTCGTATTCGCGAAGGATCAAGGTGTCTTCGAGAATCTGATTGAGGTCCACCGATTTTCGCTCGGGCTTGTGCTGGCGAGCGAAGCTGAGCAGGCTCTGCACGATGTGATGAGTCCGCTGCGCTTGTTTGTAGAGTTTTTCGACGTAATCGGCGCCTCGCGAGTTCGTGAGCTCCTCGGCCTGCAGGAGCTGGCTATAACCGAGAATCGCGGTGAGCGGATTATTAAGCTCGTGAGCGACGCCGGAAATGAGCTGTCCAACGGCAGCCATCTTTTCGCTCTGCAAGAGCTGCTCCTGCGCGAGGTTCAGGCTCTGGTAGGCGTCCTGCGTTTCTTTCAAGAGGAGTGCCTTGTCAACCGTCGTGGCGATCTGATTGCCGACCGCTACGAGAAGATTCAGTTCGGCGGGCGAGAATTCGCGGGCATCGCGGCAGCCAATTACGAGGACGCCCATGATGCGGTCTTTCGACCAGAGCACCACGATCTGCGATTCCTGAATGCTTTCCCGGCGTTGCAGTTCCCGCAGAATTTCCGGCACCACCACGGCCGCGCCGGAAAGCAGAGTGGCGCGCGCCTGCTTCACCTGCTCGAGAAGGGTGGGCGCTATTTCGACCGGCGGCAGATTCCGCGCAAATTCCGTGTCGTAACCGAAGGCGCCCATACGTTTCAAGGTGTGCGTCGGCTCATCGAGAAGGTAGATGGAGCAGGTTTCTACTTTGAATAGCTCGGCAACCTTGGGCAGGACGCGGTTCAGGATTTCGTCGACATCGGCCGACTGGCTGAGCATTCCGCCAATCGAGTTGAGGGCGAGTAATTCGCGATTGCGGCGGCGAATCTCCATTTCCGCGTGCTTGCGATCGGTCACGTCCAGAAGAAAACCCTGGTAGGCAACGACCGTGCCGGAATCGTCGCGGGTGACGAAGCTCGATTCATGCGCAATCCGGATTTCGCCGTCGCGGCGGCGGAAGTGAAATTCGAAATCGCTTACTTCTCCATGTTCGCGAAGCAGCCGTTTCAGATGGTCGCGTTCCTCGGCGTGCACGTAGAGCGTTGGCGCGATATCCACCAACAAGAGCTCCTCGCGGGATTCGTAGCCGAGAATGTTCATCAGCGCTTTGTTGAAATCGAGGAAGCGGCCTTCGGGCGTCGAGATGAAAATGCCCTCCTGGACATTCTCGAAGAGCATCCGGAACTTGTTTTCGGCCTGGCGGCGTTCGGTGAAGTCTTTCATCACGTGAATCGTTCCCAGCGGAAGGCCGTTGGAATCGTGAAAAGCGGAATTGGTGACGAGAAAGTATCCGCCGAACGTCGGATCGATCTGTTCGGGCTTTCCCGCGGCGCCTTCGCAATACGGGCAGTTCGTCCAGTGAACGTCGGCCTGCTGGAGAAGATTGCGAAGGAATTGTCCCTCGAGCGCTCCGGGATCGACCCCGAGATGCCAGGCGAGAGCGCGGTTGGCGCGAAGAACGCCGCCGTCGGGCGAATGGACGAGAATCAAGTCGCCGATCGAGTCAAACGTGTCGAGCCATTGCCTTCTGGAAGTGGCGGCGCTCTCGAACAGCGAAACGTTCTGCACGGTGAGCCCAAGGAGATTGGCGACGTTGACGAGGAAATTTTCCTCGTCGTTCGCAAAGGAGCGCGGCGAGGCGGAGCCTATGCCGAGGAATCCCAGCGGGCTTTCCTTGCCCGGGATCCGGACAAGAACCAGCGTCGAGAGCTTCTCTTCCTTCATCCAGTCGCGAACGCCGGAATCCACGGCAGCGTGAAATACAACGAAGGGAGCTTGTTGCTCGAGCACGCTTTGGGCCCAGAGGACGCGCGGCGAAATGCGCGTGTAACGGTTCAGGAACTCATCACTAAATCCGACCGATGCGCGCACCCACAGCGAGCGGGCATCGCCCGCACCGTCGAACAAGGAAACCAGACCGTGGCTTGCTCCCAGACTTTCCACCAGGTGGCGAAGAACTCCCTCGAGCGTTTCATGAACCCGGAAAGACTGCGTGGCTTCGGCGGTGATGATCGCAAGGCGGCGCAGCTTTTCATTGAGGTCCTCGGTCCGCGAGCGGCCAGCCTCGAGGACGAGCACAGCCATCGCGATTCCCATGGCGATTCCGAACAAGCCGTGGAACGACATCCGGAATAATCCGAGTTGCTCGTTGGACCATGCGGCGCGATCGAATCCGTGAAGACCACGAAGAAGCAGAGCCCCGGCGAGGAGCTTCCAGCCTACGCCCGCATGACGTGAGCTGGAACGCCAAAGGAGCCACCCCGCAACAAGATAAAACCCGCATTCGGCGAGTCGCTGCGCCCAGAGCGCGTCGGTGGGTCTGCCACCGATCGAATGGAGTGCGTAAACGGCGAGAGCGGCGATGACGGCGAGCGGAGCTAGCCACCTGAGCCTGTTTCCCCGGCCGGTGCACTCCATGATGGCCGCAAAGAAGAAAGCCGCCGCAACCAGCGAAAGCGGAGCGCTAAACGGGAAGTTCGCGTCCGGCCCTCCGCGCCAGATAGAGAGCATTCGCAAGGCTCCCCAAAGGACGTACGCGGACCATCCGGCGATCCAAAAGCGGAAAAATCGCGCCGGAAAGCTGGGAACGAGCAGAGAGTACAAAACCAGGATAATAAAGGCAGCAGAGCCCTCGATGAAGGCGACAGCAAGGAACCCCGGGTTGGAGACAAACAGCATGGAGTCCAGTTTCAGCGACGCCTAGTCGCCCGGGAAAGTCGGCACGGCTGGTTTCGGGGGTATCGGATAGCCATTATAAAAACTAGCACACGGGTTAGAAGTTGGGCAACGAGACCGTGCACTCGCTGTGCCCTGCTTTATAATGGTTACGGCCCGGAGCACATCGTGGAAAACGAAAAGGTCCTGGTTGTAGACGACGAAGAAGCCATTCGAGAAGTCGTTTCGACGCTGTTGGAGGCGCAGGGGTACCGCTGCACTACCTGCGCGAACGGTCGGCTTGCCCTGGATAGTTTCCGGAGCGATTCGTACGATCTCGTGCTGAGCGACATCGTCATGCCGGAAATGGACGGCCTCAAGCTGCTCTCCGAGCTGCGAATGGACGATCCCGACGTGCCGGTAATCATGGTGACGGCCATGCACGACATCGCCATCGCCCTCGAAGCAATCCGCGCCGGAGCCTACGATTACATCCTCAAGCCGTTTGAAAAAGACCAGCTGTATTTGAGCGTTCGACGCGCGCTCGAGCACCGCAGGCTGGTGATCGAGAACCGTACCTACCAGAGCGATCTGGAGCATCTGGTCGCCGAGCGCACGCAGCAACTCTCGATTGCGTTGCAGGATCTCGAACAGTCGTACGACTACACGCTCGAAGCACTGGGCGGGGCGCTCGACGCGAAAGACGCCGAGACGGAAGGCCACTGCCAGCGCGTGACGGCTTTCACGATTACGATCGCGAAAGCGATGGGAGTCGACAAAGCGCTCCTGCGGCACATCGCGCGCGGAGCGTTTCTCCACGATATCGGCAAGATGGGAGTTCCGGACAGTATTCTGCGAAAGCCGGGGCCGTTGACGGCAGAAGAGCGCGAGATCATGCGGCGGCATTGCGACATCGGATATTCGGTGCTCGAGCGAATTCCCTTTCTGAAAGAAGCCGCCGAAATTGTGCTCTCGCACCAGGAATGCTACGACGGCTCGGGATATCCCCGAGGATTGCGCGGCGAACAAATCCCCTTGGGAGCGCGAATATTCGCGGTGGCCGACACACTCGACGCGATGATTTCCGACCGGCCTTACCGCAAGGCGCTGCCCATCTCCGCCGCGCGAGAAGAAATCAAAAGGTATGCCGGACGGCAGTTCGATCCGCGCGTCGTCGAGGTGTTTCTCTCGCACCCGGATAGCGTGTGGATCGCGCTGCACGACAAGATCGGCGACCCGTTCCGGCTCGCGCAGCTCGAACCAGCCTAGCCTCGTCCTCCATCGGCAGCATTTTCATCCTCCCGGCGCAAGCGGGCACCCGTTCGACGATTGTTCGTGAGCGGCGATTCGTTCCGCGATACCTTGCGAAACGATGGGCGCACGGGTAGTATTTCGATTCCGGAGGAATGCCGAATGGCTTTGGTGCCGATCAAGACCGCGTCGATCACGGGCTACTGCGATTGCGTTTGCGGCTGCTACGAACTCGCAAGCCAGCGGGACGACGAGAACGGAAAAGGCTACTGTCCGCGGTGCGCGAAAGAACATCTGGAGTTGAACCGCGGCGTCGGAATCCCCCAGCTGGCTCCCTCGAAATTGCCTGACGGCGATGCATCCGCGCAACCTCTGGCGATGCCCGAAGCGGCCGATCCTCCGGGGCGGTTGCGGTAGGCAGTTCGCTCTCAGCGACCCCTCAGCGACCCTCTCCGCGACCCTCTCCGTGGCTCCGGTCGAATCATTCCTGCCCGTTACAAACTCGAAAGCAAGCGCTTGATTCCTTCCGCGAAATCCACCGTAGGCGTGATCAGACTGACAATCAAATAACCTTCGGCCGGGAAATCGTAGAAATGGCCCGGGTGAACGTAAACCCCCTTGTTCGTCACCAAATCGAGAGCCAGATCTTCCTCGGGGCGTGTGGCAGGGACGCGAATGACGGCGTACCAGCCGCCTTCTATTTCCAGGCGAGTACATGATTTCTGCGCGGAAAGCTGCCGGTCGAGCTCGGCTCGATTTTCGACGACTCGCGAGATCAGTTGCTTTTGGAAATCGTGGCGCTGCTCGAGAAACGCTGGCGTTGCGAGCTGGATCGGCGCATTCGTCGAAAGGTACGTATCGGCGATCACTTCGAGCCGGTCGATGGCCTGCGCCTTCAGGCGCTCGGGACCGCTCGTGACCAGCCACGCAGTCTTCATTTGCGGAAGGCCGGAGATTTTGGAGAGGCCGCTCATCGTGAACGTCAGGACCTCGTGATTCGCACTGAAGCTCGCCCATGTTTTTTCAGAGAGCGAGTAGTCCAAAAACACTTCGTCGGCGATCAAAGCCATCTGATGAGTGGCGCAAATCCTGTTCAATTGAGAAATTTCGGCGGGCTTCGTGAAATGCCCGGTGGGATTGTTGGGGTGAACCACGATGATGCCGCGGGCGCGCGGCGTGATGGCCGCCTCGAGCGCGTGAAAATCAACGTCCCAGCCGTGATCGTAGAGGAGAGGATAGCGGACGAGCCGCACATCCAAAATGTCGGCGAGAAAATCGAATAGTGGATAGCTGGGAGTCGGGATCAAGATTTCGTCACCTGGATTGCAAAGGACACGGAAGGCGAAGCTATAAGCTTCGCTGGTGCTCGTGGTGACGAAGATGTCGCCGGCCGCTACATTGCCGCCTCGCGCCGCGTAGTACGCTCGGACAGCTTCGCGCGTCGCGAGCAGGCCTTTCGGCTGCGGCTCGTAGGTGAGGGAGGCGGGATTCGCGAGAGCTTCGAGAATGGCGTGGGTGTCGTAGGAAAAGCCGCAGGATGTAGGATTCGAAGCGGTGAGATCGATCAGGCGCTGTCCGGTAGCTCGATGGCGCGAGAGCGCTTCGCTCAGGCGGTTCGGCGCAAGATTCCAGTTGGTACGGTCAGCGAACATTTCTTGCCTTCTCCAGCGGCTCGCCTTCTCCGCTGCTTGATTGGGCCATCAGCGTACAACAAAGCGGCGGTCAAATCCGCGACTCGTTCGTCTTCGCTCGTTCCATCGCGCTCGTTCCATCGCGCTCGTTGAAATCGCTCGACGGCCAGGGTCGATCGGGCACGGCATGCGGTCCGCGCTCGAAATCTCGCAGAAGCTCCTCGGATACCGGATGGTTGCGGCTATAATGATTGCCGGCTGTTGCATTCAAATTCAGAAGGAGAAGCCAATGAAACGGATCGTCACGGCACTCACCGGCTTGCTCCTGTTGCTGGGCATGGCGGGGCAGTTCGCGCCAGGCACCACCGCCGCAGCGCAGGAAGAAGCCGTCGCCAAGACGAATCTGAAGGTGGGAGACGTTGCGCCCGACTTCACGCTCCTGAGCGACAAATGGGAGCAAGTGAAGTTGAGCCAATATCGCGGCAAAAAAAACGTCATCCTGGCCTTCTACGTCCTGGCATTTACCGGCGGTTGAACGAAAGAACTCCAGGCCTATCAGGCTGATCTGGCCAAACTCGACGCAAGCGATACAGTCGTCCTCGGAATCAGCATCGACAGTCCCGCCGCCAACGCCGCATTCGCAAAGGAAATCGGTGTAACGTTTCCCCTCCTGAGTGATATGAACAAAGACGTGCTGACGGCTTATCAGATATTGAAGCCCTACGACGTGAAGGGCGGAAAGTATCAGTGGGCGCAGCGCACCACCATCGTTGTCGACAAGGAAGGAAAGATTCAGCACGTGGAGCAGGGTGACAGCGCCGTGGATCCGAATAGCGCGGTGTCGGTGTGCACCGGGCTGCACAAACCGCACGCGTAATTGAGCGCAGCTAAATCAACTGGAAATGCAAAAGGGCGGGTCTCTGGGCGGGTCTCTGGGCGGGTCAGAGGGGCCCGCCCTTTTTTCGATTCTTGAGAAATGTAACTTTGCCGCGCTGTGGCTTGCTATCGAGCTAGTGGGGACGCATCTCCATCAGGCGCATGCTGTCCGGGTAGAACATGATCAGCATCATGCAGATGCAGAAGACCATCGCGGGCACGAGAAGCAGAAACAGGCCCAGGCGTTCGAACCGCAGGTGCATGAAGTAGGACATGATCAGCGCCGATTTTACGAGCGAGAGTCCGAGCAGGATCGTGATCATCAGGTGGACCTCGACGCGTTCGTACGCCAGGAACACTTCGAGCGCCGTCAGAAGCAGCAGCCAGATCCAGACCCATCCGAATAGTTTGGCGCTGCCTACTGCGTGATCATCCTCAGCTTCCGTTCTCATGTATGCGGGTTCAGTCATCGAGTCGCTCGCTCCCTTGCGTTAAATTCCCTCGTCCGATCGAAGCGCTACTTCGGATTCACGTCGAGCAAATAAACCAGCGGGAAGATGAACATCCAGACCAGGTCGACAAAGTGCCAGTAGAGGCCGCTTACTTCCACATGATCGGCTGTCCATTTCCCCTTGCTGTATCCCGAGCAGATGATCGCGAGATAGGCGACGCCGATCGTTACGTGGACCATGTGAAGACCCGTGAGGCCGAAGAACGTGCCGCCGAACAGAGGCACTCCCCAGGGATTTGACCAGGGCGTGACGCCTTCATGGAACAACGTGACCCATTCCGTGGCGTGAATCAAAACGAACGCTGCGCCGCAGATCATCGTGGCAATCAGGTAGCGGACAGCTTTCTTTACGTCACCTCGGTGCGCGGCGGCCACGGCCAATACCATGGTCAAGCTGCTCGAGAGCAGCACAAACGTCATGAACGACGATTTCGCGATCGCGGGCCAGATCTCAAACGGCCGGGGCCAGTTCGGCGTGGCGAGCCGCACGTAAGCGTAGCTGACGAGCAGGGCCGAGAACGTCAGCGTGTCCGAGACGATGAAAAGCCACATTCCCAGCTTTTTCGAATTGATCCCGAAGGGAGACGCGCCACCCGACCACGGCGACTCGACTATGCCCTCGAATTCGGTTTCACTCACGATTCACCGTCCCTGAAGGAAAAGTAGAAACAGGAATACCCACAAACCGTCCATGAAATGCCAGTACATCGAAGCGACTTCGGTGGCCGTGCCCTGCGTCAGGCGATGCGTCGGACGGAACAGGATCCACGCCAACGCAAGCACGCCTCCGAGAAGGTGCAATCCGTGCGCTGCTGTGAAGACGTAGAAAAAGCTGCTGCTCGGATTCGTGGCGAGAAAGAGGCCAGCGGCGCGAAGCTGCTGCCAGGCGACGATCTGGCCCACGAGAAAGAACGCGCCGAGAATTGTGGTGACGCTCCACCAGTGGCGGAACCCGTCCTGGTCGTTCGCGCGGAGCCGCTTTCGGGCGCGGACGAGCGTGAAGCTGCTCGCGATCAGAACGGCGGTGTTGAGCCAGAGAATCCGCGGCACTTCGAGCGGATGCCAGCCGGCGTTCGGAATATCGCGGCGAACGATGTAGGCGCTGACGAGCGCCATGAAGAACATCAGGATGCCGCCCAGGCCGACCGTCATTCCGGTGATGTACGTTCTCTGCGGAACCGAACCGCTTCCGCTCGAGCCGCTGCCGTCGCCGCCCCGACCGTGGCCATTCGAGCCATCGGAACGCGGAGCCGCCACCTCCGCGCCCCGTGGTTCCAATCAGCTCGATATCGTCTGTAACGATGCCCGGCATTTCGAAGTCCCGCTCTCCCTATTCCTTGACGCGCGCCACTTCTTGCGGTTGCAAATTCTGCGGAACAAAATCGTCCTTCACGCCCGGAACACTGAATTCGTACGGACCGCGATACACGCTGGGATAGTGGCCGGCGAAGTTATCGTGAGGCGGAGGCGAATCGGTGATCCATTCGAGCGTCGTGGCGTCCCACGGATTTTTGGAAGCTTTCGGGCCGCTCTTGAGGCTCCAGAAAAAATTGATCAGGAACAGGATTTGCGCAGCCGCGGTGATGAACGCCGCGATGGTCATGAATTGATGCACCGGCTGAAGCGGCTGGAGGTAAGCGACCGCGCTCGCGTCGGCGTAGCGGCGGATGCCGCCGGCAATTCCAACCCAGTGCATCGGCATAAAGATGCAGTAGGCGCCCACGAACGTGAACCAGAAATGAACTTTGCCAAGCGGCTCGTTCATCATCCGGCCGAACATTTTCGGGAACCAGAAATAAGTCGCTGCGAAAATTCCGAAGATGGCGGCGACGCCCATCACCAGGTGAAAGTGAGCGACCACGTAATAAGTGGCGTGAAGCAGGTTGTCGACCGCGGGCTGCGCCAGAAAAAGCCCGGAAAGTCCGCCGGAGACGAAGAGCGAAACGAAGCCGATGGCGAAGAGCATCGGCGTCTTGAATTGAATTTTGCCGCCCCACAGCGTGCCGAGCCAGTTGAACGTCTTGATCGCGGACGGAACGCCGATGGACATCGTCAGCACCGAGAACGCGAAGCCGGAGTAGGGGCTCATGCCGCTGACGAACATGTGATGGCCCCAAACCATGAAGCCGAGGAAACCGATCGCGCAGATTGCCATGGCCATCGCTCGATATCCGAACACCGGCTTGCGCGCGAACGTGGAGAGAACGTGCGACGCCACGCCCATGCCCGGCAAGATCGCAATGTAAACCTCGGGATGGCCGAAAAACCAGAATAGATGCTGCCACAGAAGCGGCGAGCCGCCGGCGTGATGCTGCAATTGGTCGTTCACGACGAGGCCGGCTGGAATGAAGAAGCTTGTGCCCGCGGAACGATCGAGCAGAAGCAGGATGCCGCCGGCGAGTAGCACGCCGAAAGCGAGCAGGCCCAGGATGGCAGTGACGAACCAGCCCCACACGGTGAGCGGCATGCGGAACAAACTCATGCCGGGGGCGCGCATGTCGATTGTGGTGGCGATAAAATTCAGCGCGCCCAGAAGCGACGCGAGGCAGAAGAGCGAGATGCTGATGATCCACATCGTCTGGCCCCAACCTTCGCCCGGGCCGGTGACTTCGCCGAGACCGCTCAGAGGCGTGTAGCCGGTCCAGCCGCTGATCGGAGCGCCGCCGGGAACGACGAACGCCGCAAGAATCGCGACGAACGCGAGGAACGTGACCCAGAACGACAGCATGTTGAGGCGCGGAAAAGCCATGTCCGGCGCGCCGATTTGAATCGGCAGGAAATAATTGCCGAAGCCGCCTTGCGGCGCAGTGGTGAGCACGAAGAAAACCATGATGGTCCCGTGCATCGTCACCAGCGCGAGATATTGCTCCTGCGTCATCTGGCCGCCGCTGACGAACGGCAGGTGCACGTTGGGCCAGACCAGGTGGAAGCGCATCAGCACGGAAAGCACGATGCCGATCAGCACCGCCGTGAGCGCCAGCAGGAAATACTGGATCCCGATCACCTTGTGGTCAACGCTGAAGATGTATTTCCGGATGAAGCCCGTCGGCGCTTCCATCGCGCCATGCGCTGCGTGCGCGCCGTGGGCGTGCGAACTCATGCGTGGCCTCCTGGTAATTGGTGTGCGGATCATTGATGCGGATCATTCGGCTTGCCGGGTCATTGGCCGCCCGATTTCAAGAACGCTTCGTAGTCGGCGTCGGAAACGACGTTCAGGTAACTGTGCATGCGCGAATGCCCCAGCCCGCACAGCTGCGTGCAGACGATCTCGTACTGACCGATTTTCTCCGCGGTGAAATGAATCGGAACGATCAGGCCCGGAACCGCGTCCTGCTGCAAACGCAGCTCGCGCACGAAAATATTGTGAATTACGTCCTGCGAAGTGATCTGCAAGTCGACCTCGCGATTCACCGGAACCGTGAGCGTGGGCACGACGATGTCGTCTTTGCCCGCCGGATCGTTTGAATCGATGCCGAGCGGATTGCCGGTGGAAGCGCTGATCTGTTTGGGATCGAGGCGCCCGAATTTCCCGTCAGGGCCGGGGTAGCGGAAATTGAAGACGAATTGATTTTCCGTGACCTCCACTTGCACGCCATTGGCGGCGGGCGGCGTAAACCTGACTTCCGCCCACGCCCTGCGCCCCAGGATCCCGAGGCCGAGGAACAGAACAATCGTCGCCGTGGTCCACACAAATTCCATCGTGTTGTTGCCGCGCGAGAAATCAGCCCGCTGGCCGTGATCGCGGAAGCGGAAGACGGCGTAGGCGAGGCCGAGCTGCGAAAGGATGAAAACGATGGCCGTGACGTACAGCGTAAGCTTGTATTGCTCGTCAACGGCGCGTCCTACGGCCGTGATTGTGTCCGGCGGGCTGAATAGCTTCGCGGCGAACACGTAAACAGTTACGGCCACCAGGATCACTTGCACAATTGCCAGCAGGGCCGCAGTTGCTGCCGACCCGCTTTCGGGCTTGCTGAACCTCTTCGGGCTTGCTGAACCTGTCGGGCTTGCTCGTTCGCATTCGCTCTTGCTCCCCGAAGCTTCGTTGGGAATAAGCGTTCCGTTCAACGGCACGAAACACAGCACGAAACACGCCATCATATATAAGCGCGACCGAATTTCAAGGGCGATTGTGCAGATTGTGCCAGTTCACGTCGGGAATGCTAGTATGCGCGGATGGAAGCGCGCCCGGCCCGAATTCAAGCATCACGATGACAAGCATCACGATGACAAGCATCACGATGACGAGCATTTCGGTGACGAGCATCCCAACGACTCGTTTCGCGATCTCTGCATGCTCTACGCCGATTTCAATCGCCCTGTGTTCCTCGAACAGATTCTGCGCTTCGTCGCGAGCTATGGCGCAAGCAAGGCGGAACTTTCCGCTATTCGCGCCGCCGTGCAGAAGCGAACCAAACAGCTCGCCAAACGCGGAAAGCGAGGGCGGCCTCGTGCGGCGGAAAGTGACGCGTGGATGCAGAAGGCCATCACCGCTGCGTTCCGCAAGCACGTCCTCGGTTGGAACTGGCCCCGCGTGACTGAATCGATCGGAATGAAACCCACGAAGCCGAATATCCGCACCGTGCAACGTCGCGAGCGGCAATTCGCAGAATGGATTGCGGATTCGATGCCCGTGGAGACCCTGGAAACGTCTATCACCGGCGGGCGTTACAGCATGAAGCTGCGCGACGGCGCACTCGATTCGCCGCGGAACCGTTATTGGTTGAGGAGCAAAACAGGTCTGCCTTTCGACACGCGGCCCGAGGAGTGCAGGAAGATCGTCGAAGCGCTACTCGTGTAGGACTTGAATCGAACGTCCTGCTTCGGTAGAACCCAGTAGGGGCACGGCATGCGTGCCCGGCGAAAGACCTGGCAGGATCGCGCCATTGCAGCGCGGGTTGGACGCAAGAACCGAAAGACACGTTGGTTGTCTTTACATGGCACGGCGCGAATGATGCGCGCTTGGCGCGGTCGGGCACGGCATGCCAAGTGCGCCCTACTGTCGCTTACGGTAGCGCCCACAGCGCGTCGCGAAATGCCTCGCTTACGCTATGCAAGTGCGACGTGCGCGCTCGCTTCGTCCAACGGACTTCGCACAGAGACTCGTGTCCGCCACGGCCATTCGACGGCCCAGCGCGAAACGCGGCACGCATGCCGTGCCCCACTGCGCTCGGTACCACAGCCCGCGTCAAAAAATACCCTCGTTTTTGTATTTTATGCGGGGGTGACTGCGCGCGCACGTTGCCCTACGCTCGGCGCATGCACATCGAACTCGCAACCCCAGCAACAACACCCGCACTCCGTCCGCGTGGACTCATTTGCTCCACCTTCCTCGATTACCCCGCCAGCCTCGTTCACCCCGCCCGCCAATCGGTTACTCGCCAGCCTCGACCTCGCTTGACCCGGCAAGGTCGCGCTGACAACGACCGGCAAGGTCGCGTTGACAACGACCGGCGCTTGCCCGCGAATCTCGAAGCCGAGCGCGCCGTCCTCGGCGCCGTGCTTCTCGATAACGCCAGCCTCTCAGCGCTCTCGATTGCCGCGCCCGAGCACTTCTTCCTGCACCAGCATCAGATCATCGCGCGAACGATGAAAGCGATGAGCGCGGAAAATATTCCCATCGACCTCGTCACGCTGATGGAAGCGCTCGAACGCGCGGCGCAACTCGAAGCCGCAGGCGGCATCGCCTACATCTCGCAGCTCGCCGACGGCCTGCCCCGTTCGACGAACTGCGAGCACTACGCGCGCATCGTGCGCGAGAAGTCAGACCTGCGCACGGTGCTCTACGGCGCGCAAGCCATCGAGGAGGCCGCGCTCGATCCCGAAGCGAATGCCGTGGAACTCGCCGTGCGCCTGCAAAATCTCGCCGAAGGAGTGACGCGCAATCCGCACCAGCGGCTGAAGTGCGTCACGTCGCAAGAGATGCTCGAACTCGAACTCCCGCAGCGCGAAATGCTGCTCGCTCCCGTCCTTCCCACGCAAGGGCTCGCCATGCTCTATTCCAAGCGCGGCCTCGGCAAGACGTACATGAGCCTCAGCATCGCCCACGCCGTCGCCAGTGGCGACGAATTCCTCGGCTGGCACGCTCCTCGCCCGCGGCCCGTTCTGTTTGTGGATGGCGAGCTGCCCGCCGCCACGCTCAAGGACCGGCTCGCCGCCGTCACGCGAGGCATGCACAAGGCGGCCGCGCCCGGAATGCTGCGGCTCATCACGCCGGACTTGCAGGCCGGACCGTTTCCCGATCTCTCGACGCGCGAGGGGCAGGCGCTCGTCGAGAACGCGCTGGGCGACGCCGAGTTCGTGATTCTCGATAACCTGAGCGCGCTGTGCGTCTCAGGTAAGGAAAACGAAGGCGAGAGCTGGCTGCCGGTGCAACGCTGGGCGCTACGGCTGCGGCAGCGCGGGATCTCCGTGCTGTTCGTTCACCATGCCGGAAAAGGCGGGGCGCAACGCGGCACGTCGCGTCGCGAAGATCTGCTCGACGTGGTGATCAATCTCCGTCATCCCGCCGATTACAATCCCGCTGAAGGTTTGCGCTGCGAAGTGCACTACGAGAAGTGCCGCGGCTTCTACGGCGCGGATGCCAAACCCTTCGAAGTGAAGATGGAGACGGGCATCGATGGCGCCGCAATTTGGATGAAGCGCGATTTGGAGAATGTGGTGGAGGTGAACGCGGCGGAGCTGTTCGAGGACGGCGCGACGGTGCGCGAAGTCGCAGAGCAGCTGGGGATTTCGAGGTCGAAGGCTGGTGTGATCAAGAAGCGGCGCAACGGATACGAGGGGACGGACGTTTGCTGCAATACGCAGGAGTTTGCGCTAGAGCGCGATTCAGAGGATCGCGATGAGTGAAATTCCCATTTCGGGCTGTCCCGCTGTCCCAAACCCTGCCTTTGGGACAACGGGACAAGATTATTGGACTTACGGGCGATGCGTAGCCGTTGACTTTGCGAAGGACATTACCGGAGGATGAGCGTAAATGGCACGTTATGAAGAGGCGCAGATGCCCGAAGACACAGTGCACTCGCTGCGGGCAGCTATTGGCATCCTCGGCTAGTTTTCGTTCTCGTCTTGCCAGTGATTCGGAACGACATCCTGTCTGGCGGACGCCTGACAGCATCATCCTTGCTCGTTTTTAGACAGTAACTTCCGTCAACGGAACTTTAGCCATCTACTGCTTGGGCAAACGTAGCGATCAGGGCAAATGTCCGAGTTCTGCTAGCGTCACCGGTCACCGTTACCGACGGCGGAAATTTTCGCTTACGAGGCTCTTTTCTGATCGAAGCGACTCCGCGACTGGCTCGGACATCCGCGACTGCTGCGTTTGTTTTCCCTGGAGCGGAACGTTAGGTCCTCTATTGCCCTGAGCGAATGTCACCTTCCTTAAACGACCGAAGTAAAACGCAAGCTGGACCTGAAGCGAGGCATTCATTGTTTCCACTGGTTCCGCTTCGCTGCGTGTACTCGCAACGGTATGAGTGGCGGCTGAACTCTTTTCCATATTGGAGAGAATGGTCAGTTGTTTTTCGAACGGTGACCCTGTTCCCAAGCGTGCTTCAGCCCGGATGGATTTCCCAGCCGTTAGGGCGATTATGACCATTTCGAGGTCATAGTGCGAATGGAAACCCAGGAATCCCGGCGGTGGTCACGCTCGCGGACATAACATACGGCTTCGGCCAATTACCCGGGTCGCTCCATCGGGCCGCCGTGCATGCGTAGTCCAAAAGACTGATTCGCTTTCGCAGCAACGGCTTCCGAGTCGGCCCTCCAGTTCTTCGATGACGTATCATCTCTCCATTCCCGAACAGGGCGCGTGCCGCCACCTTCACGCGAAGAGAACTAGCATCCTACGGTACTACACTACAAGCTGACTGCGAGATCGTCGACCTGACGCGCTCTTCGGTGCCACTCTCGTAAGTCCAATAAACCTGTCCCACTGTCCCAAAGGCCGTGTCTGGGACGCTGGGACAAAAACATTAGACTTAGCCTCACTCCCGGGTGGGAGCCCCCGCATTTATGCGGGGGAGGAGCGCCTCAGCGCTCCGGAAACGCGCTCTCTCTTCGTGCGCATTAGCGGCGGGCATCGGACTTCCCGGGGCTAAAGCCCTACCTACATACGATCACTTTTCGCTGGACTGAAGTCCAGCTCCCCCTGTTGAAGCAGGGGGCTCCCACCCCGAATGCGAAGCCCTTCCCACCGAATGCGAAGCCCTTCCACCGAATGCGAAGCCCTTCCACCGAATGCGAGGCCCTTCCACCGAATGCGAAATGCTTCCACCTGAATGCGAGGCTTCCCGCATAAACGCGGGGGCTTCCACCGGAATCCATGCGCGCATACTCGATCATCCGCTCGGACTGACTGAAATTGAGGAGGGGGCGAGTCGACCTCCGACTCTAACAACGCTGACGAATACGATACTCTTCCGGCCGCTCAACATATCCCGCCGCGACAGGATTCATTCGTAGATAGTTCGCGTGTTCCAAATAATCATGGGCGTCTTTGATCCTTTGTTCTTTTGTAACCCTTTTGCCAAATCTCTCCGTTGACGTTCATTTCCTTTTGGGCGCGATACGAGAATCCGCCTTTGATGAATTGCATTGCTTTCTCGAGCGATACAAGTGGTGCAGGCGTGAGGATGAGATGAATGTGGTCGCGCATGAAGACAAATTCGTGGAGCTGGAGGCGCTGCTTGTCCGGTTCTCGCGGATGACGTCGAGCAGAAGGTCGCACAGCGGACTGGACTGCAGAATTGCTCTTCTTTCCCAGGTTGCAGAGGAAATGAAAAAGGTGCGCGTCTCTTGCGGCGCTAATAACATTTTCGCGCTGTGATTTTATATCAACTTTATATATATGCGTTGTATTAATTCCCTTCGAATTCGATTGAAGCATTTCGCATTCGGTGAAAGCCCTCGCATTCGGTGGGGATCTCTTCGTATTCGGTGGAAGCCCCCGCATTCGGTGGGGATCTCTTCGTATTCGGTGGAAGCCCCCGCATTCGGTGGGGATCTCTTCGTATTCGGTGGAAGCCCCCGCATTCGGTGGGGATCTCTTCGTATTCGGTGGAAGCCTCCGCATTCGGTGGGGATCTCTTCGATTCGGTGGAAGCCTCCGCATTCGGTGGGATCTCTTGGATTTTCGGTGGAAGCCCTCGCATTTATGCGGGGGAGTAGCGCTTCAGCGCTCCGAGAGCAGCCTCCCTATTTTCGTGCGCTTTAGCGCTGGGCATCGAACATCCCGCGGCTAGACCCCTTGCCAACAGGCGATCAATTCCGCTGGACTGAAGTCCGGCTCCCCCCTGCTGAAGCAGGGGGCTTCCACCGAATGCGAAGCCCTTCCACCGAACGGCAGCGCGCGCGATACTAGACGTTCTAGAACAATTGTGAATTAGTTAACCGCAAAACTACGCAAAACCACCGCACAACTACGCAGAGACTCCACTCCCCATTCCCATTTCGGGCTGTCCCGTTGTCCCAAAGGCAGGGTTTGGGACAGCGGGACAAGATTATTGGACTTACGGGCGGCCTCGAAATGTAGCTCAGGTCTTCAGACCTGAGGCTTTTGCCTTTGCGCCCAGCGAAACGAACGTCAAAAGCCTCACCTCTGAAGAGGTGAGCTACATTAAAGGCCGCGTGATACCATCGCGCCGCCCGGGGCTTCACTATCCCGCACAGGTTGCCGGGCCTGGCATGGAACTGGCCGCCGAACTCCGAGATTACGTCACGCAAGCCCGCCACTCGAAACGGGAGCGGGACTTGCTGGCCGCCATCCGCGCACTTCCGCGAGCTGACCGACTCGAGACCCTGGCGCCTCTCCTACAGCTGAACCGCAAGAACAGCGCTCGTGCTGATCGATCGCGCACAACTTCGCAAAAGCGATTACTCCCAAATCCTGCAGCGAGGCTTGCACGACGGGGATGCCAGTTCCGTGGTGCTGTGGCTGCGCGCCACGGCTCCGCACCTCGGCTGGCGGAAGGTGTTCCAGATTCTGCGCAAAGCAGCGGCGCCCTGGCCCAGTGGTGGCGCCTTTGCGATCTATCATCTGCCGTATTGCTTTGCCGATTTCCCGCTGCCGCCGCAGCTACAACCGGAATTCTGCCGGTTGGTCGAAATGTACGACGGCCTTCGTCCCCTGCCGTTTCTGGATCGCAAGAAACGAGCAGCAATCGCGGAAGGCAGCATGAGGAAGAAGTGAGCGCCGCGCGGATATTGGCGCAGCTCTGATATTGACGCATCGCTGATATTGACGCCGCCGCGAAACCCGCCGATAATTGGAGTCTCGCACAAAGGCCTCACCTCTGAAGAGGTGAGCTACATTTGCACGAGCGGTCGTGGCGGAACTGGCAGACGCACCAGCTTGAGGGGCTGGCGGTAGCAATACCGTGGTGGTTCGAATCCACTCGACCGCACCAAGATTCGTTTAGAAATTAAAAAGCCCCGGTGCTCGCGCTCCGGGGCTTTTTCTTTTCAGCTGAAGTCGGCCTGTCGTACTCCAGCGCCGTAGGCGCGACATAAGCTAGCCCAGGGCGGAAGCCCTGGGTATTGGTGAACGAAGAGAGGTAGCGCCGTAGGTGCGAAACAATTTTGCGCACGCGTGAAGGAGACATGTTTCGCACCTGACGGCGCTTGGAATATTTCGGGCGAACGGTACCCAGCCCTTCCGGGCTGGGCTAGGTATGTACCGCGCCTACGGCGCTGGTGTAGCGTGCAACGCTTGTGGAAGCTTTGGGCACGGCATGCCGTGCTGTGTAACGCCCGAATTGAGTCTGATTATTTCTTGGGCGCAGGCGGTCGTGGCGGAACTGGCAGACGCACCAGCTTGAGGGGCTGGCGGTAGCAATACCGTGGTGGTTCGAATCCACTCGACCGCACCAAAATTCGTTTAGAAATTAAAAAGCCCCGGTGCTCGCGCTCCGGGGCTTTTGCTTTTCTAGCGTACTTGTGACATCCGCACCTCAACCGCAAAGGTGCGATCTTCGCAGTAGGGCACGGCCCCGCAGAGTCGTCCGGGATCTTCGACATGCCGTGCCCGGCGCGAGAACTTGGCGGGATCGAGCCATTCACGAACGTCGAATATCGCGAGCGTCCTGCGTCGATGGATGGCGCGAAGTTGCTGTTGGAGAATTCGGGCACGGCATGCCGTGCCCCTACTGGAGGAACACGCGGTGCGGCGTTTCAGTAGGACAGGCTTCAGCCTGTCAGAGGCGCATGAACAAAGAGCGCGTGGTTATTTCTTGGGCGCGGGCGCTTGATTCTGCGCCGGCGCTTGCGCGGGTGCCGGAGCCGGAGCCGGAGCCGGAGCCGAAGAAGGACGCAGGCCCAGGCTGAACGGGCGCTTGAATCGGAGTCCCGGGAGTCGTCTGCTTCGAATCGGGCGCCGGTTTCTGCGTCTGCTCGAGAACGGAGCCGGTAGAGGTCCCCACGTCTGTCGGCGTGCGCTTCACGGAAAGCGTGAGCGACGTCATCATGAAGACGATGGCGCACCAGGTCGTCGCGCGAGAGAGAAACGACGCAGCGCCGCGCGGCCCGAACGCCGTCTGGCTGCCCGCTCCGCCGAAGGCTCCCGCCAAGTCAGCTGCGGAACCACTCTGCAGCATGATCACAATCACGAGGACGAAGCACACGAGCACATGCAGCGTCACAAGAACAAACGTGTAGCGCCAGCCGATGTAAATCAGGCTGACAGCAATCAGCAGCGACAAACCCCATTTAGCCCACCAAGGCATTTCCAGCTCCTAATTTCGGCGTTTCGTATCTTTACGCCCTGCGCGACCCACGAAGGACGACTAAAAATTTACGATCGATGCGAACGATTGCGGATCGAGGCTCGCTCCGCCTACCAGCGCACCATCAATCTCCACTTGCGCCATCAATCCCCGTATGTTGTCGGGTTTGACGCTCCCACCGTAGAGGATCCGAAGCGCGGAAGCCCGTTCCGACGTGAAGCGGGCGTCAGCCAGTTCGCGGAGAAACCGGTGAGCGTCGGCCGCCATTTCCGGCGTCGCCGTGCGCCCCGTACCGATCGCCCAGCATGGCTCGTAAGCTAAAAGAATACGCGAGAACTCCGCACCGGTCAACGAAGCGAGCGCGCCTTCGAATTGGCGCTTCAGCGTGACGTGCGTGAGATTGCCTTCGCGCTCGGTGAGCAATTCGCCGACGCAAACGATCGGCGTGAGCCCGGCTTCGAGCGCAGCTTTCACCTTGCGATTCACGGACTCGTCCGTTTCGCCGAAATACTGCCGGCGCTCCGAGTGGCCGATGATCACTCCGCGGCAGCCGGTCTCAACCAGCATCCGCGTTGAAATTTCCCCCGTGAACGCGCCCTCGGCGTGCCAGTCCACATTTTGCGCGGCAATTGAGATCGCGCTGCCGCGCGCAGCTTCCACCGCGGCGGAAAGCGAAGTGTACGGCGGCGCGACGATAATCTCGCAGTGATGGGCCTCGGCAACAAGCGGCTTGAACGCTTCGAAGAACGCGCGCGCCTCCGCCTGCGTCTTGTACATTTTCCAATTGCCGGCGATTACGGGGCGACGCATCAGGCCTCCTTCCGTCGCAATTGAGTGTTACCCCCTACCCGCATAGACGCCGGAAGCGATGGCTCCCGCCGGAGCGTCGGTGAGCGCCTCGACGCCGGGAAGCTTATCGCCGGCGAGAAATTCGAGCGACGCGCCGCCGCCCGTCGAGATGTGCGAAATCTGCGACGCGACGCCGGCTTGTTCGACGGCCGCGACCGAGTCGCCGCCACCGACGATCGAAGTAGCGCCAGCAAGTGTGGCCGCCGCAACGGCGCGTGCGATTCCGAGCGTCCCCTGCGCGAATGCCGGCTTTTCGAACATGCCGAGCGGGCCGTTCCAGACAATCGTCCGAGCGGCGGCGATTTCCTTGCCGAAGAGCTCCACCGTTTGCGGGCCGATGTCGAGCCCCATCATGTTGTCGGGCGTGTGCGCGATGTCCGTGATTTTGGTTTCGGTCGAGGCAGGCGATTCGGCGAGCACATGGTCAACGGGCAAGAGCAGCCGAAATTTTCTTTCGGCAGCTTCCAGCATCAATTCGCGCGCCAGATCGAGCTTGTCGTTCTCCACGAGCGACTTCCCGATCGGCAGCCCTTGCGCTTTGAGAAACGTATAGGCCATCGCACCGCCAATCAACATTCCGTCCGCAAGCTTCATCAGATTTTGCACCACTTCAATCTTGTCCGAAACTTTCGCGCCGCCCAGCACCGAAATGAACGGGCGATCGGGATTCGAAATCGCCTTGCCGAGGTAATTGAGCTCCTTTTCCATCAGCAACCCGGCCGCAGCCTGCCGCACGAACTTCGTGATGCCCACCACGGAAGCGTGCGCGCGATGGGCCGAGCCGAAGGCATCGCAGACGAACATCTGATCGCATAGCGCAGCCAACTTCCGGGAAAATTCCGGATCGTTTGCTTCTTCCTCCGGATGAAAGCGTACATTTTCGAGCAGCAGGATTTCGCCGTCGCGCAGCGACTTCGTTTTCGATTCCACTTCAGCGCCCACGCAATCGGAGGCGAATGCCACTGGCTTCCCGAGCGCCTCCTCGAGCGCGGCCGCCACGGGCGCGAGGCTGTACTTCGGATCCACTTTGCCTTTGGGACGGCCGAGATGCGAAGCCACGACGAGACGCGCCCCGCGGCTCATCGCCAGTTGCAGTGTGGGCAAAGTCTCGCGGATGCGCGTGTCGTCGCCCACTTTGCCGCCATCGAGTGGCACGTTGAAATCCACGCGGATAAAAACCCGCCGGCCCTTCAGGTCGAGGTCGCGAATCGAGAGTTTGTTCATTTTGTGGTCGAGATGAAAACGCTCAGCTGCGGCGCGTAATCCAGAGAGCGCCTCTACAATTTTGCAGCCATCATCTTGATGAGATCGCGGCAGCGGCTCGAGTATCCCCACTCGTTGTCGTACCACGCGAGCACCTTCACGCAATTCGTGCCGACGACGCGCGTGTAACCAGCATCAACGATCGAAGAGTGCGGATTGCCCTTGAAGTCGATCGAAACTAATTCCTCTTCGGTGTAATCCAGGATTCCCTTCATCGGGCCTTCGGCGGCACGCTTCATCGCAGCGTTTACGGATTCAACGGTCGCGGGCTTCTCGGTGATTACCGTTAGATCGACCACGCTGACGTTCGGCGTCGGAACGCGAATGGAATAGCCGTCGAGCTTACCTTTCAGCTCAGGAATCACGAGGTTGAGCGCCTTCGCTGCACCGGTGGAAGTCGGAATCATCGAAAGTGCGGCGGCACGGGCCCGGCGAAGATCCTTATGCGGCAAATCGAGAAGCTTCTGGTCGTTCGTGTAGGAATGAATTGTGGTCATCGTTCCGACAACGATTCCGAAGGTATCCTGAATCACTTTGGCGACCGGCGCGAGGCAATTCGTGGTGCATGACGCGTTCGAAATCACATTGTGTTTCGCCGAATCATACGTCTTATCGTTCACACCGAGCACAAACGTTCCGTCGGGATCGGTTGCAGGCGCGGAGATGATTACTTTCTTCACCGGCCCGCGAATGTGTTTGCGAGCTTCCGCGCCGGTGGTGAACAATCCGGTTGATTCCACCACGATCGAAGCGCCCACCGAAGGCCAGTCAATCTTCGCAGGATCCTTTTCACGAAATACCTTGAAGCTCTTTCCGTCGACGGAGATTGTGTCGTCCGTGTGCGTCACTTTATTCGGGAGATTGCCGAGGATGGAATCGTACTTGAGCAGGTAGGCAAGCGTCTTCGAGTCGGTAATGTCGTTCACCGCCACGATTTCGATCGCGGGATCGCCGAGGGCGGCGCGAAAGATGTTGCGGCCGATGCGTCCAAAACCGTTGATTCCCACTTTCACTGGCATAGTTCCTCCGGGAACTTTTTTCATCGAGACCGGCGGTACAACCGGCGGGCTTTCCTTCGACGGCAGATGCTAGGGCGCAGGCAACAAAATGTCAACGCGGCTTAATCGTATTGCTTCACCTTTACGACTTTATCGCCGGAAAAAGTGACGAAGACCGTCTTTGCGGGAGGAGTGCCGTAGATCCAGTCTTCGGTCTGCTCGCCGCCAGGCTTTCGCTCGCGCACTTTATGATCGGGGCGCCCGAGCGATGCGAGCACCATCTCGTGATCCATACCCTCGACCGCCGCATGATCCTTAATTGCTTGTTTGAACTGCGGCGGCAACGACTCCACCCAATCGACCGCCGCCGAATGCTCCTTCGAGAAATCGAGGAAGAAACCGAGATCGTGCATCAAATCTTCGGCACTCATGTCCGGCACGGAGCGTCCGTATTCCAGAATCAATTCCGCGCCTTCCCCTTCCTGCAGTCCTCCGCCGGGAGGTGGGTCTTTAGCCGTCGGTGCCGGCGCGGATGTGGGGATTGGCGAGGTACTTCCGATGCCAACCTGCAAATGATCGCGAAGATGGAACTTCTTGTGGCCGCCGCCATTTACCTCGACGATGATTTCCTTCGGGCGAAAGTCGATGCTGGTGATTTGAACCGTGTCGCCGGGGCGCGCGGCGATCCCCTGAAAGCGCAGAGCGGTTTGCAGGTTCTTGTCGTCGATCGGCTTCCCGACCGGAACTTTGTAGCCTTTCTTCCCCGCCGGCAGTGGCTTTACCACCTTGGCAAATTCTCCGGAAACATAGCGGATGATTTCCATGCGCGATTGAGGACGCAAGTCGGAAGGCTTGTCCGTGTGCTGAACCACGGACATGTAAATCTCAGTCGCTGGCTCTGAAGTAGCCGGAAGGCTTGGCAGGGGACCGAGGTCTGAGACGATCGGCAGGGCCGAGCGGGCGCGAGTCGTGTCCGGCACTTCCGCGCAAATGGCGAGCACGGCCGCGATCACGATAGTGGTCCGGAAGTACATAGCAGCGCCTTGCCTCGGGACCTATTTTAGTTCTTTTTGGCTTCCAGGAGAATAGAGATTCACGGCGGCCGCCGGGGGTTGTAGGAGGACTAGAGCCTGCCCGGTGCGCGCCAAACGCGGCGCGCCAAACGCGGGCCCGGCGTAGCCCGCACTGGCTTGAGCCAGCCGCGCGAATTCGCGCTAATTCGTGGCCGCGCGCGCTCGCGTCGTGTCCGCCGATTTTTCCGTCTCTACTTCCACTTGCGCTTCCACCTGCTGCTGCACTTTGTCATGCGCGAGCTGAGGCTCAAAACATCGCCGGCAGCGGGCCTCGTACATTCCACCCGCGCCCACGACGATCAGCTCTTCGGAAGCAACAAGACGCTGCGTGTGCACAGCCGGATTCCCGCAACGCATGCAGATCGCGAGCAGCTTCGTGATTTCTTCCGCGACGGCGAGCAAGCGCGGGATGGGTTCGAACGGACGGCCCATAAAGTCCGTATCGAGACCGGCAACGATGACGCGCTTGCCGAGGTCTGCAAGCTTCACGCAGGCCTCGACGACTGTTTCGCCGAGGAATTGCGCTTCGTCCACGCCTACCACTTCCGTGCGAGCCGCTACTTTTTCGAGGATGTCGCTCCCCGTCTGCACAAGCTCGGAGGCGATTTCGAGGCCGGAGTGCGAGACGATTCCGTTCTTGGCGTAGCGCTGGTCAATCAGCGGCTTGAAGATCTGCACGCGTTGTTTGCCGATTTCAGCGCGGCGCAACCGGCGAATCAATTCCTCGCTCTTGCCGGAAAACATCGGCCCAACCACCACTTCGATCCAGCCCATGTTGCCCTTGACGATGTCCACTCGTTGCCTCCTGCGGCTAGGCTAACACACCGCGCTGTGAAAATTCAGGCCCGTGCTTTGCGCTCCGCATTCGAATACATTTCGCGATTGAAAAATGGGGCGAACGCGCTGATGACGGCGGCGCGAAACGCATCCCGGCGCGTGATCATATTCCGGGTCAGCACGCCCCAGGCTCCCTGGGCATCGCGTATTCCGAGGCCGCCCGCGAAATCGTCGATGGCTTCGGAGAGCTCCACGCCGTCGTCAACGACGATCTTGGCGAGCCGCTCGGGTACGAGCACGGCGCTCGATTGGCCAAACGCGCCGCGGCCCGTATCGTCAGCCACATACGCCCAGCTTTCGAGAAATACCCACCGCGTGGCGCCATCGCGAATCACATCGAGGCCGCCTTCGAGGCCCACAAAATATTTCCAGGAAGCGTGTGTTTCGCGAGCGATGCCCGCGAGCGCTTCCGCGCGCTGGCGCGCTCCCGCCATCAAGTCTTCGCGCGATAAGGGTGTGTGCCGGACGCCGCTCGGAACTTCGACCGGCGCAATCTCGAACTCTGCTGCGCCGCCCAGCGAGTGGCCGATCACTGCGAGCGCGTCTCGAACCGCTTCGACTTTTGGTTTGCGGGTGGTGCCGACGGCGATGATGATTTTTTCCATCCGGTGACGCGCGGATTCTATCAATCTTTCCACAGCTGCGTTTGCTTTTCGCGAGCAAAGCGCGCGGCGAGAAATTCTTTCAGTTGCTCGATCGAACCGAACACCTGGTCGGAACACGCCAGCATCCATCCGCTGATTTGTTCCACGGGCAGCGGCGAAACCAGGTACACGGGAATGCCCTTTCGATGCGCGGTGGTGAGCTCGGCCGGAGTTCCGCCGCTCTGCGCGCCGTTCGAATCCCAGTAGCAGATCAGGTAGTCAGCGCGGTTTTCGATCAAATCGAGATCGAAGGCGATAATTTTTCGCACCACGCGGCGAAAACGCTCCAGATCGGTTGTCTTCCAATCACGGAAATTCGCGCACTCTTCTTCGGAAAGGTTCTTCTTCTCGTCCTCGGCGGGATCGTAGACGCGATGGCCGAGTTGCTCGCCGAGGAATGGAGCGAGCTTGCGCCTCCAGAGCTTTCCGCCGTCGTGAGCAAACTCGATGGGACCGCAGAGATAGGCAAGCATTTGAGTTGGGCAGCGAAACTCTAGCACGAGGGAGAAGGCCCCCGCAATCCGGCGTGCGCTCGCTTCAGCAGCTCGCTTTTGAATAGATTTCCGGCTTTACGATTTCCATCTGCGATTGCGGCTTCTTCAATTCCGCAAAACCAAACTTGCGATAGAGATTGTGAGCGTCGCGCGTGGCGAGGCTGAAGCGGCGAAGCCCTCGAAGATCCGGATGGCTCATCACGCATTCCATCAGCAAGACGCCGAGTCTTCTGCCGCGAAATTCTTCGAGAACGTACACGTCGCAGAGATAAGCGTACGTAGCGCGATCGGTTACCACGCGAGCAAGCCCGATCTGCGCTGCACCGTGATAGAGGCCAAAGCACAGCGAATTCGCGAGCGCCGTTGCAACAATATGTCTCGGGATGCCTTCCGACCAGTAGGCTCTCGTGAGGTAAGCGTGGATTGCGGCAGCGTCGAGCTTCGAGGGATCGGTCGATACAGTGAATTCGCCCTTCTGATACGAAAAGAATGCCAACTCAGCCTCCGAAACGTGGGATGAACCTTGCAATTCGAAAGAACGGATATCGCGCGACGAACGGTGGGTCAAACAAGAAACTGGAGCGGGATGAGGGAATCGAACCCTCGCCTCGACCTTGGCAAGGTCGCGTACTACCACTATACGAATCCCGCGAAAGCGAAATAATATTTATAGCATGCCGCCGAGACCCGGACAAGGTCTCGCGGCAGCTTTGCAACGTCCATGTTCCAATGGAATGGGTAGCCGGGCCCTTCGGCTTGCACGGAGCCGACGGGCAGCTCTTGCTGCTTGCTTAGTCCACTTCCATGACGCGAGCAGACTTGACGACCGGAGATCTCTTTTGGCGGTCGGCGAAGCGAGAAGCCCGCTCGCGATCGATGTAGACTCGGGCGAATTTCTCACCGTCCTTGTAATAAATCGTGACCTGCCAGTGGCGGTGTTTTCGCCGGCGGTCCCGGCGCATGCGGCTGGTCTTGCTGGGCTTTCTCGTTTTTGCCATAACTCCTCGTGAAAGGACTATCGCAATTCCGGAACAGCCGCGCAAGTAACAATTTGGGGGTTAACTTTCGCATTATGAACTCCAAATTCGATGCGACTTTATCAGTTGTGGAGCGTCCAATAATTTGACGCAAGAGTGGAATTTTAAAGCGAGCAAGTGCAACTTTTCGGCTTTGCGCAGCGTATCAAAAGAGGACGAAGAACTCTTGGCGGGAGGGCGCCATGGTGATGTGCCGGGAACGACAAGTACAAATCGAAGACCTGCGGAATCATAGTCCGGAAACGGTGATGACTTTGCGGCGCGTGCTTCAATGCGGAGCGAAAGTCACGCCCGATCCCAAGCGTGCAGGGTTTTATGAAGTCGAGAGCCGCTCAACCGTCTACTACATTTACGCACCCACAATGGGTGGAAAAGTAACGCTGCTGGCCACCTGGCCAGTCGAAAAAGAGCTTACGCATCCATTCGCTGCATGATTTTTCGGCGAGCAATCGAAAACTAATACGCGAAGTCCATCGGTTTTGAACTTAGATCGTCCAGAATATTTTTCTTGAGCTTGTAAACCGTGGGCGCTTCGCTTGTCCGCGCATAAACGAAATCCCCAATCACGGAAGTGAAGCTGACAGTAAGTTTCTTGCCGTCTTTCGTCGTCAGCGTGATTTGAACGAGCGGCTTAGCGAGTTTAGCCAGGATTTCTGCGCTCGGATGGTCGACGATTTCTTCTGCGCGGGCGCTCGTCACCGGAGTGAATATCTTCCAAGTGGCGACGGCTTTCCCTTTCAATTCGTCCGGCGC
Source organism: uncultured Acidobacteriota bacterium (assembly GCA_963711875.1). Taxonomy (GTDB): domain Bacteria; phylum Acidobacteriota; class Terriglobia; order Acidiferrales; family UBA7541; genus Palsa-295. The sequence goes on from CAVQFW010000017.1 coordinate 770,582, forward strand.
TTCGGCGACCCATTCCTGTTCGGTCTTCGGCGTGACGATCACGGTTCCGTTCGCATTCTGTAGCTCGGCGCGCGTGAAATCAGTCTGCGCCAGATGCACCAGTTTTTTGTCGCGCAAGTCGCTGGAGCTCTCCGCGAGTTTCTTGTAGAGAGCTTCGTTCACTCGGAAGATTGTCGCTCGCGAGGCATCTTTCGCGTAGTAGTCGTTTCCTTCCTTTTTGCCCACATACAGAGTCGAAGATTTTCCGTTCGCATCCGTCGTGGAGAATGTGATCGCCGGAGCGGCGAGGCCGTACTTCGCGAGGTTCTCCGCCGAATCGGCAACGATCGCAGTCACTTTTGCGCTGGCCACCGCGTTCAGCAGAGTCGTGATTTCCGTATCGTCGGCGAGCCTGCCTGATGCCGCCTTCGTAAAGGTCCAACCATCTTTTTCTTTCTTTGCTTCGAACTCCCCCGCCGGATTTTTCAGCGTGAGCGAGCTCACGTCGGCCGTTGTGATGTGAAGCACATCGTGGTCGCGCAAAATCTCGACCGGGAGATCGGTTTGGGTGCGAATGGCCGCCGGAAGCAGCGCCACGTCCTTCGAACCATCCGCAATCGCGTACACGTTGGTGTTCGTAAAATCTTTGTTGCCGAGTTTGAGTGTGTGCGCGGCGCCGTTCTGAAGTTTGAAGTCCACAGAAACCGCCGGCGGATCGAGACCGTAAACTTTCAGGCGGTCCGCGGAACCCGGCTCCGTCGTTTCAATGCGCGCGCTGCCAATGGATTCGACGATCGTTCCCAGCGCTCGCTGGTCCGCTTGCGTTTGAACCGGCTGAACGATTTGCCATGTCCCATTCTGCTTTTCAATGCGGATCGCGCCCTCGCCATCCGTCTGCGGCCGGGTGAGAACGAGCGATACAATCTCAGAACCGGGCGGAATCGCGAAAGCCGGCTTCGATTTGTCCTCGGTAGATTTGTCCGCGTCTTTCTGCCCGCGTTTCCAATCGAAATAATAAACGGCGGCGCCCAAGACGATGGCGCCGAGCAGTAGGAAGAGTGTGGATTTCTTGATCATGATGATTTTGGAACCATCGTCGCGCGCCCGCCGTGAATCCTAGCGGCGCTTCCACCAGATATAGACGCCTGAAAGAATCACGATGCCCGGAAAGAAAACGAGATCGAGCCACTTCATCGCAGACTCTTGCGCCGCCGTCATCGTCACGCGACGGTTCGCCGGCGATTTCGGCCGGATGGATATCAGATTCTCATCCTGCGCGAGCCAGCTAATCGTGTTGAAGAAAAGATCGCCGTTGCGGTAGTCGTTGATCGCGCGGTTCGACGCGAAATTGGAGTTGCCAATCACGACCAGGCGTTCGCTCTTCTCGCCCGCCTTGCGGCTGGCTGCGACGCCGAGCGAAAGCGGCCCGAGCGTATCCGTCTTCGGATCGTATTTGATCTTCTTCTCTTTTAGATTCGGAGTAGTAAAGCTGCGCGCGGAAGTTTTCAGCAGTTCGACTGCTTCCGGATCGGTTTTCGATTTGTCGGCGATCGAGACCGTTCGAGCCAGCGGAAAATACGTCATGCTGCCGCTGAAGCCTTTCGTTATCGGGCTCGCTCCGTAGTCTGTGACGAGCGGAATTCCGGGACCCGCGCCGATCAACTGGCCCATTCCGCTCGCGTCAATCACCACGTTGTCGCCCACATTGATATTCCACGCCTGAAAGATTTCGCCGAGCTTGGGGTCCGTCTCTGGGTCCACTTCAATCAAAGCTTTGCCGCCGCCATCCAAATATTTCGACATCAGCTCAGCTTCCTGCGGCAAGAAGGCTTGCGTGGGGCCGGCAATTACCACGACGTCGCAGTCTGCCGGGACGCCATTTTCCGAAATCAAATTGATGGACTTATCCGAATAGTTTTCTTTTTTCAGTCCCGCTTCCGCTCCGCTGTATCCGGTTCCCGCGGTATCACTCAGTGATTTCTCGCCATGGCCGGTTACGAAGCAGACGGTTTTGGATTTAGCGCGGGAGAGTTTGATGAGCGCGGTCGTCACGTCTTCTTCGGTCACCTGCCCGCGCATTCCCGATTCGATGCGCTCGATGTGGCCGCCGGAAGCTGCGATCAACTCGCCCTGTCGTGTGACACCGTATTGTTTTGCGACTTCCGGCTTTTGTTCCGGATCAACCGCTTGATACTTCACGTGCGGGCCGAGATTCGCATACTCGTTCAGGAGATCGTCGGTCGCAGCATCGGGCGCTTTTGAAAAGTGGACGATCGTCACCTCGTTCGGCAGACCCGCAACGATTTTTCGCGTCTGGTCGGAAAGAGTGTAGAGCTTCTCGGTGGTGAGATCGAATCGCTTGTGATGGCGGAATCCGACAAAATTAACGAAGACGAGAATCGCAAGCACGGCCAGGGTGAGAATCGCAGTATTCGTCCCCAGCTTCGAGGAGCGCCTCGAGAAAAATTCCACAAGATACGGGAGGCCGATGACGATCGCCGCGACCGCAAGTACGGTCCCTGCAATCAGGAGCACCCGGCTGAACCGCAGCAGTTCTCCTTGAATCGAGTAGCGCAAATAACCGGCGATCAGCATCGCGGCTGCGATCGTCCAGAGAAATTGCGCCATTTCTTTCCGTTCCAATTTCATCCTACGATTCCCTCCATTCAATCAGCCCCATCCGCAACACTACGCCCGCCGCCAGCGCATGGACTCGAGCGAACGCACCGTCAGGAACATGCACAGAAAAATGAAACTGCCGTAGTAAATCAGCGCCGAGGTATCCACGACGCCGCGAGCGAAATCGTCGTAGTGCCGAATCAGCGACAGATACCCGAAGAGATCGCCCTTCCAGCCTTCCGCGTGCCGTCCCACATCCATCACCCAGATCATCAGGCTCGCGGCAAACGCCAAAACTCCCGCAATCATTTGGTTTTCGGTGAACGAGGAAATGAGCGAGCCAAGCGCGAGCAGCGATGAGCCCAGCAAGAGAATGCCTGCATACCCGATCAGGATCATTCGCCACGGAAGATGCGGCTCGCTGCGGAAATTCATGAAGATGACAAGGATCGCGGTCGGCAGAACCATGATCGCGTAGAGTGTGAGCGAAGCCAGGAATTTGCCCAGCACGATTTCGATGTCCGTAATCGGCGACGTCATCAACAACTCGATCGTTCCGCGCTTGCGCTCCTCAGCGTAAACGCCCATGGCCAGCATGGGACTAAGGAACAAAACCAGAGTCGAAAGGAAACCCAGAAACGCGCGCAGCACGACTCCGGTAACGTCAAACTCCTGCGGCGAGCCAAAACGCATGCTCTGCATTTGCAGCGTGAAAGATTGCTGAATCGCCGAGTCCAGAAAAAAGTTAAAGAAAAAACCCGCCAACACGAGAAACACGCCGACAAGGATGTAAGCGACGGGCGAAACGAAATAGTGGCCCAATTCCTTGCGATAAATGGCGTAGAGGCTTTGCATCGTCCTGATTACTCCTTTTTCATTCGGCTTTGCCGGTCGGCGCCGCGTGAGCGGCATCGTCGGTGGTGAGTTCGAGGAAAATTTCCTCAAGACTCAAGCTCACTCCCCGTAGTTCGAAAAGCGCCCAGCCTTTTTCCACAATTTTCGCGGCGACGGCGCTGCGAATATCTTTGCCCTGCGCGGTCTCGACCGTCGCTGAGACGTGACCGGCGGCCGGCATCGCCTCCACTCGGACGCGGCTCGCTCCAGGAATTTGAGCGAGCGCTTCGCGCAACGGTTGTTCGGGCGCCTCGACTTCCACGCGGATGCGCTGCCCGCCCTTGAGCTGCGAAGTCAGGTTTTGCGGCGTGTCCACCGCCGCGATTTTGCCTTTGTTGATGATCACCACGCGGTCGCACGTCATGCTCACTTCGGGAAGTATGTGCGTGGAGAGAATGATGGTGTGATTCCCGGCGAGGCTTTTGATCAGATGGCGGACCTCGATGATCTGCTTGGGGTCGAGGCCGACCGTCGGCTCGTCCAGGATGATCACGTCGGGATCGTGCACGAGCGCCTGCGCAATTCCCACGCGCTGTTTGTAGCCTCGGGAGAGCCGCTTGATCAATTCATCGCGCTTGTCGGAGAGGTTCGTTTTTTCGAGTGCATCGGTAACGCTTTGCGCGCGCTTTTCGGCGGGCACGCCTTTGATTCGCGCCACGAAATCAACGTAGGTGCCCACGGTCATGTCGGGATACACCGGCGGATTTTCCGGGAGATATCCGATGTGGCGGCGCACATCCATCGAATCGTCGGCGACGTCGAATCCAGCGACGCGCGCCGTACCCGAAGTCGCGGGCATGTAGGCGGTGAGAATGCGCATGGTCGTGGTCTTGCCCGCGCCGTTGGGGCCCAGGAAGCCGAGGATTTCTCCTTTATTAACGGTGAAGGAGATGTGGTCCACGGCCGTCCGCGACCCGAAAATTTTCGTCAGATCCTGAACTTCAATCAAGGCACTCCTCCGCCATCGATTCTCGCTTCCTTGCCAATCCGCATCAAGGGGAACCAGCAGGATTGCCGGGTTGATACTGAACCGATACTTATACTAGAAATCCGGAAGAATTGAAAATCGGCCGGCAATATCGAAAACTGACCTCGGGACCTCGCTCACCCCGCGCTCGTAGCGGCGCCCCGCTCCGGTGCGCCGGGCGAACGCTCTCCCGGTTGACCTCTCCCGGTTGACCCCCGGTTGACCCCTCCCGGTTGACACTGATAGGTAAGCGGAATACTGTTCGCCGCGAGTCGCCAGACCTGACTTGGCTCGACTTGACCTGACTTGACGTGATTTGAATTGACTCGACCAGTCCTGACCTGACCGGGGAACTTTGAGAGCGAAGCCAAGAAGTCGCGGACTTTTGACGGCCGTGCTCGTTGCCGCGTTCTTCGTGGCTGCGATCGGGCTTGCGCGTTACTCCGGCGTCGGTTGGATTTCTGCCGGCGCTTTCGAAGCGGTGCGGTGGATTGCGATTGTACTGCTCGCGGCGTATGCGGCCGTTCGGCGATCGCTCACTGCCTGGATCTTTGTTGGGTTGGCGGCTGGGGCCGAGCTTGGGCATGACGCACCCGCCCTGGCGATGCGTTTTCAGGTGCTGGGCGCGATTTTTCTCCGCCTGATCAAAGTGATTATCGCGCCGCTGCTTTTTGGGACGCTGGTCGTGGGAATTGCGGGGCACGCGGATATCAAGAAAGTCGGCCGCATGGGAATTAAGGCGATCGTGTATTTCGAGATCGTGTCCACGATCGCGATTTTCATCGGACTCGCCGCGATCAATCTCAGCCGCGCGGGCGTCGGGATTCAGATGCCCGCGGCGGCGGTGGCGGGCGAGAGCGTGCCGGGAGTCGCCCCGCATTCGGCCAGCGATTTGATTTTGAACGCGTTTCCGGAAAGCATCGCGAAGTCGGTGGCCGAAGGACAGGTGCTGCAGGTGGTTATATTCAGCATTCTGTTCGGACTTGCCCTGGCGCTCGTGCCGGAAGCGAAGCGGCGGCCGCTCGTCGCGCTCGCCGAAAGTCTCTCTGAGACGATGTTCAAGTTCACGAACATCGTGATGCTCGCGGCGCCGATCGGAGTGTTTGGCGCGATCGCCTACACGGTGGGCCACTCAGGCCTCGGGATTCTGCTGCCGCTCCTGAAGCTGCTGGCCACGATGTACGTGGCTCTCGTAGCGTTCGTGGCGCTCGTCCTCGTCCCGATCGCGTATTTCGCGAAGGTACCGATCGTGCGGTTCGCAGAGGCCACGGCGGAGCCGGTGGCGATTGCGTTTGCCACGGCCAGCTCGGAAGCGGCGCTGCCGCGCGCGATGGAGAAAATGGAAGCGCTCGGGGTGCCGCGGTCGATTGTGGCCTTCGTGCTGCCTACCGGTTACAGCTTCAACCTGGATGGATCGAGCCTGTATCAATCGCTGGCGCTGATTTTTATGGCGCAGGCCGCGGGGATACATTTGTCGCTTGGGCAGCAAATTGTGATGATGCTGACGCTTCTCTTGAGCAGCAAAGGAACTGCGGGAGTGGCGCGCGCGTCGCTTGTGATCGTGCTGGCGACGGCGACGCAGTTTCACCTGCCGATCGAACCGTTCTTTTTGTTGTTTGGCATCGACCAGTTGATGGACATGCCGCGGACCGCGGTAAACGTCCTGGGGAATTGTCTTGCAACGGTTGTCATAGCTCGCTGGGAAGGCGAGCTCCCTCCCCATCTCGTCTAGATCCGCGCGCGGAACCCTCCCGCGCCGCAAACGGAATCCCCATCGCGGGTTTTGAACTCGATTGACGAAACCCCGATCGTCGGCGACCGCCTCGTGCGTAAGCGGCGGCCCTTGCGCCCCGGACGGTTGAACAAAAAGCACGCGCCGGAACCCCCTCCAAGGGCAGGCAACGAGCGCATCGTCTCGTGCATCCAGTTGGCTGAATCACAGCGTCACTATCGTCGGGGTCTGCAATCGTCATCGAGCGGGGTGTGAACGGGGGTTGGAGGCGAGTCATCGGCCCACAAGTGGCTCGCGGAGATGTGCGTTGACACTCTCCGAGCGTTTTGTTATTCAACTTGTTTCGCTTCTGCTGCGGGTTTGGCGGGGAGTCCTCTCATCCCGGCGCGGGCGTGCCAGAAAAGCCATCCGAAAAGGTGATATGACAACTTTGAAGACGTATGCCCGAATGAAAGGCCATGCCGTAGGCCGCAGCGAAATCAATCACGTGAGTCAACTGCGACTGCGGGTGGCGCTTCCCTTCCCTCGATTTGTTGCGTTCGCGTTGGCGTGTGTCGTGGCAGTCTTCGCAGCCGGATGCGGCGGCGGCAGCGGCAGCAACAGCAAAATTACCGTCCAGATTATTCCTGGCTCAACGCAGAGCATTGACACCGGGCAGTCGCTGATGTTTAGCGCGACGCTTGCCAACGACACGGCCAACAAAGGCGTGACCTGGCAGTTTACGGGTTCCACCTGCTCCGGCGCCGGCTGCGGAACGCTCACGATGGCCACCCCCAGCAGCGTGTTGTACACCGCACCCACCGGCATTTCGACTACTTTGAGCGTCTCGCTCCAGGCCGTTGCCAACGTGGATAAGAACGCGACCGCGACGGTGCCGATTAACGTGGTTCTGGCGCCCAAATTTGGCGCGGCCTTGCCGCCCAACGGCGCGAATGGCGTGCCGTATAATTTTCTGATTCCTGTGACGGGTGGCGTTGCTCCGCTCACTGTAACTTTGGCTTCCGGTACTCTCCCCGCAGGAATTACTCTGAATACTTCCGGCGCGCTCGTAGGCCGGCCGACCGGCGGCAACACGACGAGTACGTTCACCGTGCAGGTGGCGGACGATGGGAATCCGCCGATCAAGGTTCTGTCCCCGCAATATTCCGTGACGATCAGCCCGGCACCGCTTTTGTCCATCACCTCGAGCGGAGCTTTGCTCGGCGCTACCGTAAATACGGCTTACGCGACATCGATTATCACCACTGGAGGAGTGCCTCCCTTCACCTGGTCGAAACTTTCGGGCAATTTGCCGCCCGGCCTCTCGCTCAATACGACCTCCGGTCAAATCAGCGGCACTCCCACTACGCCCGGGGTCTTCAGCTTCACGCCCCAGGTGGTGGATTCATCGATTCCCCCGCAGACCGCGACGACGCTAGCACCGCTTTCGATTTCGGTTTCGGCGCCGCCGCCTCTCCAGATCACTCCGAGTGTTTTGCCGGTAGGTTTCGTAGCGACGCCGTATTCGACGTCCGTTCAGGCGACGGGTGGAGTTCTGCCGTACACATGGAGCGTAACTTCGGGACAACTCCCGGCAGGCCTGCGTTTGAATACGGCCACCGGCGAAATTACTGGAACTCCGATCATGGTCAGCGGTTCGCCGGTGAACTTTACGCTCGCGGTGAAGGACTCCCAGGTCGTGCCTGCCACCGATTCGAGGGCTTTTAGTATCTCGATCGCCGCCGGCAGCGCCAATCCCAATTCGCTGTTCCGCGGAGCGTACGCGTTTATCTTCAGCGGATTCGACACGCAAGGAATCGTTTCGATCGACGGACAATTCACGGCCGACGGTTCGGGAAACATTACCAGCGGGACGGAGGACATGAATCGAGTTTCCGGTGCGTCGATCGGCGCGACTTTGAGCGGCACGTACGGGATCGGAACGGACGGGCGCGGCACGCTGACGCTCGTAGCCACGAACGCCGTGAACCAGAAACTAACTTCCGTTTACCAACTGGTGCTCGATTCCGCTGGAAACGTGCGCTTCTTCGAAAATGACGCAAACAATACGACGCCGCCCCCACTTCCCACCCGTGGCGAAGGAACCATCAAGCCGCAAGCAGGCGCGAATTTCGCACCGTCGAATTTCAGCGGAAACTACGCGTTTGCTTTCTCCGGACGAGACCTCACGACGGCGCCAGCCACGCTCGTAGGAGTCGTTCATGCCGACGGAGCATCCGCGTTTACGCCCGGAACAGTGGATTACAATGACGCGGGGCTTTACAGCCCGGCGCTGCCCACATCCGGCAATTTTTCGGTCAACGGCACCGCGGGACGCGTCGTCACCAGTCTCCTTTTCCAGATTCCTTCCACGGCGCAAGTGACTCTCAGCTTCGTCTGCTATTTCGTTTCGCCCGGGGATCTCTTCTGCATAGAGATCGACGCCACCGATGCGACCCACCCCAACATTGGCGGTGAAATGCTGCTGCAAGATCCCACCGCCGTGTTTAACGCTGCCGCCCTCAACGGCGGAAGCGTTTTGAGCGGAACCGGATTTTCGACCACATCCACCGCGTTCGTCGGTTTGCTCACCTCCACCGGGACCGGCAGCGGCTCGGTGAATTTCAATCAAAACGCCGGCGGAGTGATCACTCAGGGCGCTTCCCTGCCTGGGACCTACGTCATGACGCCGAACGGCCGCGTGGAATTCAAGAATTTTGGCGCGTTAGGTTCGCGCATGGCCGCGGCCTATCTCACGGGAGTGAATCAGGGTTTCCTGATTGGCTCGGACACGGCGGCAACCGTCGGGCTTCTCGAGAATCAGTCGGGCGGGCCGTTTTCAGCCACCTCGGTGAAGGGGAGCTACGCGCTGAGTGGTCCGATGCCAGCCGATAATCTGGTGCCCAATGTCATTGGTCAGTCATCGGGTAACGGAGCCGGATTGCTGCAAGGTGTCGTTGACGAAGTGGACTCTGTGGGACAAAACCCGGCGCAAGCGTTCATCGGAAATTATTCGGTGGGAGCTTCCGGGCAAGGCACGATGGTAACGAATACGCCTGTTGGGATTCCCACGAACCTCGCTGTGTACGTCGTCTCTCCGACCGCGATTCGGACGATTTCAACCGACGCGATCGATCTACACCCGCAGGTGATTTTCTTCGACCACTGATTCTGCCGGCAGCCGGGCGGCTCGGGCTCGTAGGCTCGTCGCCTCGTGCTGCGACCAATCCATCCCGGCCATCTGCCGGGACAATCCACCCGGCACTCTTATTTCTTTTTCTCTCGCAGGTCGAGCGCGGCCGAATTGATGCAAAAGCGCAGGCCCGTCGGTTTGGGACCATCTTCGAATACGTGGCCGAGATGCGCGTCGCATCGGCTGCACAGCACTTCGGTACGCGCCATGCCGTGGCTCGAGTCGCGCTCGAGCTCGACGTTTTCAGCGGCGATCGGTTGATAGTAGCTGGGCCATCCCGAGCCAGAATGATATTTTGCGTCGGAGCTGAAGAGCGGCTGGCCGCAGCAAACGCAAACGTAAGTCCCCTCGGTTTCCGTGTCCGCGTACTCGCCGCTGAAGGGAGGCTCGGTTCCCTTCTTCCGCGTCACGTGATATTGCTCTTCCGTCAGCTTCGACCGCCACTCCGCATCGTCTTTCCTGATTTTTTCGCTCATGCGCCTGATTATACCGAATCCACCGGAATTTTCCCGCGGAGCCGGATGGCGGCGGGACGAGCCACTGCGTCCCGAAAGAAATGTCGCGTCGCCCGGCCCCGGTGGGCGTCGCAAATCCCTTCCGCGAAGCAAATTACATTGGTTCGTGGGTGCTGCTACTTGGCCGGGATGTAGCTCAGGTCGTCGCGAAACTGGATGATTTCGGACTCCGAGCTTTGCACCGAAGCGTCAAGCTGCTTGATGATTATGTCCGCCTCGACCGCGTTGAATGCATCTTTCAACATCTCGCGGAAAGGCTTCACGTTGGGATTGTCCTCGAAGTCGGCCCAATTGGCATGTGGGATCGACAGAACGAACGTATCTCCCGGACCGCCGTTCACCAGCTCGTACCAATAGTAATTGAGCGGCGCTTTTGTTTTCTGAATCGCTTCGGTGATTCGCGCCAGCGAGCTGCGGAATTCCGTCTCGCGATCGGGTCTTACGTGGTAGGTAATAATCTCCGAAAACTTCGCAGGACTTGCGCCGCTCGCGGGATTGCTGACCTTCGGCATGTACTCGTAATAGCGGGTGACGAGCGTTTGAACGTTGGCTGCGATGAGCTTTCGATACGTTTCAAGATCGGCTGCGTCCGGCACCGACGGCTTATCGAGGTCCGCCCAATGCTGCCCCAGGCGGCCCACGATGTAGGTTCCCGTCTGATCGCCGCTGATGGTTTCCCAGACCATCAGCGATTGAGAATCCTTCTGCTGCTTGTGCCAATCTACTTTCTGTTTTCTCCCCGCTTCGTACTCTTTCACGGCGCCGTTCTTGGGCGTCTGGAATTCCAACGCTGCTAAATTGCCGGGCTGGCCCTGTGCTGCGAGTGAGACGGCGCCAAGCAACACGACGCCACAAGTGGAGACAAACTTCCCGAATTTCATCCTGATCCTCCCGAGTGTTTTGAATGGGGGCCGATGCTCGGCAGGAGCGTATTCCCCGAGGACTGGCGTGTCAAGCAATCCCGCCATTCGGCCCGGCAAATTCCGGCCGGAATCGGCCTAACGAATTTCGATCGCAAACTGCATCGGGAAATCTAGGCGCGGTGCGAGTTCCCGGGCTAAGATAACCGTCCTGCAGCTGGAGCGGTGACGAACAGACGAGATGACTTCGAACGAACCTTTGTATTTGGGCGTGGATGTGGGCGGCACGAAAGTGGCTGCGGGAATCGTCACTCCGCGCGGCGAAATTCTTTCGAAAATTCGCGTGCCGATGACGAGCCGGCAAGACGCCGCCGCCGGACTTCAAGCGCTTGAGCGCGCCATCGATTCCGCGCTCGAGACGGAGCCGGCCCGCCGAGGCCCGATTGCCGGCATCGGCGTAGTCAGCCCGGGACCGCTCGACCCCTCGAGCGGAATCGTCGTAAATCCCGCGAATATTCCCTGCTGGCGTAATTTTCCGCTCGTCGAAGAAATCAAAAAGTCCCGCGGCCTGCCGGCGATCCTCGATAACGATGCGAACGCCGCGGCGCTTGCGGAAGCTCTCTGGGGCGCGGGCCGAGGCTATCGAAATGTGTTTTACGTCACGATTGGCACGGGCATCGGCACGGGACTCGTCCTCGATGGGCGCATTTACCACGGGCGCACCGGAGCCGCAGCCGAAGGCGGGCACGTGACGATCGATTTTCGCGGGCCCGCGTGCTCGTGCGGGAAGAAAGGGTGCATTGAAACGCTCGCGGCCGGACCGGCTGTTGCGCGCCGGGCGCGTGCGATGCTCGCCGCAAGTCGTGACAAGAATTCCAAAATGCTCGCACTTGCCGGCGGCGACGCAGCAGCCGTGACGGCCGAGATGGTCGGAAAAGCCTGGCGGGAAGGTGACGCGCTGGCCGGAGCGGTCCTGGCTGAGACCATTGAGCTGATCACCGTGTGGCTCGGAAATATGATCGACTTATTCGAGCCCGATGTAATTATTTTCGGCGGCGGCATGAGCGAACTGATTGCCGAATGGTTTGCGCAGATTCGCGGGCGATTGCCGGCATGGTGCGTGAACTCGCGAGGCGGCGAGATTCCGCTGGTTCGCGCGCAATATGGCGAAGACTCAGGCATCGCCGGCGGCGCGGCGTTGTGCGTCGCGGCGATCCCACGCTGACCGCCGTACTTCGAACCGGAACTCGGCAACCCCTTCATACCGTCACGCTCGAAGAACAGACCATCAGTTGCCGGGTTGACCGAAACCGAACGGTTTGTGAGTATAGATGGTAGTAAAAAACCGAGAGGATCATAACCGTTCCTAAATGGACCAAAATCTGAATTCCTTTCCCCGCTTTCCTAATCTCCCGGAGCGAATTCGTGGACTCGAGAAGCTCGCCTATAACCTGTGGTGGAGCTGGCACCGGGCGGCGCGCGAGATGTTTCCGGCTCTCGATGTGCAGGCCTGGCGCGAAAGCGCGCACAATCCGCTTCGGATGCTGGCGATGCTGCCGCAGGAGACAGTGCAGGCAGCAGCCCGCAATTCGGATTTCCTCGAGCGTTACGACGCGGTGATGGACGAATTCGAAGCGGAAGTCGGAACGCAAGCGGGTTGGTTCACAAGCGAACATGGCAAGGGCCATCCTCCGCTGGCCTATTTTTCGGCTGAGTACGCTTTTCATGAGTCGCTTCCTCTCTATGCCGGCGGCTTGGGCGTGCTCGCCGGTGATTACATCAAGGAATGCAGCGACCTGGCGGTTTCGGTGGTCGCGATCGGAATGATTTACTCGCGCGGTTATGTCACGCAGAACCTTCGCGACGATGGCTGGCAGGAAGACGAAGAAAAAAAACTCGACCGCACGTTCGACCCCATCAAACCGGTGGTGGACGCGAACGGGCAACAGCTCCGCGTGCGCGTGCCGCTGTTCGATCCTCCGGTGGACGTTCTTGTTTGGCGAGCGGACATTGGTCGCGTGCCAGTCTATTTGATGGATACGGACATCGAGAGCAATCAACCGTGGGACCGAGCGATTGCGAATCGCCTGTACACGAACGACCCGGAGCAGCGCCTGCGGCAGGAAATTGTGCTGGGAATGGGCGGCATGTGTGTTCTCGAAGCGCTGGGCATCCGTCCCGCCGCGATTCATATCAATGAAGGACACGCGGCGCTGGCGATTCTGGAACGACTGCGAGTGCTGGTGGATTCCGGAAAAAGTTTCCAGGATGCGCTCGAGCAGGTGCGAACGAGTTCTGTTTTTACCACGCACACGCCGCTGCCCGCGGGAACGGATGTGTTTCCGTTTTCGTTGTTCGACAAATACATCGCCAATTTCTACAACCGCTTTGGCGCCGATCGCGACGCCCTGCTCCAGCTCGGCGTGAATCCTAACGATCCGGGCGCCGGATTCAACATGACGGTGTTTGCTCTCCGCATGAGCAAATTCTGCAACGCGGTGAGCAAGAAACACGCGGAAGTATCGCGCAAAATGTGGGCCGGAGTCTCGACCGACAAAAAGTCCGGCGAGTCGTCGATCGTGGGCATCACGAACGGCGTGCATCTGCTCACCTGGATGGATCCGATCTGGCTGCAGCCGCTGCTCGACCGCTACGTGGGTCCCAACTGGGCAAACGATCAGGACCGCCCCGGAATCTGGGAGCGCGTGGAGAGAATTCCAGACATCGAACTGTGGCGGCTCCGGCGGAAATTGAAGGGGCTGCTGATTTCCGAGATCAATGACCGGGCGCGCCAACGCTGGCAGAAAAAGCGGGCCCGGGCGGAGAGCGTGATTGCGTGCGGCGCACTGCTCGATCCCGAGATTTTCACCGTCGGATTCGCGCGGCGTTTCACTTCTTACAAGCGGCCCGACCTCTTCCTCCACGATCTCGAAAGACTCAAGCGCATGCTGACGAATTCGTTGCGGCCGGTCCAGATTATTTTTGCGGGAAAGGCCCATCCTTCGGACGTCGAGGGCGAACGGCTGATTCAGCGAATCTTCCAGCTGGCGCAAAATCCTGAATTCGGTGCCCGCATCGCGTTTGTGGAAGGCTACGACCAGCGGCTCGCACAGCGGATGGTACGCGGCGTGGACATCTGGCTGAACAACCCAATTCCGCCGCTCGAAGCCAGCGGAACGAGCGGAATGAAAGCGGGCGCGAATGGCGTCCCCAATCTTTCGATCCTCGACGGCTGGTGGATCGAGGGATACAACGGTAAAGACGGATGGGGTTTCGGCGGCGGCGATATCGAAGGCGACCGCACGCCGTCGGACGCCGACTCGGCGTATCGCCTGCTCGAGGATGAGATTATCCCGATGTATTACCGGCGAGCCGATGACGAAATTCCGCACGACTTCGTTCAGGTGATGAAGGAATCGATCAAGCGCGTGGCGCCGCAGTTCAGCACGCGGCGAATGGTGAAAGAGTACGTGAACCGGTTCTACGTGGAAGCGCTGGGATTGAACGCCTTGCGTTCCGTCTAAAAAGGTTCCGTGTAAAACCGTTTCGCGTAAACACGTTTCGTCTAAGGATCCGACAAGGCAAGCACACCAGGCGCGATGGCGATCGAACGAGCCCGGCCGGAGACTGCGTCCGACGCGAAGAGGCCGCCGGGCGGCTTCCGAAGCTCCCGCCGCATTTTCGTTGCGTTGCTTGCCGCACTCCTCCTGCTGTTCGCGTTTGACCGATTGCGATTCGAGCTGAAAAGCTACGCCTTGCTCTCCCATTTCGTTGACCCGCAGGCAAACGGCCCGCTGCTTCGCTTCGAAACAAATCCTGTAACAACCGAAGAAGTTGGAATTCCGACGGGCAGCGGAACGGTCGAGGCTCGCTTGTACTTTCCGGCGGGCATCCGGAACGCGCCGGGCATCGTGGTGCTCCCGGGCGTCCACCATCTCGGCATCAACGATCCTCGATTCGTGAATTTTTCCCGCGCGCTCGCGGGCAGCGGATATGCGGTGCTGACGCCGGAGCTCGCCTCGTTGGCCGATTATCATGTGGACGCCGCGTCGATCGCGACGATTGGTGAGTCGCCCGCGTGGCTCGAAAAGCAGCTGAGAACCGGGCCAGTGACGGTGATCGCGCTGAGTTTTTCGGGCGGACTTGCGTTGCTGGCCGCCTCGGACCCCGCGTACGCGCCGCACATGCGCGCTCTGGTGTTGTTTGGCGGGTATGAAAGTCTCGAGCGCGTCTCGCGATTTCTCGCCACCGGTCAGGAAGAATTTCCGGATGGGCAGACGATCCCGGCGCCGGCGCACGATTATGGAGCGTCCGTCTTCGTCTATGCCCATCTGCCGCAATTTTTCGACGCGAAGGACATTCCGGCCGCGCACGAAGCTCTGAAGTATTGGCTGTGGGAGGAACCGCAGAACGCGCAGCCGTGGGTCGAACGGTTGAGCCCGGCGGGAAGAAAAATCCTCGACGCGCTCATGGCTCGCCGAATCGATCTGGTGCGGCCGCTCCTGCTGGATGCGATTCATGCGGATGCGCCTGAACTCGCGGCGCTCTCGCCGCGCGGACAGATCGCAAACCTGCGCGTGCCGGTGTTCATTCTTCACGGCGCCACGGATACCGTGATCCCGCCCGCCGAAAGCCTGTGGCTCGCGAAGGAAGTGCCAGCCCGGGAGTTGCGCGCGGTGCTGATCACGCCTGCTTTCACGCACGTCGATCCGGAGCATCACGCGGGGTGGATGGACGAGCTGCGACTGGTTCATTTCATCGCCGGGGTGCTTCGAGCGGCCAGCTAGCGAGGGGATTCGAAAGGAAGTGGCTAGTGGCGAGTGGCTAGTGGCTAGTGGGGCCGAACGACGGGCGGGCGAGTGCTTGCGCGGGTGCTGGTGCGCGTAATCTTCGCTTGCTTTCAAAACGAGAGCGCCTTCGAGCCGTTTCGTACACTTGAGGCGGCAGCCCTGTGAGGATTGTCGAAAAAACGCAATTTCTTCGCGATTAGAACTGGGGTCGCCCGTTTGTTTTGTTGGAGTTGCGGGGATTTCTAATCGCGGATTCGCGATTAGAAAGTTGCGTGTAAGTGCTGAGGAATCAGTGTCGAGATCGGAGAGAATTCGTCGCCGAGATGTTGCCGCGCCCGATAGCGCCGTCCGGAGCGTCATATAAAAACGGACAATGGTAGCGCGAATTGGAGCGTTTGAGAATCCCATGAACTACGCAGCGGTCTGTGGAAAATGTGGAAAAGGATGGCGCAGGCGGACCGGGCGTCTGTGGCGCATGTGACGATTCCGGCCCCGCCATCAAGCTGGGCGGGGCCGAGCGCGCCTGGCTCCTGTTTCAATTACGGTACTGGCGGGCGTGCTTCGAGCGGCCGGCTGGCCCGATCGATCCGCTGGCGATCGGGCGGCCGCTCGAATGTTTTCTTCTAGTACGCCTGCTTTACTTGGGCGACTTTTCCCGGGCGGCTGCTTTGTCGCCGCCATTCGGGCTGATCAGGGACATGGCGTCGTGCGCGTTGAATGGGTAACGGCGAACGGACTGTTGACCCGTGGTGCTGAGAGTAATATCCACGCGACGATTGTTCGCGAGGACGATCACGTGCAAATTGCTCATCAGCTTCCGGCGCTCCTCGGCACTCAAGTCCGGATCGTCCTGCATCAGCTGCTTCACCTGTTCGGCAGACATTTCCTGCTCTTCGCCGAAGGCCTGGACCTCAATGCTATCCGCGGGGACTCCGTGTTCCACGAGGAAGCTCTTGGCGCGCTCGACGCGCCGCTCGGTTAGCGCCTTGTTGTAGGCAGGGGTTCCGCGTGGGTCCGCATGGCCGCCCAGAATCAAATGGGCGTCCGGCCGGAATCCGAGATAGCTTTTGAAATCGGCGGCGAGAGAAACGAGAACGGCTTGCTGGCTTTCGGCCAATCCTCCACCGGGATTTTTTTCGGTGGGCCGAGCCGTCGCAAAATAAATGCTGTGGAGGGCGAGCCTCGATTCGAGTTTCACCTCTTCGGCCGAGCGCTGTACGTCCACGTTCGCCATCGCTTCGGCAACGCCTCCGCGGCCATCGTTCACCCCGCACTTCACCGAGTAGCTCCCGGCCGGCAATCCTTTCGACTCAAAGCGCACGTTCGGGCCTGTACCGACGATGCGTCCTGCCGCAGATGTGTAGCTGTAGGTTAACGGGTCATTGTCCGGGTCGCTGGCAATGGAGGTAATCCCGGTGCCTTCGCCCTGAAAGATCGGACTGCGATCTGCGGAGCAAGAAATCGTGGGCGCGCGATTCGGTTGCGGGTCGATTTGAATCGCTGCGGAACATTCCGCCCGGCCGCCTCTGCCGTCCTCGACGCGCACCCGGAACGTGTGGCGCCCGAGGGCCATTCCGGAGGAATTCCATCGGACCACTGCGCCGGAACCGTCCACAGAGCCTTCACTCGGCATCCACGAGTATGTGAGCGGATCGTTATCCGGATCGCTTGCTTCGGCGCGCACTACGACCGTGTCTCCCGATCCCGCGTAGATGACGTTCTTATCGACGAAACACGCGACAACGGGCGAGCGATTCGGCGGCGGAGGCGCAGGGTTACCGCCAAATCGAAAGACGAGACCGGTCGAAAGGCGAACGTCATTTTGCGTCGCCGTATTTCCCGAGGCAGTGGAGCGATCCGCGAATCGCGTCATAAGGTACTCAGCTTGAAACAGGCGCAATGCAACGTGGCGGTGAAGCGTGATGTCGAGGCCGCCCCCGGCAGTGAGCGCGAACGCGTTCTCAGAAGGAAGAACAGTACAACCAAGGCCGGCACATCTCGCGATCGTCACGTCCGTCGCATAAACGCCTCCGAACAGCACCTGGGCGAAGGGAGTAAATCTTTCGTGGCGGAACGAGAGGCGCGGACCAAACAGGTAGGTGAAAACATTTCCGGATGCGTCGACGACTCCTCCATCGGGAGGCGCGAGGGGACCAAAGCGGTCGGCGTGAGAGCCGCCCAAATCCAACACGAGGCCCAAGTGGCGATTGAAATTGTACGCGAGCGAGGTGCTGCCACCGTGCAGCCAGGCGATGCGGTTTCCCGTGCTCGTGGGAAGAGCGCGAATAAATGAATAGCCCAGGAATATTTCGACCTTGGGAGTTTCGCTTTCGCTGGCTCCCCATGGAGAGGAGCGCGCAGGCACAGGAATTGCGGTGGGGCGGGTGACGGTGCCGGGCTGCGTCACGGTGCCGGGCGCGACGTTCGAAATCACGGCGGTGTCCGCTGCCGGTTTAGCTGCGGGCTTGGCCTTGTCGTCGTCCGCACGAAGTGCAGGCGTCAGCAAGAAGCTGAGCGCGGTAGTGGCGATAATCCCCGTCACAAATTTCATCGTCGTCTCCTGAATTTTCCAAGCCGCCATTCGGTGCCGAGTCAAAGTTCCCTCCTGGGCTCCATCTGGTTAGGTCGAGTTCGGTTGAGTTGTGTCGATCTGCATTTCTCGCTTCGCGCTCGCGCTACGGTGCCGGAATCGTGACGGTGTTGCTGTCGAGCGTGACCGCGCCGACCTCAGTCAACGCCCGGCCGTCCAAAGTCGCGCCGGTTTGAAGCGTGATCGACTGGGACGCGAGGATATTTCCTTTGAAAATTACCGTCGTCCCGAGAGTGGCGGACGTGCCAACCGACCAAAAAATGTTGGAGGCTTTCGCGCCGCCGGCCAGGACCACCTGGCGTCCGTTCCCGACAGTCAGAGTCGACGACGGCATCTGGAAGATCCAGACGGCGCTCGAGTCTCCCTGAGCGTCGAGTGTGAGATCGACGGAAGTAATCGCGAACGAACCCCCTGGCGCTTGATACAGGCCAGGAGCAAGAGTGAGGCCGCCGAGTTCTCCCGTGGGCTGAACGATGACGTTCGTCGATCGTCCGGCGGCATCGATGTACGCCGCGGTCAAATCCGTTTTCGCCGTCGCTGGAGTTGGGTCGGGCGGTGTGAAAATCGTGCCGTTCACGATTCCCGGCGGAAAACCAACCACGGCACTTCCAGGACTCACCCCCAGGTCGCCGTTAATAATCGTGGGGCCGACGCTCGTGACGGTGGAACCGGCGAGAACTGCGAAGTTCGCAGCCGAGCCGAGATTGACGGGCGGCTGGCCGGCGGTGACAGCGCCGGTGGTAAAAGTCCACGGATTCGGCACGGCTCCGCTGGCAAGCGGATTGGCGGCCAAGTCCTGAGCGCCGGAGGAAACATTGGCTGTGTACGTGGTGTTTGTCGCGAGATTTACTGCGGGAGTAAAAGTTGCGACGTTACTGGCTGCGTCATAGACCACGGTTCCGTTGACGGGAGTTATGCCGGGCCCAGTGACGGTAAAAGTCCCCGTCGTAATTGTGGCCGGGTCCATTGCGCCGCTGAACGTCGCGTTGATTGCCTGATTGAGCGGGACTGCCATGGCGCCATTGGCAGGGTTCGTCAACGTGATCGTGGGCGGGGCGTTGGCCGCGGCGGTGCCCGTGGTAAACGTCCACGGATTCGGGGCGAGTCCGCCGGTCGTGAGTGCGTTGCCGGCTAGATCCTTGGCACCGGCTGTGATCGTGGCCGTAAACAGGGTGTTGGCTGCGAGAAATGCCGAAGGCGTGAACGTGGCGGTGGTGCCGGCGTAGGCGACGGTGCCGGACACTGCGTTGGCGCCCTGCATCACGGTGAATGTGGCTGGAGTGAGGGTGGAAGAATCCATCGCCTCGCTAAAGGTGGCGGTGATTTTCTGATTGATGGGAACGCCGGTGGCGCCGTTGACGGGATTTGTGGCTCTCACCGTGGGAGCGGTTACGTCGTTGGTCGTGCCTGTTGTGAACGTCCACGGGTTCGGCGCAGAGCCGCCGCTCGCGAGGGGATTTCCGCTGTTGTCTGTAGCTGCCGCGCTGATCGTGGCTGTGAACGTGGAATTTGCCGCGAGAAGAGCCGTGGGCGTAAAGATCGCGGTGTTGTTCGTAGCGTCGTAGGTGACGACTCCAGCGACATTATTTACGCCGTTCACTACCGTAAAAGTGGCCGTCGTGATCGTCGCGCCATTCATTGCTTTACTGAACGTGGCAGTAATTTTTCGGTTGAGCGGAACCGCCGCGGCGCCATTCGCCGGATTGGTGGAACTCACGGTGGGCGAGAGCAGGCCTATGGTGAATACTTGCGGGGCGGTGGTGAAGCCGGCGCTGGTGACGCTGACGTCCTGAGGCCCAATCGGAGCATTTGCGGCGATCGCAAAAGTGGCGGTGATCTGCGTCCGGCTGATCACCGTCGTGTTGGTCAGCGTGATTCCTGTTCCGCTTACGTTGACAGAGGCGCCCGTTGAGAAATTTAGTCCATTGAGCGTTACGAGCTCGCTCTGCCCCTGGAGGGCGCTATTCGGATTGATCGAGATGAGCGCGGGCGGAAGCGCTCCTTGCTCTCGACCGCATCCCGCGACGCACACAAGGACGCTCGCGAGGATTGCCATCCCGAGACTTTGGGACCGGATCGTCCTAACATTGATATCCTTCATTGGCTCTCCTCTTTACCGGGCGATACGGCGCTTCGCTCGCTGTGAGCGACTGCGCTCGAAATCAAATCTCAAAAATTTGTGGACGCCGGATTCAATCGAGAGAGCCGCTGGGCGCGGACTCGCTCACCGAAAGCCGTAATCGCAAGTGAATGCTCGCTACGCCCTTCTTGCTCCCGAACACGAGATCCATGGGTTGCATGAACTAATACTTATCGGCCGTTTGCGAAAGCCCGTGATGGCGACTTCCGGGCGGTTTACTCATGCACACTCACGACCAGCCCAAGAAGTTTTGAAGTGATTGAGAACACAGGAATTTACGAGGAGAAGGAAAGGAGAGGGCGCGAATCTGTTCCCGATTTGGATGCGATTCGTACCCGTTCGGGAATTGAGTCGAAGGCGAGAAGGGTAAGCTAGCTTCTAATTCTCGGCGGTAATAACCTACCGAAGATTTACAGGAGACCAATAATGAGCACTGCATCTCTCACGAAGCCGGTTCTTCGCTGGTCGGTGATATTGGCGGCGCTATTGCTAGCGCCGAACCTTCGGCCACAAGAGATACGTCCGAAACCAACCGTCGTGCAGGTCGACAAAACAGCGAGTGGAATAGCGTATAAGGTCGATTCGAAGCTTACAGGCTCTAAACCCACAGACGATCTACTTTACGCTCTCAATCAAGTTGCGAACCGTAATGGTGTGAACCACCCTGTTTTCGTGTTTGTTGACCCACGTTTGCCTATCGATGAGATATGGAACATGAACGGCCTAGCCGGTAAAGCGCAGCTAACAAACGTGCGTTTCTTTGTCTCTTTCCGCGAAAATGAGAAGATGACAGAGATAAAGTGGACGCCTTTCGTGCCCTTCTCGACGAATCCCCCTGCGGAGTAGGTAGTCTGTACGGGCTGGTTTGACGACGTTGTCGGCTCCTACTTCCAAGCAAACTTGGTAACTCTACCCAGCCCTGTGCCATCCTCCTAGATATGCCTGTCCGATACGGGGCAGCGCCTGATTACGGGGTGACGCCCGCCAATCCTGGCTCGGTGTTGTACCCGAGTTTCACGACTCCGAAGTGAAGCAGAGGAGGCTTCAAATGTTGAATCGCTTGCTAGTGTTTCTTATCTTCGCTGGCTCTGCACTCGGCCAGAGCACAGTTGGGACTCCGCTTTCGGGCGCAGCACACTATCCGAAACTGACTCATGCGGAGCTTCCTTTGTACCCGGCTATTGCATGGACTGCCCACATTACTGGAACTGTGAAAATCGAGGTTACAGTTGACAAAGGCTCTGTGGTCGATGCCCAACTCCAATCGGATAGTAGCCCCTACATTTCGAATCCATCGCTTGCAAATATCAAGACTTGGCAGTTTCAGCCAGAGGGTCGCACGACCTTTTCGGTAACATACGTTTACAAGATCGCGGGAGAGCAGACGCTGCTGCCCGAGAACCCGAGGGTCGAACTAGACCTGCCGCGTCTCGTGACTGTGACAGCTAGGCCGTTCAAGCCGTCATGTAGCGACTGCGTTCCAGACGCAACTACTGGTACGACGCACTGACTTAGATGTACGACTCCCCGTACCACCACGTGCCTATTGTTTATAAGTTCACCGGCAAGGAGCGGGATGCGGAAACAGGCAACGACAATTTCGATGCGCGATATTATTCTTCCACCTACAGCCGCTTCCTGTCGTTCGAGGGGCGAACTATGCAGAAACTGAATCTAATTCTTTTCGCATACCTGATTCTTATATTCTGCCTCTCGTTGACTATGTCAGCGAGTTCGAATCAGGAAGCTGCGTGGGCGACATATAAGCTGCCGGTGAATAATGTCCCCTGGGAAATGTCAATTCAAGGCCTCAAGGGAAGGTCCTGGACATCAGCTAGTGTTCGCGCCTCTGCGTTCACGCCAGACGGCAAAGCTGTCGTGTTTCTCTATTGGAAGGACCATTTGCTTTCGGAAAAACCTTGGAAGACGGTCTACACTTCCCACCTAGCGGTGTGGGATTTCAAAACGGGAAAGGTCGACGAAAAGCTGCAGTGGGACTTTGCCTCAAGTAACCAAGACGATGGGTGGCCGCTAGATCGTAGGTACCTCAATTACACTCGTGATGGCCTCCGTCTTGTTCTGCTGGGTTCCGATGCGATCCATGTCTTCGACACGGCCAGCTTTCGAGAAGTTCAGCGCATCGCCTTTGACCCTCCCAAGGAAAAGTTTCCGGATGATGGATGGATCACAGTAGGATTTTCGCTCACACCGGATGGATCACGAGCTGCCGCAGCGATTTCTAGCTCAATCGGAGCCAACGGCGGCTTCATCCGAATCTACGATCTCGCGAGTGGACGGCTCGTGCGGGAATGGAGGCTCCAGGATGGAATCCGCTATATAACTGGAGTCGCTTTATCCCCGGATGGCAGTCGAGTGGCGGTGAGTTCGCTGCCGATTGGACGGTCCTCCGAGCCTGAGGCATTCATTCCCGCGGGCGTTGACAACGTCCGTGTAATGGACGTCAAAACGGGCGAAACTCTTACTGGAGTGAACACGAACTATGTCGCGGGCCCCGTCCTTTTTGCGGCCAACGACACATTGCTGACGGGTTCGATCAATGACGACTATAAGGGGTACGGCCTAGACACGATCAAGGTATGGGACGCGCGGACTGGCAAACTATTGAGGGAGATTACGAACCCTCGCACCGGAGTCCATTACCGACTTGATCTCTCGGCGGATGGAAAGCTGCTTCTCGGTTACACCGGCACGGAAAAGCCGGTCGAGAACTTCGTCAAGGTCGACTGCCAGCAATTTCAAATCTGGGATTTTGCTTCGGGCAAGCTGATCGCCACGTCGCCGAGCATTCTCCCGGTTGAAAACGTGACCGTCCCACCTGAAATACAGCTCAGCCCTAACGGGAGGTTCGTCCTTGTGTCTTGGGAGCATGACTCTATTCCCCCCAGCGCGCCAGTTGTGTATGAAATCCCAGGACACTGACGGCTGAGAGAGACCCTGCAACGGGAAAGGTTGTCGGTTATACGACGTTCGACGCCAACGGAAAAGTAACATCACGCTACCGGGGTACAGGAAAGAGTCATGGTGGAGTAAAGCCCCCCTAGTGCTTGAGCCTAAGCCAGGAAAAGGACCAGGTGCTCCTGCGCATCGAGCGCGACCGGCCCGGCCCGAAGAAATCCCCCAGTAGAATGGAGACCTATGCGCGAAAAACTCCTTATTGATCATCTAACGAAATTCCACGCTAACTCGGATACAAGCAATTTCAACGTATTGGATTTTGTTTCAGCCTTCGGCGGCCCGTTAGAAGCACTCGCCTATTCGTATCTGTTTTGGCCGGATTTTGTGGAATTCGAGGGGATGATTTTCCACCAAGCGTCGATCGAGGATGATGAAGATCGCTCTCGAATTCGCGCGGCGCTTTCTGAACTCTCGTCGCGTAAAGCAGTTGAACAGTCTTTCAATCAATTCGTGATTCCGGAAGGCTTCTTCTCTGCGGGGATTTCTACAACTACGGACGACGAAAACCAATTTCTAGCAGAGCGCATCGCGGAAATGTGGAAAGCTCGGCTGGCACAGCTCTTTCCAACAAAGAGATGTGTGGTTGAGGTTCAGTCACCTGACGAGACCGAGGAGGGCCCGACCATTGTTGTGTACCAAGCTTAGTTCCTGGACTGGCGGGTGGCGCACCCTCTGACAGGAAGCGCCTTAAGCTTTCGCACTAGAATTTCCTGGTGGCCCAACTTTCGCGGTTTCGTGCCGAAAGGTGGGGCTTTCGGTTCGCTCTCTGTGCTCAACTGGACGCTAGCAGTCCTCCAGTCCAGTGACTAAATCCTCACCCTCACTAGCTAGTTCTGTTCCTCACCCCCACACGGGTTGCCGCTCCGCGCCCCGGTGACATAACGATGCCTGTTCCGGCCAGCTTCAAACCAACCGAGCGGCGCCAACGGGAGATGCCATGAGCATCTCGCGGCCGCGCCATCATTCCCGCCTCTTCCGCTTTGTAGGACGCGGTTTTAACCGCGTCATCACGACCCCGCGCGCGTCGCGCTTCCTTACGCGCAGCTTTACCCGCGCGTGCCTTCGCCTCAGTTCCTCGCTCGCCAGTGTTATCATCCCCGCCAATGGAGCTCGCCTGCATCAACGCCAATAACCACATCACGACCGCGCCGTTTGCCTACGACGCCGCCGGAAACGAAACGGGTCTCTATGATCGTCGAGCAAAATGTCCGCTAGGTGCATTCAGATGAGCGCATGGTTTCGATCTGCTCTAGGCAAGGTCGTTCTGGTTAATTTGGGAGTTGCGATCGGTGTATTGATTGGCTACCGCAATGGTTACCGAGGTATCGATTTGGCAGTAATGGGTGGCGTCTTATTCTGCATCGGAAACTTGGGAGCTGTGATTGGGCTCGTAATAAATAAATTCTCCAAACCGTCCCCGGTCACAAGGGGATACGCTTGGGTTTGGATTCCCATTGCGCTCCTATGGCTCGTCTATCTGTTGTACGCGCTCTTTCCAGTCAAAAAATGAAACAGTAGAAGGGCTGATTAGACGACGTTGTCGGCTCCAACTCCCGAGTAAACTTGGTGGCTGTCCCAGCCGGATCCTTGGCTGCACGCGAAGTCAGAGTCGACCTAGTACACAGTTTGTCGGCCCAATGAGTTGCCATTTCGCGCCCGGCCGCGGCTGGTCATCTCTACTTAGTCTTTATTTCTTGTTTCTGTTGCGCTTAAGATCGGAACCAAACGACGGATTCTCGCGCGTGCCGGTAATTTTGATCGGTATATCGGTGACTCCGTAATTGTCCGTAAAGTGCCTATCGAAGGGTTTCAGCACGACCGATCTCCATCCCGTCGTCGTTTGCGAGAGCTTTGCGTGTAGCCGCAGATTTCCGTGGAAATCCATCTGCCCGCTGTCGAGATCATAAGTGCCGACGAGTGCCACCGACGCCCCTTCCACATGAAAGCTCAGATTCGAGAAAGTGACGTTGGCTCTCTCCATCCTGAAATCTGCTTGGAGATCCGACACCTCCTCTGAGACATCCAAATCCGTTGGTTTCCCCTGCCCTCTGCGACTGAGCGAATCCACCATTGTTTGCTGACTGGAATTTGTAAAGTGAACCTCGCCAAGACCGAATTGACCGGCCAGCTGCATTCGTTCCATCAGATCTTCGCCGCCCTCCGGAATCACAATCCTGGCTTTCAGCCGCGCCGAGCCGGTCATAATCGGCCGATTCACCTTCACGGTGAGTAAAAGGACATCTTCAATCCGGGCATTGTCCGACACCACATCGAGAACGATGGTTGGGCGTTTGCCGTTCGGTCGAGGGCCCACCACTTCGCCATGCGTCGCGAACGTCGTGTGCAGAAACTTCGCAGTAACGTTTGTGAGAATCGTATTTCCATTCGTTCCGTCGACGA
The DNA here is from genome assembly GCA_963711875.1 of uncultured Acidobacteriota bacterium. Taxonomy (GTDB): domain Bacteria; phylum Acidobacteriota; class Terriglobia; order Acidiferrales; family UBA7541; genus Palsa-295. The sequence continues at coordinate 796,216 of CAVQFW010000017.1, forward strand.
TGGCCGAGAAATCCGTGTGTAGCGCTATCGGATGGGCGCTCGTGCGCAGTGCGAAATTCGGCGTATCGGTCGCCCCTTCCACCTTAAGGTAATCGAGCGGACCGCTGAACGTGCCCGTTGAGGTCAACGTGCCGCTGATGCCGTTTAGCGTTCCAAGGTCGGCGTCGCGGAACACGTAATTCCCGGACCCCGCAGTTTCGCTGGGCTGATCGGTTTGCCACGGTCCAAACTGACCATCGCAATGAATCTCGCCGCGAGGCTTCCGATTCGTAAGGAGCGCGTGAAAAGCGACGGGCTGCTCGAAATCCACGTTATTCATCACGAGCTTGTAAATCACGAATTCATTGGGAGACTCGCCTGCGTGTTTCCGCAGGATCACAACCAGCGCGTCATCGGCCTCGACTTCGTCGATCACGACCGGATACTTTTTTGCGAGGTCTTCACCGGTTCCATGGGTCAGGGATGGGCTTCCTGAGTCTCGCGGCGGCATGTGAATCTGCAGCCCCTCCAATCGCACCCTTCCGATTTCATGTCGCTTCCCGAGGAAAGCTAAAAGGCCGGCATTGACGGTTACTTGACGCGCCTCGATCAGCGGCGGGATGTCCGTCCTTCCGTGGTGGCGCATTATCAGGTCATTGATGACTATGCGGATGCGTGGGAACAGAACGACGTGGAAATCAGAGAACTGGACGCTGCTCTGAAATTGAGCCTGCAGTGACGTCTCTACCCGAAGGCGAACGATTCGGCGAATCGTCGGCTTGAGAGCATAGCCCGCCGCGATAATGGCTAAGCAAATGAGCCCCACAACCGCCCCGACAATCACCCTCCAACTGCGCGAGACCCTTTTGGGTGTCTCCTCCGTCACAGCCGTATAACTCTTATGGTCATCGATGGACGAAATTTAGACATCTAAATGGTGGAAGAAAAGGTGTACTGACTGGATCAACGTGAATCGATTCACACGCTATGTTCGTACTATGCGCGAAGCAATGCAGTCCCGTTTTGCACACTTCGGCGTTAATTCAT
>CAVQFW010000018.1:0-37500 GCA_963711875.1 uncultured Acidobacteriota bacterium
TTATCCAATTCAGGGCTTTCATCCAGGATAAGCTCGATCATCTCGATTTTGAGCTGAATGCGAGCACTGTCTTCCCCCATTCGCAGCGTGATTGCTTTCTTTTTGGCGGTTTCAGACGCTTCCTTTGCAGCGCGAGCGAACGTCGTTTTGCAAAACAGCAAAGGTAGTCGCCCAAGTGTTCATAGACGCGGATTTCCAACGAATCATCTAGTTCGGGCAAAGCCCTGATTAACTCCATAGCTTCCTCGAATAAAGCTTCAGCGGCAACATCCCCCTTGGCCGCATATGCCTCCGCTAGAATCAGCCGCGACTCCGCCCACTGCCGCCCCAGCACTGCCTCGTTCTCGACAAGGTGAAGGTTGTTAACCAGTGTGATTGCGCGATCGGGATTCTGCTGGTTGACGGCAGCTCTAGCCAATTCTAGAGCCCGGTCAATCCTTTCCAACTCTGCCAAGTCCTCGTTCATCGATCATCTCCCAACGACTGTACTTACGTCCCAGTGCTACCGCGCAACAACGACTAAGGAGTGTGGATGCTGGTGAACTCCAAGCGTTAGGGCGTCATACTGATTAAAGAAAGTCTCGAAGTGAAATACGTGGCGCAGGCCATTATCATCCGCAAGCACAACCTCGGCGGTTCCCAAAGGACCGCCGCGTCGGTCACGGCAGTAATTGCGAATCGCCTTGAAGACTTCGGATTCACGGACCCCTGAAAAGCGTGCCAGGAATTGAGGTGAACAGACGAAATACTTGAATGGTTCAAGTGGATTAAAATCCTCCGGCAAATGATGGGGATGGTGGCCTATACAGCCTAGGGACGGAACTTCGCTCTGCTCGATGTACCTCCAGAGCGTCGTTGTGATAGTGTTTCCATACCTCTTCTTCAACGTCCTGATCGCATCAATTCCGATTGCCAAATCGTGCGCTTCACTTGCAAACCGTCGCCGCAAGAACAGGACCTGGCCGGCGGCATAATTCGCTTCGCTTTCGATTTGCTCGTGACATGCAGGCGTCAATGTTTGCTTGTTGTCTCCTAGCATAGTCCCTTGATGCCACGGAATGATGCTGTGGCCGACCTCATGCGCTTCACTCCAGCGATGCTTGATTTCCGGTAGGTCGCGATCGATCAAAATCCGCCTTCTGTCCGGCAAATATAAGGCGCGAAGAGACCATTTCCTGATGGCCTCGCCAAGAAGTGCTGGTCGAGCCAAGACTTGCCTGCCAGCTACCAGGAGACGATGAGCGACTTCCCGCAAGGGTCCATCCTCGCTGGACGAAAAGTAGTCACGATCGAGCCGCAGCAAATCACGAATTTCGTCCAAGCTCACAGGTGGTTCCGGATTCCCCAAGCCGCGCAACACCCTTGCAACTTGGTCGTCGATGTCCTTGGCTGTGCGTTCGCGCAGGAGGATGTTTCTCAATGATTAGACCTCTTCATTTCTCGCTGAAGAACTTTACCGAATTTCTTCCAGGGCTCGTTGCTCGTCTTTGTTCAGTTTTTCGACCGATTCCGAAAGAGCAGCAAACTTGACTGCTTTTCGGCCGAGACTCGGGTCTCGCGTAACGGTATTTCCAGAAAGCTGCAACAATCGGTCGTTCGGTAATTCAAGAACAAGAGCCAATTGATAGACTGTGCGTACTTCAGGTATGAAGTCGATGTTGTTTTCAATTTCAATCAGCTCTGCCAAGTCAATTCGTGCCTTCTCGGCAAGCTGGTCCATCCGAAGCCCCTTCTTGCGACGCCAGAGCTTCACAAGCTTTCCAAACGCAAGCCTGGAGCTCTCTTGCTCCTGTGACAAACTGTCGGGTTTTCCCCGTTGGCTGACATTTCTTTCCAATATCCCAAGATTGAAAAAACCCGCCGATACGTCGGCATTTTCTTCTCCAGCAGCCCGCTTCATTAACCATTGTTTGCTCAGATTCATTTTCATAAATGCTTCCCCATTCGATCTCGTTCAGCTAAGAAATTTCTTAGCTTGTTCAGGCGTCATCTCGAAGTATGGGAGATTCTGCGCGGTTGGGTCGGTTCCTAGGTCAGTCATCCCGCATTCGTTTGCATACCATCTCGCGGAGCGCGGTAATGAGTGAAGTCCGATGCGTCCCCAGTATTCTTCCTCCATGCTCAGGTGGATGGCCGCGGCAATCAAGACGCTTCCGACCAATGAGAATCGCGGATGAGCCACGATGCTCGGTAGGTTCCATGGAGCAGTAGCCAAAAAGTACACGTAAATTAGCGGTTTCCCACACTGCGACGGTATCCGGCAAACCCTGCCCGCCGACGTCACCAACATCATGCCTTGCATTTGGGAAAGACATTCTATGCCGAACATCCTATAAGCAAGGAGTCGTTCGGTTGCTTCGAACTTCCCTCGCCAGTCCCAATGGCTGTGCTCCGGCCACTGCTCCTTAGGCACGCCTCTTTCTTTCATTTTTTTCAGCCGCTCCTGCAGGAACGGACTCCATTGCCCTTCCGCAAATTCGACTTCTGAGCGGATAAGGCCATCCACCAGGGCGGCCTCGACAAGTTGGCCAGATTCGCGGTCTTTCAGATGTACCACGCTCCGTTCACTCATATCACCATCAGTTCTGCCTTTTCCTTGGTGAGATCCCGCTCAAAGAACAGTTTGTCCCCCTGGGAGAGGCGCGCATCCAGCATCTGATAAAGACGAAGCGCTTGGCGCAGCACTGCTGTCTTGCTCATTTCCTTGCTCTCAGAAAGTTGCTCAAGGACCTTCATCTCCGCATCCGTGAGATTCAGTGTCATCGTTTTCTTGTCTGCCACTGAGATTCCTCCTTGGGGAATCCTACCAAATATATACATAAAGTCAACACAATTACCATTGACAGATGGCTAGTTTATATGTATATTTTATGTATAAAAGGAGGGCGGGTGACAAACTGAAGAGCCTTCCTTCGTGAAAAGGACAACAAAATGACCACGCATCAGATTGATATGGAAGCGGCAAGCGAAAAGAGGCTAGTTACGATCATTGTTAACGGAACTCCACATAGATGGCCAAAGGGAACGATCACCTATGCACAGGTTGTCACCCTCGATGTACCCGACTATCCGCAGCACCCTGAAATTACCTACTCCGTGAAATACAAGCATGGCCCCCACGAGAACAGGGAGGGCATTCTGTCACCGGGCGCTTCAGTAGAAGTCAAAGAAAGGATGGTCTTTAGTGTTTCACGAACTGGTCAATCATAACGACGACTTGCGACGTCTAGTCGAAAAGGGATACGCAGTGGCGATCGATAATGCATACCTTGTTATCCGCGACATTCCGTACCTCGATGCTCAAAAGCGCCTCCAATGGGGCGCAATCGTCACCAAGCTGGAATTCGTCGATAAGTTGAGGGTCAAGCAGGACGATCATCAGATTTGGTTCGCGGGCTCCGTGCCCCACGGACTGGATGGAAACCCGATCCCCAATCTCGGCGGTGGACCAACTTCGCTGCCACTCGGCGAAGCCAGCCGAGACGTGGTCGTGGAGCGAAGGTTCTCAAACAAGCCAAGCGACACCGGTAGTTTTGCCGACTTCTTTGCCAAGGTCGAAAGCTACGTTGCCGTCTTATCGGGACCGGCGATACATCTGTACGCCGCCAGCCCCTACACGTTCCATACGGTGGAGAAGGTCTCTGACTCCGTATTCAGATTCCATGACACGCTCACAAGCAGAGCCGAAATCACCGATCTCTCCGCGAAATTTCGGAACGACGTAGTCGCAATCGTCGGCCTCGGGGGAACTGGCGCCTATGTTTTGGACTTTCTTGTGAAAACGCCCGTCCGAGAGATTCGCGCTTTCGACCCGGATGTATTCCATGTTCACAACGCGTTTCGATCGCCTGGCAAACTGGACGAGGCGGAATTGGGCAAGCCGAAGGTGGATGTTTACGGCGGACGTTACGAGAACTTTCGTCACGGGCTCAAGTTAGAACGCAAGTTCGTCGATGCCTCATCCGCTCCAGATTTCGAAGGCGTGACCTTCACATTTGTGTGCGTTGATAAAGGCTCCGCCCGGGCAGAAATTTTTAACCTCTTGATCGCAAAGAAAATCGCATTCATTGATGTCGGCATGGGCCTGGACCGGAAACGAGGAGCCGTGAATGGTATGTTGCGCTGTACATACTACTCTGCCGAGAACGGGCAGGAAGTGCGCGATAAAGGACTAGCTGAGATGTCCGACGAACCAGATGATATCTACAGGACTAACATCCAAATAAGCGAAATCAATGCCCTCAACGCCTGTTTAGCTGTAGTTCGATTCAAACAAATACGCGGATTTTACTTCGAAGGAAGTCCCTACTATCACCTCTTGCAGGAGCTAGGTGACCTCAAGGTTGTCGGTGAGTCGGAACTTAGATGAAGTTTGTGCTCGAACGCGTCGAATGCATGCCAAATGAACCAGAACCGGGCATTCTGTATGTTTCAGAAAAATTTGGAATTGCGATCCATCTCTGTGCTTGTGGGTGCGGCTCAAAGATAAAGACGCCGTTAGGGCCGGTCGAATGGTGCATCAAAGAGACCAAAGCAGGACCAACCCTTAGGCCCTCCGTGGGAAACTGGCAGGAAAGTTGCCAGTCTCACTATCTAATCACTCGTGGAGAAATCGTATGGGCCGAGAAGTGGACACCCGAGCAAATCGCCGATGGCAGTCGCAATGAAACACAGCGTCGGCGAGCTTATTTTGATGCACTTGATCGCAGGCGTGCGGTGCTTTCGCGAAACTTCTGGCAGTGGCTTAAGAGTCTTTTTGGTCGCTAGTCGAGTCGGTCGTTGAAGCACTTTATTGGCGAGGCTGTGCCCGTTTTTTAAAAGAGCACGCATCCTCATTATCATTATCGGATTCTTATCGGGGTGCGTGGAATCCGAGCGGCCATCTGGGTCCAATGTTGGGTCCAACTCTCTTTTTTACAGACCGCCTGCGCGGCCTAGTATTTGCGCCTAACTTGCAATGCGATTCTGTGACGGAGGCTGACCTGGACGAACTTGACCTCACCGTTCTCCATCGGAACCACAAGAATTCCACGTACAGCATCATAGTACATGCCCCGCAAACCAGAAGTGCACGGCAGGAACTGGTCGGCCAAATATCCATCGAGGGTTGCCTCCGGGTGCGGTATTTGAGCCGGCTGCCGCTTTCTCCTTTCAAGAATGCTTCTGCCAGACGCCGCCTTGTATCCGTTGGGACTAAACTCAAACACAGCCGAGCCACCTGGTGCGGTCTGTTCCATTTCCGTCACCTGCTCCATCAAGTCACCTCGTGCACTGCCCCGATATTTCTTGCCTTGAAAGAGGAGGCCCTTGACCACCTCAACGGGTCCGATGCCAGGCCTTACCTCGACCTGGAAGATTCCGTCAGCCCCTGTGATACTTTCTGGAGCGTTTCCTCCTCGCCCGCGAAACTTCTTGTAACTGATGCGCCACCGCCAGTGATTCCCGTTTTGTGCAGACTCGACCCAGCCTGGCGTACGAAGCGACCCGCCAAGGTCGCCCGTCAACGTATCTTCCTCATCGGAGCCTGCGTCCCAGCCTTCTTCCGCGTGACGGATTCGCGTATGTATGTGGGCTTGGATTTCTCGCAGGACATCATCGGGGATCACGTCCCGCACTATTCCTCCTCGACGTTGCACGACCTAGGCTGACCCTCAAGGTCTTAGGCCGCATTGTTCCCGGTATTTTGTCCGAGTGCTAGTAAATTTGGCGACGACAACCCTTCAAGGAAGGTATCTACGCGAGCAAGTTCCGAGAGAAAATTTGTGACGTACTTTGTGACGTAACTCTGGCTTGCTAGCCCTTGCAGGCGCTACCTAAGCAGCCACACTCGTTCCGATGGCCACGCGCCAAATAACAGTAACTGCATTTCAGAGCTATCACTTGCACTCACTCGTCCTCACTCTTCTTCACGTCATCCAAATTTGCTTTCTGAATTTGCAAGCAGGGGGTCACCGGTTCGATCCCGGTCACGTCCACCAACTTTTTCTCTGATTGCAAAACACTTACTGAGTTCATCTCTTCTCCAACCCCTCGTTTTTCGTGCACTTGAGTGAACCCCTAAAGTGAGACAGCTTCATGATGCACACTTTGCGAAATCGCAAAATGGGGCGGAAAAGTGCGCGGCGGCGTTTCACAGACGCGCGACCTACGTCCCAGACCGCCGTTTCTCCGCATCTCGCAGGCGCGATCCGGCACTCTAATTCAAATCTCCAGGCATTTGTGGGCTTCAAAACCAGAGTGTATGCACACATTTGTCTCAACTCGGGGTTCACGTCCCAGAATTTTCGGTTAAGCCAAGTTTCCCTAAGTGTGTGCTCCTTCTTGTCGTCGTCCTTTCGAATGGACGAAGAGAGCCCCTGCCTAGTGAGCACAGGCCCTGCCACAAGGGATTGTCTGTTCAAATCAAGGCGCCGCTACCGAATTCGCCGACTCGCGCCAGCGATATGCTGAAGGGGTCGTCGCAACTAGTTGGCAGTGATCGAAAGAAGTGATTGGATTAATTTGACCCTCCACGGGGTCTCAGACACTCAGTCCATGTTTTCTTGTCGTCCGGTGGGCGAACTCTCTAGCTAGCGTTTGCTCCATCTCTCGAGCTTCAGAATTCTCCTTGTGAACAGCCCGGCTACAAAACCAGGGAATCCGACTTCCTTCAATTTGCCTTTCACATGCGTCTGCATTTGTTTGACCGTGATGTCAGGCGCAGTGAATTGTCCGCCTTCATAACGGTGCGAGCAGTACGTGGCGCTCTTCGATCCGTCTGCATTTCTCACTCCCCCGGCCCTATCACGGGCTAAGGGCATGCCACACGATTGACAATGTTTGAAGGATTTGCGGAGCGTCACGGTAAGCACCTCGATCTCTTGGCCACATGGCTCTCGCCGCGATGGGGGGTCAGATTGATTCTCAATGTCCAAATCTACCGGCTATCCAGCCGAGGATAAGCCCCCCGAGGGCACCTGTTCCCAGGATTGGAGCGGCAGCCTTTGTAATGATGGCGTCGGGAAGACTCAGCAAAATACCGATGAACAGTCCGACGGCCCAGCCGGGCCAAGGCAGACGGATATTTAGAATTACGAATCCTATGGCGAACCGAGCGATGAACGCCCCGAGCATGGCTGCCCGCTTGTCGGGGAAACTCATGGGGATCATGAGCGCAACATCAATGCCGCCGAAGATCAAACCACAAAGCACGCCCAACGAGATTCTCGACATCGTACATATCCTTCCGTTATGGTTGCAACACTCTACCACATGTGTTTATCTTTGCAACCAAGCATATGGATTCAACTCGCACTTCTTTATTTGGCATCTTCGCTGTGGCAGAGCGCAAAATGACGGCAGCTCAAGTGATCGCGCTTGCAGGGACGCTCGGTATTTCGGCAACGAACGTGAAGAGTCACCTCACGCGGATGGTCGCAGACGGAACGCTCCGGCGATCAGGTCCGGCGCGCCGAGCGCGCTATTGGCCATCGCCAAACCAAACAAGGATGGTTGCGGACATAGTTGCACGCCTGCAGGGGACTCCGTCAGAACGTTGGAACCGCACATGGCTTATTTTGATTCTGCCGATGCCCTCAAATCGTGGACGCAGGGAACAACTCACAGCGTCGCTATGGTTCGATGGCTTCCGACCTTGGGCGTCAAACACCTTCGTTAGGCCTGCATGGCCTGAGCGTTGGGCGCTGAACCGGGCACGACGACATCTCGCGAAGACCGGCGGAATATGTGCGCGTGGCACGCTCGTTGGTGCGAGTGGCGTGCCCGACGTCAGCGCCATCTATGGTTTGGATTCGCTGGATCGCGAAGCACGTCGACTCGCGCGCTGGATTAGCCATACGCGTATCCCTAAAGGCTCGGGAGACGATGCATTCGCGGCACGATTAAAAGTTGGCGGGCTCGTTGCTCGCTTGGTCGGGCACGATCCACGGCTGCCTCCGGTTCTCTGGGACGGACGAAACCGGATGCAGGAACTGGTGCGTGCGTTTCGCCGATTCGAGGTGCGCATTGCCCCACTGGCGCAGCGCTTTCTGGATGATGTACTGGAGCGACGTTCTTCTAAGGGCAGCGGCAGGGTTCGGTCGGTGCCTCGGTCGCCGGGGGATCGAACTTCCGCCGCTGAGCCCTAGGCGCGCTTTTTCGGCTTGCTGCGTTTCCGCGAACCGGGGCGCGCGGGGCGCTTGCTTTTTGCGGCGGCGCGAAATTTGGCTTTGTCCTCGCCCTCGGGGACGAGCGCGAGGCTGTGCATCACTTCGGGACCGTATTTTTCGAGGTCGCGGCAAAGTGCTTCGTCGGAGAGGTCGATCGGACGCGAGTGCTTCCAGTCGTGCGCGATCACGCGCAGCAGGCGGCGAATAATTTTGCGATCGTCCACCGCGATCGCTAGCTCGCGCCGTTCATCGAAGCTTCCCGGCGCCAAATTCACGGAACCTACGATCGCGCGCTTCCGATCCGCCAGCACAAGTTTTGCATGCAGTTTCAAATGATGCAGCTTGTGCACGGGAATGCCCACGTCCGCGAGAACCCGCATCCCGCCCACGCCCTCCGGCAGCTTCTTCTCTTTCAACGTGTGCGGAGGCCGCGCCATCACGCGCACGTCAACGCCCCGCATTTTCGCGCGCACCAGCCGCTCCAGAATCACGGGATCCTGATAGCGCTCATGTTGCAGCCACAGCGAATGCTTCGCCCCATCGATGAACTCCGCCAGCCGCTCGCGCGCGTTGCCAACGCACCAGATCAGGTGCGCATCTTTGCCCGGCTCGAAGTGGCGGCGGTGCCAGTCGGCCTCAAAACCCGCGATCACTTCCTCCACTTCGTGCGCGTGCTTCGTGCGGATCGCGTAGTCGCGAGTGTGTTCCAGGTTTTTCGTGTTCCAGTTCAGCGAATTGATGTACGCGATTTTCGAATCCACCACCATGGATTTTTCGTGCGTCACCGGAAATTTCGGATTGCTGTCCATCACTTCCACTCCAGCCGAAAGAAGCGCGGCTCGCGTCGCCTTATTTTCGCCCGTGCCATCGCGCCGGACAGGATTCAGCATCACCCGCACGTTCACTCCGCGCTTGTGCGCCGCAATCACGGCTTTACGCATCGCCGGATCGGAAAACACAAACATCTTGATGCGCAGCGATTTTTTGGCTTTTGCAATGCTCTCGAGAAACGCTTTCGGCGAATCATCGGGCAACACAACCAGGTGCCGGGACATTCCTCAAGTCTCCTCGTTACTCCGAAGCGGGCGCCGATTGCATCGCCGTCGTCGCGCCCAGTGACGGCCTTGCATCGCGCAAAGATGCATCGCTGAACTGCGTTCGGTGCATTTCCGCGTACAAACCGTTTCGAGCCATCAGCTCGTCATGCGAACCCATCTCCGCAACCACTCCTTCTTTCAGCACGGCAATTTTATCCGCGTCGCGAATCGTGGACAACCTGTGCGCGATCATGATCACGGTGCGACCCTTCATCAATTGCTCGAGCGCCTCGATCACCGTCCGTTCGGATTCGCTGTCGAGCGCGGCGGTCGGTTCATCCAGCAGAAGGATCGAGCTATTGCGCACGAACACGCGCGCAATTCCGATTCGCTGGCGCTGCCCGCCCGATAGCGCTTGCGCGCCTTCGCCCACCATCGTGTCGTAGCCCGACGACATTTGCCGGATGAACTCGTCGGCATTCGCGGCCTTCGCCGCCGCGATCACTTCTTCCCGCGTCGCCCCCGGGCGCCCGAAGGCGATGTTTTCCTCCACCGTGCCGCGAAATAGCACCGTGTCCTGCAGTACATACCCGACCTGATTTCGAAACTCCAGCAGCTTCACATCCGCGATATTTGTGCCGTCGATCCGGATCGTTCCCGACGTCGGATCGTAGAACCGCGGAATCAGGCTCATCACCGTGGATTTTCCGCTTCCCGTCGGCCCCACCACTCCCAGCATTTCCCCGGCCTTCACCGTGAAGGATACGTCCTTCAGCACCGGCTGATCGGCGCGATAGTGAAACGCAACATGCTCGAATGTGATCTGTTCTTTCAACGGCGGAGGATCCACCGCATCCTCGCGTTCGGGCGTGATCACATCGGTCTCGAGAAGCGCCTGCACTCGTTCCACGCCCACGGCCGCCTGCGCCAGCGTGTTCGACATCTTCGCCAAATCCTGCACCGGCTTGAAAAATCGCGTCAGGTAAGCGAGAAACACAGTGAGCTCGCCGACCGTCATCTTGCCCCGCATAATCAACGTCGCGCCGCGCGCCAGCACGATGGCCGTGCACACCGCAACCGCCACGTTCACCACCGGCGATAGCGAAGATTTGATCCGCCTCGCGCGCAGCGCAGCCTGCACCGACGCCTTGCTCACCACTTCCAGTTGCTGCTGCTCCAATGCTTCCTGGCCAAACGCTTGCACCACCCGCATCGATTCCAGGCCCTGCTGCACCGCCGAGACAATGTTGCTCTGCTTCTTGCGAACCTCGTGCGTCGCGCTTTTCACCGAGCGCTTGAATCGCGACACGAACAGCAATAAAAACGGAGTCAAGCCCAGCGCGATCAGGGCGAAGTCCCAATTCAGCCAGAACATCAACCCCACCATGCACGTGATCGTCAGCAGATCCACCGCGATCCCCAGCGTCGCCGAGCTCGCGAACTGCTGAATTGTGTCCACGTCGTCGGTGATCGTGCTGAGCATCGAGCCGGTTTGGTGGCTGTCGTAATAGCTGAGCGAGAGCCGCTGCAGATGATGGTAGGTGCGCATCCGCAGGTCGTGCGCAATCCATTGCCCCGCGCTTTCCGTGTAGTAATTCTGGATGTATGACGCGATCGCGCCAATCACCGCGATCACCACCAGCGCCCCCGCGGCGATTGTTGCAATGCGCATCGGACCGCCGGTCGTCAAAAGTGGGCTCAGCGCGTTCGCCAGCCATTTCGGAAGCGGACGATCGCCGACCACCGAATCAACGATCACTTTCAGCGGCCACGGCGCCGCCAGCGCAGCCGCCGTCTGCACCAGCATCGCTGCCAGCACCACTGTGAGTGGAGCCCGGTACGGGCGCACCAGGTCGCGAATCAACCCCAGCAAGCAATCCTCCTTGTTTCCCGAACCGGCGAAGCGACGGAAAGAGCGTAACTAAACAAGCGGAGTGGAATCCAGCGAAGATTTACCGCTGAGGCGCAAGCCCTGAGGTCCCAAACAAATGAAGTCCCAAATAAATCTTCGATTGAGGTACTCGACGAAGATCCCCCATCGAGTTCCTCTGGTGAGGTCCCTTAAAAAGTTTCCCTAACAGTGTCGGGTGCGATCGGTTCCAGTCTCGATCACATTCGCGCGCTTTCGCAAAAGCCGAAAAGGACAACGCCGAAGCGGAAAGTTACCGCGAGAGTGAAACAGCTCACTTCGCGCTGAAGTACAGTCCGATCGGCAGACTCTTCGCCATTGCGCAAACGGCCACTTCCTGCACGACCACCACCGGCCCTTACGCGAGTAGCTATAGCTACAACACGGCCTCGCAACTAACTGGTCTTAGTTTCGGTAACGGAGTGACCGCGACATATGGCTACTCTGCGGATCGACTTCAACTAACCTCAATCGTTGACGTGAAAGGAACGACGAACCTTCTCAATCCGACCTACAATTACGGAACCTCACCGAACAATGACGGCCAGATATCCAAAATCACGGATAACGTCGATAATGGTCGGACCGTGTCCTATACCTATGACAATTTGGCGCGGCTCTCATCGGCGCAATCGGTGGGAGATGCGAGCTACCCTCAGTGGGGACTGTCTTTCGGGTATGATCGATATGGAAACCGCACGTCACAAGCTGTGACAGCGGGGACTGGACCCTCAAATTCTGAGGCTGTAAGTGCCACCCCTAATCGCATCACGACCGTGGACTTAGTATTAGGCAAGACAGTACTAGCGTCTGGAATTCCCAGATAACATGACTCCTTGGATTTTAACGCTCGGTTTGCTAGTCGCGCACTCAGCTCACGGGCATGTTCCGTGTCAGCCGCTCTGGAAAGTGGAGTTGGCGAAAGAGCACGGTTTTCGCGCGTTCGGTTCCGCGGAACGCTCTAGACAGCCTCCAGAGATGTGGAAGTTTCAGGAAGGTGTTGTGTTCTTATCTCCCGAACTGTTGGCCGTTTATCAAGTACATTCCGAATCTGACAATGTCCTTGCTCCGCGCGATCAAAGCGGTGGTGCGGGAAGGTTTTTTCTACAGGTTGAGATTCTTGATACCGGTCACGGTAAGCCCGTTAAGTCTGTGCATCTACAGACCAGTTCCGGGTGGTCGGCCGTCCTCCCGACTCACGATGGAAGGTACCTCCTAAGAACCGGGGATGTCGTGCGACTGTATTCGGCGACATTCGAGGAGTTGGCCTCAAAGAGTTTGCCGCTGTCGCCCCCGTCGCGGAATGAAGGTTGGTACATCCTCGTATCGCCGCAAGGTCGAAGGATTTATTTGCAACACAACGAAACGCCCCCAAGCCGTTCGAAACCGCCAGGCAGCCTCCTTGATGCGGACACGTTGCAGACACTCGCTACGTTGGACCCTGGGAACGTTGGCGTGGTATCCGTCGACGAGAATTCTCAATTGCTTGGTGCCGGGGATTTCGGCACGTTGTACGGACCGATTGAGTTGGATGGAACTTGGCATCCTTTATTTCGAATGGTATTCCCGGGTGACGCATCTTGCGAACGCGGAACTAGATTCTTGAGGACGAGCCCTCCGATATTTGCGACATTCGGATGTAACGTACTGCGGTTCGTGTCTACTGACGGCAGAGAACTTGCTACTTTTTCGGTGGGCTGGCGAGACACCTTTTTATCTGCAGTCGGTGGCGATTCGATAGTCGCGGCCGAGGTGGGTCACCGTGTCTCGGACCCGCTCGATTTGGGTCTTAGACAAGGAGCGAACCGGATACTCGTTTTCGACCAAGTGGCAAACTCCGAAAAGTGCTTCATTCCAGTCTCAGAGAGGGTGTCCGTCTGGAGCTTGAAGTATGCGGTATCCTCAGGATCCAGCATCGCTGTAATTCAGCGAGATATTCTAACTCTCTACAAACCATAACGTCGGCGTGCCGCCAGTTAAGCGATTCAAACAGTGTGCAGACTAGACCTTCGGAGGCGCGACAAAGCCAAGCACTGAACGCTTCGCCATGAACTCACGCTTGCACAGGTTGAAGCCTGTGCTCCTAAAGACGTCGCCTGCACAGCTTCACTCGCGCAACTGACCGCACTCTCGCCGTTCGGCCCCGCTTGCCACTTGACACTAGCCACTATCGTTCCCAAAGATGTAGGCTGCTATGCTCCCGGCAACACATTTTCCAAGTTCGGAAACTAGCTGATTTACGATCCGCCTCACACTGACGCCGGCCTCAATGAAAATCTCGATCACATTCGCGCGCGCTCTCGGCATGGTCCTCCTTGCCGTCTACCTGGCTTTCGGAGTGCGATACGCGCTCTACACACCTGCGCGCTCGGCCACTTTTTTGTGGGGCGTCTACCATGTGCATTCCACTGCGTCGGACGGTCTGGAATCGGCGGAGGAAATTGCGCGCCAGGCTCGCGCGGCGGGCGTGAGTCTGATTCTCATGACCGACCATCGCGATCCCCATCTGAAGTTAGCTGCGTTCCGGAAGGAGATCGAGGGAGTCGTCGTGGTGGGCGGCTCTGAGGTGCGGCTGCCCGAAGGGCGCCTGACGATTTTCGGCACCGAAGACGCGCCGCAATTTCACCTCTCGTCGTTTCCTCCGGCGGCGATGGAAGACATACGCGCGCGGGGCGGTTTCCCTGTGGTGGCGTACCCGGATGATGCGCTGTTCGGTTGGCACTATTGGGGCGCCGATTTGAATCCCAGCGGAATCGAGATTTTGAATCTTTTCACGAGCCTGCGGAGTTCGTCGTTTCTGAATAAGGTGGGCCTGGCGCTTTTCTACCCCTTCTCTCATTACTATTTCCTGAAAAGCATTTCGTTTCCCGAAGAATCCATCGCGCACTGGGACAAATTTCTCGAGACCTCGAAGACCTGGGGATTCGTAGCCACTGACGCGCATGGTGGCTTCCACCTCGGGCGGTTCGCCGCAAACCTGCCGTCGTATACGGATTCGTTTTCGTTTGTAGGATTGGGCATCGACAAGCGCTACGCGGCGGAGCCTGAGATGGCCATTCGGCGAGGCGATTTTTTCAATTGCATCCGGGGTGCGGGGGAGCCGGATTCGTTCGAATTCAATGCCACCAATGCCAACGAAGAATTTTTCGCCGGAAGCACGGCCCCGGCAGGGTCCGCCCTGCATGCTCGCGTCGAAATTGAAAATCATGCGGTGCGATTAGTTCTCAAAAAGGACGGAGCCACACTCAGCGAAGTCGCTGGAAACGCTTTGGATGTCCCGAGCGCCGAACCGGGCGTCTATCGCGTGGAAGCGTATTTGCCGCGACACGAACTGCTGCCTCCGAATGTTCCGTGGATCGTGTCCAATCCAATTTTTATTGGGACGATTCCGCCCCGGCCTCGGGAGTCGAACCGCTTTGCCCGCCACGAGGCCGCGTTAACCCAACACGACGCGGATGTTGTGAG
Organism: uncultured Acidobacteriota bacterium; assembly: GCA_963711875.1. Classification (GTDB taxonomy): domain Bacteria; phylum Acidobacteriota; class Terriglobia; order Acidiferrales; family UBA7541; genus Palsa-295. Next base: position 14,559 of record CAVQFW010000018.1, read on the forward strand.
TGGCGCCGTCGTCGGCGAGCGGAATATTGGCCGAGCCCGCTAATACTTTGCCGTCAAGCTCCGTGAGCGCGACGCCGCGCGCGACGCCCGACGGATTCTCAACTTTTATCTTGTACGTCGCGGAGTGATACCGGAATTCGATCGAATATCCCGGCCAGTTCCGGGGGATACAAGGATCGATCGCGAGCGTCATGCCGCGGAGGCGAAACCCAAGGATCCATTCGACGCCCGCGCGGTAGAGCCACCCCGCCGAACCCGTGTACCACGTCCAGCCGCCCCGGCCCACGTGCGGCGGCTCGGCGTAAATATCACCGGCCAATACGTACGGTTCAACTTTGTAGCGCTGCACCGCGGCGCGCGAGTTGGTGCGTTGAATCGGATTCATCATGCGAAAAAGTTCAGCGGCTTTATCGCCGTCACTGAGCGCTGCAAACGCGATCAGCATCCACGTAGCGGCGTGCGTGTACTGTCCGCCGTTTTCGCGGATCCCCGGCAAGTAGCCTTTGATGTAGCCGGGGTCGTGCTCGGTGTGATCGAAAGGCGGCGTGAGCAGAAGAATTAATCCGTCCGGGCGCTTCACGAGTTGCTTCTCCGCAGCGGCCATCGCGCGAATTCCGCGACCCGGCTCGGCGGCGCCGCTCATGATGCCCCACGATTGCGCGATCGAATCGATCCGGCATTCGGCATCTTGCGCGGAACCAAGCGGCGTGCCGTCGTCGAAATACGCGCGGCGATACCATTCGCCATCCCAGCCGTCGCGCTCGAGTGCGGCTTTCAGAGCGCTCACATGCAATCGCCAGGTTTCCGCGCGCTTCCGTTCGCCGCGCGCATCCGCCACCTTTGCGAACTCCCAGAGAATCGTATGCAGAAACCATCCCAACCAGACGCTTTCGCCCTTGCCATCCTGGCCGACGCGATTCATGCCGTCGTTCCAGTCTCCCGTACCCATCAACGGCAGGCCGTGGACTCCCTCCGAGAGACTGCGGTCGAGTGCGCGGGCGCAATGTTCGAACAACGTGGCGCGAGTCTCCGATACGCGGGGCTCGAAGTACGATTCCTTTTGTCCTTCGGCGAGCTTGTCGCCTTGCAGAAAGGGAACGAGCTCTTCGAGGACGGAGGTGTCGCCGGTGGTCTCGATGAATTGAATGACGGCATACGGCAGCCAAAGCAAATCGTCGGAAATACGAGTGCGGACGCCGCGTCCCGACGGAGGATGCCACCAGTGCTGAACGTCACCTTCCACAAACTGGCGCGATGCGGCGCGCAACAAATGTTCGCGCGCGACATTTCGTTTCGCCACGCCGAGCGCCATCACGTCCTGGAGCTGGTCGCGGAAACCGTATGCGCCGCTCAGTTGATAGAACGCCGCACGGGCCCACACGCGGCAACTGAGCGTCTGGTAGAGCAGCCAGCGATTGAGCAAGAGATCCATGCTGGGATCGGGCGTCGCCACCTGGACCGCGCCGAGCAGGTCGTTCCAGAGCCCGGTGACGTCTGCGGAACACTTCGTCGAGATTTGCGGCTCGATAGCGCTTCAGCAAATTGCGCGCCTGGTCTCTATCGTCCGCCTGCCCGAGAAAGAAAACGACCTCAACGCGCGCGCCGGGCTTCAATTCAATTGCGGTTTGGAGCGCGGCGCAGGGATCGAGGCCGGCGCCGACGTCGTTGAGAAAGCGCGCCGCCTCGTTCGAGGGCCGCCGGGCGTTCCGCCGCGCCGTTGCGTCCGATAAATTCCGTGCGATCTCCGGTGTAGGAGTTTTGCCGGCCGCCGAGATCGGCAAAAGCGATGCGTCCGCCAAATTCTCCCGCCCAGGCGCTGCGCGCCAGGAGCGCTCCCGACGCCGGATCGAGTTCGGTGATGATGTAGGGCGCCGAAGCGCTACGCGAACTTCCCAGCACCCATTCGGCGTAGGCAGTGACGGTGAGACGGCGAGTGCGGCCAGAAGTATTTTGCAAGACGAGCCGCGATATTTTGATCGGATCTTCGGGCGGAACAAATTGCAAGAGTTCGTGCGTGATGCCGTGCGAGCCGTGTTGAAACCGCGTGTATCCCTGGCCGTGGCGCGCGACGTACCTTGCAGATTCATCGCGAATGGGAAGAGCCGTGGGACTCCATACCTCACCGGTGTTTTCGTCGCGGAGGTAAATCGCTTCGCCCGGAGTGTCAACCACGTGATCGTTCGACCAGGGAGTGAGCTGGTTTTCGTGGCTATTGAGCGACCACGTGAAGCCGGAGCCCGATTCCGAGACGATGAATCCGAACGATGGATTGGCAATCACGTTGACCCAGGGCTCGGGCGTGCGCAATCCGCCTTCGAGAACAGTGACGTACTCGCGGCCATCTTCTCGCGAACCCGCCAAATCCATTGAAAAACTGGAAGCGCTCGAGCGGCGGGGCTACCTCCTGATATTTTGCGGAGCGCGCGGGCCTAGGTGGCGGGAGAGCGGCAGGTTCGCGAATCTGCGATCTCGAAATCTGTTCGCCGAGAGTGCCGCGGCGGCTGAGGAGGATAACGCGGGCAACGATCTGAAGCTGGGCGCGCGTCTGCGGCGATACCAGGTCGCCTCGCAGCAGGAAAATCTTTCCGCTTGCTGCGCTGGTATCGGGAGAAAGCCTCAACTGGCTTCCGCGCACGAGCGCTTCGAGAGAACCTTGCAGCTCCTGCACGTAGGACGCAGCCTTTTCGTTAATGATCACCACGTCGGCCGACAGTTGTTTCATGCGCCAGTATTCGTGAGCGCGCAACAATTGCCGGATGAGTTCAACATCCTCCGTGTCGTCGATGCGCGCGAGGACGATGGGCAAGTCACCGGAAATTCCCTGGGCCCACAAGGTAGAACGCTCGAGAGGGCTCGAGCTGAGAACATCCGAGGATGGCCGCAGCGACGGATCGGAATAAATAACTGCGTTGGCCAGCCGTTGGAACAGGTGCGCTTCGTCGGCGCTGATGCCAAGGTGCTGGAGCTGCACTTGCGCCTGGGTCCAGGCGAGCGTGCGAGTACCGTTCAAAGGTTCGCACGTCGTGATGTTTATCGGCGAGCGCCAAAACCTCTTCGCGGGTGGAAGCGACAGCCGTGGAATAGATCAGGTGCGCCGTCTTACCGGCGGGAATGTGCACGGTCAGCCGCAGGGACATCGCGGGATCGAGCACCGAGCCAACCGTGTTCGAGAGCGGCCTGCCGTCGAGAACCGAGACGGGACTTCGAGAAGAGCGGCCGCGCCCGAGGAACTTTGCGCGGTCGGTCTCAAACTGGAGCTCGCCGATCGTTTCCGCGTCGGAAACGAGCACGTGCGCCACCCAGACGGCGGTTTCGTCGTCCGAGCGTTTGCGGCGGGTAGCGATGAGCGCGCCGATGTCGGCGGACAAATTCCGTCTCGACAAAAAGATTGGCAAATGCAGGATGGGCGACGTCGGCAGCCTGCGAAGTCAGCGACAATTCCGCGAAGGAAGTGACCTGAATGTCGCGGGCGCGCACGCCCATGTTCGTAATGGAAACGCGGCGGACTTCGGCATCATCTTCGGAGGAGACGACGACCTCGAGCGAAGTGGTAATCGAGCGGTCGCGCCGGGTAATCTCGGCGTGGTCTTCGTAGAACACGGCTTCGTAGTCATCCGGCTCGACGCCGCAGGGCTGATAGCCAGCGGACCAAACCGCGCCGGTCTGCTCATCGCGAAGAAAGATGTAGGTGCCCCAGCAATCGCGAGTGGAATCTTCGCGCCAGCGAGTGATGGCAATATCGCGCCAGCGGCTGTAGCCCGAACCAGCCGCGGTGAGCATCACGGAGTAGCGGCCGTTGGAAAGCAGTTGCGTTCGCGGAGTGGTATCGTGAGGAGACTTGAACCGGCGGACAACCGGAGGAATAAGTTCCCGAATTTGCGCGGCCGCGGAAACCTCTTCCGCACGCGGGCGTGCGACAAGCACGTCGCGCGGAGTGCGCTCTTGCAACAAGAGTTCGGTGGCTTGCACGATGGGCTCGGCGTGGAAGCGAGTGCGCATCACGCCGTCCTTCAAAGCATTCACAATCGAAACGAGCGACATGCCCTGATGGTGGGCCATGAAAGCGCGGACGATATCAACGTCCTTCCCTTCCGGCAGACGGGCGCTCGTATAGTCGAGCGCTTCGTAGTAACCGTAGGTACCCAGGCCACCGACGGCAGCGAGGCGCGTGAAATTTTCAGCGGCGAGGGCGGGATCCACCATCGCGGCGAGTGCTGTGGCATAAGGCGCGATCACAAGATCCTGGCTCAGCCCGCGCTTGAGGCCGAGTCCCGGCACTCCGAAACTTGAATATTGATAGGTGAAGTCGATATCGCGAGCGTTGAATGCGGACTCGGAAATTCCCCAGGGGACGCCGCGTTCCGCGCCATATTCGATTTGCCGCAAAACAACCTGCACGTACGTCTGGCTCAGCAAACTATCGGCCGGCGAGCGCATCACGAGCGCGGGCATGAGGTACTCAAACATCGAGCCCGACCAGGAAATCAGCGCAGAGCCGCGGCCGACGGGCGTGAGGGAACGGCCGAGGTGAAACCAGTGGGACGAAGGAACGTCGCCTTTGGCAATGGCGATAAAGCTCGTGAGCCGGGCTTCGGAAGCAAGCAAGTCGTAGCAATTCGAGTCCAGGCTTCCGTCCGAAGCGCGGTAGCCAATCGAAAAAAGTTTGCGCGACTGATCGAAGAGGAAACTGAAATCCATTTCGTCGAAGAATCTGGTGCAAGACTGAACGATACCGCGAAGGCGCCGGTCGAGAGCGGTAGCCTCGGCAACTGACACTCCGAAGGCGCGCACGAGCGCGTCGATTCGCGCTACGATTTTCCGGCCGTCGGCGGAATCAGCGGCGATGTTGGCGCGAAGGGAGATAAGCGCGCGAAGCGCCGCTTCAAAACGCTCCGAAGCATCTCCGAGGGTTGGAAGGCTGCGAAAGAAAGGCTCAATCGCCACCCATTCCGGCGCGTCTGCGGAAGGGCGCTCTGCGAGAGCGACAGTTTCTTGCGGCTCGAGGCGCAGCCAAGGAATTAGAATGGCCGCATCGCGGTAGTGGCTATCGACGCACAGTTGCGTTGCTTCCGCCCACATCCGCACTTCGGAATCCGCCGGGTCTCCTCGCTCTTGCGCGAGGGTTTGGGCAATGTCGGCAACGGTCTGGGCACGTTCCCTTAGCTCGACGAAACGCACCGCCCAGTTCCTGGCGTCCGCAGGAAAGTCGTCGAGCAGTAGCAGCAGCGCATCAACCGAGTTGCTGAGATGTTTTCGCGTAACGGTTTGCGTGCGGCGAACATCGGTGATTTTCGAGAGCGCTTCCTGCAAAAGTCGAAGAGAATCGCGGACGCCCTCGAGGAGGCTCCGGTCGATCGAAGAGTTTTGAGCGAGGTCGCGGCAGCCATTGCCGAGCGCGAGCAAGTGGCCCGCCATATTTCCGCTGTCGACGGAGGAAACATACTTGGGATCGAGAGGGCGGAGATCTCGCGTGTCGTACCAGTTGTAAAAATGGCCGCGATAGCGGTCCATGGCGGCCATCGTTTCGAGGGTGGCCTCGATCCTTATGGCAGTTTCGCAGGTGCCGAGCCAGCCGAAATCGCGAGCGGCGAGTGTGGAGAGAAGATACAGACCAATGTTTGTGGGTGAAGTCCGGTGAGCGATGACCGGCCTGGGATCTTCCTGGAAATTATCCGGCGGGAGGGAGTGATCCGAAGGGGTCAGAAAAGTTTCGAAGAAACGCCAGGTGCGGCGCGAAATGGAACGGAGCGCGCTTACGTCTTCAGCGGAGAGCGCTTCTACTTCCGACTGCTGAGGCGGCAGGCTGATCCACCAGGCGATCGCGGGCGAGGCGGCCCACACGAGCGCGAAAGGGATTACGGCTGGGAGAGCGCTGCGATGGCCTACGGCGACGGCAGCGAATGCGGCGGCAGCAAAGAGAACGCCGCCCTTCATGCGCATAAAAATTCCGAAGAGATTTAAATCCACGGCGTGCTTCGCTTGCGCCGCCGTCACCCATTCCAATAAATTTCTGCGCGTAATGAACAGCCGGACGAGCGTGCGCAGGATGGCATCCGACATCAGCCATGCCTGATAGGCGAGAAACACAACCGTCAATCCCGATTGAGCGGCGCCGAGAGAGAAATCGGACAAGATGTTGCGAATACGGCTGCGCTTGGAAATCCCGCCGAGTCGCGCGTTCAGCCCCGTGAGAAAAGGAATCAACGAGGGAATCGAGATGGTCGCGAGGATGAAAAGCGTCCACAACCACGGAGAGGTGGGCCGCGCGAGCCAGCCGGCGACGAGCGTGAGAAACATCGAAGGCGCGAGAAGGGTGCGGCGCAGATTGTCTATCATCTTCCAGCGGCTGAATGCAGGCATCCCGATGCGGCGGTGGTTTTCTCCTGACTCGCGGCCCAGCCCGACGATCCATGGAAGCAACTGCCAGTCTCCGCGGGCCCAGCGGTGTTGACGCGCGGCAGCCGCTTCGTAGTGCGAGGGAAAATCGTCGAAAAGCTCGATGTCCGAAGCCAGGGCCGTTCGCGCGAAAATTCCCTCGAAGAGATCGTGGCTGAGCAAAGCGTTTTCGGGCACCTTGCCGGCCATCGCGGCCTCAAAGGCGTCAATATCGTAAATTCCCTTGCCGGTGTAGGAGCCTTCTCGAAACAAATCCTGGTAGACGTCCGAAACAGCCGAAGCGTAGGGATCGATTCCGCTCGGCCCTGAAAAAATCTTTTGAAAGAGCGAGCCTTCGTGCTTCGTCGGCAACGAGGGAGTGATGCGCGGCTGGACCAAACCGTACCCGTCGACGACGCGCCCTTCCTTGGCACTGAACTGCGGGCGGTTGAGCGCATGCGCCATCGTTCCCACCAAACGAGCGACGGCTCCACGCGGCAGGCGGGTATCGGCGTCGAGAGTAATCACGTAGCGAACGCCAGGGATTGGTTCCGGGGGAAGTCCGCCGGCGGAGATGAACGATGTGGTGGTGGAACCGCGCAGAAACTGATTCAACTCGTGCAGCTTTCCGCGCTTGCGCTCCCAGCCCATCCATTTTTGTTCGGTTTCGTTCCAGAGGCGCTTCCGATGAAACACGAGGAAGCGGTCGCCACCGCCCTCGGCGGGACCATGGCGCCGATTGAGTTTCGCGATTCCTTCGGCGGCCGCGGCCAAAAGCTCGTCGTCACCGGGCAGACTTTCGGTGGGCGCATCCACCCAATCGGAGAGCAAGGCGAATCGCAGGTCTCCATCGGAGTTGGCCAAATAATGAACTTCCAATCGCTCCACCTGCTCCTTGATGGAATCTTGAGAGGCGATGAGCGTGGGGACCACGACGATCGTGCGAAGTTCTGCGGGCACGCCCGCGAGCAATTCGAGACGTGGCAAAGAGCGAGGGCCGAGAAGATCTGTTACGACGCGATTGATGAGTGCGATGGCGAGATCCGACGCGGGAATCAGCGCAAGCAATCCGAAGAGAACGAGGTATTTCACGCTCACACCCAATTCCTGCGCGTGAGCGAGCGGAATCGCCAAAATAATCGCAGTGAGTATCGCGATGGTGCCAAGGTAACCGGGGACGGCGGCTCGCACGTAGAGACGCAGGAGCCAGCGCCTCCAGGCGAGATGAAAACCGAGTTCGCGCTCGAAAGCGGGGCGTCCCTGCGCAATCAGGTAAAAGCCGGGATCGGATTGCTTGTCGGTATTGGGCTGGCCGTCACTTTGAGGGTCTGCGCTTGAGCGGCGGGCGCGACGGACGGCGCGCTGGGCGACGTCAATTTCTGTGTGATCCGATCCGCGGGAAAGATCCTCGATGGCGTGGCGATACTGGTCGCGGGTGGCGAAATCCATCTCGCCGAAGTTGCTTCCGTTGCGAAGGATTTCGTCTACGAGGCTGACGCCTTCGAAGAAGGATTGCCAATCGAATGCGGACGTGAGGCGCATGCTGGTGATGATGTTGCGCACGGTGACGCTCATCGCCGCCTGTTCCTGATGCTCGGCGCGCACAACTTCGTCGGCGGAGGAACCTTGCGCGGACAGGCGCTCGTCGAGCCAGAGCAGGATGGGGCCAACTCTCGGATCCAAATCGCGCAGGCGCTGTACGAGCTGGACGGCAAAGGCGCGATCGAGGGGCTTATTTTCGAGAGATCGGAGCACGGAGGCGGGAGCGACTTGCGATGGGCCGGCGGTGCCGAGAAAACTGTCGGCGAGAGCGTCGGCTTCCAGGCGAGCGGCGCGGCTTCGCACGATACGTTCTGAAATCCGGCGAAGATTTTCGACCAAGACGACGCGCAGCGTAATCGCTACGGCCCAAAGCTCGCCGGTGGTAAGAGGTTGAACGCGCTGGTAAGCGGCGACGAAGCGGCGCAAGACTTCGGGGTCGAAGCGGCTATCGGTGTGCGCGACGAAGGCCCAGGCGACGCCGAAGACGCGCGGGTAGCCTTTCAAGTGGCCCGCGGCAAGTTTCGGCAATTTTCGATAGAAGCCGGCGGGGAGGTCGTCGCGAATTTCGCGGAGTTGTTCTTCTACGATATAAAAATTATCGACGAGCCATTCGGCAGCGGGCGTGATGGTTTGCTCGTGCGAGATGGCCTTGGCGGTAGCGCGGTAATATTCGAGGAGGACGCGGCCGTTCTCGAGAACTCGCGGGATAAGCGGGCGGCCTTCGTCGGAAGTCTGGGTGACGGCCTGGGCAGCGGCGAGCGTCTCGGCGTGCTGCTCCAGGCGCTCGACACTAAAGAGTTCGGCGCGAATCGGCTCTTCGAGTTCAGGAAACACGACTACCGGTGGACTGGCCATAACCCTTTCTTCTTCTTCCGCAGAATCACGTCTGCTGTTGAGCTACGGGGGCGGGGGCGATTTGAGAGGGCTACTTACCTTAGGAAGAGTACATCGGGTGCGACAGAGCATCACGGTTTATTTTCGCGGTGAACGAAATAACAGACCAAGATCGACAATGTGTTTGCGAGCGCCAGGAAATCCGCGCGGGACCAGAGAGCGGGCGGAGTTGAGGTGGCGTCGTCGCGCGATACATTCTCTACGTCGTTCATGCGGGGGCCTGGTCGGCGTTGCGGGATTCGAGTGGAGCGACTCCATTCGCTGGAATCGGCGCCGCCGGCAGAACTCGCGCGGAGCGGTCGCGCGCCGGAATGGCCGCGCGGAGAATTCGCTCGAGGTCGGTCTTTCGATAGGGGTGGCAGATAAAATCGAACGCGCGGATATTGAGCGCGGCGAGGTAGTCCCTGTACTCGTTCGGACATGCCGGCGCGCAAACGATGATCGCCGGAATCTCAACCGGCTGGCGCTTGAGAAGGCGCACGACATCGCGATAGGTGCCGTCGACGAGCCAGAAGCCGCAGAAACACGCGGCGACGGGTTCGCGGGCGAGCGCGGCCTTTACTTCCTCGACGCCCTTTGCCCAGATGGTTTTCAGCGGGTACCGCTGCAGAAGGTCGCGCATGTTTTCCGTAATCGCAGTGTCGACCGTGGCGACCAGGACTGTCGGCTCGGCGGAGGTTCGTTCACCCATTTCATCGCCTTCGTGGCGCAACAGGTTCGGGAAATTCGCACTGGCAAAAACTGAATCGTTCATCGCGACCGCCTTTCTGGTGTGGACGAAAGGGAGAATGAAAACCGGCCAGCCCCTCATCCTTGCTTTCGCAAGGACCCGATTTCCATCCTCCCTTCGTGGAGGCATCATCTTAGAAACCTCGTCGGCCAACAATACAGGCTAGGCGTTAGAGCTTTGGGGAACTTGCTGTAGGAGGCGGCTATGCTTCGACGATCTGATTGCGCACCGCATAGCGAACGAGTTCGCTCACAGTATGGAGCTGCAATTTGCGCATGATGTTGGCGCGGTGCGTTTCGGCCGTCTTAACGCTGATCGAGAGCGAAGACGCCACTTCCTTGCTGCTCTTGCCTTCGGCCAGGAGCTGGACAATCTCGCGCTCGCGGGTGGTAAGCCTGTCGCGGAGGGCGGTGGGCACGTCGGAACGCATACGGCCCTCTTTGAAATTCATCAACATCACTTCGGTAGCGCGGGGCGTAAGAAACGGCTTGTGATTCGCGAGCGTTTCAACGGCGATGACGAGGTCGCGATCGGAGTCGGATTTGACGATGTAGCCTCTGACGCCGGCCTCGAGAATGTCGCGGATCAGTTGGTCCGAATAGTGCACCGAAAGAATCAAAATTTCCGTATTGGGCGATTCCTTGCGAATTCTTCGGGCTGCGTCCACACCGTTCAGGTCCGGCATGCTGATATCGAGTATCGCAATATCCGGTTTGAGTTCCTGGGCCTTCGAGACGGCTTCTCGCCCGGTGTGAGCTTCTCCGCAGATTTCCCATCCTGCGTGTGACTCGAGCATCCCCTTGATTCCGCGGCGCATGAGATCGTGATCGTCGGCAATCAAGATACGAAGCGATTTCATTTTTCTCTCCTACAAACTCGAATCTCGCGGGCCAGAGTCTCAGTGAAACCTTGGTAGACTAGCCGGACCCGGCTGGAATACCCATCCGAGCCATCCTGTAGTACGCCTAGGTATTTTCCTGTAGGCGGACAGGGTCAAATCGCGCTGGAAGCCAGGGACCGGCCTGTTTCGTGTGCCGCCACGTGAGTGGGAAGGTTCACGATGATCGTGGTTCCGTCCGGTCCAGACTTTATTTGCAGCCAGCCGCCCAGTTGCCTGACGCGCTCCCTCATCCCCCGGACGCCCACGCCCATCTGGCCGCCGCTGCTGTTGAGCGCAGCCAGGACATCAGAAGGGATTCCTCTACCGGTGTCAGCCACTTCCAAGCGCACACCTGCCGAGTTCCTGGTGACACGGACGCTCGCCGTTTCGCTCCCGGAGTGGCGAAAAATATTCGTCAGGCTTTCCTGCACGATCCGGAAGAGAGTTCTTTCGACATTTTCAGCGAGGCGGGCGGGACCAATCGAAACATCCAAATCCACCTTCACCTTACTTCGCTGAGTAAAGCCATCGATGTACCACTCGAGGGCAGACTTCAACCCGGCGTAGTCGAGAGTGGGAGGATACAAAAGATAGGAGAGCGTGCGAACTTGATCGGAGGCTTGCTGCGACAACATGATCGCTTCGCGGAGCAATTCAGTGGCGGATGAATCGATCTCAGAGAGTTTCGCGCTCACCGCGGAAAGGTGGATAACGAGCGCGGCGAGGCTCTGTCCCGTGCTGTCGTGCAGTTCACGGGCTATCCGGCGGCGTTCTTCATCCTGCAGTTGCAGCAGCCGGGCGGAAAGATTCCGGAGCGCTTCTTCCGCTTCTTTGCGCAAAGTTATGTCACGGTTGATTTCGAGAATACCGACGGTCTGGCCTAGGTTGTCGCGCTGCAAAACCTGGCGGCTGGTGACCGTGATGCGCTTGCCGGATCTGGTGAGGTGGACAAGCTCGCCTTCCCACCATCCGCGGTTAACAAGCTTTTCATTCAATTGATCGAATGGTTCGGGGAACTCCGTCTGCAAAAATTTGTGCGACACATTGCCGCAGGCGTCCATCGCAGACCAGCCGTAGGTTTCCTCGGCGCCGCGATTCCAGAATAAGATGACGCTATCTACGTTGCGAACCATGATCGCGTCGTGCGCGAGGTGCAAAAGCTCCGACTGCTTTCTCAGCTCCTCGACGGCCTGCCGTTGCTCGGTCAAATCTTCGATCGCGAGAAGTAGGGAGGGTTTCGAGCCCTTCTCGCCAGCAATTTGGCGTGTGTTGAGCAGGAGAATTTTAGGTCCAATGCCGGGAAACTCGTGGGAGACCTCGCGATTCCTCAATTCGGCTTGAGCGACAAAAGTCTCGCGGAGTGCTGCGAGCAAGGCCGGAATATTCCACTGGCCGCCGCCGACTTCGCACAGCAAGCGGTTCTCGATTTCTTCGCGCGTCACCCGAAACGTCTCAAGGAAAGCGCGATTGGCAGCGAGGACTCGGAGGTCCGTATCGAGAACAACGACCGACTCGCGAATCGTTTCGGCCAATGCTTCGGCGTTGATTCGAGCGGCAAGGCCGGGCGCTTTTTGGGGGTCAGTAGTCATTACCGGGTCACGCGTGACTCACAAAGAACTCCTAAGGATACAGGACGAATTCATAGGGAAATCATACGGGTTTGGCGAATAGGTCCTGCGACAATCTACAGATAGTTGGACTCCCTCCGGAGTACCAGGTTTCATTTACCTGAATGACGTGCAGATCGCAACACGACAGCTTTACTAGTCGGCCGAAAGATTCTTGCCCTGAAAGAACGGCTTATGCTCGCTCATGGCTTCGACGGCGGCCATCAAGCAGTGCGCCTGGGATTTCAGCAGGTAACCGCTGGCTCCCGCCTGCCGAGCTTCCTGGACCATTTGTGGGGAATCATGCTGCGAAAAGATCAAGACCTCGACGCTGGGGATCACTTTCTTGATCTCTGGAGTGGCCGCGAGGCCGCTCATCTCCGGCATGGTGACGTCCATGATCACCACGTCGGGCTGCAACTCACGAGCCTTGCCGATGGCTTCGGCACCATCGGCAGCTTCCCCGACAATCGTCCAACCTCCGCGGGTGCCGATCAGCCGAATCAGGGCTGATCGCACTGCTTTTTCGTCGTCAACAATCAAGATTCGAAGGGTACCCATTACTCGGTCCTTTTTACTTTACGCCTTCCGTATGAACAGCACAAAGAGTCCAGGTGCCATTTCATCGCCTACTACTCGCCGGTGAATAGGTCAGAGTCTATTCGGGGCGCGATGGTTCCAGTACTACTCATTTTCATCTTGGTTCGTTCTGGTTCATGCTGGCGGACCCGCCGGAACCCCGCCAGCCCCTACGGCCGCTACCAGGAAAGATGTACTCAAAGCTTCAAAATCTTACCTACCTTCGCGAGGAGGTTCGCGGCGCCGTTCAGCGCATGTCTGTAAGTAACTGATAAAGGGGAACTTGTGTGTGGATATCCGCGGAACCGTTGGTAGCCTGATTGCAGTTCTGGAATGTACGTTCGTAGGCCCTGCAATGGCTGTTGCAGTCGGTCACTCGGAGGGAAGCTGTGAGCACCACCTACGATATCTTCAAAGGCGTTCCAGGTAGCGAGCCGATTTGGGTAGAAGCTGTTCAAGGTCTCGAAAATGCAAGAATGCGTTTGTTGAAACTCTCCGAATCGTGCCCCGGCGATTACTTCGTCTTCGACCCGATGAATGCGAAAATCATCGCCAAAGCCGCCTGAGCGTCAGAATCCACGACTTTTATCTATCGCAGTCCGCACACGGAACCTAGTCCGCACATCGCGGGTTGGGCTCATTCTGGACATCGAACGATAAGGATGGACACCAGAATGAACTCCAGACTAGACCTCGCGTTCCGCCAGTACCATACGGCAATCTCTGTAGACGCGAATTCCAGTTCCTCGTAGAACTAGCCGCCCCGGTGAACCTGCGAATCGTCGTCGGCAGCACCCTGGGACGTCGGCAGCACGACGGACGCGAAAAACTCCCGCTCGTAGGAGTGCGATCGTAGGGCGCAATGTATCGCGGCGTACACCTTGCGCTGTATTCCCGCCGGAAGCGAATCCACGGATGATCGACGTGTAACCCAACCCACTACTGCGCCGAGCAGCGCAAATCACGACTGGAGGATTCACATGAATTGGGACCAAATTCAGGGCAAGTGGAAGCAATCGGTAGGGCAGGTGAAAGAGAAGTGGGGGAAGTTGACGGACGACGACCTCACCGCGGTGAACGGCAAGCGAGAACAACTGGTTGGCAAAATTCAGGAACGCTACGGAATTGCAAAAGAGGCGGCGGAAAAACAAGTGGATGAATTTGCGAATTCCTATGAGGCGGGGGGCGGCGAAGCGGGCGAAATCGGCCCGGTCGGTTTAACTGCCGCTGATCGTTTCTGATCGTTTTTTATGATTACCGTTCGGCGGAGATTGCGGCCGAAAAATAATAAAACCAAGGAGGCATGCGATGGCACGATACGGCAAAGCGGCCGGCAAAAGCGTGAAGAGCGCCTTGCACCGCGAAAAGAGCGGAACACTTCGATCGGGTAAGGGCGGCAAAGGCGGCCGAGTGACAAGCCGCAAGCAAGCAATCGCGATCGGACTTTCCGAGGCTCGAAAGAAAGGCGCGAAAGTTCCCAGTCAGAAGTCATAGCTTAGTCCGGCCCGGCAATTTAATAAGACATCCAATCGATCTCCGGGACGGAAATAACAACGGGCGAGGCCCCTGCCAATCGGCAGAAGCCTCGCCCGTTTCTTTTCACGGCCGGCAAATGCAGGCCGCGATTTTTCGGATCAGCAGCTAGTGCTTCTCCTTGGGAGGCGGCGCCTGGTGCGCCGGCTGCTGGTGTTGCTCGAGATGCTGCTGCTGCTGCGAGTGCTTCTGCTGGAGTTGCTGCGTCTGTTGCTGATGCTTTTGTTCCACTTGCTGCGTTCGTGTGTCGCTAGCCTTCTGTTTTGCGAGTTGCTGGTGCTCTTTGTCCTGTTTCTGTTGGAGTTTCTGCCTGTCCTGGTCCTGCTTCGTGCTGAGCTGCTGCTGCTGCTTCTGGTATTTCTGATCCACCTTGGGATTGCCGGTGTTCGTCACCGGGTGACGCTCGACCGGGGGGAGGTCCTTCGCGTGGGTACTCGCGTGAGTAGAAGTGTTCGTGCGTGCACCCGCCTCTCCACCTTTCGTGGTTTCGTGCTCGTTGAAAGCTCCCGGCTTCGGGGTAGCGGCGATGGGCGGCTTTCCGTGATTCGCGGAAGCACGCAGTTCGCGATTGTTCCGCGCGGCCTCGATGTGCTGAGATTGAGCTGCGACGGGAGGGATATGGCGTTCATGCTCGGCAGCTTCTTCTTCGCGGGTAGGACGCCTATCGATGCCGCCTCTTCCGCCGTTATAGCTCACTCGAGTAATATGCGTTTCGTTGACCCGCGTCTCGTACACATTGTGAATCACTGTGACGTTGACGTTGGTGACGGCGCGATTGTAGTAAAAGTGTCCGCTCTGCCAGCGTCCGCCTTCAAAGCCGTTCCCGAAATATCCGAAGCCGTAGTAAATTCCGCCGTAGAAGCCGACCGTCGGACCCCAGTAGCCCCCATGGAAAATAAACGCGGAACCGCCCCAGCCCCAATACGGCGGAGTCCACAAATATCCCACCTCGGGCGCTTCGACCCAGGTGCCCGGCACCCAATAGTAATCGTCACCGTCCCATGCCCAGTACCCCGGCGTCCAAATGTACCCATCTCCGGGACAAACAGGCTGTTCGTACACGGGCAGTTCGGGCGGGGCGACTGCGACCGAGATTTCTACTTGCGCGAATGAAGCTGTGGAGAAAAACAACATCCCGACCGCCAACAAAAGAATGCGTAGGTAGCGGATACCCATTAATCCTCCTCTTGCGTTGAATTTATTGAATTCATAACAGGGCCGATGGAGCGTCTACAGTAGGCCGCGCCACTTGACAGGTTCACGAGGAATGAATTCTCGATGAACAATTTGAATAGACCGAAATCCCACAAGTCATGCGAGTGTAGGGGTTTCAAGGTATTCGAGGCCATAGGGTGATGACCGTAGGTTCGCGGGAATCAAATTGTAGAGCGCCCATCCAGGGCGTGCCGGGGTCTGGCTGCAACATTTGGAATTATACTCATAAAAAGAGGGCGCCGCAGCGGAAGCGGTGGGGCTGGTTCTTGGCCGGGCCGTGCGCGCTCGCGATTGTTTATTCTGAGTCGTGAGCTCGGCATTCGGTGCGCTGAATCGCGGGCACCGATGGCCAATGCATAGCGGGGTGCGGTAGGCTCTACGGAGTGATTGGAGAGGCTTCATGAGCGAAATTTCATACACATTCTACGAGAGTCCATTGGGAAATACGCTGCTCGCGGCGGATGACGGCGGTTTGCGCCTCATCAGTTTCGCCGAAGGCAAGCGCCCCGAGCGCGTGCAACCCGAGTGGCGCGAAGATCCGGCGCCTTTTCGCGAAACGGTGCGCCAGTTGCGCGCGTACTTTGAAGGCGAGTTGAAAGTGTTCGACTTGCGATTGTCGCTTCACGGGACAGAGTTTCAGCTGCGTGTGTGGGAGATGCTTCAAACGATTCCGTACGGCGAAACAATCTCCTATGGCCAACTGGCGACGCGAATCGGCAAACCCAATGCCGCGAGGGCGGTGGGTTTGGCGAATGGGTCGAACCCGATTCCTATTATCGTGCCTTGTCATCGCGTGATCGGGAGCAATGGCAGGCTGGTCGGGTATGGCGGC
This sequence comes from uncultured Acidobacteriota bacterium, assembly GCA_963711875.1. Lineage (GTDB taxonomy): Bacteria > Acidobacteriota > Terriglobia > Acidiferrales > UBA7541 > Palsa-295. The sequence goes on from CAVQFW010000018.1 coordinate 30,746, forward strand.
GGGCTTGCGAATAAGAAGACGCTGTTGCTGCTGGAGGATCGGCAGAAGAGCTTTGCTTCCGGGGGGAAAGTGCTTAGCGTTGCGGCAAGCTGAATTGCGGGTGGCGGGAACCGGTGTGAGGCTTGGTGGCACGGGCTTTGGATTGTGCTAGTGGAAGAAAAGAAACGGCGGGGTGGTGCGGAGGTGGTGGCTTCAGATGATTGGGTGGAGGGCCGAAGCGGAGGCTTCGGCAAAGGAGCCGGCTGGAAGCCGGCGGTACGAAAGGCAGGGGTTCCCGCCGGAGCTACTGCTTGCCCAGGCGCTGCAGCGTGCGGTGGCGGACCTTGCCGAAGGTGCGGTTCAGGAAATGGTCGCGCGTTAGAAACGGGAGCACGGGCAATCGGCGTTTCTCGACACGGCTTCTCGCGCGGACTAAGCGGCTATCCTTACCGAACGACGCGAGGGCTGCGTCGAGCGTGTCGAGCGCTTTCTCGCGACGGCCTGCCAGCGCGTAAACTTCCGCAAGATTTAAATGAAACTGACACTCATTGCGTCGTAGCTGCACCGCGATTTCGCAAAGCTCTGCGGCGCGGTCCCATTTGCGTTCGGCGCGCGCGATTGAAAGCCCCAGAAACGAGAGATAGAAGGGATTGTGTTTCTCGGATTCAAAGGCAGTGCGCAAGTGGAGGAGGGCCTTCTGGGGATATCCGTTCTTCAGTGCTTTGACGCCCTGCTTAAACTCGTCGATGAGATCGAGTTCGGTCTTGGCCATAGTGTTCTCCGCTCTCCATCCGAGGTTCCTCGGAGATTTCAGGCAAGTGGTGCTGGGCGGGGAAACCTACTTTAGAAATTCTTGGCGGCGGAAGTCTACTGTCCTTAAGGACAGGCCTTGCGAATTGTGCGCCTGAGCGTGCGGGCGTCAGCGGCGTTGCTGGGGACTGAGAGGAACTGAAAGGAGCTGGAAGCAATCCGATTCCGGCGCACCTTAGCACCCGCGGCCAGACTGGCACAAAGTACTATTGGTCGCGAGCGACCATTCCGCAAAAATACACTCGTCTGATTTCTTGTGAATCCGGGCTCGCGCCTCTCGCACAGCTTCCCGGACTTGGGGCACAGGATGAAGGCTTGCGTTCTAATTTTCTGCGTACTCGCGGCCGCGGCCACGCCGGCGCGTGGGGACTCGGCTAGCTACGCGCAATGCGGCACTTACGACGCCTATCTGCTGATTTACAAATCCACTGAGAAATTTGAAGAGCTTGGGAAGCTGCGTTGCGGCGAGAAAGTAGAGGTGGTGAACCGCTGGGGCGGCTATTCTCAAATCCGCACGGTTGACGGCAGAGTCGGTTGGGTGCGCGGCGCCGATCTTTCCGAGACTCCGCCGCCGCCACACACCGTGTTCAGTTTCGGGCTGACGGAAGCGCCCAAGCCCGCGGAAGTGAGCGCGCCCAAGCCCCCGGCTGCAGCGCTGACGAACGACGACATTCTCGCGATGCACGCCCTGCATCGAGGCACGGACATCATCCTGAAGAAAATCGAATCGAGCCGCTGCGCGTTCGATACCACACCCGCGCAAATTCACAGGCTGAGCGACGCGGGCGTCTCCGACAAAGTGATTCTGGTCATGCTGCAATCGCCCGTCGCAACCGATGCGCCGGTACGCAAAGCGCCCGAGAGCGTGGACGTGAAAGTTCCGGACGGGGCCTCGTTCGAGGTGGAACTGAAGGGCAACGTTTCCGCGGAAGAATTGCAGGAAGGAACGATCGTGGAAATGGAAGCGGCGGAGGATTTTGTGGTGGACGGAGTTCCCATCATCGTCCGCGGCTCGGAAGCGCGCGCACGGATTCTGGCGGTGAGGCCCGTGGGACCGCATGGGGGCTCCGGAGTTGTCGCCTGGTTTATGCAGGATATCGTTGCGACGAACGGGGAACGCATTCCTGTGAACTTTGCGGCGAAACAGCCCGCCAATGAACGGACCCGGAACTTCGAAGGCTATCCGTATTTTCTGACGGGATTTCACAAAGACGATCCGGCCATCAAAGCCGAGGACAAGCGATTCCGCGTGGTCGTTCATGGGAATACGGTGGTGAGCGTGAATCAATCACTGACGGCTGCTATGCCTGCGCGAACGAAACCGAAGGCGGAGGCGGTGCGGCAGGTGTCAACGCAGACGCCGGTGGGAACCGAGGCCGCGGTGCCATCGCAACCGGCCGCAGCAGACGATGCGAAACCTTAGGAATGATTGGTTGAGCGGACGTGAACGCTAAAACCGTTGCCGAGAATACGAAGCAAATGTCTGCGCGGCGGTCGGTGCTGCGATGCTTGCTTGTGGCTTCGGCCGAAGTCACCGAGCTAGGTTCCGGTTCGAGCACGAAACTTTCCGCGCGAACTTCTGAAATTGGTTTGGGCGGCTGTTACGTAGACACGTTGAATCCTTTTCCCGACGGCACGCGGGTTCGCGTGCGCATTAGTCGGGACCATGGCGTGTTCGAAACGAATGCGCGGGTGGCATACACGGACCACCGATACGGAATGGGGATCGCATTTACGGAAACCGCGCCCGAGCAGCGATCGATTCTGGAAGGTTGGTTAATCGAGCTCGTCACGCAACTCAAGCCTGCCTCTTAGAAAACTTCTCCGTCATTCGTACTAAATCTGGCTGAAAGATTTATTTTTCGGCGGACGTGCGTCAACTGCCGAAGAAATTCCGGGCGAGAAAGAGGACGTTGGCGGGGCGTTCGGCGAGGCGGCGCATGAACCAGGGATACCAGAACGTGCCGTAGGAAATGAGGACGGCGGAGCGGAATCCTTCTTGCGCGAGGCGCAGTTGTTCGGCGCGCTGAATGCCGTAGAGCATTTGAAATTCGAGGCGGTTCTTCTGGATGCCTTGCGCCGTGGCCCATTCGATGAGGGTCGCGACGATCGCGCGGTCGTGAGTGGCGAGCGCTGCACGCACTTGCGCCTTGCGCGCTTCCGGGCTGAGTAATCTTTTTGCCAGCTCGATGTAGCTCGCGTCCACGTCCGATTTCTTTGGGAACGCGATTTCAGCGGGCTCGTTGTACGCGCCTTTTACGAGGCGGACAGCCGCGCCGATGGCGATGAGCGAATCGAGATCTTTTTCGGTTCGGTAAAGATACGCTTGGACGCACACGCCGACGTTGGCGTGGGCCTGACGCGCGCGAAGGTAGATTTCGAGGGTTGCGTCCACGTAGGGACTTTGCTCCATATCGATCCACAGCGTTTTATCAGGCGGAGCGGCTTCGATGAGCTTTACGAGATTTGCGTAACAGAAATCGCGATCGAGGTCGAGGCCGAGCTGCGTGAGCTTGACGGAAACTTCGGTGGGCAATCCGGCGGCGCGGATGCGCTCGAGAACATCGAGATAGTCGTCGGTGACGGATGCGGCTTCAGCGCGGTCCGAGATGTTTTCACCGAGATGAGTGACGAGGGTCGCGATCCGGTTTGCCGCGAGCTCGCGCGCGGCACCGAGAGCGTCGTCGATAGTTTCACCGGGCATGAAACGAGTGACGGTGCGGCGCAGGACGCGATAGCGGGGAGCGTTGGCGCGCATCCACGGGCTCTCGGAAGCTTTCAGGATGGCGCGGCGCAGCAGGCTCATTGTGAGTTCATCTTGGGGTCATCGGGGATTCAGCGGGGCGCTCATTGGATCGTCTCGCGCGCGGAGCCTAACGGCCCGAACTGAGCGCCTCCACGAATCGCGGATAAAAATCCACGCCCGCGTAGAAGGACCAGACGGGAAGCCGCTCGTCCTGGCCGTGCGAGCGATCTTCGTTGGGATCCATCCACATTCCGGAAATACCGTACGTGGGAATTCCGGCGGCGCGGGAGTAGGCGCCGTCGCTCGCGCCCGTTTCCATCACCGGAACCACCGGAACGCCCGGCCACATTTCGCTGGAAACTTTCTCGAGCGTGCCCATCAAATCGGGACGCAGCGGAGACGGCGGGTTCGCTCCGCCGCCGAGGCCGCCTGTTGAGAGTGTGACGGCAATTTTTGGATCGTCGACAATTTTCACGAGCGTGGCGCGAATTTCCTCCGCCGAGTGGCCCGGCAGAATCCGGCAATTCACATTGGCGCGAGCCATTTGCGGCAGCGCGTTGTTCGCATGGCCGGCATCGAGACGGGTGGCAACGCAGGTGGTGTGCAAAATGCCGTTGTAATAAGGCTTTTGGGACAGCCGCGCGAGCGCGGCAGCGTCCGGCGGATCTTTGAGAATGGCTTTCATGTCGGCGCCGAGTTCTCCGCCCACGATTGCGGACATGCGGTCGAAATAAACGCGCGTGACTTCATTCAGCTCGAAGGGAAACTTGTAACGCTCGAGCCGCACGAGGCCGCCTGCCAGTTGATAAATGGCATTATCGGCAACGGGAAGCGAACTGTGGCCGCCGGGGTTCGTGACCTTGAGGTCGTAATCCTGATAGAGCTTTTCGCTGGCCCCCAGCGCGGTCATGGATTTTTTGTCGCCGATCATTTGAAACGTGCCGGCATCGGGATTCAGCGCGTATTCCGCGTCGATGAGCTCGCGATGATTCTTCAGAAGCCAGTTGACTCCGTTCGAGCCTCCGCCTTCTTCGTCAGCCGTGAGGGCGAGGATGATGTCGCGATCGGGTTTGAAGTTTTCCTGTTTCATGCGAATCATCGCCATCATGAGGAATGTGTCGCCCGATTTCATGTCGATCGAGCCGCGGCCGTAGAAGTAGCCGTCTTTTTCGATGAATTCGAAAGGATTGACGGACCAGTCTTCGCGGCGAGCTTCGACGACGTCGAGGTGGCCGATCATCAGAATCGGTTTGTGAGCGCCGGTGCCGTGGAGGCGGGCGACGAGGTTTCCTTTTCGCGGATTGGGACCACCGATGTAGAGGTCGGACTCGGGATAGCCGGCATCGCGAAGACGCTTAGCCATCGCTTCGGCGGCAGTGGTGTTGTTGCCCACCGAGTCGGTCGTGTTGATTTCGATGAGCTGCTTGAAGATCGCGCGAGCGAGTACGTGGTTCGGATCATGTCGATTGCGCCCGAAGCGTGCGGCGATTGCGAGGCACATGAGGATCGCGAGGGGAACCAGATTCGCTGCGACGATTGGATTGGGCTAAGTCACCGGGTCTCCTGAATTGGGCAGGGGCGAGACTACCAAAGTCTGCCGGGGGAAGCCACACCGGGAGAAAACGCGGAGCGAGAGAGAAAGGCGGCGCGCAGGAAGGCGACGAACGGCGGAATTCACGCGCTGACGATGCGGCTTTGCTTTGGTAGCCAACAGGCAAGAGTGAGCGGGCCGGCAAAGGCGAAAAATTAGAACGGAGGCGGAGAGTACGGCTCTTCGGCGGGGGATTCGAGGAGATAGATGCTGTAGCGATAGACGGCGACTTTCGTGGGGTCCGGGATGGCGCCGGCGGCGAAGATTTGACCGAAGGCGGCGTGGAGCTCGTGAATTTTGTCTTCGGGGAGCAGGCCGAGAAGCTCGCCGAAATGGTTTTTTGATTTTGTGAAGGCGTCTGATTCTTCCGGAGCGAGCGGCGGGGGATTAAAACTTTTCTGCTGGTATTGGAGATAGAACTCGTAGCGAAATTGTTTTTCGTAGAGCGCGGCATAGGCTTTCTTCACGGGGTCGGCTGGGGGATCCGTTGCAGCGAGAGCCTTGGCGCAGAAGTTGTGGAGGGCCTGTTCGAAATCGCGGAAATTTCCGCGCGCGCCCATCAGAGGACCTTTGCCGGATTTACCGAGCGCGGCGGCGAGACGAGTGGTGCGCGCGTCGATAGCATTTTCCGTACGCATCGAGGGCCTGGATCGTGCTCGGCGCCGATTCGTTTTTTGCAGCATTGAATTTTTTCACCCAGTCGCCGGAAGACATCTGCAGAACCTGCGCACACGTGAGGCCCAGACGATCGGCGGAGGGGGCGGCGAGTAGCGGAATGCGTTTGCTTTTGAGCCCCGCGGCGACAGATGCGGCAAAGTCCAGCAGAACGAGCAGCAGAATAGTTAAAGAATGCCTTCATCGGTAGAGATTATAGGCGGTAAACACCGGGGAAAGCAAGCGATCTCACCTGTGAGACGTGAGCTACACAGCAGCGCTAGCGTGTGCCATGCGGTTGAATCTGCGCGTCCAGCAGATCGAGCTCGTATTCGAGCTTGCGAAGGGTTTCGTCATTGATTTGATTTTGGTTGCGGAGATTGAGGATTACGGCACGCTGTACGGCGCGAAGCTTATGCGACACGGTGAGGAAACGTCCGTAGTGCTCGGGATCGTGGTTGGATCGTCGGTGCTTTGCCGTCCAGCCGGCTGAGCCGGTGGCGCTGACGATGGAGAAGCTCGTCATACACCGGCTCGAATGACGGGCCGTCGGAATCGCGTGCGGCCTCGAGATAGGCTATAGCCGATTGCACCATGGCGCGACGCGCTTGCGTTTCTTCCGTGTTCTCGCCGCCAGCGCCTTCAAGGCCGAGCCGCGAATAACGACGGTAGCGTGAGCCCTTGCAAGACGAGGGTGACGAAAATCACGCAAAAGGTGAGGAAAATAATCAGATTGCGTTGCGGAAATGGCGCACCGTTTCCCAGATACTCAGGCAGGGAAATCGCGGCGGCCAAGGCGACAACTCCGCGCATACCCGTCCAGCCGACGATGAACACTTCTTGCGGGGTCGGCACCGTCTCGGTCTGATGAAGGATCCTGCGCCGGATGAAATTCGAAACCAGCGCTCCCGGATAAACCCAAACGAGCCGGAGAAGGATTACGACAGCGCTGAAAGCCGCACCGAGATAGAGGAG
>CAVQFW010000018.1:42500-265979 GCA_963711875.1 uncultured Acidobacteriota bacterium
CCAGGGAGGGGCACACGACACCGCGCGTGGAAGCAAGTTCGCCTTTCCACATTGCGCTACTTTCTCGAGCAAAAATTTGCGGTTTATCACGCTATGCGAACCTTGAAATTCGCATAACGCGATGCCTACTTCCTTCAGTTGTCAAAGATCGCCGTTCCGTTCATCAATTTCCGATCGGAACGTCTCCGCTCCCGGCGGAGCGCGAAATCAGTTTTGGAACTGAAGTCGCGAGCAATAAAAAACCCGGCAACGAGCGCCGGGCATGTCCGTCCTATTCCTGGGGCTGCGTTTACGCTGGCAGCCTCCGGAACGGATATGCTCGATTCTCGTTTTGCAAGTACCCGGTGCTTGTAACCAACTTCACCTCTGGTTAAGCGGCCCACCCGGTTCGTCAGGACAATCCCCGGCAAATCCGAGGTACGCCGACATCAGGAGAGTATAGCAAAGAAAAAGATTTGGTCAAGTATTTGTAACAATTATTTCAAGTAGGCGGATTGTGGATTTCGGCGGGAGCTGTGGAAAAGGTGGGAGATAGGCCAGACTTTTCCAGACCTTTCCCAGCTCTCCCGACGCACTAGGGACGGTTTGGTTGCTGGGACGAATCTAGCCCTTGCGGTGCTTAAAGAATTCCACCTGGCGCAGGCGCTTTTCGGCTTCGGCTTTCGTTTTGTAGGGGCCACCCAGATTCTTGCCGGTTTTTTCTGAGAGCACTTTGTAGCCTTCTTTCACTTTCTTGATCATTTCGCACCTCTGCTTCGATTCTCGACGTTCCGCAAAGGGATGCAATCGAGCGTTTGCTGTAGGGTCTCGACCGGCAGATGAAGAACCTCAGGGATTCGTAACCTGCTCGGAGATGCTTGCGTCGCGAAACGGCACGTAGTATTTCTTCTCCCATTCGGCGTGCAGAGGGCTTTCGGCGTAAGCGTCGGCCGCATCGCGATCTTTGAATTCGATGGCGTATGCGGCATTGAAATCGCGTGGCTGAATGCGGTCGGCTTTGATCCAGATATTTTTGATGCCCGGAACCTTCGCGGCCATTTCCTTCACGCCTTCCAGGGCGCGCTGTTTATCGGCATCCGGAACTCCGGGCCGCCATTTCAGAATGACCATGTGAATGATGGTTTTCGGCTGGCCAAACTTGTTCTGGCCGGCAACGTAGCCACCCGCGAAGAGGCTCGCCGCCGCGAGGGTGATCCCTAGAATTTTTGCAGCCGCCGTAAAATGAATGCGCATGATGTCTCCTTTCGTTCTATTGGACGCATGAGTCTAAGCGAGAGCGCTCGAGCGGTGCAACTTTTGCTGAAGTTCGAGCGTACCTTCCATCGCAGTGAGAATCGCAGTGGGAATCAAGGCGCCAGGCGCGCAGGAATCGGCCCACTTCCGGCCATTTGCATGTTGACCCATCGGTTTCGGGTTCAGTAGTATGCGCGGCAGTTGGTAGTGAAGCAGCGCGGCAGCAGCGTGGGGCTGCGGAACATGTTCTGTTCAAAATGCGGGGCGCAGGTAGCATCGGGTTCCTCATGGCCGGGTTCACCGAACGGAAACAGGCGCTGCACGACATTCTGGCGGGATGCCTGGTGCTTCGGCAACTTTAGAATTCATCGCGCGGCGTGAAGGCCGGCACAAAGAGGTCCGAATGTTCTGCTCAAAATGTGGGGCGCGGTTGACGGAAGGCACGTCGTTCTGCTCGGCTTGCGGGCAGCCGGCCGGCAATCCAGCGGCGGCGGCCGGCGGCGTTCCGGCGACTTACAGTGCACCTGCGATTGCGCCAGGCGGCGCGATCCCGCCTTATCAGAGCCCTGCGGCGGCTTTGCCGACGCTCTCGCCCTACGCAGGATTCTGGCTGCGAGTGGTGGCGCATATCATTGACCTGATTGTGCTCGGAGTCGTCTACGGGATTCTCTTCCTGGCCGGAATGATGTTTGTGGGCATTGGTTCTCTTCACGGCGCGCTCGAAGGCTTGAAAAATAATCCGGAAGCGGGACCGCCCGTCGCGCTGGTAATGATGATCATGTTCATCGTGGTTTTAGGAATCTTTGCGTCGTGGCTTTACTACGCCTACATGGAAAGCTCGCCGAATCAGGGGACGCTCGGGAAAATGGCGCTCGGGCTGATCGTGACCAATCTGCAGGGGCGGCGAATCGGGTTCGGCCATGCCACGGGACGTTTCTTCGCAAAAATCGTGACGGGCCTGATTCCGCTGGGCATCGGTTACATGATGGCGGGATTTACGGAAAAAAAGCAGGCGCTGCACGACATGATCGCGGGCTGCCTGGTCCTGCGAAAAACCTAGACGCCCCAGCCGTAGCGCTCGGTATGGGCGAGCGAGTCGTGCATTTCGCCGCGAATCTGGTCCGCGAATTCCGAACACCGCAAGATGCGGCCGCCCGGCTCGGCAATATCCATCGTGCGATAGCCGTGATCGAGCACGCGATCTACCGCAGATTCAATCCACTGGGCTTCCGCCGCAAGACCGAAAGATTCCCGCAACAGCAGCGTCGCCGAGAAAATCGCGCCCAGCGGCGATGCTACGTCTTTTCCCGCGAGAGTCGGGGCCGAGCCGTGAATCGGTTCGTAGAGAGCGGGGCCATCCTTCGCGCCGCGGCTAAGCGATGGAATCAATCCGATTGAGCCGGTGAGCGCGGCGGCTTCATCGCTCAAAATATCGCCGAAAAGATTGGACGTGAGAATTACGTCGAACTGCTTGGGGCGAAGCACGATCTGCATCGCGGCGTTGTCCACATACAGATGCTCGAGTGCGACGCCGGGATAATCGCGTGCAACCGCGGTGACGGTGGTGCGCCAGAGCGCGGAGGTGGCGAGCACATTCGCTTTGTCGACGCTGGCCACGCGATTCTGGCGAGCCGCGGCGCGGTCGAAAGCGTAGCGGGCCACTCGCTCGATTTCCGCCGAGGTGTAGTTGGCGACATCGCGCGCTCGCGAATTGCCGTTGTCGCGATGCAACTCGTGCGTGCCGAAATAAATGTCACCGGCGAGCTCGCGAACGATTTCAAAATCGCAGCCGAAAACACGGTCGGGACGCAGCGGCGAAATCCCCTCGAGCGCATGGCGCAGCCGGATAGGGCGAAGATTAATGTAGAGGCCGAGTTCTTTTCGCAGCGCGAGCAAGCCGCTCTCAGGGCGCCCGGCAAGCGGAAGGGCGTCCCACTTCGGACCGCCGATCGCGCCGAGCAGAATCGCGTCGGCCGTGCGGCAGCCGGCCAGGGTTTCGGCGGGCAGCGGCGTGCCGCACTGATCGATGGCAGCGCCGCCAAACGGAAGCTTGCGAAATTCGAACGAGTGGCCGTGCGCGCTCGCGCAATCGTCGAGCATTTGTACGGCCGCGCGAGTGACTTCCGGGCCGATTCCATCTCCCGGCAGCACGGCAATCGTCTTGCGAACGGAACCCATGGCGCGATTCTCCCTGTTTCAGCTGACAGCAGCGACGCGAGGCGTGCGGCTCGCCGGAGCCGGAGTGCGGCCGCGACGAACCTGGTGAATGAATGAAAGGAGATCGCGATCGGTGACCTGCTTCGCGGTATCCGCCAACTCCGTGGCCATGCGGTAGCATTCCGCCAGTTCTGCGGGAGTCGTCTCGTAGCCGAGTTCGGCCATGCGAGCGCGCAAGGCATTGCGCCCGGAATGTTTTCCGAGGACAAGCCTGCGGCTCGGCACGCCCACCTTTTCGGGCACGATGATTTCGTACGTGAGCGGATTCTTGAGGATGCCGTCCTGATGAATTCCGGCTTCGTGGGCGAACGCATTGGCGCCGACCACGGCTTTATTGGGCGGCACGGACACGCCGGTAATCGCGGTAAGCAGCCGGCTGGTGGAGTAAATCTTTTCGAGGCGAATGTTTGTGGCTGCGCAGTAACAGCTTTGCCGGACGTGCAGCGCCACGGCAATTTCTTCGAGAGATGCGTTTCCGGCGCGTTCTCCGATCCCGTTAATCGTGCATTCCACCTGCCGGGCTCCCGCGGAAATTGCCGCGAGGGAGTTGGCAACGGCGAGGCCGAGATCATTGTGGCAATGCGCGCTGTAAACTACGTTGGGATATTCGACGAGCCGCTCTTGCACCGCGCGGAACATCCCGCCATATTCCTCCGGCGTCGAATAGCCGACCGTGTCCGGAAGATTGATGATCGTGGCGCCGGCTTCGGCGGCCGCTTCGGCTACCTCGCATAGAAAATCGATGTCGCTGCGGCTGGCATCCTCCGCCGAGAATTCCACTTCCTCCGTATGCTCGACGCCGAATTGCACCATGCGGCTCACTTGCTCGAGCGCTTCGCGACGCTCGATGCGAAGTTTGTGCTTCAAGTGAAGGTCGGACGTCGCGAGGAAAATATGCAGCCGCGGGTGGGCTGCGGGTTCGAGCGCGCGCAATGCCGCATCCACATCTTCCTGGCGGGCGCGAGCGAGCGCCGCCACGCGGCAGCCGTGAATTTCGCCGGCCACGGCGCGCACCGCTTCCAAATCTCCCGGTGACGCGACCGGAAATCCAGCCTCGATTACGTCAACACCCAGCTGCTCGAGCTGCCGCGCCAGGCGGAGTTTTTCCTCCCGGTGCATCGAAAAGCCGGGAGACTGCTCGCCGTCGCGCAGCGTGGTGTCAAAGATGTGAACCGTATCCATGAACGAGGGCTCCTGTGGGACGCCCTCAGTGAAGCGCGCGGCGGGCAATCGTGTCCAATTTATAATTGTTGCATGTAGAATAAGCTTCCCTTATACATGGATATCGCGATCAGGAGGCCTGGTGGATCTGGCGGCTCTGCAAGTGTTTCAGACGGTGGCGCGGGAACAAAGCTATTCGCGCGCGGCGGAGAAACTCTACCGCACGCAACCGGCGATCAGCATCGCCATGCGCAAGCTCGAAGACTGGGTGGGCCAGCCGCTTTTCGTGCGCGGGACGGGCGCGCGCTCGCTCACCGACGCCGGCACCCTGCTACTCGAGTACGCGGACCGCATGCTGAATCTGCGCGAAGAAATCCGCAAAGGCATGCAGGAGCTCAACGGGCTCGAGCGCGGCCAGGTTTCCATCGGCGTGAACGAAAGCTCGATTCACGCACTGCTTCCGGCGCTCGACCGGTACCGGCGCCTCTATCCGGGGATTCAGATACGCGTGCATCGCGTGTTTTCGCGCGACGTGCCGAGGGAATTGCTAAACCACCAGCTGGATATAGGAGTGATTTCGTATTTGCCCGAGGAGCGCGAGTTGACGACGGTCGAGTTCTATCGCGACTCGCTCGCGTTTGTGGTGTGGCCGGGGCATCCGCTGGCGAAGCGGAGAGAAGTGGATATCGCGGCGCTTGACGGCGAAACATTCGTCGCCCACATCGTGGAATCGCCGTATCGCCAGCGCGTGATTCAAATGTTCGCGAAGCATAAGGTGACGCTGCGGATGGACATCGAGCTGCCGACCATCGAGAGCATCAAGAGGTTTGTGGAGATGAAGCGCGGCGTGGCAATCGTGCCGAGGATGTGCGTCGAACGGGAAATCGCGCGCGGCGATTTGCGCGAATTGAACCTGCGGCAGATGAAAATCGAGCGGCGCGTCTATCTTGTCTATCGCCAGGACCGGCCGCTCGCGGCCGCCGCGCAGGCGCTCGTGGAATTACTGCGTCCCAAGCCGCCCCGCGCGAAACGCACCCACGCGTAATTTCCGGCGACGGCCGCTTCTATTTGGCGTGAGCTGCCGCGTCTTCAATCAGGGCCGCAACTTCTTTCGGCCGTGAAACGTAAACGCAATGGCTCGCGCCGGCGACTTCCACCGTGCGGCTTTTGGCTCGCGCCGCATACCATCGCTCGAGCTCGGGATTGATCGTTCGGTCGCTTCCGGCTACGAGCGCCCAGCTCGGTTTGGTTCTCCAAGCGGCTTGCGAGATGACGGCTGCGAAATTCGCGCCCAAATTAAACACCTGCGATCGCGCCATGAATGCGGCCTGCTCGGCGGGAAGGTCGGCTGCGAAGAGCTCATGAAACTGAGCGGGATCCACATAGGTGAAGCCGTCGGGCGTTTTCTTTATGGCGCCCGATTTGGCGAGGTCGCTCGGGAAACGTTTTCCGTCGGCTGCTTCATTCTCTCCGGCGTCGGGCATATGCGCCGCGATGTAAACCAATCCCGCGACCGCCGGATCGTTTCCGGCCTCGGTGATGACGGCGCCGCCGTAACTGTGCGCAACGAGAATGCACGGGCCGTCTTGCAGCGAGAGTATGCGCTTCGTCGCGGCGACATCGTCCGCGAATGTAGTCTCGGGCTCTTGCACGATGCTGACGTTGTAGCCGTCCTTCACGAGAATGTCGTAGACGCCGCGCCAGCCGGATCCGTCTGCCCAGGCGCCATGAACGAGGACAATATTGCGAATGCGGTGGGCTTCGTTCGCCTGCGCGAAGACGGAGCTGCAGGCAAGCAACAAAAGTAAGAAAGGGCTGAGGGATTGAAGCAGTTTTCGCGCCACGCGCCTAGCATCCGCTGACTTGCTCATATTTCGCTCTCCTGTTTGTGCATCAACCTGAGATGCGCACGGCGGCGCTCGGTTGCGGAAAATATCTCGCACGAATGGATGGGAGTTACCGGTTTAGCGGGACGGAACTAGCCGGCGTTCTGGCGTTTTGCGGCAAATTCATCGAGCGCGGCACCGATGCGGGAAAGTCCTTCGCGCACCGTTTCGGTGGGGCCGCCTACTCCGATCCGCACGTGTTCGGGCGCTTCGAAAAAGCGGCCGGGCACCACGCTCGTCTCATACTTCTCGCGCAGCAACTGGCAGAACGCCTCGGCGTGGCCGCTTCCAACCTGCGGGAACACCACCGTTCCCGCCTCCGGCCAAATCGCGAGCAGATCGGATCGCGATTCGAGAAACATTTTCAGGAGCGCGCGATTCGTTTCGAGGTGCGACTTGGCGCGCGCCGCGATCTGCCGCAATTGATCGAGCGCAACTACACTCAGCAACTCCGCGGGATGCGCGGGCATCACTCCGAACAAATCGTTCAGCCGCCACATGCGCTCCGCCAGCGCCGGAGCCGCCAGAATCCAGCCGCAGCGCAGGCCGGAGAGGCCGTAAGCTTTCGTCAAGCTGCTCGTCGCAATAAAATTCTGGCCCAGATGAAACGCGGATTTCGCGGGCGAATCGAAACAGGCTTCGAGATACACCTCGTCCACCAGGACGTGAGCGCCCATGCTTCGCGCGATGTCGCCCACCAGCTTCAGCGTGGAATCGGGGGTGCGCACGCCGGTGGGATTGTGCAGGTTGGTGAGCACGATCAAGCGCGTGCGCGGTGAAATCGCACGCTCCACTTCGCGGGGATCGAGTTTGAAGCCGTCTTCGAAGCGGCGCGGAAACCGCCGGATTTTTGCGCCGAGGTAGCGAGCCACCGCCAGCAAGGGCTCATACGCCGGCTCTTCGATCAGCACTTCGTCGTCCTGCTCGACGAGCGCGGCCATCGCCAGATGGTTTGCCATCGAAGTGCCCTGCGCCTCGACGACGCAATCGACGGGCACGCCCGCTTTTTTCGCGAGCCGTTCGACGAGGGGCGGAAAACCGTAAGCGTCGCTGGGATTGGCGATCTCGAGCTGCTCGATGCGAACGTGCAAGTCCGCGAGAGGATAGGCAAGCATGTCGCTGCCCGCGAGTTTGTAGCGGGCGGCGGAGCGCAACTTCGCCCACTCGATATAGGCCGATCGGATTTCTCGCCGTTGAGGGCTCATCAATTTCACTCAGAGCCATTCGAGCGCCGTGCGCGCCCGCGAAACAGGTAATAGAATGGGATCCCGGCGAGAAGAATACACATAGCGACGGCGGCATTGCGAGGATATTTATAAATTGTATTGATAGTTACGAGCCAAGCGACGGCGACGAACAGGCCGGTGGTCCAGGGATGGCCGGGCACTCGAAATCCGGGCGCTTGGGGTGGGCCGGCGGCGGCTGCTTCCCGCTTCTCTCGCGCGCGAAATACGAAAATACAGCTGGCCGTCAATCCGAAGAACAGCCAATCCATCACCACGACGTAGCTGAGTATCTGTTCGTATGTGCCAAGCAGGACGACCGCGATCGTTACCGCGCCCTGCAGAATAATCGTCCCTACCGGGACGCGCGTGCGCGCGTTCAACCGCGCGAAACTCGAGGGAAGCAGGCCGTCTGCCGCCATCGCGAAATACATTCGCGGATAGGAAAGCATCGCCTGGCTCAGAAATCCTAATGTAGAAATGGCAATCAGCGCCGCCACGAGAGACGCGCCGCGGCTTCCGAAGGCGAGTCGCATCACTCCTGACGCAGGCGTGGAAGTGGCTGCGAGGCCCGCGGGCGAGAGCGTCTGCACGTAAATAAAGTTCACTGCGAGATACAGTGCGATAATTCCGGCCACTCCGAGCACCAGCGCACGCGGCAGATTCCGGCGCGGCTCGCGAATTTCGGAGGCAATGTAGTTCGATGTTTGCCAACCTCCGTATCCGAATAACACCGGGACCATCGCCGCGCCAAAAACGGAAAGCAATCCGAACGACGGCGGGCGGTCGAGCACCGGGCGCCACGGAATTTCCGGCGCCGCCGGCGAGTGCGCGAGAAACCACGCTCCCGACGCGACAATCAACGAAATCGCGAGGATGCGAAGAATCATGAAGCCGCTTTGCACTCCGCTTCCCGCGCGCACGCCCAGACAATTAATTACGACCAGCGCGCAGATCACGCCGATGGAAGTGGCGCTCTCCGAACCTGCGCCGTGCGACAGCTCTCTAAAATATTTCGAAAACGTAACGACCACGGCCGCCGTCCCGCCCGCATGAATCACCAGCAGCGCCGCCCAGCCATAGAGGAACCCGACCGCCGGATGGTATGCATCGCGCAAATACGCGTATTGGCCACCGACCCGCGGCATGCGATCTGCAAGTTCCGCATAGATCAACGCGCCGGCCATCGCGATCGCGCCGCCCGCCACCCAAGTGGCGAGAATCAGCGCGGGCGTGTGCACGAGTCCTGCGACGACGTACGGATTGATGAAAATCCCGGAGCCGACGATCCCGCCCATTACGATCATCGTGGCGTCGAATAAATTCAGCTCCGCGGCAAGACGTCCAGGGGCGGGAAGACATGGAACGGAGGAGACCGGCGACGAACTGGCTGAAGCACAATCGCCCGAATCAGCGGAAGGGCGGCCGGGATTAGCAGGTTCGGGCAAGGTATACCGCTCGACAATCCGAGCAGCCACTACGGCGAGCTGCGCCGTTGATAGTCATTTGCGGCCTACCTCGCGCGGCGAATCTACCATCGAAGTGAAGCCGCGCCAAGCTTTGTCGCTGGGCTGGCGGGCCGTTGGGAAACGTAGCGTTGCGGGCGCCCCGGGAGTAATCTCCAGCTATCGGACGCTCACTCCCAACCTGCTGCGTTCCCGGGGGAGGAGTCTATTTTTCAGCTGGGGTTCGCAATGACTGGCCTCTCAAAACACTTCTGGCGATGGCTACGTCGCGCTGCCGGGCGAACGGATTCGCACGCGCCGGTGCGCGTCGAACAGCGTCGCGGCCGCCGCGTACGAGCCTCGATGCGCATCCTTCTCTACGGCCGCCTGGCGGACGAGCCTTTCCAGGAGCACACGGACACGATTGACGTGAGTTCCCACGGCGGCTTGTTTCCGATTTCGACTCCCGTGGTGGAATCGCAAAAGCTCATACTCACCAACCTTGAAACCAACGATGACCTTGCCTGTCGAGTGGCGCGCCTGGTCCGTACGGAACATGGCACGACTCTCGCCGCCGTCGAATTTCTTCAGCCCTCGCTGCGTTTCTGGGGCGCGGCCGTCGCCTCTTTCGGCCACGAGAATTCCACCGCCGAGCGAATTTCCTGAAGACCACGCAATTCCGTGACCCGACCGTCGACGCGCGCCCGTTTTGTGATTGCAATCTCGCGCGCGGGAGAGTAATGAAACTGGGCACACAATTATTTAAGCCGGAGCCATCTTCGTGATCGAAAATTCAGTGCGGCCCACACCATGCCGGGCAATCCTGGCAATGTTCATCGTAGTAACCGCTGCGTTTGCCGCCGCGATCCCGCTCCGCCCCACCGCCGCACATCCGCAAGCCGCAACCGCGCCGGCGCCTACGCAGGACTACCTCGTTTACGTCGTTTGCGAATCCGCCGACAAAGTGGTGCTCCTGCGCTTCGGCCCCAAAGGCCTCACGATCGAGCGCCAAACGAGCATCGGCCTCCTGCCCATGGGCGACATCAACGGCCCGCACGGCATCGCCGTCTCGCCCGACAAGCAATTTGTGTACGTGTCGGTGGGCCACGGCCAGCCGAACGGCTCCGCCTGGAAATTGAAAGCCGGCACCGACGAAGTGATCCGCTACGCGCCGCTCGGCCTCTTTCCTGCCACGATGGATATTTCCCGCGACGGCGAATTTATCTACGTGGCGAACGCCAATTTCCACGGCGACATGGTGCCCTCTTCGATTTCCGTAGTCGCGACGGGCGAGATGGCCGAAGTAAAACGCATCACCACCTGCACCATGCCTCACGGGTCGCGCCTGAATCCGCAGGGAACCAAGCACTACTCCGCGTGCATGATGGACGACATGCTCGCGGAAATTGACACGCACCACTTCAACGTCTCGCGCCACTTCGTGCTCACGAAGGATAAAGAAATGGGAATGGCGGGTTCTCCTCATGGACAAATGAAAATGGGCGAGCTCACCTGCGTGCCCACATGGGCACAGCCGTCGAACGACGGTTCGGAAATTTACGTTGCCTGCAATAAATCGAACGAGATCGCCGTCGTGGACGTCGCTTCGTGGAAGCTCTCGCGAAGATTTCCCGCCGGCAATGGCGTCTACAATCTCGCGATGACGAAAGACGGCCGCCTGATCGCAACCAACAAGCGCGGCAAGTCCGTCTCGATCTTCGACCCCAAGACAGGAAAAGAGCTCGCGAATCTCCCCACCAAACGCAAGGTGGTCCACGGCGCAGTCGTTACGCCCGACAATCGCTACGCCTTCATTTCCGTCGAAGGCATTGGCACCGAGCCAGGAACAGTGGAGGTAATTGACCTCGACGCGCTCAAAACTGTCGCGACAGTCGACGTCCCGGAACAAGCCGCGGGAATTGATTTCTGGAAAACCGAGCCACCAAAGCCTTAGCTGAGCCGGTCCGCACCCGCCCAACGGTGCATTGGGTAAGCCCAGCGATTCGCTCGATCAGGCCGCCGACTCGCTCTCTCCGCCCCGCTTTAGGCCTCCCGTTGCGCGGCAAAGAATTAATCGAAATCGCCACGCGGATGGGAAAGAATTTTCCCGAATGGCGGTCTCGGGTAGCTTAACTCCTTTGTTTTCAGTGGTTCACTTTGGTACCTCACCTGCCCTAACAATGGTGCCCAGCCGTTTTCTTTAAGGTAGGTAACGAGGTAACAGAATGCGAAAAGCACTAACGATTTTGGCACTTTTAGGGTTGGCCGTGGGGATTAGCGCGCGAACGGCCAGCGCGGATGGCGTCGTTGACTACACCGTGAGCGGCGCGTTTGGCTCAACCGTGTTTGGCGACACTTCCTTGTCGGCGGCGGGCGATAACTTCACCGTTACGTTCTCCGTGGATCCGGCCGACCTGGTTAGCTCGACTAGCGGCATGTCAAACGCAATTACCATCAGCCTGGATTACACAGACTTCGTGGGGACCTCGACCACGGTCCGTAACAGCCTGTCCGGTGAGCCCGGCACGGTGACTTTTTTCACCGAAAGCCAGTTCGGACTTTTCGACCTCGATTTCTTTGTCCCCTCTCCCGGTGGAGACCACTTTACTCTTGCAGCTTTTCGGACCTGACGCGGGCTTCAACGTCGGACCGCCTCTGACTCTGAATACCGGCGGCCCTTTTGTGATCAGCCCGGGCGACGACATCGGTGACGGCAGCCTGCTCGGTGATTTTACGAGCGGCACTGCGAACTCCATCACATCCGGAAGCGTGACCACCAGCACCTCCAACGTGCCCGAACCATCGTCAATTCTTCTGCTCGGCAGCGGGTTCCTGGCGCTTGGGGCGTTCGCACGCAAACGCTTGTTTGCATCTGGCAACTAATTAGGCATTCGGCGTCCGCGCCGCGAAGCTGGATTTTGACTTCGCGGCGCGGACTCGCTTCTTTGAATCCCCGCTAAAATCCTCGCATCCAATTCACCCGATGTCCGTAGGAGCGCGCCCATGGCCCAAAATACGGCCCAGAGTTTCGATAATCACATCAAGTTGGTTCCTCCCTTCCACGTCGTTGTGCTTGGCATCTTTGGGATCAACCTGGTGTGGTCGCTTTACCGCGTGGCACATGCGTTCTCGGCTGAATCGGTGATTTCGCTCCTGCTCGCGATCGCGTTCATTCTTCTCTCGCTCTACGCGCGGATTTTCGCGCTTACCGTGCAGGACCGCGTGATCCGCCTCGAGATGCGCCTCAGACTGCTGCAAGTATTGCCCGCCGAACTGCGGCCTCGCATTCCGGAATTCACGGTCGGCCAGTTGGTCGCGCTGCGGTTCGCTGGCGACGCCGAGCTGCCCGCCCTCGCTCGGAAAGTGCTCGACGAGAAACTCGAAGACCGCAAAGCCATCAAGAAAATGATCCAGAATTGGCAGCCGGACCTCCTGCGCGCCTAAGCGTCAGGCGGCATCGCGTCGTAATGCCGGTGAGCGCAAACACAGTCCGCAGGCTGCGACGCAGCGCATCCGGGCACCGCAAACGGCTGAACTAAATCTTCGCTTTTCCCGCGCCTACGGCACGTGTTGACGGCATTCGACCGGCAACGTACACTGCCCTTCGGTCCTGGGAAGCGCGCGGCTCAGCGGGACTTCGAGTTCTCATCCGCAGGTGGCCCGATGGAGCCCGCATGATTCCGAGGACGTCAGCGCACGCGCGTTTTCCAGCGTCGTCGTTCCTCGCCGCTTTCCTTCTTCTCGGCTTCGAGCTGGGTCCGGTAACCGTTGGTGTTCGTGCGCAATCGCCTGATGGCGGCAATCCGCCGCAATCTTCTCCGGCGCCGGCTCCGGCTACGTCCTCGCCACCGGCGTCACCTCCTGTGCAAGCCAGTTCTTCCGATTCCGCACAAGAGATGAACACGCGCGACGCCGCGACGCCGTTTTCCGTGCGCGTGAACCTTGTTCCGATTCGAGTGGTGGTTCGCGACGCCAAGGGCCAGGCCGTTCCCAACCTGCGCCAGGAAGATTTCCAGGTATTCGAGGATCACAAGCCGCAACTGATCGCCCATTTCTCGGTTGAGACTCCGCCGGCCGTTCCCGAACCGCGAGCCGCCGCGGAAAAAGCGCCGCCGCATCCGGCCGATTCCGAAAAAGTGCCCGCATCGCTGGTGCGTCCCACTCGATTCATCGCGTTACTTTTCGACGATGTTCATCTCCCCTTCGGGGAACTCGCCATCATCCGCAACATCGCCGATGCATACGTCGCCAGCAGTTCGTTCCTTCCCTCCGACCGGTTCGCCGTGTTTACGATCTCCGGGCAATCGCAGACGGACTTCACCGACGATCGCGCGAAACTGCACGAAGCGCTGCTTCACGTGCAGCCCCGTCCCGTCACCGCCGGCAATGCGACGGGTGTGGGCGAGTGTCCCAGCGTTGATTACTACCAGGCCGACCTGATCGTAAATCAGCACGATGTCCAGGCCATTTCCGTGGCAACGAACGACGCGCTCGTCTGCGAGTTCAACAGCAACCAGCAATTCCTGAGCGCTGCAGCGGGCGTAGCGCAGGCGGCGGCGCTGCGAATTCTGACGATGGGAGATATGCAAACGCAGTATTCGTTTCAGCGCCTGCGCGAAGTGATCCGGAGAATGAGCGTTGTGACCGGGCAGCGGCTGGTGGTGCTGATGTCTCCCGGCTTCCTGACGCCGCGGCAGGAGTACGAGCTATCCGAGGTAATCGATAGCGCGACGAAATCAAATGTAGTCATCAGCACGATTGACGCGCGCGGCCTCTATACGATTGACCCGCTGGGCGACGTGAGCGCCAAACCGAACGGCGATCCCACCCTGGGCGGCTTTCACATTAATTATATGGTGCAGGGACAGGCGCGCCAATCCGACGTTCTCTGGAGCCTCGCGGATGGCACCGGCGGATTGGGATTTGCGAACAGCAATGATCTTGCGGGAGGATTTCGCCGGGTCGTCTCGGCGCCGGAAACTTCGTACCTGATCGGATTCGTTCCGCAAAATCTGAAATACGACGGCCACTTTCATTCGTTGAAGGTCGCGCTCACCTCGAAAGAGAAATATACGGTTCAAGCGCGCTCCGGCTTTTACGCGCCGAAGCGGGGCGAGACGCCGGCCGACGCCGTGAAGCAGGAAATAGAAGAGGCGGTGCTCTCGCAGGAAGAACAGCACGGGCTTCCCGTCCAGCTTCACACGCAGTATTACAAAGTGGACGCAACCGATGCGAAACTTGCCGTGCTGACCCACGTGGATATCGGCCGCATCCGCTTTGACAAAGTGGAAGGGCGCAACCGCAACGATCTCACGGTGGTGGCCGCCCTCTTTGATCGCAACGGAAACTTTGTGACTGCGACGGAGAAGGTTCTGGAGATGCGCTTGCGCGACGCGACGCTCGAAAGGCTGAGCCATACCGGCGTCACGGTCCGCACGAATTTCGACGTGAAGCCGGGCGCGTACATCGTTCGGCTGGTGGTGCGCGATTCGCAAGCCGCGCAGCTTTCCGCTGAAAATAGCATCGTGGAGATTCCGTACTAGCAGCACTGAAAGGGATAATTCGCACGAGGGGAGGTGCAGCATGAACGGCCGCCAAAAGTTCTCACGCACCGCGAGCGCCATCTTATTGGCCGGGCTTTTGCTCGGCTGGCAGACTTTCCTTTCGTCCCGGCCTGCCTTTGCGCAGGACGCCGCGCAACCATCCCCGCCGGCGCCTGCCGAACCTGCACCTGCTGACAAATCATCTACGACCGCTTCGCCGGGCGCTCCGCAGTCGGGCCCCGTGGTGCGCAGCGAGGCGCGCGTGGTGCGCGTGGACGTGATCGTCACCGACAAGAAAGGAAATTACATTCACGATCTCACCGCCAATGATTTCAAGGTGTACGACGACAACAAGCAGCAGCAGGTGGAGAACTTTTCCTTCGGCGCCGATCCCAATTCGCCTGCAGCGGCCGAGCGCCGCTACATGATTTTGTTTTTTGACGACGCCAGCATGGACGCGACCGACCAACCGCGCGCCCGCGCCGCGGCTGCGAAGTTTATTGACGCGAACGTGGGAACCGACCGGGCGATGGCCGTGGTGGAGTTTACCGGGAGCTTGCGCATCACCCAGAATTTTACGGGTGATGCGGAACGGCTCAAGCAAGTGGTGTCCGGCGTGAAATTCTCTTCCATCACCACCAATCCGCAATCCCCCACTGCGATCAGCGCAGCGCCCGCTCCCACACTCGGCGGTCCCCGGCTCGGCGGAGCGGAAAATGATTTCGGGGCTTACAGCGTCCTGCTGTCCATACGAACCTTGGCGAAAAATCTGGCTTCGGTGTCGGGCCGGAAAAGTCTGGTGCTTTTTACCGCCGGATTTCCACTTACGGCGGAGCGTAATTCGGAATTGACGGCGACAATTGATGCCTGCAACAAAGCGAACGTAGCGGTGTATCCGCTGGACGTGCGCGGACTGCAAGGGCCGCTGGGAATCAATCGGCCGAGACAAACAAAGACAACGCCGTCGTTCGTGGCGGCCTCCATGCATTCGAGGGTCTCGACTGGCGCAGCGCCAAGCCTGCGTCTCGCGTCGTTCAGAACTTCTGACTCGCTTGCCTCGGTTGGCTCGGTTGACTCACTTGACGCGGAACCGCAGCACGGTGGCGGCGGAAGCGGTGGCGGAAGTGGCGGCGGGGGAGGAGGCGGAGGTGGCGGTGGACGCGGCGGCTCCGGCGGAGGCGGCGGGACGGGCGGAACTGGTGGATCAGGTGGCGGCGGCAAAGGCGGTTCCGGCGGCGGAACGGGCGGTAAAGGAGGCTCAGGCGGCACCGGCGGCGGCGTGCCGCGCGGCGGCATCGGCCAGCCTTTCACAAATCCGAACTACACGCAGCCCCGCGCGATTGTTCCACCGTTTCCAGCGTCGGCTGCGACGAATCAACAGGTGCTCTACGCGCTGGCCGAAGGCACGGGCGGCTTTACGATTCTGAACACGAACGATCTGCTCACAGGCCTTCAGAAAATCGCGCGCGAACAGAATGAATATTATCTTCTGGGCTTCGCGCCTTCGGATTCCGCCGAAGGCAGTTGCCACACGTTGAAAGTGAAGGTGGAGCGCAGCGGCACGAACGTACGCGCACGCAGCGGATACTGCAACGTGAAGCCGTCGGACGCCCTGGCGGGAAAACCGGTCGAAAAAGAACTGGAAGCGCACGCGTCCGCCTCGTCCGCCGTCGCCACGGGAGGATCTTTGCTGGCGCCGTTTTTCTACACCGCTTCGAACGAAGCGCGGGTGAACCTGGCGATGGAAATTCCCGCGTCGTCGGTGGAGTTCAACAAAGTGAAGGGGAAATATCACGGCGAGCTGAACGTCCTGGGTATCGCCTACAAGCCGGACGGTTCGATCGCAGCGCGATTCAGCGACGCGCAGACGTACGATCTCGAAAAAGATGAGTGGAAGGAAATCACAAAGTCGCCGATCCATTACCAGAACCAGTTCGTGATCGCTCCCGGGAAATACCGTTTAACGGTGGTCACATCAGGCGGCGGCCAGAATTTCGGGAAATACGAAACGCCTCTCGAGATCGATTCCTACGACGGCAACTCGTTCAGCCTGAGCGGCATCGCCATGACGAAACATCTCGAACGCGTTTCCGACCTCGGCGGCTCTCTCGACGAGGACTTGCTGGCCGATCACACACCGCTCGTGGTTCACAACATGGAAATCATTCCGTCGGGCAACAATCGCTTCAAGAAGACGGACAAGGTGGCGCTCTACGCGCAGATTTATGATCCGGGCGCTGCCGGGTCCGGGGCGTCGTCGCTTCGCGTGGCGTATCAGGTAGTGGATCAAAAAACCGGAAAGCCGGTGTTCGCCACCGGGACGATTGACGCTTCGACTTTCGTCGAAAAGGGAAGCCCGGTGGTCCCGCTCGCGCTCGTCGTCCCCATGAACAATTTCGCTCCGGGATCGTATCGCATAGAGCTGCAAGCGGGCGAAGCAGGCGGAGCGTCTTCCCCCGTGCGGACCGTGGAATTCATCGCGGAATAGGCCGCAGGCCAAGGCGGATCGATCGCCCCTGATTTCGCACCAAACACATACAGCCCGCGCCCGGATCGTGGCATCATAGTCGGCGCGTCGCAACGGCCTTCGTGAGCGCTCGGCCCGTCCCAGCCAATTCTCACGCGCCCCGCGACGCTGCTGGAAATTTCGCTGCCGGTTTCTGCGGAGAGAGTGGCCGAGCATATCGCTCCAACTCTTTTGACCTGCGCCCTTGCTTCGCCGAGAAACAAATGGAACTAGTTCCGCCGGCAAACGGAATGG
This sequence comes from uncultured Acidobacteriota bacterium, assembly GCA_963711875.1. Classification (GTDB taxonomy): domain Bacteria; phylum Acidobacteriota; class Terriglobia; order Acidiferrales; family UBA7541; genus Palsa-295. The sequence continues at coordinate 59,970 of CAVQFW010000018.1, forward strand.
AATTGAATCGGACTAATCTAATATCAACCTGAGACTCATCGGGCGCTGTGCGCGGTGGAACCTGTGAGTTCGGAGACAAGTCATCTGATGCTAAGGAATGCCCGGCTTATTTGCGCTCTGATAATCGCGGTACCTTCCCTTCTTTCCCTCTCGGCCTGCGGTGGCGGCAGCGGCACAGGCAACGGGACGATTACTTCCATTGCCATCACGCCCGTCGCGGTAACTGTTCCAGTCAACACCACCAGCCAGTTCGTGGCGACGGTGAATCTAACGAATGGGACAACCACGACCAACACGACCGTCACGTGGCAAGTGAATGGCGTCTCGGGCGGTAACGCGACCACCGGAACCATCGCGCCATCCGCGACCGACGTGCAAGTGGGAATTTACACCGCACCCGCCGTCGCTCCGGGAGGCGAGAACAACGGGCAAGTGGACATCACGGCGACCGCCCCGCAGATTACGACCGGCACCGCTACGCCCCCCACGATTACATCGAACACCGCGGTTGTGACGGTCGGTCCGGGAACAGGACTTGCCGTCACGCCCCTAACGACGACGGTGCCGGCGGGCGGCAGCCATCTTTTCACCGCCACACTCAACAGCGTAGCCGACCCCAACGCTACGTGGACAATCAGCTCTCCGAACGGCGCCCCGGTCAACTCGATCGGTAAGATCGATCCCAGCTCCGGACTCTACACCGCGCCCAACTTTCCTCCGCCCGGCGCCACGATTACGGTGACCGCGACCGATGCAGGCGCTACCGCGACCGGCACTGCGACGATCGTATTTTCCGACGCGTCCATGAAGGGACCGTTTGCGTTTTCTTATTCGGGTGATGATTCATCCGGCTATTTCGCCGTGGCGGGAAGTTTCGTCACAGACGGAGCCGGCACAATCGAAAGTGGAGTGGAAGATATCGACAGTTTTTCGACGGGCGTTTCGGGACCGATCGCAGTGAGCGGCACATACCTCGTGGGACCGGACGGGCGAGGAACGGCGTCGCTCAATTCCGGACTTCAATCGGTGGGCACGCTGGCATTTGCGCTGACGACAAACCAGCACGGGCTCTTGATCCGCTTCGACAAGAACATGACGGGCAGCGGAACGATCGACCAGCAGAACTTGAACGACCTCACGATTTCACCCAGCGTCATCAACGGGCCTTACGCCTTCAGTATCGCGGGCGCGGATTCGAGTTTCCGTCCGATGGGGATTGCGGGCAAGTTCGCTGCAAATGGCGCGGGAGGAATCCCGACAGCCGGCACGACGCCCATCCTCGACGCCAAGATCAACGGCGCAGCCACGACGAGCGACACAAGCGTGACCGGTTCGTACTCGTTTGACGCCACGCGATCGGGGACCGGGCGCGGCACGATCACCCTGGCCTCCAACACCACACATTCGCTGCAGTATTCGTTCTACATCGTGGACAGCACGCACCTTCATCTCGTCGAATCGGATCGCAACGCGTTTCTTGCCGGGGATATGTTCAGCGCGCCCGCCGGAAATTCGTTTTCAACTTCGGAGCTTGCCGCCGGAAACTATCCCTTCACGAGCGGCGGCACATCGAGCACGGGCGCCTACGCGAGCGGCGGGATATTCGTTTCAAACGGCGCGGGAAGCATTACCGGAGGCGTCGCCGATGTGAACGACGCCGGAACGGTTCAATCCGCCTCGGTGCTCGGTTCGTGTCCGTACACCGTGGACCAGCCTACCGGCCGCATCGACCTGAAAATTTTCACGGGAAGCGGGGCGTGCCCGTCTGGCGCAAGCGCGAGCGTCGCGGAATTTGCGGTATATCAGACGACGCTCGGGTCGGCTGTGATGCTGGAGTTGGATAGCGCGGCCACCACCAACGGGTTAGCGATGAAGCAGCTGATCGCGCCGGCGCCCGTCTCTGGAATTTTTGCGCTCAACCTCGCGGGCCAGGGGATCTTTCACAATAGCCTCCCTTCCTACCAACCGGATGCCAATGGTCAACTGACCCTGGCGGGCACGGCTGTGAGCGCCGGGAATCTCGACATCAACACTTTCAATTCTGTGTTCCAGTCCGATCCCCTCGACACGTTGAACAGCACGATTGCCGCTCCGGATGGCACGTTCGGCCGCGGGACCGCCATGATTCTGGGAACCGATCCAGCAGTCACCTACAACCTGGCGTACTACACCGTCGACGGCAACACCGCCGTGCTACTCGGCATGGACACGGTGCGTACGCTGACGGGAACTGTGATCAGGCAATCTCCTCCGCCCGCGCAGTAAGCAAAACGGTGAGGATTGAATCGAGCCGGGGCAATAACTAGCGGGTGCGTTCGTCTTTTTCGATTTTGCCGTCGCGGAGACGGATCACGCGGTGGGCGTGCGCCGCGATGTCCGGTTCGTGCGTCACGAGAATAATGGTATTGCCCTGCTGATGCAGGCGCGCGAAGAGTGACATGATTTCTTCGCCTGTCGCGGAATCCAGGTTACCCGTCGGTTCGTCTGCCAAAAGGATTGAAGGTGTGTTCACGAGTGCGCGCGCGATCGCCACGCGCTGGCGCTGTCCGCCGGAGAGCTCGTTGGGCCGGTGCAGCATGCGGTCGGTGAGATCCACTTGCTTCAGCGCCGCCTTGGCTCGCTCGAGCCGCTCGGCAGACGGCGTGCCGTTGTAAATCATCGGTAGCTCGACGTTGTGAAGCGCGGTTGCGCGCGGCAGCAGGTTGAAGGTTTGAAAGACGAATCCGATTTCCTTGTTGCGAATGTAGGCCAGCTCGTCGTCATTGAGTTCGCTGACGAGTTTGCCGGCCAGCCAGTATTTTCCCTTGGTCGGCGAATCCAGGCAGCCAATCAAATTCATCAAAGTTGATTTGCCCGAGCCGGATGGGCCCATGATCGCGACGTACTCGCCCTTCTTGATTTCCAGGCTGACGCCGCGCAGGGCGTGCAATTGCTCGACGCCCATTTCGTAGGTTTTCCAGAGGTCTTCTACCTGAATGACGATCCCGGAAGTCACCAGATCTTCGCGGTAACCCCGCAGGACAGCGGCTTGTTCGACAGCCATGCTTACGAGCTCCTTGGATCGGACCGCGCGTGGCTAGCTGGTTGACTCATCGCGCTTCGGCACGGTGTTGTCCACTTTGATGCTCGCTCCCGGCTTGAGAGTTCGCAGGGCCTTGTAGCTGCCAGTCACAATCTCGTCGCCTTCGCGCAAGCCGTTGGTCACTTCGATGTCGGTCACGCCGCTGATTCCCGTCTGCACCGGAACAAATTCGACTTTTTTCCCGCGAAGGAGGAAAACTCCGGTGACGTCTTCCTTGGCCGCTTTGCCCGCCGGTTTCGACGCCGCCAAAGTGACGCCGTCGCTCTTGCCTTGTTTGGCTTCTTCGATTTCTTTTTGCGAGCGAACTGCCAGCGCCTGGATCGGGATCGTCAGCACCGCTTGCTTTTGCGCGGTTTGAATCTTGGCCGTCGAAGAAAGGCCGGGACGAATCGACGCGGGCGCATTGTCCACGGTGACCACTACTTTGAAGTCGCGCGCCTCTTGCGTGTTAGCCGTCGTTTGCGTGGTAGCGGCCTGGCCGGAGGTGCGAAGAATCGCCAGTTCGCCCACTTGACTGACGTAGCCCTTGAAAATTTTCCCGGGCACCGCATCAATCGTCACGTCCGCCGGCTGGCCTTCGCGGACATTGGTAATGTCCGTTTCGTCCACTTTCACTTCGGCGGTGACGATGCTCATGTCCGAAATCGTCATCAGAAAACTGCCCTCGGCGTTCTGAATCCCGGGCACCACGTTTTCTCCCACCCGCACGGCGATGTAGCTGACGATGCCGTCAATCGGAGCTGTGTAGGTGGTTTTGCGAAGCACGTCTTTCGTGTGAGTGAGCACGGCGCGGTTCTGTTCGGTGTTGGAACGCGATTGCTCCCGGGCGGCGCGCGTCTGCTCCACCTGAGCCTGGCTGGCGTTGAGCGCAGCCGTCGCGCCGTTATAGACGGCTTTCGAGGCGTCATAATCCTGCTTCGAAATGAGCTGCTCTTTGAAAAGCTGTTGCGACCGTTCCCAATCGAATCTGGCTTTCTCGAGATCGGACTGGCGCTGGGCCAGCGTGGCAATAGCCGACTGGTAGTTGGCATCCGCCACTCGCATGCCCGCTTCTGCGGCCTGAATTGTGGCCATCTGCGCCTGCACGTCGGCGCCCGGCTGAATATTCTCGAGGTGGAGAAGCACGTCGCCCTTCTTGACGTGGTCGCCTTCCTTCACCGTAATCTCGGTGATCTTTCCGAATCCCTCGCCCATCACGTTGGTGTAGTTCTTCGGGCGGATTTCGCCGGAGGCGGTCACGATGGAGGTGAGGTCCTCGCGGACCACTTTTCCGCTCTGAACGGTGACAACGCCCTTATTCAGCTCGTAGGAAACGACCGCGTAAGCGATCCCTGCGACGACGAGAATGCCCGCTCCCATTGCCACTTTTTTCCACGTCTTCATGAGGTCAACCTTAATGAGTGCCAGTTACCAAGCTTGTTCCAAGCCTGTTCAGGGACCCGTCATTTGATACTACGTCCAGGTGGCTCGGAATGTTTCTGTTTTAGACGCAGGGTTGCGGATAAGGACAGGCAGGCCCACTGCTTGCGAGTTCCTTGCTCCTAACTCCGTTGGTCCCATTGCTTGCGTTCAGCGTCATCCACGCGGGACGCTGAACCGCTACCGGAAGAACTATTCTAAGTCGAATTGGCCCGGAAGGAAACCGCCATATCTGCCGGCCGGGGAAGCGCACCCCATCTAACCAACCGCGCTGGGCGAGGTCTAATGGAGCGTATCGGCCAATACCGGCGGGTACTAAATTGGATCCTCAGGCAACCCGAGCGAGGGGTGGGTATTCCAAGCCTCAAAGGGGATTCCGTCGTTGACCTGTACTAGCGGACAGGTTAGACTTTTGGGGCATTTTGGGTCAAAGAGGTCAAGATGGGCCGTCCGGTCAAGCTGTTTCTTTTCGGGATTTTAGCCGGAGGCTTGGCGTGTGCGCCAAGCGTCTTTGGTCAGGATTCCACCCACGGCCAGTCTGACCAGAAATCGGCCAAACAGGCAGCCAAGCAGAAGGCCAAGAGCGATAAAGACCTCTTCAAAGAACTCGATTCGCAATATAAGAAGTGGCTGAACGAAGACGTCGTCTACATCATCACCCCCGAAGAACGCAGCGCTTTCGTACACCTGCAGACGAACGAAGAGCGCGAGCAATTCATCGAGCAATTCTGGCAGCGCCGCAATCCCGACCCCGATTCCGCGGAGAACACCTACAAGGAAGAGCACTATCGCCGCATCGCGTACACGAACGAGCACTTCGCTTCCGGCATTCCCGGTTGGAAGTCAGATCGCGGCAGAATTTACATTATGTGGGGGCCGCCCGACGAGATTGAATCGCACCCGAGCGGCGGCAGCTACGACCGGCCGGCCAGCGAAGGCGGGGGCACCACGTCCACCTTCCCCTTCGAAGATTGGCGCTATCGCTATCTCGAGGGCATCGGCGAGGACGTGAATATTGAGTTTGTGGACCCGACGATGACTGGCGAGTTCCATCTCACGATGGACCCCAGCGAAAAGGACGCACTTACGTACGTCCCCGGCGCCGGCCTTACCCAGATGGAATCAATGGGCCTCGCAAGCAAGACGGATCGTTTCAGCAATACCGACGGCACGCACACCGCGGCGCCGTTGGGGATGCGGCCAGAGAAGGACAGCGAGTTCTCGCGCCTGGAATTGAACGCCAAGATTCAGCAGGCACCCGCGGTGAAGTTCAAAGACCTCGAAGCGGTGGTGACGTCGCGCCTGGTGAAAGACCAGGTGAAATTCGACTACCGGTTTGATTTCCTGCGAATCACGTCCGATACGGTGCTCGTCCCCATCACGGTTCAGATTCCCACGCGGCAATTGAGCTTTGCGGAAAAAGACGGAGTGGACTCTGCGACGGTCAATCTATTCGCGCGGATCACGACTCTCAGCGGGCGCCCGGTTCAGACCTTTGAAGACACTGTACACCGCGACGTGCCCGCGGCGCTGCTGCAGCAATCGCTAAGCACGTCTTCGATCTATCAGAAGGCCGTGCCGCTCCGCCCCGGCCTCTACCGGCTCGATATCGTATTGAAGGACATCAACAGCAACAACGTCGGCGTGGTCAACACCCGGCTGGCGGTACCGCGCTTTGAAGACGACAAGCTCTCGACGAGCTCGTTGATCATCGCCGACCAGATTCAACGCGTTTCCGCGAAGGATATCGGGCTGGGCCAGTTTGTGCTGGGAGATTTGAAGGTTCGACCGAAGATGGACAGCGCTTTCCTGCCCTCGGAAATGATGGGCGTGTTTCTTCAGGTCTACAACCTGAAGGTGGACGAAAAGACTCACAAGGCGGACGTTTCAGTTCAGTTCCGCGTGCTTCGAGAGAAGGAAACCGAGCCGCTCAAGAAGTTTGACCTCGCCCGGGACCAGATCCCCGAACATGGCGAGGAATTGACGCTTCAGAACGTCGTAACACTCGGGTCGTTTGGGCCGGGCAAGTACAAACTCGAAGTGGCCGTGACCGACAATCTCGCGAAGCAAACGATTACGCCAACTTCGGATTTTACCGTGAAGCCTGCAGCCGCTCCGGCTGCGGCTCCGCAAGGGAAGTGAGGTGCCGTGAATCCTAGATCGATTCGCGTCCTGGGCCTGGTGATTGGGTTGGTCCTGCTCCTTTGCTCGCTGCCACTCGCGGCTGCGCCAAACTCCGGAAAAATCTCGGGAGTAGTGCTGGACCCCACGGGAACGCCCCAGATGGGCGCCACTGTTTCCATTTCGGCGGAAAATCTCCTCAGCTTCTCGCCCACGGAACTTCTAACGAACGATCGCGGGCGTTTTTCGACCGCCACGCTCGCGACCGGGATGTACTCGATCAAGGTGACGCTGGCTGGTTTCCTGCCGGCGATCCAGCAGCACATTCAGGTGAACGATCAGCAGACGACATTGCTTGAGATCGTTCTGGGCTCGGTGCTTTCGTCATTCGAGAAATTGCAGCGCCATCCGGCTGAGCAAGTGGCATCGGACGAATGGATTTGGGTACTGCGCAGTTCCTCCGCCACGCGCTCGATTCTGCGCTGGCAGGATGGCACGATTATCGTCGAAGGTGTGCCGAATCAGAGCGAAGTCGTTCAGAAGCAATCCTTCCACGGACGTCTGGATGTTACCTCCGGTTCGGATCACCCAGGTTCGGTCTCAAATCTCGCAGCCTCGCCGGGTACGGCGTTTGCCTATGACGTCGAAATGGGCGAACACGGCCGCCTCTACATGGCCGGGCAGTTCAGCTATGAAGGCGGAGCACCCGCGGGCGGCATGGTGGCCGAATGGGTTCCGTCCGGAACGCTCGGCGATGGACCGGTGACGAGCGTGGTGGTGCGGGAATCGGAGTTGGGGCCGAACGGGCCGATATTCCGCGGGCTGCGCATGTCGCACGAGAACCAGATGGCGCTCACCGATCGCGTCAGCCTGCGGTATGGCAGCGATCTGATTGCAGCGGGGCTCGGGGCCTCGACGGTAGCATTGCGTCCGCGCGGTGAAATCGCGATTCAGCTTTCACCCACCTGGCAGCTGTCAGGCCTGGTCGCTATGAGCCCCTGGCAGGATTCCCAGGGAACAGAGTCCGGATTGCAATCTGCGATGAATACGCTCGACGCGTTTCCGACTCTGCTGATGCGCGATGGACGGCCGGTGTTCGAAGACAACCTGCACGCGGAAATTGATGTGCAGCATGCGCTGAGTAACACGGCTTCGCTCAGCGCCGCGGTCTTCCATGACAATTCGAGTCACACCGCGGTTTTTGGACGCGGCCCGGTTTCCGGCGCCGATTATCTTCAGGATTATTTTTCGGACGTCTTCGCGTACGACGGCGGACGCATGGCTTCGATGGGCGCGCGCGTGGCCTACCGGCAGAAAATCTTCGACAATCTCGATGCCACGATTGTGTACGCCTACGCCGGCGCACTCGCGCCTGGCGATGAATCGCTCGAAGGATCGTTGCGCGATCAATTGGAGACTCAATACCGGCATAGCCTGGCAGGCCGCGTTTCCACCACACTTCCTCGATTCGGAACGAAGGTCTCGGTGGGCTACAAGTGGATCGGCGGACAAGCGGTCACGCACGTGGATGCCTACGGCGAATCGCTCTTCCACCTCGATCCGTATTTGAACATGGAGATCCGCCAGCAACTTCCCAGCTTCTTCCCCGGCCACATGGAAGCCCTGGCCGACTTCGGTAACTTACTAGCGCAAGGATACGTCCCAGTATCCACGGGGGATGGCCGGGTGGTCCTAGTGCCTTCCTACCGGTATTTTCGTGGTGGCTTAAGCGTTCAGTTTTAGATAGTTCTTTTAGACGCTGGGCGACCTACCGGAATCAGGAATATGAATCCCATAAATAGAATACCCTCCGAAAGCGCTTCCGCAGGAACATCTAAACTGAACATAACAAGACACTTGTGGAATATGAAATCTGTGATTTGTGGAAATCTACGTGCTGGCATAATAGCTAGATGGGTAAGGGTGTAGGTGCGTGAACGATAGCCTTCGCATGCGACTCGGCGCGGTGGTGCTGGCGGTCTTGACGCTTGCGGCGGTGATCTTTGCCGTTCTGAACTACCAGCAGCGCTCCCGCTATATTCTCCCCGACGACGGCGTTACCTGGATGGACAGCTCTCAAGGCGTCGTGGCCTGGCACGTGGTGGCGGATTCGCCCGCTGCGAAGGCTGGAATCAAGCAGGGAGATTACGTGCAGACGGTGCGCGGCTTTGCAATTCACCGCGCCACGGACGTTACGCGCGTGCTCTTCCGGGTGGGCCCCTGGGCGGAAGTCCGCTATGGAATGCGGCGCGATGGGGGGACGTTCGAAACGCCGGTGGTGACGGCGCCACAAGAAAATCCCACTTCCATCGAGAACTACCTGCGATTTACCGCGCTGCTCTATCTCTTCATCGGGCTATTCATTTTTGTGCGCCGCTGGAATGCGCCGCGCGCGATTCATTTCTACATTTTCTGTCTCGTGTCGTTCGTGCTGTACAGCTTTCATTACAGCGGCAAGCTGAATTCGTTTGACTACACGATCTATTGGGTCAACGTCGCCGCGCTTCTGTTCCAGCCCGCGTTGCTGGTGCATTTCGCCCTGGTCTTTCCCGAGCGCCGGGGATGGATCTGGCCGAAGCTGGCTCTCACGTACGCGATTCCCACCACTCTCCTCACGCTCCATATTTTTATTGCCAGCGGGACATTGAATTTCCTGCCCGCCGTAAGCACGCGCTACTGGCTCGACAAGATCGAGCAAGCGAATCTGGGAATTTACTTCCTCGTGGCCGCGGTGATTTTCCTGATGAGCTATCGCCGCGCGCCCACCGCGATTCTGCGGCAGCAGCTGAAGTGGGTCACGGGCGGCACCTTCGCGGGAACCGTGCCGTTCCTGCTGCTGTATATCGTGCCCTACGTTTTCGGCATCGTTCCGCCATCGTGGATGAAGGCAACGGCGTGTTCGCTGGCGTTGATTCCGCTCTGCTTCGGCTACGCCATCATTCGCTACCGCTTGATGGACGTGGACATCATCTTCAAGCGCGGCCTCGCTTATACGGTGGCGACGGCGGGAGTGGTCGCTATTTATTTCGCGGCCGTGGCGCTGATCGGCGAAGCGTTCCACACCACTTTGACGGCCGGCCCGGCGGGCAGCGTGATCGCGATCGTGGTTGCCGCGTTCCTGTTCCAGCCGCTGCGCGAATGGGTGCAGGCGCGGCTCGACCGTTTCTTCTACCGCGACCGCCTCGACTATCGCCGCACGTTGATTGAATTCGGCAGTGCGCTTACGAACGAAGTCCGGCTTGAACCGCTGGTCGGCTCCGTGCTCGATCGCGTGTCGCAAACGCTTCTCGTCGATCGCCTGGCGATATTTCTCGAGGACCCGGCGAATCCGGCGCATTTTGTCCTCTCGCGCACGATGGGCGTGCGGCCTGAAGGCGCTTTGGACTTGAGCTTCCTCGATCCGGCACGCCCCGCGCTCGAGCGCGGATGCCTGTTCTTTGAATCGGCGCGCGCCGCCATCGGAGAGACAGACTCGGTTCGCCGCACGCTCGAAGAACTCGATCTGAATTACTTTATCTCCTGCCGCTTCCGCGAACGCACCGTCGCAGTGCTCGGCCTCGGCAAGACGGTGGACGGCGACTATCTCTCGAGCGACGACCTCGAGCTTCTCTCGACGATTGCCGGTTACGTGGCGATCGCGATCGAGAACGCGCGCCTGTATCAATCGCTCGAACAGAAAGCCATGCAGATCGAGCGCCTGAAGGATTTCAGCGAGAATATCGTCGAGTCGCTCAACATTGGCGTGGTCACCGTAGACCTCGAAGACCGCATCGAGTCCTGGAATCCGCAGCTCGAAGGCTTGCTCGAAGTCCCGCGGCAGGACGCGATTCGCAAGCGCCTGCAGGAAGTGCTGCCGCAGGATCTCGTGGCGGAAATTTCCGCGCGCGCGGCCGGCGACCACGTTTCTGGAATTTACAAGTTCCGGCTCAACACGCGCAGCGGCAATCATCTGGTGATCAATGCTTCGATCGCTCCGCTGGTCGGCAAGAATGGGGCCCGGCTGGGCCGCCTGATTCTTCTCGACGACATCACGCAGCGCGTGCGCCTGGAAGAGCAAATGGTGCAGACCGAAAAGCTCACCTCGCTCGGCCTGCTGGCTGCCGGTGTTGCCCACGAAGTGAATACACCGCTCGCCGTGATTTCAAATTACATCCAGATGCTGGCGAAGCAGATTCCCGCCGACGATCCTCGCCAGAAAACGATCGAGCGCATCGTGAAGCAGACATTCCGGGCGAGTGAAATCGTCAACAACCTGCTGAATTTCTCGCGCACGGGGGCGGCCGAATTCGTCGAAGTGGACGTCAACTACGTACTCGAAGAAACGCTTACGCTGGTGCAGCATCCCTTTAAGACCGCGCAAGTGAAAGTCATCAAGAATTACTCAGACCCATTGCCGTCCGTGCTGGGTTCGACCACGCGCTTGCAGCAAGTGTTTCTCAATCTTTTCATGAACGCGCGCGACGCGATGCCTGGCGGCGGTATGTTGGAAGTCCGTACGGGAGCTCACAACGGTTCGGTGGAGATTGAAGTCACCGATACCGGCGCGGGCATCCCTCCCGAGCACCTTCATCGTATTTTCGATCCATTCTTTACAACAAAGGCTTCCGGAAGGGGCACCGGACTAGGCCTTTCGGTGAGCTACGGCATCATAAAAGAGCACGCGGGGAAAGTGGACGTGCGCTCTACGCCGGGCAAGGGAACTTCCTTCCGGCTCGAATTTCCCGTAGCAAGAAAAGCGGTCCATGCCTAAAGGTTCCATACTCGTCGTTGACGACGAAATCGAAATCCGCGAAGGGCTCGAAGCCCTGCTTCGATCGGAAGGGTTTGAAGTCACGCCCGCGGATACCGGCGAAGCCGGGTTGCAGAGGCTCGAAGATCGTCCGTTCGATTTGATGCTGCTCGACGTGAGCTTGCCCGACCGCAACGGCCTCGAATTGCTCCGCGAGATTCGCCGGCGCGATCCGAATCTTTCCATCATTCTGATCACCGCGTACGGCTCGATTGACATGGCGCGCGCCGCCTTCAAAGGCGGTGCGCAGGACTTCATCACCAAGCCGTGGTCCAACGACGAGCTGATCGCGCAGGTTTCCGTCGCCATTGAGGGCCGCCGGCTGCGGGAAGAGAACGTCCAGCTGAAGCGCGCGCTGAAGCAGCGCTACAATTTCCCCAGCATCATCGGCAAGAGCGAGAAAATGCTCGCCGTTTTCGACCTGATTACCCAGGTGGCGCCGTCGCGTTCCACCGTTTTGATCTACGGCGAAAGCGGCACGGGTAAGGAACTCATCGCGAAAGCGATTCACTCTGCCTCCACGCGCGCCGACAAGGCTTTTATTCCCGTCAATACCGGCTCGATCCCCGTGGACCTGCTTGAATCGCAATTATTCGGGCACGTGAAGGGCGCTTTCACCAGCGCGGTCGCCTCGAAAAAGGGCCTTTTCGAAGTGGCCGATCAGGGGACGATTTTCTTCGACGAAATTTCGACGATCGGTCCGGAAACGCAGGCAAAGCTCCTGCGCGTGATTCAGGAACGCGAATTCATGCGCCTGGGCGGCACCGATACGATCAAGGTGGACGTTCGGATTCTCACCGCGTCGAACGAGGATCTCGCTAAGCTTGTCCGCGAAGGGCGATTCCGCGACGACCTGTATCACCGCTTGAACGTGATTTCGGTTCAGCTTCCGCCGCTACGCGACCGCAAGGAAGATATTCCGTTGCTGGTGGATCGCTTCCTCGAGCAGTTCTGCCACGAGAACGGCAAGCCGCCTCGCCTGTTCACTCATGGCGCGATGAAACTTTTGATGGATTACGATTGGCCGGGAAACGTTCGCGAGCTGGAAAATGTCGTCGAGCGCGCCGTCGTGCTTTCGACGCAAGAAGCTATGGACGCCGACTTGCTGCCCGAAAGTGTACGCACCCGCGAAATTGTGAAAGGTGTCCGGCTGCAACTCGCCGAGTTCCTGCCACCACTTCCCGGTGAAGTGGGCTCGCGCGGCGCCGCTGCAGCGCCCTCGCTCTTCGAAATTCTCGAAGAAGTGGAGCGCCGCATCATCGTGGACATGCTCGAGCGCACCAACTGGAACCAGACCGAAGCCGCTGAGCGCTTTCAGATTCCGCTCTCCACCCTGAACCAGAAAATCAAACGCCTCGGCATCGAAACCCGGCGTCGCGCCAACCCGCCCCGTGGCGCCTACGGTTACAGCACTGATCCCGCCGACTTTCCCGCCGGCAAGTAGTTTCTGAATTTCGCGAGTCTTGTTGCCAGGCGAACTGGCGGACTGTTCCTGCGAGGCCGGATCTCATCCTGAGTTCTTACGTAACCAGCGGCCTCCCGGCCAACCCCTCAAGTATCCGGTAGGGCGCCGCCTGCGGCGCCACCAAAGCTTGCGGCGGAATCAGTAGCGTCTGCTCGATCGCATATTGGCCGGACATGACTGCATGCGCCACACAATCCGTATAAACGATCCAGGTCGATAGTGGCGGAAATTCCATCCGGTATTTCGGGCAGCTGGCCTGAAATTTTTCGTTCTCTTTCAGGTAATCGTGGAATCGCAGCATGAACATGTCGTAGGGCGTTCGCCCCATGCCGCGAAAGCCCAGCTTTTCGCCCCAGGTTTGCACCGTGCGGCTGATTACGGAATCGTCTTCGGAAATCTGCTGGAGTCCTGCGTCGTTCGCATACTGGCGCGCGAGTGATTCGAAATTCTGAGTGGTGTTCCAAACTCTTGGCCGCTTGGGATTCAGGTTCGTGAATACCCGCAGGATTCGCCCGCCGCGCGTGGGCCTGCTGGGAAACGCATCCACATGCAGCAGGTCGTTGCGCTTGTGGATCGGGAGGTCGCGGCCTTCTTCCTCGATCGGACGGAAACTCGAAAAATCCAGAATCCACTTCGTGGCATACGGCGCGAGGAATTTCGTCAGAAACTCGATTACCTGCGCGCTGTAGTTCCGCATGATGGAGTGAACGCGCTCGATTGTCCGTGGATCCCCTGAAACGCCGCGCAATACATCTTCCGCCGGCCGGTATGACACATTTTTATGCAGCCGCAATTCCGTCCATTCCTGTTCCAGCAGAAATTCCTGATCTTTAGCCGGGAAATGAAATGGAAGAGTGGGGAAGAAAACGATCTGGCCTTTCTCCAATAGCTCGCAGTACCCGCGCGAACGCCCCGCCACCTGTTCGCGGCCCATCCACCCGCCGGGCAGCCGGTAATCTTGCACTTGAATCCACGACGTCTGCGCCGCGTCCGTTCGTTTCGCCTGCACGAGTGGGGTCAGCCTCTAGCCTTTCGTCGCGCCCGGTCGTTTATATCCCGGCGGGAGCAGTGTCGTCGACAAATCCACGCCCGAAAGATCCACGCCTTCGAGATTCGTCTCGCGCAGGATCGTCGTCTGCAACACTGCGCCTTGAAAATCGGCGCCACCCACTTCGGCTTGGCGGAAATTCGTCGCTCCGAAATTGGCGCGCCGCAAATTTGCGTGCCGCAGGTCCGCGCGGAAGAGTTCCGCTCCGCCCACCTGCGCCTCGGAAAGATCCGCGCCGCTCAGATTCGCTTCGGTAAGGTCGGCCTTGCGCAGGTCCGCCCGATGCAGCTTGGCTTTGCTGAAATCCACGGACGCGAGCTTTGCTTCGCGAAGATTCGCCCCGCTCAGGTTGGCCCCCTGCAGATTAACGTAGGCGAGATTCATCTTGTATAAATCCGCGCGAGATAGATCCGCGCCCGTCAGGTCGGCGCGCGCTCCCGTCTCGTCCCCGCGCACAAATTTCACGTGCGCCTCTAGAATGTCCGACAACCGTTTCCCGTTGTGACGAATGCGATTCGGGGATCTCAGACCCCCTCCTTTGAATACGTCGAATAGGCTCATTTCCGTATTACCGGCCGGGTGATTGCTTGCTCTCCGATTTTACTAGAACCGGGAGCCAATCGGGCAGCTTGGTTCGCGAAACTTGCTCCGCGAAACCTGCCTCGCGGAAAGTAGCCCGGCACCGCTGCTTTTCCGCCGGCTTCGAAATGTACCGGAGGCCACCCTCGCGCCCCTTCCGCCATCCGATTTATGGTAACTTCACCTCAATGAACTTGCTCGATAAACTGAAGAGCAAAGCGCGGACGTATCCGCAGCGTGTCGTCCTGCCGGAGGGCGAAGACGAACGCGTGATCCGCGCGGCCGCTCAGGCGACCGCCGAGCACTACGCAAAAATCACTCTCATCGGACGCGCCAACCTGATCCGCGCGACCGCCGATCGCGCAGGAGTAAAGCTCGATGGCATCGAAACCGTCGATCCGCTCTCGAGTTCGCGCGTTGACCCCTACTCCGAAATGTATTACGACCGCCGCCGCGCTCGCGGCTCGACCCAGGAGGAAGCTCGCGAATTCGCGCGCAAGCCGCTCTACTTCGCGGCCCTCAGCGTCGCAGCCGGTGATGCCGACGCCACCGTTGGCGGCGCCGCCAATTCCACTGCCGACACCGTCCGCGCGGCGCTGCAAGCAATTGGACTTGCGCCCGGCGCGCGCCTGGTCTCGAGCTTTTTTCTGATGCTCGCGCCCGAAAATAATCGCGCTGCCTTCGGCGAAAAAGGCGCGCTCCTTTTTGCGGATTGCGCCGTTGTGCCGGACCCCACTCCTCCGGAACTAGCCGAAATTGCGCTCGCGACGGCCGAAAATGCTCGCGCCTTCCTCGAGACCGAGCCGCGCGTCGCGTTTCTGTCATTCTCAACGAAGGGATCCGCCTCGCACGCTCACATCGAAAAGGTTCTAGAAGCGCTGCGCATCGCGAAAGCCCGTCAACCCGATCTCGCGATCGATGGCGAACTCCAGGCCGACGCCGCGCTCGTCGCTTCCATCGGCTCAAGCAAAGCTGCAGGCTCGCCCGTCGCAGGCCGCGCCAATGTTCTGATTTTCCCGAATCTCGATTCCGGAAACATCGCGTACAAACTCGTCGAACGCCTCGCGGGCGCCGAAGCGCTTGGCCCCATCCTGCAAGGCCTCGCGCGCCCAGCAAACGACTTGTCGCGTGGTTGCACTTCGGAAGACATCGCGAAGGTAATCGCCATCACCGCCGTTCAAGCCATCGCGCGCAGGGAAATCGCGTCCGTTTCAGGAGATTAACCTTCGTGTTCCTGCGATTTCTTCGCGCATCACCAGCTTCGGCGCAACGCGTGTTCACTGGCATCGTCCTGGCGGGCTTCGCCGCCGTTCTTTGGTCTTCCGGTACGCCCCGCGCGCTGGCACAGAATCCCACCGACCAGCCGGGCGAAGAAATCGTAGCGAACCTTGCCGCAGGGCGCGTCGTGATCGCCGTCGTAAAAGACGCCATTCTCATCGGCACCGTCGAAAATCCCTTCGAAACGCAGACGCATCCACCGGTACCTGTGGTGCTCTCCGGCGATCGCGCCGGCATCATCCTCGGTGCCGTTGACTGGTTTTCTCCCTCCTCGCAAAAGCAAATCGCGCGGCTCGATCGCGAGCTCCCGCGTCTTCACGGCCGAGTGAAGCCTCAAGGACCTCGGCTGCAACACGGAGAGGAAGGAAACGAAGCCACCGACATCGAATTCATCGGACAAGGCCTGGGTGACCGCCTGAACGACGTCGTGAAGGATCTTCATGCCCGAATGGAATTGCCCGAAGGAGAGCACCTTCTTCAGCTTGTGGTGACCGATTTTATCTTCGGCTACGGCCCCGAAGTATGGCACGTCGATTATTCGGTGGAACAATTTCCCCAGCGCGGCGATTTCTGGGAGACGCGCATTCAGCGGCCGAAATACTTTCAGGACTGGCCGCCCGAAAAAGGCCAACCGCTCACGCTGATTGAATTCGACTATCCGCCCAGCGTCACTTCTCCGACGGTGCTCGAAATGTTGCGCCAAAAAGATCCTCGTCTCGAAAAACTCTCGGGCTCGGATCCGGTGATGGCATCGGTCGCGTCCATGCTGTTGCGGGGCATCAGCAACAAAATCGCAACCCCCGATGGCACACAATTCATGCGCGCCGCCCTAGACGCAATCGCGCCGCCGAAAGCTCGCGAAACCATCGCCTCCGTCAACTTCCAGACCGGATTCGCATGGGTCCTTCCGCCGCCCACTGAACCCAAAGCGCCGGGCGAGCAAAAAGAGCGGCCGGCCAATGCGCCGACCCTGCTGAAACCGACTGGGAATTAGGAATTAGTAGACACGCCGCAACAGAACGCCCAAGCAGAAACTCACCGCGGGCACTACCGCTATTTCTTTTGCTTCAATTGTTCTTGAAGCCGCGCATTCTTCTCGCCGACCCCGCGCACGAGATCTTCCTTGTGTGTCACGAGCCGCTGCGCAATTTTTGCATCCGACAATCCCAGAATCTCCGCCGCGAAAATCGCCGCGTTCATAGCGCCGGCCTTGTCGATCGCCATCGTGGCCACCGGAATTCCGCCCGGCATCTGCACCGTGGCGAGCAGCGCGTCGAGCCCGTTCAACGCACTCGTCGCGAGCGGAACGCCGATCACAGGAAGCGTCGTGTTCGCGGCGATTACGCCGCCCAGATGTGCCGCCGCACCGGCACCCACAATCAAAATTTTTATTCCTCGCCCCAGCGCCGACGTCGCATATTCGTGCGCTCGCGCCGGCGTGCGGTGGGCCGACACCACTTCCATCTCATAGGCAATCCCGAATTTTTCGAGCGTCTTCGCAACTTCACTCATCACCGGCAAGTCCGTATCCGATCCCATCAGAATTCCGACGATCGCATGACCCTGCTTTTCCCCAGTCGTCACCCGTGCATCTCCTCATTCGTTGTTTGACCTGCTGTACGACCCGTGCTTTTACCACTTGCCTGCGACGTTCCACGTGCAACCGATGACACGAGATTTATCGCGTCACCCCGTCGAATCATCCCGCCTTTTACAACGCGACACAGCCACCCGCGCTGGCCGCGCAACTCCTCCTGCAGCCCCTGCCGAATCTCGTCCATCCTCGAACACGGTTTGCACGGCTCGGTAATCTCAAGCAAGCTGCCGCCGATCTGAAGCTGCTGGCCCAGCGCAAGCGACTGAAAATCCAGCCCCCGTGTCGCGATATTCTCCTTCACGGCCCCCAGAGGGACACCCAACTTACTCCAAAGTCTCTACGTCCATCAGGGATACCTGTCGCTTGGACCCGGTTCTCCCGTGGATGCAGCCTTGGAAGCCCTTGTCAGGGATGGCTTCCACCGTTTCCACTTCCCTCATCGGGAAGCGGTGAACCAGGCAGACGAACAAGCTCACGACCTCAGCCATTCGGGGCCTCTGCAGGACTCGACGCGGCAGTCCGCGCCATCGGTCGCCCAATGTCCCGTCGGAACTGCGACCCGGCGAAAAATATAGTGCTACACATATCGTACGCACGCTTACACGCCACACTTAGGTCGCTGCCAGACGCTACGACGCCCAAAACGCGACCACCACTCGTGTAGTATTTAGTTCCTTCTCTGCGAGTCCCCGCGTGAAACACGACCGCCGTAGCTCCGGTTCCTCTAGCGCTGAGACCTGTTATTTCTACGCCCGTTTCCGGCTTTTCGGGGTAGCCCTTCGACGCAATCACCACGCACACGCTCGCAGCCGGCGACCACTTCGTCTCTATCCCCGCGAGCTGGCCACGCGCAGCCAGGAGGCACGCCTGAGCAAAGTCAAAATCCGCGCGCGCCACGATCGCCTGCGTCTCCGGATCTCCCAAGCGGCAATTGAATTCGAGCACTTTCGGCCCTTCGCGCGTAAGCATCAATCCAAAGTAGAGAAATCCACGGTACGGCATGGCGTCTTTACGAAGCCCCTCAAGCGTCGGCCGCACCACCGTCTCGACGATTTCCTTTTCCAACTTCGCCGGCAAAATATCATCCGTCGAATAGGCGCCCATCCCGCCCGTGTTGGGACCTTGATCGCCGTCGAACGCCCGCTTGTGATCGCGTGTCGGCGCCATGCGCACAAAATCCTTCCCGTCGGTCAAGATGATGAACGAAAGCTCTTCACCCGCGAGCCCTTCTTCGAACAGCACTCGTTTGCCGGCTTCGCCAAATTCTTTTTGTTCCATCACACGATCGAGAAAAGCCGTCGCTTCATCCGGTGACGACGTCACCAGCACACCCTTGCCGGCTGCGAGCCCCTCCGCCTTGATCACGAGCGGCCAATCAACCGAACAAAGTTCCGTGTATGCGTCCACGGCCTGCTCGTAAACTCCATACACCGCCGCCGTTGGAATTCCGTGCCGCTTCATAAATTCTTTCGCGAAAATCTTACTGCCCTCGAGTTGCGCCGCTTTCGCCGAGGGCCCCAGCAGCAGGAGGCCGCGCTTCGCAAATTCATCCGCAATTCCAAGCACCAGGGGCAACTCCGGCCCAACGATCGTCAAATCGGCTCCGAGCTTCGCGGCCAGATCCGCGGCAGCCTCTACGTCGCTCAAATCGAGCGGCACACATTCCGCGTCGCTCGCGATTCCGCCGTTTCCCGGCGCGCACCAGATTTTCTCCACGGTCGGCGACTGCGCGAGCTTCCATACCAACGCGTGCTCGCGACCGCCGCTTCCGAGAACTAAAATTTTCATGTATCTCTTGTTCCGCTGGGAAAATCCTGTCAAATTCGCGAACGAGAAACATACGGCGGTGCGTCCGTCAGTGTCAACCACAGTCTAGCTCGACTTCGTCTTGCCCCCGTCCCGCAAAAGTGCTTTCATCTATCGCTGTCGCTCGAGGGTTTCCCGGCGAGTGACAGCATCGAGAAATATCGGCCGATGCGCTGCTTCAACGCATCCGTCCACATCTGCGGAAAACAAAACGGAGTGAGCTAAACTTTCGCGATGCACTGGGACTTCGCAATTATCCTGATCGTGCTCGCCGTCGCTGTCCCCGTGCTCGGGCGCCGCCGCGTTCAGCAGTTGGTAGCGCTTCCGGATACGACGAAGTCCGACAGACTTTCTCTCTATGCTTCCACTATCGCTTTCCAGTGGCTCGCGGCGGGAATCGTCCTGTGGCGGACTATGAGCCATGGAATCCGGCCTCTGCAGCTTGGACTGGCGTTGGCGCAGCGCAATCTTATTATCACTACGTCTGTAGTATTATGTACTTTATTCCTTCTTAATCAGCTACTTAGCATTAAGAAGCTTTCTTCGCAGCCTTTCGATCGAAACAGCACGGTCGCCAACCTGGCCCTGAAGATATTTCCGCGCGACGCGGTCGAACGCCTCGCCTTTTTCGCTCTGGTCGCGACGGTAGCGGTCTGCGAAGAGTTTATCTATCGCGGCTTTGTCCAGCGCGTCTTCGAGAATTGGTCCCGTTCCACGCTAATTGGCGTGTTTGCTTCAGCGGCCCTATTCGCTCTCGCGCACCTGTATCAAGGACGCCGCGGCGTCGTATCTACGTTTGCAGTTGGAATTTTGTTCTCCGGCGTCCGCGCCTGGACGGGCAGCTTGATTCCATCGATCACGGCCCATTTTGTTGCAGATATTACGGTTGGGCTCCTGCTACCGACAAAAATGCGATCGGCGCTTAGCGCACAAACACCATCGAGCCAGTCCGGAAGCGATCCGCTAGCAGCTCCGGACGACCTGACGCGATGAATCAGGCGCTACGAACGGGCATGGTGACCAGGCGCGATACCAGGCGATGACCAGGTGCGATGACCAGGCGCGATGACATTCAGGCCATAAGTGAGGCATTTCCGGCGTGACTTATATATCGGACGGTCAAATCGAAGCGGCGCTGAGGCCGTATGGAATCGCAGCCTCGTCCGAGCTCGCCTCGATGATTCCCACCTACATCAGCCTGCTTCTGAAGTGGAATCGCACCATTTCGCTGACCACTGTGACAGACGTCGACGAGATCCTGCGCTTCCACTTCGGTGAGAGCCTCTTCGCGCTCACCCAGCTTTCCATCGAAAACGGTCGGCTCGCCGACGTTGGTTCCGGAGCGGGCTTCCCAGGAATCCCCCTCGCCATGGTCGCGCAAGCGGTGAAGGTGACTCTGATCGAATCAAACGCGAGGAAATTCGCCTTCCTGAACGAAATCATCCGAGAGCTTCGCCTGAAGAACGTAGTGGCACTCCGCTGTCGCATGGAAGAGGTAAATCGTCCCGACCAGCGATTCAACTTCGTAACAGCGCGGGCGCTCGGTCAATTCGGAGAGCTGCTAAAATGGTCCCGCAAGCAGTTGAATCCTGCCGGCAAACTGGTTCTTTGGCTGGGCGAAGAGGATGTCAGGGAGATTTCGGACGTTCCCGAGTGGAGTTGGTCGCCTCAAATAGCTATTCCTGGGTCAGAACGCCGCTTCATTCTATTCGGAACCCCCAAAATCTGATCCAGAACCAGAGCTGTCTTGTTCCACGTGGAACAAAATAGCGGCTAAATCGATTTTCGCTTATGTTTCACGTGAAACATCTTGCATCGCCACTAATTTTTCAGTAAATTCGCGCCGCTACCTGGGGGCCTCGTTTGGCGCGCATAATCGCCGTATCCAATCAGAAAGGCGGCGTCGGAAAGACAACCACTGCCGTAAATCTCGGAGCCTCTCTCGCAGTAGCCGAACAACGAACACTCGTAATCGATTGCGACCCCCAGGGAAATACAACCAGCGCCCTCGGTTTTCCGAAGGATCCAGCTCGCCGCACTCTCTACCAGTCCCTAATCCTCAACGAACCGCTTGAGCGCGTAATCCTCCATACCCAGGTCGAAGGCCTCGATATCCTGCCGTCCGACAAGAATCTGGCAGGTGCCGCAGTCGAGCTCGTCTCGGCCGACTCCAGGGAGTTCCGCCTCAAAGCCATCCTCGAGCCATTGAGGGACCAGTACGAATTCATCCTGATCGATTCACCGCCGGCCCTCGACCTCCTAACCCTGAATGCTCTGGCCGCAGCCGACTCCGTGCTCGTCCCCATCCAGTGCGAATACCTTGCGCTCGAAGGTGTATCCGAACTCCTCGACACCCTTATGCGCCTTCGAAGAACCATCAACCCGAGCCTCGCGATAGAGGGCATCCTGCTCACGATGTACGACGACCGAACCACCCTTTCAAAGCAGGTAGCAGCCGACCTGCGCAGCTTCTTCGGCTCCCAGGTCTTCGAGGCGGTAATCCCGCGAAATGTGCGCCTCGCCGAAGCTCCCAGCCACGGAAAGCCAGTAATATTCTACGACATACATAGTAAAGGTGCGGAAAGCTATATTCAGCTTGCTAAGGAGGTCATTGCCAATGCCGAGAAACGCCTTGGGCAGGGGACTAGGCGCACTGATCAGGGAGCCGGAACCGCAGCCGCCGCAGCAGCAGCCGCAGGTGCCGGCAGCAGTATCGGGGTCGGGAGCAGCAGCAGCGGTGGCACCGGCGATGTCGCAGCCGGAAGCGCCCCGAGCGACGAGCACTCCGCCGAAAGCTCCGGCGATGGCGGCGCCGACGTCGAGCACGGTAGCAGCTCCGAGTGACGGCCTCTTCCACGTCGACATCGACCTAATCGATCCGAGCCCCTATCAACCGCGCACGCGCTTTCGCGAAGAAGCGCTCGATGAGCTCGCACGCTCAATCACATCCAGCGGAATCGTCCAGCCGCTCGTCGTCCGGCGCATTCATAATCGTTATCAGCTGATCGCAGGCGAACGCCGCTGGCGCGCCGCACAACGCGCCGGAATGCAGCGCGTTCCCGTGGTCGTGCGCGACGTGCCGGAAGAGATGGCTCTCGAGATGACGCTCGTCGAGAACCTCCAGCGCGAAGATCTAAATCCCATCGAACAGGCTCGTGCGTTTCAACGCCTCACCGAAGAATTTAATCTTACGCAGGAACAAGTGGCGGAGCGCACCGGAAAAGACCGCGCCACGATTGCTAACGCCGTCCGCCTCTTGAAACTCGAGGAGCCGATCCAGGTCCTGCTCGAAGAAGGACGCCTCACCGCCGGCCACGGCCGCGCCTTGCTAGCCATCGCGGATGGCCCTGCGCGCCTCGAAATTTCGCGCCGAATCGCGCGAGGAGGCATGACCGTCCGGCAAGTGGAGCGCCTGGCCACCCGTGGAACAAAGCCCAAAATCGCGCGCGCCACATTTCAACCGGACGCAAACCTGAAAGCTGCCATTGACGAGCTCCAGCAATCGTTTGGGACTCGCGTTCTGGTGCATCCCGCGTCCACAGGCCGTCCCGGCCAGCTTGTATTCGAATACTATAATGATAGTGATTTGGTGAGGCTCTACGACCAGCTTATGGCAAAATAATGCTACATCAGTAGGAGATATCTAGATGGCGTTGTCTTGGTTTGATCGCAAGACTCAGGACTCCGGCGAATGGACCGGCTTCCTTGAAAAGGGAGTTCGCTTCGAGGGGAAACTCGACGTTGCCGGCACGTTCCGCCTGGACGCCGCCGTGAAGGGAACCGTCGTATCCGCTGACACGCTTATCCTCGGCGAGAATTCGACGATGGAAGGTGTGATCGAAGGGAACAACGTCGTAATCGGCGGGCGCTTCGATGGGATTATCAACGCCAAGGGCAAAGTTGAAATTCAGACCAAGTCGATCGTAACGGGAGAGATCCACACGCCCTGCCTGATCATCGAATCTGGCGCCGTTTTCGACGGGCGCTGCCACATGCTCTCGACGACGCACGTCGCAAGCGAGCTGCCCCGGGCCATTACGATTCCCATCCGTTCCGCCGCCGCGCAAGCCTGACCGAGTAGCGTTCCGCGCTCGACTCACTCAAACTCCCGCCGTTCGCTTTGCGCACCGCGATGCTCCGAGCGTTATAATCATGGCTCAATACTGTCGTTCGAGTCTGGAGGCTGAATTGGCAGATGCGGTTCGATTGACGACCACGGCAAAATCAGCCGGTTGCGCGGCGAAGTTGAGCCCCAGCATCCTCGACGCCGTTTTGAAGCGCCTCCCGTCCCAGACCGACCCGAACGTGCTCGTCGGCTTTGAAACGAGCGACGACGCTGCCGTGTACCGCCTCACCGACGATCTCGCCCTGGTTCAAACCGTGGACTTTTTCACCCCGATCGTCGACGACCCTGCGCTCTTCGGCCAGGTGACAGCCGCAAATTCGCTCAGCGATGTCTACGCGATGGGCGGACGGCCGATTTCAGCGCTTACGATCGTCGCGTTTCCCACTGTCAGCGCGCCCGAAATTCTCGAACAGATTCTCCGCGGGGGCCTCGCGAAAATGACGGAGGCAAACTGCACCGTGGTCGGCGGACATTCCATCCGCGATGATGAACTGAAGTTCGGCTACGCCGTCACGGGACTGATCCGGCCCGATCGCATCTGGAAAAATGTGGGCGCACGGCCCGGCGATTTGCTTCTGTTCACGAAGGCGATCGGCACCGGAGTGATTTCGACTGCGCTGAAACAAGGCAAAGCGGAACCGGCGTGGGTGGCAGCATCCACCGAGTCGATGACGCGCCTGAATCGAGACGCCGCCGAAGCGCTGCACGAAATCGATAACGCGGAAGCAATCCCCGGAAACGGAAGCGCGGCGAAATCCGATCGCCCCATCCACGCCGTCACCGATGTCACGGGCTTCGCCGTCCTTGGCCATGCTCGCGAAATGGCCATCGGCAGTGGGGTATCGCTGAAAATCGATCACACCCGTATCGAATATCTCACCGGCGCAATCGAGGCATCGCGCGGCGGGTTTTTCTCCGGCGGCATGAAAAATAATCGCGATTTCGTCGAAAGCTGCGTTGAGTTCGCGGATCGGGTCCCCGAGGAATTCCGCGCGCTCCTCTTCGACCCTCAGACGTCCGGCGGCCTGCTCGTTGCAATCGCGCCCGAAGCTGCCAAGGCCGCACAAGCCGCGATGGAACGCCGCGGCGTGCACGCGCGCATCATCGGAGAAGTTGTTCCGAAGCGCCGTCCGTTGATCGAGATTTTTTGAGCGCTCGCGCAATCGTGTACAATTTCCTCTCCTCCTATCATTCATGGACCCGGTAACCCACGGCATCACCGGCGCGCTTCTCGGCAAAGGATATTTTTCCGAGCGTGGCGGCCGCGTCGCAATTTTCGCCGCCACCGTCGGCGCGCTCTTCCCGGATATTGACACGATCGCCGACGCCATCTCGAGCGACCCGCTCGCCATCATCAAATACCATCGCGGCATCACGCACTCGTTCGTCGGCCTTCCGTTCTTCGCGGCGCTTCTCGCGTGGCTCACGCGCCTGGTAGCGCGCCGCTTTAAAATCGACGCGCCCTCGTGGGGCATGCTCACTCTAATTTACGGCGCCGGCATCTCGAGCCACATCCTGCTCGACGGGATGACGTCGTTCGGCACGCGCATGCTGACGCCCCTTTCCGAGCAGCGGGTAGCCTGGGATCTTCTGTTCATCATTGATCTCGTGTTCTCCTCCATCGTGCTTCTGCCGCAGGTGGCCGCCTGGATTTATAGCGATCGCGCAAAAAGCCGGAAGCGCGCCGTCGAAATGTGGATTCTCTTCGCGCTCGCAGCCGTCGGAGGCTGGGCGCTGGCGCGATCGGTGGGTTATCCGTTCCACGGGTGGGTTCTCGTCGTCGCAATCGTTGTCGTCGGCGCGCTATTTTTTCTTCCGGCTCGCGGCGATTGGGGTTTTCGCGTCTCGCGTGCGGCGTGGTCTCGCGCCGGTGTTTACGCGATGGTCCTTTATATCGCCGGTTGCTGGACCGCTCACCACCTCGTGATGGCGCAGGTGAAAACATTCGCCGCCGAAAATCACATCGCCGTCGAACGAATGGCCGCTCTGCCGCTTCCCCCGTCGTGGCTCAGTTGGGGCGGCGTGATCCGCTCGACGGACGGCGTCTATCAATCGCGTTTCGATCTCCGCCACCTGGGGCCGCAAGCGCTTGCGTTCACGCCCGATTCCCCGCGCGATCCCTACATCGACGCCGCCATGCAACTTCCGGAAGTGAAAACGTATTGGGGCTTTGCGCGCTTTCCCGTGATCCGCACCGGCGCCGAGGAGGGTTTGCACATCGTCGAGTTCGGCGAAAACCGATTCGTGAACCCGAAACGCCGCCGGCCGCAGCCGTTCACCTACATCGTCGTCTTCGATTCTGGTGGTAAAGTGGTGGAAGAAGGCTGGGAACAAAACGGCATGTTCATGGAGAATTTGACGCGCATTCCTCATCACGCGGTGGCGCCATGAAGGTCCTGATCTTCAGCGATATTCACGGCGATACGCGCGCGCTTGAAAAAATCGTCGCGCAGCCCGCGGATATTTATATCGCCGCCGGCGATCTCTCCACGTTCGGCAAGGACCTCGACCGCTGCGGCGATCTTCTGAAGCCACTCGGCGAAAAAGTCTGGGTATTGCCGGGAAATCACGAGAGCCACGATGAAACGCGCGAATTCTGCCGCCGCTACGGCTTCGTCGATTTCCATCGCCAGATTCGGCCGCTGACGTCCGAGCGCGGCACAACGCAGTGGGCCGGCCTCGGCTACAGCAACATCACGCCGTTCAATACGCCGGGCGAATATTCAGAAGAGGAAATCGCGAAAGCGCTCGCAGCATTTGACAACGTCAAGCCGCTCTACCTCGTCGTCCATTTTCCGCCATTCGGAACTCGCCTCGACGAATTCGCCGCCGGAAAACATGCGGGCAGCCCCACACTGCGCGAATGGGTTGATCGCGTGCAGCCTCTATATCTTTTTTGCGGGCACATCCACGAATGCACGGGCCGCAGCGATCGCCTGGGCGCGACGCAAGCGTTCAACGTAGGCAAAAAAGGCTACACGCTAGAGGTGTAGCCATTCCTGTTTCCTGTTTTTACTTTTCTATTTTTCAAATCAAGAGGCGGGAAACTACCTTTTATTTGTGCTGATCGCGGGATAAATCACAAGCTGCCGGTGGTCTCCGGCACCTTCGCTCATCGTTCGCACGCCTGCCGCTCCGTGCAATTCCAGATGAATCAGCCGCCGCTCGCGCGACGACATCGGATTAAAGCGAAACGGCTGCCCCGTCTCGCGCACGCGCTGCGCCGCCACGCGCGCCGACAATTTCAATTCCTCGAGCCGCGTCGTACGGTAATCCCCGCAATCGAATCGCACGTGATCGTGCAGCCGCGGATCGAGCCGCAGCCAGCGATGCGCGATATGCTCGAGCGCCAGCAGCAGTTCCGCGTTGTGTTCCAGCAGCAGAGCCTCGTCGGCGCCGCGAAACGCCACCACCACTTCCGCGGCATCCGCCACGGGCGCTACCGCGGCGTTCCCTTGTTCCCCGCGTTCGATGCTGCCAGCCGCCGGCGCCGCCGCCGTGACCTCATACTCGATCTCGAGTCCCATTCCGCGCACGCACGCATCCAGATAGCGCTTCAACTCTTCCACCGCGCGCGCTCGGTCGAAATGCGCTTCGCCGCGCGGCGCATCCTTCATCGGAGGCCGTCTGGCGGCCGGACGTCGTCCTTCGTTCATTCGTTCTTCTTTTTGAATTTGCTCCTCGAAGGGAGCGGTTCCGTCCGATTCAAATAATACTGTTGCCCCATCCCCACCAGGTTGCTCGTAAACATATACAGGTTCAGCCCGCTCGACAACCGGAAGAATATAAAACCCATCATCAGCGGCATGAACTGCATCATCTTTTGCTGCGCGGGGTCCGCGGTCGTTTGCGGCGTCATTTTCGTCGTCAGGTACATCGTAATCGTCATCGCGATCGGCAGAATGTAATAAGGATCCTTGGCGGAGAGATCGTGAATCCACCAGATCCATGGCGCGTGGCGCAATTCAATCGCGCCGTTCAGCACCCGCCACAACGCCCACCAGATCGGCATCTGAAAAAGCATCGGGATGCAGCTTCCCATCGGGTTGATGCCTTCGCGCGAATAAACCGCCATCACCTCTTCGTTCATCTTTTTCTTGCGAGGGTCGCTCATCGAATACTTCTTGTAACGATCCTGAATCTGCCGCACTTCCGGCGCCACCTTCTGCATCTTCTGCATCGAGCGCCAGCTTTTCATCTTCAGCGGAAAAATCGCCATGTTGATGATCAGCGTCAGGATTACGATCGCCCATCCATAATTGGGAACGTACCGGTCGATCCATTTCAGAATCTCGAAAATCGGCTTCGCGATGATCCCGGTCCATCCGAATTGCACCAGGTCCTCGAGCGGCGGATTCACCTTGCTCAGCAGCGTCAGGTCTTTCGGTCCCACGTAAATGCGCGCGCGCAACGGCGCCGGTTCCGTGGTGCCCGCAGCCATTTCCGCTTCCGGCTCCGGCACCGTCTTGCCGTCCACTTCCACGTTGTGATTCTGCATCCAGTGCCACAGCGAAAGGTTCGTGCCGTCGGGAAGAAATGCCGCGGTAAAAAATTGATCCTCGATGCCCAGATATTCGAGCGGGCCGCTCTGGATCGCCGGCTGCGCCTGATTTCCGGGGACGCCCAGCTTTTTGTATTGCAGCAGATTGAGCTTGCCGCCCTGATTGTAGAAAACGCTCACGAGCTGCGCCGCGTTGAAAACCTCTTTATCGCCAAACCCGCCGCGCCACGCGACCGCCACCGGCACGGCCTTCCCGTCCACGGTCGCCGTGCACTCCACCGTCATCTGGTAGTCCTGGGTGAACGAAAGCTTCTTCACCACGTCCAGGTGCCCATCGCTCCAGTGAAACGTCACGTCCACCGGCGCTTGTAGTTCCGCACCCGTCGCGGGAGGCGTCACTTCGTAGAGAGCCGAATTCGCCGCCGCTTCGAGTTGCGGATCGGCGAGCACCACGGAAAAAGGCCAGCCCAATTCCTTCGCCGCAGCGGCATTCACAAGATCCAGCGGCCGCGCCGGCTTCTCGTCGGTCAAATATTTTTTCAGCCGCCAGCTACGCGCTACGCCGCCGCGATTCGAGAGTTCCACGCGATAGAGCGCGCTCTCCACCACCACTGTTTTTTCTTCCGCCGCTTGCACCGCGCCGGGCGATGCAGGCTTGCCTCCGGAAGACCCCGCGGACGCGCGAAGCGTGTCCGCAGCCGGCTGTCCTGGCGCGACGCTCGGAGAAGTTCCCTGCGAAACTCCGGTTACGGCAGGCTGTGGCACGGGAGCAGGCGGCTTGAAGAAGTGTCCCCAGGTAAAAAGAATCAGCAGCGCGAGCAGAATGAACACCACCGCGCGTATTTGATCGTTCATTTCATTCACTGCGCAAACTCCCGGGTACTCTTCGCTTCGGCTATCTCATCCGGCACCGGATCAAATCCGCCTTTGGTAAACGGCCGGCACCGCAGCAATCGCTTCATCGCCAGTAAAGACCCGCGCCACGCCCCATGCCGCGCGATCGCTTCATATCCGTATTTTGAACACGAGGGATAAAACTTGCAGGCGCCGCCGAAAAACGGCGAAAGAAAAATCTGGTAGAACCGCACAAAGAGAAGTAACGCCCATTTCCCGGCGGCACGCACGCTTGCGCTTAATCTTTGCTGGGAGCCGCGCCCGTGCCCGATCCCGAGCCCGTCTCCGCCGCCCGCCGCGGCAGCAGTTTCAGCAGCTCTTCCGTCAGCCCGGCGAACTCCGCCGTAGCCACTGACGTGCGCGGGTGAATCACAATGTCCCATCCTGGAGAAATCTCCTGTCGGTGCAATCGTACGATTTCGCGGATTCTGCGACGAATTCGGTTGCGCTTCACCGCGCTCCCCAGCGCTTTCTTGATGCTCCAGCCGAATCGGCTCTCGTCGAGGCCATTAGCGCGAAGAAAAACGGCGAACTCGCGGCTCGTCCGGCGGCGGCCCTCGCGATACACCGCGTCATATTCCGACCGGCGTACCAGGCGAGCGGCGCGGGGAAATTCCTGCCGCGGCGGGTCAGACGCGCGTGAGACTGTGGCGCCCCTTCTTGCGGCGTGTCGCAAGTACTTTCCGTCCACCCTGGCTCTTCATCCGTGCGCGGAAGCCGTGCTTCTTATGACGGCGGCGCACATGTGGCTGATAAGTGCGTTTCGGCAACGATCCCTCTCCTCTGCTTTTCGCTCAATCTCTATTATAGATTACGCTCAACGCGCCCTGCGAGTTTCGCCACCCGCTCGAAGCCACACGGTGGCAAATCGCGCGCCCAGGCGAAACAACGAGTCTAGACGACCCCCGCACATCGGTCAAGGAACGCTATTCACCCGCTCCAGCGGAGTGCGTCGCGGGCCGCCGGCTTTCTATTTCCACTTCTCTACTTTCCGCCGTCCTTGAAACTCAACACCACAAATCGCGCGACCCCCGTCCCCGGATTCGCGAGCGCCGGCGCGGCCCCTGCCGGAAGCCAGAACGCCTCTCCCGCGTGCAGCGTCTTATCTCCCAGCCCGGGAATCGTGATCGTCAGCTCCGATTTATCGAGCACCAGATAAACCCGCGGCGTTTCCGATGCCAACTCCGCCCTTTTCTCCTGCGCCGCCAGCGTCCCCGATTCGACCTTTATCTCGTCCGTCTCGAGCACAGGCACATTCGCGCCCGCCACCGCCCCGGCGCACTCCTCCACCGGCAAATCCGCCACTATTTTCGCGCAACGGTTCCGCACCGTCCCCTGCGGTTTCAGCAACTCCACGGTAAAATTCTGAAACGGCGTCCCTGCATCCGTCCGCACGATGTGCGCGAACCCTCCCTTCGAGTAGCCGATTTGTCCGTCCGCCGGCGTCAAATGCGTCTCGGGCTTGCCCACCACCGCGTTGATAAAATCCCCCGGGCCGAGCGCAACGGACACGTACGGCAAATCGTGGGCGTGCAGCAACGTCGCCTCGTGCGCCGGAAGCTCAAAGTGCAGTACTCGCACGTAGGAGTTCTCGAGCACCAGATGATGGTGCGGCTCATCTTTCGTAGGAACTGGATTCCCAGCAGGCGCCTGCGCCCGCGCTGCAAACGCCACTAGGATCAAAACCGCCAAGAGTGCATTCTTCATCGCTCGCTCCTCGAAACGCCAACGCCGCACCGTACCCCCGGAAACATCATCTGTCAACGAATCAGGCGTCGCTCCTTCCGTTACTTCTTCCTGTCTCCCAGCCTCCGTGCCACTTTGCCTCCCCGCTCACTTACAAAAAACCCTTCGCCCCGGTTTTGCGTCATAATAGCCCCCCTATGGCATCCACCTCCGTCGCTCCCAATCCCAGTATCACCAAGCGCGAAATTCTCTCCGCGTGGGGAAATATTCTCACTGGAAAAGTCCCCATGCTCTCGATCGAAATCACGCGCGAATGTCCGCTCACCTGCCCGGGCTGTTATGCCTACGGCGATTCGCACCTCGGCGGCGAAACCACGCTCCGCCAGCTCAACGATCTCCGCGGCGACGCGCTCGTCAACGGCGTGGTGGATCTCGTTCGCAAGCATAAGCCGATTCACGTCTCGCTTGTCGGCGGCGAACCGCTCGTCCGCCACAAAGAACTCAGCCGCATCCTTCCCGTCCTGAGCGGCATGAATATTTTCACACTCGTCGTCACCAGCGCCGTCATTCCCATCCCTGCGGAGTGGATGAAGCTGCCGCGCGTCCGCGTGGCCGTCTCGATTGACGGGCTGCCCGAGCACCACGACATCCGCCGCGCGCCCGCCACCTACGAAAAAATTCTCAAGAATATCGAAGGCCGCGAAATCAATGTCCACTGGGTGATCACGCGCCCGATGATGCAGCGCCCGGGCTACCTCGATGAATACGTCGCTTTCTGGAGCGCGCGCCCCGAAGTGAATCGCGTGTGGGTCAGCGTCTATACACCGCAAATCGGCGAACAAAGCGCCGAAATGCTTTTGCCGGCTGACCGCGAAACCCTCGCGCGCGAATTGCCGCTGATGTACAAGAAATTCCCGAAATTTCTGTTCACGAAGGGCATGGGAGAAGCGCTGCTTCGCCCGCCCAGCGATCCCGACGATTGCCTGTTCGCGAAAATGTCCGCCAACTATTCCGCCGACCTCAAAAGCCGCGTCGAGCCTTGCGTTTTCGGCGGCACGCCCGACTGCTCGCAGTGCGGCTGCACCATCAGCAGCGCGCTCCACTGGATCAAGACGGAAAAAGTAGTGGGCCCCCTGAAAGTGGGCCACTTCGTTTCGAGCTCCATCAATACAGGCCTCTTCATCAACAAAATTCGCGCCCGCTCAATCCATCCCTCGCGCTGGCGCCCGGGCGCACCAAAACCAAAACCCGAACCTGGCTTGGTTCAGATCCAACCGTAACCTCGCGCAGTCAACTTCGGCACGCAGTCACAATCGCCGCGCGACAGTCGTCATGCGCAGCGCAGCGACGGCTCTCCGCTCAGAAATTCTCACGCTTGCTTGCCGTCAAAAATGTTTGATTTGAATCAGGAAGGAATTCCAAGCCCTGCAGAGCGACACATCCCCGCCAGTCTCTGAGGCCAGGACCTCACAGCCCGGCAATCGCTAGTGCGAGCGAGGCTCCCGAGGAACAACACCCAACGAGCGCAAAGCCTGCTCGTCAAGTTCGCGCGTGTGTTCCAACATCCCCATAATCGCCCCGATCACACGCCGCAATTCCCCGTCGCACACCCGCCAAACCTTCTTCAACAACATGCGCGCATCCTACCGCACACCGCCCGGCAGCGCATTCACTTTCTGCACAAATTGTCTAAAAGGCAATCACTCCCATATTCGCGCGCCGTCGTGACGAAGCTCCTCTTCGCAGGGTTTTGCTCGCGGTGCTACCTGAAACCCGCGCGGCTCGCCGCTGAGGGCAAGCCGCCGCGAACATGGCAACCCGTCATCCGTTCACACTTTTCCCTCACCACCCCAAAATCGTTACGCGACCTACCCTCTTGCATCATTCCTACATCGTGCTAGCCTAATGATGGGTATGAATCGCTTCGACAACTCGGCCCCGTCGTCGCGCCAGCCGGAAGCCCCGGCCGGGCGCAACCTGGGGGTCTGCATAACGCCTCCCGGACCACCAAAATCCTGTCCGCCCGCCGCAGCTTCTCGCGCCGCTTCGAGGTCGCCTAGCCTCCGCCGATCAGCTCGACAGAAAGCCCGAAGTTCTAATCGCGAATCCGCGATTAGAATTTCTCCCAACCAACTGATAAACCGCCACTTAATTTTTCCTAATCGCGAAGAAATTGCGATTTTTCAGATCGAAAATAAAGCCCAGAAAAGAGCTTCGCATGAGCGTTAGTCAACTCGAAAAAGCAGCAAAATTTCGCGCCCTTCATGGCTTGACGGCTGCCGTCGGCCAGCCCAGCCAACCCGCCGGCCCTAATCGGCTCGGCGCCTTCGTCATCCCGAATCCGTGGGACGCAGGTTCCGCGCGAATGCTCGCAGCGCTCGGTTTCGAAGCCCTCGCCACCACGAGCGCGGGTTTCGCTTTCACCGTCGGCCGAAGCGATGGCGAAGTGAAACGCGAAGAAGCTCTCGCCCACTGCCATGTGATCGCTGAAGCCACCGATCTTCCGGTTAGCGCCGACCTCGAAAACACCTTTGGCCACGTCCCGCGATTCGTTGCGCAAACGATCCGGCTCGCTGGCGCCACGGGAATCGTCGGCGGCTCTGTCGAAGACGCCACCGGCAACGACGCTCGTCCCATCTACGACCATGCTCATGCCGTCGAGCGCGTTGCCGCCGCCGTCGAAGCTGCGCGAGCGTTGCCTTTCGCATTTACGCTCACAGCACGCGCCGAAAATTATCTCCACGGCCGCGCCGATCTCGACGATACCGTTCGCCGTCTGCAAGCTTTCGCAGCAGCCGGCGCTGACGTGCTTTACGCGCCAGGTCTGCCAAATCTCGCCGCGATTAAGACTGTCTGCGCAGCAGTCGCTCCGAAGCCAGTAAATGTCCTTGCAGGCATCAAGGGCCAGAATTTTCCGGTCGCAGATCTCATCGCGGCAGGCGCAAAGCGAAT
Source organism: uncultured Acidobacteriota bacterium (assembly GCA_963711875.1). Taxonomy (GTDB): domain Bacteria; phylum Acidobacteriota; class Terriglobia; order Acidiferrales; family UBA7541; genus Palsa-295. The sequence goes on from CAVQFW010000018.1 coordinate 93,313, forward strand.
CAGCCTCGGCGCGGCGCTCTCCCGTGTCGCCATCGGCGCATTTCTGAAAGCTGCGAAGGAAATAAGAGAGAAAGGCACGTTCACGTTTGTCGACGACACAGTTTCATCCGCCGAGCTGAGCGCGCTGCTGAAAGGATTCGCAGCTCCGCAAGCAAAACGCGCCGAAGCAGCGAAAAACTAGCAGGCTTCCGCAGCTGCGCATCACGAATCACAAATCACGAATTACGCGTCACGAATTGCAGTCACGGATTCTCAATGTTTGAAACACTTACCGACAAACTACAGCGCGCATTCAAGAACATGCGCGGCCAGGGCAAGCTCACCGACGAGCATCTCGACGCCGGCCTCGCCGAAATTCGCGAAGCGCTCCTCGATGGCGACGTGAACCTCGGCGTTGCCGACGAATTCATCGCGCACGTCCGCGAGAAAGCGCTCGGCCAGGAAGTTCTGCTGCAACTTTCGCCCGACCAGCAAGTCGTCAAAATCGTGCGCGACGAGCTCGCCGATCTTCTCGGCCGCGAAGCCAAGCCGCAATTCGGCTCGCGTCCGCCTTCCATCTGGCTCGTCGTCGGTCTTCAGGGCTCCGGAAAAACCACCTCCACCGGGAAAATGGGCAAATGGCTCGCCGAACACGGTCATCGTCCGATGGTCGTCTCCACCGACGTGTATCGCCCCGCCGCCCGCGAACAATTGGCGCAGGTGGCTCGCGCCACCGGCACTCCCTGCTGGCCTGGCACGGGAACCGACAAGCCACTCGAAATTGTGCGCGGCGCCGTGCGCGAAGCAAAAATGTCCGCAAACGACGTAATCCTGGTGGACACCGCCGGCCGTCTCCACATCGATTCCGAACTGATGAACGAGCTGCAGATGTTGAAACGCGAGCTGAATCCCACCGAAATTCTCTTCGTCGCGGACGCCATGATCGGCCAGGACGCGGTCCGCTCCGCGGGCGAATTTCACAAGCAGCTCGGCATCACCGGTGTGGTCCTGACGAAACTCGATGGCGACGCGCGCGGCGGCGCGGCCCTCTCGATCCGCAAGGTTTCAGGCGCGCCCGTAAAGTTCGTCGGCATCGGCGAAAAATACGATGCCCTCGAACCCTTCTATCCCGACCGCATCGTCTCCCGCATTCTGGGCATGGGCGACGTCCTCGGCCTGATCGAAAAAGCCGAAAAGCACATTGACGAAAAGAAGGCGCGCGAGCTTGAACGCAAGCTGCGCGAGAACGATTTCACTCTCGAAGATTTCCGCGACCAGCTTCGGCAGATCAAGAAAATGGGCTCGCTCGAGCAATTGATGGGTATGCTGCCGAAGGTGGGACCGTTCGCGAACCTGCCGAAAAACACTGAGATTGACGAGAAGCGCCTCACCTCCGTCGAAGCCATCATCAATTCCATGACCGCCGCCGAACGCGCCGACGATCGCCTGATTGACGGCAAGCGCCGCAAGCGCATCGCTCGCGGCAGCGGCACCTCCGTCCAGGAAGTGAATCAAGTCCTCAAGCAGTACTCCGATATGCGCCGGATGATGAAGCAATACGGCAGCTACGCGAAAACAAAGATGCGCGGCCTCGGCAAATTCGCAGGCATGAAGCCGCCGCCGGGCCTGGCGGGTGAAGAGTAAGCTCGCGAGGCACCCCGGCAGTGTTTCCAGCGCGCCCTGCTTGCGCAGATTAACGATTGGTGATTCGCAACCGTTCCGATATAATCTTGGGATTCGATTGAGGAGGATTTTCTAGTGTTGATGATTCGCTTAGCCCGATTCGGCAAGAAGAAACGGCCCTTCTACCGCGTGATTGTCACCGAAAAGACGCGCCCGCGAAATGGACGTTTCGTCGAAATTATCGGGACGTACGACCCTCTGCAGAAGCCCGCGAAGATCGAACTCGACCGCGAGCGCGCGCAATACTGGATCAGCAAGGGCGCGCAGCCCAGCGACACAGTTCGCAGTTTTCTTCGGAACCAGAAACCTGCCTGACGCGTCTCACCCCCAGCCTGGGTATGTGCCTAGTTCACGTACACGTTCGAGCGAGTTCGTCCCGACTCGCCGCGCTGCGGAGGAATCGCGATGAGAGAGCTCGTTGAGTCGATTGCGAAAGCACTGGTTGATCACCCCGATGATGTGCAGGTCAAGGCAGTGGAAGGCGAGCAGGTCACGGTCCTCGAACTCCGCGTGCATCCCGAAGATTTGGGCAAGGTAATCGGGCGGCAGGGCCGCACGGCAAAGTCGATTCGCACGCTGCTGGGCGCTGCAGGCATGAAATTGCGAAAACGTTTTACGCTGGAAATTCTCGAGTAGTGACGCCCGAGCAACCACCTTCATCGGCCCGCGTCACCATTGCGCGCGTCCTGCGCCCGCACGGGCGCCGCGGCGAAGTGGCCGCTGAAATCCTCACCGACTTTCCTGACCGGCTCACGCGCCTGAAATCCGCACAATTGTGGAGCGGGCGCACGGAGCCGCCGCGCAGCGTTCGCGTCCGTTCCTGCTGGCTCAGTCACAGCCGCGGCGGCCAGGCGATCTTTCATTTCGAGGGCGCGGACTCGATTTCGGACGCCGAAAAACTCGTCGGCCTAGAAGTGCAGATTCCTTTCAGCGAGCGGATGGTTCTTCCGGCCGGCAGTTTCTATGTCAGCGATCTGGCCGGCTGCGAAGTGTATGAACGCGACGGCGGCGCGCTGCTCGGCCGCGTTCGCGACGTCGAGATTCCGGGTGAGGATTTGAAAGGCACGCCGATCCTCGGAATCGATTCGCCGAAAGGCGAACTTCTGATCCCTTTGGCGCAGGAGATTTGCGTCAAGATCGATACGGCCGCGCGCCGCATCGAAGTGGTGCTTCCCGAAGGACTTCGCGAGTTGAACCGCGACCTGAACAGCGAATCGAAAAGCGGATCGAACAGCAAATCGAAAAGCAAATCAAAAGGCGAATAGCTCGATTTCCGCCTTCTCCCGGCTGCCGATTCCTGCTGTTCTCGCAGCGACAGCGTTTCCACTCCCATTGAGGTACGATTAGCGCTCATGCGATTCGATCTGATTACGATTTTCCCGGAGTTCTTCGGCGGCCCGCTCGACTACGGAATCGTCCGGCGCGCGCGCGAAGCGCGGCTGATCGAAACGCACGTGCACGATCTGCGCGATTTCACGCACGACCGCCACCGCACGGTGGACGACCGTCCGTTCGGCGGCGGCGAGGGAATGGTGATGAAGCCCGAGCCGCTGTTCGAAGCGGTGGAATCGCTGCTTGGCGCGAAAGCGGAAGCGGGACCACCGGCAGGAACCGCGATCGTGCTGCTTTCGGCCGCGGGGAAACTTTTTCGGCAGGAAACTGGCGCGACGATTCGCGAAGCTGCGAGCGAATCGTTCTGATCTGCGGCCGCTACGAAGGCGTTGACGAGCGCGTCACCCAGCATCTGGCGACCGACGAAATCTCCATCGGCGATTTCGTGCTGTCGGGCGGCGAATTGCCGGCCGCGATGGTTCTCGACGCGGTCACGCGGCTGATTCCCGGCGCGCTCGGCAATGAAGATTCCGCCGTAAACGAATCATTTAGCGCCACCGAAGCCGCTGCCGATGGTCATATCGCGAGCAGCCGCGCGACCGGGGAATTTGCGGGCCCCGACCAATCGCGGCATTCTCGATTACCCGCATTACACGCGCCCGCCGTCCTTCCGCGGCTGGGACGTTCCTGAAGTTCTGCTCGGCGGCAATCACGAAGAAATTCGCCGCTGGCGCAGCCAGCAAGCCCTCGAAAAGACGCGGCGGAACCGCCCCGACCTCGTGCCCAAGGACGCTCCCGCATCCGCAATTTAATGTAGTCAAATTGGGCCGATTTCGTTAAAATCAGTGATTGTGTGTCGTAGCTGGCCCCACCTGAGCGGGTCTGCATGGAAAAAGAGCGATGAAGCCGATTATTCGCAGTGTGCAGGAATCTCAACTTCGCAAGGATCTCCCGGCATTTCGTCCGGGCGACACGATCCGCGTCAACGTGCGTTTGAAGGAAGGCGAGGGCGACAAAGAGCGTATCCAACCGTTTGAAGGCGTGGTGATGAGCCGCCGCGGAGAGATGCTGGGCGAGTCGTTCACGGTTCGCCGCGTGAGCTTCGGAATTGGCGTCGAGCGGATTTTCCCCGTACATTCGCCGATGATTGGGTCGATTGAAGTGGTGCGGCAAGGCCGCGTGCGCCGCGCGAAGCTCAATTATCTGCGCGGGCTGCGAGGCAAGGCCGCGCGCATCAAGCGCGTCGAGAGATTTGAGACGGTTGCCGCCGCTGCCGCAGGCGCCGCTGCCGCCGACTCGAAGTAAAGATCGCAGTCGGATTTTGGCCCGCTCCGAGAAATCGGGGCGGGCCTTTTTTTTGCGCGGCGAAGGCGAACAGCACCGGCGCACCGCGGATGTAAAACTGCGACACAACGGCTGAACAGAAGGGCTGGACGAAGTGCTGGACACCAGGCTTGATTCGGGCGCGCGGCGCGGAGTCGGGCCTGTGCTAAAATGCGCGAACGTGGAACGGCTCTGCTCGAGGCGTTACGAACGCGAAGCGCGCCAGCGCGGCTGGTTGCGTATTGCCGGACTCGACGAAGCCGGCCGCGGTTCGCTGTTTGGCCCGGTGGTAGCCGCAGCGGTAATCCTCAGCCCCACTCGCCGAATCGTCGGCCTCGATGATTCCAAGAAAATCAATCCCGAACGGCGATTCATTCTCGCCGAACGCATACGCCAGCACGCGTTGGCCTGGGCCGTCGCCGAAATAGATTCGAGCCGCATCGATGCCTGGAACATCTATCAGGCCAGCCGCCAGGCCATGGTCGCCGCAATCTCGCAGCTTCATCCTCTCCCCGATTACCTGCTGCTCGACGCCATCGAGCTCGACCTCCCCATCGAGCAAAAAGCCCTGATCCACGGCGATATGCGCTCCGCCTCGATTGCCGCGGCCTCCATTCTGGCAAAAGTGGATCGCGACCGCCGGATGGAAGAGTTCGACCAGATCTATCCTCAATATGGACTGGCCCAGCACAAGGGATATGGCACTCCCGAGCACCTCGCCGCGCTTCGTCAGCACGGCCCCAGTCCGCTGCACCGGTTCTCATACGCTCCTGTGCGGGAGGCTCGCTGCTGGGCTACGGGGGCAACCCAAAGCCCCTTGCCGCTCCCCGAGGCATCGGTAGCTCCGGCTTCAGCCCCGATTTCGCCGAGGTAACAGTACCCGGGTACCTGTTATCCCCTTCGTCACCACGCCTACGGCGGTTCATAGACCCTTCATTTTGGCGCGTGCTAACCTCAGGTCTCAGCCTGCGTTCAGGCTCAACGGGGCGGAAGGTACTGCCATCGGCGTTCGGGGCGAGGCAGACGAAAATCATCCATGGCTTTCAACAAAAGCAAAGCGCTGGAAAACGCGCTGAAATTCCTCAACCAGGGCAAAGTCCCTCAGGCTATCGCCGAGTATCAGCAAATCCTGCGGAATGACGGGAAAGATCAAGCCACATTAATGACGGTGGGCGACCTCTACGCCCGCCAGGGAGACATGTCGCACGCCATCGAATATTTCGAGCGGCTTGCGCAGGTCTATTTGAACGACGGCTTCAACAGCAAAGCCATCGCGATCTACAAGAAAATTGCGAAGTTGGCGCCAAATGAACTCGCGCCGCTCGAACGGCTCGCTGATCTGTATGTGCAGCAGGGAGTGCTGAGCGAGGCGCGGCCCCTGTTCCTGCAAATTGCGGAAGCGCACCTGAAAGCGAATCATGCGCAGAAAGCAGTGGAGGTTCTGCACCGGCTGCTCGACGTGGAGCCGGAAAACCTCCGCGTGCAGATGCGCCTGGCCGAGCTCTACAACGTAATGGGCCAGAAGAAGGAAGCAGCCCAGACCTATTTGAACTACGCGCAGCGTCTACTCGATCGCGGCGAACACGACGAAGCGGCCAAGCTCGTGGAGCGCGCCATCGAAGTGGATCCTACGAACGGCGCCGCGCTGCTCCTGCGGGCGAAATCGCTCTCGGCGGGTGGTAAGGAAGCGGAGTCCGTCACGATTCTCGAGTCCCACCCCGAAGCGCACGCCGGCGGCGAAGTCACGAACATGCTGCTGGACCTCGAAATCAAGTCGGGACAGATCCAGAAGGCGGCTGACCGCGCTCGGAAGCAGCTCGCGCGAGGCCATCAGCACACCGCCGCGCTTTACACCGTGGCGGAAACGATGATTGCGAACGGCCAGGGGATGGAAGCGCTGGCGCTGCTCGAAGAACTTCGCAATCCGATGATCGAAGCGGGCGAGCAGGATAAATTCTTGAAGGCAGTTTCGGCAACGGTCGAAAAGCTTCCTCAGGAAGCGGCGCCGCTGGAATTGATGGTCGACTACTGCCGACATACCAGCAATTCCCATCAATTGCCGCTCGCTCTCAGCCAGCTAGCCGATCTTTCCGCCTCCCGAGGAAACTACACTCGCGCGGAAGAATGCCTGCAGGAACTCATTGACCGCAATAAGGACGACGAGCGCCTGGTGGAACGATTGAACCAGCTGCGCGCGCAAAGCGGCGGCACCTCACAAGCAGCGCCCGGCACGAAAGCTCCCGAACCTCCCCCGCGCATCGACGAAAACGAGAAGGCGCCGCCTCCGGCCCCCGTCGCGATCGTGGAAGAAACGTACGACGAGGAAACGCAGAAATACATCGCGCAAGCGCTTACGGATGTGGATTTGTTCTCGAGCTACGGCCTGACGCAAAAGGCCACCCATCTGCTCGAAAATGTTTTGCAGCGCGCGCCGCGCCACACTCCCACGCTCGAACGGCTGCTGGATATGAACCTCGGCGCCGGCAATGAACGTCGCACCGCCGAGCTTGCCTCACAGCTCGAACAGATTCATCGCGAGCGGCACGATACGGTCAATGCCGATCGCTTCCTCGAACTCCGCCAGCGATTCCAGAAAGCCGCCGGGATGGAGGAACATGAATTGCCCGCAGCGCCTCCGTTGAGCGCGCCGCCCGCCGCCGAGGCGCAGGCATCCGCTGAGGCCGCGCCGGTGGCAGCAGCGCCTGCAGCGGAAACACCCACATTCGAAGTTGCGTCGACTCCAGCGGCCGCCGAGCCGGAATCGCCCGAGTTTGTTGAATTCGAGATATCGCTCATACAGCCGGATGCTGGTTCGCAACCGGCAGAAGCTGTGGCTTCGTCGCCCGCGCCGAGCGTCGCCGAACCCGAGAAGGCGGCGGAAGTTGCGCCTGCCGCGTCCGAAGCTGCGGCGCCTGTTCCCGCTGCCGCCCTCCGCGGCGCCCTCTGGAGCGTCCGACGAAGTTGACCTCTCGGATGAGTGGGAAGCGATGATTCAGGACGTGGTTGAGCCTCCGGCGCAAACGCCCGTGGCGGCTGCTCCTGCCGCAGCGGAAGCCGCGAGCAAGCCGGCCACCGAGTTCACCATTTCTGAAGAAGCCGCTTCCGAGCCTGAACCTGCGGCGTTGGTTGAGGCCGCTGCGGAAGAGACTGAGCTTTCGGTTGCGCAGGTTGATCTTGACGAACCGGCGCCCGCACCCGCACCACCGCCGGAACCTGAGGTAATCGATCTCCAGGATATCGTCGGCCAGGAAGCCGTCGCCGAAGAGCCGGCAGCCGAGCCCGTTTTCGAGTTGGTCGAAGAACCGCCCGCGGAACCCGAAAGCGTGAAAATGGCCGCGGACCTGGCGGCAGAACTTGCAGCCGAGCCGGCTGCGGCAGGGACTCACGATTTTGAACTCGAGCTAACGCCGCAGACTACATCCGCCGCCGCGCCTGAGCCTGCCACGACGGAAGATTTCATCAGCGAGCTTGTCGCCGAGATTGACGGTTTCGGCGCCCCGGCTGCTGAAATCGCAGCGCCCATTTCGCTTGGCAAAATATTCGAGCAGGAACCGGAACCAGTCGGCGCGGTGCCGCTCCCCTCGGCCGGGGCTGCGAACGGCAATTCCGCCGGTTCGTCCGTCCCTCCGATTTCCGCGGAGAGCTTGAACCAGCTTGCGGAAGTGTTTCAGGAGTTCCGCACCGAACTGGGCGAACTCGGCGAGGAAGATGAAGACCTCGAGACGCACTACAACCTGGGCATCGCGTACCGGGAGATGGGTCTGCTCGACGAAGCCATCGGAGAATTTCAGAAAGTCGCGAAAGCGATACAGAAGGGCAAGCCGTTCCGCTATGCGATGAACTGCTCCACGATGCTGGGGCTCTCGTTCATGGATAAAGGCGAGCCCAAGATTGCTTCGATCTGGTATCAACGCGCGCTCGAAGTGCCCGGACTCGAAGAGGAAGCCGTTCTCGCGCTGCGCTACGATTTGGGCATGGCGCTCGAAAATGCCGGCGAATCGAAACAGGCGCTCGACAGCTTCCGCCAGGTCTACGCGATGAATATCGACTATCGCGACGTGGCCGATCGTATCGCCGAACTGCAGAAACACTAGCCGCGCAATCGTCGCCGTCCGAATCGGGACTTGCAGTTGCCACTCCGCGGATAATCTCCCATAATCCTAAGCCGATGATGACCCGTTTGTTTCGCGTCGTGTGGCTGCTGGTTTGGCTCGAGCTCGGACTGGTGTTGATCCTGGTGCCATGGTCGGGCATCTGGGAGCAGAATTATTTTCTGTACCAATATCCGGGGCTGGGATTCTTCGCCAATAATCCGTTCACGCGCGGAGCGATTTCGGGTCTGGGCATCTTGAATGTCTTCCTCGCACTCGATGCGTTTCGCAGCCGGACCGCCCCCGTTGCCAGCCAAAGCTAACAAACCAATCCTCTGCTACGTGACGGACCGCCAGGCGCTTTCCGGCGACAAGTCCATGCCGGCGCTGCTCGGGAAAATTCGCGCCGCGATGGCGGCGGGCGCTGATTGGGTGCAGATTCGCGAGAAAGATCTCGCGACGAGCGCGCTACTCGGGTTGGCGCGGGAGGCAGTTGCGGAGCGTTCCGCGCGCGTCATCATCAATGACCGGCTCGACGTCGCGATCGCCGCCGGTGCTGCGGGAGTGCACCTGGGCCATGCTTCGATTGCACCGCGCGAAGCAGTCGAGTGGTGCCGCCGCGGAAATGCTCCCTCCGATTTCCTGATCGGAGTCTCCTGCCACGACCGCGATGGAGCGATCGAGGCGGAAAGCGCAGGAGCGAGCTACACCTACTTCGGTCCGATCTACGAGACGCCTTCGAAGATTCCTTTCGGCAAGCCGCATGGCGTGGGGGAACTCGCCGAGGTGGTGCGAGCGGTGCGAATTCCAGTGATTGCGATTGGCGGCGTGAACGAGGCCAATGCTCGCGAATGTATCCGCGCAGGCGCGGCCGGCATTGCCGCCATTCGCATGATTCAGGACGCGCCCGATTTTGCCGCGCTCAAGATGGCGGTCGACGCAATTCATCGCTCGTACGATGGTGTGTAGGAGATTCAGCGGAAGGAATGGATTTACGCGCTGAGCCAGCGGCCCACGGGCTGCAAGCTTTCGACGTGATCGCAGATCACTTTCAGTACGGCCGTGATGGGCACCGCGAGGATCAATCCCATCGGACCCCACAGAAAGCCCCAGAACAACAGCGCCACCGTGAGGGCAAGGGCATTCAGCCGCACGCGCCAGCCAACCAGCGCCGGCATCAGCAGGTTCGCGGCAACCAGGTGCAGAACCGTCATCATCACGATGATGCCGATGAACGGCTCCACCTTGTGGAATTGCTTAAGCCCGATGATGACGGGCGGGAACCAGGAGAGGACCACTCCAAAGTAGGGAATCAGATTGACCATTCCCGATACGAGTGCGGCGAGAAACGGGAATTCGAGTCCAATACTCAGGAAAAACATCCAACTCGCAAAGATGAGGATCAAGCCCACCAGCGCCGTGCCAATCACATAGCTTCGTAAGACGAGCGTCACCTCGGAAAGCGTTTGCTTTACGAGCGTGCGTTCGGTGGCGGGGAATAATTGCATCGTCGCGTGCCACACCTGGCGTTTCGCCGCGAGCATAAAAAATAAAAGAAAGGGGACGAATGTGGCCGCCACAAAGACGGCCTCGAGGGCGCCGAGCCGCGAAAGCAGAGCGTTGCGAACGGGATGCGATTCCGTCACGGTCACGATTCGCTCTCCGGATTTCTCCGCAGGCTCAATCTCGGATACGTGCGACTCGAACGTCTCGAGTTTCTTCGAAACGGCGCTTGCGACGGTGCGGAGTGGCTTCTGGTAGTTCGGCCAGTCCTGGCCAAATTGATCGAAGCGCAGAATCAGGGTCCAGACGAGAAGCAGCATCAAGCAAATCGTCGAGAGAACCACGATCAGCGCACCGAGCGCGCGCGGAACGTGCCATTCCTCCAGCCAGTTCACCACGGGATCGAGAAAATAAGCCATCAACACGGCGACGACCAGCGTAACGAGCACCGTCGAAGCCCAGTAGCAGAACGCAATCACGATTCCGGCCGCGATGATGCGCGCGCTTGCCGAGTTGGCTCCGGCCGGAGCTTTGGTTTCTTTGACGGTTTCGATTGTCACGCGGCTACGATATCACAGCCGCGCGGCGAGCGGACACCCCTGTGCCCCGGCGGATACTGGCAGCGGCGCCGCAGGGTGATGAATTGGCTTCCCTCGCGGGGGGTGCCTTCGAGAGAAGCGGAATTGCGATGGTAGAATTGCTGGCTTGCCTCTCGCGAGCCCGGAATCGACCCAATGACGATACAAACGCCGAACAAGAACCCGGCGGCCAAACAACTTTTCGGCACGGATGGAATTCGCGGCGTCCCGGGCGAATATCCGCTCGACGATCGGACGCTCGAGCGCGTCGGCGCATCACTGGGCGAATACCTGGCGCAGTCGAGCGCCAATGGCAAGACGCCGAGCGTATTGATCGGCCGCGATACGCGCGAATCCGGCCCGCACATTACTGAATGCATCGCACGCGGGATTGCGTCGGCGGGAGCGGAGCCGGTTTCGGCCGGCGTGGTCACGACCCCGGGCGTTGCGTGGCTCGTGAGCCGCGAAGGATTTTCCGCCGGAGTGGTGATTTCCGCATCGCACAACCCTTATCACGATAATGGGGTGAAGCTGATTTCTTCCTCCGGGATGAAATTTCCCGACGCAGTCGAGGCCGAAATCGAGCGCTTGATTCTTTCTCCGCCCGCCCATTCATCCGCCACAAACCCCTCACGCGCGGCGCAGGCAAGCAAATCGCATCCCCACGGCGACGAAAAGCTGCACGAAGATTACCTCGGCGGGCTCCGCTCGGCGGTTCTGCCGGGCGCAAATTTTAATGGCATGAAAATTGTGCTCGACGGTGCGAACGGCGCCGCAAGCAAGCTCGCTCCGCAGCTCTTTCGAATGCTGGGCGCCGAAGTGATCGCAATCAACAACACGCCCGACGGAAAGAACATCAACGCCGGTTGCGGATCGCTGCATCCCGAAGAGATGCAGAAACGTGTCGTCAAATCCGGCGCCGCGCTCGGCGTAGCTTTCGACGGCGATGCGGACCGCGCGATTTTCGCCAGCGCTTCCGGAAAACTCGTGGACGGAGACGGGGTTTTGCTCGTCGCGGGCCGCTACATGAAATCGGCGGGCCTGTTGAAGGGCGACGTGATTGTGGGCACCACGATGGCGAATCTGGGACTCGAGCGCGCGCTCGGCGAATCGGGGCTGACCCTTGCTCGCACCGCCGTCGGTGACCGCTACGTGCTGGAAGAAATGCTTCGCATCGGGGCGAATCTTGGCGGCGAGCAGTCCGGCCACATTCTTTTTCTCGACGACGCCACCACGGGCGACGGAATGCTGACGGCCGTAAAAATCGCGTCGATCATCGCGATTGCGGGGCCGCTCGATGCGCTCGTTGCCGGCTTGAAAATCTTTCCGCAGAAAATCGTGAACATTCGCGTGAAATCCAAGCCGCCACTGGAATCCCTGCCGGAAGTCTCGCGCCTGCTGGCCGAAGCCGAAAAAGCGCTTGGCAATTCCGGCCGGATCGTCCTGCGCTATTCCGGCACAGAGCCTCTCGCGCGCGTAATGGTGGAAGCTGAGCGCGACGAGGACGTCCGCCGCTGGACCGAATCGCTCGCCTCCGCTCTCCGTTCCGCCATCGGCGCCTAGCTCCGTCCTTTTCCTGCAAGGAATCGCCCCTCGCACGTTCTAAGTTCGTGAGAAGGTTCGGAGCCTGGCGGCACAAGTGCGCGAGCGCTGGTGTCTTTCAGTTGGCTCTCGGTCGGCTGTCCGTTGGCTCTCGGTTAGCTCTCAATCGAGTCGCACTCCACCGCGGCGAACCGTGCGAAGAATCTTAATCTCCGCGGGAACTTTTCACCGGGCCACTACATTACACATAGTAGGAGAACCAAAAACCACAGAGGATCGTGGCAGCAGGAACGGGATGGCGAGCAGCCCCATGGCGACTGACGAGCAACTGATCCTCGAGTACCAAAAAGGCTCACACGAAGCCTTCACCGAACTTTTTCTTCGCTATCGCGAATTGGTATACGCATTTTTCCGGCGGCGCGTAAACGACCCGGCGCGCCCGGAAGAACTGGCGCAGGAGACGTTTCTGGCCGTTCTGCGCGGCGCTCAAAGATACGAACCTCGCGCCACGTTTCGCACCTACCTTTTTGCGATCGCGTTCAAGATTCTGGCCAACGACCGCCGCAAAGCCGGACAGAATTCGAATGGCGCGGCGCCAAGGGGCGATTACGTCGAGCCGTCGGTCCCGGAAAATTCCGTCGCTGGCCTTTGGGTGCGCGAAGCGATTCAAAAGCTCGACGATGCCGACCGCGAAGTTCTGCTCCTGCGCGAATACGAAGATCTGAGTTACGAAGAAATTGCAGGCGTGCTGCGCGTCCCGATCAATACGGTGCGCTCGCGCCTGTTTCGCGCGCGTCTGGCGTTGAAAGAAATCCTGGTAAGCGTCCCCGGAAAATTAGTGAGGAAAGAAAATGCGCTCGACTCATCCATTTGAGCAGGAAGAAGTGATGGCCTACCTCGACGGTGAAATCCCCGCCGATCGCGCCGCAGAAATCGCGCTGCATATGCAAAAGTGCGCCGAATGTCAGACGCTGGCGGCAAGTTTCCGCAATCTCTCGCACGAACTCGCTGCGTGGGGAATCGAAGCGTCGCCCGCGCGTTTGACGGAGCAGCTCAACAGGCAAGCCGCCGCCGGCGCAACACAGCAAGCACAAAGGAAGCCTTCTCTTGAAGAATTGACTCCGCTGCAGCGCTTGCTTGCGCTGGCTCGCTCGAAGCGTACGCGCCACTGGGCGTGGGCGAGCGCCGGCGCACTGGCGATGCTCGCGGTGATGTTGATCGGCTGGCCGGCTCTCCACAGGGATCGGCGGGTGAACAGCTACGTAGCGCACAACAGCGCCGGAAGAGGAATCGTCGGCGGGACGGCTGCAGAGTCCCAGGCGAACGAATCGCGGGCCCAGGTTGGATTCGAGGATGCGCGCATCGCGAGTTCTCTCGAAATGAATTCTTCGCTGGACGGACGCAACGTCTCGGCGCCAGCCCGAACTGCGTCTAGAGGAGTGGGAGTGGCCTCGCCGGCTCCCCCCCCCGCCCCCTCCGGGTGCGCCTTCCGCGCCCATGATTGCGCGCACCGCGTCGCTCTCAATCATCGCAAAAGATTTCGCGAGCGTTGAATCCGCGGTGAAGAGCGTGACCGCTCGCCACTCCGGTTACATCGGCGAACTCAACACGGCCGCGCCGACGGATGCCGCCAAGACATTTTCCGCCACGCTGCGCATTCCTTCCGCGCAACTCGACGCGGCGCTCGCGGAGCTGAAGCAGCTGGGCCGCGTGGAGCAGGAAACGCAGGGCGGCGAAGAAGTCACAAAGCAATACACCGATCTCGTGGCGCGGCTGAAAAATTCCCGCGCCACCGAGCAGCGCCTGCTCGACGTGCTGCGTAACAACACCGGCAAAGTAAAAGACGTCCTCGAAGTGGAAAACGAGATCTCGCGCGTCCGCGGCGAAATCGAAGAAATGGAAGCCGACCAGCGCACGTTGCAGTCGCGCGTCGATTTCGGGACGGTGACGCTCTCCGTCGCCGAAGAGTACAAAGCCAGCCTTCATAGCGCTCCGTTCTCGACCGGCGCGCGCCTGCACAACGCTTTCGTCACCGGCTATCACAGCGTAGTCGAAAACGTGATCGGTCTCCTCGCCTGGCTGCTCGAGTCCGGCCCCACGCTCCTCCTGTGGGCCGCGCTGCTCTTCTTCCCGGCGCGCTGGATTTGGAGGCGCATTCGTCGGGCCCTCACCACCGTGCCAAAACCAGCCGCCGCTTAAGCGCGCACGTACCGCATTTTGAGTTGCGTACAAGTTATTCTTCGTGTATCTCTCCAAGATATTTCTGTCCGGAAAGCGGGATTATGAAGGTCTTGCGGCTTGGCGTGATCGTGCTGTGTTCTGCGATCGTCTGGCTGGGGCGAACGCGCAATCGACTCAAACAAAACGCGGTGGCGCCAACAAATCTACCTCCCGCGGACCCCGCCGGCGCTTACTCGGATACGGCGGATGGCCTCCACGGCTTACTTCAGCGACTGCTATCAGCAATTCAAAAGAATGATGCCGCTCAGGTGTCCGCCTTACGCATGGCTTCATCCTGCCGGCACTACCAAACGTGGTTTCCAAAGTCTTCGGCGATGACATCGGGCGCTCGCATGGCACAGAGATATGAAGAATCAATTCCAGCTTTCGACGCAAAGCTTCAAGCAATCAAATGCGCGGTACGTCAAATATGGGTATGACGGAGATTACCGTAACGCGCTCGTCGAATCGCCGGACCAACCCACGACTGATTCCTACGCACGTCGGACGATCAGGGCCATGCAAAGATCCCGTTCCGGTCTATTCAGTCGCGATGGACAAGGCGGGGAAGCGAGCGTGGAACTTCTCCGGGGTTTTTGTCGTTTGTGCAGGGAGACTTCAGATACGTCGGTTGGCAAGCCATGGCGCGCGGTTCCCAAGCCTATCTGCCGCCGGCGAGTGCCCGCGCTCGGATCGGCCTACCACCTGTACACGTCGGCCAAGATCGATGCACCAGGTGATTCGCCGAGCTATCCGATCCTGCCGAGCAAAAGCGAAACACATCCAGGGAACGGTGGTCTTACACGCGGTGATCGGCAAGGACGGAACAATTCGTCGAAGCTGACATGGCTCAGTCGGACCGGACGAACTGAGGAAGGCCGCGCTGCGACGCCGTTAAGCAATGGCGTTATCAGCCAACCCTTCTGAATGGCGAGCCCGTCGAAGTCGACACCACGATTTCAGTCGCTATTCACGCTAGGCCGACAAGTAGTCTGCGAAGTCTTCCAAAGTCTGTAGAAAACGGGAGAGTCCGACTTTTATAAATTGTAGGTTCCGCGAATTGTAATCATCCCAAAATCGCCAAAGCCGAGCTAAGTCACGTGCTGGCAATCCCGCCGGGTTGCTGTTGAAAACTGGATGCGGTGGCACCTCGCGTGCAACTCAACTGAACGGCTGTCTCTTATCCCGGGGTGGGCCGGTTTCGCCGCGCCGAAACCGGAATCTTGGGTAGAGCGAATAAGGGAGTCCTTCGGGGCTCCCTTTTTTATTGGGTGGGTAAAGTTGCCGGACTACTCGGCGGACCAGAGCGGAGTGCCGCAGCCGTCGCAAGCCATTTGCACGTAATCGAGCGCGCTGAGGATTGCCGCGATCGGCGGAAATTGGTGGCGTTCGATCGCCCATAGCGCGGAGAGCTCGCCATAGCGGTCGGTTACAAACACTCCGCCGCGCACAAACCCACGCGCAGAGAACGCGTCCTCGCCTAGAAATTCGCGCGCCACCCGGCCCGGCATGTCCGACCCGACGATAATTTCTGCGGGGAGGCCATCGGTAATCTGGCGCGACGGCTGCTCGAGAAACACGACCAGCGCCACCGCGTCCTTCTCACGCAGCGCAGCCGCTTGCAAAGCGAGTGCCCGCAAAAATTCGTCGCACGGCCCGCAATTGGTATCCAGAAACGCGATGACGAGGTTTTTCTTCTGCTTGAAGTCCCAGGCGCGCGCGGTGCGCCCATCAGCTGTGTGGATACTGAGCGGCGGAATCAGTTGCCGTTTGCGCAGCACGTCGCCTCTCTCGCGCGCGATGGATGAACGAACGCCTCATCTTATCATTACAACTCGCACCGCATTTCGTCATCGTAACTCGCACCGCGACTCGGCACCGCACTTCGGCAGCCGCCTCGGCGCTGTATCTCGAGCTTAGCGCCGGGTAGACAGCCGCAGACAACCGGCGTATTGTGGCGCTCACGTGCCGATGCTGTAATAGCGCGAAAAATCGCGGACCGTGTGAACATGGACCCGAGCGTGCCTCTCATCATCCTGGTTGCCGTTCTCCTCTTGATCGTCGCGCCGATCCTGTCCATCGTGGCATTCGTTCGCGTCCGGCACCTCGAAGAGACGTTGGGACAATCGTCCCAACTGATCAGCCGAATCTATGCGCTCGAGCAGCGCCTCACGCAGATTGATAAGACGCTGGCAACGATTCTCGCCACCGGTGCGGCTGCGAAAGTGCCGGCGGCTGCGGAGGCAGTTCCCCCCGCTCCCCATCCCGTGCCGCCCGAGCCAGCTCGACCAGCGCCAGTTGCTTCGTCTCCGCCACCTTCAACGGTTGCGCTACCTGTAAACGTACATTCGCCCGCGCCACCGATCGCGCCGACAACTCCGCCTCCTCAGCCCGCTCGCGTGGCATCTCCTCCGTTCGCCTCAGGATCGTGGGCTCAGAATTCCAGCGCTGCCGAGAGCATGAAACTCGAAAGCCTCGTCGCGGGGCGCTGGATGAATTACATCGGAATCCTCGCGATTCTCTTCGCCGTCGCCTTCTTCCTGAAGTACGCCTTCGAAAATAATTGGATTGGCCCGCGCGGAAGAGTCGCGATTGGACTGGTGATAGGCGCTGCGCTTTTCCCGTGGAGCCATCGCCTGCTCAACCGTGGCTACAAATATTTTTCAGAGGGCATCGCGGGCCTCGGCGCCGCAGTTCTCTATCTTTCGCTGTGGGCGGGATGGCACTACTATCTGGTGTTTTCGCAAACGGCCGCTTTCGCGATGATGATCATCGTGACGGCAATGACGGCCGTCGTCGCGGTGGGGCGCAATTCCGAACGGATCGCTGTTCTCGCGCTTGTCGGCGGAATCGTCACTCCCGAACTCGTCAGCACGGGCGAGAACCACGAGGTGACGCTCTTCGTTTATATGGCGGTGCTGGGAGCGGGCATGCTGGGGCTGGCGAGGGCGCGCGATTGGAAAAGCCTTCCGCCGATTCAGTTCGTAGCGACGTTGATTTATTTTTGGGGCTGGTACGGCGACTTCTACGCGCAAGATGCGCTCGGGATTACCCTGTTTTTCGCGACGCTGTTTTTTGTGCTGTTCGCCGCGCTCCCCGTCGTACGCAGCCGGCGAGTGGGGGAGCTCTCGCTCCTCGAGAACGCAATCGTTTTCGTAAATTCCGCCGCCTACCTGGTCGCGTTGCGTACGATGCTCTGGCCCGAGCATCGCTGGGCGCTCACAATTGCAGTTCTCGTGCTTGCAGCAGTGCATCTCGCGATTGAGCGTGCTTTACCGGAGAAGACAACCTCTGGCCCGCCCGTCACTCGAATCATTTTCGCCGGCCTCGCTCTCACGTTTGTGACGCTCGCGATTCCGATTCGCCTCGACGGACGCTGGATCACAATCGCCTGGGCGGTGGAAGGCGCGATTCTAATCTGGAGCGGCCTTCGAATTCGGCTCGGCGCGCTTCGTGCCGCCGGCTTCCTGCTTTTCATTGTTGCCGCTTGCCGCCTTGCCTTCATTCCCCTGCCCGCATCGCAATTTCTGGTGAATGCGCGCTTTGCAACTTTCGCGGTCACGGTGGCGTGCTTCCTGCTTGCGTGCCACTTCGCACGGACGGAAGGCGCGCCGCTGGGCGAAACGGAGCGAATGACGTTCTTCGCGACCGCGATCGCGGCAAACGTGTACGCACTCGCAGCCCTCTCGCTCGAAATCTGGGATTACTTCGAGCGCACGCCGGCGACGACGCTCGCGGACCGCAACCTCGCGCAACAACTCGCCCTCTCGTCGCTCTGGCTGATGTATGCCCTCGCGCTGCTCGCGGGCGGCATCTGGAAGAAGTCGGCGGTGGTGCGATGGCAGGCCCTCGGCCTTCTGGGCGTGGTGATCGGGAAAGTTTTCTTCTTCGACCTTTCGTTCCTCGAGCGCTTCTATCGCATCCTTTCTTTCCTGCTACTCGGCCTCGCGTTGATGCTGATTTCGTTTTTCTACCAGCGGCGAATGGCCGATCGAGAAGGCGGGGCAAAAACGTGACGAAACGACGCCACATCCTGCGCCTGGCAGCGGCGCTGCTCGCGATTCCTTTGCTCGCGGCCTATCCGCTCCCCACCGCATGGCACTATTGGCGGTATTCCCGCGCGATCGAATTGCCTGCCATCGAAGCCTCACGGCTCGTCAGCGTAATCGTTTCGCAGGACGTCTACGCGCACGTCCAGCCCGCGCTTCCCGACTTGCGAGTGATTGACGAGCGAGGAAACGAAGTCCCGTTTGTCGGCTTCAAGCACGAAGGATCGAAGGTCACGAGATCCCTCGCGGCTTCGCTTCTCGAAAACAGTTTTGCTCCCGGACTTTACACCCAGGTGATTCTCGACACGGGCAGCGGAGCCCCGTTTCACAACGGCGTGACAATTCAGACGCCCGAGACCGATTTTATTGAATGGGTGCGAGTGGACGTGAGCGATGACGCGCGCGTATGGCGCATCGTTCAGGAACGCGCGCCGATTTTCCGGTTTCAGAAGGAGAGCCGCCAGGGAACGCAACTCGTGTCCTATTCGGATACGAACGCGCGTTACTTGCGCGTGCGCATTCTCGATGGCAAAGAGAAATTCCTGGTTACGGACGCGAGTGTCGTCTATGAAGCGGTGGATCCTCCGGAGCGCGAAGCTATCGTTGCAAATGCGGCGCTCGATCCGTCCGCGCCCTCCGGCCAAACCGTCTGGAGGATTGACCTTGGCACTCCGGCGCTGAGCGTCAAGGAAGTTCGATTCAGCGTTGCGCCATCTGAGTTCAGCCGAACGGTTGAGATCACCACGAGCGAAGACGGCAAGAACTGGTCTCTGTTTGGCAGCGGCGAAATTTACCGCTTCCATCAGGAAAATATTGTCCGCGAGCAGCTCACAGTAGAGGTTCCGAGCTACGCCGACAGGCGCTTCTGGCGTGTAGCGATCGTGAATGGAAACGATGCGCCGCTGCCAGGCGCAATGCCCACACTGTACCGGACGCCCATGCACATTATTTTCGAGCAGCAGCCCGGGCGAACGTACCGCCTGTTGTACGGACAGGAGCTTGCCAGTGCGCCGGCCTACGACCTGGAACGGCGCCTCAATGCGCGAGAAATGGACGCCGCACCTGCCGGCCGGCTGGGCGGCGAAGAGTCAAATTCGGCGTGGTCCGATCCGCGCCCATGGACGGAGAAACACGAGATTCTTTTGTGGCTCGCGTTGGGAATCGCCGTGGCGCTGCTGGGATATTCCGCCGTCCGTTCGCTGCGCCGCTCGGCGGAGACTCCCTCCGCCTGAACTTCCACCTGAACTTCCGCCCGAAAATAAAAAGGGCGCTCCGGCAAACGGAACGCCCTTGAAATTCCAGTTTCGCTGGATTCGATCTAGCTGCAGCCCGACGTGCTGCCGCAGTTCGAGCACTTGTAGCAGCTGCCGTTCGGCGTCATCAGCATTCCGCACTCGGAGCACGAAGGCGCGTCATCAATGGCCGCTCGGGGTCGCGTGGAAGCTTCCGGCTCGGCAATTTTGGATGCCATCGCAGGAACGGGTGCTTTGGTCGCCTGTGCTGTGGCTATGGATGCTGCTTCCGCTTCCGCCGCCGCGGCGGTCGCCGCGTCCACGTCCAGATAGTCCGGCGAGATAAACTTCGCACCCAGCCACCGCCCGATATAATCCACGATCGATTTCGCGTAACGGATCTGCGGATTACCGGTGTAGCCCGAAGGCTCGAACCGAGAGTTCACGAACTTATCCACCAGCGCGCGCAAAGGGACTCCGTACTGTAGTGAAACGGAGACGGAAAGCGCGAAGGCATCCATAATCCCGGAAAGTGTGGAGCCTTCCTTGGCCATCTTGATGAAGATCTCGCCCGGCGTCCCGTCGGAATATTTCCCCACCGTGATGTAACCTTCGTGCCCGCCGATGGAAAACTTGTGCGTGATCGAATCGCGTTCGGAGTTCAGCTTTCGCCGTTGTGTTCCTGGGAACAGAGTCTGTTGCGTCGGCGCGGCTTCCACCGGGGCCGCACTCGCCATCACGGGCGCCGGCACGGCCGCGGCTGCCGGCTTCTCCTCTTCCTTTTTGCCCGCAGCGGATAGCGGTTGCGAGCGCTTCGAGTTATCGCGGTAGATGGCCACGGCCTTCAGGCCAAATTTCCAGGACTCCGTGTACGCCTCCATGATGTCTTCGACGGTCGATTCCTCCGGCATGTTGATCGTCTTGCTGATCGCGCCGGAAATAAACGGCTGCGCCGCCGCCATCATCCGAAGATGCCCGCGCCAGGAAATCGACCGGCCGCCGCCCATCGGTGCGAGCGAGCAATCGAACACATCGAGATGTTCCAGCTTGAAGCCGGGCGCGCCTTCAATCGTGCCGTTCGCGTCAATGTAATCCACGATCTGCGCCACTTGCTCCGGCGGATAGCCTAGCTTCATCAGCGCCTGCGGCACCGTGTTGTTCACGATCTTGATCACGCCGCCGCCCACCAGCCTCTTCTGCTTCACGAGCGCCAGGTCTGGTTCGATTCCGGTGGTGTCGCAATCCATCATGAACCCGATCGTTCCCGTGGGAGCCAGCACGGATACCTGCGAATTCTTGTAGCCGAAGCGTTCGCCGAGCGCGAGCGCGTCGTCCCACGACTTTTGCGCGGCGTGCAGCAGCGAAGGTTGGACGTTATCTTCTTTGATCGGCCGCAGCGCATCGCGGTGCATCCGTATCACGTCGAGCATCGCGTCGCGATTGCGCAGGTAGCCGCCGAACGGGCCCATGCGCTCGGCGATCCGTGCCGACTGCGCGTAGGCTTCGCCCGTCATCAACGCGGTGATCGTTCCGCAGAAATCGCGGCCGCCATCGGAGTTGTACGGAAGTGCGAGCGACATCAGCAGCGCGCCGAGATTCGCATATCCGAGGCCCAGCGGCCGGTAATCGTGCGAATTCCGCGCGATTTTTTCCGTCGGATAACTCGCGTTGTCTACCAGAATTTCCTGCGCCGTGATCGTCACGTCCACCGCGTCCCGGAATCCTTCGGTATCGAACTGGCCGTTGGTGCCGAGGAACTTCAGGAGGTTCAGGGAAGCCAGGTTGCAGGCCGTGTCGTCCAGGAACATGTACTCCGAGCAGGGGTTCGAGGCGTTAATTCGATCGGTCGCCTTGCAGGTGTGCCAGCGGTTGACGGTCGTATCGTACTGCATGCCCGGATCGCCGCACTGCCACGCCGATTTCGCCATCTCGAGCAGCAGGTCGCGTGCCCGGAATTGCTCGCACGGCTTGCCGTCGTTCACATTGCGCGTCCACCAATCGCGATCCTCCTCGGCTGCGCGCATGAAATCGTCGGTCACGCGCACGGAGTGATTCGCGTTCTGGAAGAAAACGGAGGAATAGGCCTCGCCGTCGATCGACGGGTTGTAGCCCTGCTCAATCAGGACATGCGCCTTCCGCTCTTCCTTCATCTTCGATTCGATAAATTCCATGATGTCCGGGTGATCGGCGTTCAGGATCACCATCTTCGCGGCGCGACGCGTCTTTCCGCCGCTCTTGATCACCCCCGCGAACGCATCGAAACCCTTCATGAAGCTCACCGGACCCGACGCGATCCCGCCGCCCGATAGCGATTCCTTGCTGCCGCGGAGAGACGAAAAGTTGGTCCCAGTACCAGAACCCCACTTGAAGAGCATCCCTTCCGTCTTCGCCAGGTTCATGATCGAGTCCATGTTGTCCTGGACGGAATTGATGAAGCACGCCGAGCATTGCGGCTTTGCCTGCAGTCCTACGTTGAACCAAACCGGCGAGTTGAACGCCATTTTTTGCTCGACGAGCAAGTGCGCCAGCTCATCCCGGAAAATATTTCTCGATTCGGCGGATGCGAAGTAGCCGCCCTCTTCGCCCCAGCGCACAATCGTGTCCACCACGCGGGTGATCAACTGGCGTACAGACGTTTCGCGTTCCGGAGTATTCGGCTTGCCGTGAAAATATTTCGATACCACTATGTTGGTAGCAGTCTGCGACCACGTCTTAGGCACTTCTACATTTTCCTGACGGAAGATTACCTGACCCTTATCATTTCCTATGAGTGCAGTACGACGCTCCCATTCAACTGCATCGAATGGTGACACCTTTCCGTCCGTAAACCGGCGCTGAAACTCCAGTCCGGTATTCCGCTTCGTAACTTGTTCTGTTTCCGTGCGACCGTTCAATGCCGTCCTCGTTTCCGCCATCTCTGCCTCCGCGCCGGCAGTCATTCCGCCGTCATGTTCGCCGGGGTGCCGTGCGGGAGAGCACATCTATTTTACTCCCAACCGCAGCGGGACCGGAACCTGGTTGTTCTACTGAGTTATACACGCGACTCAAAAAGGTACAGACCGTGTGTCGAAGATCGCGCCGAAATGAAATTTTCGCGCGTCAGACCGAAAAAAAGAGAAAAGCCCAGCCAAGCCGCGCTATAAATCGATGCGCGGTGCGATTTGCGGGCGGTTCCCTTCGGATTTTCGGTAAAACCCGGTCTGCTATCGGCGTGCACCGGCTGCTCTCGTCAGCGAAAAAACCAGTTCACGTTCCCCCGAGTCTGGGTGCGCAGTATCAGGGGTTGTGGAAAACTTGTCAAGAAAAATTCATACTCCAACCACAAAATCTTCCGCTTCGGTTGTCGAAAGCGTCTATCCCTAGTGGTCGCTGTGCCGATTGCAACAGCAATCGTTTTCGCCGAAAATTGCATCTTATTGTTACGATGAGCGCTGTGAATTCAAAATTTACTCGCATCCTCGCCGTCGCGCTTCTCGCCGCGTCACTCTCCGCCGCGACGCGCGCCCAGGAAGTCTCGCAACCCGTTTCTTCCGAACACAAAGTCGGACAGAAGTTGTTCGTGCCGGGTTTGCCGAATCTCGGAGGAGTCACGCCGAATCTCTTTCGCGGTGCTCAACCTTCGCAAGAGGGCTTAAGCGCCCTCGCGAAAATGGGCGTCGTCATCGTGATCAATTTAAGAGGCGATCGCGAGAGTGAACGGGACGAAGTAACAAAGCTCGGTATGCAGTACATCACGATTCCCATGCATTGCGGCCACATGACGCACGAGGATCTGGCCGCGGTCCTCCGCATTCTCCGCGACAATCAGGACAAAAAAATCTTCATCCACTGCCAGTTCGGAGTGGATCGCACTGGAATGACGATTGCCGCCTACCGCATGGTCGAACAAGGCTGGACGGCCGACGAATCGCTCCGGGAGATGGAAGCGTTCGGATATTCCTTGAAGCACAAGATGGCTTGCCCGGGCCTCACCGCATTTGAATCCAATTTCCCAGACGCCTTTGCCAATAATTCCGCGTTCGAAAATCTTCGACCCGCGCCCGTTTCCTCCGCCACGAAAGACCAACTGCCTGCTCCCGCCAAAGAGTGACGCTGAAATCGCCGGGAGCTCCGCAACCCGGAATCGGTGATCGTCGAGCGCGCCGGTCTGCGCCGTCTCCCGTGCCTCGGAACGGGGCCTGGGACGGGCCTGTGTCATACGAAGCAACACCTAGGGGATTGACACGAGCAAGTTCCCTGAAAAAAAATAATAATGACGGCGATGACCACTGCGGCGATCGAAATCGAAGGCTTGACGAAAGACTACGCGCTCGGCTTCTGGCAGAGGCGCACCCGGCGCTCCCTCGACAATCTCTCTCTCCGCGTCGAGGAAGGCGAGATCTTTGGATTTCTCGGCCCCAACGGCGCCGGGAAAACTACGACGCTGAAATTGCTGATGGGCCTGATCTTCCCCACCGCCGGAACAGCGCATATTCGCGGAAAAGCAATCAGCGACGTCAACATGCATCGCGAGATTGGCTACCTTCCCGAGCAGCCTTATTTCTACGACTATCTCACAGCGCGGGAATTGCTCGATTACTACGCGCGTTTCTTCGGCTTCCCGTCGGCCGAGCGCCGCGAACGCGTCTCGCGCTTCCTCGAGCGCGTCGGCCTTACCGGCGCCGCCGATGTGCAGCTTCGAAAATTTTCCAAAGGTATGCTCCAGCGCGCGGGCATCGCCCAGGCGATCTTGCACGACCCTCACGTCGTTTTTCTCGATGAGCCGATGTCCGGGCTCGACCCCATCGGCCGCCGCGAAGTGCGCGACATTATCCTCGAGCAGAAACAGCTCGGCCGCACCGTATTCTTCTCCACTCATATTCTTTCCGATGCCGAGATGCTCTGCGACCGGGTTGCCGTCCTCGTGGACGGAAAGCTGCAAGGCGTCGGCGCTCCGAATGAGATCGTTTCGATGGACGTGCTGGGAATGGAAATTCTCTTTGAGTTGAAAGAAGGCCGCGTGCTGCCCGCAAGTCTCACGGGCCGCGCGCAAAAAACGGGCGCCCGCTATCGCGCCGAAGTTTCCGAAAGCGAGCTGTACGCCACTCTCGAACAGCTGCGAAATTGCGAAGCGCGGATTCTTTCGGTGCAGCCCGTCCGGCCCACGCTCGAAGAGTATTTCTTCCGCCTGATCAACCGCGAAAAAGCGGCGTCGCACGCGGTGGAGGTAACGTCTCGATGAGCGCGATGTCCGGAACCGTTGCCGTCAATACCTTCCGCGAAGCGGTGCGCGACCGCGTTCTCTACAACCTCGTATTCTTCGCGCTCCTCATGATCGGCGCCGCCATTCTCGTGGGACAAATTTCCATCGGCATCGACCGGCTCGTCATCGTGAACCTCGGCCTTTCCGCGATTTCTGCTTTCGGCCTCGTGATGGCGATCTTCATCGGCGTCGGACTGATCTACAAAGAGATGGAGAAGCGCACGCTCTACAGCCTGCTCGCGAAGCCGGTCCGCCGCTGGGAATTCATCGTCGGAAAATATGCGGGCCTGCTGCTCACTCTGTTTGTAAATACCTGCCTGATGACGCTCGGCGTGGCCGTCGCTCTCTTCTACGTGAGCCGCGAGTTCTCCCGGTCGGATGTTTACATCCTCGTCGCGATCTACTTTATCCTGCTAAAACTCGCGCTCGTCACCGCGCTCGCGCTCTTTTTCTCCTGCTTCTCCACTCCGATGCTCTCTACGCTTTTCACTCTGGGAATTTATCTCGCGGGAATGTTCTCCACGGACTTTCTCAACATCGGCATGGTGACGAAAAGTCCCGCAGTGAAAGCGATCACCCGCATCCTGTACTACGTGCTCCCGAATTTTCATAACTTCGACGTAATCGGCCGCGCCGCCCACGGCTTTGCAATTCCGCTTGCGCTCATCGGCCAGAACACTCTCTACACCCTGCTCTACTCGGCGCTTCTGCTGATCGCGGCCGCCGCCGTATTTTCCGGACGCAATCTGAAATGACGGCGCGCGCGCGCAATCCGGTCGCCTGGCTCGCCTTCGTGATTATCCCCGTTCTTCTCGTTGGCATCGTCATGCTGCAGGTGCGCATTGACGCGCAGCAGGGCGCCCTCGCGAAGCAGAGTGATGAGCTCCTCGTCCAGTCCGGCCCGCTTCTGAAAAAACTCAGCCTCGGCTACGACGCTCTCCTCGGAGATATTTACTGGACACGCGTCGTCCAATACTACGGCGGCAAGCTTTCCACTACCGACCGCGACTACCGCCTGTTGGCTCCCATGCTCGACGTCGCCACCACACTCGATCCCAATCTCGTCGTCGCATACCACCTGGGTTCGTTTTTTCTCTCCGAGCGCCAGGGCGGCGCCGGACGGCCCGATCTCGCCGTTGACCTCATCAAAAAGGGAATCGCCGCCAATCCGACCAGTTGGCAACTCGCTTCCGATCTCGGATTCCTCTACTACATTCGCTTAAAGGATTACGAAAAAGCTTCCGCCGCTTATTTCGAGACCAGCAAAATTCCAGGCGCGCCTCAGCTTTTCAAGATTCTCGCGGCCCGTATCGCTTCCAAAAGCGGAGCCATCGAAACTTCCCGCATGATCTGGAAAGAGGTGTACGAAACCACGCAAGACCCGAAAGTGAAGGAGAAGGCAGTGGAAGAATTAAAGGGATTGAAGGCGCAGTCCGACGAACTGCAGCTCGATCAACTCGCAGAGGAGTATCACACGCGCTTCGGCCGCTATCCGCAATCCGTACGGCAGATGGTAGAGGAGGGGATGATCCCCGGCGTTCCGGTAGATCCCGACGGCTTCGCCTACATTTTGGGACCGGACGGCAAATCGCGCCTCGATCCGAAAAGTACCGTCACGATTGATCTCGGACCCACCCCGAGGCAATGAACGCCCTGTCTTTCGCGGATTACGCCCTTACTCGTAGCGCAGCGCTTCCACCGGATTCAATTTCGCCGCTTTCGTCGCAGGCCACACGCCGAAAATCAGTCCGATACTCACGGACACGCTGAACCCCACAACCACCGCCCACAGCGGCACGATTGCCTTCAACGAAGTTACCACCGGAATCAGCATCACGATCGCGCTGCCTACTATAATTCCGATCAATCCACCCGTCCCCGTCAGCGTCATCGCCTCGAATAAAAATTGCCACGTGATATCGCGGCTCCGCGCACCGATCGCCTTGCGCACTCCGATTTCCCGCGTTCGCTCCGTCACGGAGACGAGCATGATGTTCATCACGCCCATGCCGCCGATCAGCAACCCGATCGAGCTGAGCACCACAATCACCAGCACCACTCCGCCGATAATGTCGTTGAACTGCTTCACCATCTCCACGTTCGTCTGGATCGCAAAAGTATCCGGCTTGTCGTACGGCACATTCCGGCGCCGCCGCAGCACCTCGCGGATCTGGTCCACCGCCAAGTCGAGTTTTCCCGGATACGCCAGGATCCGCATGGCCAGTTCGAAGCTCGCCGGATAAATTTTGAAAAACGTGTAGTATGGCATCACCACGCGGCGATCTTCGTCGGACGTGCCGAAAGCTCCCGCCGGCTTTTCCAGCACGCCAATCACGCGGAAATTCACGCCGTCCACAAGCACTTGCTTATCGAGCGCCGCATCCACCTTTCCGAAAAGCGCCGTGGCAATATTCTCGCCCAGCACCACCACGTCATCGCGGTGCTCGTTCTCGGTCTGCGTGAAAAACCGGCCCGCTTTGATGTTCGCGTTGGAATACACCTCAAGGTAGGCGGGAAATGTTCCCCGAAATTCGCCGCCCGCCACTTGATGGCTCTGGTAGCGCACCGTGTGCGGTTGCGTCCACTCGAAAACGGAAATCGCGGTCTGCTTCACGGCCGGGCACTGCGTCATCACCGCCATTCCGTCTTCGAACGTCAAAGGTTTCCGCTCGCGCTCTTCCTTCGGCCGCCGTTTCGCGAGGCCCGGGCCCTGCGTAAAACGCGCCACCCACGCCGTATCCAGGCCTTCCGATGCAATTTCCTCCGAGATGGACGATTTGAATCCCTGCACCAGCCCGACCACCAGAATAATCAGCGCCACGCCGATCAAGACGCCGAGCACGGCCAGAAAACTGCGCAGCTTGTGCGTTCGAATCGTGTCGAACGCCAGTCCCAGATTCTCCCGAAAATCCTGCCGCACTGGCATCATTTCAGTTCTCCGCCCGCAGCGCTTCAATCGGATCCAGCTTCGACGCCCGCATCGCCGGATAAATCCCGAAAAACAATCCCACTCCCGTCGAAAGCAATAGCGCGATCGAAATCGCGTACAGCGGCGTCGAAATCGGCACCGGACTCACCGCCCTCACCACCGCTGCAATCCCCAGCGCCAGAATCACGCCCACCACTCCGCCCAGCGTCGCCAGCATCGACGATTCCACCAAGAACTGCATCACGATGTGTCCGCGCCGCGCTCCCAACGATTTCCGCAAACCGATTTCCCGCGTTCGCTCCGTTACGCTCGCCAGCATGATATTCATGATCACGATTCCGCCCACCACCAGGAATACCGACGTCACCCAGATCGCAATACCGAACGCATTTCCCGTAATCCGGTTCCAGATTCCGGTGATCGAATCCGGCATGATGATCGCGAAATTATCGTCCGTCTCGTACGCCAGGTGCCGGCGAGTCCGCAGGATCACGCGCGCTTCGTCTTCCGCGGCGGACATCCACTCCGGCCCGCGCGCCTGCACAAACATCGTCACGGAATCCCCGTGCTGCAGCCACACGCTCCGGTATGTTCGCAGCGGTATCATCACGAAATTATCTTGCGGTTGCCCGAGCACCGTTCCCTTCGGCTTCGCCACTCCCACGATCTGATACTGGCCCTGGCCCGCGCGCACTTCTTTCCCCAGTGGATCCACTCCGGGCATCAGCTTGTTCACCACGTCCATTCCAATCACGCACACATTCGCCGCATGGTCTTCATCCGTCTGCGTGAGCAGCCGCCCGCTCTGGACTTCGATCTGGCGAATGTCGGCAAATGTAGGAGTCGTCCCGAGGATCGTCACGTCTTCGCTCAAGCCGTTCGCATAGCGCACGTCTCCCACCGTGTTCTGCTCCGCCGCCACCGTAGTTGCCAGTTTCATCCCGTCCCGCAGCGTTTCGTAGTCGGTCATGTCCAGCGGGGGACGTTTCTTCGCTTTCGTCCAGTCCTCGAGATTCGTCACGATCCCGATCTTATCCACCACCAGCGCGTTGGCGCCCAGATTCGCCACCTTGTCCGACACGTACACGTTGAGCCCGTTCAGAATGGAAATTACGGCTACCAGCGTCGTCACCGCCAGGATCACTCCCAGCAGCGTCAGAAACGTTCGCAGCTTGTGCGCTCGCAAAGTCTCGAACGCAATCCGCACAGTCTCCTGCAAAGCCACGAGGGTCTGCCGCGCCCCGAGCGCCCTCGAAGCCCCTTGCGCGTGATTCGTATATCCCGAAGGTTCGTTCACTCTAACCATTATAGACGCTTGACCCCTGGTAAAAGCTTAGCCGTTTCCGCGGAATTCGGCGCCGCCCGCGCGTTCGGCCACGCTACCGGAAGTGCGTCAGCCCTCTCTCCTGGCAATCAACGATACGATCGCCCCGCTCACGTTCAAATTCCGGTTACAATATTCCTGCAATCAGGCCGCCAGCCGACTCAAGCCAAACGGGATCGTCCCGCGCATGCTGAAATGGATCTTGATCTCAATCGTCGCCGTCGCGCCGACTCCCACCGGCCTCCCGCTAATCTCCGCGTCCCTCGCCCAGCCAGCCCAGCAGGAGCAAGCCCCGTCTGACGCCGAGATCCAGGTTCGCGGCGATAAACTCACCGCCAACCAGCACCAGAATGAACTCGCCATCGAGCAATACGAACGAATCGAGCGTCAAGTGAGCCGCACCGGCGGCACGAATCAGAAGGTTCTCGAAGACCACACCTATCGCGTCGTTCCCACCGGTACGGGCACCTTGAAAATTCTTCTCAGCGACCGGGGCACGCCTCCCGATCCGGCCGAGTATCGCAAACAGCTCCAACTCTGGGAACAAGATCTCGAGCTCGCGCTCAATCCCAACGACTCACGCGCGAAAGTCGCCTACGCCAAATTCGAGAAAAAGAAAAAAGATCGCGCCGAGCTGATTGATGGCGTGAAAGAAGGCTTCACCCGCAAATGGGTCGGGCGCGAGACTGTCAACGGGCACGATTGCGATGTCCTCCAGCTCGATCCCAATCCCAACTTCCATCCGCACACCATGTTTCAGGAAGCCATCTCGCGCGTCACCGCGAAAATCTGGGTAGACCGCGCCCAGAACCAGCTCGTTCGCGCCGAAGCCCACATCGTTCGCGATCTTTCCTTCGGCGGCGGTATCTTGGGAAAACTCTATCGCGGCGGCGTCTTCTTCACCGAGCAAACGGAAGTCGCCCCTGGCGTCTGGCTCCCCTCTCGCTATCAATACGATTTCACGGCCCGAAAGTTTCTCTTCACGTTTGAAGAGCATCAGTACATCGAAGCTTCACACTACCGCCGCATCGGCCCGCCAAAAGAAGCTCTCGCCATCGTTCAAAAAGAAATAGCCTCCGGCAAAATTCTCGCCGCCGACCCATAACTTTTCGGCCGCACACGGGTTTAATCCCGTAGCCCAAATCGCGCGCAAGGCGCCTAATGTAAATAGAATAGGACTGAGCATCGAACCCCGCGCCCGGCACCACGAGGAGTCACTATGATCCGGCGGCCCTTTGCAACGCTCAAACTAATCGCAGCCATCTTTCTCGCTTCCGCTGCAGCTTCCGCGGTTCGAGCGCAGACTGCCACGCCCCCGGCGTCGGGATCAGCGCCGAGCCAATCGACAACTCCAGCTCAAGCTCCAGCTCCGGCTCCCCAGAAAAAAATCTATACCAACGACGACATGGCGCCCGCCCACAACCAGCCCGACAACTCCGTGGCCGCCACGAAGCCCGCGCCAAATTCGTCACCAAAATCCAAAAACAAGAAAGACGCCAAGTGGTATCAAGAGCAAATCGCGAAACTCCAATTGCAAATCCCGCCGCTCGACGCGCAAATTGACGAATTGAAAAAAGCCCTGGCAGGAGAAATTGTCAACGAGACACGCCACTACCCGGGCACTCGAATCGGCGACTGGAAAGATCAACTCGCCGCGCTCGAGAAAAAACGCCAGGACATCCTGGACAAAATCAGCGCCCTCGAAGACGAAGGCCGCCACAACGGCGTCTTAACGAGCGACCTTCCGTAGCCGGGAGGTGCGCTCCGCCGTCTTCCCAGAAAAAAAGCCCCGAAGGCGTTCGAGCCCTCGGGGCTTTCCAGTTCACCACGCAGCAAAACCGTATTACTAGCTGGCCGCCTGCGCTTTTGCCTGGCTCATCTGCTGCTGGATCTGCTCCTGAAACTTACGCATCGCCTCGTTCGCTCCGGGCGCATTCTTTTCTCTCCACGCTTCCAGGCGCTTGCAGTGCTCCTCGAGGTTCGAGAGAAATTTCGGATTGCTGAACATCGCCCGAAACGTCCCGACCGCCGGCTTGATCTTTTCCCACACTCCCCATTGCTCGCCCGTGCTCTCGAAGAAGAGTTCCTCGTCAACCAATCCGCGGTTCGCGATGCCTGCCACCATGTCCCAGTAGCTCATCACCATCCGCATGTAGGCGTTCTCTTTGCTCCCGAACGGCGCGATCTTCATCACGTCCTCGGCGCTCTTGATGTTGAAATTCTGGAAATACCAGTCACGCGCCTCGCGCAACTTGGGTTCCCGCCGCAAATCGTACAGCTTCAACATCAAATTCACCTGCTCGTGCGTTGCGTTTCCCATTTTCTTCTCCTCTAGTTTTAGTTATGGCGCTGTACTGCGAAAACCTACCTTGTCCGAGCTCTCACTCACAATCAAGAACATCGACGAACACCGAGACCTACTGGTAGCGATCGTGATGCCGGACCCAGGCCATTGCGTGTGGCTTCATGCCTGCCTCATTGCGGCCGATCGGCGTAATATCGAGAAAATTATACGCCCCCAGGAAGATATCCAGCCCCCGTGAATACGTTGAATACGTGTGGAAAATTTCACCATCCGCGTTCTTGTAATACACGCTGGCCCCAGGACGCTCTTCGATGGGAAACTTCTTGCTCATCTCGAAGTTGTAGAACGTCTCTCCTTTGTCCAAATCTTCCTTGGTCGAAGAAACCTGATAATCGAAATTGAAATCGGTAGCATTCGACGAAACCCACTTGAAATTCCATCCCATGCGCTTCTTGAACGCCTCAATTTCCGGCAAGGTGGCTCGTGAAACGGCCACGAACGTCACATCCCGCTGCGCCAGGTGCACCACGGCTGGATTGAAGTGGTCCGCCAGGAACGAGCAGCTCGGGCAGCCTTCCTTCCATCCGGGGCCAAACATGAAGTGGTACACGATTAATTGGCTTCGCCCGTCGAACAGGTCGCTCAGCGTCTCCTTGCCCTTCGGCCCCTCAAACTCGTACTTCTTCTCCACCTTTTCCCACGGCATCTCCCGTACTTCCCGGCTCATCTCGTCGCGCAACCGTGTGAACTCCTTTTCCCTGATCAGCAAAGCCTTGCGAGCCTCGAGCCATTCGGCGCGGGGCACTACTTTGGAAGCCACCGTCTTAGTGCTTGCCATGATCGTCTCTCCTTGTAGTTTGATCTGCCGCTTCCTTCGTTTTTGCAGCGCCCTTGGCCCGTCCGAGACGCCCCGTTCTCGCGGCCAGTGCTGCGAGTCCTCCTGCTGAAACCGTTCCTGTGAACGCTAGCGCCGCCATCGCTATGCACGCTGGACACATGTCTCACCTCTTCAAAGCCGCTTGTTCTGAGCGAACACGCTCAGCTCAGCTGGCCCGCCCCGCGTTCTTCTCCGCTCGCTTCCGGATGTTTTCGTGGATGGTCTTCCAGCCCGTTCCCACTCCTTGCCGGTGCTCGTCCGCGATCAGTCCCAGCGCCAGATGCTGAAACTTGATCAGCGTTCCGCCTGCCTCTTCGCTCAGCCGGTACTGCACGTTCGACATCACCGGATACGACATAAAAAGCGGTCCGTAAATCTCCAGCAGACTCGGCTTCTTGATCGCCTGCACGTGTCCCCAAAGATGTCCCTCTTCTCCGCCCAAATCGCGATACCACCTGCCGCCCGGCTTTAGTTCGAGCTTCATCGGCATCGGTGTTCCGTCACCTCGCACCTGCGCCGGCCCCAGTTGTTCGACGAGCGCCGCAAACGTCGTCTCCAGCGGCGCCTTTACGTGGATTTCTTCGGTGATGCTCAGCGTCAAACTCTCTATCTGCATGGCCGTCGAACTCATGATTCCTCCTCGAAGTTAACCTCATGTGAATATCGCTTACTGCCCGTTCCCGGACTTCTTCTCTTCCGCCCGCTTCCGTGCCATCTCCTCCGCCCGTTCCTTCACCCGCTGCAATTGATTGCGCCAGAAGCGTTCAAACGTCCCCGTCCACTCATGCAGGGGCCGGATCGCCTCCGCATCGAGGCTATAGAGCATCCTTCGACCCTCCCGCCGCACCCGCACCAGCCCCACATCCTTTAATACGCGCAGATGCTTCGAAACTGACGGCTGCTCCATCCCCAGCGCAGCGACGATCTCCCCCACCGGCCGTTCTTGAAGCGCCAGGTAGTTCAAGATCTCCCTCCGCCGCGGCTCAGCCACAGCATTAAACGCGTCCGATGTAGTAGCTGCTCTGGCCACACCCAAACAATACATACCCATATAGGAATATGTCAAGCGAAAAAAAGGCCCCAAGGCCAGATCAGCCTTGGAGCCTTTATCTCTACCGCACCCTTACCCCGCGACCGTCATCCAGCAGGCGTTACCGCGCCGCCGCTGCAATCTCCTTCTCAATCGGCGCTCCCACCAGATTTCCCCACTCCGTCCACGACCCGTCGTAATTCTTCACCTTGTCGTACCCCAGCAAATACTTCAGCACGAACCAGGTGTGCGAACTCCGTTCGCCGATCCGGCAATACGCGATGATCTCGTCGTTGCCGGTAATACCCTTCGCTCCGTACAGTTGCTTCAATGCGTCCGCCGGCTTGAAAGTCCCATCCTCGTTGGCCGCCTGCGCCCACGGAATATTCGCCGCGCCCGGAATATGACCCGCCCGCTGCGCCGTCTCGCTCATCCCCGGAGGCGCGATAATCTTTCCGGTAAACTCATCCACCGACCGCACATCCACCAGTTGAATCGGTTTCTTCTTGTTCACCGACTCGAACACATCTTCCTTCCGCGCGCGAATCGATTCATCCGGCCCGGTCGCTTGATACGTCGTCGCCGCCACCTTCGTCGGCTCCGTCGTAATCGCCCGGTTCTCCGCGATCCACTTCTTCCGTCCGCCATCAATCAACCGCGCGTCCTTATGCCCGTAATATTTCAATTGCCACAGCGCGTACGCCGCGAACCAGTTGTTGTTGTCGCCATAGAGCAGAACCGTCGTGTCGTTCCCGACGCCCGACTTCGCCAGCAGCGCCTCGAGTGCCGCCTTGTCAATCAAATCCCGCCGCACGTTATCTTGTAGCTGTGTCTGCCAGTTCCAGCCCACGGCCCCGGGAATGTGCCCCTGGTCGTACGCCGTCGTATCCACGTCTACTTCAATCAGCCGCACCTTCGGATCGTTGCGGTGCTCTGCTGCCCACTCCGTTGAAACCAGCACTTCCGGATGCTTGAACTCGCTCATTTTCGTGTCTCCTCCTGAAGTATGTAAATTCGATGCCCGCCAACCCCTTCGCAATTCAACAAATTTCTCAGCGACCAATTCGCGATGGCCTCGCCCCAAAAAAAATCGCCGCCCATTCCTTCTGGCGGCGGGTTCCAACTCCCTAAGCTGGGCTCCCTCGTTACTCTCCCAGCCTCCCCGTGCCAGAGCACACCAATCGGCAGCAAGCGCAACAACAACAACCGATGCCTCTGGCAAAGGTCCTTCACGCTCAAAAGCCTACACCTCCTCACGACCGCTGGCAATAGCCCCCTAAGGCATAATCAATTCCCTTCGCCCACAGATTTTCTCAAGATTACGCTACCACTCAGATAACTGTCGATCGCACCCTAAAATCACTTCAAAAACCCCAGCACCGCCGCCCAATTCTCCTCCGCTCCCTCCGCATTTCGATCCGCGCGCAGCGTTGACGACCCATGCACGCCTCCAGCCTTCGGCACGAACAGCACCCGGTCTTTCCTGTCCGCCACCGCCTCGTAAATCGACCGCGCCGCTTCCTCTTCCTCCGCATCTTTCGCGGAGGTAATGAACACCGGAATGTTCACCTTCGCCGCCGCATCGTGCACCAGCGTCTTGTTGTTCTGAAAATATTCCGCCGGTGAAAACGACAGCAGTCCCGCAATCTCCCCGGGATGCTTCGCCGCCAGCACGAATACCAGGCACGACGAATAGCTGCTCCCCCACACAACTACTTTCCGCGACGCATTCTCTTTCTGCGCCCACGCCAGCGCCGCTTCCAGATCCGGAAGCGCCTCCAGATATCCTGCTTCTTTCCCCAGCCGCGCCACCGTCTCATTCTCATGGCCCCACATCTCCCCGCCATGCCGCGCGTCAATCGCGAGCGCGCTGAATCCCGCCGCCACAAGCCGCGGCGCAATCGGCGCGTACTCCCAACGATTCGACCCAGCCTGATGGAACAGCAAGATAATCGGTGCGGTCTTGCTCGCCGCCGCATAATACGTCCCCGAAATCTTCACTCCATCCGCAGCCGTCAACGTCACCTCCTGCTGCGCCCGCGCCGCCGGCTCCACGCTCATCGCAATTGCGAGTGCAATCCCAAGAAATGCCGCATATCGCATAGCCCAAACCTCCTGCCACCGTTAGACGCAGCAAAAATAGACGCAGCAGCAAAAAAAGGCCGCCCAAACTCCGGGCGGCCCCATCGATTCAAACTCGCGCAATCGCTTACGGCGCGATCGGCGACACCTGGCTCGCCACACATTGCCACTTCCCGCTCGGCATTTTCACCCACGTATCCGTCCAACGCACATGCTCGTCCATCGGCTTTCCCTTCGGATCGGTGCCCTTCGCTTTCGAAGCTCCCGTGGCGACGGCCGCATTGCCGAATACCATCACCTTCACATCTTCATATTCGATGCTGGTGTACTTGGTCGCCTTCGCGTCGGCCAGTTCCTGAGCCTTGTTGTTCACTTTCCCGTCCACCCCCGTACCGACGAATTTCTCGGCCAGCAGCGGCGCCACCAGGTCCGGATTATTCGTCTTCTGCGACTGCAACCATTGTTGCTCCAGCGCCTCCACGGCTTTGGCAGTCGCGCCCTGCGACCAGCTGACGCCGGCCAGCGCGAGCGCCACCAGCACACACCCTAACCATTTTTTGTTCATCGCCCCTCCGTGATTTTCAACTGAATCGTTGGGAATCTTTCAATCCGTTGGCAGGAAACTTCGCACACAGCGCCTGCATTGAATACTCAAGAGAGAAACAAGTCAAGTAATCATGAGCCTGCCGCGATGGAAGGGCGCGCGCTTTTCCCATGCGAGCTTTTCAGTTATCCTATGTGCAACGTGCCTCTCATGAAATTCACCGCACTCGGACTGAGCCTCCTGCTCTGTGTCGCCCACACAGCCGCGCAGCAGGACCGGAACGCCAGCCCGGAAACCAGGAAACAGACGCAGCTGGGCGACGAGCAGACGCCCCAGCACCTTCCCAAAAACGAAGCGGCCGTCGCCTACCAGGAAGGATTGGCGGCCTACCGGCGGAAAGACATCGCCAACGCAGCCCGCGCCTACGAATCCGCCGTCACCCTCGATCCCGAATTCGCAGACGCATGGCAGGAGCTCGGACGCGTAAAAATGATGCTTCGCCAGCTGGAGCCCGCGGAGGCCGCGTTGCGAAAAGTCCTCGCGCTTTCACCGGATAACCCGTACGCGCGCACCAGCCTGGCTGGAGTGCTGACGGCCGAGAAGAAATACACCGAAGCGATCGAATTGCTTCAACAGGAGCTGGCGCTTTTCCCGGATAACGCGGACGCACACCAGCAGATCGCCGATCTCTACATGCGGCTCAAACAGCCGGAGCGCGCCATACCTGAAATCGAAAAGGCCGTGGCGCTTAGGCCGGATCGCTTTGGCGTTCACTACCAGCTGGGACAAGCCTGCATGCAGACCCGCGAATACGACAAAGCCGCAGCTTCCTTCGAGGACGCTTTTGCCATCGATCCCGCCATCGGCCGCATGAACGATGCCGCCTATCAGCTTGCCGATGCGAAAACCCACTTAGACCTCGCCGAAAAATGGGCCACTCACATCGTCCAGGATGTCGAACTGGAAGTAAACCAGGTGAAGCTGCCTCTCGATTCCATTGCCATGCAACGCGCCGCCAGCCTCGCCCATTTTTGGGATACGCTCGGCTGGGTGAAATTTCAGAAGGGTGACCTCGCCGCGGCCGAGAAATACGTCGGCGCTGCGGCGCAATTCGTGGCCAATTCCAGCGGCAGCAAGAACCTGGGTGAAATTTATCAAGCGCAGGGCCGCAAGCGCGACGCGGAGGAAGCCTACGCCGAGGCGCTGGCCTTGGTGCCCGCCACTCGCGAGATGAATGACGACGAAAAAACAGCCCGCGCCCAATTGGCAAGTCTGCTGGGAAGCGAATCGTCGATCGACGACCGCATCAAGCAAGCGCAAAAGAATAGGGAGAACCGCCGAAGCGTTTCCATCCCCAATCCAGCCCGTGCCGTGGGTTTGGTTCAATACGTCGTCATCATCGGCCCCGGTTCGAAGATCACCGAAATACAACCCATGAGCCCGGATGATCCCTTGTCGGAATTAAAAGACCAACTGCTAAGCGCCAAAGTTCCGCAGGCTTTTCCCGACGATACGACCCAAAAGCTCCCACGGACAGCAACCCTCTCCTGCCCTGGAAAAACTTCGCCCTGCCACCTCACTTTGATGCCGGCGCCGGCAGGCATGCGCGCCCAAATGGTGATCACCGCGCCAGACGCCAATCCGTAGTGCGGCGCTCAATCGGCCCGGCGGCTCGTTTCCATTTTCTCTTTTCTATTTTCCATTCCTCCGCCCGCGTTGACTTGCACTCGCCCCGGGCCTAACATGCCGCCACGCGATCCATCTGAAGCGGCTCATGAGTAACAGCGAAATGATTGGCCAGACCATCTCCCACCCGCTCCCGATCCGACCCGGCGCCGCTATTTTCCGCCTGCCAATCGCACATTTTTCGGTTGCGACATCCGGTCGCGATGTTGCGTATTGACCAGCGTGATCCAATCCTTGATGCATCGCGATACGCCGTCGTACGAATTCGCCCGCGAGAAAATTGTAATGCTCCCCTTCGAATAAATCGCCGCGCTCGCCTCCAGATTGTAAGTATTGACGCACACCGCCGCTTCTTCCTCCGTTCCTTGATGCGGAGCGTTCCCGTTAATATTTAAATCGCCTCCAACGACATCGACTGCGCCACTCACATCCAGATTCTGTTCCAAATGATGAAGCTGCGGCCCCAATAGCTTCTGTATCTGAGGCCAAACTTTGGGATCCTTCAGAAGGCCGCTCCAGTTGTCATTCCCGGCGTAGTCCCGCAAAAGCTGCTTCCCTATGTTTGGACCAGGGCTTTCTACTCGCCCCGCACCAGACACCAGGATCGCCCCGAGCAATCCCGCGACGGCCACAGCCACCGGCCAGAACCTGCCGGCGAGGTTTTCCGTTAGATTCTCTCTCAAATTGTTCATCGCAATATCCTCCCTGCATCTCTCGTCATGCGTCCCCCGTCAAGCACCACTCGCCATGCTCCTGCGCAACGCGTTGCCTTCCGCCCGTCCCTCGAAATGCCCGCGTTCTTCATCTTCGTCAAATTCATCCACCCGCTTTCATTTCCTGGTAAGCCTTGAAAAAACGAAACCCGCTCAGCCACGAAATCCCAACGCCATAGAGCACGCCGAACAGCAATCCGAACGCGGTCCCTCTGGCTCCCCCCAGCATCCCCAAAATCATTCCGATGATCGCGGCAGGGATGGCCACGACGATCGGCGAGATCAGCGCGTACCAGAAAAGCCCCGAAGCGAACCCGCTCGCCGGCATCACGAAAGAAGAACCGTTCTCCCGCTTCACGCCGATGATCACTTTCTTCCGCAGCAGGTGCCCGTAAACGAAAACGCACACCCGGTCGCCCAAATTCACGTTCTCTGCGATTTCGTGCCCCAGTTGATCGTTCGCCACATACGCTCCGTCGAGCGACGTCTCGCCGATACGAATCGACGGAAACACCATTCGGCTCTTGTACCAGTTCGTCTTCACTTCGCTCGGCGATCCATCCGCGTACACATATTTCGTGGCGTACGTGTGCACTCCTCCTCCCACCGGTCCTGCCCAGAGTTTTACTTCGCCGCAGATCTTTGGCATTTCTCCCCTCCCTGTGAACGAGTTGTCATCGCCCCTTTCCTCCGACGCCGGCCTCTTGAAAGCTGGAAGTAGATGAATGTCCCTCTCGAACTCGCCGCACCCAGCCAGATGGCTGTTTGAAATAAGAATTCGCGCGAGAGTTCAGGAAAACGTGCTTTGAGTGCCCGAAGTAAAGGAACTACGAGTGAGGGATCGGACTATGTTCGCTGAATGGAGAGGAAATGAAGCAGGTCGTGAGCGGCGAAGCGTTGCGCTCCGGGCTCAATGTACGAAGGCGAAGCAACTGCCGGCGCACCGCTCGCGCCGCGTTCGTCGCTTTCTTCGTGCAACTGCGGTCCCGCTACGCGTTGCTGCTGGCCGGGATTGCCGACTCCACCACTTCGGCAATCCGACGACGCCCCCAGCGTGGAGACGTAATCGTTCGACGTGTCGTCCTGCAGCCCGCCGAGTTCGGAAATTTCCAGGCAGCCCAAAGCGCAGCACAAGAGACATGCCAAAAGAGTCGCGGCGAGTCCCTGCGCCCTCCGCCCGTGGACCAAGCGGCGCTTGCTTGCCTTATGGCGTCGCTCTCGATGGTTCTGCGCTGACGGCATTTTTGGCCTGGCCGATTCTCGTACACGCGGATGACCGTCGCAAGCAAAAATGTGCAGCGCCAGGCGCTGAATAAATCAACTTCCCATCGAATTTTCAACGAAGGATCACCTCCCATTGACGGGACAGATTACTGAGAGGGGAAAAGCGATACACCATTTTGAGATAGGTGGGGTAAGCGGATTTCTCGACACCGACCCCGGGCGGAATATCCGGCAGGTGCGGGGGCTACCACTTGCGGCGGCGATTCTCGAGTAACCCCACGAAGTTACTCGGTGTGCAGCATCGTGATCGGATCGAGGCGCATGGCACGCAGCGCCGGGATACAGGTGGCGGCAAGCGCGACGAGGGTAAGCACAACCGAGACCGCCACGAAGGTAAGCAGATCGTCTGGCGATACACCGAAGAGCAATCCGGCCATTAGGTGAGAGACGATCAGCGCACCGGCCACGCCCAACACGGCGCCAACGGCGGCCAGAACGAGCCCCCGGCGCAGTACCATCTTGAGGATTTGGCCTCGTTGCGCTCCCAGCGCGAGCCGAATGGCGTACTCACGCCTTTGCTCATTCACCAGATACGAGATGGTTCCATAGATTCCAAGCGCGGCGAGCAGCAAGGCCGTGGCCGCAAAAGCCGCCACCATTTGCATCGAGAACCGCCGCACGGAAAGCGAAGCGGAGAGAACGTTGTCCAACGTTTCCGCGCGGTAAACGGGAAGCTCCGGATCGACGGACTGGATTTGCGTGCGAACCTGTGCGGCGATGGCGGCGGGATCGATCTGTCCACGCACATAGAACGCAAGAAACTTGGCGGGGCGTTGGTAGATGTCGAAATAAATCTGCGGAATGCCGGCATCCGCGAGCGATTCTGTGCGTGCATCGGCAATGACGCCTACGATGGTAGTCCAGTCGCGCTTGCGACGGTTCAACCGGACGCGCTTGCCGACTGGATCCTGATTGGGCCAGTAGGTGCGGGCCGCGGCTTGATTGATGACCGCGACCGAAGGCGTGTCCTCCAGGTCCTGGTCGACGAAGAGTCGTCCACGCAGCAGAGTCATGCCCAGCACATGGAAATATTCGGGCGAAACTGTCAGTGTATCGATCAGCGGAGGCTGACTGCTCTGTACGTCCTGCCCTTCGAGGTCCAATGTAGACCTGCGGCGGTCGTTCTGGCTATGGCCAAGAGGAACGGCCCCCTGATCACTGACGGCCGCTTCTTCCACGCCCGGAATCGTCCGGTTGCGGCGGAGAATTTCTCGCAGCAACACGCCTTCCTGCGTGGCGGTGCGGTAAACGTCGGTTTTGGGATCGTTAGGATTCGGCAGCGAGTTCTCGACTGTCACGACTCGAGTGGGATTGAAGCCGGGCTGCACCTTGTACAAGTCCCAGAAACTACGCAGCAGAAGTCCCGCGGCGACCATGAGCACCAGCGAGAGTGCCAATTCACTGACGACCAGAATCTGGCGGGCGCGCGAGCGTTCACGCGAACCGCTTGAGCCGCGTCCTCCCTGCCGGAGCGTGCCGATTACATCGGAGCGGCTCATGAACCACGCCGGAGCAAGCCCAAACACGAGTCCGGCTATAACGGAGACGGTGAGAGCGAACGCCAGGACGCCCCAGTTGATTGATATGTCGTTCAAGCGCGGAAGGCTCTCCGGAATCAACTCCAGCAAAAATTTCCTGGTGGAAAGGAGAATCGCAAAACCGGCGATTCCGCCAAGCACGAAGAGCAGCAGAATCTCGGTGAGAAACTGGCGGATGAGGCGCCCTCGTTGCGCGCCGAGTGCCTGGCGAACCGCGATCTCACGCCCTCGTGCACTGGCCCTGGCGAGCAGCAGATTGGCGACGTTGACGCAGCTGATCAGCAGGACCAGGCCCACCGCGCCGAACACTAGAATGAGCGATTGGCGCACGTTGCCGACAAGGGTCTCGGCCAGAGGAGTGAGGTGGAGAGTCCACGCGCCTTTCGACGGATAATCCGCCGGATATTCCTTCTTCAGCGATGCAACCAAGGCATCGAGTCGCTCCTGCGCGGCCTCAGGCGAAATACCAGGCTGAAGTCGCGCGATGGTCTCGAAAGGCAGACGGGTGCTGCGAATCGGCGGCGGGGCGGGGTCGTCGTAAAATCCGCACGCCGCCCACAAATCGGTACTGCGTTCCTCGCTTGTCTGGCCCTGGTCGCGAAAGCTGGCGGGCATGACGCCGACAACCTGAGTGGGATCGTTGTCCAAGCGCAGAGTCTTGCCGAGAATGTGCGGGTCGGCGCCAAATGCGCTCTTCCAGAGCCCGTCGCTGATGACG
This sequence comes from uncultured Acidobacteriota bacterium, assembly GCA_963711875.1. GTDB lineage: Bacteria > Acidobacteriota > Terriglobia > Acidiferrales > UBA7541 > Palsa-295. The sequence continues at coordinate 135,117 of CAVQFW010000018.1, forward strand.
ACTTCGTTGTTGAACCCCGGTGTCGCGTCGTGCGGATCGAACGTGCGGCCCAACTGCGCCTTGACGCCGACCACCGCGAAGTAGCTCGGTGAGACCGACTTTGAGGCGATGCTCGTGGGTTGGGTGCTGCCAGTGAGATTGTTCGTGCCGAAAAAGGATAGGGACGCATATTGGAAGATTCCCGAGTTCTGAAGGTCTCTCAACTCAGGGATGGAGAGGCCGATGTCATGCGCGCCCACTCCGGGAAGGTTGGCTTCAATCCGCACCAGTTCGTCGGGGTTCGGGTAGGGCAAAGGACGCAGGAGCGTGGCGTCGATCACGCTATAGATGGCGGTGGTGGCGCCGACTCCCAGCGCCATTGTGGCGATCGCAATGAGCGCGAATCCGGGAGATCTCGAAAGCATGCGCACCGCGTACTTGAGGTCGAAGAACAGATTCTCGATGAAGGGGAGGCTTTGCTCGGCGTGGTGATCTTGCCGTATCGCTTCCGTTCCGCCGAGCTTGAGCATGGCCTGCCGATGCGCTTCGGCGGCGGACATGCCTGCGCGCAGATTCTCTTCGGTTTGAAACGCAAGGTGTTCCGCGATTTCTTCCTGAAGGCGTTTGTCGGCGCGGCGTCCAGCGGCGAAATTCGAGAGGCGGGTGAAGAAGCGTCGCAGAGATTTCACGGTAAATCCTCCGCTTTTATTTTGAAGAAGCGCGCGATGATGGCCGCGGTTTGCTCCCATTCGCGAGTCTCCGCCCGAAGTTGCTTGCGACCGGCCCCGGTGAGCCGGTAGAAGCGCGCGCGGCGGTTGTTTTCCGAAGCACCGCATTCGGATTCAATCGAGCCTTCCTGTTCGAGCCTGAGCAGCAAGGGATACAGCGTGCCCTGGTTGACGGTGAGCAGGTCTCCGCTGACCTGCTCGATGCGCCGGGCGATTCCCCAGCCGTGCTGCGGCCCCATCACGTCGAGAGTCTTCAGGACCATCAGCGCCAGCGTGCCTTGCAAGATGTCCGGCTTTTCTTTCATGGCGAATCGACCTTTAGGTTCCCCACAGGAATACTGACGCACTTCCTTTTGGAAAGCAACAGGAGATTTCCAGCTTTCTTTCGAGGGCAAATCCGGTGGAGCGCCCGCGAGAACGCCGCGACGCTGTCCCTTAAAGACTCGCGCGCACCCATATCAACTCGCAACGACGGGGAGCAACAACTCGCCCAGGCGCGCAGGGGGTGTAGCCGAATTTATCCCAAAAGATACTACCCCTGCGTCACATTGACTTGCCCCAGCCCCTGACCTAACATCTTCCGCCTCACGCACCCGCCCACTCGACAATGGACCAGATGATCGGCCAAACCATCTCGCACTACCGCATCGTCGAAAAACTCGGCGGGGGCGGAATGGGCGTCGTTTACAAAGCCGAGGACACCAAGCTCCGCCGCTTCGTCGCGCTGAAATTTCTCCCCGAAGATCTCGCTCGCGATTCGCAGGCCCTCGAACGTTTCCAGCGCGAAGCGCAAGCCGCTTCCGCGCTCAACCATCCCAACATCTGCACCATCTACGAAATCGACGAATTCGAAGGCCGCCACTTCATCGCCATGGAATTTCTCGACGGCCAAACCCTGAAGCACAATATCAACGGCCGCCCGCTCGATACCGAAGTTCTCCTCGATTGGAGCATTCAAATCGCCGACGGCCTCGACGCCGCTCACGCCGCCGGAATCATTCACCGGGACATCAAGCCCGCCAATCTTTTCGTCACCACGCGCGGCCACGCCAAAATCATGGACTTCGGCCTCGCCAAACTCGCACCCGCCGGCCAAAAAGTCGCCGAAGGCGCCACGGTTTCCGCTGGCCTCCTCACCGAAGACCATTTGCTCACGAGCCCCGGCTCCGCCATAGGCACCGTGATGTACATGTCTCCCGAGCAAGTGCGCGGCGGCGAACTCGATCGCCGCACCGATCTTTTTTCGCTCGGCGCTGTCCTCTATGAAATGGGCACCGGAGCGATGCCTTTCACGGGCGCAACTTCCGGCGTAATTTTCGAAGCCATCCTGAATCGCGCGCCCGTTTCGCCGGTTCGCTTGAATCCCGCGCTCCCCGCCGAGCTCGAGCGCGTCATCCACAAATCGCTCGAAAAAGACCGCACCATGCGCTACCAGTCCGCCGCAGACCTGCGCGCCGATCTTCGCCGCGCAAAACGCGAAACCGACACGAGCCGCACCGCCGTCTCGCCTCAGCACCTTTACGATTCCGCGCTGCCCGCCGCTCGCTCCAAACGCTGGCCGCTCCAGGCCGGCGCCGCTCTCTTCGTTCTGCTTCTCGCCGTCGGCGGCGCCTTCTGGTATCGCAGCCATTCCGCGTCGCCTGCCGCCACCATCGCGGCCCGGCCCTCCGTCGCCGTCCTCCCGCTGCAAAATCTCAGCACCGATACGGACAGCTCCTATTTCAGCGACGGCATGACCGACGAAATCACCACCAAGCTCTCCAAAATTCAAGGCATTGACGTCGCCTCCCACTCCGCCGTCGCCGCCATCAAAGCCACCGGCCAAAATCCAGCCGACCTCGGCCATCAACTCGGTGTCCGCTATCTTCTCGAAGGCACCATCCGCAAATCCGCCAATCAGGTTCGCGTCAACGTCCACCTGATTGATTCCACCACCGGCTTCCAGGTCTGGGCCGACGATTTCACCGGCGAAATGAAAGACGTCTTCTCCCTGCAGGAACAAACCGCCCTCAAAATCGCGCAAGCCCTGAATCTCCACCTCAGCCCGCAAGAAACCAAAGCCATCCAGCAGCGCTACACCCAGAATCCCGAGGCCTATCAGGCCTTCCTGGTCGGCCGCGCGCTGCTTCTCACCGAAACTCCCGAAAAACTCGAAGGCGCGCGCAAAAGTTTCGAACAAGCCCTGAAGCTCGATCCCAACTATGCTCCCGCACTCGCCGGCCTCTCTCACGTCGAAGGCCTCTACTACCGCGACCTCAATTCCGACTCCTCCCACCTCAAACTTGCGGAGGACTACGCTCGCCGCTCCATCGCCATCGATCCCAATCTCGCCGAAGCCCACATCGCTCTCGGTCAAACCTACGCTCTGAACTACAACTATCGCGGCGCCGTTCCCGAGCTCCGCGAAGCGGTGCGCCTGGAACCTGAAAACTCCCTCGCCTGGGACCTCTTGAGCTGGGCCCTCGGCTATCTGCAGCCTCCCGACGCGATCGAATCCGAGAAAGCTGCCAGGGAGGCGATGCGGCTCGAGCCCGGTTCCGCAGCCTCTCAGTATCACCTCGGCCGCGCTCTCACGTTTCAAGGCCGCTATCAGGAGGCCGCCGCCGCTTACCAACACGCGGAAGAACTCGGCAGCCTCGACTACGCGACTCTGGGACGCGCTCAACTCGCATTGGCGGAGGGCCACTACGACGACGCCCTCGGTTTCATCTCGAAGCGAGCGGCCGAGCGAAAAACCACGATGGACTATTACTGGCTCGCCGCCATCTACTCCTCGAAAGCCGACACCACTCGCGCCCTCGCCAACCTCACCCAAGCCTTCCAATCGGGCTTCCGCGATTTCTCCGCCCTCGACGCCACTCCCTACTTCGCAAACCTCCGCGCCGACCCCCGCTACCAAAAGCTAATCCAGCAATACCGCAAACAATAATCCCCGTTTACGGGGTCGGAGCTTTAGCTCCGACTTGCCGTTGTCAGTGAGTCGCGTGATCTGCATTTTTTCCAAACTGAAAGGGGCAGGGCGCTTCAGCAGTTTGTATCCGGCGAATCCCGCAATGGCAACCGCAGGAGAACTCCCGCCTTTCAATAGCCACTAGACACTAGCCACTCGTAACCAGCCGCTGCATTTCAAATCACCGGACGCAGCGTCCCCTCGGCAAACTCAAACTCCACGCGCAATATCCAATCGAAGTGAAATTTCTCCGCCGCGAACCATTTCTCCAGCTCCTCGCGCCCGCCCGCGTCAAACTCCACCATCATCTTGCCTTCCTGCATATTTACCAGCACGCGCTTTGCCGTCACCGCCGTTGCCGCGGCCAGCCGCTTCCCCAATTCTTCCGCGCCCTGCCGCGTCAGGCACGCCAGCGTGTGTTGCGAGATATAACGAGCCATTTCGTCTCCCCGGTGAATAATTTGCCTGCGCGCCTTCCGAGCCAGCTCATCTCAAAACGATGCGAATCGAGTCCCATCGGATACACTGTGCCGGGAGAAAAAGCAAATGCCTGGTTCGCGACCGTCTCACCCCTACTATCTCTATGACGCGATTCACGCGCAGCCCGCGCTCATCGAAAAAATTCTCGCCGGCCGCAGCGCGATCGATCGCGCGGCCGAAGCCGCCGCCGAAAAAGACCGCCTCACGTTCATCGGCATCGGCACCTCGCTTCACGCCGCCCAGATTGCCGAACTTTGGATGCGCGATTTCACCGCCGGACGCATCTGGCCGCACTTCGAGCAGTCCTTCGAACTTGTCAACCATCCAATCGCGTTCGGCCCACGCGATGCAGTTGTCGTCATCACCCACACGGGGACAACCACTGCTTCCATCGCGGCCCTGCGCGCCGCACGCGACGCCGGAGCGCTCACCGTTGCGATCACCGGAGAAATGAGCGGCGCAGAAATCCGCGGCGCAGACTTTCACATCGAGACGTGCGACCAGGAAGTTTCCTTCGCCTACACGAAGAGCTACACAACAGCTCTCGCCGCGCTCGCCATCCTGATTCTCCGCATCGCCGAGCGCAAAAAACTTCTCGCTCAGGGAATCGACCCTGGTTCGATCGATCGCATCCCCGAATTCATCCGACAGGCTCTTGCCCTCGATCGCGAAATCAACACTCTCGCCAAAAAAATCGCCCCGCTCTCGCGCATCGATCTCTTCGGCGCGGGAGTCGGCTGGCCCACCGCCCGCGAGGGCGCGCTCAAAATCAAAGAAAGCTGCTACATCGCCGCCGAAGGTTTCGAAACGGAAGAAATTCTCCACGGCCCATTCTCGGAAATCGATTCCCGCGCCGCGCTCATCGGCCTGCTCACAGGAAAATCGACCGACGCACGCGCTCGCGATATTCTCCGCGCCGCCGGCGAACTGAAAATGCTCCGCGCGGCCATCGTCACGCCGTCCGCAAACCGCGAAATCACGGCCGAGCATGTACTCGTCGTACCCGAACCCTCTCCGGGAAATCCTGGAGCCGGCGAATGGCTCGCGGCTTTTACGCACCTCATCCCGCTCCAGCTTCTCAACTATTTCATCGCCCTCGAACGCGGCCTCAATCCCGACACAGGCCGCCAGGACCAATCCGCCCACGCCGCTGCCAGCCGCCACTATAAATATTGATCCTGGCCTCCGTGCGCCAGGCCCTTGTCCGAAAGGACAGGTTACGCAATCGAATCGCTGGCCTTCGCCAACGCATTCGCGCCACGACCGAACGCTACAATGAATAGCGATTTGATTTCAGGAGGCCTGCATGAAACGGCTACTTGCTCACGTGTTCCTTGCTGCTGCGCTCGTCGTTTCTTTTTTCGCTTTTGCGGCGGCGGCCCAGCAGAAGGTGGCAGTGCCGGTCGGCACCCTCGAAGGAATTGTGGTTGACGCCCAGAACAAGCCTGTCGCCCACGCCAGCGTGACGATTCAAACTTCCGACGGGCACAAGCCGCACGCCACGCATACCGACGAGAACGGCCACTTTCAATTCGCGCGCTGGGAAACCGGTCAGTACGATCTGCGCGCCTATTCAGACGGTGTTTTTTCCGACTGGGAAAAGCGCATCATGATCAAATCAAAAAAGCCCACTCAAATTACGCTGCGCCTCCCGGCACAAAAATAATCGCGCGCCGCTCCGCCGCGGCTCACGGCCCACCGTTCATTCATACCGCAGCGCGACCAGCGGATCGATCCGGGTCGCCCGCCTCGCCGGAATGTAGCAAGCGGCCAGCGCGACCACGCCCAACAACAGCGCGACTCCCAAAAACGTCACGGGGTCGGTCGCGCTCACGCCGAAAAGCAGCGTGCCCAGCAACCGCGTGATCCCGAGCGCCGCCACGAGTCCGATCGCAAGCCCCGCCACCGTCAGCGCGACGCCGCGTCCAATCACGAGCCGCAGCACGTCACTCGGCAACGCTCCGAGCGCCATGCGAATTCCCAGTTCCTGCGTCCGCTGCGCCACCAGGTACGACATCACGCCGTAAATTCCCACCGCCGCCAGCAACAGCGCCAGCGCCGCAAATATCCCCAGCAGCGTCGCTTCGAATCGCGTGTCCGAACTCGATTCCACGATCACCTGCTGCATCGGCCGCACGTTGAACACGGGCAGCCGCGAATCGATTCCCGCAATCGTCCGCCGCACAGTTTCAGGCAATGCCCCCGGCGCACTCGCGCTGTGCACCGTGATTGCCATTTCCGCGCGAGGAGCCCAGCCGACTGGAAAATATGCTTCGTCGATCGTCTTCTGCCTGGGCGAATTGAAAATCTTCGTATCGGCGACGACTCCCACCACTTGTATAGGAAGCGTGTCGTTATCGAAGATCTTTCCCACCGCGTCCTCGTTCGGCCAGAACTCGCTGGCCATTTTCTGATTGATGATTGCGATCATCGTCGGGCCCACGTATTTGTCCACTGATTTGCGGTTGGCCTCGTTCACTTTTTCGGCGAGTTCGTTGTCAGCCTCGGTGAAATTCCGGCCCGCGCGAAATGGAATTCCGAACGCCTTGAAGTATCCCGGCGTGATCTCGTTCCACTCCATCAACGATCCCAGTTCCTCTGCCGGCGCGCCGGGCTTTTTCGCGTAGGAATTCGTGCCTCCATCGAGAGGAATCTCGCTCGAGACGGCGGCCGCGTCCACGCCGGGCGCGCGAGAGAGCCGCTCCGCCATATCCCGATAGACGCGCGCGCGATCCTCTTCCTTGTATTGCGATTCCGGCAGCGCCACCTTCGCCGTGTACACGTTCTCCGGCCGCACGCCGATATCCACCGAACGCAGCCGCTCAAAGCTTCGCAGCAAGAGACCCGCGCCAATCAGCAAGCACAGCGAAAGCGCAATCTCGCCCACCACCAACCCGTTGCGCAACCACTTGCTCGAAGCCGCTGCTGCGCCCGCGCCTTTGCCTCCCAATTTCAAATCATCGTGTAAGTCGCGGCGCCCCACCTGCAGCGCCGGCGCGAGTCCAAAGACAAGTCCCGTCAACGCCGCGATTCCCAGCGCGAAGCACAGCACCGTAAGGTCGAGATGTATTTCGCCGAATTGATTCACCGGGATTCCCGGCAGCGACCCCAGCGCGCTCACGCCCCAGTACGCGAGCAGAAGCCCGGGAATCGCAGCGAGGAACGAGAGCAGCACGCTCTCCGTAAGCAATTGCCCGATGATTCGTGCGCGGCTCGCTCCCAGAGCACTTCGCAAAGCAATCTCTCGCTGCCGGCTCGAGGCCCGCGCCAGCAAAAGATTCGCCACGTTCACGCACGCGATCAGCAGCACCAGCGCTACCGCCCCGAGTAACACGAGCAATGCGGGACGCACGTTTCCGGTCAGTTGCTCGCGCATTTCCACCACGTCCGCGCCAATATGCCGGTTCGAATCCGGATACTGCTCTTCGAGGCGCTTCGCCACCGCGTTCAGATTTGCTTTCGCCTGTTGCGGCGTAACGCCCGGCTTCAACCGCCCGATCGCCGGAAACGAGTGGTTGCCGCGCGACGGAAGTTTCTTCAGGTCCATATCGATCGGCGCCCACAGCTCGGCCCGCAGCCCCATGCGAAAATCGGGAGGCATGATTCCGACGATCTGATATTTTTCGCCGCCGAGTTCGATCTCTTTGCCGAGCGCATCCTTCGTTCCGCCGAACCGCCGCTGCCACAAACCATAACTGAGTACCGCCACGTGATTGTGGCCGGCCTGGTCTTCTCCTGTCACGAACGTGCGGCCGAGCATCGGCGCCGAACCCAGCACCGAAAAGAAATTCGCCTGCGTCAGTACCCCGGCAATGTGTTCCGGTTCACCGGCTCCGCTCAGATTCATACTCTGCGGCCATGTGTACATTGTCATGTCCTCAAAAGTTTGATTCTGGGCGCGCCAGTCCACGAAATCAGGAGCTGCGAAGGGGGCTTGCGGCACAGCGACCTCGGACTCCCACAATTGCACGAGCCGCTCCGGCTGCGCAAAAGGAAGCGGGCGCAGCAGCACGGCGTTCACCGCGCTGAACATGGCGGTGTTCGCGCCAATCCCCAGCGCGAGCGTCAGAATCGCCACCGTCGCGAACCCCGGATTCTTGCGCAGCGTTCGCAACCCGTACCGCACATTCGCCACAATCGCTTCGAGCCAATTGCCTCCGCTCGTCCCGCCGCCGAGCTTTGCTCCCGCTGACTTCGCCATCGCTGGCCTCCACGCTGCGCCGACGCCCGCACCTGTGCGATTCCCAGGCGAGCGTCGCCCCGCAGGTGATACGCGATCGGCCGCCAGCTTGTTCCCTGAATTGTTTCCTGACTGGTTCCCTGAATTGCTGCGTGACTCGTTTCGAGGTTTGCCCCGCGAAGCTTCTATTCGTGACGAAGCGCCGTCATCGGATCCACGCGCATCGCGCGTCGCGCCGGAACGTAGCATGCAGCCAGCGCCACAGCCACAAGCAGTATCGCGACGGCCGCAAACGTCAGCGGATCGGCCGCGCTCACTCCGAAAAGCAGGCTCCTCATCAAACGCGTCAGCCCCAGCGCCGCTGCGGCGCCCAACGCGATTCCCACCAGCGCCATTCTCGCGCCCTGTCCCATCACCAGCCGCAGCACCTGCGCCGGCTGAGCGCCGAGCGACATCCGAATCCCCATCTCGTGCGTGCGCTGCGCCACTGAAAACGAAATCACTCCGTAGATTCCGACGGCAGCCAGAATCAACGCGAGCGCTCCGAACAGGCCGAGCAGCACCGTCTGAAATCGCGGCTGTGCCACGGAGGCGTTCACGACGTCCGGCATCGCGGCAATATCGGTGACCGGCAAATCCTTGTCGATCGCGTTGGCATCGCGCCGGACCGCATCGGCGAAAGAGGACAAACTCAAACTGCTTCGCGTAACCACCACAGCGCCCCAAAATGGCGCCTGCGCGTACGGCACATACATCATCGCCGCGGGCTCCTGCCGCAGCCCGACGTCGCGCACGTCGCCAACGATTCCCACAATTTCGCGCGGCGCGTCGCCATCCGGTGGAAAACCGAAAATGATTCGCCTGCCGATCGGATCCTCGTTCGGAAAATAAGTGCGCGCCATCGCTTCGCTGATAATCGCGACGCGCGGAGTGGACGCGACGTCCGCGCGGCTGAATTCGCGGCCGCGCAGGAGCGGAACGCCCATCACCCGAAAATATTCCGGACTCGCGGCCACATAGTCCGCCGCGCGCGTGTTCGTCGAAGGCGCCGCAGCCACTCCCTCAATTTCAAACCCTAGGTTTACATTGCCGTCCGCGAGCGGCAGTGGAATCGCAATCGCCGAATCGCGCATCCCGGGCTCCGCCTGAATCCGCGCGAGCAAATCGTTCGCAAACGCGTTCCACTGCGCGGGCGTGGAGTATTCGAATTGGGGCAGCGACACTTCGGCTTTCATCAAACGTTCGGTGCGGAATCCAGGGCTCACTGCCGTGAGCGAGATAAAACTGCGCACCAGCAGTCCAGCGCCTACCAGCAGCACCATCGCAACCGCGATTTCCGCAGCCGCCAAAATGCTTCGCGCCTTCTGGCGGCTGCCGCTCGCGCCGCCGCGTCCCGCGCCTTCTCGAAGCGTTTTCTGCAAATCCGAGCCGGCGGCAAAAAGCGCCGGCGCCAGGCCGAAGACCAGACTCGCAGCAACCGAAAGAAAGAGCGCGAACGCAAGCACCCAGCCGTCCACGCGAATCGCCTTCATCTGCGCCATCTCGGCGGGCAGGAACGAACGGAGGCTCTGCACTCCCCAGTACGCCACCAAAATTCCCGCGGCGCCGCCGAGCAAGCCAAGCGCAGCGCTTTCGGTGAGCAATTGCCGCACGATGCGGCCGCGTCCCGCGCCCAGCGCAATTCGCACCGACATTTCTTTCGCGCGAGACGTGGCGCGCGCGAGCAGCAGGTTCGCGATGTTTGCGCATGCGATCAGGAGCACAAGCGCCACCGCGCCAAGCAGCACCAGAAGCGCGGGCTTCACGTCACCCACCATCGCTTTCTGAAGCGGCTGCACGCGAATCGTCCACCCTGCGTTCTCCTCCGGAAAATCCTTGCCCAGGCGGCCCGCGATCGCTTCCATATCGGCCTCCGCCTGCGCCATCGAAACACCCGGCTTCAGCCGCCCGATCACGCGAGCCCAGTGCCCACCGCGCCGCGCCATCCAGGTGCCGAACAGCGGGTCGTCCACGAGCGGGATCCAGATATCTTGATTTCGCGAGAGCGTCGGCGCGCGAAAACCCGAGCGCATAATTCCCAGGATGGTGAAGGAACGCTTGTCGAGACTGACCGAGCTGCCGACAATCTTCGGATCGGCGCCGAATCGGCTTCGCCAAATGTTTTCGCTGAGGATCACGACGGGCGCAGCGCCTCGCTTGCCGTCGCCGGGAACGAACGTGCGGCCGAGAAGTGGCTGTGCCTCCAGCAGCGCAAAAATTTCCGGCGTGACCACGGTCGTGTTCACCACGAACGGTTCGCCGCGGCCCGTCACGGTTAAGTCGTGCGCCTGGTCGGCGGCGAGTTCGCTGAAAACGTTGTTCTGCGCGCGCCAGTCTTCAAAATTGGGATAGGAGGTGCCCGTCAGCTCCACTCCTTCCTGCGGCTTGGCCTCAGTAACGAGCACCAACTGGCTCGGGTCCGCGTAGGGCAGCGGCTTCAGCAGCACCGCGTAAACAACGCTGAAAATTGCAGTGTTCGCGCCGATGCCAAGCGCGAGCGTAAGGATTGCGATCGCGGCGAAACCCGGATTCTTGCGCATCATGCGAAACGCATAGCGCGCGTCCGCGGCAATTGTTTCGAGCCAGAAGCCGCGTCGTTGCTCGCGGCAATCCTCTTTCACGCCTTCCACTGCGCCGAATTGCAGCGCCGCTTCGCGCCGCGCCTCCTCGGGCGCCATGCCGGCGGCGATGTTCGCGCCCGTCTGCTGCTCGATGTGGAAGCGAAGCTCGTCGCTCGCATCCTGTTCCCATTTTTTACGCGCGAACCAGCTCATGCCGCATTCCTCGATCGATTTTCATTCATAGCGAAGCGCCGTCATCGGATCCACGCGCATCGCGCGGCGCGCCGGGATGTAGCACGCCGCCATCGTGACCAGCAAAAGCACCGCGGCAACCGCAGCGAACGTGACTGGATCGGATGCGCTCACGCCGTACAGCAGATTCGCCATCCAGCGCGTCAGTCCCAGCGCGGCCGCGATGCCGATCGCTACGCCGATCAGCGCGAGCGCCATGCCTTCGCCGATCACGAGTTTCAGCACGTCGTAATTCTGCGCACCGAGCGCCACGCGAATTCCAATCTCCTGCGTTCGCTGGCCCACCGCGTACGAAAGCACCCCGTAAACTCCCACGCTCGAAAGCGCCAGAGCCAGTGCTGCGAACACCCCCAGTAAAATCATCGTGAACTTTCGTTCGGAAATCGTGTCGGCAATAATCTCGTCCATCGTCTGCTCGCCGTACACCACTTGTTCGCTGTTCATCTCGCGGCTGGTGTGCCGAATCGATTGGATGATGCCGGGCGTAGAGCCTGCAAAGCGCACCAGCGCGCTGGTTCCGTAAGAGACCAGCACCGTGTAACCATCGGGCATCTGCATGCTCGGAAGATAGAGCTGCGCCTGCAGGTTCTGTGCGTCCGCACCGAGTCCCCACTGGTTCACGTGGCCCACGACGCCGACGATCTCAGTGGTTCCGTCATTCCCGTCGAGGTGAATCCGCTTGCCGACTGCTTCGTCCGCGCCGAAATATTTCTTCGCGAGCGTCTCGTCGATCACGGCCACCGACGGAGCGTGCTCGTTATCCTGCTGCGTAAAGAACCGGCCTCGCCGCAGAGGAATTTCCATCACCTTCAGGTAATCGGGGTCCACCACGTATTTCACCGCCCAGTTCATATCGTTCTGGCTTGCGGGTTTGGGCTGGCCATCGAGCCAGAAGAGGTGTTCGTCGTCACCCGCCATCGGGACTGCCGCCCACGTCATCGAAACCGCCTGGACGCCGGGCGTTGCTCGCAGGCGGCCGTTGAGTTCACGCGAGTACGCGCGAACGGTTTCGGCGTTCGTATTCATGAGCGACGGCGGCGGCGAAAGATTGATCGAGACAACGTTCCGCGGATTGAATCCCGGATCCTGGCTCCAGAGTTGCGCGAGCGTGCGAATCATCAATCCCGCGCCGGTAAGAAGCACGAGCGCCAGCGCCGTCTCGACCACCACGAACACGCTTTGCGCCCGATGTCGCGCTCCGCTTGCGCTCCTTCCGCTTTCCTTCAGCTGTTCCTGCAGAAACGGCTTCCGCGCTTTCAACGCGGGCGCGAGGCCGAAAAGGATTCCTGCTCCGATCGACATCACAATCGTGAAAATCAATACGCGCGCGTCCAGCCCCACTCCCGCCGCGCGAGGCAGCGTGACGGGCAGAAGTTGCAGCGCCGTACGCGTGCCCCACACCGCGAGCAGCAAACCAATTCCGCCGCCGATGATGCCGAGCAGAATGCTTTCCGTCAGCAACTGGCGAATCAGGCGGCCGCTCCCCGCGCCGAGCGCGGAGCGAATCGCGAATTCGCGCGTCCGCGCGCTCGAGCGGGCCAGCATCAGATTCGCCACGTTCACGCACGCGATCAGCAGCACGCAACCAACCGCGCCGAGCAGCAGAAGTAGGATCGGACGCACCCACCCGACCATGTCTTGCTTCAGTGGAAAGACGGCCGCTCCTATGCCTTTGTCGTCGTCCGGATAGGCGGCAGCGAGATTCTCCGTCACCGCGTTCATATCCGCGCGCGCCTGCTCGATCGAGACTCCGGGTTTGAGCCGCCCGATTCCATGAATGCCCAGGCCGGCCATCCGCTTCAGCAGAAATGAATTTTTCCACTGCCCGATGGGCACATACAGCTCGCTGTTTCGAAAACTGCGAACCTGAAGATCCAGGTCCGCGGGTATTACGCCCACGATGGTATAGCTCGCGCCGGAAAGCGTGATCGTTCGTCCCAGCACGTCGGGCGACGACCCGAATTTGCGTTTCCACAATCCTTCATTGATTAAAACAATCGGCGCGGCGCCTACTTCGTCTTCGCCGGGGGCAAACGTTCGCCCGATCACGGGCTTCACTCCCAACAGCGAAAAATAATCCGACGACAACAACGCTGCGTTCAATTGTTCGGCTTCGCCCGCTCCCGTCAAGCTGAACGAGATCTGGCGCGAGATCGCCATCGCTGCAAAGGTGTGGTTGTTGCGCTGCCAGTCGCGAAAATTGGGGTAGGAAATCGAGCCGGTGGAGAAATTCGGCTTGCTCTCGCTCAGCGTCACCAGCTCTTCTGCGTGCGGAAACGGCAGCGGGTTCAGCAACACTCCGTTCACCACCGAGAAGATCGCGGTGTTCGCGCCGATTCCCAGCGCGAGCGTGAGAATCGCGACGATCGTGAAACCGCGCGACCGCGCCATCATCCTCACGCCATAACGCACGTCGCTCCCCAGCGTCTCTAGCCAGAATCCGCCGCTCTGCTCGCGGCATTTTTCCTTCACGCCTTCCGCTCCGCCGAATTGCAGCACCGCCTGCCGGCGTGCTTCCTCGCGCGGCATTCCTGCGGCGATATTCGCGGCCGTCTGCTGTTCCACGTGAAACCGCAGCTCCTCCCGCATCTCTCGTTCCCACTCGCCGCGCCTGAACCATCGCCTGAGGAAGTTCATCGAGTTCTCCGTTACACGCGCTGCAGGATCAAAGCCACCGCCGACGACAATCGCTCCCAATCGGCCAGTTCTTTCTCGAGTTGCGCGCGCCCCGCTTTCGTCAGCGAGTAATATTTCGCGCGCCGGTTGTTGTCACTCGCGCCCCACTCGGCCCGAATCCACCGCTTGCGTTCCAGGCGGTACAGCGCCGGGTAAAGCGACCCTTGCTGAATTTGCAGCATCTCGCGCGACACTTGCTGGATACGCTGCGCGATTCCCCAGCCGTGCATCGGCTCGAGCGCGAGCGTTTTCAAAACGAGAAGATCGAGCGTGCCCTGCAGAATTTCGGTGGATGGACTCATTCCCTCTCTCCTAGATAATCTACAAGTAGCTTGCCACGTCTCCTGTAGAATCACAAGGGGAGACTCCCGCTCAGACGCGCCCGCCCGCAAAACGTGAGCGCTCCGAATCGCCCGCCCCGCCGAAGCCCCAGTGACCCCCGCGAGGGCAGTACTACAACCCCGGTACTCAAAATCTGCCCCTTCCGCCCCATTGCTCCGAACCAATCCCGCTCGCAACAATCGGTTTGCGGGTTGGTGGCTGCGCTGCGGGGACGACGGTTCCAAAAGGAGCCGGGCGCCGCCACCGACCCCTTCAAGCCTCGCCTGCTGACAACCCCTGACCCCGTCAGCAGGCTGGGCTTCTTCGATTCAGTCCCTCTCGATCGACTGCCGCTCGGTCCATTCGCAATCCCGATTCTTCCTTCCATCTCCCACGTGTCGCGATCAACGACCGCTCCGATTTCCTGTGTTAAGGTGTTTCGAATATTCAAACGAGCAACAACGCACGCGGGGGACCGGGAGTCTTGAGCCGACACGGGAAGGAACAACAGGACACCCCCGAAGTGCGATCGCAGCAGCATCGCGCCAGAAAATTTTCCGCCCCAGCGCTGCTTTTCGTACTTCTCGTCTCCGGCTCGCCCATCGCCACGGACCTGAAGCCGGATACCGTCGCTGCCTTCAACCGCTACGTGCAGCTCACCGAGGCGCAGATCGATGCCGACCTTGCGCGGCGCGACCCATTCTTATGGGTCGAAAGTCTTCCGGAAACTCGTCGCGAATCGGCCTTCAAGGATTTGCACGAAGGAAAAATTGTAATCGAGCGGCTCGAAACCCTCGACGCCGGCCATCGTATCGAAGTTCCCGACGGGATGATTCACCACTGGATCGGCACGATTTTCATTCCTCGCGCCACACTCGCCCAAACGCTCGCCTTCGAGCAGGACTACGATCACCAGCAATCCTATTTTCGTCCCGATGTCGTGCGCTCGAAAATCGTCACGCGCGACGGCAATGATTTCGTCATCGAGCTCCGTTTCTACAAAAAGAAGGCGATCACCACGGTCGTCGACACCACGCATCAGGTCCACTATCAACCCGTCGATGCCACGCATGAATGGAGCCGCTCACGCACCGTGCGCGTTCAGGAAGTGGACGATGCCGGCAAGTCGAATGAAAAACTCGAGCCCGAAGGACACGACCGCGGCTTTCTCTGGCGGATGAATACACATTGGCGATTCGAGGAAAAAGATGGCGGAACGTACGCGGAATGCCAGTCCATCTCGCTAACCCGCGACATCCCCACGGGACTGGGCTGGATGCTCGGGCCCTATGTCAACAGCGTGCCGCGCGAGTCGCTCACGTTCACGCTGGATCGAACGCGATTCGCGGTTCTCGAGCGAATCGGCGCACATGCCTCATGGAAGCCCTAGCGAACGGCGTCGCCCGCACCGCAATCAATCGAGACGCAGGTGAAATCACCGAGCGTGGAATCATCGCGAACCTGACGCGCTGTATTCGCATCGCGCCAGGCTGGCGCGCGCGTTGCGCTAGAACGTCGTCGAAGCCAGGAACGCGTCCGCCACTCCATTCGTGTCGCGCGCCACCATGTTGCTCGCAAACGAAAGGAAGCTCACCGTATGTCCGTCACCGCTGATCGAAGGCGCCACACTGCTCCCATTCAAAGACGGCGATAAAGTCCCGGCCGGCTGGCTCGCCACCGCAGTCGAGGGTGTGCAATTGGCGGTGAGCGTGATGCACGTATTGCGCGCAAACACGTTCTCGATTCCGTTCGCTGTATTCGCTCCCAGGTTCGATGCCGCGGAAGCAAAAGCAAGAAACTGGCCCGTCATGCTGAACGAAGGCTTCTCGGCGAGCGAGTTCGCCGGTGTAGTTCCGTCGCGGGTTGAGCCTAGCTCCGTCATGGGCGTGCAACCGGAAGCGCCCAGGCACGTATCCCGTATGTAAATTTCCTGCACCCCTGCACTGGCAAAGCCGAGATTCGTGCCCGTCGAGGTGAACCCCACATAACGTCCCGTGTTGTCGATCGCCGTTTGCGTGCTCGCGCCGTTCGCCGGAGTCACTCCGTCGGGCGTGGACACGAGATCGGTTTCTCCCGCGCAGGTCGTCAGTTGCGTGGCGCACACTCGGACGAACGCTTCGGGCAATCCGCCCGCGTTCGGCGCAGTCGCTCCCAAATTTCTCGCGCTCGAGACGAACGCCACATAGAGTGCGCTCGAAGCTACCGACGGCGCCGAGCTGGCCCCATTGCCGGGCGTCGTCCCGTCCGGCGTAGACACGAGAAAAGTCGTCGGCAAACAAGTGGTGCTCGGGACGCCGCTGCACGTGTCGCGCACAAATACCTGCGGCGTCACGCCGTCGAACGTCGCGTTGGAAACAAGATTCGTCGCCACCGAAACGAACGCCACATACCGCGAATCCGGGCTGATCACGGGATTGTAGCTGTCGCCGTTTCCGGGGTTCACTCCGTCTGCGCTCATCGAGACTAATTGCGTTCCCACGCTCGAGCTCCCGGAAGCCACCAGCCGCCAGAAAACCTGCCGCGTCCTGCCATCCAGTGCAGCCGACGTCACCAGATTCGACGCCGTAGATGTAAAAGCCACCGTCCCGCCTGAAGCGTCGATCGTAGGTTCCCAGCTCGCGCCGTTGGCCGTATTCCCATTCGGATCCACGCTCACGAGTGTCGTGGACGGCGTGCACGAAGCAATCGTCAGGCACGACTTGCGCACGAAGACGTCGCTCGAATTGTTCGTATCGTTGGTCACCAGGTTGTTCGAGATCGAAGCGAACGCCACCGCTTGCCCATTCGAGCTCGTGGAAGGTCCGGCGGTCGAGGAGTCTGGAGTCCCCGCCGCGCACATCGAGAGAGTCCCGCAAATGCCGTTCGCTGCCTGCGAGCCGTCGGGAGCCAGATCCAGGATCACCGGGAGTCCCACCGATGCCGTTGGATTCACTGCGAACACGAAAATATCCGAGGTTCCGCCTCCCGGCGCGGAATTCACTACCTGCACCTGGTCCACTCCTCCCGATGCAATGTCTCCCTGCGTCAACTGGGTCGAAAGCGTCGTTGAGCCTACAAACACCGTCGATCGGACGCCTCCGTTGATTTCAATCACGGACGTCGCCGTAAACCCCGTGCCCATTACTGTCACCACCGGAGCTGTCGCCGCCCCGGCTTGCACGCTTGTCGGAGAAATCGAGAGGATCACCGGGAATGGATTCACGATCGAGTACGAAAATATGTTGGACGTTCCGCCGTTCGGCGGAGCGGGCGGGGGCGCCTCGGGATTGATCACCGTGATCGAGAGCGTGCCGGCCGTCGCCAGGTCGCTCGTCGTGAGTCCCACTTGCAAGTGCGTGCTGTTCACGAAGTTCGACGGGCGATTCGTATTGTTCACTGCCACGATTGATTGCGGTCCGAAATTTACGCCCGTCAGCAACAGCACGGCGCTCCCCGAGCCTGCCAGCACCGTGTTCGGCGACGCCGAGATGATTACGGGAACGTTGCTCGGTGCGGGAGTGATCGTAAACGTGAGTTGAGTATTCGATGTTCCGCCGCCCGGCGTCGAGGTGAACACCATCACCGTCGCGCTGCCCGGATTTTGAATCAGGCTCGCCGGAATCTTCGTGGTCATGTGCGACGTATCCAGAAAAGTCGTGGGCAACGCCGCCCCGTTCCATTCCACCAGCGACCCGGGCGAAAATTTACTGCCCATTACGGTCAGCGTAAAAATAGGTTCGCCCGCCTGCTTCGTGGTAGGCGACATCGACTTGAGCACCGGCTTCGGAAAATTGATCTGCTGCTGGCAGGCCGAAAGCACTAGGCTGGCAAAGATAAGAGTCCAAAAATTCAGTCCAAATTTTCGCTGCAAATCCCTCACTCCTCGCTCACTCGGTCGCCCTGCTATGGAAAGCGCAATCGTAGAGACTACTAAAGATGTCCGCTCCGGGCAATCGGGATGCCTTGGCTTATCGAGGGCCCGCCTCGCAGCCCCCGCTTTCCCCTGTAACCTGTTTTTAACGTGGATTTTCCGCGCCTCCGTGTTTTACTCTCCCTCCGTGGAAATCGGCTCGCACGAAGCGATTTATCAACCTGACGATGCCCCGCCTCGCCTCCCAACTCGCTCCGCGATTGCTACGGTTGCTGCCCCTCCTGGCCCTCGCTCTCGCCCTTCCGGGCTCCGGCCGTGCCCAGAATCCCGTCACTGACCCTGCCTCCGCCCAGAATCAGCAGCCGCAATCCCCCGCGCCAGCCCCCGACGATGCCGATTCCAGCGACACGCTCACTCTCTTCCCCCATTCCGAAACGAGCCGCTACTGGATCTCCGGCCAGGCCAACATCGTCCTCCAGTGGAATCCTTCGCTCCCAGCCAAATACTCCGGCCCGCACAGCTTCGGCCCGCGCTCGGAGAACGCCACGTCCAAGGTCTACACTCTCTTCCTCGGCTACGCGCTCACCCACACCACCGAAGTTTTTCTCGACGCCGAAAGCGCCGGCGGCCACGGCCTCAGCAACGCTCTCGGCCTCGCCGGTTTCACGAATCTCGATGTCGTCCGCAACCCCTCGCTTGGCGACAATCCCTATCTCGCGCGCGTGATGCTCCGCCAGATCATTCCGCTGAGTGACGAGCGCGTCTCCGCCACCCGCGGTCCGCTCGCTCTCGCCACGTCTCTCCCCGCGCGCCGCCTCGAAATTCGCTTCGGAAAATTCACAATCCCCGATTTCTTCGATCTCAATTCCTATGGCACCGATAGCCATCTCCAATTCCTCAATTGGACCGTCGACAATAACGGCGCCTACGACTACTCCGCCAACACCCGCGGCTACACCGATGGCATCATCCTCGAATATGACGACCACTGGTTCACCGTCCGCTTCGCCGAAACGCTCATGTCCAAGGTCGCCAACGGAATCTTTCTCGACGCCGATCTCGCCCGCTCCCGCGCCGAAAATCTCGAATTCGAAGCTCGCGGGAATCGCATTCTCCATCGCGACGGCGTGGTGCGCTTCCTTTCCTTCCTCAATCAAGCCAACATGGGAAATTACGAGCAAGCCATCCGAGCTTTTGAAAACGGCGCAACTCCCACGCCCGACATCGTCTCGACCCGCCAGGAAGGCAGGCACCGCTACGGCTTCGGTCTGAACTTCGAACAGGAAGTCGCGCCGCACATCGCGATCTTCGGCCGGCTGGGTTGGAGCGACGGACGCAACGAAGCTTACGAGTACACGGAAGTGGACCGCACCTTCCAGCTTGGCGTTTTCTCAAAAGGCAATCGCTGGAAACGCCGCAATGATCGCGCCGGTCTCGTCTTCGTCGCCAACGGAATCGTCAAATCCCACCAGCAATATCTCGCGCTCGGCGGCCTCGGATTTCTACTCGGCGACGGCAACCTCACCTACGGCCCGGAAAAAATCCTCGAAGCTTTCTACACCACCCACATCTGGCGCGGCTTCTTCGCCTCTTTCGACATCCAGCACCTCAATAATCCCGGCTACAACAAAGATCGCGGCCCCGTCCTCGCCCCCGGCGTCCGCTTTCACGTGGATTTCTGACCGCACTCTCTACCCGCTGCTGATTCCACACCCTCCGCCGTCCTCGCCATTTTCCTCTGGCATCATCCCGCTTCGCAGTTTATCCTCCGCGCCTGCGGCACTGGGGCAGCAACGCAATCGCGGCAAGCCGCCGGAGGAATAGAATGTCACGCTCGACCCTGTTCATCATCCTCTCCATCCTCATCTGCGCTGCCGCGATTCCCTCGCGCGCCCAGGATTCATCCGCATCAAAACCACCAGCGGCTCCCCAGGCCGCACCTCCCGCAGCCAAGCCCGCCGACGTTTCCTCGCCCGACGCAATCCTCGCCGCCGTCTACGATGTAATCTCCGGCCCCGCCGGCCCCCGCGATTGGGACCGCTTCAATTCACTCTTCGCCCCTGGCGCTCGACTCATTCCCATCGGCCCGCGAAAAGACAATCCCGGCATCGGCATCGTCGTGCTGTCCCCGCAGGATTATGTGGACCGCGCCGGCTCCTACTTTCTGAAAAACGGTTTCGCCGAACGCGAAGCCTCGCGCAAGACCGAGCGCTACGGCAACATCATGCAAGTCTTCAGCACCTACGAATCGCGCCACGACGCCAAAGACGAAAAGCCCTTCGCCCGCGGCATCAATAGCTTTCAGCTCTACTACGACGGCACTCGCTGGTGGGTCGTCTCAATCATGTGGGAAGAAGAAACGCCCGATAACCCGCTACCAAAAGAATTTCTAACCCCCGTCAAGTAGCGAACTCCCGGTCGGGGCGGCCCGAGGAGCCGCCCCGCTCGTGACAGCAACGCCCTCTGTTCCGAGCGATCTTTTCCGTCTCCTCGCCCGCCCTTTTGAATTTGCCTTGCGCCCAACGCGCCGATACGTCAAGAATAAAGTCCTCACACCACCGGAGGCGCCGCCATGTTCCAACCCGACTTGCTGAAATCCCGCACAATCCTGATCACCGGCGGCGGCACAGGACTCGGCCGTTCCATGGCCCTTCGCTTCGCAGAACTCGGCGCTAATATTTTCCTCGTGGGCCGCCGCGCCGAACCGCTCAAACAAACTTCCGACGATATCCTCCTGAAAGGCGCCCGCGCCGCCTACGCCACTGCCGACGTTCGCGATTTCGCCGCCGTCGAATCCGCCGTCGCCGCCGCCCAGAAAGAATTCGGCACGGTGGACACGCTCGTCAACAACGCCGCCGGCAATTTCATCGCTCGCAGCGAAAAGCTCTCTCCCAACGCGTTCAACGCCGTCATCGGCATCGTCCTCACGGGAACTTTCAACTTCACTCTCGTCCTCGGCCGCAAATGGATCGCAGCCAAAACTCCCGGCAATGTCCTCAACATCGTCACCACCTACGCCGCCACGAATGCCGGCTCCGGTTTCGTCATGCCCTCCGCTTGCGCCAAAGCCGGCGTCCTCGCTATGACGCGCTCGCTCGCCGTCGAATGGGCCAGGCATCACATCAGGCTCAACGCCATCGCCCCCGGCCCGTTTCCCACCGAAGGCGCTTTCTCGCGCCTCCTCCCCTCGAAAGATCTCGAAGAGCGCGCAAAAAACAACCATCCCATGAAGCGCTTCGGCCGCCACGACGAACTCGCCAATCTTGCCGTCTACCTCCTCAGCCATCAGGCCGACTATGTCAACGGCGAATGCGTCGTGATCGATGGTGCCCTCTGGCTCCGCGGTGCAGGTGAATTCAATGACTTCGTCGATCTCCCCGACGACGCCTGGGACAGGATCGAATCCGTCCGCAAGAAGTAAGCGAGCAATCTCGTAATCGGCGATGCGACGGGCCATCTCGACCATCGGAACCCTCGGAGTCTTGCTCGCGGGCGCAAAGAGGAGGCTTGTAAATCCAGAGTTGGCCTTTCAGAAGTGATCCTCGAGACTACCTTCCGGGCCACGCCGGAAATCAAAGAACGATTTCTCGCCTGCTACAAAGACCTGAGCAAGTGACACCGCGCTTCTAGCTTTTCGAGCGGATTCAAAACTCGCGGGACATCAGGATCGAAAACGACCTGAATGGTTTCGGAAAAATTTCCCTTCGAACTTTTTCGAATAATCCTGTGCAATTGTCGGCGGGTCGACTGGCAAATTTTTTTCCGCTTCGCTCTCAAAATTTCTGAAAGCAATCTGCGGCACGCGCACTCAATCGTTCCACGCAATCCTTCGTACGCGGCTTCCACAATCTCAACCCTTTAAGACTCAACATCTTCGACTTCCGTCGCTTGCGATTGTATGATGAATCTATATCGATATATAGATTGACATACCAAAAGTATATCGATAGCCTGGGAAGAGGTTTTTACAATGGAGAGAGCTCGCGTCAAAGTTTCTCCCAAATTTCAGGTCGTCATTCCCAAAGCCATCCGCGAAGAACTCCACATCGAGCCTGGTCAGGATCTCGTCATGTTCTCGCTCGAAGGTACCATTCGCCTGCTTCCCCGCCGCTCCGTCAAAGAACTGCGCGGCTCCGCCAAAGGTATGAGGTGGAAAGAGGATTTCCGTGACCACTCGGACCACTTCTGAACTTTACCTCGTCGATTCCTCGGGCTGGCTCGAATATCTCACCGAAGATTCAAAAGCCGCCGCGTTCGGCCACTATCTCGAGAACGAAGCCGCCGTCATCGTCCCCGCGCTCGTCATCTACGAGGTCTACCGCCAGCTCGCTCGCCATCGCGGCAAGCCTCTCGCCGACCGCTTCCTCTCTCAGGCGCTCCACTGCCGCGTCGTACCGCTCGACGAAATGACGGCCCTCGCCGCCGCCGACGCCAGCCTCAACCACCGCCTCGCCATGACCGACGCCATCCTCTACGCCACCGCCCGCGCTCATCACGCCCAGTTCGTCACCGCCAATACAAAACTCCGCGGCCTCCCCGGCGTCGTCATCCCCTAGCCCTGTCCATCCGTCCAGTACTATGCCTTGTCCTTTTTTTGCCCGATCGCAATCTTCCATTTCACCCACAACGTGCTAGCCTGAACAAGGCGCCGGTTTTCCGTACCGCCGGCATCCTGCCGGCTCTTTCTGGCGAAATGGCCTCGAACACACAAACTCGGCACAGTTCCAGCGGGCTCTTCCCAGGATCCGCTCAGCCCGACGCCTCAGTCCCACACCTCACAAGCCCTGTAGCCGAGGCTCGCCCGTCCGCTCCCGCCAAATGGCGTAGCAGACCCCGCCTGGGAGCCGAAATTCTAATCGCGAATCCGCGATTAGAAATCCCCGCAACTCCAACAAAACAAACACTCGACCTCAGTTCTAATCGCGAAGAAATTGCGTTTTTTATACAACCCGCAGTGGGTTGCCGCCCTAAGAAACCGAAGCGGTTCGAAGCCGATTGCGTTTTGATACCAAGCGAAGATTCCGCCCCACCCGCACACCTTCACCCCCGCAAGCCCCGCACTCCAGCCGTTCGGCCCCACTCGCCACTAGACACTGGCCACTAGCCACTGCCTTTCGAATCCCCGCCGCCAAACCTTGACCATGCCCAAGCCTCCAAGTAATCTACCTTCTTCTGGTTTCGTCCGCGTTCTCGCCGGCGAACACAGCGAACCCATGGACAACATTCAGATAACACTGCCGGATGGCGCGACTCGCGAAGTCCCTAAGGGCACCACCGCCGCCGAGATCGCAAAACAGATTTCGCCGCGCCTCGCGAAAGAAGCTCTCGTCGCCCGCACCAATGGCGACTTGATCGATCTCTCGCGCCCACTCGACCACGACACCAAGCTCGCCATCCTCACCGCCAAAGATCCCGATGCCGTCCAGGTCTTCCGCCACTCCGCCGCGCATCTGCTCGCTGCCGCTGTGATGGAGCTTTACCCCAACGTAAAACTCGGCATCGGGCCGCCGATCGACACCGGCTTCTTCTACGAATTCGTGCGCGAAGAACCGTTCACTCCCGACGATCTCGTCAAAATCGAAGCGAAAATGCGCGAGCTTGCCGCCAAGGACGTTCCCAACGAGCGCAAAATGATTCCCAAGCCTGAGGCGCTCGAGCTTTACCGCAATCAGAATCAGGAATTCAAATGCGAGCTCGTCGAAGAAAAAGCCGATGAGCCCATGGTCTCCTTCTACAGCACCGGAAAATTCATCGACTTCTGCCGCGGCCCCCACATTCCTTCCACCGGCCGGATCAAAGCGTTCAAATTGATGAGCGTCGCCGGCGCCTACTGGAAAGGACAGGAAGGCAATCCGCAGATGCAGCGGATTTACGGCGCGTGCTTCGTAGATCAGAAAGAGCTCGACGAATACCTCCACAAACTCGAAGAAGCGAAAAAGCGCGACCACCGCCGGCTCGGCACCGAGCTCGATCTTTTCAGCATTGAAGAAGAGGCCGGCCCGGGTCTGATTTTCTGGCACCCCAAGGGCAGCATCATCCGCCGGCAGATCGAAGATTGGCTGCGCGACGAACTCATCCGCCGCGGCTACGAACTGGTCTTCACCCCGCACGTCATGCGCCGGCACCTCTGGGAAATCAGCGGGCACACCGGATTTTACAAGGACAGCATGTTCGGCCCCGTCGAGGTCGAAAAAGACGACTACCAGCTCAAGCCGATGAATTGCCCCGGCCACATTCTGATTTACAAATCGCGCCTGCGCAGCTATCGCGAGCTTGCCCTATCGTCTCGCGGAACTCGGTACCGTCTATCGCTACGAACGCTCCGGCGTGCTGCACGGATTGCTTCGCGTTCGCGGATTCACCCAGGATGACGCGCACATCTTCTGCATGCCCGATCAAATCGAAAAGGAAATTCAGGATTGCGTCGAATTCGCCTGGGAAGTTCTTCGCGTCTTCGGCTTCGACCGCTACGAAGTGGAAGTTTCCGGCGGCGATCCCTCGCGCCCGCAGGATTATCCCGGCACGCCGGAAGAATGGAAACACGCGGAAGATGCGCTCACGAAGCACACTCGGGCGCATGAATGTTCCGTACAAGTATGTTCCGGGCGAAGGCGCTTTCTACGGCCCGAAGATTGACGTGAAGCTCGTGGACGCTATCGGCCGTCCCTGGCAGCTCACCACCGTGCAGTTCGATTTCAATTTGCCGCGCCGCTTCAAGCTCGAATACGTCGGCGAAGATGGCGCGCGCCACCAGCCGCTGATGGTTCACCGCGCGCTGCTAGGCTCCGTCGAGCGTTTCTTCGGCGTGCTGATCGAGCATTACACCGGCGCATTTCCCGTGTGGCTCGCGCCCGTACAAGCGAGCGTATTGCCGCTCAGCGAAAAAACAATCGACTACGCGCGCCAGGTCGAAGCGAAACTGAAAGCCGCCGGCTATCGCGTCCATCTCGACGACCGCAACGAAAAGCTCCAGGCAAAAATCCGCGACGCGCAGCTGCAAAAAATCCCCTACATGCTCGTCATCGGCGGCAAAGAAGCCGAAGCCGGCACAGTCGCCGTCCGCCACCGCTCGAAGGGCGACCTCGGCCCGCGCCCCCTCGATGAATTCATCGCCGACCTGAAAAAGGAAATAGATTCCCGCGCGATCGGCTAACGAACGGCAACTCGCCTTCCGCAGTCGAAGAGAGATCCCTCGGTTTTCTCGAGCAATCTCCCAGGTTTCTCAAGTGTTCCCGGGTTTCTTTTCGCCCATCGCACCGGTCAATTCCTCGATCATTCCGGCCCTAAAACCGCACTTGCGGCTGGGCTGGACGTGCGTGCTATACTTCTTGCCCTGTCTCTCCCGTTAGGATTTTCTGTGCTCGGGAACCGAGACATTTGGGGGCGACGAATCTTGTTTCGCTGGCCCCGGAGGTGGATTTATCGCAGAACGGGGTGGTGGTCTTCGAGTGAATGAGCGCATCCGCGCTCGAGAAGTTCGCGTGATTGACGACGCAGGGAATCAGCTGGGCGTGATGACCCTGTTCGACGCCATGAAAACGGCGCGAGAGAACGGGCTCGACGTTGTCGAGATCTCGCCAAACGCCGTGCCGCCAGTCTGCAAACTGGTGGACTACGGAAAATTTCTGTACGAGCAGAGCAAGAAAGCGCACGAGGCCAAGAAGCACCAGAAAAGTTCGCATATCAAGGAAGTGAAGTTCCGGCCTTCCACCGCCGAGCACGATTATCAGGTGCGGAAGAATCAGATCATCCGGTTCCTCGGCGACGGTTACAAAGTGAAGGCCATGATTTTTCATCGCGGGCGCGAGATGGCGCACCAGGACGTGGGACGCGCCAAAATGAACCGCCTGTTGATGGACATCACCGACCACGCGCAGGTGGAATTCGGGCCGCGCATGGAAGCCAATATTTTGCTGGCGTTGCTCGCACCCAAAAAGGGTGCCACGGCCGCGCCGCCCACTCGTCCGGCGCAACCTTCGGCCGGTGGGCAGGCCTAGCGAATTTGCACGAACCCTCCGCGCTGCAACAGCGGCGGCAGACGAAAAACGATTGGAAGAGGAAATTGTGAAGAAGAACAAGAAAATGAAATTGAAGACGCATCGCGGCGCCGCCAAGCGGTTCAAGCAGACCGCCACCGGAAAATTCATGCGCCGCCACTCCGGCATGCGCCATTTGCTGGGCACGAAGAAGCCGCGCCGCATGCGCAAGCTGGGCAAAGCCGCCGTCGTGAATCCGGCCGACGTGCCGAACGTGCGGCTCGCATTGCCGTACGGCGTCTAAATATTGATTTGAATTTTCCCGCGCTGGGCAGAGCGTAACGGGTGCCTGCCGGCCGGATGTCCCGATGCGGTGCGAACCGCGATCGGGCCAGAGATGTAAAAGTCCAGGTAGAAGTCGAAGTAGACGTCCTACGAGACAAACCCGTCTTGCTGCTCGCGCGGCTTTTTGTGTATGGGCCCACGAGCGGCGGGCTCCGTTTGTCTCCCCGTGTATTTTTTCTGCGAAATCAGATCGCGCATTTCGCGCGAATCAGGAGAAGAAGCTATGCCTCGAGTTAAACGTGGAACCAAGCGCCGCGCGCGCCGCAAAAAACTGCTGAAACACGCCAAGGGATTTTTCCTGACCAAGGGAAAGCTGTTCCGGTCGGCAAAAGAAGCGGTGAACCGTTCGCTGCGCTACACCTATCGCGACCGGCGCACGCGCAAGCGCGACTATCGCACGCTGTGGATTCAGCGCATCGGCGCCGCCGCGCGCAATAATGGCGTCACCTACAGCCAGTTGATTCACGGCTTGAAGGTCGGCGGGATCGATCTCGACCGCAAGATTCTCGCGGATATGGCGGTGCGGGACGCGGCGGGATTCACGGCGCTGGTGGAATCGGCGAAAGCACACATCGCGAAAGCCCCGGCGGCGGCGAAGTCTGCGAAGCCGGAACACGTGCGGCATCGCGACGAAGGCTAGTCGCTTCGGCAGATGTTAGTCGCTGTAGCTCACCTCTTTCGAGGCGAGATTTCTGCCGCGCCAGAAAGAACTAGAGTCGAATGACCCGAGCTGCATTCGAACCCCCATGGCTAGCAACGAGCTAACGAAACAGACTCTCGCGCAACTCGACGTGAAGTCGCCGGAGCGAATTCCGGCGATGTTTGCAGAGCTGCGCGCGGAGTTCGATCGCGAACTCTCAGCGGCGACAAACGAATCCAACTGGAAATCGGTTCGCGATGCATGGCTCGGCCGCAAGTCCGGCGTGCTTTCGCAAATCACCGACAACTGGCTGAAGCCGGCGGCGCCGGAATTGAAGCGCGCCGTGGGCCAGGAACTGAACCAGCTCAAGGCGCACGTGGAATCGGTGTTGGCTGAGCGCCAGGCTGCGATCGAAGCTTCGGCGGAAGACGCTGCTCTGGCGCGCGACCGCATGGACCTGTCACTTCCTGGCATCGAGCGTGCCATCGGCACGCGCCACTTGATTCGCCAGACCTCCGAAGAACTTGCAGCGCATTTTTCTTTCGATCGGCTTCAGCGTGGTGCAGGGGCCGGAAATCGAAACGCCCTACTACAATTTCGAAGCGCTGAATATTCCCGAGCACCATCCGGCGCGCGACGACATGGACACGTTCTACATCGAAGGCGCGAGCGGCCGGCAACTTCTGCGCACGCACACGTCACCGATGCAGGTTCGCACGATGGAAAAGCAGCCGCCCCCGGTGCGCATCGTGGTGCCGGGCAAAGTCTACCGCCGCGACAATCCCGACGCGACGCACGGTTACATGTTCCACCAGATCGAAGGCCTCGCAGTCGATACGGACATCACGTTCTGCGATTTCAAAGGAACCGTCGAATATTTCGTGCGCGCGCTTTTGGGGCCGACGGTAAAAATCCGGCTGCGCCCGAGTTATTTCCCGTTCACCGAACCTTCGGCGGAAGTGGACGCGAGCTGCCATGTGTGTGGCGGCAGCGGCTGCCGGATTTGCAAGCAGTCGGGTTGGATTGAATTGTTCGGCGCGGGAATGGTGAATCCCGCCGTGTACGGATTCGTGAACTATGATCCCGAGCGTTTGTCGGGATTTGCGTTTGGAATGGGAATCGACCGGCTGGCAATGATGAAGTACGGGCTGAATGAATTGCCGGTGCTTTTCCAGAATGACGTGCGGTTTTTGCGGCAATTTCCATAGTCCGGCAGCATGGGCCGTCCTGCGAAATGAAAGTCGTCTACAACTGGCTGAAAGAGTTTGTCGAGGCGAAAGCGAGTGCGGCGGAAGTGCGCACGCGGCTTTCGCTTTGCGGCATTGCGATCGATTCGATCGACGAAACCGCCGCCGGACCGGTCCTCGACGCGGAAATCACGTCGAATCGCCCCGACTGCCTCGGGCATTACGGAATTGCGCGCGAAGTCGCCGCGATTTATCGCTTGCCGCTGAAATCCGTTCAGCCGAAGCTGAAAGAAATCGCCGAAAAAGCTGCGGACGCGGCGCGCGTCGAGATCGAAGCTTCGGACATGTGCGGCCGGTTCACGGCGCGGGTGATGCGCGGCGTAAAAGTGCAGCCTTCGCCCGACTGGCTGCGCCAGCGCCTGGAAGCGATCGGTCAGAATTCGATTAACAACGTGGTGGACGTCACAAACTACGTGATGTTCGAGCTGGGCCATCCGCTGCACGCCTACGATCTCGATAAATTAAACGAGCGCCGAATCGTCGTGCGCAGGTCGAAACCCGGTGAAAAGCTTCGCACGCTCGACGGCGCCGAGCGGACTCTGGCGCGGGAAATGTGCGTCATCGCGGATGGCGCGCGCGCGGTGGGAATCGGCGGCGTGATGGGCGGCGCAGAGACCGAAATCAGCTTCAGCACGCGCGATATCCTGATCGAGTGCGCGTACTTCGATCCCATCGTCGTGCGGCGCACTTCCAAAGCGCTCGGGCTGCGAACGGAAGCGTCCTACCGTTTCGAGCGTGGCGCCGATCCCGAAATGGCGGAGGTGGCATCCCGGCGCGCCGCCGAACTGATTCAACAGGTGGCGGGCGGCGAAATTCTTGCGGGTGCGATTGATATTTACCCGCGGCCCGAGCCGCTGCGAAAAATAAAATTCACGCGCGAAGAACTCTTGCGCGTGATGGGCGCGGACATTTCCGACCGCGACATCGAAGAGATTCTGGGCGCGCTCGGCTTTCATCCCGTGCGCGTGGACGGCAACCGCGGCAGCTCCGGCTCGCTCGTCGCGGAATGGGATTGCCGGCAGCCTTCGTGGCGGCGCGACGTGACGCGCGGCATTGACCTGGTAGAAGAAGTGGCGCGGCACTACGGCTACGAGAAATTCCCGCCGCGATTGCCGCCCGCGAAGCTGCCCTCGCACCCTCTGCCGCACGCCGAAGCGCAGGAACGATTGATCGAGCGGCTCGTCGCGCTCGGATACCAGGAAATTGTGGCGATTCCGATCGTTGATTCCGAGCGCGACGCGCTGTTTCGTCCGGAAGCTTTGGCGCCGGCTGTGATCGGCAATCCCCTGGCGGAAGATGCCTCCGCAATGCGCTCAACGGGAATCGTCAGCATGGTGAGCACGCTCGAATGGAATTTGAATCACGGGCAGCGCGACCTGCGGCTCTTCGAAATCGGCAAAGCGTACGAATTGCGGAACGGCGATCCGGTGGAATCGCTGGTGCTCACCGTAGGCGCCACCGGCCTTGCCCAAAAGAAAACGATCCACCAAGCGGCGCGCGAATTCTCGTTTGCCGATCTGAAGGGCGACCTCGACCGCATCGGAGAACTTGCCGGCGGTTTCGTGTGGCAGGCGGGAGGGCCTGGCTGGCTAGCCGGCGCGCGCGCGGCGAAAATTTCGCTCGCGCAAGGACAGGGACACGGCGGCGCGATCGGCTTCGCGGGCCCACTGGCTCGCCGCATCGCGGACGAGTTCAAGCTGCGGCAGGACACGTATGTTGCCGAATTGCGATTTGAGCCTCTGCTCGAAGCGGTGGACCGCGCGCACTCGGCGGTGCGGTTCAAGCCGCTTCCGCGCTTTCCCGCCGTGGAGAGAGATTTTTCGCTGGTGCTTGCGGACGGCGTCACGTTCGCGCAGGTGGCCGAGACGATTCGCGCGCTCGCGATTCCGGAAATGGAGAGCATCGAAGCCGCCGATCTTTTCCGTGGCGGGCAGATTCCGCCGGGCAAATTCTCGTTGATGATTCGCGTGACGTTTCAGAGTTCGCAGGCGACGCTCACCGAAGCGCAGGTGGCGGATTTTTCAGCGCGAATCGTCGGAGCGTTGCAAGAAAAATTAGGCGCATCGCTTCGAACCAGCTGAAAATTCGGCCCTCGAGAAGTAAGCCGGCCGCGAGAGACGCAAAAGTTGCGCGTGCATTGGCAATGAACGACAATGCGAGAGCCTGACAGGGAGCGCTGACGTGAAAATCGAAATTTACGATCAGATGTACAACCTGAGCGGCGATCAGGACGAGGAGTATTTCAAAGAGCTCGCCGCCTATGTGGACGGCAAGATGCGCACGATCGCCGAGCAAACGCACATGGTGGACTCGCTGAAAGTTGCCGTCCTCGCGGCGCTGAATATCGCGGACGAAATGTTCACCGTGCGGCAGAAGCAGCAGGAGATCGAAGGCCCACTCCGCAAGCGCGTGGAGAAATGCGTGGCGCTCGTGGAAAAGGCGCTCGAGCAGTCGAATTGAGCCGGCCGTCTCTCTGGCCGCTTCGTTGACTTTCGCGGCACCATGGCTCTGCAACCTATTCGACGCGAGGGGCGTCTACTGTATGATTGGGGCCAGGGTCCCAGATAGCCTCTGAAATGTCTGACAAAAAGGCAATTCGATACGTCGTCGTACCGGTAGCGCTCCTCTCGCTGCTGGTGCTGGCGACGCTCGGCTGCGTCTGGCACCATCATGCGAGTTCTGCGGCCGCGAACTGCTCCGTCTGCCATCTGAGCCACCAGGCATTCGAGCATCCGGTCGCGTCTGATCGCGCGCCGGCTCTGGGTCCCGTGGGATCAAGCCCGGAACCGCGAGAACCGGAATTCGTTTCCGGCCCAACCATCAGCCGTATCCCCGCACGAGCTCCTCCGGCCGCGTAAGAAATCCGTCCGTTGGCGCGCCCTTTCGGGCGCTTCGATTCACGTACATCTCACCAAAGAAGGTCAAGCGCGTATGCGTGCACAAGTTCTGCGACTTTTGGCGTTTGCAATTGCCCTATGTGTTTCGAGCGCGGCGTTCGCTCAGACCGGCGCCCCTCCACAGGGACCGGTGCGGATCACGCTGGACGACGCGATTCAGATGGCGCTGCAGCACAATCACAATTTGCTGGCGGCGCGCACCACGATTCAGCAAAACGAAGCCTCTGAGATTACGGCCAACCTGCGCCCCAACCCCGTGCTCTCCGGCGACGCCCAGTTCCTGCCCATCTTCCAGCCCAACAAGTTCAACGACGATTACATCAACACCATCGCGCAGTTCGACGTCGGCGTCGGCTACCTATTCGAGCGCGGCAGGAAGCGCCAGCACCGCTTGCAAGCGGCGCGCGACGTGACCGCGTCAAACACGTTCGACGGTGGCGGACAACGAGCGCAGCCTCATCTTCCTCGTCGCCACGCAATTCTACGATGTGCAACTCGCCCAATCGACGATCGATCTGGCCGCGGAAGACCTGAAAAGTTTCAGGAACACGGTGGACATCAGCGAGAGCCGCTATAACGCGGGCGATATCAGCGAAGTGGACTTCCTGAAGATAAAAATTCAGCTGCTGCAATTTCAGACGGACATGTCGCAGGCCCAACTCGCGAAAGTGCAGGCGCTTGCCGCCTTGCGGCAATTGCTGGGATACGAATCGGTGTCCGCTGATTACGATGTGGCCGGCGCATTCGACTACCAGCCTGTAACGATGAAGCTCGAGGACCTGCAGGCTAAGGCGCTCGCCGAGCGGCCGGACCTGCGAGCCGCGCGGCAAGGCGTGACCGCCGCGAACAGCCAGTACGAGCTGCAGAAGGCCAACGGAAAAGTGGATCCCACGGCAACCATCAACTACTCGCATGTGAGCGACACGAGCAGCGCGTCCCTTTTTGCCAATGTGCAAATCCCGATTTTCAATCGCAATCAGGGCGAGATCGCCAAAGCTCAGTACGCGATCACACAAGCGCAGGAGCTGGCGCACGCGGCGAGCGACCAGGTGATGACCGACGTGATGGACGCGTACGAGGGCGTCCGCACGAACGATCAGATCGTGACGCTCTACCGCTCGGGCTATTTGAAAGATGCGCAGGATTCGCGCGACATCAGCGAGTACGCCTACAAGCGCGGCGCCACGAGCCTGCTCGATTATCTCGATGCCGAGCGCAGCTACCGCGCCATCGAACTTGCTTACCGGCAATCGCTCGCGTCGTACCTCACGGCCGTGGAGCAGTTACGCGAGGCGGTGGGAACGAGGAATTTGCCATGAGCGAGCGACGCTTGACGGGCTGCGATCGTGCGGCGGGAGTATGGATGCGAAATGGCGGCGCGGCGGCACTGGTAATCGGTTTTGTGTTCGTCTTCTCGATGGCCGGCTGCGGCTCGGAGAAAGCCGAGCGCGCGAGCGAGATGACGTCTTACTCGTCGAAGGAAGCAAAAGGCGCGGCCCCGGAACTTTTCACGATCCCGCAGGAGCAAATGCCGCACGTGCAGGTGGTGACGATCTCTCCCGGGAAAATGATTCGTAAGCTGCGGCTCACAGGTGCAGTCGCGTACAACGCGTTCGCCACCACTCCTGTGATTACGCAGGTGGGCGGTCCGGTGAGCCGCATCCTCGTGGTGCCGGGGGAATTCGTGAAGCGCGGCCAGTCGCTTCTGGAAGTGAGCAGCCCGGATTATTCGCAGATGCTTGCGGTGTATTTGAAAGCGCGCGACGTTTTGCGCGTCGCCTCGAAAAACTGGGATCGAGCGCAGGACCTCTACCAACACCATGCGATCGCCGAACGCGATTTGTTGCAAGCCGAATCCGATCGCAATCAGGCGCAGGCGGATATGAACGCCGCCGAGCAGAGTATGCGAATCCTCGGCATTCCGAAGCCGGAAGATCTCGAGAAAGCGCCCAGCTCGGCCGAGATCCGATTACTCGCGCCGATTTCCGGGCAGGTGGTCGAGCGCCTGGTCGCGCCGGGGCAGGTGCTGCAGGCGGGAGCGACGCAAGCGTTCACGATTTCAGATATGAGCACGGTGTGGGTGCTCGCCAATGTCTACCAGGCCGACCTCGCCGACGTGAAGATCGGAGATTCGGTGGAGGTCTCGACGGATTCTTATCCCGACACTTTCCGCGGAAAGATTTCTTTTATCTCGCCGGCGCTCGACCCTACCACGCGAACTCTGCAAGCGCGGATCGTGGTCGAGAACAAAGGCGAAAAGTTGAAGAAGGACATGTACTGCACCGTGACCGTCACCGCCGGCGAAATTCAAAATGCGATTGCGGTGCCCGATGCCGCGGTGCTGCGTGACGATGAGAATGAGCCTTTCGTTTACGTCCTCAGCGCTTCGAATCAGTTTGGCCGCCGCCACATTTCGATCGGGCTCAGCACCAATGGAACCACTCAGGTGACGAAGGGGCTGTCGCCGGGAGAAAAGGTTGTGGGCGACGGCAGTTTGTTCCTGCAGTTCGCGAATTCGTTTCAGCACTAGCGGGTTCGGGCGCGCCGATTGCGCGTCCGCTGATTCAGCAACGCCTGAAAATTAAAAATGATTCATCGCATCGTCCAATTTTCTCTTCGCCAGCGCTTTCTGGTTCTCATGCTGACCGCGTTTATCGCAGTCGGCGGCGCCGTTTCGTTCAAGCGCATGCCTGTGGACGCCTACCCCGACCTTTCCCCCACGATGGTTGAGTTGATCACGCAATGGCCGGGGCACGCGGCGGAAGAGGTGGAGCGGCTGGTCACGCTGCCGATTGAAGTGGAAATGAACGGCGTGCCGAAGATGACGGTGATGCGTTCGATTTCGCTCTACGGCCTCTCGGACGTAATTCTCACATTCGACGAAGGCACAGACTCCTATTTCGCGCGGCAGATTGTTTTCGAGCGGCTCAGCGACGTGCAGCCCAACTTGCCGTCTGGCGTTCAACCCTCGCTGGCGCCGCTGTTCAGTCCTTCCGGCCTCGTGTATCGCTACGTACTCGAAAGTCCCGACCGCTCGCCGATGGAATTGAAGACGTACGAAGACTGGGTGATCGAGCGGCAGTACAAACAGGTGCCGGGCGTCGCGGATGATTCCGGATTCGGCGGCACGGTGATGCAGTACCAGGTGCTGCTCGATCCCGCGCGGCTCTACGGCTATCACGTCACCGTGCCGCAGGTGCTCGCGCAGCTCGGCATCAACAACGCGAACACGGGCGGCGGCTTTTATTCGCAGGGCGGTCAGTTCTACTACGTGCGCGGGCTGGGGCTGATTCGCGACCAGGCGGACATCGCGAGCGTGATCGTCGGCAATCAAAATGGCGTGCCGGTGCGCGTGCGCGATATCGGCGAGGTCGAGATCGGGCACGCACCGCGCCTCGGCGAATTCGGCTTCAACAAAACGGACGACGCCGTCGAAGGCGTGATCCTGATGCGCCGCGGCGAGCAGACGCAGACGGTGCTGAAGGGCGTCCAGGAAAAAACCAAAGAAATCAACGAGCGCATCCTGCCGCCCGATATCAAGGTGCGGCCGTTCTACGATCGCAGCGATCTGGTGCGGCTCACCACCGATACCGTCGAAGCAAACCTGCTGCGCGGCATGGTGCTGGTGCTGATCGTGCTGATTTTCTTCCTGGTCAGCTTCCGCGCGGCCTTGATCGTCGCGCTGACGATTCCGCTGGCGCTGCTCTTC
Source organism: uncultured Acidobacteriota bacterium (assembly GCA_963711875.1). GTDB lineage: Bacteria > Acidobacteriota > Terriglobia > Acidiferrales > UBA7541 > Palsa-295. The sequence continues at coordinate 169,947 of CAVQFW010000018.1, forward strand.
GCATTTATTTTCCTGCACGCGCACGACGTGGCTGCGAATTTGCTTTCGATCGGCGCGATTGATTTCGGGATCGTGATCGACGGCACGCTCGTGATGGTCGAGAATATTTTTCGCGAGCTCGCCGAGCGCGAGGGCCAGTCCTACGACCTCGACAAAGTGATTCTTGCTGCGGCCAAGGACGTCGACCGGCCGATTTTTTATTCCGTCGCCGTGATTATTGCCGGTTACATCCCCATCTACGCGCTCAGCGGTCCTTCCGGCAAGCTCTTTCATCCGATGGCGGACACGATGTCGGTGGCGCTTGTCGGCGCGTTGATCCTCACGCTTACATTTGTGCCGGTGATGTGCTCGTACTGGTTCAAGAAGGGCGTGAAGGAGGTTCGCAACAAGCCTTTCGAGTGGATCAAGGAAAAATATACGGGCGAGCTTACCTGGTGCCTCGATCATCCGAAAACCACCATGATCGTCGCCACCCTGATTTTTGCCGCCTCGCTGCTGCTCGTTCCGTTCATTGGCGGCGAGTTCATGCCTCATCTCGACGAGGGCGCGCTCTGGGTCCGCGCCACGCTGCCGTACACAATTTCGTATGAGGAAGCGAGCAAGTTCTCACCGCAAATTCGCGCGCTGATCGCGAAATACCCGCAGGTTACCGAAGTTGGCTCCGAGCTGGGGCGTCCGGATGACGGCACTGATCCCACCGGCTTTTTTAATTGCGAATTTTATGTCGGGCTCAAGCCTTACAACGATCCTTCGTGGGAGAAAAGTTCGCTCCACGATAAACCCGCGCTGATCGCCGATCTCCAGAAGCGGCTCGAAGCTTATCCCGGCGTGATTTTCAATTACACGCAGCCGGCGGAAGATGCTGTGGACGAAGCGCTCACGGGACTGAAAAGCGCGCTGGCCGTGAAAATTTACGGCCCGGATTTGAACGTGCTCCAGGAAAAAGCGCTCGAAATGAAGCGGCGGCTTTCACAGGTTCCGGGATTCACGGAGTTGACGGTGGTTCGCGAGTTGGGCCAGCCGAGCCTGCTCATTAATGTAAATCGCGAAAAAATCGCGCGCTACGGCGTCAACGTGGCCGATGTAGAAGGCGTCGTGCAGGCTGCCGTCGGCGGGCAAGCGGCCACCCAGGTGATCCAGGGCGAAAAACTTTTCGATCTCGTGGTGCGCATGAAGCCCGAATTCCGCGAAAACGCCCAGCAGATTGCCAATCTGCTCGTGGGAACTCCCAGCGGGCAGCAAATTCCTCTGTCGTCACTCACGGACATTCAGGAAGGCACCGGCGCCTCGTTCATCTACCGCGAAAATAATTCGCGCTACATCGGCGTGCAGTACGGCATCGAAGGCCGCGACCTCGAGCGCACCGTCCGGGACGGCCAGCGCGCCGTCGCGGACATTGAAAAATCGCTGCCCGCCGGCTACCGCCTCGCGTGGGGCGGCGAATACAGCGAATTTCTCGAAGCGAAGCAGCAACTTCTCATCGTCGGGCCCCTGGCTGTGCTGCTGATCTTTCTGATCCTCTTCGCGCTCTATGGAAATTTTAAATTCCCGGTGACGATTGCGCTCGGCGTCGTGATGACCGAGCCGGTCGGCGCCCTCATCGCGCTAAAACTCACGCACACTCCGTTCAGCGTCTCCTCGGTGCTCGGCCTTCTCGCGCTCATGGGCGTATCTGTTGAGACCGCCGTCATTCTCGTCTCGTATATCAATAAGCTGCGCCTCGAGAACAAGGACATTCGAACCGCCACACGCGAAGCGTCGCTGCTTCGTCTCCGGCCCATCATGATGACGGCTCTGGTGGCCTGCCTGGGTCTTTTGCCTGCGGCACTTTCCACGGGAATTGGGTCTGACACGCAGAAACCGTTTGCGATTGTTATCGTCGCCGGGCTTCTCTCGCGATTGTTCCTCGGATTTTTTGTGAATCCTGTTTTGTACGAAATGGTCGCTCGCGATGGCGATGTGTTGCAGGTGTGATACTCGCGATCACGCGACCGCATGCTGACGAAATAAGCATGAGAAATGTCGAGACTATTGCGCGGCTGAATGCATCGAAGTACGATGCTGGGGAAAGGAGTTTAGAAGTGCATATTCCCCGCCGGACAGCACGCAGATTGTTGGTCGTTCTCGTGGCTGTTGCGGTGCTGTCTTTCGGCTTGCAGGCCGCGGGACACTGGCACAGCCGGACATTCGAAGACCAGCACTGCCGCGTGTGCCATTTCGCGCACTCGGTCACGGTCGATTTCTCTCACGGCGATGCGTTGCCGTTGCCTGAAGTTGTTGCGCGGCTCGCCCTAAACCTCTCCGTCGAGCCCAAATTCGACGACGTTGTCCATCAACTCTCCTCGCGCGGTCCTCCATCGGCGTAGTTCCTGACGCGGTTCGTCACGCTCAAAAACTGAATCGCTCGTCATTGCTCTGAATCCGCTGGCATCGCTCCATCTGTACGCGCGCCAGCCGGCGTCAGCGCAGCCGCTTTCTATCGCGGCCCGATCCTACGCAGCTACATATCAGCCCCTTCGATGGGCTCCTTCATAGGATGGAGAGAAAATGTCTAAGAGATTCGCATTTCGTTCGCTCTTATTTTTGGGCGTGAGCTTACTGGCTCTTGCTAGCCAGCTTTTTGCGCAATCGGGAAACTCGGGAACGATTTCGGGCGTGGTGAAGGACCCTTCCGGCGGCGTCGTTTCGAACGCCACCGTTTCGATACACAACCCTGTCAGTGGTTACGACCGATCGACTGTCACGGACGCAGCGGGGAATTTCGGCTTTTCAAATATTCCGCTGAATCCGTACCACCTGGCCGTCACCGCAAAAGGCTTCGGAGCCCACAGCCAAGATATCGACGTGCGGTCGTCAGTGCCCCTCGCCGTCGTTGTCGACTTGACCGTGGCAGGTACGTCCGCAACGGTCACTGTCGAAGGCGGAGGAGACTTGATCGAAAACGATTCGACGTTTCACACCGACGTCGACCGGGCGCTATTCGACAAACTTCCACTCGAAAGCCAATCATCCTCCGTCAGTTCGCTCGTGACGCTTTCGACGCCCGGAGTCGCCGCGGATTCGAACGGACTCTTCCACGGCCTCGGCGATCACGCCGAGAATTCGTTTTCCGTGGACGGCCAGCCGATCACCGATCAGCAAAGCAAAGTGTTCTCGAATCAAATCCCGCTCGATTCGATCCAGTCGCTCGAAGTGATCTCCGGCGCGCCTCCGGCGGAATACGGAGACAAGACCAGCCTCGTGATCAACGTGACGACGCGCTCGGGACCAGGGCCAGACCACGCCGCACGGCAGCGTTACCGCTTCCTACGGTTCGTTCGGATCGGTGGACGGCGGCTTCGACGTCGGTTACGGCGGCGAAAAGTGGGGGAACTTCATCGCTGTCGGAGGGCTCAATAGCGGCCGCTTCCTCGATCCGCCCGAATTCTCGGTGATGCACGACAAAGGCAATCTCGAGAATGTTTTCGACCGCGTGGATTATCAGCTAACGACGGCGGACTCTCTGCACTTGAATTTCGGCTACACGCGTTCGTGGTTTCAAACGCCCAATTCCTTCGACGCGCAAAATGCGACGCCGTGGAACGGAATCGTTGTCGCGAATGGCGGCCTCGATCCGAACGGCAATGTGGTAGGCCCCACGGATCAACGCTCAAAGATCGGGACGTTCAACATCGCGCCCACATGGAATCATTTGATCAACTCGTCCGCCGTGTTCACCGCCGGCTTTTTCGTGCGGCGCGACGCGTACAACTACTACCCGAGCGGCAATCCCTTCGCCGATCTCGGCCCTTCGAATCTGCAGCAGGAAACAGTGAGCCAGGATCGCACGCTGACAAATGCCGGCGCCCGCGCGAGCTTGTCTTACGTGAGGGGCATTCACAATGTGAAGGCGGGAGTGGTCTATGAGCAAACATTCCTTACCGAAAACGACCACTTCGGAATCGTTGATCCCACACTCAACGCACCGTGCCTGGACTTTAGCGGCGCCCCGGTGTTTGTCGGTAATCCGGGACTAAACGATCCAACCCAGTGCGCAACGGCATTGTCGACGAATCCTGCTCTCTATCCGACGCCGTTCACGGCGAATGCCGGTTTCGTGCCGCTCCTCGGTTGCATTGACCTCACCAGGCCGACGCCGTCCCCGGCGGATGGGTGCGGTGGCCCCAGCGCCACTCACTTTTTTCACGGTCATACCGACGTGAAACAGCTCGCCCTCTACGTCCAGGACACGATTACCGTGAAGAATTGGTCGTTCAACCTCGGCATTCGCGGAGATATCTACAACGGCCTCTCCAAAGCGACGCAAGCTGAACCCCGGCTTGGAGTTGCCTACAACATCAAGCAGACGAATACAGTCCTCCGCGTTTCTTACGCGCGAACACTCGAAATCTCCGTTCAACGAAAACCTTGTGCTCTCGAGCCGAGGCTGCCTCGATCCAGTGGTCGCGAATCTTTTCGCTGCCACCGGCGAAGGCTGCACGGATCCAAACACGGGCGCGGTGAGCACGTCGAATTCAACCCTCCCTCCCGGCTACCGCAATGAATTTCATGCCGGACTCCAGCAGGCGTTCGGCAAATATCTTGTGGTCGATGGCGAATACATCTGGAAGTACACGCACAACGCCTACGACTTCAGCATTCTCGGCGCCACGCCCATCACGTTTCCAATCTCCTGGAACAATTCAAAAATTCCTGGTTACGCGATTCGCGCCAATGTTCCCAACTATCGCGGATTGACCGCTCTCGTCGTAATGTCCAGCGTGGCGGCGCGCTTCTTCAATCCGCAAGTTGGCGGCGTGGGCGCGGTGCCGATCGAACCGGGAGAATTTTCTCCGTTTCGCATCGATCACGACGAGAAATTCAACCTGACCGCGCATTTGCAATATCAATTCGCCAAGCGCGGCCCATGGGTGGGATTTAACTGGCGTTACGACAGCGGCCTCGTAGCCGGTCCTGTGCCGTGCGCCGGGGGCAATTGCGCCAACGGCCCGCTCGGTAGCGACATTCTCGTTGACGCTTCAATCCTCACGCCCGATCAGCAGTTTCAAGCCGGACTTTTCTGCGGCGCGGTCCATGCAACGCCGACGACGCCGATCAGTCCCGATTCCACCTGCCCTGCGGCGCTCTACGGTTCTACCAAGCTGCAGATTCCGCATCCCGGAACCGAGGATGACGACCGCAATCCTCCGCGCGTGGCCGGGCGCAATTTGTTTGACGTTGCCATCGGACACGACAATCTCTTCCACGGTGACCGCTACAAGTGGAGCGCGCGGCTTACAGCGATCAACATCGGGAACAAAGATGCCGTGTACAACTTCCTCTCTACCTTCAGCGGCACGCACTACGTGACGCCGCGTTCGCTGACGGCTGAGATCGGGTTCCATTTCTAGCGACGATAGCGGCAAACCGGGAGACGGCCAATAGGAAGCTGTCTCCCGCGAGCCGCGCCGCTCTTCCTGCTCTATCGCCTTCTCAAGCCTCTGTACACGGACGGCAAACCATCAAACCCTAAAATTCGCCGTTGAAGGCGGATGCAGTGCTGTTCGCCGAGAGCCGCGCCTATTTGCGTGGATTCCAGTTGCAACTGGTTTTCAACTGGAGTATCGTTCGCAGTTGTAAATCGGTATCAACTGGAATCGCGGCGTAATCTTTTCGTTGTCGGCGCTGCGGTAGAGAGGCAACACGTTGACTCGGCTCCGGCTTCGTTTGATTTTCTGGTCCGCGCTTCTCGCCGCGTGCGCTGCGATCTTCCCGCACCCGGCTCAAGCGCAGGACACGCACTATTTCGTCGCCTACTCTCACCATCTCGAGGAGCCCGGAAACCTCGAAGTCGAGTTCTACACGAACTACGGCACGCAGAAGGCCGGCAACGATTTCATCGCGCCGTGGGTCGAGTTTGAATACGGCGCCACCGCGTGGTGGACCACCGAGTTTTATCTCGATTCGCAAGCCACATTTAACGACAGCACGCTCTTCACCGGTTTTCGCTGGGAGAATCGCTTCCGCCCGCTGATGCGCGAGCACTGGATCAACCCTGTCCTGTACGTCGAATACGAAAATACAAACGGCGCCGACAAAACGCTCAAGGAAGTGGTCGGCTTCGACAATCAGTTCGATTTCTCCGAGCCGAACTCCGAGCTGCGCAAAGAACACAATCACGAGATCGAAACGAAGCTGATCCTTTCGAGCGACTACAAAGGCTGGAATATTTCGGAGAATTTCATCGCCGAGAAGAATCTGGGTCACGAGCCGTGGGAATTCGGCTACGCGCTCGGCGTGAGCCGCCCGCTTCGCCTGGCCGCCACGCCGCAACGTTGCAATTTCTGCCGCGAAAATATCGTGGTCGGCGCGGAAATGTACGGCGGGCTGGGAACCGCGGCGAGCCATACACTCTCCGGCACTTCGCACTATTTCGCGCCGCTCGTCGCGTGGGAGCTGCCCAACGGCGTCTCGTTCTCGCTTTCCTCCGGCTTCGGCCTCAACTCCAACTCGCACAGCTACCTTTTGCGCTGGGGAGTCACGTACGAAATCCCGGGCTTCGGCCGCAAAGTAAGGAGCCTGTTCCGATGACGCAGTCGCGCTTGCTCGTTCCCGCACTACTTCTCATCGCTTCGCTCGCCGCGGCTGCTCTTGCCGCCGCGCGAGATAAAGACGCCACCGACAGCCGCGGCGTGCTGCTGGCCATCGCGCAAGCTCCCGCCAAGACGCGCGACTGGAAAAACCCTTACGAAGGCAACGCCGACGCTCTGCTCGCCGGAAAAAAACTGTACGACCAGCACTGCTCCGAATGCCACGGTGCGAACGCGCGCGGTATGCGCAACGCAGTCAACCTCCGCGCCCCCTCCGTACAGAACGCCACTCCCGGCGAACTCGTCTGGTTCCTTCGCAACGGCAATCTATTCCACGGAATGCCGTCGTGGTCCGGCCTGCCCGATCAACGGCGCTGGCAAATCGTCACCTATCTCAAGAGCCTTCGCTGAGCCTGGCCTGAGCCCGCGCCGAACCCGTACCGACACGGCGCTGAGATTGCGCCCGATCGACCTTCGCCGTCGAGTCGCGCCCTCCATTCCTGTTACAATGACACTTGGAGTTGGCCTGCAACGCAGGTGTCGTTGCGAAAGCCTATTTGAACCAACACTGGATCCCCGGGAGCCCGCGTCGTCCTGCCCTTGTGCAGTCCCGGGCCGGCTTGCCGGCTCGCGATAGCCTTAAAGCAGGCGCAGGGCACCCACTTATTCGTGGGGTTCAGGGCCTAGCAATGCACGGCGGAGTGGACCGCTCCTAAATTTTCTCAGCCATCCGCCGCTGTAAATCCAGCTTCAGAAAGCGAAACGTGCAAGTTCTATTTGTTGGAGACATTGTCGGCTCGCCCGGCAGAAAAATCGTTCACGACCGCCTGGCGGACATTCTCACGCAGCGCCGCATCGATCTCTGCATCGCCAATGGCGAAAATTCCGCTTCCGGCTTCGGAATCACGCCGCGCCTCGCCGAGGAACTCTTTGCCTGCGGCATTGAAGTGATCAGCGGCGGCAATCACATCTGGGACCGCAAGGAAATCCTCGATTTCTTTCCCCACGAGCCTCGCCTGCTGCGTCCGGCGAATTTTCCGAATGGCTTGCCGGGGGCGGGGCTGTACGTCGGCAGGACCAAAGCTGGGGCCGGCTACGCCGTGATGAATCTGCAGGGCCGCACGTTCATGGCGGCGCTCGATGATCCTTTCCGCACCGCCGACCGCGAGCGCGCGAAAATTCCCGCGGACGTGAAAGTCGTCATCGTGGACATGCACGCCGAAGCCACTTCCGAAAAACAGGCCATGGGCTGGTATCTCGATGGCCAGGTCTCCGCCGTTCTCGGCACTCACACCCACGTTCCCACCGCCGATGAGCACATTCTCCCCGGCGGCACCGCCTATATCACCGACGTCGGCATGACCGGCCCGCACGACTCCGTGATCGGCATGGAAAAGAAAGGCGTCCTCCAGCGATTTCTCGACGCCATGCCCGCGCGCTTCACGGTCGCCGAAGGTGACGTGCAAATGAACACCGTCCTGCTCGACATTGACGAATCCACCGGGCACGCCCGCAAAATCCAGCGCCTGAATTTCCGACTCGACTGAGTTCTCTCACGAGCGAAAGCCAGCGTCGGCCGAAATCGCGAGGTACGGCCCGGCGTACATTCCGTGACGCCGGCGTCGCGCCCGCTCGTTTGATCTTTGGCGCCCGCTAACGAAAGTTCCCGCACCCCGTCTCAATCACAGCAACGCGGAGTGTGCCGGTGAAACGCGCAACCAGTCGAATCCATTTCATCTTCTTCGTCGTCTGCTTCAACTTCGTCCCCCTGCTCCTTGCGCCGCACGCCCGCGCCCAATCCACGTTTCACGCCAACAACGCCCGCACCGGTGTTTACGATTCCCCCGGCCCCGCGAAATCGCCCGGCGTTACATGGACGTTCAAGACCAATGGCCCCGTAGTCAGCTCACCGGCAATCGTTGGCGGCGTCGTTTTTATCGGCAGCCTCGACGGCTCGCTCTACGCCATCGATCAGGAAACCGGCAAGCAGAAGTGGAAGACGGATCCCACCGACAGCATCGCCTCGTCACCGGCCGTCGCCGACGGAATCGTCTATTACCTGAGTTACGACCGCGCGCTCTACGCCGTTGCGGCCGATACCGGCACCGCGAAATGGCTCTTCGCAACGAGCGGCGAGAGAAGATTCGAAGCCAAAGGACTTCACGGCCTCGCGCCCACCGACCAGAACATCGCCGACCCCATGGATCTATTCCTCTCCTCGCCCGCCGTCGCCAATGGCCGCGTTTATTTCGGCAGTAGTGATGGTCACGTGTACGCCGTGGACGCGAAATCAGGCGTGCTCTCCTGGTCCTTCCTCACGAAAGACATCGTTCACGCCTCGCCCGCCGTCGTGAACAACACCGTTTACATCGGAAGTTGGGATAGCTATCTCTACGCGCTCGATGCCGAAACTGGCCAGGAAAAATGGCGCTTCAAAGCCGGCGAGGATCCCATCATTCATAACCAGCAGGGATTCCAATCCTCGCCCGCCGTCTCCGACGGCACCGTTTACGTCGGCTGCCGCGATGGACACGTGTACGCAATCGACGCTACCACCGGCGCGAAGAAATGGGACTACTCGACCAGCCAGTCGTGGGTCAACGGCACGCCTGCCGTCCGCGATGGCGTCGTGTACGTGGGCACCTCGGACACGCACCGCTTTCACGCCCTCGACGCAAAAACGGGCCGCCTGCTCTGGGTCTTCGACTCCAAAGCGCTCATCTTCGGCTCCGCCGCTCTCGCCGGCAATCTCGTCTACTTCGGCTCCTTCAACGGACGCCTGTACGCCGTGGACACGAAGTCAGGCCAGCTTTCCTGGGAATTTCAAACCGAGAGCTCAAAAGCCGATCCCCTGAAGGTCTTGAATCCGGACGGAAGCACCACAAAAGCGCAGCAAACATTTCACAATTATATGGACATGACGATCTACCTCTATCGAGCCTTCTCCGTCGGCGCGATCCTCTCCTCGCCCGTCGTTGACCACAACACAATCTATTTTGGCAGCGCCGACGGCAACGTCTACGCCCTTCGCTGAAATTTACGCCGCTCGGAAATCACGGCCAGTTTGCAAACATCGTATCCACCGGCCCTCCGGCCCAGTAAGAATAGAATTCTTCGTCGCAATTCTTCATCATCTTGCCGTACTTTCCCTCGAAGTGCCGGCCCCAGTGCGGGCGGCTTCCATCCGCATCGACGAACCCGTACTCGTCTGACAACCCCCAGCTGCTGAACACTCGCCCCGATTTCTTCATGATCTCCGGATCCGCCGCCAGCGCTGCCACTGCTCGTCCCGCATAGAGAGGCGTTTCCGACGCTGCGTAGTCCGGATTTTTCTCCACCGCGTCGCGCCAGTTCGCTTCTTTCACGCCGAAGCGCTCGAGCATCACCTCCGAGCGCAGAAATCCCGGCGTCAGCGCCACGGCCGCCACGTTCTTGCGCCGCAGCTCGCGCGCCATCGCAAATGCCAGCCGGATCACCGTGGTCTTCACTATGTCGAAAATCAGGTTCCCGCGGTAAACATAAGAATCGCCGTCTCCGATTTCCACGATCAAACCGCTCGCGCCGTCCTTTGCCGTTTCAATCAGCAGCGGCGCCGCAAAGCGGCTGGTGATCACGTGCGTGTGAATCGCGTTCCGAAACATCGCGAATCCCCGTTCCAGGTCAATGTTCCAGAAGGTCTCCCCAAATTTATACTCGCAGCTCTCCGAGATATCGTTCACGAGAATGTTCAGCCGGCCCTGCTCCTTGCTGATTCGCGCGATTAGTTTCTTCACCTGCTCGATTTCCAGATGGTCCGTCACCACGGCGATGCCTCGGCCGCCCCGCGCCGTCACCAGCTCCGCCGTTTCCTCGATTGTTTCCGGGCGGCCCGCGTAATACTCCGACGGCCACATTTTCGTGCGTGCTGCCTCGCCGCTTCGTGCCCCGTGGTCCCGCTTGCGCGACGCGCCGCTGCGCCTGCCCGCCCGACTGCTCCTTCCCGTGCAATACACCGTTGCGCCTGCTTCGCCAAGCGCCAGCGCAATCCCGCGGCCCACGCCGCGCGTCGCTCCAGCGACGAGAGCCACGCGTCCGGCAAGCGGCCGTTTCTGATCGTGGGGTTGGACTTCTGCGGATTGCTTCGGGGTATTTTTCCTGGAAGGCGTCATCTCCACCTCCTGGCGCAAAATGCGTCGCTTCAGTCGAAACGGGTCGTGTGCGCCATTTATAAATGGGCGTTCATTTATTGTCAAGGCTTGTTTGTGAAATGCGGTTTGGTTATAGTCGCCGCGCATGTCGCCCCGCACCCGCCTTATATCGGACTCCCAGCTCCTCCTGGCCGCCGTCCGCGTGATCGAACGCCTCGGCCCTTCCCGCCTCACTCTCGCGGACGTCGGCAAAGAAGCCGGCATCGCCCCCGCCACCTTGCTGCAGCGCTTCGGTTCCAAGCGCGGCCTCCTGCTCGCCATTGCCGGTCAGGGTTCTTCCGGCGTGCGCGAAGAGTTTGCCCGCATTCGCGCCGGGTCGCGTTCGCCTCTGCGCGCCGTCGAAGCCGTGGCTCGTTGTATGGCGCAGATGGCCAAGTCGCCCGAGGCTCTCGCCAACCACCTCGCCTTTCTCGAAATCGATCTCGCCGATCCCGATTTTCACCGTCTCGCCCTGGCTCATGCTCGCCAGTTCGGCGCAGAACTTCGCGCCCTCTTGGAAGACGCAGTCCGCGCCGGTGAACTTCGCAAGTGTTCCGTCGCGCGGCTCGCCCGCACCATTCAGTCCCTTCTCGGCGGCTCGCTGCTGAATTGGGCCATCTATCGCGAAGGAAAAGCCGACGCCTGGCTCGTCGCCGATCTCGACACACTCCTGAAACCATATCGCGTCTCCCGCGTGTCCCATTCCGGCGCACGTCACGGCGGAAAAATCCGCGCAGGACGCGCGAAAACCCGCCGCCGTCTCATTTCTCGCACCTAAGTACTCTCCTCCATGCAACTCCCCGCGCACGCCGCGCGTCTCTTAGCTGGACTCCAAAAACCGGAGTCCTCAAAAAATGCCCCGCCGCTTCCAGTTCGCCCTTTGCGCCGCTCTGCTTCCGTGCCTGATGGCCGCCGTCTTTTTCACGCCCGCTGCCGGTCAGGATGCGGAACTCGAAATCCGCGCGCGCGCCCGCGTGCTTCCCGACGTTGGCCCGGGACTGATCGCGCTCAAGCGCGATGCCGCGGGCCGATACTTCGTAGCAGCCTCGCCTGCGAATCAGGTTTCCATTTTCAGCGCGGAAGGTAAACGCGTGGGCCAGATCCCGGGCGCGAGCTCGCAGCGCTTCGGGTGCTGACGCGCAAGAACTGCGAAGACTCGTTTTCGCCGCCGACTTCGACGTCGATTCCGCCGGTCGTGTCCTCGTCGCCGATCGCGGCGCGAACGCCATCAAGATATTTTCCGCCGATAGCTCGCTCGCCATCACCATCCCGTTCGCCGCTCCCACTTCCATCGCCGCACTGCCCGGCGACGAGTTCGCAGCCACTTCGCTGCGCTACAAGTGGCTCCTCGCGATCTATGGCGACAACGGCAAGCTCACCCGCGCGTTTGGCGAGCCGCACGATTTTTTTGCCGGCTTCGACTCCAGTCGCACTCCCGATCTCGGACGGGTGAGCAGCGACCCGGCCGGCAATCTCTACTTCGTATTTTCATTTCTTCCCGTGCCCACGATGCGCCGGTTCGACCGCTTCGGTTATGCGGGGAACGAAATCTCGCTCGATGAATTTGCGCCGAATTCCACTCGCCGTGATTTGTTGTCGCTCGATCGTCGCGACACGTCCCAGGCAAAACCTCAAATCAACGCGCTCGGCGTCGATCCGCTGACGCAGGAAATCTGGCTCGCTGTGGGCGGCGATCTCCTGCGGTTTGAGAATCTCGGCGCGCGACTGGGCGCTTACCACACCCTCTCGCCCTCCGGCGCGCCGCTCGTTCCGAAAACAATTCTCGTCGAGAAGGATCGTTTGCTGATCGGCACCGATTCATTTGGAGTTTTCGATTTCGCGAAGCCCGCGAAAATCCCCGCCAGGTCCTCCGCGCACTAGTGTCGGGCTCGCGCGCGTTTTTTTGTTGGATTGCAAGCGCAAATTCACGGTTGAATAATTACACCGCGGATTTTTCTCTCTGTGGAAATCCTGTTAGTATTTTGTGCGGCCTGTGAATCTGCTTCGCTCAATTTTCTCTTGCTGTCTGCGTTCTCTTTAGGCAGAATCCCGACTCGCGATTCTATTGATAGGGGCGAACGAAGCACTCATCGGATGTCGTACACGCGGGCGCGGGGTGCGACTCGATTCTGAAAGGCCAGACCAAAAGCCTCACCCAGTCGTAGATTGATTTTCCACAGCATTTCCACACCGGTGGAAATTGCTCGGGGGCTGATTTTTACTATGAACCTGTGGGACAAGATCCTTCAACATACCGAACGCCGCGTCAATCCTCACAGCTTCGCCACTTGGTTTCGCCCCACTCGCCAGGAATCGTCGGATAACGATCGCCTCGTCATTCGCGTTCCCACTCGCCTGTTCTGCAAGCGCCTTACAGAGACGTACGGCGAGCTTTTGCAGGCAGTCCTCACGGAAATTGGGAAGCCGCAGGTTGCTCTCGAGTTCATGTGCCCGGAGGTCGAGCCGTCGTCGGCCACGATTCCCGCTCAGCCGCAGGCCCAGGCCAAGCTCGATTTCGACTCCACGACCCCGCAACTGAACCCGCGCTATACCTTTGACACGTTCATCGTCGGCGCGTCGAACCAATTCGCACATGCAGCTGCCGTCGCCGTTGCCGAGCAACCCTCGAAATCCTACAACCCGCTGTTCCTCTACGGCGGAGTCGGGCTCGGCAAGACCCACCTGATGCAGGCGATCGGCCACGCGCTCAAGCGCCGCGATCCCTCGCTTCGACTCACTTACGTCAGCGCGGAAAAATTTACCAACGAAGTGATCTCCTCGATTCGTTTCGAACGGATGGCTGCGTTCCGCGACCGCTTCCGCAATATGGACGTCCTCATGATTGACGACATCCAGTTCATCGCCACTCGCGAACGCACCCAGGAAGAATTCTTCCACACGTTTAACGCGCTCTACGACCAGCAAAAGCAAATCGTCATCTCTTCCGACTGTCCGCCGAAGGAAATTTCTTCGATCGAAGAGCGCCTGCGTTCCCGTTTCGAATGGGGCTTGATCGCGGATATTCAGCCGCCCGACCTTGAGACCAAGATCGCGATTCTGCAAAAGAAGGGCGAGAACGAGCACGTTCAGATTCCCGACGACGTCGCCGAATATATCGCCCGCGCCATCAAATCCAACATTCGCGAGCTCGAGGGCGCGCTCATCCGTTTGATGGCCTTCGCCTCGCTCACCGGCGCGCGCATTGATCTTCCCACCGCTCAGCAGGTTCTCAAGAACCTCATTGATACGGCCGAAAAGAAAGTCACGATCGAGCAGATCCAGAAACGCGTGGGCGAAGAGTTCGGCCTTCGCGCTCAGGATCTGAAGGTGCGCAGCAATTCGCGCGTGATTGCGTTTCCTCGGCAGGTCGCGATGTTCCTTGTGAAACAACTCACGTCCGCCTCGCTCCCGGAAATTGGCCGGCAGTTCGGCGGCAAGCACCACACCACCGTGCTCCACTCGATCCACAAGATCGCGAACCAGCGCCAGACCGATAAGGATTTGAACAAGAGGATCAACAGGCTACTCGATTCTTTTGGTTAGACTTAGCCTCCGAGCGCGCTCGCGGCTCCCCTTCCCGCTGTGGACGCGCTGTGGATGTTTCCCGGGCGGCCCGGGAATCCGTTGCGACGGGATTGTTTCCCACCGGACGCGCGGGTTTCCACAAGACAGTCGAACTACCAACTGCCGCTCGTATTTGCACTTATAGCGTTTTCCGCACTATCCACAGGTGCGGCGACGGCGACGGGTTTTCTTATATATTTATTCAGTTAAAGAAAAGCAGTACAGTAGCCGCAGCAGGTAAAAGGGGATGAACGCATGACGGAAGCGACGGCCTCTGCCCGTGCCACTCAAGAAGAAAAAGGAACTGGCCCGATGGAATTCAGCGTAAAGAAGTTTGACCTGCTCGAAGAGCTCCAGCTCACCCAGGGCGTCGTCGAACGCAAGACGACCATTCCCATCCTTTCGAATCTCCTCTTCGAGGCCAAGGGCAATCGCCTGACGATCACGGCCACCGATCTCGAGCTCAGCATCCGCACGTCCTGCGAAGCCAAAGTGAAAAAAGACGGCGCCGGCACGATCCCGGCGAAAAAACTTCTCGAGCTCGTGCGCTTGTTTCCCGACGAAGAGATTCGCTTCAAGCTTCTCGAAAATCACTACGTGCAAATCACCTGCGACCGCCGCAATTACAAGTTCGTGGGTATGTCGAAAGAAAATTTCCCCGCGCTGCCTGCGTTTCCGCACGCGCTGGTGAAAATTCCCGCGAAGCTCCTTGCCGACGTGATTGCCAAGACCACCTTCGCCATCTCGCTCGAAGAATCGCGCTACACCCTGAATGGCGCCCTGATGGTGCTGAAGCCGAATTCGCTCACCATGGTTGCCACCGACGGACACCGCCTCGCCATGGTCGAGCGCGACCACAAATTCGAAGGCTTCTCCGCGGAAACGCGCGTCCTCGTCCCCAAGAAAGCGATGACGGAAGTGCAGCGCCTCGCCGCCGAATCGGGCGATGAAGGACAAGTGGAATTCGCGCAGGACGAAAGCCATCTTTTCTTCCAGTTCGGCCGCCGCCTCCTCACTTCGCGCAAACTTACCGGCCAGTTCCCCAATTACGAAGCCGTCCTGCCGCGCGACGTCACCAAAACGGTCGTTCTCGAGCGTGCCGAGCTTCAGGACGCGCTCCGCCGCGTTTCCCAGCTTGCGGATTCCGCGCTCCCACGCCGTGAAGTTCATGCTCGCCAAGGAAGGCCTCGAAATTTCCGCTTCCAGTCCCGAGTACGGCGAGGCCAAAGAGGTAATCGAAAAAGATTTCAAGGGCGATCCAATCTCCATCGGCTTCAACGCCCAATACCTCCTCGATTTTCTCGCCGCCTCCACCGACGGCCCCATCAGCTTCGAGCTGAAAGACGAACAATCCGCCGGCCAGCTCCGCCCCATCGCCGACGAATCCAGTCGCTACCGCTACGTCGTAATGCCGATGCGCATCTGATCGCGGACGTTTTTCAGTTTCCGGCGAGCCCGTTGTGCGCCGCAAAAATCAGCCGAAAATCACGCGCGATTTTGTCCTAAAATCTCTCTGATTTCGCTCCCTAAGCGGACCTCTCCAAAACACCCGCAACACGATGAAAATAAATGCTATAGCTGCCACTCGCCCACCCACTTTCGCCTTGCGATTTCGTCCCTGATTCGGTAAAATTAAAAGTCCAGAAACGGCACTTCATCCGGACGTAACTCGCCTCAGTTTTTTGCTCGCGCCAGAGCGATCGAGGCCGGCAAATCCGGTTGTCCCCGTCGCGGGGAAAATCAACGCTTCGCCGCGTCCCACCGAAATTTTCGGAACGGGACGGGATGGAGCAGACAACCCTTCGAGTCCCAGCTCGAGCCGCAACGCAACAGCCGGGGCCAATGGGCAAGGCAAGTGTCGCGCCCTTCCGCCGACTACGCCTTCCCGAGCAGTTCGCAACAAAATGTCTCAACCGACTTTCGCGCGCACGCAATTTGCGCGATTTATATTTGGGCTCGCGCATTTCGTAAGGGCGCGGTTTTGGCTCGGGCATTTCGTCAGGGCACGGCCATCCGCCCTCCGATCATTCGAGCTGTATCGCATTCTCTGAGGAGACGCACCGTTCATGGCTGAAAAGGAATCCTCGGCCCCCAAGGGCCACAAGTACGACGCTACTTCCATCAAAGTTCTCGGCGGCATCGAAGCCGTCCGCAAACGCCCCGCAATGTACATCGGCTCCACGGGCGAACTCGGCCTGCATCACCTGGTCTGGGAAGTGGTGGACAACTCCGTTGACGAAGCCATGGCCGGCTATCTGCGATGAGATCAACGTCACCGTGCACGACGACAACAGCGTCACCGTAGTTGACAACGGCCGCGGCATTCCCGTGGACATGCACGCCACCGAAAAAAAGCCCGCCGCCGAAGTCGTCATGACCGTCCTTCACGCCGGCGGAAAATTCGATAGCGATACCTACAAAGTTTCCGGTGGCCTCCACGGCGTCGGCGTCTCCGTCGTCAACGCTCTTTCCGACTGGCTCGACCTCGAAATCTGGCGCGATGGCGAAGTCTGGGAGCAGTCCTACGAAAAAGGAATCCCGACATCGAAGCTGAAAGCTTCCGGCAAGACGCGCAAAACCGGCACAAAGATCACGTTCCACGCCGATCCGTCGATTTTCGACAAGACCGTCTACAGCTTCGACACGCTTTCGCAGCGTCTCCGCGAGCTCGCCTTCCTCAACAAAGGCCTGAAAATCACGCTCGACGACGAACGCAACGGCAAGAAAGCCGAATTTCGATTCACCGGCGGCATCGCCGAATTCGTCAAGCACCTCAATCGCGGCAAGCAAACCCTCCACGATTCGCCCATCTACATGGAAGGCAAGCGCGCCCAGGTGGACATCGAAATCGCGCTGCAATACAACGACAGCTACGCCGAGAATATTTTTTCTTTCGCCAACACGATCAATACCGTTGATGGCGGCTCGCATCTCGCCGGCTTCCGCTCCGCGCTCACCCGCACGATGAATTACTACGCCAGCTCCACCGGCATGCTCAAAGAGCAGAAGGACGAAGTCTCGATCAATGGTGACGACGTTCGCGAAGGCCTCGTTGCCGTCGTTTCCGTCAAGCTTCCGCAGCCTCAGTTCGAAGGCCAGACCAAAGGCAAGCTGAACAGCGATATCAAAGGCCTCGTCGAGCAACTCGTCAATGAAAAGCTCGGCGAGTATTTCGACAAGCACTCCTCCATCGCACGCAAAATTATCGGCAAGTGTATTGACGCGGCTCGCGCCCGCGAAGCGGCCCGCAAAGCCCGCGAACTTACCCGCCGCAAGTCCGCGCTCGATTCGAGCGGCTTGCCCGGAAAGCTCGCCGATTGCCAGGAACGCGATCCTTCGCGCTGCGAACTCTTCCTCGTTGAGGGCGAATCCGCCGGCGGCTCCGCCAAAGGCGGCCGCGATCGCCGTTACCAGGCGATCCTCCCGCTCAAAGGAAAAATTCTCAACGTCGAAAAAGCGCGCTACGACAAAATGCTCGGCCACGAAGAAATTCGCTGCATCATCACCGCTCTCGGCACCGGCATCGGCAAAGACGATTTCGACGCCGCCAAGCTCCGCTATCACAAAGTGATTCTCATGACCGACGCGGACGTGGATGGCAGCCACATTCGCACCCTGCTGCTCACTTTCTTCTTCCGCCACATGCGCGAGCTTATCGAAAAAGGAAATATCTATATCGCCCAGCCTCCTCTCTACCGCGTGAAGCGCGGCAAGATGGACCGTTACATCCGCGACGAACGCGAATTCGCCCGCGAACTGATGAAGCGCGCCACCGAAGAGCACGTTGTGAAAGGCAAGACGGGCAAATCGCTCGAAGGCGCCGAGCTCACCCAATTCCTCCTGAACATCCAGGAGTACGACCAGGTGGCCGCCAAGCTTGGCCGCCGCCTCCGCGAACCGAAGCTCGTGGACATCCTCGCCAAAAGCGATCTCGAAAAGAAAGCCGACTTCGCCGACAAAAAGAAATTGCAGGAGCTTGTGAAGGCGATCGACAAAGCCAAACTCGAAGTCGAATCGAAAATCATTTTCGACGAAGAACACAGCCTCTACGAGCTTGTGCTCACCAACGGCGGCGAGCGCCGCGTCAATTGGGCCCTCGCAGCCACCGCCGAATACAAGCGCCTCCGCACCCTCGAGGCCGCCATCGAAGAAAACGATCGCCCGCCCTTCACCATCCAGCACAACGGCGACAAGGTCACGAAAGACAATTCCTCCGCGCTTCTCGGCTACGTTCTCGAGGACGCGAAAAAGGAATTCACCATCACCCGTTTCAAAGGCCTCGGTGAAATGAATCCCGAGCAGCTCTGGGCCACCACCATGAATGCCGAAACGCGCACCCTGCTCCAGGTCCGCCTCGAAGATGCGGTGGCCGCCGAAGACATCTTCTCGACGCTCATGGGCGAAAACGTAGAACAACGCCGCAAATTCATCGAGGAAAACGCCCTCGACGTCGTCAACCTCGACATTTAGGGTTTTTACGTCAGGGCACGGCTTCAGCCGTGCCGTAAAGAAGCGCAAAGGAGCGCGGCTTTAGCCGCTGAGGGAATGGCTGTTCCGAAGCGCCACGCGAATATACCACGGCGACATATTTCGTGACCTCTCGCAGTTTCAGGGTTACGGCGGAGATATGACCGAAGCAGAATCCTGTGAAGGCGGCTCGCGGCAAGCCGCGACTATGTTTTCGGATCGGCCTCTGGACGGTTTCAATGGACCCTCGTTTCGAGGGAACTTCGGGGCTAAAGCCCGTGCAGAGCAAGGACGTGATGTCGCCCCTGAAGGGGCGACCCACAATGATTTTGATTTATCAGCTCACATGGAAAATTCTGCCGGGCCTCCGCGGCCTCTCCTGTTCGGACTTCCGCGCCACCGCTACCGCGGCGCCCAACACCGAACAAGGCGTCGCGGTTGAATGCGCGAATGAATCCGAACGCGACGCGCTGCTCGAGGAACTCGAAACCCACTTCGGCCCGCAGCGCTTCACGAACAACGCTTCGGCCTTCGAAACGGTAAAAACATACGTGCTGGAAAAAATGCCGAGGAAGCTATGACCAGCATAAGCGCCTTCGCCGGCGAATTCCGAATCGCAACAGAAACATCATTTCGCAGTTCCGCGCAGCGGATGGCGCGCTGCCTTCAAGCGAGTCACAAGTCGAGAATTTCGAGTCACGAAAGGATCTAAATGGCTGACGAACTGAACAGTTCAATCCTCACCCCGGTTGATATCGAATCGGAAATGAAGAAGTCGTATCTCGATTACGCCATGAGCGTAATCATCGGCCGCGCCCTGCCCGACGTGCGCGACGGCTTGAAGCCTGTCCACCGCCGCATCCTCTTCGGCATGTACGAGCTTGGCCTCACGTCCACCAAGGCCTATCGCAAGTGCGCCAAGATCGTCGGCGAAGTCCTCGGCAAATTTCATCCCCACGGCGATTCGCCCGTCTACGACGCGCTCGTCCGCATGGCGCAGGATTTCAACATGCGCTACCCGCTCATCGACGGCCAGGGAAACTTCGGCTCCGTTGACGGCGATCCCCCGGCCGCCATGCGGTACACCGAAGCGCGCCTTTCGAAAATCGCCGAGGAAATGCTCGCGGATATCGAAAAGGAAACCGTCGATTTCGTTCCCAATTTCGACGAGAGCGAACAGGAACCGGTCGTCCTCCCCACGCGCATTCCCAGCCTTCTTGTAAACGGCTCCACGGGCATTGCCGTCGGTATGGCCACCAATATTCCGCCGCACAACCTGAAGGAAACTGTCGAAGCCGCCATCACGCTGATCGAAGAGCCGGAAGCGAATCTGAAAAAAATCATGAAGCTCGTACCCGGTCCGGATTTTCCCACCGGCGGCTACATCTACGGCCGCGAAGGAATCGAGCAGGCCTACAAAACCGGTCGCGGCAGCTTCCAGGTCCGCGCCAAAGCCGCCATCGAGCAGCGCGCTAAAGATCGGCAGGACATCGTCATCACCGAGCTTCCTTATCAGGTGAATAAAGCTCGCCTGATCGAGCACATCGCCGAGCTGATTCAAAACAAGAAAATCGAAGGCATTTCCGATATCCGCGACGAAAGCGACCGCGATGGGATGCGCATCGTCATCGAAGTGAAGCGCGACGAAGAGCCGCAGATCATCCTCAACAAACTTTTCAAGATGACCCAGATGCAGGAATCGTTCGGCATGATCCTGCTCGCTATCGTCGGCGGCCAACCCCGCGAGCTCGGCTTGATTGACTTGCTCAATCTATTTATTGCACACCGCGTGGACGTCGTTCGCCGGCGCACACAATACGACCTGCGCAAAGCGGAAGAGCGCGAACACATTCTGCTCGGTTATCAGATCGCCCTCGACTATCTCGACGAAGTGATTCGCGTGATTCGCGGATCAGCCAGCCGCGCGAACGCGCGCGAAAATTTGCACGAGTTCTTCGAGAACAAAAGCGTCCGCATCACGGTCGGCGGCAAGGAAACCACCCAGCGCGGCGTCAAGCTCGAGCCTAAGAAATACGGCATCCCGGCCTCCGCTGTTCGTGGCGATGTCTTCGGCCTCAGCTACGCCCAGATCGACGCGCTCCTCGAACTGCAACTCCATCGCCTCACGCGTCTCTCCGTCGACGAAATTCTCAAGGAATTGAAAGAAATTCGCGACCGCATCGCCGAACTCCGCGAAATTCTCGGCAGCGACAAAAAGCTCAAAGCCGTCATCGTTGCCGAGTTGCGCGAAATCCTGAAATCGTATGGCGACGACCGCCGCACGCAAATCGTCGATCGCGTCGAAGAAATCAAGCTCGAAGACTTGATCAAAGACGAAGAGATGGCCATCACCGTCAGCCACGCCGGCTACATCAAGCGCACTTCCGTTGACGTCTACCGCCACCAATCGCGCGGCGGCAAAGGACGCATCGGCGCAAAAACGCGCGAAGACGATTTCGTCGAGCATTTCTTTACTGCCTCGGCGCACAGCTACATTCTGCTGTTCACGTCGAAAGGCCGCATCTATTGGCTCAAGGTCTACGAAATTCCCGAAGCGGCTGCGGCCACGCGCGGTAAAGCCATCACCAACCTCGTTCGCTTGCAGGAAGGCGAGACGCTCACAGCCGTCGTTCCCACCCGCAACCTCGAAGAAACCGGCCGCTACGTTTTCCTCGCCACGAAAAATGGCACCGTGAAGAAAACCGATCTCTCCGAATTCGCGAATCCGCGGCCGTCCGGCATCATCGCCATCAGCCTCGACGCCAAAGACGAATTGATCGGCGCGAAACTCACCGACGGCAAGCAGATGATTTTCCTCGCCAGCCGCGACGGCCAGGCCATCCTCTTCCGCGAGACGGAAGTTCGCTCCATGGGCCGCGCCGCCGGCGGCGTGAATGGCATGGACCTCGCGAAAGACGATTACGTCGTCAGCATGGATGCCGCGCAGCCCGATTTCGGCATCATCGAGAAGGAGTACAAAAAGACCACGCAGGACCTCGACGAGCTCGAAAGCGATCAGATTCGCGAATCGCTCACGTCGCTCATGCTCACCGTCGCAGAAAAAGGCTACGGCAAGCGCACGCCGCTCGCCGAATATCGCGTCACTTCGCGCGGCGGCAAAGGCGTCATCAACCTGAAATCCACAGATCGCAATGGCCCGGTCGTCGCCGCGCTTCAGGTACGCGAAGACTCCGACGTCATGATCATCACCGGCCAGGGCAAAGTCATCCGCGTTCACTCCGGCGAAATCCGCGAAGCCGGCCGGTCAACACAGGGTGTGCGCTTGCTTCGCCTGGACGAAGGCGACCGCATCGCAGCAGCAGCTGCGATCCTGGAAGAGGAAGAAGCAGCGGTAACTCCTCCGGAGCCGGAGAAAAAATAGCGGCATCACCTACGACCGTGGCATCGAGTGGAGGAAATTCTATGAGCGAACCGATAGAATTGGCGGTGCAAATCGCGAGTCTGCGGAGAAGCCTTTTCTGGTCGAAATCGGTCGTCGGATTCCTCATTTTGGTTCTGTTTTCGCTCGTTCTAGGCGGCCTCACGCGCCGGCCCGAAACGGTCGAAGCGAATCAAATCTTGCTGAAAGACAAGAAAGGCAACCTAATCGCCAAGCTTGGCGATGAGGGATACGGCAGCACGTGCCTCACGTTGTTCGCGCAAGTGAATGGGCCGAGAAGTGAGTTGTGTGTCGATCGAAGTGGCTCGTTTCTTGTCTTGTCGGGCCCGAACGATTCACGAGTCAGCTTGACTCCGGGCTTTTCGACCATCGAGCCATCGATGCCGATAGCGCCAGGTCTGTACATCGGCGAAAACAATGGTCAGAATTTCGCTAGCATCAGCATAGGATCCGAGACGAGTATTGCCATCGGTCATGGTTCAATGAAGGCGATAGAAATCTCGTCGCCAACAGGCTCACCGGCCATCAACCTATTTGGAGGCGACGGTAAGAAACTCTGGTCGACTCACTAATTCCAGAGACTAATCGGCGGGCGGCGGCGGCAAATAATACCCCGGCCGCGTGCGCACAGTAACTCCCGGTCGGTCCACCGTGACCTTAATTTCGTGGTATCCGGACGCAACATCCGCCGGCTTCCTGCCGGCTCTTTGCCCTAGCCTCCCCCGGGGGCCGCTGGGGTTCCCCTTTCATCCTCGCTTGAGTTACCCTAGCCGTTGCGAAGGGGCGTCGCAAAAGGGGTAACACCATGGCGAAGCTCACGTATGCGATCAAATTCGTCGCGGATATGGACCGCGCCGTTCGTTTCCACCGCGACACGCTCGGTCTTCCGCTGAAATTTGAATCGCCGGGCTGGAGTGAATTTGCAACAGGTGATACGACGCTCGCTCTGCATCCCGCTTCAGAGAAAAATCCCGCGGGAAAAGTTGAGTTGGGTTTCCAGGTGGACGATCTCCGGAAATTTCATCAGGAGATGGTCGCCAAAGGAATCACGTTCTCGATGCCGCCCGCCAAGCAGGAATTCGGCGCCTACCTGGCGCAATTCGTGGACTCCGAGGGCGCTCACTACAGCGTCAGCGGTGGCTGGCCCTCCGACGCAGAGGGCGCGCATTCCTAGCGGCGGTGCGCCGCCTCAATCGCCGGGCGGTGGCGGCAGGTAGTAGCCCGGACGAGTGCGCACGCTCACTCCGGGACGGTCCACCGTCACTTTGATTTCGTGGTATCCGGACGCGACCTCGCCTCCCGGCCGGTAACCGAGCGAATACTGCGCGTGAATTTCGCCGCCGATTGCATCCACTGCTTTTTGAATCGTGCTGTCGCGCTTCGCGTTCAAAAACATTCCGCCGGTCGCTTTGCTTGCGATCGCCAGCGAATTCGGCCCCACTGCGTTCCTTCCGGTTTTCACCAGCCAGATCGCGAGTGCCGTGTAATCGATCGGCGGATTTGCCACCTGCCGCTCGAGACCCGGAGTCTGCGGTTGTCCGCCGGGCGTTGGAAGCGGGTAGGTTCCCGGCGGCCCGAGCGAATGATCCACGGGATCCTTCTTCGCGCGCAAATCCGCCATCGCCGTGCTAAGCCCGATCGAATAAATCGTCACGTTCGCGAGTTGCGCTTGCCGCAGCACTTCTCCGAGCCTGCTTTCGCTCCCGCTGTCCTGCGCTTCGCCGATCACCACGAGTATTCGCCGCTGCACACTCGGCCTTTTTTCCAGCAGCGAGATGCCGCGCGACATCGCATCGTACAATCGCGTTCCCGAAGTTCCCATCGTGAGCGTCTTGATCACCTCTTCGATGTCCTCGGGATCGGTGGTGAATTTCCGCAGCAGGTTCACGTCGTCGTCGTAACCCACAATTGCCACTTCCGACGTCTGCGCCATCACCGTTTCCGTAAACACCAGCCCGGTCTGCTTCACCGATGGAAACATCGGCTCGATGTGCGAGCTGGTCTCAACCGCCAGCACGATCGAAAGTGAACTCGCGCCCAGATCGAAGTGCTCGATCGTCTGCTCGATGCCGTTATCGAAGATGTGAAAGCTCTCTCGCGGCACGTCGAGCAGCATTTCACCCCTCGCGTTGCGCACCGTCACCGGAGCGGTCACTTCGTTCACGCGCACGTGAATCGTCCGCTTGGCCTCTTCCGCCGTGGGGATCTTTTCCGGCTTGGCATCCGGATTCGCGTGGATCGGTCCGGGCGGAGCCTGCCCCCACGTGGCAGGCGCAAGCGCCAGCAGCGCGCCAAACACAAGAGCGAACGGCGCGCCAGCCTTTGCCTTCACCGTGATTGCGGGGAACCTCATAAACGTATCTTATCTGATTCCGCATTCGACCTCGCGCGTTGCATCGCCTCTGCTTATGCCATGGAAATCGCGCGCATCGTACGAGCGCTTCGCTCGACAATCAGTACTAAAATAGTTGTTTGCATACTCTCAATTGCACTGATTCGCTGACTTCGAGGGGGAAGATTCATGAAGCGCCCTGGCCATTTGCTGATGCCGAAGCTTGCCTACCGCGATCCCAAGTTTATGGAAAGCCTGGGAGCGCGGCCGCTGCGCATTCTGGCTGAGTATCTCGATCCGCTCGCCCGGTTGCGGCGCGAAAAGGTGGCGGACACGATCGTGATGTTCGGTTCCGCGCGCATTCATTCGCGCGAGCGCACCAGGGAAGAACTGAAGGAGCTATTGCATCGCGCGCGCGGACGCCGCACGGCGGAGTGGCGCGACCGGATTCGCCTCGCCAAGTCGCACGTCGAAATGTCGCGCTATTACGAAGAAGCGCGCGAACTTTCGCGGCGCATCACCAGCTGGTCCCTGACGCTCGGCGTGCACCCCAAGCGATTCGTGATTTGTTCCGGCGGCGGCCCGGGCATCATGGAAGCCGCAAACCGCGGCGCGATCGACGCGGGCGGTTCCTCGATCGGCCTCAGCATCCAGTTGCCGCACGAGCAGCGTCCCAATCCCTACATCACCGAAGAGTTGAATTTCTGCTTCCATTATTTTTTCATGCGCAAACTGTGGTTCGCGCAGATGGCCAAAGCGTTGATCGTGTTTCCCGGCGGATTTGGAACGATGGACGAGCTGTGGGAAATGCTCACGCTGTTGCAGACGGGAAAGCTTTCCTCGCACCACATGATCCTGATTTACGGCCGCAAATACTGGGACAAAGTCCTCAACTGGCGCCACATGGTCCGAACGGGGATGATCAGCGAGCGCGAATACAAGCTCCTGGAATTTTCCGACAACGTGGACGACGCGTTCGATCGCGTCCGCGCGCAGATGGAAGAGCACCACCTGTCGCTCGACGAAGAAGTGTAAGCTCGGGTATAAGAAAAAACAGGGAAGGAGATCGCGCTCCTTCCCCGTTTTGTTTTCAGGCGTTCGCGCCAGTCGCGCGCAGCGCGAGATTTTTTAGTTTTTCGATACCGCGAGATCCGCTTCAAACGCGGTATCGAACATCGCTTCGAATCGCCGCTTCTCATCCTTATCGTGAACCAGCACGACCGGCGACACGCGTACCGATTGCTTGCACTCGCGGCACGTAGTCGCTTCGCCTTGCAGATCCTGTACGAATCCGTCGGTGAAGTGATACGCGGAGCGCGGGCGGCGGGCGTTCTTCACGCCGTGAATGCCGCAATGCGGACACGTGTATTCCACATGATCTTCGAGCGGATCGCGGTTCAGCGCGGCCCAACCCGTGTAGCGGACTCCAATCGTCTCCAGTGAATTCTTCATGATGATTACCTCGCAATCCCCAATCGGGGCTAAGAACAGGTGATTAGACGTAACAATGGCCCGTTTTGATGCAGTGACCCGAGAAAAATCGTAACAAGCCGAATTTGAATAACTTAGAAGCAGACTAAGGCTTACTTTCGCTTCAATTTTCGAAGCCGTTTTTACAGCAGAGGCTCGCCGGTGCCGCGGGCGATGATTTCGCGGGTGGTGTCGCGGAGGCGGACGATTTCGCGCCAGTCGTTTCCGGCGGAGGAGTCGGGCACGACGAGCGGACCGAAGGTGACGGTGACGCGCCCGGGGCGCGGGAGTCGCGTCTTATCGCGCAACACCTGGCGCGCGCCGCGGATCGCCACCGGGCAAACCGGCCGCTGCATATCCACGGCGGCTTTGAAGGCGCCCAACTGAAACGGGCGGATGCCGACCATCGAAGTGAAAGTTCCTTCCGGATAAATTGCGACGGATTCCCGGCGCCCGAGCGCTTCTTCCACGTCTTCACTCTGGCGCACGCGGGCTTGCGCATCGCTGCGGTCGAAAGCGAGCTGCCCGGAGCGGCGGATGATTTTTCCGATCAGCGGCATTTTCAGGGCGTCGCCTTTGGCGACGAAGCGCACGCCGGCGGGAAGCACGGCGAGGGCGACAAAAATATCCACGTAGCTCGAATGATTCGGCGCAAAAATCCAGGGGCCCGTGGGAGCGAGGCTCGCGAGCAGTTCGGCGCCTTCGACCTCGAGCGGAATGAGCGTGGCATACAGAATCAGCCGCGAACCCTTGGCCGCGATTCGCGCGGCACGGTCGCGGTCTGAAATGAACGAGACGATGATCCAGACAGGAACAATGATCGCCGAAAAAGCTGCGAGCGCGTACACGCCATACGCGACTTCGAGAGCGCGCTTTGCGAGATTTTTCGCCGTGATCCACGCGCGCGGAGCGGCGCTGCGCGCGGCGAGTTTTCCCACTTGCACCCACGCGGCCTGCTGCTTCTTGCCGAGTTGGCCTTCGAGATAGAGGCGGCGGGTTTCACTGCGGCGAAGCTTTCCGCTGGAAGTTTTCGGAATCGATTGCGGCCGAAGCAATTCGACCGCGTCGGGCGGGATGCCCATGGCATCGACGACCGCTTGGGCGATTTCGGCGGAAATGCGCTCCACGTTCGTTTTGTCACGCACCTCCGCGGTAATGACGAGCCGCTCGGTTCCCGTACGCGGATCGGGCGCGCCAAACGCGACGACGCAACCCGTGCGCACTCCGGCGACTCTACCTGCGATTTCTTCGATTTCGTGAGGGTAAATGTTGCGGCCGGCTTTGATGATCACGTCTTTGGCGCGGCCGGTGATGTAGATTTCGCCGTCGGCCCAATAGGCGCGGTCGCCGGAATCGAGCCATCCCCCCTCTTGAATCAATTCGCGCGTGGCCGCGGGATTCCGGTAATAGCCGCCGGTGGCGGAAGGGCCGCGGAATTGGAGGTGACCTTCTTCGCGCTCGCCGAGGACGCGGACGTTTTTGCCGCTGTCGTCGCCGTTCCCGATTTCGTTGCTGTTTTCCCCGCCGTTTTCGCGGCTCACGATCCGGACTTCCACGCCCGGCATCGGCTTTCCGGCGCCCACGAACAGGAGCGGAGCAGTATCGCCGGGCGGGGCGGGGACGGCGCGGCCATCGGATTCGAGAGTGGCGCGTTCGATGCGGTCAACCTTGAAGCCCGATCCGAGCGGAGGCGCCGAGACGCCGAGACACGCTTCCGCCAGACCGTAAACGGGCATCAGCGACTCGCGGCGAAATCCATACTTCGTGAAGCGCTCGGCGAATCGCTCCAGCGTCGCGGCGGCGACAGGTTCCGCTCCGTTCGTTGCGGCGCGCCAGGAGCTGAGATCGAGTCCTTCGATATCTTTGTCGGCGATTTTTCGCACGCACAGCTCGTACGCGAAGTTCGGCGCGGGGCTGATGGTTCCTCGATGCTTGTGAATGGCCCAGAGCCAGCGGTCGGGCCGGCTGAGGAACGCAAGCGGCGACATCACGACCAGTGGAATGCCGGTGACGATCGGGACGAACCACGCACCGATCAATCCCATGTCGTGATAGAGCGGCAGCCAGCTGACGGCGACATCGTCCGGCTGAATCTGGATGCCGCCGACGATGGCTTGAATATTCGCGAGTAGATTCGCGTGCGTGAGGATCACGCCTTTGGGATCGCCGGTCGAGCCCGAGGTGTATTGCAGGAAGGCAATATCTTCGGCGCGAGCGCGGTGGGAGAGATGTTCGACGGGGCGCCATTCGCCGGGCGGCAAATTGGTTCGCGAAGACGAGGACGATTCCGGCGCTGGCTCGTTCGCGAGTTTTTGCGCGTTCAGCACTTCGCGGAGCGACGGCACGCGAGGTTGCAGGAGCCGCGCGAGTCCTTCGGCCTGGCGCCAGGTGACTAGAAATCGCGCCTCGGCGTTGCGCAAGATGTTGGATTGGCGCGCGGCGTATTCGGCGATTCGATCGGCGCGGAACGGCGGATAGATCGGCACCGGAATTCCGCCGGCGAGAAGAATTCCGGCAAAGGTGGAAAAGAACTCGGCGCAGGTGGGAAGCATGATCGCGACGGTTTGGCCGGGTTCGAGGCCGCGGCGGCGAAGTTCGTCTGCGACGGCGGAGGCTCGTTCGTACAATTCGCCGAAAGTGATGGTGCGGGCCTGGTCGTTTTCCTCGTAGAGGATGATATGCGCGCGCTGGGGTTCGCCGCGTCCGCGCAGGCGGAAGATTTCTGTGAGTGTTTCGGCTTTGCGGATTTGTTCTTCGAGGTCGGGACGAACGGGCGCGGGAGCGGCGGCTGCTGCCGCGGTCGCTGAGGGCGCTGTGGTGATGGCACCAAGGTTCGAATTCGCAGAAGCGCTCGTCGGCGGCGCGGCGGGATTTTCGCGCAGAATCGCGTCAATCAGGTCCTGCACTGTGTCGGCTTCGGCGACCACGCGGTCGGGAAGTCTCACGCCGCAGGTATTGCCGAGGCGGAGCATCAGTTCGACGCGTTCGAGCGAGCCGAGGCCAAGCTCGCGTTCGAGATGCGCGCGAGCGCCACGGGCGGCGATTTCTTCCAGGCCGCGCGAGCCGTCAAGCTCGACGAGAAGCTGCCGGACCGTGGAAAGCGCTTCGGCCTCGACGATGACTTTGCGATCGAATTGTATTTTGGCAGCGCCCATCGGAGTGGCCGGATGACGAGTCGCCCGGCGCGCGGAATTTTTCTGCTCCCGATGGTTCGAGCCTATCACCGGGGTCGGGAGCGTTCAACCTGTTGTTCCGCCGGTAGCCGGCGCGGCGGAAGGCGGCAGAGTAGTTGTGGAAAAGCCGTGGAACGCGATTTCGTATTCCCCTATTTACAGTAGATTAGAACGGGTGTCGGTCTCATGTTTTCAATGGCTTACGAGGATTTCTAATCGCGGTGCCGTACATTAGAAAGGCGATTAGAAAGGCAGTGACAAGTGACGAGTGGCGTAGGAAGCCTTCGCGGTAGCGTCGCAGGTCAGAGGATTCGCTCTCTATGGTCGGAATTGATTCACAAGACCGATTCGAAAGGGTTTGTAGAGTTTGTCTTGCGAGAACCAATTCCGGACCGTTTTGCGGTGGGGTTAGGATCCGATCTTGTCGAGTGTTTCAAGATCGCATTTTCGACTGAACAAGTTACGAAAACGGGAATAATAGTAAACAATGCGTGCGACCCGCCAAGATTCAAATACAGTGAATCTCCGAAGCCTGGAGAACTTGTTGTGTTCGCAAGACACCTAAATTTTTGGCAACGACTATTGCGAGATTGAAGCATTTACTCTGTTTTGACAGCGGCCGTTTCGTGTCCGGGATGCTTCTCCTGTTTCAGTTCCTAATGTTACCGGCCGTCTCCTACTCGCAAGACGCCAATCCGGGTGGAGGGCTCTGGTAAGCGCGGGCGGGAGTAGAATGCGCTTATGGCACACGAACGGACAGACTCGTATTTGAAGGATTCGATTTCGCTTTTCCGGCTACTACAAGAGATTGGGAGACAATGCGATGGCGCAGTGTCCCGACGAGGGATTATTCGCGACGCTTGACGGGGAGAATAATTC
The DNA here is from genome assembly GCA_963711875.1 of uncultured Acidobacteriota bacterium. Lineage (GTDB taxonomy): Bacteria > Acidobacteriota > Terriglobia > Acidiferrales > UBA7541 > Palsa-295. Next base: position 199,967 of record CAVQFW010000018.1, read on the forward strand.
TGTCGCGATCGTCGTGAAACACATGGCCGGGAATATGCACTCGCGGTGGAAAGATTTTCTAACGAGCGACGGCGAGAAGCCCAGCCGCGACCGCGATTCGGAATTTGAGGATGCGCCGAAGTCGCGCGCCGAGCTGGCCGCGATGTGGGAGGGGGGCTGGGATTCGATGTTCGCGGCGCTGGAGCCGCTACATGAATCGACCATGACCCACACCGTGACGATTCGCGGCGAAGCGCACTCGGTGATGCAGGCGATCAACCGGCAGATGGCGCATTATTCCTATCACGTGGGTCAGATCGTGATGCTGGCGAAACATTTTTCGGGAGCGAACTGGAAGGCGCTGACGATTCCGAAGAAAAAATCGGGGGAGTTCAATCGAGACGTCGCGGCCGGGAAAAAATCGCAGCGTTGACCCGGAACTCCCAGCCCTGGCGAAGTAGTCGTAGTCCTGACGAAGAATTCATAGCCTTGACAGCGAACTTCCCAGGCAAGGCGCGATGGATATCTTCCAGTAGTTCGGCCGCCGCCGATTTTGGCGCCGGCTGTCGTCCGATGAAAATTTCGTCCGATGAAAATTATCGACCCGTAGTTTCGAGCAGCACACGGCTTGGCAGACGTTTGCTATAATCCGCGCAGGGGCATCGAGAGCGAGCCGGACGGCGCGACCGGCTCAGGTGAAGCGGTTCAATCCAAGTGATTCAATGCAAGTAGTTCAGGTCAAATAGCTCAGCTCAAGTCGTTCAGCAAATCAGGCGGAAAATATGAGCAGTTCTTTCCCCGTCGCGGCAAATCCTTCTCGCCAAAAGAAAGCCCTGTTCATTGACTCCGATCCCGAAGTGCATGCGCTGCTTCAAAACCTGCTGGATCCGCTGATCTGGAGCATTCGACACGCGGCGGACAATCGAACCGCGCTCGTACTTGCGAAAGCTTCGCCGTTCGAGTTGATCATCACGAGCGACAAGACTTCCGGCCGCGAAGATCTGGAACTCCTGCGCAAGATCCGGCTCGTACACCCCCACACCCGTTTGATTATTTTGACGGATCAAAGCACACCGGGCTGGGTGATCGATTCGATGAGGGAAGGCGCGTTCAGCTACTTTTCGAAGCCAATTTCGCTGAGCTCGCTCGCGGACATGGTTCAGAACGCGGTCGAGGGGCCGTGTTGGGATGATGGGATTGAAATTCTTTCGGCGACGCCGGAGTGGATCCGTCTCGCGGCGCGCTGCGATCTAAAAACGGCGGATCGCCTGATTCAATTTCTGCACGAGATTGCGGACCTGCCGGAGATAGAAGACCACGCGGTTGGAACCGCGTTTCGCGAAATCCTGATGAACGCGATGGAGTACGGCGGGCGATTCCAGCCGGATCAATGGGTGGAAATTTCCTACGTTCGCGCCAAGCACATGGTGATGTGCCGGGTGAAAGATCCCGGAGAAGGGTTTTCGCTCGACGAAATCGAGCACGCCGCGATTGCGAATCCCGACGAAGATCCGATTCGCCATGTGACTTACCGCGAGCAGCGGGGAATGCGGCCGGGCGGATTCGGCGTGATGCTGGCGCAAAAGCTGGTCGACGAGCTCATTTATAGCCAGAAAGGGAACGAAGTTCTTTTGGTAAAGTACGTGGGCGCGCCGCCGGGGCTGCAGAGTTAAGATGTCGTTTGCCCGGCAACACATATGGCAAATCGCCAGGCAACTCGCAATTACAGGGAGGAAAATTTGGTGCTGCCGATCGAATGTAGCTCCAATCGCCGCAAATTTCTGAAGGGCGGGCTCGCGATGGTAGCTGGTCTCTCGAGCTTTTCCGCGCTACCCGTGCCGTCCGTCGCCGCCGCTGCCGCAGAAAATTCGTGGATTATCGGGCCGCGACCGGGTTTTACGCCCGAGATCGGAACGTTGACGTCTATGCTGGCGTTCACCCGCATGCAGGTGGAACGCAATGTGAAGGGGCTGTCGCAGCAGGATCTCGACTATTTGCTGGACGCGAAGGCGAACACGATCGGCGCGCTGCTTCTGCATCTCGCAGCCACGGAAACCTACTATCAGATGAGCACCTTTGGCGGGATGAAATGGGATTCGTTTCCCGAGGACGTGAAAAAAAAGTGGGACGTTCCCATGAACCTCGGCGAGCCCGCGCGCAAAGCCATCAAAGGCAACAGCCTCGACTATTATCTTGATGCGCTGCACCAGGCGCGCGAAAAGAGCCTCGCCGAGTTTCGCAAATGTGACGATAAGTGGTTAGCGGTGCTCGAGACAGACGGCGACTTCTCCGCCAACAATTATGCGAAGTGGTTTCACGTGGCCGAACACGAATCCAATCACGACGGCCAAATCAAATTCCTGAAAAGCCGCGTACCCGGCGCAAAGCCCGCATCCGAATAGCGGCGCGACGCCGCGCGGCATCACCGTGTCGTCTGGTCGCGTCCGCGCTCGTCTGAAAAGCCGCGAGCGTTCTACTTTTCGAAGGCGAAAACGCGCTTCCAATCGTCCTTCATGCTGATCACGATCCAACCGTTCTTGTTTGCTTCTGCCAGTAGAGCGTCCGAAAAAATGCCAACGTGAGTCTCCGGCAGGCCGCCGCCCGGACCATAGGCGTACTCGCGTTTCGCGTCATCATGATGGACGAGCATCATCAAGCGGGCCCCGTCACCGGCCTGGGTCCACTGCAGCATTTGAGCATCGCCGCCGGAATTGCCGAACGCCGCGTAGGGCCGCTTGCCGATGAAAAGATTGATGCCGATGGCTTTCCCTGGACCATCGTCGTTGAAAAACACTTTCGGCTCGCGCATCAGCACCGGCTTGCCGCCTGAATCATCGTATTTGGTCACGATGCTCGACCCGACGACCTGCTCGGGCGGGACGCCGTACACCTGCTCACTGTAAACGCGGACGAACTCCTGGCCGCCGCCGGTGACGATGTAGGTCTTGAATCCTTTCTCGCGCAGATATTTCATCACTTCCAACATGGGCTCGTAGACGAGCTCCGTGTAGGGCCGGTGGAAGCGCGCGTCTTTGGCCGTCGAGATCCATTCTTTTACGAGCGCCTGAAACTCTTCCGTGCCCATCCCCGCATGCGTGACGGCGAGAATCTCCACCCACTCCGACTCGGTGAACTTGCCCATCGCCGCGTGGTCGCCCGCCAGTACCGACTTGAATGGCTCTTTGTCCTTCCAATCGGGATGCTGCGGCGCGAGTTTGCCCACGCGATCGAGCGCAAACATGGCTTGTGAATATAACGGTTGCTCCTTCCAAAGAGTGCCGTCTTGATCAAACGTGGCGATGCGATCCTTGGGCTCGACATATTTAGGACTGGATTTTTCGGTCGTATCCTTGACGAAAGTGAGGATCGCTTTTTTTGCGGGCCCATCATTCCACGATGGCAGGGGATCTCTCTGGGCTTGTGCTCCTGCCGTTGCGAGCAGCACTGCGCATAACGCCAGAAGACCTCTTAGAATCCAGCGTTGACGAACTGTGGCATGTTCCATTTCGTTCTCCTTGATTCGATCTAATCACGCGAGAGCGAGAGCGGGCCTGATTTTGGAGGGAGTGTATCGCGAGCGAATCGGGGTTGTAACCTCCAAAAGTGAAAATAGAATGCGCCGCGCCGGGCAAAATATTTGCCGGACGGCCGCTCACTGGCAGAGGCGAATCGCGGGAGCAGGGATCGCCACCCGCGATTCACCAGATTAAAATTTCTTAGGCTGGAACTCCCTCTACGATGGAATCGAGGCGCGGCCGTCGGGATCACGCGGGTCAACTGCCAGCCCGCGGCCGCGAGTAATTCGCGAAACTGTTTTTCGGTGCGCTCGCAGCCGCCAGGAAAGATCAACATTTGCAAATCCAGGAACTTGCTCGGCGAAAATTCGTTGCCGGGCTGTATCACGCTATCAACCACGAGTAGTTTTCCGCCGGGATTCACGGCCGCTCGGCAGGCTTTGAGGATTTTTATGCACGCATCATCGGGCCAATCGTGAATGATGTGTTTCATGATGTATGCGTCGGCGCCGGCGGGAACGGAGGAAAACATATCGCCACCGGCAATCGTGCAGCGAGCCGCCGTTGTCGTTGTCGAGGGCGTGAGCAGGGGCTTGAGCGGGCCGTCCTTCGCGCCTGCAACGACGTGCGGCATGTCATACAAGATTCCGTTCAACGCCGGATTCCGCTTTAGAATTTCCGCCAGCAAAGTTCCGTGTCCGCCGCCTACGTCTACGACGGAATTTATTCCTTGAAAGGAATAAGCCGCGGCCACTGCCGGACCATCAATCATCGACATCCCGGTCATCGCGTCATTGAAAATCTTTGCTTCCTCCGGGTGCTGCTCGAAATAATCCCACAGGGGCATGCCGTACACTGCGTCGAGCGCTCGCTCGCCCGTCCGCACGGAATGTTCGATGCGCGACCACCCCATCCCGTGCCATTCCCTGCCGCTCATGATTGCGTATCCCCGCAAGCTCGGGCTGCCGTTGGTGCGCAGAAGAGCGGACATCGGCGTTTCCGAGAATTTTCCGTCGGCACTTTCCGCCAGGATTCCCACGCTCGCGGCGGCGCGCATCAGGCGATAGAGAGCCCGGGGCTGCGCTCCGATCTGCTTCGCCAATTCCTCCGCTGATTTCGGACCGGCTTCAACCAGGTCGGGAATCCCCAGTCGCGCGATGCACGAAACTACACCTGCGACGTAAACGCCCGAGAATATTTGCAGTAACGCTTCAATCGCCGGAGAATTCTGAGTTTGCGCCGTTGTGGAAGCCATCGTTGTCTCCCTGGAATTTGATTTGGGATTTCCGCGGGCGGCAGTATACGCCGGACGAGCGCCCCGGGCGAACCGGTACATTTTGTGGGTAGCAGTCCGCGAACCGGCGCTGCTAATGCGCGGCTGAAGCTGCAGCGGAGACCTTCGCGAAATCGTACACGACCACTTCTTCTTCACGGATGACCGGGAACCCCTTCGCAAACGACATCGCGCGTGCGAGCGCCTGATAAAAATACAAGTTGCTCTCGCTCTCCTGCAATGCCTGCTGCGTCTCCCAGATCGTCATCACGCGGACATCGGGCGGATTGGAACTCTCGACCCGCAACACCAGCAGAGCGCGAAAACCTTCTCGCTGGCGCATCAGGGGAATTGCGAGGTTGAGTGCGTTGGTGAAGTCATTCAAGTTCTCGGAAGGAACGCTGAACTGCGTTACGCGTGCGTACATAGCCACCTCCGGCGATGCCAGCCTAAGGGGGACGAAGTGGGGCCAGTCTAACCCCATCGGCAGCCGAAGAAAAGCGCTTACATCTGCGTGTGGGCCGGGAGCAAAGCGGTATTACTTTTTGGGCGGAAATCCCTTCATCGTTTTTTGGATGAATTTGTCCACGTTGTCGTGGAGGTTGTTTACAAATTTCCTGGGCTCGCTGATTCTTTTTGTCGCGGTGGCCTGCCAAAGAATTTTCTTCGACGCGGCATCCGTTACCGCGATATCCACGGTCGCAAGGCTCGTCACCCACGCATCGGAGGAAATCCCGCTGAGGTCGCCCCAGTAGTAGCCCACCATGTCCGAAGCGTACAAACTGCGCTGCGCGCCCAGGTCGCCTTGCGGGTGACCTCCTGCTGAATAAGTGACGCGGAAGTCGGGATGGGCGTCATCTTCCACAAATCCTCTGGCTCGCAAGTTTCGATTAATGGAATCGACGATGGCCATATTGATCTGGTCCTGCACGTCTTTCGGTTGCGCCGTGAGCAGATAGTTCGAACCCCACGAATATTTCTTGTACTTGCTGAAATCAACTGACTTGTCGAAGGTCGTCTTCACATCTTGCGCGTGGGCGACAGCCGGCGGGTGCAACACGATCGCGCAGAATAAAAAAGCAACGGTCAGTCGAGTTCGAGGCATGAACGGTCTCCGCATTACGCCGGGATTTTTTCTTCTATTCACAATATTTCTCGAAGGCGAACGGCGCACTATTCTTTGCTCATCCTGGATTTGATGATTCCAGCGAGCGCCACTGCCACAATACCCGCGATCCCTCCGCCGAAAATGCCGAGAAGGACTACCTTGACGCTGAGATCGCCGCCGGTCGCCATGCCATAGGTAGCCATCATCTTGCTCAAAAACTGTCCACCCAGGCCGCCGGCGATCAGGCCGACGATCGAATTTGCTGCGACACCCAGATTGGATTCTTTCCGGAGTGAACCGACCAGCAAGCCTCCCACGTTGCCGCCAACTATGCCGCTGACGAGCTGAATAAGCAGTGCCGTGGTATTCATTTTCGTACTCCTCGCTGTGAACCAAATGGACTATTGAGCTTCGCGATGATCCTTACGCTCACGAGTTTGGCTTTTGAGGGCATGATGCCGAATCTGCAGATGTGGAAGCCGCAACTGCTGGTACCGCGTCGCGGGGATGATATAACACGCAGACCCCCAAATGTGAGCCTCCAAAGCCCGGGGAACTGCGGGCGTCGTAAAACGCAGATAGCGCTTCAGCCATTTCGAGCGTATGCTTTCTGCCGTTTCGATTCGAAAGAGTGAGTTACTGCAATCACGAAACGAGAAGAAAAACTGAGGAGGACGTCCCATGCACAGAAATCTGTTATTCGCAGTATTGCTGATTGGATTTTGGAGTTGCGCAGCCACGCGCCTGCCGGCGCAGACGAGCGGTGGATCGCAAGCGCCCACGGCTGACGCCCAGAAGGGCGCACAGATTACCGACCAGGACATCGATCTTCTGCGGAAGGACCTTCGCTCGAAGAAGAAACAACTGGTGGCCGCCAATCTGAAACTTACCGATGCACAGGCCACCCGATTCTGGCCCGTCTACGATCAGTACATCGCAGAGCAGACAAAAATTCACGACGAGAAGTACGCGGTGATCAAGGAGTTTGCAACCAACTGGGGAGGCATCACTGACGCGCAGGCGCTGGATTTGACGAAAAGAGCGCTGAGCGTGGACGAGCGCGTGACGCAGCTGAGGATCAAGTTCATCCCCAATTTTCTGGCGGTGCTGCCAGGGAAGCAGGTGGCGACTTTTTTTCAGATCGATCGCCGTCTACAAATGATGGTCGACTTGCAGCTGATGTCGCAATTGCCGCTGGTGCAGGCTCAATAATCAGGTTGCTTCGAGAGTTACCGTAGGAGCGCATCGAAGTGTGGCGGAAGGACGATCCGGTTTCCGTTGACAGCAGGGAGAAAATTCCCCGGAGACCGGCTCGGCTTCTTTTCAGGGAGTTTTGGAAATCACTCCCTCTTTTTCGAGCGTTTTCACGACGAGTTTGACCACTTCCTTGATTACCTTGTCGGCGTTCTTGGGATTGAAAGTATCGCTATGGGCGGTCCAGACAAGATCCTCGTTGGGCGGCGTCGCTGAGTAGAGATTTGTTTCAATGCTCACCGTAGTCTCTTCGCGCAAATATCCTGGCGTGGTGTAAATCTGTCCGTAGACGGCGCCGTAATAGCCATAGAAGCTGTTGTAGTAGGGATACGGAACCGCGTAGCTGTGGCCGCCGATGTATCGGGTCGATTTGTCCACTTTCGTGAGCCGCGAGATAATCACCGCGTCAATCTTGTGGTCGCGGATCTGTCCCTTGAGATAGTCGAGATCAAGATTCGGCGAATCGGGACGGAAAAGGATGGCGTGGCCGGGAACCGCTTCAAGCCCGTCCCTGGTGAGCTTCTCGGAAAGCGCGTCTTCGAAATCGAGCCGAACCACCGGGTTTTCGCTCATTCCGATCACAAGAAGCCTGTGGAAGGACTGACCGTTGTACTGGGGGTTCTTCCAGCTCATCACAAGTTTGGCGGAATTGGCGAGGGTCGCTGTGAAAAGAAGCACGACGACAACCAGAATTCCTTTTCGCGCGTTCATACGCCGAAACCTTTATGAGGCGGTGGCAATTACGCACCTCTTCCGATCCGGGGATTTTAAACTTCGCATCAGAGTATGCATCTTGCAGGCGGCAATATCGACAAACTTCGCGTCGCTGGAATCGCTAAAATCGCCCGTTCGCACCCTTTCGAATTTGGGCTGGTTCGTTCCGCACCAAAAAAATCGGGGACTGCGTCGAAGGCGATGTCGCCCGTCCGCAGTCCCCGTTTGCCGTTGTGGTTCTATCTAACTTCCGGCTCAACTAGAACGAGAAAACGACTCCCGCCTGGTAGCGGAAGTTGCTCTGGTTGTTGTTGCCGGATGTGAAGGCGTTGCCGAAACGCGTTAGAACGTAATCGACCTCAGCGGGCCGAAACGCGATGGAATGGGTGAGCTTGATATCGAGACCCCCACCAATAATAAAGTCAAACGCGTTGTTCGAAGGAGAGTGCACGCATTCCTCTACGTTACAGATGTTTACGTCTGCGTTGGAATGCGCCCCGCCGAACAGCGCTTCCGCGAACGGTTGAAAGCGACCGTGGCGGAGTTTGATCACGGGACCTACGTTGTAGGTGAAGAGGTTGGCCGAGATGTTCGATTCTGCCTGGGGCACAAATCTCGTCTGGCTGCCATAGCCCTCAAATTCGGCCTTGATCCCGATGAAATCGGTGAAGAAATACGAGAAAGCGCCGCCGCCGCCGTTCAGTGAGAAGGCTCCGAGTCCGGGAACGTTGTTGTTTTGTGGATTGAATCGGATGTAGGAGTAGTTCGCTGAAACCTCTGCCTTGCCTTGATCCTGAGCAAAGGCTGCGCTCCCAAAGAGCAGCACCACTGTGACCAAAAATACTCGCTTCATTTCTTTAGTTCTCCTTGATTGAAATCGATTTCGCTCATACGTTGGGCCCCTGGATATGGATGCCTGAACAGTCGCTATGGGCTGCTTTCCCAGAGCCCGTTGTTGCGCATTGGTAATGAGCCCTCCGAGAGCTCGGTCGTGTCGCGATCGAGACAAGTGCCTGCCAGGTCTCGAGCATGTTATTGGCTGTTTGCGGGGATAATTCAGACAATCCGTGCTGGTTCAGAACGAACTGAAGAATCCCAAGTCGGGAACCAGAATGCCCGTAACTGGCTGTGTTGTCAACAATTTTATGGCGAGGTAATGAGAGTAATACCCCCCTAAAGAGTGCCGGTTGCCCGGGGCAAAGCGCTCCCGCAGCCCTAGAGCCTGCCGATAAACGCCCACGATTTCTCCACCCCAATTCCTCTCAAACTGCCGCCTGTGTTGGAAATTCAATTTGACGGTACTACCGAACAATACTTACGGCGCCGCCGCGAAATCAGCAGTTTCGCCCGGGTATGAGAGTGGCTCCTCTATTTCCTTGCCCGCGGAGTTGGAGGAGCATTAACCTCAGCTACCGAACCTCCCATAATGCAAGAACCTCTGAACCGCCGTCGCTTCATAAAAAAAGCTGCTCTCGCCGGAGGTGGCGTGGTGCTCGGGGCTGCGGGCCTCAGCGAAATCTCCCCGTTGATATGGCGTGAAGCGATGGAGTTCGAGTCAAACCGCAGCTATTGGGCGAGAATGCAACCGCCTCAGAACCCGCCGCTCGCGGCCGACATCGAGGTGGACGTCGCAGTGATTGGAGGCGGCTTCACGGGACTCTCCTCCGCTTACTACATCCGAAGCATCTCGCCAGGTAAACGCGTAGCTGTACTCGAAGCCAAGGGGTGCGGAAACGGGGCCTCGGGGCGGAATGGCGCGATGGTGCTGACCATGACCGACGACCGGTACATGCAGCTCAGCTCCCATCCCGAAATCGACAAGCGAATTTACGATCTGACGGCCCAGAACATCCAGTCGTTGTTGAAGCTAAGCGCGACCACCGGGATCGACTGCGAGTTGGAAACCAACGGGGCGCTGCAAGTGCTCGGCAAGTCCGATGATCTCGGCGCCGCGCAGAAATATGTGCAAGCGGCGCGAGCGGCTGGCATACCGGTTGAGTTCTGGAATAAGGAACAGGTTACGAGCTCCATCGGCACTTCGCTCTACGAAGGCGCGCTGTTCGATCCGAATAGCGGACACCTCCATCCCATGAAACTCGTGCAGGTGTGGAAAGCAGCCGCCGAGTCCGCGGGTGCGAAGATTTATGAAAATACGGTCGTCGCAGGAATCGACGAAGGTCTCGAACACGTTCTGCACACGACGAACGGTTTCACCGTAAAGGCGAAGTCGTTAGTGCTCGCTACGAATGCGTTCACATCACGACTCGGCTATTTCCGGAACTCGGTGATGCCCATCACGGAATACGTGGCCATCACTCCGCCGTTAACCGAACAACAGTTGGCCGAGATCGGATGGCGCCGGCGGGTTCCCTTCAACGACAGTCGCACCGAAGTCTTATATCTCGGCCTCACGCAAGATAATCGAATCCACATCGGCGGAGGACGGCCCAGCTACTTCTTCAATAATGGCCTGGGCGATCGTGCCGAAGCTGCACCGCACCATGCAGAGCTGCGGCGAGAGCTTGCCCGGCTGTATCCCCGGCTCGAAGGAATGGAGTTCGAAGCGGCGTGGAGCGGAGTCGTGGACTGGTCGCTGGACGAGTCGCCGGCGGTGGGACGCACAGGAAAAAATAACAACATCTTCTACGGACTAGGCTACAGCGGGCACGGCGTGAATCTCACGTCCGTTTTCGGAAGAATCATTGCTGACCTGGAAGCCGGCCGCGAGGATCCCTGGAAGGGTTATCCGTTTCTGAACGCGAGCTTACTTTACATCCCGAACGAGCCGTTCCGTTGGTTGGGTGCGCAAGTTGGTTTGGCGTGGGATCGCGTAACAAATTCCTAGCCCGCCGGTTCTTCGCTTCGCCATCACTCAGGTTGACTCAAATTGACTCAGGATGACTCAAGATGCTCTGGCAACACGATCATCTCCCATCCTTCGATCTGCGCGCGATCACGCGGCAGCCGTTTGTTCCACATACCGGCGCGCGGGTGCTATAAGAGTGGCGAACGCCACGCTTCCTTAACAGGATTAGAGGTGAGCCGGAATGAGCGCACATGGTTATCACGGCAAAATGCTCAAGTTCGATCTGACGAGTGGCTCATCGCGGGTCGAGGAGCCGGATGCGATTTTTTACCGGAACTATCCCGGGCCGGCCCTCTACGGAACCTACTACTTGTTGAAGGAAACCGCTGCCGGCGCCGATCCTTTTGCGCCCGGGAGTCTTCTGATCTTCGGATGCGGAGTAGCGGGCGGCAACCTCGGCACCGGACTTGCGCGCTTCGGAGTGGTCGGAAAGTCGCCACTCTCCGGCGGAATTTTCGAGAGCCGATGCGAAGGGCCTTTCGCGCGCGGGCTCAAAGGGTCCGGGTACGACGCGCTGATTCTGCGCGGGAAATCAGAAACGCCCAGCTACCTGCTGATTGACGGGGGCCAATGCAGCGTTCTGCCGGCCGGCGATCTGTGGGGAAAGAACACGGCCGAAGCCACGGCGGCGCTCGAAACGCGGCACGGCAAGCAAGCGCATGTGGCGGTAATTGGGCCGGCGGGCGAGAACCTGGTGCGATTTGCTGGGATCGTTTGCGGAGGCGCGCATCAGACGCAGCGCGGCGGCATGGGCGCGGTGATGGGATCGAAAAATCTGAAAGCTGTGGTGATCGTGAATCCGGTATATCCGGAAGTGGCCGACCCTCGAACCATCGGCGCGCTCGACAAACTTTTCCGGGAAGACGGAATTACGAACAACGCGCTGAATCTCTGGCAGAAGCAGCCGCCGGGATGGTCGTACTGGCTCGACAATGTGCTCGAGCCGGGATACGTGTTCTCGCGCAACGGGCAGCGGCACGATTACACCCCACCCGCAAGTTTTGCGAAGGATAAGTACACGTCCTACATGCGCCTCGAGAGCGAATGCCCAGGCTGTGCCAATGGTTGCGTGAAGTCTTTCAATACGCGCCGGCTCACGAGTGATGACCGGCTCGGCGGAACGTCTTGGGAGACTCTCTCCTCGTTTGCAATCAATCTGGATTTGCGCGACCTCGAATCTTATTTCGATTTGAACACGCGCTGCATGCTCGAAGGACTGGACCCGGTCTCCACCGGAAACGTGCTGGGATTCGCGGCCGAGTGCGCTGAAAAAGGAGCGCTAGGGAAAGCGGAGCTCGGCTACGAATTTGGATTTGGCGATTTGGCGGATCAGCACGGCGGGCGGCTGATCGAAGACATTTCCCGGCGGCGCGGTGCAGGCGATACGTTGGCCGAAGGTGTGAAGCGCGCGGCAAAAAAGATTGGAAAAGGCTCGGAAGCTTTCGCACTGCACGTGAAAGGTGTGGAGTGCATTGCGATTGAGGGGCGCACCCAAACGAACCTCGCGATGGGATTCGCCACCGCGCCCGTGGGCCCGCAGGGCGACATCTGCGAACACGATTGGGATTACGACGTCACCGTTGGCTGGAGCCACACGCTCGATCGAAGCGCCACGATGGGAATCTACGAGCGAATTCCCATGGCGTTGCAATCCCCCGCCAAGGTACGAAACTACAATGCGCTGAATCTCGTGTGGAGCGGTACGGACGGATTGGGAGTGTGCCTGTATGCTTGCGCCCCGACGCGCTATCTAAAGCTCGAACAGATTGCCGAGCTCGTGAGCGCGGTGACGGGCTGGGATTTCAGCAGCCACGAACTTTTTCGCATCGGCGAGCGGAGGAACGCCCTCATGCGCTGGTACAACTACCGCGAAGGCTTCACCGCTGCAGACGATACTCTGCCTGAGCGCTTTTACAAAGAACCGGTGCGCACCGGCCGGCACGCCGGCGCGGTGATCGACAAGGTGAAGTTCCAGCAGATGATCCAGACCTACTACCAGATGTGCGGCTGGGATGCCGAAGGCCGCCCCACTTTGGCGAAACTCTACGACATGCACCTCGAGTGGCTGGCCGAAAGAAGCTAGCCGCCGCCGGAGAGTGGGTGAGGGCCAGATTTCCGGGCACCCACCCTGTTCGCGGCGATTCCAGATTCAGCGGTACGCGATGACGAGGCGATCGAGCCCGATTTCTGGCGGAGCCAGTTCCGCGCGCGCGAAGCCGGCGTTTTTCGAAATGCTTTCCAGTTCCGCGAAAGTGTACGCGTCGCCTTTGGCCGTGGTGGCAAGCATCATCAGACTGAATGCAGCCGCGGTGGGCGGCGAAACGCGATCCGGATTGGGAACCAGTTCTGCGATCGCGGCGCGGCCTCCGGGTGCGAGCGCGGCATACACCTTGCGCATGAAAGCGGTGCACGTGGGCGGGTCGAAATGGTGGAGGAAATTGGGGATCAACACCAGATCGTAGCCGCTGCCAAAATCAGATTCGAACGCGCTGCCGGGAATCAGGTGGTAGCGATCGCCGACTCCCATCGCCTCCGCATTTTTCTTGCCCACTTCGAGCACGTTCTTCCAATCGGACGCGTAGATCTGCGCGGCGGGATTCTGTTTTGCCACCGCGATGCCGAAAATTCCGTGACTTGCGGCGACGTCGAGCACTTTGTGCGCCTCGCCGCCTTTGCGGAGTTCGGTGGCCATAATTTCGGCGGGCATCTGCATCAGCGGCATCATGCCGTGCGCAAACTTCACCCAGTCGGGATTTTCCGGAATCAAGTTACCCTCGCCCAACGCCGTGCCGCCCCGGCGTACGGCTTCGGTGAGCAGCGCATTCGCTTCGCGCAGACGGGGAGTCAGCAGGAATTCGACCGCCCCGCCAAGGTAGGCAGGCGAATGCCGGTTGAGGAACAAAGCAGAGTCCGGCGGGAGCGCGTACTGAGCTCCGTCTTTCGCCAGGAAGCTGTGGATCGTGAGGAAATCGCACAGAATGCGCACGCCGCGTCCGTCCGCCTTGCAACGCTCGGCAATCTTCGCGGCAGTGGCATTGCCTTCGGCAATCGCGGTGAAGATTTCGAGCTCGATCGCCGCCTTGATAGCTTCGGTCAGCTGGTAGCTGTTGAGGGCATCGAAGAATCGCTCGGGAGTGGGATGCTGATGCTGGGCAGTAGTGGCCATAGGATCCTCCGTCGGTACGAGTGGCGCTGGTAAAGGCCGCGCTCGTGAAAGCCGCGCCAGTCTAATTCAATCGCGCGCCCCGGAGCACCCAATATTTCTGCGGCCCGGCCCGGCGCGCGACGCAAATAAAAAGGGCCACTCCCCCGGGGCGCGGATCCATATTTCAAAACTCGTTTAGTCGGCGGCGAAAGCGGCGCGAAGGCGAAAGGGAGGTACCTTCGTACCGGCGCTAAGTGAACCTAGGGCCTATCGACGCCGTTGGGAGCCGGGCGCAGAATCACTATGGATTCGGGGACTGTACGGCGCGGCTGGCAAACGCTCACCCCCCATGAGCGCCGGCCCACTGGATGGAAACCTCGAGTTTCTGCTCCTCCAACACCCCATGCCCTAAGCGGCCGGCTCCCCCACCGGCCGCTTTCCTTTTTGACCTCAAGTCACGCAACGAAACAACTTATACGAGCTATAAAAGCGAAGCGTCTTGACTTCGCGCGCTCGTAGTTCTATAGAAGGCGCAACGGGGATTGCGTGGCTGGGGTGAGTAAGCGGCGACAACACGCTTTCGGGGGTGTGTTGGTTCAGCCAAATCTTCTCTAATTCCCACCTCGGGGCAGTTCACTTCAGCTCAGCACGCTCCGGTCTAACGAAACGATCGAGCCATCTTTGGGGGGTGTGCCGTGATCAGATTGCGCGCACTAATTCTCTGCGCCGTATCCTTCTGCATTTTCGCTTTCCTGGCGGCGCCACTCCGCGCCCAAACCACTACATCGCTGCGCGGAACAGTAACCGATCAATCGGGCGGCATCGTAGTCGGCGCGAAAGTGACGCTGAAGCACACCGGAACAGAAATCTCGCACACCGCGACTTCGGGGAGCGACGGAAGCTATCTCTTCGATCCAGTTCCGGTCGGAACCTACGTCCTTACGGTCGAAAAGAGCGGGTTTGCGAAATACGTGCGCACCGGGATCGCTCTCGAGTTGAACCAGAACGGACGCCTCGACGTAAATTTGAAAGTCGGCCAGGGCTCCGAGACCGTGGAAGTGACCGCCAACGTCGCTCAGGTGGATACGACAGGAGCGGTTCTGGGCAAAGTGGAAAATCAGCGAATGATTCAGGACTTGCCGCTGCTTGATCGCGATACCCTTCAACTCGGCTTGCTGCAAGCGGGCGTGTTTGCACCGGATCCAGACGATGGTTCCGGGAATCCCTTCTCGGTCAGCGGCCAGCGCTCGGAATCGCTCACGTTCCTGCTCGACGGCGCGAACAACACCAACTTCCTCGGCAACAACATCATCGTCAGCCCCAACCCCGATGCGGTTCAGGAATTCAAGATTCTGACGAATAACTACGACGCCGAATACGGTAGAACGTCCGGCGGCATCGTGAATCAAATTACAAAATCGGGAACCAATAGTTACCACGGCGACCTGTTTGAGTTCATTCGCAACGACGCGCTCAACGCCAGGGACTACTTCCTGCCCCCAGACCAGCCGATTCAGAATTTCAAACGGAACGTGTTCGGGGGAACGGTGGGCGGCCCGATCAAGAAAGACAAGACGTTTTTCTTCGTCGCCTATCAGGGAACTCGCCGCCGCGAAGGCCAAAATTCCGGATTGCTGCAGGTACTCAGCGATCCGGAGCGCACCGGCGATTTCGGCGAACTGTGCAGCACCTATGTGGCAGGCAATTGCACGGATCCCAACGGGACGCAGCTCATCAATCCTGTAACCGGAAACAATATTCCGAATAATAACCTGGCCGCCGCCGGTCTCGTGAATCCCACGATTCAGAATTACATCACAAAATATCTTCCGCACGCGAACGTGGGAACCAACCAATTTATTTCCTTTCCCACAGCGGCGATCGACGACGACCAGGGCGTGGTCCATCTCGATCACAACCTCACCAGCCGCGACACCCTCTCGTTCGTCTATGTCATTGACGATGAGCGCGACGCGTATCCGTTCCTGATCAATAAGGGCGCGTCCACCGGCGGAAATGTGCCGATTGGCTCCGGGTTCTCCGATACGCTTCGGACGCAGATCGGCAGTTTCTCGTGGATCCACACGTTCGACGGCGGAAAGGTGAATGAGTTCCGCTTCGCCGCAAACCGCTCGGCCGCCCTCAATGACGTGCCGGCCGATACAACGTCACCTTCCGCCCTGGGATTTTCGAACGTGACCCCCGACGATCCGAAAGGTACGGCGCCGCCGATCATGTTTACGCCGTCGTTCAATCTCGGGCCCGCGCCGGGAGGACCCACCACGGAACATAGCGCGACGTTTCAGTGGTCCGACAACTTCACCTGGACCCGCGGCCGGCATGAAATCAAGTTCGGTGTCGACATCACCCGCATTCGGCAGAACTACAACTTCGATTTCTTCAACAACGGCAGTTTTGATTTCACCACCGGCGATTTCACCAACAACGAACTCGCGGACTTCGTCGGCGGATTTTGGGACAACTACTTCCAGTTTTCGAACGCCGTCTACGGCATCCGTACCGGATCTTTCGGCGGCTACGTGCAAGACACCTGGAAAGTCCGGCCGCGCCTCACGTTGAGCTATGGCCTGCGCTACGAATACAACATGCCGCAGAGCGACATTCACAACAACATTCTCGGCTTCTTTCCCGGAAAACAATCCTCCCGATTTCCTGACGCCCCTCCGGGAATTTTGTATCCAGGCGATCCCGGTACTCCCAACAATGCGCTCGTTTATCCCGACTACAATAATTTCGCGCCGCGATTCGGCTTTGCCTGGGACATCTTCGGCACCTCGAAGCTCGTGATGCGCGGCGGCTTCGGCATTTTCTACGACATCGAAGACGGCGCTTTGAACCTTCAGTTCGGCGGCCAGCCGCCGTTCGGTGCGGTGTCGAATTTCTTTCCCGCCACCTATTCGGGCGTTGCCGGAGACACGGTCAGCGATCCTTTCACTCCCTTCGGTTTGGAGAACCCGTTTCCGTTTGCGTCGGCGGGAAAGGTCGGCACGTTTCTCGATCCGAAGATCGCTTTCGCCTATACCACGTACCCGCACTTCCGGACACCCTACTCGGAGAACTTCAATTACGGCTTCCAATGGCAGGCCACGCGAGACACGATGGTGGAAGCCGTCTACGTGGGCAGCCTGGGCAGAAAGTTGATCTCGACCGCGGAAACCAATTTTCCCGATCCGACCCTCATGCAGCAACAGCTCGATCAGTTTGGATTCGTGAATCCCGACTGCGCGCGCCGTCAGATTGTAAGCGGAGCGGATATCGCGCAGTGTACGGGCGGAGTTTCGCCCATCGATCCGAACGGCATCGCCACCGGCGCCACGGAATTACTTACCAACGTGGGTAACGGCCTTTCGGACAGCAACCAATTCCAACTGACCGTGGACAAACGCTTCAGCCGGCACTTCGCGATACGCGGGGCGTACACCGTAGCGAAGACGATTGACCTGACATCGGGTTTCCGTTCCCGGTCTGGCCAATACACCGATCCCCTGAATCCTCGCCTCGACCGCGCTTTGGCGGACTTCGACACGCCGCAGCGGCTCGTCATCAGCGGGATTTGGGAATTGCCGTTTGACTATGGCATCCATAGCGACGGGATCCTGAAAAGGGTGGCTTCGGGATGGCAACTGAGCGGCATCGTTTCGTTCCAAAAGGGCCAACCCTTTACGCTTTATTCCAATGGCAACGCGAGCGAACAAAATAATTTTCTCGATCGTCCAAACGTGGTGGGTCCGATTGCCCGAGTCAATCCGCGAAATCCCAATCCCAATCCCAATCCCGATCCCGCGAAAGGCGGATTTTCCAGCGATTGCGCCCTGGGACAAGGTGTCCCTACGGAAGGCCATTTCTGGTTTGACCCGACGAACCTGGTTTGCAACCCGTGCCCGAACGATGACCCGACTTGTTCCGCGGGAGACGTGGGAGTGCCGCTCTTTACCTACGGAACTCTCGGGCGCAACGCCTTGCGCGGCCCCGGAATCAATAACTGGGATTTATCGCTGATGAAACGCATCAACGTCACGGAGAGCAAGTATTTCGAATTTCGCGCCGAGTTTTTTAATGCCTTCAATCACGTGCAGTTTTTAAATCCGGACAACCAGGGATTCGATTCCACCTTTGGCCAAATCAGCTCTGACCGGGGGATGCGGAATATTCAGTTTGGCTTGAAATTTTATTTCTAGCAGGGTTCGCGCTCGCGGACCTGGAAAAGCCCGAGGCCCGGCTACGGCGGGCTCGGGCTTTTGATTTTAGCCACCCTCAGATATCGAGCGCGCCGAAGATACTTGTGGCCACGCCGCTTTCGCTCGTTGCGAAACGGTGCGCCGGTTAGCGCGGACGCCCGATGGGGCGATAGCTCGCCAGCGGACGCGGCCGCATGCGGAAGCGCGGCGCGAGCGGTGGCGGCACGTTGTGTAGCGGACAGCCGCAATTGCTGCAATGATCCAGCGGAACGCCCTCGACGCGCAGCCAGTGTCCGCGCGCAGGACATCCGGGATTCAAACACTGCACCGTCCAACCGGGCAGATATTGCATTTTCGTTTTCCTCGCAAGAACCACAGCCTCGGAGGCGGAAGGGGGAAAACGGTGCCCGCCGAAGCTCCCCGTACTGCAAAAACACCTGGAAACTGGCGGGATTGTGCGCCGCTGCGTCTAGTGAGTCAAGAAAAATGTACACAATTACTTGTGGTGCCGTTGCTAACTCGAAACAATGTGGACCACGAGCAGTGCAAGCAGCATAACGGCTGACGCGTTGCCTGGCCGTTCGTACCGCCGGCTTCCAGCCGGCTCCTTTGCCAAGCCGCTGCCGCCGCCGCACACCCCGCCATTCCCGCACGAATTCCGCGCGTCATCAATAAGCCCGCAACGAGCAACCCACCCCGTCGTAGCCACCCGGCAAATTTAGATTTTAGAGTTAGCGGACAGCCGAAAGTTTCGCTTCAAGCTGCTCAACTTTCATCTGCGCGTCAGCCACCGCGCGCTGCTTTTCATCCACTTCCGCTTTTTCGGCGTCGATGCTGGCAGCGCCGTCTTTATCGGCGGCGTAGTTCGGTTTTCCGTAGTAGGTCCGCGAATCGAGGGTGAATTTGCGCTGGAGGATATCGAGATCGGCCTTCGCAGTTTGCAGTTGGTTTCTAGCGCTGGCGAGGTCGGATTGAATCGCGGCAATTTCCGCCGTCACCTTGCTTGCATCGGACTTTTCCGATGCGGCGGCAGTTCCGCTCGCTGACGTATTCGCTTTGTCGTCACCAGAGGCGCCCGATGCAGCCGCAGCACCAGTCGCCGCGGCGTCCGCTGCGGCATCGTCCGGTGACGCGGCCGCAGTTTGCCCCACGACGCTGATCGCCCCAGGCTTCGACGGAATCGTGTCGTTGTCCCAAACCTTGGCGGCCTTGCCCTGGTCTTTCTGCGTCTCGCGCTTTTGCTCGCGCGAACGGCGAGCTGCGTCAGCGATCGACGCCGCGTCGCCCTGCTGGGATTGTTGTGCGTACGCAGAGGCGGTTGCGCCTGCTTGAAGCAGCAGCAGAATCGCGAGTGCTGGCCATGCGGTCTTCATCACACGTCTCCGGAGGCGAAAGCTTTTCGCTTGTCTATAGTAGGCGCGCAGGCACGCAAGCGGCAAATAGCGTTCGTCCGAGCACCCAAAAAGGCAACCTGTACCTCCTGGCAGGTGCCGGTCGGCGGCGCGTCAGCTTGCGCGCTCTTTGCCAGGCGTGCATACTGGCCGCGCCAAATTTCAGCAGCCACTCAAGTTTTCGATGCGAGGCGAGGAACGATGACAAGCTCCAGCTCGTTACGGTTCGCAGGATTAGCGCTCGCGCTCACGTGGGGCGCATATTCCCCAGTCGCGCCTGCGCGTGCCGGGTCGCTCCCGCAAGCGCCGCAAGCGTCCGCGCAAGCGCCCTCGCAAATCACTGCCGCGCCGGATGCATGGCCGCCTCCGCCGGATCGCAAGCCTCTGAAAAACGAATCACGGCCTACACCCTGCCGCCCGACCTCTATCGGAAGGCCCACAATCTCGGAAAAATTGCATTCTGGGGCCAGATCATCACCTTCGTCTACTCGGTGATTATTTTAATTCTGATCCTGAAGTGGAAGTGGGCGCCGAAATTCCGCGACTGGGCCGAACGGCGAACGTCAGTCCGATTTTTGCAAGCCGCGATTTTTACGCCGCTTTTCCTGTTCGCCTACGGAGTGCTTTCACTGCCTCCTGACATCCTCCGCCACTGGATACTCCGCCTGTATGGCCTCAGCATTCAAGGATGGGGATCGTGGCTATGGGACTGGACCAAGAGCGAGCTGATTACATTTGTCCTTGGAACGATTCTCGTCTGGGCTCTCTACGCGGTGATGCGCAAGAGCTCGCGGGGATGGTGGTTTTATTTCTGGGCCGTATCGCTTGCAATGGGGATTTTTCTGTTTTTCCTCACGCCGGTGGTAATCGATCCGCTCTTCAACAAATTCGAACCGCTCCAGCAGAAAGACCCCGCGCTCACCGCCAGCCTCGAAAAAATGGTGCAGCACGCGGGCGAAGACATTCCGCCGGAGCGAATGTTCTGGATGGCGGCCAGCGCGAAGGTGACGGAATTAAATGCCTACGTGACGGGCATCGGCGCATCGAAGCGCGTAGTCGTGTGGGACACGACGATCGCGAAAATGAGCACACCGCAAATCGTGTTCGTGGCCGGGCACGAGATGGGCCACTACGTTCTGAATCACACCTGGAAGGGCGTGGCGTTTTTCGGCGCGTTGCTGTTCGTGTTTTTCTATATCGTGTTCCGCTCGATCGGCTGGGTGCTCGCCCGCTGGGGAGCGGAATGGGGAATTCGCGGCATCGAAGATTGGGCGTCGCTGCCGGCGCTTCTGCTGATGCTCACGATTTTATTTTTCGTCACCTCGCCGATCGGGAGCGCGTTCAGCCGCCATATCGAGCATCAAGCCGACACGTATGGCCTGGAAGTGACGCACGGATTGACGCCGGACTCCTCGCAGATCGCCGCACAATCATTTCAGATTCTGGGCGAAGTGGATTTGGCCGATCCGGATCCGAACCCGGTGGACATTTTCCTTTTCTACGACCATCCCGCAATTCCGGACCGGGTTCGCTACTGCCTCACATACGATCCGTGGTCCAAAGGCGAGCAGCCTGAATTCGTGAAGTAGCGCGTCGCCCGAGCCGGAGCCGGAGCCGGCGCCGAACGGCTCGAGCGGTTTTCGTGGAACCCGCGTCAGCCCGGGAGCGCCGGTCTCATCGCGCGTGAAATATCATCGGAATGCCGTTCTTCGGTCGCAGTGTGACGAGCGGCTCCGGCACCACCGTGGTTCCCGGCACCAGCTCGAATCGAAATCGCTGCGCGAGCGACGCGATCACCAGCGCCGATTCCAGCAGCGCGAATCCCTGCCCGATACACCGCCGCGGTCCATCGCCAAACGGAAAATACGCGCCCGCCGGAAGTCGATCGGCGAGTCCATCGAGCCAGCGCTCGGGGCGAAACGCGTCGGGCTCGTCGTAGTAACGCGCATCGCGATGCATCACCCACTGGGAAATGAGAATCGTCGAGCCCACCGGAAAATCGTAGCCGCCAATGCTCGAGGGTGCGATCGAAGTGCGCGCCATGATGTATGCGGGCGGATACAGGCGCAGCACTTCGTTGATTACCGCGTGCAGATACGGCAATCGTTCGAGGTCTGCGACGCTCGGAGCGCGGCCGCCGAGCACGCCCCGAAGTTCCTCCTGCAACCGCGCATCCGCCGCCGGATTCTGGCTCAGCAAATACCAGGTCCATGAAAGCGTAAGCGCCGTGGTTTCGTGCCCGGCGAGGAACAGCGTCATGATCTCGTCGCGCAATTGCCGCGGCGTCATCTGCGTGCCGTCTTCGTCCATCGCTCCCATCAACATCGAGAGCAGATCGCCATGGTGCTGGCCGTTTCCCTGCGCCTTGCGCTCGGCAATGATGCGGTAAACGAGCGAATCGAGGAAATCGAACTCCTTCGTCGCGCGCCGGTTTTTCGGCGTCGGCCACCCGGCGGGAATTCGCAGCGGCGAACGGGCGCGGCGGAGCGAATAGCGCATCAAAAAAGTCATCGCGCGGCCCACTTGCTGCGCTTCGCCCGGAAGCGTCGTGCCGAAAAGCGTGCGCACGGCGGCTTCGAGCGTCAACTCCATCATCTCTTCCGCCATGTTGCGCGTCTCGCCGTCGCGCCAGTCCCGCGCTTTCATCTCCGCGCATTCGAGCATCGTCGGCGCGTATTCGTTGATCCGCTGGCGATGGAACGCCGGTTGAGCCAGCCTCCGCTGGCGCCGCCAGAAATCTCCTTCGCTGATCAGCAGGCCCTGCCCCAGCAAACGCTCGGTCGTTTCCTTCGTCAGCGTGCTCTTGTGGAATTTGCTCTGCTGGAACAGCAGCACCTGCTGCACATAATCGGGATGGTTCAACAGGATGCGCGACTGGAGAATCACGGGGATGCGAACCACGTCGCCATACTCGCGCGCGGCGCTGCGCATTAATTCCAGCGGATCGCGCAGCAAGTCGAGCGACACGCCCAGCAGCGGCAAGCCCTTCGGCCCCGGCGGCAGCCGCTTCCCGTTCGCAGGCGTTCCCGCAGGTGAATGCTGCTCGGCAGCCGATGGAACCGGTGCGGTCATGAGTCTGAGTTCCCCTTCCGAGCATCTAGTTTACTTCAGGTAGCTTTTTCGAAGTGGAGAGAACAGCCGCGCGCCCAGGATGAATCCACGATGAATCCACGATGAATCCGCAAGAGAACTCAGCTGGCATCGCAGCACGCGGCGCTTTGTGGGTTCCATCGAGATTGGGTAAGATGAACGTCCATGCCGTAGCCGGCGTGCAGGGGGTTGTCCTTGGAATTCGAACGGCCGGATTGGCTCGAACAGATGGCCGGCATCCTCGAGACGTTGAACGAGGGTGTGGTGATCATTGACGATTGCGAGCACGTGATCTTCGTCAACGCGTGTATGGAGGAGATGACCGGAATTCCCCGCGACGATGTCCTGGGGCACGATCCGCTTTTACTTTACTACGGGCCGGAAGACACGGAACTGATTCGCGAACGGCGCCGGGAAACACGCGCTATGGGCCGGGCCCGGCATGAGTTCCACCTGCCGACAAAAAGCGGAGCGAAGCTGCCTGTGGTTTCAAGCGCACGAAGCCTGGAAGACCCCGACGGCCGCACGTTCACGATCGTCAGTTTTACCGATATTTCCGAGCAGAAAAGCGCCGAAGAGCAGCTGCGCGCCGCGAACAAACTCCTCGAGGAGCGGCAAAAAGAAATTGAAGAAGACCTCACCCTCGCTGCGCGCGTGCAGCAGAGCCTCGCGCCTAAATCGCTCATCTGGGGCAGCCTCGATGTGGAAGCGTTCTATCTTCCGGTGCGCACGATTGGCGGCGACTTCGGTCTCGTGAGCGCGCTCGATACCGATCATTTGAATCTTCTCGTGTGCGACGTTTCCGGCCACGGCATCGGCTCCGCGCTCGTTGCCAACCGGATTTACTCCGAGACCATCTCGCACCTGCGCAGCGGCATGCCGCTCGGAGACATGCTCACAAATCTCAATCGCTTCGTGATGAGCAATCTCGGCAGCTCGGTTTTCTTTTTCACGGTCGCTGCCGCGCGCGTCGACCGCAGCGCCCGGCGGATGGTTTTCGCCGGCGCCGGACATCCTCCGGCGATGATCGTCCAGCCAGGGGAAGAACCGCGCCTTCTCGAATCGCGCAGCATGGTGCTCGGCGCGCTTCCCAACGCGGTCGACGGCGAAGCCACGCTCGACGTGGACCTCTTGCCCGGCGATCGCATCGTGCTCTACACCGACGGCATCACCGACGTTTTCGACGCAAATGGCGAAATGCTGGGCGTCGAAGGCGTGCAGAAATTCGTGCGCGAAACCGCGCTGCTGCCGTTCAAGCAAATGAAGCAGGGGATCCTCGATCGCGTCGCCGAGTGGCGCGAGGGCCCGTCTTCCGATGATGTTTCGCTCGTGCTGGTCGACGTGCATTAATGATGCCGAAATCCTCTGCCTCCCGCTACGTTTCGTGATATAGACGCATTCCTCCGATGGCCGATCTAGAGTTCACCCGCGAATTCTCCGTCGCTCCGAATGAAGTATTCGTGTTCTTCGTTCCGCAGCGCATGCCGCTCTGGTACGGCGTCGAAATGGAATCGCATTTCGAAGTGCAGGGCGGCGCATCCGATTTCTCCGCCGGCCAGAAAGTACGAATCACGGGCGTGCTGAGAAATTGGGACGTCACGCTCACCGCCGTAATCACCGACTACGTGTGGGAGCGTTCGCTCGAGTGGCAATTCCAGGATTCCTACGGCGTGCGCGGATTACAGCGATGGGAACTCGAACCAATTCCAGGCGGCACCCGGCTCACGATGCGCGATTCTTACAGAATGCCGGAACTCTTTGGCCGGATCCTCGACGCGGTGTTCACCCGCTTCGCCGTTTCGCAACGCGACGAAGCCTGGCTCGATCGTCTCCAGCGCCTGGCCGAGCGCCGCTAAATCGCGCTGCCGGCCACTCCGGAAAGCTCATTTCACCACAACGTAAAATGGCGGCTTCTTCCCCACCCGCAACAAATACTTCTTGGCCGGCGCAAGATCAATCTCGTACCCAACGTCACTCACAGCCTTACCATCAATTTCCACGGCGCCCTGCTTGATCAACCGGTCCGCTTCCGCTCGCGAAGCCACGCCCGCATCCCTCTGAAGAATTTTCGCCAGTTTCATCCGTCCCTCCGCCGGCACCACATGCTCCCGAATCTCCGACGGCAGTTTCCGCTCGCTGAATACGCGCTGAAATTCTTCTTTCGCTTTTTTCGCTGCTTCCTCACCGTGAAAGCCCGCCACAATCGTATGCGCCATCTGCATCTTCGCTTCTTTTGGATGCAGTGCCCCGGTCCGCACTTCTTCTTTCAGCCGCACGATCACAGGGGAAGTAAAATCCGTCAGCACCTCGTAATACGTCCACATCTGCTCGTCTGAAATCGACATCAGCTTCCCGAACATTTCGCCCGGCGCTTCGGTGATGCCCACGTAATTTCCCAGGCTCTTCGACATCTTTCGCTCGCCGTCGAGCCCGACCAGGATCGGCATCGTCAGCACCACTTCACCCGCCAAGCCGTATTCGCGCTGGATGTCGCGATGCACCAGCAGATTGAATTTCTGTTCGGTCGCGCCGAGCTCAACGTCGGACTTCAGCGCCACCGCATCGTACGCGGTCAAAAGCGGATACAGCAGCTCGTGCACCGAAATCGGCAGATTTTTCTCCAGTCGCGAACGGAAATCCTCTCTCTCCAGCATCCGCGCCAGCCGGTATTTTCCGCAGAGCTGCACCATCTCCATACTCGAGAGCTTTCCGAGCCACTCGCTGTTGTAGCGAACCTCGGTTTTCTCGCGGTCGAGGATTTTATACACCTGCTCGAGGTACGTTCTCGCGTTCGCGTCCACCTGTTCCCGCGAGAGCGGTGGCCGCGTTTCGGATTGCCCGGTAGGGTCGCCGATCATCGCCGAAAAATCGCCGATCAGGAAAATCGCGGTGTGGCCCATATCCTGAAACTGCTTCAGCTTTCGCAGCACCACCGTGTGGCCCAGATGGATATCCGGCGCGGTCGGGTCAACGCCCAGATACACCCGCAGCGGCTTTTCTTCCTTGGCGGATTTCTCGAGCTTCGCCTTCAGCTCGTCTTCGCGGATAATTTCCGCCACGCCTTTTCGCAGATAGGCGAACTGCTCGTCCACCGGCTTGAACTTCGTTGACGCCACTATTTTTTCTCCGGGTCCTTCGCTGAGGTCAGCAACACGCGCCGTCCTTCGATTTTGTATCGCCCTTCGAGAACGATGCGGACCGCTTCCGTGTAAATCCGGTGTTCTTCGCGCAGCACCCGCTCGGAAAGCGTTTCCGGCGTGTCGTCATCTCGAATCGGAACCGCAGCCTGCAGGATGATCGGCCCCGCGTCGAGATTTTCATCCACGAAGTGCACCGTGCAGCCTGAAAATTTCGCGCCGTGCTCAAGCGCCTGCCGCTGCGATTCAAGCCCCGGGAACGCGGGCAGCAGCGACGGGTGAATATTCAGGATGCGATTGCGAAACGCCGCGACAAACACGGGACTGAGCAGCCGCATATATCCCGCCAGGCACACCAGCTCCACTTTCTTTTCCGCGAGCGCCGCAATCACCAGCTTGTCGTACGGCTCGCGTTCCAGTCCCCGCGACGGGATCACCTCGGCCGCAATTCCCCGCCCGCGCGCTTTCTCGATTCCAGCCGCGTTCTCGCGGTTGCTGATCACAATCGCGATCTCAGCGTTCGGTATGCGTCCGGCCGCAACGCTGTCCGCCAATGCCTCGAAATTCGACCCGCGCCCCGAGAGCAGCACGCCGATGCGTGTCTTCGTCACCGCAGGAAATTAGCATAGTTCCCGACCGGGTCAAAACCAGCGGACAACATGGCGAATCCCGGGGGAAGATTCCTTGACACATCCGCGGACAAGAGGCATCTTCTCTTCACTTTGAAATTTCCAGGAGGCATTCTTATGTCCCGGTTCCAGTCAACTTCACGTTCCTTGTTTCTTCTTCTTGCCGCCCTTTTCAGCATGAGCATCACTGTCGCTTGTGCCGAACAAACCGCGCAAAAGCCCGCCCCGCCGCCCGACACCCGCAAGGCCGACGAAGCCGCCATCCGCGCCGCTTCCTCCGATTGGAGCAAGGCCTCGCAAGCGAAAGATCTCGACAAAGCTACGTCCTACTACACGGATGATGCCGTCTTTTTCGTCAACAATGGCGCGCGCGTAAAAGGCAAAGACGCGATCAAAGCGTCGTGGAAGCCGATGCTTGAGACTCCCGGCCCCGGCCTCACATTCGAGACCACTTTCGTCGAAGTGGCGCGTTCGGGCGACATCGCCTACGAATACGGCACCTACGATCTGAAAACCGAAGCGAAAAAAGGCAAAGTCACCGACGAAAAAGGCAAGTACGTAGTGGTCTGGAAGAAGCAAGCCGACGGCGGCTGGAAAGCCGCCCTCGATATCGACAACCTCGGCGAATAGTCTTAGAGGGTCGGAGCTTTAGCTCCGGCAAAAAGCCTGCAATGAGATGGGGCTTAAGCCCCTGAGGAAATTCTGTCCGTCATGAGCCCGGGAGCAGCCCCAGCTCCCCCGAATAAATCACGCGCGGTTTTCCGCGCCCGGCGGCTTCCACCCGCCCAACCAGATAATATTTCTCTCGCCGCCGCTTCAATTCCGCTTCCACGCGCCCGGCAAATTTCGCCGGCACCACTAAAATCATCCCCACGCCCATGTTGAACGTCTGCAACAACTCATCCCGCTCGATCTTTCCCAGCTTCGCAAGGTACTGAAAAATCGCCGGCACGGGCCACGAACCAAGGTCAACCACCGCCGCCACGTTCTTCGGCAGCGCGCGTGGAAGATTGCCCGTGATTCCTCCGCCCGTGATGTGCGCCATGGACGTGACCCATCCGCGCGCGAGAATCGTTCTCAGCAGCGGCCAGTAAGCCCGGTGCGGCTTCAAAAGCTCCGCGCCGATTCGGTTGCCGATTTCCGGCACGTACGTCTCCGGCGCGAGTTTCGCCATGCCGAACGCAAGTTTTCGCGCGAGCGAGTAGCCGTTGGTATGAAGTCCGCTCGAAGGCAATGCGATCAGCGCGTCTCCCGGTCGAACGCGCCGGCAATCGAGTTGCTTCGTGCGTTCCACCGCGCCCACGATGAAACCGGCGAGATCGTATTCGCCAGGTGGGTAGAAGTCCGGCATCTCCGCCGTCTCGCCGCCGATCAGCGAACAGCCCGCCTTTTTCGCGGCGCGGCTCATCCCGTCGATCACTTGTTCCACCACTTCGGAATCGAGTTTGCCCATCGCGAGGTAATCGAGAAAGAAGAGTGGCTCGGCGCCTTGCGTCAGAATGTCGTTCACGCAGTGGTTCAGGATGTCCGCGCCCACCGTGGAATGAATTCCTGTGGCAAACGCGATCTTCAGTTTTGTCCCGACGCCGTCCGCGCTGGAAACCAGAATCGGCTCGCGCCAGCGTTTGCGATCGAGCTGGAAGAGCGCGCCGAATCCGCCAATCGGAGCGAGCACCCCGCGCCGAAAGGTTTTTTTCGCCATCGCGGCGATGCGCCGTTTGGCTTCGTCTGCAACCGGGATATTGACGCCGGCATCGGCGTAGCGCATCAAGAGGTTCCGTTTCCGGAGGGGGTCAGTTAACGCTCGGATTTCTAAACACGTGGAAAAGCCGCCGCCAGCGCACTTCGCGCGGATGGATCAGCGCGTTGAAATATGTTTCAAAGCGCTCGCCCACGTGCCCGGGCTCCCAAACTTCCTCGGGCGCGTCGATCGACATATAAATGATCACGGGCGTGCCGATTATATTCGCGCGCGGAACAAATCCCCAATAGCGGCTGTCGTACGAGTTTTCGCGATTGTCGCCCATCATGAAATAGCTGTTGGGAGGGACGGTGACCGCCGCGCGATTTTCCATCGGGTTCGGCGGCTGATTCCGGTACGGCTCGTCGAGCGCGTTCCCGTTGATATAGACGACGCCCTGCTTGATTTCCACCGTGTCGCCCGGCAAGCCGATCGTGCGCTTGATGAAATCCGGATTTCCCGGCAACGGCGCGCGGAACACGATGATCTGCTGCCGTTGCGGGTCGCGCCATAGTGGTACGTGGAAATCGGTGAACGGAATGCCCATGTCGTACCCGATGCGGCTCACGATCAGATGATCGCCGATTAGAACCGTCCGCTCCATCGACCCGCTGGGAATCACGCGCGCCTGCACCAGGCCGCCTTCGATCACGAGGAATGCCAGAATCACCCAAACCCACGAAAGCACTTCGCGCCAGACGCGGTCGCCCACCGTGTCCGTCTGCTTCGCCGGAACTTTCTCCGCGATTACTGCTTCTCCCACCTCAGCTGCCACGATGAGCCTCCACTTCGAGTTGCACCAGCTCAGTCGGATAGCTGCCGGTGTAGCACGACGTGCAAAATTTTCCTTCCGTATCTTCCACCGACGCGCGCAACGATGCGAGCGACAGATAGCCGAGCGAATCGGCCCCCAGGAAGGCGCGAATTTCTTCAATCGACTGGTTCGCGGCGATCAACTCCTCGCGTCGCGGCGTGTCCACGCCGTAGTAGCAGGGCGAAACCGTCGGCGGACAGCTGATCCGCACGTGCACTTCCGTCGCGCCGGCGTCGCGCACCAGCCGGACGATTTTCCGGCTCGTCGTTCCGCGCACAATCGAATCGTCCACCAGAATCACGCGCTGTCCTTCCAACATTCGACGCACGGGATTCAATTTAAGCTTCACGCCAAAATCGCGAATCGCCTGCACCGGTTCTATAAATGTCCGCCCCACGTAGTGATTGCGAATCAGCGCCATGCGAAACGGAATTCCCGATTCCGCCGCGTACCCCACTGCCGCCGGCACTCCCGAGTCCGGCACTGGCGCCACAATATCGGCCGCCACCGGATGCTCTTTCGCGAGCAAACGCCCCAGCCGCTCCCGGCTCTGATTCACCGGCCGGCTGAAGACGATGCTATCGGGCCGCGAAAAATACACATGCTCGAAAATGCAGTATTGGTGCGGCTTTTCCGCCGCGAAGCGGATGGACTCAATCCCGCCGCGCGAAATGCGCACCATTTCTCCGGGCTCGATCTCGCGCACATACTCGGCGTCAATCAAATCGAAAGCGCAAGTTTCAGAGCCCACCACCCACGCGCCGTCAATGCGCCCCAAACTCAACGGGCGAAATCCCCGCGGATCCCGAATCGCAAAAATTTCATCGCGCGTCAGCAGCACCAGCGAGTACGCGCCTTCCACCTGATTCAGCGCGTCCGCAATCGCGCCGGAAAGATTCCGCGCCGCGCTGCGCGCGATCAAGTGAACGATCACCTCGGTGTCGCTCGTCGTTTGAAAGATCGACCCGCGATGCTCGAGCCGCCGCCGCACTTCGATCGCATTCGTCAGATTGCCGTTGTGCGCGAGCGCGATTTTGCCTTTGTTGCAATCGATCACCACCGGCTGCGCATTCATTAGCGTGGTGTCGCCCGCCGTCGAATACCGCGTGTGCCCGATCGCCGCCGACCCCGGCAGCGACGCCACCACCTGCGGCGTGAAAATCTCCTGCACGTGACCGAGAGATTTGTGCACCCGCACGTCCGCGCCATCCGTCGAAGCGATTCCAGCGGATTCCTGCCCGCGATGCTGCAGCGCGTGAAGCCCCAGATACGTCAGCTTCGCCGCTTCGTCATTCCCGAACACGCCGAACACGCCGCAATGATCGTGAAAACGGTCGTCGTCGAGATGGATTGGCTCAGTGTTCATGCGCTCTCGATCGCTGCTACCAGGGATTCCGACCAGGCTTTCCGGAAGGATGTCACGTCTCCTCTTATAACAGGCGTGCCCTCATATTGGATGCGAAATTCGCTGCGTGTGACGCTACCGATGCGAATGGCGGCCACTCCGTATTGTGCCGCAACCGCGTCGAGTCGGGCAAGCGAAGCGGGCGAAAGCGACACAACGGCGCGCGCCCCGCGTTCGCCGAAAACTGCAGCTTCCGCGGGCTCGGTCTTGACCTCGATTCCGGCCTCGCTCGCGGCACCCGCACTCAAATTCACGTCCGCTGATAATCCGTCGCTCGCAAAGCACGAC
The DNA here is from genome assembly GCA_963711875.1 of uncultured Acidobacteriota bacterium. Taxonomy (GTDB): domain Bacteria; phylum Acidobacteriota; class Terriglobia; order Acidiferrales; family UBA7541; genus Palsa-295. The sequence continues at coordinate 230,515 of CAVQFW010000018.1, forward strand.
TCCGCAATCGTCACCGCAATGCCGCCGTCGCTCACATCGTGCGCGGAAAGGATCAGGCCCGCGCTCGCGAGATTCACCACGCAATCGATCAGCCGTTTTTCGGCGGCGAGGTCGATCGCCGGCGGCGCGCCTCCGACGATTCCTCGCATCGTTTTCGCGTATTCCGACGATGAAAATTCCACGCTCGAATCCCGCGCCGACGATCGCGCAGCGCCAGCCCCCGCGCCATCCAGCAGCACAATCGCGTCGCCTTCCTTATCGAATGCCGAGCCCACCGCAAAGTCGGCATCCTCCAGCACGCCCAGCACTCCCAGAATCGGCGTGGGATAAATCGATTTGCCCAGCGTTTCGTTGTAGAAGCTGACGTTTCCGCCCGTAATCGGAATTTCGAGCGCGCGGCAAGCTTCGGCGATGCCGTCCACCACTTCGCTGAATTGCCACATCACTTCGGGCTTTTCCGGATTGCCGAAATTCAAGCAGTTCGTTGCCGCCACCGGACGCGCGCCGCTGCATGCAACGTTCCGCGCCGCTTCCGCCACCGCGTGCATCGCGCCCACGCGCGGCGAAAGAAAACACCAGCGGCCATTGCCGTCGGTCGAAAGCGCGAGACCGCGATCGGTTTCCTTCAGGCGCAGCACAGCCGCGTCGCTCGCGCCGGGTCCGAAGCGGGTATTCGTGCGCACCATCGAATCGTATTGCTCTGTGATCCAGTATTTGGAAGCGATCGCGGGCGACGCGAGCAGCGCGCGGAAATTCGCGGTCAGGTCCGAACCCGCCGGCGCAAATGGTACGAGCGGTCCACTCGCTTCCGGCGCCGCCTGGGGCGCCGCGATCGGCCGCTCGTAGCGCGGACCTTCTTCGGCAATCGCGTGCGCGGGAATTTCGGCGGCGAGGCGGCCATGATTTAGGACCCGCAATTTTCCGTCGTCCGTCACCTTGCCGATTTCCACCGCGTCGAGCCCCCATTTTTCAAACACCGCAAACACTTCGCGCTCGCGCCCACGTTCGGCCACCAGCAGCATGCGCTCCTGCGATTCCGACAGCATGATTTCGTACGGCGTCATGCCCGTCTCGCGTTGCGGCACGAGCGCAAGATCAATTTCAATTCCCATTCCGCCGCGCGACGCCATCTCCGAACTCGAACTCGTTAGCCCTGCCGCGCCCATGTCCTGAATCGCCACCACCGCTCCCGTGCGCATCGCTTCGAGGCACGCTTCGAGCAATAGTTTTTCCATGAACGGGTCGCCCACCTGTACGTTGGGCCGCTTCTGCTGGGATTCTTCGCTGAATTCCGCGGATGCAAGCAGCGACGCGCCGTGAATCCCGTCGCGCCCGGTTTTTGCGCCGGCGTAAATCACGGGATTGCCCGCGCCGCGCGCCTTCGCAAAGAAAAGTTCTTCGCGTCGCGCAATCCCAAGCGCGAGCGCGTTCACCAGCGGATTATTCGAGTAGCACGATTCGAATTGGACTTCGCCGCCAACGGTGGGCACGCCAAAACAATTCCCGTAAAATCCGATCCCGCGAATCACGCCGTCAAGAATCCGCCCGTTTCGGGCGATTTCTTCAGGCGTCGCAGTTCCGGCGCTGGGCCCTGTCGGTAATCGGCCCAAATCGCAGCGAATCCAGCACCGCAATCGGCCGCGCGCCCATGGTGAATATATCCCGCAGAATCCCGCCCACTCCCGTCGCCGCGCCCTGAAACGGCTCCACAAAACTCGGATGATTGTGCGATTCAATCTTGAACACCGCGCAGATGCCGTCGCCAATATCCACTACGCCCGCGTTTTCGCCCGGCCCTTGCACCACGTGCTTGCCCGTGGTCGGCAGCCGCTTCAAATGGACGCGCGAAGATTTGTACGAGCAGTGCTCGCTCCACATCACGCTGAAAATTCCCAGCTCGGTATAGTTCGGGTCGCGCCCCAAAATTTTCTGGATGCGCGCGAATTCTTCGGCAGTGAGGCCGTGTTCGGCGGCCACCTCCGGCGTCACCTTGATTTCAGTTGGAACGGCCTTTTGGGTCATGAATGAGTTTTCGCGGAAATGCTACGCCGTGACGGCGATTCGGCCGCTATCTTTTTTCTGTTCGTTGCGCGTGAGGTATTCGACCATCGAGTGAAAAACCACGAGGCCGTCGGACGAGCCAAGCGGAGATTCCACGGCGCGCTCGGGGTGCGGCATCAGCCCGAGGACGTTGCGTTCGCGGCTGCAAATTCCGGCAATCGCGCGCAGCGAACCATTTGGATTCGCCTCGCGGTCGTTTTCGGTCGCGTCAGTTCCATCCGGCCGTACGTACCGAAAAATAATCTGATTGTTGCGCTCCAGCTCGGCGAGCGTTGCAGGATCGCAAAAATAATTTCCTTCATTGTGCGCGATCGGAATTTTCAGCGTGTCACCGTGATGCGCGGCGCACGTGAACGGCGTATCCGTACGCTCCACGCGGATATGAACGTGCCGGCACAAATAGCGCAATCCCTTATTCCGCAGCATCGCGCCGGGCAGTAACCCAGCCTCGAGCAAAATCTGAAATCCGTTGCAGATCCCCAGCACAAGTCCACCGGCGCGTGCAAATGCGTCAACCGCTTTCATCACAGGAGAGAAGCGCGCAATCGCGCCCGTGCGCAGGTAATCGCCATACGCGAATCCGCCGGGCAGGATAACCGCGTCGTATCCGGCAAGATTCTCGGACTGGTGCCAGATGAAATCCACAGGCTGTTCGATTACCGACGAGATCGCATGGCACGCGTCGTCGTCGCAATTCGATCCAGGAAACTGCACCACTCCGAATTTCATTTTCGGCGTCTCCTCGAACGAATTTTACCACATCCGAACGGGGCGAGTTTCGTTAGCGAGTGTAGCCAGAACCGCCGCTATGGCCTAACGACGACGTCGAGGTTTCGAAGATTTCTTGCGAGGGGCTCGTTTCGAACCGCGGGGTCTCGGGGCTTTCTTTCGCGATGTGTGTTTAGCGTTTTTCAACGCGTTGCGGCGCTGGCGCGCCCAGCCTGGCTTGTTCACCTGCCGGCCGCGTGCAAGTGCCAGTGCGTCAGCGGGAACATTCTCGGTAAGCGTCGACCCGGCCGCGACATACGCGCCGTCACCAATCCGAATCGGCGCGACGAGTGCCGTATCACTGCCGATAAAAACGCGATTACCGATCCTGGTCTGATATTTCGCCACGCCATCGTAGTTGCAGGTAATCGTTCCCGCGCCAATATTCGAATCGCGGCCCACCGTGGCGTCGCCAAGGTACGTCAGATGCATCGCCTTCGCGCCTTCGTGCACCACGGATTTTTTCACTTCTACGAAATTGCCAATGTGCGCGCCGGAGCGAATATCCGCGCCCGGACGCAGCCGCGAAAACGGGCCAATCGTCGCCTTCGAATGAAGCCGGCTCGATGTAGCAACGCAATGCGCGCCCACGGTGACGTCATCATCCACGCGAACATCGTGCAGCACGCTGCCGGTCTGAATTTTGCAGCGCGCGCCAATGCGAGTTTCTCCTAACAGTTGCACACACGGTTCGATCACGGTATCCGGCCCGGCGGTCACATCGGGATCGATCACCACAGTTTCAGGCAGATAAATCGTCGCGCCCGCTTCCATTAGCTCGGCGGCTTTGCGCGCGCGGAAAATACGATCCACGTCGGCAAGGCTCGCTCGCGTGTTGCATCCGAGGATTTCGTTCGCGTCGGCGGCGATTTGCCCCAGGACGCGTTCGTTGCTCTGCGCGAAGCAGCGCAATCGCGTCGGTAAGATAAAGTTCGCGATGCGCATTGCTGGGGCGCACGGCCGCGAGCGCAGGCCAAAGTCTCGCGAGCGTGAAAGAATAAATACTCGAGTTCACTTCGCGGATCGCGCGCTGCTCCGGCGTAGCGGTTTTTTCTTCAACGATCGCCTCCACGCGCCCTTCCGCGTCGCGGACGATGCGGCCGTAGTCGGTGGGATCGGCAAGCTCGGCGCTCAGCACGGTAGCTGCCGCTTCGCCGCGGCGGTGCGCATCGAGAAGCGCTGCGAGAGTTGCGGTGCGCAGCAGCGGAGCGTCACCGGGAACCACCAGCGCGAGTTTCGCGCTTTTGCGGATCGCGCGTCGCGCGATTTGCATCGCGTGGCCCGTACCGCGCTGCGGCTGCTGCAAAATTGTTTGCGCGCCCAGGCTTTCGGCCACCGCGGCCACTTCCTCGGCTTGATGGCCAACGACGACGAGCAACTGCGCCGGCTTCAGCGGACGGCAGGCGCGGATGACGTGCTCGATCAAGGTGCGTCCGCCCGCGCGATGCAGGACTTTCGCCAGGTCCGAGCGCATGCGCGTGCCTTTGCCGGCAGCGAGGATGATGATGGCTGTATCGGAGTGAACGGGCATCCGCGCATATTGTGGCGTGCGCTGGCGGCTTTGGCAATGCCGAAGCCAGCCCGCGCCGCCGTCTTGCCAAACACGATTGACATTTCCCGGCGGACGCGATAACCACGGGGTTAATTTCACGTGGAATGATGATGACGATGAACGTAATGGTGACAACGACGAGGAAAATGACGACGGAGGTCGGCGATGTTTTGCAGCCAATGCGGGACAACGAACGCGGACGGAGCGCAATTCTGCTCGAAGTGCGGAGCAGGGCTTGGCGGTGGGGCCACCGGCACCCCGATCGGCGCCGCGCCGGCCGCGGGAGCGCCCGGCAATTTTGGTGCGGCCCCGGGAGCTCCGGCCGGGCCGGTCGAGTCGAGCGGGAAGGCGCTCGCGAGCCTCATCTTCGGACTTTTCTGCTTCGTCTTTCCGTCGGCGGTGATCGCCGTAATTCTTCGGGCACCTGTCGCTCTCGGAAATTAGAAAGTCGGGAGGGCGTTTGACGGGCCACGGGATGGCGATGGCCGGCCTGATTCTCGGCTACATCGGCATCGCCTTCGTTCCATTGATTCTGATCTTCGCGGCGGTCGCGATACCGAATTTGTTGCGCGCAAAAATGGCCGCCAACCAGGCGAGCGCGGTCGGCTCGTTGCGGACGATTGTTTCGGCCGAGGAGACGTACAGCTCGCAATACGGCAACGGCTTCACCACAAGCTTGGAGCAGCTCGACGGTATCCGTGGCGGCGCGGAGAGCTGTGAGCACGCCCAACTGATCGATCGTACGCTCGCTGCAGGCCAGAAAAATGGCTACGTTTTTACCTACAGCGCAAGGCCGTCGAATGATCCCCCGGCAAAAGGATGCGCGGAGCGGGGCGCCAGCGGATTCTCCGTCAATGCCGATCCCGTAGGTTCCACCACGGGCCAGTCAAGCTACTACACGGACGAGACCGGAGTGATTCGAACGGAAAAATCCGGCCCCGCATCTGCCGATAGCCAACCTCTAAATTAAGAATTTCAGCAGGAAGGACTTCCAACGCCAAATTAGGACGTCGCGGGAACAGACACAGCAGCGGACGGGTGTGCGCTTTCGACTTCTGCGTGATGACCATTCGTAGTTTCAGTCCAGAGCGAATGGTCCGCGAGGAGCCGCGTAACGAGTTGCGTGTGCGACGCGTGCCCTGCTTTGTGCGCGACGATCCGCGCCAGAAGCGGCCGGCCGACAAGCGCGAGATCCCCGATCAGGTCGAGCGCTTTGTGCCGTCCAAATTCGTCCGGGAACCGCAACGGCCCGTTCAGGATGCCGCTGTCATCCATCACGATCGCATTTTCGAGCGAGCCGCCGCGAATCAATCCCATCGCCTGAAGCCCGGCGAAATCTTTCGTGAAGCCAAACGTGCGCGCCGGCGCGAGTTCGCGGCTGAACGAATCCCGATTCACCGCCAGCTCGATCTGTTGCGCGCCGCAAGCCGGATGGTGGTAATCGACGAAGCAGTGCACGCGAAATTCGTCAGCGGGATAAATGCCAATGCGGCGGTCGCCATCGGAAATTTCCAGCGGCTTCAGCACCCGAATGTAACGCCGGTGGCGGCGCAGCTGCCGCGTGCCGGCCTGCGCCAGCAGATCAATGAAAGGTTTGGCGGAGCCGTCGAGAATCGGCAGCTCGAGTGCGTTGATTTCGACGTACACATTGTCAACGCCGCAAGAATAAAGCGCCGCAAGCACGTGCTCGGTCGTCGACAGCAGCACGCCCTGCTTCATCAAGCTCGTCGCGTAGCTCACCCGCGCCACGTTACGCACGTGCGCTTCGATCTCAAAATTGTCGAGGTCCACGCGCCGGAAGACGATTCCCGTATCCGCAGGCGCCGGCACGAATCGCACGCGGCTCGGCACCGCGGTGTGAAGTCCGATGCCTTCGGTTTCGACCGGCCGCTGGATGGTAAGCTGATAGGGCATTGGGCAGGGATAATGTAGCATCTTGGGGGCCTGCGCGAGTTAGTTTTTATGCCATTAGAATCAGCAGCTTACAGTTATTCGGAGGGATGCTCAGAGCCCTGGTGTGGTAAGAATACAACAAAAGGCCACATCCCGGTGTGGCGATTCGGAACGCCCGTGACCCGCGGTCCCCAACGCGCACAAAGCCAGCGCAGTTGTGCCCACGCCGTAGGACGCGTAAAATATCTTCCTCAGGTTCACACGAAAACGAAAATGGCATCGCCTTTCAACATCCTCCCGAACTCGCCTGCCACCCCGCCACCCGCAGCCCACCCGCGCCCGCCCTGGCTGCGCGTAAAATTCTTCGGCGGCCCGAATTATCAGGAACTGAAGCGCATCATGCGCACGCTCGACTTGCACACGGTATGCGAAAGCGCGCGCTGCCCGAACATGGGCGAGTGCTGGGAACATCGCACGGCGACGTTCATGATTCTTGGCAATATTTGCACGCGCGCGTGCGGGTTTTGCGCCGTGCCGAGCGGCAAGCCCCTGGGCCCGCCGGAAGAAGACGAGCCGGAGCGCGTCGCCGAAGCCGTCGAACGCATGGGCCTTCGCTATGCGGTCGTCACGTCCGTAAATCGCGACGACCAGCCCGATGGCGGCGCATCCATATTCGCGCGCACGATCGCGCGGATTCGCGAGCGCGTTCCCGGCTGCCGCGTCGAAGTGCTCATCCCGGATTTTCGCGGCGATTGGAATGCACTCGAAAAAGTGATGGCAGCGCGCCCCGACGTCCTCAACCACAATATGGAAACGGTGCCGCGTCTTTACCGCCGCGTGCGCAAGGGCGCCGAGTACGAGCGCTCGCTCGAATTGTTGCGGCGCGCTGGCGAAATGTCCCCCGGAATCTCGACGAAAACAGGAATGATGCTGGGACTCGGCGAAACGCGCGACGAAGTTGTGAGCGCGATGGAAGAAATCGCCGCGCAGGGCACGCACATCCTCACGCTCGGCCAATACCTGCAGCCTACGCCCGAGCACCTGCCGATCGAGCGCTTTCTCCATCCCGACGAATTTGCGGAATTCAAGCGCCTCGGCGAGCCGATGGGATTCAAGCACGTGGAAGCAGGCCCGCTCGTCCGCTCGTCCTATCACGCCTTCGAGCAGGAAGAATCCGCACGCAGTTAACCTCTTCTCGCCTCTCGTTGAATTCCTTCCAGCACGTATAATCCTTCCGCGATGAATCCCTGGCGTGGACTGAAAGATTTGCCGCGCGAAGTGTGGCTGCTCGCCGCGGCCACTCTCGTAAACCGCGCCGGCACGATGGTCCTCCCGTTCCTCGTTCTCTACCTCACGCGCACGCTCGGGATTACTCCGGCGCATGCCGCGCTGTCGCTCACCGTCTACGGACTCGCCGCGCTAATCACAATGCCGGTAGCCGGACGCCTCACAGACGCCGTCGGCCCGGTGGCCGTGATCAAGGCGTCGCTATTTCTCTCCGGAGTGCTGCTTTTTTTATTTCCACTCGCGCACAGCTTCGCAACGATCCTCGTCCTCACATTTTTGTTCGCAGTCCTGAACGAATCGGTGCGGCCGCCCAGCCTCTCGATGATTTCCGATCTCGTGCGCCCGCCGCAGCGCAAGGCGGCGTTCGCGCTAAGCCGGCTCGCGGTGAATCTGGGAATGAGCGTGGGGCCCGCAATTGGCGGACTGCTCGCGCTGTTTTCTTTTCGCTGGCTTTTTTTCGTCGACGGCGCCACGTCAATTCTAGCGGGCGTCGTGATTGCCACGGCGCGCTGGGACGCGGCGCGTCTAAATCCTTCGCACGATCCAGAATGGGCCGAGCCGGAAGAATTAGGCCGCGAGATCGAGGCCGATTCCGTGGTACCGCTCGCCCCGGCGCACCCCGCCGCCGACCTCCGCGCGTTTCGCAACCGCCGCATGCTCTATTTTCTCGCCGCGATGATTCCGGTGCAGATTGTTTTCTTCCAGCTCACCTCGTCGCTGCCGCTATTTCTCGTGCGCAATTTGCGCTTGCCGGAATCGCTCTACGGCACAGTATTCACGCTCAACACGCTGCTGATCGTCGCCTTCGAAGTCCCGCTCAATACAGCAATGGCGCACTGGCCGCATCGCCGCACTCTCACGCTCGGCGCGTTTCTATACGCAATCGGATTCGGTTCCTTCGCCTTCGTCTCGCGCCCAGAACAAATCTTCGCCTCCGTAATCGTCTGGACGTTCGGCGAAATGATTCTGCTGCCGGGAAGTTCCGCCTACGCAGCGGAAATCGCGCCGCCCGGTCGCCGCGGCGAATACATGGGGCTCTACACGATGTCGTTCAGCATCGCGTTTTCGCTGGGCCCTTTCCTCGGCGCGGAACTTCTCGAACGCTGGGGGCCGCACGGATTATGGGGAGCGGCGTTTGTCTCGGGATGTGTTTCCACGCTGATGATGAGCCGCATCGGCACGAAAAGCAGGAACACCACGCAGCAAGCCGAAGCTTCGCCCGGCTGAACTGAAATATCCCCGCGGAAAGTTTCGCGCTACTGAATCGAATTCAGAAACGTTTGCGCCAGACTCCGAACATGCGCCGGGCAAGGGTCGCAACTCGTACAACCCGCGCAGCACTCGGTCGCGGACACAACCGCCGGAAGCTTCAGCACCGCGTTGAAATATTCGGCGGCTTTCGCTTTGCGGCCGAGCTCGATATTTAAATTGCCCACGAGCAGCAGAAAAATCGGATTGTGCGGGTAGCGCGCCACCAGCGGCTCAGCCGCCGTGAGCGCTTCCTGATACTGCTGCTCGTACGTGCGCAGATTGCGCGCGAGGTAGAAACGCGCGTCGGTAGCGAGCAGCACACCGTGTTCCGCGGCGACGCGAATTTGTTTCTCGCCTTCCTGTTTGCTTCCCGCCGGAATCCCCATAAAGAAGCGCAGAAATTTCACCACGGGCGAAAGAGTGTCCACGTAGTAGTTGTAAAAGCCGATCCCCGCGGAGGCGTCGGCGTTCGCCGGGTCAAGCTCGAGCGCGCGCAGAAATTCGGTGCGCGCGGCCACGCCGTTCCGCGCCGCATTCCGGTATTCAGCGCGCAAGCCGTAGAGCCGCGTCTTGAGCGCGTAGCCGATTCCCGCGTACAGGTGATTTTCCGACGTGTCGTGTTGCGCGATCTGCGCCTGCGCGAGCTGGATCACGCGGTCCGCCAGCGCGAAGTAGGAATCGTCTTCCGGTTTTTTGCTGCGCTTCTGCGAATCGATCATGCCCCATTTGATATCGGCGGCGTCGCAGAACATTTTCCACCAGCGCGCTTCCGCTTCGATTGTGAACGGAAGCGGATCGCCCGGATGCGCCGCTTCGTACGTGTGAAGCAGCGCGATGGCGCCGTCGGGGTCGCCGCCGTACATTTTCTCGATGGCCTTCGCGGCTTCCGGCGGCAGCTCGATGCTGCCCGCGCGCGCGGCCTTCGCTCCAAAACCGAATCCCAGCGCGAGCGCGGCGATCGCCGGCAATACGCGGGCGACGGCAAAAGTTTGCGAAGTTTTCTCTCGCGCGATTCTCATTTCACTCTTTTCACCCACCCCAAAATCCACGCTACAGTAACGTACATGGCGAAGCACTCCAGCGCAAACGGCAAAAAACCAAGATACCCGGGCGCGGGCATCTCGAAAATTTTCATGTTCTGGAACATCGGAATCGTGTACCGCCATTTCGCCGCCGCCCAGTAATTCCAGAATTCCCACAGCCAGCCGCAAATAAATCCGGCGCCAAGGAAGCCGTAGACGCGCCTGCGAAATCCCTCCGAAAGATCGCCGAGAAACGACGGAAGTCCCAGCCTCCGGTTGATCGGGTCGAGCAGCAGTAGAAAGCCCACCCACACGAGCGCAAAAAGTTGCGCGCCAACCGCCTGCGGCACCGCGAGCGGAACCACGAGGCACGCCGCACCCAGCATCATCATTATATTTTCGGCACCACGCGGAATTTTCCACGGATCGCCCGGAAGCGGCGGCAATAGCGCCTGCACCAGGTCCGAAGTTTCAAAAATCGCAGGTGTGATCGTCGCGAACGACCAGCCGTAGCCCAGCATCGCGGCGGCCCAGGGCGCTGGCACTCCGGTATACTCCCAATTCTTGAGCCGCAGATTGTACGCCTCGAAAATCAGCCACAGCGGAATCGAGGCCAGCGCCATGCGCGCGAGCGAAACCGGTGCATCGTTCAGTCGCGACCGGCCGGTGATCGCGAACGTGGCTGCATCGGCGATCAGGATGTACGCGCTCCACGCGATCGGCGTGAAATAGGTCGCCACCGGCTCGACATGCTGAAAAAGCAGCCACTCCGCGCCGGCCAGCGCCACGAATCCGAGCCAGCCGTGCGCCGGAAAGCGGCGGCGTCTCCGGCGAACGCGAAAAAATCCAAGCACCAGCGCCGCCGCGATCGCCGCCGTGATGCCGATTCCAGGCTTCACCATTGCCCCCATCGTAGCGCAGCGGCGCCAGTTTTACGTCAGGCAGCGCGCGCTTTCTTGCTATGCTTTCCGTTCTTTTGCGGCGCTGCAAAAAGATGAGCGAACCCGAAAAACTCGAGCGCGGCCTCGGCCTGCTGGAAGCGACGTCGCTCAACATGACGTTCATGATCGGCATTGGGCCGTTCATCGTGATTCCCTTCATCATTCAAGCGATGAACGGGCCTCAGTGCATTCTCGCGTGGGTCGTGGGCGCCGCGCTCGCGCTGCTCGACGGTTGCGTATGGGCCGAATTGGGCGCAGCCATGCCGCAGGCCGGCGGGAGTTACGTTTTTTTGCGCGAAGCCTATGGCGCGAACCGCTTCGGCCGGCTGTTCTCTTTCCTTTTTATCTGGCAGACGCTTTTTCAGGCGCCCCTCAGCATTTCCTCGGGCGCGCTGGGCTTCGCGGATTATTCGCTCTACCTCACGGCTAAAATTGCGAACGCAAACGCGTGGCTGCACTCGCACCCGCAGCAGTTCCTTTCCGCTCTCGCGAATTACGATCGCGCCGTCGCCGTCGCGTTGATTGTGATCGCCGTCGCGTTGCTCTACCGGCGCATCACGGCGATCGGGAAAATTTCCATGATCCTGTGGATCATCGCGGGCGGCACGATTGCGTGGCTGATCTACGGCGGCGCCACGCACTTCCACAAGAGCCTCGTCTTCACCTACCCCGAAGGCGCCTGGAGTTTTTCCTGGATCTTTTTTGCCGGGCTTGGCCACGCGTCCGTGCAAGCCATCTACAGCTATCTCGGCTATTACAACGTGTGCAACCTCGGCGGCGAAATGAAGGATCCCGAGCGCAATATCCCGCGCGCGATTTTTCTTTCCATCTTCGGGATCGCCGCGCTCTATTTCGCGATGCAGACGTGCATTCTCGCCGTCGTTCCCTGGCAGGAGGCGCGAACCTCATCCTTCGTCGTCAGTCTTTTTGTGGAGCGGACGTTTGGGCCCCATTGGGCGTCTCTCGCCACCGCCCTGATTCTCGTCACGGCGTTCGGCTCCGTTTTTTCGGCCACCCTCGGCTATTCGCGCGTGCCCTACGCGGCGGCGCTCGACGGCAATTTCTTTTCGATTTTCGCCCGCGTTCATCCCACGAAGCATTTCCCGCACATTTCCCTGATCGCGATCGGGCTTGCGTCCATCGTCGTCTGCATGTTCCTCGGATTGTTCTCCGTGATCCGCTCCATCCTCGCCATGCGCTGCCTCATCCAATTTGTGGGCCAGGCGGTAGGATTGATGATTCTCCATCGGCGATGGAAAGCGGAACGCTGGCCGTTTCGCATGTGGCTGTATCCTGTCCCGGTCGTGGTTTCGATTGCGGGCTGGATCGCGATTTTTATCTCCACGGGGCGCCGGCCGATGCTCGCATCGCTCGCCGCGATGGTGGCGGGAGTTCTTGTATATTTCGGGCGCGCCCGCAGGTTGCGCCAGTGGCCATTCGAGGAGGCTGTTTGATGTTCGGATTTTCCAATCGCGCGCCGTCGAGCGGGTCTGGCAAAATGCCGGCGCAGTCGCGCGAATTCAGCCGAGCGTCAGCGCTCGTGCTCGGAACACTCGCCGCACTTCTCCTCGCGCCGGCGCTCACGCCGCCGCGCGCCTCCCTCCTCGCTGCGCAGTCACTCCCTGACACCGTCGTTGCAATCGACAAAGCGCGCGTCACCACGCGCATCCTCTTTATCACCGCTCATCCCGACGACGAATGGGCCAGCTTGCTCACCTATCTCTCGCGCGGGCTCAACGCCGACGTCGGTCTCCTCACCATCACCCGCGGCCAGGGCGGACAAAATGCAATCGGCCCCGAGCAGGGCAGCGAACTCGGCATGATCCGCACCGAAGAGCTGCTCGCCGCCGGCAAGCATTACGGCGTGCGCCAATTTTTCACGCGCGCCATGGACACCGGATTCGTTAAAACGCCCGAACAGGCCCAAAAAATCTGGGGCGGCCTCGCGCTCGAGGACATGGTCCGCGTGATTCGCACGTTCCGTCCGCAAGTCGTCATCAACGGTTGGGGCGGCGTGCACAGCGGCCACGGACATCATCAGGAAAGCGGCATTCTCACGCCGCAAGCGGTGGCTGCTGCAGCCGATCCCAAAATGTTTCCCGAGCAGCTCGCCGAAGGATTGCCTGCCTGGAAAGTGCCGCTCGATTTGCGCAGCGCGCGCGACAATATTGCAGGTTCCGTCGAGATGCCCATCCAGGAAGTGTCGCCGCTCTGGGGCAAAAGCTATGTGGACATGGGAATGGAAGGCCACGCGCAGCATCGTTCGCAGGGGACGCCCTCTTTTTTCGGCAATCCGTTCTTCCGGCGGCCCGTCTACCTCGTGCGCGAAAACGAAAAGGGCGACCCCGCCGGCAGCTTTGACGCGAAGCTTCTCGCCGAGCCGCTTTCCTCACTCGCGGAACGATTCCCCGCATATCAGGAAATGCTGGAACAGGTCCTGCGCTTGACGGACCGGAATCTGCAAGCGGCTCGCCACACCGTGCTCGCTCTCCACAGGCTCACCGCGGCGATGATGCTTGCCCATGCGGCCACGGAAATTGCAAAGCTGCAAGATCAGGCCGCGAAGCAGGGCGGTGAAGCGAGCGCAGCCCTGATATGGGAGCTGGGGCGCGAGCGCGAGAAGATCGACGCCGCACTGAGTGAAGATATTGCGTTACCGGTGGTTGTCGCAGCCGACCGGCGCGAGTTAGTCGCAGCGGAAAGTTTTTCGGTCGACGTGAATTTTCTCGGCAAGCCCGCCGTGCCCGTGAAATGGACGCTCGACGCCTCGAGCTTGCTCGTGCCCCACGGTTGGAACGTCAAAATCGAAAAGCCCGGCGCCGATAAATATAAATTCAGCGTCGAAATCCCGCCCGGCGCCACGCCGCCTGATACTCCCGGCGATGTGATTCTTCCCTATCCGCCGCCGCTCGTGCGCATCGCTCCGAAAATCGAAATCGAAGGCTACTCGTTTGCCGACGTGCGAACCGTCGAGTCAATGAAAGCCACCACCACCGGTATTGACACTTATTCGCTCGAGCTTGTCCCCGCTGTCACGCTCACGCCCGATCCACAGCAAGTGATGGTCCCCGCCGAACGCGCTTTGCAGCCGGTCACTCTACTCGCGCGCGTCCGCTATCACGGAACCAAACCCGCGAAAGTTTCCGTAGGCCTCGACGCGCCCAAAGCCTGGCAGGTTCAGCCGATCGCTCCGCTCGATTTCTCCAGCGCCGGCGACCAATTGATCCGCTACAGCGTTGCGCCGCCCGCGAACATCGCGCCGGGCGCGTACCCCCTGCGTCCTTATGCCGAGCTGAACGGCCGGAAGTTCAGCACCTCGCTCGAACCGATCCCCACGCTTCCCACCCACGATTGGAGCGAGCCTGCCGACGCCACCGTGCACGTCATGAATCTCGCGGTCCCCGCGCATCTCCGCGTCGGCTACATCGCCGCAAGCAACGACCCGATTCCCGACACGCTCCGCCAGATCGGCATTCAAGTGGACATGCTCGACGAGATTGCGCTCGCGTTTGAAGATCTCAGGCGCTACGACTCGATCGTCGTCGGCATCCGCGCGTACGATTTGCGCCCCGATCTCCTTCGCTCCAACCGGCGGCTGCTCGACTACGTTCAGCAGGGCGGTTCGCTCGTGGTGCAATATCAACGCGACCCGCAGTGGATTTCAGCGATGCCGTATCCCGCGACCATGCCGGACCAGACCTCGCGCGTCACCGACGCGAATTCCCCCGTGCGATTTCTCGCGCCCGATAATCCGGTGGTGAATTCGCCCAACAAGATTACGCTCGCCGATTTCGAAGGTTGGGAACAGGAACGCGGCCTCTATTTCCTTGGCTCGTTTGATTCGCACTACATCCCTGTGCTCGGTCTGAAAGACCCCGGCGAGGCGGAAGCGAACGGCGCGCTGGTTTACGCGCGGGACGGGAAGGGCGTTTATATCTACACGGGCCTCTCATTTTTCCGCGAACTGCCCGCCGGGGTACCTGGCGCCTACCGCCTTTTCGTGAATTTGCTCAGCCAGACGCAGCATGCCTCCGGGCACGATTGAAAACGGCGGAATGGAGTGAAATCACACACCGTCTGGGTCAATGTACTTGACCGTTTTAGGGTACAAAAAGTTTCGATTTTTCTTCGCGTGACGCGTCGCGTTCATCACCCATAGCAATGACGGAAGCTAGCCATCTCGATCGCACCCCGCACCCCGAATTCATCGCGCCGGCGATGGTCGAAATCCCGGAAGGCTGGTTCCTGATGGGTAGCGATGCGTCGCAGCCCGGCCAGGACAACGAACGACCCGTCCATCGCGTCTGGGTGGACGCGTTCGAAATGGCGGCGTGCCAGATTACCAACGCCGAGTACGCAAGATTTTGTGCCGCGACGAGCCACCGCAAACCGCCGCACGCCGACGATCCCAATTTCTCGCATTCCGAACAGCCCGTCGTCGCGCCGTCGTGGTTCGACGCCGTTGCGTTTTGCGAATGGCTGAGCAAGCGGACGGGCAATCGCTACCGGCTCCCGACCGAAGCGGAATGGGAGCGAGCCGCTCGCGGCGGCGCGGAGCAAAAACTTTATCCCTGGGGCGATCTGCCGCTCGAATCGCTCGCAAATTATTCGTCGCGCTGGAAAGCGGCTCCGGAGCGCGTGGGCCTCGCCGAGCGAAACGCCTACGGCCTCTTCGACATCGGAGCGAACGTGCACGAGTGGTGCTCGGACTGGTTTGACGCCGGTTATTACCAGGTTTCACCCGATCGCAATCCGCAAGGCCCGGCCGAAGGAGCACGGCGCGCCTCTCGCGGCGGTTCGTGGCGGCATCAGACCAAGGTGTCGCGCTGCTCGGCACGTTCCAGCATCCCGCCGGAATTTCAATACGCCGACTACGGATTTCGCGTCGTGCGCGATTGGACGCGACACGATCCGGCGGCGAGCGACGCAAGCAACCAGGCGCGCTGAACGCGCGCGCGTCGCTCTGAGGGCCTCCCGTCGCATTCGCGACACACTCCCGCCATCCGCTCGCTTCGCGTTTTTCCGCCCGTGCTATCCTTCGTGCCGTCTCAGGAGGAACAGCGAATGACGCATAATCTTGGGGGATTCGCCTGGATTCGCCGCGCGGGCGCATTGATCGCCATCATCGTCCTTACTTCCGGCGCCGCGTGGGCTCAGAAAAAGCCGAAAAATAAAGCGGCCGACCAATCGCCGATGCCCACGGTGCCCATGCCCGTTTCCGACCAGATCGACCGCGATATCGGCGAGATGCTCGGCGCCTTCCAGCTCGGCAACGTGGAAATGATGCACAAATATTATTCCGACAATTGCACATTCGTCAGCGGCGCCTTCGCTCCGCCGATCGTCGGTTGGCAAAACTACGTGGTGGATTACCAGCGGAGCCTCGCCGCGTTTCAGGGAATGCAACTCATCCGCCGCAATACGTACGTGTTCGTGCACGCGGATATTGCCTGGGCGTCGTATCAGTGGGAATTTCTATCGAACTTTCAGAACAAACCGTATTCCGCGCACGGGCAGACCACGCTCATTCTGCAAAAAATCGGAGAGAACTGGCTGATCGTACACAATCACACTTCGCAGATTTGCGACCAGGTTCAGGAGCAGCCGCAAGGACAACCGGCAGCGCAGAATCCCCCGGCGACTGCGCCAGCCCCGGCAAAACCGCAGCCTTAAACGGGCGCGATCAGCATACGAATCCGGATCCGGATCAGAAGCGCTGGTACGCTTCCCATCCCCAGATCGCGCCTGCCAGGACCAGCAGCGAAGCCGAAGCGATCAGCAACATCATGATCGGCCGGCTCAGTTTGTCGATTTTCGCGACGATGATCCGCTGCTCGGCGGCCATCGAGTCCCCGGCAGGGTCCAAAAACACCTGATCGTCTTCATGAGCTTCGAGTGTGCCGCGGTAAATGAGCAGGCAGATCAAAATCGCCGTCACCGCGCCCCACAGCACCATCAGAATCATGAGGAAGTCGTGCATCGCTTACCTCCCGCGCCCGCAGGACGTGAAGCTACAAACGGCTGGATGAGCGGCCCGTGCAGGCCAACTTTCGGGGATTATAGCACCAATAGCGCGGCTTGAATGGCTAGGCGGTGCGGCGCTCGTCGGGAAACTGGATGCCCCAGAAATTGCGGGTGGGAAAGAGGATTTCGACGCCGAGTTCGTAGCTGCCGTCGTCTTTCGAGTCGCTGACGCGGATCACGCGAAATTCCTGCGTCTCCTGGGAGAGGCCGTTGAGCACTTCGATGCGCGAACCGAGTGCGGGCTGAAAGGGAGTTCGCAGCAGCGCGCCGGTGCGGCTGACGGCGATTGCTTCGGCCGGGCGTATCGAGCGGCTCGCCGTGCAATCCGTTGCTGAAAACTTTGATGGGAATGCGAATCAGAACGCGGCTAGCGCGCCGGCGCTCAATCATCGCGCGAGTAGTGGCCATCGGACTGCCCCCCTTGCAGGCCCATACTAAATGTATTGGGCCAGGCGCCCGTGGTCAAGCGATCCAGCGGGGATTGTGCCCCGTTGACAAACGTGCGGCAGCCCGGCGAGATGAATCGCCGTTTCCAGATGTTGAGACATCGGCTTACGCCGAGCGATCCCAGTCTGAGATAGTTGGCGGGGAGCGGTCCACTCTGCCGCAGCCTTAGATTAAAAGCGGCCGGGAGTGCGATGCCCACAAATCGTGGAACGAGACGGTGAATTATAAATTGGAGGTAGCGCGGGTGTTAGAAATTAGATATTCGTAGAACTACGCAGACAAAAATGGCCTTGTGGAAAAAGAGGGGAAGTGGAAAGTAGATAATCGAAAGGCTGGGTGCGTGAGTTATCGGGAGTTGCATGTGTTACATGGCAAACTGCTATACTCTCCGCTCGCCGGATATGTTGAAATCACTTCTCGGTAGAGCGGCACTGTTCGTGGGCGCGGCGGTTTCGCTTTTTGCGCTCACCTGGCTACTTACCGCAGACCAAAAACTGCCGTACGCATTCAGCCGTATCTTTCTTCCGCTCGTCATCGTCGTTGCTGCGGTAAGCCTGTTGCTTCTGTGGTCGACGATTGTTGGTCTTTTGTCACGGACCCGGCTGTGGTCGCCTCCATGGACTTTTCTAGTGGCTGGGATGCCATTCTACATACTTGGAATTTGGGTTTTTTTCTTTAGCAGGCTCGAAATGCGGCCACTGGGATACGTGAGAATGTTAACGATGGTCGCCTTTGGTTTTCCGTCAGGACATCGGGCTCGAAAAAAGGCGTATCCTCAGTTCTGCGACAAAGATTCGCCGTCCGCGACTCTGCCCCCGCCAACACTCTTTCCAAAGTAGCTTGTTCACTGAGATGAATTAGGGCCGGTTGAGGGGTGCCGAGCGTTGCCCCAACGCACACCAATGGCTTGCGCGGGTGAATCTGCGCAAGCGGTAGTCGAGTCCGGCGAATTTTTTTGGAGGGTCGCGAGGCGGATTCAATGGCGGCGCGGTCGGGATGGCGGCAGATGACGCATTTGCGGGAGTGGTAGTCGAAGCTCTGTTTCGGCAGCGTCTTGCAGATCTTTCTGTTTGTGTGGGCCATTTCAATTCGTCCTTTTCGTCAATTTTCTGCGTTCCGGCGTAGCGGAACGGGGCGCGCGGCGAGGCAGCGCGGCGCGCGCGGCGAAGCAAAAACGGACCATGGTAGCGCGGGTGTTAGAAATTAGATATTCGTAGAACGACGCAGACAAAAATGGCCTTGTGGAAAACGGGGAAACCGATAGCTATTTTTCAAATTCGGTCCGCTCGGCGAAAGACAGTATGATTAATCCCATGGGCAGCTACGGAGAGTGCTGGCTAGGATCTCTTTACGTGGGCGGCACTAGGAATGACATTGATGATTCGATTCTTCAGCTCTTTAGGGCTACCGACAAGAGGCACTCGAGGTGTGCTACCAAAGACTGGCCGCATCCAGGTCGCCGTTGGGTAAGTCAGAGCGAGCCAGACGAAGAAGTCGATGTGGTCTATTATTCGGCTCCGGCTTGGGTCGTGAAGGAACGACTTGACCTGAAGGGTTACACACTAACTACCGCAAAAGCGGCGTGGACGGAATCTGTTCGTGCCGAAGCCAATGGATGGTCGGACCGGCAAAGCGACCACCCCGAGCTCCAAGAATATTATTCCTCCAATCTGCGTTTGTTGGGCTCACTCGAAGCCGACCAATGGATGGACGCCCTCCGAGATATCAAGCGTCGTGGCCTCGAACACAGGGATATAAAGTGCTCCGCTTGGGCGCCCGGAGAAAGCCTCGAAGACTACATGCTTAGAGCCGATTGGTACGGCTATCCCGGCTGCTGACCCCTATGTACCGCTTCGTCTGGCTTTGGAAGTTTGTGACGCAGGACGACAATTTCGTCTATGACCTCACCGACCTAGTCAATGGGGGATATTTCAGCGACAACGACGACTTCGTGAAGTTTGCAACTGAATTCTTTGACGCCGAACATCGCTCCAACTCCAAAACTATCATTCTCACGGAAGGCAGTTCAGACGGCTGGATAATCTCGGATTCTCTCAAGCTCCTATATCCCCATCTCGCAGATTATTTTACGTTCATGGACTTTAAGCTAACAAAAATGGAGGGAGGCAGTGCTCATCTAGCAAGAATCGTTAAGGCCTTCGCTGGAGCTGGAATCGTAAACAAGGTTTTAGCCATATTCGATAACGACACCGCTGGGAAAGAGGCTATCCAGAGCTTCGGCAGTCAACTACCGGGTAATCTGCGTGTGATGCAGCTTCCCCCAATTGATGTTCTCAGACACTATCCAACCGAGGGGCCCACGGGCTGTGCCGCGATGGATGTGAACGGACTGGCTGGAAGCATTGAGCTTTACCTAGGGGCTGACGTGATCTGTGAGAATGGTAGGCCGATACCCGTTCAATGGAAGTCGTATTCTTCACCTGTGGGCCAGTACCACGGGGAGGTTCGTGACAAAACAGGGATACAAAAGCGATTCAAATCGAAACTGCGCGCTTTGGAGACAGGGACCTCAAACGAGAATGCCGATTGGTCTGGCGTCCGCGCCATTTTAGCTACTGTCTTTTCTGCCTTTCACGCTTTTGACGCGGAGATAATTCTTGACGAACGTCAAGGACGCGAATGGCAGCGAGACTAATAGAGATCGTCAACGCACAGGCCGGTCGCCCACCCTTCAGCGCGACCAGCTTTTCGTTTTTTTTGTGCTGCGTTTTTCGCGTCATTCGAAAGCGAGACGGATCGTCCGGAGTGCAAAAATCTAAGTCGCACTCTTTTGCGAACTAAATGGTGGGCTACCCGCGCTCCGTTCGGTTCGGAGAGGTGGGCCACCCGCCGCGCCATCGCCTTCTGGCAAGTCGCGAGACGTGTTAATGACGACGACAAAAGAAGCAATGTTATTGACTTCATTTACTAATAATATTAGGAATATGTGCTGAAGTCGGTGAGTGAACAGACGCCGAACCCAAATGTCCACGCGCTTCGTTGAAGTCACAAACAAATGCGATCAAAATATTACCGTCTACCTCCGTTTTCCTCGACCGAAAAAGCCAGCGAAGCATTTTGAAACTCGCTTTGATCTAGCATCCGGCCACACTTCTCGGCCGGTTCCATACTCATCGTTAGTTGGCGCAAAACATTGGAATGAACTCAACGAGCGCGGCTGTCTCTCCCTCACAACCGTCCATTACACGCCTCCCTTTGTTTCCATCGAGAACAAGGAAGATTCCGTTTTGCGATTGAGTTCTCGGATTGACGAGAAAGAAGCGTCGGCGCACGAAAGTAGTGAGGTTGAAACCAGGCGAAATTTCTGGACCTCTCCACATTGGATCTGTCTTGCAGAAACGACAGTTGAAGAGGTTGTCGAAGAAGAAACGTGTGGTGATCACTCCACTCGCATACATTGGTCCGCGCGCCGGTGATGTGCGTGCAGCCGGCTCTTATGGGTATGAAGATGTTTACGTCTGCTACGACTGTGGCGGACCTATCGTCTTTAGGGGAAATCCCCCGGTTCCGATTCACGTGTAATCACTCTTCGTGAATTGGTCTTGGAATAACCCGTTGATCAAAAGTGGATTGTGAATGGACATACAAAAACTTGACGCTGGATCGCTTGCTGACTATGTCAGCGCGATTTCCAGCCTCTCCGCCAATTGGTCCGATACCCAACATGGGGAGGTTAAACTTTGGTGTCGGGGTCAAAGTAATGCCGCGTGGCCTCTGCTGCCAGGCGAATATCGACTTCCTCACATAAACATCGAAGAAATCGCTTCGGAGTTTCAGCTCAAAGCACGACCCTTGCTTCGCGGCGTGCCGGTGTCCGACTGGGAGTGGTACTTCGTCATGCAGCACTATGGGCTACCGACACGCTTACTTGATTGGACGTCTGGTGCCCTGCTTGCGCTTTATTTCGCTCTAAGGTCAAGTACAGGAGAAAACGACGCGGCCGTCTGGGTACTCGACCCGTGGGCGCTGAACGAAGTGTCGATAAAGCGTGCCGAATTGATATTATCGACGGAGCCCACCGCAAAGCCATACTTGAACTCAAAGTTTGGCACGGATAACAAGGCACATCTGCCAATAGGAGTCGTCCCTCCGTACAACTCCGAACGGATCACGGTTCAGAGAGGAAGCTTCACCGTACACGGAACCGACAGGCACGGCCTTGAGCATCTTTACAAAGACCGACTCGCGAAAATTACCGTTCCAAAGGATGCAGCGCTGGAGCTAAAGAGGGAACTTCGCACGAGTGGGATCGGGGAGTTTACCGTTTTTCCAGACCTAGATGGGTTGTGTCGAGAGATTTGTGCGGTGGAGTTGGAAGGTGGCTAAGGCTCAGTTCTCGATCATAATTCCTAACGTCGTTCGTTACATACGGAATCAGGAATCGCATCACAGGAAGATGAGCTTCGAGGCGGAAGTCCTTGCCTTGTTGAAGAAACACGGTTTGGAATTTGATCCGAGGCTCGTGCTTGGATAGGTGCCGCGCGAGGGTTTGTGTCGCACCTACGGCGCTCCGCGATTCGTTGTGGATTGTTCCCAGTCCTTACGGACTGGGCTAAGTTATGTCGCGCCTACGGCGCTTTGTATTTCGGAAAATCCCCACCCATTGCGAGACCGGCAAAGGACGGGGGCACCCATAAAGTCACCGGAAGGCCGGATTCAATTGATGGGGCGCGCCCGCTGAATCATGATGAATAGCCCCTACGCTGAAGAATTTAAGCGAATGAGACGGCTTCGCTGGTGGTTCGTTGCTTCGATGGTGATCGGGCCCGCCGGCGCCATAATCAACCACCGTTTCATTGATCCGACGGACCGGACGACACCGGGACTTACGGCGTTCTATGTTGTCTGGATGTTGTTCCTTGTGTTGGTCTCAATTCAATTTCGAAACATGCGGTGTCCGCGGTGCGGGCGAGCGTGGAAAGGAGACTGGCTCTCGCTGTCGCGAGTGGGATTTTGGAATGCTTTTCGCGTGGGCCGGCGTTGTGCGTATTGCGGATTGGAAATGAGCGAAATAGGTGGCAAGTGGCTAGTGACGAGTGGGGCGGGGCGAACGGCGAAAGGCAAAAGAGCCGGCAGGTCAGTGTCGCACCTACGGCGCTTGGCGATTCATTGGGATTGTTCCCAGCCCTTACGGGCTGGGCTAAGGTATGTCGCACCTACGGCGCTTTGTATTTCGAAGAATCCCCACCCTTTGCGAAACCGGCAAAGGATGGGCCACCCAGGAAATCGAAGAACGCGGCTAATTGCCTGCGGAAATTACGTTAATCATGAGGGCGAGAAATATTGCAAAGCCGAGGGTGTAGATGATTGCTGCGATGACTAAATCGTGTCTCGATTTGCGGTGGATGTGCCAGTGGTGGGCCACGTCTGCCTCCTGGAACTTTTCCCCCTGCGCAGAGGTTAGTCGTAGTCATAAGTTTGTCCAGTACCGAAATTGATAAACGAAAGTACCGGTGGTGGTTTCGGATTTTGTTTGCCCGCCAGCGAGCGGCGCGGCAGGCCCGTGTGTCGTGCGTTAGCGCGTTGCGTTGGGGCGTCGCGATGTGCGTGTTGCGGATTGGAAATGAGGAAGTAGGTGGCAAGTGGCAGTGGCTAGTGACGAATGGGGCGGGGCGAACGGCGAAAGGCAAAAGGCAAAAGAGCCGGCAGGTCAGTGTCGCGCCCCGACAAACAACTCGGGGCACACAAACCGTGCCTACGGCGCTTGGCGATGGATTGAGGATTGTTCCCAGCCCTTCCGGGCTGGGCTAAGTTATGTCGCGCCCCGACAATCAGGTCGGGACGCATAAATCGCGCCTACGGTGCTTTGTATTTCGGAGAATCCTCACCCTTTGCGAAACCGGCAAAGGTGGGGGACCCGCGAGGCCCGCACTCGGCTGTATCTATTGGCGGCCGTAGAGCGTACCGTCGAATTGGGCGGCATTAGGGCAGAGCAGGAGTACAAGTGAAACCCATCATTTCCACGCTCGATTCCGAAGACTTCAAATTTACAGTCACATTTTCTGGAACGGTCGAGAAAATCATTCCCGGGGCGGGCTCCCAGCTTCCCGAGAAGGCGCAGATCGTCGTCCACAGTGGAGACGCTCTGTACCGCGAGATTCGTGTAGAGAACACTCTGAAGGATGCGCGTGGGAATCCCGTTGGTTTCAAACAGGGCGCCTCGGTGGAAGTGACAATTGAAACAGACGTGCGAGGAACGACGCCCAAGAAATTAGCTAGAAACCATTAAAATTGTGGATGGGGTTGACCATTGGTTATCGACCTCTTGGGAGACTTTCGCGTATTGGAGGGAATATGATTCGTAATCAGCAAGCGACGCATAACCATAAGCGAGTGGGCGCGGTGGTGTTACTGGAATCAACGACAGAGTTGGGCAAAGTTCTAGTCCTGGCGAGTCAGGACGAATTTTGGGTGAAGCTGACCGACCTAACTGTGTTTGGCGAGGATTTGGTGGCGAAAAGTACCACCGTCAGGAGTCACCGGGGCAAGGCGCGTCCACATGTGTCATCAGACCCGCCCCATCGCCGCGCCGCATAGCGCACCTGGTTAATCGTTTCGTCGCCTTCCGCAAGTCTCTGTTGGACCCATCATTGTGCTGCTGTGCTTGACTCGCGCAACAGGACCACGTCGGATTCCGCGTGATTGCGCACGACGCCAAGGGTCTTGCCGTCGGGCGAGTAGTAATACCAACGAAATTCATCCGCGTTAAAATTTGTGATCCGATGCCCGCCACCGCCGGGTCCCGCGCCATCAATCGGCTGCAACCACAGATTCTCAACGCCGTTTTCGCGGATCCCATACACCACGGACTTGCCGTCCGGTGAAAAGCTTTGAGGTTTCGATATCAACGGGTTTGGAGCGAGGATACGCCGCGAGGGCTGCGGCCCCGCATCGAGAGCCAGGAGCACAATCTTCTGCTGAGGTTCTGCTCCCGGGCGAGCGGAGACCGTCGAGAGGAACGTTAGCGTCTTGCCGTCGGGGGAAACGTCAAAATACGGCGAGCCGAGAATCGCATCGGGAACCTGGACGCCCGGCATGACTTCCGACTTCCCTCCATCGACCGAGATACGGCGAATCGTCTCACCGGTAGAGTAATAGACCCACTTTCCGTCGGGCGAGCAGATAGGACCGAAGTCGCTCTTGGTGTCGGAAATTTCTTTCGCATTAGCGCCGTCCGCATCTGCGCGCCAAACGCTACGCCCGTCGATTCCCGTTGGTGAGCGGTGGCTGGAAACGAATACGATCGGGTGCAGCTTGGACGCGCCGGAGCCGGGCGCTCCACAGCCCGCCGGCTCGGTCAGCGATTGATTCAGGACCACCACCCGATTGGTTCCATCGGGCGAAATCCGTACAAGTTTGCCCGGCTCCGTCAAATAAAGTTCTCCGCTGGCACTCCACCCGAAAGTATCCACATCCTTCTCTTGCACAAGTGCCGGGCTCGGAAGGTTGGCCGCACTTCCTGAGCCCGGTAGAAGAAAGAAGCTGCGATCATCCTTGCGGAGGACCACGGCAATCGTCTTGTCGTCAGCCGAGAGGCTCAGCCCGCTGTAGTTACTGATATCGTTGGTAATCGCGTACATTTTCGCGCTGGGAAGCGAAACGAACGCGAGTTGAGAACGAAAATCGAGCGAATCGAGTCGCGTTAGATTTACGAACACGCCCGCGGAATCTGCCGATGAGACGAGTTCGTGGAGGAGCATGTCATTGTACTTGGCTACCATTTTCGATTCGCCGGTGGCCGCATCAAAAGCCTCGATCCCCGCCAGCGATCCGCCCACCTGGATTGTGGATCCCAAGAGGATCTTTCCGTCCGGAACCCAATGAATGAATTGCGGAATTCCCCGGGCGGGCCCGGCAACAAGCATCTTTTCGTCGCTGCCGTCGGGATTGGCGGTCAGAAGTTGAAATTTCCCCACTTCCGGATCGTTGGCTCGCCCGTAGGCGATGCGTTTTCCATCGGGCGAAAACGTGATATTTGTGTCCACATCGTGCGCGATCGCTTTCGGGGTCCCGCCCAGCACGGGAGCGCGATAGAAGTCGTGCACGTTCTCCACGGTGCCGGTAGGGCGCCGGAAATAGAGGTAGCTTGCGTCGGGAGAAAACGCGAGCCTCGAATAGTGCGTGGCTTCCGGTGTGACCACCTGCGTATCGCTGTTCGTCTCGACATGCCGCAGCCAGAGGCTTTGCTTGCCAGCATCCGCAACCACGCTCAAAATATATTTTCCGTCGGGCGAGATGGCCGCTTGGATGGACTTCCCGTTGTCGGTGACTTTCGTAATCGTGAAATTTCGGAACGGGATCGCCGCAGCCTTACCACGCAAGAGCGAATAGACTCCGTAGCCCGCTCCCACTATCAGTAGGGCTACCACCGCTGCAACCGCGATCAGTTTCCCCTTGTGCTCGTGCGCCACCGCCGCAACCGCCGAACTTCCCGACTCGCGCGTTGTCGCCGGCAAAATTCCTGACGCGCTTGACGCCGCCGCTGCAGCTGATGCGTACTGATCCCGACCTTCCCGACTCGGTGTCGCGTTTCAGCCGCTGCAAATCCGAACGCAAATCGGAAGCGTGCTGATACCGCAGCTTGGGATCTTTTTCGAGCGCTTTCGCGATCACCCGTTCAAGGTCAACGGGTAGCTCGGGAACGACGCGTGTGGGCGGCGGCGGTTCGCGCTCCAGAATAGCCGCAAAAATCACGCCGGAAGTGTTTCCCTTGAACGCTTGCTGCCCCGTTGCCATTTCATACAGCACCAGACCGAAAGAAAACAGATCCGACCGCGGATCCAGGTTTTCGCCGCGCACTTGTTCGGGTGACATATAAGCGACCGTGCCGAGAGCGGTGCCCGGGCTTGTCAGATTCGGGTCCGTGCCCATGGTCACGCCGCCCGCCGTTACCGTCTCGCCTACGTTCTTCGCCACCAGCTTTGCCAGCCCGAAGTCGAGCACCTTCGCCTGCCCGCGATCGGTCACAAAAATATTCGCGGGCTTAATGTCGCGATGAATGATCCCCTCGCTGTGCGCCGCCTCGAGCGCGTCGGCAACGTCGATGCCGATTTCCAGCAACGCATCGACCGCAATGGGCTGGCCGTTGATGCGATGCTTCAGCGTCATGCCCTTCAGCAATTCCATGGCGATGAAAGGCACGCCCGAGTCCTGGTCAATGTCGTAAATCGTGCAGATGCTGGGGTGATTGAGCGCAGAGGCCGCTTGCGCCTCGCGCTCGAATCGTTCGAGCGAAGACTTGTCGGCCGAAGAATCCTGCGGAAGGAATTTCAGCGCAACTTGGCGTCGGAGCTTGGTGTCCTCCGCGCGGTAGACCACGCCCATGCCGCCGCCACCGAGTTTTTCTATGATGCGGTAATGCGAGACAGTGCGGCCGATGAGAGGCTGGGAATCCTGCATGGCTCGCGCATCTTAGGATGCATATCGAGGCAAGTCAATGAACACCGGCTGAATAACCCACGGGGTACGCCCTAATTGGATGAGTGTCGGATAACCGGGATTGTCACTGGCGATCTCAGTCTGAGATAGGTGGTGCGAGGAGGATTTATCAATACCTAAGCCACTATGAACAAGGATGTCTTCGCATGGCCAGTGGGGACCCAGGCCGCAAAGCAGTAGCTTCGGCTCCGCGAAAGTGGGCAGCGATTTCGATAACATTGACTGCGCTTGGGTTATAGATATAACATGCCACAGATATGGAAGTATCCAGGGTGAATATCCGCACCCCGTGGCTCCTGCTGACCTTCACTCTACCCACGAAGCGGGCGAGCCAGAGGGTAGAAGTCTGGAGGAAGCTGCAACGCTTTGGCGGTGTGCCACTCGGCAATTCGGGCTATTTGCTTCCGAACAATCCAACAAATCAGGAACGGTTTGAGTGGTTAGCAGTCGCGATTCGCAAGTATGCAGGTGAGGCTTCCGTCGTCAAGGTGCAATCGATTGACAACCTGTCGAACTCTCAGTTGATCGGTCGCTTTGCGGAGGCGCGTTCTCGCGAATACCAAGAATTGATTCGCGAACTTCAGAAACTATCTTCTATCTCTCCCCAGAACCGGCGGACAGGCCGCGTGAGTCGCCTTAAGGCTCGTTTTCGGGAGATTGTAGAAATCGATTTCTTCAAAAGCCCGCTCCAAAAGCGAGCGGAAGAGTTATTTGCTCGCGTCGACACGCCAGCGCCAGCGGCGACACATACAGCGAAGGTCAATTCACGGGAATACATGAACAGGACCTGGGTCACCCGGCCACGACCGGGTATTGATCGGTCAGCTTCGGCTTGGTTGATTCGGCGATTTATTGACAAAAAAGCACGGTTTATCTTCTCTCCCGAAGAAGCTGTTCCACCCTCTGCCGTGCCTTTCGACATGTTTCACGGTGGTTTTGGACACCGCGGCGACGATTGCACTTTCGAGACATTGCAGAAGACATTTCGAATCCGTGACAAAAGCGTGGACGTGATCGGACAGATTATTCACGACGCAGATCTGCTCGATGAAAAGTTTGGTCGCAAAGAGGGTTTTGGAGTTGACGAAGTGTTGAATGGCTGGGCAAAGCAGGGAATTCCAGATAACCAACTCCTCGAACGCGGGATTCAACTAATCGAGGCGCTGTATCACTCAGTTTCAGAAAAGTAATTCTGCAGATCGTCGAGTTCCTAATAAGGAGGACCGTCATGCATTTTGTTCAACGCTTGTTGATTTTGACTTCGATGGCAGTCGTTCCGATTGCGGTTTCAGCTCAGGGCTCTGGACACCGCAAAAATCGATCAAGTCTTTAGCCGGTCAGGTCAGAAGATGGGAGAGGTTTACAAGGTTGGATTCCCTCGCACTGATTTGCACGTCGTCGTCGATGAAATTGCGATCAAACCGGGTCTCGCCCTCGGTTCGTGGGCTGCCTTCACCGGGACGGACGACAATGCGATGGTGATGGGTGATTTAGTCCTGCTTGAGGGCGAAATCAATCCGGTGATGGAAAAACTGCGTATTGCTGGATTCGAGATTACGGCGATACACAATCACCTCCTGGACGAAGCTCCGCACGTGATGTACATGCACTATATGGGGCATGGGCCTGCGGTTGGCCTTGCCAACTCGCTTCAAGGCGCATTAGCTGTGTCCAAAACACCGCTCGGTAAGCCTACGGCTGGTTCAGCGGAACCTGCGAATCCGCCTGAATGGGCCAAGACAATTGAAGAGACCGTTGGACACAAAGGAAACTTCAAAGGTGGAGTGCTCTCAATTGGCGTGCCACGCGCCGATGCGATATCGATGAGTGGGATGACAATTACTCCCGCGCAAGGCGTGGCAGAATCAATCAATTTCCAGGAAGCCGACAGCGGAAAGATCGCAACCACTGGTGACTTCGTGCTTACAGCTACCGAAGTGAATTCCGTGATTTCGGCGCTCGAACAGCACCATATTTTGGTGACCGCGCTGCACAGCCACATGCTCACTGAGGAACCTCGTCTTTTTTTCATGCATTTTTGGGGATATGGCCCGACGCAAGAAGTCGCAGCGGGTATTAAGGCTGCTCTAGATAGGGTTCATACCATGTGAGCCTGCCGAGGCATGGAGAAATGGAGACGACCGCAATACCGGTCGCGTGCGACGTGGAACAGCCGAGCCTGCGTCAATTCCTATTCTATTTTCTCCAACTTGGCACTCTTGGATTTGGTGGACCGATCGCTCTCGCCGGAAATATGCAAAGGGATTTGGTTGAGAATCGCAGATGGGTATCAAGTCAGGATTACGTTGAGGGACTAGCCTTTTCTCAACTTTCACCCGGACCTCTTGCCGCACAGCTCGCAATGTATCTCGGTTGGGTCCGGGCCGGGACACTTTCGGTGCGACGCTGACCGGAGTAGCGTTTCGTCCTGCCTTCGTTTCTCATGGTGCATGGTGCTCGCCGCGCTTTACGTGCATTACGGGCGTCTTCGTGGATTCAGAGCGTCTTCTACGGGATCGGATCTGCAGTAATTGCCATTATCGCGAGAAGCGCATACAAACTCATTCGTTCGACTTTGAAGAAGGATTGGCTGCTCTGGATTCTTTTTACTGTGCTGGCTATCACGACCGCATGGAAAGAGTCTGAGATCGTGTGGCTTTTCCTTGTTTGCGGACTCGTTTCGATGCTCGTCAAGGCACCGCATCGATTGCGTTTGACACCCGGTGCGATACCGGCTTTCCTCGGCTTCGAGAGTCTTGTCACGGGGGCGCATGGAGTGGCTACAGTAGCTACAATTGGGACTCTTTTTCTGTTTTTTCTAAAGGCTGGGGCGTTCGTGTTCGGCAGCGGTCTGGCGATTGTGCCGTTTTTGTACGGCGGAGTTGTAGGACAGTTTCACTGGCTGACGGAAAGGCAGTTCGTAGATTCAGTTGCAGTGGCGATGATTACGCCGGGGCCAGTGGTCATCACGGCTGGATTCGTTGGGTACCTGGTAGCGGGGCCGGTTGGAGCAACACTGGCAGCACTTGCTGTTTTTGTTCCCCCTTATCTCATTGTGATCGCAGGCGCTCCGTATTATCGGCGCTTCGCAAAGAACCTCCAGGTAAAAGCGTTTGTTCAGGGAGTCACGGCAGCCGCAGTGGGAGCAATTGCAGGCGCGGCTTTTATTCTTGGAAGGCGGTCATTGACTGATCTATCCACAATTTCAATTGCCGTTATAACGTTCGCGCTTCTCAGTTTCAAGAAAATCCCGGAGCCACTTCTAATTCTTGTAGCGGGAGTTGCGGGTTTGCTGTTGTACCGAGGCTAAATTACAAAGCGTCGTGAAGAGACAGTCGGAGGATTCACATGCGAAAAAAGGGCGTCCTCTTTCTTGGACTTACTCTCATTGCAGGAAGCTGCGGACTTTCCGCTAACACACCGACGCCTACTTAAAGTGACTCACCCCACCAGGTTACAGCACGTGGTCCTCCGCGCAATTGTCCGAGCCATGGTAACAGCCGGATTACGGCACCGTGTTTCGTCGTTGCTGGCGTTGGTATTTCTAAATCCTTGCACTGTCTCGGGAAAGACTCTGCCTGTCCCCAGTCTTGCTCTTCCGCAGGAATCCGCGCGTATAGCGGAAGCAGTTCGGGTGGATCATCCGCCGCGTTTGGATGGCACCCTTGACGACCCACTATGGCAATTGGCCAAACCGATTACGGATTTTCGACAGCGAGAACCCAAGGAAGGTGAACCTGCAACAGAAAAGACAGAGGTACGCATTCTTTACACTCGAACTGCCGTCTATTTTGGAATTCATTGCTATGATTCTGAGCCTTTGCGAATCGTTACGACGGAGCTGCGACGCGATGTAAGCCAAGAACTGGACGACTACTTCGAAATCGTGATCGGTTCGAACCATGATCGGCGTGACGCTTATGTGTTTCAGGTGAATCCCCTCGGAACGCAGCGTGACGGATTAATCGTCGAAGAACAGGGCGGATCAGACGGAACTGATTTCGATGCGGGCTGGGATGGCGTCTGGAAATCGGAGGCTCGCATCGCTCAAAACGGTTGGACGGTAACGGTAGAAATCCCTTTCTCAACCCTCAATTTCACAAAATCGAAGGACGTCATATGGGGCCTTAATTTCAAGCGATTCATCCGCAGAAAGAATGAAGAAGATCTTTGGGCAGCCTACCGGCGAACATACGGAATTACAAAAATCTCAGAAGCAGGAGACCTCACTGGGATAACGGATATCGGAAGTGGCAGACTTTTTGTCGTAAAGCCGTATGGACTGGCACAGTACGACAAGCAGACAGGCCAGAACCCGGCATTTCCGCTTACGGGCGGACTCGACATAAAGTACGGCATTCGTTCGAATATAGTTTTGAATCTGACGGGCAACACGGATTTTTCCGCTACAGATGTTGACCAAGAGCAGTTCAATCTCACTCCCTTTCCAATCTTCATTCCCGAGAAGCGGCAGTTCTTTTTGGAAAATGCGGGAATCTTCAACTTCGATATCGGCGACCAGGATAAATTGTTTTTCAGCCGCCAAATTGGGATCGATTCGGTAACGGGAAACCAGGTACCCATAAACGGCGGGGCGAAATTGACGGGCACGCTCGACCGTTTGCAATTTGGAATAATGGATGTGGACACGCGTTCCAGTGGCCCGAATCCATACGCAAACTATGCCGTCGTCAGGTTAAAGGAATCCTTGTGGGCTGGATCGTACATCGGTGTGATGGGTATCGATAAGCGCTCTGGCGATGTGCAGGACAGCTTCAATCAAACCGGCGGAATCGACACACGCCTGGTCTTCTTCAAGGACTGGTTCGTGGATGCGCATCTGGCGGGAACGCAGTCACCCGGGCATCCCAGCGGCAATAGCGATGTTGGTGCTTCCTTCTCCTACCGGTTCGAATTGGGTAGATGGAACCTTCGAACGCCGAAAGATAGGACCGAACTTTAATCCTGAGGTGGGTTTCATTGAGAGAACCGATTCGAACGAAACGTACGGGGATTTGACTTTCAAGGTCAGACCCAAAATCAGCGGCGTACGCGAGCTGCAATTCGAAGGCTTTATTCTCCATGCCCCCAGCACAAAGAACGTTGTGGAAACCCAGGAGTGGCAGGGAACCTTCCGGGCTGAATTCAATAACGGGGCGTACAGCGACGATGATATCGTCGATGTATTCACACAAAGAATCACAACTCCTCTTCACATCTACAAGAATGTATTTATCCCGAACGGCCTGTATCACTTCACTCGCCACCAGCTCACCTACGGGTCTGGGCAAGATCGTCGTTTCACTTACAACTTCTTCGAGCGTTGGGGAGGATATTACGGGGGAAACTTAAATGAATTTCGCGTGCAGGCAAACTATCGCCCGACTACGAAGTTTTCGATTTCCGCTTCCGAGACTTGGGATCGATTTCGATTGCCACTCCCCAATGGAAATTTCTCGGTAGTACTGGCGACCTTGCAGGCAAACTATTCATTTAGCCGTTTTTTGACTTTCACGAGCCTGATTCAGGTGGACACATCGAATACCCAGGCGGTCAGTGCCAATGTTCGCCTCCGGTATAACTACAGGCCCGACAGCGATCTTTACATCATCTACAACGTCGGAACGCAATTCGCCAGCATTGCCCCGGCGAATCCCCCGCAAGTCCGCGAAACCCGCTTTGCGGTGAAATGGACTTATTCCTTCAATCCGTGACGAATAGAGCGACGTGACCACGACGTCCGAGTCAGACTCGAATCCACCCTAGGCTTGGATCGAGCAAGTCCAGTCACCTGTATTTCTTCCGAGGCCGATCAAGGCTTGCTTCTGGATAACTGTTGCGAACAGGGATCATCACCAGCTATCTCATTTCGAGATAGCTGGTGGGAAGAGGAGAGCAAATCCCCTGACCTGCCTGGGCCCGTATTTCTTGTCAAGCTGGGGCAATCTGGGTATTCTTTCGACCCAGGGCGTCGCTGGAGGGCTCAGATGCGCTTGCTATCCTGTCTGGCCGCTTTCTCTTGGTTGGTTCTCCTGGCGGTGGCCATCGCGACTCCGACCGCTTGGGCCCAGGACATCTTCGTAACGCCCATCCCCAACGTACCGTTCAGCGGCGTAGTCAATGTGGAGCGTTCGTACGTTCAGCCTGACGGTTCCATCGCCAACTTCAAGACAATCCGGGAGATTGACCGAGATAGTCGAGGCCGGATCCACAACGAGTCGAGGGTGCTCGTGCCCGTTTCGGATACCAACACACCCGGAGTCGTGCGCATCCATCTGTATGACCCACAGACGCGGATCTCTACTGTGCTGAATCCCAAAGACCGAACCTTCTGGACGCAGACTGTTCATCACCCACCCGCAACGGTGCCGCCCGCTCCTCGCTATGGATCCGCGATCGAACAACGCCTTCCCCAGAACGACTTTACGAGAGAAGAGGATTTGGGCGTTCATGAGATAGAGGGCTTGCTCGCGCATGGGCTTCGCGAGACTCAGACGATCCCTGCCGAGAACGGTGGCACAGCCAAAGAGACTGTTATTACGGATAAATATTGGTACTCAGATGATCTCCGCATCAACCTGATGATTAAACACAGCGACCCGCGTACAGGAACTGTAACTATGAAAGTTGTTCGAGTCGCGCGCACAGAGCCAGATCCCTCCCTCTTTGAGATTCCAGACGGCTACAAGGCGGTCACAGCCGAAGGGCAAACCAACCAGTAAGTTCATTCAGTGTCGTTGCCAAGCGTTTCCGCAGGTTCCAATAGAGGCGATGACACGATGATCATTTGAAATGTCAAAAGTACAGGCGTTGCCACGGGAAAGGATGTGACCAGGCCATGGCGCGCGCGACCCTGCTTGGCTGGTCTAGGATTCTGAGCGGATTACGTGCCACTTGGTAACCCGCTCAACATCTCAGCAAGGCGCGCTTCTCCGGATAACTGTCGAGAACAGGGATTATCACTACCTATTTCAATCTGAGATAGATGGTGCGAAGAGGATTGATCAGACATCCACATCCGCCACCCGCGCTGGCTATCGTCCCAGTCGGGGGTAGTCGAAAACGTCGAGTCAACCACATTCGGGATGTTCGGTCTCGCGGCTGCGCGTCCCACAATCGAACGGCAGCGTACGATTGGGATCGAGCTAATCCGACAAGCGGCGCGCCAGCATTCGCTTAGAGGAGGACCTTGGATGGTCCGGGACATGCTTTGATTCATTCTAAACGGTGCCTGGAGGTGGTGGATGACCTCGTTCTGGCAGGACGTTCGGTACAGCGCTCGAATGATCGCCAAGGACCCGGGCTACGCGGCGATTGCCATCTTGACCCTCGCATTGGGTATTGGCGCCAACACCACGATTTTCTCCTGGATCAATTCTGCGTTGCTGAATCCAGTCCCGGGACTTGCCAGCCCCAGTGAGGTGGTAGCGATGTCGGGAAGCAAGCCCGGGGAAAATCCCCTCGGGTTTACGTATCCTGATGTCGAAGCAATGCGCGATGGGCAGCACAGTCTTACAGGCATCGCGGCATGCAACTTCGCCCAGTTGAGCCTCACCGGGAAGGGCAAACCGGAGCGCGTGTGGGGCATGGTGGCATCTGCGAACTACTTCGATGTGCTCGGCGTGCAGCCCATCCT
Organism: uncultured Acidobacteriota bacterium; assembly: GCA_963711875.1. Lineage (GTDB taxonomy): Bacteria > Acidobacteriota > Terriglobia > Acidiferrales > UBA7541 > Palsa-295. The sequence goes on from CAVQFW010000018.1 coordinate 264,856, forward strand.
CGGGCGCACATTCCTGCCGGCGGAAGATGAAAAGCCGGGAGGCGCGCCTGTTGCGGTGATCAGCTATCGGCTCTGGCAAACACATTTTGGCGGGACGTCGGACGTCATCGGCCAGTCAATTGAAATCAACAAGCATCCCTACACCATCGTGGGCGTAACCCCGGCAGTATTTCAGGGGAGCCAGACGGGGGTGCGTACCGAGATTTGGATTCCGATCATGATGGAAGCGCAAGTGTTGCCGCTGGGCGACATCCTTCACGACCATCATTATTTTGTGTGGTTCGCTTTTGGACGGCTGAAGCCCGGCGTCACGCTGCAGCAGGCGCAAGCGGAACTGCCGCTGCGACTCAAATCCGAAGTGAAGAATTATCCGGAAGAACACAAAGGGCACGACGGTGTGACGGTTTATCCGCTGTGGCGGAATCCATTTGGCCTGAATTTATTTCTCGCGACTCTGCTCCCAATCCTTATGACCATCGCGGGCCTGGTGCTGCTGCTGGCGTGTGCGAACGTCGCCAATCTAATGTTGGTTCGATCAGTAGGGCGGCGGCGCGAAATCGCCATTCGCATGTCGCTGGGTGCGAGCCGATGGCGGCTTGTGCAACAACTGCTGGTGGGAAAGTCTAATGCTGGCGCTGGCCGGTGGGGCGGTCGCATTGCTGATCACCACTTGGACTTCGGGCACATTGATGAAATTCCTGCCGACGACGGATTTTCCGCTCGCGCTCGTAGTTCAGGCTGACCGGACGGTGTTGATCGCCACGTTCGTGATTTCAGTGCTGACCGGAGTGATCTTCGGAATTTTGCCCGCACTCCGCGCCTCGAGTCTGGCACCCGTTGCGGTGTTGAAGGAAGACACGGGCAGCGCTTCGGGCAGCCTGAAAAAGGCCCGCCTCGCGAGTACGCTGGTGGTGGCGCAAATTTCGCTCTCGCTGCTGCTCCTGATCTGCGCGGGACTCTTTATTCGCAGCTTCCTGAGGGCGCAGTTAATCAATTTGGGATTTAATCCGCATAATGTATTCACCGCTTCCTACGACCTGTTTACCGCGGGATATTCTGATGCCAAAGGCGCGGAGTTCGACCGGCAGCTCCAGGCGAAACTCGAGGCGCTGCCGGGCGTACAG